>NZ_CP026381.1:0-3045000 GCF_002953155.1 Sphingopyxis sp. MG
CGATGTCCCGAAAGGGGACAAGAGGGCCCGCCGGATATCCTCCGGCGGGCTCTTTTTTGTGCCCGCGATCATGACGCGTCGATGACTATGCTGTTGCATCGCGGTAAGTCGCGGATTTGCCGCGATTCGTTGCCGACGCCCCGTTGGCGACTGTCTATGATACTGAAAAATATGAAAAAAACAGGCATTTGACGATTTTCCGAGGGGTCCGGTGAGTCAAGGTTTTTATTTCAGTATTTTTACAGGCCGCGCCCTTGATCGACTCGCCCGAGCCTGACTAGACAAGGGCGTCGCTGGCCATCGCCGACGGCCGTCACTCGACATGATTCGATTCCCCTTCGGGCCGCGCGCCCGGGGTCGGATGCATGCGCCCGGCTGGAAACGCCGGGTCGGGACGGACAGGCGCGGCGGCGGACGGGGGCGACCGGAACTCAAAGGGGGCGGGACGGCGTGACAGGGAGTGGCGATCGGCATGACGGCAATGCGGACCTTGGAGCGATGAGCGGCGATGCCGCGGCGCTCTGGCCGCGCGTTGCCGAAGGGTTGCGCCGCGATCTGGGCGCCCGCACCTTCGACCATTGGCTGAAGCCCGTGCGCTTCGCCGATTACTGCACCCTGTCGGCGGTCGTCACGCTCGAAACCGCGAGCCGCTTTTCGGCCAACTGGATCAACGACCGCTTCGGCGAGCGGCTGCTGCTGGCATGGCGCCAGTATCTGCCGGCGGTGCGCAGCGTCACCGTGCGCGGCGGCGCGGCGGCGAGCGATCGCGCCGCGACGCTGGCGACCGCCCCGCTTCCCGCCTTCGACGCGGCGCCGGTCCCGGACGCGCAGACCGCGCCGTCGCCGTTCGACGCGCGGCTGTGCTTCGACCGCTTCGTGGTGGCGCGCAGCAATATCCTCGCCGCCAACGCCGCGCGGCGCATGGCGATGGCCGAGGCGCCGCAGTTCAATCCGCTCTATCTCTGCTCGGGCACCGGGCAGGGCAAGACGCACCTGCTGCACGCGATCGCACGGGCCTATGCGGCGATCCGGCCGACCGCGAACATCATCCTGATGTCGGCGGAAAAGTTCATGCTCGAATTCGTCGGCGCGATGCGCGGCGGCGACATGATGGCGTTCAAGGCGCGGCTGCGCGCCGCCGACCTGCTGCTGCTCGACGATCTGCAGTTCGTGATCGGCAAGAATTCGACGCAGGAAGAACTGCTGCACACGATCGACGACCTGATGTGCTCGGGCAAGCGGCTCGTCGTCACCGCCGACCGCCCGCCGGCGATGCTCGACGGGGTCGAGGCGCGCCTGCTGTCGCGCCTGTCGGGCGGGCTGGTCGCCGACATCGAGGCGCCCGAGGACGACCTGCGCGAGCGGATCATCCGCCAGCGGCTCGCCGCGATGCCGATGGTCGCGGTGCCCGACGACGTCGTCGCCTATCTGGTCCGCCATTTCACGCGCAACATCCGCGAGCTCGAGGGCGCGCTCAACAAGCTGCTCGCCTATGCCGCGCTGACCGGCGTCGATGTCGATCTCGCGCTTGCCGAGGACCGGCTGGCGGAGAATGTGCGCAGCGCCCGGCCGCGAATCACGATCGACGAAATCCAGCGCGCGGTCTGCGCGCACTACCGGCTCGACAAGGCGGAGATGGCGTCTAAGCGCCGGGTGCGGGCGATCGCGCGTCCGCGCCAGGTCGCCATGTATCTGGCGAAGGAACTGACGCCGCGCTCCTATCCCGAGATCGGGCGCCGCTTCGGCGGGCGCGACCACTCCACGGTGATCCACGCGGTGCGCACGGTCGAGGCGCTGCGCGTCACCGACAGCGAACTCGACGCCGAGATCGCGGCGATCCGGCGCAGCCTCAACAATTAGGCTTTTCCCTTTCCGGCGCGGCGCGCGCCGGAGAATGACGGGGGTCGCGTGCGCTTACCGCTTTTCGGGCGGGGCCACCGTGATGCGGACCCGCTCGCCCGAATTGCCGGGGAAGCCGGTGAACATCGCCTCGACGAGATTCGGTACCAGCTGCTGAAGATCGTTGCTGCGCGATTGCGCCTGCGCGTGACCTTCGAACAGGCGATGGCCGTCGGCCGCGCGGTCGATCTGCAGGTCGAGGCCGCTGGTGTAGACGGTATAGCTCTGAACGTCGTTATAGCCCCAGCCGGGCCCGAAACCGCCCCAATACCAAGGGTCGTACCAGCCGTGGACATAGCGCCGGCCGTTGGGGCCGCGGATCACCATCGGGCGATAGAAGCCGCGGTTGAACCCGTAGCCGCCATACCAGGGATCGCCGAAACCGGGGCTCGACACGACGCGTTCGCGGCCCTTGTCGATGCCATAGTCCATGCGGACGACGAGGTCCGCCTTCTCGCCCGGTGCGGCGGGGCGATAGCCGTAGCGGGTCAGTTCGCCGGCAACGAGGCCGGCGTACTGGCTGAACTCGATGCCGCCCTGCAGCGCCGGATTGGCCGCCTCGATGGCGAAGCTCTGCCCCTGCGGCGCCGGAAGCTGCGTCTGGAAGCGCGCGACGTCGGCGCGAAACGGGGTCGCGCAGCCGGCGAGCGCCAGCGCCGCCCCTGTCATGGCAGCGAGACCCAGCCGCCGGAGATTCGTCTTGCTCATTGTCATGCTCCGTATTCGGTGCGCGGATGACTCCACGCTTTACCCCATGACTATGCCGATGCGACTTAACCTTGGTTGAACCCGGCTCGCTGCGATTTCGTTCCGACAAATCCCCGGAATTTACCGGCAAAGCCCCAACACATGATATGTGGCGTCGAGCGTCGGCTTTGCAAGGGCGCGCGCCTTTGCCGCGCCGCGCTCGAGAATCGCGTCGAGCGCCGCGACATCGTCCCTGAGCGCGACGAAGCGCGCGTTGATCGGCGCGAGCTTTTCGACCAGCAGTTCGCCAAGCGCGGGCTTGAAGGCGCCGAAGCCCTGGCCGCCGAAATCGCGCAGCACGGCGTCGACGCCGACGTCGGCCAGCGTCGCATAGATGCCGACGAGGTTGCGGGCCTCCGCCCGCCCTTCCAGCCCCGCCGCCTCGGACGGCAGCGGCTCGGGATCGGTCTTCGCCTTCTTCACCTTCTGCATCATCGCGTCGGCATCGTCGGTCAGGTTGATCCGGCTCATGTCCGAAGGGTCGGATTTCGACATCTTCGCGCTGCCGTCGCGCAGGCTCATGATCCGCGCGGCATCGGCGGGGATGATCGGTTCGGGCAGGGTGAAGACCGGCGCCTCCTCGCTGGCATAATCATTGTTGAACTTCTGCGCGATATCGCGCGCCAGTTCGAGATGCTGCTTCTGGTCCTCGCCGACCGGGACGTGCGTCGCCTGATAGAGCAGCACGTCGGCCGCCTGGAGCACCGGATAGGTGTAGAGCGCCGCCGAGGCGCTTTCGCGATTCTTGCCCGACTTGTCCTTGAACTGCGTCATCCGGTTGAGCCAGCCGAGCCGCGCGGTCCCGTTGAGCAGCCATTGGAGTTCGGCATGCGCGGGAACGCGCGCCTGGTTGAACAGGGTCGAGCGGTCGGGGTCGATCCCGCAGGCGACGAGCGCCGCAGTCATCGCGCGCGTGTTCGCGGTGAGTTCGGCGGGTACGTGCGGCATCGAGATCGCGTGGAGGTCGGCGAGGAAGAAGAGGCAGTCGCCCCCCTGTGCCGCCGCGTCGTCCTGCATCCGCACCCAGTTGCGGATCGCGCCCAGATAGTTGCCGAGGTGCAAATTTCCGGTGGGCTGGATGCCCGAAACGATCCGCATGTCCTATTCCTTCGTGGTCGCCGCTCCAGTGCGGCGGCGCCGCGTCAACATGGCGAGCAGCTCCTTGTCAAGCGCGCCGACCAGGAAAGCGGCGGCGAAGAAGACCGCTCCGCCGGCGACGACGAGCGCGCTCAGCGACCAGACGCGCTCGAACGCGCTGCCCGCATAATAAGGCGCGAGGCGCGGCATCATCCACCACAGCAGCGCCGCCATCGCCGCGACCGCGACGATCTGGCGCGCGATCCGGCTTGCAAGCCGCGCGGTGAAATGGAACCAGCCGCGCCGGTGGAGGACGATGTAGAGGAGCAGGCAGTTGAGGCTGGCCGAGGCCGCGGTCGCACCCGCCAGCCCGACGATGCCGAAACGGCGCACGACATAGAGGTTGATCGCGATGTTGACGATCAGCGAGGCGAGTGCGGTCCATACCGGCGTCCGCGTATCCTCGCGCGCGAAGAAGCCGGGGTTCAATATCTTGACGATGACATAGGCGGGCAGGCCGGCGACGAGCGCGACGACGATGTTCGCCATGATCGCCCCGTCGGCATCGGTGAACTTGCCGCCGACGAAGAAGGCGGTGGTGAAGGCCGGCGCGCAGATGGCGAGCGCGGCGGCGGCGGGCAGGGTGAGCAGCGTCGCCATCTCGAAGGCGTTGCTTTGCAGGCGCTGCGCCTCTGCCGCGTCGCCCGCATGGATGTGGCGCGCGAGCATCGGCAGGATCGCGGTGCCGAGCGCGATGCCGACGATGCCGAGCGGCATCTGGTTGAGCCGGTCGGCGAGCTTGAGCAGCGTGAGCGAACCCTGCGGGAGCGAGGTGGCGAAGAATGTGTCGACGAACTGGCTGATCTGATAGATGCCGGCGCCGAAGGTCGCGGGCAGGATCAGCATGCCGAGCCGCCGCACCTCGGGCGTCAGCTTCGGCAGCCGCAGGTGCAGGCGCAAGCCGGCGCGCCGCACCGCCCACCACAGATAGGCGAATTGCGCGAGCCCCGCGACGCTGACCGATATGGCGAGAGCGAGCGCCACGATGCGGTCGTCGCCGCTGTCGCCGCGCAGTTTCCAGCCGATAATGATCCCGGCGATCAGCACGATGTTGAGCAGCACCGGCGCGAAGGCCCCCGGCGCAAAGCGCGCGCGCGCGTTGAGCACCCCCGACAGCATCGCGACGAGGCTGATGAAACCGAGATAGGGGAAGGTGATGCGGCTCAGCAGCACCGCGAGCTCGAATTTTCCGGGCACGTCCTGATAGTCGCGCGCGAGAATCCAGACGATGGCCGGCATCGCGATCATCGCGACCGCCGAA
Source organism: Sphingopyxis sp. MG (assembly GCF_002953155.1). NCBI lineage: Bacteria > Pseudomonadati > Pseudomonadota > Alphaproteobacteria > Sphingomonadales > Sphingopyxidaceae > Sphingopyxis > Sphingopyxis sp. MG. The sequence goes on from NZ_CP026381.1 coordinate 5,045, forward strand.
AAGACCAGCAGCACCCACAGGAACACCGCGAGCACGTCGTCGGCGAAGCGCGCCGCCGCACCCTCTCCGCCGCCCTCGCTCTCGCTGCCGTGCAGCGCGCGGCTGTACATCGGCACGAAGGCGACCGAGAAGGCGCCCTCGGCGAACAGGCGGCGGAAGGTGTTGGGCAGGGTGAAGGCGAGCTGATAGGCGTCGGCCGCGAGCCCGGCGCCGAGCACGCGCGCGAGCAGCATGTCGCGCACGAAGCCGAAGATGCGGCTGACCAGCGTCAGCCCGCCGATCGTCCCGACGCTGCGGACGAGGCTGCTCATCCTGAAACCCCCTTCCCGTCAGGGAAGAGGTCGAGGCGATTGACCGCGTCGCGCAAGGTCGAGGGTCGCACCCCGCCGCGCCCCGTTGGTCGGGTCAGGCCTGACCGACCGGCGTGGGGATGTCGCCCTGGCCCTCGGCCTGCGCCTGGGCCTGTTGCAGGAACAGGCCGTGGAAATCGATCGGTTCGAGCAGCAGCGGCGGGAAACCGCCGTCGCGCACCGCATCGGCGACCACGCGGCGCGCGAAGGGGAAGAGGATGCGCGGCGCTTCGGCGAGGAAGAAGGGCTGGAGCTGGTCCTCGGGGACGTTGCGCACCCCGAACAGGCCGGCATATTTGAGCTCGATGACGAAGGCGGTTCCCTCGTCGGCCTTCGAGGTGACGTCGATCTTCAGCGTCACTTCGAACAGATTCTCGCCGACGCCGTCGGCGCCGATGTTGAACTGGACGTCGATCTGCGGCGCGGCCTGCCACTGATAGACCGCAGGCGCGTTCGGATTCTCGAACGACAGATCCTTCACATATTGCGAGATCAGACCGATCGCCGGGCTGTTGTCCTCGCCGTTGGGCAGGGTTTCGGGGGTGAAGTCGCTGCTGGTCTCGTCGGCCATGTCCAAAATGCCTTCATTCTCTGGTCGGGAAGGGTCCGGTCCCCTGTCCCGGGGGGCAGGCGGCGGACGGTTGCCGGGCGCTTAGCAGCGGCGGGCGGCGAGCACAATGGGCGCCGGACCGGCTTTTGCGGCGGGCGAATCGTTGACCTGCCGCGCGGCTGCGGCCATGGAGATTTGAAACATGGCGGCGTATCGCCTATGTTGGAATCGAGACTTTCCTCACCGTCCGCATCGGATATCTGCCTGTGACCGCTTTTTCGATCGTCCTGCTCGCCATGATCGCCGCCTTTCTGGGCATGCGGCTCTATTCGGTCCTCGGCAAGCGCACGGGGCATGAACAGGAGCCGGTGCTGCCGCGCCGCGACGAGCGCACGGCGCGTGCACCCGTGCGCCTCGACGAAAGCGACGCGCAGTCCGCACCGCAGCCGGGCGCGCCGGCGACCTCGGGCCTCGTCTACGAACCCGCGGCCGAAGCGGGGCTGCGCGCGCTGCTCGCCGCCGATCGGAATTTCGACGCCGGGCGCTTCATGGAGGGCGCCGAGGCGGCGTATCGCATGATCCTCGAGGCCTATTGGGCGGGCGACCGCGACACGCTGCGCGACCTGTGCGACGATGACAGCTACGAGGCCTTCGTCGCGGCGATCGATGCGCGCGCGGCGCGCGGCGAAACGCTGGAGAACCGCCTGATCGGCATCGATTCGGCGAAGATCACCGCGGTCGAGATGAACCGCAGCGAGGCGCGCATCACGGTGCGCTATCAGGCCGACATCAGCGCCATCACGCGCGACGCCGACGGGCGGATGATCGCCGGATCGATGAGCGACGCGGCGCAGACGAACGATCTGTGGACCTTCCGCCGCGCGATCGGTGCCAGCGATCCCAACTGGCTGCTCGACGAAGCCGAGGCGGCCTGATCCGCATGCCGCGTGGCGGGCGGGGGGCAGGCGACGGGGCGGCTGCCGTCCGGACCGCCGTGCGTGCGAAGCGTGGGAAAAGCCATCGACCGAGGGTATCGCCTATCGGCCGCTATGCGTTGTTCGCCGCGCTGCCGCTGCTGTCGGCCTGCGCGTCGGTGATCCCCGAGGCCGGCGGCGCACGCCCCGGCACCGCGCCGCCATCCGCTCCGCCGACAGCGCAACAGCCGCCGCCCGCGCCGAGCGGGCCGACGCGCCCCTATCAGCCGCGCCCGTCGACGCCCCCCGGCGCCGCCGCGAAGCCGATCCCCGCGACGCCGCGTGCGCCGCTCGCCGCGCCGGCGGTGCCGGCGACCGCGACAACCGCCGCCGAGGCGGGCGTCGTGCTGGGCCCCGAATATACCGAACTGGGCATCGCGCACGACCAGGCGACCGCCGCGCTCAAGGCCTTCCGCCTGAGCTGCCCCTCGGTGCAGCGCCGTGCCGACGCGAGCGGCCTCACGCAGAATGGCGAATGGACCGAAAGCTGCCAGGCCGCCGCGGGCTGGCCCGACCGCGACGCCGGCAATTTCTTCAGCCGCTATTTCGGCACCGTGCAGGTCGGCGCGGGCACCGCCTTCGTCACCGGCTATTTCGAGCCCGAGATCGCGGCATCGCGCGACCGGCGTCCGGGCTATGACGTGCCGATCTATCGCCGCCCGCCCGATCTGGTCGACGTCGATCTCGGCCTCTTTTCCGACGCGCTGCAGGGAAGGAAGATCCGCGGCCGCGTCGACGGCAACGCCTTCGTTCCCTATCACGACCGCACGGCGATCGAGCGCGGCGCGCTGGACGGACGCGGGCTCGAAATCGCCTGGGCGGCCGACGCCGCCGAATTCTTCTTCCTGCAGGTGCAGGGATCGGGGCGGCTGCGTCTGCCCGACGGGTCGATCATGCGCATCGGTTACGACAGCCAGAACGGGCGCGACTATGTCGGCATCGGCAAGCTGCTGCTCGATCGCGGCGAGCTTCAGCCGGGGCAGGCTTCGATGCAGGGCATCCTCGATTATCTACGCGCCGATCCGGTGCGCGGCGCCGCGGTGATGAACGAGAATCCGAGCTGGGTCTTCTTTCGCGAACTGACCGGCCCCGGCCCGCTGGGCGCGCTCGGCGTGCCGGTGACGGGGCGCAGCAGCGTCGCCGCCGATCCCAAATATGTGCCGCTCGGCGCCCCCGTCATCCTGTCGCTCGATCGGGCCGAGCCCAATGGGCTGTGGATCGCGCAGGACACCGGCGGCGCGATCAAGGGCGCCAACCGATTCGACAGCTTCTGGGGCGCGGGCGATCAGGCGCGCGCGATCGCGGGCGGCATGGCGGCGCGCGGGTCGGCGCTGATCCTGCTGCCGCGCGCCGCCGTGGCGCGGCTGACCGCGCGGCGCTGACCGCGATGCCGCGGCGGCTCGCCCCGGAGGAAAGCGCGCTCTGGAAAAAGGTCGCCGCGACGGTCGAGCCGCTCCGCAAGCCGGTCCCTTCGCTCGAACCCAAGGCCCCGCCCACCGTCCGGCCACCGAAGCCCGCGCCGCGGAACATCGCGCCGCCGGCCGCGCGGACTCCCTCGCCGTCTCCGCTGCCGCCGTCGCGCCGCACCCACGCCGCGGCGACGCTCGACAGCCATTGGGACCGGCGGCTGCGCAAGGGGCAGGTCCGCCCCGACAGCAGCATCGACCTCCACGGCCATAGCCTCGCCTCGGCGCAGGCGCTGCTCGACACGGCGATCGGCCACGCCTTGCAGCGCGGTGCGCGGGTGCTGCTCGTCGTTGCGGGGCGGATGCGGCCGGGCGCCGACCGCCTGCCGCAGATGCATGGCGGACCGCGCCCGCGCGGCGCGATCCGCGCCTCGCTCGCCGACTGGCTCGCCGCCTCCCCGCACGCCGACCGGATCGTCGCGCTGCGCGCCGCGCATGTCAGCCACGGCGGGGCGGGCGCGGTCTATGTGATCCTGCGCCGGGGGCGCGAGGGATAGAGTCAGGCGCCGAACGCGCGCGTCAATATCCCGCGATAGATGGCGGCGAGCGTGTGCAGGTCCGCGACAGCGACCGCTTCGTCGAGCTTGTGCATCGTCGCGTTGATAAGGCCGAATTCGACCACCGGGCAGAGCGTGTGGAGAAAGCGCGCGTCGGAGGTGCCGCCGGTGGTCGACAGTTCGGGCGTCAGGCCCGTTTCGGCGTGGATCGCGTCGGAAACCAGCGCCGACAGCGCGCCCGGCGGGGTCAGGAAGGCCTCGCCCGAGATCTTGCCGACGACCTTGGCATTCGGTTCGACATCCTGCGCGATGCGCTCGACCATCTGGATCAGTTCGGCGCCGCGCTGCTGGTCGTTGAAGCGGATCGACAGCCTCGCCCGCGCCGAGGCGGGAATGACGTTGGTCGCGCCGTTGCCGACCTCGATATCGGTGAATTCGATGTTCGAGCGCTGGAACCAGCGCGTGCCCTCGTCGAGCGTCACCGTGTCGATGGCGGCGAGGATGCGCACCAGCTTCGGGATCGGATTGTCGGCGAGGTGCGGATAGGCGACGTGCCCCTGCGTCCCCGGCACGTCGATCCAGATGTTGACCGAGCCGCGCCGCCCGATCTTCACCATGTCGCCGAGCCGCTGCATCGAGGTCGGCTCGCCGACGACGATCAGGTCGGGTTTCAGCGCGCGCGCGTCTATATGCTCGATCAGCGCGCGGGTACCGAAGACCGCCGGGCCTTCCTCGTCGCCGGTGACGATCAGGCTGATCGTGCCCGCTTCGGGCGGGGTGGTCGCCGCCGCGGCGACGAAGGCGGCGATCGCTCCCTTCATGTCGACCGCGCCGCGGCCGTAGAGCAGGTCGCCGCGGACCTGCGGGTCGAAGGCGTCGCCGGTCCAGCCGACGCCGGGCGGCACGACGTCGAGATGCCCGGCAAAGCCGAAATGCCGCGGCCCCGCGCTCTTGCGGACGGCGAGCAGATTCTCGACCGGCCCGTCGGGCTCGATCCCGTCGATGAAGCGCTCGACCGTGAAGCCGAGCGGCATGAGCGCCGCTTCGAGCACGTCGAACACGGCGCCGGTGGCGGGGGTCACGCTGGGCGCGGCGATCAGCGCCTTGGCGAGGTCGACGGGGTCGATGGTCATCATCGCCGGCTTTTAACCGTTCGGGCGGAGCGAAGTCGAGACACCAATCGTCGGGGGCACCTTGCCGGGGAGCATCTCGACTTCGCGCGGCGCGGGCGGCAAGAAGGGGGCAGGAGGACCGCCATGCCCAAGCTCGACCTCGACGCGATCCCGCAGACCAACGCGACCGGCTATCCCACGCCCTACGATGCGCCGGTTCAGGGCCGCTGGTATCGCCGCCTCGCGCCGCCTACGGGGCTCACCGATTTCGCCGCGAGCCACGTCGTGCTGAAACCCGGCGCCTGGTCGTCGCAGCGCCACTGGCACGACGGCGAGGACGAGATGCTGGTGATGATCGCCGGCGAGGCGGTGCTCGTCGAGGATGACGGCCGCTGGCCGATGCGGCCGGGCGATATCGCCGTGTGGCCCAAGGGCAGCACCAACGGCCACCACCTGATCAACGAATCGGACGCCGACTGCGTGTTCGTCGCGCTCGGCGGCGGCAAGCGGTGCGACACCGGCGGCGGCTATTCGGACATCGACATGCTGTTCACGCCCGACGGCTATTTCCACAAGGACGGGACGCCCTATCCGACGAAGCGCATCCCCTGATTCGCCGGAGGATCGCGACGGGCGTCAGCCTTCCGCCGGCCCCTCGAACTGTTCGATCACCCAATCCTCGGCCTGCGCGCCGCCGATCCATTCCTGCATGTGCGGGTGGCTGACCACTGCCTGGCAATAGGGAACGGCGAAGCGCGGCAGCGGGATCGAATAGGTGATGAGGCGCGTCACCACCGGCGCGAACATCATGTCGGCCGCCGACCATTCGCCGAACAGATAATCGCCCTCGCCGCCGAAGCGCGCGCGGGCCTCGGCCCAGATCTGCATGATGCGCACGACGTCGGCCTGCACCTCGGGCAGCAGGTCGGCGGAAGGGTAGATGCGGCGGATGTTCATGCTGTGATGGCGGCGCAGCGCCGCGAAGCCCGAGTGCATTTCGGCCGCCATCGACCGCGCCATCGCGCGCGCCGCCCAATCCTCGGGCCAATAGCCGCGCGTGCCGCCGGTCTTTTCATTGAGATAGTCGATGATCGCCAGACTGTCCCAGACGACGATGTCCGCGCCGTCCCACAGGATCGGCACCTTGCCGCCCGACGGAGCGAACTCGTCGCCCTCGCGTCGGTTCGACCAATCCTCGTCATAGAGCGGGACGTTGACCTCCTCGAAGGCGAGGCCGCTCTGCCGCACCGCCAGCCAGCCGCGCAGGCTCCAGCTCGAATAGGCTTTGTTGCCGATGACCAGTTTCATGCGTCACTCTCATTCCCCTCCCGCTTGCGGGAGGGGTTAGGGATGGGGCTAGCCGCAGGCGAGCGGCGGCGGTTGCAGCCTTCATGCCCACCCCCGACCCCTCCCGCAAGCGGGCGGGGGGAATTTATGACTCCACCGCCTCCAGCACCGCGGTGCGCAGGTCGGCGATTCCCATGCCCTTTTCGCTGCTCGTCACGATCACCTCCGGATGCGCGGCGGGGTGTTTGCGCGCCTCGGCCTCGGTCGCGGCGTGGACGGCGGCGAGGTCGCTCGCCTTCACCTTGTCGGCCTTGGTGAGGACGAGGCGATAGCTGACCGCCGCGACGTCGAGCATCGCCAGCACCTCGCGGTCGACGTCCTTGATGCCGTGGCGGCTGTCGATCAGCACCAGCGTGCGCTTGAGCACCGCGCGCCCGCGCAGATAGTCGTTGACCAGGAATCGCCACTTTTTGACCACGTCCTTCGGCGCCTTGGCGAAGCCGTAGCCGGGCATGTCGACGAGGCGGAAGACCAGCGGGCTGCCGACGTCGAAATAGTTGAGTTCCTGCGTCCGCCCCGGCGTCACCGAGGTGCGCGCAAGGCCGTTCCGTCCCGTCAGCGCGTTGAGCAGCGACGACTTGCCGACGTTCGAGCGGCCCGCAAAGGCGATCTCGGGCACGCCCGGCGCCGGCAGATGCTGGAGCGCGGGCGCCGATTTCAGGAAGGCGATTGGGCCCGCGAACAGCTTGCGCGCGCGTTCGCTCCTGTCGTCGGCACCATCCGTCACTTCGCCACCGCGGTCCTGAGCTGCGGGAACTTGCGATACATCCACTGCTGCTGCGCGATCGACAGCACGTTGTTGGTGATCCAGTAGAGCAGCAGCCCCGCCGCGAAGGGCGCCATGATGAACATGAACAGCCACGGCATGATCTTGAACACCTGTTGCTGCACCGGGTCGGTCGCCTGCGGGTTCAGGCGGAACTGCAGGAACATGGTGATGCCCAGCATCAGCGCGAGCGGCCCGAGCGCCAGCAGCGACGGCGGGGTGAAGGGCAGCAGGCCGAACAGGTTCAGGAAATGCAGCGGGTCGGGTGCCGACAGATCCTTGATCCACAGCGCGAAGGGCTGGTGCCGCATCTCGATCGTCAGCATCAGCACCTTGTAGAGCGCGTAGAAGATCGGGATCTGGATGACGATCGGCAGGCAGCCGGCGAGCGGATTGATCTTTTCGTCCTTGTAGAGCTTCATCAGCTCCTGCTGCATCTTCGGCTTGTCGTCCTTGAACCGCTCCTGCAGCGTCTTCATCTTCGGCTGGACGAGGCGCATCTGTGCCATCGAGTGGAACTGGCGCTGCGCGATCGGGAACATCGCGCCGCGGATGATCAGGGTCAGCACCATGATCGCGACGCCGAAATTGCCGATCTGGCGGAACAGCCAGTCGAGCAGCTTGAAGATCGGCACCGCGAAGAATTCGAACCAGCCCCAGTCGATCGCGTTCGACAGGCGGGTGATGCCCTGGTCGTCCTGATAGGCCGACAGCGTCCGCACCTCCTTCGCGCCCGCGAAGATGCGGCTGGTCGTCGAGACCTGTGTGCCGGGGGCGATCTGGCGGAAATCGCGTGCGAACAGGGTCTGGTAATTGTCGGGCGCGGGGGCGCTCATCGACGCGGTGACGCGCTCGCCCTTTGCCGGGATGATCGCGGCGAGCCAATATTTGTCGGTGAAGCCGAGCCACGCCGCCGAATCATACTTGACCGCGCCGTCCTTATCGAGGTCCTTGTAGTCGACGTCGAACACCGACTTGCCGCCCAAATAGCCGGTCGGGCCGACGTGGATCGTCCAGCTGTCCTGTTCGTGCGGGTCGGTCGGCTTGCCGAGGCGGTCGATCAGCGCATAGCTGCTGACCGTCACCGGCGCGGCGCCGGTGTTGGCGATCGTCTGCTTCGCAGTGATCAGATAATTGGCGTCGATGCTGTATTCGATGCGGAAGGTCTGGCCGGTCGGGTTCGCCCAGCTCAGCGTCACCGGCGTCGTCGGGGTCAGCTTCGCGCCCGACGCGGTCCACACGGTTGCGGGGCCGGGAACCTCGATCCCCTGCGCCGACCAGCCGACGCTCGCGAAATAGGCGGCCTTGGTGTTCGCCGGCGCGAACAGGCGCACCGGCGGCGCGTTCTTCTCGATCGTCTGGCGGTAGCGGGTCAGCGTGATGTCGTCGATGCGCGCGCCGACGAGGTTGATCGAACCCGACAGCGCCGGGGTCTCGATCGCCACGCGGTTGTCCGCGGCGAGCGCCGCCTCGACCGGGACGGTCGCCTTGGCGGCGGGCGCGACCTGGGCCGGGGGCGTGGGCAGGCCGCTCGGCTGACCCTGCGGCGTCGCGGCGGGCGCGCCGTTCGCGTCGGCCCCGGCGACCGTGGTGGTCACGTCGGGTTTGGCGGGAGTCGGGAAGAATTTCTCCGCGACGAAGTTCCAGCCCAGCAGGATGGCGACCGACAGTAAAATCGCCGCGATCAGGTTCCGCTTGTCATCCACGCTTTTCGGTCTCTCTTCATCTCAACAAATGTCGGGAAATGCCTGTTTCATGGCACCGGGTCGTAACCGTGTCCGCCCCAGGGGTGGCAGCGCAATAGCCGCTTTGTCGCCAGCCAGCCACCCTTGATCGCACCATGGCGTTTCAGCGCGACGATCGCATATTCGCTGCACGACGGCGCGTAGCGGCATGTCGGCGGCAGGATGCGCGACGGGCCGAGCTGCCAGCCGCGCGCGATCAGGATCAGCAACCGGGCGATCATGCGGAACCCCCCGGAAACTGCGCAACTTCACACGCGATTCGGGTTTTCGCGCAGCTGAAATCATCGTCACCCCGGACTTGATCCGGGGTCCCGCTCAGCAACGTGGAAAAGCGGGACCCCGGATCAAGTCCGGGGTGACGACAAGGGGAAACGCTCACGCCACTCATTGAGCCAGCTTCTTCGCGGCGCGCTTCAGCGCCGAATCGAGGTGCCCCGCCAGCTCGGCAAAGGCGATGGCGTTGCCGCCGGGGCGACCGATCAGCACATGGTCGGCGCCCGCGATCCCCGATTCGGGCAAGGCGGCGCGGGCGAGGGCGCGCAGGCGGCGCTTCATCCGGTTGCGCACGACCGCGTTGCCGACCTTCTTGCTGACCGTGAAGCCGATGCCCGGCGCGTCGTCGTCGTCACCGCGCGGGCGGACGAGCAGGACGAAGCCGGGCATGGGAAAGCGAAGGCCGCGATTCGCGGCCAGAAACTCGCTGCGTCTGGAGAGCGTTCGCACCAGCCCAGATCCTTCCAGGCTCGGCGGCGAAGCGACGGCGCTTAGGCCGACAGCTTCTTGCGGCCGCGGGCGCGGCGGGCGGCGAGGACCTTGCGGCCGCCGACGGTGGCCTTGCGGGCGCGGAAGCCGTGGCGGCGCTTGCGCACGAGGCGGCTCGGTTGATAGGTGCGCTTCATCGCGAAATCCCCAAAATCTCTTCAATCGTTGCAACGAAAAAGGGCCGCCAAACGCGGGCGGCCGCCAGTGGGGGCGCGGATAGGCGAGAGTCGGCGCAAAGTCAATCGCCATCGAGCCGGTCGAGCGCGGCGCGCGCGCGCCGCCGCGCGGCGCTGACCCGCCGCATCAGCCGGTCGGCCCAGTCGCCGTAGCGCGGGTGGCGCATCTTGAACCGGACATAGCGGCGCTTTGCCCACAGGCTGTTCTGCAGCGCGAGCATCAGCCCAATCGGGAAGAGGATGACGAAGCCGGGACCGGGCAGCGGCCCGATCAGCGCTGCGACGATCATCAGCAGCACGCCGGTCACGAACAGCGCGTAGCGCACCTGCGCATTCGCCCGCAACCGCTGGTAGAGATTCGGCTTCGCCATGCCCGGCGATGTGGGAAGGCGGGCGGCGTGTTGCAAGGATAGGGCACGTCGGCCGGGTGCGCCGGCGCGATGGCTCGCTATGCGGCGGCGGGGTCAGTCGAGCGCGACGAAGCGGGCCATGTCGGCGCGCGTCAGGGTGCGGACGGTGTCGAACGGCGTGCTGTTGGTCAGCGCATAGAAGGCGCGCGCTTTCGAATCGTCCATCCCCAGTTCGCGATAGAGCCCCAGATATTCGGCGTGGACGGGATCGTCGGCGGGATAGTCGTTCGCCTCGCGCCCTTCTTCGTCGATCCAGCTGTGGACGCCGAATTCGGCGTCGGGCGCGGCGCGGCGGACGGCGCCGGCGAGCCACAGCTCGACCGCGCCCGAGCGCACTGATCCGCCGCTCGGCACGACGGTTTCCAGCCCCGCGCGGCGGATCGCGCGGGCGAGGATCAGGTTCGCCTCTTCGTCGAGGCTGCCGGGGCAGTCGATCATCTCGATCCGCCGCAGCGCCGGAAAGGCCGCGAGCATCGCCGCGAACTGGCGCGGCGTCGCCGCGGTGACGTCGCCCGCCATGCGCGCGGTGCCGGCGTCGACCACCGCGAAGGGACCGAAGCGCGCCTTCGCGGGACCGAGGGTCGCGAGCGTCGCGGCAGGCGCATAGCGCCGCGTCGCGCCGAGGTCGGCCGCATCGGCGAGCGCCGCATCGTCGAGCAGTGCCGCGTCCTCGTCGAGGGCGGTCGGGTCGAGATTGGCGGCCGGACCGTCCACCTCTTCATAGGTCCAGCCGATCGTCGTGGTGACGGTCACCACCGTCTGCGCCTGCGCGGGCGCGAAGGCGAGCACCGCCGCCAGCAGGGCGACGATCGCGGAACGCAGCAGCGCGGGGGGCAAGGCGGACGGGCGGGCCATCCCGCCGCTCTCGCGCGCGGGCGCCTACCAGAGCGTCAAGCCATGCAGTCAGCGCGGCGTTAACCGCGTTTCGGGACGTTCCATCAGGCGGCTTCGCACAGCGCCTTGAGCTGTTCGGCGACGACGGTCCAGCCGGCGGTGAAGCCCATGTCCTGATGCTGCTGGCACGCCTCGTCGCTCCAGTGGCGCGCCCAGCCGGTGAAGCGGGTGCCGGCGCCGTCGGGCACGATCTCCCAGCCGCCGATCATGAACGGATCGCGCGGCGCGATGCGGCCGTCGGCGCCGCGCACCACCGCATCGGTGGTCACGAAGCGCACCCCCGGCACGACCTCGAGGAACAGGCCGTCGGTCGGCTGCACCTCGCCGTCGGGACCGCGCATCGTCATCGCGCAGCGTCCGCCGGGGCGCAGGTCGACATCGTCGAGCGTGACGGTCCACGGCTTCGGACACCACCATTCGGCCATCCGCTCGGTCATCACCCGCCAGACCGCGTCGGGCGGCGCGGCGATGCGGATCGAGATCGACAGTTCGCGGGGATCGTCGGACATGCTGCTTCTCCTTTGCGGGTCAGTCGCGATCGGGGGCGCCGAGCGGGAAGAAGGGACGATAGGGCCGCGCATCCTCGACGCAGCGGCGGACCGACGGATGCGCGAGCAGCCGCGCGCGATAGGCGCGCAGATTGGCGTAGGCGGGCGCGATTTCGTGCATCCAGTCGGCATAGAAGAGCGAGGGCGCCGCGGCGCAATCGGCGAGGGTGAAGCCATGGGGGGTCGCCCAGCCGCCGCCGGCCAGTTCGGTATCGAGCCAGCGGTAGACGGTTTCGAGCGACTCCCTCGCCTTGTCGACGATGATCTGGAGATGATGTTCCGGCCCGCGCAGCGCGTCGGCCACCACCTCCTGCATCGGGGTCATCACATGATTGTCGAATATCCGGTCGAGCAGCCGGACGCGCAGCGCCGCGTCGCGGTCCGCCGGGATCAGGCGCGGTTCGGGGGCGAGTGCGTCGAGATGCTCGATGATGATCGACGCCTCGAACAGCGCGGTGTCGCCGTCGACGAGCAGCGGGAACTTGCCGACCGGCCAGTGCGCGCGCAACTCGTCGCCATGCTGCGGCGTGTCGGGGCCGATCACGCGGTAATCGAAGGGAAGCTCCTTCTCGTAGAGCGCGATCAGCGCCTTCCACGTGTAGGAGGAGAAGGGGTGGCCGTAATAGATCAGCATCAGCGGGCCTCCGGACGCGCGAACAGCCATGCGAGCGGCAGTCCGACGAAAAAGATGTGGGGAAAGAGCGCGACCGCGCCCTTGAACAGGTCGGCGGGCGGAAAAGGCGTGCCGAAGCGCAGCGGCAGCACGATGCCGTTCATCACGCCGTAGAGGATCAGGCCATAGACGAGGCCGACCCATCCCCACGGCCAGCGGCGCAGCCCCGCCCAATGGCGCGCCAGCAGGACGAAGGCCGCGACCATCGCGCCCATGATCGCATAATGGGTGACGAGGCCGAGCAGCGCGCCGCCGAGGCCCCAGTCGACCGCGGCGTCGCCGAACGGCCCCTTGGCGACCCCGCGCAGCATGCCGCCGACGGTGCCGCCCGCCGACAGGCTCCAGAGCGCGGCATAGACGATGTCGAGCGTGCCGCAGAGCAGCCAGGCGGACAGGGGCGAGGGGCGGCGCATCACCCTAGTCCCCCCGCACCGCGGCCTCGATCGCCGCGACGTCGATCTTCTTCATCGTCATCATCGCCTCGAACGCGCGTTTCGCCGCCGCCTTGTCGTCGCCCATCACGGCATCGGTCAGGGCGCGCGGGGTGATCTGCCAGTTGACGCCCCATTTGTCCTTGCACCAGCCGCACATGCTTTCCTGGCCGCCGTTGCCGACGATCGCGTTCCAGTAGCGGTCGGTTTCCTCCTGCGTCCCGGTATGGACCTGGAAGGAAAAGGCCTCGCTGTGCGGAAAGGCGGGGCCGCCGTTGAGGCCGACGCACGGGATGCCGAGCACGGTGAAATCGACGGTCAGCACGTCGCCCTCTCTGCCGCTCGGGTTGTCGCCGGGGGCGCGGTGGACCGCGCCGACGCGGCTTTCGGGGAAGGTGGCGGCATAGAAAGCCGCGGCTTCCTCGGCATCCTTATCGTACCACAGGCACAGCGTGACGGGATCGCGGGTCATCCTTCCTCTCCTTGCAGCGGGGTGCCGAGCGACCAGAGGTGGCCGAACGGGTCGCGCACCTGCGCATAACGGTCGCCCCAGAACATGTTGTCGGGCGCCATCACGCTTTCGGCGCCGGCGGCGACGGCGCGGTCGTACCAGGCGTCGGTGTCGTCGACCTGCAGGTGCAGCACGACGCTGGCCGGCGCGGGCGCCGGACCGCCCGTATATTCGGGGAAATCGTCGTGGATCATCAGCGATGCGCCGTTGAGATGCAGGTGCGCGTGCATCAGCCGCACGCCGTCGTCAGCGGGGACGCGCACGACCTCGCTCGCGCCGAAGGCGGCGGTGTAGAAGGTGATCGCTTCGACCGCGCGCCTGTCGCGGATCGTCAGGTGCGGGGTCAGGCCGCCGGTCGGCGCCTGGTTGGCGGGGGTGGTCATGGCTTCTCTCCTCTTCCAACGTCCCTCCCTTTGGGGGAGGGACTTGTCTGTCAGCGCCGCGGCCCCACCAGCCCGAAGGCGGCACCCTGCGGGTCGACGCCGTTCATCGCATATTCGCCGCCGGGGATTTCCATCGGGCCGTTGGTCACCGTGCCGCCGGCCGCCGCGACTGTCGCCGCGGCGCGGTCGATGTCGTCGACCCCGATGTAGAAGGTCCAGGTCGACGCCGGGGTTTCGGGCATCAGCGGCATTACCGCGCCGATGCCGACGTCGCCGACCTGAAGGAAGCGGTAGGCGCCCAGCGCCCCCATATCCATCGCGCCTTCCTGACCCCAGCCGAAATGCCTGCGGTAGAAGGCGATCGCGGCGTCGGGGTCGCTCGTCATCAGTTCGTTCCAGCGGACGTGCTGCGCCTCGGTGACCGAGAAGGCGTCGCTGTCCATGTCCTCCTGCCCCGCGGGCGGGATCGGGTTCATGACGTAGAAGGGCGCGCCCTGCGGGTCCGCCAGCATCGCGATGCGCCCGACGGGCAGGTCGGTCGGCGGCATGTGGACGCTGCCGCCGTCGGCCCCGATCGCCGCGACCGTGGCGTCGACATCGGGGGTATAGAGATAGCCGAGCCACGCCGGCCGCGCGCCGCCCGCCAGCATGTCGGCGTTCAGCGCCAGCACACCGCCGGCCTGGCCGCCGTCGCTGCGGCCGATCATGCGATAATCGACGCCGCCGTCCGCGGGGTCGCCGTGCGCCGCGATCGTCCAGCCGACCACGGCGCCGTAGAAGCGCGCCGCGCCGTCGGGATCGCTCGTCATCAGCTCGTACCAGATGAAGCTGCCCTTGGGATTCGTCATCGTCCTTCTCCTTGTGCGTCCCGGCGGTGGGAGGTGTCAGGCGTCGACGATCGGAACGAAGCCGCCATAGATCATGCGGGCGCCGTCGAAGCTCTGGTCGTTCGGATCGTGCCGCATCCGCTCGTCGGCCATGACCTTTTCCCAGCCCGCGACGCGCGCCGCCTTGTCGGGCCATTCGATCCAGCTGAAGGCGGGGGTCTCGCCGGGCTTTGCATGCGTCGCGCGCCGATAGTCGGTGACCTTGCCGTCGGGCACGTCGTCGCCCCAGCATTCGAGGACGCGCGTCGCGCCATGATCGAGGAAGACAAGCGAGGCGCGGGCGGCGAGCGCGCGATAGGCCTCCTTGTTGGCGTCGGGCACCGCGAACACGAAGCCGTCGGTATAGCCCATCGATCCGCCGAGCCCTTCCTCGACGATCGGCGCGAAGCCGCCGACGATCATGCGCTGGCCGTCGCCGGGCATGTCGGTGCCCATCTCCGCCATGCGCGGATCGGTGCGAATCTTCTCGTTCGCGGCGTCGCGCGTCGCGCGGTCGGGATATTCGAACCAGCTGAAGACGACCGTCTCCCCGTCCTTCGCCTGCACCGCGGTGCGGAAGTCGTTGAGCTTGCCGACGGGAATGTCGTCGCCCCAGCATTCGACGTGGCGACGCACGCCGAACTCCTTGAACAGCGGCACCGATCGGGCGGCAAGGTCGCGATATCTGTCCTGCTCGGCGGTCGGAACCGCAAGCACGAAGCCTTCGACATAGGTCATCGTCTCTCTCCTGCTCTGTCTTCCCCCTCCTTCTGAAGAGGAGGGGCTCATGCTTATCTTTCCGCCGGTCCCGCCTCTTCGCGGAAGGCGGCGAGCTGCGCCTTGAGCGCGCGGTCGAAGGCGGGGCGTTCGAGGCAGCGGGCAAGATAGGCCTCGAGCTGCGGATGCTCGGCGACCGCACCCGATTCGATACCCTCGCGCAGCACCGTCGCCATCGCGATGTCGGCGACGCTGAAAACGCCCGCGAGATACGGCCGGTCGCCCAGCGCCTCGGCGAGCTTGCCGAAGCGGGTATGGATGAAGTCTATCAGGCCGGGCCGGCGCAGCTTCGCCCATGGTTCGCCCGCCGCGAACAGGTCGACGGTCGACAGTTCGAACATCGCCGGTTCGACGCTGTTGTAGGCGGCGAACAGCCAGCTCGTCACGGTCGCGCGGCCCTGCGGGTCGCGCGGCAGCAGCCGCTCGTCCTTTTCCGCCAGATGCAGCAGGATGGCGCCGCTTTCGAACAGATGCACGTCGCCGTCGCGCAGCACCGGCACCTGCCCCCATGGCTGGTCGCGGAAATGTTCGGACGGACGGTCGACCGCGCTGATCAGCCGCTCGGCATAGTCGAGCCCGACTTCCTCGCACGCCCAGCGCGGACGCAGGTCGCGGACGAAACCGCGCGCGAAATCGGGCACCCAGTCGAAGGCGGTGATCTCGATTATGGCGGCGGGATTCACGGGCATGATGCCGCTCCTTTCGTCGCCTCAGGCGGCGGGTGGGGGTGCGTCGCCGTTCGCGACCGCCGGGTCCATCCAGAACGGTTCCCAGACATGGCCGTCGGGATCCAGAATGTCGCGGCCGTACATGAAGCCATGTTCCTGCACCGGGTTGACGTCGGCGGTGCCGCCGTGGGCGGCGGCGGCCGCGACCATCGCATCGACCGCCTCGCGGCTGTCGAGGGCCAGCGCGAGCATCGCCTCGCTCGATGCCGTCGGCGGGATCGGCCGGTCGGTGAAGCTGCGCCACTTGTCGTGCGTCAGGATCATCACGAAGATCGCGTCGGACCAGACCATGCAGGCGGCGGTCTCGTCGGTGAAGCGCGGCTCGTTGGCGAAGCCGAGCGCCTCGTAGAAGGCGATCGACCGGTCGAGGTCGCGGACCGGCAGGTTGACGAAAATCATCCTGGGGGTGGGCATCGGAAATTCCTCTCTCGTCGGAAGGCTTCAGGGGATGGTTTCGCGGCGGTCACGTCCGTCCGAACAGCATGCGGACGTAACGCGTCAGATGGACGACGCTTTCCCTGGCAATCGCCGGGTCGTTGGTGGTTTTCGCCAGAACGAAGCCGCCCTGCAGCACCGACTGGATATGGCGCGCGAGATCGATCGCGGTCATCCCGTCGGGCGCGCCATATTGCGCCATCGTCGCCTCGATGTCGGGGGAGAGCGCTTCGCAATAGGCGGCGATGCTCGCTTCGCAGGCAAGGCGGATCGGCTCGCTGGTCGCATAGGCGTCCTGCACCATCGTGCCGATGAAGCAGGTGAAGCCGTCGACCGGGCCGTGCAGCAGCGAAAAGCGGAAATCGATATGGCCGAGCAGCCGGTCGAGCGGGTCCTCCAGCTTCGTGTGCGGCAGCATGTCGAACATCGGCCGCGCGCGCTCGGTCCACGCTTCGGCGGCGGCGACCGCCAGCGCCTCCTTCGATTCGAAATGGTGGAAGAAGGCGCCCTTGGTCACCCCGGCGGCGGCGCAGATCTGGTCGACCGTGGTCGCGGCATAGCCGTGCCGCCGCACCTCCTGATGCGCGGCGGCAATCAGCTTCGCCCGCGCGCTGCCCCGCGGTGCGCGGCGGGGCGGCGTCGAAGGAGGGGAGGGGTGAGTCGGCGTCATGGAGATTTACATACCGACTGGTTGGTATGATGTCAAATTGGACGGCGATGACGGTCTTGGGACAGGATTTCGTGCAGAGGCGCAGAGATCGCAAAGAAAAGGGGAAGGCGGCAAAGCCGCCATTTTCTTCTTTCTTCTCCGCGCCTCCGCGCCTCCGCGCGAACAAAAATCTCTGCGGACTCTGCGCCTCTGCGCGAAATTCCTCCCTTTTTGTCTCCGTCATTCCCGCGCGATTCCTGTCCCCGACAAAAAGGGACTCGACGCCCGGCGCCTCCCGCCTATGAAGGATGGGGAACAAATGGGGGCCGGCTGCAAGGGGGTATCATTGGTCGCGATCGTTTCGACCGTCGCCTATCTCGGGCTCGAGGCGCGCGGGGTCGAGGTGCAGTGCCAGATCGCGCCCGGGATGCCCGCCTTCGCGGTCGTCGGCCTGCCCGACAAGGCGGTCGCCGAAAGCCGCGAGCGGGTGCGCGCGGCGCTGTCGGCGATCGGCCTCGCGCTGCCGCCGAAGCGGATCACGGTCAACCTGTCGCCCGCCGACCTGCCCAAGGAAGGCTCGCACTACGACCTGCCGATCGCGCTCGCTCTGCTCGGCGCGATGGGGGTCGTCGATCCCGAAACGCTCGCCGCCTATGTCGTCGTCGGCGAACTCGGCCTCGACGGGCGCGTCGCGCCGTCGCCAGGCGTGCTGCTTGCCGCGCTGCACGCGGGCAGCGTCGAGCGCGGGCTCGTCTGCCCCGCCGCGCAGGGGCCGGAGGCGGCGTGGGCGGGGCATGTCGAGGTGCTCGCGGCGCCCGACCTCCTGTCGCTGCTCGGGCATTTCAAGGGCGCCGCGCTGCTGCCCGCGCCGGTGCCGGGCGAGGTCGCGGCGCCGGCGCGAACCGCCGATCTGGCGCAGGTGAAGGGGCAGGAAACGGCGAAGCGCGCGCTCGAAATCGCGGCGGCGGGCGGCCACAACCTGCTAACGTTGTAGTAGGTCGTATCGCAACATTAACTTGTTGCGATTAAGGCCTATCGTATGACCATTCACACAGCAATCACAGTTCCAGCAGACGTAAAGCCAGCATATATTTACGCGCGCTTTTCCACGATGGAGCAAGCGAAAGGGCATTCGCTAGAACGGCAAATTTCGTTGGCCACGGCGTTCGTGGAGCAAAACGGCTGGCGGTTGGACGAAACGTTTAGCGACGAAGGCAAGTCTGCGTTTCACGGCGCAAATCGAGAAGATGGTTCTTCGCTTTTTGATTTTGAAAAGCGAGCGCGTGAGGGAGAATTTAAGCAAGGCGCGGTTTTGGTCATCGAGAACATTGATAGGCTATCACGACAAGGCGCGAAAGCTGCTGCACGCTTGATATGGATGCTCAACGAAAACGGCGTTGACGTTGCAACATTTCAGGACGGACACGTTTATAAATCTGGCGATGAAGCAGATTTAATGGACCTGTTTTCGATAATCGTGAAAGCGCAGTTAGCTTACGAAGAAAGTCTGAAAAAGTCCAAACGAATTACCGCAGTTTGGAGTGCAAAGCATCGCGCTGTGATAAACGGCGAAAGCACTCCAATTTCACGAAAAACACCTGAATGGATTTGCATTAAGGAAGGAAAATATGCGCTTGTTGAGCGTCGTGTAGAAATCCTGAACGAAATTTACGACGACTACATAGGCGGATTGGGCGAGCATTATATCACAAAAAAACTCAACGATAGAAAGGAGGAAAATTGGGGGCGAGGAAATGGGTGGCACAGAAGCTATATTCACAAGTGCTTGGTAAATCGCAGGGTGCTTGGTGAATATATTATTCATCCGCGACACGACATCGAACGTCGCGGCGACGTTTTGCATTCAAGCTTCTATCCACAAGCGATAACGGCAGAAAAGTTCAACAAGGCGCAGCTAGTTCGCGCATCACGACAACGGACAGGCGGTGCGACACAAAACGCAGCGAGCAATCTGTTCTCAGGAATTGCCAAGTGCGACGAGTGCGGCGGCACAATGGCATATCTGGCAAAGGGAAAAGACAAACGTAGGCCTAACAGCATTGCGACATCTTACAACAGCGCACGACGCACGCGACAGAAGGCCTTGGACATTCGCGTGGTGCTTGGCAATCCACCATATAATGTGAGCGACACGGGCGCAGACTATCCCCATTTCAACAAGCGCATCGCAGACACATATGCAAAGGAAACAACTGCGACGAACAAGAACTCGCTATACGATAGCTATGTAAGGGCTATTCGTTGGGCGAGCGACAGGATTGGTGATAGTGGCGTAATTGGTTTTGTCACGAATGGCGGTTGGCTTGATGGCAATGCGATGAACGGTCTGCGCAAATGTCTGCGTGACGAGTTCAGCAGCATCTACGTGTTCAATCTTCGTGGTAATCAGCGCACAAGCGGCGAGCTTTCCAAACGCGAAGGCGGTAAGATTTTTGGGCAGGGTAGTAGGGCACCAGTGGCTATCTCGTTCCTGGTCAAAAATCCAAGTGCAGCAGCTACAGGGCAAATTTTATATCACGACATTGGCGACTATCTTACACGCGAGCAAAAGCTGCAAAAGGTAGCTGCATTTAAGTCTGTCTCTGGAATGTGCGATGCTGGGAAATGGTCAACCATTGTGCCTGATGAGCACAATGACTGGATCACGCAACGAGATAGCACGTTTGAAAAATATATCGTTGTTGGCGAACGCGGAACAGACAGCAGAAGCACTCTGTTTTCCACTTTTACAACAGGTGTGAAAACAAAGCGTGATGCTTGGTCATACAATTCCAGCGCTTCTAAGATTGTAGAAAATATCTCGCGCTCTGTGAAGTTCTACAACGGATGCTTGGAGCGTTTTATCGCATCAGGTGGCGACAGTTTTGAGGATTTTGCACCTGATGAGGATGCAAGCATCAGTTGGAGTAGAGGATTAAAAAATTCGTTCGAGAAAAAGCGGCCTGTTGAGCTTAAGGAAAACGCAATCAGGCGTTCCGTGTATAGGCCATTTTTCAACCAGCATTTATATTTCGATAGAACATTTAGTGATGAATTGAGCGCCACAGGAAAGATCTTTCCTGTGCAGAATGCCGCGATAGCGCTGACTGGCGTAGGCGCGCGTAGCTTTTCAGCGCTAATGGTTGACATCGTCCCGTGCTTGGATTGTGTGGAGAAAGGGCAGTTTTTTCCACTCAAAGTTCTTGAGCGCACAGATAGCTCTAATGTCGATCTTTTTTCAGGCGATGGCGCGGCCACAGAATTCACGCAGAGAGACGGCATAACAGATTACGGTTTGCAGCATTTCCAAGCTGCATATCCCAACGCGACAATCACGAAGGATGACATTTTCTATTATGTCTATGGGTTGCTGCACAGCGAGGAATATCGTGAGCGCTTTGCGGACAATCTGAGCAAGCAGCTACCACGCATTCCTGCGGTTAAGCAGGAAGCGGATTTCTGGGCATTTGTGGAGGCTGGCCGCAAGCTTGGCGATCTACACGTGAACTACGAAAACGTTGAGCCATACGCTGTGACCTACAAGGAAGGCGATCTGCGCTTAGCAAATGTTGCTGACCCAGTGGCTTTCTACCGCGTTGAGCAGATGAAGTTTGCGGGCAAGCGGCCAAATCTGGACAAAACGACGGTCATCTACAATTCCAACATCACGATGACGAACATTCCGTTGGAAGCTTACGATTACGTGGTGAACGGCAAGAGCGCGCTGGATTGGGTGATGGAGCGGCAGTGCGTGAAAAAGGACAAGGCGAGCGGCATCGTGAACGACGCGAACGATTACGCGAACGAGACGATGCACAATCCTGCTTATCCATTGGAATTGTTTCAACGGGTCATCACGGTAAGCCTGGAGACGATGAAAATCGTTCGTTCGCTGCCAAAGCTTGAAATTGATTGACGGATTAACGGGCGCAAACAGGAAGGAGCATAATATGGCAACCCTTGCGGAACTGCTTAAGCAGAAGGAAGATTTGGATAAGCAGATTGCGGCTGCACAGACGGCAGAGCGTGCAGGTGTGATCAAGGATATCGTAGCGAAGTGCAAAGAGCACGGCATTAAATTTGCTGATCTCAAACCACATATGACAAGACCACGCAAAAAGAAGGGCGAAGCTGCATAACGGCAAGAAGGCGTTGGCGCTGGGAACGACGGACAGCGCGCATTTGGGTAAACGCTAACGTGACGGGGAAAAACCGTGCAACGAATGTCACATTTAGGTCGATTTCCAGTTTTTGCGACAGCAGACAGTTTGGGTTTTAGAGGCTAATGTGACGAGGGAATATGATCGTTGGTTATGCACGTGTCAGCACAACAGGCCAAAGCTTGGATGTGCAGTTGGGCGAACTTGCTGCACAGGGATGCGAACGCATCTTTGAGGACAAGGCAACAGGCACGAATTGCGAACGCGCTGGGCTGATAGAGATGATGGGCTTCGTGCGCGAAGGCGATACCATTATCGTTAGCAGGCTTGATCGTTTTGCACGGTCGCTGAGCGATCTATTCCAGTTGCTAGACCAGCTTGCGGCCAAAGGCGTTGCGTTTCAGTGCATCCATCAAAACATAGACACGAGCAGTAGCACGGGAAAGCTGACGCTGGCGATCTTGGGCGCTGTGGCGGAATTTGAAAATGACCTGCGGCGCGAGCGACAGCGCGAAGGCATTGCGAAAGCAAAGTCCAATGGCGTTTACAAGGGACGCAGAGCAGCGGTGAGCGCGGAGCGTGTGAAAGATTTGATGGCGAGCGGAACGACGATCAGCGAGATCGCACGACAGCTTGGTTGTCATCGTCAAACGGTTTATCGCTTGAAGGATTCTGGCCTGCTGCCGGTTTGGTGGACACCGAGATAGGGTGTTTCCACCTATCGGAGGTCCACAATGCAAAGAAGGAAGTTCAGCCGCGAGTTCAAGCTTGAGGCGGTGAGGATGATCCGCGAACGCGGGGTGACGATCGCCCAGGCATCGCGCGATCTGGATGTGCATGCGAACGTGCTGCGTAAATGGGTTCGGGAGCTTGCCGCCGATCCGGGTCATGCCTTTCCCGGTCACGGTCAGATGAAGCCGGAGCAGATGGAGATCGATCGCCTGCGGCGCGAGCTGGCCAAGCTGAAGGCGGAGCGCGACATCCTAAAAAAAGCCGCCGCCTACTTCGCGAGGGACTCGATATGAAGTTCCAGTTCATCGCGAAGCACCGAGGGATCTGGCCGGTGGCATGGATGTGCGGGGCGCTCGGTGTCTCGCGAAGCGGCTTCCATGCCTGGCTGATCCGCCCGCCGTCGCAGCGTGCCCGCGACGACGAGGTGATCGGTGCGAAGGTCCGCGCCAGCCATGTAGGAAGCTATCGCACCTATGGTGCGCGCCGTGTCTGGCACGACCTGCTGGCCGACGGGATATCCTGCGGCCTGCACCGGATCGAACGGCTCATGCGGGCACAGGGTCTGCGAGCCAGGCCGCGGCGACGCGGGCTTCCCAAGGATCATGGCGATCGCTCGGTCATCGCCGGCAACGTGCTCGATCGCCAGTTCACGGCCGACAGGCCGAACCAGAAGTGGGTGGCCGACTTCACCTATATCTGGACAGCCGAGGGATGGCTCTATGTCGCCGCGGTGATCGACCTGTTCTCGCGCCGGGTGGTCGGATGGTCGATGAGCGTCAACATGACGGCACAGCTCGTCACCGACGCGCTGATCATGGCGATCTGGCGGCGCGGCAAGCCCGACGCGCTGCTGCATCACTCGGATCAGGGAAGCCAATATACCAGCGAGCAGTTCCAGCGGCTCATGGCCGATAATGGGGTCACCTGCTCGATGAGCCGGTCCGGCAATGTATGGGATAATGCCGCCATGGAGAGCTTCTTCTCCTCGCTCAAGACCGAGCGGATCGGGAAGAAGGTCTACCGCACGAGGGCGCAGGCGAAGGCCGACGTGTTCGATTATATCGAATGCTTCTACAACCCGACCCGGCGTCACTCGACCCTGGGTTACCTCAGTCCTATCGACTTCGAACGCGAAGCTGGGGTAGCCTGAATGAACCTATCTCGGTGTCCATCAAACCGGCAGCAGGCCATTCTTTGCAGCGCTGCTAACGGACAGCAGGTCATTAAACGCTGAACCAAGGGTAGCTTTGATGTTTGGCTGATTGCCTTTTGGCGTTTGCTCTTGATGGTCAAATGGGCGAGGATCAAAGTCAGCGGAAACGAGCATAGCGAGATACAGGCTATCGTCTGACTTCTGATGCACGGTGAGCACGATTACTCCACCAAGAGTTGGCGCTTTTAATCCCTTGGGATCGTTTTCGTGGTACAGAAGGCCATAGCGAAGCGACATATCTTGCGGCTTGAGCTGCTTCCTGATGTTTTCCACGTTTGCGAGAAGAGCAGCATTGTTAGTTAGGTCTGTTGCTCTATCCAATTTTACTTTCGCGGCGAACCAGTCACTTTCAAAGACGACACGCTCTTTTTCGCTGCTATCGCCATAATCCAAATTTCCACTTAGCGCGGATCCTTTCTGCCAAAGGCTGAGCGTGGTAGTGCCTTGACGAGATAGTGCTTGTGGCACGATGGTCTGCACGACTGGCGATTGAACGTGGCTTGGCTGAATTGCTGGCGCTGGCGAACTGGTGGCGATTACAAGACCAGCGCGGTTCGCAGCTTCAATGGCGACGGCTTCAAGCGTGCCATAGTGTGAAACCAGCGCGGCCCAATTTGCATCTACAGCACTTGGTTTTATCTTGCTGCGCCAATATTCCAAAGCGTTGCGTGTTAGCACGATTGGGGGCTGGTTGACGGGCAAGGTCATTTGCAGATGCATATTGATGTTGGTGATAAAGTGGATTTGCTGCTTAGGCGTCAGCGAGCGTTTTGAAACGAGAATATCGAAGAATTGCTGCATAACGTTCGCGGTCATCTTGCCACGCTTGGTTTGCTGGTTCTGTTGATGAATGACCTTGCTTGCGAGTGAAAGCCACGGTGTTGCTTTTGTCATATGGTGTGTCCTGTTTGTTGTTCTTTTTATCGTTTTCCGCTGGTTGCTGTCAGCGCGCTTGCTCAATTGCGTTGCTGGGGATCAATGTGACGGGGCAACATAGAAACCGTGGTCAGCAACGATGGGTTGAACAAAACCCCGTCACGATTTATTTAGTCACTGTCGATTTGAATTCTGTGTCGTGCGTGGCAGCTTGGCCTTTGGATGCGATGATCGTGAAGCTTGCACGTGAGGCATCCACAACGGGTTAACAAACAAGCAGAAAACCAGCAGCAAACCCGGTTTTTACCCGCAAGGAACCCGTTTCCTACCAGCAGCGAACCAGTCAGTTACCCGTAGAACTGCTCTTGAAAACGTTGGAAATGCGTGGTTTTCGACGCCTATAATATAGAATAATATAGATAGAATATATAATAATAGTCGCGCAATTGCGCTCCATTTATTTCCGATTTTTTGTTAATTAGCAAGCGGCGCTTGCGCGACTTGCGGAGAGTTATAAGTTAATTACCTATTTTCATTAAATTTATCATCACTCCTTAATGAAGTTAAATTACTCGCATTAACGAGCTTCGCTTAAAACTTCGCTCGTTAATTTGCTCGCCACCTGGAAATCATTAGAGCATTAGCTTCGCTTGCATTAACGGAGAGCGGGCGGTGTGGCGCTGCTGGCAACGAAATTTACTATGTAGATAATTTTTGGTAGGGCGCTTGGTTGCACGTAAGATTGCGGCGGCACGTAGGGGTGTGGCAGCAGATTGGGTTAGCAGGTGCGTGGAATTTGAAGGGCGGCGGCTTAGGTGGCTTTGCGAGCGCGTTCCAATTTTTTGCGTTGCTTCTGGTGGTCTTTGACGCTTTGAAGGGCTTGCTTGGCAACGTCCACTTGACGTTTTTTGGCTGCGACGAGAGATTGCTCAGGTGTTAGCGGCTTGCGCGGCAACTTAGGCTTGCGTGGCTTGTGGGTTTGGAATTCATAAAAGCGCATATCGTATTTAGCATTGGGCAGGCTGGAACGATGGCTATAGCGTTGGGCTATGAGGCGAGCGCTGTTTTGGATTGAAGTTTGTGTTGTGGGCGGACTTACGCTGCTTGGCTTTGTTCAGCTTATCGTTTCGATTGGTCGCTGGCTTTGGCAATTGCGCTGAAATCGCAGAAATCTACGGGTTTCAAGCGCTATACAACCCTTTACAACAGGCTGATGGTCGGGCCGCCGGGGGCGGGCAAGTCGCTGATGGCCGCTTGCCTGCCCGGCATCCTGCCCGAACTGACCCCCGCAGAAGCGCTGGAGGTGTCGATGATCGCCTCGGTCGCGGGCGGGCTGGAAGGTGGGCGGCTGGTCCGCGCGCGGCCGTTCCGCAGCCCGCATCATTCGGCGTCGATGCCGGCGCTGATCGGCGGCGGGCTGCGCGTGCGGCCGGGCGAGGTCAGCCTCGCGCATCTGGGGGTGCTGTTCCTCGACGAGCTGCCCGAATTCCAGCGCGGGGTGCTCGACAGCCTGCGCCAGCCGCTGGAGACGGGCGAGGTCAGCGTCGCGCGCGCCAATGCGCATGTCACCTTCCCGGCGCGGGTGCAGCTGATCGCCGCGATGAATCCGTGCCGCTGCGGCCATTTGGGTGATCCGGCGCTCGCGTGCAGCCGCGCGCCGCGCTGCGCCGCTGACTATCAGGCGAAGCTGTCGGGGCCGCTGCTCGACCGTATCGACCTGCATGTCGAAGTGCGTGCGGTGAGCGCCGCCGACCTCGTCCTGCCGCCGCCCGCCGAGGGCAGCGCCGAGGTCGCGGCGCGCGTCGCGGCGGCGCGTGCGGTCCAGACGGCGCGCTACGCCGGGCACAAGGCGCGCACCAATGCCGAGATCGACGGCGAGCTGCTCGAAGCCGTCGCCACCCCCGACGAGCCGGGGCGCCATCTGCTCGCGCAGGCGGCCGAGGCGATGCGGTTGTCGGCGCGCGGCTATACGCGGATGCTGCGCGTGGCGCGGACGATCGCTGACCTTGCCGGGGCGGAGACGATCGGCCGCATCCATATCGCCGAGGCGCTGAGCTATCGCCGGCAGGCGCCGCGGAACTGAGGGCGGGTTCCGCGCTTTCCGGCAAGCCTCTGGGCCCCAGCGACCGCCGGGAAGCAGACAGGAGCAGACCCCGCTTTATGCGATTGCGGTCGGCCCCGATCCGCCTATCTTCGCCGGATCGGATGCGGGAGGAGGGTTCCATGTCCAAGCCAATCACCGGATCGTGCTTGTGCGGGGCGGTGGCGTTCGCGATCGAGGGAAAGATCGGCCCGGCCGGGCAGTGCCATTGCTCGAAATGCCGCAAGGTGTCGGGGACCGACGGCAATGCCGTCTTCTACACTGCGGTGGGTAGTTTCCGCTGGCTGCGCGGCGAGGCCGAGGTCGCCCGCTTCGTGGTGCCGGAAAGCGACGGCTGGACGTCGAGCTTCTGCCCGACATGCGGGAGCCCCGCGCCGCATGCCGACCCCGGCGGCAAAATCTATTTCGTGCCGGCGGGCCTGCTCGACGACGATCCGGGGTTCCGGGGCTATGCGGCGCATATCTTCGTCGAATCGAAGGCGCCGTGGGTGCGGATCACCGACGACGCCCCGCAATATACCGAGGGTTTCGGCTCGCCGCTGGTGCGGGACGGAAAGCCGCGCCCCAATGGAACGGCCGGGCGCAGCGGCGCGTAGGGACGAAGCAGGAGAAAGGCCATGCTCGACATGATCGACAGCGCGGACGATGTGATCGCGCTCAAGGTATCGGACCGGATCAGCGGCAGCGAACTCGATGCGATCATGGACCGCCTCGACGGCGCGATGGCGCGCCATGACAAGGTGCACGTCTTCGTCGAGACGCAGGCGATCGACGGCATCGAGATCGCGGGACTGGGCGCCTATATGAAGCGCGCGCTGCCGCTGTTCGGCAAGCTGGATCGCTTCGGCCGCGTCGCGGTGGTTGCCGATCAGGGCTGGATCCGCGCGGCGACGAAGATCGAGAGCGCGTTGCTGCCGCGCATCAGCTACCGCGTCTTCGAGCCCGGCGCGCGCGACGAAGCGCTGGCGTGGGTCGTCGGCGGCGGGTGAGCGCGCGCGCCGTTACGCGGTGCGGGTCTCGACGATTTCCAGCGGCGGCGGCGCCTTGGCCGCGCCCGGCGCCGCGGCGCCGTGGCGGCGGTGCGACAGCTTGCCGTCGACCCGGCCGCCATTCTCGATCGTGATCGTTTCGTAGGTCACGTCGCCGGTGATCCGCGCGGTCGCGTGGACGATCAGCGTCTTCGCCTCGATCGAGCCGTCAACCAGCCCGGCGATCTTCGCGGTTTCGGCGGCCACGGCGCCCTTGATCTCGCTCGCCTCGCCCTGGACGAGGTTGGCGCATTTCAGGTCGCCCTCGATCTTGCCGTCGACGTGCAGGTCGACGCTGGCCGATACGTTGCCGGTGACGACGACATCCGATCCGAGGATCGAGAAGGTCGTATGGCGCGCGCCGGTCGCCATCCTAGCGGGCGCCCCGGCCGGGGGTGGCGGAAGCGAGGGCGCCGACTCGCTGTCGGGCGTCGTCTTTGACTTCAAGAACATCGGCTTTGGCCTCCAGGAACCGGCGCGGGTTGACCGCGACGCCGTTCAGACGGACTTCGAAATGCAGGTGGCTGCCGGTCGAACGCCCGGTCGAGCCCATCTTGGCGATCTGCTGCCCGGCGGAGACCTGCGCTCCCGCCCGCGTCGTGAAACCCGACAGGTGAGCATAGCGGGTCATGATCCCCTGGCCGTGATCGACCTCGATGACATTGCCATAGCCCGCGCGCTGGCCGACGTACACCACCTTGCCCGGCGCCGCGGCGAGGATCGGGGTGCCGAGCGGACCGGGGAAATCGAGCCCCGAATGCATCGCGCTCGCGCCGGTGAAGGGATCGCTGCGATAGCCGTAGCTCGACGAGAGCATCAGCACATGCGCGGGCTGGCCCGAGGGGATGGCGACGAGCGTGCGTTCGAGCACCTCCATGCGGAACAGCGCGCCTTCGAGCGCCGCGAAACTCTTGCCCAGCGCGCCCGCAGCGCCGATGCGGCCGCGGAAGGGGATGAAGGGACCGCCGCGGCCGGCCGCTGCGTTGCGGACCAGCGACGCGGGGTCGAGCCCCAGCTTCGCCACCGCGCCCTCGGCCTTTGCGGCGCGCGCGCCGACCGCGGCGAGCAGCCGCGCCGAAAAGACCTCCTGCCGCGCCTCGATGCGCGCGAGCGCCTGCGCCTCGGGCGGCAGGCGCGGATCGACCGCGCTCGTCTTGAGGGGATTTGTTTCGGGCGGCTTGTCCGCGGCGGCCCCGGTCTTGTCGTCATCGGCGGCGGCGGGCAGCGCCTCGGCGCCGAAATAGGTCTTTTGCCATTCCTCGAGTTGCGCCTGGCGCTCGTCGAGGTCGGCCGCGATTTCGCCGACACGGTCGCGATACTGGGCGATGCGCGCCTCGGCGGCAGTTGCGGCGGCCTGCTTGCGCGCGACCTCGGCCCGTTCGTCGGCGGAAAGAAGCTGGTTGACAAAAATCGCGACGGTGACCGCCGCCCAGGCGAGCAGTACCGCCGCGGCGATCAGCGCGACGCGCTTCTGCCAGACCGCACTGACCCGCACGAACCGGACATGGCCGTGGGTGCGGATGAAGATTTCATGGTCCTGAAACAGCGCATTCCAGCGCTGGCGCCATGGGCGCAGGCCCGTCGATTGGGAAGACAAGTCACGACCCCGTCTTGTTGTTCTGCTTGGAGCCCTCCGCCCCCGACTGGAACGGCGCCTTACCAGCGACTCCCCGCCAGCGCGAATCCGCACGCCGCGAGTCGGGCTGAATCGAACCGATGGCACGATGAACGGTGGAAAACGGCCAAAATGGTTGCTTTCTGACGCGGCGAGGGCGCGCGACTCGCCCGCATCGTTGACGGCTTGCTTACCATTTCGGGCTAGGGGCAGGACCCATGGATTGCGCGCTCGAGGTTTGAAGCGATTTTGCTCAGGGCGAGGAGGCAAGGCGTAGGAATATGTCGATATTTCCAGACTTGCCGACGAAGCCATGGGCAAAATCGGTCAAATCGCGAAGCGACGCCGAAATGGCTTCGATCTCAGGCCCGCGCGGCCTTGCGGGTAGCGATGCTACCCGCTGCATCCGCCCAAACCCGATATCTTCGCCATTTCGACGCCTCGAACGTGCAATCCATGGGTCCTGACCCTATGGGAAAAGCGTGACCGCCATGTCCGATCTTCCGCTCTCCCCCGCGACCGGCGCTGCGGCCGAAGACGCGCCCGCCGCCGATTCGCGGCCGCGTTCGGCGGTCAGCGCCGGGGTCGGCATCGTCGGTATCGCCGGACTATTCTCCTACCTGCTGATCGCGCGCCACGCGCCGCAGATCGCGGCCGCGTTCGGCATCGACTGGGGTACGCGCGGCCCGATGGACGGCCCCAATTCGGCAATCGCCAGCGTGCTCGCCTGCGGCATCCCGATGGTGCTGTGGTCGCTGTTCGTCGACAAGGTGCATCGCAACCCCTCGACCGGCATCGACTGGTCGCAGCGCCGGCCGTGGCGCGAAACGGTCGACATCAGCCTGACCAAGATCGCCGGCCTGTGGGCGACCTGGGGGCTGATCGCGCTCTTCTATGCGACGATGCGCTATTATTGGGAGGGCAATTATGCCTTCGCGATGGACCTGCTGGAGCGGGTAGCGCCGTGGCTGCTGCTCGTCTCCGTGCCCTATATGCTGTGGCTCGACCGCCGCATGGTCGAACCGCGCGACGGCTGCTACCAGTTCGGCCGCTGGCTGATTGCTCCCGGCCAACCCGTCGACGGCCGCGCGATCGGCCATCATTTCCGCGCCTGGGCGGTGAAGGGCTTCTTCACCGCCTTCATGCTGTCGATCGTGCCGGGCAATTTCGCGGCGCTGGTCACCGTGCCGGTGAGCGAGGCGCTCGCCAATCCCTACATGATCGCGCTGTGGACGATCAATCTGCTCTATCTGGTCGACGTCCATGTCGCGACGGTCGGCTATATCCTGACGCTGAAGCCGCTCGACTCGCACATCCGCACCGCCAACCCTTATGGTATGGCGTGGGTCGCGGCGCTCGTCTGCTACCCACCCTTCATCCTGATGAACGGCGGCCCGCTCGACTATACGGTGAACGGGTCCGACTGGGGCTATTGGCTGGAGGGGCACGAGACGCTGATGATGCTGTGGGGCGTCGTGCTCGTCGCGCTGGTCGCGGTCTATGCCTGGGCGACGATGGCGTTCGGCATCCGCTTCTCGAACCTCACGCATCGCGGCGTCATCACCCACGGTCCCTATGCGCTGACCCGCCACCCCGCCTATGTGTCCAAGAATCTGAGCTGGTGGGTCGGCTCGCTGCCCTTTCTGGTCACTGCCGGAGGCTGGGTCGAAGGCGCGCGCAACATGGTCATCCTCGGGCTGGTCAGCGGGGTCTATTACTGGCGCGCCAAGACAGAGGAAAAGCATCTGCTCGCCGATCCCGCCTATGTCGCCTATTGGAACTGGGCCCAGCGGCACGCGCTGGTGCCGCGCCTGTTCACGCGGCTGACGGGCCGGGCGCGCCCGCTGATCCGGCTGGAGCCCGACCCGCGGGTGGGGCCGGTGGCGTGATCCTTATTCTCCCTTCCGCTTGCGGGGGGAAGGGACTGGCGACGGTGTGATTGCCCACCCCGCTGCGACTAGGGAGCAAGCTCCCAAGTCTCGCTGCCCCTCCCGCAAGCGGGAGGGGAGAATCGTATTCAGAAGCTCAACTCGCCATAAATCCTGGACAGGTCGCGGCCCCATGCGCCTTCGTAGCGGTCGAGCAGGTCGTGCGCGGGCGACTTGCCGCTCTTGGCGATCTGTCGCAGCGGTTCTAGGAAGCCGACCTCGTTGTCGCCCATCGAATTGACCTCGTCGCGCGCTGCCAGCCCCTGCGCCGCGATATCGAGAACGCGGTGCGCGAGGTCGCCGACGGTGCCGCCGCCCGGCGCCGCCGCGTCCAGCCCCTCGCGCGGCACCGCGTCGCGCAGCGCCTGCTGGTCGGCGATGCTCCAGTCCTTGACGAGGTCCCACGCCGCGTCGAGCGCGCCCTGGTCGTAGAGCAGCCCGACCCACAGCGCGGGCAGCGCGCAGATGCGATTCCACGGTCCGCCGTCGGCGCCGCGCATTTCGAGGAAGCTCTTGAGCCGCACCTCGGGAAAGGCGGTCGACAGATGGTCGGCCCAGTCGGAAAGGCGCGGGAGCTCGCCGGGCAGCGCCGGAAGCCGGCCCTTCAGGAAATCGCGGAAGCTCTGTCCCGCCGCGTCGATGTAGCGCCCGTCGCGGAACACGAAATACATCGGCACGTCGAGCATATAGTCGACATAGCGGTCGTAGCCGAAGCCGTCCTCGAACACGAAGGGCAGCATGCCGGTGCGCGCGGGGTCGGTGTCGGTCCAGATGTGGCTGCGATAGGACAGATAGCCGTTGGGCCGGCCGTCGGTGAAGGGCGACGCCGCGAACAGCGCGGTCGCCAGCGGCTGGAGCGCGAGCGAGACGCGGAATTTCTGCACCATGTCGGCCTCGCTCGCATAGTCGAGGTTGGTCTGGATGGTGCAGGTGCGCAGCATCATGTCGAGCCCCATGCCGCCGACGCGCGGCATGTGGTCGAGCATGATCGCATAGCGTCCCTTCGGCATGCGCGGCAGTTCGTCGCGCGTCTTGTCGGGCCACATGCCGAGGCCGAGGAAACCGAGGCCGAGTTCGGCGCCGACCTCCTTCACCTGCTTCAGGTGGCGGCCGGTCTCGGCGCAGGTCTGGTGGAGATTCTCGAGCGGCGCGCCCGACAGTTCGAGCTGCCCCGCCGGTTCGAGACTGATCGCGCGGTCACTGCCCGACAGGGCGATGACGTTCCCCCCTTCCTCGACCGGTTCCCAGCCATAGCGGGTCAGCGCGGTCAGCAGGTCGCGGATGCCGCCCGGCTCGTCATAGGAGGGCGCGCGATGATCGGCGGTGCGATAGACGAATTTCTCGTGCTCGGTGCCGATTCGCCAGCGGTCCTTCGGCTTCTCGCCTTTGATCATGGGCGCCGCGAGCTGGTCGCGGCTCTCGATGATGGGATCGTTTCGATCTGAAACCGTACGCGTGCTCATCGCGCCGCTTTAGGCAGGCGCCGCGGCTTGCACCAGCAAAAAGGACGGGCCCCGCGCAGGGGGTAAAGGAGGGGACAGGTTGACCGCGAATTAACCTTTCGCTGCCACAAGCGCGGGCATGACCAGGGACCAGATTGCGTCGCGGGCCGGTGGGTGGCGGACCGCGAGCCCACCGCCGTGCGCCTCGTCGATGCGAGCGTGCGCGCGCGGCGTCTTCCGCCCGCTGCTGCTGGCCTGTTTCGCGTTGCTGATGGCGTTGCTGCTCGCCGCCGCGCCGGCGTATGCCCAAAGCTGCGCCCCCGCGACGAGCCAGGGGACCGCGCCCGCGGGGTGGGAGACCTATTGCTGGCTCGACCTCAGCCAATATAGCGACGCGACCGCGCGCAGCGCGGCGGGCCAGAATATGAGCTTCACGCTGACCGACGGTTCGGTCCTGCGCTTCAACCTGCGCGTGACGCCGACATCGGGCAGCGCCTTCTCCGCCGTCGCCGCGCCGTCGTGGACCGGCGCCGCGGTCGGCAACTCGGCCTTCCTCGGGATACCGGGCCGCCCGGTGCTCTATTCGACGGCATCGGGAACGCGCACCGTCACGATCGGAGGCATCGCGATCACCCCGCCCGCAGGGGCGGCCGCATCTGCCTATTCCTTCGTCGTCGCCGACGCCGAATCGTCGAACGAGACTGAATCTCTAGTGTTCACGACCAACGGCGGCGCGTGGCAGCTGCTCGACCAGGTGCCGCCGACCAGCGGAACGACCTATCCGGCCCGATCGGGCATCGGCACCTCGACCGTCACCGTCACCGGCACCGCCGGGACGGTCGGCGCCTATATCGTCGGGTCGAACAGCCCGACGACCGTCACCGCCCAGATCACCTCGGGCGGGCTGCAGGGCATCATGCTTGCGGTGCGTTTCGCCTCGGTCCGGCTGTCGAAGCAGATCGCGGGGGTGCGAATCGACGCCAGCGACCAGTTCCTCTTCCGCATCCGCGCGGCGAGCGGCGGCGCGCTGCTGGGGCAGGGGACGACGAGCGGCAGCGGCAACGGCCCGTTCAACGCGATGCCGGTCAGCCTCGCCTCCAGCCTTTCGGTGACGCTGAGCGAGGAGATGGCGGCGGGCAGCGCCAGCGCGCTGTCCGCCTATCGCTCGACGATCAGCTGCACCAACGGCAACAGCGGATCGGCGACGCCGCTGCCCGTCGGGGTGGTCGCGACATCGTTCACCCTGCCGCCGCTGCAATTCGGCGATGCGATCGCCTGCACCTTCACCAACACCCCCTATCCGCACCTGCGCCTCCGCAAGGCGCTGGGCAGCGGAGGGCGGCGCTACAGCGGCGACCAGTTCACCGTCCGCATTCTCGATGGCGCGGTGGCGGTGGCGAACGCGACCACCAGCGGCACCGGCACCACGGTCGGCGGCGGCGACACCGGCATGGTGCGGCTGACCCCCGGCACCGCCTATACGCTCGACGAGATCGCGGCGGGGACCGCTGACCTCGCGCGCTACGATGCGGTGCTTGGCTGCACCAACGCCGCCGCCGGCTCCTCGACCGTGCTGCCGGGTGTGGCGCCGGGGACGATCACGCCGCAGCTCGGCGACGTCGTCACCTGCATCGTCACCAACACGCGCGCGACCGGCGGCGTGCTGGTCATCGCGAAAAGCTCGACGCCGATTTCGGACCCCGTCAACGGCACGACCAATCCCAAGCTGATCCCCGGCGCGATCGTCGAATATGCGATCACCGTGACCAGCATCGGGACCGGAAGCAACAGCAACCGGGCGAATGCGATCGTGCTCGTCGATCCGCTGCCGCCGGGCGTCACCTTCCAGACCGGCTCGGTCAGTTTCAGCAACGGATCGCCGGCGAGCGGCCTGGGATTCAGCGCGTCGAACGTCGGCTATTCGAACCAGCCGGGCGGCGGCGCACCCTATAGCTACACGCCGACGGGGACCTACGACCCGGCGGTGCGGGGGCTGCGGATCGCGCCCTCGGGCAATATGAGCCACGCGACCAGCGCGACGAGCCGCCCCAGCTTCACCATCCGCTTTCGCGCCCGCATCGACTGATCGTCACGCTTCGGGGGAGACCGCGCCCGCCGCTGCCCCCCAGTCGCCGTGCTGCGCCATCCACAGGGCGGTCGCGGCGACGGCGGCGGTCTCGGCGCGCAGGATGCGCGGGCCGAGCGCGATACGGCGGACGGCGGGGCAGGCGAGCAGCGCGGCGCGCTCGCGCTCGGTGAAGCCGCCCTCGGGGCCGGTCAGGATTGCGGCGGGCGCGGGCGCATCGACCGTTCCGAACGGCGAACCCCCCGCTTCGTCGGCGAACAGCAGCGCGCGGCTCTGTGGCCAGTCGCGCAGCAGCGCGGGCAGCTTCACCGGCTCGGCCAGCGTCGGCAGCGCGGTGCGGCCGCATTGCTCGCACGCCTCGACGATCTGCGCCTCCAGCCGCTCGCGCTTGACGCGCTCGACGATCGTGCGCTCGGTGATGACCGGCTGCAGCCGCGCGACGCCCAGTTCGGTCGCCTTCTCGATGATCCAGTCGAGCCGCGCCTTCTTGACCGGCGCGAAGCACAGCCAGAGGTCGGGCACCGCCTCGATCGCGCGCGTCCGGCGCTCGATGCGGACGGTCAGCGCGCGCTTGCCCGCATCGGCGACCGTGGCGAGCCACTCGCCGCTGCGATTGTCGAACAGCAGCAGCGGGTCTCCGGGCTTCAGCCGCATGACGTGCAGCAGATAATGCGCCGCCGCGCCGTCGACGACCGGTGCGGCGTCGGGGCCGAGCGGCGTGTCGACGAACAGGCGGGGCGTGCTGGCGGGGGGCCAGGCGGGAGTCGCGGGCATCGCGGGGCCATAGCATGGGCGGCGGCGGCGCGCACCCGCGCTCATCCCTGCGCGCGGACTGTCCCGTTGCGGGGCAGGAGGCGCGGTTTTCCGGGCCATGCGGGCAGTGCGGCTTAGCATTTTGGTAAGCAGTTTTCCGATAGAGGCAGGATACCCGCCGCGCATCTGTGGGGCGTACGCGGGTCGATCGAGGGGTTTGAGACCATGGGTGGGACCGACATCCGACATATCGGGCGCCGTCTTGGGTGCCGCCTCCGGCAGGGCGCCGGACGCCTGATCCGCGACCAGCGCGGCAACGCGCTGATGCTGACCGCGGCCGCGATCGTGCCGGTGATCGGCATCGTCGGGTCGGCGGTCGACATCGGCCGCGCCTATATGACGCAGCTTCGCCTGCAACAGGCGTGCGACGCCGGCGTGCTCGCGGGGCGGCGCGCGATGGCGGCGGGCGTCTATGGCGACGACCACAAGGCCGAGGCGAACAAGATGTTCGCCTTCAACTTTCCGAACGGCATCTATGGCAGCGAGGCGGTGAACTTTTCCTCGCAGTCGACGAGCGCCGCCGATGTCGTCGGCACCGCCAGCGTCAAGCTGCCGACGGCGATCATGTACATTTTCGGCAAGGACAAGTTCGACCTCGGCGTGAACTGCACCGCCAAGCTCGAAATCTCGAACGTCGACGTGATGCTGGTGCTCGACGTCACCGGGTCGATGGCGCGCAAGGCCTCCTCTTCGGACGACGACACCAAGATCGAGGCGCTGCGCAAGGCGGCGGTCGATTTCTTCGACACGCTGACCAACGCCGACATCGGCGACGGACGGCTGCGCTTCGGCGTCGTTCCCTACAGCTCGTCGGTCAATGTCGGCCAGATTCTGGTGGCGAAGAATTCCAACTGGCTCGCCGACACCGTCTGGCTCCCGTCCCGCAAGCCGGTGACCAAGGAGGTCTGGGGCGACGCCCGGACGGTGGTGTCCGACGATTATACCGCGACCGATCCCGTTTCTGACAAGAAGAAGAACGGGCAGGAGGATTGGAAGAGCGCGGGGACGGCGGACAAGACCAGAGACGAATGCACGACCTGGGACGACAGCGCCTCGGCCAAGATGATCGAGAGCAAGGATCAGAATGTCTCGAATCCGGTTGTCGACGGCACTACGCGCATCACCACATCCGATTCGAAGCGGACCTACGAATATTACAGCTACAAGGGAACATGGAGTTCCAGGAGTTGCAAGATCGACAGGCTCCGCTGGACGTTCACGCGCACCTACAAGGTGACGAAGACCGAGACGCTGACTACGGTCTTCGACGGCAAATACACCTATTTCGACCGCAAGTTCGACACCGGCCCGTTGAAGAGCGGATCGACGATCGAGACCGACACCGGCTATCAGGGGACGACGGTCACGACCAGCTGGGCGGGGTGCATCATCGAGCGGGCGACGACGCAATTCGGGTCGAGCCAGTCCGCGCCGTCGGACGCTTATGACATGGACATCGACATGGTCCCGTCCGCCAGCGATGCCGAGACGCAATGGAAGATGTTCCTGCCCGACGTCACCTACGACCGCGAGCGGGTGACCGAACGCACCGGGGTGACGACCAATTACCAGAATTTCGTCGACAAGGGCGGCGACTATGCCGCCTGCCCGGTCGCGGCGATGAACCTGACGACGATGACCAAGGCGGATCACGACGACTTCGATAAATATATCAAGACGCTGCAACCCAAGGGCTATACCTATCACGACGCCGGCATGGCGTGGGGTGCGCGCCTGATCTCTCCGACCGGGCTGTTCGCGGCCGACAACGGGCCCTATAACGGGCGGCCGGTCAGCCGGCATATCGTGTTCATGACCGACGGCGACATGATGACGCCGCGCGCCAACCTGTCGCACCAAGGGCAGGAGCGGTCGATGCCGCGCATCGGCGCGACCAGCGACAATGATGCGATCGACCGGCACAACAACCGCTTCCGGCAGCTGTGCGAAAGCGCGAAGCGCAAGGGCCTGACGATCTGGGTGATCTCGTTCGGCGTCGGCAGCAACAGCAACCTCAACAGCTGCGCCTCGACGGGGCAGGCGTTCGAGGCCGACAATGCGGCGCAGCTCAACGCGCAGTTCCAGGCGATCGCCCGCCAGATCTCGAAGCTCAGGCTGTCGCAATGAGCCGTCGCCGCGCCCTGATCCGCCGGCTTCGCCGCGACCGTCGCGGCGTCGCGCTGGTCGAATTCGCGCTCACCGCGCCGCTGTTCCTGCTGATCCTGATGGGGATCTTCGATTTCTGCTGGCAGATGTACGCGCAGCAGGTCCTGCAAGGCGCCGTCGCCAAGGCGGGGCGCGATTCGACGCTGGAGCTTTATTCCAGCGACCAATCGGCGCTCGATGCCCGCGTCAAGGAGCAGGTCCAGCAGGTGTTCGCGGGCGCCGATGTGAAATTCACGCGGCGCGCCTATGACGAGTTCAGCAAGCTCAACGTCCCTCGGCGCTATTATGATACGAACAAGAACGGCTATCTGGATGCCGAGGATTGTTTCGAGGATGGCGGCAAGGCCGGCAACGGCGGCGCCGACGACGTCGTCCTCTATACGGTGACGATGCGCTTCGACCGCGTGCTGCCGGTGTGGAAGATGCTGGGGCAGTCCCCCTATTCGACGCTGTCGGCGGTCACGATCCTGCGCAACCAGCCCTTTGCGAACGGTAGCGACATTACACCGGATAGCTGCCTGAAATGATGCTTCTTTCCCGCCCTTGCCGCCGCCTGGCGATCACCGCGCGGCGCCTGGCGCGCAACATTCGCGCCACGGTGCTGATCGAGATGGCCTTCGCCATTCCCTTTCTGGTGCTGGTGGGATTCGCCGGACTGGAGATCGCGAACCTTGCGCTGACTCACACGCGGATCAGCCAGATCGGCCTCAACACCGCCGACAACGCCTCGCGCATCGCAGCGGGCAGCAATCTGTCGCTGCCGCCGATCCGCGAGATCGATATCAACGAGTTGTTCATCGGGGCGGAAAAGCAGGCCGACGCGCTCGATTTCAAGCGGCACGGGCGGATCATCCTGTCGAGCCTCGAACGCAACAAGGATGGCGGCCAGTGGATTCACTGGCAGCGCTGCTATGGCGATCTCGCGGTGTCCTCGGCCTATGGCGCGCAGGGCACCGGCAAGACCGGAACGAGTTTTCCGGGCATGGGGCTGAAAGGCAAGGAGGTCACGGCCGCGGCGGGGACGGCGGTGATGTTCGTCGAGATCAGCTACGACTATCAGCCGCTGCTCTATGGCAAGTGGCTGGGCGCGCGGCGAATCTCCACGACGGCGGCCTTCAATATCCGCGAGCCGCGCGATCTGGATGGGCCGAAGGACGGCGACGGCGTCTACAACCCCTCTCCGGCGGCCACCAAGTCCGCCTGCTGATCGGCGCACGCCGCGCCCGGTCCGGCATTTATCTCGTCGGCGCGCTCTGCTATCGCCCCGGCACGCATGACCACCGCCCCTCCTCCCGACAGCCAGCTTCGCGGCTTCCTGGCGCTCCTGCCCGCGGGGTTGCGCCCCTATGCGCTGCTCGCGCGGTTCGACCGGCCGATCGGCTGGTGGCTGCTCTATTGGCCCTGCGCGTGGGGGATCGCGCTGGCGGGCGGCGCGCGCGATCACTGGCCGCTGTTCCTGTGGATGCTCGCCGGCGCGATCGCGATGCGCGGCGCGGGCTGCGTCTATAACGACATCGTCGACCGCAACCTCGACGCGAAGGTCGCGCGCACCGCGTCGCGCCCCGTCGCGAGCGGCGCGGTTTCGGTGCGCGGCGCGGCGCTGTGGATGCTCGCGCTGTCGCTCGTCGGGCTGGTCGTGCTGGTGCAACTGCC
The DNA here is from genome assembly GCF_002953155.1 of Sphingopyxis sp. MG. NCBI lineage: Bacteria > Pseudomonadati > Pseudomonadota > Alphaproteobacteria > Sphingomonadales > Sphingopyxidaceae > Sphingopyxis > Sphingopyxis sp. MG. Next base: position 43,908 of record NZ_CP026381.1, read on the forward strand.
GCTGCGCGCGCAGGTCGTCGCGGTGGCGAGCCTGCTGCTCGTCGCCGCCTATCCGTTCATGAAGCGCATCACCTGGTGGCCGCAGGCGTGGCTGGGGCTGGTCTTTTCGTGGGGGGCGCTCGTCGGCTGGATCGCGGCCGGGGGCAGCGACGGCCTCGCGCTGCCGCTGCTCTATGCCGGATGCATCGCCTGGGTGATCGGTTACGACACCATCTATGCGCTCCAGGACATCGAGGACGATGCGCTGGTCGGCGTCAAGTCGAGTGCGCGCGCGCTGGGTGACCAGGTGCGCGGCGGCGTCGGCCTGTGCTATGCGACCGCGCTCGCGCTGTGGGCGGGGGCGCTGTGGATCGTGCGACCCGATCCGCTGGTCTTCGTTGCGCTGGTGCCGGTGGCGGTGCATCTGGCGGGGCAGGTGGCGACGCTCGACCCCGCGAACGGCGCCGACGCGCTCGCCAAGTTCCGCAGCAACCGCTTCGCCGGGCTGCTCGTCTTCGCCGCGATGCTGGTGGTGGGCAGCGCGCCCTGACCGATCGGCTTATTCGGCCGCGAGCAGTTCCTCGGCGCCGCCGAGGTCTACCGAGACGAGGCGGCTGACCCCGCGTTCGATCATCGTTACCCCGAACAGCCGGTGCATGCGCGCCATCGTCACCGCATTGTGGGTGACGATCAGGTAGCGCGTGTCGGTCTCGCGGCTCATCCGGTCAAGCAGGTCGCAGAAGCGCTCGATATTCGCGTCGTCGAGCGGCGCGTCGACCTCGTCGAGAACGCAGATCGGCGCCGGGTTGGTGAGGAAAAGGCCGAAGATCAATGCCACGGCGGTCAGCGCCTGCTCGCCCCCCGACAGCAGCGTCAACGTGCCGAGCCGCTTGCCCGGCGGCTGCGCCATGATCTCGAGTCCCGCTTCGAGCGGGTCGTCCGAATCGACGAGTTCGAGATGCGCCTGACCGCCGTTGAACAGGGTCGTGAACAGGCGCTGGAAATGCGCGTTCACCGCCTCGAACGCCGCGAGCAGGCGGACGCGGCCTTCGCGGTTGAGGTTGCCGATCGAGCCGCGCAGCCGGTTCACCGCCTGCTGCAGTTCCTCGATCTCGGCGACGCTCCGCTCGCGCTCGGCGTCGAGCTCGGCGAGTTCGTCGGCGGCGACGAGGTTGACCGGCCCCAGCCGCTCGCGGTCGGCGATCAGTCGGTCGTGCGCCGCCGACTCGGTGGCCGCGTCGCCGACCGCAGCGCTGTCGAAACCGGCCTTTTGCGGCAGCAGCGGCGGCGGGCATTCGAAACGCTCGCCCGACAGGCGGCCCATCTCGACGCGGCGCAGTTCGGCGTTTTCCGAGCGCGCGACCGCGCCGGCGCGCGTTTCGCGCGCCGCGGCGACGCGCTCGCGGATCGTCGTCAGCGCCGCCTCTGCCTCGCGCAGCGCTGCTTCGGCCGCCCGCTCGCGCGTCTCGGCCTCGTTGAGTTTCTCGCGCAGTTCGGCCTGCCGCGCCTCGGCAACGGCGCGGTCGGCGGCGAGCCGCTCGGGCAGGTCGACGAGCTTCGCGGCTTCGGCGGCGAGCGCATCGGCGCGCTTGTCCATGTCGGTGACGCGCCGTGCGGCCTCGCCCGCTCGCGCCTTCCAGCTCCGAATCTCGGCGCCGACCACCGCCTGCCGCTCGCTCAGCGCGGCGAGGGTGCGCTCATGCGCGGCGAGCGTGCCTTGCGCGTCGGTCGCGGTGGTGCGGGCGCGATCGGCGGTCTGCTCCACGGCATCGAGCGCCGCGCGCGCCAGCCGCTCGTCGGGCAGCGCGGTGAGCGCGGCTTCCTGTGCTGCGAGTTGTTCGGCGGCGTCCTTCGCCGCACCGGCGATCTCGGCGCGCCGGCGTTCGAACAGCGCGGCGGCGGCGTGGTGGCGGTCGAGCGCGCCCTGCGCCTGGTCGGCGGCGCGCAAGGCAGCGCGGCGCGCCTCGTCGGCGTCGGCGAGCCGCTTGCGGGCGGCCGCGGCCGCCTCGGTCCGCGCGGCGAGCGTCGCCGCCGCGGCCTCGCGGCGGTCGCGCAATTCCTGCACCCCCAGCTCGACCTGCGGGCGCTGCGCGGCGAGCGCGTCGAGGCGATTCTGGCGCATCAGCCGCTCGCTCGCGGTCGCGCCGTCGCCGCGCGTCACGAAACCGTCCCAGCGGCGCATCACCCCGCCCATCGTCACCAGCCGCTGCCCGACCGCGAGCGTCTGGCCCGCATCGTCGTCGGCGACCGCGACCTGCGCGAGACGGCGCGACAGCGCGGCGGGCGCCTCGACGAGATCGGCGAGCGCGCGGGTCCCGGCGGGAAGCGCGGGATCGTCGGCGCGCGCGTCGGCGCCGCGCCAGCTTCGCGCCGCGTCGCCGTCGGTGCCAGCGTCGAGATCGTCGCCGAGCGCCGCGGCGAGCGCGGCCTCGTAGCCCGGCGCGACCCTGATGCGGTCGAGGATGCGCATCGCATCGCTGCGCGCAGCGGCGAGCGCGCGTTCGAGCGTCGCCGCCTCGCCTTCGAGCGCGGCGAGCGCCGCGCGCGCCTCGGCGAGCGCGGCCTCGACCGCCGCGAGGTCCGCCGTCGCCGCCTCGCGGTCGGCTTCGGCGTCGCCAATCGCGGCTTCGGCTGCGGCGATCGCGGCCTCCGCCTGCTCGGCGGCCGCCGCGCTCTCCTCGACCGTCCGGGCCAGCGCCGCGCTGTCGCCGAGTGCGGCGATCTCGGCTTCGAGACGCTGCTGTTCGCCCGCGATGCGGCGCACCGCGGTTTCGGCGCCGTCGCGCGCGCTGAGCGCGATGCGGCGGTCGGCGGCTTCGCTCGCGGCGCGCGCGCGCGCCTGTGCCAGCGCCACCTCGGCATCGCGCAGCCGTGCCTGCGCCGCCTGATTCGCCTCGACGAGCGCCGCCTTGCCATTGTCATGCGCGCCGATCTGCTGCGCGAGTTGCTTCGCCTCGGTGTCGAGCGCGGTCAGCGCGGCATGGGCGTCGCGTGCCAGATCGCCCTCGCGCGCGCGATCCTCGGCGAGCCGCGCCTGCTGCGTGCCCAGGTCGTCGAGGCGCTGGCGCGCCGCGCGCTCCTCGCCGGCAAGGCGGACCTGCGTTGCGGTCGCTTCGGCAAGCGCATCGCGCTGCGCCTGCGCGTCGCCGCGCGCATCGGCGACGCGCGCGGCGACCTCTGTCTGCGCGTTCGAAACGGCTTCAAGTTCGTCCTGCGCCGCCTTCACCGCGGCCTCGGCCGCGTCGGCGTCGCGGCGCGCCTGATCGGCGGCGGCGGCGGCGTCGCGCCAGCGGGCATAGATCAGCCGCGCCTCGGCAACGCGGATTTCTTCGCTCAGCCGCTGGTATTTCTCTGCCGCGCGCGCCTGTCGGCGCAGCGCGTTCGCGCGCACCTCCATGTCGGCGACGATCTCCGACAGGCGGGTCAGGTTGGTTTCGGTCGCGCGCAGCTTCTGCTCGGCGTCCTTGCGGCGGACGTGAAGGCCGGCGATGCCCGCCGCCTCCTCCAGCATCGCGCGGCGGTCGGTCGGCTTGGCGGCGATGACGTTCGCGATCTTGCCCTGGCTGACCAGCGCCGGGCTGTGCGCCCCGGTCGCGGCATCGGCGAAGATCAGCGCGACGTCCTTGGCGCGTACGTCGCGGCCGTTGGCGCGATAGGCGCTTCCCGCGCCGCGCTCGATGCGGCGGATCACCTCCAGTTCGTGCCCGTCGGCCGCGTCGGAAAGCCCGGCGACCACCGCGCCGCCCGTATCGCAATGGATCGCGACCTCGGCGAAATCGCGCGGCGGGCGCGACGCGGTGCCGGCGAAGATGACGTCCTCCATCCCGCCGCCGCGCATCGACTTGGGGCTGGATTCGCCCATCACCCAGCGGATCGCCTCGAGCAGGTTCGACTTGCCGCAGCCGTTCGGACCGACGACGCCGGTCAGCCCCGGCTCGATGCGCAGCTCGGTGGGTTCGACGAAGCTCTTGAAACCGGTCAGGCGCAGCCGCTTTATCTGCACGGACGGTCCCCGTGCAGTCGGTCGAATCGCAGGCTGTGCAACGCTTGGGTCACATATCCCCCTTGCCCGCCGTCATGCCGCGCGGGCGGGGGAGTCGCAAGGGGGACGATTCCGCCCGCGCCGCCGGTCGCGGGGCGGGAAGCGCGACGGTCAGCGCACGCCCATCGTGCGCAGCCGGTCGCGCAGCGGGCCCCAGGCCGCGATGCCCTCGGCCAGCTGGCCGTTGATGATGAAGCTGGGGGTGCCCGAGATCCGATAGGTCTCCATCGCGGCATTGGTGCTCTGTTCGAGCTTTTCGATGTTGGGAAGGTTCGACAGGCAGGCGTTGACCTGGTCGGCGGTCATGCCGCGCGACTGGAAGAAGGTGTCGAGCTTCCACGCCTTGGCGAGCGCCGGGAAACGCTGCGCGGGGGGCAGCGACATCGCCTTTTCGCCGCCATCGGGATTGGCCTGCGCGCCCGCGAACAGATCGGCCTGCGAGGCGAAGACGTTCGCCATCAGCGGGAAATAGCGCTCGGTCGGCGCGCAGCGGATGATCGCCGCGGCCGATGCGTCGAGCGGATCGCGGATGAAGTTGCGCAGTTCCAGGCTGACGCGGCCGGTGTCGATGAAGTCGCGCTTCAGTTCCTCGTGGCTTTCCTCCGAGAAATCGGCGCAGTGCGAGCAGGTGAGCGAAGCGAATTCGATGACCTTCACCGGCGCGTCGGGATTGCCCATCAGATAGCCGCCGTCGGGGGTGACGGTGACGGTGTCGGACCAGCTCTTGCCCGCGGGCGCGGCGACCTTCGCGATCACCGCCTGCTCCTGATTCTGGTCGGTCTTGCTTTCGCCGCAGCCGGCGAGCGCGAGCGCGCCGAGCGAACAGAGCAGGGCGATGCGCAGCGGGGGAAGGGTCATCCTTTGGTCTCCGAAAAATCGTGTCGAGGCGTTCTTAAGCGCCCTTGAGCGCGAGGTCGAGGCGCGTTTTGAGCTTCGGCCAATCGCTGACCTCCGCATTCTTGCCGTTGATGAAGAAGCTCGGGGTCGCGGCGACGCGGTCGGCGTTCTGGCCGATATTGGTCATCCCCAATATCTCGGCCGACGCGACGTCGCTGTCGAGGCAGGCGTCGATCTGTGCCTTGGTGTAACCGCGGCCGCGCATCAGCGTGTCGAGCCCGGTATCGGCGGCGATGCGCCGGGTGCGTTCGCCTTCGCTGCCCTGATACCAGGGCGCGAGCTGCTCCTTGGTCATTTTCGCCGCCTTGCCGAGCCAAGTGGGCTGCGCGAGCATGATCGCCTGATGATTGCCGACGAACGCCCTGGCGCCGCCGCACCGCGCGAGCAGCGCGGCGGTCAGATCGAGCGGATCGCGCACCAGATTGCGATATTCGAACTGCACCAGCCCGGTGTCGATGTAGAGCGTCTTCAGCAGCACCGCCGACTGTTTCGCGAAATCGGCGCAATGGCTGCACGTATAGCTGAAATATTCGACCAGCTTCACCTTGGCACCGGGCTTGCCGACCAGAAGCGCGCCGATCGGGCTGGTCGAGATGGTCGCCGACCAGCGCTCAGCGGCCGGTTTCGCGGGGGCAGCCGCGACCAGCGCGGTCAGGGCGACGCCGGCGAGTGTTCCGATCGCGAGGCGGCGGGTCGATAGGGACGGGATATGTCTGGGCATGGGCGGCCGGTCCTTCGTTCAACTGATGCGGGGAAGCTTCGGCGGCGCGGCCAGCCCTGCCGCCATGCGTTCGAGCACGGTGCGCAGTTCCGGGTCGCCGATGTCGCGCAGGCTGTCCCCCAGTTCGGCGGGTACGGGCTTCAGCATGGCTGGCGGCTGAACGGGCGGCGCGGCGGGCGCGACCTGCCCGTGCGTCATCCGCACCTGCGCGATCGCGGCATAGCCGAAGAAGCGGTTGACCGCGCCGATGATGTCGGGCGCGACATGCTGGAGCATCGGGGCGTGCGCGCCGTTGATCGTCAGATGCAGCGTGCCCCCCGCCTTCTGCCCGGCGGGAAAGCGGATCATCGCGGGCTGGGTGACGTCGGCGAGGCGGTCGCCGACGATCTCGCGCCAGCGGCTGACGACCGACGACTGGATGAAGCCGAACTTGCGGAAGGCGGTGCGGCCGATTTCGGGGACGAGGTCGGCGATCGCGCGCGCTTCCCCGCCGCGCGGGCGTTCGTAGCTGCGGGCAGGCGTCTTCTTCGCCTTTGCGTCCTTCGCCTTTCGGGCGGGCGTTTCTCCGCTCTGTGCTTTCGCCATGCGCGCCGCCATGCCATAGGCGGGGGGTGAGCGTCCAGACTTCCGACAGAACCGATCGCGACAAGACTGAAGCCGCGCCCGCCGATTTCGCCGCGCGCCTGCTCGGCTGGTACGACCGCTCGGCGCGGGTGCTGCCGTGGCGCGTGCCGCCGGGAAGCGACGCGGTGCCCGATCCCTATCGCGTCTGGCTCGCCGAGGTCATGCTCCAGCAGACGACGGTCGCGGCGGTGGCAGGCTATTTCGAGCGCTTCACCACGCGCTGGCCGACGGTCGCCGATCTGGCCGCAGCCGCCGACGCCGACGTCATGGCGGCGTGGGCGGGGCTCGGCTATTATGCGCGCGCGCGCAACCTGCTCGCCTGCGCGCGCGCGGTGGTCGCCGAGCACGGCGGGCAATTTCCCGACAGCGAAGCCGACCTGCGCGCGCTCCCCGGCATCGGCGACTATACGGCGGCGTCGGTCGCGGCGATCGCCTTCGGACGGCGCGCGGTGGTGATCGACGCCAATATCGAGCGGGTGATCACGCGCCATCGGCTGATCGAGACCCCGCTGCCCGCCGCCAAGCGCGCCATCCGCACCGCGCTCGAACCGCTGGTGCCCGCCGACCGGCCGGGCGATTTCGCGCAGGCGCTGATGGACCTGGGTGCAGGCATCTGCACGCCGCGCGGCCCCGCCTGCGCGATCTGCCCGCTGATGGCCGATTGCCGCGCGCGCGGCCGTGCCGACATCGAGCGGCTGCCGGTCAAGCCCGCGAAGAAGGCGAAGCCGCAGCGCCATGGCATCGCCTGGTGGATCGAGGACAAGGGCCGCATCTGGCTGGTCCGCCGGCCGGGCAAGGGGATGCTCGGCGGCATGCGCGCGCTGCCCGGCGGCGAGTGGAGCGCGATACCGCCCGCCGAGTCGGGGGTCGCCGAGGTCGATCATGGCTTCACGCATTTCGATCTGCGGCTGACGCTGATGCCCGGCGAAGCCGCGCTTGCCGCAGGGGAAGGCGAATGGTGGCCGCTTTCGGCGCTTGACGAGGCCGGGCTGCCGACGCTCTATCGCAAGCTCGTCGACCAGATGCGGGAGAAGGACGGATGAACATGATGGTGTCGCGCCGGGCGCTGCTCGGCGGCCTGGCGTTCGGCGGCGCGGCGACGCTGCTGCCGCGCAGCGCCCTTGCATGGAAAGCCGACGGCGCGGCGCTCTATCCCGCGACCGACGCCTTCGTCACGGGCTTCGTCGAGCGTGGGCAGCTCGCCGGCACGCTTGCCTGTATCGGCAAGGGGCAGGCGGCGGCGGTCAGCTTCGGCGCCGGGCGGCAGGCGATGGATTCGAGCAAGCCCGTCGGTCCCGACACGCTGTGGCGCCTCTATTCGATGACCAAGCCGGTCACCGCGATGGCGGCGATGCTGCTGATCGAGGAAGGCCGGCTCGGCCTCGACCAGCCGATCGCCGACATATTGCCCGCCTTCGCGAACATGACGGTGCAGAATACGCCCGATGGCTCGATCACCGACGTGCGTCCGGCCAAGGGACCGATCACGGTGCGCCAGCTGCTCACTCACACCGCCGGGCTCGGCTACAACATCATCCAGAAGGGGCCGCTGCGCGACGCCTATAACGAGGCCGGACTGGTCGGCGGGCAGGTCAGCCGCCTGCCGATCCCCGGCCTGCCACCAATCACGCCCGCGCCCAGCCTCGCGGCCTTCGCCGACCGGCTCGCGAAGCTGCCGCTCGTCTACGAACCCGGCACGCGCTGGAGCTATTCGGTCGGGCTCGACCTGATGGGGCGGGTGATCGAGGTGGCGGCGGGCCAGCCGTTCGACGCCTTTCTGAAGGCGCGGCTGTTCGACCCGCTGGGGATGACCAGCACCTTCTTCCAGGTGCCGGCGAGCGAGGTGGGACGGCTGTCGACCAATTATTTCCCGATGGGGCCGGTGCTGCTGCCGGTCGATCCGGCGACCAGCTCGATCTATCTCGATCCGCCGCCGATGCCCTATGGCGGCGGCGGCCTGGTTTCGAGCGCGCGCGATTACGACCGCTTCCTCGCCATGCTGCTCGGCGAGGGCGAGACCGGCGGGGTGCGGATCATGAAGCCCGAAACCGCGCGGCTAGCGATGTCGAACCTGCTGACCGATTCGGTCGACCGCAAGGGCACGTTCATCGAGGGCGAAGGCTTCGGCGCGGGCGGGCGCGTCTCGCTCGCCGATTCGCCCACCGGCGAGGGCGTCTATGGCTGGGGCGGCGCGGCGGGGACGATCGGCTTCGTCGACCGCGCCCGCGGCTACCGCGTCGGCGGCTACACCCAATATATGCCGGCCGAGGCGCTGCCCTTTCAGGCGAAGTTCGGCGAGGCTTTCTACAAGGACGCGCTGCGCTGATGCCGGCGCCGCTCGGCTTCACCGGGGCGTGGCTCGACCGCGCCGACCAGCTTCGCACCGACCCGGAGGCCTTCGCCGCCGCAAAGGCCGATCCGCGCGCGCGCTGCCTGACGCTCGACGGCATCGATTTCGTGCCCGGCGACGATGGCACGGGCCTGCGCTGGGAACTGCTCGACCCCGCCGACGCACGCGCGCCGATGCTGCTGGGACGCGACGAGCGCGGCATTCCCTATTTCGTCCGCGAACCGCACCCGGCGCAGCGCATCGACGCGCGCTCGCGCACCGTGATGCGGCTGCTGCCGCTGCTCAGCGCGCAGGACCTCGCGCTTTACGGCGGCGCGCGCAGCCTCGTCGACTGGCACGCGCGGCATCGGTTCTGCGCCACCTGCGGGTCGCCGACCGAGCTGTTCCGTGCCGGCTGGGGGCGCCGCTGCGGCCAGTGCCGCGCCGAGCATTTTCCGCGCGTCGACCCGGTGGTGATCATGCTCGCCGAATATGACGGGCGCGTGCTCGTCGGGCGCCAGCGGCAGTTCGCGCCGGGGATGTTCTCGGCGCTCGCGGGATTCGTCGAGCCCGGCGAATCGCTCGAGGAGGCGGTGGCGCGCGAATTGTTCGAGGAAGCGGGAATCCGCGTGTCGGACGTCGCCTATGTGGCGAGCCAGCCCTGGCCTTTCCCTTCGTCGCTGATGATCGGATGCCGCGCGCGCGCCGAGGGCAGCGCGCTGACGCTCGACGAGACTGAGATAGAGGCGGCGATCTGGGTCGATCGCGCCGAGGTGCGCGCGGCGCTGGCGGGCGACATGGACGCCCCCTTCCTTGCGCCGCCGCCGCTGGCGATCGCGCGCCACCTGCTGGAGGACTGGGCGGCGTAGGAAGCGCGCGTCGGCGCTAGACTCTGATGACTTTGGATTGACCCCCTTCGTCATTGCGAGCGGAGCGAAGCAATCCAGAGCGGTTTGCGCACACTCTGGATCGACGCGTCACTTCGCTCCTCGCGGGTGACGATTCCAACTCATGTCGTCATGCTCCAGGTCGTAGTTTCACCGCGTTTTCCGGGTCGTCATGCGGTTCCGCCCGACTTGAAACCGCTCTATGCGCCCGGTGCCCAGCCGCTCGCCGCGAGGAAGGCGGCGGGGTCGCGCATCTCGATGATCTCGCGCAGCGCCTGCGTCTTGTCGGGCGCGCGGTCGTAATAGGCCCGGACGATGCGGTAACCCGCCCAATAGCCGAGGTCGCCGGGCCATTCGCCATCGCCCTGCTGGTTGTAGAGCCAGCGCGAACCGAGCGCCTTTTCGTCCTTTTCGGCGAGGAAGGCGGTTTCGAGCTCCGTCGTTCGTTCCGCCGCCCATTGGTGGAGCAGCGGATAGGCGACCGATCCGGTCATCCGCTCGGTGACGAATTCGGCGGCGCCTTCGACCAGCGCGGCGTGGAGGACAGTGGCATTCTCGTCATCGACCTGCGCGAGCGGCTGCTGCACATGCGCATATTCGTGCGCGATGACATGTACCATGCGATCCTCGTCGTCGGCCTCGATGAATTTCGCCGCGCACAGCATTTCGAGGCCGATATAGAGCCCCTTCGCATTCGCTGTTCCCGCGCTCGACGCGCGGCCGATGGCGATGGTGATCGGCGGGAAGACCGCCTTCGGATAGAGCGCCGCGAGCCGGTCGGTCGCCGCGACCAGACGGCCGCGAACCTTGTCCAGCTTCGCCGCGCAGCCGCGCGCGTCGCGATAGACGGCTGGCTTGGCGCGCAGCGCCGCCGCCAGCCGGTCGGGCGTGATCCGGCGCAGCGCCATGAATTCGACGAGACCGGGCGACGGCGTGGCGAGGTAGCGCGCCGCGAGCGCATCGGGGTCCGCCGCCAGCGCCGGGTCGTCATAGAGCGCGAAGAAGCGGTCGACGTCGCTCGTCACGATGGCGACGCGCGAGCTGTCCCGCGCTTCCTGCGCCATCGCGCCACCGCCGGCCGCGGCGAACGTCGCCGCGGCCAGCAGGGCGAGGCGGCGCATCACGCCTTCGTCTCCGCGATATATTCGTCGACATTCTGCGCGAGCACGTCGAGCGGGACATTACCGCCTTCGAGCACGACATTGTCGAAGTCGCGCAGGTCGTAGCGCGCGCCGAGGGCGGCCTGCGCGCGGTTGCGCTGGCGGTTGATCTCGCTGTGTCCGACCTTGTAGCCGCACGCCTGCCCGACCCAGCTGCAATAGCGGTCGACCTCGCTCGCGACCTCGAGCGGGTTCGACCCGTTGCGCTCGACGAAGAACTGCACCCCCTGCTCGCGCGTCCAGCGCTTGGTGTGGATGCCGGTATCGACGACGAGGCGGCAAGCGCGGAAAGCGATCGACTGGAGATAGCCGAGGCGCCCGACCGGGAAATCGTCGTAGAGGCCGAGCTCGTCGGCGAGCTGTTCGGCATAGAGGCCCCAGCCTTCCGAATAGGCGTTGAAGGCGAGCATCGAACGGATCAGCGGCATCTGGTTCGCATATTCGCCCTGCCACGCATGGCCGGGAATCGCCTCGTGCATCGCGAGGTCGGGCAGCGAATATTTGCTGTGCAGGTCAGTCGTGCGCAGGTTGATCCACATCCGCCCCGGCGTCGAACCGTCGATCGACCCCGCGCCGCCATAGGCAGCGGGCGCGCCGGGCTCTTCCTCGGGCGGCAGACGCTTCACCTCGACATTGCCCTTGGCGAGGGTGCGGAAGGCGCGCGGCAGTTCGGCGCGAATCCGGTCGAGCCACGTCTGGATATAGGCGACGACCTCGGCGCGGCCCTGATCATTGTCGGGGAATTTATACGCCGGGTCTTTCGCGAGTGCGTTCATCCGGTCGCCGACCGAACCCTGCGTATAGCCGAGCTGCTTGAGAATGGGGTCCATCCGCCCGTGCAGCTCGGCGAGCTGCTCGACCCCCATGTGGTGAATTTCCTCGGGCGTCATCCGCGTCGTCGTCGAGGCGCGCAGCGCCCAGGCGTAGAATTCGTCGCCGCCGGGGCGCGCCCAGATGCCGGCGTCCATCGTCGCCTTCGTGCGCTGCGCCTGCAATTCGGCAAGCTGGCGTTCGAGCGCGGCGACGACCGGCCCCGTGGCGATGGCCCCGGCGCGCCGGCCCCAGTCGCCCGCGATCTTCGCCTCCGCGGTGCGGCGGACGAGGCTGTCGACCAGCCCGCCGCCGCCGCGGGCGCCAGCGAGGCTCGCCTCCATCTGCCTGATCGCCTTGTCGAGCAGGAAGGCGGGCGCGACCACGCCCTGCGCGCCCGTGGCCTTCAGCCGCTCCGTCTCGCCGTCGAGCACGCCGGGATAGGCGTTGAGTCGGGCCAGATAGGCCTCGGCGTCGGCGGCGCTTTTGACCGGATGGTCGCTATCGAGGAATTTCGGGATATCGAGATAGGCGCCGACATTCTGGATCACGACATAGGGGGTGTTGCGCCATCCGCCGACCGACACGTCGCCATAGGGCAGCGCGAAGCCGTCGAGCGCGACGCCATAGGCGCTTTCGATCACCGCCAGGCTGGTGCGCGTGCCATGGTCGAGCTTGCTCCTGTCGACCGCGCGGACGCGCGCGAGATCGGCCTTGAGCGTGTCGGCGAGCGCCTGTTGTCCCGCCGCCGAGCGGTCGGCGAGCTGCGCGCGCAGCGCGGCGCGCGCGCCGGTGTCGATGCCGAGGCTCGTCGCGCTTTCGGGCGACCGGGCGAGCAGATTGTCGGCGATCGAGTCGAGCAGCGCCTGCGCGCCGTCCTGCTGCGGAGCGGCTGCCGCCAGCGCGGGCGCGCGCGCGGCCAGCGCGAGGCTCGCGGTTCCGGCGCCGAGCGCGGCGAGCGTCCGGCGGCGGCTGATCGAAGTGGACAGTCTGTCGTGCACGTGCGGGCTCCCCGTTTGTTTCCTGTGAAACCTGTCTGGAGCCGCGGCGCGCGGGGGTCAATGAAAAGGGGCCGGGAACGGCGCTGCGTTCCGGCCCCTTCGTCGAAGAAAATCGACCGTCCGTCAGTCGGTCAGGTCGGCGGGCACCTTGCCGCCGTTCGCGGCGAGTTCGCGCATCACCGCCTTGTGCAGCCAAATGTTCATCTCGGCGCTGCCGTTGAGTTCGCCGGTATAGCCGAGCTCCTGCGCAAGCGCCTTGCGGTTGTCGAGGCTCGAATCGATGCCGAGCAGTTTCATCAGGTCGACGATCGAGGTGCGCCAGTTGAGCGGCTGGCCTGCCTTCGCGGCCTCGGCCGACAGGATCGCCTCGACATCGACCTCGCTGACGGCGGTCGACGCGGCGGCCATGGCGCTCGACGCGGCCTCGACCGCCGCGCCGATCGGAAGCGCCGACGGGGTGGCGGGAGCGGGCTCGGCGGCCTCCGCCTTCTTGCCGAAAATCGCGTCCTTGATGCTGCTGAAAATACCCATTTTGCAATGCTCCCACTCGTTGAGACGGCCTAACCCCGCGGCCGGGGCAGTCGCAGGGCCGCAGGATAGGATTAGGCACGGCGAAATGACAGCAGAATGAACGGCTCGCCCCACGCCGGTGCGCTGCTATAAGAACCCGCATCGGCGCTTTTCGATCCGCGCCTTGTGGGAGATTGACGACATGAACCTCAGCGACATCCTCGGTCAGGCCGGCGGCATCGAATCGATGGCGAAGGAACTGGGCGTTTCGCCCGCGATCGCGCAGCAGGGCGCCGAAGCGCTGCTGCCCGCGATCCTCGGCGGCTTCCAGAAGCAGGCACAGGGCGGCGGCGAGGGACTGGGCGGGCTGATCGCCGGGCTGGGCGGCGGCGGCCTGCTCGACGCGGTGCTCGGGTCGCAGCCGACCCCGGTCGGGCAGGGCAACGACATATTGGGCCAGATCTTCGGGTCGAAGGATGTCAGCCGCACCGTCGCCGGTCATGCCGCCGGGCAGACCGGGCTCGACGCCGGGCTGCTCAAGAAGATGCTGCCGCTGCTCGCGATGCTGGTCGCCGGCGCGATGGCGAAGGGTGACACCAAGGACGGCGGCGGAGTCGACGGCGGCGGTCTGGGCGACCTGATCGGCGGCGCGCTGGGCGGCGCTGCGGGCGGATCGGGCGGCGGCGGGCTGGGTGGCCTGTTGGGCGGCATGCTCGGCGGTGGCGGCGGATCGGGCGCGCTGGGCAGCCTCGGCAAGCTGATCGACCGCAACGGCGACGGCAACCCGCTCGACGACATCCTCGGCATGGCCGGGAAGCTGAAGGGGTAGCCGGATTCCCGATCCGGGCGGGCAGCCTTTATCGCGGTCCGGGCGAGGGCAGCGGTTCTTCGTTCGGATCGTTCGGGGTCGGTGCTGCGGGCGCGGGCGCGACGCCGCTGGCCTGGCGTTCGAGCTCCTCGGCGGCGCGCTGGCGTTCCTCGAGCGCCTTTTCCTCGGCGACGACCGCCGCCTCGACCTCGTCCGCCGCGGCGTCGATGCCGGCGATGCGCTTGGCGCGTTCGTCGGCGATCATCGTCTGCCAGTCGGTCTTGTCGGCGGCGCGGCGCTCGGCCTTGGCGCCGGCGACAAGCTGCTGGGTGCAGCCGGTGAAGCCGCCGAGGCCGGTGGGCGAGCAGCTGTCGGTGCCGAAACGGCCGACGCGTTCGAGCGCGACCACCTTGTTCGCCCACGCCTCGTTGCGCGGGTCGAGCGGGCTGCCGCCGCGGAAGATCTGCGGGACGCGGTAGCGCTCGGTTTCGGGCAGGCGGCTGCACACGACGATCTCGTCGGGGCTGCTCTGCTCGCACTTGTCGTCGCCATAGACGATGACCTGGTTGATCTTTTCGCCGTCGACGACGGTTTCCTGCGCCTGCGCGGGCGCCGCGGCCGCGCCGGCGGCAAGGATCAGCGCGAAGAGGGGGAGGCGGGTCATCGGTTTTCCTTCATCTGTCCGGACGGACTGCCATGGATAGCCTGCATGCGGCCTGAACGCCACCGCCGGGCACCGCGTCAGATGCGCTTCGCCAGTGCGATGGCGGCGCGGCAGCCGGCACGGATCGCGAAGCTGAGCAGCGGATAGCCCGGCGCGCTTTCGGCGCCCGCGGCGAGCGCGGCATCGCGGTGCTCCAGCTCTTCGGCACGGAACTCGGCGACCGCGTCGCCCAGTTCGGGGTCGCTGTCGCCCAGCTCGGCGATCTGGTCGCGATAGTGGCGGTCGATCTCGGTCTCCACCGCCGCGGTGCAGGCCATCGCCGCGCGCGGCCCCAGCGCGGCGGTCGCGGCGCCGAGCGCGAAGCCCGCGACGTTCCACAGCGGCTGAAGCGCGGTCGGTCGCACGCCGCGGCGAGCGATCAGCCCGTCGAAGAAGGCGCGGTGCCGCTCCTCCTGCTCCGCCATATGCGCGATCTCGCGCGCCATCGGATGCCGGTCGCCCATCACCGCGAGCTGGCCGGCGTAGATGCGCGTCGCACCATATTCGCCCGCCTGGTCGACCCGGATCATCGACGCCGTCTTTCGGTCCGCCTTCATCATGCCGCCGATGTGGGCCGGCGGCGCAGCAAGGTCAAGACGAGCGCCGCGGCGGCGAAGGAGAAGATCGCGTTGAACCCCGCGAGCGAGACGCCGAACAGCGTCCATTGCGGCACGTCGCAGCGGGTGATCGGCGCCGCCAGGATGCTGTCGAGCGAGACGGGGCCGGTCGCCGCGGTGCTGCACGTCGTCAGCCCTTCCCAAAGGCCGTATTCGACCCCGGCGTGGAAGACGCCGATCGCGCCGCTGACCGCGATGGCGACGGCGGAAAGCAGCGTCAGCGCGCGCATCGCGGCGTCGCTGCGGCGCAGCAGCAGCGCGAGCGCCGCCAGCACCATCGCCACCTGGTGCGGCCAGCGCTGCCAATAGCACATCTCGCACGGGTGGAGGCCGAAGCCATATTGCGACACCAGCGCGCCGCCATAAAGGAGCAGCGGCGCGATCAGCGCGAGGAGCGGCGCGGCGTAGCGGTTGTTCGGCATGGCTGGCCCCCCGATTTCGGATCAGTTGCGCCGCGCCGGCCGGGCGGCGGGCGCCTTGCCCTGCGCCATCTGCGGCGTCGCCGGGCCGATGCGGCCGATCGTCTGCAGCGCATAGTGGAGCTGATAATCCTCGATGCCCTTCGCCTTCAGCTCCTCGGCGGTCGCGGCGAAGCGCGGATCATCCTTTTCGTCCTTTTCGAGCAGACCGTCGTCGACCTTCTTCTCGTTGATCAGGTGGCGGCGCAGGTCGCTTTCGCGGAAGCGTGGGCGGTTCTTGTAATCGGGGTCCGAAAGCTGCGGCACGCGGATGTCGGGCTCGATGCCGCCTTCCTGCACGCTGCGCCCCGACGGCGTGTAATAGCGCGCGGTGGTCAGGCGCAGCGCGGTCGTGTCGGTCAGCGGCAGCACCGTCTGCACCGATCCCTTGCCGAAGCTGCGCTCGCCCATGACGAGCGCGCGGTGCTGGTCCTGCAGCGCGCCCGCGACGATCTCCGACGCCGAGGCGGAGCCCGCGTCGATCAGCACGATCACCGGCGCGCCCTGCGCGAGGTCGCCCGGCTCGGCGAAATAGCGTTCGATGTCGCTCTTCTTGCGGCCGCGCTGCGACACGATCTCGCCGCGTTCGAGGAAGATGTCGCTGATCCCGACCGCCTCGTCGAGCAGCCCGCCGGGGTTCGAGCGCAGGTCGAGCACCCAGCCGCGCGGCTTGCGGCCCAGCGATTTCTCGACCGCGAGCATCGCCGCCTTGAGGTCGCGGGTCGCATCGGCCGAGAAGTTGGTGACGGTCAGCACCCCGACGTCGTCCTTCACCTCCCACTTCACGGGTTTCAGGTCGATGATCTCGCGCGTCAGCGTCAGCTCCATCGGCTTGTCCTGCCCCTCGCGCACCACGGTGATCTCGATCTGGGTGCCGGGGCGGCCGCGCATCTGTTCGACCGCCTCGTCGAGCGTCAGGCCGAAGATCAGTTCCTTGTTGATGTGCGTGATATAGTCGCCGGCCTTGATCCCGGCACGCGCGGCGGGCGTGTCGGCGGTCGGCGCGATCACCTTCACCACGCCGTCCTCCATCGTCACCGACAGACCAAGGCCGCCATATTCGCCATCGGTCTGGGTGCGAAGGTTGGAGAAGCCGCGCGCATCGAGATAGCCCGAGTGCGGATCGAGGCTGGCAAGCATACCGTTGATCGCACCCTCGATCAGCTTGTCGTCGCTGACCGGCTCGACATAGTTGGATTTCACTTCGAGGAAGACGTCCATGAAGCGGGCAATCTCTTCCTGCGTCGAGGCGTCGACGCTCGCCATCGCGCCGGTGGCGAGCGGGACGAGCGCCAGCGTGCTGAGCGCGGCCGCCCCCTGCCACAGGGCGAAGCGGCGCCGGGGGGAGGGAGAAGGCTTGGTCGATTCGGTCATGGTCGTCTTTCAATCGCGCAGGCGTGACTTTGCCTTATAATGGCCGCGGCGCCATCCGCCTATGCCTTTCTGGAGGCGATGCGCGGTCACCCGATCATCGCGACGATGTCGACCGGGCGCCCGGCGCGGCGCAGCTCCACGGTGATGCGGGCGTCGTCGGACCCGGCGCGGCCGACCGGCGCCCCGGCGCCCAGCGTATCGCCGACGCCGACCGACAGCGCGATCATCCCGGTGATCAGCGAGGTCCAGCCGCCGCCGTGATCGATGATGACGATCTTGCCATAGCCCTTGTAGTCGCCGGCGAAGCCGACATGCCCCGCGGCGGGCGCGACGACCTGTCCGCCGGGCTGCGCCGCGATGGTCAGCCCGCGCGAGCGGACGCCGCTGTCATTGACCTCGCCCAGCCCCGCGACGATGCGGCCGACGACGGGCAGGCGATAAGCGCCGTCGCTCAGCGAGGCATCGCTGGCAGGCGGCGGTGCGGCGGCCGGAGCGGCGCTTGCCGGGTCGCGCGGACGCGGCAGGGGGCCGGCCAGCTGCGCCAGCTCGGCGCGCACCAGCCCGTCGGCTTCGAGCGCGTCCATCAGTTCGACGATATCGCGTGCCTTCTCGCCCAGCCCGAGCGCGCGGTCGGCCTCCAGCCGTGCGCTGCTCATCAGGTCGCGCGCGTGGAGCCGGCCCTCGTTCTCGAGCCGCGTCAGTTCGTCGCGGCGCGTCGCGAGCTGCGCCCGGCTTTCGGAGAGCGTGTCGAGCGCGATGCGCTGCTGGCGCCGCGTCGTCTGAAGATCCGCCAGTTCGTGCCGCACCCCGGCGGTGCGGCGGCGGATCACCGGCATCACCGCGTCGAGCACCGCGCGTGCGTGGACCATGTCGGTCAGCGATCCGGGCTGCGCGAGGACGCTCACCGGCGGCTGGCGCGAAAGCTGCTGCAAGGTGGCGGTCAGTTCGAGCAGCGGCTGCTGTTGTTCGGCGAGGCGCGCCTGCCGCTCTGCGAGGCGGCGGCCGACAAGCGCGACGCGCGCTTCGCCGGCGCTGATGTCGGCCTCTGCCGACTGGATGCGCGCGGCGAGCGCCGCGCTGCGCTTCTTCAGGCGGTCGGCCTCGCTCCGCGCGGCGCGTGCCTGCGCCTCGAGCGCGTTGCTGCGCGCCATCGCGTCGGCCGATTGCTGCTTCGCGGTCACGAGCTGCTGCCGTTCGTGCGCGACGAGCGCCTGCGGATCGAAGACATCGCCCTGCGCAAGAGCCAGCGCGCCTCCCGCGATCGCGGCGCAGCCTGCGGCCAGCGCGATCGTCCGCCTCATTGCCGGCCCTCGCGATGATAGGGGTGGCCCGCGACGATGCTGGTCGCGCGCCACAATTGCTCGGCGAGCATCGCGCGCGCCATCAGGTGCGGCCAGGTCGCGCGGCCGAAGGCGATTACCCTGTCGGCGCCCTGCCGCTCCGCGGGCGTGAAGCCGTCGGCGGCGCCGAGGCAGAAGCGCGCCTCGCGCACCCCGCCGTCGCGCCATGTTTCGAGCAGCCGCGCGAATTCGAGCGACGCCATCTGTTCGCCGCCCTCGTCGAGCAGCACGGTGCGGCTGCCCGCGGCGACGGCGGGCATGCGGCCGCCGGTGTCTGGCAGTTCCGAAATCCGGTGCGGCCAGGTCAGGCGCTTCATGTAACGCTCGACCAGTTCGGCCTCGGGCCCGCGCCCGATGCGCCCGCGCGCGATGATGTGCAGCAGCATGGCGTTATCGTTCACCTTCGGTGAAAGCGGCACCAACCCGCTCCCCTCCCAGCCTCCCTGACGATCAAGGCCCATGGGAGGCCGGGAGGGGAGCGGGCTGGTGCCGTCCCCGTTCGGACTTTAGGCCGAACGGAACAAAAGGGTCAATTCGCGGCGGCGGCGGGCGGGGCGTCGCCGAACGACCACATGCGTTCGAGGTTGTAGAAGCTCCGCACCTCCGGCCGGAACAGGTGGACGATCACGTCGCCGGCGTCGATCAGCACCCAGTCGGCGTTGGGCAGTCCCTCGACGCGGACGGTGCGGCCCGCTTCCTGCTTGATGCGCTGCGCCAGCTTGTCGGCGATCGCCGAGACGTGGCGCGTCGAACGGCCGCTGGCGATCACCATATGGTCGGCGATGCTGCTCTTGCCGGCAAGCGGGATGGAGATGGTATCCTGGGCCTGGTCCTCTTCGAGCTGGTGGAGGATCAGGGCGTGGAGCGCGTCCACGCTGTCGCCCGAAGGCTGGGGAGCGGGTGCGGCGCCGGGCGCGGCATCCTTGCTGGCGGCTATCAAGCGGTTCCTTTCCTTTCGGAGACCCCGAGGCGCGAACGGGTGATCGGGTCGCGCGGGGCGCGGCCTTCATGACGTTCGAACCAGCGGGGGTCGGCCTGCCGTATCGCAGTTGCGGATCGCACATCGGGCGAAAATCGCAGGAACACGAGGGCAGGCGGTCTCCAGTCCGTCCAATGAAGCTTCTGGCCTGCGGGCCGGACGAAGCGCCGCAGCCAGCCCATCGCCTGCGCGGCGTGGGTGCGGCCATTATAGCCCGGGCGCGCGATCACCGCAATCGGCATCAGTCGCGCGATGTCGCGCCAGTCGCGCCAGCGGGGCAACTGGGCCAGATTGTCGGCCCCCATGATCCAGATGAAGCGCCGGTTCGGATAGCGGCGGACGAGCTTTCGGAGCGTGTCGACGGTGTAGCGCGTGCCGAGTTCGGCCTCGAGTCCGGTGGCGCGGATCGGCGAGCGCCGCGCCATGCGCTGCGCCGAGGCGAGGCGGGCCGGAAGCGGCGCCATGCCCTTCGCGTCCTTCAGCGGATTGCCGGGCGACACCAGCCACCACAGGTCGTCGAGCCCGAGCGCGTCGATAGCGTTCAGGCTGATCGCGCGATGTCCGCCGTGCGCGGGATTGAAGCTGCCGCCGAGAAGGCCGGTGCGGATCATGGGCGTTCGCCCGCCGTCTCAACGATCGGTAGGCTGTAGCAATAGCGAGGCGAAGCGCCTGCCGGGCCGTCGACAGCTTTTAGGAAACCCAGTTCCAAGAGGGCTTCTTCAAAGCTTGAACCCGTCTTCGCAACGGCCCCTTCATAACGATCGAGGCAAGCATTCTGAAAAGGAGTCGAAGCGATACAGGCGCGAAGAAAGGATGCTTGGAAGTGCCCCAATGCTCTTGACGTCTGGCTGATTTTATAGCCTCGCATCGCCAACCGATCAGGCGCGACGGATCGGAAAAATCCCAAAACCTCTGCGGGATTTCGATAGACCGGATCCGATTTGCTCCGTGTTGTTTGATGGTCAATTCTGACTTTGCCGCCGATTATCGTCTCACAGGCAGAATAGTTCAGAACAGTAGATGCCATGGTTCGGCTCGGTATATGTTTAAGGTCCCGATGGCGTTGAACTTCATCTACAAGACCCGCAAAAATCAGGCGTTTTCGTTCCTCTATCATCTTCTTGTTACTGGTGAACGATATACTCACCATGTCTCTGCCAATTAGCCAGCAGAAGGGCGTCACCGCGACGACAAAGATCAGCAGGATAGAACAGGAAAATGAATGCGGCCGCTTTATCAAGGCCGCACCTGTCCCGTCCCCCGCACCAGCCATTTATAGGTGGTGAGGCCTTCGAGCGCCACCGGCCCCCTTGCGTGGAGCCGCCCCGTCGCGATGCCGATTTCGGCGCCAAGGCCGAATTCGCCGCCGTCGGCGAACTGGGTCGAGGCATTGTGCATGACGATCGCGCTGTCGACTGCGGACAGGAAGCGCTCGGCGGTTGGCGCGTCCTCGGTGACGATCGCGTCGGTGTGATGGCTCGAATGCGCGTCGATATGCGCGAGCGCGCCGTCGAGGCCGTCGACCGTCGCGATAGAGACGATCGCGTCGAGATATTCGCAGTCCCAGTCGCTGTCCCCCGCGCGCGCGATATGGGGGCTCAGCGCCGCGATGCGGGCGTCGCCGCGCACCTCGCAGCCCGCGCGGACCAGCGCGTCGACGATGGCGAGCGGCGCCGGATAGGCGCGGTCGATCAGGATCGTCTCGGTCGCGCCGCAGATGCCGGTGCGGCGCATCTTGGCGTTGACCGCCAGCTCGACCGCCTGCGCCGGATCGGCGGCGGCGTCGATGTAGAGATGGTTGATCCCGTCGAGGTGGGCGAGGACGGGGACGCGCGCCTCGTCCTGCACGCGGGCGACGAGTCCCTTGCCGCCGCGCGGGATGATGATGTCGATCAGCCCCTGCGCGCGCAGCAGCGCGCCGACCGCCGCACGGTCCTGCGTCGGGACGAGCTGCACTGCGTCTTCGGGCAGGCCGCTTTCGGCGAGGCCGGCGGCGAGCGCCGCATGAATTGCGCGGTTCGAATGCGCCGCCTCGCTGCCCCCGCGCAGGATCACGGCATTGCCCGCCATCAGGCCGAGCGCGGCGGCGTCGGCGGTGACGTTGGGGCGGCTTTCATAGATGATGCCGACGACCCCCAGCGGCACGCGCACCCGGCTGAGCACCAGCCCGTTGGGCCGCTCGGCGCGGTCGATCTCGGCGCCGACCGGGTCGGGCAGCGCGGCCACCGCCTCGACCGCGTCGGCGATTCCGCCGAGCCGCGCGGCGTCGAGCCGCAGCCGGTCGAGCATCGCCGGGCCGAGACCGCCCGCCGTGCCCGCCGCCATGTCGCGCGCATTGGCGTCGAGGATCGCGGGGGCCTGCGCGCGCAATTGCCGCGCGGCGGCGCGCAGCGCGGCCGCCTTGGCGCCGGTCGTCGCGGCGGCGAGCCGCTTCGCCGCAGCGCGCGCGCGCGCGCCCAGGGTGGCGACCAGCGCGTCGGCATCGGCAAAGGGCGGGGATTTCGGGGCTTCGGCGGTCATCGCGCGGCTCCTATCACGCTTTGGCGCGGCGGCGAAAGCCCCGTTGCGCCGCCCGCCTGCGCTGCTACGAAGGCGCGATGAGCGGGGATATCGAAGGCATCGGGGCGGCGGTGACGGCGGGGCTGGCGAGCCGCGCGATCGAGCCGCGGCACGGCGGCGCAGGCGGCGGTCACGAAGGCACGCGCTGCCTCAATTGCGGCACGACGCTCGTCGGGTCGCATTGCCATCGCTGCGGGCAGAAGGCCGACGTCCACCGCAGCTTCGGCGCGATCGGGCACGACCTCGTCCACGCCATCTTTCATTTCGAGGGCAAGCTGTGGAATACGCTGCCTTTGCTCGCCTGGCGGCCGGGCGACCTGACGCGCCGCTATATCCACGGCGAGCGCGCGCGCTTCATCTCGCCGCTCGCGCTGTTCCTGTTCGCGGTCTTCCTGACCTATGCGGTGCTGTCGATGGTCGGCGCGGGCGGCGGCGTCGGCGAAGAGATCGCGCGCGCGGCCGCCGAACAGACGCGCTCCAACGCGATCCGTTCGAGCCTGCAGGACGAGGTCGAACGGGTCGAGACGCGCCTCACGGACAAGAGCTTGCCCGCCGCCGAACGGCGGAAGTTGGAGAGCGAACGCGACACGCTCCAGAAAAGCGCCGACTATCTGGGCGTGGCGCGCAGCCTGACCCGCGAGGAGCGCGCGGCCGGCCCGCCCGTCCTCGCCGATCCGGTGCAGCAGGTCGCGACCAGCGCCAGTTTCGCGACGCGCACGAAGGCCGATACCGGGATTCCCGCCATCGATCACGGCCTGGATAAGGCGATCGCGAACCCTGGACTGCTCTTCTACAAATTGCAGGCCAATGCTTACAAGTTCGCCTGGGCGCTGATCCCGCTGTCGCTGCCCTTCATGTGGACGCTGTTCCCGTTCAGCCGCCGCTTCCACATGTACGATCATTTCGTCTTCGTGACCTATTCGATCAGCTTCGTGCTGCTGCTGTTCGTCGTCGTGCGGCTGCTCAACCTGACGCTGATCGGCGAGGTCGCGACGCTCGGCGCGATGCTCTATCTGCCCTTCCACATGTACCGGCAGCTTCGCGGCGCCTATCGCCTGCCGACCGCCGGTGCGCTCCTGCGCACGGCGCTGCTGCTCTTCTTCAGCTTGTTCGCGGCAATCAACTTCATTTTACTGCTGCTCGCGCTCGGGCTGATGGGCTAGGATCGGGGCATGGAGAATGAGGACAGCAGCGCGTCGGACCTGATCGACGCCCGGATCGCCGCCCTCGGCGGCTGGCGCGGCGCTGGCGCGCATGCGCGCCCTGATCGCCGAAGCAGAGCCCGAGGTGGTCGAAACGGTGAAATGGCGCAAGCCGTCGAACCCGCTCGGGGTACCGGTCTGGGAGCGCGGCGGCATCCTGTGCACCGGTGAAGTCTATAAGGACAAGGTCAAGCTGACCTTCGCGAAGGGGGCATCGCTCGACGATCCGGCGCGGCTGTTCAACGCCAGCCTCGACGGCAACACGCGCCGCGCGATCGACCTGTTCGAGGGCGATTCGATCGACGCGGCGGCGTTCAGGGCGCTGGTGCGCGAGGCCGTGGCCGCCAATGCGGCGAAGAAACCGCGGGGGTGATAGTCGACCGGTGGGCAAGGCCCTGACTTCGATGGCTCTGGATTGACCGGTTCGTCATTGCGAGCGGCGAAGCCGCGCGGCAATGACGAGGCCTTCCAACCGCGTCTAGCTATACGGCGGCGCGTCCTCGAACTCGGCGAACCACGGATAGTCGTTCGCGACGCTGGCGGTGAAGTTCGGCGGGCGCTTTTCGAGGAAGCTGGTCACGCCTTCGGCCGCGTCGGGGCTGCGGCCGCGCGCGAAGATGGCGCGGCTGTCCCAGCGGTGCGCGCTCATCGGATGCGGCGCGCCGAGCATGCGCCACAGCATATGGCGGGTCAGCGCGACCGACACCGGCGCACTGTCGGCGGTCATCTCGCGCGCCTTGGCGATCGCGGCGTCGATCAGGTCGCCGGGCGCGTGGACCGACTGGACCAGCCCTTTTTCCCGCGCCTCCGCGGCACCGATCAGCCGCCCCGAAAAGCACCAGTCGACCGCGGTCTGGATGCCGACGAGGCGCGGCAGGAACCAGCTCGACGCGGCTTCGGGGACGATGCCGCGCCGCGCGAAGACGAAGCCGTAGCGCGCCGTCTCGCTGGCGAGGCGCGCATCCATCGCCAGCGTCATCGTCGCGCCGATGCCGACCGCGGCGCCGTTGATCGCGCCGAGCACCGGCTTCCTGCTGTCGAAGATGCGCATCGACACGCGCCCGCCCGAATCGCGGATCAGCGGGTGCGACCAATCGATCGTGCCGTCTTCGGCGACCGGGCTTGCCGCTACCCCGTCGGGCAGCGTCGCCGCCTTGTCGGTGCGCTTGTCGTAATCGAAGGTCGCGGCCCCCTGGCCAAGGTCGGCCCCCGCGCAATAGGCGCGGTCGCCCGACCCGGTGAAGATCACCGCGCGCACCGCGTCGTCGGCGTCGCACTCGTCGAGCGCGGCGACGATCTCCAGCATCATCTGGGTGGTGAAGGCGTTCATCCGGTCGGGCCGGTGCAGCGTCAGCAGCGCGATGCCGTCCTGCTTGTCGAGGCGAATCTGGTCGAAGCTCATATCACTCTCCTTGGGGCTCGGGACATGGTTGCAAGCGGGACGGGTGAAGGCAAGCGCTAGTTGACGTGGACGTAAGCGTAAACCCGTGCAGCCTGCCTGCGCGGCCGGTTCGGGACCGGGCTCATCCTTTTCTTCGACAAGGAACCGTTCCCCGGCGAAAGCCGGGGTCCAGATGGTGCGGCGCTGCCCCGCGTGGACCCCGGCTTTCGCCGGGGAGCAGGTCGGGCCTGCCTGAGCGGCATACGGACCTGATGCGTTCGGGGTGACGGGCGCGAGGCACGCATCTTTCTACCTTTCCGCCCCGGCGACGCGAGGGATGACGCGCCGCGACTTTGCCGCTATAGGCCGCCTCGTCGCCCCGGCGCCGCGCCTCGCCTGAGTCGCTTGTCGCCGGGGTCATTCTTTTGGTTCCGGCAGAAAGTGTTTGCGCCATGGCCCGTCGCCGCCAGATCTACGAAGGCAAAGCGAAGATCCTCTACGAAGGCCCCGAACCGGGCACGCTGATCCAGTATTTCAAGGACGACGCGACCGCTTTCAACGCGCAGAAGCGCGGGACGATCAACGGCAAGGGCGTGCTCAACAACCGGATTTCGGAGCATGTCTTCACGCTGCTCGGCAATATCGGCGTGCCGCATCACTTCATCCGCCGGCTCAACATGCGCGAACAGCTGATCCGCCAGGTCGAGATCGTGCCGATCGAGGTCGTCGTGCGCAACGTCGCTGCGGGTTCGCTGTCGAAGCGGCTGGGGATCGAGGAGGGGACGCAGCTTCCCCGCACGCTGATCGAATATTGCTTCAAGGACGACGCGCTCGGCGATCCGCTGGTCGCGGAGGAGCATATCGCCTGCTTCAACTGGTGCAGCCAGGACGAACTGCACGACATCCAGGACCTGGCGATCCGCATCAATGATTTCATGAGCGGCATGTTCGCGGCGGTCGGCATCCGCCTGATCGACTTCAAGCTGGAGTTCGGGCGCCTGTGGGACGGCGACTACAGCCGCATCATCCTGGCCGACGAGATCAGCCCCGATGGCTGTCGCCTGTGGGACATGACGACGAACGAGAAGCTCGACAAGGACCGCTTCCGCCGCGACCTCGGCGGCGAGGTCGAGGCGTATCAGGAGGTCGCGCGGCGGCTGGGGCTGATGCCCGAGGGCGGAGATACCGCGGTGCTCGACCTGGAAAGCCATCGCAAGAAAAAGGGATAGTCCGCGGTTCGCGGCGGGCGGCGGACGCCGTTCGTCGAAGGATCGCGCGGCCGGCGCTTCCGCGGCTTGACGGGCGGGAAATCGCGGCCAGAACGGACGCATGACGCTTCGCCTGATCCGGCGCGCTTCGGCCGCGCTGTCGCCCCTTCTCCTGCTTGTCGCTCTCGCGCCGCCGACTTTCGCGCGCGCCGATGGCGCGCCGCCCGCCGCCTCCGCCGCCGTCAATCCGCACACCGACGCAGCGCGCGCGTGGAATTTCGCGGCGAGCGACATAGCGGTCGATCCGAACATTGTCTTTGGCGTGCTGCCGAACGGGATGAAATATGCGCTGCTGCGCAACACGACGCCGAAGGACAGCGTCGTGATGCGCCTGCGCTTCGACGTCGGCAGCTTCGCCGAGGCCGACGACCAGCGCGGGCTCGCCCATTTCCTCGAGCATATGGCGTTCAACGGATCGACCCATGTGCCCGAGGGAGAGATGGTCAAGCTGCTCGAGCGCAAGGGGCTGGCGTTCGGCGCCGATACCAACGCCTCGACCGGGTTCGACGAGACGATCTACAAGCTCGACCTGCCGGGCGCCTCGGACGATCTGATCGACACCGGGCTGATGCTGATGCGCGAGACGGCGAGCGAACTGACGATCGACCCGGCGGCGGTCGACCGCGAACGCGGCGTCATCCAGTCCGAACGGCGCGCCGGCGACAATTACCAGCGGCGCAACACGCTCGATCATTTCGCCTTCCTCGCGCCGGGCATGACGATCGCCGACCGCTTCCCGATCGGAACCGAGGCGGTGATCCGCACCGCCACCGCGGCGCGCATCCGCGACCTCTACGACCGCTATTACCGGCCCGAGCGCGCGACGCTGGTGATGGTCGGCGATTTCGACCCGGCGGCAGTCGCGGCGAAGATCGAGGCGCGCTTTTCGGACTGGGCGGGGCGCGGCCCCGCCGGGCCCGATCCCGATATCGGCACGATCGACTATGCGCGGCCGTCCGCCGCCGACGATTTCGTCGACCCGGCGGTCGCCGATACCGTGACGCTGGCGATGTTCAAGCCGTGGGTCGAAGAGGCCGATACGCGGGCGAAGCGTGCCCGCTCGCTCGCCGAATCGGTGGGCGAGGCGATCGTCGGCCGCCGGCTGTCGAAGATCGCGCTGCGTGAGGATTCGCCGATCGTCGGCGGCTCGTTCAGCGAGGCAGCGGGCTGGAAGGTCTTCGACCAGATCACGCTGAGCGCGGTCGCGAAGGAAGGCGCGTGGCGCGAGGCGCTCGCCATCCTCGAACAGGAATATCGCCGCGCGGTCGAGCACGGCTTCACTCAGGCCGAGGTCGACGAACAGGTCGCGATTCGCCGCACTGCGCTGCGCAACGCGGTGGCCGGCGTCGACACGCGGCGCAGCGCTACGCTCGCCGACACGCTGATCAAGGCGGCGAAGGGCGATTTCGTCTTCGTCCGCCCCGAAACCTCGCAGGCCTTGTTCGAACAGGTCGCACCGACGCTGTCGGCCGCGGCGGTCGCCGACGCCTTCCGGGGGCGCGTCGCGGGGATGAGCGCGCCGCTCGCGCGCGTGACGTCGAAGACGGCGATCGAGGGGGGAACCGATGCGATCCTCGCCGAACTGCGCGCCTCGCAGCAGGTCGCGGTGGCCCCGCCGGCCGAGGCGGCGACCGCCGCCTTCGCCTATCAGCATTTCGGCACGCCGGGGACGGTGGTCGCCGACGACCGCGTCGAGGATCTCGGCATCCGCCGCGTCCGCTTCGCCAACCATGTGATGCTGAACATCAAGCGGACCGATTTCCAGAAGGATCGCGTCTATCTGTCGGTGCGCGTCGACGGCGGCGACCTGCTCGCGACGCGCGACGACCCGACGAAGGTGGCGCTTGCCGGGTCGCTCTCGCTCGGCGGGCTCGCCGCGCACAGCCTCGACGAACTGCGCAGCATCCTCGCCGGCCGGACGGTCAGCCCCAGCTTCGGCAGTGGCACCGACGCTTTTGGCGGCAGCGCACTGACCTCGGCGGAGGATTTCGCGCTGCAGGCGAAGCTGATGGCGGCTTTCGTGACACATCCCGGCTATCGCGCCGACGGGCTCGCGCTGATCCGCCGCTACCTGCCGCAGCAATATGCCGCGAACGATGCGACCGCCGCGGCGGTGATCGCGCGCGACGCCGCGGGCATCGTCGCCGACGACGATCCGCGTGCGCAGACGCCGCCGCTCGACCGGCTGATGAGGCTCGACTGGTCGCAGCTCGAACCCGCGATCGCCGACAGCCTGGCCCACGGCGCGATCGAGATCGGCGTCGTCGGCGACATCGACGAACAGGCGGCGATCGACGCGATCGCGGCGACCTTCGGCGCGCTGCCCGACCGCCGCGCCGCCTTCGATCCGCGCACCACGGCGCGGGTGCGGCATTTCGCCACCGACCGCAGCGAACGCACGCTGATCCACAAGGGCCCCGCCGAGCAGGCCGAGCTGCGCGTCTATTGGCCCGCCCGCGACGACAGCGACCTGGCCGAGGCGATGCGGCTCAACCTGCTCGCGCGCGTGATGCAGCTCGAACTGGTCGAGGAGCTTCGCGAGCGGCTGGGCGAGACCTATAGCCCGGGGGCCGGCGCCAGCCTGTCGGACGAATATCCGGGATTCGGCTATCTGGTCGCGGCCGGCAATGTTGATTTCAAGGATCTCGCGACGACGCGCGCCGCGATCTTCGCCATTGCGAAGGCGCTGCGCGACAAGCCGGTCGACGCCGACATGCTCGACCGCGCGCGCCGTCCGCTGGTCGAGGCGATGACCAGGGCGCGACGCGAGAACAGCTATTGGCTCGCCTATGTCGCCGAGGCGACGAGCCGCGCCGACCGCCTCGACCGTAGCCGCAACGGAATCGCGGAAGTCGAGGCCGCGACCCCCGTCGATCTGCAGGCGCTCGCGCGGCGTTATCTGGTCGACGACAAGGCGCTGGTGATCCGGGCGGTGAGCGACAAGGCGGGGTCCTGATCGGGGGACTGGTTCGAATCGGGCGCCGATCGCCTCCCTTCCCGCTTGCGGGAGGGGTGGGGGGGAGGGCCGGCGGCCTTGCGTCGGTTGGCATCCCCTTTCGACAAGTAGCTGTTCCCCGGCGAAAGCCGGGGTCCACGCGGGGCAACGCAATGCCATCTGGACCCCGGCTTTCGCCGGGGAACAGGCCCTTACGTGTGTGAAGGATATATACGCCCCTGCGTCTGCCCACCCCGCCGCGGGTAGCGAGCAAGGTTCGCAACTCTTGCTGTCCCGCTCGCAAGCGTGGGAGTTCGATTCAGCCTCCCCCGACGCTTCCCGGCGCTCTGGCGCGCAGGAAATTGCCGAGTGCGACGAACAGCATTTCGCGGGCGTCGCCGCCGAGCATCTCGCCGCTCAGCCAGTCGAACTGCGCGCGGTTGCCGCGCGCCACGGCGCCGATCATCGTCGCGAGCAGCGCCTCGTCGAAGCTGACGCGCGGGCAGCAGGGCGGGGCAACCGCGAAGGGATCGGGCCAGATCTGGCCAATCGCCTCGACCACCAGCCGGTAACGCCGCGCGGCGAGCACATTGCCCCAGCGCCGTTCGAGTTCGGGCATCGGATCGCGCTCGCTGCGGCGGCAGAGAATGCAATAGCGCAGCGCGAGCACGGCCTGCGCGGCGTCGACGGGCAGGTCGCGGACCAGCGGTTGCGCGGTAAGCCGGCGAACCAGCGTGCTGCTTTCCATGGTGCCTCCCGTCGCGGCCCGGTCGCCTTGCAGTCCTCCCGCCGGGTCCGAAAAAGGTGCCGGCTGCCGCTTTCGCAGCAGCCGGCAGGAGGTGACTGCCTCACCGTGCTATTGAGAATTAATCGCAAATACAAGCAAAAAAAGAGGCACCATGAAGGTGCCTCCGATTCTCGCGGAAATCCGTGCCGGAGGCGCCTTCGCGGCGCCTCCTTGCGGGATGCGTCAATCGTCGCCGGCGGGCTTCGACTGGAGTTGGACGTAATTTTCCATCCCCATCCGCTCGATCATCTCGAACTGCTTCTCGAGTTCGTCGACATGATGCTCCTCGCTTTCGAGGATGTCGGCGAACAGGTCGCGGCTGACATAGTCGCGCACGCCCTCGGCATGGGCGATCGCGTCCTTGAGTAGCGGGATCGCCTCCTCCTCGAGCGCGAGGTCGGCCCTCAGTATCTCCTCGACCGTTTCGCCGACGCGCAGCCGGCCGAGCATCTGGAAGTTGGGCAGGCCGCCGAGGAAGAGGATGCGGTCGGCCAGCTTGTCGGCGTGTTTCATTTCGTCGATCGATTCCTCGCGCTCGAAATGCGCGAGCCGCGCGACGCCCCAATTGTCGAGCATGCGATAGTGCAGCCAATATTGGTTGATCGCGGTCAGCTCGTTCTTGAGCGCCTCGTTGAGGAAATCGATGACCTTTTCGTCGCCCTTCATTTTCTTGTCCTGTCATTGTCCGGGTGGGATGGCGGGCGGCATCATAGCCGCCCGGACCCGGTCAGGCCAAGGCTAAAAAGGACGGAAATCCAAGGAAAATCAGGCAGTCGCCGCAGCGTCGCTGATGATATTGCGAGCGAATGACAGGCACTGGCCGCACTTGGGTTTGCGACCCAATTGCGCATAGGCGGCCTTGGCGCTGCGCAACTCGCCGCTCCGCGCCACATCGCGCAGTTCGCGTTCCCTTATTGCGTTGCAGACACAGACGACCATGTGCGAATCCCTCTCAACAACTCTCCCTCTAGAGATAGTGCGAAGGATTCGCAACAGCAAAGATGCGACTGGTTCGCAATCCCGGTTCGTGGCGCGCCGCGGTTCTTTCGCTCGCCGCCCTCTTTCGCCGCCCCTTGCCCGCGCGGCGATTCGCGGGCATAGGCGCGGTCCTTCTCCCACGCTGCTTCGCAAAGGTCCGCCGCCATGAAAGTCCAGGTTCATGTGACGCTCAAGCCCGGGGTGCTCGACCCGCAGGGCAAGGCGATCCACCACGCGCTCGAAGGGCTGGGCTTTGCGGGCGTCGAGGACGTTCGCGCCGGCCGCTTCATCGAACTCGACGTCGCCGACGACGTGACCGACGCCGACCTCGACGCGATGTGCGCGAAGCTGCTCGCCAATACCGTGATCGAAAACTACCGCATCACCCGCGCCTGACCGGCCGATATCGAAGGAGCCACGCCCATGAAGACCGCCGTCATCGTCTTTCCGGGCTCCAACTGCGACCGCGACATGGCGGTCGCGCTCGAAACCGTGACCGGCCGCGCGCCGGCGATGGTCTGGCACCGCGAGAGCGAACTGCCCGCGGGCACCGATTTCATCGCGCTACCGGGCGGCTTTTCCTATGGCGACTATCTGCGGTCGGGCGCGATGGCGGCGCGCTCGCCGATCCTGCGCGCCGTCGCCGAGGCCGCGGGGCGCGGCGTTCCGGTGCTGGGCGTCTGCAACGGCTTCCAGGTGCTGACCGAGGCACAGTTGCTGCCCGGCGCGCTGATGCGCAACGCGGGACTGAATTTCGTCTGCCGCAGCGTGCGGCTGACCGTCGAGAACAGCCAGTCGCTGTTCACCGCCGGCTATCGCGCGGGCGAGACGATCACGATCCCGGTGGCGCACCACGACGGCAATTATTTCGCCGACGATGCGACGCTCGACCGGCTCGAGGGCGAGGGGCGCGTCGCCTTCCGCTATGCCGATGCGGTCAACGGATCGGCGCGGCGGATCGCCGGGGTGCTCAACGATGCCGGCAATGTGCTGGGCATGATGCCGCACCCCGAGCGCGCGATCGACCCCGCGCACGGCGGCACCGACGGCCTAAGGCTGTTCGAGGCCGCGCTCGGCGTCCTCGCCTGAGGCAACCGGATCGAGCGCTTCGGGCGCATCGCCGCGTGGCGGGTGCAGCCAGCGCCCGACGAGCAGCAGGATCGTCGGCCAGAACATCGTGTTCCAGATGTCGTGCCAGTGCGCCGCGTCGGGCTGGACCGCGGCGTCGCTCGCCTCGACCGTCATGTCGAGCCATTCGCCGCCGCACGCCATCGCGAGCACCGCCAGCCAGGCGACGAACCAGCCGCCGCGCCAGCGCCAGATCAGCCGGACGAGCAGGAAGAGCGCGAGGCCGAAATAGATGTGCAGCGCATCCTTGTCGAGCCCGGTCGCCTCGATGACCGAGACCTTCCGCGCCTCGAACAGCGAGGCCAGTTCGATCAGCGTCATGCCGGTTCAGCCTCTGGCGCCGAAGGGATTGAAATCGGTGCCTTCGTCGAAGACGTCGACGCCCTCGCGGCGCTTCAGCGTTCCGACCACCCAATAGGTGAGGGGGGTCAGCGCGGCTTCCCAGCCCGTCTTGATCAGCCATTGCGACAGCACGACCTGCATCAACTGGTCGGGCGGCCATCCGGCAAGCCCGTAAAAGGCGAGCGGGTAGAAAATCAGGCTGTCGAGACCCTGGCCGACGATCGTCGACCCGATGGTGCGCATCCACAGGAAGCGCCCGCCGGTCCACAGCTTCATCCGCGCGAGAACATAGGAGTTGGCGAATTCGCCGGCCCAGAAGGCGGTCATCGAGGCGATGACGATGCGCCAGCTGTTGCCGAAGACGAATTCGTAGCTCGCCTGGCCGGGCCAGCCGTCGGCGGGGGGCAGCGCGACGACGACCCACGCCATGAAGGCCATGAAGGCGAGCGCGGCGAAGCCCGTCCAGATCACCCGCCGCGCGCGTGCATAGCCATAGACCTCGGTCAGCACGTCGCCGATGATGTAGCTGATCGGAAAGAAGAGGACGCCGGCGCCGAACGCCCACTGGCTGCCGTCGGGCATCGGGATGTAGCTGGGTTTCGAGGCGCCGATGATGTTCGACAGCAGCAGGATGGCGACGAAGGCCGCCATCACCAGGTCGTAATAGCGGAAGTGCCGGACGCTGGCGGCGCTGACCTGGGCGGGCCGGGCCGAAGCGGCCGAAGGGGCGACGGGGGAGTCGGGCATGGCGTTGCTGCTTAACCTGCTTTGCGCGATGCGCAAACCACGCTATGCGCCAGCGGGCGCCGACCGCGCCGCGCGCCCGTAGCTCAGCTGGATAGAGCACCCGCCTTCTAAGCGGGTGGTCGCAGGTTCGAATCCTGCCGGGCGCGCCACATTCTCTTGGCCGTCGATCCCCCTGCCGTGGGTTCTGTCGCGACTTCGAATATTCGCGCGACCTCGCCTGGCTGGGCCGGACCGATGGTGGCGTCGACGCGCTGGCGCGTATCGACCGTGCGCCTGTTCGTGTCGAGCCGATCCCCTTTGCCGGTCAGCGATCCCCAAGCGCTGCGGTTCAACCATTCGCGAGGTGCCGGAACGCCGCCTCGAGCGCCGCCATGAGCCGCGCCGGCCGTTCCAGAGGTATCAGATGGCCGGTCCGATCGATGATCGTCATCGTCGATTGCGGGATATGCTCGTGCAGCGTCACGCTTTCCTCGACGGACCTCAGCTCGTCATTGGCTGCGGCGACGACGAGCGTTGGGCACCTGATCTCGCCGAGGCGCGCGGTGTCGTCGTCGCGGCGGAGCCGGGACTGGCGATCGAAGACGTCGCCGCCCAGGCGGCTGCTCATCTGCTGGACGCGCGCGATCAGTTCGTCGCTGCGATGCGCCGGATGAAGGGAGCGGCTGACCGCGCCGCGGCTGAGTTCGCGAAAGCCCGTCCGGCCCAGCTGCGCGGGCGCGCGCGGGGCGCTGCTGCGGGACGATGTCGCGATCAACGCAAGGCCAAGGACCCGTTCCGGCGCCCGATACGCGATCTGCCGGGCAACATATCCACCCATCGAAAAGCCGACCAGCAGGGTGGGTTCGGTCATCGACCGAACGGCGCGGTCCGCCATCGCCTCGATCGAACCGTCCTGCGTCGTATCGGCATCGACGATATGGCCGAGCCGTGCAAGGCCGGGACGCATATCGCTCCACAGGTCGGCGTCGAGCATGAAGCCGGGAACGAGAAGAATATCCATCGGCCCGCTTTGGCACGGCCGATGCCCTTCGTCACCAGCGCGACGCGCAGTACCCCATTACCACGCCCCGGGGGCGCGGTTTCGGCTGCGCCCTCCGCTGCGCGGGTGGTGCGGCCGTCAGTGTGCGCTGCCACTCAGCGTCGACAGCGGGACGTGCCGCCAGAGCTGGCGAATCTCGTCGTCGTGGCCGGTGAGGTCGTACCGCAGCAGCGAGACCGGCAGGCGGCCGGTGTTCATCAGATAATCGTGATAGTCGCGGATCGAGAATTTGTCGCCGAGCTGCCGCTTGCGGTCGACGAGCAGCTTCTGCAACTGCATCGCCCCGATCGTGTAGGTCATCCCATAGCCGGGGGGACGGCGGATATAGATGCCCGCGTCGACGCGCGCGACATTGTCGTCGAGATAGGGCGTCCATTCCTTCCAGAAATTCATCGTCTGCTCGACGCTCATCTCGTTGCGCTGCATCTTCACGTCGCCGATCGTGCGCGCGGCGCGGAACAGGCCAAAGATGTAGATGAGCTCGCGCGTCCGCGGCCGGTCGTCGAACAACCCGAGCTGGAGCGCGGTTTCCTCGAGGTAGAAGCCCCACCCCTCGGTCCGCCCGCTGTCGCTGACGAGGCGGCGGATCGGGTGCGTCACGCGTTTGCCCGTCATGCCGTCGAACCGGTGCCCCGGGAAGGTGGCGTGAAGATGGTCGGGCGAGGCGTCGCGGAACTGCACCTGTTCCCAGAACATCGGGCCGTTCGGCCGGACGATCCATGGGGCGTTGAAGCCGACCTCCTGATAGCTATCCGGAATATAGTCGGGGATCGAGATGATCTCCTCGTCGCGCAGCCATTTGCGGATCTTGGCGTCGGTCCCGGCGAGCTGAGCCTCATATTCCTCGGCCGATCCGGGCAACTGCAGCTCGGGCAGATTGCGGTTGCGGTGCCGCTCGGTCGTGTAGTTCGCCCAGTGCCGCTCGAGCTCGCGCTCGGCGAGCGTGACGATCTGGTCCGAATCATAGGGCATCAGCCGGACGTTCTTCAGGAACCAGTCATAGGCGGGCTTGCCGACGCCGGCCTGCGCGGTCATCGTCGGCCGCGATGCGACGAGCCAGTCGCGAAAGCCCGCGATCGCCTTTTGCGCCGCGTCGATGTCCCCCACCAGTGCGGGCTGCTGCGTCGCGGCGCGTCCGCGCAGGTCGGCGAACCAGCCGATCAGCCCCTCGGGCTCCACCGCGCGATAGGGCATGCCGTGACCGACGCCGTCGCCATGCGACAGGCTGTGGATCGCCAGGTCGGCATAATCGGCGGCGACCGAATCGAGATTGACCCGCGCCTGCGCCAGATAGGCGGGAATGGTCCGCAGCCGCGCCCGGAACGCCGTCAGAGCGTCGCCCTTCAGCGGCAGGTCGGTATAGGCGAGGCGCTGCAGCTCGTCGACATACATGCCCGGATCGCGCGCCCACGGCTTGGTGACGTTGAGCGTGAAGTCCATCAGGTCCATCTGCGCGCGGACGGCCAGATAATCGACCTGCCGGTGGCGGTCCCAGCGCGCGACCCCGAAATCGTGCAGCTTCGCCTGAAAGGCGCGCAGCTCGGCGCGGCGCTTCTCGACGGTGGCGGGGCTGTAATCCACCACGCCGTTCACGGCTGTGGGCGTCTTCCATTCGGTGAAGGCGGCGAACAGCGTGACGAGATCGTCGTAGCTGCCCTGGCCGTCGGGCGGGCCGTCGGGACCGGGCGCCGCCTGCTGGGTGGCCGCCGCGGCTACGGGGATCGGGCTGCTCGCGCCCGCCAGCAGCGCCGCGATGGCCAGGATGGATGCCTTGCGCATGGATCGTCTCCTCCCGTGTATCTGCCGTGACCGGGCCGGCAGTTTCAATTTAGTTCTAAAAACGCGTGAATTTGGTTATGATGTAATGCTTGTGGCGCGAGGTCAAGAGACCATTTTCTGCTGGGCGACGGCATCGGCGGCGGCCGGCGAATTGCAGACGCCGCAGCAGGCAGCGGGCGACCGCGATCGTGGCATGGACAGAGCGATCTTTCCAATACATCTTTATATATCAGCATATTATCTGCTTCTCACCCTTCGGCAGAGTGAAAAGGGTCTCTCGTCCGGGAAGGCTGCTTGCTTCAAAAGTGACAGTTTTCACATTTTTTTATGGCGCGGAATTGACTGTCGCTTCACATTATGCTCAAAATCACGCAACTGTTCACGGGAATGGCGGTAATCAATGCCGGCGACCGTGGAAGTCACA
The DNA here is from genome assembly GCF_002953155.1 of Sphingopyxis sp. MG. Taxonomy (NCBI): domain Bacteria; kingdom Pseudomonadati; phylum Pseudomonadota; class Alphaproteobacteria; order Sphingomonadales; family Sphingopyxidaceae; genus Sphingopyxis; species Sphingopyxis sp. MG. Next base: position 79,716 of record NZ_CP026381.1, read on the forward strand.
GACGGGTTTCCAGTTCGGGGAGTTTAGGAGCATGGATATGAAGCGGGTTGCAGGCATTCGGGCGGGATTGCGGGGCGGATCGGCGCTCTTCCTGTCGATGGCGGTAATGGGGACGGCCATGGCCCAGACCCCGGTTTCCGAAAATGACGGCATCGCCGACGACAGCGCGGGCATCGTCGTCACCGGGTCGCGCATTCCGCGCCCCGACGTCGATTCGAACAGCCCGGTCAACGTGGTCGGCGAGAGCGAGATCAAGCTGGCGGCGACGGTCGAGAGCGAGCAGCTCCTCAACGCGCTGCCGCAGGCCGTCTCGGGGTCGGGCGCGCAGTCCAACTCCGGCAACGGGTCGGCGACGGTCAACCTTCGCAACCTCGGCGCCGTGCGCACGCTGGTCCTCCAGAACGGCCGCCGCATCGTCGGCGCGTCGCAGGACGGCGTCGTCGACCTCAACATGATCCCGCCCTCGCTGGTGTCGCGGGTCGAGGTCGTCACCGGCGGCGCTTCGGCCGTGTACGGTTCGGACGCGATGGCGGGCGTCGTCAACTTCGTCACCAAGGACGATTTCGAGGGACTCGAGATCGGCGGCTCCTACGGCATCAGCGACGAGGGTGACGCGCAGCGCTACAACGTCGACCTGACCGTCGGCGGCAATTTCGCCGACGGCCGCGGCAATATCGTCTTCCACGGCAGCTATTACGATCGTGCGATGGTCAAGGGCGCGGCCCGCGATCATGCGGTCGTCTATCTGGCCGACGCCATCGTCGACGGAAAGCCGGTGCTGATCCCGTCGGGCAACGGCGTGACGCCGCAGGGCACGATTTTCAGCCCGCAGCTGGTCGGCCTCACCGATCCCTATGGCAACACCATCGGCACCGCGGGCATCTTCTTCGCGCCCGAGGGATGGCGCGCCTATCGCGCGAGCGACGGGTTCAACGACCGTCCCTATACCAATCTGCAGATGCCGATGCAGCGCTGGCAGGGGTCGGTCATCGGTCATTACGACGTGACCGACGATGTCACGGCCTTCTGGGAAGGGTCGTACGTCCACAGCAAGATCAACTCGACGCTGGGCGCCGTGCCGATGAGCAGCTCGGGCTTCATCCCCGGGTTCCAGCTCGACCTGCGCAATCCCTATCTCGCGCCGACTCTGCGCGATTTCCTGAGCGCCAACATGGATGCCGACGGGGATAATCTGGTTCCCGTGAACATCAACCGGCGTCTGCTCGATGGCGGGTCGCGCACCAGCGACCAGACGCGCGATTTCTATCGCTTCGTCGTCGGCCTGCGCGGCAATCTGACCGACCGGCTGAAGTGGGAGGTCTTCTACAACCAGGGCGAGACCAAGGTGACCGACGTCCAGGGCGGCGGCGTGCTCATCGACAATTTCGCCAACGGCTTCCTGACCGATCCGACCGATCCCTACAAGTGCGCGGTCGCCGATCCGAAGTGCGTCGTTCTCAATCCCTTCGGCCTCAATTCGCTGACGCCGGAGATGATGAACTATATCTACACCGACCTCACCAACATCACGACGATCCGGCAGAAGCAGGCCGGCGCGAGCGTGACGGGGTCGCTCTTCTCGCTGCCCGCCGGCGACGTCGGCATCGCGCTGGGCGCGGAATATCGCAAGGAAAGCTCCGCCTTCGATCCCGATCAGCTCTATGTGCAGGGCAAGGCGCTGTCGCGTGCGGCGGGGCTCAGCCCGACCGCGGGATCGTTCGACGTCTCCGAACTCTATGGCGAGCTCTATGTGCCGATCCTCGCCGACATGCCGGGGATCCAGCTGCTCGCGTTCGAGGGCGGCCTGCGCTACTCCGACTATTCGACCGCGGGCGGGGTCTGGTCGTACAAGCTGGGCGGTGAATATTCGCCGTTCCGCGGCCTGAAGCTGCGCGGCCTCTATCAGCGCGCGGTGCGTGCGCCGAACGTCGTCGAACTCTATTCGGGTGCGACGAACACGGCGCCGCAGGCGGTCGACTTCTGCAACGCGACGCCCGAGCGCACGGCGGCGGAGCGCGACTTCTGCGTCAACTCGCTGGGCGTTCCGGGGGCCGTCATCGACGTGTTCCAGCAGGAAAACCAGCAGATCCGCGCGATCACCGGCGGCAATCCGAACCTTCAGGAAGAAACCTCGGACACTTGGTCGGTCGGCGCGGTGGTTCGTCCCGACTTCGTCCCGAACCTTCAGTTGACGGTGGATTATTACAATATCCGCATCAAGGACGCGATCGGATCGTTCGGCGGCGGCCTGCAGTCGGTGATCAACGCGTGCAATGCCAACATGTCGATGAGCAACATCTTCTGTCAGCCGCTCAGCAAGCGGACCCCCGACGGTCAGCTCTATGACGTTGCGCTGCTCAACGCGAACATCGCCAACATGAAGGCGTCGGGCATCGACTATCGTATCGACTACCGGCACAGCCTGGGTTCGGGTAGCCTCAGCTACTATCTGGCGGGCACCTATCTGATCGATTCGATCACGCAGGGCAGCCCGATTGCGAACCCGGTCAATTGTGCCGGCTTCATCGGCGGCGGCAGCTGTTCGACGGCCAACCCCAAGTGGCGCTTCACGCAGCGCCTGACCTGGGAAGTCGACAAGCTGCAGCTTTCGCTCCGCCACCGCTTCATCGGTTCCGCGAAGGATGGTCGAATCGCGGGAGCAAAGGCTTCGGGCGCGGCGATTCCCTTGCTCGCCGTGCCCGAAACCGGCGACGTCCATTACTTCGACCTCAGCGCCAACTATGACGTGATGGACAATTTCAGCTTCTTCGCGGCGGTCGACAATCTGTTCGACCGTGATCCGCCCTACTACCTCTACGAGCGTGAAACCTACGACGCCATCGGTCGCCGGTTCACGATCGGGTTCCGGGCGAACTTCTGAGTGGAAAGGCACCGGCCGCGGCGGCATCATTCCGTCGCGGCCGGGCCGCCGTGCGAAGTGCGTTCAAGCTGGGGTTGCGATAGATGAACGAGATGGGTCTGTTCCGGTCGGTCGGCGTTGCGCTGGCGTTGGCTCTTTCCTCGACGGCGGCAAGCGCGCAGGATCGTCCCGCACCGCATGCCCCCGTCCACGGCGGCGCGAAGGTGGCGGGGACGTCGCTGTCGATCGACGAACTCTATCGCACCAAGAGCCTGATCGGAACGACGCCCGAAGGCTATAGCTGGGCGGCGGACGGTGACACGGTGTTGTTCCTGTGGAACGACGAAGGTTATAGCTTCCGCGACATCTGGTCCTATTCGGTCCGGACGGGGAAGAAGACGCGGCTCACCTTCCTGGGCCGCGACAGCAAGCCCGAGGCCGAGCAGAAAGGGATCGCGCAGGCGGTCGCGCTCGACCGGGGGCGGGTGGCGTTCACGCTGGGCGGACAGCTTCATATCCGCGAGGCGAACGGCACGGTCACGCCGGTCGAAACCGACAAGCAAGCGGTTCGCAAGCTTGCCGTGTCGCCCGACGGCACGCGGCTGGCCTTCATTTCGGGCAACCCCGTCGATACGCGCAATCGCGTGACGCTGGGCGGCGTGCTCTGGGTCCGCGACGTCGCGGCGAAGGGCGGCAATGCCGCGCGCCGCGTCGCGGGGGACGACGATCCCAAGGTCTATATCGGCGATTTCCAGTGGTCGGCCGACGGCAAGGCGATCGCCTTCGAGCAATCCGACGACCGCGCCATGCCCGAGCGCGACATCTATTATTACGCCAAGGGCGGCTTGCAGAACAATCGCGTCATCCGGGCCTTTCCGGGCGACGAGACAACGAAGGCCACGGTCGGCGTCGTCACCCTCGCGTCGGGCGACGTGCGCTTTTTCGACCGCCCGAACGCCAAGGATCATATCTGGGACTATGGCGTGTCGAACGACGGCAAGCGCCTGTTCGTCAGCGGCTCCGACATGGAGGCGAAGGAACACAGCATCTATGTCTTCGACGTCGCGAGCGGGACGCGCGAAACCTTCTATCAGCTGCGCGAGGCGAAGCATCTGCGTCCCGACTGGAAGGTCGCATGGGCGCCGCGCGACGACGGGCTGATCATCCTGACCGACCGTGACGGCTGGCTGCACCTCTATCACCAGCGCGCCGCGGGCGAAGCGCCGCGCCAGATCACGAGCGGCCGGTGGGAGATCGAATCCTTCGCGGTCGACGGCAAGCGCGGCCAGCTCTATTTCACCGCGAACGAATCCTACATCCCCGACCGCCAGCTCTATCGCGTGCCGGTCGCGGGCGGTGCGATCGAGCGGTTGAGCGGCGCCGCGGCCGGAACGCACCAGCCGGTCTATTCACCCGATTTCCGCCATATCGCCGACTGGTACAGCAACGACACCACGCCGCCCGAGCTTTTCCTGATCGACACGGCGAAGCCGGGCAAAGCGGTGCAGGTCACCAAGTCGCCGCAACCCGAATTCTATACCCAGACCTGGGCGAACATCGGCTATGTCGAGTTTCCGAGCCATGTCGACGGCACCAACCTTGTCGCGCGGCTGAGCCTGCCCGCCAACTACGACCCCGCGAAACGCTATCCGGTGATCGTCGGCTCGGTCTATTCGGATGCGGTGCGCAACCAGTGGGGCGGCCGCCGCGCGCACCCGACCTGGGGTCTCGACCAATATTTCGTCGCGCAAGGCTATATCGTCCTCAACGTCAATATCCGCGGATCGTGGGGGCAGGGACGCGACCACAACCAGACGCAATATCAAAGCTATGGCGAGACCGACATCAACGACCTGGAAAGCGGCGTCCGCTATCTGGTCGAGAAGGGCTATGCCGATCCCAGGCGGATCGGCATCTGGGGGTCGAGCTATGGCGGGCTGATGACGATCATGTCGCTGGCGAAGAAGCCCGGCGTCTATGCCGCCGGCATCGCCGGGGCGCCCGCGACGAACGTCTGGCACGCCTATCCGTCGCAGATGTGGATCATGGGGCCGCCCGACGGCGCCGACATGCCGGCCCGCTACGAAGCGCAATCGGCGCTCTATCAGGCCAAGGGCATCAAGGACCGGCTGATGATCATCCACGGAACGCGCGACCCGGTCGTGCTCTATTCCGACACGATCGCGCTGATCGAGGGGATGATCCAGCGCGAGCAGATGTTCGAACTCGTCACCCTGCCCGGCGCCAACCATGCCTGGGCCAGCGACAACCTGCCGCAGGCGCGTTTCGCCTTCAAGAAGATGGTCGATTTCTTCGACCGCAATGTGAAGAACAGGGAGTGACATGCTGCGGCGTGCGATTTCCCTGATGATCGGCGGCGCGGCGCTGCTGTCGGCAACGGGCGCCGCGGCGCAGGCCGAGGTGCAGGCGCTGGGCGCCGACTTCTGGGCGTGGCGCGCCACGACCCAGCCGGCGACGAGCGACGACATTCCGCGGATCGTGCGCCCCGAAAAATGGACGCCCGACTGGTCGCCCGCCGCCGTCGACGCCCAGAAGCGGCAGCTCGCGGCGTTCGAAACGCGGTGGAAGGCGCTCGCGCAGGCGCCGCAGTCGGTCGGCGAGACGGTCGATTACCGGCTGGTCGGATCGGCGCTGGCGCGCGTGCGCTGGGAACTCGACCATGTCGCCGCGTGGCGGCGCCAGCCGCATTTCTATGTTGCGCAGGCGCTGAACCCGATCTTCGAACTGCTGTTGCCGCCGCCGCCGCTCGAACGGGCGCGGATCGACGACGTCATCCGGCTGCTCGGCCACGCGCCGGCGACTCTTGCTGCGGGCAAGACCAATCTCACCGACATGCGCGGGCCGTTCGTCGACGCCGCGCTCGCGCAGGTCGCGCAGGTCCCGTCCAGCCTGAACGGCATGGTCGCCGGCATCGATCCGCACGCGACGCCGGGCCAGCGCCGGCAGCTCCGCACCGCGGCCGACAAGGCGATCGCGGCCTTCGCCGATTTCGAAGCCTTCCTGAACGCCCGGCGCGCCGGCTTGTCCGATGCGACCGCGGTCGGCCGCGACAGCTATCGCTATTTCCTCGGCAGCGTTGCCCTCTATCCCTATTCGCCCGAGGAACTGCAGGTGATGGGGCGGCAGGAATGGGCGCGCTCGGTATTGTTCGAGGAACTCGAGCGCAACCGCAACGCGGGGCTGCCCGAACTGCCGATCGGCGCATCGATCGACGCGGTGACGGCGAAGCTCGACGCCGACGAACGCAAGGTCCGGGCCTTTCTGCGCGACCGCAAGCTGCTGACCGTGCCCGAATGGGTGGGCCATTATAACGCCCAACCCTTTCCGGCCTATCTGGCGCCGATCGGCTGGCTGGGGCGGACCTTCGACCTGACGAGCCGGACGCGTGTCGGACAGAATGCGACCGTCTATCTTCCCGAACCGTCGCCCGGGCTCGGCTATTTCAACCTGTCGATCACCCGCGATCCGCGCCCGATCATCGTGCACGAAGGCGTGCCCGGCCATTTCTTCCAGCTCAGCCTGGGCTGGAAGCATCCGAACCCGCTGCGCCGCCACTATTACGACAGCGGCGCGAACGAGGGGACGGGCTTCTATGCCGAGGAGATGATGCTTCAGGCGGGCCTATGGGCCGGCGCGCCCCGGACGCGCGAGATCATCTACAATTTCGCCCGGCTGCGCGCGCTGCGGGTCGAGGTCGACGTGAAGCTGGCGCTTGGCGACTTCAGCATCGCCGAGGCGGCGGACTATCTGGAAAAGATGGTGCCGATGGACCGCGCCACGGCGGAAGAGGAAGCGGTCTTCTTCGCCGCCGCGCCGGGACAGGCGATCAGCTATCAGATCGGCAAGATGCAGACGGCGGAATTCCTGGCCGAGGCGCGGGTGCGCGAGGGCAAGGATTTCGACCTCAAGCGCTTCCACGATTATCTCTGGCTCAACGGCAATGTGCCCATCGCGCTCCAGAAGCAGGAGTATCTGGCGATGGTGGACGGGAAATAGGGAGCGCCATGCGTATTATCCGACTGACCGAACCGCAGTCCGGCCTGTCCGCGCGCTGCCGCCTGATCGAGGATGCGGCGCCCGAATCGGCGGCCTTCCTGTGGGACCTCGCCGAACGCCGCGCGGCGTTCGAAGCCATGCATGCGATCTGGACCGGCCCCGAGATCTCCGTCCCGATGCCGGCCAGCACGCTGCCGGCCGGGATGGCGCAGCCCGCCATCCCGGCCGAGAACGCGACCTCCTATCCCGAGGCGGGCGACATCGTCCTCGCCTATCTCGCCGCGGGCAGCACCAAGGGGCTGCCGCCGGGACCCTTCTACGACATCGGCCTCTTCTATGGCGGCGGCGGGCGCCTGCTGATGCCCTTCGGGTGGATCCAGGCGAATGTCTGTGCCCGCATCCTCGACGAGGATCTGGCCAAGGCGCAGGCCGACTGCCGCGCCATCCGGCGCAACGGCGCCTGCACCCTGACGATTGAAACCGCCTGAGGACGCCCGCCCATGACCTATGACGATCTGATGTCCTTGCTGGGCAACTGGCTGCTCCCGGGATCGCTGGTAGCGATCATGGTGTCGATGGGCCTGTCGCTGACCGCCGACGATTTTCGGCAGGTATTCCGGAACAAGCGCGCGCTGATCTTCGGCGTCTGCTCGATGCTGGTCGTGCCGCCGCTGATCGGGCTCACGCTCGCGCTGACGGTGGTGCCCACCGCGGCGCTCGCGGTCGGCTTCGTCCTGCTCGCGACGACCCCCGGCGGCATGTTGTCGAACCTGTTCACCGACATGGCGAAGGGCGATCTGGCGCTGTCGATGTCGATGACGCTGATCCTCAGCATGATCTATATCTTCGTGGTCCCCTTCTACGCGCATTTCGCGCTGCTCCATTTCATGGGGCTGGAGGCGGACGTGCAGGTGCCGCTCGCCTCCTTCTTCTGGGACATCTTCTCGATCACGGTGCTGCCCGCGACGGTGGGCTTCGCGATCCGCGCGTGGCGGCCCGATTTCGCGATCTGGTTCAAGCGCTACCTGAAGAATGCAGCGACGATCGTCCTGTTCAGCTCCTTCGGCGTGATACTCTACGACCAGGTTCCGGTGCTGCGCGAGAATCTGGGGGCGCTGTTCTGGATCACGGTCGCGCTCAACCTGACCATGGTCGTCGTCGTGATGACCATCGTCCGCTTCGCCGGCTTCTCGCGGCGCGAGAATGTCGCGATCGGGATCGAGCATCTGATGCGACAGGAAGGCACCGCGATCTTCATCGCCGTTTCGATCGTCGGCAACAACGAGATGTCGTTGCCGATGATCATGAACACACCCGTGGCGCTTTGTTTCGTGCTGCTCTTCGTTGCCATCGCGCGGCGGACGGGGCGGTCGGAGCAGGGCGTTCCAGCCACGATCTGAACCATAGCAAGATAGAGCGCCCGGCAAACGGGCGAGCAGGAAAGTTCGCAGTTATGACAGTGTCCCGAGTTGTGGGCGTCGCGACGGGGTCTCTCCCGCTCGTCGCGATGGGCACCCTCTTCGTCGCTTCGACGGAGCGATGATGCAGCATCGATCGATCTCCCGCGCCGCTCGCAAGGATAGTGTCACGAGCCCGCTGTGGACGGCGACCGCCGCCCCGGGGCCCGCGCTGGCGCCGTTGTCGGGCCATGTCGAGAGCGACGTGCTGGTCGTCGGCGGCGGCATCGCCGGAACCGCGACGGCGCTCCATCTGGCCGAAAAGGGTGTCCCGGTCGTGCTGGTCGAGGCGGGCCAGCCGGGCGACGGCGCGACCGGGCAGAGCGGCGGACTCGTCGCACCCGACTATATCCGCCATTCGCCCGATTCGGCGCGACAGGCGTTCGGCGCGGAGGACGGCGAACGGCTGAACCGGATGATCGGCGCCTCGGGCCGCTTCGTCTTCGACCTTATCGCGCGGCACGCGATCGATTGCGATGCGCGCCCGGACGGCTTCTACACGCCCGCGCACACCGAGGCGCTCGCCGACAATCAGCGCCGCTCCGCCGACCAGTGGCGGTCGCGCGGCTATGCCGTCGATTTCGTCGAGGGCGCAGAGGTCCGGCGGCTGTTCGGCACCGACCGCTATTGCGGCGCGCTACGCTTCGGCGACGGCGGCAGCCTCAACCCGCTCGGCTATGTCCGCGGCCTTGCCCGCGCGGCCGAGCGCGAAGGCGCGCGCCTGTTCGCGAACAGCCCGGTCGCCGCGCTCGAGCGGACGACGGACGGCTGGCTTTGCCGCACGCCCGGCGGGACGGTGCGCGCGGACCGCGTCGTTCTGGCTGCCAACGGCGGCAACGGTGCGCTGCACCCGGCGATGCGGCGGACGACCCTGCCGCTGCACGTCTTCCAGTTCGCGAGCGCGCCGCTCGACGAAGCGCAGCGTCGGGCGATCCTGACCGAAGGGGGCGCCTTCACCGACAAGGTCCCCTATCTGTTCACCGCGCGGCTCGACGGGCAGGGGCATCTGGTCTCGGCCTTTCCCGCGTCCTTCCTGATCCGCAGCGATGCCGCGCTCTATCGCGAGGCCCGGCGGCGGCTGGCGCAGCATTTCGCGGCGATGCCCGATCCGCAGATCGATTTCCTGTGGCGCGGCCTGGCGTGGGTGAACACCTCCTTCCTTCCCGAGGTCTATGATCTCGGCGAGGGGGCGATCGCCATTCAGGCCTGCAACGGCCGCGGGATCGCGACCAACAGCGTGCTGGGGGCGGAGGTGGCTGCCATGCTGGCGACGGGCGATCGCACGGCGCTTTCGGTGCAGCCGCGCGCGCCGGCGCCGGTGCGCTTCCATGCCGGCGCGGCGTGGCTGCCGAAGCTGCTGATGTCGATGGCCTATCTGTCGAACTGAGGCATGGGCGATCCGGGGTCGATCGACGTTCAGCTCTGGCCCGCAAACAGCGGCGCCATCGGAATGCTGAACTCCGGCACCGGCAAAGTCGCCATTTCCGCCTCGCTTGAACTGCGCCCGCCCCTAGGGCGCCAGCGGTTCCAGATTGTCGTGAAGCCGGCCGAGCAGCGCGATCAACTGCTCGAATTCCTCGGCCTTCAGCCCCGCGATCAGATGGGCATAGATGGGTGCGGTCGCCAGCCGCGCCTCGGCCAGCCGCGCTTCGCCACCCGGGGCGAGCGCGACCAGCGTCACGCGGGCGTCCTCGCGGCTCGGCGTGGCGGTCACCAGTCCGGCCGCGGTCATCCGCTGGATGATCCGTGTCATCGTCGACAGGTTGATGACCGCCGCCTGCGCGATCTCGCGCGCGCCGCGCGGCGATTCCTCGCCGAGGATCATCAGGACGCGCCAGCCTGGAATATCGAGGCCGATCGCGCGCAGCCGCGCATCGATGATGCTGTTGTACCGGCTGACCAGCCGGTTGAGCAGATAGAAGGGGTATCGATCGACCCGAAAGGCGGTGTCGCCGGGGTTCCCCGACTGAAAGACGTCCATGACCGCCGCTTTAGCTCAAAGCTCTTCGGTTTCAATCCGCCGCGTCCCGGTGCGGCGCCGTTCCCCTGAAAGGAATTCGCCATGGCTCCTGCAATCCCCACCCCGATCCGGCGCTGGTGCCGCGTCGTAGCGCTGTGCGGAGGAGCCCTGCTGCTGGGCGGGGCCGCGACACCCGACCTGCCCGACCTGATCGATCGTTACGAGCATTTCGCGGAAGACTATCCGATGGAGGCGGGGCGCTCCGATCCGTCGCGGGCGCGGGTCGGCTGGCCCGACGAGACGCCGGCGGGCATGGCGGGGCGCAAGGCCGAGCTCCAGCGGATTGCCGCAGCGCTCGATGCGCTCGACGATGCGGCGCTGACCGACGAAACGCGCGTCGATCGTGCCTATCTGCGCCAGCTCATCGCCTGGCGGGTCGAAGGGATAGACTTCGACGAACGGCGCTTCGCCTTCGTCGCGCATGAAGGCTTCTACAACACGCCCTATTCGCTCGCGCGCGGCCTGACCCTGCGCAGCGAAGCCGATGCGCGCGCGTGGGTGGAGCGGATGCGCGGCATTCCGCGCTATTTCGCCGAGCAGCGCGCCAACCTCGCGCGCGGGGTGGCGTCGGGCTGGACGCACCCCGCGGTCGTGATCGACGTGGGGGTGGCGATCCTGCGCAACCAGATCGCGCAGCCCGTGGCCGAGGACCCGATGCTGGAGCCGCTCAAGCCCTATCCGGCGATCGCGGCCGAGGCGCAGCGATTGATCGAAACGGACATCCGGCCGGCGCAGCGCGAGGCGCTAGCCTATATCGACGGCCCCTATCGCGCGAAGGCGCGCAAGGAACTGGGTATCGCGGCCGTGCCGGGCGGGCGGGCCTATTACGACTTCCTGCTGCGCTATTATACGACGACCGACCTGACCGCCGAGCAGATCCACGAAATGGGGCTGGCGGAGGTACGCCGGATCCGCGCCGAGATGGACAAGGTCATCGCCTCGACCGGCTTCGAGGGGAGCTTCGCCGACTGGCTGCGCTTCCTGCGCACCGACCCGCGCTTCTATGCGACGAGCCGCGAAGGCCTGATCGAGAAATATGCTGCGGCGGCCAAGCGCATCGACGGCGTGCTGCCGCGCTATTTTTCGGTTCTGCCGCGCCAGCCCTTCACGATCGTGCCGGTGCCGCGCGAGCTGGAAGAAGGCTATACGACCGCGCGCGGCGGCGGCGGCGGCGATTTCGAAAAGGGCTTTGCCGGGACCTTCGTCGTCAACACCTCGCATCTCGACCAGCGGCCGCTGTACGAGGTCCCGGCGCTCAGCCTGCACGAGGCAGCGCCGGGGCACCACACGCACGGCGCGCTCAACAACGAGAACAAGGCGCTCCCCGGCTTCCGCCGCGCCCGCGATCTGCTGGCCTTCCGCGAGGGATGGGCGCTCTATGCCGAACGGCTTGGGCACGAGATGGGCGTCTATCGCGATGCCTATGAGACCTTTGGCAGCCTCTCGACCGAGATGTGGCGCGCGTGCCGCATGGTCGTCGATACCGGCATCCACGTGATGGGCTGGAGCTATGACCGGGCGCGACAGTGCTTTGCCGAGAATACGGCGCTGGCCGACATCAACATCGACACCGAACTCGCGCGCTATATCGGTGCGCCGGGGGGCGCGGTCGCCTACAAGGTCGGCGAACTCAAGATCGTCGAGCTGCGCCGCCGCGCCGAACAGGCGCTGGGCGACCGCTTCGACATCCGCGCCTTTCACGACCTGATCCTCGCGCAGGGGCAACTGCCGATGACGATGCTGGAGGCGAAGGTCGACGCCTGGATCGCGGCGAAACGTTAGGGTCGTCCCATTCCGGTAGATGCGGCATATCAGCCCTTGATGCGAGCCAAGCGGGACAGAGTCTGCTTCGCGCCAGCGATCAGGAGGCCAGGGCTTGGTCGAGTGCCTGGCCTTCCTCGTCCGCCAGCGCCGCCTCGCGCAGGCGGGCGATGTCCGCGGCGGCGAGGTTGCCCTTGCGATACCGCTCGACGATCCGCTCGTAATTGCCGAGGCCGCGCTCGAACGTGTCGCCATAGCCCTTGATCAGCCGCTGGCATTTCACGATCTCGACCGCGACATCGGGCGCGGCGGCGCGGGCGAGCGCCAGCCATGCCTCGATCCGCTCCTGCTCGATCCGGTAGCGCAGCGTGCCGCGCCGCCAGCGCCGCCAGCCGGCGAGCAGCGACAGCATCAGGAACCAGCGCAAGCTGGTCGTCTCGACATGGCGACCCTTCGCGAACAGCGGCTTCAGCCGCCGCGTCAGCCAGGGACTGGCAAGAATGCGGCGCCCGATCGGCGCGGGCAGCGTCTCGCAGACCTCTTCAAGCCGCGGATGCATATATTCGGTGAGCTCGACGATCTGGTCGTCCTTCGCCTTCACCTCGGCGCGGACGCGGGCGAAGCGGCTCGCCCGGACCTTCAGGGCCGCGACGCGGATCGTGTCCTCATAGGACATCCACAGCGCCAGGTGACGCGCGGCTTCGGTCAGCAGCGCGGGATCGGTCCCGAGCGCTTCGAGCCGGTCGAGGTAGAGGGCAGCATAGGCCGCGTCCTGATAGTCCATCAGCCGTTTCACGCCCTCGACCGCGAAATCATGCGCCTCGCGCGGCAGATTCGCTTCGATGCGCGCCAGCAGCGCGCGCCCGGCCGCGGTGGTCGGCGCAGTGGCGCGCGGCGTTTCCTGCGGCGTTCCGCCCTTGCCCTGCGCGGCGTCGAAGCCGGCCGCGAAGCCTTGCAGATTGGTTTCGATCGCCTTGCCGCCCGCGCGGATCGCATCCTCGAAGGCCGCGCGGGGAAAGGGCAGGACGCCGCTGCCCGCGAGCGCGCCGAACATGATCGAACTGATGACGCTGCCCGTGCGCGCGGCGGCATCGTCCATGTCGAAGCCGATGAAGCGGCGGGCCCGCTCCTGCGCGGCGGCCAGGATGCGCTCGCCGCTGGCGCGGCCGTCGCCCATCGCCGATTTCTCGTCGATCGCGTAGACGCGGTGGGTCGAGCCGATCAGCAGCGTGTCCTTCGACACGAAGCCGCGCAGGATCGCGCGGCCGGCCTCCATCAGTTCCGACGCGAGGACGACATCGACGTCGCCGGGCACCGGCATGAGTGCGAGCACGGGTGGTGCGCTGGCGCAGCCGGCCGGGAACATCTCGATATAATAGACGGTGGCGCCGGTGCGCTGCGCGACGCCGGGGACCGAAGTGCCCTGCGCGACATAATTGTTCGCCTCGCCGAGCTGGACGATCCAGTCGGCGAGGACGCCGCCGCCTTGCCCGCCGAGCCCGAGGGCGGCGATGGTGATGCGTTCGCGCCCGGCCATCAGAAAGCCCTCGCGGCCAGCCGGCGCGCCGATCGCCGCTGGAGCGCGCCGATCACCCAGCCGCGCAGCCGATGGCGCAGCCGATCGCGCCGATCGGGATTGGCGATGATCCGCGCCTTGTAGAAGGACGGGCAGAGGACGGCCGCGTGGCTGACCTCTCCGCACACCCCGCATCCGACGCAGCTGTTCTCGACATGCGCAATCGGGTCCTGGCGCAGCGGATCGGGGTTCGTCCGGATCGTCAGCGACGGACAGCCCGACAGGCGGATGCAGCTGTGGTCGCCGGTGCAGGTGTCGGGGTCGACCCCGAAGCGTTCGCGCACCACCCGCTCGCCGGCGCGCAGAGCCTTCGCCATCTGGGGCTTGATGCGCCGCTGGCGGTTAAGCTGGCATTCGGACTGGGCGACGAGCACCTTCGGGCCCTTTTCGGGCGAGGTCAGCGCGTCGCGGATCGCATCGCGCATCCCCGCCACGTCATAGGTGCGCGTCCGCGTCTGCGCCCAGCCGATGCCGACGCCGCGCACCGCGCGCTCGATCGGGTTGTTGGTCTGGCGGTGCGGCGGCCGTGCGCGCGACGAGGGGATGTCCTGTCCGCCGGTCGCGGCCGAATAGCCGTTGTCGACGATGATCGTCAGATTGTCGTCCTGGTTGAAGACCGCGTTGCCGATGCCCGACGTCAGGCCGTTGTGCCAGAAGCCGCCGTCGCCCATGATCGCGACCGCGCGCTTGCCCTCGGGCTTGAACGCGGAGGCGCCCGCGGTGCCGAGGCCATAGCCCATCGTCGTGTTGCCGATGTGAAAGGGCGGCAGGATCGAGAAGAGGTGGCAGCCGATGTCGGCGGAGACGTGCAGTTCCCCAACCTCTTTCTGGACCAGCTTCATCGCCGAGAAGATCGGCCGCTCAGGACAGCCGGTGCAGAAGCCCGCGGGCCGCTGCGGCACTGCGCCCGGCGGCAGCGCGGACGGCTGGGCAGGCTCCTCGGCCGGTGCGCGGTCGGGGGCGTGGGCGCGCAGGAAGCGGGCGATGCCGTCCTTGATGACCGCGGCCGTATATTCGCCCGCGCGCGGCAGCACATCCTTGCCGACGATGCGCGTCTGCAGGTCGGCGCGGCGAACGAGCGTGTTGAGTTCGTGCTCGATGAATTCGGGCTGGCCTTCCTCGACCACCAGCACCGCGCGCTTGCCGGCGCAGAAGGCCTGCACTTCGTCGGGGATCAGCGGATAGGTGACGTTGAGCACATAGACGGGCAGCGCCGCATTGCCGAAGGCGTCGGACAGGTCGAGCAGTTCGAGCGCGCGGTTGAGCGAATTGAACAGCCCGCCCTGGACGATGATGCCGATCTCGTCGCGCTCGGTGCCGAAATGCTCGTTCAGCCTGTGCTGCCTGACGAAATCGATGCCGGCGGGCCAGCGCTTCTCGATCTTCTCGACCTCGTGCAGGAAATTGGCGGGCGGCAGGACGATGCGGTTGGTGTCGCGCGTCGGTGCCGCCGCGGCTTCGGCGACGGTCAGCGGCGGCCGCCGGTTGTCGCGCGCCGTGAAGCTGCCCGTGACATGGCAGGCCCGCACCCTGAGTTCGAGCATGACCGGGGTGTTCGACGCTTCGGACAGCTCGAACCCCTTTTCGACCATGTCGACGATCAGCGGCAGGCTGGGCCGCGGGTCGAGCAGCCACATCTGCGATTTCATCGCGAAGGCGTGGGTGCGCTCCTGCATGATCGAGGAGCCTTCGCCATAATCCTCGCCAAGGATGATCAACGCCCCCCCGGTGACGCCTCCCGAGGCGACGTTCGACAGCGCGTCCGACGCGACGTTGGTGCCGACCACCGATTTCCACGCGACTGCGCCGCGCAGCGGATAGTTGACCGACGCGGCGAGCATCGCCGCGGCGGTCGCCTCGCTGGCCGAGCTTTCGAAATGCACGCCGAGCCCGGCCATCAGGTCGCTGGCGTCGGAAAACACGTCCATCAGGTGGCTGATCGGCGATCCCTGGTAGCCGCCGACATAGGCGACGCCCGCCTGGAGCAGCGCCTTGGTGACCGCGAGGATGCCTTCGCCGTGGAAGGACTCGCCGTCGCCGAGCTTGAGCTGCTCGACCTCCGCCTTGAAGGAACGTTCCGCCATTGCCGCGTCAGTCCGCGACGAGCGCGAGCACGCGCAGCGGGCTGCCCGAACCGCCCTTGATCTTGAGCGGCGCGGCGACGACCACGCTGCCCGTCGGCGGCAGCAGGTCCAGATTCTCGAGACACTGGAGCCCATAGCGGCCCGCCGCGTGGAACAGCGTGTGCGCCGGATAGGCCGGATCGAGCAGATGCGCCTGCCCCGCGTCGGTGCCGATCGTCTCGACGCCCAGCCCGTGTGCGTCGCGTTCGTCGACCAGGAAACGCACCGCCTCCGCCGACGGCCCCGGTGTGTGCGCCCCGTCCTCGCGCCGGTTGGTATAGGCGTCGACGTCGCGCTTCGACCAGTCGGTGCGCAGCATGACCCAGCTGCGCGGCGGGATGCGGCCGTGCGTCGCTTCCCATGCCTTTATATCCTCGACCGTCAGCAGATAGTCGGGATCGGCCGCCGCCTTCTGCGAGATGTCGATGACGACGGCGGGCGCGATGAAATCGGCGGGCGCCACCGTGTCGACCGAATTGTTGGGCAGGTCCTTGCCCGTGATCCAGTGGATCGGCGCGTCGAAATGGGTGCCGGTGTGCTCGCTGACCGTAAAATTGTTCCAGTACCAGGCGACTCCGCGCTCGTCGTAGCGCGAAATCTCTTCCTGGCTGAAGGCGGCGCACTGGCCGAATTCGGGCGGCAGGACGAGCGTCGGCGTCTCGGGCGACAGCGTCTGGGTCAGGTCGATGGTGCGGATCGCGCCCGATGCGACGCCCGCGGCGAATTGCTGGATAATGTTTGCAGTCATGATCTTTTCTCCCGAGCCGGATTGTGCGTCGAAAAACTTGCATATGCAAGTAAATTGATGATCCCCTAGTCCGCCGGCACGACGTCGAACGCGATCGTCGTGCGGTGCCCCTCGTCGGCGAAGGGGATGGTGCCGTGGTAGAAATAGGACGGGAACAGGACGAGGCGCCCCGGTTCCGGACGCACCGTGCGGACGATCCGTTCGCGGGCGCCGAGGCGCAGGCCGGTTTCGCCGAACTTGAGCCACCCCTGTTCGCCTTCGGCGACCGCCGCGGGGAGGGCGACATAATAGACCGCGCTGATCCAGCCTTCGGGGTGGATATGGTTGGTGTGGTGGCCGCCGTCGTGCAGCCGCACCGACCAGGAGCCCGAAAAGGCGAAGCGGGATGCCTTGCGGTTGAGGAAGGGGTGAGCGGCATCGTCGGGCAGCGCGGCGATATAGCGGCGGACGCCTTCCTCGATCAGCGCCCGGACCGCCGCAACCTCCGGCACGTCGCGGCCGAACAGGTCATCGGCCGTCTGCGTCCCGCCGCGCAGCGTCTGTTCGAGCGGATGCCGCTGCCCGAGGTGCAGCGCGCCAAGCGCTTCGTCGAGCCGGCGATTGAAACCGGCGACGTCGCCGTCTGCGGGACTGAGGGCCAGTGTGCCGATCAGCGCCACATCGTTCAGCCATTCGGCGAGGGCATCGCCGGTGAACCGCCACGCGATACCCTGGAGGGCGAGTGCCTGCTGATCGCGGGGATCGGTATCGAGGCGGCGCGCGATGCGCGGCATCGCCTCCGCCGGCCGGTCGAGGATCAGGAGCGAGCGGGCGGATTCACGCAGGGCGGCTGCATGCTCCGGGTCGCCGTCCAGCGCGGCGTCGAAGGCGGCGAGCGCCTCTTCCGACCGGCCGCTCGACCAGAGCGCCTGCCCCAGCCGATGTTGCAGGTCGGCGCCGCCGACGCCGCGTGCGACCGCCGGGGCGAGCAGCGCCGCCGCTTCGCTGGGCTCGCCGCCGAGCGTCAGGCGGTTGGCAAGCCCCGCGAGCAACCCGGCGTCGTCGGGATGACGGCGCAGCGCCTCGCGATAGCTGTCGAGATGGCGATCGGCGCGGCGATGCTCCCAGAGCAGTCGGCTGAGCGAATCGTGCATCGCAGCGTCGGCTGGCGTCAGGCGGATCGCCGCGCGATAGGCGGCGGCGGCTTCGTCGATGCGGCCAAGATCCTGCAGGCAATGCCCGAGGTTGTACCGGATTTTCGCTTCGCCGGGTGCCTGCGCGGCGCATTCCTCGAAGAGCGGCAAAGCCTCTTCGGGGCGCCCGACGAGCCGCAGCGCCACCGCGAGATTGTGCTGCCAGGGCGCATGGTCGGGGCGCAGGCGCAGCGCGGTGCGGTAGGCGTCGACGGCCTGCTTTCCGTCGTTCAGCGCGTTCAGCGCCTGACCGAGCACGGCCCATGCGCGCGCATGGTCGGGGCGCGCGCGGACGAGCGGAGCGAGCCCGTCGCGTGCCGCGCCCGGATCGCCGAGCGCGATCCGCGCCAGCGCGAGGTTGATCCGCGCGTCGTCGTAGCTGGGCGCAAGAGCCAGCGCTTCCTGATAGGCGGCGGCGGCCTCGGCGTGCCGTCCGAGATCGGAAAGGCTGCTGCCCAGATTGTTGAGCACGTGCGGCTGGCCGGGACGGGCGGCCAGCGAACGGCGGAACAGCGCCGTCGCCGCGGTGTGATCGCCGCGCCGCCGCGCGACCATCCCCAGCAATTGCAGCGCGTCGGGCTGATCGGGGCTCTGGGCCAATATGGCTTGCAGGCCGGCTTCCGCGGCATCGAAACGCCCCGAGCGGGCAAGCACCATCGCCTGACCAAGCGCCTGTTCGAGGCCTGCCTGCGGTTGCGCCAGCGGCATGTCGTGCTCCGGCGGCCGCGATCGCCCGCCGATCCGGCCGCCGCGCATCGAAGCAAATCCCTCTTGTGTCGTCAAGAGAATCGCGCTTTAAATCATGTGTAAATTCACATTTCAGGGGAGGTTGCCATGCCGGATCATATCGCACGTCGTCGAGGGGGCGATCGCTGGAAGCACGCGGCGCTGGGCGTCGGCCTGCTGACATCGCTCGCCGCCTTGTCGCCGGTTGTACAGGCGGCCGAGCGCCCGATTCCCGAAACGACCGACGACGTGCGGCGCGTGCCGATTCCCCCGATTGATCGCAGCCACGAACCGATCGTCGTGATCGCCGGCGGCACGCTGATCGACGGACGCGGCGGCGCGCCGATCTCCAATGCGGTGGTGGTGACTCAGGGCGACCGGATTCTCGCCGCGGGACCCGCCGGGTCGGTGGCAGTGCCGGCCGATGCCGCGCGCACGATCGACGCCTCCGGCCTGTACGTGATGCCGGGCCTGATCGATCTGCACATCCACTTCACCCAGCAGCGCTGCGACGATTTCGGCAAATATTCTGACAGCCCGGCAGGCGCCGCGATCCGCGGCGTCGCGCTGGCCGAGCAACTGATCAACGCTGGCATCACCGCGGCACGCGACGTGGGTACCGTCGACGATGTCGCGCTGCGCATCAAGGAAGGGGTCGACCGCGGCATCATCCGCGGGCCGCGCGTCCTGTGGAGCGGGCGCATCATCGCGACCACCGGCGGCCACGGCGACGAGGTGACGTCGACGGCGACCGGGCGGCAGAAGCCAGCACTGGGCGGGCCGTCGAAGGGCGCCAACGGCCCGTGGGAATGGCGCACCGCGGTGCGCGAGCAGATCCGCAACCTTGCCGACTGGATCAAGCTCGGCGCGCCGGCCGATAAGGAGGAACTGGCGGCGGCGATCGACGAGGCGCACTCGCTGGGCGTGCCGGTCGCGATCGACAGCTTCGGCAAATATACCGACTGGGCGATCGAGGCCGGGGTCGACACGCTCGAACATCCGCTGGCGATGAGCGACAATGCGGTGCCGCTGATGAAGAAGCACGGGACGGCGTTCGTCCCGACGATCATCGCCTTCGACAATCTGCTCAACGGCGGCTATCCGACCGCCGGCATTCCGAGCGGCGGTTTCTATAACACCCATTCGCGCCGTTTCGTGATCGACCAGCGGGACCATCTGAAGCGCGTGACCGAAGCCTATCGCGCCGGCGTGCCGATCGGCGTCGGGACCGACATTCCGTTCGAAAACGACGAACGCTATCCCGACGCCTATTTCCATGAACTCGATTATCTGAGCCAGGCGGGGATGAGCAACGCCGACATCCTTGCATCGGCGACCCGCGTCGGCGCGCAGATCATGCGGATGGGCGACAAGCTGGGCACGATCGAAAAGGGCAAGATCGCGGACATATTGATCGTCGGCGCGAACCCGCTCGATTCGCTCAAGAATCTGCGCGACGTCCGCTACGTCGTCGCGGACGGCAAGGTGGTCGTCGACGGGCCGGCGCGTTAGGCCGGACCGACATTCCGCTCTGGCGACCTGCAAATGGCGGTTTTTCGCGCTTCCGCTGCTCAAGTCGGGAATTATCCCTTTTCGACAAGGAACCATTCCCGGCGAAAGCCGGGGTTCACGCAGGACAGTACTGTGCCCTGGACCCGGGCTTTCGCCGGGGAACAGGTTCTTGCCGCTTGCGGGTGGCGCGTCCGTACGATGTCATCGTCCGCCCACGCGGCGCTATTCGATTGGCAGTTTGCTGAGGTTGGCGCTGATCTTCTGAAGCGTGCGCAGCAGGTGGGCGAGGTCGCGGTTGCTGATGCCGTCCATCGCGCGCGTGAACTGGCGTCCGACGATCGGGGTCAGCTTGCGCAGCGTCTGCTGGCCCGCGGGCGTCAGCGTGACTTCGGTGACGCGGTTATCCTCGGGATTGGGCTCGGTCGTCACGAGCCCCTGTTCGATCATCCGGTCGATGATCCGGCTGATCGTCGACCGCTTGGTCAGGGCGGCTTCCGCGATCGCGCCGATGCTAGCGGGCTGACGCTCACGCAGCACCGTCATGACGCGATAGACGGGCTTGGACACGCCGTGCTTGTGCAGCACCTTGTCCATGTCCTCATGATATTTG
The DNA here is from genome assembly GCF_002953155.1 of Sphingopyxis sp. MG. NCBI lineage: Bacteria > Pseudomonadati > Pseudomonadota > Alphaproteobacteria > Sphingomonadales > Sphingopyxidaceae > Sphingopyxis > Sphingopyxis sp. MG. The sequence continues at coordinate 100,298 of NZ_CP026381.1, forward strand.
AAATCGGCGTGCGCCATCAGATAGAATGGCGAATTCTCCAGGCGAAATGTCGGACTGCTCGGGTCGTAATCACCACGATTTTCCATTTCGCCCCCCAATTTGTCCGTCGATTTCCTCGTCGACCTTGCGTTCATGTGTTCCCCAAATGCCCTGTAGGATCAAGCCGTTCCGTCATGGCGAAACGCTCATGGCGCTCGAATTAGCCGAAAACATATGTATTTGCACTTGGTTATGAGGGGGCGGTTCCGAAATCGTCTGCCGGGTGCTCGCGCCGGTGCCGGGAAGGATTGCGAGACGGCCCTCGATCTCCTCCCTTGCCGTTACGACTGCCGTTCTTTTTCCCCATAGTGGTTAGTGACGCCCGCCACGGCATCACGTGGTCCTTTCCGTGGTGGATAAATTGACACTAATCGCGTGAATATGAATATATAAGTCGCGCTGAGCCGACCGGCCGCTTCCGCGGGACGGCACGCAATACAGGAGGAGGGTGGCGATGCGGGCGAATCGGCTGGTGCGGACGATGGGAATGCTGACGATGCTGTCGGCGGTGATCGCGGTTCCCGCCCCGGCGCAGGAAGCGAAACAGCGCTGGGACCAGCTATGCCAGATCCGCAAGGACAAGCTCGACCTGATCCTGCCGGAGGCGATGCGCGAGAACGGCATCGACATGTGGATCGTCGCGTCGCGCGAGGGGCATGACGATCCCAATGCGGCGATGCTGGGCGGCGGCTATGTCGGCGACATCGGCTATTATATCTTCACCGACCGCGGCGGCGGGCGGATCGAGCGGGCGGCGCTGGGCATCGGCGGCGCGGCCTTCGAACAGTGTCCGCTCTATGATATCAAGGGGCCGCCGTCGGACCTGCGCGCCTTTGTCGAGGCGCGGGCGCCCGCGCGCATCGGCATCAACGTCGCGACCGAGATCGGCACCGCCGACGGGCTCAGCCGTTCGCTTTACGAGGCGCTTCGCGCGGCGCTGGGTCCCGATCTGGCGGCGCGGCTGGTCTCCGCCGAAAAGCTCGTTTCCGATTTCCGCTCGCGGCACAGCGCCACCGAGATCGCGGCCTTTGCGCGCGCCGGCGAATATTCGCGGACCATCGCCGAACGGGCGCTATCGAACGAGGTGATCCGGCCGGGCCACACGACGACCGGCGATGTCGCCTGGTGGATGATGGAGGAATTGCACCGGCAGGGGCTGGGCAATAGCTTCGGCCTGCCCAGCATCTATGTGCTGGGGCCGGGCGAACGCGGGCCGACGTCGGGCGATCATGTGATCCAACCGGGCGACCTCATCACCATGGACTGGGGCGTCAACTATCTGCTCGCCTATACCGACATGAAGCGCATGGCCTATGTGTTGAAGCCCGGCGAGAATGCGCCGCCGCCGGGCGTGCAGCGCGCCTTCGACAAGGCGATGGAGATACGGCGGATGATCCTCGACGCGATCCGCCCGGGCGTGACCGCGGGCGAGGCGCTGGCGGCGGTCAACCGCCGCGTCGCGCAGACGCCGGGGCTTGCGCTCGGCCGCTACGACGATCCGAGTCCCGACCCGAAATATTCGGACGTGGTGATCGGCAGCCATTCGGTCGGCGACTGGGGGCATGGATCGGGGCCGTCGATGGCGGATTTCAACCCGCTGCGCATGACCTATGCCTTGCGGCCCGGCAATTTCCTGTCAATCGAACTGTTTCTCTATACCCCCGTTCCCGAATGGGGCGGGCGCAAGATCAAGATCCCGCTCGAAGACAATGGCGTGGTGATCGCGCGCGGCTTCGAGTGGACCGCGCCCCCGGCGAGCCGTATCCTGCTGGTGAAATAGCGTCCCATTCAGCCCTCCCCAGAAGGGGGAGGGGCTCGATTCACACTTCGGGGACGACCGCGATCGTTTCGATCTCGATCTTCGCCTCGGCCTCGACCAGCGCCACGACCTCGGCCACCGCCATCGCGGGGAAGTTGCGGCCGATCAGATCGCGATAGGCTTCGCCGATCGCGGGCAGGCTGGCGAGATATTCGTCGCGGCTCGTCACATACCAGGTCATGCGCACGATATGCTCGGGGCCCGCGCCAGCCTCTGCGAGGATCGCCAGCGTGTTGACCAGGACCTGGCGGAACTGGCCCGCGAGGTCGGGGCTGACGAAGCGCTCCTCGTCATCCCAGCCGACCACGCCGGCGGTGAAGACCATGCGGCCGGTCGCCGCGACGCCGTTGGCGTAGCCGCGCGGTCGTTTCCAGCCGGGGGGGAGCAATGTTTGATGAGCGGTCATGATATTTCCTTGTTCAGACGGTCGAGAAGCTCTGGCGGCCAGGGGCGCGAGCGGCCCTGCGCCAGATCGATGAGCACCTGGGTGTAGCGGACGGAGAAGCGGGGCTGGCCCGCGCAGGCGATGGCGACGGCCAGATCGACCGAACTGCGACCCGCCCGCGTGACCGCGACGGTGAAATCGAGCCGGTCGCCGAGGCGGCTCGGCGTCGCGAATTCGGCGTGCAGGCTGACCGTCGGCAGGCCGAGCCCCATGTCGAGATGCAGCGTGCGGCGGTCGATCCCCAGCACCGCTGCGGTCCAGTCCTCGATCGCCGCATCGCACAGCTCAAAATAGCGCGGATAGAAAGCGATGCCCGCGGGGTCGCAGTGCGCGAAGCGCAGCGGCAGGCTGGTGTGGAACATCAGGGCGCGCTCTGGGCGAGATGCTGGCGCGCGATCACGACCTTCTGCACCTCCGACGCGCCCTCGTAGATGCGCAGCGCCCGCACCTCGCGATAGAGCGCCTCGACCGGCGTGCCGACGGTGACACCGAGGCCACCGAACATCTGCACCGCCTTGTCGATCACCTGCTGCGCGCTGTCGGTCGCGTGCAGCTTGGCGAGCGCCGCCTCGCGCGTGTTGCGCTCGCCGCGCACGTCGCGGAGCCAGCCGGCGCGGTAGATGAGTAGCGCTGAGGTGTCGACGTCGAGCACCATTTCGGCGAGCTTCGCCTGCGTCACCGCATTGTCGGCGAGCGTGCCTGCGCCCAGCTTGCGGACCCGCGCGCGCGCGGTCGCCTCGTCGAGCGCGCGGCGCGCGAAGCCGAGCGCGGCGGCGCCGACGGTGGTGCGGAAGATGTCGAGCGTCGCCATCGCGGCGGCGAAGCCGCGCCCCGATTCGCCGAGCAGCGCGGTTTCGGGCAGTGCCATGCCGGTAAAGGTCAGGGTGGCGAGCGGATGCGGCGCGATGACGGCGATGCGCTCGGTCACCGCGAGGCCGGGGGTATCGGCATCGACGATGAAGGCCGACACGCCCTTTGCGCCGGGCGCCTCGCCGGTGCGGGCGAACAGGACATAATAGTCAGCGATGCCGCCGTTCGAGATATAGGTCTTGGCGCCGTCGACGCGATAGCCGTCGCCGGTGCGGGTCGCGGTTGTCTCCATCGACGCGACATCGGAGCCTGAGGCGGGCTCGGTGAGCGCGAAGGCCGCAATCTTCCGCCCCGCCGCGACGTCGGGCAGATAGGCGCGCTTCTGCGCCTCGGTCCCGAACAGGCTGATCGTGCCCGACCCGAGCCCCTGCATCGCGAAGGCGAAGTCGGCGAGGCCCGAATGGCGCGCCAGCGTTTCGCGGATCAGCGCGAGCGAGCGGATGTCGAGCGTGTCGTGCATCCCGCCATAGGCGGTGGGGACGCAGTAGCGCAGCCAGCCGGCGTCGCCGAGCGCTCGGACCAGCGCGCGGCATTCGCCGTCGACATCTTCCGAATGGGCGTGCGCGACGTTCGCCGCGCACCAGTCGTCGAGCTCGCGGCCGAGGCGGCGGTGGCCGTCGTCGAGGAACGGCCAGTCGAGGAAGCTGCGGTCGGCCATCAGTCGCCCGCGAATTCGGGGCTGCGCTTGTCCGCGAACGCCTCGAAGGCGCGGCGGAAATCGTTGGTCGCCATGCAGATCGCCTGCGCCTGCGCCTCCATCTCGATCGCGGTCTCGACCGAGACCGCCCATTCGGTGTTGAGCTGCGTCTTGGTGATGCCGTGCGCGAAGGTGGGGCCGCTGGCGAGCGAGCGGGCGAGGCCGAGCGCCTCGTCGAGCAGCGCGTCGGGTTCGACGAGACGGTTGTGGAAGCCCCAGCGTTCGCCTTCCTCGGCACCCATCATCCGGCCGGTGTAGAGCAGGTCCGACGCGCGGCCCTGGCCGATGATGCGCGGCAGGATCGCGCAGGCGCCCATGTCGCACCCGGCGAGGCCGACGCGCGTGAACAGGAAGGCGGTCTTTGCCGCCGGGGTCGCGATGCGCATGTCCGACGCCATCGCCATGATCGCGCCGGCACCGACGCAGATGCCGTCAATCGCGGCAATGATCGGTTGCGGGCATGCGCGCATCGCCTTGACGAGATCGCCTGTCATGCGCGTGAAATTGAGCAGTTCGGGCATCCGCATTTCAGTCAGCGGCCCGATGATTTCGTGCACGTCGCCGCCCGACGAGAAATTGCCGCCGGCGCCGATGACGACCACCGCCTTGACCGCGGGCGCGTAGACGAGCGCGCGGAAGGTGTCGCGCAGTTCCGCGTAGCTTTCGAAGGTCAACGGGTTCTTGCGGTCGGGGCGGTTGAGCGTGACCGTGGCGACGCCGGCGTCGAACCGCCAGCCGAAATGTTGGGGCGAAAAGCTTTCGGGATTCATGCGTCTTCCTTTCCAGTGTCGGCGGCCAGCGAGTGCTTGAGCGCGCCGAGCAGATCATAGAGCGCCGTGCGCTGGTCGCGGCTGAGCCCCGCGAGCATCGCGTCGATCCAGTCGTGGTGCGCGTCGGCGAGACCGGCGAAGCATTCGCGCCCCTGCTGCGTCAGGCGGACGATCGACGCGCGGCCGTCGGTCGGCGACGGGGCGATGCTGACATAGCGGTCGCGGGCGAGCGTCTGGACGACGCCGGTGACATTGCCGTTCGAAACCAGCAGCGCCTGCGACAACTGCCCCATCGTCATGCCTTCGGGGTGGCGGTCGAGCGCGGCCATGACATCGAAACGCGGCAGGGTGACGCCGAACCGGTCGGCGAAACGGCGCTTGATGCGCTTTTCGATCACCGTCGCGCAGGTGAGCAGCCGCAGCCAGAGGCGGACGTTGCCGTGCGCGCCCATCGCGCCGTCGTGCTTTTCGCGGATCGCGGCGGGGGCGGTCACATCACCTCTCCGCCCGCGACCATCACCGCCTGCCCGGTCACCGACCGGCTGGCGGGCAGGCAGAGCCACAGCACCGCCTCCGCGACCTCAACGGGGTCGATGAGCCGCCGCTGCGGGTTGAAGCGCGTCAGTTCGGCCAGCGCCTCGGTTTCGCTGCGGCCGGTCTTCGCCCGGATATTGGCGACAGCCCGCCCGACGATGTCGGTGTCGGTAAAGCCGGGGCAGACGGCGTTGGCGGTCAGCGGCGTCGCGGCATATTCGGTCGCGAGCGCGCGCATCAGCCCGATCGCGCCATGCTTCGACGCGACATAGGGCGCGGTATAGGCATAGCCCTTCACCCCCGCGGTCGATGCGACGGTGACGATGCGTCCGGCGGGCGCCGCCAGCAGGTCGGGCAGCGCCGCCTGGCAGCAATGAAAGAGGGCGTCGAGATTGATCGCCATCGCGCCGCGCCATGCTTCGGCCGTGACGCGGGCGAATGGCGCGCTCGGCGCGATCCCGGCGTTGTTGACGAGAATGGAAATCGGTCCATGGGCGCTGCGCGCGCTATCGAACGCCGCCTCCACCGCCGCGCGATCGGCGACGTCGGCGGGGGCGACATGCGCGTGAGGCAGCGAGGCCGCCGTCGCTTCGAGGGCGTCGCGCCTGCGCCCGATCAGCGTCAGCCGCGCACCTTCGGCCGCGAGCGCCCGTGCGATGGCGGCACCGATTCCCGATCCGCCCCCGGTGATGACGGCATGCACGTCCTGCAAACGCATTGGGACTCCTCCCGCCTCAGCCCCGCAGGGCGGCTTCCTGTTCGGCCGCACGCTTCATGTTGCGCGCGAGCTGGCTCATCCCGTTCAGATAGGGGGAGGGCACCGCGGCGCCGCGATAGTCGTGCTGCGCCGCGGCGCGCAGCGTCCACATCGGATCGATCATGTGCGGGCGCCCGAGCGCGACGAGGTCGGCGCGGCCGGCGGCGAGGATCGAATTGACATGGTCGGGTTCGAAGATGTTGCCGACCGCCATCGTCGACACGCGCGCCTCGTTGCGGACCTGGTCGGCGAAGGGAGTCTGGAACATGCGGCCATAAACGGGCTTGCAATCGGCCCAGGTCTGGCCGGCGGACACGTCGATCAGGTCGGCGCCCGCGGCGCGAAATGCCTCGGCGATCAGCACTGCCTCGTCGGGCGTCACCCCGGCATCGCCCATCCAGTCGGTGGCGGAGATGCGGACCGACATCGGCCGTTCGGCGGGCCACGCCTCGCGCATCGCGGCGAAGACCTCGAGCGGGAAGCGCAGCCGGTTTTCGAGGCTGCCGCCATATTCGTCGGTGCGCCGGTTCTGGAGCGGCGTGATGAAGCTCGACAGGAGATAGCCGTGCGCGGCGTGCATCTCGACCATGTCGAAGCCGGCGTAGATCGCCATGCGCGTCGCCGCGACGAACTGGTCGCGCACCATGTCCATGTCGGCGCGCGTCATCGGACGGGGCGTCTGGTTCGATCCGCTCCACGGCACGTCGGACGCGGCGATCAGCGGCCAGTTGCCCTCGTCGAGCGGCTCGTCCATCCCTTCCCAGCCGATCTTCGTCGATCCCTTGGCGCCCGAATGGCCGAGCTGGAGGCATAGCTTCGCCTTGCTGTCGCGGTGGACGAACTCGGTGATGCGGCGCCACGCGGCGGCGTGTTCGGGCGTGTACATGCCGGGGCAGCCCGGGGTGATCCGCGCCTCGGGCGAGACGCAGGTCATCTCGGTATAGACCAGCCCCGCGCCGCCCTGCGCGCGAACGCCATAGTGGACGAAATGGAAATCGCCCGGCGTGCCGTCGACCGCCGAATACATCGCCATCGGCGACACGACGATGCGATTTTCGAGTTGCATGTCGCGCAGCTTGTAGGGGGCGAACATCGGCGGCGCGCCGGCGTCGCGGCCGCCGGGCGCCTGCGCCTGGAACCAGCGTTCGACGCTTTCGAGCCAGCGCTTGTCGCGCAGGCGCAGATTTTCGTGGCTGACGCGCTGCGAGCGGGTGAGCAGCGAGTAAGCGAACTGGATCGGCTGGAAGGGCAGGTAGCGGTCGAGCGTCTCGAACCATTCGGTCGAGTTGCGCGCGCTGTTCTGCAGCTTCAGCACCTCGATGCTGCGTTCGGCCTGATATTCCTCCAGCGCCTGGGCGCGGGCGAGACCCGGGCGGTTGAGCACCTCGGCAAGCTTGATCGCGTCCTCGAGCGCCAGCTTGGTTCCCGATCCGATCGAGAAATGCGCGGTGTGCGCCGCGTCGCCGAGCAGGACGAACTTGTCGTGCGACCATTGGCCGGTGATGATGCGCCGGAAGTTGAGCCACGCGGCCGAGCCGCGCAGATGCGACGCGTTCGACATCAGCTTGTTGCCGTCGAGATATTTGGCGAACACGCGCTCGCTCCACGCGATCGCCTCGTCGGGGCCTTGCCGGTCGAGGCCCAGCTTTTCCCACGTTTCGGGCGCCATCTCGACAATAAAGGTCGAGAGATTGTCGTCGAAGCGATAGGCATGCGCCCACACCCAGCCTTCTTCGAGCTGCTCGAAGGCGAAGGTGAAGGCGTCGAACGTCTTGTGCGTGCCGAGCCAGATATAGCGGTTGCGGCGGGTCTGGATGTCGACGTCGAAATGCTCGGCATAGGCGTCGCGGATGCGGCTGTTGGCGCCATCGGCGGCGATGACGAGGTCGTAATCGACCCAGTCGGCGAGATCGGGCCCCATCTCGGTTTCGAAATGGAAACGGACGCCCAGTTCGCGGGCGCGGTCCTGCAGGATGCGGAGCAGCCGCTTGCGGCCGATGCCGATGAAGCCGTGCCCGGTCGACCGGATGCATTCGCCGTGGATATGGACGTCGATGTCGTCCCAATGCGCGAATTCGTCGCGGATCGTCGCCCCGCTGACGGGATCGTTCGCCATCAGATTCTCGACCGTCTGGTCGGAAAAGACCACGCCCCAGCCGAAGGTGTCGTCGGCGCGGTTGCGCTCGAACACGTCGACCTGGTGCGCGGGGTCGCGCAGCTTCATCGAGATGGCGAAATAGAGGCCGGCCGGGCCGCCGCCCACGCATGCGATCTTCACTGCGAACGACTCCCTACCGTTGACGATGCGGCGATTCCTAAGCCCATGCCGGAAAAGCTTCAAGCCTAAAATTTTAAGCTTGAAATATCATATATCATGCAATTATTCACGTGTATGGACAGCATTGGAGGCATGATGATGAAGTGGCCGGCACAGCGTCTGACGACGGGATCGAAGAAAAGCTTCGGCATGTATGACGAGGCGGCGAAGCTCGATGCGCAGGGCGCCGACCTGATCCACCTCGAATTCGGACGGCCGCACGCCGACACGCCGGTGCATATCAAGGAAGCGGCGAAGGCGGCGCTCGACGCGGGCATCGTCCACTATGGCGATTTCCGCGGCACGCTGTCGTTCCGGCAGGCGCTGGTCGAAAAGCTGCGCAGCTTCAACGGCCTCGATTACGGCGTCGACGAGGTGCTGGTGACGAACGGGCTGACGCATGCGTCGTTCGCCGCGTTCATGGCGGCGCTCGACCCGGGCGACGAGGTCATCCTGCTCGATCCCTATTATCCGCAGCATGTCGGCAAGGCCGAACTCGCCGGCGGCAAGGTAGTGATCGCCGAGCTCGACAAGGCCGACAATTTCGCGATCTCGAAGGAGAAGATCGCGGCGAAGATCACCGACAGGACCCGGATGATCGTGCTGATCAACCCCGCCAACCCGACCGGCCGCGTCTATAGCCGCGCCGAGCTTCAGGCGGTCGCCGACCTGGCGATCGCGCACGACCTGCTCGTGCTGTCGGACGAGGTCTATGAATATATCACCTATGGCCAGGCGCCGCATGTCAGCATCGCGAGCCTGCCGGGGATGCGCGAGCGCACCATCACCTGCTTCGCCTTCACCAAGGCCTATTCGATGGACGGCTGGCGGGTCGGCTATCTGACCGCCGATGCCCGCCTGATGCCCGCGATCCTGCGCATCACCATGACCGACGTGACGCATGTCAACGTCTTCGTCCAGGAGGGCGCGCGCGCCGCCGTCGAGGGGCCGCAGGACGCGATGCACGCGCTGGTCGAGGCCGACCGGCGCAAGCGCGACATCGTCGTCCAGGCGCTCAACCAGATGCCGGGCGTGACCTGCGCCGAGCCCGAAGGCACCATCTATGCCTTTCCCGACATCAGCGGCACCGGGCGCGGTTCGCAGGAGCTGGCGATGGCGATCCTGCAGGAGGCGCATGTCGTCGTCGAATCGGGCAGCTTTTACGGACCGAGCGGCGAAGGCCACCTGCGCATCTGTTTCGGATCGGAATCGGAGGCGCGCGTAAGCGAGGCGATGGACCGGCTCACCCGCTTCTTCAACACGCTGTAGCCCGGCCGTGCGCGCCGCGACGGAAGGACGAAAGGGAAATGCCATGAGAAAGACGCTCCACCTCGCCGCCGCGCTGACCGCGATGCCGCTGCTGTCGCTTGCCGCGGCGGCGCCGCTCGCCGCGCAGGAACAGGCCGCGCGCCCGGACCATGGGGCGCTCGTCGCGCTCTACGACGCGTTCCGCGCCTTCGTGCCGCCGCCGATGGTGAAGGGCGTCCCCGATTATTCGCCGCCGGCGATGGCGAAGCAATATGAGGAGCTGAAGCGGTTCCAGGCCCGGCTCGCGGCGATCGACGACAGCGGCTGGCCGGTGTCCGAGCGCGTCGATTACATGGTCGTGCTCGCGGAAATGCGCGGGCTGGAATTCCAGCACCGCGTCGTTCAGCCGTGGAAGCGCGACCCCGCTTTCTACAGCACCACCAACCTCGGCTTCGGGCCGAAGATGCACGGCGCGATCGCGATCCCGAAACTGCCGCTGCCCAAGGACAAGCTGGCCGAGTTCACGGCGCGGCTGAACGCCGTGCCCGAAGCGTTGCGCCAGGCGCGCGTCAACCTGACCGAGCCGCGCGGCGACCTCGCCCGGCTGGGAATCGCGCAGAAGCAGGTCGAGATGAACGTCTATGGCGAACTCGCGGCGCGGGCGGCGCAGGTGCAGCCCGCGCTGGTCGCACCGGCGAAGCGGGCGCAGGCCGCCGCCGCGGAGTTCAAGGCGTGGCTCGAAAGCATCGAGGCGGGGCTTCCGGCGCACGGCGGCGTCGGCCGGGACAATTATGCCTGGTATCTGAAGAACGTCCTGCTGCTGCCCTATACGCCCGAGGACATCGCCGTGATCGGCGAGCGCGAATATCAGCGGCAGGTGGCCTTCCTGAAGATCGAGGAGCATCGCAACCGCCACATCGCGATGCCCGAGCCGGTGCAGACGCGCGCCGAATTCGACGCCAAGCGCAAGGCCGAGGACGAGGATCTGCTGAAATTCCTGCGCGACGGCGACTGGGTGACGATCCCCGATTATGTGCAGCACGATCCCGAGGAGGGGCCGTATCAGTTCCCGTTCGAGAAGGACCCGGCCAAGCCGGGGCTGTTCGATCCGCCGCTGCATCTCCATTTCTTCTTCCAGGCGGAGTTCCGCGACGGGCGCCCGCTGCGCGCGCACAACCTGCCCGGCCACGCCTTCGACGCGCTGCAGGCGGCGCGCGACACGCGGCCGATCCGCGGCAAGCCGCGCCTGTTCTTCGTCAACGGCCTGCGCAACGAGGGCTGGGCCTTTTACCTGGAAGAGATGATCCTGCAGGCCGGGCTGCTCGAGGACCGGCCCAAGACGCGCGAGATCGACTATATCCTGGGCGCGAAGCGCGCCGCGCGCATCCTGCCCGAGCTGAAGATGCAGGCGAACGAATGGACCTGGAAGCAGGCCAACGCCTCGCTGATCGCGCGCACGCCGAAGTGGATGGAGCCCGGCGACGCGGTGGCGCAGTTCGATATCGAGCTTTATCTGCGCCAGCCCGGCTATGGCATCGGCTATTACATGGGGAAGGTCGAGCTCGAGAAACTGCTCGCCGACGTCGCGATGCAGGAAGGCGACAGGTTCGACATCAAATCCTTCCACGACCGTTTCCGCGCCGCCGGGTCGATCCCGATCTCGCTCATCCGCTGGGAAATGACCGGCCGCGACGACGAGATCCGGGCGCTGCGGTAAGCCGCCGCGCGGCCACCCCCGTCAGAAGGCGACCCGCGCCGTGATCCGCGCGCCGTGGCTCTGGCGGCCCGACGCGAGGGCGCCGCTGTAGGCCGCGCCGATGTGGAAGCCGCCCGCGCGATAGTCGAAGCCGGCCTCGACCTCCGCCGCATTCTTCGGGATCGCGCTGCCGCGGATCGCGAACGATGGTCCGCCCGCGACGAACCGGCCGTTCGCCAGCGCGGCGCGGTCGCCGAACGCGCGGTTCCACGCCAGCGACGCATAGGGCTGAAAGCCCGGCGCGTCGGCGTTGAGGCGCCCGCGGACGCCGAGGCTGAGGAAGCTGCTGTCCTGCCCCGCGTCGGCGACGGCGAGCGCGCCGCTGCCGCCCGTCTCCGCGAAATCGTCGCTGCGGATGCGGACATGGGCGAGGCGCGCGAAGGGCGTGATCGCGGCGCTGCCCGCCGCCAGATCATATCCCATTTCGCCGAAGAGCTGGAGCGTGTCGGCGTCGCGGCCGGAGGTCAGCGTCTGGGCGAGCGGCGCGACGGTGACGGTGCGGCTGGTGTCGATGGCGTGCCAGCCATAGCTGACCCCGAGCGCGCCGCCGAAGCCCGCGCCGGTGCCGTAGCGGGCATGGAGCGCCAGATATTTGCTGTCGACGTCCGCATGGTCGCCGCGGCCGCCCTGCCGGAAATCGGAGTTGCCGATGCCCGCGGAGAGCGCCGCCGCGAAGCCGTTGCCGCCGATGCCGACGCCGGCGACCAGCCCCTTGTGATCGGTGTCCATCGCGCGCTGGCCGCCGCGGGCATCGAAATCGCCCCAGCCGCCGAAGGCCGATCCCCACACGAACAGGCCGCTTTCGTCCGGGACGGGAAGGCCGAGCAGGGCGCCGCGCAGATGGCGGCTCTCGTCGGTCAGCCCGCTGACCGCGCCCGAAAGCAGCTCGCCCGACAGCTCGGTATAGGCCGCCTGGGCGGTCGCCGCGCTCTGCACGAGCACCGCCTCGAACAGCGGATTGTCGAAACCGAGCGATTCGATGGCCGTGGCGACGCCCGTCTGGTTGAACCCCAGCGCGACGTCGGCGAAACCGATGTCGTTGCGATAGAGCGACAGGGTCACGCGGTCGGGGCCGTAGCGCAGCAGCGGATCGAGGAAGGCGAGGTTCGACGTCACCGATCCGAAGCGTCCCTCGACGCCGCCCGCGCCGGTCAGGATGACATAGTCGGTGCGCGGCCGGTAATCGCCGCTCTCCGCCAGCACCGCGACCTTCGCCGTGGCGCTGATCGTGACCCGGCCCGTCGCGTCGATCCGGTCGGCCTCGCCCGCGGCATTGGCCTCGACCTCATAGGTCGACCCGGCCGCGAACGCGAGGTCGCCGGCGACCGTCAGGCGCCCGATCGAGTTGCCGGGCGCGATGATGCCCCCCGCGGCCGCGGTGGTCGAGCCGACCGTGCCGTTGCCGCCGAGCACGCCGCCCGCATTGATCGTCACCGGCGAGGCGATCGAACCGTTGACCGCGAGCGTGCCGCCGTTGATCGTCGTCGGCCCGGTGTAGACATTGTCGCCGGTCAGGTTCAGCGTCCCGGCGCCGGTCTTGACGAGGCCGCCGGTCCCCGAAATCGTCCCGCCGAACGCGCTGTTGTCGTCCTGATCGACGGTCAACCGGTTGGCGCCGACGACGACCTGCGAATTATCCTCGCCCGACAGGCCGCCGATCACCTGATCCGTGCCGGTGATGTCGAGCGTCCCCCCGGCGCCGAGGTCGAACTGCGTTTCCGGCGCGATGACGCCGCCGATGCGGACCGCACCGCCGAAGATGTTGGTGACGCCCTGAAAGCTGTAATCGCCGAGGAAGGCCAGCGTGCCGGCGCCGCGCTTGTCGAGGATGCCGCTGCCCGAAAAGGCGCCGAGGAAATCATAGCTGTCGGAGCGGTCGAAGACGAAGCGGCCGTCGTTGACGATTCCGCCCGCAAAGCTTCCTTCGGTGCCGCCCGCACCGAGCGTGAAGACCCCGTCGCCCTGTGTCCGGACGTCGCCGGCGAGCTGCCCGGTCAGGACGAGCCCGCCGTTCGCGATCGTCGTACCGCCGCTGTGGGCCATGTTGGCGGTGTCGAGCGTGAGCACGGCGTCGCCGACGAGCTCGACCGCGCCCGTTCCCGTCATGGCGATGTCCGCGAAGCCGGACAGCGCGGCATCGTCGTCGAAATCGAGCACGAGCCGCCCGGCGTTCGCCACCGACGCGGTACCGATCGGGTTCGCCCCGGCGGCTTCGTTGATGTGCAGCGCTGCGCCCGCGCCGATCGACACGGTATCGAAGGCGCCGACCGCCCCCGAGGTCGACCAATAGCCCGCGTCGACGTTCAATATCTCGAAATCATGCGCCGCGCCGAGCATCTGCGCGGTCGTGAGTTCCAATATGTCGCCTTCGAGAGCGAGCGTGTCGGTGCCCGCCCCCGCTTCGATCGCGCCGGTGATCGTGCTGCCCGTGCGCAATGTCACCACGTCGTCATAGTCGCCGAGTTCGATGGCGACGCCTGCGCCGCCGCGCAGCGTGCCGCTATTCTCGACGGTCGCCCGGACGTAGCTGGTCAGCGCCGCGCCGTCGGCGCTGGCGATCGTGCCGCTGTTGACGATGCTCGCGGTGAAGCCGTCGGGCCCGCCCGCATCGCCCTGCACCAGCACGCCGCCGACCGTGCCGTCGATGGTGCCGGCGTTGGCGATCGTGCCGCCGCCCGACAGGATGATGCCGAACCGCTCGCCGATGATCGTGCCGGCGGCGGCATTGGAGACCTGTGCGACATAATCGGCCTGCGCCTGCGCATCGTGGCGGAAGATCGAGATGCCGTCGGCGAGGCTGGCGCCGGTGCCGCTGATCGTACCGCTGTTGGTGACGCGGCCGCCGCCCATCAGGCGAAGCCCGTCGTTGCTTTCGCCCGCTATGGTGCCGCTGTTCGAGACCTCGGTCGCCGCCGCGAAAGTGATGAGGTTGTTCGTGCCCGGCTCGCGGAAATCGCCCGCGACGATGCCGCCGCCCGCGCCCGAAATGACGCCCGCGTTGACGATGCGCGATTCGCCGGCCGAGACGAAGACGCCGGCGTCGGACGCCGCGGCGCCGTTGCCGCGGATCGTGCCGGCGTTGGCGATATCGACAGCCCCCAGCCGCGCCAGCACGCCCGACGTCGCGCCGGCGATCGTGCCCCCGGCCCGGTTGTCGATCGTCAGCGCGCCCGACTGGTTGTTGGCGATGCCGGAGCCTGCCGTTCCGGTGATGGCGCCGCTGTTTTCAAGCGACGCCTGTTCGAGGATGCCGCCGAAGGTGGCGCCGTCGGCGCCGGTCAGCGTGCCGCTGTTGCGGATCGCGGCCGATCCGCCGAGGATCGGGTCGCTCTGGACGGCGATGGCCGCCAACCCACCGCGGATCGTGCCGGCGTTGGCGATGGCGGACGGTCCGGAGAGGATGGCGCCGAAACGGTCGCCGGTGATCAGGCCGCTGGCCGCATTGTCGAGGCTGACGATCTCGCCCGGCCGCAGGGCCGAAGCGAGCATCGAGACGCCGTCGGTCAGCGATCCCGACATCCCCCGGATCGTGCCGCTGTTGACGACGGTGCCGCCCCCCATCAGCCGGATGCCGTCGTTGTTTTCGCCGATGATGGTGCCGCTGTTGCGGATCGACGTGGCCCCGGCGTTCGATTCGAAGCTGTCGGTTTCCGGGTTGTAATAGGCGTCGGTCACGATGCCGAAGGTCGCTCCGCTTATCGTGCCGCTGTTGACGATCGACGATGTCCCTGCCAGCAGGACGACGCCGCCGTCGGGCGTGGTATTGCCCGCATCGGCGCCGTTGCCGCGAATGACGCCGTCGTTGTTGACGGTGACGCCGCCAAAGCGCGCGACAATCGCGGACCGGGCGCCCGTGATCTGGCCCCCGTCGCGATTGTCGACGACGAGCACGCCCGGCTGGTCGTTGACGATGCCATGGCGCGCCGTACCGGCGATGGTGCCGCTATTGTCGAGCGATGCCTGTTCGAGGATGCCGCCGAAGGTGACGCCGTCGCCGCCGGTCAGCGTGCCGCCGTTGCGGATCGCTGCCGTTCCGCCGAGGATCGGATCGCTCTGCACCGCGATCGCCGCCTCGCCGCCGCTGATCGCGCCGGCATTGTCGATGGTGGACGGGCCGGTCAGGATCGCGCCGAACCGCGCCCCCGCGATCGTGCCGCCCGCCGCATTGTCGAGGGTGACCGCTTCGCCCGGCGTCAGGGCCGACGCCAGCATCGAGACGCCGTCGGTCAGCGATCCCGACAGGCCCCGGATCGATCCGCTGTTGATGACGCTGCCGCCGCCGAACAGGCGGATGCCGTCGTTCTGGCTGCCGGTGATCTGTCCGCTGTTCTCGACGCGGGTCCGCGGGGCGTTCGATTCGAAGCTGTCGGTTCCGGCGTCGTAATAGACATCGGTGGCGATGCCGAACATCGTTCCGTCGATCGTGCCGCTGTTGACGATGTGCGACGAACCGGCGCGAAGGACGATGCCGCCGTCGGGGCTGTCGTTGCTGCCGCTGGTGCCGTTGCCGCAGATCGCCCCGGCGTTGGTCACGTCGACGGGACCATTGTTCGCCAGGATGCCGATCCGGTCGCCGCAGACGGTCTGCGCCGGCCCGACGTCGATCGACAGGCGCGCGGCCTGATCGTTGGCGATGCCGACGGTCTGGGCCTGCGCCGCGGCGGCCGGGACCAGGAAGGCCGAAGAAATGAGAAACCGTTGCTTCAGTGAAAGAATCATGCCCTGTCCCCGTTGTTCGTTTTTGGCGCCGCGCGTGCGGCTTCTGCTCATCGAAGCGCCGTAGCGGGGGGGATGGCGGGGGGCATCACCACTAATGGGGAATTCTGCGCCATTCGGGCGACATCCAAACGCACCGAAAATTTGACAGCGCGCGCCATTTTCCTAATCTGTGCAGATGGATGCGAGGGGGTATCTGGAAACGCGCGAGGCCCTGATCCAGGCACCGTTCGAGCCGGCGCGCTGGGCCGATGCGCTGACGTCGCTCGCGTCGCTGTGCCACGCGACCAGCGCCCAGCTGCTTTCGTTCGGGCCGACCCGCTTCAATCCGATGGTGGCGCCGGGCGTCGGCGAGGCCGATGTGATGGATTTCCTGGCCATCGGCGGCATGGACCCGGCGACGAATCATGGCCTTGCCGCCATGCTGCGCGCGGATGCCGGGCATGTGGTGACGGACAGCGAATATCTGTCGGACCACGACCGCCGCCGCGATCCCCTCTACAACGAGTTCTTCGCGAAATATGACGGCCATTTCGTCAGCAGCGGCGTCCTGTTCCGCGAAGGAGGCAGGCTGCGCAACCTCAACCTTTTCCACCATCGCCGGCAGCAGGGGCTGGGGCCGAACGAATCGGGCCTGATGGCGCGGTTGCTGCCGCATTTCGCCAAGGCCGTCGACCTGTCGATCCAGCTGGAAGGACGCGCCGCATCGCTGAGCACGAACGCGATCGAGCAGGCCGGCCCGGCGACGATCCTGTGCCAGGCCGACGGAAAGATCGTCGCCGCCGGCCGCAAGGCCGAGGCGATGCTGTCGCGGGGCGATGTCGTCGGCGCGCGCGACGGGCGGCTGCGCCTGTCGTGCCGCGAGGCGCAGGCCGAACTGGATATGCGAATCGCGGCGGCGGCGCGGCGGTTCGCGCCCGAATCGGGCAGCGTGATGGTGCAGCGCCCCTGCGACCGGCGCATCCGCATCGCATGCGTGCCGGTCCCCGAAGGCGATCACAACCGCTTTCTCGAACCGCTGGCCTTGCTGATGATCCGCGACGACGACCGGCCGATGCTCGACCGCCGGGCGGTGGGACGGACCTTCGCGCTCACCGAAGCCGAGACCAGCATCGCCGAACTGCTGATCGAAGGCGCGTCCTCCTCCCGCATCGCCGAGGTGCGGGGCGTTTCGGTGGAAACGGTCAACAGCCAGATCAAGTCCATCCTGTCCAAGACCGGATGTTCCAAGCGCTCCGAAATCCCGAACCTGATGCGGATGTATCTGTCGCTGTAGCGCGGCGGCGCCTATAGACGAGGTGTATCGACCGGGAGGCTGCGATGAGCGGGAAGACGCATGGATATGAGGTGCGCGTCGTCTGGACCGGAAACGACGGGACGGGGACCCGGACCTATCGCGGCTACCGGCGCGATCATCAGATCGCGGCCCCGGGAAAGGCGCCGATCGCCGGGTCTTCCGATCCCGCCTTTCGCGGCGACCCCGCGCGGTGGAATCCGGAGGAACTGCTCGTGGCGTCGCTGTCGGCGTGCCACAAGCTCTGGTATCTGGGCCTTTGCTCGCAATCGGGCGTCAATGTCCTGTCCTATGAGGACGATGCACGCGGCGCCATGATCGAGGAGCCCGGCGGCGCGGGGCAGTTCACCGCCGTCGTGCTGCGGCCGCGCGTCGTGATCGACGCCGCGTCGGACGCGGCGCTCGCGCGCGATCTGCACCGCAAGGCGCACGCCATGTGCTTCATCGCGCGATCGGTGAATTTCCCGGTCGAGGCCGAGCCCGAGATCGTCGTCGCCGCCTGAACCGTGCGCCGCGGAAAATCCTCTTCCTCCCGGCCGCACGGGTCATCCGGCGCTTTGCGGCGCGGCCAAGCGCCGCTATGGACGCCCGCATGACTCACGCTGCCTTTCCCGACCTGCGCCTCCGCCGCACCCGCCGCACCGCCTGGAGCCGCGCGATGGTGCGCGAGCATCGCCTGACCCCGTCGAACCTGATCTGGCCGCTGTTCGTCTGCCAAGGCGAGGGGACCGAGGAACCGATCGCGAGCCTGCCGGGCGTGTCGCGCTGGTCGGTCGACCGGCTCGTCGACCGTGCGAAGGATGCGGTCGCCGCCGGCATCCCCTGCCTCGCGCTCTTTCCCTACACCCAGCCCGAGCGGCGCAGCGGGGACGGCGCCGAGGCGCTCAACCCCGACAATCTGATGTGCCGCGCGACCGCGGCGGTCAAGGATGCGCTCGGCGACGCCATCGGCGTGCTCACCGACGTCGCGCTCGATCCCTATACCAGCCACGGGCAGGACGGGCTGATCGACGAGGCGGGCTATGTCCTCAACGACGAGACGGTCGAAGTGCTGGTCGGGCAGGCGCTGTGTCAGGCGCGCGCCGGCGCCGACATCATCGCGCCCAGCGACATGATGGACGGCCGCGTCGGCGCGATCCGCGAGGCGCTGGAGATCGAAGGGTTCGGCCATGTCCAGATCATGGCCTATTCGGCCAAATATGCGTCGGCCTTCTATGGCCCGTTCCGCGACGCGGTCGGATCGCGCGGGCTGCTGAAGGGCGACAAGAAGACCTATCAGATGGACCCCGCCAATGTCGAAGAGGCGCTGCGCGAGGTGGAGCAGGATCTGGCCGAAGGCGCCGACAGCGTGATGGTCAAGCCGGGCCTGCCCTATCTCGACGTGGTGCGCGCGGTGAAGGATGCCTTCGCCGTGCCCGTCTACGCCTATCAGGTGTCGGGCGAATATGCGATGATCGAGGCCGCGGCGGCGGCCGGGGCGGGCGAGCGCGATGCGCTGGTCCTCGAAACGCTGCTCGCTTTCCGCCGCGCCGGCGCGTCGGGCGTGCTCACCTATCACGCGCTCCACGCGGCGCGGCTGCTGGGCGCCTGATACGGTGCCGCGCATGACCGCGGTCGCCTCGCCGCGCCGCTGGCTGTTCGTGCTGACGATCCTCGTCGGCAGTTTCCTGCTCTTCCTCGTCCAGCCGATGGTCGCGCGGATGGTGCTGCCGCGGCTCGGCGGGGCGCCCGCAGTGTGGAACAGCGCGATGCTCGTCTATCAGGCGCTGCTGCTCGGCGGCTATGCCTATGCGCACTGGCTCGGCCGCTTCGCGGTGCGGCGGCAGGCGGCCATCCACATCGCGCTGCTGCTCGCGGCCGCGCTGTGGCTGCCGATCGGCATCGCGCAGCTTCCGCCGCCCGCGCCGGGTCAGGAGGCGCTGTGGGTGCCGCTGCTGCTCGCGGCGTCGATCGGCCCGGTCTTCTTCGCGGTCGCCGCGCAGGCGCCGCTGATGCAGCGCTGGTTCGCCGCCGATCCGCGGGCGGGCGATCCCTACATGCTCTATGCGGCATCGAACCTGGGCAGCTTCGCCGGGCTGATCAGCTATCCCGCGCTCGTCGAGCCGGCGCTGCCGCTCGCCGTGCAGAGCTGGGGGTGGAGCGCGGGCTATGCGCTGCTGGTGCTGCTCGTCGCGGCGAGCGCCGCGGCGCGGTGGCGCGGCGGGGCGGACATGGCCGGGGACGGCGGCGGCGCCGAAGCGCGGCCGACCGTGCGCCACCAGCTTCGCTGGCTGCTGATCGCCGCGGTGCCGTCGGGGCTGATGCTATCGACGACGACGCACCTGACCACCGATATCGTCGCGATGCCGCTGCTGTGGGTGCTGCCGCTGGGCCTCTATCTGCTGAGCTTCGTCATCGCCTTCGCGGCCGCGCGCGCGCCGGCGCGCATCGCCATCGTCATCGCGCCGGCGGTGCTGCTGGGGGTCGGCGGGCTCGCGCTGCTCAGCACGGGGGGCGCCGCGATGCTGATCGCGATCGCCAGCCTGGGGATGCTGTTCGTCGTCGCGACGGCGCTCCATGCGCATCTCTACGACCTGCGCCCCGCGCCGCGCTATCTGACGCTTTTCTATCTCGTCATGTCGGCGGGCGGGGTGCTCGGCGGCCTGTTCGCCGCGCTGGCCGCGCCGCTGCTGTTCGACTGGGTCTACGAGCATCCGCTGCTCGTCCTCGCCGCGGCGCTGCTGCTGCCGCTGCCGCCGCTGCTGGCGTGGGAGAAATGGACGCATCTGTCGGCCGGCGCGACGCGCATCATGGTGGCGCTGTTCGTCCTGATCGCGCTGTTCGCCAGCTTTCATCTCGTCCGGACATGGACCGGCGAATTCGCGGGGCCGGCGCTGCTGTGGGGCGGCTTCATCTTCGCGATCGGGCTGCTGGTGACGCGCTGGCGCTGGGCCTATGCGACGGTGCTGGCGCTGCTGATGGTCGGGCTCGGCGGCTGGAGCACGCTGCACGACAGCCTCTCGGACATGCGCGTGCGCAGCTATTTCGGCGTCTATACCGTCACCGACGATCCCTGGCGCCACCAGCGCCGGCTCGCGCACGGAACGACGCTGCACGGCCTGCAGCGCACCGACGCGGGGCATGAGCTCGACCCCACGACCTATTATGGCCCGCAATCGGGGGTCGGTCTCGCGCTCGACCGGATCGAGGCGCTCGCCGGGCCGGGGGCTTCGGTCGGAATCGTCGGGCTCGGCGCCGGGACGCTCAGCTGCTATCGCCGGCCGGGCCAGCACTGGACGATCTTCGAGATCGACCCGGTGATGGTCGACATCGCGCGCGACCCGACGAAATTCACCTTCCTGTCGCGCTGCGCGCCACATGCGCCGGTGGTGATCGGCGACGCGCGGCTGCAGATCGCGGGCCAGCCCGCGGGGCGCTTCGACATCCTCGTCATCGACGCCTTTTCGTCGGATGCGATCCCGCTGCACCTGCTGACGCGCGAGGCGATCGGCATCTATGCGCGCGCGCTCAAGCCCGACGGGCTGCTGCTCATCCACATCTCGAACCGCTTCTTCAACCTCGAACCCGTGCTCGATGCTGAGGCGAAGGCGCGCGGCTGGGCCGCGGCGATCCGCAACGACCCGGCGGGCCGCGGCGACGATCCCGACATGCTGACGCGGTCGAGCTGGGTCGCGCTCGCCGCGACGCCGCAGCGGCTCGCGCAGTTGACGGGACCCCTCAAGTCCGCCGACAAGGCGCATGAGGACGGCGCGTGGATCGCGCTTGCCGGCCGCCCGCATTTCGATCGCTGGACCGACGATTATGCGTCGACCCTGCCGATCCTCTATTGGAACCACATCTTCTTCGGACGCAGCGAATGACCCACAGCGATATCAGCATCATCAGCGTGAACGGCAAGACGCCGCGCATCGACCCCAGCGCCTTCATCGCGCCGGGGTGCCGGATCATCGGCGACGTCGAGATCGGGCCCGATGTCAGCATCTGGTACAATTGCGTGCTGCGCGCCGACGTCAGCCATATCCGCATCGGCGCGCGGTCGAACGTCCAGGACGGCAGCGTGATCCATTGCGACGGTCCGACCCCGCTCCGTCCCGACGGCTATCCGACGATCATCGGCGAAGACGTGCTGATCGGCCATCTGGCGATGGTGCACGGCTGCACGCTCGCCGACCGGGCGTTCGTCGGGCTGAAGGCGACGGTCATGAACGGCTGCCGCATCGGCAGCGACGCGATGCTGGCGGCGGGGGCGCTGCTGACCGAGCACAAGGAGATTCCGCCGCGCGAGCTGTGGGCCGGCGCGCCGGCGCGGCGCGTGCGCGACATCGACGACGCGCAGGCGGCCGGGATGCAGGCAGGCGTCGCCCATTATGTGCTCAACGGCCGCATGCACAAGGCGGCGGTGGAGGGGACTTAGACTCTGATGACTTTGGATTGACCTACTTCGTCATTGCGACCCCGGACCTGATCCGGGGGAAGCTATCCAGAGCGGTTACCGCACACTCTGGATTGCCGCGCGGCTTCGCCGCTCGCAATGACGATTCCATTCGATGTCGTCCCGTTCCAAAGTATCGTGCGTTGAATCCGCCCCGCTGGAATCGGAGTGATGCCGATTTCGTGCACGCTGCTATAGAGCATCGAGCCTTAATCTGACCCATCGTCCCGTTCGTGTCGAGCGAAGTCGAGACACTCATCGGCCTTGCGCCAGGCTGATGGGTGTCTCGACTTCGCTCGACACGAACGGATAAGAGGCGGTGCAGGTTTATGGCACGCGGCTATCGAGCTGCACAGGATAGCCATTGCGAGCGATCTCCAAGCGTGCGTTCATTCGGGCCGATGGCTGGAGATTGCTTCCCCCGGACCCGATCCGGGGTCGCAATGACGATGGGGGATTTGGCGATGTCGGCCCTCAGCCTTCGGCTTCCTCCGGCACTGCCAGACCGTTCTTCAGCATCACCGGCACCTGCGTCAGCGTGAAGAGGAAGGAGAGCGCGGTCACGCCCCACACCTTGATCGTCAGCCACAGGTCGAAGCTCATCCGCTGCGCCTCGATCAGCTCGTACATGACATGGTTGGCGATGCCGAGGACGGCGAAGAACAGGCCCCAGTTGCGCGAGAGCAGCAGCCAGCCGCGCTCGGTCATGCCTTCGAGCGCCGACTGCAGCAGATATTTGAGCATCGGCTTGCCCAGCGCCCAGCCGCCGAGCAGCAGGATGGCGAAGGCCGCGTAGATGATCGTCGGCTTCATCACGATGAAGCGTTCGTCGTGGAACCAGACGGTCAGCGCGCCGAAGCCGATGACGAGGACGCCCGACATCCACAGCATCGGCGAAATCCTGCCGAGCTTCCATTTCGACACCGCCATCGCGACGACGATCGCGGCCATGAAGGCGAGCGTGCCCTTGATCGCCCCGGCGGTCGCCGCAAAGGCGCCGCTGCCGCCCGAGCTGAACTTGTAGACGAGGAAGAAGACGAGCAGCGGCCCGAAATCGATCGCGAAGTTCAGCCAGCCATGTTTCGCGGGCGGCGGCGCGGGGATCGGCTCGGGGCCGCCGGGAAGCTGGTCGCTCATCGGATATTTCCTGCAATGATGCCCGCGATCTCGTCGGCGTCGAAGGGGCGGAGATCGTCGATCGTCTCGCCGATGCCGATCGCGTGAATGGGAAGCCCGTGGCGCTCGGCCGCGGCGACGAGGACGCCGCCGCGCGCGGTGCCGTCGAGCTTGGTCATGACGAGGCCGGTGACGCCCGCGACCTCGCGGAACACGTCGATCTGCGACAGCGCATTCTGCCCCGTCGTCGCGTCGAGCACCAGCACGACGTCGTGCGGCGCGGCGGGGTTCAGGCGGCCGAGCACGCGCTTGATCTTGGCGAGTTCGTCCATCAGCTCGCGCTTGTTCTGCAGGCGGCCCGCGGTGTCGACGATCAGCACGTCGATGCCGGTCGCGGTCGCCTGCTTGACCGCGTCGAACACGATGCCCGCGGCGTCGCCGCCCTCCGGCCCCGCCATGATTGGCACACCGAGCCGCTCGGCCCAGACCTTGAGCTGTCCGATCGCGGCGGCGCGGAAGGTGTCGCCGGCGACGAGCATCACGCCATAATCCTGTTCCTGGAACAGGTGCGCGAGCTTGGCGATGGTGGTCGTCTTGCCCGACCCGTTGACACCGATCACCAGGATCACCTGCGGGCGCGGGAAGGCGTCGATCTCGAGCGGTTCGGCGACCGGGCGCAGCACCGCCGCGATCTCTTCGGCCACGACCTTGCGCAGTTCCTCGGTGCCGGCCGCGACCGCGTCGCGCCGCGCCGCGAGCCGCTCGCGGATGCGCGCCGCCATCGCGGGGCCGAGGTCGGCGGTGATCAGCGCCTCCTCGATCCGGTCGAGGTCGTCGTCGTCGAGCCGCCCCTTGCCGGTCAGCCCCGACAGATTCTCGCCCAGCCGTTCCGACGTGCGGCGCAGGCCGCCGAACAGCCGTTCGCTCCAACTCGTGCTCATGCCGTTCCATCCTTGTCGATGCGGGTTGCCGCCATCCGCTCGCCGTCGCGCGCGCCGATGCGCACCGGCACGATGCTGCCGGGCGCCGCAGGCGCCGCGAGCGTCAGGGCGGTGAAATCCTCGCCATGGCCGCTCACGCCGTCGCGCTCGACGAGCATCGCGGCGATGCGTCCGCGCCGCGCGTCCATCCAGGTGTGGCGGCGGCGCGCATTGGCCTCGCGCAGGCGTGCCGCGCGCTCGCGGGCGACGGCGCGGCCGACCTGCGGCATGCGCGCCGCCGGGGTGCCGGCGCGCGGGCTGTAGGGGAAGATATGGCCGAAGACGATGTCGCAATCGTCGACCAGCGCCAGCGTGTTCGCGAACATGCCGGCATCCTCGGTCGGAAAGCCGGCGATCAGGTCGGCGCCGATCGCGATGCCGGGGCGCGCGGCCTTGAGCCGTTCGACGAGCCGCACCGCGTCGGCGCGGCGGTGGCGCCGCTTCATCCGCCGCAGCACCATGTCGTCGCCCGCCTGGAGCGACAGGTGGACATGCGGCATCACGCGCGCCTCCTGCGTCAGCAGCGCGAACAGCGCGTCGTCGATGCGGTCGGGGTCGAGCGACGAGAGGCGGAGGCGGTCGAGGCCGGGGAGGGCGAGCAACGCCTCGGCCAGCGCAGCGAGGCTGGTGCCGCTGTCGTCGCCATAGCTGGCGAGGTCGACGCCGGTGAGCACGATCTCGCGCTGGCCGCGGTCGAGCGCGGTGCGTGCGGCGGCGATGACGGATTCGATGCTCGCCGACCGTGCCGTCCCGCGCGCAAGCACCGTGGCGCAGAAGGTGCAATCGTGCGAGCAGCCAGTCTGGACGCCCAGGAAGGCGCGGGCGTGGTCGGCGCCGGAGAGGGCGGGGGGGTAGGACGGAGCATATTGCCGGCGCGGTTTCGCGCCGGGATTTTGGCGGTAGCTTTCGGCGAGCCCCTTGGCATCGTTGGCTACCACCCGCGCGCCCATGTCCGCGAAGCGCTGCGCTTCCAGTTCCGCCGCGCATCCGGTCACCACGACATTGGCGCCCGGCCGTTCGCGCAGCGCGCGTCGCACTGCCTGCCGCGCCTGCCGCACCGCCTCGTCGGTCACGGCGCAGCTGTTGAACACGATCGTGTCGGTCGCGCCCGCGCGCAGCGCCGCCGTGCGGACCGCTTCGCCCTCGGCGAGGTTGAGCCGGCAGCCGAAATTGACGACCTCGACGCGGGGGCCGGCGCTCATCCGAAGCGGGCCCAGTCGGTCTCGCCTTCGAACACGCGCGTCGCGGCGCCGCTCATCACGATCGGCTCGCCCTCGGCCCAGCGGATGACGAGGTCGCCGCCGGGCAGCGACACGGTGACGGGCGAGCGAACCAGCCCGGCGCGGATCGCGGCGACCGCGGTCGCGCAGGCGCCGGTGCCGCACGCGTGCGTCAGCCCGACGCCGCGTTCCCAGACGCGCAGCTGAAGCTGGTCCTCGCCGTCGAGGCTGGCGACGTTGACGTTGACGCGCTCGGGAAACAGCGGATCGCTCTCGATCCGCGGCCCCAGATCGGCGAGCGGCACGGCGTCGGCCTCGGGGACGAAGAAGATGATATGCGGGTTGCCGACATTGACCGCCGCGCCATGTTCGAGCTCGTCCCAGGCGACGGGCATGTCGCGCGTGTCCATCGGCATCGCGAGCGGAATCCGCTCCCAGTCGAACGCCGGCTCGCCGAGCGTCACTTCGGCGCCGCCGTCGGCCGGCGTGACGCGCAGCATCCCGCCCAGCGTCTCGATCACCGCGGGCTTGCCGAGCAGCGTCGCGACGCAGCGCGTCGCATTGCCGCACGCCTCGACCTCGCCGCCGTCGGCGTTGAAGATGCGCATCCGGACATCGGCCTTGTCGGACGGTTCGAGCAGGATGAGCTGGTCGCACCCGATGCCGTGGCGGCGGTCGGCGATCGCATGCGCGCGCGCCGGCGTCATCGCGACCGCATGCTCGCGCGCGTCGATGACGACGAAGTCGTTGCCGAGGCCGTGCATCTTGGTGAAACGATCCGCCATAGCGGGCGCATTTAGGGATGCGGGGCGGGGAAGTCTAGCGAGGCGTCCGAGTCCGCCCGACTCTCGCTTTCCTTGCGGAGAGGGCGTTTCACGCCTGCTTGCGCAATTCGTCTTCCTCGCCCGCCGGTGCGTCGGGCAACGCCGGCATCCGCAGCAGGCCGCGGTCGGCGAGCATCCGCGCCGTGTCGTCGGCGGACATCGCGCGCCCATAATGCCAGCCCTGCCCCTTGAGGCAGCCGAGCCGCATCAGTTCGATCGCGCTCGCTTCGTCCTCGACCCCCTCGGCGGTGATCGGCATGGCGAGGCTTTCGCCGAGCCGGATGATCGCGACGACGATCGCCCGCGCATCGGAACTGCCGCGCATCGCCGCGATGAAGCTCTTGTCGATCTTGATCCGGTCGAACGGCAGCGCGCGCAGGTGCGACAGCGACGAATAGCCGGTGCCGAAATCGTCGAGCGAAAGCGACACGCCTTGATTCTTGAGGCTGGTGACGATCGAGCGGACGAGGGGCAGATTCTCGAACAGCGAGCTTTCGGTGATCTCGACCTCGAGCTGGCTTGCCGGAAAGCCCGTTTCGACGAGCAGCTTGGTCAGCTTCTGGCTGAACCAGGGGTCCTTCAGCTGCTGCGGCGAGATGTTGACCGCGAGCATGATCGAGGGGTCCCAGGCCTTGGCCGCCTCCATCGCCTGGCGGATGACCTGCAGCGACAGTTCGCCGATCAGCCCGCTTTCCTCCGCGATCGGGATGAAGCGTTCGGGCGGGATCATCCCATATTCGGGCGAATCCCAGCGCATCAGCATCTCGAAACCGACGAGGCGGCCGCTCGCGATGTCGACCTGCGGCTCGAAATGGGGAACGAACTCGCCGCGCGGCATGCCGCCGCGGATTCCGGTCTCGATCTGGTTGCGGACCTGGACCGCCATCTCCATCCCCGGTTCGAACCAGATGTGGCGGTTCCGGCCCTTGTCCTTGCCGTGGTACATGGCGATGTCGGCCTGGCGGACCATCGTTTCCATCGTCGTGCTCGCGTCGTCGGCGAGCGCGATCCCCAGCGAGGCGCCGATGCGGATATGCTGCGCGTCGTGCGCGACCGAATCCTCGAGCGCGGCGACGAGCTGCGCCGCGAGCGCGTCGATCTGGGACCGCGCGGCGGGCTCGAAGACCAGCATCGCGACGAATTCGTCGCCGCCGAGTCGCGCCTTGGCCGCGTTCGGCGGCAGGACTGTGCTGATCCGGTCGGCCGCGACCTTCAGCACGCGGTCGCCCGCGGCGTGGCCGTGGATGTCGTTGACGGTCTTGAAATGATCGAGGTCGAGCAGGAAGAGCGCGACCTGCCGCTGCTGCGCCGCGGCGCGCGCGATCAGCTCCTGTCCCCGCGCCAGCAGCGCGCGGCGGTTGAGGAAACCGGTCAGCGGGTCGGTGTCGGCGAGGTAGCGCGCGCGCTGCTCGGCCTCGGTCCGCTCGCGGATCTCGCGGTTGAGATCCTCGTAGCGGCGCCAGCCGAACAGGATCAGCGCGATGTTGAGGACCAGCGCGACCGACAGCACCTTGTCGGGACCGCCGCCCAGGCCGATCAGCGTCTGGACCACCGCCTGCATCACGTTGCTGCCGGTGCCCACGAAAAGCAGGATCGCCGCAACGACGATGCCGCCGGCAACGATATCGCGCCGCGCATCCTCGCTGCGATCGCGCCGCCTGGGCGCCGCCATTGTCTGAATAGTCCCCACCATCGACGCGATACTGCCCGCGAAGCGGTGAAATTTGCGTTAAGTGATCCGGGGGCGGCGGAACGGCGCGGTCGCTTCGATCTTCTGCGCTGCCGCGACTTGCCTTTTGCCGCCCTTTTGCCTAAAGGCGCGGCGTGCGTCCGCATGATGCGGATGGACGGATCGACATCCGCGACGGAAATTCTGTCCACGGATAGCCGCTGGTTGGCGAGGTTTCGCTCACCGGCGTCTTTTGCGTTGCGGTGTAGGTAAGGGATTGTAAAGGCGCATGTTTGACAGTCTGAGCAATCGGCTTGGCGACGTTTTCGGAAAGCTGCGCGGCCGCGGCGCGCTGACCGAGGCCGACGTGCGCGCCGCGATGCGAGAGGTGCGAATCGCGCTGCTCGAGGCCGATGTCGCGCTGCCCGTCGTGCGCAGCTTCGTCGACCAGGTCACCGAACTGGCGATCGGCCAGAATGTCCTGCGCTCGGTCACCCCGGGCCAGCAGGTGGTCAAGATCGTCAGCGACGCGCTGACCGAGATGCTCGGCGCCGAGGCGGCCGAGCTCGACCTCGCCGTCACCCCGCCGGCCGTCATCATGATGGTCGGCCTGCAAGGCTCCGGCAAGACCACGACGACCGCGAAGATCGCGAAGCGGCTGAAGGAAAAGGAGCGCAAGAAGGTGCTGATGGCGTCGCTCGACGTCAATCGCCCCGCCGCGCAGGAACAGCTGGCCGTGCTCGGCGAGCAGATCGACGTCGCGACGCTGCCGATCGTCGCGGGCCAGCAGCCGACCCAGATCGCGCAGCGCGCCCTGCAGGCGGCGAAGCTGCAAGGCTTCGACGTGCTGCTGCTCGACACCGCGGGCCGCCTTCACGTCGACCAGCAGCTGATGGACGAGATGCAGGCGGTGGCGCGCACCGCCGAGCCGGCCGAGACCCTGCTGGTCGTCGACAGCCTGACCGGCCAGGATGCGGTGCAGGTCGCGCAGCGCTTCACCGAACAGGTGCCGCTGACCGGCGTCGTGCTGACCCGCATGGACGGCGACGCGCGCGGCGGCGCCGCGCTGTCGATGCGCGCCGTCACCGGCAAGCCGATCAAGTTCGCGGGCACGGGCGAGAAGCTCGACGGGCTGGAGACCTTTCACCCCGCGCGCATCGCCAACCGCATCCTCGGCATGGGCGACGTCGTCAGCCTTGTCGAGCGTGCCGCCGAGACCATCCAGGCCGACGAGGCCGAGGCGATGGCGAAGAAGATGGCGAAGGGGCAGTTCGACCTGAACGACCTTCGCACGCAGCTCAACCAGATGCGCCGCATGGGCGGGCTCGGCGCGCTCGCCGGCATGATCCCCGGCCTCAAGAAGGCGCAGGCGGCGATGGCGCAGAGCGGCACCGACGACAAGATGCTCGTGCATTTCGACGCGATCATGGGATCGATGACCCCCAGGGAGCGCGCGAAGCCGGAGATCATCAACGCCAAGCGCAAGATCCGCATCGCCAACGGATCGGGCACGACGGTGCAGCAGGTGAACAAGGTGCTCAAGATGCACCAGGAAATGTCCACTGCGATGAAGAAGATCCGCAAGATGGGCGGGCTGAAGGGCCTCGGTGCGCTGTTCGGGCGCGGCGGCGGCATGCCCGGCCTTGGCGGCGGCGGAATGGGCGGCGGTCTGCCCGGGCTGGGCAGCGGCGGCCTGCCGCCCGACCTCGCCAATCTGATCAACAAGAAGAAATAATCCGAATATTCCCGATTTTCAGACAAAGAAGGACAATATCATGGCTACCTCCATTCGCCTGTCGCGCGGCGGTTCGAAAAAGCGCCCCTATTACAAGATCGTCGTCGCCGATTCGCGGTCCCCTCGCGACGGCCGCTTCATCGAGCGCATCGGCAGCTACAACCCGCTGCTCGGCAAGGATAATCCCGATCGCGTGAAGCTCGACGTCGAGCGTGCGAAGCATTGGGTCTCGGTCGGCGCGCAGCCGACCGACCGCGTCGCCCGCTTCCTCGACGTCCTGGGCGTCAAGGAACGCGCCGCGCGCAGCAACCCGCAGAAGGGCGAGCCGGGCGAGAAGGCCAAGGAGCGCGCCGAGGAGAAGGCCGCGAAGCTGGCCGAGGCCGAGGAAGCCGCGAAGGAAGCCGCCGCGGCTCCGGCTCCCGAGGCGCCCGCCGAGGAAGCGGCTGCGCCCGAGGCCGCCGAAGCACCTGCGGCTCCCGAAGCCGTCGAATCGCCCGCGGCTCCGGAAGCCGCCGAATCGGATGCGACCGGATCGGTGAAGAGCGAAGCGACGGCCGAAGCCGTTGCCGATGCGGTGGCCGACGAGGTTCCGGCCGAAGCGACCGCCGAAGATGCGGCCGCGATCGCCGAGGAAGTCGCCGAAGGCGGCCCGGTCCCGGAAGCCGAAGAAAAGACCGAAGGTTGATTCTTCTCCCCTCCCGCTTGCGGGAGGGGTCGGGGGTGGGCCTGTGACCGCCAAGTCAGAGCGCTCGCCTTCGGCTCGCCCCACCCCTAACCCCTCCCGCAAGCGGGAGGGGAACGATATGGACCGTCCCGTCACCCTCGCCGCCATCGCCGGCGCGCACGGGGTGCGGGGCGAGGTGCGGCTGAAGCTGTTCGGCGAAGGCGCGGATGCTCTCCGCGCCTTTTCCGTTTTCGAAGCGGGCGGGCGCAAGCTGACGCTGAAATCGGTGCGCACCGCCAATCAGGGCGCCGTCGCCAGCTTCACCGAAATCACCGACCGCGGCGCGGCGGAGGCCTTACGCGGCACATTGCTGACCGTTCCCCGCTCGGCGCTGCCGCCGCTGGGTGAGGGCGAATATTATCACCACGACCTGATCGGCCTGCCGTGCGTGTCCACAGATGGAACCGCGCTGGGCTATGTCGCCGGCATCGAGAATTTCGGCGCGGGCGACATAATCGAAATCGAAAAACCGAACGGCAAGCGCTTCATGGTCCCGATGAATGCGCAGGCGGTGCCGGAGTGGAGCGACGACGGCATCGTCGTTGACGCCGCTTTCGTCGAATAGTATATACATAATGTATATACGGAGACGGCAATGACGAAGGAATATCGGGCCAAGGTTTTCAAGTCGGGCAATTCGGTCGCGTTGCGGTTGCCGAAGGCGCTCGGGCTGGAAGCAGGCACCGAGATGATCTTGCGCGAAGAGCATGGCCAGTTCCGTTTCGAACCGGCCGACAAGCCCAAGGCGAAGATCGACGTCAGCGGCTTCGCGGGCAAGGCGCCGGGCATCAAGCTGGCGCCGCGCGAGGACTTCGATGAACGCCCGAGCGCGATTGCAGCGCGCAAGGCAGCCGAGGAAGCGGCAAAGAAAGCGTGATCCGCTACCTGATAGACGCCGACGCCGCTGTCTATGCGATGGACGACGGACATGAATTGCTGACCGCGCGCGTCGCCGACCATGCACCGGGCGAAATCGCGATGTCTGTCATCAGCTATGCCGAAGTCGCCTATGGCACTTACGTCGGTAAGCCGCCGCCGCCCGAAATCCTCGAAGCGTTCATCGAAGCCATACCGCTTGTCCCGTTCGACGAGGCGGCGGCGCGGGCCTATACGAAGCTGCCGTTCAAGCGCGCCCGCTTCGACCGCCTGCTTGCGGCGCATGCCCTCAGCATCGGAGCGATCATCATCACCAACAATGAAGATGATTTTGCCGATGTTCCGGGGCTCCGCGTCGAGAACTGGACGCGGTAGCGCCCGGCCTGCTCAGCAAATGCCGCTTATGCCGCTGCGGCGGCGGGGGTCGGGGCTGCGTGCGTCTCGCGGGCGGCGTAGCCGGGCGATGGCGGTGGCCAGCGACGCGAAGCCGCGGTCGAGGTCGGCGCTGAAACGGCCGTGATTCTCGGCCCAGCCGCGCATCCACATTTCGTCGATCATCATTCTTCTCCTGCGGGATGGATGCGAGCCAGATGCGCCTTGCGTCCGCATATCGCCAACAAAAGCTTTGCGGCATGATATAAGGATGACTTATAGATCGGCGATGCCCAACCTGCCCTCTCTCGCCGCGATTCGCGCCTTCGAAGCCGCCGGCAGGCGGGAGAATTTCTCGCGCGCCGCCGAAGAGCTCGGGATGACGCAGGCGGCGGTCAGCTATCAGATACGTCAATTGGAGGATCGCCTCGGCCGGGCGCTGTTCGTCCGCGAGAAAGGGCGGGTGCGCCTGTCCGAGACGGGGCAGCGGCTGCTTCCGGCGGTCCGTGCCGCCTTCGCGTCGATGGGCGACGCCTTCGCCGCGATCGGCGATGACGAGGCGGACATATTGACGATCAGCGCCGCGGTCACCTTTGGCGGCACCTGGCTCAGCGCGCGCATCGGGCGCTTTCAGCTGCGCTATCCCGATCTGGCGGTGCGGCTGTCGATGTCGAACGACTATGTCGATTTCGACGCGTCGAACGTCGACGTCGCGATCCGCATCGGTCCGGGGGGCTGGCCGGGGCTGCGCGCCGATTTCCTGTTCCGCAGCCATGTGACGCCGATTTGCTCGCCGGCCTTTCGCGACGCGAACCGGATCGCGGCGCCGGTCGACCTGCTGCGCGTCGAGCGGCTCGCGCCGAACGACGGCTGGTGGGCGGGATGGCTCGCCGAAGCGGGAGTCGACGTCGCGCCGCCGCCGCGCCGCGGGGTCGAACTCGACAGCCAGCTTCAGGAGGCGAGCGCGGTGCAGGGGGGCTATGGCGTCGCGCTGATGACGCCGCTGCTGTGGCGCGCCGAACTCGACAGCGGGCGGATGGTCCAGCCGTTCGACACCCTCTACCAGCCCGGCGGCGCCAACTGGCTCGTCTATCGCGAAGGCCGCAGCCGCGTGCGCAAGATCGAACGCTTCCGCGAATGGCTGCACGAAGAGATGGAAAAGGATCGTCCGCTGCTGCCCGAGGCGCTATGGGAGCCGCTGCCATGAGCTTCGCCGCCGTTCCCCTGACCCTTTATCCCGACATGTTCCCCGGTCCGCTGGGGCACAGCATGGCGGGGCGAGCGCTCGAGAGCGGCCTGTGGTCGTGCGCGCCGGTGCAGATCCGCGATTTCGCGGCGGACAGGCATCGCACCGTCGACGACACCCCGGCGGGCGGCGGGGCGGGGATGGTGCTGAAGGCCGACGTGCTGGCGGCGGCGGTCGATCATGCGGCGGCGGAGCATCCCGGTTTGCCGATTCTGGCGATGACCCCGCGCGGCAAGCCGATCACGCAGGCCCGCGTGCGCGACTTGGCGGCGGGGCCGGGGGCGATCATCCTGTGCGGCCGCTTCGAGGGGTTCGACGAGCGCATCTTCGACGCGCGGGCGATCGAAGAGGTGTCGATGGCCGATATCGTCCTGTCGGGCGGCGAGATGGCGGCGCTGCTGCTTCTCGACGCTTGCATTCGGCTGCTTCCCGGCGTAATGGGCGCGGCTTCCAGCGGGGACGACGAATCGTTCGAGAACGGTCTGATCGAATATCCGCACTATACCCGACCTGTCACATGGGAAGGGCGCACGATCCCCGAAGTGCTGCGATCGGGGGATCATGCGAAGATCGCCGCCTGGCGGAAACAAAGGGCGGAAGAGGACACACGGTTACGCAGGCCGGACCTTTGGGAGCGTCATGTCGACGCTCGGGACCGACCTGCCTCTGGCGCGCGGCGAAAAGAGAAGGACGAGAGGCCATGAACCTCATCCAGACGATCGAAGCCGAGGAAATCGCCAAGGCTGCCAAGGATATCCCGACGTTCCGCCCCGGCGACACGCTGCGCGTCGGCGTGAAGGTGGTCGAAGGCGAACGCACCCGCGTCCAGAATTTCGAGGGCGTGTGCATCGCGCGCTCGAACAAGGGCATGGGCTCCAACTTCACCGTGCGCAAGATGTCGTTCGGCGAAGGTGTCGAGCGCGTCTTCCCGCTCTATTCGCCCAACATCGACAGCATTACCGTCGTCCGCAAGGGCGCCGTCCGTCGTGCGAAGCTCTACTATCTGCGGGGCCGCACCGGTAAATCGGCGCGTATTGCGGAGCGCCGCGAATACCGGTCGGAAGCCGGCGAAGGCTAAGGAGAGCTTTCTCCCCACAAAGCCGAAACAGCTTTCCAAGACGACCGGTTCCGCCCCAGCGCGAAACCGGTCGTTTTTCGTTTCAAGCACCAGCATCAAAGGACAAGTTCATGGGTTATCGGATCGTCGTCGCGGGCGCGACGGGCAATGTCGGCCGCGAAGTCCTCGCCATCCTCGCCGAGCGCGAGTTCCCGATCGCCGAACTGGCCGCGGTCGCCTCGTCGCGCAGCCAGGGCGAGATGGTCGAGATCGGCGATACCGGCAAGACCGTCAAATGCCAGAATATCGAGAATTTCGACTGGGCCGGCTGGGACATGGCGATCTTTGCCATCGGGTCCGACGCGACCGCGATCCACGCGCCCAAGGCGGCGGCGGCGGGCTGCGTCGTGATCGACAACAGCTCGCTCTATCGCATGGACCCCGACGTGCCGCTGATCGTGCCGGAGGTGAACCCCGATGCGATCGACGGCTATACCGCGAAGAACATCATCGCCAACCCCAACTGCTCGACCGCGCAGATGGTCGTCGCGCTGAAGCCGCTGCACGATGCCGCGGGCGTCAAGCGCGTGATCGTATCGACCTATCAGTCGGTCTCGGGCGCGGGCAAGGCGGGGATGGACGAGCTGTGGAACCAGACGCGCCAGATCTTCGTCGGCGACGAGAAGGACGTGCAGAAGTTCACCAAGCAGATCGCCTTCAACGTCATTCCGCACATCGACAAGTTCCTCGACGACGGGTCGACCAAGGAGGAATGGAAGATGGTGGTCGAGACCAAGAAAATCCTCGACCCCAAGGTGAAGGTGGTCGCGACCTGCGTGCGCGTCCCGGTCTTCGTCGGCCATTCGGAATCGGTGAATGTCGAGCTGGAACGGGAATTGTCGGCCGAGCAGGCGCAGGACATCCTGCGCGAGGCGCCCGGCGTGATGCTCGTCGACAAGCGCGAGGACGGCGGATACGTCACCCCGGTCGAATGCGTCGGCGACTATGCGACCTTCGTCAGCCGCGTGCGCGACGACAGCACGGTCGACAACGGCCTTGCCTTCTGGTGCGTCAGCGACAACCTCCGCAAGGGCGCGGCGCTGAACGCGGTGCAGATCGCCGAACTGCTCGGGCGGCGGCATCTGAAGAAGGGGTGAGGGGGCGCTTCCCCCTCATTCGCCCAGCGTCACCGTGCGCGTGATGCCGATCGCCTCGAGGAACGGGCGGTCGTGGCTGACGACGAGCAACGCGCCGTCATAGGCGGCAAGGCCGGTCTCGACCGCGGTCAGCGAATCGAGGTCGAGGTGGTTGGTGGGCTCGTCGAGGATCAGCAGCTGCGGCGGCGTCGGCGCGCCGAGCGTGCAGGCGAGGCCGGCGCGCAGCATCTGGCCGCCGCTGAGCGTGCTGACGACACGGTCGGCGGCATCGGCGCGAAAGCGGAAGCGCGCGAGCGCGGCGCGGCACTGGTTGTTCGTCGTCCCCCGGTTGAGCCGGGCGAAATTGTCGGCGATCGACAGCGTGGGATCGAGCAGCGAAAGACGCTGGTCGAACAGGGCGAAGGGCACGCCGACGCGGACCCGCCCCCGCTGCGGCGTCAGCGTTCCCGCGACGAGCGCGAGCAGCGTCGACTTGCCCGAACCGTTGGGACCGGCGAGCGCGACGCGTTCCGGGCCGGTGATCGTCAGCGACAGGTCGCGGATCACAGGCGCATCCTCGCCATAGCCCGCCGACACATGATCGAGTTCGAGCACCCGGCGCGAGGCCGGCAGGCGGGTTGCGGGCAGCGCCACCGCGAGCGGGTCGACGACCTCGATCCGGCCGCGCGCGTCCGACAGCGCGCGTTCGGCCTCGGCCTGCTGGCGGTCGGCCAGCCGCCGGTTCGCGCCGCCGCTGGCCTCGGCGCGACTCTTGAGCGTGCCGAGCAGAATGGCGGGCTCGTCGCCGCGCGCCGCCTTGCGCCGGCCCCCGGCATCGCGGCGCGCCTGGCGCTCGGCGGTGACCTGTGCCTGCCGCCGGACCGCGTCGAGCCGCTTTTCGGCGACCCCGAGCCCGGCTTCGGCGGCGGCCTGTTCGATGGCCTTGCGCTCGGCATAGGCGCTCCAGCCGCCGCCGTAGCGTGCGGCGCCGAGCCCGGTCAGCTCGACGATCGCGTCCATCTCTTCGAGCAGTTCGCGGTCATGGCTGACGACGATCGCGCCGCCGCGCCAGCCGCGCAGCAGGTCGCGCACCGCGTCGCGCCCTTCGCGGTCGAGATTGTTGGTCGGTTCGTCGAGCAGCAGGAAATCGGGTTCGGCAAAGATCGCCCCCGCCAGCGCGGCGCGTGTGCGCTGGCCGCCCGACAGCCGGGCGAGCAGGGTGTCGGGCGGCACCGGCAGGCCGAGCCTCGCCAGGCTTTCGTCGATCCGCGCTTCGAGCGTCCAGTCGGCCTCGGCAAGCTCGTCGGCGGTGGCGCGGCCCGCCTCGGCCTTGCGGAGCAGCGCGACCGCGGCGCGCGCGCCGAACAGGTCGGCGACCTGGGCGTCGGGATCGACCTGCACCGTCTGGCGCAGCATCGCGAGGCTGCCGTCGACGGCGATGCGGCCCGATGTCGGCGCGATCTCGCCGGTCAGCAGTCGCAGCAGCGTCGATTTGCCGACACCGTTGCGTCCGACGATGCCGGTGCGTTCGGGATGGAATTGAAGGTCGAGGTCCGAAAGGACGGCGCGGCCGTCGGGCGTGGACCAGCCGAGATGGGCGAGGGTGATGGCGGGCATGGACAAGGCTTTCCTGAAGGCAAGGCGGGGGACGCTGCGTTCAGTTGCGATCCATGATTCCATCGACTCCGTTTGGGGGGTGAGGCCCCTATCTAGGGTCGCGGCGTCCGGCGGGCAAGGGTCACAGCCAGCCGATGTGCTTGAAGCGCCAGTAGAGGAGGCCGCAGATGCCGCCCATCAGCGCGAGCGCGAGAGGGTAGCCGAAGGTCCAGTCGAGTTCGGGCATATACTCGAAATTCATGCCGTAGATGCCCGCGATGGCGGTCGGCACCGCGAGGATCGCGGCCCAGGCGGCGAGCTGGCGGGTGATCGCGCCTTGGCGCTGCTGTTCGAGCAGCGAATTGGTGTCGACGACCGAGGCGGCGACGTCGCGCAGGCCGGTCAGGCGAAATTCGGCGCGCTGGACATGATCCCACACGTCGCGGAAGAAGGGGCGCACGGGATCGTCGATACACGGCAGCGGCGCGGTCGCGAGCTTTTGCGCGGCGTCCTTCATCAGGCCGGTGAGCCGCTGGAACCGGATGACATGGTGCCGCTGCGCGTAGAGGTGGCGAATCTCGGCGGCGTCGAGCGGCGTGTCCATCACGCTGTCCTCGAGCAGCAGCAGGCGGTCCTCGATCGCGTCGATGACCGGAAAATAGCCGTCGACGATGAAATCCAGAACCGCGTGGAGCACATAGTCGGGGCCGTGGCCGAGCAGCGCCGGGCTCGATTCGAGCTGCGCCCGCACCTCGGCATGGCCGCGCGCCGAGCCGTGGCGGACGCTGACGATGAAATGGCGGTCGACGAAGAAGGCGGTCTCGCCCGGCTGGATCGCGTCGCCGTCGAGGTTGGCGGTGCGCGCGATGACGAACAGCTGGTCGCCATAGACCTCGACCTTGGGAAGCTGGTTCGCCTTGAGCGCGTCCTCGACCGCGAGCGGATGGAGGCCGAAGCGCGCCGCGATGCCTTCGAGTTCGCCGGGCGTGGGCTCGTAGAGGCCGAGCCAGAAGAAATCGCCCGGGTCGCTTTCGTCGGGGATCGTCTCGTCGGGGCCGAGATCGCGGACGAGCTTGCCGTCGTGATAGAGGCGGGCGGCCATGATCGGCATCGGCAATTATCCCCTTTCGACGGGTAATCATTCCCCGGCGAAAGCCGGGGTCCGGACGGCGTTGCGCTGCCGCGTATGGACCCCGGCTTTCGCCGGGGGACAAGTCCCTGCGTGTTCGCAGGACATATACGCCATCGTCTGTGACGGATGCGGCGCCGTTCGACAAGCGCGAGGCGAGGGCGGACGGCGGGAGTGGGGAGCAGGGCGCTCGCCCGGTTCGTCATTGACCTCGGAGAAAGCCGGGGGAAGCAATCTTCGGCCATCGGCCTTGCGCAAGGCCGATGGCTGGAAATTGCTTCGTCGCCCGCGCTCCTCGCAATCACGATCGGGTGGCGATCCGGACCGGCGGTGTGTCTTATGCGAATAAATCGCTTGCCATGAGGGCGCTACAAATGTAGCTAAGCTACAAATGTAGCGCATGAGGTGATTCGCCATGCTGTCCAGCTTGCCCCCCCGCGAACGCGAAATCGTCGATATCCTCTATGAAAGGGGCGCTTCGACCGTCGCCGAGATCGGCGAGGCGCTGAGCGACGCACTGTCGGGGTCGGCGATCCGCGCGATGCTCAAGCGGCTCGAGGCCAAGGGCTTCGTCGACCGCACGGCGTCGGAGCGCGGCTTCCTCTATGCGCCCCGCGTGTCGGACAAGGCGGCGCGCAAGTCGGCGCTGAGCCAGGTCGTGCGCGTCTTCTTCAACGGGTCGGCGACGAGCGCGGCCGCGGCGCTGCTCGGCATGCAGGATGAGATGAGCGCGAGCGAACTCGACGAACTGCAAAAGCTGATCGCCGATGCGCGCGAAGGGAGGGCGAAATGACGATCACCGCCGCGAGCCTGCTGGAGCTCGGCCTGAAATCGCTGCTGATCGCCGGGCTGACGCTGGCGATCCTGCGCCTCGTGCGGTCGCGTTCGGCGGCCGAGCGGTCGCTGGTCGCGCACGCCGGACTGGTTGCGCTGCTGGCGCTCCCGGTCGCGGCATTGCTGCTGCCGCAATGGACGCCGCTGCCGGCCGCCTGGTCGGTGCGGCAGGCGGCGGCGCTGCCAGTGACGGAAGTCGCGGCGATGCCGGCGGAGGCGCTGCGCGATGCGGCGCCCGTGGCGGCGGCGACGTGGAACTGGCCGTCGCTCTCCGACATGGCGCTCGGTGTCTATGCGCTGCCGCTGCTGCTGCTGTTCGCGCTGATGGCGCTGGCGGTGGTGCGGCTGTTCGCGATGCGCGCGCGCGCCGACGTGCTGGTCGAGGCGTCGTGGCTGTCGGCCCTGGCCGAGGCGCAGCGGCGCATGGGCTTCAAGCACGGCACCGCGCTGCTGGTGAGCGAGGAATTGCGCTCGCCGATCAGCTGGGGCGTGCTGCGCCCGACGATCGTGCTCAGCCCCAAGGCGGTCGGCGCGGTCGGCGAGGCCGAGGCGATCATCGCGCACGAACTGGCGCATGTCGCGCGGCTCGACTGGGCGAAGCTGCTCGCCGCCCGGCTGGCCTGCGCGCTTTTCTGGTTCAATCCGCTGGTCTGGATGCTGGCGCGCGAAAGCCACCAGCTGCGCGAGGAAGCTGCCGACGACGCCGTGCTGATGGCCGACATCGACGGACCCGATTATGCGACGCTGCTCGTAGGCGCGGCGCGGCACGACAATCAGGGCGCGCTGCTTGCCGCGCACGGCGTCGCGCCGGGCAAGGGCAGCCTCAAGCGCCGGATCACGCGCGTCCTCGACGCGAGCCTGAAGCGCGGTCCGGCGAGCGCGAGCTGGATGCTGATGAGCCTGGTGCTGCTCGCCGGGATCACCGCGCCGCTCGCCGCCTTTTCGGCCACCACCGGGCAAAGGGCGGCGGCGGCAGTCCACGCCGTCGCCGCCCCCGCCCCGACCGCGGCACCGCAGTCCGCCGCGGTCGCGGGCGGCGCCCCGGAGGCCGCGACGCCAGCCGCCCCGGTCGCGAAGCCGCAGGCCGGTCCATTGACCGTCGACGAACTGGTGGGGATGCGCGCGGTGGGGGTGACGCCCGAGGATGTGCGCGCGATGCGCCGTCATGGGTCGGTCGATTCGGACGACATCATCGCCGCGAAGGCGAGCGGGGTCGATCCCGACTATATCGCCGCGATGCGCCGTCTGTTTCCGCACGCGGCGCTCGACGACCTGATCGGCGCCAGAGCATTGGGCGTCTCGCCCGATTACGCCCGTGCGATGCAGGCGCAGTTCCCCGACGTCGATCTCGACGATCTGACCGCGATGCGGGCGGTGGGGGTGACGCCCGATTACGTCGCGCGGATGCGCCGCGCCGGCCAGTCGCTGTCCGATCCCGACGATGCGATCGAGGCGCGGACGGTCGGAAGCTGGGACAGCGGGCGGCACAGCGTCGTCCGGTCGCGGTTGGGGGCGACCGTTCGGGCCGAAGCCAGCGGCAGCGTCGAAGTGCGCAGCGCCGACGGAGCTGTGGTGCGGGTCGCGGCGCCGAGCCCGCCGGGACCGCCAAGGCCGCCCGTAGTACCGAAGGACTGACGCCCGGCCACTGGCCGAAGCGACACCGCCGATCATCGAACCGAAGTTTGGAAACGCCGTTGCGGCGGCGAGCGGAGACGCTCGGCCGGCGCAGGGAGGAGGAGTATCCCCATGAAAGCCAGAATCAACGCCCTGTTCGTCGCCGCGGGCGCCGCGGTCTTGCCGGTCATCGCGTGCACGGCGCCGGCGCAGCAGAGCCAGGCCGCCGCGCCCGCGAGCGACGCCATCCGCTGGGAGGTGTCGGTGCAGGATAGCGGAGCCCACGCGCCGCGCCTGCGGCTCAGCCAGCGCAAGTCGACCAGCGACCTGCAACTCGATGGGCGCCGCGCCGAGTTCGGCGCGGCGCGGTCTGCGCTGGGCGGTGCGGCGGGGCCGGTGTCGTTCAGCGTCGTGCACGAGGCGGGGCGGCTCGATTGCAGTGGCCGCCTGAATGCCGCGTTCGACGGCGCGGGCCATTGCCAGTTCCAGCCCGATGCGGGATTTGCGCGGGCGCTGTCCGATCGCGGAATCGGAACGCCGTCGCGCGACCAGCAGCTCGCTATGCTGATGGTCGATGCCACCACCGCCCTTGCCGACGGGCTGATCGGAGAGGGCGTGCGGCCGAAGGACGGCAGCGACCTGATCGCCGCCGCGGCGCTTGGGGTCACGGGCGCCTATGTCCACGAACTCCAGTCGGGCGCGCTGCGGCTGACGGCGATCGACGACGCGATCGCGTGCAAGGCACTGGGGGTCGACGGCGCCTATGTGCGCGGGCTCGCCGCGGCGGGCTATGCCTCGCTGTCGTCCGACGAGGTGGTGAGCCTGAAAGCGCTGGGGGTGACGCCCGACTATGCGCGGTCGATGAATGCGGCCGCGAGGGCGGCGAAATGAGCCGCTGGACGAGCATTGCCGCGCTGACCGCGGCGCTGGGCGCGGGCGCGGTGCAGGCACAGGAGGCGCCTGCCGTTCCGGCGATCGCTCCCGCTCCCGCGCCGTCCGACGCGGCGCGGCAGGTCTATGCCCCTGCCGACTTCGCGCGCTATGCGCCCAAGAACGCCTATGACATGCTGGCGCAGGTCCCCGGCTTTTCGATCCGCGACAATGAGGAGCGGCGCGGGCTGGGGCAGGCGACGGGCAATGTGCTGTTCAACGGCGTGCGCCCGTCGACCAAGTCCGACGACATGGCGACGCTGCTGTCGCGTATCCCGGCGGGCAATGTCGAGCGGATCGAGATCGTCGACGGCGCTTCGCTCGATATTCCGGGGTTGTCGGGGCAGGTCGCGAACATCGTCTATCGCGCCGACGATTTTTCGGGGCAGTTCGCCTGGAAGCCCGAGTTCCGCGCGCATTATGCGCATCCGCTCTACACCCGCGGCGATATCTCGGTGCGCGGGCGGACC
Source organism: Sphingopyxis sp. MG (assembly GCF_002953155.1). Taxonomy (NCBI): domain Bacteria; kingdom Pseudomonadati; phylum Pseudomonadota; class Alphaproteobacteria; order Sphingomonadales; family Sphingopyxidaceae; genus Sphingopyxis; species Sphingopyxis sp. MG. The sequence continues at coordinate 141,520 of NZ_CP026381.1, forward strand.
GGCGCGATCGAATATGAACTCGGCCTCTACAACAACGAGGGCGCGCGCAGTGCCGCCGGCGGCCCGACGCTGATCCTCGACGGCGCGGGGCGCATCGTCGAGCAGCGGCACGACGTCTGGCGCAGTCCCTATGACACGCCCAAGCTGTCGGGGCATCTGACATGGGACGGCCCCGGAGATCCGATCGCGCATCTCGGCGCCCATTATCAGCGCAAATACGACCGCTATGTCGAGGACGGGCTGCGGACGAGCGTCGGCGACCCCGACCGCTTCCGCACCGTGCGCGAGAAGAACGACAGCTGGAATTACGAGCTGAGCGGCGATTACCAGTTCGGCCTCGGCCCCGGAAAGCTGAAGCTGATCGGCCTGCGGCGGTTCAGTCACGAACCCTATTCGCAGGAGATCGTCACCCGCTTCGCCGACGCGACGCCGCCCGAGGGCGACCGGTTCGCGCAGCGCGGCAATCTGGGCGAGACGATCGCGCGCGGCGAATATCAGTGGAAGATGCTGGGCGGCGACTGGGAATTGTCGGGCGAGGCGGCGTTCAATACGCTCGACAATGTCGCGTCGATCGCGGTGCTCGACCCCGCCGCCGGCGTCTTCGTCGATCAGCCGTTTCCGGGCGGGATCGGCGGCGTCAGCGAGGATCGTTACGAAGGACTGCTCAGCTTCGGACGCAAGCTGACGGACACGCTGTCGTTCCAGCTCGTCGCGGGTGCCGAGCATTCGAAGATCACCCAGACGGGCATCGGCGGACAGGAGCGCAGCTTCTTTCGTCCCAAGGGATCGCTGACGCTCGCCTGGGCACCGTCGGCCGATCTCGACATGTCGTTGAAGATCCGGCGGCGCGTGCTGCAGCTGTCCTTCTATGACTTCCTCGCGCGGGCGTTCCTGAACGACGACAATCAGAACGAGGTCAACAACGACCTGAGGCCGCAGCAGGACTGGAGTTTCGAGTTCGAGGCGAACAAGACGCTCGGCGTCTGGGGGTCGACGAAGCTGAACCTCATCTACCGCGATGTCGAGGATCGCGTCGACGTCATCCCGGTCGGCGCGAGCGGCGAGGCGGTCGGCAATATCGACCGAAGCTGGGCCGCGGCGATCGACTGGACGACGACGATCAACCTCGACCCGGCGGGGCTGAAGGGCGTCAAGGTCGACACGCGCCTGCTGCTCCAGACCTCGTCAATCCGCGATCCCTTCACCGGCGAGACGCGCCAGTGGAGCGGCTTCACCGACCGGCAGATCGAGATCGACCTGCGGCACGATATCCCCGGCAGCGACTGGGCATGGGGCTTCAACGCCAACCACAGCCACATTCAGCCCAACTATCGGCGCAACCAGGTCGACCGGACGTGGGAGGGGCCGGTGTTCGCCAGCCTCTTCGTCGAGAACAAGGATGTGTTCGGGATGACGGTGCGGGCGCAGGTCGCCAATATGTTCAACGCCCGTTCGCGCCGCGACCGGACCGTCTACACCGGCGTGCGCGGCGAAAGCCCGATCGCCTTCGTCGAGCAGCGCGACCGGCTGATCGGACCGGTCTTCGCCTTTTCGGTGCGCGGGAAGTTCTAGATGCATCAAGTCCTTCCCCCGGGCGGGGAGGGACCCATGCCTTTGGCGGTGGCTTGGCCGCGCCTTCCCCTTCGCGCTATTGCCGCGCAGCCGAGCTTTCGGCGCGGATGGCGCCGAACTCGCTCGTCGGCTGCCAGCCGGGCCAGCGGGTCGAGCGAGCGAGTTCATCACCGATCTGGTAAAAAATCTGAATATCCTGAACCGCGCCGTCGAGGTTCCAGCTGGGGTCCCAGGCGTCGCACGCCTGATGATAGCATTGGCCGGTATAGGCATCGACCCATGCCTGCCCGGCGGCCTTGCCGCCTTCGATGAGGTCGGAGGCGCCCGCGATGCCCATCATCAGCAGAACGGGAACGCCGCGCTTGGCGAGGCTGAAATGGTCGGCGCGGAAGAAGAGTCCGCGCTCTGGCAGGCTTTCCTCGCTGACGCTGCGCCCCTGCGCCGCCGCGAAGCGGGCAAGGTCGTCTTCCAGCGTGCTCTGGCCCTTGCCGACGAGGATCACGTCCTTCGCGCGGCCCGCGGTCTGGAGGATGTCGAGGCCGAGGTTGGCGACGGTCTTCTCGACCGGGAAGAGCGGATTGGCGGCATAATGTTCGGAGCCGAGCAGACCGCGTTCCTCCGCGGTCCAGAAGGCGAAGACGATGCTGCGCTCGGGCGGCGGCGCGGCCTTGAACAGGCGCGCCATCTCGAACATGCCGGCGACGCCGAGCGCGTCGTCGTTGGCGCCGGCGCGATAGATGCGGCCCTGCGCATCGGGTTCACCCTCGCCATAGGCATCCCAGTGCGCGCCGATAATCACCACCTCGTCGGGGCGCTGCGTGCCGGTGATCTTCGCGAGGACGTTCTGGCTCTGCACCTCTTCGTGCGCCGAGGGAATGGCGGCGTCGAAATTCGTGCCGAGGTCGACGGGGCGGAAATCGGCGCGGCGCGCGGCGACGCGCAGCTTCGCGAGGTCCTGACCGGCGGCGGCGAACAGCTTCGTCGCGGTGTCTCCCGAAATCCAGCCCTGCAGCGCGAGGCTGGTCATCTTTTCGGGCGGGACGACGAGGCCGTAATTCTCGCCGCCGGGGCTGTTGACGACGTTCCAGCCGTAACCCACGCCCTCTGTATCGTGGACGATCAGCGCCGCGACCGCGCCCCGGCGCGCCGCTTCCTCGAACTTGTAGGTCCAGCGGCCATAGTAAGTCATCGTCCGGCCCTTGAACTTGCCGAAGGCGGGCTCGCCCTTCTTTGCGGCGAAATCGGGGTCGTTGATCAGGAAGACCGCGACCTTGCCCTTGAGGTCGACGCCCTTGAAATCGTCCCAGCCGCGTTCGGGTGCGTCGACGCCATAGCCGACGAACACCATCGGCGCGCTGGCGACCACGGCGCGGTCGTTCGGCTGAAGCGTCGATAGATAGATGTCGGTGCCGAAGGCGAGCGGGGTGGTCGTGCCGCCGCGGTCGAAGGCGAGCGTTTCGGGGGTGCCGAGCCGGGTGTGGAGCAGCGGCACGCGCTGCGTCCAGCCGCCGTCCGATCCGGCGGGTTCGAGCCCGAGCGCCTGCAGCCGACCGATCAGATAGCCGACGGTGCGTTCCTCGCCGACGGTTCCCGGCGCACGGCCCTGAAACTGGTCGGAGGCCATGGTGCGGACGGTTTCGGTGATGTTCGCGGGGTCGATCGCGGGCGCCGCGGTCTGGGCAAGCGCCGGAACGGCAAGCAGCAGGGCGGCGGTGGAAGCGGCAAGGCGCAAGGTCATAGGGCGGTCATTTCCGATCGATGCGGCGCGACCGGGCCGGGGCCGGTCGCCTTCTGGGACTGGCGATGCCACCGCAATTGCGTCGCTGCGGCTTTCGCCGCAAGGACGATTCAGACATGGCATCGGAGTCGCCCTAGCATGGGGGCGTGGCGCGCGGCCACCCCCCGAGCGGCGGCGCGCGCAACGAAAGGAAGACAGGATGGATTTCTCGCGGCTGCAGACATCGAGCAAGATCGGCGACGACTGGGTCTATCCCGAGGCGGAGGCGCGGCGCAGCGGGTGGCTGACGGTCGACAGCGACCCCGAGCATCGCCTGTATTGGGAGGAGTACGGCAATTCGGCGGGCGAACCGGTGATGGTGCTGCACGGCGGCCCCGGCGGCGCCTGTTCGCCTGCGATGGCGCGCTATTTCGACCCGGACCGCTATCGCATCATCCTGTTCGACCAGCGCGGATGCGGCAAGAGCGAGCCCAACGTCGCCACGGCGGGACCAGCGACGGCGCTCGCGCGCAACACCACCGCCGACCTGATCGGCGATATCGAGAAGCTGCGCGATCATCTGGGCATCGCGGGGCGGATGCATGTCTTCGGTGGAAGCTGGGGCAGCACGCTATCGATGGCCTATGCGATCGCGCATCCCGATCATTGCGCGAACCTGATCCTGCGCGGCATCTTCCTGGGCGCGGCGGAGGATCTGCTCTACCTGTATCAGGGCAATGCCGCGACGTGGCACGAAGACCCGTTCGGGCTGACCGCGCCGGGCGCCTATATCCACTATCCCGACGAATGGCGCGCGCTGCTGGAAGTGCTGAGCGTCGAGGAACGGCGCGACGTGATGCGGTCGTACAAGGCGATCTTCGACATGGTGCCCGCGACCGCCGAGGAGAAGGAACGCCAACTCGCCGCGGCGGTGACATGGTCCCTATGGGAAGGAACGATTTCGAACCTGATCCCCGAGGCGGGCGATACCGGAAAGTTCGGGGAGGCGGGGTTTGCTTTGTGCTTTGCCCAGATCGAGGCGCATTATTTTGCCCATGACCTGTTTCTGGAGCCGGGGCATTTCTTTCGGCATATCGACACGCTGGCGGCGATTCCGGTGCATATCGTCCATGGGCGGTTCGACGAGGTGTGCCCGCTGACGCAGGCGTCGCGGCTGGTCGCGGCGCTGCGCGGCGCCGGGGCGGAGCCCGCGACCTATGTCGTCACCAACGCCGGGCACAGCGCGATGGAGCGCGAGAATGCGCTGGCGCTGACCGCAATCATGGACGGGCTGCCGCCGCTGGCGCCCTAGATCAGGGTGCCGCCGCAGCCGGCGGGGCCCAGCCGTGGCGGTATTTGGCGAACCAGGCGAGGATCGCCGAGGCCTTGGCCGCCGACTGCGACGGCCGCGCGGCGATGCCGCCGTGGCTGGCGCCGGGCACCTTGACGAGCGCGGTCGGGACGCCGCGCAGCCGCAGCGCGGTATAATATTGCTCCGACTCGCTGACCGGGGTGCGGTAATCCTCGCTGCCGACGACGACCATCGTCGGGGTCTTCACCTGGCCGACGAGCGAAAGCGGCGAGTGCTTCCAGAAGGTCTCGGGATTCTCCCACGGCATCGCGCCGAGCCAGTAGCGGCCGAAGAAGGCGGGGCCGTCGGCGGTCAGCGCCTGCGACGTCCAGTTGATCACCGGCTTTTGCGTCACCGCCGCCTTGAAGCGGTCGGTGTTGCCGACGATCCAGCTGGTCAGCACGCCGCCGCCCGAGCCGCCGGTGACGAACAGCGCGTCGGGATCGGCGATGCCGAGTTCGATCGCGCGGTCGACGATGCTGATCAGGTCGAAATAATCATTGCCCGGATAGGCCTTGTCGATCGTGTTCGCGAACGCCTCGCCATAGCTCGTCGAACCGCGCGGGTTCGACGACAGCACCGCGTAGCCCGCGGCGGCGTAGAGCTGGTTGTCGGTCGCGAAATGCGGGCCATAGGCCGAGAAGGGGCCGCCGTGAATCTCGAGGATCAGCGGTACCCGCCGGCCCTCGACATAGCCGGGGGGCAGGGTCAGCCAGCCCTCGATCTCCAGCCCGTCGAGGCTGGAGGCGACGGTGATTTTGCGCACCTCGCCCAGCGCCTTGGTCTCGCGCAGGCTGCGGTTGAGGTCGGTCAGCATCCGCGTCTTGCCGCCCGCGGCGAGCTGAACCTCCGCCGGGCGCGTCGGGGTGCCGCCGGTGAAGGCGATCGCGCCGGTGTCGGCGACCGAGAAGCTGCCGCCGGTGTAGGGCCGGTCGAGCCCGCCGCCCGACAGGCCGGTGACGACGGTGCGCGCCGAGCCGTCGAGCCCGATGCGCGCGACCTTCGTCTCGCCATGGTCGTCGTACTGGACATAGAGGCTGCGCCCGTCGGCGGCCCAGGCGACGTCGTCGACGCTGTAATCCCAGCCGGCGGTCAGGCTGCGGCGGCCCGAACCGTCGGGGTTCATCACGTAAAGCTCGCTATTCTCATAGGCGCGCAGCTTGTCGTCGAAACCGACATAGGCGATCAGCCGGCCGTCGGGCGAGACGACGGGATTGGCGTCGGGGCCGTCGCGGTCGGTGAGCTGGGTGATGCGGCCGCTCGCGACATCGAGCGCGAAAATCTCGCTCTCGCGCGCGTCGTTTTCCCAGTCGGGCTTGCGGTTGGCGCCGAAATAGAGGGTGCGCCCGTCGCGCGACCAGCTGAGCGGTCCGCCGTCGTGATAGGGGCCGAAGGTGAGCTGGCGCGGCGCGCCGCCGGTCGCGGGGACGAGAAAGATCTTCTCGAACCCCGGCTCGATATAGCCCGCGCCGTCGGCGCGATAGGTGAGGAGGTCGTGAACCTCCAGCGGTTCGGCCCATTTGGCGCCTTCGGGCTTGTTGGCGGGGGCCGAGCCGAAGGTCGGTGCCGCGTCCTTGACCAGCATCGTATAGGCGATCGAGCGCCCGTCGGGCGACCAGGCGATGCTCGACGGGCTGGTCGGCAGGCCGGTCAGCCGCACCGCCTCTCCGCCGTCGATCCAGCGCACCCACAGCTGCGCGCCGCCGCCCTCGGTCGAGGCATAGGCGAGGCGCTTGCCGTCGGGCGACCAGCGCGGCGTGAAGGCGCTGCCGCCGCCGTTGCCGCCGGTGACGGGGGTTTCCTGCCCGGTCGCGGTGTCGATCAGCCAGATGCTGCCGATCGCGCGGTCGGTCATGATGTCATTCTGTCGCCGGACATAGGCGATGCGGCGCCCGTCGGGACTGATCTGCGGATCGGCGGCGATCGCGAGGTCGAAGATGTCGGCGCCGGTGAAATGCCGTTCGGGCGCGGTGCGCGCGCTGCCGCTCGCGGACGCCGTCATCGCGGCGGGTTCGGGCTCCGGCGCCGCCGGCTGATCCTGCGCGGCGGCGAGCGAAGCCTGGAACGCGAAGAGGCTGACGCCGAGGATGACGAGTTTGCGCATGGATTTTCGACCCCTGTTTCCCTTTGAATCGCAGCGGTCTGAACCTTTCGACCGGGGCGGTCAAGCGGGTGGCGGAGCGGGTGCGCATCGTTTGAAAACGGCGTGCGGTTTCGCCTGCCTTGTCACGCCGGACAAGCGGGACCCCGGATCGAGTCGGTATATATTCCCCTCAGGCAAGTCAGGCGCTGTTCCCCGGCGAAAGCCGGGGTCCAGATGGCACGGCGCTGCCTCGCATGGACCCCGGCTTTCGCCGGGGAACAGTGACTTGTCGAAGAGGGAAGATTGCCGATCAAGTCCGGGGTGACGGGGAGGGGAAAGCGCTTTCCGGAACCGGGCTGCGTCGCCGATGGCGGCGGCGGGGCCGCGCGTGCAGGGGAAGTAGTATAAAACCATATAGGTTATTTTCTATTGACATCGTAACGCTGATATGGCACAAGCATCTCATCATCGAGAATTGCGATTCGGGCCGGCGCCTTCGGGCGATCCGGCCCGATCCTTTTGGGGAGCGACCGAATGGAACAGGTGGTGCGGGCCGGCAATCGTCGCCGGCTGATGCGGGCGAAGGCGCCGCGCACGGCCCTTTCGACGCGCCAGTGCGAGACGTTCCTTTCCCATCTGGCGGAAAGCTGCAACGTGACATGGTCGGCCGCGCAGGCGGGGCTGGTCTGTTCGACGGTCTATCGGCTGCGCGCGCGCGACGAGGCGTTCGCCGCGGCGTGGCAGGAGGCGTTGACGGCCGGATATCAGCGTCTGGAAATGGGGCTGGTGCAGGCGGCGCTGGCGCTTGTCGAGGGCAGGCCGGGCGCGGCCGTTGCCGGGAGCCGCGAAGGCGGCGAGCCCGGTCGGGGCAGCGCGGACGAAAAAGGCGCAAGGGCGGCGCGCGCGGCGAAGGAGGGCGCCGCGACGGAACCGGACACCGCGAAAGGCGGGGACGAAGGGCGCGTGATCGCGCCGATGACGGTCGACCAGGCGATCAGCCTGCTCGGCCGGCACCAGGCGTCGGTCCGCGGCGGCCGGGCGCGGACGCTGCGGCCCGACAAGCGGATGCCGACGTCCGAGGAAACCGACGCCGCGATCCTGAAGCGGCTCGCCATCCTGCGCCGACAGCGCGGGCTGGCGCCGGAGGGATAGGGGCCTGGTCCCCGGCGGACGCCGGGGTCCGGATGGCTGGATGCTGCCCCGCGTGGGCCCCGGCTTCCGCCGGGGAACGGTTCGTTGCCGGAAAGGGATGATTGCCAACGCGTTCCAGCATGACGAAGTGCGGAAGCAGGGGGCTTCGACCCAAGGCCGGCGCCTGTTTGCAATCGCCATGATCTCCCTTCTGTCGGGGCAGAACGGAACGGGCAGGCGTCTTGCCGCCCGGTTTCTCCTCTCGTTGGCGGGAGGGGATCGCGTTTCATGGCGGGTCATTTCTTTCCCTGTCGGGGAGCGGTGAGGGAGGATCGGCGGATGGGGCAGGCGCATCGCGACGTCGTCGGCGACGTGCTCGAGAAATTGTCCGCGCTGTCGCCGCGCGACCTGCGCTTCGTGATGCGGGGATTGACCTGGGGCCAGCGCCGCGAACTGCTCGAGCGCTGGCACGGCTGGGCGCAGGAGGGGCAATGCGAGCCGCCGGGCGACTGGCGCATCTGGATGATCCGCGCCGGGCGCGGCTTCGGCAAGACGCGCGCCGGGGCGGAATGGATCAGCGAGTGCGCGCGCACGATGCCGGGCGCGCGCATCGCGCTGGTCGCGGCGAACGAGATCGACGGACGGCGCGTGATGATCGAGGGGGCGAGCGGGCTGCTGGCGGTCGCGCGCGGGCATGAAAGCCCCGACTGGCGCGACGGGGTTCGCGAGCTGCATTTCGGCAACGGCGCGGTCGCGACGCTCTATTCGGCGGCGGCGCCGGAGAATCTGCGCGGGCCCGAGCATCATGTCGCGTGGTGCGACGAGCTGGCGAAATGGCACCGGGGCGCGACCGCGTGGGACAATCTGGTGCTGGGGATGCGGCTGGGCGACCGGCCGCGCATCCTGATCACCACGACGCCGCGCCCGACCGCGCTGATGCGGACGATCCGTGCGCTGCCGGGGTTCGCCGAAACGGTCGGCGGCACGCACCAGAACGCCTATCTGCCGTCGAATTTCGTCGAGGCGATGCAGGCGGTCTATGGCGGAACGCGGCTGGGGCGGCAGGAACTGGACGGCGAGCTGGTCGAGGATGTCGAGGGCGCGCTGTGGACGCGCGCGCTGATCGAACGCTGCCGCGTCGATCCGGATGGACTGGGCAAGCCGCGGCGCGTCGTGATCGGCGTCGATCCGCCCGCGACGTCGACCGGCGATGCGTGCGGGATCGTCGTCGCGGCGCTGCTGCGCGACGGGCGGCTGGCGGTGGTCGAGGATGCGAGCGTCGAGACCCCGCCGCCGCATGTCTGGGCGCAGGCGGTGGCCGCCGTGGCGGCGCGCTGGGGCGCCGACCGGGTGGTCGCGGAAAGCAATATGGGCGGCGAGATGGTCGCGGCGACGCTGGCGCAGGCCGATGTCGCGCTGCCGGTCGCCACGGTCCACGCGAGCATCGGCAAGGCGCGCCGCGCGGAGCCGGTCGCGCTCGCCTATGAGCGCGGGCAGGTGGTGCATGCGGGGGCGTTCCCGGCGCTGGAGGACCAGCTTTGCGGGTTCCAGACCGGTGGCGGCTACGCCGGGCCGGGCGGTTCGCCGGACCGGGCCGATGCGTGCGTGTGGGCGCTGGCGGAACTGCTGGAACGGATGAGGAAAGGGCGCGCGCCGGGGGTGCGCAGGGTTTGATCAAAGCCCTCTCCTCTTCAGGGGAGAGGGTTGGGAGAGGGGGAGTCACGCACGCCGGCCCCTCTCAACTTCGGCTAGCGAGCAAGCTCGCAAGCCTGCGTATCTCTCCCCTGAAGGGGAGAGAGTGGGGCTTGCGGTGTGGCGGCTGGCCCATCGAGGAGACAAGCATGAACTGGTTTGGCCGCAAGGCCGCATCGTCGACGGTGCGGCCCGCCTTGTCGCGTGTGTATGGGACGTGGAGCGCGCCGGCGCCGCTGTCGTGGGAGGCGCAGGTGCGCGAAGGCTATCTGGGCAATGCGATCGTCCAGCGGTCGGTGCGGCTGGTCGCCGAGGCGGCGGGGGCGGCGCCGATCGCGGCGGGCGACCCGGCGCTGCTGGCGCTGGTCACCGCGACATCGGGCGGGCAGGGGCTGGTCGAGACGCTGGCGTCGCAGCTACTGCTCCACGGCAACGGCTATGTGCAGATATTGACCGACGGCGCGGGCGCGCCCGCCGAGCTGTTCGCGCTGCGCCCCGACCGGGTGACGGTCGAGGCCGACGGGCGCGGCTGGCCGGTCGCCTATCGCTACAAGGCGGGCGGATGCGCCGCGGTGCTGCCCGCCGAGGACGGCGCGGGGCGGCCGGCGGTGGTGCATGTCAAGGCGCTGCACCCGCTCGACGATCATTATGGCGCGGGCTGCCTGGCAGCGGCGCAGGGGGCGATCGCGGCGCATAATGCGGCGGCGAAATGGAATGCGGCGCTGCTGGGCAATGCGGCGCGGCCGTCGGGGGCGCTGATCCACGATCCGGGCGACAAGGGGATGCCGCTGTCGGCCGAGCAGGTCGACCGGCTGCGCGAGGAGCTGGCCGAAAGCTTTGCCGGCGGGACGAACGCCGGGCGGCCGCTGTTGCTCGAGGGCGGGCTGAAGTGGCAGGCGCTGTCGCTGTCGCCCGCCGACATGGATTTCCTGGAGCTGAAGCACAGCGCGGCGCGCGAGATCGCGATGGCGTTCGGGGTGCCGCCGATGCTGCTCGGGCTGCCCGGCGATGCGACCTATGCCAATTATCGCGAGGCCAATCGCGCGCTGTGGCGGCTGACCGTGCTGCCGCTGTGCGCGAAGATATTGGGCGCGGTGTCGCAGGGGCTGGCGGGCTGGTTCGGCGGCGCCGAGCTGCGCGTCGACATGGACCGGGTGCCGGCGCTGGCCGCCGACCGCATGGCGCTGTGGCGCGAGGTGTCGGGGGCCGACTGGCTGACCGCGGCCGAGAAGAAGGCGCTGTTGGGCGTCGACTAGCCGGAGATACGACATGGACGAGGAAGAGGCGCTGGCGCGGCTGATCGCGCTGGCTGGGACGCGCGCGCCCGACGCGGCGCTGCTGCGCGCGGTGGTCGAGGAGGCGAGCGAACTGGGCGCGCGGCGGGCGCTGGCGCGGCTGGGGCTCGCCGACGCGGCGGCGCGCGACGACATCGGCGACCTGCGCCAGCTGCTCGGCGCGTGGCGCGACGCCAAGACGAGTGCGTGGAAGGCGGCGGTCGACTGGGCGGCGCGCGGCCTGCTGGCGCTGCTGCTGGTGGGGCTGGCGATGAAGCTGGGGCTGCCGGGGCTGCTGCGGTGAGGGGTGCGATCGTTCGACAGGCCCACCCCCCGGCCGCCTCCCGCCTGCGGGAGGGGGGGATACGGTTCGCGGGCTATGCGTCGGTGTTCGACCGCGTCGACCGCGGCGGTGACGTGGTGCGCGCCGGGGCCTTCGCGGCGAGCCTGCGCGCGGGGCGCGCGGTGCCGCTACTGTGGCAGCACCGGCCGGGCGCGCTCGTCGGCACGATCGAGATGCTGGCGGAGGATGCGCGCGGGCTGCGCGTCGTCGCGAGGGTGACGCACCCGACCGCGGCGGCGCTGGTCGCGCGCGGGGCGCTGACCGGGCTGTCGTTCGGATATCGGGTGCGCGGCGCGCGGGGCGCGAACCCGCGCGAACTGCTGGCGCTCGACCTGGCCGAGATCAGCCTCGTCGCGCAGCCGATGCAGCCGCTGGCGCGGGTGATCGCGGTGGATTCATGGAAGGAGTGAAACGCATGGACGAGATGGAGATGAAGGCGGACGCGCTCGAGGGAGCGTTCGATGCGGTGCTGGCGGCGGAAGCGGTCGACGAGTTGAAGGCGTCGGTCGCGGCGCTCAAGGCGCAGGTCGACGCGCAGGCGGTCGCGGCGGCGCGGCTGCCGCTCGACGGGGCGAAGGCGGCCGATCCGGCGCGCGACGCCTTCGTCGACCGCTATCTGCGGCGCGGGATCGACGCGGGGACCGGGATGAAGAGCCTGTCGGGGGCGTCGGGCGGCGAGGGCGGCTATGCCGTGCCGCGCGAGATCGACGGGGCGATCGCGGCGACGCTGAAATCGCTGTCGCCGATCCGCGGCATCGCGACGGTCGTGCAGACGGGGACGAGCGGCTATCGCAAGCTGATCGCGACCGGATCGACCGGCGCGGGATGGGTCGGCGAAACCGACGCGCGGCCCGGGACCGGGACGCGCAGCTTCGCCGAGATCGCGCCGCCGTCGGGCGAGCTTTACGCCAATCCGGCGGCGAGCCAGGCGATGCTCGACGATGCGATGTTCAATGTCGAGGACTGGCTGGCCGACGAGATCGCGCGTGAGTTCGCGGTCGCCGAGGGTGCGGCCTTCGTGTCCGGCAACGGGACGAACCGGCCCAAGGGCTTCCTGTCCTACGCGGCGACGAACGAGGCGGACAGCGCGCGGGCGTTCGGGACGCTGCAGTTCGTCGCCTCCGGCGCGGCGGGCGGCTTTGCGGCGTCGAACCCGCAGGACAAGCTGGTCGAACTGGTCCACAGCCTGCGCGCGCCCTATCGCGGCGGCGCCTGCTGGGTGATGAATTCGGACACGCTGGCGCGCATCCGCAAGTTCAAGACCACCGACGGCGCCTTCCTGTGGCAGCCGGGGCTGGTCGAGGGCCAGGCGGCGAGCCTGCTCGGCTATCCGGTCGTCGAGGCCGAGGACATGCCCGACGTCGCGGCGAACAGCCTGTCGATCGCCTTCGGCAATTTCCGCGCCGGCTATCTGATCGCCGACCGTGGCGAGACGCATATCCTGCGCGATCCCTTCAGCAACAAGCCCTTCGTGCATTTCTATGCAACCAAGCGGGTCGGCGGCGCGATCATCGATTCGAACGCCATCAAGCTGATGAAATTCGCCGCGAGCTGATCGGCGCGCGCGCGAGGGGCGCCCGGTTCCTGCCCTCCAACCCTTTCGGGGCGGGGCCGGGCGCAACCTGACATCTTCCCAGAATGGAAAGGATGGCGCTGCCATGCCGACCCCCTTTTTCGCCGACCTGGTGCGCGAGCTGTGCCACGAGGGCGGCACCGGCCCGCTGACGCCGACCGGCGCGGTGCCCGGACACCGCCGCTTCGCGGACGCGGTGCCCGCCGATACCGAGTTCCACTATGCCATCGCGGGCATCGCGCAGTCCGGCGAGTGGGAGGTCGGCACCGGCCGCCTCGACACCGCCGGCCGGCTGGTGCGCGAGGCGGTCGCCGCTTCTTCGGACGGGGGCGGCCGCGTCGATTTCGCGCCGGGACTGAAGACATTGGCGCTGACCGTCGGCGCCGGCTGGTTCGCGGCGCACGACACGGCGGTCGCGGCGCTGGATGCGGCCGACGACGCCCTGGCCGCCGCGATCGCCGCGAAGCAGCCGCTGTCGACGGCGCACCCCGCGGCGGCGACCGGCGCGGATGACGACCTGCTGACCGTGCGGCGCGGCGCGGGGTGGGTGAACCTGCCGCTCGCCGCGCTCGTCCGGCGCGGCGCGGACGGCCGTGTCGGCATCGGCGCCGCCAGTCCGGCACAACTGCTGGAACTGGCCGGCGGATCGCCGAGGATGCGGATCGCGCCCGCCGCTTCGGAGCAGATGGGCGGGATCGAGATCGTCACCAACGGCGCGCACGATGCGTCGTTCACCGCTCGCGGATCGACGGGCGAGCTGAACATCTCGGTCGGACGTTCGCCCGGGTGGGGCGGGAGCATCCGCTTCATCACGGACACGAGCGAAAGGATGCGGCTGACCGCCGCAGGTAGCCTCGGTATCGGAACGGACGCGCCAGCCGAAAAATTGACGATTGCAAACGGCAACATATTGCTCCCCATGTCAACCGATACAGCGGGCGCCCTGCTGGGATATTCGGAGTTCTATCCGGCGACCATCGACGGCGTGAGAGTCCCTGTCTATGGCCTGAAATGGGCAAAACCCGCCAGCGAGAGCAACCCCCACGCTATCCTGGCGGGCCATGGCGGCGCGTGGATCGTCACCGGGGGCAATGTGCATCTCCGCGTCCTTCAGAGCGGCATCGTGTCCCCCGGCGCGGACAATGGCCAACCGCTGGGGGCTGCTGCCCACCGCTGGTCCGTCGTCTATGCCGGGACCGGCGCCATCAACACGTCGGATGCGCGGGACAAGACCTGGCGCGGCGCGCCGTCCCCGGCCGAGATGGCGGCGGCGAAGCGCATCGCGGCCGAACTCGGATTTTATCAATGGAACGACGCGGTCGCCGAAAAGGGCGAGGACGGCGCGCGGCTGCATTTCGGGGTGCGGGCGCAGGCGGTGTGGGCGATCATGGCCGACGAAGGGCTGGCCGATCCGGTCGGCATCGGGGCCGATCCGACCAGCCGCCATGCCTTTCTGTGCTGGGACCGCTGGGCGGAGGAGCGCGACGCCGAGGGACGGATCGTCCGCGCGGCGGGCGAGCGGTTCGGCATCCGCCCCGACCAGCTCGCGCTGTTCCTGATCGCGGCGCAGGAGGCGCGGCTCGCGGCGCTGGAGGCGGCGGCATGACCGGCGGCGCGGCGCTGGGTTCGCGTGCGATCGGCGACGCCAGCGGCCGCGTCCTCGCGATCGAGTGGCGCGGTCCCGACCGGGCGGCGCCGCCGCGCGCGCGCGTTCGCCTGGCGCCCGATCCGGCGCGCCGGATCGCGGTGGCCGGACGCTGACCGGAAAGGATCGACGATGGCGATGATGGTGAAGGATCCGGGGACGCGGATCGACTTCGAATTCGACTGGGCGGCGGCCTGTCCCGCCGGGCAGGCGGTGGCGGCGAGCGACTGGACGGTGTGGCCCGACGAGTCCGAGGGGGTCGCGGTGGCGGCGATGACGCACGGCCTGGCGCGCGCGACCGTGACGCTGGCGGGCGGGATCGCCGGGCGCGTCTATCGCGTCACCAACCGGGTGACGATGACCGATGGCCAGGTCGAGGAGCGGTCGATGGCGGTGCGGGTGGAGGAACGATGATGGTGGAGAGCCTGTTGCCGGGCGAGGTCCCGGTGAGCCTGGACGAGGCGCGCGGCTGGCTGCGGATGGGGGCGACGATCGACGATGCGGTCGTCGCCGGGCTGGTCCGTGCCGCGGCGAGCATCTGCGAGGCCTTTGTCGGCCAGTGGCTGATCGTGCGCGCGGGCGAGGAAAGCCTTGTCCTGCGCGGCGGCGCCCTGCGGCTTGCCGCGCGGCCGGTCGTCGCTGTCGATGCGGTGACGCTGCTGCGGCCCGATGGCGCGGAAACGGTGCTGGGCGCCGACCGCTACCGCGTGACGATCGCGCGCGACGGGTCGGCACGGGTGGCGATCCACGCCGCCGGCGATGCCGGATATGCGCGCATTGCGTTCCGCGCCGGCATGGCCGCGGGCCCCAATGCGGTGCCCGAGGCGATCCGCCAGGGCCTGCTGCGCATGATCCAGCACCTCCACGCCGCGCGCGACGGTGCGGACGAGACGCCGCCGGCGATGATCGCGGCGCTGTGGCAGCCGTGGCGGCGGCGCACGCTGGGAGGCGCATGATGACGGGCGCGGAACAGGCGGTGCGCGCGAAGGCGCTGACGGTGCTGGGCGCGGACGACGCGCTGGCCGGGCTGGTGCACGGCGTGTTCGACGGCGTGCCGCCGCGCGCGAGCGCGCCCTATGTCTCGGTCGGCGCTGCCGAGGGCCGAGACTGGGGGACGAAGGACCGGCCCGGGTGCGAGGTGCGGCTGACGCTGAGCCTGACCGGTGCCGGGTTGCCGGCCGACGCGGGCGGGGCGGCGGCGCGGATGGAGGCGGCGGCGGGCGCGCTGCGCGGCCCGGCGGGCGGCTGGACGGTCGTCGCGGTCAGGGCGCTGCGCAGCCGGCTGGCGTTCCGGCGCGAGGGCGGCTGGCGGCACGATCTGGTCGTGCGGTGCCGGTGCCTGGCGGGGGTGCGGGAGGAGGCGTGACCCGCTTCGGCGTCATGCCGCTCTGGGTCCCCGCCTTTGCGGGGACACGGGAACGCTTCGCTCAGGGACGACCGGGACAGGGGCGATCAGGAATCGCCGGGGAGGGTGTTGGTCGAGGAATAATCCTTGAACTTCTCGATGAAGTTCACGTGATAATCGTCGATCTGCATGTCGGCATTCTCGGTGGCGTCGGCCTCCGAATCGCCGCTCGCGCGGTCGAGCGCGATCACCGCCTGACGAAAGGCGGTGCGCTCCGCGGTGCAGGCACCCTTGATCGCCATTTCATATTCGGCGTCGCCCATCTTGCCCTCGAGCGACTTCTTGAGGTGGTCGCGCAGGCATTTGGTGAAGGCGGCGCGCGACGTGTCGACCGCGGCGGTGGGCGATGGTGCCGCCAAGGCCAGGAGCAAGCTTGTGATCAACATCCTGCGACTCCCCGTTTGCAGATGATTTGCGAAGGAGAATTAAACCATGGGGATCGAAAATGGGAGCGCTTTTCTGCTGAAGGTCGGCGATGGCGCGACGCCGCCCGCCTTCGGCACCGTCGCCGGGCTGCGCACGACGCAATTGTCGGTGAACGGCGAGGCGGTGAACGTCACGACCAAGGATTCGGGCGGCTGGCGCGAGTTGCTGTCGGGCGCGGGGGTACGGTCGGTTTCGGTGAGCGCGGCGGGCCTGTTCACCGGGTCGGCGGCCGAGGTGCGGCTGCGCGGCCATGCGCTGGCGGGCACGATCGACGATTATGAGCTGAGCTTCGAAAGCGGCGAGCGGCTGCGCGGGCGCTTCCTGGTGACGCGGCTCGATTATGCCGGCGATTACAATGGCGAGCGCCAATATGTGCTGGCGCTCGAGTCGAGCGGCGCGGTGGTCAGCCTGTGAGCGCGGTCGCGAACCCGCTGCGCGGCGAGGCGGTGCTGCGGATCGGCGGCACCGCGCATGTGCTGCGCCCGAGCTTCGGCGCGCTGGTTGCGGCGGAGGCCGAGCTGGGGCCGCTGTTCGCGCTGGTCGAGCGCGCCGCCGACGGGCGGCTGGCGCTGGGCGAGCTGGCCGGGCTGTTCTGGCATTGCGTGCGCGACCGGCCGGCGGAGCTGACGCGCGAGACGGTCGGCGAAGCGGTGGTCGCGCAGGGGCTGGCGGCGGTGACGCCCGCGCTGCGGATGCTGCTGGGGCAGATCTTGCAGGGGCGGTGATCGGTGACGGAGAAGGCTGCCCACCCCGCTACGGCTGGCCGGCAAGCCGCCAAGCCTCGCTGCCCCTCCCGCGAGCGGGAGGGGCGTTTCGGTGAGGGCGCGATGCGATTGTCGGGTGTGATGGCGCGGCTGAGCGGGTGGCGGCCGGGGGAGTTCTGGGCGGCGACGCCGGCCGATGTGGCGGCGGTGCTGGCGGGCTGGGCGACAGACGATGGCGCGGACGGCGTCGATCGCGCGGCGCTGGCGGCGATGATGGAGCAATATCCCGATGGATGACGAGATCGATGAGATGGTCGTCGCGGTGCGCGCCGACACCGGCGCCTTTCGCCGCGACATGGCGGCGCTGCGCGCCGAACTGGGCGCGCCGCTGGCCGATGCCGCCGATGCGGGCGCGCGCGGGATCGAGCGCGCGCTGGGCCGGGCGGTGGTGTCGGGCAAGCTGGGGTTCGAGGATCTGAAGCGGCTGGCGCTATCGGTGATGGCCGACATCGCGCGCGCGGCGGTGTCGGGCGGGGTCGGCACGGTGCTGGGCGCGGCGCGCGGCGGCGGGGGGCTGCTCGCGGTCGGGCAGAGCCTGGCGCTCGGGCTGCTCGGCGCGCCGGGCCGCGCGACCGGCGGACCGGTGAGCGCGGGGCGTGCCTATCGCGTCGGCGAGCGTGGGCCGGAGCTGTTCGTGCCGGGCGCGAGCGGGCGCATCGAGCCCGCGGCGGGCGCGGCGGTGCGCAATATCGCGATCACGGTGAACGTGCGCGGAGCGGCGGGGAGCGAGCCGGGGCGGCTAGCGCAGACCGGGCGGCAGCTGGCGCGCGCGGTGCGGCGCGCGGTGGCGGAAGGCGAAGGCTGATGGGCTGGGCGCTCGTCGCGGCCGAGCCGCATCACCGCAGGGGCTGGATCAAGCGTTTCGACCCGCGATTCTGGACCGTCGATTTCGCGCGGCCGATGATGGCGAGCGTGGTGACGACCGCGCCGACGGCGCTGCGCGTCGAGGCGGTCTTTTACGACAAGGCGGACCTGGCCGGGCTGATCTGGGAGGCGGAAGACCGCTGGGACCACCCGCTGCTCGCCTATGAGACGCGGCGCGATTTCCGGCACGTGCGGCTGCGGTTCCGCTGGCGATCGGGTGGGGTGAAGCCGCTCGACGCGCTGCACGGGCCGACGCTGACGATCGAGGGGCGTGACGCGGCGGGCAACCCGCGCGCCTGGTATGTGCGGCTGTGGAACTATGCCGAGGGCAGCGCCGAGGATGCGGTGGTGACGCTCGATTTCGACGCGCTGACCGGCGGCTTTCTGTTGCCGGGGGAAAGCGACCCGGTGTGGGCGGGCGACGTCGACCGATTGTTCGTCTCGCTGGTCGCGCCGGGCTATGACGGCGGCGCGGGCGCGCTTGCGGCGCCGGCGCAGGGCTGGGTCGAGGTGAGCGACATCGCCTGTTCGGGATCGGGGTCGGTGCTGGCGATCGGCGACGCGGTGCTGCCCGAACAGCGGCTGGGGATCGCGAACGGCTATGACGACTGCTATCACCTGACCCCGGCGCGGGTGGTGCGGCAGGTGGAGCAGCTCGGCTATCGCGGCGACGTCGTCCATTATGTCGGGATGAGCCATTATATGCGGCTGGCGGCCGAGGGCGGCGGCTATCGCGTGCAGGCGGCGGGCGGGGTGCTGAACGCGCCCGCCGCGGCGTGGCACCGGGCGCTGGCGAGCGCCTGTGCGGGCGCGGGGCTGGGGCTGGTCTGGTCGCTCTCCTACGAATTGTTCGACGCCTATTGCCCCGAGGGCTGGAAGCAGCGCGACGCCGACGGCGCGCCGGCGCTGACCGGGTGGGAGCCGCCGTCGACCCTGCTGTCGCCCGCGCATACCGAGGCGATGGGGTGGCTGCAACTCGTCGCGCGGGCGTTCGCGGCGATCGGGCGCGACGCGGGCCTGCCGGTGAAGTTCCAGGTCGGCGAGCCGTGGTGGTGGGTCGCGGCGGACGGGCGGCTCTGCGCCTATGATGCCGCGACGACGGCGATGCTGGGCGCGGCGAGCGTCGCGATTCCCGATGTGCGCGGCGCGCTGGACAGCGGGCAGCGCGCGATGCTCGACGCGCTGGGCGCGATATTGGCGGGATCGACCGCCGCGCTCGTCGCGGCGGCGCGCGACGAGGCGGGGGCGGCGCCCTTCACGAGCCATCTGCTCGTCTATCTGCCGACGGTACTCGACCCGGCGGCGCCCGAATTGCGGCGCGCCAATGTACCCATGGGCTGGGCGGCGCCGGCGTTCGACGTGCTGCAACTCGAGGATTACGACTGGGTGACGGGCGGGCGCGGGGCCGAGACCGATGCGGCGCGCGCCGCGATGGTCGCGCGGCTCGGCTATCCCGTCGCGGATCAGCATTATTTCGCGGGCTTCGTGCTGCGCGGCGAGGATCGCGGGCAATGGCGCGCGATCGCCGAGGCGGCGGCGCGGGCGCGCCGCGCCGGGGTGACGCGCGCCTTCGTCTGGGCGCTGCCGCAGGCCGCGCGCGACGGTTTCGTGGCCTTTGACGGGGAGGAAGAGATGCAGGCTTTCGACGCGGTGGATTTTCCGCTCGCGATCGGGCGCGAGGCGATGGTCGCGACCGAATTCTCCACCCAGATCGTCGCTTCGCCCTCCGGGCACGAGCAGCGCGCGAGCGAATGGGCCGATGCGCGGATGCGCTACGACGCGGGGCCGGGAATCCGGTCGGAGGCGGATGTGCGGCGGCTCGCCGATTTCTTCCGCGCCCGGCGCGGCGCGGCGCGCGGCTTTCGTTTCCGCGATCCGTTCGATCACAGCTCGGCGGCGGACGGCGGGCCGCCGGGCTTTGCCGACCAATGGCTGGGCATCGGCGACGGGGCGCGGCGGCAGTTCGCGCTCGTCAAGCGCTATGGCAGTGGCGAGGCGGCGCAAGCGCGCGCGATCCGGCTGCCGGTCGCGGGCAGCGTCCGCGCGTCGGTGGGCGGGGTCGAGACGGCAGCCTTTACCTTGACGGGCGATGGCGAGGTCGCGTTCGATGTCGCGCCGGCGGATGGCGCGGCGGTGCGCGCGGGCTTTCTGTTCGACGTGCCGGTGCGCTTTGCCGAGGATCGGCTGGAGGTCAGCCGCGCGACTTTCCTTGCGGGTGAAGTGGCGAGCGTGCCGCTGATCGAGGTGCGTGCGCCATGGTGAGTGCGATGGTGAGCGCGGACGATGATTTCGGCGCGATGACGGGGGCGCCCGCGTGGCTGCGCGCCGAAGTCGCGACGCTCGCCTGGTGCTGGCGCCTGTCGCGACGCGACGGGGTGACGATCGGGCTGACCTCGCACGACCGCGACCTGTTCGTCGGCGGGCTGCTCTATCGGGCCGCGCCGGGAATGAAACCGTCAGCGATCGAGACGCGCGACAGCCTCGATGCCGAGACGCTCGACCTGCAAGGCGCGGTGGCGAGCGACGCGATCGCGGCGGACGACCTCGACACCGGGCGCTGGGACGGCGCGGCGTTGGGGCTGTTCGTGACCGACTGGGAGCATCCCGAGGTGGCGCCGGTGACGGTGGCGCGCGGGATGCTGGGTGCGATCGAGCGGCGCGGCGCCGCCTTTTCGGCCGAGTTGCAGGGGGTGACCCGGCTGCTCGACCGGCCGGCGTGCCCCGCGACCTCTCCTTCGTGCCGCGCGTCGCTCGGCGACCGGGCGTGCCGGGTCGATTTGGCGCCGCGGACGCACCGGCGCCGCGTCGTCGCTGTCGCCGGGCGGTCGGTGACGCTCGATGCGGCGGTGGGGGGCGGGGCGATGGCCTTTGGCGAACTCGTCTGGATGGAAGGGGCGGCCTGCGGGCTGGCGAGCCCGGTGATCGCGGCCGACGGCGCGGTGCTGATGCTGGCGGAAACGCCGGGCGTGCCTCTGGACCTGCCGGTGCGGGTGCGGCTGACCGAAGGGTGCGACAAGCAGCTTTCGACCTGCCGCGACCGCTTTGCCAATGCAGTCAACTTTCGCGGCGAGGCGCATCTGCCGGGCAACGACCTGATGACGCGATACCCCGGTGGATGAGATCGGCGCGCGCGCCCTTGCGGCGGCGCGGGGGATGATCGGCGCGCGGTTCCGGCCGCAGGGGTGCGACCCCGCGACCGGGCTCGACTGCGTCGGGCTGGTATGGGCGGCCTATGCCGCGGCGGGGCGGCGGCTGCCGCGGCCGCGCGCCTATCCGCTGCGCGGGTGGAGCGATGCGCGGATCGTCGCGGCGCTGCGGGCGGCGGGGTTCGCGCGCGATGAAGGCCGCGTCGCGATGGGCGATGTCGCGGTGATCGCGCTGCCCGCGCAGCAATTTCATCTGGGGCTGCTGGGCGGCGAAACGATGGTTCACGCGCATGCCGGGCTGCGGCGTGTGGTCGAGACGCCGCTGGACGATGCGGCGCGGACGGCGTCGCGATGGCGGCTGGATTGAGGAGGGACGGACATGGCAACGCTGGTGCTGACGGTGGTCGGCGGGATCGTGGGCGGCCCGGTCGGCGCCGCGATCGGCGCGGCGATCGGGCAGCAGGCCGACGCGGCGATCTTTCGCCCCAAGGGCCGCGAGGGGCCACGCCTCGCCGACCTGAAGGTGCAGGCATCGACCTATGGCCAGCAGATACCGCAGCTGTTCGGGACGATGCGCGTCGCGGGCAGCGTGATCTGGGCGACCGACCTGATCGAGCGGCGCAGCAAGCGCGGCGGCGGCAAGGGGCGGGCGTCGGTCACCGAATATAGCTATGCCGTGTCGCTGGCGGTGGCGCTGTCGTCGCGGCCGATCCGCGCCATCCGGCGCATCTGGGCCGACGGTAATCTGCTGCGCGGGGCGAGCGGCGGCTTTCAGCAGCGCTGCACCTTTCGCTGGTATGACGGCGGCGAGGACCAGCCCGCCGATCCGCTGATCGCCTCGGCGCTCGGTCCGGCTTCGGTCAGCGGCTTTCGCGGCATCGCCTATGCCGTGTTCGAGGAGCTGGAACTCGGCGCCTTCGGCAATCGCATCCCGTCGCTGACCTTCGAGGTCGAGGCCGATGTCGGGGCCATCGACGCCGGGCTGGTCGGCGATACGCTGTTCGGCGAAGCGGGGCGCTGCCTGGGCGGGACGCGCTTCGTGGGCTATGCGGCGTCCGGCGACCGGTTGCGCGAGGCGCTGGCGCCCTTGTTCGATGCCGATGCGGTGCGGCTGGCCAGCGACCCCGGCGGCTGGCGGCTGGCGCCCGCGGACGGCGCGCGCGCGCCGGTGCCGCTGGCCGATTTCCGCGAAGCGCGCCGCGAAGAGGCGGCACGCGACCGGGTCGAGCGCCGCCGCGCGCCGCTGGCCGATGTGCCGGGAAGCATCCGCCTGCGCCATTATGATCGCGAGCGCGACTATCAGCTCGGCCAGCAGACCGGTCCGGTGGCGGGCGGCGGCGCGGCGGAGCAGCGGATCGATCTGCCCGCCGTCCTGTCCGCCGCGGCGGCACGGGCGCTGGCGCAGCGGCTGGCTGCCGCGGCGGCGGACGGGCGCGAAAGCTGTGTCTGGCGGATGGACCTGGCGGCGCTCGCGCTGCCGGTGGGGGCGGTGGCGATCGCGGGCGACGGCAGCCGATGGCGGATTGCCGCGCGGACGGTTCGCGATACGCAGGTCGAAGTCGAACTGCGGCGGCACCAGCCGCTCGACCTCGACATGCTGCCCGCCGATTCCGGCGCGCCGGTGCGCGCACCCGACTGGCCGGAAGCGACGGCGCTGGTCCGCGCCTTCGACCTGCCGAATCTGGGCCCGGCGGCGGCGACCGCGCCGCAGGTCGTGATCGCGGGCGCAGGAAGCAATGCGGGGTGGCGCGGTGCCGACACCTGGTTCGTGCCGATGCCCGATGCCGCGCCGATGCCGCTGGGCACGCTGCGCCCGGCGGCAGCGCTGGGCGTGCTGGCGGAGCCGCTGGCGCCGGGCGGCGCGCTGCTGTTCGACGATGCGGGCGCGGCGATCGTCGCGCTGATCGATCCGGCGATGGAACTGGAGGCGGTGAGCGACGCGCTGATGCTCGGCGGGGCGAATCGCGCGATGATCGGCGACGAGTTGGTGCAGTTCGGCGGTGCCGAGTTGCTGGCGCCGGGGCGATGGCGGCTGACGCGGATGCTGCGCGGCCGCGCGGGCACCGAAAGCGCGGTGGCGCATGCGGCGGGAACGCCCTTCCTGCTGCTCGACGATCCCGCGCTGCTGCCGATCCCGGCCGACCATGGCGAGTGGGTGGCGGGCGGCGGCGCGCGCCTGCAATGGGCGGCGTGGAACGACACGAGCCTTTCCGACCTGCCCGTCCCGGCGGGCCTGCGCGCACTGCGCCCGCTTGCGCCAGTGCATGGCCGGGTCCGGCCCGATGGGGAAGGCGGACTGGTCATCGGCTGGGCGCGGCGGAGCCGGGCCGATGGCGGCTGGCGCGACCATGTCGACCTGCCGCTCGGCGAGACTCGCGAGTTGTATCGCGCTTCAATCGAGCCGGCGGTGGCTGGGATCGGGCCGTGGGACCTGGAGGTTCCGACGCTGCGCCTGACGGCGGCGGATGCGGCCGCGCTGGCACCCGGCAGCCTGATCGCGATCCGTCAGATCGGCGATGCTCTGTCGTCGGCACCGCTTCTTCTAACTCTTAAATAGAAAGGATATTCGGCATGACCGACCTGCCCGTCACCGCGCGGTTCGCGCTGCCCCTGCTCGTGCAGGCGCAGGCGCAGAAGGAGATCACGCATAACGAGGCGCTCGTACTGATCGACGCGCTGCTGCAGGCGAGCGTCGAGGATGGGCCGCTCGCCGCGCCGCCGGCGGCGCCGGATGCGGGACAATGCTGGATCGTCGGTGCTCCGGCGAGCGGCGCGTGGGCGGGGCGCGAGGCGGCGCTGGCGGTATGGACGGCCGGCGGCTGGCGCTTCGCCGAGCCTCGGCCCGGGATGCGGGTCGTGCGGTCGCGGGACGGGGCGTGGCTGCGATTCGCGGACGGCGCGTGGGTCGAACCTGGCGCGGTCGCCCAGCCGGTGGGTGGAGCGACGGTCGATTCCGAGGCGCGGGCGGCGATCGAGGCGCTGATGACCGCGCTCAAAGCGCATGGCATGCTGATTTAGAGGGGTTTTTTCGTTGCATTCGGGGCTCAACTGCGACTTTTTGGCAACAGATTAGCGATTTGTTATCTTGCGTGGAACCAAAGCCGCGAGTAGGACGTCTGTCGAGACGTATATCTCAATTGAAAGGGGAATCTGTTATGAGGAAGCTAGCCGTCGCCGTGGCGTTGGCCTCCACTGCCCTCGCGTCGCCCGCCGTGGCGCGCGACAACTCTTGGTATGTTGGTGTCGGTGGTGGTGTCACGATCGTCGAGGACATCGACCTCGATATCGGCACCGCAGCCAATGCTGTCAGTCTGGATCACCGCAAGGGATATGATTTTGAAGGCGTCGTCGGCTACGACTTCGGCGGCTTCCGCGCGGAAGTGGAAGTGGGCTATCGCGAAGCCGATATCCGCAACGCATCCGTCAATGCGCCGGGCGTTCCCGCCTTGGCCAACGGTGGTCCTCTCGTGACCGGCAACTACCCCATGAACGGCGACAGCAATGCGCTGAGCTTCATGGTCAACGGTATGTTCGACTTCGGTGACGATGACGGCATCCAGGGCTTCATCGGCGGTGGCGCGGGTGTCGCTCGCGTTTCGGTCCAACCCGTCTTCGCGGGTGCCTGGCTTGACGATTCGGATACCGGTTTCGCCTGGCAGGCGATCGCGGGCGTCCGCGCGCCGATCAGCAACAACTGGGATGTCGGCCTGAAGTATCGCTTCTTCAACGCCGATGGTCTCGACCTGGTCGACCAGCTCGGCCGCGACGTGTCGGGCCGTTTCCGTTCGCACTCGCTGCTCGGGACGCTGACCTACAACTTCGGTGGAGCCGAGGCGCCCCCGCCGCCGCCTCCCCCGCCGCCGCCGCCTCCCCCGCCGCCGCCTCCCCCGCCGCCGCCTCCGCCGCCTCCGCCGGTCGTGTGCGCACCGGGACCGTATATCGTGTACTTCGACTGGGATCAGTCGGCGATCACGCCCGAAGCGGCTTCGACGCTGGACAACGCGATCAGCGCCTACAACCAGGGCTGCAGCGGTCAGCAGGTCATGCTCGCCGGTCACGCCGACCGTTCGGGTTCGGCCAAGTACAACGTCGGCCTGTCGCAGCGCCGTGCCGACGCGGTCAAGGCGTATCTGACCGCGCGTGGCGTCTCGGACGGCTCGATCACGACGCAGGCGTTCGGCGAAACCCGCCCGGCGGTTGCGACCGCCGACGGGGTCCGCAACGACCAGAACCGTCGCGTGGAAATCACCTACGGTCCGGGTTCGGGCATGTAAGATCGATTTCCAGCCCGAAAGGGCTCGGACGAAAAGCGAAGGGCGGCATCGAAAGGTGCCGCCCTTTCTTTTTGGGCTGGTGGCGGCACTTTATGCTCGGACCGGGAGCTTTGCACAGGGGCGCGGAACGGAAACCTGGGAGCGGTGCGCTCGAATCGCTGTTGCTTGCTTTGAGCGTGTCGGAATCCATCCCGAGGATCCGCGAGGCATTTGCGAGAATTAATCGCCTCTGCACGGCTCAAGGAAAAGCGGCGCTTCGACAAGCTCAGCGCGAGCGGAAGAGACGGTGGCTCGAATTTATCGGGCGCCGTTCCGAGTTTACCCGGCAAGCGGAATAGTATTCACCGCGGATGGGCCACCCTTCTTCCCGGGAGGGTGAAGTCTGCGAGATCGAAGGGTTCTGACGATCCCATGACTCCACACCATCGCGTGAAGTGGAAGTCTCTGCGATCTCTGCGCCTCTGCGCGAATTTCATGGCCTCAGGCATCGTGTTGCTGCACGCTGAATGCCCGGTTCCGCCGGGCGGTCAGGTGGTCGGGGCGGTGCCGGGACGCAGATATTGCATCATGTAGCCGACATAGTCGGCCTTGCCGAGCGGGACGCCCATGTGGCGCATCACCGCATAGGCGGCGACGAGGTGGAAATAATATTGCGGCTGCGCCCAGTCGCGGATGTAGCTTTTCGCGTCCATGTCGAAGGCCATGCCGTTGGGCAGGTCGAAGCTGACCGGCCGCGCAGGGTCGGCGTCAACCGTCGCGGCATCGACGGTGTCGAGCCAGGCGAGGGTCGCCGCGATCTGCTCCTGAAGCCCGGCGAAATCGGCGGCGTCTTCCGCAAGCGCGGGCGCGCTCGCGGCGCCGAGGCGCGCAAGCGGCTGGACCGCCTGAAGGCAGGTGAAGCGGACCTGCGCCGCGAGCGGGAACATGTCGGGCGCCAGCCGTGCCGCGATGAACTGTAACTCGCCGACATTGTTCGCGGCACCCCAGGCGAGCGCCTTTTCGAGCTGGGCCGAGAGGGCGCGCAGTCCGTTGGCGTAGGCGGGGACGGTGAGATCGTACAGCATGACGGGCATCCTTCGAGCGCTGGAGGGGATCGCGGGGTCAGACCGCGGCCATATTGTCCTGAAATTGCAGGCGCGCGAGGCGGGCATAGAGCCCGTCGGCGGCGACGAGATCGTCATGGCGCCCTTCCTCGACGATGCGCCCCTCGTCCATTACGACGATCCGGTCGGCAGCGCGCACCGTCGCGAGGCGGTGCGCGATGACGATTGTCGTCCGGTCGTGCATCAGCGCCTCGAGCGCGTCCTGCACGAGCCGTTCGGACTCGGCGTCGAGCGCCGAGGTGGCTTCGTCGAGCAGCAGCAGCGGCGCGCGGCGAAGCAGCGCGCGCGCAATCGCGACGCGCTGGCGCTGGCCGCCCGACAGGCGCGCGCCGCCCTCTCCCATGAAGGTATCGAGCCCCTGCGGCAGGCGGCGCAGGAAATCCTCGGCGTTGGCGGCGCGCGCGGCCTCCCACAATTGCTCGTCGGTAGCGGCCCAGTTGCCGTAGCGCAGATTGTCGCGCGCCGACGCGGCGAAGATCACCGTTTCCTGCGGCACCATCGCGATGCGCGCGCGGATCGCGGCGGGATCGGCCTCGGGAAGCGGGACGCCGTCGAGCAGCACCCGGCCGTGCTGCGGATCGTAGAAGCGCTCGGCGAGCTGGAACAGCGTCGACTTGCCCGCGCCCGAAGGCCCGACGATGGCGACCGTCTCGTTCGGGCGGACGGTCAGCGAGAAATCGTGGAGCGCGGGCATGTCGGGCCGCGTCGGATAGCGGAAGGTCACATGCTCGAAGGCGAGCGTGCCGACCGGCGGTTCGGGAAGCGGGCGCGGATGCGCGGGCGGAGCTATGTCCGGTTCCGCCTCGAGCAGCTCGCCGAGCCGCTCGGCGGCGCCCGCCGCGCGCAGCAGGTCGCCATAGACCTCGGTCAGCGCGCCGAAGGCGCCCGCGACGAGGCCGCCGGTCAGGACGAAGGCGGCGATGGTGCCGCCAGTGATCGTCCCCGCCGCCACGCCCTCTGCCCCATACCAGAGCAGGGTGGTGATCGCGCCGAACAGCAGGCCGATCACCGTTGCGGTAATGAAGGCGCGCAGACGGATGCGGCGCTTGGCGGTCGCGAAATTGGCCTCGACCGCGGCGGTGAAGCGGTCCGCCTCGCGCGGTTCCTGGCCGAACGCCTGGACGATCTTCATCGCTCCCAGCTGTTCGGCGGTGGTCGCCCCGATGTCGGCGACGCGGTCCTGGCTGGTGCGCGACACTTTCTGGAGGCGGCGGCCGAGCAGCACGATCGGCATGATGATCACCGGAATGCCGACGAGGATGCCGCTGGTGAGCGCGGGCGACAGGGTGAACAGATAGGCGATGCCGCCGATGCCCATCACCAGGTTGCGCAGCGCCACCGACACCGTCGTGCCGACGATCTGTTCGATGATCGCGGTGTCCGACGTCATGCGCGAGGCGATTTCGGACGGCCTGTTCTCCTCGAAGAAGCCGGGCGCGAGCCGCAGCAGGTTTTGCTGCACCGCCTCGCGGATGTCGGCGACGGTGCGTTCGCCGAGCCAACTCACGAAATAGAAGCGCAGCGCCGTCGCCGCGGCGAGCATCAGCACGATCAGGTAGAAGAGGCGGAAATGCGGCGCGACATCGCCGCCGCCGGCGACAAAGCCGCTGTCGATCATCTCCTTGAACTGCCAGGGGATGGCGAGCGTCGCGAGCGCCGCGACGCCGAGCGCCACCGCCGCCACGAGCAGCGCGAGCGGATAGCGGCTGGCATAGCGCCAGACCATGCGCAGGCTGCCGAGCTTGCGTCGCCGCGGCTCGGACGGGTCGGCGGGGGCGGGCGGGGCGGATTGATCGGATGCGGTCGCCATCGCCGACGGCCCTAGCAGCCGCGGTGGGGACGCTCAATGTCTGAGAATGGCGCTGCGCTTCACAAGGCTTGAAGCGGCACGACAGGATCGCCCGCGACCGGCACTTTTTCCCGATAATCTCGCGCTTGCGCCGTCGTTGGTGGCTTTGATGCATTGCACAATGGAACCGAAGGCGTAAGACTGGCGCGAAAACAGGGGGCGCAACACGCGCCGGAACGGACGCGAGGAACGACTGCACGATGCTGTATCAAGCCTTTGACTTACAGAAGAGCTGGCTCGCCGGGGCGAGCGCATTGGCCACCGCGGGGGCGCAGGCGATCCAGCATCCCGCCAACCCGCTCGGCTATTTCGGCGGTAGTCCGATGTTCGCCTCCGCGCTCGAGGTGTTCGCGCATGCGGCGGCGCCGCGCGGCAAGCCCGCCTTCGATCTGTACGAGACGGTCGTGGACGGCGAAGCGGTGCGGGTGTCCGAGGCGATCGAGGCGCGCAAGCCGTTCGGGCAACTCAAGCATTTCAAGCACAAGGGCGCGAAGGGGGCGCCGAAGCTGCTGATCGTCGCCCCGATGTCGGGCCATTATGCGACATTGCTGCGCGGCACGGTCGAGCGGATGCTGCCCGATCATGACGTGTGGATCACCGACTGGCGCGACGCGCGCAACGTGCCGTTGACGGCGGGGCGCTTCGACCTCGACGATTATGTCGACTATCTGATCGACTGGCTCGGCCATATCGGGCCGGGCGCGCATATGCTCGCGGTATGCCAGCCGTCGGTGCCGTGCCTCGCCGCCGCGGCCGTCATGGCGGCCGACGGACACAAGTGCCGGCCGAAGACACTGACGATGATGGGCGGACCGATCGACACCCGCAAGGCGCCGACCGCGGTCAACCAGCATGCGACGACGCGCCCTCATGCCTGGTTCCAGGAAAATGTCATCGCGACGGTGCCCGCCTATTATCCGGGCGCTGGGCGCCGCGTCTATCCGGGCTTCCTCCAGCTTGCGGGCTTCATGTCGATGAACCTCGGCAACCACATGATGAGCCATTGGGAGATGTTCAAGCATCTGGTCGACGGCGATGGCGAGAGCGCGGACAAGACCAAGGAATTCTATGACGAATATCGATCGGTCTGCGATATGACGGCCGAATTCTACCTCCAGACCGTCGACGCCGTGTTCCAGCGCCACCTGCTGCCCAAGGGCGAGATGGAGCATCGCGGACGCAAGGTCGACTTGACCGCGATCGAGGATATTGCGATGCTGGCGATCGAGGGTGAGCGCGACGATATTTCGGGGATCGGCCAGACCAGGGCGGCGCTGACGCTCGCGAAATCGCTGCCCGCGGAGCGCAAGAAATATCTGATGGCGAAGGGCGTCGGCCACTACGGCATCTTCAACGGCCGCAAGTGGCGCGAGGAGATTGCGCCGGTGGTTGAGCAGTGGATACGCGCCAACGGGGAGTGAGGGCGGCTTTCGGTCGAGAGTTGACGTTTGTCCCCCCTCCCGCAAGCGGGAGGGGCCGGGGGTGGGCAGCGGCCTCGCAGAGGCCCACCCCGCTGCGACTAACGAACAAGTTCGTAAGTCTCGCTGCCCCTCCCGCTTGCGGGAGGGGAAACCAGGGCATGGCTCAAACATCCGCTTCCCACCCGACGACCTTCGGCGCCGCCTGTTCCCAGCGGCGCTTCAATGCCAGGGCGACGTCCGCACGCTCCAATAGACGAGATAGAGCAGCCCCGCCCAGATCAGCAGGATGGCGACCATGCCGGCGCGGCTCGACGGACGGTCGCTTGCAGCTTCGGCGGCGGCGTGGAGTTCGGTCCATAGCGGATCGGGAATCAGCCGGCGCACTGCCCACAGGCCGATCGGAACGATCAGCAGATCGTCGATCCAGCCGAGCAAAGGGATGAAATCGGGGATCAGATCGATCGGCGACAGCGCATAGGCGGCGACCGCGACCGCGAGGAGGCGCGCGAGCCACGGCGTGCGCGGATCGCGCGCCGCGAGCCACGCGGCGTGCGCCTCGACGGCGAGTCGGTGGCCGAGGTCGCCGATGCGTTCGGATAGGGATTTGCCGGTCATGGCGCACAGCATTACTGTTCTTCGATGGCCATCCAACTGAAAAGCGCGCGCGTCGAACGCTGGCCGGTCGCCGAGCCGTTCGTGATCAGCCGCGGCGCGAAGATTCATGTCGATGTCGTGGTCGCCGAGGTCGCGGCGGACGGCTGCGTCGGGCGCGGCGAGGGAACCCCCGTCGATTATCTGGGCGAGGATGCGGTGGGATGCCGCGACCGGATATTGCGCGCGGCGCCACATATCGCCGCGATGGGCGCGGCCGATGCGCGGGCGGCGGTGCAGGAACTGATGCCGCCGGGCGCGGCGCGCAATGCGCTCGACTGCGCGCTGTGGAATCTCGAGGCACGGCAGCGCGGGCTTCGGCTCTGGCAGCTTGCCGGCTGCGACGGGGCGCCGACCGCGCGCGTCACCGCCTTCACCATCTCGCTCAGCACCCCCGGCGCGATGGCCGAGCGGGCGGCGACTGCCGAGGCCGACGGTTACCGGCTGCTCAAGATCAAGCTGACCGGCGAGAACGATCGGCTGCGCGTCGCCGGGGTGCGCAGAGGCGCGCCGCATGCCCGGCTGATCGCCGACGCCAACGAAAGCTGGGGACAGGTCGACATATTGAGCGAGGCCGAAGCGCTCGCCGACATGGGGGTCGAGATGATCGAGCAGCCGGTGCCCGCGGGCGCCGACGCATTGCTCGATCCCATCTATGCGCCCATCCCCTTCGTCGCCGACGAAAGCTGCCACACCGCCGCCGACGTCGCGCGCATCGGTCCCTTCTACGACGGGGTGAACATCAAGCTCGACAAGGCGGGTGGGCTGACCGAGGCGCTACGCATCGCCGACGCCGCCGATGCGGCGGGGCTGTCGATCATGGTCGGCTGCATGCTGGGCACCAGCCTGGCGATCGCCCCTGCCTTCGTCCTCGCGCAACGGGCGCGCTGGGTCGATCTCGACGGCCCGGCGCTGCTCGCGCGCGACCGCGAAGGCGGGTTCGCGTTTCGCGACGGGCGGATCGGGCCGCCGGTGGGGTAATCGGCCCCGCCTGTCCGGATCAGCGACGGCGTCCTAAAGCGATACCCTTGCGTGCTGCCCGAGTTCGCCTTCCTTCATCGTCATGCCGGTCGCGAGCTTGAACATGCCCTTGAGGCCCGGTTCGGCGGTCCAGATTTCGGCATCGCCGATGTCGAAGCGCAGCAGGACGAGCTTCGGGTCATCCTTCCCGCCGGGGTACCAGGCGGCGACGCCGTTGTTCCAGAGCTTGTCGAGCACCGCGCGATCCGTTTCCGGACGCAGCGTGCCGGCGAGGCAGGCGAAGAGGTCGTGGCCCTTCGACGCGAATTGCACCATCGCCGCGCCGCCGCCCGCAAGGCGGTTGTCGGTCGCGGTGAAGAACCAG
Organism: Sphingopyxis sp. MG; assembly: GCF_002953155.1. NCBI lineage: Bacteria > Pseudomonadati > Pseudomonadota > Alphaproteobacteria > Sphingomonadales > Sphingopyxidaceae > Sphingopyxis > Sphingopyxis sp. MG. The sequence goes on from NZ_CP026381.1 coordinate 173,149, forward strand.
AAGGCGCCGTCGGCATCCTTGTCGAGTTGCGCATTCATCGGGATATGATGCGCGTGCTCGCCGGTCATGCCGACCATCACATAGGGGCTGGCGTCGAGCGCCTTCCAGAAATCCTGCTTGATATCGCTCATCGGTAGAGACTCCTTTTCGGCCTCCCCCAAAACACCCCGATGACCGATCAACGCGGCAGCGGCGGCAATGTTGCTCATCCCGTCGCGGGCTGCACCGCGGCATAGCTCACCACCTCATATTCGATGCCGTCGGGATCGAGGAAATAGAAGCGGCGGCCGGGGTCGTAATCGGCGTGCGCGAAGGGCACCAGGCCCGCCGCGATCACCTCCGCCTCGATCGCGTCCAGGTCGTCGACCTGGATTCCGACATGGTTGAGCGGTTCGCCTTTCGGATAGCGCTGCGCGGCATGCGCGCCGCCCGGGCCGGTGTAGAGCGCGACATAGGCGCTGTCCGATCCGACGTGGATCGTCGTGCCGCCGTCGCGTGCCGGGCCGCGCCAGCGCTCGCGCCAGCCGAAGATCGCCGCCATCAGCGCGGCGCTGCGCTCGGGATCGCTGACGGTGACGTTCACATGCTCGATGAAGGGGCGCGTCACGGATTTTCTCCTGATTCGGGTTGACGCGCACCAATATGAAAGTTAAAGTGAGGTTTAGATCAAGGCTTTTATTTGCCCCCGCGAGCGGGGCGGGAGGCGGGCGCTGGAGCATGATGACATCGGTTGGGTTCGTCATTGCGAGCGGCAAAGCCGCGCGGCAATCCAGAGTGAGCGTAGACTGCTCTGGATTGCTTCGCTCCGCTCGCAATGACGAAGCGGGTCAATCCGACGTCATCAGGCTCTCCGGCTGCCGATGCGGCGCAAGGCCGGTGGCTGGAGATTGCCGCGCGGCTTTGCCGCTCGCAATGACGGGAGAAAGCAGATGCACCGGACCGACCTGATCGCGATCGGCGAGCTGGCGGCGCGCACCGGCGTCGCGGTGTCGGCGATTCGCTTCTACGAGGCGAAGGGGCTGCTCGCCGCGCTGCGAACCGGCGGCGGGCAGCGGCGGTTCCTGCGCGCCGACATCCGCCGCGTCTCCTTCATCCTGATCGCGCAGCAGATGGGGCTGAGCCTTGACGAGGTCGCGGACGAACTCGCGCGCCTGCCGGCGGGGCGCACCCCCAATGCCGCCGACTGGACGCGGATCAGCACCGGGCTGCGCGCACGCATCGACGCCCGCATCGCGGCGCTGAGCCGTACGCGCGAACTGCTCGACCAGTGCATCGGCTGCGGCTGCCTGAGCCTCAAGAAATGCGGGCTCTACAACCGCGAGGACAAGGCGGCGCAACGCGGCGCGGGGCCGCGCTACGTGCTCGGCGACCGGGCGGGCGAGATTGCGGAGGTGCCGTGACGCCAACGCGTCCGCCCCGGGGGGCGGCCTTTGAAGGATAGCGCCGATTTCCCTTCCCGCCTGCGGGAAGGGAGAAGAACGGCCGCAGTCAGGCCGCGCTCAACCGTTCGACATCGGGTGCGCCGGCAAGCCAGGGGCCGAAACGGGCGCCGATCTCGCGGAAGTGCGTCGAAGCGCGATGGGCCTCGACTGCCGCGGCATCGTCATAGCATTCGAGCACCTTGTAGGTCCCGGTCTCGTCGGTGCGGAACAGGCGGTAGAAGCTGTTGCCGGGTTCGTCCGCATTCACCGCGGCGGCAAGTTCGGCGAAGGCCGCCTCGAAATCGGCTTCCTTGCCGGGCTGCACGCGCAGCGTCGCGATCACGCCGATGGCACTCATATTCTTCTCCCTTTGTTGATCAGGCGCGAAGGTCGGGATCGACCTCCCACCCCTCTTCGACCTGAATGCCGAAGCTGTTCAGGATCATCGACACCTGCGTATATTGGCCGACGGTGAACACCAGATCCATGCGCCCCTTGTCGCCGAGCGGCGCGAGCGCCGCCCAGGTCGCGTCGGTGACGAAATGGCGGCCGGTGAGTTCGTCGGTCGCGCGCAGCATCGCGCGCTCGATATCGGTCCAGCCGTCCGCGTCGGGGCCGGCCTTGATGCGTTCGATCTGGCTTTCGGACAGGCCGCTGTCGAGGCCGATGCGCTTGTGCTGCGTCCATTCGTAGCCCGAGCGGCAGTTGTAGCCGGTGCGCAGGATCACGATTTCGCGGTCGCGCGCCGACAGCGCGTTGCGCTTCGACAGGATATAGCTGCCCCAGCCGAGGAAGGCGGTCAGCGCCTTCGGCGCGTGGGCGAGGGTGCGGAAGATGTTGAGCACCCGGCCGCCCCCGACCTTGCCGCCAACCGCTCCGGTATCGGGGGCAAGGAAGGGTTCGAGCGCGGCGCGCTGGTCGGCATCGAGCCGGTCGAGGTCGACCGGCTCGATCCGGGGCGCGTCGAGGCGCATCAGAGGATCTCGAACAGTCCCGCCGCGCCCTGGCCGCCGCCGATGCACATGGTGACGACGGCATATTTGACGCCGCGGCGCTTGCCCTCGATCAGCGCGTGGCCGACGCAGCGCGCGCCGGTCATGCCGAACGGGTGGCCGATCGAGATCGAGCCGCCATTGACGTTGAGGCGGTCGCCCGGAATCCCCAGCTTGTCGCGGCAATACAGGACCTGCACGGCGAACGCCTCGTTCAGTTCCCACAGACCGATGTCGTCCATCTTCAGCTCGAAGCGTTCGAGCAGCTTGGGGATGGCGAAGACGGGGCCGATGCCCATCTCGTCGGGCTCGGTGCCCGCGACCGCCATGCCGACATAGCGGCCGAGCGGGGTCAGGCCGCGCTTTTCGGCGACCTTGGCCTCCATCAGCACCGCGGCCGACGACCCGTCCGAAAGCTGGCTGGCGTTGCCCGCGGTGATCGTGTGGCCTTCGCCCATCACCGGCTTCAGGCTGGCCAACCCTTCCAGCGTCGTGTCGGGACGGTTGCACTCGTCCTTGTCGGCGACGACCTCCTTGTAGGAGACTTCCTTGGTCTCCTTGTCGACCACGGCCATCGTCGCCTTGCACGGGACGATCTCGTCGGCGAACTTGCCCGCGGCCTGCGCGGCGGCGGTGCGCTGCTGCGACTGGAGCGAATATTCGTCCTGCGCTTCGCGGCTGATGTTGTAGCGCTTCGCGACCACCTCTGCCGTGCCGATCATCGGCATATAGGTGTCCTTGTGCATCGCGATCAGTTCGGCGTCGGGCTCGATGAACACCTTGCCGCTGCCGCTGACCTTCGAGATCGATTCGACGCCGCCGGCGACGACAATGTCCTGGCGGTCGACGATGATCTGCTTCGCGGCGGTCGCGATCGTCATCAGCCCCGACGAGCATTGACGGTCGATCGACATGCCGGGAACGGTGACGGGCAGGCCGGCGCGCAGTGCGATCAGGCGCGCGACGTTCGGCGACTGCGAACCCTGCTGCATCGCGGCGCCGAAGAGGACGTCGTCGATCTCTCCGCCTTCGAGCCCGGCGCGCTCGACTGCGGCCCTGACCGAATGGGCGCCGAGCGTCGGCGACGGTGTGTTGTTGAACGATCCGCGCGCCGCCTTGGTCAGCGGCGTACGGGCGGTGGAAACGATGACGGCGTCACGCATGTCGATAATCCTCTTGTTTGGGTCCGGTGGATCTTTCGGGGGAGGGCGGCCGGTTGAACGGGATCAGACGAAGAACTGGCTGATCCATTCGGCGATCAGCGCGGGCTTGTCCTCGCCCTCGATCTCGACCGAGAATTCGAGCGTCTGCTGCCACTGGCCGGGGCGCTTCTCTTCGAGCTCGAGCAGCTTGAAATGGCCGCGCACGCGCTTGCCCGAGCGGACGGGGGCGAGGAAGCGGACCTTGTTGCCGCCATAGTTGACGCCCATCTTCACGCCTTCGGGGCGCGGACAGTCGGACTTGGCCATCAGCAGCGGGAACAGCGACAGCGTCAGGAACCCGTGCGCGATGGTCCCGCCGAACGGCGTCAGCTTCGCCTTTTCCTCGTCGATATGGATGAACTGGTGGTCGCCCGTCGCGTCGGCGAACTTGTTGATCATCTCCTGATCGACGAGCACCCATTCGGAACTGCCGAGCGTCTGCCCGACCAGCTTCTGCATCTCCTGCGGCGGAATCGCGCCCATGTCTCATCCTCTCGAGCTTGTTGAAGGCGCGGTTCTAGGCCGTTCATGCCGCATTGCACAAGAGCCTTGGCTCGACGCTGCGGCGCCGTAGCGTCACTCTTTCGTGCGCTTCGCCTTCGGCGTTGCCGTGTCTTCGGCAAAGGGCAGAATCATCGTGCCGTCGGGTGCGGCGGTGAAGGTCGTCTGCGTCGGATAGGCGAAATCGTAGCCCGCCGCGGTCATCGCCTCGAACAGCCGCACCGCGACATCGCCGCGCGCCGCCGCGACAATGTTGTAATCGTCCGCATGCACGTCGAACAGCAATTCGAAATCGAGGCTCGACGGGCCGAAGCCGGTGAAGCTCGACCGGATGAAGTCATGGCCCGCCGCCTTTACCTGCTCCTCCAGCAGCGCGGGCAGCGCGCGCAGCATCGCGGGGCTGGTCTGATAGATCACCCCGATCGAGAACTGGACGCGGCGGCGGTGGAGATGCGCGTAGTTGGTGATCTCCTTCGACAGCAGGTTGGTGTTCGAGATGACGAGCAGCTCGCCGTTGACCGAACGCAGCCGCGTGCTCTTCAGCCCGATGCGCTCGACCGTCGCGGTGCTGGTGTCGTATTTGATCGTCTCGCCGACGCGGAACGGCCGGTCGAAGATGATCGACAGCGAGGCGAAGAGGTCGGAAAATATGCCCTGCGCCGCGAGGCCGATCGCGATGCCGCCGATGCCGAGCCCGGCGACCAGCCCGGTGACGTTCACCCCCATGTTGTCGAGGATGACGATCGCCGCGATCGCGAACAGCGCGACGCTGATCAGCAGGCGGATGATGCCCATCGCATTGGTCAGCGTTTCGTTGTGCCCGTCGGCGGCGCGCCGCTGGATCAGCCCGATCGCGATCTCGCGCGCCCAGATCGCGACCTGCAGCGCGACGGCGATGGTGAAGACGAACTGGATGATCTGCAGGATCGTCGCCGGCGGCTGGGCATAGCCCGCGACCATGCGGATCGCGACGATCGCGAGCACCGTCGACTTGGTCTTGTGGATCACGCGCCCGACGATGTCGGTCAGCGTGAACTGCCCCGGCGCCGCCTGCGCGCGCTTCAGCGCGAAGGTGCGCACCAGCGACAGCAGGACATAGATGACGAGCCCCGCGCCGATCGCGATCGCGATCTGCAGCCAGTGGCTGTTCACCCAGGCGATGGAGCCGTTCCACATGTCGCGCAGGTCGGCGAACGGCCCCTGCATGGCGGGCGGCGGCGTGGCGGCGGAAATCGGCAGGGTCACGTCGGTCCTCGAAATCGGTCAAAGGGTCAGGCGGACCGGAGCAGCGTCGCGGCATCGGGCGCCTGCTCCAGATAGGTCAAAAATCCGCGTTCGTAACGCGAAAGATAGCGGGTCGAGCGCGGCAGCCGCCCCGCCGCCTGCGCGAAGTCGCCGCGGGCCTGTGCGGCGGCGATCATCGCCGGATGGACATAGGCGCGCCGCGCGACCGCGGGGGTGTTGCCGAGCCGCTGGGCGACATGGCCGAGCACCGCCTTGAGCGACGGCGGCTCGGGCGCCTCGTACAGGAAGGCGAAGGCCTCGACGCTGCCCCACCAGGTGCGGAAATGCTTGGCGCTGAAATCCTCCCCCATCGCCTCGCGGATATAGGCGTTGACGTCGTCGGACGCGACCGCGTGGGTGCCGTCGGCGTCGCGATACTGGAACAGATGCTGGCCGGGCAGGTCCTGCAGCCGACGGACGAGGGTCGCCAGATTCCGGTCGCTGATCGTCACCTCGCGCCTCGCGCCACCCTTGGCGCGATAGCTGAGGCGCAGCGTCGCGCCCGACAGCCGTGCATGGCGCTGGCGCAACGTGGTGGCGCCGAAGCTGTTGTTCGCGGCGGCATATTCCTCGTTCCCGACGCGCAGCGCGGCGAGGTCGAGCAGCCGGACGACCGCCGCGACGACGCGCTCCTGGCAGAGCGTGCGGCGGGAAAGATCGTCCTGAAGCCGCGCGCGCAGCAGCGGCAGCGCCTGGCCGAAGGCGGCGCAGCGGTCGTATTTGCCCGCGTCGCGCGCCAGCCGGAAATCGGGATGATAGCGATATTGCTTGCGCCCGCGCGCGTCATAGCCGGTGGCGAGGATATGGCCGTTCGGCGCCGGGCAGAACCAGGCATCCTCATAGGCGGGCGGCAGCGCGACGGCGTCGAGCCGCGCGATTTCGGCGCGATCGCGGATCAGCCGGCCCTTCGCGTCGCGATAGCGCCAGCCGTCGCCGGAGCGTTCGCGGCGGATGCCGGGCAGGCTGTCGTCGACATGGATCAGGCGGGCGCGGGGCATGATGGCATAGCGTCCGGCGGCGCCCGATGGTTCCCGGTCCCGGGGTGAGACGTGCGCGCTACGATCGCACGTTCGAAAAGGACTGGCGGGCCGGGACCTGTGCCGGGCGCGCCATCAGCGGCCGCCACCCCGCCTCGCGCTCGCGGCGGCGGCAATAGGTCGAAAGCCCGATCTCCAGCGCCAGCATCATGTAGATGAAGGGCTGGAAGGCGATGCCGACGAACAGCGATCCGACCATGTAGACGATGTGCCCGTGCTGGAGCGCGGTCGCGAGCGGGGCGATCCATTGCTCCTCAGCGCGCCGGGTCTTCAGATAGCGGCGGCGCAATCGCTCCATCTGGACAAGCCCGGCGGCCTGGAGCAGCAGCCACAGCGCCAGCCCCGGATAGCCCTGTTCGCCCAGCATCTCGAAATAGCTCGAATGATAGGCGCGCCCCTTGTCCTCGTAGACGATCGGCCCGCCCTGCGCGCCTTCGTCATTGGCGCCGGCCTGGCGCTCGACGCGGAGTTGATTCTGGAGGAAGGCGTTGAAGCCGCCCCCGAACGGATGGTCCTTCGCATAGTCCCAGGTCCATTTCCATACCGCGACGCGGGTGGATGCGGACGAATCGGCCTTGTAGCCCTGGATCGTCTCCATCCGCTCGGTATAGCTTTGCGGCAGGAAGGGGATCGCGGCGAGCGTCAGCATCCCGATGCCGGCGACATAGAGAAGCCGGTGCCGCACCGCGCGCAGCGACAGCACCGCGAGGACGACCAGGCACACGAGCCCGGTGCGCGCCTGCGTCCCCACCGGCAGCAGCATGCAGGCGAAGCAGAGCGCGAAGCAGAAGAGCGACACGCGCCAATCGGGTGGAAAGACGGTGCCGTGGCGGCGGTACCAGAGGATCAGCGGGATGATCGCGATCCCCACCGTCGACATGATCGAGCCTTCGTAAAGCCCGAAATTCTCGTTGAGCAGCAGTTGCAGTTCGCCATAGCCGCCGCCGCCCGCCGCGGTCTTGAGGCCGCCCGCGATCGCGATCGACCCGGCCGACAGCAGCATGATCAGGATCAGCGATTCGATGCGAAGCCGCGTGCGCAGCGTCAGCGGCAGGAAGATCGCCCACACCAGCGCCTTCCACACCCAGCTCCATTTGTCCTGCGCCTCGACCGGGAAATCGGCGTACATCGTCGTCACGCCGCAATAGATCAGCAGCAGGACCAGCAGCACCTGCCGGCCCGACCAGCGCGTGTCGCGCTTGTCGTCGAGAACGAGCCAGCCGCCGATCGCGAGAATGAAGACGATCAGCGAGATCGGGATCGAATTGATCAGGAAATAGCTGAGCCGCTGCGGCGCGACGATGTCGATGTAGCAGAAGCAGAGGATGAACAGGAACGGCTTGCGGAAACCGACCCCGATGAAGGCAAACAGGAAGGCCACGAAGGCGATGTCACGCATCGCGCGGCCCCTGCGCGGCCTCGGCCGCCGCCTCCGCGTCGCGGCGGCGCTGCCACAGCATCCGCGGGCTCACCTCGTTGTCGAGGTCGTCGCGATAGAGCAGGCGCCACAGTGCGATCGCCATCAGCGCATGGGTGAGGCCAATCGAGAGATTGTCGATCATGGACGGCTGGGCCTTGCTGTGCGCCTGCGGATGCGGCGGTGCTATAGCATCGGGGTTGACGCGGCGTTAAGGCTTGTCGGGCATAGGCGACCGCAATGACCCGCATCCTCCACGTCCTCGATCACAGCCTGCCCGCGCACAGCGGTTATACCTTTCGCACCCGCGCGATCATGAAGGCGCAGGCGGCGAAGGGGTGGGAGGTCGCGGGCGTCACCGCCGTGCGCCATCCGCTGCCCGGACCCGCGTGCGAGGTCGTCGACGGGCTGACCTTCCACCGCACCGCTCCGATCGCCACGGCGCCGTCGCCGATCCGCGAATGGCGCGAGATCGGCGCGCTCGCGGCGCGGGTCGAGGCGCTGGCGCGCGAATGGCGCGCGGACCTGCTCCACGCCCATTCGCCGGTGCTCGACGGGCTCGCGGCGCTGCGCGCGGGCCGGCGGCTCGGCATCCCCGTCCTCTATGAAATCCGCGCCTTCTGGGAGGATGCGGCGGTCGGCAACGGCACCGGGCGCGAGGGAAGCGCGCGCTACCGCCTGACGCGGCGCATCGAAACCCATGTCGTCAAGGCCGCCGACGCGGTCGCGGTGATCTGCGAAGGGCTGCGCGGCGACCTGATCGCGCGCGGGGTCGATCCGGCGAAGATCATCGTCTCGCCCAACGGCGTCGATCTCGACCTGTTCGGCGACCCACCCCCGCGCGACGACGCGCTCGCCGCCGAGCTCGGCATCGCGGCCGACGACGCGGTGATCGCCTTCATCGGCAGCTTCTACGACTATGAGGGGATCGACGACCTGATCGCGGCGATGCCTGCGCTTGCCGTGCATCAGCCCCGCGCGCGGCTGCTGCTCGTCGGCGGCGGCCCGCGGGAGGCGGCGCTGAAAGCGCAGGCGGCGGCCTCGCCGGTCGCCGGCCGCATCCATTTCGTCGGCCGCGTGCCGCACGAGCGGGTCGAGCATTATTATTCGCTGGCCGACGTCCTCGCCTATCCGCGCAAGAAGATGCGGCTCACCGACCTCGTCACGCCGCTCAAGCCGCTCGAGGCGATGGCGCAGGGGCGTCTCGTCGCCGCGTCCGATGTCGGCGGGCACCGCGAGCTGATCGAGGATGGGGTGACCGGCACGCTGTTCGCCCCCGACGATCCGGCGGCGGTCGCCGGGGCGCTCGCCGCGCTGCTCGCCGACCGGGCGGGCTGGGACGCGCGGCGGCGGACGGCGCGCGCCTTCGTCGAAACCCATCGTAACTGGTCGTCAAACATTCTACGTTACGAACCGGTTTACCAGCGATTGCTGCGCCTTTAGCGATCATGCGGATCTGGAGCGATATGGACGACGCCAGCGAAAAGCCTGCCAAAGCCCCCGCGGCCGCATTGTGGCGCGCGCTGCGCCCCGCGATGCCCGCGATCATCGGAGCGGCGGCGCTGACCTTCCTGTTCGGCGCGGTGATGCCGTCGGGCTGGGTCATGGGGATCAGCTGGAACCTCTATCTCGACCGACTGTCGGAGCTGTTCGTGCCGCCGGTCGGCGATGCCGGCCGGCTTGCGCTCGCGCTCGGCATGGCGGCGGTCGCGGCGCTGATCGCCGGGCTGGTCGCGTTGATCGCTGCCAGCCCCGATGCGGCGGGACTCGGCGCGCTGCGCCGCCGCCGTCGGGGCGCGGTCGACGACGCGCTGCCGCGCCGCCGCGCCGATCTCCATCCCGACGCGCCGCCGCGCCCGCCGATCCGCGCCGGGCGCGACCTGCCGGCGCTGGGGCTGGGGCCGCTGCCTGCCGAGGCCGAAACCGCCATGCCTGCGGAGCCGCTTCCCGCCGAAGCGGCAGAGGCCGACGATACGCTGATCCTTGCCGACCTCGCGCCCGACGACGCCTTCGTCGAAGGCGCGGAACCCTGGCTGCAACCGGTCGAGGCGGCGGGCCCCGCGATGCCCGATCCGGCCGACGCGTCGCTCGGCGCGATGGTCGCCCGCTTCGAGGCGGGGCTGGCGCGACGGCGCCAGGCGCGCGGCGCACCGGCATCGACCGCCGCGATTCCGGTCGAGACGCCGCCGGCGAACGAAGATGCCGAGCCGCCCGTCGATTTCGCGCTCGAAGCGGCGCTCAGCACCCTCCAGCGCATGACCGGCCGCGCCGTCGGCTGATCGATCATCGTCTTTGATTGAACAGCCGCGTGCTCCCGCGGAGGCGGGAGCCCAGAGCGGCACAAAGCCTGCGTTGGCGTCAGGACGCTCTGGGTTCCCGCCTCTGCGGGACACGGCGTTGTTTCGTTCAAGGCCGATCAATCCTCCACCGTCAGCACCTCGATGCGAAGGCCGCGTGCGGCTTCGTCGAATTCGACCGCGATGTCGGCGACGATATGCCCCGGCAGCCGCCATTCGACGGCGCTCAGCCGCGCGCGTAGCGAGCGGCGGATCGCTTCGAGGTCGCCGACTGCCGCCTGACAGGGGAACGCATGGCGCGCGCCGACGAAGCTGGCGCTTGCCCACGGCCGCCACGTCGATGGGCCGAGCGCGAGGCCGGGCGGCAGCTCGCGCGCGATCAGACGGCCCAGCCGGCCGTGCGGGCATGCATGGGGACGCGGTGTGGCGAGGGACGTGTGGATCATGGCCGGGCCTCCATCGTGGCGGCGCGCATCGCGCGGGTGCGGCGGTCGCCGCTCGGGCCGATGCGCCCGGCATGCCGCTCGGCGCGCCATTTGTTCATGAAATGTTCCACGCGGCATTCGACGCTGCGCCCCACTGCGCGCCCGCCGCGCAGGTCGCTGATCAGCCGCGGGTCGTGGACGGCGTCCCGACCGAGAACGCTCGGCGGCATCCGCGATTCGGTCAGAAAGGCCTCGATCCGTTGCAGCAGCGTCTTTTCCATTCCGTTCCTCCCTATCGACATCCGGTAGCGGGCGAGTCGCCTTTAATAGGATTTTTCCTATTTGAGATAGGATTTCCTACTTGTCTAGGAAAATTCCTGTTGCTACATGCGAAATAGGAAGGAGCCCGCTGGCCGATGACCGATTTCGACGACGATCCGCGTGCCGCGCTCGATCGCCTGCTGCAGGAAAGGGGGATCGACTATGCGCAGCTTTCGGCGCGCATCGGGCGCAATCCCGCCTATATCCAGCAATATATCAAACGCGGTTCGCCGCGCCGGCTGGCGGAGGAGGACCGGGCGCGGATCGCCGCCTATCTGGGCGTGGCCGAAGCGCTGCTGGGCGGCCCGGCGCGCCGCGTCGCCGCACCGGCGTTGCAACGCGGCGCGGGCGACATGGTGCTGGTGCCCAAACTGGCGATCGGCGCCTCGGCCGGCGCGGGCGCGAGCATCGACGGCGAGCCGGTCGAAGGCGCGGTGGCGTTCGACCCACGCTGGCTGCGCGACCTGGGCGCCGACCCGCGCGCGCTCAGCATCATCCGCGTCGCGGGCGATTCGATGGCGCCGACGCTGGGCGACGGCGACGATATATTGGTCGACGGCAGCGACGCGGCGACGCTGCTGCGCGACGGCATCTATGTCCTGCGGATGGACGATGCGCTGATGGTGAAGCGCGTCGCGCGCGCGCCGGGGGAAGGGCGGATTTCGGTGATCAGCGACAATCCCCACTATCGCAGCTGGGACGATCTGCCGATGACCGCGGTGCAACTCGTCGGCCGTGTGGTATGGACCGGGCGCCGGGTGCGCTAGCGCCCTATCCGCGAAGACATCCCCCTCGGGCCGGCCGGTCCGACTACATCGGCTCGGCCATCACCGCTTCGATTTCGTGGCTCAGCACCTCGGCGCGCTGACACTGGTCCTGTCGGCCGTCGCGGCATTTCTGCGCCGCCTTGTCGCGCTGGCGCGTCAGCTTGCCGACGCGTTCCTCGCGCTGGCGCAGGGCGCGGCCGCGGTTGCGGTCGGCTTCCTCCTGGCTGGTCGTCGACCAGTCGGCGACCTGGCCGACCGCCTTGACGGGGGCGGTCACCACCGTCTTCACCGCGCTCACGCAGCCGGCAAGCAGCGGGGCGGCCGAAAGGGCGAGAAGCATTGCACGCATCGACAGGTCTCCGGGGAGGGCGGATCGGCCGGTATCATCGCACGGCCGTGCGGCCGGGGCCAGAGGATTGCGACGGGCCGCGCCATTGCCCGGCCGCCCTTCGCCCCGAATCCCGCCGCGGGACACATGGTTTACAAGGTCTTGCCGCGCCCTTTCCCTGTGTTAGGCTGATCCGCGCGCCGGCAGCGCGATGACCGCCGGCGGGGAGGAGGGTCATATGACGAATATGCAAAAGGGTCTGGCCGAGGGCATCGGCACCTTCTGGCTGGTGTTCGGCGGCTGCGGCAGCGCGGTGCTCGCGGCGGCCTTTCCCGATCTCGGGATCGGCTTCGCCGGCGTGGCGCTGGCCTTCGGTCTGACGGTGGTGACGATGGCCTATGCGATCGGCCATATCTCGGGCTGCCATCTCAATCCCGCGATCACCGTCGGGCTGTGGGCGGGCGGGCGCTTCGACGCGCGCGACATCCCGCTCTATGTGGTCTCGCAGGTCGTCGGCGCGATCGCCGCGGCCTTCCTGCTCTATTATATCGCGAGCGGCAATCCGGGCTATGATCTGGCGACCAACGGCCTCGCCGCCAATGGTTTCGGAGAGGGGTCGCCGGGCGGCTACGACCTGATATCGGGCTTCACGATCGAGATCGTGCTCACCGCCTTCTTCCTGTGGATCGTCATGGGGTCGACCGACGGCCGCGCCCCCGCGGGCTTTGCGCCGCTCGCGATCGGCCTCGCGCTGACGCTGATCCACCTGATCGCGATCCCGGTGACGAACACCTCGGTCAACCCGGCGCGCAGCACCGGCCCAGCGCTGGTCGTCGGCGGCCTCGCGCTCCAGCAGCTCTGGCTGTTCTGGGTCGCGCCGCTGCTCGGCGGGCTCGTGGGCGGCTGGCTTTACCGAACGGTGGGGGCCGACAGCTTCCCCAAGCCCAATATCGAGGGCGAATGACGGCGGTGCCGGCGGCTCCGGCCGCCGGCGCGCGTCAGGTCAGAAGATCGACAGCGAAGGCCCGAACGTCGGCGGCGATATCGGGGCGTTCGAGCGCGAGCGCGAGATTGGCCTGGATATAGCCGGCCTTCGACCCGCAGTCGTAGCGCGCGCCGTCGAAGGTCACGGCGTGGAAGGGCTGCGTGCCGATCATCGCCGCCATCGCGTCGGTGAGCTGGATTTCACCCCCGGCGCCCTTTTCCTGCCGTTCTAGCACGCGCATCACCTCCGGCTGGAGGATGTAGCGGCCCGAGATGATCAGGTTCGACGGCGCGGCCTCGACCGCCGGCTTCTCGACCAGCCCCCGAACCTCGGTCAGCGCGTCGTCGCGGGAGCCGGGGGCGATCACGCCATAGCTCGAAACCTGCTCGCGCGGCACTTCGAGCACTGAGATCAGGTTGCCGCCGACCTTGCGATACGCATCGACCATCTGCTTCATGCAGCCGGGCGAGCCGTGCATGAATTCGTCGGGCAGGAAGATGGCGAACGGCTCGTCGCCGACGATGTCGCGCGCGCACCAGATCGCGTGGCCCAGCCCCATCGGTTCCTGCTGCCGGACATAGGCGCAATTGCCGGGTCCGAGGCGCGTCGGTTCGAGCACCGACAGGTCCTTGCCGCGCTCGGCCATCGTCTTCTCCAGTTCGAAGGCGATGTCGAAATGATCCTCGATCGCGCTCTTGCCGCGCCCGGTGACGAAGATCATCTGCTCGATCCCCGCCTCGCGTGCCTCGTCGACGGCATATTGGATCAGCGGCCGGTCGACCACCGGCAGCATCTCCTTGGGGATTGCCTTGGTCGCGGGCAGGAAGCGGGTGCCGAGGCCGGCGACGGGGAAAACGGCTTTGCGGATCGGTTTCATGCGCGGCAGCCTTAGCGGCGAAAGCCCGCCGGGAAAAGGCCGCGCGAAAGGCCTTATTGGGGTTCGACGATCACCACCACGCGCCGATTGTCCTGCCGCCCCTCGGGCGTGTCGTTGGGCGAGATCGGCAGGCTTTCGCCACGCCCGACGATCTGGGCGGGGGTGAAGCGCATGCCGTTCGCCTGCATCGGCGCGGCGACCGCTTCCGCCCGCGCCTGCGACAGGGTCAGGTTATAGGCGTCGCTGCCGGTGGAATCGGTGTGGCCTTCGACCCGCGCGGTGGCGATGCCGACCGACTGCAGGCGATGCGCCATGGTCGAAATCCGCTCGATCTGCTCGGGGCGGAGCGCGCTTTCGTTGACGCCGAAGAGCAGCCGTTCGTTGAGCGTCAGCTCCCAGTCGGGCCCGGTGTCGACGAAGCCTTCGGATTGCAGGACGGCGATCTGTTCGGGGGTGAAGCCGGACTTCACCGGAACGCTCTGACAGGCGGCGAGCAGGCCGGCGATGCCGGCGGCCAGGATGGTGCGGCGGACGATGGGGAGAGAAAGGGTCATGATCGGACCTCCATGATCATGTCTGCGAACGTTTGGCGAGCTTTTCGGCATACATGGCGGCGTCGGCCGCGGTCAGCAGCGCGGCGGGATCGGCGCCGTCGGTCGGGAAGGCGGCGACGCCGATACTGACCGCGAGGCGATAGGTGTCGCCGCCCGGCAGAACGACCGGATCGGCCATGCCCGTGCGGATCGGGCCGGCGAGCGTTTCCGGATCGGTGGCGATGTCGAGCGGATCGACGAGCACGATGAATTCGTCGCCGCCGATCCGCGCCGCGAAATCGCCGGGCCGCAGCGTCGCCTTGATCCGTTCGGACAGTGCGACGAGCAGGGCGTCGCCGGCGGCGTGCCCGAAGCTGTCGTTGGCGAGCTTGAAATTGTCGGCATCGACGAACAGCAGGGCAAAGCGCGTGCCGTCGGCCCCCGCCTTGCCGATGCGCTGCGCGAGCTGTTCGTCGAAGGCGGCGCGGTTGGGCATCGCGGTCAGCGGATCGTGCGACGCGCGGTGCGCCAGCATGCGATGCTCGCTTTCCATATGCCCCTGCCACCCCTGCAATTCGTCGAGCAGCGCGTTGATGTCGCCGCCCAGCCGGTCGAGCTCGGCGATGCCGAGCGGCTGGACGCGCTTGTCGAAGCGGCGGTGCAGCCGCACGTCGTGGGCGACGGTCGCGATCTCGCCGAGCGGCTTGACCAGCTCATATTCGAAGCGGCGGGCGAGGATGATCGTGCCGAGTGCGGTGACCAGCAGGCAGCCGAGCCCCGCAAGCAGCCCGATCCGGACATAGGCGGTCAGCGTCGACGAATCGCCCCACACCTCGATCGTCCCGATCGCCGACCCGTTGCGGCGGACCGTCATCGTGGACGGTTTGCCGAAGAAGAGATCGGTCAGCAGCGGCGCCGGGTCGGCGTGGGGCGACGTCCATTCGGTCAGCGGCCGGCCTCGGTCGTCGAGCACGAGCAGCCGGGCGATCCCCGGAATATGGGTGAGCGGATCGAGACCCTCGCGCGCCGCCTCGGGATCGTTGAAGACCAGCGCCGGTTCGACGCCATAGGCGCCGAGCTGCGCCGCCAGTTCGAGGTTGCGGTCGGCATAGCCGCGCAGCGCGGCGACGCCGGCGAGCAGGATGGTGAGGCCCGACAGCGCCACTGCGAACAGGGTGACGCCGAAGTGGAAGCGCGACAGCAGCTTCTGCAGGGTCGTCCGGGTCGGAGCGGTCATGGGGCGCCTCCGTCGGATCGGCCGATCTTGAGCACGCGCGGGTCGATGCGCAGCGGTCCCCGGCCAATAGCGTCGAGATTGACCGAAAAGCCGATGCCTCCCGGCTTTGCGGCGAGGCAGAACATCGCGCCGTAAAGGCAGTCGGGGTCGTCGTCGCTGATCGTCAGCACCGGACGGTCGCGCACCCAGGCGATCAGGCGGCGGCGGTCTTCGGCGGGCATGCGGCCCAGATAGAGGATGTCGCAGTCGCCGCCGCCGATCGCGGCTGCCGTGGTTGTCCTCCGCACCACGACGGCCCCGCCGCCGGGCAGGACCGGGACAGGCCGGACAGTGAGCCGCGGCGCGCCGACGACGCACATCGTCCGCGGCGCGTCCGGCGTGTTCCCCGGCCAGCGCGTATAACTGATGATACCGCCGATCATGCGGTCGACCGCGCGCGCCACGCCTGCGGCGCCATCCTCCACGATGGTCTGGCTGGCGGCCTGGACCGACATCTGCGGCGTCGTGACCGCCGCTCCTATCAGGAACAATGATGCCAGCACCCTGTCGCGACCCTATAACTGCGCTTCGGGGTCATCCTGCCCGCGCAGAACCGGGTCCGCTAGTCCGGACGGCGGTAAAGTCAATGAAAATTAACCTTATGCGACTCGAATGCAACACTGGGCCGGTCGCGCGCGGCCTCAGTCTTCGCGCAGGCGGTCGGCGAAGCCCTTGCGCAGCTTGGCGAGCTTCGGCGGGATGGAGGCAAGGCAATAGGGGCTGCTCTGTCCCTCGCCGTTCCAATAGGCCTGGTGATAATCCTCCGCCGGATACCATGGAGACACCGGCTCGATCGCGGTGACGATCGGTTGCGGCCAGTTGGGCTGTGCACGGTCGATCGCGGCGCGCGCTGCGGCGGCCTGCTGGTCGTTCAGCGGAAAGACGGCGCTGCGATACTGCGTGCCGATGTCGTTGCCCTGACGGTTGAGCTGCGTCGGGTCGTGCGTCGCGAAAAGCACGTCGAGCAGATCGTCGTAGGCGATGACGGCGGGATCATAGGTGATGCGGATCGCCTCGGCATGGCCCGTGTCGCCGTTGCACACCTGCTTGTAGGTCGGGTTGGCGACGCTGCCCCCGGTATAGCCGCTCTCGACGCGCTCGACCCCCGCGAGCGATTGGAAAACCGCTTCGGTGCACCAGAAACAGCCTCCGGCGAAGACGGCGGTGTCGTGGGGCATGGCGGGCATCCTTGCGAAGAGTGGGAGGAGGCCCTTCAGATAGGAGGCCGCGCCCGCTATTCCAAGGGCGGCATGTCGTCGATCAGCGGCGGATGGAGCGGTTCGCCGGCGGCGCGCGCGGCCGCGATCGCCGCCGCTTCGCGCTCGACCGAAGCGACCCTGTCGCGCCACCCCGGATGGGTCAGCGCCGGAAAGAGCGGGCGCCCCTTGCGTCCGCCGAACTTGCGCCAGAAGCGCGCCGCGGCTTCGGGATCGTAACCCGCACCGGCGAGCAGCCAGACCGACAGCCGGTCGGCCTCGGCCTCGGTCTGGCGGAACAGGCGGGCGCTGCGGCCGAGTTCCTTGAACAGGCCGCGATCGACCCCCGCCGCGTCGAGCCGCGCGCGGTGGCGCAGGATATTGTGCGCCAGTTCGTGCGCGACCGCCGCCGCCAGTTCGGCATCGTCGGTCGCGAAGCTCGCCAGCCCGGCACTGATCCGCACCAGCCGGCCGTCGGCGCCGCCGGCAGGCCGGTCGGCCGCCTCGACGCGGAAATCGCTCGCACAGCCGACGATGGGGATGACCTCCGCATCCCGTCCGTCGGCGATCGTGAGCGCCGCGGGCGCCTCGACAGGCAGCGCGGCGGCTTGCGTCTCCAAAACGGCGATACGGGCAAAAGGGTCCGCGTCATCGGCGGGCGGCACGGGGATGCCGTCGATCGCGAACACCGGCGTTCCGCGATGCAGTCCGGCGCGCGCGGCGGGCGAGTCGGGCGCGACGGCGGCCAGATAGGGCGTGTCGGCGTCGGGTGCGGCATAGGCGGCGAGTGCGGCGGGGCGCCGGTTCGCGTCATAGAGGCGCGGATCGCCCCAGATCCAGCCGAACTGCGGTTGCTGCGCGGTGCACCACGCCGCATTGGCGGTGGTCAGACGAAAGCCGATCGCCGCGACCCGCGCCTCGAGGCCCGCGAGCTGGTCGTAAAGACCGGCTGGCCCGGGTGTCGCCGCGACCGCGGGCGTGGCGGTGCTGGCGGCGAAGGCGGTCAGGATGGGCAGGAGGAGACGGACGCGCGGCATCGGTCCGCCCTATCAATCCTCGCCTGTCGCAGCCATGAATTTCAGAATCGCTCCCCTCCTGCTCGCGGGAGGGGGCAGCGAGCGTTGCGAGCTTGCTCGCTACGCGCAGCGGGGTGGGCCTTGGCCATGCCGCTGGCCCGCCCGATCTCTCTCGCTAGAGCATCGTGCGTTAAACCTGCATCATCCTTTCTGCCGTTCGTGCTGAGCTTGTCGAAGCACCGTCGTTCTTCTTGCGGCGCCAAGAGAAAGGACGGCCCCCTTCGACTGCCTTGCAGGCGCTCAGGACAGGCTTCGACAGGCTCAGGACAAATGGTTCAGATTTAACGCACGATGCTCTAGCGAGAGGGAGACCCGGCCGAGGAAGACAAGTGCGCCTCTCAAGGCCAGATGGCGCCACCCTCCTCCCTTCGGGCCCTTGCCTATCGCATCGCAAGCGGCGATAGGGCGGGCGATGACGCAGGCTCCCGTTCATCCCCGCCCGGCGGCGCTCGCGCGCTGGCTGTGGGCCGTTGCGCTGCTGGTGATCGCCGTGGTCGCCGTCGGCGGCATCACCCGCCTCACCGAATCGGGGCTCTCGATCACCGAATGGAAGCCGGTGTCGGGCGTGTTGCCGCCGCTGACCGACGCCGCCTGGCTGGCGGAGTTCGAGAAATACAAGCAGATACCCGAATATCGGGAGATCAACTTCGGCATGTCGCTCGCCGCGTTCAAGGCGATCTTCTTCTGGGAATGGCTGCACCGCATCCTCGGCCGGCTCGTCGGGCTGGCGCTGCTCGTCCCGCTTGCCTGGTATGCGTGGCGCCGCGCGGTTCCCGCGGGCTATGGCTGGCGGTTGCTGGCGCTGGCCGCGCTCGTCGGATTGCAGGGCGCGATCGGCTGGTGGATGGTCGCCTCGGGACTCGTCGATCGCACCGACGTCAGCCATTACCGTCTGGCGACCCATCTGCTGACCGCGCTCTTCCTGCTCGCCGCGCTGGTCTGGACCGCGCGCGATCTCGGCACCCTCGCGCGCGATCCCGCTGCCCGGCCCGCGCCGTTGACCGGGCCGGGGATCGCCGTCGCGCTGATCCTGACCGTCCAACTTCTGCTTGGCGCCTGGGTCGCGGGGCTCAACGCCGGCTATGTGGCGAGCGACTGGCCGATGATGAACGATCATTTCGTGCCGCGCGGCATCGATTGGTCGAACGGTGTCTGGTTCGCCATCACCAACGACCCCTTTCTGCTGCATTTCCTGCATCGCTGGTGGTCCTGGGTTGCCGCGCTTGCGCTGTTGCTGCTGGCGCGTGTGCTGGCGCGGCGCGGCGCGCGGGTCGAGCCGGCGCTGCTGCTGCTCGTCGTCGCGGCGCAGATGACGCTCGGCATCCTCACCGTCGTCAGCGGCATTTCGATGTGGATCGCGGTGCTGCACCAGTTGACGGGCGCGCTGCTGGTCGCGGTGACGGCGGCGGCGCTGCATCGGCTCGGCCGCCGCACCGCATGATGTTCGCCGCCGCGTTGCTGTGGCTCGCCGGCCCGGCATCCGCGCCGCCGCCCGTCGTCGTCCCGGCGCCTGCGGCATCGGTCGTCTTTGCGCCGCCGCTCGACCGGCCGATGCGCTATCGCGTGACGACCCGCCGCCTGGGGCGCGACGGCGGGCTGCTCGGCTTCTCGTTGCTCTACGACCTGCAATGGCAGCGCGCGGGGCGCGGCTACCGGCTGGTCGCGACGCTGCGCCGGATAGATTCGGACGCGCCGCCCCGCGCCGTGCGCGCGCTGACCGCGGTGCTCCAGCCGCTGGTCGGCGAGGCGATGACCTATCTCGTCGCGCCCGATGGCGGCCGGATCGACCTGATCGACGCCGAACGGCTGTGGGATCGCGCGATGGCGCGCACCGCAGCGCTTGCCGCCGCCGCGGACCAGCCCGAGGCGAAGCAACTGGCGGCGCTGGTCGCGGCGCTCTCGCCCGATGAGCGCGCGGCGCTCGCGAGCGCGGACATCCGCGCGCTGCTCGCGCCCGCCAACGCCGCCAGCCGGATCGGCGGCACCGTGTCTCCGGACGGCGACAGCACGCGCGAAACGGCGGCAAAGGTCGAGGCTGCGACCGCCGCGGCGCAGCCGCTCACCGTCGAGAGCCTGTGGACCATCGACCGGACGACGGGACTGGTCCTGCGCGAGCAGCGGCAGAGCTGGATCGTTGGGGACGGTGGCGGCGCCCGCACGCTCGTCGAGGAGCGGATTCGCGCGATCGAACCCGACGTTTCCTGATCAAGGTATCATGATACCTGTCGGCAAGGCCGCGCGATACTTGACTTTCCGCACCGTTCCCGCCATTGGCCCGCTCCGAAGCGCCGCTTCGCCCCTTGCGGGCAGGCGGCGCGGCTTGTTTCGGGGCGGCGGCCGGTTCCGTCGCCCGGTTCCATCTCTGTCAAGGAGCGTGCCATGAAGGCGCTGACCAAGACGACCCAGTCGGCGAACGCCGCGACGGTCGAAAAGAAATGGGTGCTGATCGATGCCGACGGCCTGGTCGTGGGCCGCGTCGCGACGATCATCGCCAACATCCTGCGCGGCAAGCACAAGCCGAGCTTCACCCCGCACGTCGATTGCGGTGACAATGTCATCGTCATCAACGCCGAAAAAGTGAAGTTCACCGGCAAGAAGCTGACCGACAAGAATTATTACAAGCACACCGGCTATGCCGGTGGCATCAAGGAAATCTCGGCGCAGAAGGTGCTCGAGGGCCGCTTTCCCGAGCGCGTGCTCGAAAAGGCCGTCGAGCGCATGATCCCGCGCGGCCCCCTCGGGCGCCAGCAGATGCGCAACCTGCGCGTCTTCGCCGGCAGCGAGCATCCGCACGCCGGGCAGAACCCCGAAGTGATCGACGTCGCGTCGATGAACCGCAAGAACAAGGTGGGTGCATAATGGCTGACGAACAGACCATGACCGATCTCAAGGATCTCGCCGGCGCCGTCGAAGGCACCGTCGCCCCCGCGGCTCCGGCCGCGCCGCTGCGCGAAAAGCAGGTCGACAAGCAGGGCCGCGCCTATGCGACCGGTCGTCGCAAGGACGCCGTCGCCCGCGTGTGGGTGAAGCCCGGTTCGGGCAAGATCACTATCAACGGCCGCGACCAGGAAACCTATTTCGCGCGCCCGACGCTGCGCCTCGTCATCAACCAACCGTTCGGCGTTGCCGATCGCGTCGGCCAGTATGACGTCGTCGCGACCGTCAAGGGCGGCGGCCTGTCGGGCCAGGCGGGCGCCGTTAAGCACGGCATCGCGCAGGCGTTGACCCGCTTCGAGCCCGCGCTGCGCGGCACCGTCAAGGCGGCCGGCTTCCTGACCCGCGACAGCCGCGCGGTCGAGCGTAAGAAGTATGGCAAGGCGAAGGCCCGCCGCAGCTTCCAGTTCTCGAAGCGCTAATCAGCTTTTTCCGCCGACGGGTGGAAAAGAGGAGGGCGGTCCGGCAACGGGCCGCCCTTTTCGCATCGGGACGGGTGCCGCCCCGGTGCGCTACAGCAGGTCGAGGCTGCCGAGCGCCAGCGCCTGGCGTGCCGGGCGTTCGGCCATCACCGCGAACATCTCGTCGCCGCGATCGGTGCGCTCGACATTCATCGAAGCGAAGACCGCCATGAAATAGCCGCTGAGGGCACCGACGCGGTAATCGGCCCACAGCGCCTGGGCATCGGCATCGATGCCACGCGCGCGCAGCGCGGCGATCCAGCGGTCGAAAGCGGGCCGGTCGGCCGCGGCGCGCTCGGCCGGATCGGCGATGCTGGTGCCCACCAGATAGGCGAGATCGGTCGCGCCGCTGCCGCGTCCCAACGTCTGCCAGTCGACGAGCCAGCAACGCGCCGCGTCGGTGGAGAAAAGGATATTGTCGATCCGGAGGTCGCCGTGGACGATCGTCCTGGCGGCGGGCACGCGTGTCAGCCAGGCGTCGAGCCGGTCGACGATCCCGGCGCCGAGATCAAGCGCCTCGCGGTCGAGCCGCGCCGCGTAGCGCTCGCGAAAGCCCGCATAGAGCTGGGGGAAGAGCGCGCGGACGACATCGGCGCTGTCGCGCGCGAGCCACGGCAGCGCATCGAGCCGTGCGTCGTTCCACAGCAACGCATGCAGCCCCGCCGCCGCGTCGATGCACGGGCCGAGCCCGGCGAGACCCAGCCCGGCCAGCTGGTCGCCTTGCCGTGCCGGCGCGAGGTCGGACAGGATCAGGATGAAGTCGACGGCATTGTCGGCGATCTCGGCATGGTGGCAATGCGGTGCGGCGACCCCGCTTCCCGCCGCAAGTTCGCGATACCAACTCACCTCCTTGACATAGGTGCCGACGACCGCCGCGATGTGACGGCTCGCTTCGTCGCGGCTCGGGCATTTGGCGACGACCGTCGCTGGGGTTTCGGCGCCATCGATCCAGTCGAGCGTCAGGCGGAAGCTGTCGCACATCTGCCCGGTGCCGATCGGCGTCGCGGTGAACCCGCGGAGCGCGCCCGGCGGTCGGCCGAGCGCGCCCGCGAGCCAGTCCGCCGTCATGTCATCCGGCGTCGTCGGAAAGCTCATGTCGCAGGGTCCATCAAGCCGGAAAGGCCGCTCGGCGCATGCGGGCCGACGAAAAGCTGTTCGAGCACTCCGACGCCGCGCTGCACGCCGCCGCCATCGGCGAGTTCGGCCGCGACGAAGGCCTGGATATGCATGGCGAGCGGATTGCCCCAGTCGCGCTCGGCTTCGTTCAGCCTGTCGTGCGCGACGGCGTCGTCGCCATGGTCGAGGCCGTGGCCCCAGACCGGGTGGCCATAGCCCAGCCCGCTCATCGCGAACACCGGCCCCGACGGGGTAAGCGTCAGCGACCGGCCGGCGCCGAGGGCGGCGGTCAGCTTCGCGATGCGCCGCGTGCCGCCTTGCCAGGCGATTGCGAAGGTCGCGGCATCGAAATGCCGTTCGCTGCCCTCCTTGCTCGAGGCATCGCCGACGATCACGGCGCGGCGATTCCACGGCGCCCCCGCGCCATCGTCGTTGCTGTGGAAGAACAGCGAGCTCCGGTCGAAGTTGCACGGCGTCCAAAGCCAGAAGAACTGGTTGAAATTGCCCTCGGGCGGCGGCTGCGGCTCGCTGGCGCCGACCGGGCGCACGCCCCAGCTCCGGTCGCGCGTTCCCGTCCAGTCGGCGCCGGCGTCGATGCGGACGCCGTCCACCGACAGCCAGCCCGTCCAGCGGCCGTTCTGCGTCAGCCGCGTATAGTCCATGAACAGGCGCGTCCCGTTGCGACGGATGAAGCGCGGCTCCTCGATCGGAAAATGACGGCCGGTGAAGCTGAGCTCGGCGGCCAGCGGCCCGTCGTTCGGGGCGATGCGCAGCGTCAGCCGTTCGAGCGGCGCGTCGATGCGGATCGCGATCGGGCCGACCGCCAGGTCGAGCCGCTCGCCGCCCGAGCGCCGGCTTGCGCGCAGATTATACTGAATGCCGTCGACGATCGCGCAAAAGCTGGCGTCGACGATGCCGAGCTGCGGATAGAAGCCCATCGCCGCGGCGAAGAAGACCGACCCGTCCGGGCTGGCGCCGTTGAAGAAATAGCGATCATAGAAATTGCGGTCGGTGCCCGCGAACGCAATCGGCTCGCTGGTCTGGTGAAGCGGAAAATCGTCGCCCTTGGTCAGCATGGTTCCTCATCCCGTTTTTCCTTGCAACCTAACGGGATAGGGCCGCGCGTCAATGCACCGGCGGATCGACCGGCGGCACCGCGCCGATCGGGGCGACCGGCTCGTCCGCGTCGCGCGGCGGCAGTGCGTCGGGCGGCACGGCGTCTATCTGCATGTCGCGGGTCGGGACGTGGGCGAGGTTGCGAACGTGCACCTCGACCCGCGTGCCGTCGAGGGTGATGGCGTTGAAGCTCGGCGGGGTCGATCGGATACGCTGCGACAACGTGCCCGCACCGATCATGCGGATCGGACCCGCGGGGGTCTCCCGCATCAGGTCGAAGGGGTCGTGGACATGGCCGGTCAGCACCGCCGCCACCCCGCGCGCGGCGAGCGCGGTCAGCGCCGCCTCGCCGCCCCGCGTCAGCGCGCGCCCCTTCGTTCCCGCCTCGACAAGTGGGTGGTGCGCGGTGACGAGGACGGCCGCGTCCTTCGGCAGCGCGTCGATCGCGGCGAGCGTCCTGTCGAGCGCGCGCGGGGTCACGCAGCCCTTCGACCAGTCGAGCCGCCACTGCGCGCGCGCCGTGGTCTTGAGCGGCACGACCGAGACGCCGGCGAGATCGAGTTCGCGTTCGACCAGCGCACGAATCCGCCCGATGCGGGCATAGGGGCGAAAGGCGCGCGCGATGGGATTGAAATAGGGCAGATCGTGGTTGCCCACTTCGACCGTCACCGGCAGGTCGAGCGCCGCGATCCAGTCGCACGCGGCAGCGAACTCGCGGCTTCGCGCACGCATCGTCAGGTCGCCGGTGATCAGCACCGCATCGGGGCGTTCGCGCCGCACGCAGTCGCGGAACCAGGCCAGCGCATCGCGATCCTCCAGCCCGAAATGCAGGTCGCTGATATGGAAGAGGCGCGTCATGCCGTCGCGATGAAGTCGACCGCGCTCTGTCCGATCGCGAAGCGCGCGGGGGCGGCGATCTCGTCGAGCTCGCCGTCATATTCGAGACTGATCGGGCTTTCGCTTTCGAGGACGATCGTTTCGCCCTGCGCGAGTTCCTCGCTCGGTCCGTCGCGGAAATCGCCGCCGAGCCACGCGAGACCGTGCCGCAGCACGTCGGCCGAACCGTCGACCACCACGCCGTCGGCGCGAAGGCCGCGACGCGTCGGAGTCAGGACGATCGCCGGATAGCTCTTTCCATCGCCGCCGATCCGCACGCCGGGGGCGTTCAGCATCGCGTCGATCGCCTCGGGCGCGTCGCGGCTTGCCTCGATCAGCCCTTGCTGGCGCATCGTCTCGCGCACCTCGGCCCAGCGCGTCGCGGGTCCGGCGACGACGGTTATGAATGCCTCGCGCGTTGCCGATCGGACGGTCGGAATGGGCGCGCGCCGCCCCTTTCCGGCCAGCGCATCGGTCAGGATGTCGACCGCTGGCCGGTCGCCGTGCAATTGCTTGGACAGCAGGTTCAGCGTTCCGCCGGGCAGCGGCAGGACCGCGCCCGGCCAGCCCGCGCATCGCGACGCTGCGGCGTTGATTGTCCCGTCGCCGGTCCACACGGCCAACAAGTCGATCTCCAGCGCGCGCAATGCCTCCGCATCGGGCAGGTCGTCGTCGGGCAGCGCGACGGTGGCAACGAGCGGGACGCCGGCCGCGCGGCAAGCCTCGACCAGTTGCCGGTGCACGGCTTCGTCGTAGCTGCCGCTCTCGCTGTTGCAGATCAGGGCGGGGCGGTGGAAGGCGCGGGTCATGCCGCATTCTACGCACGAGCGCGCAAATGGTGGCGGCGCGCGGCGCTTGTTCGGCGGCGCGCGGCCCTGTAGGGGCGATATCCTGCGCGGGCGCCGCGATGGAAAGGCGACGATTGATCAAGGTCCTCCTCCTCATCGGGCTGCTCGTCCTGCTGTTCGGTGGCGGCGCAAAGGCGGCCGTCTCCCACGGGACGAAGGCGCTCGACCTTGCCGACAAATTGCTTGGCAAAGGCGCGCGCGCCGCGCGGCGGTTGCTGGCCGGCCAGCCCTATGGCCGCGGACCGCGTCAACTGCTCGACATCTGGGTGCCGGAGGGCACGGAGCGCGGCGACCGGCTGCCGGTCGTCGTCTTCTTCTATGGCGGCGGCTGGAGCAGCGGCGAGCGCGAGAGCCATGGTTTCGTCGCCCGCGCGCTTGCCGGCGAGGGGTTCGTCGCGGTGATCCCCGACTATCGGCTGACGCCCAAGGCGCATTGGCCCGATTTCCTGGAGGATGCCGCCGCCGCGGTCGCCTGGACGCGCGATTATATCGGCGATCTCGGCGGAGACCCTGACCGTATTGCGCTGATGGGGCATTCGGCGGGCGCCTATAATGCGGTGATGCTCGCGCTCGATCCGCAATGGATGCGCGGCGCTGGAAGCGACGCATCGGTGATCCGCGGGGTGGTGGGCCTCGCCGGTCCCTATGATTTCCTGCCCTTCGAAAAGGGCGGCATGGCCGACAAGGCGATGGGCAAGGTTCGCCCGCCCGAACGGACGCAGCCGATCGCGCAGGTGCGCGGCGATGCGCCACCGCTGTGGCTGGCGAGCGGCGACCAGGATCGCACGGTGCGTCCGCGCAACAGTCGCAATCTGGCCGCCGCAATCGAGAAGGCGGGCGGCTCCGTCACTTTGCGGCTTTATCCAGGCATCGGGCATATCGGGATCGTCACGGCACTGGCGGCGCCCTTCCGGGGCAAGGCGCCGGTGCTGGCAGACGCGAGCGATTTCCTGCGTGGTGTCACCGGACGCCGCATCGCGCCGGCAGAGGATGCCGCCCGATGACCGCCGCGCATCCGGTTCCCATCCCCGCCATCCTTCTCGCGGGCAGCCGACCCGGCCCCGATCCGCTGCTGACCGGAAGCGGCGTGTCGACCAAGGCGCTGCTGCCGATCGCGGGCCAGCCGATGCTCGTCCATGTCGTCGCCGCGCTGCGCGCCTCGCCGCTGGTCGGGCCGATCACCATCCTCGCGCAGGCCAGCGCCGAACTGGCGGCGGAGCCGGGGCTGGCGGGGTTCGCCGACCTGCATTTCGCGGACTCGGGACAGGGGATCAGCGCCTCGCTCGCCGCCGCGCTGCCGGAGGGCGACGCGCCGGTGCTGGTGACGACCGCCGACAATGTGCTGCTGACCCCCGCGATGATTGCCGCCTTCCTGACCGATGCGGAGGACAGCGACGTCGCGGTCGCGATGGTCGAGCGCGGGGTGCTGTTGGCACGCTATCCCGAATCGAAGCGGACGTGGCTCAAGTTTCGCGGCGGCTGGTGGTCGGGGGCGCACCTGTTCCGCCTGCGCGGTCGGCGCGTGCTGCCGCTGCTCGATTTCTGGGGCCGCATCGAGCGCGACCGCAAGAAAGGATTGAAGATCGTCGCCGCCTTCGGCCCGTGGCTGTTGATCGGGGCGCTGCTGCGGCTGTTCACGATCCAGCAGGGCGTCGCGCGCGCCGGGCGGCGCTTCGGGCTGAAGGCGAAGGTCGTGCCGATGGCGGAAGGCGAGGCGTGCATAGACGCCGACAAGCCCGCGGACATCGAATTGATCGAGCGGATTCTCGCCGCGCGCCGCTGAACGCTGCGGTCACTTTTTGTGGCAACCGGCGCCAAGCGGTTCTAGGGCGACGGCCATGAGCATCAAGAAAGCCATCATCCTGTCCGCCGGGCAGGGATCGCGGCTGCTGCCGCTGACCCGCGACCTGCCCAAATGCCTGATCGAGTTCAACGGGCGCAGCCTGCTTGGCTGGCAGGTCGCGGCGCTCGCCGCCAATGGCGTCGAGGATATCGTCGTCGTGACGGGATTCCGGACCGAGCGGGTCGAGGATCACGCGCTGGAACTCTATCGCGATACCGGCGCGCGCGTCCGCACGCTGTTCAACCCCTTCTTTCAGGTTGCCGACAATCTGGGCACCTGCTGGATCGCGCGCGGGGAGATGGACCGGGATTTCATCATCCTCAACGGCGATACCATCGTGTCCGACGAGATCGTAGCCCGGCTGATTGCCGGTGCGAGCGAACCGATCACCGTCACCGTCGACGTCAAGGACGCCTATGACGACGACGACATGAAGGTGACGCGCGATGCCGAGGGGCGGCTTCACGCCGTCGGCAAACGGTTGTTGCCCCCCGATACCAATGCCGAATCGATCGGCATGCTGGCGTTCGTCGACGACGGCCCCGCGATCTTTCGCAACCAGGTCGACCAGATGATGCGCACCCCCGACGGCGTCGAGCGTTGGTATCTGCGGGCGATCGACATCATCGCCAAGGGCAATCGCGTCGGTACCGTGTCGATCGAGGGCCTCGACTGGCAGGAGGTCGATTTCCCGCAGGACGTCGAGGCGGCCGATGCGCTGACCGCCCGCTGGGCGACCGAGGGACGCTACGCGAAATAGGGCTTGAGCCAGGCGGCGAGCGCCGCGACTTGCCCGTCGTCCAGCTTCACCGCCTGGCCGAGATCGGGCTGGCCGGGCCAACCGGCGTCGACGGCGGCCACGCCCGCCGCGGATCGTTCGCCCTCGTAGCGGGGCAGGACGTGGAAGTGGACGTGCGGGTCGACCATCATCAGCATCAGATAGTTGATTCTGGCATAGCTCACGGCGGCGGTCAGTGCCGATTCGATGGCGACCGTCACCGTCTTGAGTTCCGCATGAGCGGCAGCGGGCAGGTCGCCGAAGGCGGTCGCGTCGGACTTTGC
This sequence comes from Sphingopyxis sp. MG, assembly GCF_002953155.1. Lineage (NCBI taxonomy): Bacteria > Pseudomonadati > Pseudomonadota > Alphaproteobacteria > Sphingomonadales > Sphingopyxidaceae > Sphingopyxis > Sphingopyxis sp. MG. Next base: position 201,340 of record NZ_CP026381.1, read on the forward strand.
CGCTAGCACCAGCGAACCGAGCGTCGGCTGGGCGGGGCGCAACAGGACGAGCCAATGGTCGAACTCGGCGATCAGCGTCGCCGGATAGCCGAATTTCTCGATGGTTGCGTTCATGGCGCGGCCTCCTCCATCCAACTGACGATCGGGCGCCCGGATCGGCGCATTCGATAGGCCTGGGCGAGCCGCACTGCATGGACGATCAACGAGATGACCGTCCACCAGGCAAGCGCGATCAGGCCGATGTCGGGCCGGCCGGCGAGCGTCGCGACGAAAAGGATCGCCATGTTCGGATTGCGGCGCGCGGTGATCAGGCGAAAGCGGCTGTCGAATTTCTGCCAGACATGGATGTCCATGCCGAAATCCTTGATGAACAGCCCCTCGATCACGCGCTGGAGGATATAGCCCGCGATCACTGCGACCATGACCAGCAGAAACGCCTGGCTCGACAGGGCAAGCCCCCAGGCGGAAAGGCCGACGCCCCAGAAATACCACCAGAAAGGCGGGTGGATCAGGTCGACGCCATGATCGGCGACATTGCCCCATTTGGACGAGGTGATGGTGCAGCGCGCAAGCTTTCCGTCGACCGTGTCGAGCACCATGAAGATGAATCCCGCCAGCATCCCCGTCCAATACTGCCCCTGCGCGAACAGGACGGTGGCATAGACGCACAGCGCCGCACCGATCGCGGTCACCATGTTGGGCGTCATGCCCAGTCGGGCCGCGATCCGCGTCAGCCACAGCGCGAGTTCGGGCCACAGATATTTGGTAAGCAGGTCGGTCACGCCCTTGTAGGCGCCGAAATAGCTTTGCCGTTCGATGGCCCGGCTTCTTTCCGGTGTCAGCCGCTCGGCAAACGGCGTTTCCAGCTTGCGAAGCTGCTCGTTGTAAAAGCTGCGGTTCTCCAGCGGCAACCGTTCGATCCCGTCGAGCCGCAGGGGATCGGTGTCGTCCGGCAAGACGCCCAGCACCAGTTCGCCGCCGATCGTCAGCGCGACGCCCGGGCGCTTGATCGCCTCGTCGATCAGCGTCGGATCGAAAGCAAAGGCAAGATTGACGTACAGCGCCTCGCCCGGTGCGATCCGTTCGGCGATGGCGCGCTTGACGGCCAGCCGCCGCACGCGCTCGGCGTTGCTCATTCCCCAGATCGGCGTGGCATTGTCGCCGATCAGGCGCAGCGCGGATATGTCACCCATGATTGTCCTGTCCCTCACCCATCGCGGCCAGGTGGCTCGCGACGGCATTGGCTGTTGTATAGGGAAGCGCGAAACGCCTGAGATCGGTGCGCGGAGGCGGTGCCTCGAGCCATTTCCGCAGCGCATCGCTCAGCGCTTCCGTCGACCGCTCGACCGCCGCGCACCCGGGCAGGTCGGCCAGCAGTTCGCGTGCGCTGGCGAAGCAATCGGTGCTGACGACCGGAAGGTTGGATGCCAGGGCCTCGATCACCACCGCGGGCAGTCCTTCGTAGTCCGAGGACAGGACAAACAGGTCGGCGGCGGCCATCTGCGCCGGCATGTCCGGTGTATAGCCGATCATCTCCACCCGATCCGCCACGCCGAGATCGGTGGCAAGGGCGGCGAGGGCCGCGCGCTGCGGACCGTCGCCCGCGATGCGCAGCCGCGCGTCGCGCGGATTGGCGGCGGCAAAAGCCCGCAGCAGCCGGTCGAAACGCTTTTGCGCGGTCAGTCGGCCGGCGCCGAGCAACAGGATCGGGCCATCCGCGCGCCCTTCGCGCTCGGGCGCGGCAAAGGCATCGGTCAGATAGGCATTGTGCACCATATGGAACCGGTCGCCTGCGGCCGGAAACTGCTTCCGGAGCAGCGTCGTTTCCGCATCGCTCAGCGTCAATACCCCGGCGGCGCGGCGAAAGATCAGGCCATAGACCGCACGCCGCAGCCGGCCGGCGACGGCGCCGTCCGACTGGCGGACGATCGGGTTCGTCGTCTTGATGTAATAGCGCGCGTGCGTTTTGGCTGAGATCACGCCCAGCGCCGCGAACCAGTTGATATTGTTTCCGGTCGCCAGCACGATGTCGGGACGATGCTTGCGCAACCAGCGGCGATAGGAAAGGAAGGTGACGATCTGTCCCAGCGCCCGGCTGCGCTGGCGGCGGTCGGCGAGCGCATGGCTTTCGACGCCCGGGCGCGGCATGTCTTCCAGATCGGGAGCCAGACCTGTCGAGGTGCAATAGAGGATGGCCACCCGGTGCCCGGCTTCCGCGAAGCCGTTGGCGAGATGGTTCAGCACGCGCGTCGTTCCGCCCTGATCCGCAGCATAGGCTACGAGTGTTATGAAGGCCAAGCCGGGGTCCTTTGCGCAAGCCGGCCGATGCCGTCAGGGGGTCCTACTAGAGCCGTTGGACGCGTTCAAGCCGGGCGTGAGAAGTCGACCAGCGTCCATCCCTGTTCGCGCGCCTGCCGTGCCAGTTTGCGGCTTCGTCCGACGGCATAGCGTTCCTCGGCCAACGCGAAGCTGGGCGCGTCGCTGGCGTGGTCCGAATAGAAGCGCAGCCGGCGCCGGCCTGGACCCGCATGTTCGGCGAGCCATTTTTCGATCCGCCGGGCCTTTTCGGCCCCATAGCAGTTGGTTCCGTCGATCGTCGGCAGCCACGCGCCGTCGGCTTCACGCAAGTGCCGCGTCGCGACCACGCCGTCGAATCCGAGCGCCGCGCCGATGGCCTCCGCATAGAATTCGGGCGCAGCGGTGGCGAGCAGCAGGCGATATCCCTCCGCCCGGTCGCGCGCTATCGCCGCCGCGGCTCCGGGCGGAATATCGGCCGGTACGCGCCAAGCGGCGAAGCGCTGTGCCAGATCGGCCGCGCGCGCGGTGGAAATCCGTTTTCCCAGCATCAGCCGGATCGCGGCGGGCTTGAATCGGTCGCGCCCGAACAGTTTCAATCCGGCCCCCGCCAATAGAAGCAGCAGCACTGGCAGCGCCAGCAGCCGCCACGGCGCGACGCGCGCGGCCGCCCACAGCAGGAACAGCGTGAAGGTCGGTTTGCGCAGCACGGTGCGGTCGAGGTCGTAGATTGCGATACGGACGGGGGTGGGCGAGGTCATGGCTTGGGGCTTTCAAAACAGCCGCAGTCGGCGCCCGGTCTTGCCCAGCGACGCCCGGTCGGCGAGCGGCAGGGCGAAGCGCAGGGCGGCCCAGATCGACGCGGCCGCAATCAGGGCGATCAGGGGCAGGGCGACCGGATCCGGCAGCTGCGCGGCGAGCAGCGCCGCGCCGCCCGCCGCGACCGTGATCGCGATCCCGTGCAGGGCGACGGTGGGAAACCGGGCATCGAACGGGTGCAGCTTCTCGCTGATCGCGAGTTGGGTCATGGGAATTGCCGCCATCGCGACGAGGCCGATCGACATGGCCAGGGTGACGCCGGTGAGCGGGTCCAGATGCCCGACGATGACCCAGCCCGCGCCGACCGCGATCGCCAGCCCGAACAGGCCCGCGACAAGCTGGTGGCGAAAGGCGGCGACGACCTGAAGCACGGGCAGCGAGATGCCGAGCACCGCCTCGAAAGCGCGCGCGAACAGCAGGATCACGACGGCGGCCTGCGCGACATGCGCTTGCGCCCCGAACAGACTGAGCAGCGACGAACTGCCCGCGGCGAGCACCGCGGCGAGCGGTAGCGCGATCGCAAAGATCAGTCGCGTCGCATAGGCATAGATGTCGGCGACCTGTGCGCGGTCGGCGCGCTCGGCACTCGCGGCAAGCGGCGCGAGCACATAGGAGAAGGCGATGCGAACGAGTTGGACGACGCTCGACAGCTTGCGTGCGATGGTGAACAGCCCCGCCGCCGCGGCGCCCGCCGCACCGGGAAGCAGCAGGTTGAGGATCAGCGCGGGCGCATCGCCGAACAACCGCCCGATGATGTTCGACGGCAGGATCGACAGCCCCGCCCGCAAGGTGTCGCGCTCGGCCGTGCTGCCGCGTCCCCCGCGCCGCAGTTCGGCGAAATCATAATAGCGCGCCAGCAGGCGAACGCACAGCAAGGCGGTCACGGCGAGCGAACAGAGGTGCGCGATGAACAGGCCCTTGAGCCCGAGTCCGCCCGCGAAGAACAGTCCCGCGAACACCAGCCGCAGAATCTGCTCCCAGACGATGCGGAGGCGGATTTCGGCGCCGAATACCATGCGCGCGCGCATCGCGCTGGTCGCGATCTCGACGAAGGCCCACAGCGGCAGTGCCCAGACGAACAGTTGGATCGCGGGTACGACGAGCGGCCGGTCGCGCTCGGCGACGTTGAGCAGCGGCGCCAGGTCGGCGGCGAAGGTCGCGATCAGCGCCGCGACGACCAGGCATGGCACGACGCCGAACAGCATCGCGGTGCGCAGCGCCGCCGCGGCCTCGGCTTCGCTCGCCGACTGCGGCACGGTGCGCTGCAGCGCGTTCGTCATGCCGGCGTCGCAGATATTCTCGAGCAGATTGACCGCCGCCCACAGCACCGCATAGAGCCCATAGCCGGCGAGGCCGAACATCAGGACATAGAGCGGCTGCGCGACGATCTCGATCACCCCGCCCAGTCGTGCGAGCACCGTCGTTCCCAGCCCGCGCGCGACATGGCGGCTGGTCACGGCGGGCTGGGCTGGCGTGTCGGTCATGGTCCGCGCGCCCTAGCGGCAAATTTCGCCCATTACACCCTTCCTCTTCGGGGAAGGGGTTTTATTGCCGCCCCCTTGTCCCTGCCGCGCGACGAGTCTAGTCGAGGCCGCCACGGCATCGGGGGGAGTCAGCATATGGCCCAGTCTCGCCGGACGGGGGACGACCAGGGTAGGGAGGCGGTTGACGCGACAGGCCCCGCTTCAGCCCCGGGGAGTAGGTTCCGCAGGTTTTCGCCCGCGAACGGCTGGTCCGGCTTCATCACCGAACTGGTCATCGTTGTCCTCGGCATCCTGATCGCGCTCGGCACGCAGCAGGCGGCGGACGGGTGGAAAGACCGCAGGGATGTAGCGGCCTTCCGCCGGGCGCTGAACGCCGAACTGGCCTTCAATCTGGCCGCATATCAGACGCGGGCAGCGCAGAGCGATTGCGTGGTGCGCCGGCTGGATCAGCTCGAACAGTGGCAACGGGAGTGGCAGGACGGCGATGGCCCGGCCATGAGCGGGATGATCGGTCGCCCGCTGGCGCCGGGACTGCACCTTGGCGGGTGGCGCAGCGGCGGCGCCGGCATCGCGGGCAAAATGCCGCTGGAGCAGCGGCTGAACTATACCGATGCCTATGATTCCTTCGAACTATATGATTCGCTGCGCTACCGCGAACTGGATGTCTGGATGGAGCTTTTCGCGTATGATGGCGCTTCGCGGCTGTCGCCGCCGGAGGTCAACAAGCTGCGGGGGTTGATCCTGATGGCACGTTCGATCGACCGTTCGATGACCCTCAACCTGCCCTCTGCCATCGAAATCTCGGCCCAGCTGGAGGTCAAGCCCGAACCTGTTGATCGGGAGGGGCAGGAGCGTTTCATCGCGCTCAGCGGCCTCTGCGCACCGCTCGCCTTTGTCCGTCGCTGAAGCCGGGTGAAACCGGAATTATGGAGCACGGGCGTGCGCGCTGGCGGTAAAGCCACCCATCGCGCCTGCCTTCCTCCGAGGCTGCGGGCTTAATTGCCGCCTCACCCTCTTGCCGACTCTGCCAATCGGGTCTAGTCGGACCCCGACTGCATCAGGGAGCCCGCGCCATGGCCGAATTTCGCCTGCCCAAGAACAGCCGCATCCACAAGGGCGGCACGGTCCACAAGGCCGAGGGCGCGACCAACGTCAAGAAATTCAAGGTTTATCGCTACGACCCCGACAAGGGGGAGAATCCGCATTTCGACACTTTCGAGATCGACCTCGACACCTGTGGTCCGATGGTGCTCGACGCCCTGATCAAGATGAAGAGCGAGCAGGATTCGACGCTGACCTTCCGCCGCTCGTGCCGCGAGGGCATCTGCGGAAGCTGCTCGATGAACCTCAACGGCAAGAACGGCCTCGCCTGCACCACCGCGATCGAGGACCTGAAGGGCGACATCACGATCACCCCGCTGCCGGCGATGGACGTGATCAAGGACCTCGTCCCCGACTTCACCCATTTCTATGCCCAATATGCCTCGATCGAGCCGTGGCTGAAGACCAAGTCGACGACGCCCAGCGGCAAGGAACGGCTCCAGTCGCCCGAGGAGCGCGAGAAGCTCGACGGGTTGTACGAGTGCATCCTGTGCGCCTGCTGCTCGACGAGCTGCCCCAGCTATTGGTGGAACAGCGACAAGTTCCTCGGCCCCGCGATCCTGCTCCAGGCCTATCGCTGGCTCGCCGACAGCCGCGACGAATATACCGGCGAACGGCTCGACGAACTCGAGGATCCCTTCCGCCTCTATCGTTGCCACACGATCATGAATTGCGCCAACGCCTGCCCCAAGGGGCTCAGCCCGGCGCGCGCGATCGCCGAGATCAAGAAGCTGGAAATCGAGCGGCAGGTTTGACGTTGGCTGGCGTCGGCCTGCTCCCCCATTTCTCGAAAGTGCGGACGTGAACGACGGCATCGAGGAACCGAAGCGCCGCGAGAATTTCACCGCCGAGGAACTCGCGGACGGCTGGATAAGCTGGAATATCAAGGACCCGAGCCGCTTCAACGCCTTCATCGAACCGCTTGCGGTCCGGACGGAAGGGCTGACGCCCGACGGACGGCCGCGCGCCCGCGTGCGGATGCACCCGACGCGCAAGCACAGCAATCTCGGCGACAATGTCCATGGCGCGGTCAGCCTGGCGCTCGTCGACATCGCGCTGTTCGCGGCCTCGCATCAGTTCGGCGCGCTCGACGCGGGGCATTCGGTGACGCTCGACCTGTCGACGCAGTTCGTCGGCGCCGGCCGGGTCGGCGAACCGATGGACGCGCTGGTCGAACTGGTGCGCGAGACGGGGCGGCTGGTTTTCCTGCGTGGGCTCGTCGTCCAGGGCGAAGACGATGCGCATATCGTGCTCAGCTTTGCCGGGACGATCCGCAAGGCGAGCCGCAAATGACGGGCGCGGCCGCGAGCGGGGGCTGCCGTTCCGCATGACCGACCTGCTCGCTGCCTATGATAGGCTCGTCGCCGATGGCGAACTGAAGCCCGATCCCGAACAGCGCGCCGCCGCGGAACGGCTGGCCCGGCTGCAACAGGAACTGGAGGCCGCGCCGCCGCGCGGCAGCCTGCTCTGGCGGATCGCCGGCCGCAGGCCGGAGGCGCCGCGCGGCGTCTATCTGTGGGGCGCGGTCGGGCGCGGCAAGTCGATGCTGATGGACCTCTTCTATGACCGGCTGGCGATCCGGCGAAAGCGGCGGGTCCATTTCCACGCCTTCATGCTGGAGGTGCACGCGCGGATGCGCGAGGTGCGCAAGAGCGAGAGCGGCGACCCCATCCCGCAGGTGGCGGCGGCGCTGGTCGAGGATGTCCGCTGTCTCGCCTTCGACGAGATGGTGGTGAACAACAGCGCCGACGCGATGATCCTCTCGCGGCTGTTCACGGCGCTGATCGGGCATGGCGTGACCGTAGTCGCGACATCGAATCGGCCGCCGTCCGATCTCTATAAGAACGGGCTTAACCGCGAGCATTTTCTGCCATTCGTTGCGTTGATCGAGGCGAAACTCGACGTGATGAGTCTGAACGGCCCGACCGATTATCGCCGGCATCGGCTGGGCGACGGCAAGCGCTGGTTCGTGCCCGCAGACGCGGCGGCGACCGAGGCGCTGTCGGCCGCCTTCTTCCGCCTCACCGACTATCCGCCAGAGGATCGCGCGCACGTCCCCTCGCTCGACCTCGATGTCGGCGGCGGGCGGTTGCTGCACGTGCCAAAGGCGCTGAAGGGCGTCGCCGTCTTCTCCTTCAAGCGGCTGTGCGCAGAGGCGCGGGGCGCGTCCGACTATCTGGCTGTCGCGCGCCATTTCCACACGGCGATCATCGTCGGCATTCCGCGCATGGGGCCGGAAAACCGCAACGAGGCGGCGCGCTTCGTGACGCTGGTCGACGCGCTCTACGAATATAAGGTCAAGCTGCTGGCGAGCGCCGCGGCCGAGCCCGACCAGCTCTATGTCGCCGGCGACGGCGCCTTCGAGTTCGAACGCACGGCAAGCCGTCTCGCCGAAATGCAGTCGGACGATTATCTGGCTCTAGGCCATGGCCAGGATGATGCCGCCGACGATCTTGCCCCAACGCGATGAGTTGATGGCGACATAGGCGACGTTGCGGACGTAACGGACCTCATGCGCCAGATGGCCGAACGCCTGCTCGACGACGCGGCGCGCGGTCCGCAACGGGCGTGGCGCGGCGACCTCGATCCGTCCGGGGCGCGGTGGCGGCAGCGGCAGCGTCGCAAAGCCGCCGTTCGTGATCCGCGGATCGTCGGCGACCGCCCGGCACAGTGCTTCCATCCGCGCGACCGCCAGCCAATTAGGCACCGCGCGGTCACGGCTCAGCAATTCGAAACTGTGGCTGAAAGCCGAGAACTGGATCGCGCCGCTCTCCGCCGCATGGTCGAGCGCGTCGCGCATTTCCTCTTCGGACATCGCGCAGAGCTGAGCGGGGCGAAAGCGGCCGCTGCCTTCCATCAGTCCGCTGACCGGAACCTCGCAGACACCGTGGTGAAAACGCATGCCCATGTTCGCCGGGTCGAGCGTGATCGCGCAGCCATGATCCCGATAGGCGCCGTTGAAGCTGCTGTCGTAGCGAAAGCCGAGCGCGGCGACCGCCCGCAGCGTGTCGTCATTGGCGCCGAAGTTGCCGGCGCGGAAGGCAACCGGCCGCGGCACCCCGGCGCGCATCAATATGTCGCGGGCGAGGGCGATCAGCTTCTTCTGCGCCGGCAGGGGGAAATCGGCGATGTTGCGTCCCGTCAGCCGCCCCGCCGGATTGAACGGCGCGAACTGCAGCCATTCGGTATGGATGTGCAACTGCACCTCGTGACCGCGCCGAAGAATCGGCTCGACGATCGCCTCGACGATCCGCGGGCCATGAACCAGCGCGGGCATCGGGTCGACGAAGAAGACGCCCTTCAGGCCGTGGCGTTCGAGCATGTCCATCTGGAACAGGATGCCGAAGTCGCCTTCGCGGCAGCGACCGAGGATCGAGCTTTCGAAATTGGCGCGCGCGTCGACCCCCCGCTGGTGGAGTCCGGCGGAAAGTTCGGTGTCGAAACTGATGATTGCCCGCGTCATCGGCGGGGACCCTAGCGTACAGGGGGTAAAGGAGGGTTAATCGCCGGTCCGGGATTTCCGCTGGAAATGCGGGATCGTCGGCGTGCCTCTGCCGGCTTTCCCCTTCGCCCGCTCCATCGGTTTCGCGCGATCCGGGAGGGCGCCGCTTTTCCCGACGAACGTGCCCCGGAAGCGACACTTTCCGGCCGCGCCATCGCGGATGTCCAAACCGCCTCATTCCCCATAATGATATTGCGAACTGTTTGCAGAAAAACCCGGTTATTCGTGCTTTTCGCGGTTGTTTCGCCTGGGGAATCAGCGTAGGGGCGGCGCGAGTCTTTGGATCGGCATGCGGCAATGGCCCGTGCCCCGCCGGTCCGTGAACCGCATTGCCGGGCTTGCCAGAAGGGAGTGCCGCGCGCCATGGGACGCAAGAAGATCGCTTTGGTCGGAGCCGGGATGATCGGGGGCACGCTCGCCCACCTCGCCGCCATGAAGGAAATGGGCGACATCGTCCTCTTCGACATTGCCGAAGGCATGCCCAAGGGCAAGGCGCTCGACCTCGCACAGGCGGGACCGGTCGAGGGCTATGATGCGGGGCTCAAGGGCACGAGCGATTATGCCGACATCGCCGGCGCCGACGTCGTCATCGTCACCGCAGGCGTACCGCGCAAGCCGGGGATGAGCCGCGACGACCTGCTCGGCATCAACCTCAAGGTCATGAAGGCGGTCGGCGAGGGCATCAAGGCCAACGCCCCCGACGCCTTCGTCATCTGCATCACCAATCCGCTCGACGCGATGGTGTGGGCGCTGCGCGAATTTTCGGGGCTGCCGCACAACAAGGTCGTCGGCATGGCCGGCGTGCTCGATTCGGCCCGCTTCCGCCACTTCCTCGCCGAGGAATTCAACGTCTCGGTGGAGGACGTCACGGCATTCGTGCTCGGCGGCCACGGCGACACGATGGTTCCGGTGATCGAATATTCGACCGTCGCCGGCATCCCGGTTCCCGACCTGATCAAGATGGGCTGGTCGACGCAGGAGCGGATCGACGCGATCGTCGCGCGCACCCGTTCGGGCGGCGGCGAGATCGTCCAGCTCCTCGGCAACGGCTCGGCCTATTACGCCCCCGCGACGAGCGCGATCGCGATGGCCGAAAGCTATCTCAAGGACAAGAAGCGCCTGCTGCCCTGCGCCGCGCATCTGACCGGCCAGTACGGCGTCGACGACCTCTATGTCGGCGTGCCGGTGGTGATCGGGGCGAATGGCGTCGAGCGCGTCGTCGAGATCGCGCTGAACGAAGGCGCGAAGGCGAACTTCGACAAATCGGTCCACGCGGTCCAGGAGCTGCTGGTCGCGTGCAAGGGCCTGGAGCCGAGCCTGGCCTGAGTCCCGACGCCCCGCGCAGGCGGGGCCCGTCGCCCGCCCCCTCGGAACGAGGGTGCGGGTGAACTGGTATCTGGAGGTGGTCCCACCCGGGGCGCACGGAAAACGGAACGAAAATCTATGAGCATCCTGATCGACAAGAATACCAAGGTCATCACCCAGGGAATGACCGGCGCGACCGGCACTTTCCACACCGAACAGGCGCTCGCCTACGGCACGCAGATGGTCGGCGGCGTGACGCCGGGCAAGGGCGGCACGACGCATATCGGCCTGCCGATGTTCGACACCGTCGCCGAGGCGAAGCAGGCCACCGGCGCGACCGCGTCGGTCATCTATGTGCCGCCGCCGTTCGCCGCCGATTCGATCCTCGAGGCGATCGATGCCGAGGTTGAGCTGATCGTCGCGATCACCGAGGGTATTCCGGTGCTCGACATGGTCAAGGTGAAGCGCGCGCTGTCGGGCTCCAGGTCGCGGCTGATCGGCCCCAACTGCCCCGGCGTGCTGACCCCCGACGAATGCAAGATCGGCATCATGCCGGGGTCGATCTTCAAGAAGGGCAGCGTCGGCGTCGTGTCGCGCTCGGGCACGCTGACCTATGAGGCGGTATTCCAGACCACGAACGTCGGGCTGGGCCAGACGACCGCGGTCGGCATCGGCGGCGACCCGGTCAACGGCACCAACTTCATCGACGTGCTCGAACTCTTCCTTGCCGACGACGCCACCAAGTCGATCATCATGATCGGCGAGATCGGCGGCGATGCCGAGGAGCAGGCGGCGCAGTTCCTGATCGATGAGGCGAAGCGCGGCCGCAAGAAGCCGATGGTCGGCTTCATCGCGGGCCGCACCGCGCCTCCGGGGCGCCGCATGGGCCATGCCGGCGCGATCGTGTCGGGCGGCAAGGGCGATGCCGAAAGCAAGATTGCTGCGATGGAAGCCGCGGGCATCACCGTGTCGGCCTCGCCGTCGGAGCTGGGCACGACGCTGGCGGAGGTGCTGAAAGAGCGGGTGTGACCCCCAATTGCTCCCCTTTTTCGTGTGTCCCCGCGAAGGCGGGGACCCATTGCTGCGTCTCCTGGACCCCCGCCTTCGCGGGGGAACACGTCGGGACGATTTAGGATGGTCCCGCCCGGCTATGTCTATATCATGGCGAGCCGGAAAAACGGGACGATCTATATCGGTGTGACCAGCGATTTGCCGAAAAGGGTTTGGCAACATCGCGAAGGCATGATCGAAGGTTTTACGAAGCGTTATGGTTGCAAACTGCTGGTGTGGTTCGATTGCTTTGAAAGCATCCACGACGCCCGGCAGCTTGAAGTGCGGATGAAGAAATGGAACCGGGCGTGGAAGATCAATCGCATCGAGGAGCATAATCCCGAGTGGAATGATTTATCCGAAACGTTGAATTAGGCCTCTGGAGATCGATCCCTGCCTTCGCAGGGGCACGAATAGGTTGGGAAAATGAACCTCGAACGACAAAGCTTCGACATCGACGAACCGCAGCCCGGACCGAGCTGGGCGCCCAGAAACTGGCCCCTGGTCGACAGCGACGACCTGACCGCCGCGCTCGATCCGCAGCAGATGCAGGTCGCGGTGAAGGCCGCCGCGGCGAAGGCCGGCGCGCCGCTCTCGAACGCCGAGGTCGAGCGTGCGGCCGACGAGGCGATCCGCGCGATGATGCTGATCCGCACCTATCGCGTGCGCGGCCATCTGGCGGCGTCGCTCGACCCGCTCGGCCTGTCGAAGCATGAACTGCCCGCCGACCTCACCCCCGAATATCATGGCTTCGTCGGCACCGATCAGGACCGGCCGGTATTCCTCGGCGGAACGCTGGGGCTCGAAAAGGCGACGGTGCGCGAGATCGTGGCGATCCTGCAGGCCAATTATTGCGGGAATGTCGGCCTCGAATATATGCACATCGCCGACGTCGAGGAACGGCGCTTCCTGCAGGACCGGATGGAAGGCGCCGACAAGCATGTCGAGTTCACCCCCGAGGGCAAGCAGGCGATCCTCAACAAGGTGATCGACGCCGAGGAGTGGGAGAAATTCCTCGCCCGCAAATATGTCGGCACCAAGCGCTTCGGCCTCGACGGCGGCGAGGCGATGATCCCCGCGATGGAAGCGATCATCAAATATGGCGGCCAGTACGGCGTGCGCGAGATCGTCTATGGCATGGCGCATCGCGGCCGGCTCAACATGCTCGCGAACGTGATGGCGAAGCCTTATCGCGTCATCTTCCACGAATTCCAGGGCGGCAGCGCGAATCCCGAGGCCGTCGGCGGTTCGGGCGACGTCAAATATCACCTCGGCACCTCGACCGACCGCGAGTTCGACGGCATCTCGGTGCACATGTCGCTGGTGCCCAACCCGTCGCACCTCGAAGCGGTCGATCCGGTGGTGCTCGGCAAGGTGCGCGCGCAGCAGGTGGTGCGCGACGACCTGATCGAGCATGAACAGGTCCTGCCGGTGCTGATCCACGGCGACGCGGCCTTCGCGGGGCAGGGGATCGTCTGGGAATGCCTCGGCTTCTCGGGCATTCGCGGCTACAACACGGGCGGCTGCATCCACTTCATCGTCAACAACCAGATCGGTTTCACGACCAGCCCGCAGTTCGCGCGCTCGTCGCCCTATCCGTCGGACGTCGCGAAGGGCGTCCAGGCGCCGATCCTGCACGTCAACGGCGACGATCCGGAGGCGGTGACCTTCGCCTGCAAGCTAGCGATCGACTTCCGCCAGCAGTTCAAGCGCGACATCGTCATCGACATGTGGTGCTATCGCCGCTTCGGCCATAACGAGGGCGACGAGCCGTCGTTCACCCAGCCGCTGATGTATGCCCGCATTCGCAAGCATCCGGCGGTGTCGGACCTTTATGCGCAGCGGCTGGAGGAAGAAGGGGTGATCGCGGCCGGCGACGCCGACGCGCACCGCCGCGAATTCACCGCGCGGCTCGAGGAAGAGTTCGAAGCGGCGAAAAGCTACAAGCCGAACAAGGCCGACTGGTTTGCCGGTCGCTGGTCGGGGCTGCACATGCCCGGCGATTCCGAACATGCGCGGCGCAATATCGCGACCGGCGTTTCGGAAAAGCTGTTCGACAGCATCGGCCGCATCATGACGACCATTCCCGACGACCTGCAGGTGCACAAGACGCTGCGCCGCGTCATCGACGGGCGCGCCGCGATGTTCGCCGACAAGAAGAATGGCGACGTGTTCGATTGGGCGACCGCCGAATCGCTCGCCTTCGGCACCCTGCTCAGCGAAGGCTATCAGGTGCGCCTGTCGGGCCAGGATTCGGGGCGCGGAACCTTCAGCCAGCGCCATGCCGTCTGGGTCGACCAGACCGACGAGCATAAATATATTCCGCTGAAGACCGTGCCGCACGGCCGCTTCGAGGTGCTCGACAGCCCGCTGTCGGAATATGGCGTGCTCGGTTTCGAATATGGCTATGCGATGGCCGATCCGAAGAGCCTCGTGCTGTGGGAAGCGCAGTTCGGCGACTTCGCCAACGGCGCGCAGATCATGATCGACCAGTTCATCGCGGCGGGCGAGGCCAAGTGGCTGCGTGCCAACGGCCTCGTGATGCTGCTGCCGCACGGTTACGAGGGGCAGGGGCCCGAGCATAGCTCGGCGCGCCTCGAACGCTTCCTGCAACTGTGCGCGGGCGACAATATCCAGGTGTGCAATATTTCGACCCCGTCGAACTATTTCCACGTCCTGCGCCGCCAGATGCTGCGGTCGTTCCGCAAGCCGCTGATCATCATGACGCCCAAGTCGCTGCTCCGCCACAAGCTGGCGGTTTCGCAGCGTAGCGACTTCATCGGCGATGCGCATTTCCGGCGCATCATGTCCGATCGCAACCCGCCCGAGGACGGCGCGATCCGGCGCGCCGTCTTCTGCTCTGGCAAGGTCGGCTATGATCTGATGGAGGCGCGCGATGCCGCGGGCCTGACCGACACGACGATCATCCGTATCGAGCAGCTCTATCCCTTCCCGGGCGAAGCGCTCGCGGCGCGGCTGAAGCGGATGACGAATCTCGAAGAGGTCGTCTGGGCGCAGGAAGAGCCGCGCAACAACGGCGCGTGGTTCTTCGTCGAGCCGCTGATCGAGGAAGCGCTGGACGAAGCCGGGCACAAGGGCAAGCGCGCCCGCTATGCCGGCCGCGCCGCCGCAGCCTCGCCGGCGACGGGCCTGATGAGCCGCCACCAGACCGAGCAGGGGGCGCTCGTCGCCGATGCGCTCGGCCTGTCGGTTCGCGCCGAGATTCGCCGGACGAAGAAGAAATAGAGGCTGGCGCGCCCAACCCGATGCAACGACAATCCCGATGAACAGGGGCGGTCCCTGTCCATGGTCCCCAAGGAAGAAGCGATGAGCACCGAAGTCAAAGTCCCCACCCTGGGTGAAAGCGTGACCGAAGCCACGGTCGGCGAATGGCTGAAGCAGCCGGGCGACGCCGTCGCGGTCGATGAGCCGATCGCGAGTCTCGAAACCGACAAGGTCGCGGTCGAGGTGCCGTCGCCGGTCGCGGGCGTGATGGGGCAGCAGGTCGTCGCCGTCGGCGACACCGTCGCGGTCGGCGCGGTGATCGCGACGATCGAGGCGGGTTCGGGCAAGGCGCCGGCCGCGGCGCCCGCTCCGGCCGCCAAGGCCGAAGCCGCAACCCCCGCGCCCGCCGCGACGGCCAGCGACAATGCGGTCGACACGGTGACGACGATGTCGCCCGCGGTGCGCCGCCTCGTGCTCGAACACGGCGTCGATCCCACGAAGATCAAGGGGACCGGCAAGGACGGCCGCCTGACCAAGGAGGATGTGCTCGCCGCCGCCAATGCTGCGCCCGAGGCTGCTCCCGCTCCCGCCGCGCCTGCTGCATCCGCGCCGGCTGCCGGCGGAGCCCCGGGGCGCCGCGAGGAGCGCGTCAAGATGACGCGGATGCGCCAGACGATCGCGAAGCGCCTGAAGTCGGCGCAGGAAACCGCGGCGATGCTGACGACCTTCAACGACTGCGACATGTCGGCGGTGATGGCGACCCGCGAGCGCTATCGCGACAGTTTCGAGAAGAAGCATGGCGTGCGCCTTGGCTTCATGAGCTTCTTCACCAAGGCGGTCGCGCTCGCGGCGCACGATATTCCGGCGGTCAACGGCCGGATCGAGGGCGACGAGATCGTCTATCACGACTATCTGGACGTCTCGGTTGCGGTCAGCGCGCCCAACGGGCTGGTCGTGCCGGTCGTGCGCAATGCCGAGAGCCTGAGCTTCGCCGAGATCGAAAAGGCGATCGCCGACCTCGGCAAGCGCGCCAAGGACGGTACGCTGACGATGGCCGACATGACCGGCGGTACCTTCACCATCTCGAACGGCGGCGTGTTCGGCGGCCTGATGTCGACCCCGATCATCAACCCGCCGCAGTCGGCGGTGCTCGGGCTTCACCGTATCGAGGACCGCCCGGTCGTGCGGAACGGCGAGATCGTCATCCGCCCGATGATGTATCTCGCGCTCAGCTACGATCACCGGCTGGTCGACGGCCGCGAGGCGGTGACCTTCCTCAAGACGATCAAGGAAGCGATCGAGGACCCGACGCGGCTGCTGATCGATCTTTAAATATCCCACATCCGTTCGGGCTGAGCTTGTCGAAGCCCCGTTCTTCTCTTGAGAGCGACGGATTGAGAAAAGTACGGCCCTTCGACAAGCTCAGGGCGAACGGAGATTGAAATGTCGGACTTTGACTACGACGTCCTTGTCATCGGTGCCGGGCCCGGCGGCTATGTCGCCGCGATCCGCGCGGCGCAGCTGGGCCTGAAGACCGCGTGCGCCGAAGGACGCGAAACACTCGGCGGCACCTGCCTCAACGTCGGCTGCATCCCGTCGAAGGCGATGCTCCACGCGTCCGAATATTTCGAAGCCGCCGCCGGCGGCGCGATGGCGAAGATGGGCATCAAGGTGAAGCCCGAACTCGACCTCGATACCATGCACGGCCAGCGCAAGGACGCGGTCAAGGGCCTGACCGGCGGCATCGAGTTCCTGTTCAAGAAGAACAAGGTCGACTGGCTGAAGGGTTATGCGAAATTCACCGCGGCCGACACGGTCGAGGTCGCGGGCAAGGCGGTGCGCGCAAAGAACATCATCGTGGCGACCGGTTCGTCGGTGACACCGCTTCCCGGTGTCGAGGTCGATAACGCCAAGGGCGTGATCGTCGATTCGACCGGCGCGCTCGAACTCGCGAAGGTGCCCGGCCACATGGTGGTGATCGGCGGCGGCGTGATCGGGCTCGAACTCGGCAGCGTGTGGCGCCGCGTTGGCGCCAAGGTGACATGCGTCGAGTTCCTCGATCAGATCCTGCCTGGCATGGACGGCGATGTCCGCAAGGAAGCGAACAAGATTTTCAAGAAGCAGGGCATCGAGTTCAAGCTCAAGACCAAGGTCACGAAGGCCGAGGTGAAGGGCAAGAAGGCGGTGCTGACGCTCGAACCCGCTGCGGGCGGCGATGCGGAGACGCTGGAAGCCGACGTCGTGCTGGTGTCGATCGGGCGCCGCCCGAACACCGACGGGCTCGCGCTCGACAAGGCTGGACTCTCGGTCAACAAGCGTGGCCAGATCGAGGTCGATCATGATTTTCGCACCGCGGTCGACGGTATCTGGGCGATCGGCGACGTGGTGCCGGGGCCGATGCTCGCGCACAAGGCCGAAGATGAAGGCATCGCCTGCGCGGAGAATATCGCGGGACTGACCGGCATCGTGAACCACGACGTCATCCCGTCGGTCGTCTATACCATGCCCGAGATCGCCGGGGTCGGCCTGACCGAGGAAGCCGCGAAGGAGCGGGGAGAGGTCAAGGTCGGCAAATTCCCGATGCTCGCGAACAGCCGCGCCAAGACGAACCACGAGCCCGACGGCTTCGTCAAGGTGATCGCCGACGCGAAGAGCGACCGCGTGCTGGGCGTCTGGTGTATCGCCAGCGTCGCGGGCACGATGATCGCGCAGGCCGCGCAGGCGATGGAATTCGGTGCGACGAGCGAGGACATCGCCTACACCTGCCACGCGCATCCGACGCACAGCGAGGCGGTGAAGGAAGCCGCGATGGCGGTGACGGGCAAGCCGATCCATATCTGACGCCGCCGTCGGCGGTCGGGGCACGAACGGGGGAGAGTGACGATGGCGGCACGACTGGGATTATGGATGGCGGCATCGATGGCGGCGGCGTGGCCGCTCGCCGTACAGGCGGCCGATGACGCCGTTCCGGTGGCTGCCGCGCCTGATCTTTCGGTCGTCAGCCAGCGCCTCGACGCGTTGCTCGACCGCGATTATCCGGCGCTCGAAGCGCTTTACAAGGATCTGCACGCGCACCCCGAACTGGGGATGCAGGAGGTACGCACCGCCGGCATCCTCGCGGCGCGTCTGCGCGCGGCGGGTTTCACCGTGACCGAGAAGGTTGGCGGCACCGGCGTCGTCGCCGTGCTCCGCAATGGTGTGGGGCCGACGATCCTCGTCCGCGCCGACATGGACGCGCTGCCGCTCGAGGAAAAGACCGGCCTGCCGTGGGCGAGCAAGGCGCGCGCGACCTATGAGGGCAAGGACGTGCCGGTGATGCACGCCTGCGGTCACGATACGCATGTGGCTTACCTGGTCGGCGTCGCGCAGGCGCTCGCCGCGATGCGCGACAGCTGGTCGGGGACGGTGGTGCTGATCGGTCAGCCGGCCGAAGAGCCGCTGCAGGGTGCCCGGGCGATGCTCGACGACGGGTTGTTCAGGCGCTTTCCCAAGCCCGATTTCGGCTTTGCCGCGCATGTCAGCAACCTGCCTTCGGGCGTGGTGGCGATCAAGGCGGGGCCGTCTTCTTCGGCATCCGACAGCTATTCGGTCGTTTTCCACGGGCGTGGTGGTCATGGTTCGATGCCTGCGGCGACGATCGACCCGATTCCGATCGCAGCGCGCTTCGTCACCGACGTGCAGACGGTAATCAGCCGCGAAAAGGACCCGGCGGCGTTCGGCGTGCTGACGATCGGCGCGATCCAGGCCGGTAGCGCGCCCAACATCATCCCCGACAGCGCCGAGGTGAAGGTCAACCTCCGCTCGCAAGCACCCGA
Source organism: Sphingopyxis sp. MG (assembly GCF_002953155.1). Lineage (NCBI taxonomy): Bacteria > Pseudomonadati > Pseudomonadota > Alphaproteobacteria > Sphingomonadales > Sphingopyxidaceae > Sphingopyxis > Sphingopyxis sp. MG. Next base: position 219,936 of record NZ_CP026381.1, read on the forward strand.
TGTGCGCGAACTGCTGCGCAGCGGCACCGCGCGCGCGGCAAAGGCGGCGGCGCAGATGGGCAACGCACCCGCGCCAACCATCAGCTATCTGGGGGGCACCGGCGTGCTGATGAACGACGAGGGCATGGCGGCCGCGGCGGCCGCGATGCTGAAACCCGTGTTCGGCGATCGCCTCGCCTTCGCACCGGCGAGCGCGCAGCCGATGTCGGGCAGCGAGGATTTCTCCGAATTCGTCGATGCCGGCGTTCCGTCGATCTTCTTCGCGATCGGCGGCTACGATCCCGCCGTTCTCGCCGCGCTCAAGGCGAAGGGTGAACCGGCGCCGACCAACCACTCGCCTTTCTTCGCCCCGCAGGCCGAGCCCGCGATCCGCAACGCGGTGACGGCGATCGTGCTGTCGATCGTCGGCGGCGTCCGGCCGGCGGAGCGCTGACCGGCCCGCGCCGATGGACGCCATCGACAACGCGCTGCTCGTCCGCCTGCTCGACCTCGTCGGGATCGGCGTGTTCGCGCTGTCGGGCGCGCTGATGGCGGTGCGGTTGCGGCAGACGTTGGTCACGGCCTGCTTCTTCGCGCTGGTCACGGGCGTCGGCGGCGGCAGCGTGCGCGACCTGCTGATCGGCGCGCCGGTGTTCTGGGTCCAGGACGGCGCGATCGCCGCGGTGTGCATTGCGATCGCGCTGACCGTCTGGCTTACCCCCGAACGATGGTGGCGGCGCGGGCAGTTGCTCGAATGGGCCGATGCGGTCGGGCTCGCCGCCTACAGCGTCTTCGGCACCGCCAAGGCGATGGCGTGGGGCGTGCCGCCGGTGCCGGCACTGATGATGGGCGTCATCACCGGCTGCGTCGGCGGCACGATCCGCGACGTGCTGGCGGGCGTGCCGTCGATCATCATGCGCCCCGAAATCTATGTGACCGCGGGGGCGCTGGCATCGGGCCTGTTCCTGGCGCTGCTCTGGCTCGGCGCGGGGACGGCGGTGGCGGCGGTGACGGGCGCGACCGCGGGTTTCATCCTGCGCGGCGTGGCGATCCGCTGGTCGCTGGGCCTGCCAACCTATGGCCGTGCCGGCGGCGACGGGGCAAGCTGACGCTTGACCGGGGCGCGCGGCGCGGCAAGGTTGGCATCCTTTGGCAGGGGACATGCATGACGACCGACCGGACGACCGCCAACGGCATCAGCATCGCCTTCGAGGACAAGGGGCCGCGCGATGCGCCCGCGATCCTGCTCGTCATGGGATTGGGCGGGCAGCTGACGCTGTGGCCCGACGAGTTCGTCGATGCGCTGGTCGCGCGCGGGTTCCGCACTATCCGCTACGACAATCGCGATGTCGGTCTGTCCACCCGCTTCGATGCGGCGGGGGTGCCCAACCTCAAATGGATGTTCGTCAAGGCTGCGCTGGGCTTGCCGGTGCGCAGTGCCTACCGGCTCGCCGACATGGCCGACGACGGCGTCGCGCTGCTCGACCGTCTGGAGATCGACCGGGCGCATGTCGTCGGCGCGTCGATGGGCGGGATGATCGCGCAGCATATCGCCGCCAGCCATCCGGGCCGCACCCTGTCGCTGACCTCGATCATGTCGACGACCGGCAACCGCCGCCTGCCGCGCGCGAAGAAGGAAGCGATGCAGGTGCTGGCGAACCGGCCGATGAGCGGCGATCCGGAAGACATGATCGCCTATTCGGTGCGCGCCGCGCGGGTCATCGGCAGCCCCGGCTATCCGGCGGAGGAGGAGCGTTTGCAGCGCCGGGTGCGCGGCGATTTCGAGCGCGGCTGGTATCCGCAGGGCGTCGCGCGCCAGATGGCGGCGATCGTCGCCGACGGCGACCGGCGACCGATGCTGAAGGCGGTGCGGGCGCCGACCCTCGTCATCCATGGCGAGGCCGACCCGCTGGTCCCGATCGCGGGCGGGCGGGATACGGCGGCGCATATCGCGGGGGCGCGGCTGATGACGATCCCCGGCATGGGACACGACCTGCCGCTGGCGCTGGTCGACACGCTCGCCGATGCGATCGCGGAGCATGCCAAAGGCGCGGCCGTGGCGGCCTGATCGGCCGTCACCTCAACAGCAACGCCAGCGCGGCGAACACGCCTTTCGGGCCGTTCGCGCCCGGCCGCGGAACCACCGGCAGATAGGCGCGGCAGTCGAGGCACGCAGCCTGCACCGACCCCGACGCCGACAGCATCGACAGGTCCTGCACCAGCCGGCGTTCGGCCAGCTGCCGGTTCATCGCCGCGATGCCGAACCAGCCGCGCGGCGCGGCGGCATCGGCGCTGTCGTCACGCGTCAGGCTGGCGAGCAGCTTCGACCACTCGCTCGGCTCGTCCTCGAAATATTTGGCGTGGAAGGCGCCGTCGAGCTTTGCCAGCTTCGCCGCCGCCGCCAGCGCGTCGGGCAAGCCGCCGAACTGGTCGATCAGCCCGATCTGGCGCGCGGTTCCGCCCGCCCATACCCGGCCTTCGGCGATCGGCAGCACCTTGTCGAGCGGCTGCTTGCGGCTCTTGGCGACGAGGCCGGTGAAGCGGGCATAGATTTGCTCGACGCTCGCCTGTGCGAGCTGGTTGAACGGTTCGTTGACGCCGCCCAATATGTCGGGCTGGCCCGACAGCGGCGTCGTCGCGATGCCGTCGGTGGTCACGCCGATCTTCGCCAGCGCCTGATCGAAGCTCGGCAGGATGCCGAAGACACCGATCGAGCCGGTGATCGTGTCGGGCTCCGCGAAGATGCGGTCGGCGGGGGTTGATATCCAGTAGCCGCCCGACGCCGCGACATTGGCCATCGATACGACGATCGGCAGCTTCTTCGCCTTGGCGGCGAGCAGCGCCTGGCGAATCTGTTCGGACGCCAGCACCGATCCGCCCGGCGAATCGACGCGCAGCACGATCGCCTTCACCCCGCCGTCGCTCGCGGCGTCGAGGATGTGACCGGCGATCGTTTCCCCGCCGGCGGTTCCGTTCGAGGCTTCGCCGTCGACGATCTCGCCCGCGACGGGGATCACCGCGATCGCGCGGCCCTTCTGCGCGGGCGGATTGGCAGCGACCCAATTGTCGAGCGGGATGGCGTTATAATCCCACGGCCGGCTGTCGTCCGCGGCGCCGCTGATTTCGGCCACGCGCGCGCCGAACGCCATGCGGCCGCCTAGCTTGTCGACCAGCCCGGCGGACAGCGATGCCTGGCCCAGGTCGCCGCTTGCCGCCCGGACCGCGCCCGGCGTGTCGGCGATGAAAGCGTCGAGCTTTGCCTTCGGCCTTGCCGCCTTCACGTCGGCGAGCCACTTGTCCCACAGCACGCCGGCATAGGCGAGGTCGGCCTGCTTCGCCTCGGGCGACTGGTCGCCGCGCAGATAGGGCTCGACCGCGCTCTTGAAGGTGCCGACGCGATAGATGTGGGCGGTGATGCCGAGCCGGTCCATCAGCCCCTTGTAATAGAGGCGCGACCCGCCGGGCCCGGCGATGGCGACGCCGCCCATGTCGTCGGCCCATATCTCGCTGGCGTGCGCCGCGACCTGATAGCTGTCGGTCGTGTAGGCGGTGGCGAAGGCGAGCACCGGCTTTTTCTTCGCGCGCACCTTGTCGATCGCGGCGCCGATCTCTGCGAGCGAGACCTGCCCGCCGCCCAGGAAGCGGTCGAGATCGAGGACGACCGAGGTCACGCGCTTGTCGTCGGCGGCGGTTTCGAGCGCCTGGACGATGTCGCGAACGCGATATTCGCGAAGCTGCGCGCCGCCCGACAGCGCCGCGAACGGGTCGATTTCCGCCGGCTGTTCGGTGACGATGCCGTCGAGCTGGAGGAGGAGCGCGCCCTTGCTGACCGGCAGCGAGGCGTTAGGACGGCCCGCGAGCAGGCCGAACAGCGCCGCGAAGAACAGCAGCAGGAAGACGAGCGCCAGCCCGTCCTTGATCGCCACGAGCAGCCGCCAGACCCGGCGCGGAAAGCTGATCGTGCCGCGCGGCGCATCGTCGCCGGGCAGCCGACGGCGCACGGGGATGGCCCAGGGGCCGACGGGATTCGGGGCGGAGGTCGGGGTGTCGGTCATTGTGCGAATCTAGTGCGTGATGATCCGAGATGGAACCGTCATTGCGAAGAGCCGAAGACGGCAATGCGATCCCATCACCCCTCGCGCTTGCAGGAGGGGAGACGGCGTCACAGCCATCCCTCCTGCCGGTACCAGCGCACCGTTTCGGCGAGGGCATCGGCGGTGTCGACGGCGGGGCGCCAAACGTCGGGCGGCGGACAGGCGCCCTCTGCCGCCACCCAGTCCGGATGCGCGATATAGCGGGCGCGGTCGGCGGTCAGCTTGGCGCGGTGGCGGCGCACCAGCATGTCGAGTCGGCCTCCGGCGTGCAGCAGCGGCGCCGGGACAGCGAGCGTCGCGACGCGATCGCGCCCGACGGCGCGGCCGATGGCGCGCGCGAAGCCGCGATGCGACCAGCCGCCGGGCTGGCCGTCGTCGGGTTCGTAGGTCTGCCCGACGCCGGCATGGCGCTCTGCCGCGAGCGCGACCAGCAGCCGCGCCAGTTCGTCGACGTAGATCGCCGACATCCGGCCGCGCGGTGGGATCAGCATCAGGCCGCGCCGCGCCATGCGGAACAGGTCGAGCATCTCGGTATCCCCGGGGCCGAAGACGGCGGGCGGGCGTACGATCGTCCAGTCGAGTCCGCTCGCCTCGACGATCGTCTCGGCGCGCGCCTTCGACCAGCCATAGTGCGACAGGCCGGGTTCGCGCGCGGCGAGCGAGGAAACGTGGACGAAGCGCCGCACCCCGGCGCCGCGCGCGGCCTCGACGACATTCGCCGTGGCGACCGCGTTGCCCGCCTCGAACGCTGCGCGGGTCGGGACGTTGACCACGCCCGCGATGTGGAGCAGCGCATCGGCCCCGGCCACCATCTCTGTAAGGCTGTCGGCCCGGTCGAGCGCGCCGGCGATCCATGTGACGCCGTCGCGCGCCTCCTGCGCCCGGCGGGTGAGCGCGCGGACGTGCCAGCCGGCTTCGACCGCCTGGCGCAGCGTCGCGCGCCCGACGAAGCCGGTTGCGCCGGTCATCGCCAGCGTGGGTTGCATCAGAGCCGCCCCGGCACGGGAAGGATTTGGTCGCGCGTCATCACAGCAGCACCATATGATCGCGATGGACGACTGCACTGCGCGGCGTATGGCCGAGCGCCGCCTCCTGCGCGTCACGCCCGAGGCCGAGGATCGCCGCGGCGTCGGCGACCGGATATTCGGACAGGCCGCGCGCGACGATGCGCCCGTCGGGCCCCGCGATATCGACGATGTCGCCGCGCGCGAAATCACCGCTGGCGGCGGTGACGCCCGCCGCGAGCAGGCTGGCGCCGCCCTGTAGCGCGCGGACCGCGCCAGCGTCGATGGCGAGCCGGCCCTTGACGGTCAGCCGTCCCGCGAGCCACGCCTTGCGCGCGCTGGCCCCCCGTTTGGGGAGGAACAGCGTATGCCGCGCCTCGGCCGACAGCGGCCGGTCGATGCGGCCCGATGCGATCGCGAGATGCGCGCCCGCGGCGTTGGCGATGCGCGCTGCCGCGATCTTCGACACCATGCCGCCCGATCCCATGCCCGAAGCCGACCCGGCGTCGGCCATCGCCTCGATCTGCGCGTCGATGCGCTCGACCCTTGCGATATGACGTGCGCCGGGGATCGCAGGATTGCGGTCGTAGAGCCCGTCGACGTCGGACAGCAGCACGACGCCGTCCGCCCCGGCCGCCTGCGCGACGCGCGCCGCGAGCCGGTCGTTGTCGCCGAAGCGGATTTCGGCGGTCGCGACGCTGTCATTCTCGTTGATGATCGGCACGACGCGCAGCGAGAGCAGCCGGTCGAGCGTGGCCGCGGCGTTGAGGTAGCGGCGACGATGTTCGAGGTCGTCGAGGGTGACGAGCATCTGTGCCGCGGTCAGCCCCTCGGCACCGAGCAACTCGGCCCAAACTTGCGACAGCGCGATCTGCCCCGTCGCGGCGGCGGCCTGCGCATCCTCCAGGCTCGCGCGCCCGCCCTTGGCGAGCCCCAGCCGCCGCGCGCCCAGCGCGATCGCGCCCGACGACACGACCGCGACCTGCTGCTCGGACCGCGCGCGCGCGGCAATATCGGCGGCGATCCCCGCGACCCAGTCGCGCCGCACCGCGCCATCGGGATCGACGAGCAGCGCCGATCCGATCTTGACGATCAGCCGCGGACAGGAGGCGGGAGGGAACAGCATCATGCCGCCGCCGATAGCGCGCGCGGCGCGGCGCGCCAATGCGAATATCCCCGAGTCGCACAGGGAAAAATGGGAATGGCGCCTTTTCGGGCGAAACCGGCTGGCCTGCGGTTTCGCCCGTCAGGTCGTTCAGATCGGCGACCAGTCGCCGCCGGCGTCTTCTCTTTCGTCGCTGCCTGGTTGGGGATGATCGATCGCTTCGAGCAATTTGTCGAGCACTGCCTCGACCCCCGCGCCGCTCGCGCCCGAGAGCGCCATAACAGGCTTGCCGCTCTCTTCGGCGAGTTCCGCCGATAGCGCCGCGATCAGTTCGTCGTCGAGTATGTCGACCTTGTTGAGCGCGACGATCACCGGCTTGTCGGTCAGCCCGGCGCCATAGGCCTCTAGTTCATCGCGCACGATGCGATAGCTGGTCGCGACATCCTCATCATTGGCGTCGACGAGGTGCAGCAGCACGCGGCAGCGTTCGATATGGCCGAGGAAGCGGTCGCCGATCCCAGCGCCGTCGGCGGCGCCCTCGATCAGCCCGGGAATGTCGGCGATCACGAATTCGCGACCCTTGTGGCTGACCACGCCGAGCTGCGGCCGCGTCGTGGTGAAGGCATAGGCGCCGACCTTGGCCTGCGCGTTGGTGACGGCGTTGATGAAGGTCGACTTGCCGGCGTTGGGCAGGCCGACGAGCCCCGCGTCGGCGAGCAGCTTCAGCCGCAGCCACACCCACATCTCCTCGCCCGGCCAGCCGGGGCCATGCTGGCGCGGCGCGCGGTTGGTCGAACTCTTGTAGCTCGCATTGCCGCGCCCGCCGTCGCCGCCGCGCAGGAAGACGACGCGCTCGCCCGCCCGGGTCAGATCGGCGAGCGGCGTCCGTTCGTCATCGTCGGCGAGGATCTGCGTGCCCACCGGCACCTCGATCACCAGATCGTCGCCGCCCGCGCCGGTGCGGTCGCGGCCCGCGCCGGGGGTTCCGCGCCTCGCCTTGAAATGCTGGGTATAGCGGAAGTCGATCAGCGTGTTCAGCCCGGCGACCGCCTCGAACACGACGTCGCCGCCCTTGCCGCCGTTGCCGCCGTCGGGGCCGCCATATTCGATATATTTCTCACGCCGAAAGCTGACGGCGCCGGGGCCGCCGTCGCCCGACTTGATGAAGATCTTGGCCTGATCGAGGAAATGCATCGCCGCCCTTTACGGGGAAGGCGGGGACTTGGCTAGGGATCGTCGCCCCGGCTTGCGCCGGGCGATAGTCAGCAGCCCGGCTTCCCGCCCTGTTCGGCCCAGAAGGTTCCGATCCGCCCGGCGATCAGTTCGGTCGCCAGCGCGCGCGCGGTGTCGCGCGGCAGGCCCAGCGCCTCGGCCATCGGGCCGCCGAGGTGCGCGTCGCCCATCGCCATCAGTACCAGCGCGAGTGTGTCCTCGTGCATCAGGCGCTTTTCGTGCGCGTCGGGGGCCATGCCGTCGATCAGCCGGTGGATCGCGGCGATGATCGGGTCGAGCGAATCGTCGTTGCCGGTCGCCGCCATCCACGTCGCCAACGCCCCCGCGCCGCCGCTGTCGAAAGCGTCGAAGGCGAGGTCGACGATCTCGCGCACGTTGCGTTCGCCCGGCGGCGAGGCGGTCATCTTTGCGGCGATCGTGTCGCACACCGTTTCGGCCAGATAGGCGGCCAAGGCCTTTTGCAGGCCTGCCGCGCTGCCGAAATGGTGGAGCAGATTGGCGTGGGTGCGGTCGATGCGTCCCGCCACCGCCTTCAGCGTCACCGCCTGCGGCCCCAGTTCGATCAATATCTGACGGGCTGCTTCCAATGCGACCGACCGGCTCTCCTCCGGGCTCAGTCGCTTCTTTGCTATTGACACCACTGTAAGTAATTCCTAGATACTTGCCCCTGAGGCGCCCCCGCGCCTTCACCCCCTATTCGCCGGTGAGGAAGATATGTCCAGCCTTTCGCTCTCCCCCACGCCGCATGATCTGGCGATCACCCCGCGCGACATGCGCTTCGGTCGCGACGACCGGCAGGGGCGCTGGTGGCTGAACGGCGATCCGATCGCCTCGACCTTCCACACCGCGCTGTCGGTGACCTTTCCAAAGGGCGAGGCGATGTTCATCGAGGCGGTGAAAGCCCACCGCGATGGCGTGCCCGACAAGCTGGCGCGCGAGATTCGCGCCTTCACCCAGCAGGAAGTGATCCACAGCCGCGAGCATGTCGTCTTCAACCGCAAGGCGGAGGAGGCGGGCTACGACCTCTCCGAACTCGAGGCCGATGTCGACGCGGTGATGGAACTGATCAAGCAGCGACCGCCGATCGTCAACCTGATGGCGACGATCGCGCTCGAACATTATACCGCGATGCTCGCGGCGATCATGCTCAAGGATCCCGCCATGTATCAGGGGGCCGAGCCCGAGTGGGGCGCGCTGTGGAAATGGCATGCGATCGAGGAGATCGAGCACAAGGGCGTCGCCTACGACACCTGGCTTCACGCGACGAAGGACTGGAGCCGCTGGCGGCGCTGGAAGGCGAAGTCGCTGATGATGCTCGTCGTCACGGCGCGCTTCTGGCCGAAACGCGTCCGCGGCATGAAGATATTGCTACGGCAGGACGGGCTGACCGGCTGGCGGGTGACCGCGCGCATCTGGTGGTACCTGCTCGGCAAGCCGGGGGTGCTGCGCAAGAGCCTGCGGCCCTGGCTTGCCTATTTCCTGCCGGGCTTCCACCCCTGGAACCATGACGATCGCGCGCTGATCGGCCGCTATGAGGGCGCTTATGCCGACGCGCTGATGCCCGCGCATTCGTCGGCGGCGCCCGCGGCGGCCGCTGCCGCCTGAAGCGTCGGGCTTTCGCAAGCAGAGCGTTTCGCGAAGGCGGCCGGACCGGTCTTCTCTCTCCCGGTCGTCCGGCTGCCTTCGCGGAAATCGCGGGCTTGCATGACGGCGATTGCCGTCCGCGGCGCGATGCGGCATGGCGCATCCATGATCAGTGCTCCCCCCGTCATCGAGACCGACCGTCTGCGCCTGCGCGAGCATCGCCTGTCGGACAAGGATGTCCATATCGCGATGTGGGCCGATCCGCGCGTGACGCGCTTCATCGGCGGCGAGCCGCGCGCGCCCGATGTCGCGTGGGGCAAGTTCCTGAGCTCGGCGGGGATGTGGCCGGTGCTCGGCTATGGCTATTGGGTGTTCGCCGACAAGGCGACCGACCGGCTGGTCGGGCAGGGCGGCCTGTCCTATTTCTGCCGCGGCATCGCCGAACTGGAAGGGCAGCCGGAAGCGGGCTGGGCGTTCGACGCCGACCACTGGGGCATGGGCCTGGGGACGGAGGCGATGCGCGCGGTTCTTGGCTGGGCCGACGCGACGCTCGACGCGGCCGAAGTGCGCTGCATCATCGATCCCGGCAACGAGGCGTCGGAGCGGGTGGCGGAGAAGCTCGGCTTCCGCCTGATCGGCGACAGCGACGCGCTGGGCCATGTCGTCGCGATTTACAGCCGCCCGCGCGGGGGGTAGCCCCGCTTTCGTCATTGCGAGCGTAGCGAAGCGATCCAGTGCGGATTTCGCCTGCTTCATGCTGGCAAGGGGCCGTTCCCCGGCGCAAGCCGGCGCCCACGCGAGGCAGCGCCAAGCTATCAGGACCCCGGCTTGCGCCGGGGAACAGGGGTCACGGATGCTGAAACAAATTCAGCACGACGGAAAAAGGACAATGCGGAAACCGGGATTCCCGCAGATCGCAGGCCGTCGACGCGGTTTCAGGCCGGTTCCACCACCAGCACGCCGCCATCGGCGCTGACGACGCGGACCTTGGCGCCCTCGGCGGCGTCGGGGCCGTGGACCGGCCATTCGCCGTCGCCGACCTTCGCGCGGCCGCGGCCGTCCTCGATCGCCCGCGTCACCGTCAGCACCTCGCCGACCAGCCGCCCGGCGCGCTGGTTGAGGTGGGGATCGGCGGACGCGATCGGGTTGGCCTTCAGCCAGCGCCGCGCGGTGTAGAGCGCGATGAACGACAGGATCGCGAAAACGCCAAGTTGCAGCGGCACCGAGATCGGCACGATCCAGGCGACGACCCCGGTGACGATTGCGGCGGCGCCCAGCCAGATGAGGAAGAAACCCGGCGCGACGATCTCCGCCGCGGCGAGCAGCACGCCGAGCGACAGCCACACCCAATGCGGGTCCATGTGCGACAGCCAGCCCGGCACGTCAGGCGCCCTTGCGTTCGATGGCGTCGCGCGCCAGTTCGCCGATGCCGCCGAGCGTGCCGATCAGCTGCGTCGCCTCGACTGGGAAGAGGATCGTCTTGCTGTTCGGGCTGGTCGCGAACTGGCTGACCGCCTCGACATATTTCTGCGCGACGAAATAGTTGATCGCCTGCGCGTTGCCGCTGGCGATCGCGTCCGACACCATCTGCGTCGCCTTCGCCTCTGCCTCCGCCTCGCGCTCGCGCGCCTCGGCGTCGCGGAAGGCGGCTTCGCGGCGCCCTTCGGCCTGCAAGATCTGGCCCTGCTTCTCGCCCTCGGCGCGCAGGATTTCGGAGGCGCGCAGACCTTCGGCCTCGAGGATCGCGGCGCGCTTTTCGCGCTCGGCCTTCATCTGCCGCGCCATCGCGTTCGAGATGTCTGCGGGCGGGCGGATGTCCTTGATCTCGACGCGGGTGATCTTGACCCCCCAGGGCGTCGTCGCGTCGTCGACGACATGCAGCAGCCGCGTGTTGATCTCGTCGCGCTTCGACAGCGTCTCGTCGAGGTCCATCGACCCCATCACGGTGCGCAGGTTGGTCGTCGTCAGGTTCATGATCGAGAGGTAGAGGTCGCTGACTTCATAGGCGGCCTTGGCGGCGTCGAGCACCTGGAAGAAGACGACGCCGTCGACCGCGACCATCGCATTGTCCTTGGTGATGATTTCCTGCCCCGGAATGTCGAGCACCTGCTCCATCATGTTCACCTTGCGCCCGACGCGGTCGAAGATCGGCATGATGAAGTTGAGCCCGGGCTGGGCGGTGTGCGTGTAGCGGCCGAAGCGCTCGATCGTATAGGCATAGCCCTGCCGCACGGGCGTCAGTGCCCAGACGAGGAACACCAGCGCCAGAACCACCAGTGCGAGTGCGAATTCCATCGGTCGTCCCTCCTGCAAATCCTTTCCCTTATTGCGGCAATGGCGCGGGTGCGCCACAGAAAAGCGCATGATCGACTTTGCCCCCCGCTCGCTGCTCTACGTCCCCGCCTCCAACGCGCGCGCGCTTGAAAAGGCGCGCGGGCTTGCTGCCGACATGCTGATCGTCGACCTGGAGGATGCGGTGCCGGCGGACCGCAAGGCGGAAGCGCGCGAGGCGATGCGCGCCGCGGTCGCCGCGGGCTTTCCCGGCAAGCGCGTCGCGGTGCGGATCAACGGTACCGGCAGCGCGCATCAGGCGGCCGATCTCGATGCGCTTGCCGGGCTGGCGCTCGACGCGGTGGTGCTGCCCAAGGTCGATGCACCCTCCGATCTCGCTCCCGCGCGCGGACTCGGCCTGCCGCTGTTCGCGATGATCGAGACGCCCGCCGCCATCTATGCCGCGCGCGACATCGCCGCCGACCCGGCGACGCACGGGCTGATCGCCGGGCTCAACGACCTCGCGCACGAGCTGAAGCTTCCCGACGGGACCGATCGCGGCGCAATGAGCCACGCGATCCAGGCGATCGTGCTTGCCGCGCGGGCCGAAGGCGGCTGGTGCTTCGACGGCGTCTATAACGCCATCGACGATGCGGCGGGCTTTGCGGCCGAGGCGGCCGACGGGCGGCGGCTCGGCTTCGACGGCAAGACGCTGATCCACCCGACACAAGTCGATCCGTGCAACGCCGCCTTCGCTCCGTCGCCGCGTGAGATCGTCGCCGCCGAGGCGCTCGTCGCAGCCGCGACCGGCGGGGCGCAGCGACACGAAGGACGGATGATCGAGGACATGCACGTTGCTGCGGCACGGGCGTTGCTAGAGCGGGCGGGGCGCGGATAGGAGATTCGCGCAGAGGCGCAGAGATCGCGGAGGGTTCAGGCCGACAGGCTTCCTCATTCCGCGACCTCGGTTCGAAATCTGCGGTTGAGAGAAATAGCTGCGGCGCGGAAAAGGCTATTTCTCCATACCTCCGTGTCTCCGCGTGAATCCTGTCATGCGACCACCTGTTCTCCCCTCCCGCTTGCGGGAGGGGAGGCAGGTTTTTGCGGCCAAGATGACCTGCCGATGCCTTTCGTCGTTCGACGAACGCGCCTTGCCTGCCCGGGGCGGGCATGCCATGCGGCGCATCCATGAAAACGCCGAAATTCCGCGCCGCGCTTGCCGCCGTGGCGCTTGTCGCCCTTGCTGTCCCCGCCGCCCAGGCCAGGGACGATGCGCCGGTCACCGAGATCGAACTTGCCAATCATATCCGCACCCTGTCGGGCGACGCCTTCGAGGGGCGCGCGCCGGGGACCGGAGGCGAAGCGCGCGCCATCGCCTATATCGTCGGCGAGTGGGCGAAGGCGGGGCTGAATCCGGTGCAGGGTAGCGCCACCCCCTGGCTCCAGCCGGTTCCGCTGGTCGAGACGCAGGCCACGGGAAGCCAGGCGCATTTCAAGGTGCGCGGGCGCGATTTTGCGATCGAGGAGGATGGCGTCATCCTGACCGGCCGCGATGCCGCGGCGTCGCTGTCGGACCTGCCGGCGGTCTTCGTCGGCTATGGCGTCGACGGCGAAGGCCGGGTCAACGCCGACGTGCGCGGCAAGCTGGCGATGATGCTGATGGGCAATGCGCCGTTCGGCGACGACCTGCCGCGCTATCGCGAACGGCGTCAGCTGCTCGCCGATGCGGGCGCCTCGGCGGTGCTGGTGATCGCGACCGACGCGCTGCCCTGGGCACAGCTTCGCGATGCGCTGGGCAGTCGGACGACGCGCCTCGCTGACGCGAAGGCCGGCCCGCCGATTGGCGGCTTCCTGTCGCTCGAGGCGAGCGACGCCCTGTTCGCCAAGGCGGGGGAGGACGGCGCGACGGCGCGGGCGGCGGCCGCGGCGGCCGACTTTCGCGGGCTGGCGCTGCCGGTCACGGCCGACCTGTCGGCGACGGCGACCGTCCGCAGCGTCGACAGCCATAATATCATCGCGAAGCTGCCGGGCGCAAAACCCGACGGCAAGGCGGTGCTATTCCTCGGCCATTGGGATCATCTGGGCATCTGCGCGCCCGAAGGGGCGGCCGACCGCATCTGCAACGGTGCGGTCGACAATGCGAGCGGCATCGCGGTGCTGATCGCGGTCGCCCGGCGGCTTGCCAAGGGACCGCGCGCCGACCGCGACATCTATTTCATGGCGACGACGGCGGAGGAGAAGGGGCTGCTCGGCGCGCGCTGGTTCGCCGATCATCCGGTGCTGCCGCTGACCGACATCACCGTCGCGCTCAACATCGACACTATCGCCGTCTCGCCGCGCGGCACGCCCGTCGCGACGATCGGTCGCGGGCGCCCCGCCCACGACGCGCTGGTGCGCGAGGTCGCGTCCGCGCTCGGCCGCGCGATCGACGACGATGGAGAGGCCGACCCCTTCATCCAGCGGCAGGACGGCTGGGCGCTCGGTGCCAAGGGCGTGCCGTCGCTGATGGTGGGGGGCAGCTTTTCAGACATGGGGCTGCTGGAGGCGTTTCTGGAAAGCGACTACCACGGACCCGGCGACGAATTTTCGGACAAGGTGCCGCTGGGCGGCGCGGCCGAGGATGCCGACCTGCACGTCGCGCTGGGGCGGGCCTTTGCCGATACCAAGCGGTGGCCGGGGACGAATTAGTGCATCGAGTCTTGATCTGAGATGATGCTGACTGAACGTACGCCGCTCTCGTCATTGCGAGCGGCAAAGCCGCGCGGCAATCCAGAGTAGACGTAAACTGCCATGGATTGCTTCGCTCCGTTCACAATGACGCACCGGACAATCGAAAACCATCGCCCTGCGAAAGCCGCGGCCGCTGGCTGACGGGCGCGAGATCGTGCGTGGCCCCGGCTTTCGCCGGGGCGACGTTTATCTATCAGGCCGCCTGCTTCGCCCGGTCGGCCATTTCCTGGTTCAGCATCTCGGCCAGCAGGAACGCCAGTTCCAGCGACTGCCCGGCGTTGAGGCGTGGGTCGCAGTGGGTGTGATAGCGGTCGGCGAGGTCCATCTGGGTCACGTCCATCGCGCCGCCGGTGCATTCGGTGACGTTCTGGCCGGTCATCTCGATGTGGATGCCGCTGCCGTGCGTTCCCTCGGCGCGGTGGACGGCGAAGAAGCCGCGTACCTCGGCGAGGATGCGTTCGAACGGGCGCGTCTTGTAGCCGGTCGAAGTCTTGATGACATTGCCGTGCATCGGGTCGCACGACCAGACGACGGGGTGACCCGATTCCTTCACCGCGCGCACCAGCTTCGGCAGATGCGCTTCGATCTTGTCGTGACCATAGCGGGTGATCAGCGTCATCCGCCCCGGCACATGGTTCGGGTTGAGCGTGTCGAGCAGCCGCAGCAGCGCGTCGGGCTCCAGCGTCGGGCCGCATTTCATGCCGACCGGATTGCCGATGCCGCGCAGATATTCGATATGCGCCGACCCCTCGAAGCGGGTGCGGTCGCCGACCCACAGCATGTGCGCCGACGTGTCGTACCAGCCGCCGGTCAGGCTGTCCTGCCGGGTGAGCGCCTGCTCATAGGGTAGCAGCAGCGCCTCGTGGCTGGTGTAGAAGCTGGTGCCCTTGATCTGCGGGACCGTTTCGGGCGTCACGCCGCACGCCTCCATGAAAGCGAGCGCCTCGGAAATGCGCGCGGCGGTTTCCTGATATTTCTTGGCCCATGGACTGCGGTCCATGAAATCGTGCGTCCAGGCGTTGACCTGATGCAGGTTCGCATAGCCGCCGTGCGCGAAGGCGCGCAGCAGGTTGAGCGTCGCCGCCGCCTGGCTGTAGGCGCGGACCATGCGCCGCGGGTCGGGCTCGCGTCCCACCGCCTCGAACGCGATGTCGTTGATGATGTCGCCGCGATAGCTCGGCAGCTCGACGCCGTTCACTTCTTCCATGTCGGCCGAGCGCGGCTTGGCGAACTGACCCGCCATGCGGCCGACCTTCACCACCGGCACCTTTGACGCGAAGGTCAGCACGACCGCCATCTGGAGCAGGACGCGGAAGGTGTCGCGGATGTTGTTCGGATGGAATTCGGCGAAGCTTTCGGCGCAATCGCCGCCCTGCAGCAGGAAAGCCTTGCCTTCGACCGCCCGCGCGAGTTCGTCCGTCAGCGCCCGCGCCTCGCCCGCGAAGACCAGCGGCGGATAGCTCGCGAGCTCGCGCTCGGCCGCGTTCAGTGCGGCCTCGTCGGCGTAGGTCGGAAGCTGGCGGGCCTCGTGCGAGCGCCAGCTATGCGGTTGCCATGGTTGCGTCATCTTTTGCGTCTTCTGCTTCCAAAATCGAATCTCGCGCGCCGCCTTGGCTCGGATGGGCCAGGGAAGCAAGGACAGGAAATTAGCATCATCGGCCCATTTATGCACCCGCGCTTTTCTTGCGCCGCGGAAACTGGTAATTTGCTGCGGTTTCGGCAGGCGCGATCGGGGGCGCACCGCCGCGCGCCGTTCGGAAATTGGTAACCGTTTCATACCTAAGTGTCTCGACGGGACCACAACGCGAAACGAAGGCTATGGCACACTTCGATTCCGCCTGGTTCGGCTATGCCGCCCTGTTGTTGCTGCTCGCGACAGGCTTTGCCGTCCGCATCGATCATGTGCGGATCGGAATCGCGCTGGCGGCGCTGCTCGCCCTGCCCATGGCGCTGTTCGGTCGCGGCCCCGGCGGGGTGGCCCTGCTCCTCGCGCTGCTCGCGCTCGTCAATTTCGGCCTCGGCCTTCGCGGCTGGATCCGCGACACGCGAATCGCTTTCTCGCCCGAGGAGCAGCAGTTGCGCCAGTTGCATTTCGGCGGCCTCGGTCCCGTCGAGGCGCGGCGCCTGATCGACCAGGGGCACTGGATTTCGGCGCGCCGCGGCGAGGTGCTGATCCGCGAGAACGAGGCCGTCCCCAGCCTCTTCTATCTGGCGGAGGGAGAGGCGGCGATCCAGCGCGACGGCGCCGATGTCGGCCTGCTGTCCGACGGTGCGCTGATCGGCGAGGCGACGGTGCTCGACGGAGCGAATGCGACGGGAACGGTGACGCTGGCTACCCGGGCCCGGCTGTGGTTCGTGCCCGCTGAGGCGCTGCGATCCTATCTGGCGGCGAACCCCGGGATCGCGGCGGCGCTGCACGAAGGCTTCGCACGCGCCCTGCGCGGCAAATTGGCGAGCGCGAACACTCGCCTTGCCGACCGGACGCCGCTATGACCCTGAACTGCGCGTTCATTGCAACGCTGAAGATTAAATAACGCGCTGTTCCGATTCGAAATTTGAAGGTGTGAAAATGCCCGTCACCCTATTCGGGATTCCCAACTGCGACACCGTCAAGAAGGCTCGCGCCTGGCTTGCGGATCGCGGCGTCGATTATGCGTTTCACGATTACAAGAAAAGCGGCGTCGACGCCGACCAGCTGGAGGACTGGACCCGCCGATTCGGTTGGGAAAAGCTGCTCAACCGGTCCGGCACGACGTTCCGGAAACTGCCCGACGAGGTGAAAGCCGATCTGGACGCCGCGAAGGCGATAGCGATCATGATCGCGAATCCCTCGGCCATCAAACGCCCGGTCGTGGTCCATGATGGCGGGGTATTGCTGGGCTTCGACGCGGCCGAATGGGAGCAGGCGCTGTAGCGGACCCCGTCCACCCACAACCCGTCTTGCGGCCATGGAAATTGTGAATCATCCTCGCGCGCGAGGGTGAGGGACATGGTCAGACGACAACGCCGATACGAATATAGCGAGGAAGACAGGGCGGCGCTCGACCGGCTCGACCGCGATTTCCGCCGCTCGCTGCTCAGCTGGTTCGGCCGCCGCACGCGCGACCGCGCCGATCTGGAGGACATGGTGCAGGAGGTGTTCGAGCGCCTTATCAAGCGCGGCGGCGCCTCCGAACTCGAACGCCAGAATCTCAGCGCCTATGTGTTCGAGACCGCCAGCAGCGTCCTGACCGATCATCTGCGCAAGAAAGTGACGCGCCATTCGGACGCCCACGAACCATTCGATCAAAATCGGCATGGGGGTGCGGATTTCTCGCCCGAGCACGTTCTGATGGATCGGCAACAGCTTGCGCGGGCGACCGCCGTGCTGCTCGAACTGCCGGAACGGACCCGGGTGATATTTGTGCTGAGACGGCTCGAAGGCATGCGCCTGAACGACATAGCGAAGCGGCTCGGAATATCCGTGAGCGCGGTGGAGAAGCATATGCAGCGCGCCATCACCCACATCATGCGAAGGATCGACTTCGAGTGATGACAATCCCCTTTCCCTCGACCCTGCGCGGACTGGCGCCCGACGAGGCCGCCGCCGCGTGGCTCGTCCGCATCGACGCGGGACCGCTCGGCCCAGAGGAACAGGACGAGTTCGACGCCTGGCGCGCGGAATCGGCCGCGAACGCCGCCGCTTTCGCCAAGGCCGAAGCCGCATGGAACCTGTTCGACAGCGTGCCGGATGACCCCGCGCTGGACGCCCTGCGCGCCTCGGCGCTCGCGGCCGGGAAGGAACCGCGGCGCGGCCTGTGGGCCGGGATCGGCGTCGGTATCGCGGCCTCGCTGCTCGCGGCGGTCGCGCTGGGCACCGATTATCTGCCGTTCGGTCAGAAGACCGACGCCCCGCAGGTCGCGGCCCGATCCGTCCCGGCGACCGCCGCCGCCCCCAAGGCACCCGACAGCGGCGAGTTCGCCACCGCCAGGGGCGAGCGCCGCACCGTCCGCCTTGCCGACGGCAGCGCGATCACCCTCAACACCGACAGCGCGATCCGCGTCGGCTACGTCGCCGACCGCCGCCTCGTCCGCCTGCTGCGCGGGCAGGCGCTGTTCGAGGTCGCGAAGGACCCGCATCGTCCCTTCGTCGTTCAGGCGGGCGCGAAGCAGGTCACCGCGCTCGGCACGATCTTCGAGGTCCGCTTGCTCGACTCCGACCGCATGAAGGTCACGCTGGTCGAGGGCAAGGTCGTCGTTGACGAGGGCGAGGATCGGCCCGCCGCCGATGCGCCTGTCATGATCCCCGCCGTTCTCGCCCCCGGCGAGGCGCTGCTCGTGTCCGACGGCGCGCGGCCCGTGAAGTTCAAGGCCGACATCGACCAGCAGCTTCGCTGGCGCGAGGGCTTCGTCGAGTTCAACGACGCGACGCTGGCCGAGGCCGTTGCCGAAATGAACCGCTATTCGGGCAAGCAACTCGTCATCGACGATCCCGCGACCGGCAATCTGCGCGTCAGCGGCGTGTTCCGCACCGGCAGCCCCGAACGCTTCGCCGCCATCGTCGGCGAGCTTCTGCCTGTCCGCCAGCGCTCGCTGCCCGACGGTGGGGTCGAATTGCGCGCCGGGCGTTGATCTCTCGCCCGCAACCGGTCTCTCTTCTTCCGTC
This sequence comes from Sphingopyxis sp. MG, assembly GCF_002953155.1. Taxonomy (NCBI): domain Bacteria; kingdom Pseudomonadati; phylum Pseudomonadota; class Alphaproteobacteria; order Sphingomonadales; family Sphingopyxidaceae; genus Sphingopyxis; species Sphingopyxis sp. MG. The sequence continues at coordinate 238,581 of NZ_CP026381.1, forward strand.
ATGCTGAACTTGTTTCGGCATCCAAGGCCAGGCCTCTCCTTCAAGGCCGCGTTTATTCGAGGGCAGGCGATGGCCCCTGAAACAGGTTGGCAATTATCCCTTTTCGACAAGGAACTGTTCCCCGGCGAAAGCCGGGGTCCATGCGGGGCAGCGCCGTGCCATCTGGACCCCGGCTTTCGCCGGGGAACAGCTCCTAGCTTGCCTGAAGGGTATATATCCCAAACAAGTTCAGGGTGACGACGGAGGGAGAATGCGAAGCGGAGGGACTGAGAGAAGGAGCGCCATGACGCTACGGTAAGGCAGCACTGCGGGCTGTGCGGAAATTTTCTGCACATTTCCGATGCGGATTTTTCGCCCGCTCACGTTCTGATGTCCGACGCCGTCAACCGGCGCGGAGCATCACAGAGGGAGGGGCAAGCATGGCATTCGCTACACGCACCGCATTTTCGTTCAAGGCGGCGATGTATCTGGGGGTCGCCACGCTGGCGGTGAGCGCGGCCGGCGCGGCGCAGGCGCAGGCGGCCGAAGCGAAGCAACTCGACATTCCGGCGCAGGCGCTCGCGAACACGCTGACCCAGATCGGGCGGCAGACCGGCAGTGAGGTCGTCTTTCAGGCGGGCGACGTGCGGGGACGCAACGCCCCAGCGGTGCGCGGCGCGCTGACCGCCGGTCAGGCGCTGGACGCGGCTTTGCGGGGAAGCGGCCTGCGCGCCCGCCATACCGCGCAGGGAGCTTATGTCGTCGAACGCGCCGCGACCCCGCCGCCCGCCGCGCGCAACGAGATCGACGATGGGTCGGAAATTGTCGTCACGGCGCAGCGGAAGGAAGAGAAGATCATCGACGTGCCGATCGCGATGACGGCGCTGTCGTCGAACCGGCTGGACGATCTGAAGATCGAAGGCGGGGCGGAGTTGTTGCGCGCCGTCCCGAACGTCAGTTTCACCAAGACCAATTTCAGCATGTATAATTTCTCGATCCGCGGGATCGGGACGCAGTCCATTTCCGCAACGAGCGATCCGGCGGTCGCCGTCAGCTTCAACTCAACGCCGCTCGTCCGCAATCGCCTGTTCGAAGCCGAATTCTTCGACATGCAGCGTATCGAAGTGCTGCGCGGGCCGCAGGGCACGCTCTATGGCCGCAATGCGACGGCCGGTGTCGTCAACATGATTCCCGCCCTTCCCGACACGCGCGCCTTCGCGGGGGAAGTGAAGGGCGAAGTCGGCAACTACAGCACGACGCGCCTCAGCGGGATGCTGAACGTGCCGCTGTCCGACACGCTGGCCGTTCGCGCCGCCGGCGCGTGGACCAAGCGCGACGGTTTCGATTACAACAACTTCCTCGGCACCCGCATCAACGGGCGCGACCTGTGGTCGACGCGCGTGTCGGCCCAGTGGGAGCCCAGCGACCGTTTCAAGGCCAATGTCATCTGGCAGCATTTTTCGGAAGACGACAATCGGTCGCGGTCGGCCAAGCAATTGTGCACGACCGATCCCGGAATCGACCGAATTGGCGATGTGGAAATTACCGACCTCAGTCTTCGCGGCCGTATCGGCCAGGGGTGCCTGCCCGGATCGCTTTATGACGATGCGGCCTTTGGCAAGCCCAATAGCAATGCGCTCGTTTATCTTTACTTTCCACATTATTATTTGACTGTCGGAAATCGGTTGGAGGGCCGTACGCAGATTCCTGTACGCGCGGTCACCGCTGATCCGATGGGCGGCGGTATGCAATCCAGGAACTTGCGGGAAATCGAATCCAACTGGGATCCGATATTCCGTGCCAAAAATGATGTCGTCCAGTTCAACTGGGAATATAAGCCGTCCGAAACCCTGCAATTTATCTCGCAAACCGCCTATTCCCGTGATCGCTTCTATTCATCGCAGGATTATAACCGGTTCCTTACGGAACCGATGTTTGCGGATAGCTCAGCTCCGCCTATGTATGCAGGTTCGAGATTGATTGATTCGGAAGAATTTCCGGGGCCGACACCGGGCGGTGTGTATTGCGATCCACAATTGGGCTGTTCGGATCGCATGGTGTCGGCGGATTTGAGCCGGTCGAGAAACCGGCAATGGTCCCAGGAATTCCGCCTTCAATCCAGTTTTGACGGGCCGCTCAATTTCCTGGTCGGTGCCAATTATCTCGATTTCAAATCGCAGGACGATTATTATGTCTTCAACAATATGTTCACCTATATCGCTCAGTGGCAATATAGTAGGGCACCAACTATAGCTGCTGCACCTGGTTTTGCTGGTTATGGATGGGTATTACGGCCCTGCGAATTGGGCAATGAAGATCGAGAATGTCCCTATGTTGATCCTAACCAAATCGACAGTTTAAACAATCAGGGTCACAATTACTTTCTTAGCCAGAACGGTGTTCGTATTAAATCGAGAGCACTTTTCAGTGAATTATATCATAACATCAATGATAATTTGAAATTAACCGTTGGCGTTCGTTATACAAAGGATAAGAAAAAAGCAGATCAAATTCCCAGTCAGCTATTATTGGGTGGAGGAAGGAATAATCCAAGTACCGTAGCTAACGGTGGCCCTGATGATCCATATGGTTCCCAGTTTATTGGAGATATCACTGGTGGTCGTGTCAACAGCGGCTATCCCGCTCAGGATGATATCAATCAGTCATGGGGGAAATTCACTGGGCGCGTGGTGCTCGATTGGAAGCCGGATATCGGCTTCACCGACGACAGCCTCATCTATGCCTCGATATCCCGTGGCTATAAGGGCGGCGGCGTAAATCCGCCTAGAATCGATTTCAACCCGAATGTGGTGCAGTTCCAATTCCTGCCGCAGACCTTCCGTCCGGAATATGTCAATGCCTTGGAAGTGGGCATGAAACATAGCTTCAACGGCGGCCGCTTCACATTGAACGCCACTGGGTTTTTCTATGATTACAAGGATTTTCAGGTTTCGCAGATCGTCGACCGTATTGCCTATAATGAGAATTTCAATGCGACGAGCTGGGGCCTGGAACTGGAGGCGGCATGGCGCCCGTCGCGTGCTTTCAGGGTCGATGGCAATCTGGGCTATCTCCGGACACGATTGGGCAAGGGCGCGCAATCGATCGACGTGATGGACCGGACGCAGGGCGACCCCGATTGGGTCGTGCTACGGCCCTGGCTGCAGGTGCCGTCCAACTGCATCGCCCCGCGCGCCCTGGTGGAACAGCTGTTGCGCGTGGAGGCTGGTAAGTTGATACCTCCGTCGCCGGGAACCACCGCACAAGTTTTGGCCACCCTATGCCCGGGCGCGGACCGTTTTGGCAGCTGGAATCCCGCCAGGCCGGTCAGGGTCGGTACCCTCAATTACTGGAATCCCAACCGGGGGAACGTGCTTGTAAATCCGGCCTATGGTTTCACCTATGATCCGCTGGCGCCCTATAATCCCGCAACTGTCGGTGCGCTCGTGCCCTATGATCCCGCCAATCCCGAAGCCTGGATCGGGGGGTCGAGCGGCGCGCCCAATGGTGGCCGCGGATTTTATGCGGACCTCGAGGGGAATGAGCTGCCCAACGCGCCGCGCCTGACCGCAAATATCGGTTCGCAATATACATTCTTCCTCGAAGGCGGCGATTGGGAACTGACCTTCCGCGGCGACTATTATTTCCAGTCGAAAAGCTTCGGCCGGGTTTACAACACGGAGTTCGACAGGTTGCGGGCGTGGGACAATATGAACGTCGCCGTCATGCTGACCAGGCCGGAATCGGGTCTCTCGTTTCAGCTCTATGTCAAGAACCTGTTCAAGAAAATGCCGATCACGGGGTTCTTCGTGAACAGCGATGACAATGGCCTGACGACCAACGTGTTCACGCCGGACCCGCGCATCATCGGGTTTAACGCATCGATGAAGTTCTAAATCTTCTCCGCCCACTCCACTGGGGAAACCTCGGGTCGATGTCGTGCTCACTCCCAGGCCGACGTCGGCCCGGTCTTTTTACACTCCGATGACTTTGGATTGACCCAGTGCCATCATGCTCGGGACGCGGCGCTCAACGAAAGCGCGGACCATGATGTTGAACCAGGTTCAGCATGACGAAGAGCGGGATGGGCGCGGCGAAGCCCGCGCCCGCACGTGAAACTTTTTCCTCCGGACCCCGAAAACCGCTGGCCAAGGCGGCGGCGTTCGGCCTATTTTCCGCACGTGGTCAGGCTCCCGCTGCTCGCCGCCGATGACCGGCAGGCCCGCCTTGCGGCATGAGGCGCTGGTACGCCGCCGTGCTGGCGTTGCTTTTGCCCGCCGGCTGTGCCGCTGAGCCGATGGCGGCGGTGCCCACCCTCGACGGCCAACCGCCGATCGTCATCGCGCATCGCGGTGCGTCGGGTGAGCGACCCGAGCATACGCTGGCGAGCTATGAACTGGCGATCGAGCAGGGGGCCGATTTCATCGAGCCCGACCTGGTGTTGACGAAGGACGGCGTGCTCGTCGCGCGGCACGAGAATGAGATTTCGGAGACCACCGACGTCGCCGACCGTCCAGAGTTCGCGGATCGAAAGGCGACCAGGCGGATCGACGGCAAGGACGTCACGGGCTGGTTCACCGAGGATTTCACCCTCGCCGAACTCAAGACGCTGCGCGCGAAGGAGCGCATTCCGCGGCTGCGCGGCACTGCCAACGACGGCAAGTTCGAGGTTCCGACCTTCGAGGAGATTCTCGACCTTCTCGCGCGCGTGAACATGGAGCGCACCCATCCGGTCGGCGTCTATCCCGAGACCAAGCATCCGGGCTATTTCGCCGCGATCGGTCTGCCGCACGAGGCGCCCTTGCTCGCGCTGCTCGAAAAATACGGTTATCGCGGCCGAACGGCGCCGGTGTTCATCCAGAGCTTCGAGGTCGGCAATCTCAAGGCGATCCGCGCGAAGAGCGACCTGCCGCTAATCCAGCTGATGGACGATGAGGGCGGGCCCGCCGATGACCCGCGGACGAGCTATGCCGCGATGGCGTCGCCCGCGGGGCTGAAGGCGGTCGCCGCCTATGCCGACGGCATCGGGCCGAACAAGGCGATGGTCATCCCGCGCGGCGCGCTGGGCACGCTGGGCGATCCGACGTCGCTCGTCCGCGATGCCCATGCGGCGGGGCTGAAGGTGCATCCGTGGACCTTCCGCCGCGAGAATTATTTCCTGCCGCTGGGCGACAAGAGCGGGATCAATCCGGCGGGGCACGGCGACCTGGCGGCGGAGATCGCCGCCTATCTGGCGACGGGGATCGACGGGCTGTTCAGCGACAACCCGCGCGAGGCGGTGCCCGCGGTGAAGGAAGGAGCGTCACGATGACCGAACGCGCACTGGGCAAAAGCGGCCTGTCGATCCGGCCGTTCGTACTCGGCGGCAATGTCTTCGGCTGGACCGCCGACCGGACGGCGAGCTTCGCGATTCTCGACCGCTTTGCGGCGCGCGGCGGCAGCATGATCGACACCGCCGACGTCTATTCGGCGTGGGTGCCAGGGCATCGGGGCGGCGAATCCGAGGCGATGATCGGCGCATGGCTCCGCGAAAGCGGCGCGCGCGACCGGGTGCTGATCGCCACCAAGGTCGGGATGGGGGAGGGCGGCCTGCGCCCCGATGCCGTTCGCGCGGCGGCGCAGAGCTCGCGCGACCGGCTGGGGGTCGACGCGATCGATCTCTATTTCGCGCACCAGGACGATCCCGACGTGCCGCTCGACGAGGTGCTGGGCGCGTTCGGCGAATTGCGCGACGCGGGGATCGTGCGCGCGATCGGCGCGTCCAACTATTCGGCCGAACGGCTGGGCGAGGCGCTGCGCGTCGCCGATGCGAAGGGGCTGCCGCGCTTCACCGCGATGCAGCCCGAGCTCAATCTGCTCGACCGCGCGCAATATGAAGGTGCGCTCCAGCGGCTCTGCATCGCCGAGGGGCTCGGCGTCATTCCCTATTACAGCCTCGCCGCCGGCTATCTGTCGGGGAAATATCGCAGCGCCGACGATCTCGGCCAGAGCCCGCGCGGCTACAAGGCCAAGGCCTATATGGCGGGCAAGGGGCCCGCGGTACTCGCGGTCATGGATCGCATCGCCGCCGAAACGGGCGCCAGCCTGGCGCAGGTCGCGCTCGCCTGGGTGGCGGCGCAGCCGGGCGTCACCGCACCGATCGCCAGCGCGACTACGGTCGCGCAGCTCGATGACATCATGGACAGCATGGCGCTGCGGCTGACCGGCGAACAACTGGCCGCGCTGACCGAAGCGGGGGCCTGAGGAGCGGCAACGGACGGGGGACGGCGTGCGACTGTCTGTCTCCCTTCCCGCTTGCGGGAGGGGGCGGGGGGGGGGTCGGCGCCGTCGCGAAGGCCCGCCCCGCTGCGGCTGGCAAACGAGTTCGCAAGCTTCCACATTGGATTGACCCACTCGTCATTGCGAGCGAAGCGAAGCAATCCAGGGCGGATTGCGCATACTCTGGATTGCCGCGTCGCTTCGCTCCTCGCAATGACGATTCCAACTCATGTCATCATGCTCTAGCCTTGCTGCCCCTCCCGCGAGCGGGAGGGGAGACGGCATACCGCCTGTTCGAGTTGCGTTGCCTCCCGACGAAACTCTGTCTTTCGCAGCGCAACATAAATCGCTAGGCTCCCGTCCCATGTCCACGCTCCCCAAGACGCTCACCCTCGACACCTCGACCAGTCGCGCCAACCCGACGCCGCAGCCGATGAAGCGCCTGACGGTGCCGCGCATCCGCCAGCGCAAGGGGGGCGAGCCGATCGTCATGCTCACCGCCTATACGGTGCGCCAGGCGCAGCTTCTCGATCCGCATTGCGACATGCTGCTGGTCGGCGATTCGCTCGCGCAGGTGATCTATGGCCTGCCGCATACCGTCGCGGTGACGATGGAGATGATGGCGCTGCACGGCGCCGCGGTGGTGCGGGGCAGCTATCATGCCGCGGTGATCGTCGACATGCCCTTCGGCAGCTATGAGGCCGGCCCCGAGCAGGCGTTCGCCAACGCCTCGCGCCTGCTCAAGGAAACCGGCGCCGCCGCGGTGAAGGTCGAGGGGGGCAAGGTGCTTGCCCCGACGATCGAATTCCTGACCCAGCGCGGCATTCCGGTGATGGGGCATGTCGGCCTGACGCCGCAGGCGGTCAACATCCTCGGCGGCTATGGCGTGCGCGGCAAGAGTGACGAGGAAGCGCGCTCGATCGTCGAGGACGCGGTCGCGGTGGCGAAGGCCGGCGCCTTCTCGATCGTCATCGAGGGCGTGCTCGAATCGATCGCGATCGAGATCACGAACAAGGTCGCCTGCCCGACGATCGGCATCGGCGCTTCCGCGCAGTGCGACGGTCAGGTGCTCGTCACCGACGACATGCTCGGCATGTTCGAGCGCGTGCCGCGCTTCGTGAAGCGCTACAGCGACATGGCGAGCGTCATCGACGGCGCGGTCCGGGACTATGCCGAGCAAGTCAGGTCCCGTTCATTCCCGACATCCGAACAGATCTACGCCGGTTGAGGCCGGACGAATGGGCGCGGCGCAGCCCGGCGGAGCGCCGCCGCGGCCGGGTGAGTGAATCGCTTGGCCTTTCCGGGCCTCGCCGCTAAGGAAAGCGACCGGCGGGCCATGCGCCCCGCGCCCGTAGCGAGACGATGGAGGTTTGATTGGCCCTGAGCCCGGACAATGCCGCCTTTTTGCTGGAAGTCGACGAGGCGGTCCGCAAGGACCGGCTCGACACGCTTTGGCGGCGCTATGGCTGGTGGATCATCGGCGCGATCGTCGCGGCATTGGTCGCCTTCGGCGGCTGGCTCTATTGGGGCCACGCGCAGCAGGTGCAGCGCGGCGAGCAGGCCGAAGCGCTGGTCGCGGCCTTTGAAAAGGCGGCGGCGAGCCAGCCGAACGCCGCGGCGAAGGATCTCGAGACGATCGTCGCGGAGGGCAGTCCCGCCTATCGCTCGGCCGCGCTGATGCAGCAGGCGAACATCAAGGCGCAGGCCGGCGACCGCAAGGGCGCTGCCGCGCTGATGGCGAAGGTCGCGGGCGACAAGAAGATCGACCCGGCGCTGCGCAACGCCGCGCTGCTTCGCCAGACCGCGCTCGAATTCGACACGCTGAAGCCGCAGGCGGTGATCGACCGCATGAAGCCGCTGGTCGAGGCGAAGGACCCCGCGTCGAGCTGGTTCGCCAGCGCCGCCGAACTCAGCGCCATCGCTTATTATCAGCTCGGCCAGTACGATCGGGCGGGCGAACTCTATGGCCGTGTCGCCAAGCTGCCCGACGTACCGAAATCGCTCCAGTCGCGCGCGGTGCAGATGGCGGGCATGCTGGGCGTCGATGCCGTCACCGACCGTGCCGGCGAAAGCGCGGACAAGGATCGCAAGGACGCCGCCGGGTCGCAGACGGCGGCAACCGAAAAGACTGAGGAAACCAAATAATATGCTGAAGAAGCGGCATTATATTCTCTGCGCGGCCCTGTTGGCGCTGCCCCTGTCGGGCTGCGGCGCGTTCAAGGACAAGGGCGGACCCAAGACGCCGACGGTCGGCGAGCGGGTGTCGATCCTGTCGAACGACAACAGCATCAAGGTCGATCCGGCGACCGCGGAGATCGCGGTGGTGCTCCCCGAGCCCGTCGTCAACGCAAGCTGGGCGCAGTCGGGCGGCAACGCCTCGAAGGCGATGGGCCATGTCGCGCTGGGCGCGACCCGCGCGCGACTGTGGCAGGCCAGCATCGCCGGCAGCACCAAGAAGCAGCGCCTCGCCGCGTCGCCGGTCATCGCCGACAATCGCCTGTTCGTCGTCGATACTGACGCGGTCGTCTCGGCCTTCGCGGCCGACACCGGTGCCTCGCTGTGGCGCACGCCGATCGGCAGCACGGGCAAGGATTACAAGGATTCGCTGTTCGGCGGCGGTGCCGCGGTCGACGGCTCGGTCGTCTATGCGACCAGCGGGTCGGGCGATGTCGCGGCGCTCAACGCCGCCGACGGGTCGGTGATCTGGAAGGTGAAGCCGGCCGGTCCGCTGCGCGGCGCGCCGACCATCGCCTTCGGCGGCGTCTACGTCATCAGCCAGGATAATCAGATCATCGCGCTCAGTGCCGCCGACGGCGCGGTGCAGTGGCAGGCGACCGCGTCGCTCGAACCCGGCAGCGTCTTCGGCGCCGCCTCTCCCGCGGCGGGGCAGGGCACGATCGTCGCCGGCTTCTCGTCGGGCGAGGTGCAGGCCTATCGCTACGAGAACGGCCGCGACCTGTGGGAGGATGCGCTCGCGCGCACCTCGATGGCGCTGTCGGTGTCGACGCTGTCCGACGTCGATGCCGATCCGGTGATCGATCGCGGCCGCGTCTTCGCGCTCGGGCAGGGTGGCCGCATGGCGAGCTATGAGCTCGTCACCGGCCAGCGGACCTGGGAAATCTCGATCGCCGGCATCTCGACCCCCTATGTCGTCGGCGAGTGGGTCTATGCGATGACCGACGATGCCAAGCTGCTGTGCGTCGCGCGCGGTTCGGGCAAGGTGCGCTGGATTCAGCAGCTTGCGCGTTTCCGCGTCGAGACCGACAAGAAGAAGAAGGACCCGATCCGCTGGACCGGACCGATCCTCGCCGGCGGCAGGCTGATCGCGGTCAATACCGAGGGCACGCTCGCCGAATATTCGCCTACCGACGGCTCGCTGCTCGCCTCGACCGAGTTCAAGTCGCCGCTGTCGCAGACGCCGGTGGTCGCCAACAATATCTTGTATATTCTGGCGGACGACGGACAGATCACCGCCTGGCGATGACGGGATGGGGCGCCGCGCGGCCCCGCATGATAGGATAAGCAGATGGCGCGATCCGCAACGATCGCCATTGTCGGCCGGCCCAATGTCGGCAAGTCGACCCTGTTCAACCGGCTCGTCGGCAAGCGGCTCGCGCTTGTCGACGATCAGCCGGGGGTGACGCGCGACCGGCGCGAGGGCGACGGGCAACTGCTCGGCCTGACGTTCAGCATCGTCGATACCGCGGGGTTCGAGGATCAGGACGCCGCGACGCTGCCCGGCCGGATGCGCGTCCAGACCGAAAAGGCAGTGCGCGAGGCCGATGCCGCGCTGTTCCTGATCGATGCGCGCGCCGGCGTGACGCCGCTCGACGAAGAGATCGCCCGCTGGCTGCGCAGCGAGGACACGCCGATCATCCTCTGCGCGAACAAGGCCGAGGGCAAGCAGGGCGAGGCGGGGCTGATGGAGGCCTATGCGCTCGGCTTCGAAAACCCGATCGCGCTCAGCGCCGAACATGGCGAGGGGCTGGTCGACCTGTTCGACGCGCTGCGCCCGATCGTCGAACCGTTCATGGAAGCCGAGGAAGCCGAAACCAGCGAGGATGACGAGGAGCCGCTCGGCCCGCTCAAGCTCGCGATCGTCGGGCGGCCCAACGCGGGCAAGTCGACGCTGATCAACCGCATGATCGGCGAGGACCGGCTGATCACCGGGCCCGAGGCGGGGATCACGCGCGATTCGATCCGCGTCGACTGGCAATGGGAAAAGGACGGCGAAGTCCATCCGATCCAGTTGTTCGACACCGCAGGAATGCGCAAGCGCGCGAAGGTGCAGGACAAGCTGGAGAAATTGTCGGTCGCCGACGCGCTCCACGCGGTCGATTTCGCCGAGGTCGTCGTGCTGCTGCTCGATGCGACGAAGGGGCTCGAGGCGCAGGACCTGCGCATCGCCGACCGGGTGCTGGAGGAAGGGCGCGCGCTGATCGTCGCGCTCAACAAATGGGACGTCGCCAAAAATCCGTCGGCGCTGTTCAACGGCGTGCGCACGGCGCTCGACGACGGGCTGTCGCAAGTCAAGGGCGTGCCGCTGCTCAGCATCTCCGGCGCGACGGGCAAGGGGATCGACACGCTCGTCCGTGTCGCCTTCGAACAGCGCGACATCTGGACACGCCGCATGTCGACCGCGAAGCTGAACCGCTGGTTCGAGGGTGCGGTCACCGCCAATCCGCCGCCCGCGCCGGGGGGCCGGCGGATCAAGCTGCGCTACATCACCCAGGCGCGCACGCGGCCGCCGACCTTCGTCGTCTTCGGCAGCCGCACCGACGCCCTGCCCGCCAGCTACCAGCGCTACCTGACCAACGGCATGCGCAAGGAACTGGGGTTCCAGGGGGTGCCGATCCGGCTCAACTTCCGCAACACGCGCAATCCCTATGACGATTGAGGCGCCCGTCGTCGTCGACGCGCGCGGGATGCGCTGCCCCTGGCCGGCGCTGCGGCTGGCGCGCGCGATGCGGGCCGAGGCGCAGGTGCTGCTGATAGCCGACGATCCGAAGGCGGAGCGGGAGGTCGCCGCGCTCGCCGCCGAACAGGGGTGGACGCTCGCCGCCGACCCGGGCGCGTCCGGTTCGGGACGCTGGATGGTGACGCGCTGAACCAGCCGTCCGCCGCCGTAACCGCCTATTAACCGCCTTTTGGCATGCAGGCTTCGGGACCACCGGCCGAATTGCATGCCAAGGGACGGAACATTGGACGAGATGCTGGTCGATTGGAATGAATTCCGCGCGACGCGCACCCAGCTGGGCGCGGCGTTCATCCGCATATTGGGCTATTTCCGCGAGGACGGCATCAAGTCGGTCGCCGCGATCGAAGAGGCGATGCGCGCCCGCGACGCGCGCGGGCTCGTCATGCCCGCGCACACGCTGAAGAGCGAGGCGCGTCAGTTCGGCGGCGAGCGGCTGGGCACGCTGGCCGAGGATATAGAGATGTTCGCGCGCCACTGCGTCGAGGCGCAGATCAGCCCCGAGGAATATCTGCCGCGCGTCGTCACGCTGCGCCCGCTGTTCGAGGAAACGCTGGCGGCGCTGGAGCGCGAGGCCAATCCGCTCGTCCAGCGCGGCCGCCCGAGCTTCGGCCGCGCCGTCGGCTACTGAGCCGGGGACGCCCGCCGCATCGGCTGCACGGCCCCGCGTGCGAGGCTGCGCCACAGCCATTCGAGCGGCCCGTAGCGGAAGCGCGCGAGCCACGGCTTCGACCATAGCAGCATCAGCGCCGAGGCGCCGATCACGAACAGATAGAGCGGCAGGCGCCCGACCGTGCCGAACAGCCCGAGGCCATAGCCGTAGAAGAGGCTCGTCATCACGAGGCTGGTGCCGATGTAGTTGGAGAAGGCGGCCTGCCCCGCCGCCGCGATGCGGGCGATCCAGCCGCACGCGGCATGACGCCGGATCAGCAGGACCAGCAGCGCGGCATAGCCGATCGTCATCATCAGCCGTGCGGGCTGCGCCCAAGCGAGGAAGATGTTAAGCGACAGCAGATAATCGAACCCGCCGCGCCACTGGACCCATGCCAGCACTATCGTCAGCAGCAGTCCCGGCGGTAGCCAGCGGAGCGCCGTGCGGCGATAGGCGGCGGACTCCCAGCGCCCCGCAAGGAAGCCGCTGCGCAGCAGCGCCATGCCGATCATCATCAGCGGCAGCGTTTCGAGCGCGCTCATCAGCACCATCAGCAACGGCGTGTCCGCATGGCCGAGCCGCTCGGCGAGGATCGGCAGATAGCCGCCGCGATAGAGCGCCAGTTCGGCGTCGACCGCATCGCCAAGCCCCGCATATCCGGCGATCACGTCGCGCCCCGCCGCGGCCATCGCCGCCGACGCGCCGGAATCGTCCGCTGCCTGCGCGAGAACGAGCTGCGCGCCGAAGAGCAACGTCATCAACAGCGTGCCGAGTGCGAACAGCCCGACCGCCCAGCGGATCAGCCGCCGCGCCTCCCAGTCGCGAAAGGCGAAGGCGATGCAACCGATGCACGCATAGAGGAACAATATGTCGCCCCACCAGAGGAAGAGATAATGGGCGAACCCGAACACCGCGAGCCACGCCATGCGCCGGTAATGCACCGTCGCGGCATCCTGTCCCGACGCCCTTGCGCGCTCGACGATCAGCAGCATGCTCGCCCCGAACAGGATCGAGAACAGCCCGCGCATCTTGCCGTCGAAGAGGATGAAGCCGATCGCCCAGCCAGCCAGATCGGCCGGCGTCTCCCCGCCATAGGCTTTCGGCGAAATATAGGCCGCCTCGGGCATTGCGAAGGCGACGATGTTCATCGCCAATATGCCCATCACCGCGAAGCCGCGCAGCGCGTCGAGCGTGACCAGCCGCTGCGCCGATGCGCCGTCCTGCTTCTCCATTCGCGCCTCCGCTGCGTCCCGCCGGAAGGCTATAGGGCATTCGCTTCGGGATCATATCCCTCTCGGCGCGGTGGCAACGCCCTTTGGTTTTGAAGGCGCCTGCCTCTTCGTCACTGCGGACCTGGTCGGCATATATGTCCTTCAGGCAAGTCAGGAGCTGTTCCCCGACGAAAGCCGGGGTCCATGTGAAGCAGCGCTGTGCCATCTGGACCCCGGCTTTCGTCGGGGAACAGCTCCTTGTCGAAAAGGGATAATTGCCGACTTGATCCGGGGTGACGGGAACAGGCGACACCTATTGACATGTATGTCAATAATGCTATTGCGAGCCACGAAGCCGAAGCATGAGAGATTCGCCATGACCGCTCTTCCCCTTTGCCATCCCGACCGTGCCGACACCGGGTTCCGCCCGCTGAAGGCGTGGCACCATTTCCGCAAGCTGATCGCCGACAAGGAGGACACCGAACAGGTGTTCCACATCATCGACGCGCTGCGCGACAATCGCTTCACGCGGTCGGTCGAAGCGTTCTTTGCGACCGCGGTGGGGGCGAAGGTTCTGGCCGAGCGCCCCTATCTGCCGACGCTGCTCGACGATCACGACCGGTTGAAGGCCCTGCCCGAGGGAACCGTCGGGCGCGTCTATGTCGATTTCATGGAGCGCGAGGGGCTGACCGCGCAGGGCCTCGTCGACGAATCGATGAAATTCCGCGAGAAAAAGCCGCGCTACGATGACATGATGGAGGTATTCGGCGACCGGCTGCGCGACACGCACGACCTGTCGCACATCCTGACCGGCTATGGCCGCGACGCGCTGGGCGAACAGTGCGTGCTCGCCTTCTCCTACAGCCAGACGCCGAGTTGGGGCACGCTGTTCATCGCCTGGGCCGGCGCGCGCGAGATCCGCAAGGGCTTCGGTCGTCGCTATCCCATCTATGCGGCGGTGCGCGAAGGCCAGCGTAACGGCCGCGCCGCGCGGCACATCGCGCATCAGGATATCGAGGCGCTGCTCGCCGAGCCGATCGAGGCGGCGCGCAAGCGGCTGGGGATCGTCGAACCGACGATCTACAAGCAGGTCCATGCGATGATGCGCGCCGACGGCATCGACCCCTATGACCTGCTGGGGACGAAGGCGACCGAAACCGCCGCGGCACCCGCGCAGCCGGAACTGGCGAAGGCGGCCTGACTCCGTCGCCGGTAGGACTGGACCGGAGAAAGTTATAGTGACGCGTCCCCGCGCAGGCGGGGACCCGGAGCGTTATACACGAACGTGCACTTTTCCGCTCTGGCTCCCCGCCTGCGCGGGAACACTATATTGATTCATCCAAAGTCGATGACGATCCAGCCGTAGATGGTAAACGAGCGTCAGCTCTCCAGCCGCGCGATCAGCGCCTGCGCTGCCGCGGGGTTGCGGACTTTCGCGCCGGCGATGAAGAAGAGGTAGACGTCGCGCCCGCCCTTCGCCCAGTCGCGCGCGCGGTCGGCCCAGCCGTCGAGCGCCGCCTCGTCATAGCCGGCAGGTTCGCTCTCCACCGTTCGCTGCAGGCGGGCATAGGTGAAATCGGCCGTATCCTCGTCGATGCAGGGAAATTCTTCGCTGTCGGCGAAGACGATCGCCATGTTCCGTTCGCGTGCAAGGTCGACGAACGCCGGATCGCGGAAGCTTTCGTGCCGCACCTCGAGCGCATGGCGCAGCGGCAGACCGTCCTGCGTCGCGGGCAGCAGATCGAGGAAGCGTGCGAAATCGTCGCGGTCGAACTTTTTCGTCGCCATGAACTGCCAGAGGATCGGACCGAGCCGGTCGCCGAGCCGGGTCAGCCCCTGCGTCAGGAATTTCTCCACCGACGCCGCGCCGTCGGCGAGCAGCTTGCGATTGGTCGCGAAGCGCGACGCCTTGACGCTGAAGCGGAAGCCGTCGGGCACCGCCGCCGCCCAGTTGGCGAAGCTTTCGGGCTTCTGGCTGCCGTAATAGGTGCCGTTGATCTCCAGCCCGGTCAGATGCCGGCCGGCATATTCGAGTTCGCGCTTCTGCGGATGGCCGGGCGGGTAGAAGGTGCCGCGCCACGGCTCATAGGTCCATCCGCCGATGCCGACGTGGATGCTCACCCTTCCATCAGCTTCGGGAAGAAGCCCTCGTGCGCTTCGCGCAGTTCCGCGAGCGTGACCTGGTGGTCGCTCTCCGGAAGCTCGAACACGATGCGGTCCCTGATCGTGCGGCCGAGCGGGTCGACCGGTACGTCGGCGCGGTTCGCCGCGTCGAGGAAGTCGGCGAGGCACGTGTCGCAGACGGTGACGATGTAGAGCCCCTGATCCTCGCCGAAGAAGCTTTCGGCGATGCCGAAGGGCTGTTCCTCGCTCACCAGAACGCCGATATCCGACCGGAGCGCCATTTCGGCGAGCGCGACGGCGACGCCGCCATCCGACACGTCGTGGCAGGCCGTGATCCAGCCCTGGTTGATCGCATGGCGGATGAAGTCACCGGTGCGCTTTTCCGCCTTCAGGTCCACCGGCGGCGGCGGGCCTTCCTCGCGGCCGTGAATCTCGCGCAGCCAGATCGACTGGCCCAGATGGCCCATCCGCTCGCCGACCGCGAGGACGATGTCGCCGGTGCGCTTGAAGCCGATGCCGACGGCCTTGCTCAGGTCGTCGATGACGCCGACGCCGCCGATCGCGGGGGTAGGCAGGATCGCGCTGCCGCCACCGGTCGCCTTCGATTCATTGTAGAGGCTGACGTTGCCCGACACGATCGGATAGTCGAGCGCGCGGCACGCCTGCGCCATGCCGTCGAGACAGCCGGTGATCTGGCCCATGATCTCGGGCCGTTGCGGATTGGCGAAGTTCAGGCAGTTGGTGATCGCGCGCGGCGTCGCGCCGACCGCGGTGATGTTGCGCCACGTCTCGGCCACCGCCTGCTTGCCGCCCTCGACCGGGTCGGCATGGCAATAGCGCGGGGTGCAATCGGTGGTCATCGCGAGCGCGCGGTTCGTGCCGTGGATGCGGACGAGCGCCGCGTCGCCGCCGGTCTGCACCGTATCGGCGCCGACCTGGCTGTCATACTGCTCCCAGATCCAGCGGCGCGACGCGATGTCGGGACTGCCCATCAGCGTCCTGAGGTCCGCCGCGACGTCCTGCGTTTCGGGGACATTCGCAAGCTCGGCCTGCTTCGGCGTCGGCACGTGCGGCCGGTCATAGAGCGGCGCGTCGTCGGCGAGCGGCGCGAGCGGGATGTCGCAGACGATCTCGCCATGATGCTCCAGCACCATGCGGCCGGTGTCGGTGACGGTGCCGATCACGGCGAAGTCGAGTTCCCACTTACGGAAGATCGCCTCCGCGAAGGCTTCCTTGCCGGGCTTCAGCACCATCAGCATGCGTTCCTGGCTTTCGGACAGCATCATCTCATAGGCTGTCATGCCGGCTTCGCGCTGCGGCACGTCGTCCATCCTGAGGTGGAGGCCGACCCCGCCCTTCGACGCCATCTCGACCGACGAACTGGTCAGCCCCGCGGCGCCCATGTCCTGGATCGCGACGATCGCGTCCGACGCCATCAGTTCGAGGCACGCCTCGATCAGCAGCTTCTCGGTGAACGGATCGCCGACCTGAACGGTCGGGCGCTTCTCCTCGGCATCCTCGCCGAAGTCCGCCGATGCCATCGTCGCGCCGTGGATGCCGTCGCGGCCCGTCTTCGACCCGACATAGACGATCGGATTGCCGACGCCGCTTGCGGCCGAATAGAAGATCTTGTCCTGCTCGGCGACGCCGACGGTCATCGCGTTGACCAGGATATTGCCGTCATAGGCCTTGTGGAAATTGACCTCGCCACCGACCGTGGGGACGCCGACGCAATTGCCGTATCCGCCGATACCGCGGACGACGCCCGATATTAGATGCTTCATCTTCGGATGGTCGGGACGGCCGAAGCGCAGCGCGTTGAGGTTCGCGACCGGCCGCGCGCCCATCGTGAAGACGTCGCGCAGGATGCCGCCGACCCCGGTCGCCGCGCCCTGATAGGGTTCGATATACGACGGGTGGTTGTGGCTCTCCATCTTGAAGATGGCGGCGAGCTTTTTGCCGCCCGGCCCTTCGCCGATGTCGATCACGCCCGCATTCTCGCCGGGACCGCAGATCACCCATGGCGCTTCGGTCGGCAGCTTCTTCAGGTGGATGCGCGAGCTCTTGTAGCTGCAATGCTCGGACCACATGACCGAGAAGATGCCGAGCTCGACGAGATTCGGCTCGCGGCCGAGGGCGTTCAGGACACGCTGATATTCCTCCGGCGACAGGCCGTGCTCGGCGACGATTTCGGGGGTGATAGCGGGCGAGGGGGCTACGGCGGACTGGGTCATGGCGCGCCTTTAGCCGGGCCGGCGCGATAGGAACAGACCCCAATATCGCCGGCACCGCTCACAAGATGCCGCCTCAGCTATGGGAAAGCGGCGCGCGGGTCCGTCCCGCCCACCAGGCGGCGAGCGACAGCAGCGCGTAGGCGAAGAGCATCGTCGCGGGGATCGCGAGCGAATAGGCGCTTTCCTGCGGCCCGAACCAGTTGATGGCCTGGACCAGCGCAAGCAGCGCGGCGAGCGCCCACAGGCGGCCGTTTCCGGCCGGGTCGCGCGTGCGGCTGGCGTAATAAGCGAGAGCGCCGCCGACCAGCGCGACCTCCAGCGGCATCGCGACCAGCGGATGGTTCCACAGGCCAAGCCCGATCTTCGGAGGCGCGCCGAACAGCGTGAGATCGGGGATGTGGACGAGCAGGTCGATGAACCAGTGCGACACGACGACGATCGCGGCGCCGATCGCCGCCTCGCGCCGCCGCGTCGCGGCCCAGACGATCAGGCCGAACAGCAATCCCCACAATCCCGCGCCGAGCAGGCTATGCGTATAGGGCATGTGGTAAAGGTCCATCGGGTTCATCGCGGTGATGCCGGGCGCGATCCGCATCGCCTCCACCCCCGGGATCAGCAGCGCCGCGAAGCCGATGTCGACAAGCTGCGCCGCGACGAACAGCGTTCCGAGCCCGGCGGCGCGCGGGCGGGCGGCGACGATCAGCGCCGGGGCGAAATGGCCGACGAACATGCGGCCCGACCCTATCGCGGTGCCGGGCGACGTCAAGCTTGACCGCATGGGGGCGAGCCGCCAAAGCAGGGGGATGACCGACACGCCCGACCCCGCTGCCGCGCCGGCCCCGGCCCCCGAGATCGCGTCGCTGTCGTTCGAGGCCGCGATGGGCGAGCTCGAAACGATCGTGCGGCGGCTCGAGAGCGGTGACGTCAGCCTCGAGGAATCGGTGGCGCTCTACGAGCGCGGGCATGCGCTGCGCGCGCATTGCGAGGCGCGCCTTGCCGCCGCGCAGGCGCGGATCGAACAGGTCGGCTTCGGTGCCGACGGCCGGCCGGCGGGAACCACGCCCTTCGGCGAGAGCTGATCCATGGCCGCGCGCGCCGATGGCGAAACCGTGGTAGAGGCGTCGCTGTTGCACGCCGCGCAGGCAGAGGTCGCGGCGGGGATCGACGCCCTGTTCGACCGGCGTCTGGCCATTCCCTCCGATCCGCGCGAGCGGCTCTATCGCGCGATGCGCCATGCCGCGACGGGCGGCGGCAAGCGGCTGCGCCCCTTGCTCGTCCGTGCCGCGGGCGACCTGTTCCATGTCGATCGCGCGCTGTCGTTGCGCGTCGGCGCGGCGGTCGAGGCGATGCACGTCTATTCGCTGATCCACGACGATCTGCCGTGCATGGACGATGATGACGTGCGGCGCGGGAAGCCGACGGTCCACCGCGCCTATGACGAGGCGACGGCGGTGCTCGCGGGCGATTCGCTGCACGCGCTCGCCTTCGAATGGCTCGTCGATCCGGCGACGCATGCCGACCCCTTCGTGCGCAGCGAACTGGTGCGCGAACTCGCGCTGGCGGCGGGCCCCGCGGGCATGGCGGGCGGGCAGATGATGGACCTGGCGGCGGAGACGATCAGCTTCGACCTGCCGACGGTGACGCGGCTGCAACAGCTCAAGACCGGCGCGCTGATCGGCTTTTCGGTCGAGGCGGGCGCGATCCTCGCGCGCGTTCCGCCCGAGGGGCGCAAACCGTTGCGCGCCTATGCGCGCGACATCGGGCTCGCCTTCCAGATCGCCGACGACATATTGGACGTCGAGGGCGACGAGGCACTGGCGGGCAAGGCGCTGAACAAGGACGCGGCGGCGGGCAAGCAGACCTTCGTGACCCTGATGGGAATCGACCGCGCCCGGGCGCAGGCCAGCCTGCTCGTCGATCAGGCGACCGCCCATCTGGCGGGCTTCGGCGACGAGGCCAGGCTGCTGCGTGAAATCGCGCACTATATTGTGGAAAGGGACCGTTGATGCGGATTGGGGTCTATCCCGGAACCTTCGACCCGATCACCCTCGGGCATATGGACATCATCCGGCGCGGGGCGAAGCTGGTCGACCGGCTGGTCGTCGGCGTGACCACCAACATCGCCAAATCGCCGCTGTTCGACGACGAGGAGCGGATCGAGATGGTCCGGGGCGAGGTCGCGGCGCTGGGCGGCGACATTCGTGTCGTCGGCTTCAACTCGCTGCTGATGGACTTCGCCGAGCGCGAGGGCGCGAGCGTCATCGTCCGCGGGCTGCGCGCGGTCGCCGACTTCGAATATGAATATCAGATGGCGGGGATGAACCAGCAGCTCAACAACCGTGTCGAGACCGTCTTCCTGATGGCCGATGTCAGCCTGCAGCCGATCGCGTCGCGGCTGGTCAAGGAGATCGCGATCTTCGGCGGCGCGATCCACAAGTTCGTCACCCCCGCGGTGCGCGATGCGGTCGTCGCGCGCATCGCCGAGCGCGGCCTGCGCCAGGGTGAGGGATGACGCAACGCTTCCTCATTGAGCGTTCAGCTTTTACCCGCTAGGTCGCGCGCAAGCGGGGCGCACAGATATTCCACGATAGAGGCCGATCCAGCATGACCATCACATTCCGCCCCCTGATCCTGTCGGCCATGGCGCTCGGTCTCGCGGTGTCGGCTGTCGCGCAGGAGGCGCCGCCCGCGCCGTCGCCCGACGGAACCCCGGCCCCCGCGCCGACCGAAAGCGAAACCGTTCCGCCCATCGACCCCGCGCCCGCTCCGACGCCGGCCCCCGCTCCCGCACCCGCGCAGGGCGATGCGGCCCCGGCGGCGGAAGCGCCGGCCGCACCGGCGATGACCCCCGATCAATATATCGGCAACCCCGAATATATGCTGAACCTCGACCTTTCGACCGGCGGCAGGGTGGTGATCCAGCTGTATCCCAACCTTGCCCCGCAGCATGTCGAGCGCGTCAAGCAACTGGCGCGCGCGGGGTTTTACGACGGGGTGAAATTCCACCGCGTGATCGACGGCTTCATGGCGCAGACGGGCGATCCGACCGCGACCGGGCAGGGCGGCTCGCAGCTTCCCGACCTGAAGGCCGAATTCAATCCGATGCCGCATCTGCGCGGCACCGTGTCGATGGCGCGCGCCGAGAGCGAGGACAGCGCGAACAGCCAGTTCTTCATCATGCTCCAGCCGCGCTTCGCGCTCGACCGCCACTATACGGTCTTTGGCCGCGTCGTGTCGGGGATGCAATATGTCGACGCGATCCACAAGGGCGAGCCGCCCGCGGTGATGTCGCGCATGGTGCAGGCGTCGGTCGCCGCCGACAACCGGCCGATGCCGCCCGCCTCGATGCTGACCGATCCGGCACCCGCCTCTGCCCCCGCGGCGGAGATCACGCCCGACCAGCTCAACGCGCCGATCGGGCGCTGAGCTGCTTCCTTGAAGGATGACTCCGGTTTATTCCGTTCGCTCGACACGAACGGACAGGGGAATCCTTCCGAAGCTGTCGGCCTTTAGCCGATGCGCGTAGATGCCTTCGATTTCGAACTGCCGCCCGATCGCATCGCGCTGCGTCCGGCGCGTCCGCGCGATGCGGCGCGCATGCTGGTCGTCGCGGGCAGGGGGTTGCATGACGCGGGGGTGCGCGACCTGCCGGCGTGGCTGCGCCGCGGCGACTGCCTCGTCTTCAACGACACGCGCGTCATCCCCGCCCGGCTCGAAGGCGTGCGCGGCGGCCGTGACAGAGATGGCGCCGCCGGGGCGAAGATCGGCGCGACGCTGCACAAACGCGTCGACCTGCGCCGCTGGCAGGCCTTCGTGCGCAACGCGAAGCGGCTGCATGTCGGGGAAACGGTCGATTTCGGCGCGGGCGTGATCGCCGTCGCCGAGCAGCGCCTGCCCGACGGCAGCTTCGTCCTTGCCTTTCAGGGGGACGAGCCGGTCGAACTGCTGCTCGACCGCGCCGGGACGATGCCGCTGCCGCCCTATATCGCGGGCAAGCGCGCGACCGACGAGGCCGACCGCGCCGATTATCAGACGATGTTCGCCCGGACCGACGGCGCGGTCGCGGCACCGACGGCGGCGCTGCATTTCACCCCGGCGCTGCTCGCCGCGCTCGGCGAGGCGGGGATCGCCAGCGAGACGCTGACCCTGCACGTCGGCGCGGGCACCTTCCTGCCGGTGAAGGCCGACGACACGGCGGACCATGTCATGCACGCCGAATGGGGATGCATCGACGCCGACGCCGCGGCGCGACTCAACGCGGTGCGCGCCGCTGGCGGCCGGGTGATCGCGGTCGGCACCACCAGCCTGCGCCTGCTCGAAAGCGCGGCGCGCGCCGACGGGACGATCGAGCCGTTCACCGGCGACACCTCGATCTTCATCACGCCCGGCTATCGCTTTCGGGCGATCGACGGGCTGATGACCAATTTCCACCTGCCGCGCTCGACGCTGTTCATGCTGGTCAGCGCCCTGATGGGGCTCGACGCGATGCGCGCGGCCTACGACCATGCCATTGCGGAAGGCTATCGTTTCTACAGCTATGGCGACTCCAGCCTGCTGCTGCCGGCTGGATAAGGCGAAAGCCGTCCCGGCGCATCCGCATCCAGCGAGAAGCCGGATAGCGCCGCCATCATTATGCAAATGAGGAATAGCGAGGACGCGTTTTTTTATTATTATGATATAATCCGGTCTGCCACCCAGCAATTCCGATACGCATATAAAAATGGAATAGGGGAGGCTGTGATGGCTGTAAGGGCGTCGTCGTTGGGGGGAATTCTGCTGCCCCTGTCCTGTCTTGCGGTGGCGGGAAATGCCGCTGGCCAGACGGCCGATCCGGCGCCGGGCATGGATGAAATCGTCGTCACGGCCGAAAAGCGCGCGACCAATTTGCAGGATACTCCGATCGCGGTGTCGGTGCTGACGGGCGATGACGTCACGCGCTCCGGCATCAGCGGCATGGCCGGTCTCAACGACCGCGTTCCCAATCTCGATATCGCGGGCGACGTCAGCACGCCGAACGCCACGCGCGTCACGCTACGCGGCATCGGCGCCCAGAATGTGACGCTCAACGGCGAGGCGGGCGTCGCCTTTCATCAGGACGGCATCTATTATGCGCGGCCGCAGGGGGTCAACGCCTCCTTTTTCGACATCGAGCGCGTCGAGGTACTGCGCGGCCCGCAGGGCACGCTTTACGGACGCAATGCGACCGGCGGCACGGTCAACATCATCGGCAAGCGGCCGCGGATGAACGAATTCGGCGGCGAGGCGACGCTGTCCTATGGCAATTACGACGCCTTTGTCGGCGGCCTCGCCGTCAACGTCCCGATCCTGACCGACGTCATGGCGATGCGAGCCAGCATCTTTCGCGACCAGCACGACGGCTATGCCCGCAATGTGGCGGGCAACAACCTGCCGAATCTCGACGACGCAGATGATCTGTCGATGCGGCTGCAACTGCTGATCGAGCCGAGCGACCGCCTGTCACTGTTGCTGCGCGGCAATTATTTCAAGCGCGGCGGCGTCGGCAGCGCGAGCAAGCTGATCGCCGATGCGGCCGTGTTGCCCGACGGCGCGCCCAATCCAGGCGCGGGGGATCGGAATCCCGACTATGTGATGGTTCCGGGTACGGGTTTCGGCCGGATTCCCAAGGCGGGCAATTACGACCTCGGCTATTACCAGCGGAACGGCCTGATCCCGATCAGCAACGACCCCTGGGAAGTTGCCTATGATTTCCCCAGCCGTATCCGCAATACGCAGAAGACCGTGTCGGCGGAACTGAACTGGGATGCGGGGCCGGCCAATCTGACCGTTCTGGGCGCGATCATCGAGGATTCGATCTTCCAGCATTACGACAGCGACTACACCAACGTCGCGGCCGGGACGAAATATTTCCGGGGCAAGACCCGCGAAAGGACGCTCGAGGTCCGGCTGGCGTCGCCGTCGGGGTCGCGGCTCTATTGGGTCGCGGGCGCCTATTATTTCGACGAGGAGAACCGGCCGACCGGCGGGCCGCTCAGCGATAATTTCGGCGGATTGCAGATCCTCAACATCCATTATCCGCCGCTGGAAAATCTGGTCGGCCCGGGGGTAACGCTGCCGCCCGAATTCTCGGGCCCGATCGTCGTCGGACAAAGGATCGACAATGCCTCGCTCGCCCTGTTTGGGCAGATGACCTATCCGCTGACCGACGCGCTGAATATCACCGGTGGCCTGCGGTGGAATCGCGACCGCAAGTTCGCGCGGCGGACCAACTATAATAATTTCGCCATCCCCGCGGCCGCGCTGACCAACGACAGTAACCGGGCGACCTTCGAAAAGGTCACGTGGAAGCTGGGCCTCGACTGGAAGGTCGCCCCCGACGCCATGGTCTACGGCTCGGTTTCGACGGGCTTCAAGCCCGGCGGCATTTCCTTCACCGCGGTCGACAAGCCCTATGGTGCCGAAACGATCACCGCCTATGAGGTGGGCGCCAAGACCGAATGGCTCGATCGCCGCCTCCAGCTCAACCTTTCGGCCTTCTATTATGATTATTCGGGGCTTCAGGTCAGCCAGCTCATGCCCGATCTCGTCGGCTTCATCATCGTCAACGCCGCGCGCGCGCAGGTGAAGGGGCTGGAACTCGAATGGCAGGCGCGGATCACGCCGCAATTCAGGCTCAGCGGCAGCGCTGCCTATCTGGACGCGACGTTTGAGGATTATGCCGACGCGCCCTATGACCCCTATCTCGCCACCAGCCTGACGCCGCAGACGGTGGACCTCAGCGGAGCACGGATGCCGAACGCGGCGCGCTTCACGGCGACGGGCGGCTTCGATCACAAGCTCGACCTCGCCAATGGCGGGACGATCACCTCGACCGCGCGCCTGTCTTACCAAGGGGCCATGTATCTTCAGCAATATACGGCCTCGCATTATCGCCGCGCGCCTTATGCGAAGCTCGATGTGTTGCTGACCTATGGAGCGCCCGGCGGGGCATGGTCGATCACCGGCTTCGTCAACAATCTCACCAACAGCAAGGTCCTCAAGGCGATCGAAAGCATGGGAACGAATCTCGGCAATGGATTGGCGGCCCGCTATGCGGCGCCCCGCACCTATGGCGTGCGCGCCAGCCTGTCCTTCTGACATGGCGGCGCGGCGGGGTCGGAAGAGAAACGGGGCACGCCGAGCGGGCTGGCTGATGCTGGCGGTCTTTCTGGGACTGTCGGCGCCTGCTGCCGCTGCCGGAGAGGCGGCGGAAAAGCGTCCCAACATCCTGCTGATCCTTGCCGACGATCTCGGCTATTCCGACATCGCGCCCTATGGCGGAGAGATACCGACACCCAATTTGAGCTGGCTTGCCGGGCAGGGGCTGGCGCTCGACAATTTCTATGCCAGCCCGAGCTGCTCGCCGACGCGCGCGATGTTGCTGACGGGGCAGGACCATCATCGCGTCGGCTTCGGCAGCATGGAGGAACGGATCGCGCCCAACCAGATCGGGCGTCCGGGCTATGAGACCTATCTCAACGCGCGGTCGGTTTCGGTCGCCGCGCTGCTCCGCCGCGCGGGGTATCTGACGGCGATGGCCGGCAAATGGCACCTTGGCGCGGGAGAGGAGCACAGCCCGGCCGCGAACGGGTTCGACAGGTCGTTCGCCCTGCTCGAAGGGGCGGGCAGCCATTTTCCCGACCAGCTGGGAACCTTCGCCAGTGAGCCCGTCGCCCATTACCGCGAAAACGGCCGGATGGTCGAACGGCTGCCGTCCGACTTCTTCTCCACCCGCTTCTACACCGATTATATCCTGTCGGCGATCGACGAGAGCCGGCGCGAGCGGAAGCCCTTCTTCGCCTATCTCGCCTATACCGCGCCACACTGGCCGCTTCAGGCGCCGGACGCCTATCTGCGGCGCGCGCAGGGCCGCTACGATGCCGGCCACGAAGCGATATGGCGCCAGCGCCTCGCGCGGATGATGCAATTGGGAATCCTGCATGCGGGTCAGGCCGCGCCCGCGCACTTTTCGCGCGCATGGCAGGACATGTCCCCGGCCGACCGTGCGGTCGAAGCGAAGCGGATGGAAATCTATTCGGCGATGGTCGAGCAGATGGACGATGAAATTGGCCGCGTGATCCGACATCTGGCCGACGGCGGCGATCTGGCGAACACGCTGATCCTGTTCCTGTCCGACAATGGCGCGGAGGGCGTCCAACCCGACCGCTTTCCGCGTAATGCACCGTGGGTCGCACGAACCTTCGACAATAGCCTCGCCAATATGGGGCGCGCCGGGTCCTATATTTCCTATGGGCCCGATTGGGCCGCAGTGAGCGCGGCGCCCTATGGCGGGTCGAAGGGCTCGGTTGCCGAAGGCGGTATCAAGGTGCCCGCCATTGTCGCCGGCCCGGCTCTCGGCATCCGCAGAGGCGAACGCAGCGCGGCGCTGATGACGATCCGCGATCTTCCCGTCTCGCTGCTCGCGTTGGCGGGCGTGAAGGCGCCCGATTCCTATTCCGGTCGATCCATCCTCGCTCATGCCCGCGGACGCCAGCCGCGCGTCCATCGGGAGGAGGAGCGGTTCGGATGGGAGTTGCATGGCAGTCGCGCCATGCGCCAGGGCGACTGGAAGCTGAGTCGGCCGGCTTCGCCGCAGGCGGCGTGGCGACTCTTCGACCTCGCCGCCGATCCCGGCGAAACGCGGGATATCGCCGCCGCAAAGCCGTCGCTGGCTGCAAGGCTGGCGGAATATTGGCGCCGTTATGCGGCGGCGAACGGCGTCGTATCGCCCGAACCGTCCGGCGTGGGGCGGTAATGCCGCGCTTCTGAGCGGGCCGTTGCGCGGGTTCGTCCGGCGTGGCGACATTTACCGTATCGCAAGGCCTGATTGGCATAGCGGTCTGATGGCGGGGATCAGTACGAATCGGGGGACCCAATCGTCCGCGCGCATGCGTGCCGACGATCCGGCGGACGCGGGCGCTGCGGAGCAGCGCGGCTTTCTGGGCAAGCTCGGTTCGCGGCTCGGTGGACAGCGCGCAGAGACGCCGCTGCCCGGCCTGCATACGCGCGAGGCGGTGCTGCTGCTCCGCAATTACGAGGACAGCGGTCGCGGCTGGTTCTGGTCGACCGATGCCGGCGGCGCGCTGACCTATATCAGCGAAGCCGTCGCCGAAGTCATGGACAAGCGGGCCGCCGACCTGCTCGGCACGCCGCTCACCGACCTGTTCCACCCCGCCGACAGCCATGGCGAGCGGCAGCGCACGCTGCCTTTCCTGCTGACCCGGCAATCGAAGTTCGACGAGCTGCCGCTGCGTGCGGCGATCGATGGCGAAGAGCGCTGGTGGTCGGTTTCGGGGCGCCCGCACTTCGACGCCGCGGGCCAGTTCACCGGCTATCGCGGCAGCGGCACCGACGTCACCGCGCAGCGCCGCTCGGCCGAGGATGCCTCGCGTCTCGCCCTATACGATTCGCTGACCGGACTCGCGAATCGCTTCCACATCTCGAAGAAGCTCGAATCGACGCTCGCCGCCTTCACGCAGCAGCAGCGGAGTTGCGCGATCATGCTGCTCGACCTCGACCGCTTCAAGCAGGTCAACGACACGCTCGGCCATCCGGCGGGCGACGCGCTGCTCAAGCAGGTCGCCGAACGGCTGCTCAAGATCGTCGGCGACAAGGAGATGGTCAGCCGCCTGGGCGGCGACGAATTCCAGATCATCCTGCCCGATCAGGACGACCGCGGCAAACTGGGCGACCTTGCCGCCGAAATCATCGCCAACCTGTCGCAACCCTATTCGGTCGAGGGCAGCCGCTGCATCATCGGCACCTCGGTCGGGGTTGCGATCGCACCCTTCGACGGCATGACCAGCGAAGACCTTGTGCGCAACGCCGACCTCGCGCTCTATGCCGCGAAGGGGGGCGGGCGCGGGCGCTTCCGCTTCTATTCGAGCGACCTCCATCAGGCGGCCGAGGATCGCCGCGCGCTGGAGGAGGATCTGCGCGATGCACTGGCGCGCGGGCAGATGGAACTCAGCTATCAGCCGGTCGTCCATTCGCAGTCGAACATGGTGACCGGGGTCGAGGCGCTGGTGCGCTGGTTGCATCCCGAGCGCGGAATCATCTCCCCCTCGATGTTCATCCCGATCGCCGAGGAGGCGAATCTGATCTGGCCGCTCGGCGAGTGGGTGCTGCGCAAGGCGTGCGAGGACGCCGCGCGCTGGCCGGGCGGGCTGCGCGTCGCGGTCAACGTCTCGCCGATCCAGTTCGCGAACGAGAATTTGCCCAAGATCGTCGCCAACGCCCTCGCGGCCACGGGGCTGTCGCCTGACCGGCTCGAGCTCGAGATCACCGAGAGCGTATTCCTGGGCGATTCGGCCGAGACTGCGCGGATGTTCAAGGCGCTGAAGGGGCTCGGCGTGCGGCTCGCGCTCGACGATTTCGGCACCGGCTATTCCTCGCTCGGCTATTTGCAGTCGGCGCCGTTCGACAAGATCAAGATCGACCAGAGCTTCGTGCGCGGCGCGACGGAGAAGGGGTCTCGGAATGCGGCGATCATTGCGGCGATCGTCGCACTTGCCGAGGCGCTCGACATGGAAACGACGGCGGAGGGCATCGAATCGCTCGACCAGCTCGACCTGATCCGCAAGCTGGGGGTCAGCCACGTCCAAGGCTATGTTTACAGCAAGCCGGTGGCCGACGGCGAACTGGTCGAGCATGCCGAGGCGGGGTCGTGGACGATCAAGCCGTCGGGGCCGGCGAAGCAGCGCAACGACCGTTTCCAGATGTTCCGCAAGGTCGGCGCGGTCCACGGCAATCATCGTTATGCCGTCGTCATCCGCAACCTGTCGGCGACCGGCGCCTTCATCGAAGGACTGCTCGACGTGCCGGTGGGCACGCAGTTCGTGATCGACTTCGGCGAGGGACAGCTGGTGACCGCCACCGTGCGGCGCTCGACGAAGCATCAGCAGGGCATCGAGTTCGAGCATTCGCTCGTCAGCGACGGCAACGGCGGGCTGTGTACCCGCCACCGCGTTTCGCCCTATCTGATCGCGGCGGCGAACCAGCAGATCGAATCGGCGATGACCTTGCCCGCCTTCACGACGACGAACGACTGGAAGGCTGCCTGAGGCGCCTCCGGCGCCGCCGCCCTCGACTTTCGGTGGCGCCCCCGCCATAGGCGCGCGCGATGACCGACAGATTCGCCTTCACCGTCGCCGCGACCGACGGGCCCGCGCGGACGGGCGTGATCCGCATGGCGCGCGGCGAAATCCGCACCCCCGCCTTCATGCCGGTCGGCACCGCGGCGACGGTGAAGGCGATGCGCCCGGCCGAAGTGCGCGCGAGCGGTGCCGACATCATCCTCGGCAACACCTATCACCTGATGCTGCGCCCGGGGGCCGAGCGCATGGCGCGGCTCGGCGGGCTGCACGATTTCATGGGCTGGGACCGGCCGATCCTGACCGACAGCGGCGGCTATCAGGTGATGAGCCTGTCGGCGCTGACCAAGCAGAGCGAGGAGGGCGTCGCCTTCAAGAGCCATCTCGACGGGTCGCGCCACCTGCTGACCCCCGAACGCTCGATGGAGATCCAGCGCCTGCTCGGCAGCGATATCGTCATGGCATTCGACGAATGCCCCCCCGCCGGGGTCGACGCGAAACGCGCCGAGGCGAGCATGGAGCGCTCGATGCGCTGGGCGGCGCGCAGCCGCGCGGGGTTCGACGCGGGCGAGGCGCACGCCGCGCGCGCCGCGCTGTTCGGCATCCAGCAGGGCTCGCTCGACGAAAGGCTGCGCAAGCGTTCGGCCGAGGCGCTGATCGAAATCGGCTTCGACGGCTATGCGATCGGCGGCCTTGCGGTGGGCGAGGGGCAGGCGGCGATGTTCGGCGTGCTCGACTTCGCGCCCGCCCAGCTCCCCGCCGACCGGCCGCGCTATCTGATGGGGGTCGGCAAGCCCGACGATCTGGTCGGCGCGGTCGCGCGCGGGGTCGACATGTTCGACTGCGTGCTGCCGACGCGATCGGGCCGCAACGGGCAGGCCTTCACTTGGGATGGACCGGTCAATATCCGCAACGCGAAGCATGCGGAGGACCTGGGGTCGCTCGATGCGTCGTGCGGCTGCCCGGTCTGCACGACCTGGTCGCGCGCCTATCTCCATCATCTCGTCCGTGCGGGCGAGATGCTCGGCGCGATGCTGATGACGCAGCATAATCTGCATTTCTATCAGGCGCTGATGCAGGCGATGCGCGATGCGATCGCGGCCGGACGCTTCGCCGCCTTCCGGACCGATTTTACGGCCCGCTACCGCAAATAGGACGCCACCCCCCGCCCTTCGAGAGGGCATGGAGCAATTGCGGCCGGCGCGTGCTGCCTTTCCCGTCCCTGCCGCGCTTCGAAGGCGAAGCATAACCTGAATATATACCCTGTCGAACCGATTTGGGTTGAGCACCTTCCTTCGTCTGATAGCTTGATCCGCGAATAGGCAAGACAAGATCAGATAAAAACCCGCCGATAAATCGAATCTCTCAGTTCGCCTTGAGGGAATGACGTCGTGCGAGGTAATGAAAATTCATATATAAATAAAAAGGGGTAGAGGGGGATGAAAAATTCTGTCGGATATTTGATGACGGGTACGGCAATCGCGCTGCTCTTGTCCTCTCCGGCCTTCGCTCAAGCTAGTTCTTCTTCCGATGCTTCGGCAAACGCAGAGGACGTTCAGGCTGCCCCCGCATCGCCCCGTGAGAATCCGGGCGACATCGTCGTCACCGGATCGCATATCCAGGGCGCCAACCCGACCGGGCTGCTTCCGGTCACGAACATGGACGAAGACGAGGTTGCGGCGACCGGCGCCGATACCGGCGACGACCTGTTCCGCGAGGTCGCGCAGGCGGGCGACGTCGGTTTCAATGAAAGCCGGATGTCGGGCAATCTGACCGATTCGCGCGGCGACGTCGCGTCGATCAACATCCGCAGCCTGGGCACGGGCAACACGCTGGTGCTGCTCAACGGCCGCCGCATGGTCAAGCATCCCGGCACCCAGGTCGAGAATCTGGTGCGTGTGCAGACCGCGAACATCAACGAGATTCCCGTCTCCGCCATCCGCCGTGTCGAGATTCTGCGCGACGGTGCCGCCGCCATCTATGGCGCCGACGCGGTCGCCGGGGTGGTCAACATCGTGCTCGACAAGCGGTACGAGGGGCTGAAGCTGACGGCGCGCTACGGCTTTTCGGAGGATACCGACCATTATCGCTTCAGCTCTTCCTTCAAATGGGGGCGGAGCTTCAACGACGGGCGGACGAACCTGACGCTGTTCGGCAGCTATTACAAGGCGAGCCCGATGCGCGCCGACGAGCGCGACTATTCGGCCAATTCGGACCAGCGGCCGCGCGTCGAGGGAACGCCGTTCGAAGGCGATACCAACTTCGACCTGCGATCGAACACCAACCCCTGGGCGTGGCTCGTCCTGGTCAACCCGCGCACCGTGCGCCAGGGCACGACGGCGCTGACCAACAGCAGCGGCCAGTTCCACATCGTTCCGGTGCAGAACGGCTGTTCGGGGTCGAGCGTCATCGCCGGCGGCAACTGCCTGAAGACCGGGTTGCAGTCGGCCACGACCGACCGCAACCTCTACTGGAACGAAAACGACCAGCGCTGGCTGCTCGGCGGACGCGAGCGCTACAATCTGTACAGCACGCTCGAGCATGAATTCTCGGAGAATCTAGAGGGCTTTGCCGAGTTCAACTATTATCGCGCCGACTATCAGGGGCAGCGCAACCGGGTCGGCACCACATCGACCTCGATGATCCGGATTCCGGCGAGCAATTACTGGAATCCGTTCGGCCCGCTCACCATGCCAGACGGCAGCCCCAATCCGAACCGCCTGCCCGGCCTGACGCTAGCGACGGTGCCGGCGGAAGGGCTCGACGTCTATCTGCGGACCTACACGCCCGTGGACGTCGGCCCGCGGCCCTATACGGTGAAGGATGAAAATTATCGCGTCGTCGCGGGTCTGCGCGGCCGGTTCGGCCGGTTCGACTGGGAATCGGGCTTCGTCTATTCCGAGGCGCACAAGAAGGACATCAGCCACGCCGAGATCAGCAAGACGCTGTTCCAGCAGGCGCTGGCCCGCACCACGCCCGATGCCTACAACCCGTTCAACGGATCGAGCGCCACCGATCCGTCGGGCCCCGACGCCCTGCCTTCGGAAGATTTGACCAGTTTCCTGGTCAGCAACACGCGTGCCTCGAAATCGTCGCTGGCGTCGTGGGATGCCCGGCTGTCGACCCCCGACCTGTTCCAGTTGCCGGCCGGTGACGTCGGTATCGCGCTGGGGACCGAATGGCGGCGCGAAACCTATGCCGACGACCGCGGCGACCGGATCAACGGCACGATCAAGTTCGAGGACATGTTCGGTCGCACCGACGGCAATTCGGACAGCGACATCATGGGATCGCAGCCGCTTCCCAACACCGCGGCGAACCGCAACGTCATTTCGGCCTACGCCGAACTGGCGATCCCGCTGGTATCGCCCGAGATGGGCATGCCGCTGATCCGCGCGATCGACGTGCAGCTGGCCGGCCGGGTTGAGCGCTATTCGGACTTTGGCTGGATTGCGAAGCCCAAGGTGGCGGCGTCGTGGGAAATCGCGCCCCGCCTGCTTGTGCGCGGGTCGTGGTCGCAGAGCTTCCGCGCGCCCGACCTGGCGCAGGTGTCGAACGCCGACTCGCAGGCGAGCAGCGGCTATCAGGATTATTATCGCTGCGAGGCCGACAAGCGCGCCGGCCGCATCCCCGATTTCGGCGTCTGCGCCCGCGCAACCACGCTGACCAACTATCGCTCCAACGCCGACCTGCTGGCCGAGGATGCCGAAACCTTTTCCTATGGCGTTGTCTTCCAGCCCAAGCTGCCGAGCGGCTGGGGGCGGCTGACGCTGATGCTCGATTATTGGCGCGT
Source organism: Sphingopyxis sp. MG (assembly GCF_002953155.1). NCBI lineage: Bacteria > Pseudomonadati > Pseudomonadota > Alphaproteobacteria > Sphingomonadales > Sphingopyxidaceae > Sphingopyxis > Sphingopyxis sp. MG. The sequence goes on from NZ_CP026381.1 coordinate 270,918, forward strand.
GCACCAGATCAATTCGATCGGCCTGTTCGGCGCCACCAATCACGCCGCGCTGGATTATCTCCTGCGCCTGCGCGGCAGCTCGAATCCCGCCGTGATCCGCGACGAGGTGACGCCGGAACAGCTGGCGACCTTCGACGGCACCGGTCTCGAACCGGTCGGCTCGATGGTCGAGATATTCGACAGCTTCATGAACCTTCAGCCCGAAACGATCGAAGGGCTCGACATCACGGCGCGATACGATGTCCGGGGAACGCCGATCGGCAATATTTCGGTCCGGCTGAACGCGGCCCACCTGCTCAAATATCAGCAGGAGCCGTCGGCCATGGCGCAGGAACTGCTCGACGCGCAGGCATCGGGAGAGATCGATTCGCAGTTCCTCGTTCCCGGGACGGGCGACCTTCTCCGCCAGAACGGCCGTCCGCGGTGGCGGGTGACCGGAAGCCTGACCTGGCGCAACGGGCCTGTCGTGGCCGGTATGTCGGCGCGCTACATCAGCTCGGTCGAACAGACGGGCGCGCGGCTCGCCGACCTCACCCTGTGGCAGGTCGACTCGTGGACCACCGTCAACGCCTATGTCGGCTATGATTTCAAGCGCGGGGCGATGAAGGGGACGAGCGTCCGGTTCGGCGTCAACAACATCGCCAACAAGGCGCCGCCGCTGGCGGCCGCCGACTTCGGCTACCTCGGCTCGCTTCACAACTCGGTCGGCCGTCACTTCTACGCCCAGCTGTCGAAGTCCTTCTGAGCGCCGCCGGCCGCTCTGCCCCATTACCAGAGGAGATTTTCATGCATAGGTTCAAAGGGCTCTATACAGCGCTGGCGGCCGGGCTGATCGCTGTTTGCGCGACCCCCGCGATGGCGCAGGCCGACGATGCGGCCGAACAGGATGCGGCGGGCATTTCGGCGCCGTCCTGGATCATGGTCGACAATCCGAGCGGCAAGGTCATCGCCCAGCACAATGCCGAGGAACGGCTCAAGGTCGGCGGCTTTCCCAAGCTGATGACGGCGCTTCTGGTGGCGCGGCTCGCGGCGGAGGACCCGAAGCTGCTCGATCAGACGATCGAGATCCAGGCCTATATGACGAAGATCCAGGTGACCAAGTCGGGCGCCTTGGGCGGCGAGCGCATGACCGTGCGCGACGCACTCTATGCAACGCTGGTCGGGGCGGCGAGCGACACCGCGCTCGCGCTGTCGCGGACGTTCAACAATCGCTTCGCAGAATCGAACTTTCGCCAGCTGGAAAAGGTTCCGGCGCATAGCCGGTCGTTCATCGCCGAGATGAACCGCGCCGCGCGCAAGCTGGGCATGAAGGACAGTGTCTTCCGTTCCGCCTATATCGACGCCGGGGAGAACGGACGCGCCAGCACCGCCCACGACCTCGCGCGTCTGGGAGTCGCAGTGATGGCGGACCCGATCCTGCGCGAGATCGTCGGCGCCAAAAGCTATAGCGCGACGATCATCGGCACCGACGGCACGACCCGCAGCAAGTCATGGAACAACGGCAACCGCCTGCTTGGTCCGGACATCGGCGGTGTCGCGACCACGGGCACCCCGTCGTCGGGGCAGAGCATCATCCTGGCGACGTCGAAGGGGGGCAGCAACCGCATCATCGTCGTGCTGGGAAGCGAAACCTCGTCGCAGCGGTTCGCCGACGCGAAGGCAATCGCGGCGTTGGCCAACTGATGTCCGGCCGGCGGGGAGGCGAGAAGATGACCAAGGAAAATGAAACGCGCGATCCGGCGGTGCCGCTCGATCGTCGCGCCTTGCTGGGGCTGCTCGGCGCGGGCGGGGCGGGGGCGCTGCTCGCCAGCCATGCGGCCCTGGCGGCGGACGGCGCCGAGGGAGCGGCGGCGACCGAACCCTATGACCTCGTCATTCGGGGCGGCCGCGTCGTCGACGGCAGCGGCGCGCCCGGCTTCGAGGCAGACGTTGCGATATCGGGCGGCCGGTTCGTCGAGGTCGGCGCGGTCGGCCGCCGCGGCAAGCAGGAGATCGACGCGCGCGGGCTGGTGGTTTCGCCGGGCTGGATCGACACGATGGACCAGTCCGGCCGCGCGGTGCGCAATCGCGGGTCGGGCGGCAGCAAGGTTCGCATGGGCCTGACCACCCTGATCGCGGGCGAGATGGGAACGCCGGTTCCCGCCGACCAGGTCTCGGCCTATCTGGCTGATCTCGACGCCAATGGCATGGCGGTCAATTTCGGCACCTATTACAGCGCGTCGCAGGCGCGGCGGGCCGTGGCGGGATCGTCCGCCGCCCGGCCGAGCAAGGCGCAGATCGCGGAGATGGCCGACCTGGTCGACGAGGCGATGCGCGCCGGCGCGCTCGGCATGTCGACGGCGCTCATCTATCCGCCCGCCAGCTTCATGACGACGGAAGAGCTGATCGAACTGGCGCGTCCCGTCGGCCGTTACAAGGGGACCTATGCGACCCACATGCGCGACGAGGGCGAATTCGTCCTCGAAGCGATCGACGAGGCGATCGGGATCGGGCAGGCCGCCGGAACCGACGTCCATATCTATCATCTGAAGGCCGCCTTCGCGCCAGGCTGGGGCAAGCTGATCGGCGAGATGGGGCGCAAGATCGACCGCGCGCGCGCTGGAGGCCTCAACGTCTTCGCCGACATGTATCCCTATGAAGCGGCGGGAACCGGACTGCGCACGACCGTTCCCAACTGGATGTTCAAGGATGGCATGGCGCACGCGAAGGAACAGCTTCGCGACCCGGCGATCCGCGCGCGGCTGAAGGCCGAGGTCGCCAAGGGCAACCAGAAGGACTGGACCAACTTCGTCTACAACGCCGGCGGATGGGACCGGGTGGTGCTCGGCGTGCCGTTCAGCGAGGAATATGATCGCTTCCGCGGCATGAAGATCACCGACATCGCGGCGGCCTTGGGCAAGGATCCGGCCGATGCGGCTTGGGACATCGTGCTGGCGGAAAAGCAGCGCGCCAGCGCCTTCTATTTCATGATGAGCGAGAAGGACATCGAAACGGCGCTGAAGTTTCCGTGGATCGGCATCGGCAGCGATGCCGGGGTCCGCTATGGACCGGGAAGCGACAAGGGTTATCCGCATCCGCGGTCTTATGGGTGTTTCCCGCGGATCATTGCAGAATATGTCCGCCGCCGGAAGGTGCTGACGCTCGAACAGGCCATCGCCAAGATGACCTCGGTGCCCGCCGCCAATCTTCGTCTCGCCGGGCGCGGCCTGATCAAGCCGGGGAACTGGGCCGACGTCACCATCTTCGACTACGCGCGCATCGACGACGTCGCCACGTTCGAGAATCCGATCCAGCTGCCCGTGGGCATCGAACATGTGATCGTGAACGGCACGCCGACGATGCTGGCCCGCAAGCGGACCCCGGCGCGGCCGGGCAAGGTCCTGCGCGGGCCCGGCGCCCGCGCCGCATAGGCGCAACCACGACCATCGCCGGAACGGCGTCACGACGGAATATCAAGGGGTAATCAGGATGAAGCGTCACGCAAACATCTCGCTACGGGCGCTGCTGTGCGCGTCGGTCTTCGGTGGGGTGCTGCCCGCCGCGGCGGCCGCGCAGGACATCACGATCGACGATGCGCGGACAACGCAGGTCGGTCTGGGCGCCGGAGAGACGGTGACGATCACCGAGACCGGCAGCATCACCACGGCCGGCAGGGTGATCAACCTGTCCACGACCGGGACCGGCACCGCGACCCTCGTCAACCGGGGGCGGATCGAGTCGACATCAACCACTACCCTGACCAGCACCATCGGGCCGGCCTCCCCGATAAGCCTGAACCTGACCAACGAAGCCGGCGCATCAATCACGGGCGCGCGTGCCGTCTATTTCACCACCGGCGAACTGATCAACCGCGGCACGATCGCATCGACGATGACGGGAACCTCGACCGGCGATGCGATCAACGCCGGGCAGGACTCGATCGTGCGACTGGAGTCGGGGAGCGTCACCTCGGCAAGTTCCGCCACGACCGGGGCCAGCTATGCGGTGAATTTCACCGGCGGCGGCAACAGCATCTACATCGATACGGGCGCCACGGTGAACGGCACGATCCGGGCCGCAACCGGCGGTGTGGGCGCCAATCGTGTCTATCTGACCGGCACCGGCACCCAGACGCTGGGGCCGATCTCGGGTTTCAACGGCTATTACATCGATTCCGGCGACTGGACGGTGACCAGCTCGATCACCGCCGCGGCCGAAGGCAGCACCATCGCGGAGGGTGCGACGCTGCGCTGGGGCAACGGCGGCGCGACCGGCAGCATCAGTGGCAACGTCGTCAACAATGGCCGGCTGATCGTCAACCGCACGAACCAGGTGGTCGGCTTCACCACCGCGTCGATCACCGGCACCGGCCAGCTGATCGTCGATTCGCCCGGCGCCGCCGGCGGCCTGACGCTGCGCGCGCCGGGGACGAGCTACAGCGGCGACACCATCGTCAAGAATGGCACGTTCAGCGGCGTTGCGACCAATGCGATGTCGGCGAGTTCCGAGGTGGTTCTCGAGAGCGCCGGCATTCTCGACATCGTCACGGGCTTCGATCAGGAGATCGGCGGTCTGTCGGGCGTCGGGGCGACGAACATCAACGGCGCGGCGCTCACCCTCGGCGGCAAGGGAACGAGCACCAGCTATACCGGCGCCTTCGCCGGTGACGGATCGCTGACCAAGATCGGCGCCGGGACGTTCACCTATGACGGCACCGGCGCGCTCGGCGGCGGCGTCACCGTGCGTGGCGGCGGTTTGCTCCTCGACGGCACCCTCACCAGCGATCTGCTCGTCGAAAATGGCGGCCAACTTGGTGGCACCGGCTCGCTCGCCGGCAATGCGATTGTCAACGGTACGCTCGCGGGCCTGTCAGGGCAGACGCTGACACTGCAGTCGCTCCAGCTCGGCGCCGGTTCGACCGTCGCGGCGACGCTGGGAAGCGAAAGCGCGCCGGTGCTGTTCGACGTGCTGGGCGACCTGACGCTCGACGGCGCGCTGACCGTGACGCCGGCGACCGATTTCGGGGCGGGCCTCTACCGGATCTTCTCCTATGGCGGGACGCTGACCGATAACGGGCTCGACGTCGGACCTCTCGGCAGCGGCACGAGCGGCGCGTTGCAGACCGTGACCGCCGGTGAGGTCAATCTGATCGTGTCCACCGGTTCGACGCTTTCGGATATCCAGTTCTGGAATGGAACGAAGGTGGCGGGCGACGGCACCATCGCGGGCGGCGACGGCGTGTGGAGCGCCGACGGACGGACCAACTGGACCGACCTCGACGGCGCATCGACCGAAGCCTGGGGCGGCCGCTTCGCGGTGTTCACCGGTCCGGCCGGAACGGTCACGATCGATGACGCCGCCGGTGCGATTTCGACCTCGGGCCTCCAGTTCGTCAGCGATGGCTATCGTGTCGAGGGCGATCCGCTAACGCTGGCCGGTGCGACCGATGTGCGTGTCGGTGACGGCACGGCGGCTGGCGCAACGACCTCCGCGACGATCGCATCCAACATCACCGGCAGCGGCAGCCTGGTCAAGCAGGACCTCGGCACGCTGATCCTCGCGGGCGCGAATGACCATGCCGGCGGCACGCGGATCGCGGGTGGCACGCTGCGGATCGACGCCGGCGGATCGCTCGCCACGACCGGGGCAACGCCCGCGGTCGGCATCGTCGCCTCGACACCGGCGAGCACGGTGACGCTCGTCAATGCGGGGCGGATCACCGCGAGCGATCGGGCCGTCGACGCCGCGACGGGTACGACGCTGTCGCTGCTCAACGAAAGCGGCGGGGTGATCGAGGGCGCGTCGGGCGTCTATCTGGATGCCGGCGAGGTCACCAACCGCGGTTCGATCACCGCGACGGCCGGCGATGCCATCCAGGCGGCGGCCGGCTCGACGGTGCGGCTCGAAGCGGGCAGCACGACCGCCTTCACCGGCAGCGGCACCAATTATGCCGTCAATTTCCTCGGCGGGTCGAACAATCTCTATCTCGACACCGGTGCGACGGTGACCGGCCAGATTCGCGGCGCGTCGGCGGCCGGGTCGGGCCCCGATCGCGTCTATCTGAACGGCACGGGTTCGGCGGTGCTGCCCAGCATGACCAATTTCGAGGGATATTATTTCCAGTCGGGCGACTGGACCGTGACCGCGTCCTTCCTCGCCACCGCCGAAGGCAGCACGATCGACGAAGGCGCCACGCTGCGCTGGGGCAATGGCGGAACGACGGGCAGCATCAGCGGCCAGATCACCAACAATGGCCGGCTGATCGTCAACCGCACGAACCAGGTGGTCGGCTTCACCACCGCGCCGATTACCGGCACCGGCCAGCTGATCGTCGATTCGCCGGGCGCGACGGGCGGCCTGACGCTGCGCGCGCCCGGCACCACCTATAGCGGCGACACCATCGTCGAGAACGGCAAATTCAGCGGCGTTGCGACCAATGCGATGTCTGCGGCTTCCGAGGTCGTTCTAAAAAGCGCCGGCATGCTCGACATCGTCGCGGGCTTCGACCAGGAGATCGGCGGCCTGTCGGGCGTCGGCGCGACCAACATCAACGGCGCCGCGCTCACCCTCGGCGGCAAGGGGACGAGCACCAGCTATACCGGTGCCTTCGCCGGCGATGGATCGCTGATCAAGGTCGGCGCCGGGACGTTCACCTATGGCGGCACCGGTGCGCTCGGCGGCGGCGTCACCGTGCGCGGCGGCGGCCTGCTCCTCAATGGCAATCTGACTGGCGATCTGCTCGTAGAGAGCGGCGGCCGACTTGGCGGCACCGGCACGCTGGCAGGAAATGCGGTCATCGACGGCACGCTGGCCGGCCTTTCCGGACAGACGCTGACGTTGCAATCGCTCGTCCTCGGTACGAACGCCACGGTCGCCGCGACGCTGGGAAGCGAAAGCGCGCCGGTGCTGTTCGACGTGCTGGGCGATCTGACGCTCGACGGCACGCTGGCCGTGACGCCGGCGACCGATTTCGGTGCCGGTCTCTATCGGATCTTCTCCTACGGCGGCACGCTGACCGACAACGGGCTCGACGTCGGGCCCCTCGGCAGCGGCACGAGCGGCGCGTTGCAGACCGCGACAACTGGTCAGGTCAATCTGGTCGTGTCCACCGGTTCGACGGTTTCGGATATCCAGTTCTGGAATGGAACGAAAACCGCGGGCGACGGCATCATCGCGGGCGGCGACGGCGTGTGGAGCCCCGGGCCCGCCACCAACTGGACCGACCTCGACGGCGTATCGACCGAAGCCTGGGGCGGCCGCTTCGCGGTGTTCGCCGGTTCGGCCGGAACGGTCACGGTCGACGATGACGCGGGCGCGATCGCACCCGCCGGCATGCAGTTCGTCAGCAGCGGCTATCGCATCGAGGGCGACCCGCTGTCGCTGACCGGCGCGGTCGACGTGCGCGTCGGCGACGGCACCGCGGCCGGCGCGGCGACCAGCGCGACGATCGCATCGAACCTTACCGGCGCGGGCAGCCTGGTGAAGCGGGATCTGGGCACGCTGACCCTGACCGGCGCGAACAATCATGCCGGGGGCACGCGGATCGCCGACGGCACGCTGCGGATCGATGCGGGCGGATCGCTCGCCACGACCGGCACGACGCCGGCGGTCGGCATCGTCGCCTCGACACCGGCGAGCACGGTGACGCTCGTCAATGCGGGACGGATCACCGCGAGCGATCGGGCCATCGATGCCGCGGCGGGAACGACGCTGTCGCTGCTCAACGAAAGCGGCGGGGTGATCGAGGGCGCGTCGGGCGTCTATCTGGATGCGGGCGAGGTCATCAACCGCGGTTCGATCACCGCCACCAACGGCGATGCCATCCAGGCGGCGGCGGGTTCGACGGTGCGGCTGGAAGCTGGCAGCACCACCGCCTTCACCGGCAGCGGCACCAACTATGCCGTCAATTTCCTCGGCGGATCGAACAACCTCTATATCGACACCGGCGCGACGGTGACGGGGCAAATTCGCGGGGCCTCGGCCACCGGATCGGGACCCGACCGCGTCTATCTGACGGGCAGTGGCTCGGCCATTCTGCCCAGCATGACCAATTTCGAGGGCTATTATTTCCAGTCCGGCGACTGGACCGTGACCGCATCCTTCGTCGCCACCGCCGAGGGCAGCACGATCGACGCGGGCGCCACGCTGCGCTGGGGCAATGGCGGCACGACGGGCAGCGTCAGCGGCCAGGTCACCAACAACGGCCGGCTGATCATCAACCGCACGAACCAGGTGGTGGCCTTCACCACCGCGCCGATCACCGGCACCGGCCAGCTGATCGTCGATTCGCCCGGTGCCGCCGGCGGCCTGACGCTGCGCGCTCCGGGCACGACCTACAGCGGCGACACCATCGTCAGGAACGGCACGTTCCGCGGCGGCGCAACGAACGCGATGTCGGCGAATTCCGAGGTCGTCCTCGAAAGCGCCGGTATCCTCGATATCATCACCGGCTTCGATCAGGAGATCGGCGGTCTGTCGGGTGTTGGCGCCACCAACATCAACGGCGCCGCGCTCACCCTCGGCGGAACGGGGCTCAGCACCAGCTATACCGGCGCGCTGTCGGGTGACGGCTCGCTCGTCAAGACCGGCACCGGGACGCTGACCTATGGCGGCACCGGCGCGCTCGGCGGCGGTATCACCGTGCGCGGCGGCGGCTTGCTGGTCGACGGCAATCTGACGAGCGACGTCCTCGTCGAAGCCGGCGCATCGCTGGGCGGTGCCGGCCTGCTGGCGGGGAATGTGGTCGTCGACGGCACGCTCGCCGGCCTGTCCGGCCAGACGCTGACGCTGCAGGCGCTTGAACTCGGCGCAGGTTCGACCGTCGCGGCGACACTGGGAAGCGAAAGTGCCCCGACCCTGTTCGAGGTGCTCGGCGACCTGACGCTCGACGGCACCCTCGCAGTCACCCCGGATACCGGCTTCGGCGCCGGCCTCTATCGGATCTTCGCCTATGGCGGCGCGCTGACCGACAACGGACTCGACGTCGATCCGCTGGGCGCCGGCATTACGGGGACGGTCCAGACCTCGGTCACCGGTCAGGTCAATCTGGTCGTCGACGACGGCAGCGGCCTTTCTTCCATTCAGTTCTGGAACGGGACGAAGACCGCGGGCGACGGCACCATCGCGGGCGGCGACGGCGTGTGGAGCGCCGGAAGCGGCAGCAACTGGACCGACTCCGACGGCGCTTCGAGCGAAGCCTGGGGCGGACGCTTCGCCGTGTTCGACGGCGCGGCCGGAACGGTCACGATCGACAATGCCGCGGGCGCGGTGTCGGCGACCGGCATCCAGTTCGCGACCGACGGCTATCGCGTCGAAGGCGACCCGCTGACGCTGGCGGGCGCGGTCGACGTGCGCGTCGGCGACGGCACCGCGGGCGGTGCTTCGACCCGCGCGACCATCGCCTCCAATCTCACCGGCACGGGCAGCCTTGCCAAGCAGGACCTCGGCACGCTGATCCTGACCGGCGCGAACGATTATACGGGCGGCACGCGCATCCTGGCGGGCACGCTGCAGATCGGCGCGGGCGGCACCAGCGGGGCGCTGCCCGGCAACGTCCTGATCGGCGGCGGCACGCTGGCCTTCGACCGGTCGGACGATATCGGCTATGGCGGCACGATCACCGGTCAGGGGCAGCTGCGCCAGCAGGGCACCGGCACCCTGACGTTGACGGCCGATTCCTCGGCCTTCACCGGAACCACGACCGTCGATGCGGGGCAATTGCGCGTCAACGGCGCGCTGGGCGGAACCGCGATCGCGGCCGCCGGCGGGCTGCTGGGCGGCACCGGGCGGCTCGGCGACATCGTCGTCCGCAGCGGCGGGACGCTGGCCCCGGGCAACAGCATCGGGCTGCTGACCGCGCGCTCGGCGACGTTCGAGGCGGGATCGGTGTTCGCGGTCGAGGTGAACCCCGACGGCACCGCCGACCTGCTGCGCACCACGGGGCAGGTCGTGATCGACGGCGGCACGGTCGAGGTGCTGGCCGGTGCCGGCAATTATGCGATCACCAGCGATTACACGCTGATCGAGGCCGCCGGCGGGGTAGTCCGCGGCGGCGCCTCCAACGGGTTCGAGGGGGTGACGACGAACCTCGCCTTCCTGACGCCGACGCTGGGCTATTCGGCCAATGCGGTGACGCTGAACCTGACGCGCAACGACGTCGATTTCACCGACGTCGCGGCGACCGCCAACCAGCGCTCGGTCGCTTCGGCCATCCAGTCGGCGGGCCTGGGCAGCGCGCTGTACGACGCGGTGCTCTATCTCGACGGCGCCGGGGCGCGCGGCGCCTTCGACCTCGCATCGGGGGAGATCCACGCTTCGGTCCGCACCGCGATGGTCGAGGATCTGCGCCGGCCGCGCGCCGCCGTGATGCAGCGGCTCGGCACCGCGCCCGACGGGCTGGGAATGTGGCTCCAGGGCTTCACCAGCCGCGGCGACAACCGCGACCGCCCGAATGCTGCGCGCATCGAGCGCCAGACCAACGGCATCATCGGCGGGATCGACGTCGGCGACGCGGATGCGCGAGGCGGCCTGGCCATCGGCTATGGCAGCAACGACATCACCGGCGCGGCCCGGGCGAGCAGCGCCCGTGCGAAATCGCTGCACGTCATGGCCTATGGCGGCGCGCGGCTGGCCGGGCTGCGGCTGAGCGTCGGCGCCGGCTATTCGGACGTCGATGTGGACAGCGAGCGCGCTCCGGCGTTCGGCGGTCTCTCGGGCAATCATACGGCCAGCTATGGCGGCAGCGTGCTGCACGGCTTCGCCGATGTCGGCCTGCCGCTGGCGCTTGGTGGCGGCAGTGTCGAACCCTTTGCGGGAATCGCCCATGTCGAGGCGCGGACCAAGGCGTTCACCGAAACGGGCGCCGGGCCGCTCGCCCTCGCCGCCGATCGCGCCAAGGACGGCTTCACGCTGTCGACCCTTGGGCTGCGCGCCGAGACCTCGGCGACCGGTCCGCTGGCGGTGCGCGCCTCGGCCGCGTGGCAGCATGGTTTCGGGACCATCGCCCCGGTGTCGAACCTGCGCTTTGCCGGCGGCACCGCGGCGCCGTTCCGCGTGGCGGGGGCCGCAATCGCGCGGGACGCCGCGGTTCTGGACGTCGATCTGATGTGGCGTCTTACGGACAAGATGCGCTTCAGCCTCGGCTATTCGGGCCAGCTCGGCGCGAATGTCCAGGATCACGCCGGCACGGTCTCGCTGGGCTTCGTCTTCTGACGCGGCGGTTCGCGGCGTCCGCCTTCCGGGGCGGCGCCGCGAACCCGTTCGCCCGCCTCATCGGGGGCGGGCATGATTGGAGAGAATGATGACGGCTCCCCCCCTTTCGGCGTCGCGCTGCGCCGATTCCCTCGTCTTCACCTCGGGCCAGCTTGCCCGCGGCGATGACGGCGCGATCGTGCCGGGCGGCATCGAGGCGCAGGCCGAGCGTGCGCTGGCCAATCTCGTCCGCGTCCTGGCGAGCGAGGGATGCACGCCGCGCGACGTGGTGAAAGTCACCGCCTGGCTGACCGACGCCCGCCATGGCGCGGCGTTCAATGCGGCCTATGTGCGCGTGTTCGGGGACCCCTATCCGGCCCGGTCGACGGTGGTTTCGGCGCTGCTCGCGCCCGATGCGCTGGTCGAGGTCGAAGCGGTCGCCAAACGACCATGACCGCGAAAGCCGTTGGTCCCGTGCTGCTGCAGGGCTACAGAGGGGGCATGCGGTTTCGTCAGATTGAAGTCTTCCATGCGGTCTATACCCATGGATCGATCAGCGCCGCGGCACGTGTGCTGGGCGTGTCGCAACCCTCTGTTTCCAAGACCTTGCGCCATGCCGAGGACAATCTGGGCTTCCAATTGTTCCAGCTCGCGCGCGGGCGCCTGATCCCGACCGACGAGGCGCATGCACTGATTCGCGAAGCCGGGGATATCTTCGACCGGCTGGCCTCGCTGCAGCAGACCGCGCGCAACCTGTCGCAGGCGGGGGGCGGCCATATCCGCCTGGGTATCGTGCCCAGCCTCGCGCTCGACGTCATCCCGCAGGCGATGGCGCAGTTCCGGCGCGACTGGCCGCGCGTCACCTTCGAAGTGCATACCCACCATCACGACGATCTCGTCCGCTCGCTGATCGAGCGCGAGACCGATCTGGCGATCGTCTATACCCCGCCGCCGCATCCGCGGCTGACGAGCGCCGTGCTGGCGCAGGGGGAGCTTGTCGCCTTCGCGCCCGCGCAGGCCTTCGGCGATGTCGGGGACCGCCTGCCGCTCGATCAGCTGGCCGACCGCGATCTGATCGGCGTCGCCGCGACGGGACCGATCGGCGATGTGCTGACCCGCGCCGCACTGGAACGCGGCATCGCCTATCGCGAGGCGGTGTCGGTGCAGACCTTCTTCATCGCGGCGCGCCTCGCCCAGCTCGAAGGCGGCGTGACCGTAGTCGACGAATTCACCGCGCGCGCGTCGCAATCGCCCGACTTCAACTGGTTCCGGACCGACCCGCCGCTCGAATTCACCATTTCCTGGGTGACGCTGGAGGATCGCCAGCCGTCGAAGGTCGTCCGCCAGTTCCTCCGCACCTTCAGCGACGTCCTGGAAGCCGTCCGCGACACCGGTTCATAGCTTCGGGCTATACCAGCCGCAAAGGTTGCCGCTTTGCGGTCGGCGCCGGTTCGACAATCATCCCCGCGAACAAGCGGCTCCGCTTCGCGGGCGCGCTGGCATGGGGGATGGAATCAAATAGATGCGCGCGGAATTTCGTCTGGGCGAGGCCTCGGCAACGGCACCGCGGGACCTGATCGTGATCGGTGCCGGGGTCGTCGGCATGGCGACCGCGCTGACGCTCGCCGACCGCGGTCACCGGGTCACCCTGATCGACCGCGCCGAAGGGCCGGGTCGCGGGACGTCCTTCGCCAATGGCGCACAGCTCAGCTATGCCTATACCGACGCGCTCGCGAGTCCCTCGACCATCGCGCAATTCCCCTGGCTGCTGCTGTCGCGCGATCCGGCCTTCCGCTTTTCTCCGCGGCTCGACCTCGATTATCTGCGCTGGAATCTCGCCTTCCTGCGCAACGGCAGCGCCGGCCGCTTTCGCCGCAACACGCTGGAGGGGTTGGCGCTCGCCTTCCTGTCGCGCCGCGCCCTGCACGCGCTGGTGCGGCGGCACGCGATCGATTTCGCGCACGATCGGCCGGGCAAGATCATCGTCTATCGCTCGGCCAAGAGTTTCGCGGCGGCGCAGACGCTTCTCTCCGACAAGATGGCGGCCGGCGCCGAACAGACCGTAATCGACCCCGACCGGGCCGTCGCGATCGAACCGGCGCTCGAATCGATCCGCGCCTCGATCGTCGGGGCGATCCACACCGCGGGCGAGGAGGTCGGCGATCCCTATCGCTTCTGCACGGGTGCGCAGGCGGCGCTGGCGGCTCGGGGAGGCTTCGCCAGCCTTTATGACACCGCCATCGACCGCATCGACGCGAGCTGGCGCCGCCCGGCGGTGATCGCCGGCGGCCGGCGGATCGAGGCCGACCATATCATCCTGTGCGCCGGCATGGCGTCGGTGGGCCTTGCGCGCAGCGTCGGCGTCCGCCTGCCGGTCATGCCGATGAAGGGGTATTCGATCACGGCGCAGCCGGGCGAGGGGGCGCCGCGCGTCAGCATCACCGATTCGGCCAATCGCGTCGTTTTCGCGCGGCTCGGAGACAGGATGCGGATCGCCGGCCTTGCCGATCTCGGCCGCCGCGACGCGGCGGTCGACCCCGCGCGCCTCGCCGCGCTGGTACGGAGCGCGCGGGCCGCGCTGCCCGCGGCCGCGGATTATGACCGGATCGAATCGAGCTGGGCGGGCCTTCGTCCGATGACGCCCGATTCGCTTCCGATCACCCGGCTGATTGCGCCGGGCGTGATCGCCAACACGGGGCATGGGGCGCTTGGCTGGACCTATGCGGCGGGTTCGGCCGAACGCGTCGCCGCCATCGTCGAAGGCGGGGGCTGAGCGGTGGCGGCGCGAAACGAGGACAGAGCGGCCGGATAAGGACGCCGACCCACCGTTCCCGCCGATCCACTGGGGCGGGAACGGTGGGAACTTGTGACAGGGTATGACAAGAGGTCGCTCGGCACGACCATGAAGGGAGCGGGCCGCAAAGGATGGAACAGATGACGGAAACTTCGCAGCCGGCCCCCCGACCGACGGAGGCATCGCCCGGGGTGCTGCGCCGCGCCTGCGGCTGGTGGTTCGGCGTCGCTCTGTGGAAGCGCATCCTCGCCGCACTCGTCCTCGGCGCGATCCTCGGGCTCGTCTGGGGTGAGGACGCGACCTCGATCGCGTGGATCGGCGAACTTTTCGTGCGGTTGATCCGCATGCTGGTCATTCCGCTCGTCTTCCTGACCATTGCTTCGGGCGTCGCCGCGCTCGCCGATCCCAAGCGCCTCGGCAGCATCGGGGTGAAAACGCTCGGCATGTATGTCTTCACCACCGCGCTTGCGGTGATGACCGGCCTTATCGTTGCGACGCTGATCGCGCCGGGGGCGGGGGCGAGTTTTGCCGGCGCGGTTCCGCGCGTCGTCGCCGAGCCGCAGGACACGGCGCGCATGTTCATGGAGATCGTGCCCGACAATCCGATCGGCGCGATGGCGAACGGCTCCACGCTGTCGGTGATCTTCTTCGCCGTCCTTGTCGGTGCGGGGGTCATCGCCGCGGGCAAGGAGGCCGAACCGGTGCGCAACCTGCTCGCGGGCGGTGCGGAGGTGATGCTACGCATCGTCGGCTTCGTAATGGAAACCGCGCCCTTCGGCGTTTTCGCGCTGATCGCGGTGGTGATGGGCACGACGGGCCCGACGAGCTTCCTCGCGGTGCTCAAGCTCGGCCTCTGCGTCGTCGTGGGATCGGCGATCGTGACGCTGGTCATCCATGGCGGCATCGTCGTGCGGCTGCTCGCCTGGCTGCCGCCCCTACCTTTCTTTCGCGGCATCGCCGATGCGATCATGGTCGGCTTTTCGACCTCGTCGAGCAGCGCGACGCTGCCTGTCGCGATTCGCGTCGCCGAACGCAACCTGGGCGTATCGCCCCCGGTCGCCTCGACCGTGCTGCCGCTCGGCGCCACCATCGGCATGGACGGCGCCGCCATGTATGTCGCGATGCTGACGCTTTTCGCCGCGCAGGCATTCGGCGTCGATCTGAGCCTCGCCGATTATCTCGTCATCGCCGGCACGACGACGATCGTCGCGATGGGGGTCGCGCCGGTGCCCTCGGGCTCGCTTTTCGTGCTCGCGGCCGTGCTTCATGCGATCGGCATCACGCCGGAGCAGACCGCGATCGTCGTCGGCTTCGTCCTGCCCTTCGACCGCATCCTCGACATGATCCGCACCATCCCCAACGTCACCTCCGACCTGTCGATCGCCACCGCCGTCGCACGCTGGGAAAAGGAAATGGACGTGCGCGAATATCTTTCCGCCGACGACGAATGAGGCCGATCATGCCCTTTCGCCGCCCGATCGGCGCCGTTTTCGGCACCATGATCCGCGGCTCGATTCTCGCCGCCGCGGCGCTGCTCGCGGCCTGTGCGCCCGCGTCGCCGCCGCCGCAATCGGCGGCATCGCCGGCGGGCGAGCAGGCGGCGCGGCAGGCGTTCGTGGCGGCTGCCCACCCGCTCGCGGTCGAGGCCGGCCTCGACGTGCTGCGGCGCGGCGGCAATGCGGTCGACGCAGCGGTTGCCGTCCAGGCGATGCTCGGGCTCGTCGAACCGCAAAGCTCGGGGCTCGGCGGCGGCGCCTTCATGGTCCATTACGACGCGGCGACGAAGGCGGTCACCGTCTATGACGGGCGCGAGGTCGCACCTGCCGGTGCCACGCCCGACATGTTCCTGGACGATGGCGGCAAGCCGCTTCCGTTCCAGACCGCCGTGCTCAGCGGCCGCGCCACCGGCGTTCCCGGCGCGGTCGCGATGCTCGCGATGGCGCAGAAGGCGCGCGGAAAGCTGGGCTGGTCCGATCTGTTCGGCGGGACAGAGCGGGTCGCGCGCGAAGGCTTCACGGTGACGAAGCGGCTCGAACGCTTCGTCCACGGCCCCTATCCGCAGGCGGGCGCTCCCGACGTCCTGCGCTATTTCCGCGACGGGCACGGCGGCAAGGTCCGCGCTGGCGATACGCTGAAGAATCCCGCCTATGCGGCGTTCGTCCACCGTCTGGCGGTGGAAGGTCCGAATGCCCTCTATCGCGGCGAGACCGCGCGGCGCATCGTCGCGCGGCTGCACGAGGGCACGCTCGCCGGCAGCATGACCGAGGCCGACCTCGCCGCCTACAGGCCCGTCGTGCGGCAGGCGCTGTGCGGCAACTACCGTGTCTATGTCCTCTGCGTGCCGCCGCCGCCCTCGAGCGGGGTGGGCCTGCTCCAGCTGATGGCGATGGTCGAGCGTACCGACATCGCCGCGCGCGGCCCCGGCGACCCGGTGGCGTGGGTGAAATATGCCGAGGCGAGCCGGCTGATGTATGCCGATCGCGACGCCTATGTCGGCGACGTTGCGAACGTGCCCGTCCGGGGGCTGCTCGATCCCGCCTATGTCGCGGCGCGCGCGGCGCTGATCGGCGACCGTGCCGGCCCCGCGCCGGAGGCGGGGCATCCGCCGGGGGCAGCGGCGATGCGCATCGATGCGACGGCCGAGGTTCCTGGCACCTCGCATTTCGTGATCGTCGACGGCGACGGCAATGCGGTGTCGATGACGACGACGGTCGAAAGCTTCTTCGGTTCGGGCCGCATGGTCGACGGCTTCTTCCTCAACAACCAGATGACCGATTTCTCTTTCGTGCCCAGCGGCCCCAATGCCATCGCGCCGGGCAAGCGGCCGCGTTCGTCGATGACCCCGACGATCATCCTCGACCGCGACCGCCGGCTTGCGGGCGCGATCGGTTCGCCGGGCGGCAATGCGATCCTCGCTTATGTGTCGAAGGCGCTGATCGGCGCGATCGACTGGCATCTGCCGCTCGACCAGGCGTTCGCGCTGCCCAATCTCGTCGCGCGCGGGCCCGGTTTTGCCGGAGAGGAAAGCCGTTTCGCGCCCGCGCTGCGCGCGGCGATGGCGGCGCGCGGCGTCGCGGTGCGCGCCGGGTCGGGCGAGGATTCGGGGCTGCACGGCGTCCTGATCCGCGACGGCCGTTTCGAGGGCGCGGCCGATCACCGCCGCGACGGCGTCGCGCGCACGATCGACCTCCCGCTTCATCATTGATCCCCTGCGAAAGGAAGACATATGCGGTTTCTGGCATCGGCGGCCCTCGCCCTGATCGCGGCGTTCGGCGCAAGCCATTGCACGGCGTCCGTCGCCGCACCGGCGGCGGCAACCGCCGCGCCCGTTACGCAGACGGTCAAGGGACAGGTGCGGATCGTCGGCGGCGTCGGCGATCTGGCGGCGCTCGACGTCCGCGTCAACGGCGATCCTGTCGGCATCGCGCCGGACGGCAGCCTGTCGGGCCGGATCGGTGAAGCCGATCTCTACCGGCTGACCGTGAAGGGGCCCGCCATCTTCGATGCCGTCTCCACCTTCGCGGCGAGCGAGGTCGCCGCGGGCGATGGCAACATCATCCTGCCGGCGGTCGAGGCGGTGTCCCGCGCGCCGGGGCGTATCGAGATGTTCTTCGGCGGCGACGTGATGATGGGGCGCCGCTTCGAGGCGCCGCTGGATGGCGAGCCGACGGTGATCCGCGAGGCGAACCGCGCCGCCGACATGGCGCGGCTGCTCGATCCGATGAAGCCCTATTTCACCGGCGCCGATCTGGCTTCGGTCAATCTCGAAACCGTGCTGGCGACGCGCGACCTTGGCAATTCGCCGGGCAAGTCGGTCGTCTTCTACACGCACAGCGACGCCGCGCGGGCGCTGGTCGATGCGGGTATCGACTATGTCACGCTCGGCAACAATCATGTCTATGACTATGTCGAACCCGGCCTTGCCTCGACGCTTGCCGCGCTCGATGCGGTGCGGATGCCCTGGTCGGGCGCCGGCCGCGACGAGGCGGAGGCGCTGAAGGCCGCGCGCCTCTCGGTCGGCGGGCGCGCCTGGTCGATGCTCGGCTTCGTCGGCTGGAAAGGCAATGTCGAGCCCAACCAGGTCGCCGAAAGCGGCAAGGGGGGTGCCGCGCTGGGTAGCGACGCCAATATCGAGGCGGCGGTGCGCGGAGAGGTCGCCGCGGGGCGCACGCCGATCGTCCAATATCACGGCAGCACCGAATATAGCGCCCGTCCGACCGCGATCAGCGAGCGGCGGATGAAGCTGGCGATCGATTCCGGCGCCGCGCTCGTCGTCTCGCATCATCCGCACGTCGCGCACGGTCTCGAACTCTACAAGGGGCGCCTGATCGCCTATTCGCTCGGCAATTTTCTCTTCGACCAGAGTTTCCCCGAAACGCATGCCAGCTTCGCGCTCCGCGTCTGGATGGACGGCGACCGGCTGTTCCGCGCCGAAATGGTCCCGATCCAGATCCTCGACTATCGCCCGGTCCCGGCGGTCGGCGGGATGCGTCAGGCGGTGCTCGGCCGGATCATCGACCTGTCGGCCGAACGCGGGACGCGGATCGGGATCGTCGGGGGGCACGGCGTCATCCAGCCTTCGGCGCCGCTCGCACCGCCGCAGCGCTGCGCCGCCGATGCCGGCAGCGGCCTCAACGTCTTTCGCTACGACCTTTACCGGCCCGAAGCGGCCTGTCGCGGCGATGCGGTCGCGGCCGGCCACGACCTGCTGGCGCGCGGCGATTTCGAGGCGGTGCGCTTCGGGGACGCCCGCGATCGGAGCTGGAGCGTCGAGGGCGGGGCGATCGATTTCGATCGCGACGCCCATGCGGGCCGTGCCGCGCTCGCCGTGTCGGTCCCCGGTGCGGGTGCCGCGACGGTCGGACCCAAGGTCTTCTTTCGGCCCGTCGCCGAACGCCGGCTGACCTTCACCGGCTGGGTCAAGCTCGACGCGCCGGCGACGCTCGAACTGCTGGTCCAGGAACAGCGCAAGGGCAGCGGGCGCACCAGCGCGCTGGCCAATGCGCCGCGGCAGTCCGCCGGAACGCAGCGGATCGCGGCCGGCGGCTGGCAGCCGTTCCGCTTCGAGTTCGATCGCGGCGCGGAAACGCCCGCGCAGCCGCTGCGGCCGCTGCTGCGCATAGAGGGGGCGTCGCGGGCGCTGCTCGACGATCTGGCGCTGATCGCCTGGGGCGGCGATGCGCCGGGGCAATCCTATGGCTCGCGCGGCAACGCGGCCGCGGTCGAATAGAAAATCGAGAGGGAGAAGAATCATGGATATTCGCACGGTAATCCGCTTCGCCTGTCGGCCGGTGATGATGGCGGCGCTCGTCGCGGCCAGCGGTCCGCTGCTCGCCCCGGCGACCGCCCATGCCGCCGAAGCGGCTGCCGTCGAGGGCGTGACCGCCGCGGCCTGGGCGGTCGCCGATGCCGAAACGGGCGAGGTGCTGGCGTCGCATGAGCTGGAGCGGCCCTCGAACATCGCGAGCGTCACCAAGCTGATGACGCTGCTCGTCGTCACCGAAATGGCCGCCGCGCAGCCCGCCATTCTCGACGAGGAACTGAGCTTTGCCGAACGCGCGGTGGCGATCGGCGGGACCAAGACCGGGCTTGCCGCCGGGGAACGGATCAGCGTGCGTGAGGCGCTTTACGGCCTGATGCTGCCGTCGGGGAACGACGCCGGATATATGCTGGCGATTCATTTCGGTGCGCCGATGGTGGCGGCGGGAGTGGAAGCGACTCCCGCCTCGGCCTACAAGGCCTTCGTCGCGGCGATGAATCGGAAAGCGCGGGCGCTCGGCATGACCCAGACGCGCTACAGTTCGGCCTTCGGCGATGCGCTCGATCCCGATCGCCGAACGAGCAGCGCGCGCGACCAGTTGATCCTCGCCCGGGCCGCGATGGCGAATCCGCTGGTGCGACAGGTGGTCGGCACGCGCGAGCATGAAACCATCGCGCGGACCGCGTCGGGTGCCGAACGCCGCGTCGCTTGGCACAACACCAACGAACTGCTCGGCCGTCCGGGAGTCACCGGGATCAAGACCGGCTCCAATCGCAGCGCCCACTCCTGTCTGCTGACCGAGGTCAGTGTCGACGGGCGCCGCTACCACGTCGCGGTGCTGGGCAGCCGGACGAGTGCCGACCGCTATAACGACACGCTGAAAGTGTTGAAATCCGTGACCGGCCGCACGGTGAAATGAGCGCCTTCCGACGCTTGCCCGATCGGAACGGAACGGCATAAGCCGAGAGCATATATTCTTGAATCAGGCACGGTCCCCGGCGAAAGTCGGGGACCAAATGCTATAAGGTGGTCAAATGGGGACTGCGGCGCGGCCGCTGTCAGTCGAGCTTGTCGAGCAGGTCCATCATCGATTGCGGAATCGTTTCGTCGACCGCGGACTCATAAGCCCGGCGCAGGGCGATGTTCACGTCCTGCGCTTTCCTGGGGATTTTCCTTCCGGTGTCTTTCCCGGCCGTTTTCTTGGGCGCTACGCCGGGTTCAGACGACATTGTCGATGCATCCGCTGGACATGGGGCCTTTTGCTAACCGCGCGTTCATCAAACTGCAATGGCGCGTTTTCCTTCCCTTGGAAACCAAATTAGGGCTAAATCGTTCCCATGTGGTGAAATAATTCGGCGGACGGCGTCATTTTGCGCTGTTCGCCCGCTTTTCTGCGGGTTTCAGCCCGCTACAGGAGATACTCTATGTCGCTGGGCCAGGCTATCGCACCGCATCTTCCCTATCTGAGACGCTATGGCCGGGCGATTTCGGGAAGCCAGCAGGCCGGCGACGCGCTGGTCGCGGGGCTGCTCGAATCGCTCGTCGCGCATCCCGATGCGGTCGATCCCGCGGGCGAGCTGCGAATCCAGCTCTATCGCATGGTCCATGACAATTTCGGGCTCGCCGCCGAACAGGCGGCCGCACCCGATCCCGATACCGCGTCCGATCTGGCGATCGCCGACGCGCGCCTCAGCCGGATTCCCTCGCTTGCGCGGCAGGCGCTGCTGCTCACCGCGGTCGAGGGTTTCAGCACCGCTGAAACCGGCCGGATCATCGGCCGCGATACCGCCGCGGTCGAGGCGCTGATCGCCGACGCGATGGAAGAGATCGATCGCCAGACCCGCGCGCGCATCCTGATCATCGAGGACGAGCCGATCATCGCGATGGATATCGAGATGATCGTGCGCGACCTGGGACACGAAGTCGTCGCGGTCGCGACCACCCATGCCGAGGCGGTGGCCGAGGCGCAGGAGCACCGCCCCGGCCTCGTGCTCGCCGACATCCAACTCGCCGACAACAGTTCGGGGATCGAGGCGGTGCAGGAAATCCTCACCGGGATGAACGTGCCGGTCATCTTCATCACCGCCTTTCCCGAACGGCTGCTGACCGGCGACAGGCCCGAGCCCGCCTTCCTGCTCACCAAGCCCTATCAGCCCGCGACGCTGCGCGCCGCCATCTCGCAGGTGCTGTTCTTCGACGAAAGCACGGTTCCGGCCTGACGCCGCCTCGAGGGGGAAGGGAGGTCGGGTCTCTCCCAATCCTGTCATTCCCGCGTTCGCGGAAATGGCAAAGGCTGAGGAATCGCTCGCGGCCGGGATTCCGTGCGTCTTGTAAAGGGTCGCGGCACGGGTGATAGCGGCGGACGATGACCGCACCGTCCGCCTCCCGTCAGTCCGCGCTCGACCGGCTAACCGCCAACGCGCCTTTCCTTGCCCGGCTCGCCGAGATCAACCCCGACGATGTCGCCCGTTTCCTGGACGAGGGGACCGACGCCGCGCTCGCGCGGGTTGCGCCGCCCGCGCCTGGCGACGACATCATGCGCGGCCTGCGCCAGTGGCGCGGGCGGATCGCGCTGCTGCTCGCGCTCGGCGACCTGTCGGGCGAGCATGACGTCGCGGCGACGACGCGGCATCTGACCGCCTTTGCCGATGCGGCCTGCGACGCCGCGCTCGCCGCTGCCTTTGCCGAGCGCGTCCCCGACGAGGCGCCGCGCGGGCTGGCGGTGATCGCGCTCGGCAAGCTCGGCAGCCACGAACTCAACTATTCGTCCGACATCGACCCGATCCTGATCTTCGACCCCGCGACGCTGCCGCGCCGGTCGCGCGACGATCCCGACGAAGCGGCGGTGCGCATCGCGCGGCGGATGGTCGAGATCTTGTCGGCGCGCACCGCCGACGGTCATGTGCTGCGCGTCGACCTGCGGCTGCGCCCGCATCCGGAGGTGACGCCGATCGTGCTGCCCGAAAGCACCGCCATCTCCTATTATGAATCGCAGGCGCTGGCGTGGGAGCAGGCGGCGTTCATCCGCTCGCGCGCCTCGGCGGGCGACCGCGCGCTCGGCGAGCGCTTCCTCGCCGCGATCCAGCCCTTCATCTGGCGGCGCAGCCTCGATTTCCGGCAGCTGCGCGAAATCGGTGCGATGAGCGACCGCATCCGCGACCATTTCGCGCAGGGACAGGCACTCGGCCCCGGCTACGACCTCAAGCGCGGGCGCGGCGGGATTCGCGAGATCGAGTTCTTCGCGCAGGTTCACCAGCTGATCTATGGCGGTCGCGATCCGTCGCTGCGCGTGCCTGCCACGGTCGACGCGCTCGCCGCGCTTGCCCGCGCCGGCCGGGTCGCCCCCGACGTCGCGGAGCGGCTGACCGGCCATTATGCGGTGCTGCGGCGGATCGAGCACCGGCTCCAGATGGTCGAGGATCAGCAGACGCACAGCCTGCCGGTGCAGCCCGCCGCGCTCGACGGCGTGGCGCGGCTCGACGGGCTGGCCGACGGCGCTGCGCTGCTTGCCGCGCTCGAACCCGTCGTCGCCGACGTCGGTGCCGTCTACGATCGCCTCGTCGCCGAGCGCGCGGCGCCGGGCGGCCTGCCGCGCGACGACGGCGAACTGGCGGCGGCGCTGGCGGCTGCGGGGTTCGACCCGCCCGATGCCGCGCTGCGGACGATCGCCGAATGGCGCAGCGGCAAGCTGCGCGCGCTGCGCAGCCCGGCGGCGCTCGAAGCGCTCGAAACCGCACTGCCCGAACTGGTCGGGGCGCTGGGCGCCGCGCCCGACCCCGACGCGACGCTGCGCCGGTTCGACACGCTGGTGTCGGGCCTGCCGAGTGCGATCAACTTCTTTCACCTGCTCGCCGCGCAGCCGGCGCTGGCGCGGGTCGCGACGCGCATCCTGTCGCTCGCCCCGACGCTCGCCGATGCGCTCGCCGCGCGCGTCGAACTGATCGAGGGATTGATCGACAAGCGCGCGTTCGAGGCGCCGATGGACAAGGACGGGCTGCTCGCCGAATGGGCGCCGGGGCTGGCGGGACTCGATTACGAGCGGCTGCTCGACCGGGTGCGCGACCGCGTCGGCGAACGGCGCTTCGCCTATGGGGTGCAGTTGATCGCCGGATCGGCCGATCCGCTCGCCGCCGCGCGCGGCTATGCCGACCTTGCCGAAGCGGCGCTGCAGGTGCTGGCCGACGCGACGGTCGCCGAATTCGTCGCCGCGCACGGGCGCGTCCCCGACAGCGAACTGGTGGTGCTCGCGCTCGGCCGGCTTGGCGGGCGGGCGCTGACGCACGCATCCGACCTCGACCTCATCTATCTGTTCACCGGCGACCATCTCGCCGAATCGGACGGGCCACGCCCGCTCGGCGCGACGACCTATTACAATCGGCTCGCGCAGCGCGTGACCGCGGCGCTGTCGGTGCCGACCGCGGCGGGCAAGCTCTATGACGTCGATACGCGGCTGCGGCCGCAGGGCGCGCAAGGGCCGCTCGTCGTTACCGTCGACAGCTTCGAGCGCTATCAGCGCGAAGAGGCGTGGACGTGGGAGCATATGGCGCTGCTCCGCGCGCGGCCGGTCTATAGCTCGGACGCCGCGCGCGCCGCGGTCGAGCGCGTCGTCGCCGAGGTGCTGGCAAGCCCGCACGACCCGGAAGATGTCGCGCGCGATGCCGCCGGGATGCGCGACAAGATCGCCGCGCACAAGCCGCCCGCCGGATCGCTCGATATCAAGGGCGGGCCGGGCGGACTCGTCGACCTGGAATTCGCGATGCAGGTCGCACAGCTTGCCGGCGGCCGCTGTCACGATCCCCGCATCGGCGAAGCGCTCGCCTGCCTGACGGCGGCGGGACTGGCGCCGGAGGGGATCGGTGCGGCGCACGACCTGCTCGCGCGGATGCTGGTGATGCTGCGCCTCACCGCCCCCGCGGGCGAGCCGCCGGCCGCCGCCGCGCGCCAGCTCGTCGCCAGCGCCTGCGGCGAGCCGGGCTGGCCGCAACTGCTTGCCGCGCATGACGCGGCACGGCAGGAGGTGGCCGACTGGTGGGCCTCGATTCGCCCGCCGCAGCAGGAGAAGCAAGGATGAGCGGACTTTCGATCGGCGATGCGATCCCGCCCGTGACGCTGGCCGGTGCCGACGGCGCGACCATCGACCTCGCCCGTCTGAAAGGCGCGCCGCTGGTCGTCTATTTCTATCCCAAGGCCGACACGCCGGGCTGCACGACCGAGGCGCAGGACTTCACCCGCCTCGCGCCCGATTTCGCGCATCTGAACGCGCAGGTACTGGCCGTGTCGCGCGACGCGCCGGCGAAGCTGTGCAAGTTCCGCGACAAATACGGGCTGACCGTCCGGCTGGCTTCGGATGAGGACGGCGCGGTGTGCGAAGCCTTCGGCACCTGGGTCGAGAAACAGAATTACGGCCGCACCTATATGGGGATCGAGCGATCGACCTTCCTGTTCGGCGCCGACGGCAAGCTGGCGAAGGTCTGGCGTAAGGTGCGCGTCAAGGGCCATGCCGACGCGGTGCTGGAGGCGGCGAAGGCGCTGTGACCGCCTTTCGCGCGACCGGACGGAATTGAGGACGTGACCACGCTCGGCGAAGCCGCGCGCGCGGTGCTGCTGACCGCGGACCCGCACGCCAAGCGCCGCGCGGCGCGGGGGTTCGCGCGGGCCTGGCGGCGCGGAGAGCTCGTCCATCGCTGCGACGTCGCCATGCCCGACCGGCCGGCGTGGCCCGAGCGGCCCGAACTGCTGGCGCCCGGCCGGATGCCGCGTCGCCGCGGCGGCGGGTCGGAACGCGGCCGCATCGCGATGCTGCACGCGCTCGCGCATATCGAATTCATCGCGATCGACCTTGCCGTCGATCTGGTCGGGCGCTTCGGCGGCGCGTTTCCGCGCGGCTTCGTCGACGACTGGATCGGCGTCGCTGCCGACGAAGCGATGCATTTCGCGCTGCTCGACCGGCGCCTTGCCGGCCTCGGCAGCCATTATGGCGCGCTGCCCGCGCACGCCGGGCTGTGGGAGGCGGCGGAGGCGACCGCCGACGACGCGCTGGCGCGGCTCGCGATCGTGCCGATGGTGCTCGAAGCGCGCGGGCTCGACGTCACCCCGGCCACGATCGACCGGTTCCGCGGCGCCGGGGACGAGGCGTCGGCGCGCATCCTGTCGCGCATCTATACCGACGAGATCCGCCATGTGTCGGCGGGCACGCGCTGGTTCAACTGGCTGTGCGCCGAACGGGGATTCGGACCGGCGGCGACGTGGCAAAGCCTCGTAAAATCGCGATTTCGGGGGGTGTTGAAGCCGCCGTTCAACGACTCGGCGCGCCGCGATGCCGGTTTAACGCAAGAATACTACGCGGTCATTGCTTCGTAAGGATCGACCACGCAGAACCCCTCGCGGGCAGGGATTGCATCCCATCCACAAGAACAACCGGCACCAGCGGCCTGACCGCTGGCGACAGGACAGATGCGGGGTCGATACGTGCTGAACGCTTCACTGGCGCAAAAGTTTCACCATGGCCTGATTGTTGGTGCGGCAGCCCTGATGGGAACGGCCGCGGCGGCCAACGCCGCCGAAACCGGCGCCGACGCGGGGATCGTGGTTCCCGACGAACCCGATGACGACAGCTTCACCGCCGGCGTTCCGGCCCCCGCCGAGGACAGCGAGGCACGCGCGCTCTTTCAGGCGTGGAAGCGCCTCGATACCGGCCTGGCCGCGAGCATCGGCGTCGCCGTGCCGTCGCGCCGCCCGATCGAGCAGATGTCGCTTTCCTCCTCCTACGGCATGCGGGTCCATCCGATCACCGGCCGCGTCGCGCGCCACAACGGCATCGATATTCCCGCCCCCCACGGCACCCCCATTTATGCGACCGCCGACGGCATCGTCGGCCGCGCCCAGCGCCTCGGCGGTTACGGCAATTACGTCGAGATCGAGCATGGCAACGCGATCCAGACGCGCTACGGCCACATGTCCTCCTTCATCGTCCAGCCCGGGCAGCAGGTGAAGAAGGGCGAGATCGTCGGTTATGTCGGCTCGACGGGCCGCTCGACCGGCAACCACCTGCATTATGAAGTCCGCATCGACGGCGCGCCGGTCAATCCGCTGCCCTTCGTCCGTTCGGATTCGATGGCGATCGCCGCGCTGACGGGCGACCATCTTGCGATGGGTGGTCCCGAAGACTGAATTTCATGGGTCGGAGAGGAGGGGCGCCCGCTGGCCATAAGGTCGCGGCGCCCTTTTCATTTGCGCCGAACATCCTATCTTGCCGATATGGCCTCGACCCTGTCCGATATCACCCTGTCGCCCGCCGCCGCGGCGCGCATCCGCTGGATCGCCGAACGCAAGGCGGGCGCGCTCCCCGCGCTTCGCCTCGCCGTCGACGGCGGCGGCTGCTCGGGCTTCACCTATCGCTTCGGCCTCGCCGACAGCATCGAGGCCGATGATGTCGTGACCGAGACCGACGGCGTGAAGCTGGTCGTCGATCCGGTGAGCATCGACCTGATTCGCGGCTGCACCGTCGATTTCGTCGATTCGCTGGGCGGATCGTCGTTCAAGGTCGAGAATCCCAACGCCGCCTCGGGCTGCGGTTGCGGGTCGAGCTTCTCGGTCTGAGGCCCTTTCTAAGCGACCGGCTTCCTGCCATAGCGGCGCGATGAAGATCGCAACCTTCAACATCAACGGAATCAAGGCGCGGTTGCCGCGCCTCGTCGAATGGCTGGACGAAACGCAGCCCGACATCGTCTGTCTTCAGGAACTGAAATCGAGCGACGAGACGATCCCGACGGCAGAGATCGAGGGCGCGGGCTATGGCGCGCTCTATCATGGGCAGAAGGGGTTCAACGGCGTCGCGGTCCTCGCGCGCGGCACGCAGCCGGTCGAGATCCAGCGCGGTCTCGCGGGCGAGGAAGAGGATGAGCAGTCGCGCTATCTGGAGGCCGACGTCGGCGGCGTGCGCGTCGCGTCGATCTACCTGCCCAACGGCAATCCGCAGCCGGGACCGAAATTCGATTACAAGCTGCGCTGGATGGCGCGGCTGCGCGAGCGGGCGAAGGCGCTGCTGGCGGCCGAGATTCCGACCGTGCTCGCGGGCGATTATAATGTCATCCCCCACGACGACGACGTGTGGGACCCGCGCGCGATGGCGCACGACGCGCTGATGCAGCCCGATTCGCGCGACGCCTGGTTCCGCATCCTCGGCGACGGCTGGACCGACGCGTTGCGCAGCCGCCACCCCGCGGGGCACGTCTGGACCTTCTGGGACTATCAGGCGGGCGGCTGGCAGCGCGATCATGGCTTCCGCATCGACCATCTGCTGCTCAGCCCCGCGATGGCCGACCGGCTGGTCGACGCGCAGGTCGACAAGGACTATCGCGGGCGCGAGAAAGCCAGCGACCACGCGCCGACCTGGGCGCTGTTCCGATAGAAGCATCACCCCGACACGGCGGCAAGGAGATCGGAATGACCGCGAAGAACAGCTATCAGGTCGCCGACTGGAACGGTCCAAGCGGCGAGCGCTGGGTCGCCAACCAGGCGCGGCTCGATCATATGCTCGCGGCCTTCGGCGACGCGGCGATCGCGGCGGCGGCGCCCCGGGCCGGCGAGCAGGTGCTCGACATCGGCTGCGGCGCCGGAACGACGAGCTTCGCGCTCGCCGCGCGCGTCGGGGAGCAGGGCCGGGTGCTGGGCGTCGATATTTCGGAGCCGCTGATCGCCCGCGCCCGCGCCTGCCTGCCGCCGGGTGCGCCGGTTGCCTTCGAGATCGCCGATGCCGGCAGCGGCACCGTGCCCGAACGGGCGTTCGACCTGCTCTTCTCGCGCTTCGGCGTGATGTTCTTCGACGACCCGGCGGCAGCGTTCGCGCATATGCGCGGCGCATTGAAGCCCGGCGGACGGCTCGCCTTCGTCTGCTGGCGGACGGCGGCCGAGAACGACTGGGTGCGCCTGCCGATGGGCGCGATCCGCGGCATCGTGACGCCGCCTCCGCCGCCCGATCCGGAGGCGCCCGGCCCCTTCTCCTTCGGCGACCGTGGCCGCGTCGAGCGCATCCTGGCCGATGCGGGCTTCGTCGACGTCGCCCTCGCGCCGTTCGATCATCTCGTCCCC
Source organism: Sphingopyxis sp. MG (assembly GCF_002953155.1). Taxonomy (NCBI): domain Bacteria; kingdom Pseudomonadati; phylum Pseudomonadota; class Alphaproteobacteria; order Sphingomonadales; family Sphingopyxidaceae; genus Sphingopyxis; species Sphingopyxis sp. MG. The sequence continues at coordinate 299,231 of NZ_CP026381.1, forward strand.
TTCGGCCGCGGCACCACGCGCGCGGCGGCGCTCGACGATGCGGTCGAGATGGCGTTCCAGGTCGGCCCCTTGTCGCGCGCGCTCGCCGATCAGCCCGACACGATACGCGCGCAGGCGGCGGACGCGGTGCGGGCGGCCTTCGCGGAACGGCCAGGCGAGGAGTCGGTGCTGATCGACGGCGCCGCGTGGATCGTCACCGCGCGCAATCCCGCCGCCTGACCGCGCGGCGTCAGGCCAGCGGCTTGTCGTAGAGTTGATAGACGCGGTTGACGGTTGCGTCGATCGCCTCGGCGACCGCGTTCATCCCCTGATTGTCGTCGAGCACCCAGCCGATGTCGCCCTGCTGCGCGCCATAATGCGCGACGCCGTCGCGGCGGATATATTCGATCATCATGAAGGCGAGGGTGCTCGCCATGCGGCTGTTCTGGAGCCGCTTGACCACCCCCATCAGCGGCACGCGCAGCCGGCGGCTCTTCGGTTTCCGCAGCCACCAGAGCAGCCGCGCCCAATTGAAGGGCAGGAGCGAGCCGTCCATGTCGATCAGCGGTTCGTTGATGTTCGGCAGCACGATCATGAAGGCAACCGCCTCGCCGTCGACCTCTGCGACGCGGATCAGGTCCTCGAACACGATATCCTTCAGCTTCTTGCCGATATAGGCTATCTCGCTGTCGGTCAGGGGCACGAAACCCCAATTGTCCGACCAGGCATCGTTCAATATGCCCATGATCAGCCGCGCCTCGGCATCGAAGCGGCGCTTGTCGACGCGGCGGATGCGGATGCGCTCGTTCCGTTCGCCCGCCGCGACGATGCGGTTCACCAGCGGCGGAAAGCCGTCGATGATCTCGACCGCATAGTTGATGAGCTTCTTGACCGGGCGATAGCCCTCGGCCTCGATCCACGCCCGATAGAGCGGGCTGTTGTGGCCGAGCATGATCGTCGGCGGCGTGTCGAAGCCCTCGACCAACAGGCCGGGCTCGTCCCAGATCGAGATCGACAGCGGCCCGAGCGCGCGGTGCATGCCCTGGCTGCGCAGCCAATCCTCGGCCGCGACGATCAGCGCATGCGCGGTTTCCGCATCCTCGGCCTCGATCAGGCCCCAGTTGCCGGTGCCGGGCCCCATGCCCTGCTCGGCGGGCTGTTCGAGCGCGAGGAAATCGATATGCGCCGAAATGCGCCCCACCGTCCGCCCGTCGCGCCGGGCGAGGAAGAATTGCGCCTTGCCGTGCTCGAACCACGGATTCTTCCCCGGCGTCAGCAGGGCGAACACCTCGCCCTTCAGCGGCGGTACCCACGCCGGATCGCCGCGGTTGAGGCGGAAGGCCAGCTCGACGAACTCGCGCTTGTCGTGCTTCCCCTCGACGGGATGGATCGTGACCGGGCCGGCCGGATGTGCGCTCATGGGTGGTTTCCCGGATGATGGTGCCTATATGTCTGGCGAGCCAATAAGGCATAGGCGTGGCGCTGGCGACCCGCATTCGGCCATCATGCTGCCACGAAAAGATGGTGAAGACCGCGTTATGACGACGATCAATCCTTCCGCCGATCGGATCGCGACCTCGCCTGCGTCCCCGCCGGCGAATGCCGGCCCGATGGAGGCGCCGGCGAATGCCGCCAGGGCGCCCAAGTCGGCGATCGCCGACGACATGGCGATGATCCGCGCCGCGTCGGAACTGACGCGCGACCTGGTGCAGCCGAACGCGCGCATCTATTGGGCCGATTTCCTCGCTTCGACCTTTGTCGGCTACGCCGGCGTCGCGGCGGCGATCCTTGCGCCCTCGACGCCGTGGATGCTCGTGGCGGCGTTCGTCGCGGTGCTCGCCCTCTATCGCGCGGGCAGCTTCATCCACGAGATCACCCATATCCGCAAGCAGACGCTGCCGGGTTTCCGCCTTGTCTGGAACCTGCTGATCGGGGTGCCGCTGCTGATCCCGTCGTTCATGTACGAGGGCATCCACAGCCTGCACCACAACCGCACCAAATATGGCACGGTCGAGGACCCCGAATATCTGCCGCTGGCGCTGATGAAGCCGTGGACGGTGCCGCTGTTCGTCGTCGCGGCGGCCTTTGCGCCGGTCGCGCTCGTCTTCCGCTATGCGGTGCTGACGCCGCTGTCCTTCCTGATCCCGCCGCTGCGCCGCGTGGTGCGCGAGCGTTATTCGGGCCTCATCATCAACCCGCTGTTCCGCCGCAAGTCGCCCGAGGGCGAGTTTCGCCGCCAGTGGGCGTGGCAGGAGGGCGGGGCCTGGGCCTGGTCGACGCTGCTGGTCGCGGCGGGCATCTTCGGCTGGGTGCCGCTGCGCGCGCTGCTGATCTTCGGTGGGATCGCCGCGGCGAGCATCGTGCTCAACCAGATCCGCACCCTCGTCGCGCATCTGTGGGAAAATGACGGCGCGGTGCTGACCGTGACCGCGCAGTTCCTCGACAGCGTCAACGTCCCGCCGCCGGGCCTGCTGCCCGAACTGTGGGCGCCGGTTGGCCTGCGCTATCACGCGCTGCACCACCTGCTGCCCGGTGTCCCCTATCACGCGCTGCCCGAGGCGCACCGCCGCCTGAAGGATGCGCTGCCAGCCGATTCGCAATATCACCGGGCCAACTATCGCAGCCTGCCGAAGCTGGTGATGAATCTGGTGGCGGGTTCGGCGAAGGGCGGAGCGGCGGCATAGCATTTCCGGGTTCGGGCCCCTGTTCGTCATCCCGGACTTGATCCGGGATCCATTCTTTCAGCGCTGCGTGAACGGACCCCGGATCAGGTTGGCAATTATCCCTTCTCGACAAGTCACTGCTCCCCGGCGAAAGCCGGGGTCCAGATGGCACAACGCTGCCCCGCATGGACCCCGGCTTTCGCCGGGGAACAACTCCCTGCTTGCCTGAAGGGTATATATCCCGATCAAGTCCGGGGTGACGATGCGGAATAGGTCGGTTTCCCGGTTGTAGCCGGTCAGCCGATCCTATTCTTCGGTCCGGATCAGGATCATCTCGCCGATCAGCGCGAACAGGATGAACGGCCCCCACGCCGCGAGGAACGGCGGATAGGCGCCCAGATCGCCCATCGCGAGCGCGAAATTGTCGGCGACGAAATAGGCGAAGCCCAGCGCCATGCCCAGGATCGCGCGCACGAACAGCTTGCCCGACCGCGCGAGGCCGAAGGCCGCAACGGCGCCGAGCAGCGGCATCAATATCGCCGACAGCGGCCCCGAAATCTTGTGCCACAGCACGCCTTTCAGCGCGTCGACCGGCCGCCCCGCGACCTCCAGGTCGTCGATCGCGCTCTTGAGCGCGAGGAAGGGAAGTTCGTCGCCATCGACCTGCGCCAGCGTGAACTGGTCGGGGCGCACCCCCTTGGCGGCTATGATGGTGCCGAGCGGCTCGACCGTTCCCGATCGGCGGATGAAGCGCCGCGCGCCGGTGAATTCCCATCCCCCCGCGATCGCGCGGCCGCTGTCGGCCGACAGCATCGACGCCAGCACGCCGCCCTTGCGTTCGATGATGGTGACGTTGCGGAGCAGCACCGCGGCGCCCTTCGTCTCGACCGTTTCGGCGTTGATCAGGTCGTCGCCAGCGCGGACCCAGACGTTGGTGCGGACCCCCGTATCGGGCGGAATCTGCGCATATTCGACCTTCTGCCACGCGCTGAGCGCCGCAGTCGCGCGGGTGACGATGCGTTCGTTGAAGGCGAAGCTGATCCCGGCGACGAGCAGCGCGGCGAGGAACAGCGGCGCGAGCACCTGATGCGCCGACATGCCGGACGCCTTCATCGCGATCACCTCGCTGTTCTGGTTGAGCGTCGCGAGCGTCAATATGGTGCCGAGCAGCACCGAAAAGGGCAGGAAGGTTTCGACGATCTGCGGAAAGCGCAGCCCGACATAGCGCCACACGTCGCTGTCGCTGTTGCCGGCGACCGCCAGTATCTTGCCGCTTTCCCCCAGCAGGTCGAGCGTCTGGAGGATCAGCACCAGCGCGAACAGGATCGCGAAGCTGCGCACCAGAAACAGGCGCCCGACATAGAGCGCCATGGTGCGCGAGGGGAAAAAATGAAGCTGATGCATCAGGCGCGCCGCTGCTTGCGCTGGAAGAGCTGGAGAAGACGGCGGATGCGCTGCCCCGCCTTCGCGGCGACGCGTTCGAGCGCGCCGATCGGCTGCCCGCCCGGCACATGCGCGAGGGTGTAGTACATCCAGATCGCGAGCGCGGCGAACAGCAGGAAGGGCACCCACAGCGCGATGATCGGGTCGATCGTCCCGCGCGCCCCCATATCCTCGGCATATTGGTTGATCTTGTGCTGCGTCACCAGCAGCACGATCGACAGGAAGACCCCGAGCGAACTGGTCGATCGCTTCGGTGGAATGGCGAGCGCGACCGCGAGCAGCGGAATCAGGAACATCGACGCCACCTCGACGATCCGGAAATGGAAATTGGCGCGCGATTCGAGGCGGGTCTTCAGCGGTTCGGCCTTGTCGTTGCCGACGACGAACAGCTCGGGGATGGTCAGCTCGCGGTCGGCGCCGCCGCGGGTGCGGAACGCCTCGATCTTGGGCAGCGGGATCGGCAGGTCGTGATTGTCGAAGCTGAGCACGCGCGGCACGGAGAATTTCGGCGATTCGTGGATCAGCACCCCGTTGGTCAGCCGCAGGATGATCGTGTCGGGATCGTCGGTGGCGAGGAACTGCCCCTGCGCCGCGGTGGCCGACACGCGCTGCCCGTCCTTGTTCTCGCCGCGCACGAAGATGCCGCGCAGGCTGCGACCGTCGTTGTAGCTTTCCTCGATGCGCAGCGTCATGCGGCTGCCCAGCTTGGTGAACTCGCCGACCTTGATCGAGGCGCCGAGCGCGCCAGAGCGCAGCTCGAACTGCAGCCCTTCATAGGCATAGCGGGCGTAGGGCTGGATGAAGCCGACGATGGCGAGGTTGATCAGCGCGAGCGCCAGGGCAAAGACATAGGGCATGCGCATCAGCCGGCCGAAGCTCATGCCGACGCCGCGCAGCACGTCGAGCTCGCTGGTGGTCGCAAGCCGCCGGAAAGCCAGGAGGATACCGAGCATCAGCCCGATCGGAATGCCGAGCGAGAGATATTCGGGGATCAGATTGGCGAGCATGCGCCAGACGACGCTGACCGGCCCCCCTTCGGTCGCGACGAAATCGAACAGGCGCAGCATCTTTTCCAGCACCAGCAGCATCGCCGACACGACGAGCGTTCCGAGCATGGGGAAGAAGATGAGCCGCGCGATGTAGCGGTCGATGGCGGGTAGTCTATTCAAGCTTTCGTCGCCCCATCACCATGATTTGGCCGCAAATGTTTCCAATATGCCGAGTCAAGGGCGACAGGGACCCATGCCAGCGTGTGCTTCAGCGCGTGCGCAAGCGAACGCCGGCATGGTTATAGCCTCTGGAGGAATTGAGGTCATGTCGAAAATGTTTTTCGCCGCGATGCTCGCCGCCGGCGCCGTTGGAGCGCTGGCAGCGCCCGTCGCCGCGCAGGGCGCGACGCTGGGCCCCTCGGCGCATCTGTGCAACAGCAATGCGACCGCGGTGCTGGTCGACGTGCGCGGTTTCAAGGCGCACACCGGCACGCTGCGCGTCCAGATCTACGATGCGGACAGCAGCTATCTGGAAAAGCGCAAATGGCTGGAACGGGTCGATGTCCCGGTATCCCGGTCGGGCAACATGCAGGTCTGCGTGCCGGTGAAGACGCCGGGCAATTACGTCGTCTCGGTGCGCCACGACATCAACGGCAACGGCAAGTCGGACAAGAGCGACGGCGGCGGCATGTCGGGCAATCCCGACATGAAGGTCACCGATTTCATCTTCAAGCGCAAGCCGAAGCTGGCGGCGGTCAGCTTTGCGGTCGGCGGCACGACCAAGCGCGTGCCGGTCACGCTCAACTATATCAGCGGCCTGTCGTTCGCACCGGTCGATTAGGAAAGGCATGGAGGGGTAGTGGCCAGCGTCGCGCTTCTTTCCAATCCGCGCTCCACGGGCAACCGTTCGCTGTTGCCGCGCGTGCGCGAATATTGCGCGGCGCACCCCGACATCTTTCACTATGAGGTCGAGCATGTCGACCAGATCGGCGAGGCGATCCGCACCATCGCGATGGTCTCGCCGCGCGTCGTCGCGATCAACGGTGGCGACGGCACGGTGCAGGCGGCGCTGACCGAGCTTTATTCGGGGGGGCATTTCGGCGGGTCGCCGCCGCCGGTCGCGGTGCTGCCCAATGGCAAGACCAACCTGATCGCGCTCGACCTCGGCGCGGAGGGCGACCCGATCAAGGCGTTGCGGCGCGTCGTCGAACTGGTCGAGGCCGGATCGCTCGAGGACCATGTCATCGAACGCCAGCTCATCGCGCTCGACAGCGGCGGTGCGCGGCCGGTGCTCGGCATGTTCCTCGGCGGCGCCTATCTCGCCGACGTCATGCTCTATTGCCGCAACCGCATCTATCCGCTCGGCCTGCCGAACGGGCTGTCGCACGTGCTCGCGGCGATTCTCGGCCTGTTCGCGATGGTGCTCGGGATCGGCGGCGGACGCCTGCCGCCCAAGCCGCAGCCGATGACGGTCTCGCTCGTCCGCCAGGGCGAGTTCAAGGGCAAATTCTCGCTGCTGATCATCACGACGCTGGAAAAGCTGCTGCTCAGCATCCGCACCAGCGATGCCCATGGGACCAACGGCCATATGAAGCTGCTCGCGACCGACAGCAGCGTCGGCGCGCTGTTCCGCATGCTCGGCGCGGCCTGGCGCGGCACGCTGGGGCAGAAGCCGCTCGAAGGCGTGCATTTCCAGCAGGGCGACGAAATCCATATCGAGGGCGAGCGTTCGAACGTCATCCTCGACGGCGAGATTTTCGAGACCTCGGGCGGCCGGCCGATCATCCTGACCTCGACCCAGCCGGTGCCCTTCCTGCGTCTCGCAGCCTGAGCGTCGGCCCGTGCGCGACATCGCCAGCCTCGTCCGCGAAGAATTGGCGCTCCCCGTCGATCCGCGCGTCGCGGCGATGGCGGCGGCGATCGCGGCCCGATATCCGGGCAGCGCACGCGCGGTGCTCTTCTATGGGAGCTGTCTGCGCGAGACGCAGCTCGACGGGCTGATGCTCGATTTCTACCTGATCGTCTCCGACTATGGCGATGCCTATCCGAAACGCTGGATGGCGTTCGCCAACCGCCTGATCCCGCCGAACGTCTTTCCCTTTCAGGCGGGCGGGCTGATGGCCAAATATGCGGTGCTCAGCGAAAGCGACTTCCACCGGCTGAACGGGCCGGAGACGCGCAACGTGTCGGTCTGGGCGCGCTTCGCGCAGCCGTCGCGGCTCGTCTGGGCGGTCGACGACACCGCGCGCGACAAGGCGGCGGCGGTGGTGGCGCGCGCGGCGCCGACGCTGCTCGCGGCGGCCGGACGCCTCGGCGGCGAATCGATCCTCGACTGGTGGCGCCGCGCCTTTTCGCTCACCTATTCGGTCGAGCTGCGTGCCGAGCGGGCGAGCCGCGCGCAGTCGGTGGTCGACGCCGATCCCGACCGCTACCGCGATTTCGGCGAGGCCGCCGCCGCGGCCATCCCGGTGGGTGCGCCGAGCGGCGGCTGGACGCGCCGCCGCATCGAGGGCAAGGCGCTCAGCATCGTGCGGCTCGCCAAGGCCAGCCTGACCTATGCCGGCGGGATCGACTATCTGGCGTGGAAGATCAATCGCCACGCGGGCACGAAGATCGAGATCAAGCCCTGGCAGCGCCGCTGGCCGCTGCTCGCCGCGCTGACGCTGGTCCCGCGCCTGATGCGGAGCGGCGCGATCCGCTAGAACATGATGACATGAGTTGGAATCGTCATTGCGAGGAGCGAAGCGACGCGGCAATCCAGAGTGTGCGCAAACCGCTCTGGATTGCTTCGCTCCGCTCGCAATGACGAAGTGGGTCAATCTAAAGTCATCAGAGTCTAGGACGAGGTCGCGCGCGCGAGCGTCGCCGCGCCCGGCTCGGGCGCGGGGACGTCGCGGCAGCGGCGGATCGCCTGGTCGAGCGCGGCGAGGGTGAAGGGCTTGCGCAGCACGTCGTGGTCGCCGAAGCTCGCGATCTCGCTTGCGTCGCCGGCGTAACCGGTGACGAACAGCACCGACAGGTCGGGCCAGCGCGCCTTGAGCCGTTCCACCATTTCCGGCCCGGTGAGTTCGGGCATCAGCACGTCGGACAGGATCAGGTCGAACCCGCCGTTGGCCGCGACCAGCGCCTCGGCCTTCAGCGGATCGTTGCAGGCGACCGCGCGGTGGCCCAGTTCCTCGACCGCATCGACCGTCGCGGCCAGAACGCGCCGGTCGTCCTCGACCACCAATATGTCGAGCGCGTGGGACGGTGCGTCGGAAAGAGCCTTGCCGCCGTCCGCCACCGCCGCGTCGGTTTCACCGGGCCGCGCGACCGGCAGCAGCATCGCGACGCTCGTCCCCTCGCCGACGGTCGAGGCGATCTGCACCTCGCCCCCCGACTGGCGGCAGAAGGCGAAGACCTGCGTCATGCCCAGCCCGGTGCCCTGCCCGGCGGGCTTGGTGGTGTAGAAGGGGTCGAACACGCGTTCGATCACCTCGGGCGCCATGCCGCAGCCGCTGTCGATCACCTGCACCGCGAGCGCCGCGGTTTCGGCCCTTTCGTCGCGCAGCGTGCGGATGACGAGCGTGCCGTGACCGCCCATGGCGTCGCGCGCGTTGACCGCGAGATTGAGCAGCGCATTCTCGAACTGCTGCCGGTCGAGCCGGCAGGCGAGCCCTTCCGCGCCGAGGTCGAGCGACAGCGCGATCCGGTCGCCGATCGTGCGTTCGATCAGTTCGGCGAAGCTCGCGATGCATTCGTCCACGGGGGTGAATTCGGGACGGGCGGGCTCCGACCGAGCAAAGGCGAGCAGCCGCCGCGTCAGGTCGGCGGCGCGGTTGGCGCCGTCGAGCGCGTTGCCGAGGTGGCGCTGCGCCTTGTCGGGCGCTTCCGACAGCCAGCGCTGGGCCAGTTCGAGCCCGCCGACGACGACCGCGAGCATATTGTTGAAATCATGCGCGATCCCGCCGGTGAGCTGACCCACGGCCTCCATCTTCTGCGCCTGCCGCAATTGCGCCTCGGCCGCTTCGCGCTCGACCATCTCGCCGCGCAGCGCCTCGTTGGCTTTCGCCAGTTCGGCGGTCCGTTCCTCGACCGCGGCTTCGAGCAGCATCGCGCGGTCGCTCTCGGCGAGTTGCTCGCGCCGCGCCATGCGCCGCTCGCTTTCCGCTCGCACGAGCGAGAAGCTCGCCGCGATGGCGATCACCGCCGCGAGCGCGCCGAGCAGCGAGAAGAGCAGGATCGCCTGGTTCAGGCTCGCGCGGTCGGAGGCGGCGATGCGGTTGCGCTCGCTGAGCAGCGTGCGCTCGTTGCGGATCAGCTCGGTGAGCAGCTTGTCGATGCGGCCGAGCGCCGGGTCGTGCCCCGCCGCATTATATTTGGAGATCGCCGCGACCGTCTGGCGATAATTGGCACTGAGCGCGGCGTCCCCGAGTTGCGTGCCGCGCTGGGCGAGTTCGGCGGTCAGCTGCTGCACCAGTTCGGCCTGCTTGGGATTGTCGCGCACGTTGCGCCGGAGCAGCGCCAGATATTGCTGCGCGAGGCCCCATTGCTGCTGATAGATGCGCCCGTCCTCTTTCTGCAGCCCGACCGCGAAGCGGCCGAGAGCGGATTCGGCGCGGGCGAGCGCGGCGTCGAGGCTGCGCGTCTGCTGGATCATCTCCAGGCTGTGCGCCTGATAGCCGAGCGACCGATCGTAATTGTCGTTGGCGCGCATCAGCAGCAGCACGAGCGCCGCGACGACCCCGACCAGGATCGTGCCGACGCCGACCGTCAGCCAGAAGCGCACGCGCTCCCGGCGGCTTTCGCTTTCACTGTCGCCATCCCGCTCGAACACCGCGCCTGTTTACCGGCATTCGGCGGCTGGGCAAAGCGGCGAAGCGCCCGGGACGCGGCGCGATGCTCGGTTCGCCCCGAAAAGGAATCCGCTGGTCGGCGCGCAGGCTCGTTTCAGCCGATAATGCCGGTGCGCTTGCCCGCGCGCTCGAAGCGGCCGAGGATCTCGCCGACCTGGTCGGCCGAATGCTCGGCGCACAGCGAACAGCGCAGCAGCGTCATGCCCGCGGGGGTCGCCGGCGGGCGCGCGAGGTTGACGTAAAGCCCTTCCTCGAGCAGCGCTTCCCACATCATCGCGCCCCTTTCGAGATCGGGCATGATGACGGCGATGATCGCCGACTGCGGCTCGTCGGTGCCGAGCGTGAAGCCCAGATCGCGCAGCCCTTTGTGCAGCGCCTTCGAATTTTCCCACAGATGCGCGCGCTTGTTCGATCCGTGCATCAGCTTGCGGATGCTCGTCGCGGCGGTCGCGACGACGCTCGGCGGCAGCGAGGCGGTGAAGACATAGGGGCGGCAGACGAGCCGCAGGATTTCGAACTTCGGATGGTTCGACACGCAGAAGCCGCCGACGGTGCCGACGCTCTTCGAAAAGGTGCCGATGATGAAATCGACGTCGTCGATCACCCCCTGCGCCTCGGCGACGCCGCGGCCGTGCTCGCCGATGAAGCCCATCGAATGCGCCTCGTCGACCAGCACCATCGCGCCATTCTCCTTGGCGATGCGGATCATCTCCTTCAGCGGCGCGACATCGCCGAGCATCGAATAGACGCCCTCCAGCACGACGAGCTTGCCCGCCTCGGGCGGCAGGCGCTTCAGCCGCTTTTCCAGCGCTTCGATGTCGTTGTGGCGAAAAGCGACGATCTCCGCATCGCCCATCTTGCAGCCGTCGTAGATCGAGGCGTGACTGTCGATGTCGAGGATGATGTAGTCGCCCTTGCCGGCGATCGTCGAGATGATGCCGAGGTTCGCCTGATAGCCGGTCGAGAACACCATGGCATGATCCATGGCGTAGAAGTCCTTCAGCGCCTCCTCGACCTCCCGGTGCCCCTGATAGGTGCCGTTGAGGACACGGCTGCCGGTCGTGCCGCTGCCGAATTTGTCGAGCGCGTCCTTGCCCGCGGCGATGACGTCCTCGTCGAAGGTCATGCCCATATAATTGTAGGTGCCGAGCAGGATCGTCTCGCGCCCGTTGCAGATCGCGACGGTGGGCGAGAGCACCTTTTCCATCACCAGACTGAACGGATCGGTGACGCCGGTCGACAGCAGCGCCGCGCGCTGCTCGATCAGCGGGTCGAATTTCGAGAAAAGATCGGTCATATGATGCTTCCAAAATCCGTTCGCATCGAGCGAAGTCGAAATGCCCCTCGGCCTCGCACTTTCCTGATGGGTGTCTCGACTTCGCTCGACACGAACGGAACGAGAGAGGTCAGCCCTGCAGTTTCTCCACCGCGGCGATCAACTGGCCGACATTCTCGATTTCCGCCTGCATGTTCATGCTGATGATGATGTCGAAACTGTCCTCGACCTCGGCGACGAAATCCATGACGGTCAGGCTGTCCCATTCGAGGTCGCCGGCAAAGGTCGTGGCGTCGGTCAGTTCGACGCCCTTCTTGTTGAACGGCTCGATCAGGCCGTGAATCGTCTCGCGCAGCGCGGTGCTCATTTCGGTGCGTCCCAAAAGTGGAAATATCGCGCGGACATGCCGCGACCATGGTTCCTTGGCAAGCGATTGCGGCGGCAATCGGGCAGCATCTTGCCGATCGACGCCCGGCATGCCATCGCTGGTGCGGTTCGATGATCGGGGATGGCCTATGAGCAAGGAACCGGAGAAGCGGCCGAAAAAGGCGCCGGAACGCGTGGAGCCGCCGCCCGCGACCGGCTTTCCGCCCAATGCGGTCCATCTCGTCCGCACCAATCAGCAGATCACGATGCAATTGTCGCAGATGGCCGATCAGAAGGCGTCGATCCTGATGGGCGCGACCTTCGTCGTCTTCACCCTCGCGATCGGACAGGCGCGCGCCGGGGCGGGGGCGCTGACGACGCCGCTCGCGATCCTCGCGACCTTTTCCTTCCTGTCGGCGCTGCTCGCCATCTCCGCCGTGCTGCCGCGCGTCGGCAAGGCGCCGCCGGCCGCGCGCGACGGCGAAGATCGCGGCAATCTCCTCTTCTTCGGCCATTTCGCGCAGATGGGGGAGGATGAGTTCATCGCCGCGATCAAGGCGCGCCTGCGCACTGAAGAGGACCTCTACGAGGTGATGCTGCGCGACACCTGGCAGAATGGCGTCGTGCTCGCGCGGCGCAAATATCGCTATCTGGCCTATGCCTATCGGTTGTTCGTGGTGGGGCTGACGCTGACCTTCCTCGCCTTCGCGGTCGAGATGACGGCAATGTGGATGGAATAAATCCGGGGTGAAGGGAACGGCTGTGGCCTTTTTATCACCCCCGCTCGTCAAACCGCACGCCTCGCCCCGTCGCTATTGAACCGCTGGAACCCCGCGCTTATCCGGGCCGGCCATGCTCGATCAGGCCCACCCCCTGACCGCGGAACCGCCGCGGACATTCCGCGTCGAATTCCGCGAAACACTGGCGCTCGCCTGGCCCCTGGCCGCCGCGAACCTGCTCCAGATGCTCGTCCATGCGATCGACGTGATCTTCGTCGCAAGGCTCGGCGACACGGCGCTCGCCGCCTCGTCGCTCGGCGTCGCGATCTTCGGCCTTCTGCTGTGGACGGGCACCGGGCTGGTCGGCGCCGCGGCACCGCTGATCGCCGCCGAACTCGGCCGGCGCAAGCACAGCGTGCGCGAGGTGCGGCGCACCGTGCGCATGGCGCTGTGGCTCAGCCTGCTCGTCTCGCTCGTCTTCATGGGCGTGTGCGCCGCCGGCGGGCCGATCATGCGCGCGACCGGGCAGGACCCCGAATTGACCCATCGCGCCGCCGCTTTCCTGCTGATCCTGATGTGGGGGATGGCGCCGATGATCGCGGCGAGCGTGCTGCGCATCTTCGTCTCGGCGCTCGGGCGGCCGACGATCGCGACCGCGATCACCTTCCTCGCGCTGTTCGTCAACGCGCTCGGCAACTGGACACTGGTGTTCGGCCACCTCGGCCTGCCCGCGCTCGGCCTCCACGGCTCGGCGCTGTCGAGCGTGCTGACCAGCACCGCGATGCTGATCGCCTATGTCGTGGTGATCCAGAGCGACCGGCGGCTGCGGCGCTATCATCTGTTCGGCAACTGGTGGCGCAGCGAATGGAGCCGCTTCGTCGAGACCGTCCGCATCGGCACCCCGATCGGGCTGACCATCCTTGCCGAGGCGGGGCTGTTCACCGGCGCCGCCTTCCTGATGGGCCGGATCGGCGAGGCGCAGCTGGCCGGGCATACGATCGCGCTCCAGATCGCGGCGCTCGCTTTCCAGATTCCGTTCGGCGTCGCGCAGGCGGCGACGATCCGCGTCGGGCTCGCCTATGGCGCGCGCGACCGCCGCGCCATCGCGCTCGCCGGCCGCGCCTCGCTGTGGCTCGGCATCGGCTTCATGGTGCTGACCGCGCTCGGCATGTGGCTCTATCCGGCGACGGTGCTGTCGCTCTATGTCGATGTGGGCGATACGAAGAACGCCGCGCTCGTCGGTTTCGCGATGCAGTTCCTCGTCATCGCCGCCGCTTTTCAGCTGTTCGACGGGGCGCAGACGGTCGCCGCGGGGGTGCTGCGCGGATTGCAGGACACGCGCATCCCGATGCTGATCGCGGTGTGCGGCTATTGGATCGCGGGCTATGGCACCGCGATCTACCTCGGCTTCTGGACCCCGATGGCGGGCGTCGGCATCTGGATCGGCCTCGCGGTCGGACTGGTCGTCGTCGCCGCGCTGCTGCTCATGCGCTGGCGGATGCGGGCGCGGCTGGGGCTGCTTCCTTAAGTTGCTGGTGGCTGAACTGGCTGGAGAGTTGCTTCGCTTCTCGAACCATGTCCTTCATTTCCTCGACCGTTAGAATTCGAAGCTTCTTGTCCGTGTGGCAAGCATTCTGGAACCCGAACCAGTTTTCGATGGCTTTGCTGCCGTCATATCGCACGATCACGGTCAATACAGCATGGACGAGGTCGGTTCGCTTGTCGTTGAGAAGCGTGATCGCCTTGATTCGCTCTTCCAGCTTTTTCGGATGGACGAAGTGGTCTTTCGCTCCTGAAAGGCGGGTCAGCTTTTGAGTGAGGGGGGTGCCGGGCGCGGCCTTCAACTCAAGCCGGACAATATAATCCATCACGGCGGCTTCAAGCTTGGCGAAGGCGTCCAGAAACTCCCCGCGCAGCAGTTGTCCCCGCTCGCGCAAGGCGCGCAGATCGACGGCCTCCGCCTCCTTGATGACTGGAACTTCGCCCCCCATCTGGATGCTCTAGCCGAGCAGACGTAAAATTTTCGTTGGACTCCGCTTGACGCCCCACGGGGTGCGACCCATATGCCCGCCTGTTAGCACTCGCCTGGTGTGAGTGCTAAGTGACATCATTTGCACCTCTGGAGGGATATCCATGCAATTTCGTCCGCTGCACGATCGTGTGCTCGTCCGCCGTATCGAAGCCGAGGAAAAGACGGCCGGCGGCATCATCATCCCCGACACCGCCAAGGAAAAGCCGCAGGAAGGCGAGATCGTCGCCGTCGGCGAGGGCGCCCGCGACGAGGACGGCGACCGCATCGCGCTCGACGTCAAGGCCGGCGACCGCATCCTGTTCGGCAAGTGGTCGGGCACCGAGATCAAGGTCGACGGCGAAGAGCTGCTGATCATGAAGGAATCGGACATCCTCGGCATTCTCGCCTGAGTCCGTCCATCGAATTGAGAGTGAAGTTGCGCAGTTTCCTGCGCCTTTGAAAGGAACGAGCCAATGGCTGCCAAGGACGTTAAATTTTCGCGCGACGCGCGCGAGCGGATCCTCAAGGGCGTCGACATCCTCGCCGACGCCGTCAAGGTCACGCTGGGCCCCAAGGGCCGGCATGTCGTGATCGACAAGAGCTTCGGCGCTCCCCGCATCACCAAGGACGGCGTCAGCGTCGCCAAGGAAATCGAGCTCAAGGACAAGTTCGAGAACATGGGCGCGCAGATGCTGCGCGAGGTCGCCAGCAAGGCGAACGACAAGGCCGGTGACGGCACCACCACCGCGACCGTGCTGGCGCAGGCGATCGTCCGCGAAGGCATGAAGTCGGTCGCCGCGGGCATGAACCCGATGGACCTCAAGCGCGGCATCGACCTCGCCGTCGGCAAGGTGGTCGAGGATCTCGCCGCCCGCTCGACTCCGGTGTCTGGCTCGTCGGAAATCGCGCAGGTCGGCATCATCTCGGCCAACGGTGACACCGAAGTCGGCGAGAAGATCGCCGAGGCGATGGAGAAGGTTGGCAAGGAAGGCGTCATCACCGTCGAGGAAGCCAAGGGCCTCGAATTCGAACTCGACGTCGTCGAGGGCATGCAGTTCGACCGCGGCTATCTGAGCCCCTATTTCATCACCAACCCTGAAAAGATGACGGTCGAACTCGCCGATCCGTACATCCTGATCTTCGAAAAGAAGCTGTCGAACCTCCAGTCGATGCTGCCGATCCTCGAAGCGGTCGTGCAGTCGGGCCGTCCGCTGCTGATCATCGCCGAGGACATCGAAGGCGAAGCGCTGGCGACCCTCGTCGTCAACCGTCTGCGCGGCGGCCTGAAGGTCGCGGCGGTCAAGGCGCCGGGCTTCGGCGATCGCCGCAAGGCGATGCTGCAGGACATCGCGATCCTGACGCAGGGTGAGATGATCAGCGAAGACCTGGGCATCAAGCTCGAATCGGTCACGCTGAACATGCTGGGCCAGGCGAAGCGCGTCACCATCGACAAGGACAACACGACCATCGTCGACGGCGCCGGCGAAGCCGATGCGATCAAGGCCCGCGTCGAGCAGATCCGCGCCCAGATCGAGACCACGACCAGCGACTACGACCGTGAAAAGCTGCAGGAACGTCTGGCGAAGCTCGCCGGCGGCGTTGCGGTTATCAAGGTCGGCGGCGCGACCGAGGTCGAGGTGAAGGAGCGCAAGGACCGCGTCGACGACGCGCTGCACGCGACCCGCGCCGCGGTCGAGGAAGGTATCGTCTCGGGCGGCGGCACCGCGCTGCTCTATGCGACCAAGGTGCTCGACGGGCTGAAGGGCGTCAACGACGACCAGACGCGCGGCATCGACATCGTCCGCAAGGCGATCGAAGCGCCGCTGCGCCAGATCGCGGCCAACGCCGGCCACGACGGCGCGGTCGTCGCGGGCAACCTGCTGCGCGAAGACAATGTCGATCAGGGCTTCAACGCCGCGACCGACACCTATGAGAATCTGAAGGCCGCCGGCGTCATCGACCCGACCAAGGTCGTGCGCACCGCGCTTCAGGATGCGGCGTCGGTTGCCGGCCTGCTGATCACCACCGAAGCGGCGGTCAGCGAACTGCCCGAAGACAAGCCGGCGATGCCGATGGGCGGCGGCGGCATGGGCGGCATGGGCGGCATGGACTTCTAAGTCCCGCATCCCAGCCGGCATATGCTGGAAAATCGGGGCCGGGGGAGCGATCCTCCGGCCCCTTTTTCATGCCCGCAGCGCCGCTTCCATGTGGGCGGCGGCCGCGTCGTAGACGCGCGCCTTCAGCCCCGCCGTCACCGCCTGCGGCGCACGGTCGGGGTGGCCGCCGGCAAAGGGTGGCGCGGGGTCGTATTCGATCGCCAGCTGGATCGCCTGCGCGACCACGGGACCGCGCAGGCGACCGATCAGCGTCAGCGCGAAATCGAGGCCGGAGGTCACGCCGCCGCTGGTGACGACGCGGCCGTCCTCGACGACGCGCGCTTTCACCGCCTCCGCGCCGACCAGCGGCAGCAGATGAGCATAGGCCCAGTGCGTCGTCGCGCGCTGCCCCTGCAACAGGCCGGCGCGGCCGAGCAGGAAAGCGCCGGTGCACACGCTCGTCACCCATTGGGCGCCCGCGGCATGCCGTTCGATGAAGGCGATCGTCGCCGCATCGCCCAGCGCCGCGGCGACGCCATGACCGCCCGGCACGCACAGGATGTCGGCCTGCGGACAGTCCGCGAAATCATGCGTCGGGATGATCGAAAAGCCGCTGTCGGTGGCGATCGGCGCGCGGCTTGCCGCCGCACCGGCCAGCACCGCGCCGGGCATCCGGCTCAACGCCTGCGCGGGCGCGGTGAAGTCGAGCTGGGTGATGCCCGGAAAGAGAAGGAAGACGATGGTGGTTTGGGGGGTGTTTTCGGGGGCGGTGGTTTCGGTCACGCGGATGCTCCTCGCCATGCAATGGATCACCCAGGCGCGCGGCTCGTGCCGGCCATCGGCCGGACCCCGCTTCCCGATGGGACTCCATCTTCAGCGCCAGTCGCGGAGCAGCGGCAGCATAGGACGGGGCGGCCGCGGTGGAAAGGGCGTTGCGGGAGGCGGGTGCTACCGTCCGGCGTCCGTATCCGCGTCCGCCGCGCCGTCGCGGCTTTCGAGCATCTCGGCTGCGTCGTCGAGCGCCTTTGCTTCGCTGACGGTGACGCCGCCGGGGCCGGGCTCGTTGTCGGTGCGGCTGCATCCCGCGGCGAGGAGCAGCACGAGCGCCGCGATGATCGCAACGCGATGGATCATGTCGCCTCTCCCACGAAAAAGGGCCCCATCCTCATGGAATGGAGCCCCTTCATAGCAAGGCGAAAGCCCGCCAGCGACTTACTTCTTGTCGTTGGCTTCGGCCTTCTTGGTTTCCGCGGCGATCTTGTCGCCCGCGGCCTTGGCGGCGTCGCCGGCGGCGTTCACCGTGCCTTCGACCGCATTGCCGGCATCCTTGGCCGCGCCCTCGACCGCCGCACCGGCGTCCTTGGCGGCATCGGCGGTCGCGTCGGCGGCGTCAGAGGCGCCCTCGGCCACGGCATCGCCCGCAGCCGCGGCATCGTCAGCGACGGCGGCGCCCGCTTCGGCGGTTTCGTCCTGCGCCTTTTCCGAGCAGGCGGCGAGGCTGAACGCCGCTGCGGCCATCGAGGCGATAATGATCTTGCGCATAGAAATTCCTTTCGAATGGGCGGTGGCCGGCCCGCGACCACTGCGCGAAGAATTAGCGGTGGATGAAGCCCTTGGCAACCGGCGAGCGATGCCGGTCCGCTGGTCCGGGGCAACCATGTGAAAAGGGGCCGCCAGCGCGTGCCGACGACCCCTTTTTCAACTGGTCGAATGCCAGGAAGCGATTACTTCTTGGCTTCTTCCATCGCGCCCTTGGCAGCGTCGGTCGCTTCCTTGGCGGCGTCGGCAGCTTCGCTCGCCTTGTCGGCAGCCGTGTTCGCGGCAGCGGCGGCGTCGCCGGCAGCATTCGCGGTCGCGTCGGCCGCAGCGGCGGTCGCATCGGCGGCGCCTTCGGCCGCTTCCATCGCGCCGTCCGCCGCGCCCTCGACGGTCGCGGTGTCTTCGGCGGCCGGAGCTGCTTCGTCGGCAGCCTTTTCACCGCAGGCAGCGAGGCCCAGCGAGGTGGCAAGGACGAGCGACAGAGTGATCGACTTCTTCATTTGGGAATACCCCTCTCGATTGAACTGATTGACCGGCATTCGGATGCGAACAATTCGATCCGGCACATTGCCAATCGCCGACAGAGCTACAATTTCGGCCAAAACGGTGCAACGGACTTTTTGGTTGCGGCGGCGCTCAAATCGACGAGTCGAGCCCGATACCGCCGCTGCAAGCCCCGGAAACAGGGCGCTTTCGGCCGGTTGACTGGATATAAAGAATTCTTTATATCACCTTCTCATGGCCGAGCTGCTCGACATTTTCCGTGCCCTTGCCGACCCGACCCGGTTACGAGTCGTGGCGTTGCTGCGCGAGATGGAACTGGCGATCGGGGAGCTGGCGATCGTCCTCGATCAGAGCCAGCCGCGCGTGTCGCGGCACGTCCGCATCCTGGCCGAGGCCGGCATCGTCGAGCGGCGGCGCGAGGGAAGCTGGGTGTTCCTGCGCATCGTGCAGGACGGGCCGATCCGGACGATGATCGATCAGGTCGAGAAATGGCCCTTCTCGGCGCGCGAGGGCCGGGTGATCGCTTATGATGCCCGACGCCTTGCCGCCATCCGCAACGACCGCGCGGCCGCCGCCGCGCGCTATTTCGCCGAGCATGCCGCCGAATGGGATGCGATCCGCTCCCGCCACGTCGCAGAGAGCGAGGTGGAATCCGCGATGCTGGCGATGGTGGCGGGGCGCCGGCTCGGTCATCTGCTCGACATCGGAACGGGCACTGGCCGGATGGCAGAGATTTTCGCGCCGACCGCGCGGCGTATCACCGCGCTCGACCGCAGCCCGGAAATGCTGCGGCTCGCGCGCGCCAAGCTGGCCGATCAGCCGGTCCCGATCGACCTGGTGCAGGGCGATTTCCTGGCGCTGCCGATGGACGATGCGAGCATCGACAGCATCGTCATCCATCAGGCGCTGCATTTCGCACACGAACCCGACCGCGTGATCGCGGAGGCGGCAAGGGTGCTGCGCGGCGGCGGGCATCTCCTCGTCGTCGATTTCGCACCGCACGAGGATGAGGAACTGCGCATGCTTGCGGCGCACGCCCGTCTCGGCTTTTCGGATGCCCAGATCCGCGGCTGGTTCGCCTCCGCCGGCTTGCTGCTCGAAAGCGGCCAGACGCTCGAGGGCGGCGAGCTTGCAGTGAAACTGTGGCTCGGGCGCCGTCGCAGCGATGAAGATCAGACCCCCGCCAGCGAAGGCGGGCAGACCAGGAAACTTGCCGCATGACATCGAACCTCAATTCGCTGGCGGAGGCCAGGCGCGCCGCGGCGTCGCCGTTGTTCGCCAATCTCGACGGCGACATCGGCGTCAGCTTCGAATTCTTCCCGCCGAAGACGGAGAAGATGGAGGCGCAGCTCTGGGACACGTTCCGCACGCTCGAACCGCTCGGGCCGCGCTTCGTTTCGGTCACCTATGGCGCGGGCGGCTCGACGCGCGAACGCACCCACGCCACCGTCGCGCGCATCGCGGCGGAAAGCGCGGTGCCGCCTGCGGCGCACCTGACCTGCGTCGAGGCCTCGCGCGAGGAAATCGACGCGGTCGCGCGCGCCTATTGGGAGGCGGGCGTGCGCCACATCGTCGCGCTGCGCGGCGATGTGCCGGGCGGCGCGCCCTATCGTGCCCATGCGCAGGGCTATGCCAATGCCGCCGAGCTGGTCGCGGGGCTGAAGGCCGTCGCGCCCTTCGACATTTCGGTCGCCGCCTATCCCGAGGTGCATCCCGACGCCGATTGCGCGCAAACCGACCTCGACAATCTCAAGCGCAAGCTCGACGCCGGCGCGACGCGCGCGATCACGCAATTCTTCTTCTCGCCGGAGGCCTTCCTGCGCTTCCGCGACGCGGCGGCGGCGGCGGGGATCGATGCGCCGATCGTTCCCGGCATCCTGCCGGTGTCGAACGTGTCGCAGACCCGGCGCATGGCCGACATGTGCGGCGCGGCGATCCCGGCGTGGATGGTCTCGCTGTTCGAGGGGCTCGACGACCTGCCTTCGGCGCGCCAGCTCGTCGCCGCGACGATCGCCGCCGAACTCTGCCGCCGCCTCTATGCCGGCGGCGTGCGCGACTTCCATTTCTACACGCTCAACCGGGCGGAGCTCAGCTACGCCATCTGCCACCTGCTGGGCCTGCGCCCGCCGGCAGCGCCCGCGGCGGAGAAGGCCGCATGAATCGCATGGCAAGGAAGGATCATCGATGACCAGCGCGCGCGAAGCCCTGCAGCAGGCGGCCCGCAGCCGCATCCTGCTCACCGACGGCGGCTGGGGAACGCAGATCCAGCTCCGCAAGCTGACAGAGGCCGACTATGCCGGCACGCTCGGCCTCGGCCGCGACCAGAAGGGCAATAACGATATTCTCGCGCTGACCCGCCCCGACGTCGTCGCGGCGATCGGCGAAGCCTATCTGGCGGCGGGGTCGGACATCGTGTCGACCAACACCTTCAGCGCCAACCGCATCAGCCAGGCCGATTATGGCGCCGAGCATCTGGTCGCCGACATCAACCATGAAAGCGCCCGACTGGGACGCGAGGCGGCCGACAAATTTGCCGCGCGCGACGGCCGCCGCCGCTTCGTCGCGGGCGCCGTCGGGCCGACCAACAAGACGCTGTCGCTGTCGCCCGACGTCAACAATCCCGGCTATCGCGAGATCGATTTCGACGAGCTCAAGGCGGTCTATTGCGACCAGGTGGTCGCGCTGGCCGAGGGCGGTGCCGATTTCATCCTGATTGAGACGATCTTTGACACGCTCAACGCCAAGGCGGGGATCGCCGCGACGCTCGAGGCGGAGGCGAAGCTGGGGCGCGAACTGCCGCTGATGATCTCGATGACGCTGACCGACCTGTCGGGGCGCAACCTGTCGGGCCACACGGTCGAGGCTTTCTGGTACGCGGTGCGCCATGCAAAGCCGCTGACCGTCGGGCTCAATTGCAGCTTCGGCGCGGCGCAGCTTCGTCCGCATGTTCGGGTGCTGTCCGATCTCGCCGACACGCTGGTCATGGTCTATCCGAACGCCGGCCTGCCCAACGAACTCGGCGAATATGACGAGCAGCCGGAAACGACCGCTGGGCTGGTGCGCGAATGGGCAGAGCATGGGCAGGTCAATATCCTCGGCGGTTGCTGCGGATCGACGCCCGCGCATATCGCCGCGATGGCAAAGGCGGTCGAAGGCCTTGCGCCGCGCCATATTCCCGAAGTGCCGGTGCGCACGCGTCTCGCGGGGCTG
The DNA here is from genome assembly GCF_002953155.1 of Sphingopyxis sp. MG. Classification (NCBI taxonomy): domain Bacteria; kingdom Pseudomonadati; phylum Pseudomonadota; class Alphaproteobacteria; order Sphingomonadales; family Sphingopyxidaceae; genus Sphingopyxis; species Sphingopyxis sp. MG. The sequence continues at coordinate 320,861 of NZ_CP026381.1, forward strand.
GAACCCTTCACCATGGCGGCGGCCTGATCCGATGGAGGATGGACAAGCATGGACGATCCGCGAGGCTGGCGCCGATGACGCCGCGGCGCTGGCACTGATCGGCGCGGCGACCTTTCTCGAAACCTTCGCCGGTATCCTCGACGGCGCGGCGATCATCGGCCATTGCGCCGCACAGCATGGCGAGACGGCCTATCGATCCGCCCTGGCGTCGGGTGCCCGCGCCTGGCTGGCCGAGGCGTGTCCCGGCGGTGCGCCCGTCGGATTTGCCCTCGTCGGCGCGCCGGGCCTCGCGGCGGCGCAGGACGGCGATATCGAGCTCAAGCGCATCTATGCGCTGTCGCGCTTTCACGGCACCGGGCTGGGCGCGGCACTGATGGCGCGGGCGGTCGAGGCGGCGGCGGGCTATCGCCGGCTGCTGCTTGGCGTCTATGCGCGCAATCACCGCGCGCTCGCCTTCTATCGCAAGCAGGGCTTTGCCGACATCGGCACCCGGCAGTTCGACGTCGGGGGCAAGCTCTACGACGATCTCGTCCTTGCCCGCCCCGTCGCGGCCTGACCTCTCTTCCTTTCGGGACCTTCGATGACCCAGACCCTCTCCTCTTCGTCCTTCGTCAATATCGGCGAGCGCACCAACGTCACCGGATCGGCGGCGTTCAAGAAGCTGATCCTCGCCGACGATTTCACCGCCGCGGTAGAGGTCGCGCGCCAGCAGGTGGAAAATGGCGCGCAGGTTATCGACGTCAACATGGACGAAGGGCTGCTCGACGCCGAACGGGCGATGACGACCTTCCTCAAGCTGATCGCCGCCGAGCCCGACATCGCGCGCGTGCCGGTGATGATCGATTCGTCGAAATGGAGCGTCATAGAGGCGGGCCTCAAATGCGTGCCCGGCAAGCCGATCGTCAACTCGATCAGCATGAAGGAGGGCGAGGAGCCTTTTCTCGCGCAGGCGAGGCTGTGCCGGGCCTATGGCGCCGCGGTGGTCGTCATGGCGTTCGACGAGGTCGGGCAGGCCGACACCAGGGAACGCAAGATCGAGATCTGCGAGCGCGCCTACAAGCTGCTCACCGGCATCGGTTTCCCGCCCGAGGACATCATCTTCGATCCCAATATCTTCGCCATCGCGACGGGGCTCGAAGAGCATGACAATTATGCCGTCGATTTCATCGAGGCGGTGAAGGTCATCCGCCAGCGCTGCCCGCACGCCCATTTTTCCGGCGGGCTGTCCAACCTGTCGTTCGGCTTTCGCGGCAACGAGACGGTGCGCCGCGCGATGCACAGCGTCTTCCTCTATTATGCGATCCCGGCGGGGCTCGACATGGCGATCGTCAACGCGGGGCAGCTCGACGTCTACGACACGATCGACCCGGAGCTTCGCAACGCCTGCGAGGACGTGATCCTCAACCGCAAGGTGGAGGGCGAGGCCGAATCGCCGACCGAACGGCTGATCGCGCTCGCCGAACGCTACAAGGGCAAGGATGCGGCGCAGGAAAAGGCGGCCGAGGAATGGCGCGGCTGGCCGGTCGAAAAGCGGCTCGAACATGCGCTGGTCAAGGGAATCGACGCGCATATCGTCGCCGATACCGAAGAGATGCGGCTGGCGATGGACCGGCCGATCGAGGTGATCGAAGGGCCGCTGATGGACGGGATGAACGTCGTCGGCGACCTGTTCGGATCGGGCAAGATGTTCCTGCCGCAGGTCGTGAAATCGGCGCGCGTGATGAAGAAGGCGGTCGCGCACCTGCTGCCCTTCATCGAGGCCGAGAAGGAGGAAGGCGCCAAGGGCAAGGGCCGGATCGTGATGGCGACCGTCAAGGGCGACGTCCACGACATCGGCAAGAACATCGTCGGCGTGGTGCTCCAGTGCAACGGCTTCGAGGTCGTCGACTTGGGCGTCATGGTGCCGTGGAGCAGCATCCTGCAGGCCGCGAACGAGAATGACGCCGACATGATCGGCCTGTCCGGCCTGATCACCCCCTCGCTCGACGAGATGGTGACCGTGGCGGAAGAGATGCAGCGCGCCGGCATGACGATGCCGCTGCTGATCGGCGGCGCGACGACCTCGCGCATGCACACCGCGCTGCGCATCGACCCCGCCTATGAAGGACCGGTGCTGCACGTGCTCGACGCGAGCCGCGCGGTCGGCGTCGCGACGGCGCTGGTCAGCGATACCGGCTACGACGCCTATGTGCAGGGCTATAAGGAGGATTATGCGCATATCCGCGAGGTGCGCGCGAACAAGGGGCAGAGCGCGCTGATCCCCATCGAGGATGCGCGCGCCAACGGCTTCGCGGTCGACGAGCATATCCGGCCCTTCCCGCCCGAACAGCCCGGCGTGCATGCGTTCGACCAATGGGACATGGCCGAACTGGTCGAATGGTTCGACTGGACGCCCTTCTTCCGCGCCTGGGAACTGGCGGGCACCTTTCCCGCGATCCTCGACGACGCGGTGGTGGGGGAAAGCGCGCGCGGTCTCTTTGCCGACGCGCAGGCGATGCTTGCGAAGATCGTCGGCGAAGGCTGGCTGCACGCGCGCGGGGTCGCGGGGCTGTGGCCGTGCCGTCGCGACGGCGACGACGTCGTCATCCACCTCGAGGAAGAGGAACGGCACGTCCGCATCCCCTTCCTGCGCCAGCAGATCGCCAAGCGCGAGGGGCGCCCCAACATGTGCCTCGCCGATTTCGTCAGCCCTGACGGCGACTGGATCGGCGGCTTTTCGGTCGCGATCCACGGCATCGAGCCGCATCTTGCGCGCTTCAAGGCCGCGCATGACGATTACAACGACATCTTGCTCAAGGCGCTGGCCGACCGCTTCGCCGAAGCCTTCGCCGAACGGCTCCACGCGCATGTCCGCACTGTGCTCTGGGGCTATGCACCGGGTGAGCAGCTGACGCCAGAGGCGATCATCAAGGAGGAATATCGCGGCATCCGCCCCGCGCCGGGCTATCCGGCCTGTCCGGACCACAGCCTGAAGCCGATCCTGTTCGAGTTGCTCGACGCCGGCAACACATCGGGCGCGATCCTGACCGACCATTTCGCGATGCTGCCGACCTCGGCCGTCTCGGGCTTCTATCTGGGGCATCCCGATGCGAGCTATTTCGGGGTCGCGCGGGTCGGCGAGGACCAGCTGGTCGATTATGCGGAACGGCGCGGCGTCGATCTCGAAACCGCGCGCCGCTGGCTGCGCCCCAATCTCGACTGAAACCGATCGCCCGCCGCCTGTCCGATAAAGGGACAGGTGGCGGGTTAACCAGCTTCGCGAAGGACGCGCGGCGCCGAAATCGCTATGACGGCGCCATGATCCAGACGCTTCTCCGCCGGCCGCTGTTGCCGCTGCTCGCCCTTCCACTGCTCCTCGCCCCGATGCCGCTGCCCGCGCAATCGGGCGATGCGCCCTATGTTATCGCTGAAAGCGGCCGCGCCTTCGGCCGGTTGCAGCAGGCCGTCGACGCGATCGGCGAGGGGCAGGGGACGATCCGCATCGCCCCCGGCTATCATCGCGATTGCGCGGTTCAGACGGCGGGACATATCGCCTTCGTCGCTGCCGAGCCGGGGCGCAGCATATTCGACGGCGTGACATGCGAGGGCAAGGCGGCGCTGGTGCTGCGCGGCGACGGCGCGCGCGTCGACGGCATCGTCTTTCAGAACATGCGGGTGCCCGACGGCAACGGCGCCGGAATCCGGCTCGAACAGGGTGACCTGACCATCGTCAACAGCCTGTTCCGTGGCAGCGAGGAGGGCATCCTCACCGCCGACGACCCGCAGTCGACGCTGACCATCGAGCGCTCGACCTTTTCGCGGCTCGGCCGCTGTGACCGCGGGCTGAGCTGCGCGCACAGCGTCTATACCGGCGCCTACGGCCGCGTCGTGGTGACCCACAGCCGCTTCGAAAAAGGCACCGGCGGCCATTATCTGAAGGTTCGTGCGGGGCAGGTCGACATTCGGGACAACAGCTTCGACGACACGCAGGGGACGGCGACCAATTACATGATCGACCTGCCGGCGGGCGCGACGGGGCGCATCGCGGACAATCTGTTCGTGCAGGGGCGCGACAAGGAGAATTATTCGGCGATCATCGCGGTCGCCGCCGAGGCGCGCGACAATCCGTCGCGCGGCCTGTCGATCGAGGGCAATCGGGCCAGCCTGCCCGAAGGGCTCGGTCGCAACGTGGCGTTCGTCGCCGACTGGAGCGGCGAGCCGCTGGCGATCGGCGCCAACGACCTCGGCCCGGGGCTCAAGCGCTACGAGAAACGGTGAAGCGGTCCGAACGGAGCGGCGCTATGCCTCTCCGCGTGTTTCGATGAGCGAGGCGGCGAGCGCCTCGGCCGGGGTCTTGCCGCCCCACAGCACGAACTGGAACACCGGATAGAAGCGCTCGCATTCGTCGATCGCGCTTTCGACCAGCGTTTCGGCGAGGTCGAGCGACAGCGCGGCGTCGCTTCCCAGCAGCATGCCGTGGCGAAACAGGATCGTGCCGCTGTTCGACCACAGCTCGAAATGGCCGAGCCAGAGCTGTTCGTTGATCAGCGCCAGCGCTTCGTGCGCGGCGGCGCGTTTGTCCTCGACGACGCGGATGTCGGGGAAGGCGAGAAGCTGGATGACACCGTCGTCGGGACGCCACACCGCGCGCAGCTCATAGGTCGTCCAGCTTCCCTGCGCGGTCGCGACGATCTCGTCCTCGCCGACCATCTCGTGCGCCCAGTCGTGCGCGGCGAAATAGGAGGCGAGCATGTCCATCGGCGCCGCTTCCTGGCCGTCGTCATCGTAGATATCGTCACTCATGGAGCGCCTTTAGCGGGTGATGGCTGACCTGGCGAGTCCGCACCACCTTGTCACCCCGGACTGGATCCGAGGTCCATTCGGCACTCGCGATCGGGGGCGGCGCGAGAATGGATGCTGAATCAAGTTCAGCATGACGAAGACAGGAAGCGGCAGTTTCTTTGACGGCCGCCTATTTTTTAGGTGCGGTTCTGGGTTTCGCCGCCGGCTTCGCTGCACCTTCCAGCGCATCGAGCCGCGCCTTCAGCGCCTCCGCCTCTGCGCGCGCCGTCGCGGCCATCGCCTTCACCGCCTCGAATTCCTCGCGGCTGACGAAGTCCATGCGGCCGATCCATTCCTTGGCGCGCTCGCGCATTGCGGCTTCGGCCTCGCGGCCGGCGCCGGCGACCGTGCCGGCGATGCCGTTCATCATCTTGGCCAGATCGTCGAAAATGCGGTTCTCGCTCTGCATCACTCTATCCTTCGTCGGGGTCGGCCCCTTGCCGCGCCTATATCTGGGTGCTCGCCGCGTGCGGGACAAGGGCTTCGGCGTCGGGGTTGCGCTGGTCGATCTGGAAATTGAGGACGCTCGCGAAAGCGAGCCACAGCAGATAGGGCACGAGCAGCCACGCCGCCGCCTTGCGGATCGATGCAAAGGCGAAGGCGGTGGCAAGCGTCACCATCAGGATGAAGATGATCAGATACAGCGCGCTTGTCACCTGATGCGCGGCGAAGAACAGCGGCGACCAGGCGAAATTGGCGAGGAGCTGGGCGAAGAAGAGCAGCAGCGCAAAGCCGCGTCCTTTGGCGCCGCGCGCATGAAGGACCATCGCCAGCGCCAGCCCGAGGCAGATGTAGAGCAGCGGCCAGACGACCGCGAACACCCAGCCCGGCGGCACGATGGACGGCAGGTCGAGTGCCGCGAACCAGCGATTGCCGTAGCCGCTGTTCGAAAGCAGGCCCATCAGGCTGCCGATCAGCACGATCGCGGGGACGGTGATCATCGCCCAGCGCCAATAGGAGAGGCGTAGCTGGCCCGGTGTGGCGATCTCGCTCATGCTCGGCTGGTCCCTTTTCGCGATTCTGCGTGACAACGGTGTCGCGACTCGCGAGCCCAGCGTCAAGCGTTCCGCTTTTGCGCCGCGACCAGAAATTCGACATTGCCTTCTGGCCCGGTAATCGGGCTCTGGATCAGGTCGAGCACGATCCAGCCGCTTTCCTCGATCCATGCGCGGACCTCCGCGCACACGCGCGCATGGACGGCGGGGTCGCGCACGACGCCCTTCTTGCCGACCTCGTGCCGCTGCGCCTCGAACTGCGGCTTGATCAGCGCGACCAGCCGCGCCCCTTCGGCCGTGAACGACAGCGGCACCGGCAGAACCTTCGACAAGGCGATGAAGCTCGCGTCGCAGACGACCAGACCGATGGGCTCGGGGATATGGTCGGCGGTCAGGATGCGCGCGCTCGTCTGTTCGTGGACGATGACGCGCGGGTCCTGCCGCAGCTTCCATGCGAGCTGGTTGGTGCCCGAATCCACCGCGTGGACGCGCGCCGTGCCGCGCGAAAGCAGCACATCGGTGAAGCCGCCGGTCGACGAACCCACGTCGATCGCGACCGCGCCCGCCACGTCCCAGCCGAGATGCGCAAGCGCATGGTCGAGCTTGATCCCGCCGCGCGACACCCATGGATGATCGCGCCCCTTGATGCTGATCTCGGCATCGTCGGCGATCTGCTGCCCCGCCTTGTCGATCTTGCGGTCGCCGACGAAGGCGAGCCCGGCGAGGATCAGCGCCTGCGCGCGCGTCCGGCTTTCGGCGAGGCCGCGATCGACGAGCAACTGGTCGGCGCGCTGCTTGCTCACCGGCGCTGCGCCTTTCCGATCAGCAGTCCGGGGGTCAATATCTGCGGCAGGATCTCGGGCCGCGCGGCGCCCGGCGCATACCAGAGGTAGAGCGGCACGCTGTTGCGTCCATGCTCGGCGAGGGTGCGCGTGATGATGGGGTCGCCGTTGGTCCAGTCGCCGACGAGCGTCGTGACCCCGGCTTTGTCGAACGCAGCCTGCACCGCCTCGCGCTCGATCGCGCCCGCTTCGTTCGCCTTGCACGACAGGCACCAGTCGGCAGTGAAATAGACGAACACCGGCTTGCCGGAGGTGCGGGCCCTGACGAGCGCGTCGGGAGAAAAGGCGGTGGCGTCGGTCGGCGCGGTTCCCCCTGCGCGCGCGGCGTGGTTGGTCCACAATGCGAGCGGGACGAGCAACAGCAGCAGCGCGAACAGCGGCGCGACGGCACGCCCATGCCGCTGCGCGCGGCCTGCGGCGAAAGCGAGGGCGCCGGCGAGCACCACGGCACCCAGCGCCGCGAAGAGGCCCGTCGCGCCCGCCTGACGCCACAGCAGCCATGCCAGCGCCACCGCCGTGAGGCCCATCGGCAGCGCCATCCACCTGCGAAAGCGATCCATCCACGGCCCCGGCCGGGGCAGGCGGCGCCGCAGCGCGGGGATGAAGCCGACGGCGAGGAAGGGCAAGGCGATTCCGAGCCCGAGCCCGCCGAAGATAGGCAATGCCGCCCAGGCGGGCAGGACGAGCGTCGCGCCGAGCGCCGCCCCGAGCAGCGGGCCGCTGCACGGCGTCGCGACGAAGGCGGCGAGCGCCCCGGTCCAGAAGCCGCCCGCCGCCCCGCCGCGTGCCGCGAGCGCCTGTCCGCCGCCGAACGACGGCAAGGCGTAAAGGCCAAGCAGGTTGAGGGTGATCGCGCAGGCGAGGACGAGCAGGACCAATATGCTGGCCGGATGCTGGAGCTGGAAAGCCCAGCCGACCTGCTCGCCCGCGGCGCGCAGCGCCAGCAATGCGCCGCCGAGCAGCAGCGCGGTCGCCACCGCGCCGGCGGTGTAGGCAAGCGCTTCGACCTTCGCCTCGCGTGCCGCACCGCCCGACCGTGCGAGGCTGAGCGCCTTCAGGCTGAGGATCGGGAAGACGCACGGCATCAGGTTGAGGATCAATCCGCCGAGGATCGCCCCGGCGAGCGCGGTCCAGAACAGCGCGGCGTCGGGCCGGCTCGCCGCCGCGACCGCTTTGCCGGCGGCCGGGACCGTGCCCGGCTCGAACCGCAGCGACAGGCCGCGTCCGTCCGAGAGCTTGAGCAGCCCCTCGGCGACGCCGGTCGCCTCGCCGCGAGCGCGCGTCTCGACGATCAACTGATCGCCGTTGCGGCTGAACGCCTGCGGCGCGGCATAGTCGGCGAGGTCGCGGGTCGCGAGAAAAAGGTGCGGGGTATCGAGCACGGTGCCCGCGGGCAGCGGGACGGCGAAGCGCAGCGTATCGCCGCGGCGTTCCCACCTTCCCGGCCGGTCGAGCGGTTGCGGCAGCCGCGCGCGCCAGCCATCGAACTGGCGTCGCGCGGCGGGCGCGACCGCGCCGTCGCCGGCCCGCATCGCGACCGAGATCACTGCCTTTTCGGGAACGCATATCTTGTCGGTGCACGCCAGCCAGTTGGCGATGCCGGTCAGCGTCAGGTCGGAACCCGGCGCGACACTGCGATCGACCCGCACGTCGGCGAGCTGCGCGTAGGGATGCTCATAGACATGATTCATCATCCCGAAGAGGATCAGCGCCTCGGGAACCGGATAGCGAAAGGGCGCGACGGTGACCCCGTCGGGGAGGTTCCATTCGACCTGCATGCCGAACCCGGCGTCGCCGCCGTTCGACCAATAGCCGTGCCAGCCCGGCTCGGGAGTCATGACGAGCGCGACGGTCGTCGATCCGCCGGGCAAAGGCGCGGGCGATTCGGCGGCCAGCTTTGCCGCGATATGCGGCGTCGCAGCGTGCACCTGACCGGGAACGAGTAGCGTCAGCAGGGCGAGCGCGAGCAGCGCCAGCGCGCGGCGGCCCGCCGCCGTCATCGACCTGTCTTGCGCACGCTCCATGCCCATGCCGCTTCCGTTCGCCTTTCAAGGCTTGCCATATAGGCGGCTTTCGCCGAGAGGACAGCCCGCACCGACACCCGCAACGGAGAAGGCCCGTGACGCTGAAACATCTGACCACCGCGCTTGCCGCCGCCCTCTGCGTCGCCGGCGCCGGTGCGGGCCTCGCTCAGGATGCGGCGCCCCCAGTGCAGAAAGTGACCGCCGCGACGCCGCCGCCCAAGCTGGTCGTGATGATCGCGGTCGATCAGTTCTCCGCCGACCTGTTCGCCCAGTATCGCAGCCATTTTACCGGCGGCCTCGCGCGTCTCGCTTCGGGCGTGGTGTTTCCGTCGGGCTATCAGGCGCATGGCGCGACCGAAACCTGCCCCGGCCATTCGACGATCCTGACCGGCAACCATCCCGCGCATACCGGCATCGTCGCCAATAATTTCTTCGACCTGTCGGCCGCGCGCGAGGACAAGCGGCTCTATTGCGCCGAGGATGAGACGGTGCCGGGCACGAGTTCGCGCAGCGGCCAATATGCGCCGTCGGTCGATCATCTGATGGTCCCGACGCTCGGCGACCTGATGAAGGCGCACGACCCGCGGGCGCAGGTCGTCTCGGTCGCGGGCAAGGACCGTGCCGCGATCATGATGGGCGGGCGCCAGGCCGACGAGTTGATGTGGCTCGCGCCGACCGGACTCACCAGCTATCGCGGCCGGGCGCTGTCGCCGACCGCGACGCAGGCGGGCACGGCCATCGCTGCCGCGATCGCGCAATCGCGCCCCGGCCTGACGCTGCCCGCCGACTGCGCCGCGCACGACATCGCGATCCCGATCGACAAGGGCGGCACTGTCGGCACCGGCCGGCTGGCGCGCGACGGCGGCGATTTCCGTCGTTTCATGGCCTCGCCCGAGGCCGATGGCGCGGTGCTCGCGGCGGCGACCGCGCTGCGGCAGGCGCGCAGGCTCGGCGAGGGCGAGGCGACCGACCTGCTGATCCTCGGCCTGTCGGCGACCGACTATATCGGTCACGGCGTCGGCACCGAAGGCAGCGAGATGTGCCTCCAGATGCTCGCGCTCGACCGCGAACTCGGCGATTTCTTCACCCGGCTCGATGCGACCGGCATCGATTATGTGGTCGCGCTGACTGCCGATCACGGTGGGCACGACATGCCCGAGCGCAATCGCCAAAACGGCTGGCCCGCCGCCGAACGCGTCGCGCGGACGCTCGACCCCGCGGCGATCGGCAAGGCGGTGGCCGAGAAGCTGGGCCTGCCACAGCCGCTCTTCCACGCCGACGGTCCGTTCGGCGACATGTATCTGTCGAAGGCGCTGACCCCGGCGCAGCGCAAGGCGGCGCTCGCCGAACTCGTCGCCCGCTATCGCGCGCATCCGCAGGTCGAGGCGGTCGTGACCGCCGAAGAACTGGCGTCGCGCCCGATTTCGAAGCGCGCCGCCGACACCTGGAGCCTGCTCGACAAGCTACGCGCCTCCTACAATGCGCAGCGGTCGGGCGATTTCATCGTCGTGCTCAAGGATCGCGTGACGCCGATCCCCGAATCGGGGCTCGGCTATGTCGCGACGCACGGGTCGGTCTGGGACTACGACCGGCGCGTTCCCATGCTCTTCTGGCGCAAGGGGCTTGCCGGGTTCGAGCAGCCCAATGCGGTGATGACGGTGGACATCCTGCCGACGCTCGCCGCGCTGATCGGCCTGCCGCTCGACATGAGCAAAGTCGACGGCAGCTGCCTCGACCTGCTGTCGGGGCCCGAGAGCAGTTGCCGCTGAGGGACGAGAGACAAGGATCATGACAAAGGTTTTGCGGGATTTTTCCGGCCGGATGCTGCTGGTCGGTTGTGGCAACATGGCGGGGGCGATGCTCGACCGCTGGCTGGCGGCGGGGCTCGACCCCGCGCGCGTCGCGGTCGTCGATCCGGCCGCGAAGCCCCGCGACGGGGTCGCGCTCCATGCGATGCTCGCCGACTGGCAGGCGGCCGACGGCGCCGCCGACTGGGTGATGCTCGGCATGAAGCCGCAGCAGCTTGGCGAGGTCGCGGACGCGCTGGCGCCGGTCGTGACCGGCGATACCCATCTCCTGTCGATCCTGGCGGGCGTCTCGCTCGCGGATCTCGCCGCGCGCTTTCCGGCCGCCCGGGCGCAGGCGCGCATCCTGCCCAACCTCGCGGCGCGGATCGGCGCGGGCGTGTCGGCGCTCGCCACCAGCGGCGATGCCGACGGCGACATGCTGACGGCGATGCTGGCGGCGCTCGGCCAGGTCGTCACGCTTGCCGACGATTCTTCGATGGACCTGATCACCGCCTTCACCGGCAGCGGCCCCGCCTTCGTCTTTCGCCTGATCGAGGCCTATGCCGCCGCCGGCGAGCGGCTCGGCCTGTCGAACGAGGATTCGCTGACACTGGCGGCCGCAACCTTCGGCGGCGCGACCGCGCTGCTCGACGCCAGCGGCGAAAAGCCCGGCGCCCTCGTCGCGCAGGTCGCGAGCAAGGGGGGCACGACGCAGGCGGGACTCGACGTGCTCGACGAGGATGGCCAGCTCGTCGCGCTGATGACCAACGTCCTGCGCGCGGCGCGCGACCGCGGCCGCGAGCTCGCCGATCTGGCGCGCGGCGAGGAATAGGCTTTTCGGTTCTGCTGCGGGGTCAGGCCTCTGTCCCCAGTTTCGCGATCCGGCCGCGATCGCGCGGCGGCAGCAGCGCTTCGTTGACCTGCCAGAACCCCGTGACCGCGGCCTGCCCCGCGTGGGTGTAGGCGCGGCTCATCGCGTCGCGGAGCTGCGAGAAGATCGCGCTTTCGAGCTGGCGTCCCTCGGGGGTCAGCCGCAATTCCTTCTGCCGCCGGTCGCGGTTGCCCGGCCGCGTCGCCAGCAGCGCGCGCGCCTCCATCTCCTTGATCACGCGTCCCAATGACTGCTTGGTGATGCCGAGCAGTGCGAGCAGGTCGGAGATCGTCAGCCCCGGCTGGCGCGCGATGAAATAGAGCGCCCGGTAATGCGCGCGGCCCAGGCCGTTTTCCGCCAGCCGCGCGTCGATCGTCCGCCACAGCGCGGCGTGGCCGAAAAACAGATATTCGATGCCCCGGCGGACTTCTTCCTCGCGTAAGAAAAGAGCGGAAGCGGCGGGGACTTGCGACAGGAAATTTTCCTCGGCCATGGCGACTCCCGTTGCGCCTGCGCCCTTGCTTTGGCAAGAGGCGCGCACCGATCCACCCCCAACGAACAGGTCATCCATGTCCGCTCCCGCCTTTGCCCGTCTGCCGCATCCCAATCCCACGGCACAGGATGTCCGCGCGGCGGCGATCGCGGACCCGGCGTTCGGGCGTGTCTTCACCGACCATATGGTGTCGATCCGCTATGCGGAAGGAAAGGGCTGGCACGATGCGCAGGTGATGCCGCGCGGCCCGCTGCTGCTCGACCCCGCGACAGCGGTACTCCATTATGCGCAGGAAATATTCGAAGGGCTCAAGGCCTATCGGCTCGACGACGGGGCGATGGCGCTGTTCCGTGTCGAGGCCAACGCCGCGCGCTTCAACGCCAGCGCGCGCCGCATGGCGATGGCCGAACTGCCGGAGGAATTGTTCATCGAGGCGGTGAAGCAGATCGTGCGCGTCGACGCCGACTGGTTCCCGCAGGTGGAGGGCGGCGCGCTCTATCTGCGTCCCTTCATGTATGCGAGCGAGGTGTTCCTCGGCGTCAAGCCGGCGGCCGAATATCATTTCCTCGTCATCGCTTCGCCGGTCGGCAACTATTTCAAGTCGGGCGCCCCGGCGGTCTCGCTCTGGGTGTCGGAGGATTATACGCGCGCCGCGCCGGGCGGCACCGGCGCCGCCAAATGTGGCGGCAACTATGCCGCGAGTCTCGTCGCGCAGCAGCAGGCGATCGCCAAGGGGCACGACCAGGTCGTTTTCCTCGACGCGGCCGAGCATCGCTGGATCGAGGAACTGGGCGGGATGAACATGTTCTTCGTCTTTGCGGACGGCAGCCTCGTCACCCCGCCGCTGACCGGTAGCATCCTGCCCGGCATCACGCGCGATGCGATCATGACGCTGGCGCGCGATGCGGGCCTGACGGTGCGCGAGGAACCCTATGCGATCGACCAGTGGCAGGCCGATGCGGAAAGCGGTCGCCTCACCGAAAGCTTCGCCTGCGGCACCGCGGCGGTGGTGACTCCGGTGGGCAAGGTGGCGCGCGGCGCGGGCAGTTTCACCATCGGTGCCGGGGGCCCTGGACAGGTGACGGCGATGCTGAAGGAAAAGCTGGTCGACATCCAGCGCGGCCGGGCGGCGGACCCCCACGGCTGGGTGACGCGCCTCTAGGGCCGCCTTGCCAACCATTCGCGAAACGCTATAGAGCGCGCTCGCACCGGCCGTTGGGGCGTAGCCAAGCGGTAAGGCAGCGGTTTTTGGTACCGCCATGCGCAGGTTCGAATCCTGCCGCCCCAGCCAGCCGGATTCTGGTCGAATCACTTTGGGATTCGGCCGAAAAGGTGAGTTTTCAGACAACGGACGAGCCAGAGGGGTCGAGGCAGATTCCGCCAGTTTCGGACTGGTTTGGACAGATATTGTTACCCGATTTGTTACCTGTTTTCCTGCCTCGGGGAGCCGGCGATGGAGTCGGTCATGTCCAGGAAAGGTGGTTTTACGCCTGCGTCGATCGACGTGCTCAAAACAGGTTCGCTCGGTGATCCCTTGATGCCGGGCTTGAGGATTGCCCCCGACCTGACGCGCCAAAAACTCGCACGCCCATTCGATCGCGCTCGGCCCTTGGGGATGGACGTTGATGGCTTCGAGCAAAAAATGCACAAAATTTACGGCAATTCTTCCGTCGTGCATCGTTGGGATGAACGGGAGCGAAAAAGACGAATGACGTGAACCGGGAGAAGCGCGCGAGAATCATGGCTTGGGTGGGGCGGGAAATCCTGCCGCACGAAGCCGCCACGGCTGAACCTAACGCCGTCCCGTGCCGTAATCGATTCTGATACGGACCCAGGCGCCGACCAATAGCTGTCCGCCGCGTCGCGGAGGTCGCACCCTGAATTGCCAGGCTGCGGCGAGCACCGCGCGATTGATCTGCGATCCGCTTGGATATTCGTCGAGTCCGACGCAATCCTCGACGCGGTAATCGGGTGCTGTGCGGCAGGCGATCAGGCCCCAGCCGGGGCCGCTGGCGGTGGATAGATAGCCGCGCAGTTCGTTGTCGCTTGGCTCGCGATACCAGGCGGCGGCATAAAGCGGTTCGCCGTTGGGCGCCGTTCCTACCTGTTCCGTATCGCGGAAAGCAGAGGACCGGCCGCCGCTGTTGGGCGGCCCGTAAACCTTTCCGTCGGACGGCCGGAGGACGGGCTGGGGAGGTTGCGGCGCGGGTGGCCGCTCACTCGGGGTTGGCGGGGGCGGCGCGGCTGTCGGGTTGAGGATTGGCGTGGGCGGAGGCTTGGGCGTTTCCGGTTGCGGCTCGGCAGCCGGCTGGGTCGGCGCAGGTTTCTCTTCGGCTTGCTCGCGTTCCCGGTTGTCCGGTTCGGGCGCTTCTTCCGAATTTCCAGCGGCCTCCAGGGTCACGATCGTGACGCGCTCCTCCCTGTTATCCGTCGGTTTCCCTACGCCGAAGGTGAGGAGCATGAGCAGCAGGCCGCCGGTGATCAGCAGGGCCAGGCTTATGGAAAGCGTGCGCCGTCCGGCGCCGATGCCGAGCGGTTCCGCGTAGGGAGTGGCCGGAACAGGGATCAGGGAAAGCCTTTTTCGGTGGCGGCGGCGTTTGCGCGGGATAGGGGCGCGTCAGGCCGATGACAAGAGCGAGGGCGGGCAAGATCGCGCAGGCGCCGGCCGCCATCATTCGGCTTCAACCGACAGCGGTTTTTGGAGGCCTGGAGAACGTAATCGGCCGGGGTCGTCATGTCGTCCTCGCCGATGACGAACTGGCAGTTGCGCGTTACGCCGGCCGCCCGGCGACCTACGGCGTCACCGTCTCGTTCAAATATTGACGGTATCGGCTCGCGATGATCGGTGCCGGCGGGTGCGCTAACGCATCGCCGGCGCTGATCTCGCCGTCATGGCGACAAATGCGCCGGGCGCCACCGGCGCTGCACGCCTCAAGCTTCGTGCCCCATGGGGGCGCGATCATCATCCCGCTCCGCCTCCGGATGCCGACTCCGCCCGGTCCGTGCCGGCCGCGTTCGATCGGCCGGCCGGTGTCGTCGTTCGATTCCCAATGGATTGACGCGCAAAAAAATTCTTCTAAATAGTCATTAGAATTAATAGCGACACGGGCCAGCTTGAACATCGGCCGCAGGGATGAGGGAAGAAATGCAAATGTTCGAAAATTATTCGTCCCACTGGATGGATGGCGACCTCGAACAGTTCGAGGCGGTGGTCGCGCGCTTCTTTCGCGAACAGGTCGAGCCGAACGACCTGAAATGGCGCGAAGCGAAGCGAACGGGGCGGGACGTGTGGCGCAAGGCAGGCGAACTGGGGATCATCCTGCCCGACGTGCCCGAACAATATGGGGGATCGGGTGGCACGCCGGCGCATATGGCGGTTGTCATCCGCGAGCAGGCGCGCGTCGGCGATGCCGCGTTCGGGGTGATGCTCAGCCACATCGTAGGACACTATATCCTCGCTTTCGGCACCGAAGCGCAGAAGCTCCGCTGGTTGCCCGGTATCGCGAGCGGCGAGGTCATCTGCTCGATCGCGATGACCGAGCCCGGCACCGGGTCGGATTTGCAGGCCATCCGCTGCCGTGCCGACCGGGTCGGAGACGCCTATGTCGTCAATGGCGCAAAGACCTTTATCACGAACGGCCAGCAGAGCGATCTCGTCCTGGTCGTCGCGCGGACGGGCGCCGAGGGGGCGAAGGGGATTTCCCTGATCCTCGTCGAGACTGCCACGCCCGGATTCCGGCGCGGGAAATGCCTCGACAAGATCGGCATAGAAGGCGCCGATACGTCGGAAATGTATTTCGACGATTGTACCGTGCCGGCGGACAATGTGCTGGGAGGCGTCGAGGGGCAGGGCTTTTACCAGCTGATGGGGCAGCTTCCCTATGAGCGGGCGGCGATCGCGATCTCCGCGCAGGGCGCGATGGAGCGCGCACTGGCGCTGACGCTGGACTATGTGAAGGAGCGCAAGGCGTTCGGCAAGGCGATCGTCGATTTCCAGAACACGCGCTTCGAACTCGCCGACATCAAGGCCACCGTGCTGGCGTGCCGGACCTTTTGCGATCATGTGATCGAGAAATGGGTCGACGGGACGCTCGATCCCACGCTCGCCTCGATGGCGAAATTCTGGCTCACCGACCGGCAGGTCGAAGTCATCGACCGCTGCCTGCAGTTTTTCGGCGGCTATGGCTATATGCGCGAATATCCAATCGCCCGCATGTACACCGATGCCCGCGTGCAACGCATCTATGGCGGCGCCAACGAGATCCAGCGCGAGCTGGTGGGGCGGTCGCTGTAGCGTCCAAGGCCGGCCGAGGGACTCCGGCAGGATCGGTGACGATCCCTTTTTCGGCAAGGAATCGTTCCCCGGCGAAAGCCGGGCCCACGCGGGGCTGCGCTACGCCATCTGGACCCCGGCTTTCGCCGGGGAACAAACCCTTGCCTGCCTGAGGAGCATATAGGCCGGCAGGCTCGGGGCTGCCGCAAGGCGCATCCCTTGAACCGGCCAAGGCCTCAGGCCGTAAGACCGCGCAGAAAGATGGCGAGAAAATCGTCCGCGACCTGACTGGGCGCGCGCGATCCCGGGCGATACCATCGGACGATGCCGTTGAACGCGCCGAACAGAATGCGGCTTATATCCTTCTGGTCCGCATCGCGGAGCGTTCCGTCCGCGATGCCGGCCGCGATCATGGATTGCACCGCTTCGTGAAGCTCGCGCTGTCCGACCCTGGTTCGTATCTGGGCGGGCTCGGCCAGCTCCGTGATGTTGAGCCGGACGAAGAACCGTCCGAAATCGTCGCAGATGATCTCCGCATACCGGCGGAAGAAGGCGACGATCTGTTCGCGGCCGGTCTGGTGCCGCTGCGCGCTTTCGACCGCCTCGTTGAATTGCTCGGCCGCCTTGTCCGAACATTGGGTTGCCAGTTCGTCCTTGCTGCGCGCGTAATAATAAAGGGCGGCGCGGGTGATATCGAGCGCATCCGCGATATCCTCCAGCGTCGCATGCCGAAACCCCTTCTCGGCAAAGACGCGGGCGGCGGCGCGGATGACCTCGTCGTGCCGGTCGAAGAATTTCTGCTTTCGCGGGCGCGGCGACCGTTTTGCAGAGACTGCGTCCATCTTTCGTCCTTCGTTACGGTTGCAGGTGTCGTGGGCGGCAATGACAAACGTCGGGCCCCGTGCCACGCCCGGGATGCCCGTTGGTGCCGCCTCTTAATCCAATCCTGCGAAACGATTAATCAGCTTCAACGTCAAATAAACCGCGCGTTGAAATTTGCAATGACGAAGGCCTCTTTATGGCAGAAAGAGGTGCCACCGATTGACAGCGAAGTCCAATAAATCTACTAACTGTTCGGATGAAAATAGAGAAGCGGGATGAGGGTATTGCTTCTGGCGGCCATGCCGGGATGCGCTATCAGGTGACTGGAATGCGTGAAGGGGCGATGATGATCGAAGGGGTCGACCTGGCCGCGCTGCGGGTATGGATGGATGGACAGGGCATCGGGACGGGCCCGATCGTCGACGCGCATCCGCTATCGGGCGGCACGCAGAATATCCTGCTGCGCTTCACGCGCGGCGAAGAGGTCTATGTGCTGCGCCGTCCTCCGTTCAATCTGCGCGCCAACTCCAACGAAGCGATGCGGCGCGAAGCGCGCGTCCTGGCGGGCCTTGCCGGAAAGGGCGTTCCGCATCCGCGGTTGATTGCCGCATGTCCCGACGAGGCGGTGATCGGCGCGGCCTTCTATTTGATGGAGCCCGTGGACGGCTTCAATCCGGTGGCGGGATTGCCGCCGTTGCATGCCGGCGACCCGGTGATCCGCCATCGCATCGGCCTGTCGATGGTGGAAGCGATCGCGGCGCTGGGGGCGATCGACTATCGCGCCGCCGGGCTCGAAGGGTTCGGCAAGACCGACAATTATCTGGAGCGGCAGGTCGGCCGCTGGCGGGCGCAGCTTGCCTCCTACGCCGATCTGCCGGGCTGGCCCGGCCCCGATGCGATCCCGGGCGTCGACACCGTCGGGCGCTGGCTCGACAGGCACCGGCCGGCGGATTTCCGCCCCGGGATCATCCACGGCGATTTCCATCTCGCAAACGTCATGGTCCGCCCCGACGGCGGCGACCTGGCCGCCGTCGTCGACTGGGAACTCAGCACGATCGGCGATCCGCTGCTCGATCTTGGCTGGTTGCTCGCGACCTGGCCCGAGGGCGACGTCCCGCGCGCGACCGACGTAGCGGCGACGCCGTGGCAAGGCTTTGCGACGCCGGCGGAACTGGTCGCGCATTATGGCGCCGTCAGCGGACGCGACCTCGCGGCGCTCGACTGGTATGTCGTGCTTGCCTGCTTCAAGCTCGGCATCATCCTCGAAGGCACGTACGCCCGCGCCTGCGCCGGAAAGGCGCCGCGCGAGACGGGCGACCGGCTCCATGCCCATAGTGTCGACCTGTTCGCGCGCGCATTGCGCCGCATTGGCTGAAAGGAAGAAGATGAAGGACGATACCGACTTTTCCGGCAAGCGCGTGCTTGTCGTCGGCGGGTCGAGCGGAATCGGCAACGGCATCGCGCACGGGTTCCGCGAACGCGGCGCGCGGGTCCATGTCTGGGGCACGCGCGCCGATGCCGCGGATTACGACCCCGCCGACGGGTCCGACCTGTCGGGCCTCGGCTATGACTGCGTCGATGTCGGCGACCCCGACGCGATCGAGGCCGCGCCCGCGCCGGCTTCGTTTGACGGGGGCCTCGACGTGCTGATCCTGTGCCAGGGGACCGTCGTCTATCGCCGCGGCGAATTCGAGCGCGCGGGTTGGGACCGGGTGATGGCGGTCAATCTCGACAGCCTGATGCACTGCGCTCGCAAGTTCCGCGCGGCGCTGTCGGACGGCAGCGGATCGATCGTCATCGTCAGCTCGGTTTCGGGGCTGAAGGCGAATATCGGCAACCCCGCCTATGCGGCGTCGAAGGCCGGGGCGATCAGCCTGACCAAGACGCTGGGGCAGGCGTTCGCCGCCGACGGCATCCGCGTCAACGGCCTCGCGCCCGGTCTCGTCGATACCAAGCTGACGAAGGTCACGACGCAAAATCCCGCCCGGCTCGAAGGCGCGCTCGCGAATATTCCGCAGCAGCGGCTGGGGACACCCGCCGACATGGCGGGCACCGCCATCTTCCTCGCCTCGCCGCTCGCCTCCTATGTCACGGGCCAGACCATCGTGGTCGACGGCGGGCTGATGCTGTAACGAAAGGCAGAAAACATGGATTTCGAATATAGCGCCAGGGTCGCGGCCCTGCTCAAGACGCTCGAAGCCTTCATGGACGAGCATGTCTATCCGAACGAGCGGGCCTATTACGACTTCGTCCACGACCAGAACAATCTGTGGCAGGAATGGCCGCAGATGGAGGCGCTAAAGGACAAGGCGCGCGCCGCCGGGCTGTGGAACCTGTTCCTGCCGCACGAATATGGCGAATTCTCTCCGGGGCTTTCCAACCTCGAATATGCGCCGCTGGCCGAAGCGATGGGGCGCGTGCCCTGGGCGAGCCAGATCTTCAACTGCTCGGCGCCTGACACCGGCAATATGGAGGTGCTGGCCAAATTCGGTTCGCCGGACCAGCAGGAACGCTGGCTGAAGCCGCTGCTCGCCGGCAAAATCCGCTCGGCATATGTGATGACCGAGCCGCAGGTCGCTTCGTCCGATGCGACCAACCTCGAACTGTCGATCCTGCCCGACGGCGACGAATATGTGATCAATGGCCGCAAATGGTGGATATCGAACGCGATGCATCCGCGCTGCGACATCTTCATCGTGATGGGCAAGACGCATTTCGACGCGCCGCGCCATATCCAGCACTCGCAGATTCTCGTCCCGCGCGACACGCCGGGGGTCGAGGTGGTGCGCCATCTGACCGTGTTCGGCTCGCACAATTCGCCGGGCGGCGAGGTCGAGCTGAAGTTCGACAATGTGCGCGTGCCGAAGGAAAATCTGATCCTGGGCGAAGGGCGCGGGTTCGAGATCGCGCAGGGGCGGCTCGGGCCGGGGCGCATCCATCACTGCATGCGCTCGATCGGGCAGGCGCAGCGCGCGCTCGAACATATGGCGCGCCGCGCCGACAGTCGCGTCGCCTTCGGCAAGAAGCTGGCCGACCAGAGCAGCATCCGGCAGGATGTCGCGCGCAGCTTCTGCGAAGTGGAAATGGCGCGGCTGCTGACGCTGAAGGCGGCCGACGCGATGGACCGGTACGGCAACAAGAAGGCGAAGGACCTGATCGCTGCGATCAAGGTGATCGCCCCGACGATGGCGCAGACCGTCGCCGACCGCGCGATCCAGGTGCACGGCGGCATGGGGGTGAGCGACGATACGCCGGTTGCCGGTTTCTTCACGCTCAACCGTTATGTCCGCATCACCGACGGACCCGAAGAGGTGCATATGTCGCAGCTTGGCAAGCAGAAGATCGCCGAATATGCCGCGATGAACGCGCGATAGGCGGCGCATCCGGATTCCGGCGATGCCGGGCGGCGGACGCCCGGCATCGCCTTTCCGTGAACCGCGCTAGCGGGGAAAGCCGTCCGGAAGGGGCGGGTGGATCAGTCCGTTGACCAGCATCATCAGCATGGCGTCCATCAATTCGCCCGCGGTTTGCGGGCCGTCGCTCGCATACCAGCGGGCCAGCGTGTTCGCCGCGGCATAGAGGGTGAACGCCAGAAGCCGGTCGTCGCAGCTCTGGATCGACCCTTCGGCGATGCCCTCCCGGATCAGCCGCCGCACCATGTCCGTGAGCTCGCGCCGCTGCTCCAGGCTCTTTTCGCGCAACGGCGACGGCAGGTCGTTGGGCGTGGTGAGGGCGAGGCAGCGACCGAAGTCGTCGGTCATGCATTCGGCGTAGAACCGGAAATATGTGATGATCTTCCGGAGCGCGGAGCTGTCCGTATCTTCGCAAATCTCCAGAAAAGCCTTTTTGATCTTCCCGGCGGCATAGATGTTCGCTTCGAGAAGAAGCTCGTCCTTCGACCGCACATAATAATAGAGCGCGGCGGGCGTCATGCCCAGCTCGTTCGCGACGTCGTTCAGCGACGACCCGTGATAACCCAGCCG
This sequence comes from Sphingopyxis sp. MG, assembly GCF_002953155.1. Classification (NCBI taxonomy): domain Bacteria; kingdom Pseudomonadati; phylum Pseudomonadota; class Alphaproteobacteria; order Sphingomonadales; family Sphingopyxidaceae; genus Sphingopyxis; species Sphingopyxis sp. MG. The sequence goes on from NZ_CP026381.1 coordinate 341,772, forward strand.
TGCAAACACCCGCGCGGCCCCCTGGATCACGTCGAGCTTCCTCGTGGCGTAGCGACGATTTCTTTTGGGGCTGACGGTGGGTGACTGCATGGCGATTCCTAAATGATGGCGAGCGGCCGGCGGGTCGGCCGGGCCGGATCATGTTCCGCCCTCCGCGCGACGACCTGCATGTCGCGGGTGAGCCCTTGGCATCCTTGATATGGGATCCCCCGGCCGTCCCTCGGCCTTGTCCACCCCCTTTTTTCCGAAGACCGTAGCACAGCGGCATGCCGACCCCAAAGGCCGGTATGAATCGCTCGCGAGAGACGGGACACGGGGGTGTTCCTGCCGTTGCGGGGCGCTATCGTAATTGCTGTCCAATGAGTCAAATTAATATGCAGGCTTCCAGGTTCCACAAATGGACATCGTATGGGGTTATTCACAATATTCCGAGAAAAATCGCCGTGATTTTGTACCATCATTGACAGCCCGCTCATATTATTCTAATGATCGTTTAGGAAAAAATAGAGGATTCGGGTTGGCGGGCCAAGGCTCTCCCGGATCGCGAATGGAGAGGATGCTGGGATGGATAGAAAACGCATGTTCATGCTGTCGGGCGCGGTTTTCGTTGCGATTTCGGCCGGCGCCGCTTCGGCGCAGGAGGTGCAGCCCACGCAAGGCGAAAACGAAATCATTGTAACCGCGCAAAAGCGCTCCGAGAATATCCAGGACGTCCCCATCTCGATCGCGGCTTTTTCCAGCGCGCAGATGGAGCAGGCCAATATCGCCGATATTGCCGACCTGGGTCGCGTGGCGTCGAACTTTTCGGTCACCAAGCCGGGACAGGCCGCGAACGTCCGGATTTCCGTCCGCGGCATTGCCTCCTCCAGCAACACGGCGACCGAACCGAGCGTCGCGTCGTTCGTCGACGGCATCTATATCCCGCGCCCCGGTGCCGTCATCACCAGCTTTCTGGACATATCGGCGGTCGAAATCCTGCGCGGGCCGCAGGGAACGCTGTTCGGGCGCAATGCCAGCGTCGGCGCCCTCAGCCTTCGCACGGCGGAGCCCGAGCAGAGCTTTTCCGGCCGCCTGACCGGAGAGATCGGCAACGCCGACCGCTACAAGATCGACGGTTACATCAACGTCCTGCTGTCGGACAATGTCGCGGTTCGCGTGGCGGCGCTGCGACAGTGGTTCGGCGGATATTGGCACAACCGCCTCGACGGCAAGCAGTTCGGGGGCGCGGACGATTTCGTCACGCGCGGATCGATCAAGGCGGAGTTTGGAAACATCACCTGGCTGGTGCGCGGCGACTATGCCGAGACCAGGGGAGACGGCGGATATAATGCCGACTTCATCGCTTCGTCGATCAGCCCCGCTCAACTCGATGCCTTGCAGGCGCGGCTCGGGGGGCTTCTCCCCGACACCGAAATCGGGGACCGCAACGCGAATTTCGTCCGCGTCGGCGACTTGCGCGACCGGCAATGGGGTGTCAGCAGCGACCTTTCGCTGGATAGCGGCGGGTTCACCTTCCGGCTGATCAACAGCTACCGGGACTGGACCTCCTCGCAGCTCGACGGCGACCTCGGCTATCTGCCGGTGCCGCTGGTGACGCGCACCGGCGATTACGACAGCGAGAGCCAGAGTCACGAGCTTCAGATCATTTCGCCCAGCGACGAGCTTCTCGGCGGGAAGCTGGATTTCGTGGCGGGGCTTTATTATTTCGAAGAGGATTATCGGATCGGGGAAGGCTTCAACCTTCAAAGCGGCTTCTGCGGCCTCGCCGCCAGTGCCGCGCAGAGGCCGGCTTGCAACGCCTCCCTGGTTTCTCCCGGCGGCGACGGGGCCACGGACCTTCAATTCTCGCAGAACGTCAAGAGCTATGCCGTCTACGGCCAGTCCACCGTTCATCTGACGGACCGGCTCGACGCCACGCTCGGCGTCCGCTGGACGCGCGATGAAAAGCGCGGCCTGTTCGATCAGAAAGTCAACAATCCCTTCGGCGCGGCGCTGCGGGCCGCAGAGCTTACGCCGCTGTCCCTGAACGACAGCAAGGTGACGTGGCGCGCCAATCTGTCCTACAAGCCGACCGACGACCTGATGCTTTTCGCCACCTATTCGACGGGATACAAGTCGGGCGGATTCAATTCGGGCGGCGGCACGCCGGCGCTTGGTCAGCGGCGCCTGTTCGCCCGCGAAGAAGTCGACAATTACGAGTTGGGTGTGAAATCGAGCTGGCTGGACGACAGCTTGCAGGCCAATCTGACGCTCTATCGCATGGACATCGGCGGTTATCAGGACCGCGGCTTCGACGGCACCAGCTTCGTCGTCCGCAATGCCGGCAGCCTGCGGCAGCAAGGCATGGAATTCGACGTCGTCATGCGGCCGGTCCGCGATTTCTCGGTCACTGCGTCGCTTGCCTATCTGGACTCGAAGTTCACCAGCTATGAATTCGGGCCCAACCTGCCCGGCCTTTCGGGAACGCAGGACCTGAAAGGGCAACGTGTGGCCTTCGCGCCGGAGTTCACCGGCAATGTCGCGGCGGAATGGCGCGGCGACATCGGGTCGAACCTCGAATGGAGGATGAACGGCAATATCTCGTTCCTCTCCGACTATTTCAGTTCGGTCAATGACGGGAACCCGCAAACCATCATGGACGGCTTCGCGCAGATCGGTGCCCGATTCTCGATCGGAAGCATGGACGAGCGCTGGACCCTCGCCCTGTTCGGCAACAACCTGACCAACCAGTCCTTTTGCTCGTCCACCGCCTATCAGCTTCTCGACGGTCCCCTGGGACTGCGGAACGGGGTCTTCCCCGGAAGCACGGCGATCCGCTGCATCCACGGCGAGCCGCGAACCTATGGCGCATCCGCCACGGTCCGCTTTTGAGGATCGGCAGCGTGACCGGGTCGGTTGAAAACGGGGGCGGCAGCGTGGCCGCGGTTCGCGCCGCGGTCACAGGCTGCGCCGACCGCCCCGCGATCATAACCCGGCATGCCGAACTCGACTGGGGCGGCACGCTGGAGAGCGCGGCCCGCATCGCCGGCGCGTTGCGGTCGCTGGGTGTCGGGCGCGGCGACCGGGTGGCGATCCTGGCGGCGAACGACGGCCTCTATGTACAGCTTTATCTGGCGATCCCCTGGATCGGGGCCGTGCTGACGCCTTTGAACTGCCGGTGGAGCGTGGCGGAAAATGCCTTTGCCCTGGCCGATTGCCGACCCGCGCTGATGATCGTGGGCGAAGGGTTCGAACAGGCGGCGCAGGACGCGATCGCGCGAAGCGGGCTTTCGCTTCCAGTCGTTTCGTCCGGCGCGCTGCGCCCCGAATGGGTACCGGCCAGCGAGTTTTCGGGACACGCGCCCGTCCCCCCCGAACAGGTGGACGGCGATGCACTGTGGGGCATTTTCTATACGGGCGGGACCACCGGCCGCGCCAAGGGGGTCATGCTCAGCGGAGCGAACGTCGCCGGCAACTCGCAAACCGTGCGCACGCTTGGCGTGTTTCCCGATGGTTGTCGTGCGCTCATCGTGGCGCCGCTCTTTCACCTCGCCGGCGCATCGGCGCTCATGTCGACGATGCTCGCCGGGGGCGCCGCGGTCGTTGCGCCGGGCTTCCATCCCGCCGAAACGCCGCGGCTGATCGCCGACAAGGGCGTCACCGACGCCTTTCTGGTTCCGGCGATGATCCGGATGGTCCTTGACGATCCGGGTTTCGATCCGGGCCTGCTGTCGGGCGTGCAGCGGATTCTCTATGGCGCCTCGCCGATGTCGGAGGCGTTGCTCGACCGCATCACGGCCGCAGCCCCGCACGCCCAATTCTACCAGGCCTATGGCATGACGGAAACCTCCGCGGCGGCGACGCTCCTCACCCCGGAGATGCACCGGGGCGAGAATCGCCGGACGGGCAAGCACCGCAGCGCCGGCCGGGCGATCCCCGGCACCGAGGTGCGTGTCGCCGACCCGGCCGGCCGCCCCGTCGCGGCGGGCGATGTCGGCGAGATATTGGTCCGCGGACCGGGCGTCATGCTCGGCTATTGGGAGCAGCCCGAGACGACGGCCGCTGTGCTGGCCGACGGCTGGATGCACACCGGGGACGGCGGATATCTGGACGAAGGCGGATCGCTGTTCGTCGTCGACCGGATGAAGGACATGATCGTTTCGGGCGGCGAGAACGTCTATTCCGCCGAGGTCGAAGCCGTGCTCGACAGTCACCCGGCCGTCGCGCAGTGCGCCGTGATCGCGGTACCGGACGCCCGCTGGGGCGAGCGCGTCCATGCCGTCGTCGTCTTCCATCCCGACACGGACGCCGGCGAAGACGAACTGGGGGCGCACTGCCGGAACAGCATCGCCGCCTATAAATGCCCGAAATCGTTCGAGTTCGTCCCGGCCCTGCCGCTGTCCGCCGCCGGCAAGGTGCTGAAGGCCGAGCTGCGGGCGCGGCATTGGGCGGGGCAGTCGTCCAACGTCTCCTGACCGATTTTCATCATTTTTTTCAAGGAAGTGAACCGATGAAGAATGTGTGCGTCGCCGGTGTCGGCATGATCCCCTTCACCAAGCCGAGCCAGGCCGAGGACTGGGACGTGATGGCCGAAAAGGCGGTTCGGCTCGCGCTGGCCGATGCCGGGATCGGCTATGGCCAGGTCGAGCAGGCCTATGCCGGTTACGTCTATGCCGATTCGACCGCGGGCCAGTCCGCGCTGTACCGCGTCGGCATCACCGGCATTCCGATCGTCAACGTCAACAACAATTGCTCGACCGGGTCGACCGCGCTGTATCTCGCGCGGCAGATGGTGGCGTCGGGGGCCGCCGACTGCGTCCTCGCCGTCGGGTTCGAGCAGATGAATCCGGGCGCCATCGGCATGATCTTCAACGACCGGAAACGGGTGATGGACCTGCACCAGTCGGTGCAGGAGGAGATTCAGGGCGTGGCCGAAGGCGTGCCCTTCGCCGCCCAGCAGTTCGGCGGCGCCGGCGTCGATTATCAGCAGCGTTACGGCATCGGCGACGAGGTTTTCGGGATGATCGCGGTGAAGGCGCGGCGGCACGCGGCGGGCAATCCGCTGGCGCTGTTCCGCGATCCGCTGACGCTGGAAGAGGTCATGGCCGCCAAGCCGCTCTACGGCCCGGTCACGCGGCTCCAGGCCTGCCCGCCGACCTGCGGCGCGGCCGCGGCGATCCTCGTTTCGCCGGCTTTCGCGGCGCGGCACGGTCTCGATGCGTCGGTGGAGATCGTCGCGCAGGCGTTGACGACCGACACCGCCGCCGCCTTCGAAAACCGATCGATGATGAGCGTTGTCGGCTACGACATGTCGAAGGCCGCCGCCGACCAGGTCTATGCGGCGGCGTCGATCGGCCCCGACGACGTCGACGTGGTGGAACTGCACGACTGTTTCACGCCCAACGAGCTCATCACCTATGAGGCGCTCGGCCTGACCGCGGAAGGCACCGCCGAGCGCTATATCCGCGACGGCCAGAACAGCTATGGCGGCAAGCATGTCGTCAATCCGTCGGGCGGCCTGCTGTCCAAGGGGCACCCGCTCGGCGCGACCGGCCTCGCCCAATGCTATGAACTGACGCACCAGCTTCGCGGTACGGCCGAACGCCGGCAGGTCGAAGGCGCGCGCGTCGCGCTCCAGCACAATATCGGGCTGGGCGGCGCCTGCGTCGTCACCCTGTACCGAAAGGCCGGCGCGGCATGATCGATCGCGAAAAGCATATCGGGCAGGCGTCCGAACCCCGCACGGTGGAGGTCGAGCGCGGCTTCCTGCGCTTCTTTGCGGAGGCGACCGGGGAAACCGATCCCGTCTATTTCGACGATGCGGCTGCGCTGGCCGCCGGGTTCCGGGCCCTCCCGGCACCGCCGACCTACCTCTTCTCGCTCAACATGGCCGTCCCCGCGAAAATCGGTGCGGTCCTCGATCCGGTGAACGGGATGGGCGTCGATATGAGCCGCATTCTGCATGGCGAACAGAGCTTCACCTATCACCGCCCGATCTGCGCGGGCGACCACCTGACCTTGGTGACGACGACCCGGGACATCTACGCCAAGAAGGGCGGGGCACTGGAATTCGTCGTTCAGGACACCACGGCGCACGACGAGAACGGCGTGCTCGTGGCGGAAATGGAAAGTGTGACGGTGGTGCGCAATGGCTGAGTCTCTCGCAGTGGGCACCATATTGCCCGAACTCGTTCGCGGTCCGATCGATCGCACCACCCTCGCATTGTTCGCGGGCGCCAGCCACGATCATGTCCGGCTCCACATCGACAGCGACTATGCCCGCGACGCCGGGATGGGCGACGTCTTCGCGCACGGCATGCTGTCGATGGCCTATCTTGCGCAGGCGCTGCGCAGCTGGGCGCCGCAGGATCGCATCCGGCGCTGGAACGTGCGGTTCACCGCGATCACCCCGCTCTACGCGACGGTCCGCTGCACCGGCGAGGTGCTGGAGGAAATCGAGATGGACGGCGAGCGCGCCCTGCGCATCGCGATCGCCGCCTTCATCGACGACGGTACGCAGACGCTCGCGGGCGAAGCGCTGGTCGCGGTCGCTTGAAACAACAAGGAAGACGGATATCATGGCATTGAAACTGGAAGGCAAGGTTGCGCTCGTATCGGGATCGGGACGCGGCATCGGCCGCGCGGTCGCGCTGAAGCTGGCTTCGGAAGGCGCGGCCGTCGTCGTCAACGATCTCGACGAGGCGCCGGCGCTCGAAACGATCGCAGCGATCGAGGCCGCGGGCGGCCGCGCGGCGGCGTGCATCGGCAATGTGACCGCGCCCGATTTCGGTGAGCGCTTCGTCCAGACGGCGCTCGACCGGTTCGGCGGCCTGCATATCATCGTCAACAATGCGGGCTACACGCGCGACGCCGTGATCCAGCGGCAGAGCGACGAGCAGTTCCAGGCGATGCTGGACGTGCACACCGTCGCGCCGTTCCGCATCCTGCGCGCCGCTGCCGAGCCGATCCGGCTGTTCGCCAAGCAGGAGGCGGCAGAAGGCCGCGAGGTCATCCGCAAGGTCGTCAACATCTCGTCGATCGCCGGCACGAACGGCAATGCCGGACAGGTCAATTATTCGGCCGCCAAATCGGCGCTGATCGGCATGACCAAGACGATGTCGAAGGAGTGGGGGCGCTATAAGGTCTGCGTGAATTGCGTCGCCTTCGGCTTCATCGAGACGCGGCTGACCAAACCTAATGACGATCCGGATTCGCGCATCGGCATCGAAGGACAGGAAATCCAGGCGGGCGTCCCCCGCCAGATGCTGGAGATGCTGAAGACCGCGGTTCCGCTGGGCCGGGCGGGCCTGCCCGAGGAAGCGGCCGGCGGCGTCTATCTGATGTGCGCGCCGGAGAGCGATTATGTCAGCGGTGAAATCCTGTTGGTCGGCGGCGGCGTCAGTCTCTAGTCATCCTGGGCCGGGCGTCGGGAGAAAGAGGGTGAAGGATCGATTCCGCGTGGCGCTGCCAAACCTCGAAAGGACAGTATGATGATCAGATCGATAGCCGCAGCCATTCATGCGGGCTGCCGGTTCGAACTCAGGCAGTCGCGCTTGGCGTTGACGATGTCGCTGGGTGCCCTGGCGGTCGCCAGCTTCACCCCATCGGCCATGGCCGCTTCCCATTCGCAGCGCGGACAGGACGCCAGTGCGTGTTTCTGGTTTGGGCCGTATGTCAAAGACAATCCGGGATTCAATGTCGGCTTCCCCGATACCGGAGCGGCATATTGGTCGGCGAACATCGCCATGCCGGTCGGGTCGAAGATCGTGCTCAGGGGGCAGTACGCACATGCCCGCTACCAATCGGTCAGCGCCTACGAAGCAAATGGCGCGGCGCTTGATTCGCTGACCGACTACCAGATTGCCCCCGACCGGGGCTCGCGTAACCCCTTCCTTCCCGGCGAACGGCGAACGAGTGAGAAGAATCGATCATTCACCGTGGAAATCCGGAACGAAGCCGTCCCTGCCTCAGATCGGGCATCCAACACATTATATGCGAAGGCATCAGCGAGCGATCGGCAAATCCTGATCTTCCGCCTGTATGTTCCCGACAAGAACCGAGACCTGACCGGCGGCGTGGGACTGCCGGTCCCGGAACTCGTGCTCGCCGATGGACGCCGTATGACCGGCAAGGCCGCTTGCGCCGCGCTCAACGTCGCGGCGGAGATCGTACCGATCCCGATACCCACTAAGGCGCAGTACGCGGCGCTTCGCGACCGGCCCGGCGCGCCGGATGGTTTCCCGGCCCAGAATCCGCCGATATTCCATGCCTTCTATAATCCGAAGTTCCGGACGTCGTGCCTGTACAGCCTGAATCCGGGGGTCGACTGTCGTCCCGCCACGGCCCCGGCGCGCGCTGGCGGCCTCTACCCGAACATCGACAACAATTATATCGCTGCCTATTTGAGCCGCCGCTACGGAAAGGTACTCGTGTTCCGGGGGAAATTGCCGACGGTGCCGACAACCTACAACCGCAACCCGCGGTCGTCGGAGGGGCAGTTGCGCTACTGGTCGATCTGCCAGACCGAGAGCATCGCAACAACCCGGACCACCTCCTGCCTATACGACGAGCAGGTTCCCATCGATAGCGATCGCAACTATGTGATCGTCAGCAGCCTCGACAGCGACCGTCCCAAGAATGCAACCGCGAAATGCGGCGTTGGCTTCCTGTCATGGTCTGCCGTCGGCGACGGGGCAGGTCATCTCGACGACGCCTATATATATGTGCGCAACTTGCTTCCTTCGTCCAGTTTCTCCCATGCGAACCAGAATACGAAGCTGCCGGGCGATGAGGCGGCGGTGCTGGGCGATTACCTCCCCCGGGGGGAGTATATGAGCATCGAGGAGTTCGAGAAAATGGGGTGCCCGGCCAGTCGCGACGAGCGCTAGCGGGGTATGGCCGACCTGTAATGGCGCAAGGCTGCATGCGCGCTACACGCCGAGGGCGCCAAGGCAGTCGTGGTCCGCCGCCGCGGCGGCAAATCGTCCGGCGACCGCGATGTTGTTTTCCTCGGACTGCATCTCGACCGGGTTCACGGTCCAGAAGAACAGGCCGTAGGCATCGTGCAGGATATAGTCTTCCCATGCCGTCCGCAGCGCGATCGCGGGGCCGCCGAGTGCGTGCAGTTCGGTCAGATAGTCCTGCAGGAGATCGCGCTCGCAATGCCGTCTGTCGTCGATGCTCAGGGTCGAGCCGACGAGATAGTTCACGTCATGCGCCCACGACCCGCGCGCCAGCGTCTGCCAGTCGTAGAAGCCCAGCGCTCCCTCCTCGTCGATATAGGTGTTCCCGATATGCGGATCGCCGTGGAGCAGGCAGAATGGTTCCGTCAGATGCGATTGCCGCAGCCTGTCGAGCGCCGCGCCCATTCGCGCGACGTCGCGCGCAAAGGCGGGAAGCTGGGCCGCGCGCGGCAGCGTCATGATTTTCGCCCAGGTCACCGGCTCGCGCTGCCGCGCTTCGTGCCCGCCGCCCGGCAGGGCGGGGCCGAGGCTGGTGATGGTGTCGAGGAACGCCCCGTTCCACCATCTGGCGTGGATTTTCGCCAGTTGCCGCAACCCGCTGCGCACCGCGTCGACCGCCACTGTTTCGGTGGCGAGGTTGAAATGGATGTCCCGCAGCGTAAGGTCTTCCATGACGATGACCGACTGGCCGGACGCGTCGAATTCGGCGAAAAAAGCCTGCGGACAGCGCATGCCGAGTTCGGGCTGGAGCGATTTGTAAAAGACCGCCTCGTTGATGTAGCGGCCCCGCGGCATCAGATATTCGCTGTTCGGCGAATAGGCGCCCTTGACGCAGACCGATGCGGGCAGGGGGCGGTCGGGGGTGCCGCCCTCGGCGACGATTTCCATGAGCATCTTGGTCCCGGTGCCCTGGATGACGAGGGTGGGTTTCGCCGCATGCACCCTGGCCGCGGGCGCGTGGGTCCGCAGCGCCTGCTGCATCCAGTCGGCGGTGAAATCGTCGAGCGTCTTGGGAAGTGCGAATGCTGCCATCTGTCCGTCCTTGAAAATCATGCCGCCGTGCCGGGTCTTCCCGGGCCGTCGCGGTCGGCGAGAATCATGTCGGCCGCCTTTTCGCCGATCATGATGGCGGGGGCGTTCGTGTTGCCCGAGATGAGCCGGGGCATGATCGACGCGTCGGCGACGCGGAGACCCTCGACGCCCCGGACGCGCAGCCGCGGGTCGAGCACGGCGAGGGCGTCGTCGCCCATCCGGCATGTTCCGACCGGGTGATAGAGCGACGTCCCGCTGGATCTGGCATAGTCGAGAAGCTCGGCATCGGTCTCGGTTCCGGCGCCGGGCCGCAATTCGCTCTCGATATAGGGCCGCAGGGCGGGTTGCGACGCGATGGCGCGCGCCCAGCGCAGGCCCTGGACGGTGACGGACCGATCCTCGGCCTCGGCCAGATAGTTGGGCGCGATGGCGGGATGATCCCGCGGATCGGACGACCGGATCGTCACCGAACCCCGCGACTGCGGCCGCATGTGATAGGCGGAAAAGGTCATGCCGGGCTGGCGTTCGAGCGTCATCGCGATGAACCGCTTGCGCCCCATCGCCGCCAGGTCGGCGGTCGCGGGCAGGATGTGGAACTGGATATCGGGCGTCTCCAGCTCCGGCCGTGACTTGCAGAAGGCGCCGACCGCCGCCGCCGCGAAGGTCAGAAGGCCGCGGCGCCGGAGCGCATAGCGGGCGATCTGGCCCGCAAGCCGTATCCCTTGCGTCAGCTCGTTGACCGACTTCACGCCGGGACGCAGCCGAAAGGCGGTGGCCACGCCGAAATGATCCTGCAGATTCCGGCCGACCTGCGGACTGTGGAAAACGGGTCGGATCCCGAGGGCGCTCAGCAGGCTGGCGTCGCCGATGCCGGAAAGCTGAAGCAGCTGCGGCGAGTTGATCGCGCCCCCGGCGAGGATGATTTCGCGGCGCGCCCGAATCCTGTGGATCGCGCCATGCGCCGAATATTCCACGCCGACCGCTCGCCCGCCCTCGAAGAGTATCCGCAAGGCGAGCGCATTGGTCCGCACGTCGAGATTGGGGCGCGTCATCACCGGGTGGAGGTAGGCGACCGCGGCGGAACATCGCCGGCCGTTCCGCGTGGTCTGCTGATACCAGGTCGCGCCTTCCTGTTCGGCGCCGTTGATGTCGTCCCGCCGCGGTATTCCAGCCTGCTGGCAGGCATCGAGCAAGGCTTCGCCGACCGCGAATCTTTCGCGCTGGTCGCCGACATGCAGCGGCCCGCCGACGCCGTGCCATTCGTCCTCGCCATTCTCCTGGTCTTCGGCGCGCCGGAAATAGGGGAGCACATCCTCCCACGACCAGCCGGTGCATCCGAGCTGACGCCAATGGTCATAGTCCTGCGGCTGGCCCCGGACATAAATCATGCCGTTGATGGACGATGTGCCGCCGAGCACCTTTCCGCGCGGCCAGGAATAGACGCGGTTTCCGGTGGACGGGTCGGGCTCGGTGCGGAAGTTCCAGTTGACCTTCGGGTCCGCGAGCGTCTGGGCATAGCCGGCCGGAACGTGGATCATCAGGTTCGACAGCCACTGCCCGGCGTTGCGATGCGGCCGGTCGTCTCCCCCCGCCTCGAGAAGGACGACGCGGTCGTCGGGGCGGGCGGACAGCCGGTTGGCGAGCACGCACCCGGCCGATCCCGCGCCGACAATCACATAATCCGCAACCGCAGGCTCCATCGGCGGGCACCCGTTCCAACCCGGCCGCCCGTCGCGACCGTTTCACACATCACCTTGGCCGAAAAAAAGGTATGACACAATACGATATTGTTCTAGACTAAATCGGGATGCTACGATAAATCCCGTTTCCGAAACGGCGAAAACGCCGGCGGAGCCTGGTGGAGAGGAGAGCCATGAAGGCCATTGTCGATGTCGGGAAATGTAGCGGACATGCGCGCTGCGTCGCGGTCGCGCCGCATGTCTTCGTGCTCAATTCGGACGGTTACAACGAACGGGCGATCAACCCTGTGCCCGCCGGACATGAGGTAGAGGGGCGCCGCGGCGCCCGCGCCTGTCCGGAACGGGCGATCCGCATCGTCGAAGACGGCGAAGAGGCGGAGGCGGGCCGGTGAGTGGCGGATGCCCGTCGCGGCCCGACATCGCGCCGGACATGGTGCGGCGCTGGGATCTGGCGCGCGAAACCGAAGCGGTCGGCTGCCCCTTCGTTGCCGCCAGCAAGCTGCACGACGGCCCCGACATCTTCTTCAACCTTTCGGACGACCTGAGGAACGTCGACGGCGGAAGCTGGATCGTCACGCGCGCCGACCTGCAACGCGAGGTCCTCCAGAAATCCGAACTCTTCTCCAGCCGCGGCATTTCGGGATTCTCGGCCATATTGGGCGAAAGCTGGCCGCTGATGCCCGTCGAGCTCGATGCGCCCGATCACATGCGGTACCGCAAGCTGATCAACCCGCTCTTTTCGCCGCGGCGCATGGACGAGATCGAGGCCGGCGTGCGCGAATCCGCGATCGAACTGATCGAGGCGGTCCGGCATCGCGGCGGATGCGAATTCATGACCGCCTATGCCCGCGAACTGCCCGTCAACGTCTTCCTCCGGCTGATGGGGCTGCCGCTGGCAGAGGTCGATACCTTCCGGAAATGGGAGGACGAGATGATGCACAGCGACGATGTCGCGGTTCGCGCCGGCGCCGCGCATGCGCTCAAGGCCTATCTGCTCGACATCATCGGCCGCCGCCGCGCCGAGCCGACCGACGATCTGATCAGCCATCTGGTCACCGCGACGCTCGACGATCGGCCGCTCGACGACGATGCTGTCCTCGGCCTGTGCTTCTTCCTCTATATCGCGGGGCTCGACACGGTGGCGGCCACGCTGAGCTTCATCTTCGCGACATTGGCGGAGCAGCCCGACCTCCAGAATCGCCTGCGATCGACGCCGGCCGAGATTCCCGAGGCGGTGGAGGAACTGATCCGCGCCTTCGGCACGGTGGTGACCAGCCGCTATCTGACCGAGGACACGGTGTTCCACGGCGTCGCCATGCGCAAGGGGGACAGGGTGATCACGCCGCTCGGCGTCGCATCGCGCGACCCCGCCGAATATGAGGACGCCAACACGCTGAACATCGACCGGCTGAGCACGCGGAACATCTCCTTCGGGGCGGGGCCGCATCGCTGCATCGGATCGCATCTGGCGCGGCGCGAGATCACGCTCACGCTCGAGGAATGGCTCGCGCGTATCCCCGAGTTCCGGCTGGCGCCGAACGGCAAGCCCGTTCCCAACGTCGTCACCGTCTGGGGCCACGACACGCTGCAGCTCGAATGGTGAGCCCGGACCGGTCCATGCGCCGGCGCGGCCGGATCGCTTGCCGCGGGTTGCCGGGAGCCCCCGAACGGCCGGAGTACGACCTTTGAACGATCACCGGCGGATCGCCCCCGTGGCGCGGCCCGACGCGCTCTATATCGACGGGGCGTGGACGCGCGCCTCGACGGGCCGGCGGATCGCGGTCGCGGATGCGGCCACCGCAACAGTCTTCATGGAGGTGGCCGAGGCCGGAACCGACGACATCGCGCTGGCTGTGCGGGCGGCGCGGGAGGCATTCGACGCGGGCCCCTGGACGCAGATGACTCACGACGAGCGGGCCGCTTATCTTCGCGCGATCGCGGACCGGCTGGAGGGGCGGCTCGCCGACCTCAAGTCGCTCTGGATCGCGGAGACGGGCATCACGACCACGCATGCCGACCGGGTCATGCCTTCGATCCCCGACGGCTTTCGCTCCTATGCCGGCCTCGCCGACAGCTTTCCCTTCAGCGAGGAGCACGCCTCCTCCGTGGGCGGCCGTGCCTTGCTCCTGCGCGAGCCCGTCGGCGTCGTCGCCGCGATCATTCCCTGGAACGCGCCCGTTTCGATGATCATGCACAAATGCGCGCCGGCGCTTCTCGCCGGCTGCACGATCGTCCTGAAGGCGTCGCCGGAAGCGCCGGGCGCCGCCTATATCTTTGCCGAAATCTGCGACGAGGTGGGGTTGCCCCGCGGCGTGGTCAACATGGTCACCGCTGACCGGCACGCGTCCGATGCCCTGGTGCGCGACCCGCTGGTCGACAAGATATCGTTCACCGGATCGACCGAGGTAGGCCAGCATATCGGCGCGGTGTGCGGTTCCCGCGTCGCGCGCTGCACGCTCGAGCTGGGGGGGAAGTCCGCCGCGATCGTTCTCGACGATTTCGACATAGGGCAGGCGGCCGCCACGATCGCCGGCGGCGCCACCTTCCTCTCCGGCCAGGTGTGCGCTGCGCTGACGCGGGTGGTCGTCCGCCGCGACCGGCACGATGCCATGGTGGAGGCGCTCCGTTCGGCTTTCGAAACCGTCCGGGTCGCCGATCCCTTCGATCCTGCGACGGGCATGGGGCCGGTGGCGAGCGAGCGGCAGCGCGCGCGGATCGAGCAATATGTCGAAGGGGCGGTTGCGGAGGGCGCCACGCTGGCGTGCGGCGGCGCGCGTCCCTCCAACGGCCTGGACGGCTTTTTCGTGGCGCCGACGGTGTTCGGCCATGTATCGAACGCCATGACGATCGCGCGCGAGGAGGTGTTCGGGCCGGTGCTTTCGGTCATTCCCTGCGCCGACGAACGCGAGGCCGTCGCGCTCGCGAACGACAGCCTGTACGGGCTGAACGCCGCCGTGTTCACCGCTTCCGCCGACCGCGCCCTCGACGTGGCCCGGCAGATTCGCGCCGGCAGCGTCGGGCATAATGGTTCGCGGCCCGATTTCGGCATCGCATTCGGCGGCTTCAAGCGATCGGGAATCGGTCGCGAAGGCGGCGCGGAGGGCCTGCGGTCGTTCCTCGAAACGAAGACGGTCGTTTTGGCGCCCTGAACGGACGCTCGGCCGAATTAAGAATGCTTCGATAACGTATTGACACATACCATATGTAACGATACATATCTGTCGAACAAATAAGGAAGCGGGGAGTCCCGCACCGAATGGGAGGGACGGAAGATGGGTTCCAAGATAGTTGCGCTCGTTGCGGGCTGCTCGATATTCGGCCTCGCCGGTGGGCAGGCCTGGGCCCAGGATGCGTCGCCGGCGGACAGCGCGCCGACCGACGCCGGCGCGCGCGCCGACCAATATGGCTATGACTCGCAGGACATCGTCGTCACCGCCCGCAAGCGCGAGGAATCGCTGAGCAAGGTGCCGGTGGCGGTTTCCGCATTTTCGGGCGCGAAGCTCGAGGAAACCGGGATCAAGTCGGCGCTCGACATCGGCAATTTCACCCCCGGCCTCCGCGTGGCGCAGAGCCTTCAGGCGGACAGCAGCGCGGTCTTCACCCTCCGCGGCCAGGCGGCGAGCGAAATCCAGCTGACCTTCGACCAGCCGGTCGGCGTCTATGTCGACGGCGTCAACTATCCGCGCGTCTATGGCCTGTCGGCCGCCTTTTTCGACCTCGACCGCATCGAGGTGCTGAAAGGGCCGCAGGGAACCCTCTATGGCCGCAACACGACGGGCGGCGCGATCAACCTCGTTTCGAAGAACGCCGATTACGACGGCGAGCACGGCTATATCTTCGCCGAGTTGGGCAACCATGCCAGCCGCCGGGTCAACGGCGCGATGAATGTCGAACTCGTCGACGACAAGCTCGCGGCGCGCATCGCCTTCCAGAACTGGACCCGCGACGGCTACGGGACATCGCGCATCACCGGTCAGGATGTCGGCGGCAACAAGAACCAGACCTATATTCGGGGGTCGCTGCAATTCGACCCGACGAGCAATCTGTCGATCGGCCTGAAGGCCGACGTCCTGCGCATTCGGGAAAACGGCCCGCTGCTCACCCCGCGCTTCTACCTCCCGATGACGAACGCCGACCAGCAGGTCGCGATCGACCTGGGGCTCGACCCGACATTGCCGGCGAGCATCACGGCGGCGCGCGCCGCCCTGCAGGACGCGGTGAATCGCGGAACCGCGGACTTCTTCACGTCCGACATCAACGACAAGCAATTCGACGATCTGGATGCGGTGTCGGTCGGGCTGACCATCGCCTACGACATCAGCGACGCGGTCAGCATCAAATCGATTTCGGGCTTCCGCCGGTTCAAGAACGATCGTCAGATGGACCTCGACGGCACCCGCTTCAATCTGCTGCTCTATGGCGCCGACAGCCCGGGGCCGAACTATTTCCCGCCGTACGCGCTGGTCAAGGACCGGCTGTTCACGCAGGAGCTGAACCTCACCGGCGAGGCGGGGCCGCTGACCTGGCTGGTCGGCGGGTTCGTCAGCGACGAGAAGGGCGACGATTCGTCGACGAACAATCTGTGGGCGGACCAGATCCGCGTCGTGCAGGGGAACCCCTATACGATCAACCAGACCCATGTGATCGACATCATCAACCGCAGCTGGTCGATCTTCACCCAGAACGACGTGCGGCTGTCCGACCGGATCACGCTGACCGGCGGGCTCCGCTACAACCGCGAGACGAAGGGGCTGACCCAGCTCAACAATCGTTTCGCGCCCTCGACGGGCCTCTATCAGTGCAACACGACCTCGACCGCCGTCGTTACCGATCCGATGCAATGCGCCGTCACGCGCCGGGCGACCTTCGAAGGCTGGTCGTGGCTCGCCAGCATCAGCAACCAGATCACCGACGACGTGCTGCTCTATGCGAAGATTTCGCAGGGCTTCAAGGGCGGCGGCTTCGACACCCGGCCGATCGCTCCGCCGTTCCAGCCGGAAAAGGCACGCGAGATCGAAGTAGGGATGAAGGGACGGCTGCTGGACGGCCTGCTGCGCACCAATATCGCCGCCTATACGACGCGCTATTCGAACAAGCAGGAAACCGCGATCGTTCCGGTCGGCAACGTCAACACCGTGCTGACGACCAACGCCGCGCGTGCGCGGATACGCGGCTTCGAGGCCGATGTGACGCTGCAGCCCGCGCAGGGCCTGTCGCTCGGCGGCACGGTGGCCTATCTGGACGGCAAGTATAACTCCTATCCGACCGCGCTGAACCGGCTCAATCAGGTCGTCGACGCCAGCGGCGAACATTTCCCGAATCCGCCCTGGACCTATACGTTGAACGCCCGGTATCAGTTCTTTGCGCCCAATGCGCGCATCGCGATGCAGGCCGACTGGTCGTGGGCAGCCGGCGCCCGGCCGACCCCCCGCCTCGTCGATCAGGCCCTTCCCGTCGCGCTCGTCGACGAACTGGTCCGCAGCGACGTCGGCCTGCTCAACCTGCGCCTCGATTACACGATCGAATCGGCCGACGTCACGATCGCCCTGTTCGCGACGAACGCGCTCAACAAGAAATATCAGATACTGGGCTCGACCCGCGCCGGCGGTGGCGGACCCCAGCTGGCCGTGACGCGGGAACCGCGCATGTTCGGGATCTCGTTCCGCAAGTCGTTCGGCGGGGAATAGGCCGACCGGATGCGGCTCGACCGGGCGGCCCCCGATTTCCGGCGGCCGCCCTTTTTCGGTTGCCCGGCGCGGCCCGGGCGGCAGGATGGCGTGGCAAGCTGACAAGGAATCGCGCGTGGACAGGTCAAGCAAGTGGTTTCCCTATCTGGCACTGACCGCACTCGTGCTGGCCGAATTGTCTGCATCCTACGAAACGAGCATGGTGTTCGCCGCCTTGCCGACCCTGCTGCGCGAATTTCCCGATCCGATCGGGGTGAGTTGGCTCGTCACCGGCTATCTTGTCGGCTCGGCCGCCTTCGCGGCGGTCTGCGCGCGCCTTGGCGACCTGTATGGAAGGGCGCGCATCCTCGTCATCATGCTCATGCTCTCCGCCATCGGCTCCGCGATGGCCGCATGGGCGCCGACGCTGGCATGGCTGATCGCCGGCCGGGCATTGCAGGGATCGGCAGGCGCGGTGCTGCCGCTCTGCTTCGGCCTGGCGCGCCTGCACCTTCCGGCGCCGATGCTGCCGATCGGGATCGGCGTACTCGCGGGGACGGCGTCGCTGGGCGCCGGCCTGGGATTTCTGGCTGGCGCGATCATCGTCGATCATATCTCATGGCGCTGGATGTTCGCCCTCAGCTTCGGTCTCGCTCTCGCCGGTGCGGCCATCGCGGCGTGCTTCTTTCCGCTGCGCGGCGCGGGGGCACGGCCGCAGGGCGATCTCGACGTACTCGGCGGCATCCTCTTCGTTCCCGGCGTGGTGGGGATATTGCTGGCGGCGACCGACGCGTTCCGCTGGGGCGTGCTCGATCCGCGCAGCCTGGCCCTCGGCGTCGCGGCGCTGGGCGTGCTCGCGCTCTGGGCGCGCTACGAGCTCCGGCATCCGGCGCCGCTGATCGACATCCGCCTTCTGGCGCGCCGGGAGATTCTGCTGGCCAACGGCGTCTTTTCGATGTGCGCCTTCGGCGCGATGCAGACCACGATCATCGTGACGATGCTCGTGCAGCAGCCGACATGGACCCTCGTCGGGCTGGGCGCGACCGCGACGGCCGCCGCGCTCGTCAAATTCCCGGCCTATGCCGTGGGCACCGTCGGCTCGCCCTTCGGGGGATTGCTGACGAGCCGGATCGGCGGCCGCGGCGCGGCGATATGGTCGGCGTCGATCATGACCGGCGGATTGCTCGCCCTTCTGGCCGACCACTCCTCGATCGCGATACTGCTGGCATTCGGGATCGTGATCCAGATCGGGATATCGATGCTCTATGCGACCGTCGGCAACATCATCGTCCTCGCCGCGCCCACCGACCGGACGAGCGAGGCGGCCGGCCTGTCGAGCGTCCTCCGCGCGATCTTCCAGGCGATCGGCTCGCAGGTCGTGCTGCTTACCCTCGCATCGTCGACGATCGCCCTCGAAGCGGGCGGAAGCCCCGCCTATCCCGACGGGCGTGCCTATGTCCTGGCGCTGATCATCATGGCGGCGGCGGGGGTGGCGGCGATCGCGATGGCCGCCGCACTGAAGAAGGAAGCGGCCGCGCCCCGTCCGGCCGCGGCGTAGCGCCGCTTATTCGGGGTCTTCGTTCGCCAGTTCGAGCAGGTTCGATTTCACGGTCTGCAGCGACTGCAGCAGATTGTCCCGATCCTCGGCCTTCACGTTGCGCAGGATGCGCTCGCTCAGCGGGCGCAGCCGCTGACGCATCGCCCGGATCGCCTGCCGGCCCTTGTCGGTCACATAGACGCGCCGGACGCGCCGGTCGACGGGGTCGTCGCTCCGGCTGATCAGGTCGGAGGCCTCGAGCCCGTCGAGAATCCCGCCCAGCGCTGCCTTGCCGACGCTCAGCACCGCGGCGAGTTCGACCTGGCTCAGCCCGTCCTCCGCCCCCAGGCGCGCGAGCACCCATGCATGCGACCGGGTGACGCCCAGGGGTTTCATATCCTTGTCGAACACGACCCGTCGCAGACGCGCGACGTCGTGCATCAGAACCCCCAGTTCGACGTCCCACTGGTCATATTTTTCGGAATGGCGTGTCATTTGTTCTCCGGCCATCTGTTTCGTATTCAAGCATACTTCATCGCGCAATCCCATTTGGTCAAGGGGCGTGTCCCGCAAAATCGGCCTTGCCACCCGATTTCGTATGGTATAGAACCATACTAGTTCGACGGTGGAGAGGAAATCATGCCCGAATTTAAAGAGATCAAGGTCGAAATCGACGGTCCGGTCGCCACGATCTCCTTCAATCGCCCGGAGCGGCTGAACGCGCTCAACGAAACCATGCACGTCGAACTGCTCGACGCGCTGGCCGAGCTGGACCCGGGCGATGCCGTGCGGGTGATCCGGCTGAAGGGCGAGGGCCGGTCCTTCTGCGCCGGCGGCGACATGGGCCAGATTTATGACAAATATCTCGAGGAATCGCCCCCGAAGGGCGCGAATGCGGCCGATCTCGGCGAGGCGCAGCTGTGGCGCGACCGCGTCTGGCTGCGGACGCTGGCCGACCGGCATCTTCATCTGTGGAGCTATCGCAAGCCCGTGGTCGCGCAGGTGCACGGCTATTGCCTTGGCGCCGGCATCGAACTCATCGGTTCCTGCGACCTCATCTTCTCCGCCGAAAGCGCGCGGTTCGGGCACCCGCCCTCGCGCGCGCACGGCATCCCGGTCACGATCGGCCAGTGGCCGCTCAAGATCGGTTCGATCAAGGCGAAGGAGCTGCTGTTCACCGGCGACATGATCGGTGCCGCCGAGGCCGAACGGCTCGGGATGATCAACGCGGCGGTGTCGGACGATGCGCTCGATGCGCACGTCATGGCGATGTGCCGCAAGATCGCGAACGTTCCGCTCGATGCGCTGACGACGGTCAAGCATCTCGTGAACCGCTGGGACGAGATCGGCGGGCTGCGGACCGCGGTCTATGCCGGCGCGGACTATAACGCGATGTACCACACGACGCCCGCTTTCGACCGCTTCATCGAGATCGCGGCGAAGGACGGCGTGAACGCGGCGATCGCCTGGCGCGACGCGCCGTTCAAGCAAGCCGAATCCTGAACGCGGCCCGCGACGCCGCTTCCGTCAATCCTGGCCGAGGTATCGAACATGCACGATGACGCCCTGGCTCGCGAAAGCGAGCCCTCGATAGCCGATATTCTTACCGCCGCCGGATATCCGGCCGGAATCCGCTTTGCCGACATCGTCGCGAAGATCGCGGCGGCGCCGGCCGACCGGCTGGCGATCGAATATGAGGACCGGCGGATCAGCTATGGCGAGGCGGCGAAGGCGATCGGCGGCATCGCCCGCCTGCTCGAAAGCCGGGGGATCGGGCGCGGCGATCATGTCGGCTACATGTTCCGGGGGCACCCGCACGCCCTGTACACGCTTCTCGCGACCACGCTGATCGGCGCGGTGCTGTGCCCGATCAACTATCAGATGAGCGGCGCGCTGCTGACCCGGCTGTTCGAACGCTATCGCCTTTCGCTGGTGATCGCTGACGAAGCCTGCTTCGAAGCGGCGTGCGAAGCCGCCGCGGCGGCCGCCTCGCCGCCGGCCGTCCTCGATGGCCATGGCCCCGAATTCTGCGCCGCGGTCGACGCGGGGCACGGCGTGGCGCCCTTTCTGGCGCGCGATTATCCGGCGAGCACCGATCCCGCCCTGATCATGGGCACATCGGGAACCACGGGCGAGGCGAAGGGAGTCGTCCTTGGCCAGTCATGGGCGGGCGGCGGCCTGATCGCGGCGCGCAAATGGGGCTGTTTCGACCATCCGCCGAAAGTCTATATCGCCCTGTCCTGGGGCTATACGGCGGCGGTGTGGCAGACGTGCATCGCCTTCGCGCTCGGCGGCTCGGTGGTCATCCCCCCGCGCTTCAGCGCCAGCCGGCTCTGGCAGGATTTCCATGACCGGAAATGCGATCATATCCACCTGATGGGCACCATGCCGCGCATGTTGCTGAACCAGCCGAAAAAGCCGGAAGACGGCGCCCACGGCAGGATCGTCGTCACGTCGGCGGCGATGCCGGCCGATGCCTGGGTGCCGTTCGAGGAGCGGTTCAATGCGCAGATCTTCGAATGCTATTCCTCGGTGGATTCGGGCGGGTGCTGGATGACCAACGACGGAAGCGCGCCGCCGGGATCGGTCGGCAGGCCGTGGAAGGAATATGAGGCGCGTATCGTCGACGACGACGACCGCGACGTTCCGGATGGGGAGATCGGCGAACTCATCATGCGCGCGCGCGATTTCGCGCCGGTCGTCACCTACTTCAACGACCCCGAGGCGTCGGCGGAGAAGGTGCGCGGCGGATGGGTGCATTTCGGCGACTATTTCCGCCGCGACGCCGAAGGCCATTACTGGTTCGTCGAACGCAAGCGCGACCTGATCCGGCGGCGCGCGATGGGCATCGCGCCCAGCGAGATAGAGACGGTGATCCGCCAGATGCCGGGTGTCGCGGAGTGCAGCGCGATCGCGGTGCCTTCGGAGCTGGGGGAAGACGAGGTGAAGCTTGTGATCGTGAAAGACAGCGGATCGGCCATCGCGCCGGCCGACATCGCCGCCTATTCGGCGGAGACGCTGCCGACCTACATGATGCCGAAATATATCGAGATTGTCGACGAACTGCCGCGCACGTTCGGCAGCGAGCGGGTGCAGCGGTTCAAGCTGCGCGAGGCCTGGAACAGCCCCGGAACGTGGGACGTTTCCGCAGCCGGGTATCTGGGCGCATGAGCGGCGCGGGCATCACCGCCGCCGTCGGCGCGGACGCGATTTCGCTCGCCGGACGCCATGTCGTCGTCACCGGCGGCGGGCGCGGGGTCGGCCGGGCGATCGCCGAAGGCGTCCTGGCGCTCGGAGCGAGCGTGACGGTCGTCGACCGCGACCCCGCGGGGCTGGAGGAACTGGAGGCGCAGCATGGCGCCCGGCTGATGGGCGCGGTCGCCGACGTGGTGGACGAGGCGGCCGCCGCACGATGCGTCGACGCCACGCTGGAGCGCTTCGGACGCATCGACGGCCTCGTCAACAACGCCGGAATCCTGCGCCCGGCGCTGATCGAGAAGATGACGATGCAGCAGTGGCGCGAGGTCATCGATGTCCACCTGACCGGCACCTTCATCTGGACGCAGCTCGTCGGCGAGCACATGCTGGCGCGCGCCGAGGCGGGACATCCCGGCGGGGCGATCGTCAACATCTCGTCGGACGCCGGTCGAACGGGAACGGTCGGACAGCTCAACTATGCCGCCGCGAAAAGCGGGCTCCTCGGCATGACGATGGCGACCGCGCGCGAATGGGGGCGTTTCGGCGTGCGGTGCAACAGCGTCGGCTTCGGCGTGATCGAAACCGCGATGACCGAGACGATACGCGGCGAGCGATTCGGGGCCGCGACGCTCGCCCGCATCCCGCTGGGGCGCTGGGGGCAGGTCGAGGAGGCGGCGCATCCCGTCTGCTTCCTGCTGTCCGATGCCGCATCCTACATCACCGGCCAGCATCTTTTCGCGAATGGCGGCATGTTCATCAGTCTCGCATGATGGATCCCGCATTGCGCCGAATAGGCGGCATTCCAGAGTCGATAACGCGCGTGCCCGGTCAGGCCGCAGGGAGAATATTCATGGCTGAAGAGCTGACACTGAACGATTCGAGCCGCCCGGATTCCGGCGGAGACGGGGCAGCACCCGCGACCGGGTCCGTGGTTGTCGATATGGGGCCGGTGACCGCATTCGACATTGCGCGCTGGTCGGCCGCGCTCGGCCTGGCCCTCGACCTGCCCCGCGACGGGATGGCGGTTCCGGCGGCCTTCCTCCCCGCGCTCGCGTGCGCCGCATGCGAGCAAGGCGGCCTCCTGCCGCGGCTGTTCGGCGCCGGCGGAGAGGGCGTGGCGCCGCCGCAGGTCATCCGGATCCGCACGCACCTGTCGGGCGAGATCGCCGTCGGCCAGCCGGTGCGCGTGTCGCTGTCGGCGGGACCGGTCGAGGATTACGAGGAAAGCGCGGTCGGCGCGGGGCGAGCGGTCCGGATCGCCGCCGGAATATCGGGCGATGGCGGCGCCTCGTCTTCTATCGTCGAACTCACCATATTGCAGCGAAACGCCGGGCCTGCGCCAACGGGCCGCTCGCGATGGCCGCAGCCGCTCGTGGCCAACGACAATCGCTTCTGGTGGGACGGGGTCGATCGCGGGCTTCTGCTCATCCAGCGCTGCAAGGAATGCGGGACGCTTCGCCATCCGCCCGGGCCGAGCTGCCCCGCCTGCGGGTCGCTGTCGTGGGATACGGTCACCGCATCGGGCCGCGGCACGGTCCACAGCTTCACGATCAACCATTCGCGGCTGGGCGATCTGCCGTCGCCTTATGTCGTTGGCCTGATCGCGCTCGACGAAGGCGTTCGCATCGTCAGCAACATCGTCGGAATCGATCCCGCGGACGTCCGGATCGGTATGGAGGTAGAGGTCCGGTTCCGGCCCGCGAACAGCCTCGAACGCGCGATGCCGCTGTTCGTCCCCGCGGACGGAGACGGGATCCTTCCCGCGTGCCTCGGTGCCGAGACCGGGCTGGAACCGGTCGATATCGAGCTTCCGGCCGCGCGCGTCGCGGGCGCCGCGGTCGCCGGCAACAACCTGTCGCCGCTGCATCGCGACCCCGCCGCCGCGCGCGCCGCGGGCTATGCGGCGACCGTCCTCGACCTCGCGAGCGCGGCCGCCTTCGCGCACGATTATCTGCGCCGGCACGATCCGGGACGCATCGAAATGTTCGAGGTCGCGGCGGGTCGGCCCGTGCTGGCGGACACCGTCCTCACGATCCGGGGGAGCCCGTCCGGCGCGCACGACTTCGCGATTACCGCATCGACACCGCTCGGCGGCGGGTTCGAGGCGCAGTTCAGCATTCGGGATAGCGAGACAAGCAAATGACCAGTTCAACCAGCTTTCCGACCGGAAAGACCGCGATCGTCGGCATCGGCGCCACCGAATTTTCCAAACAGTCGGGCCGGTCCGAACTGCAACTGGCGATCGAGGCCACGCAGCACGCGCTGCGCGACGCCGGTCTCAAGCCCTCCGACATCGACGGCCTGGTGACCTTCATGTCGGACACCAGCTCCGAAATCGACGTGGCGCGCAGCCTCGGCATGCAGGGGCTGCGCTTCTTTACCCGCACGCCATACGGCGGCGGCGGCACCTGCGCGACGATCATGCTCGCGTCGCTGGCCGTCAATGCCGGGCTCGCCGATTATGTCGTCTGCTATCGCGCGTTCAACGAACGGTCGGGGAACCGCTTCGGCGCTCCCGCCGTCCCGGTGGCGACCTCGCAGGGCATCAACATGGGCTGGTACACCACGTTCGGCCTGGCCACCCCCGCCTCGTTCATCGCGATGGTCGCGCGGCGCTACATGCATGAATATGGCGCGACGAGCGAGGATTTCGGCCGCGTCGCCGTTGCGTGCCGCAAGCATGCGGCCACCAATCCCAATGCCTGGTTCTACGAAAAGCCGATCACGATCGAGGAACATCAGGCCTCGCGCTGGATCGTCGATCCGCTTCACCTTCTCGATTGCTGCCAGGAAAGCGACGGCGGCGTCGCGGTGGTCGTGACGAGCGCGGAGCGCGCGCGCGACCTTCCGCATCGTCCCGTTCATATCGCGGGCGCCGCGCAAGGCGCGGCGGCGGGGCAGGAGGCGATGACGAGCTATGCGCGCGACGACATCGCCTGCCTTCCGGAAATGGCGATGGTCGGTCGGCAGCTCTGGGCGCAGAGCGGCATGGCGCCTTCCGACATCGACTGCGCGATCCTCTACGATCATTTCACCCCCTTCGTCCTGCTCCAACTCGAGGAACTGGGTTTTTGCGCGCGGGGGGAGGCGCGGCACTTCATCGCCGGCGGCAATATCGAACATGGCGGGAAACTGCCGATCAACCTGCACGGCGGCCAGCTCGGAGAGGCGTATATCCACGGCATGAACGGCCTGAACGAAGCGGTGCGCCAGATTCGGGGCACCGCCGTCAACCAGGTCGAGGATTGCCGCAACGTGCTGGTGACCGCAGGAACCGGGGTGCCGACCAGCGGGGTCGTGCTGCGCGCCGATGCATGACATGATGGCGAGAGAGTTGGAGCCGATGCCCGTCCCTTCCGAATCCGCAGAATCCGCCCCGACATCGGCGGCGCGCCCCTACCGCCCGGCGGACGCGGGGCCGCTCTGGAGCCAGGCCGGGCAGATGACGATCCCCGGCCTGCTCGCCGAAGCCGTGCGTCAATGGCCCGATCGGACCTTTCTGGAATTCGGCGACGTCTCCTACAGCTTCGCCGCGTTCGACCGCGAGGCGGACCGGCTCGCCCGCGGGCTGGAGGCGCAGGGGGTGGTCAAGGGCGCGACGGTCACGACGATGCTCGACAACAGCGACGACGCCGTCCTCATCTGGTTCGCGATCAACAAGCTGGGCGCGATCGCGGTGCCGCTCAACACCGCCCTGAAGGGCGGCTTCCTCAGCCACCAGATCAACGACGCGGGATCGGCACTGCTGATCGCGGAGGCGCATTACATCCCGCGCGTGACGGCGATCCGGTCCGAACTGACGGCGCTGCGCACCATCATCGCGCGCGGGGGTCAGGGCGATGAACTTCCCGACTTCTCGCTCCTGCGCGCATGCGGCGACGAGCCCGTCGCGTCGCGGGTCGAGCCCGGCGACATCGCGCTGATCATCTACACCTCCGGCACCACCGGGCCGTCGAAGGGCTGCGCGCTCCCGCACGGCTATGTCCTGACCATGAGCGGCCGGGTCCGCGAGGCGACCGACCGCCGCCAGGACGATGTCGTGCTCAGCCCGCTGCCGCTTTTCCACATCGCCGCGACCACGAACCTGATCCTCGCCTCGATGATGGTCGGTGCCCGGTCGGTCCTGCTCGAACGCTTTTCGCTCGGTCGCTTCTGGTGCGAGGTCGAGGCGAGCGGGGCGACGCAGGTCAATCTGATGGGGTCGATGATCGCGCTGATCGCCCACGCCCCCGACAGCGACGTCGCGGCGCGCTGCTTCGGCCAGGTGCGCTGTGCGCTGGGGGTTCCCTTTCCGCCCCCGATCGAGACGATCTGGCGCGAACGCTTCGGAACGGCGATCGTCGGGAACCATGCGTTCGGCATGACCGAGGCGGCGCCGGTCGCCTATCGTCGCATCGGCCGGGAAAGGCCGGGGACGTCGGGCATCTTGTCGCCCGACTTCGATGCGCGCGTCGTCGACGACCGGGGCGAGGAATGCCCGCCCGGCGTGCCCGGCGAACTGCTGCTGCGCCCGGTGCGCCCCAATGTCATGTTCACCGGCTACTGGGGGCGCCCGGTCGAAACGATGGCGGTGTTCGGCGACCTCTGGTTCCACTCGGGCGACATCGTGTCGATCGACGCCGACGGCTATCTGACCTTCGTCGATCGCAAGAAGGATTATCTGCGCCGCGGCGGCGAGAATATTTCGAGCTTCGAGATCGAGGCGGTCTTTCGCGCTCATCCCGCGATCGAGGATGTGGCGGTCCACGCCGTTCCGTCCGAGGTGTCGGAGGACGAGCTGAAGGTGGTGGCGATTCCGCGCGACGGCATGACGGTCGACGCGGAAGAGCTGTGCCGGTGGTCGATCGAGCGCGTTCCCTATTACGCCGTTCCCCGCTTCATCGAGTTCCGCACCGAACTGCCGCGCACGCCCACCGGGCGCGTGATGAAGCACCGCTTGCGCGCCGAGGGCATCACCGCCGCGACCTGGGATCGTGCGTCGTCGTCGATCGTGATCGAAAAAAGATGACTCGGCTTCCTCGATGGCAGGGCGGCCGCCGCGCCGCTGCGGGCGCCGCTGTGCCCGCCGGAGCGCGCGCATGATCCGCCCGCTCGAACTGACCGCCATCCCCGCCGGGGACGAGGCACTTCGCGGCGAGGTCCGGGCCTTTCTGGACCGGGAACTGCGCGAAATGCCCGCCGGCCGCCGCGCGCGATCATGGCTCGGCTATGACGCCGCCTTCAGCGCCCGCCTCGCCGAACGCGGCTGGGTGGGGCTGACGCTGCCACGCCGCCTTGGCGGCGGCGGGCGAAGCCATTTCGCGCGCTTCGTCCTCAACGAGGAACTGCTCGCCGCCGGTGCGCCGGTCGCCGCGCATTGGATCGCCGAACGGCAGAGCGCGCCGCTGCTGCTGAACTTCGGCACCGAGGCCCAGCAGGCGCGCTACATTCCGCGGATATGCCGCGGCGAGGCGCATTTCTGCATCGGCATGAGCGAGCCGGGGGCGGGGTCCGACCTGGCCGGCGTCCGCACCAGCGCCACCCCGTCGGGCGGCGGCTGGCGGCTCAACGGATCGAAAATCTGGACGACGAACGGCCATCTCGCCCACTTCATGATCGCGCTCGTCCGCACGTCGGGGAAGCCCGGCGATCGGCAAAAGGGGCTGTCGCAGTTCATCGTCGATCTTTCGCTGCCCGGCGTGACGCGCCGGCCGATCCTCGATCTGGCGGGGGACGCGCATTTTGCCGAAGTACATTTCGACGACGTCGAACTGGGCGAGGATGCGCTCGTCGGGCGCGAGGGCGAAGGCTGGGCGCAGGTGATGAAGGAACTGGCCTTCGAACGCAGCGGCCCCGAACGCCTCTATTCGAGCATGGTGCTGCTGGACCGGTGGCTGGCCTTCGTGCGCAGCCGCCGCGAGACGACCGCGACCGACCGCGCGCTCGCCGGCCGGCTGATCGCGGAGCTCGGCGCGCTGCGGCAGATGTCCCTCGCGGTCACCGCACGACTCGACGACCCCGAAAGCCCGGTCACCGAGGCGTCGATCGTCAAGGATCTGGGGACCCGTTTCGAACAGGATGTTCCCGAACGGATCGCCGAGCATCTCGCCTCGCTCGGCACGCCGATCCCGGCCGACCTCGCCGCGGCGCTGGACTATACCGCCGCGATGGCGCCCTCCTTCTCGCTGCGCGGCGGAACGCGGGAAGTGCTGCGCGGGATCATCGCGCGCGGATTGGGGCTTCGCTGATGACGATCGATCCGCTTCTGCTCGAACAGTTCGACCGCTGCCTGCGCGCGGCGGACGCCGCCGACCCGTGGGGCGAACTTCTCGCCGCGGGTTTCCTCGACCTGTGCCGGCCCGAATCCGAAGGCGGCGCCGGGGTCGGGATCGACGGCCTCTTCGGCCTCGCGGTCGCCGCGGCCCGGCTGCGCCCCGCGCTGCCGGTCGTGCAGACCATCGTGGCGCGCCGCCACGAGCCGGACGCGCTCGCGGTCGCGGATATCGAACGGTTTCTCGTCGATCGCGGCTGCGCCGACGTTGCCCGGCCGCTCGCCGCCCTGCTCGCCGCGGGCTCGATGGTCGGCCTCATGGAGGCGCTGCTCGACATGACCGTCGACTATGCGCGTGTCCGCGAGCAGTTCGGCGGGCCCATCGCGCGTTTTCAGGCGGTGCAGCACCAGATCGCGGTGATGGCGGAGCATGTCTTCGCTGCGCGCATCGCCACCGAAGCGGCCTTTGCCGGGTGGCGGCGTCCGCCCCGGGATGCGCTGGTGGCCATCGCCAAGTCCCGCGCCACGCGCGCGGCCCGCGTCGTCACGGCGACCGCCCATGCGGTCCATGGCGCGATCGGCATCAGCGGGGAGCATGCGCTGGGCGGTCTTGCCGCGCGGTTGCGGGCGCTCGGCATGGCGCACGGCGGCGCCACCTATTGGGACGAACGGCTGGGGGCCGCGGTGCTCGACGACGACGCACCGGCGATCGAGATCGTCGTCGGCCTGCAGCGTTCGACGTGAAGGAGAATCGAAATGGAATTGGGTCCGCATGTTTCGGCCGTCGTGACCGGCGGCGCGTCGGGTCTCGGCGAGGCGACGGCGCGGCGTCTCGCCTCGCACGGCGTCCGGGTGGCGCTGTTCGACATCGATCGTGAACGCGGCGAACGGATCGCGGCGGACATCGGCGGCCTGTTCTGTCCGGTCGATGTTTCGGACATGGAGAGCGTCGCCGCCGGGCTGGCGCAGGCCCGCGCCGCGCATGGGCAGGAGCGTATCCTGGTCAATTGCGCCGGGGTGGGCGGCGGCGCCAGGACCGCCGGCCGCGACCGCGAGACGGGTGAGGCGCGCCTCTATCCGATGGCGAATTTCGAGCGGATCATCGATATCAACCTGCTGGGGACGTTCCGCTGCATCACCAGCAGCGCGGCCGGGATGCTCGCGCTCGAACCCGACGCGGAAGGCGAGCGCGGGGTGATCGTCAACACCGCCTCGATCGCCGCAAAAGAAGGCCAGATCGGCCAGGTCGCCTATTCCGCCTCGAAGGCGGGCATCGTCGGGCTGACGCTCAACGTCGCGCGCGATCTCGCGTCGGAGGGGATCAGGGTCAACACGATCCTGCCGGGTCTGTTCGACACGCCGCTCCTCGCCCGCACGCCCGAGGCGGTGCGGCAGAGCCTGGCCTCGCAGGTCCCCTTTCCGAAGCGGCTGGGCCGGGTCGACGAATTCGCGCAGCTCGCGGAGACGATGATTACCTGCGGATATTTCAACGGCGAGCACGTCCGGCTCGACGGAGCGATCCGGATGCAGCCGCGATAGGCCGGCCCGACAGGGCACGGATCGAAACATCAGGAAAGGGAAACGGGAAATGCCGGAAGCATGGATCATCGACGCGTGCCGAACGCCGCGCGGCATCGGCAAGCAGGGCAAGGGCGCGCTCGCCGACATCCACCCGCAGCAACTCGGCGCCACGGTGCTGCGCGCGCTGGTGGAGCGAACGGGAATCGACACGCGCGACGTCGACGACGTGATCTGGGGAACGAGCGCGCAGGTTCATACGCAGGGCGGCGACCTCGGCCGGATGACCGCGCTCGATGCCGGTTTCGCGGTCGAGAGCAGCGGCATCACGCTCGATCGCTTTTGCGGCTCGGGCATCAGCGCCGTGAATTTCGCGGCCGCCACGATCATGGCGGGGCAGGAGGATCTCGTCGTCGCGGGCGGCACGGAGATGATGTCGATGCCGGGACGGCGCGGCAGCGACAAACCGTCGGTCATGGATTGCGGCAATCTGCACCTGCGCGCCGCTCATCCCCAGTCGCATCAGGGCGTCGCCGCCGACGCGATCGCGACGATCGAAGGGATTTTCCGCGCCGATCTCGATGCGCTCGCGCTGCTCAGCCAGCAGCGCGCCGATCATGCGATCCGGGGCGGCCACTTCGATCGCAGCCTTGTCCGCGTCGTGCGCGAGGATAGCTCCGTCGCGCTCGACCGCGAGGAATTTCCCCGGCCGAACACGACGCTGGAAAGCCTGGCGGCGCTCAAGCCCTCCTTCGCCGCGCTTGCCGACATCGTGGTCGACGCGGACGGCACCACCTATCGCGACCTCGTCACCCGGGCATTCCCCGGGCTCGAGATCGACCATGTCCATCACGCGGGCAATTCCTCCGGCGTCGTCGACGGGTCGGCCGCCCTGCTCCTTGCATCGCCCGACTATGCGCGCGCGCATGGCCTGAAACCGCGCGCCCGCGTGGTTGCGATGGCCAATGCCGGGGATTCGCCGACGCTGATGCTCAACGCCCCCGTTCCGGCGGCCCGGAAAATCCTGCGCAAGACCGGAATGGAACTCGCGGACATCGACCTCTTCGAAGTGAACGAGGCGTTCGCCGTGGTGGCCGAGAAGTTCATCCGCGATCTCGATCTCGACCGCGAGAAGGTCAATGTGAACGGCGGGGCCATGGCGCTCGGCCATCCGATCGGCGCCACCGGTGCGATCCTGATCGGCACGATCCTCGACGAACTCGAACGGCGCGACCTCGAACGCGGGCTGGTCACCATGTGCGCGGCCGGCGGCATGGCGCCCGCGATCATCATCGAACGGATCGGCTGATCCCGGTCGCTGCGAAGGAAGGGGTTTCGAGTGGCTGAAGACAGCGAACTGGAACTGCTGCGCGAAAGCGTCCGGCGGCTCGTCGAACGGAAGCGGCCGGCGGTCTGGAACTCGGCCGGCGCGACCGGACGCTGCGATCCCGACGTCTGGGCCGCCGTCCGCGACAGCGGTCTGCTGCTCGCCGGGCTCGACCCCGCGCATGGAGGCTTCGACCGGGGCTTGGCCGCGGCGGCGGTCGTGCTCGAAGAAACGGGGCGTGGGCTTTTCGACGCCCCCGTTCTGGCGAACATGATCGGCCTCCAGCTTCTCCAGCGCGCGGCCGATCGATCCGCCCGCGCGGCCGCCTGTCTGGCGTCGGTGATCGAGGGCAGCGAGCGGCTGGCGTTCGGCTGGTCCGAACCGGGGGCTCGTTTCGGCCGGACGGGCACCACGGTCCACCATGTCGACGGCGATCGCATTCGCCTGTCCGGATGCAAGATGGTGGTGATTGGCGGCGGCGATGCCGACACGCTGATCGTCGCGTCGCAGTCGGCCGAGGGGACGCCGGCCTTGCTGCTCGTTCCCGCCGCGACCGCCGGCGTCGAGTGCGACGGCTATGCGCTGATCGACAATCAAGGCGGCGCCGATATCCGCTTCGACGACGTCGACCTGCCATTCGATTGCCTGATCGCGGAGGGGGCGGAGGCGCAGGCGATTCTCGACGATGGGCTCGACTTCGCGGCGCTCGCCGCGACGAGCCAGGCGCTTGGTGCCATGCAGGCCCTGTTCGACCTGACGCTGGACCATGTGAAGCAGCGGGTGCAGTTCGGGCGTGCGATCGGCGCGAACCAGGTCGTCCAGCATCGGCTTGTGGACCTGCTGCGCATGATCGCCGAAACGCGGGTCGCCACCGGGGCGGCTTTCGCTGCACTTGCGGCGGGCACGGCGGACCGAAGCCTCGCGGTCGCGACCGCCCGCGTGCTGGGATGCCGGGCGGCGCGCAAGGTCGGTCAGGATGCGGTGCAGTTTCACGGCGCGATCGGCACGACCGACGAAAGTGTCGTCAGCCATTATTTCCGAAAGCTGATCTTCCTGTCGACGATCTTCGGCGACGCCGGGCATCATTGCGACCGGTTCGCCGCGCTCGACGATGGCGAACTGGGCGGGGCGGCGGGGCCGCTATCGGAAGCCGAGGCGACGTTCTGCGAAGAAATCCGGGCCTTCGTCGAGGCCGAATTGTCGCCAGAGACGCGGGCCATCACGGCGGCTGGAGGCACGCCGCCGCAGGCCCTTCGCCTCGAATGGGAGCAGGCCCTCGGCCGCAAGGGCTGGTTCGCTTACAGTTGGCCCGAGGCGGAGGGCGGTCCGGGCTTTTCGGTGGTCGAGCAGTTCCTGTTCGAGACCATCACCGCAGAGATGAACGCGCCGCGGCTGCCGCTGTTCGGGATCAAGATGGCCGGGCCGATCCTCAATGCGTTCGGCACCGCCGAGCAGAAGGCGCGCCATCTACCGGGGATCATGGCGGGCACGACCTCCTGGTGTCAGGGCTATTCGGAGCCCGGGGCGGGCAGCGACCTTGCCTCGCTCCAGACGCGCGCGGAACGGCACGGCGATCATTATGTCGTGAACGGCCAGAAGATCTGGACCACCGCGGCGCAGCACGCCGACTGGATCTTCATGCTCGTCCGGACGAGCCGCGAGGAAAGGCGACAGGACGGCATCACCTTCCTGCTTGCCGACATGCGCTCGCCCGGCATCACGGTGCGGCCCATCATCTCGGCCGACGGACATCACGGCTTCAACGAGGTCTTCTTCCAGGACGTCGAAGTGCCCGCCGAGAATCGTGTCGGCGAAGAGGGGCGCGGCTGGTCGATCGCCAAATATCTGCTGTCGCACGAACGATTAGGGGTGCTTGGATCGCTCGCCTTGCGTCAGGCCATGGGCCGCGCGGTCCGTTCGGCCGGGCGGCTCGACGCCGCCGGTCGCCCCTTCGGCGACCACCCCGCCCTGAAGGCCCGGCTGACGATGCTGAAGATACGGATGCGCGCCCTCGACGCGTGGATCGCGCGCCTGCTCGCCGATATTCGGGAAACCGGCTCGGTTGGGCAGGACGTGTCGATGGCGATGATCGCCGCGACATTACTCGGCCAGGACATCGCCGAGTTCAACATGGAGATGCTCGGCGAGGACGCGCTGCCCTTTTCGTTCGCCGACAGTCGCGCGCCCGAACGCCGGTTCGGTCCGGCGGAGGATTTCACCCGGACGGCGACCGCCAACTATATCTACCAGCGCGTCTTCACCATCCTGGGCGGCACCACGGAGATCCAGAAGAACATCATCGCCAAGTCGATCCTCGGGCTTCCGTCCTGAGGCGACACCGGACAGGATCGCAAAAAGCGCTTGCTATCATGATCCTGTTCAATATGGTATAGAACCATACGGAATAGTCGGCCATGATCGGTCGGCTCGGGCGTTCGATGTCCGTGCGGTCGCGCACGGTTCGAGGCGCTCCGACAGCGGAGGCCACGGGTGAGGGAATTTGTCACTACGCAAACCGACGGGCGCGTCCTGACGGTCACGATCAACCGGCCCGACGTGATGAACGCGCTGCATCACGCCGCGCACGAGGAACTGGCCGCCACCTTCGATGCGTTCGCGGCCGACGCCGATCTGTGGGTCGCGATCGTGACCGGAGCGGGCGACCGGGCCTTCTGCGCGGGCAACGACCTGAAGGCCACCGCCGCGACGCCGCTCAAGGACCGCAAGCCCTTTCCGCCCTCGGGTTTCGGAGGCATCACCCATCGCAGCGATCTCACCAAGCCGGTGATCGCGGCGGTCAACGGCATCGCCTTCGGCGGCGGCTTCGAGATCGCGCTTGCGAGCGACATCATCGTCGCGTCGGACAGGGCGGTGTTCGCCCTGCCCGAACCGCTGGTCGGGCTGGCCGCCGTCGCCGGCGGAATCCACCGGCTCGCGCGCATGATTCCGATGAAGCAGGCGATGGGCATGCTGCTCACCGGGCGGCGCGTCGATGCGGCCGAAGGACGCGAGCTCGGTTTCGTCAACGAGGTCGTGCCGCACGACCAACTGATGGCGAGCGCGCGCGACTGGGCGGACCGGATCCTGAAATGTTCGCCGCTCGCGGTGCGGGCGACCAAGCAATGCGCCTATGCGGGGCTCGAGCATGGCGGCGTCCATGCGGCGCTCGCGGCCGAATATCCGGCGCTCAAGGCCATGCGCGCGAGTGAGGATTTCATCGAGGGACCGCGCGCCTTCGCCGGCAAGCGCCAACCCATATGGGTCGGCCGCTGAGCCCGGCGTCGGCAGGGATTCACCAACAGATCGAGGGATGAGCATGACAGGAACATCACAGGCGAAAGGCCAGCCCGACGGCGGCGCGCTCTCGAAGGCGGTCATCGGCACCTATGAGGAAGGGCTGAAGATCGTCGGCAGGAAAAGCGACGTGCACACGGCCGATTTCTCGGCGACCGAGGCGATCACCCAGTTTTTCGCCGGCAGCATCGAAGACGCCAATCCAAGCTATTGGGACGCCGAATATGCCGAGGCGCAGTGGGGCGGCATCGTCGCTCCGATGGGGCTGCTGGCGACCCTGTCGAAGGCGCTTCCATGGCGGCCGGGCGGCGTCGAAACCCGCCGCAACATCGTGTTCAGCGTCCCGCTTCCGGGTGCCACCGTGATCAATGCTTCGGCCGAAACCGAATTCTTTCGTCCGATCCTGCTCGGCGACCGGATCAGTTCCTACGACGAAGTGTCGGGCATCAGCCCGGAAAAGACGACGCGCCTCGGCACCGGCCACTTCGTCACCGTCGTCACCACCTATCTGAATCAGAATGGCGAGATCGTCGCCCGGAACACCAACAATGTGTTCCGCTTCATTCCGCACGAAAAGGGAGACGCGTGATGGCGATACGGCCGAACAGGACATGGGACGATGCGGCCGAAGGCACCGTCGTGCCGCGGATCGAGCTCGATTTTCCCTACACGCGCGTCGTCTGGGGTGCGGTTGCGTCGATGGACATGTTCCCGGGGCATCATGAAGCGGCTTACGCCCAAAGCCAGGGGCAGAAGACCATCTATGTGAACACGATGGTCTATCAGGCGTTCATCGACCGCGTAGTGACCGACTGGGCGGGACCGGGCGCCTTCATCGTCAAGCGAAAGATGACGATGCAGCGTCCCGTCTATGGCGGCGATCGCATGTACGGCGAAGGCGTCGTGACCCGCCGCTATCGCGACGATCAGGGGCGGGCGCTGGCCGACATCGACATCGACGTCGGCAATGCGGAGGGCGTCTGCTGCCCCGCCAAGGTGACGGTGATGCTCGACGTCGCCCCGCGATCCCTGTCGTGACGGCGTTCGCTCGCCCGGGGCAGGACCCGGGCGGGCGACCCGGCATGGACGGCGACGCGGCGAGCCGCCCCGTCAGGAAAGGACGAAGCCGGCATAACCGTCGCGCGCGACGTCGGCGCAATAGGCGGTGTACCGGCCGAGCCCGCCGACATAGGGCATGAAGATCTCCGGCTTTCCGGCGATGTTGGAGCCCGAATACCAGGATTTCGTCCGGGGATAGAGCGTCGCCTGCGCCACCTCGTTGACATGCTCGACCCAGGCGTCCTGTGCGTCGGGCGATGCCTCGATCGTCTCGAGCCCCCGGTCGCGCATATGGTCGAGGCAGTCCGCGATCCAGTCGACATGCTGCTCGATCGACAGGATGACATTGGCGAGCACGGAGGGGCTGCCCGGGCCGGCGACCACGAACAGGTTCGGAAAACCGGCGATCGACAGACCGAGATAGGTTCGCGGGCCATCGGACCAGGCCTCGCGCATCGTCCGGCCAGCGCGTCCCGTGATGTCCATCGCCAGCAGCGGGCCGGTCATCGCGTCATAGCCGGTCGCGAAGACGATGGCATCGACCGGGCAGGTCCGCCCCGCGGTGACGATGGCGTCGCCGGTGATGGTCGATATCGGGTCCTCGTTCACGTCGACCAGCGTGACGTTCGGACGGTTGAACGTCTCGTAATAGCCGCTGTCGAGGCAGATGCGTTTCGTCCCGATGTGATAATGCGGGGTCAGCTTGTCGGCGACGTCGGGCTGCTCCACCATGTCGCGGATCTTGCGCTGGGCAAATTCGGTCGCCGTCCGGTTCGAATCGGCGTTGATCAGGAGGTCGGTGTACGTCCGCATCAGCAGCGTTCCGCCCCGGTTCCACCATTTCTCATAGTCCGCGGCCCGTTGCTCCTCCGGCACGTCGAGGGCCGATTGGGTCGCGACGTCGGACGGCGGCCTGTAAAGCCCGTTGGGGGACGCCTTGTTCGATCTCGCGATATCCGCGAAATTGCGTCGGCGTTCTTCCACCTGTTGCTCTGTCAGGGGGGCATTCCGGGCGGGAAGGCTGAAATTCGGCGTGCGCTGAAAGACGTAGAGTCGCTCGGCCTGCGCGGCGATGTTCGGGATCGCCTGGATTCCGGACGAGCCGGTCCCGACGACCGCCACCCTGCGCGCGGTGAAGTCGACGCCGTCGTGCGGCCAGCGCCCAGTATGATAGATGTCGCCTTTGAAATCCTCGATTCCCGGCAATGACGGCGTTTGCGGCAGCGACAGCGCGCCGGTCGCCGCGATCAGGAACGGCGCGACGTGGCGCGACCCGTCATCGGCTTCGACCTCCCACTCGGCCGCCGCGTCGACGAAGCGCGCGCGCGTGACGCGGGTATCGAAGACGATGTCGCGGCGCAGGTCGAAGCGGTCGGCGACATGGTTGATATAGGCGAGGATTTCGTCCTGCCGGGCGAAGCGCTCGCTCCACGTCCATTCGCGCTGAAGCGCGTCGGAGAATGTATATTGATAGTCGAGGCTTTCGACGTCGCAACGCGCGCCCGGGTATCGATTCCAGTACCAGGTTCCCCCGACGTCCGACCCGGCTTCGATGACGATCGCCCGTCGCCCGGTCTGCCGCAGCTTGTGGAGCATGTAGAGCCCCGCCAGTCCGGCGCCGATGACGATGACGTCGTGGCGCATGGCGTCGTTGTCGGTCATGATCGGCTGTCTCCATTGGTGCGCGATGCGAAGGCTGCGGTTCGGCCGCGGCGCACGAGGCGTCCGGGAAGCCGGCCGGTGGGGATGCCGTCGCGATAGGTCACTTCTCCGCTGACGATGGTCGCGGCGATTCCGTCGGCCCTTTGCCGCAACCGCCTTCCGCCCGCCGGCAGGTCGTGAAAGACGGCGGGGCCGTGGAGGCGGAGCCGCTCGAGATCGATGATGTTGAGATCGGCCTTCTGTCCGACCGCGATCGTTCCGCGATCGGAAAGGCCGACGGCGTCCGCGGGTATCGCGGACAGCTTGCGCACCGCGTCGGGCAGCGTGAGCCCGGCGCCGGGTGCGGCATCGCGGACCCAGTACGTCAGCAGGAAGGTGGGATAGCTGGCGTCGCAGATCATCCCATAATGCGCCCCGGCATCTCCCAGCGCGACGATCGTGTTGGGATCGCGCAGCAATTCTCCGGCGGCGTCGAGCCTGTGGTCGATGAAATTTCCGCTGGGGCAATAGAGGATGGCTTTGCCGTCGTCCTCCAGCAGGCAGTCGTACAGCAGATCCGCCTTGCGGCGCCCCGCGCGCGCCGCCAGTCGGCCGATCTCCTCGTCTGGCGTCGGATCGTATCGGGGCGGGTCGCCGAGCCGATAATGTTCGCGGTCGAGCGAGACCATGCGAAGCGCCGGAAGATTGTCGGATTGCGGCGTTTCGGCGAGCAGGCGTGCACGGATCGTCGGATCGCGCATTCGGGCGACGCGCTCGGGCAGCGGCAGATCGCGCAGCGGGGCGTAAGAGGGGTTCAGCGAAAAGGGATGATAGGAAAGATCGAGGCCCAGCAGCGTGCCGATCGGACGCGGGAATATCTGCCCGCGAATGGGGGCGCCGGCGGGCTGGTCGGTGGCCAGCCTGTGCCGGAAGATGCGCCACGCATCCTTTTCGCCCGGATAGTTCGGCAGTTGTTCGGCGACGAGCGTGAACGACAACGGACGGCCGGACTTTTCGACCAGGCGCCGCATGAGCGCATATTCGTCCGCAGCAGTCGAATCGACGGCGGCGATGAGCTGGAAGACGCCGTCCCCGGCGCGCCGCAGCCCTTCCGCAAGGCCGAGCAGTTCCTGTTCCGCGGCGTCGACGCTCGGCGACAATTTGCCGGCTTTCGTGCGGTGCAGCAGGAAACGCGAGGTGGATACGCCGATCGCGCCCACCCCGATCGCCTCTTCGACCAGCGCCGCCATGCGTTCGATTTCCCCGGGCGTTGCTGGCGCCCGGTCGACGCCGCGCTGGCCCATGACGAAGACCCGAATGGGGGAGTGGGGTATCTGCACCGCGACATCGATGTCGAATTGCCGCTGATCGAGGAAATCGAGGAATTCCGGAAAGCTGGTCCATGTCCACGGAAGGCCGGCGGCCATCACGACATCGGGGACGTCTTCCACGCCTTCCATCAACGCCAGCAGCGCATCGCGGTCGCCCGGCCGGCACGGCGCGAAGCCGACGCCGCAATTGCCCGTGACGACTGTCGTCACGCCATGCTCCGACGAAGGGGCAAGCCGGTTCTCCCATGTCGCCTGTCCGTCGAAATGCGTGTGGATGTCGATGAAGCCCGGCGTCAGGATGCGGCCGCGCGCATCGATCTCCTCTCGCGCCGGCCCGGTCCGGCCGACCGACGCGATTCGCCCCGACGCGATCCCGACGTCGCCGGAATAGGGTTCGCCGCCCGTGCCGTCGATGATCAGCGCGCCCCTGATGGCCAGATCGAGCATCGTCACATCCTCCCGGCTCCATTATGTATGCTTGAATACTATATTAGTCCATACTATTGTGCGGGCGCGCGTCCGGAACGCGTCAAGAAAGGCGATTGGCATGGACACCCGCTACCCGGCCCGGATCGAAGATTTCCGCAAGGAGGTCAGATCCTATTTCGAGGATCTTGTGCGTCGTTTCGGCGGCGACGGCTCGACCGAGAAGCGCACGCATTACCGGGCGCTGGTTCGACAGCTCGGCGCCGACGGGTGGCTCGGGATTTCGCTCGGCGAGGAATGGGGCGGCGGCAACCGGTCTGCGGTCGAGCAGCTCATCGTCTCCGAAGAGGCCGAACGCGCCGGGGTCTCGCTGCCCTTTCTGACCACCCATACGGTCGGACCGCTGATTCAGCGTTTCGGCAGCGCCGAGCAGAAGGAGCGGTTTCTCCCCGCGATCGTCCGGGGGGAGATATTGTTTTCGATCGGCTACACCGAATCCCAGGCGGGCACGGACCTCGCCAGCCTCTCCACCTCGGCGGTTCCGCACGCGTCGGGCTATGTGGTGAATGGCGAGAAGCTGTTCACCAGCTTCTCCAACGTCGCCGACTATGTGTGGCTCGCGGCGCGCACCGATCCGCACGCGCCGCCCCATCGCGGCATTTCGGTCCTGCTCGTCCCCACCGATGCGCCCGGCTACTCGTGGACCCCGCTGGACATTCTCGATCACTATCCGGTGTCGGTGACGCGGTATCAGGATGTCGTCGTGCCGTCGGACAATCTGGTCGGCGGCGAGGGGAACGGCTGGAAGCTCATCATGGGACAGCTGAGCCGCGAGCGGGTCCTGTGCTTCACGGTCGCCGGCACCGCGCATATGGTCGAGCAGGTGACGCAATGGGCGCGCCGGACGGTCGGTATCGACGGCCGCCGTATCATCGACCGGCCGTGGGTGCAGACGAACCTCGCCCGGATGCGCGCGCATCTGGAGGTGTCGCGCCTTCACGCCGCCGAACTCGCCGCGGCGCTCGATCAGGGCGAGATCGGCTTCGCCCAATCGTCCAGCTACAAGGTCTTCGCGAGCGAAACGCTGATCCTGTGCCAGCGCCTGCTCCTCGAAATATTGGGGGCGCAGGCGCCGCTGCGCGGCACCTCGCCGATGGCGGTCCTCGAGGGCAGGCTCATCAAGGCCTATAACGGCTATCTGGTGAAGCAGTTCGGCGGCGGGGCGAACGATATATTGCGCGGCCTGATCGCGACCGACGCGCTCGCCTTTCCGCGCATTCGCTAGATTTCGAGGGAGCAACCCAATGGACTTTCAGCCTACCGACCTGCAACGATCGGTCGCCGATCTGGCCGATCGCCTTCTCCGCGATGCCGCCGGCGAAGGCCGGTCGATCGCGGCGCTGGATTCGGCGCGATGGTATGACGCGGCGCTGCATCGGCAATTCGCCGACAGTGGGCTTTACGGGATCGGCGTACCCGAAGCGCTCGGAGGCAGCGGCCTCGGTATGCGGGAGGCCTGTTCGGTGCTCGAACGGATCGGCGCGCACGGGGGGCGGGTCCCCTTTCTGTCCAATGTCGTGCTCGCCGCGATGCCGCTCGCCCGCTTCGGCCGGTCGGCGAGGCAAAGCGATGTGGCCCGCCGCGTCGCATCGGGATCGCTCTGTGCGACGGCGACGCTCGACGAACCGGCGATGGAAACGCCGTTCGGGCTCGCCACGACGGCGGTGCGATCGGGCGACGGCTTCCTGCTCTCGGGGATCAAGACCTCGGTCGCGGCCGGCATGATGGCCGACTTCGTCCTCGTTCCCGCGCGGATGGAGGACGGGGAAAGCGGCCTGTTCCTGGTCGATGTGACGTCGTCCGGCGTCGCGCGCGAACTGCAGGTTTCGGCCGACGGCTCGCCGGAGGCGCTGATGACGCTCGACGCGGTTCCGGTTGCGGGCGACATGGTGCTGGGGGACGAGGCGGAGCGCGCCTCGGTGCTCGACTGGATCGTGCAGCGCGCCCGCGTCGCCGTCGCCGCCTGCCAGCTCGGCGCGGCGCGGCGCGCGCTCGGCATCACCGCCGAATGGGTCAACCAGCGCGAACAGTTCGGGCGGTCGCTCGCTAGTTCTCCGATGGTCGCGCTGCGTGCCGCCGACGTCTACATCGCCATCGAGGCGCTGCGCCTGACCATGTGGCACGCCGCGGACCTGCTGGCGGCGGACATCCCGGCGCCCGATGAAGCATCGAGCGCCAAATATTGGGCGAGCGAGGTCGGCAGCCTGACTGCCGCGACGACCCATCTGCTGCAGGGCGGGATCGGCGTGGTCATGGAGTCCGAACTGCCATGGCTCACGCTCAGGCAGCGGCACCTCGAATTCCAGTTCGGGGCCGCGCGCCAGCAGCTCGCCGAAATGGGCGCCCGGCTGGCGGCTGCCTAGCCGCTAGGCCTGCTGACGCCACTCCGACAGGATGGCTTCGGCTGACGTGCGGGATTGCGCGACGGGTCGCGGTCCTGCTGAGGGATGGTTGGAAAAGCGGGGGGCGGGGGCAGGCTGCACGACGTCCCGCTCGACCCGATGCACGCCGCGTTCGATCATGTGGGGATGGCGGGATGCTTCGTCGAGGCTGAGCACCGGCGCGAAACAGGCGTCGCTTCCGTCGAAGATCGCTTCCCATTCGGCCCTCGTCTTGCCGGCCACGATGTCCGCGAACCTGCCGCGCAAACCGGACCAATCCGACTGCTCCATCTGGCGTCGCGGGTCATGGTCCAGGCCCAGCTTCTCGCACAATATGGCGTAGAATTGGGGTTCGATCGCGCCAAGGGCGATGAATTTGCCGTCGGAACAGCGGTAGGTGCCGTAAAAATGGGCCCCTCCGTCGAGGATGTTGGTTCCCGGCGTGTCCGACCAGCGGTCGCGCGCCCGGAGCGAGTAGAAGGTCGACAGCATGTGAGACACGCCATCGCATATGGCGGCGTCGACCGTTTGTCCGCAGCCGGTGCGGCGCGCCTCGATCAGAGCCGCCAACACGCCGACGACCAGATAGAGCGAGCCTCCGCCATAATCGCCGACGAGGTTGAGCGGCGCCACGGGAGCGCCATCGGAGCAGCGAATCGAATCGAGGGCGCCCGTCAGCGCGATATAGTTGATGTCGTGCCCTGCGATCCGGGCAAGCGGCCCCGCCTGTCCCCACCCCGTCATCCGCGCATATACGAGCGCCCTGTTGCGCGCCGCGAGCCGGTCCGGCCCCAGGCCCATCCGTTCCATGACGCCAGGCCGGAACCCCTCGATGACGACATCGGCGGCGCAGGCGAGATCGAAGGCCCGCAGGCGGTCCTCCTCATCCTTGAGGTCGAGCTCCACGACCCGCCGCCCGCGAAAGATGAAATCCTCCGGCGTCTTGATCCCTGTATCCGGTCGCGCGATCGAGACGATCTCCGCTCCCATGTCGG
Organism: Sphingopyxis sp. MG; assembly: GCF_002953155.1. NCBI lineage: Bacteria > Pseudomonadati > Pseudomonadota > Alphaproteobacteria > Sphingomonadales > Sphingopyxidaceae > Sphingopyxis > Sphingopyxis sp. MG. Next base: position 384,129 of record NZ_CP026381.1, read on the forward strand.
CCAACATCATCGCGGCGAAGGGGCCCGGCCCGATCCCCACGAATTCGACGATGCGGATTCCCTGCAAAGGTCCGGTCATATCCTGCGATTGCATCGGAATGCCTTTCAATAGTATTGAATAATATGGTATTATACAGTATCATATCCTGCTATAGCCAGAGAGAAATCGCATGCGCGGTGGAGGAGGGGAGCGGAATTGACTGGTGCCGATTCGTTCGATGCGTTGCTGGTCGCACGAAGCAGTTGCAGGGCCTTTCTTCCCGATTCCGTCGATCGATCCATTATCGAGGCCATCCTTGCCAGCGCGCAGAAGACGGCGTCCTGGTGCAACAGCCAGCCCTGGCAACTCTTCATCACCACGGGCGCAGCGACGGATCGCTTTCGTGCGGCCTATGCCGCGGCGGCGGAACGGTCGGAGCCCGCCCCCGACTTCGAATTTCCGTCCGAATATTCCGGCGTCTATGGTCAGCGGCGCCGGGAATGCGGGCGCCTGCTATACGAAAGCCTGGGTATTGAGCGCGGCGATCGCGCACGCGCGCAGGAGGCCGCGCGTGATAATTATCGATTTTTCGGGGCGCCGCACGTCGCGATCGTGACGTCGCCGGCCGACCTCGGTCTCTATGGCGCGATCGATTGCGGAGCCTATGTCCATAATTTCATGCTTGCGGCAAAAAGTCGCGGCGTCGCGAGCATCGCTCAGGCAGCCCTGGCGCGCCATCCCGAGGTGATACGCCGTCATTTCGGAATGGCGCCCGATCGCCGGGTCGTTTGCGGCATCTCCTTCGGCTACGCCGATCCGGCCCATCCCGCGAACGCCTTCTGTACGCCGAGGGCCGCTATCGCCGAAGCGGCGCACTTTTTCGAGGTGTAGCGGGTGCCGGCGTGAGCGATCGGCCGGGCGGCCTCAACTTTGCGCCGCTGTTTAGCCGGCGGAAATCGACGCGCCTGGTCGTCTGACCGAAATGCCCAGTTCCTCCCGATCCCAGTGAAACTCGCCGTTGGGCCGGTTTCTGAGTTCATGCTTGCGTATGCGCATGCTCGGCGTTTTCGGAAATTCATCCGTGAGCGCAGCGAAGCGGGGGACCATGAAATAGGGCAGACCATGCGCGCAGAAGTGAAAGAACGCGTGGGGATCGAACGTGCCCGGATCTTCGACGACCAGCCACACCTTTACCTCGTCGTCTCCGCCGTCCGACACCGCCCCGACGCAGGCGGCCTCGATGACTCCCGGAAAGAGCGCCACGGCCTTCTCGACTTCCACCGACGAGATATTCTCCCCGCGACGGCGAAGCGAATCCTTGACGCGGTCGACGAAGAAGAACCTGCCGAGCGCGTCCCGTCGCATCACGTCGCCGGTATGGAACCAGCCGTTGCGCCAAGCCTTTGCGGTTGCGGGGCTGTTGCCGATATATTCGCAGATGATTTGCCACGATTGTCGCGTCCGCAGGATCAGTTCCCCCGGCGTGCCTTCCGGAACGTCGAGGTCGTTTTCGTCGACGAGCCGGCATTCGTAGTCGGGGGTGAGCCGCCCGCAATAGCCGTCGCGCAGTTCGTCGTCGGGATGGCTTGCGAGCGGACCCGGGACCTCGGTCGAGCCATAGCCCGTCCGGATTTCGGCAATGCCGAAGCGCTGCTTGAACGCCTCCGGATCGCGGGGCGGCGGGCTGGCGAGGACGATGCGCACCTTGTGATCGCGATCCGACGGGCTCGGGGGCTGCTTCGTCAGAAACGGCACCATGCTGCTGATCAGCGCGGTCATGGTGACCCCGGCGCGGGCATTGTCCTGCCAATAGGTCGAGAGCGAAGGGGCCGAGCGCACATGCAGGCGCACCCCGCATCCCAGCGCGGCGACGACGAAACGCAAGGCGGCGCCATGATAGAGGGGGATGTCGACGAGCAGGCAATCCTCGCTGCCCCGCGATCCGTCCGCGACGAAATTCGCGCCGCCGCGCAGACCGTGCAGATAGGTGCAGCTTGCCAGCTTCGACGGCCCGGTCGTTCCCGACGTCAAAAGGCAGATCGCCGTGTCCCAATATTCGATCGGCCGGTCCAGCCGGGGCGGCGTGCGGTCGGTCCCGCGCATCTCTTCCGCAAGCGCGACCGGGATCGAGAGGTCTTCGTCGTCGAAGACTGGCGCGAAGCTCGCATTCGTGACGATCAGCGCGGGCGCCGACAGCTCCAGAAGATGCCGCAGCATCGCGCCGCGGAAGCCGACGTGCGCGGGGACGATAACCGCTCCCAGACATGCGATCCCCCACCAGACGCGCAGGAAATCGGCGCCGTTCGGCAACATCACCAGAACGCGGTCATCGCGGCGGATGCCCCGCGCGCTGAGTTCGTTCGCGAAGGCATAGGCCGTCCCCAGCGCCTCGGCGCGGGTCAGCGTCCCGCCATCCTCGAAGCTCACCAATATCTCGTCGGGCGAGCGACTTGCCCCGCGTTCGAGCAGGGATCTGACGACGACCTCTTCGGACTTGATGACTCGTTCGGTCATTCCGGAACCCCCGCGCATCTGCATGTCTTCGGCATCGAATGCGGAGAGCCGGTCAGGCCTCCAGCAATGTGATCATGCACGCGGCCGCACCATTGAAGATGCTGCCACCGGCATTCTCGGCGAGGCCGATCCGGGGATTCGCGACCTGCCGCGGCCCGCATCGCCCGCGCAACTGATTGGCCAATTCGACGATCTGGGCGGCGCCCGTGGCTCCGACGGGGTGCCCGCGCGCCGTCAGGCCTCCCGAAGGGTTGATCGGCAATCGCCCGTCGATCCGGCTCGCTCCGCTGCGGATGAGCGACGGACCGTCCCCTTGTGCGACCAGCAGCAGCTCCTCCGGCACCATGATTTCGGCCGGCGCGGCGGCGTCGTGCAACTCGACCAGGCTGACGTCCTCGGGCGATATGCCCGCTGCTTCGAACGCCTTGGCGGCGGTCCGCGAGACGATCTCGTGATTGTCCTCGATTTCGGCCGACGCGAGCAGGCTCGTCCGCACTTTCGGGCCCTTCTTGCCCTTTGCCCTGGCGAAGCCGGAGGAGCAGAGGACGATCGCCGCCGCGCCGTCGCCGATACCGGCGCACATGGGACGGGTGAGCGGCGCCACGATCTCCCGCGCGTTCAGGACATCCTCGCGCGAGAGCGGAACCTTGACCTGCGCGATCGGGTTCAGGCTGCCGTTCCGGGTGTTCTTCGCCACGACGTCCGCAAAATCCTCCGCCGTCGCACCCGAGCGTGCCATGTAGTTGCGCGCATTGGCGGCATAGATTTCCATGAAGACCGGGCGGGGCTTGCCGCCATCGCCGGCCGCCTCCTGTCGCAGCGACACGTCGGTTGCGGCCGCCAGCGCCTTCGTCGCCAGCGTCCGATCGGTCGACGTCATCTTCTCGGCGCCCACGACCACCACCACGTCGTGCATGCCCGACTGGATCGCGAGATGCGCGAGATAGAAGGCCGAAGAACTCGATGCGCAGGCATTCTCGACCGCCGCCATCGGTCGCCCGACCAGCAGCGACTGCGACAATATGGTTTGCGAGCGGATCATCTCCTGTCCGGTCACGACACCGCCCACGGCGTTGCCGACCAGCACGAGGCCGACATCCTTGCCCTCCAGCCCCGCGTCCTTCAGCGCTTCCGCCACCGCTTCGGCGGCGAGCGTTCGAGCCGGCGTATCGACGAACATTCCGAACCGGCTGGACCCCGTGCCGATGATGATAGTTTCCATCACAGATTTTCCTCTGGAGGAGCGCGGGAGACGGCAAAGGTCCGGCCCGGCGCTCTATTGACTGCAATACCCCAACCGCCCGTGGATCGTGCCGTTCGAGGGTCGTCGCCTCCGCTGACTCGATCCCGAAGCGTCGTGCGACGATCAGAATGTTATAAAATATGCATGGATATGGTATTGGTCAATACCATTTAAACAGGAACTGAAAACCGCTGTGAGGCGACCGTTGCCTTTTACGCAACTGATGATACGGACGGGTCAGCCGACCCCGAGGCGATCGGCGAAATGATCGCCGTGGCGTGCTCGCAATTCGGTCTTGAGAAGCTTCCCCGTTGCCGTGTGCGGCAGGTCGTCGACGAACAATATATCGTCGGGAAGCCACCAGCGCGCGACATGCGCGGCGAGATGGTCCAGTATCTCCGCCCGGTCGCCGCTTTCGCCGGGATGCAGCCGGATCAGCATCAGCGGCCTCTCCTGCCATCTGGGATGGGCGACGCCTATCACGGCCGCCTCGGCGACCTTGGGATGCGCGACGGCCGCATTTTCGAGGTCGATGGATGAAATCCATTCGCCGCCCGACTTGATGACATCCTTGGCACGATCGGTGATCTGGAGGAAGCCATCGGCGTCGATCCTGGCGACGTCGCCGGTATCGAACCAGCCGTCGGCATCGACGGCGCTTCCCGGCGCCTGACCGTGATAGGCGTCGAGCACCCAGGGGCCGCGCACCTTGAGCAGCCCCGATAGCTCGCCGTTTCGCGGCAGCTCGCGGCCTTCCTCGTCCTCGATCCGCAGTTCGACGCCGAACACCGCGCGCCCCTGCAGTGCGCGCAGGTCGATCTGCGCATGCGGAGGCAGGCTGGCATGATGAGCCAGCGGACGGCAGACGGTGGCGACGGGGCTCGTCTCGGTCATACCCCACGCCTGTATCGTCTCGACGTCGAGAAGCGTGCGGAATTGTTCGATCAATGCGCGGGGTGTCGCCGCGCCGCCGGTGAATACCCGGTTGAGCCTGAGCGCCGCCCGCTCGTCGCTCGACCGCTCGCGGCGCAGATGATCGAGGAAGGCCAGCCAGACCGTCGGGACGCCGAGCGAGAAGGTGACGCCCTCGTCGCGCATCAGATCGTGAAGCGAGACGGGATCGAGTGCCGAGCCGGGAAGGACGAGCTTCGCGCCCGCCATCGCCGCGGAATAGGGAATCCCCCACGCATTGACGTGAAAGAGCGGCGTCACAACAAGGATCGAATCGGCAGCGGCGAGCGCCATGGAGTCGGCCGCGAGTGCGCTCATCGCATGCAGCACCGTCGATCGATGGCTGTAGAGGACGCCTTTCGGATTCCCCGTCGTCCCCGAGGTGTAGCACAGTGCGCTCGCCGAATTCTCGTCGATGGCCGGCCAGCGCTCGATGGGGCGCGTTTCGGCGATCAGGCTGTCGTAGGCAATGGGGTCGGCGATCGTCGTTGCAGGTATCGTCGCCTGCGGCGCGAGGACGATCACCCGTTCGATCTTCGGCAGGTCGGCCAGCATCGGTTCGACCAGTGGCAACAGGTCGGGATCGACGCAGAGCACGCGCGCCCCGCCATGGTCGAGAATATAGCGGATCTGTTCTGGAAACAGGCGCGGATTGACCGTGTGCAATACCATGCCTGCCGCGCTGACCCCGTAATAGAGCTCGAGGTGCGGCAGGCGATTCCACGCCAGCGTCGCGACGCGGTCTCCCGGACGAAGTCCCAGGTCGGCCAACGCCGCCGCGACGCGGCGCGCGCGGCTTTCCACGGTTCGCCAGTTCGACCGGGTCAGCCTTCCGTCTTCGCCGCGCGACACAATCTCGCGGAGCGGATGATTGGTCGCGGCATGCTGGATCAGCATCGCGGTCGTCAGCTGGTGCGCCTGCATTGCGCCGAGCATCGTCTCTCTCCTTCCAAAGCCGGGCTGCGACCTGATCGCGTGCCCCGGCGCGCAAGCGAAGCAGGGCATGATGCGTGCCCCGACAATCACATTTGCGAAATTGGCGCCGTCGTCGCCGGACCGCGAGCCAGGCGGCGGCGGCCGTGGCTATGGGCACCCCAAGCAGGATGGGAGATGCCCGATGAATCTGGCCCTGACCCCCGAAGACCGGGAATTCCAACGAGAGGTCCGCGCCTTTTTCGCAAATGCCATTCCCGACGCATGGAAAACGACGGTGCGTGCCGGACTGCGGCTGCCGCCCGAAACATTGACCGCCTATCAACGCTGCCTGGCCGACCGCGGCTGGGGGGCGCCCACCTGGCCGACCGAATATGGCGGCACCGGCTGGACGCCGCAGCAACTCCACATCTTCTGGTCGGAAGCTTCGGCGGCCGATGCACCTTCGCAATATCACCAGGGGCTCGAACTGATCGGGCCGATCATTTTCACCTATGGCAGCCAGGCGCAGAAGGATTTCTATCTGCCGCGCATCATCAGCGGCGAGGATTGGTGGTGTCAGGGTTATTCGGAGCCGGGCGCGGGATCGGATCTGGCGGCACTGCGCACGCGGGCGGTACGCGATGGCGATACCTATATCCTGAACGGCCACAAGATGTGGACGAGCTATGCCCATGTCTCGACCCGCATGTTCGTGCTGGCGCGCACCTCCAGCGAGACGCGGCGGCAGCAGGGCATTTCGCTGCTGCTCGTCGACATGGATACCCCCGGCATCCGAGTCAGCCCGATCCGTACGCTCGACGAAAAGCATCACACGAACGAGGTGTTCCTCGACGATGTCCGCATTCCGGCCGCGAACCTGGTCGGCGAGGAGGGCATGGGCTGGAATTACGGCAAGGTCCTGCTCGACCGCGAGCGGATGGTCGCTGCTGCGACTGCGATGTTTCTGCCGCAGACGCTGCGCGCGGTGCGCGCCGCGGCCGCGCGGCGACGAACATGCACGGGTCCGCTGATCGAACAGCCCGGCTTTCGTGCGAAGCTGGCGCAGGTGGAGATCGAGGCGCTGGGAGTGCAATCCATGGTCTTGCGCCTGATGGCCGATGCGGCGGCGGGTGCGGATTCGGGACCGCGTGGATCGATGGTCAAGCTGCGCTGGTCCGAGTTGCTACAGCAGGCGATGACCCTGTGGATCGAAGCGCTGGGACCGCAAGCGCAGCATTTCGAGCCGCTCGATGACGGCGGTCTGTCCGACGCCATGCCGCTGGCGCTTCAGGGCGCGCTCTTCTCGCGTGTCACGACCATCTATGGTGGGTCGAGCGAGATTCAGCGCAACATCATCGCGCGCCGCGCGCTCGGGCTTTGAAGGGGAGGGGCCGATGCAGTTCGCCTATAATGACGAGCAGCAGATGCTGCGCGACAGCGTCGAGCGTTTCGGCGAAGAGGAATGGAATGCCGCCGACCGCCTGAAGCGCCTGGCCGAAGGCCCCGCGGGCGGTCGCCGCCGCTGGGCGAAGATGGCCGAACTCGGATGGCTGGCGCTGCCGATTTCCGAGAGCGAGGGCGGACTGGGCGGCGGGCCGGTCGAGGTCATGGCGATCATGGAAGGCATCGGCCGGCACCTGATGACCGATGCCTATGCCAGCCATTGTGTCCTTGCACCGGCGCTGATGCGCGGCGGCGGCGAACATTGCGCGGTATTGCTCGAACAACTCGGCGCCGGTGCGATCCGCATCGCCGCCGCGTTGATCGAGGATAGCGGGTTCGACCCCGCCTCGATCCGCACCGAAGCGCTCGCCGACGGTGGCGGCGTTCGTTTGTCCGGCACGAAGATCCATGTCGAGGATGGGGCCGACGCCGACTGGTTTCTCGTTTCGGCGCGCACGTCGGGAAGCGCCGGCAGCCGGGACGGCATCGGCCTCTTTCTCGTGCCCTGCGATGCGGACGGGCTCGACGTCCGGCGATTCCGGTCAGTCGACGGGCATCGGCATGCCTCGCTCGTGCTCCGCGAAGTCTCCGCCACCCCGGTTGGAAAAATGGGGGAGGCGGCCGATCGGATCGATCTGGCGATGGATCGCGCCATTCTCGCCGTGCTGGCGGAATCGGTCGGTTCGATGGAAGCCGCTCTTGCGGCGACGCTGGACTATGTCCGGACGCGCCAGCAGTTCGGCGCGCCGATCGGAACATTCCAGGCGGTGCAGCACAAGCTGGTCGACATGAGCCTAGCCTGCGAGGAGGCGCGTGCCCTGACGATGGTCGCCACGGCCCAATATGCGCAGACGGCATCGGATGCGGCGCTGGTGGCGGCGGCAAAGGTCCGCGTGGCCCAGTGCGGCATCGCCGTCACCCAGCAGGCCGTCCAGCTGCACGGGGGTGTCGGAACGAGTGAGGAACTGGTGGTCAGCCATCACCTCCGACGCCAGATGATGCTGGAACTGGCCTTCGGGGATGCATCCTTCCACAAGGCCCGCTTCGCCGACGCCTCGTTCCGGTAGGCGCGGCGATTCTGGCGGGCAGCCGGGATCGGCCCGGCAGTCGCATGTTCAGATGACGAAGAAGCCGTGCGTGCCGTCGCGCTCCAGCTGGGCCACCAGCCCGAATTCCCAATCGAGATAGGCCTGCATCGCTTCGACCGGATTGTCGGTGCCTTCATAGGGTCGTCGATAGCGATCGTCTGCCGCGGTAAGCCGTTGACCGGCTCCGGCGACCCATGCCAGCCCCTGGCTGCGCCAGGCCCCATTGCCGCCGTCGAGGGCGAGGACCTCGGCATTCACCAGCGGCTGCAATTCGATGGCCGCGAAGCGCGCCGTATAGCCGTCTTCGCTTGTCACGACGATCCGTCCGAACCTGTCGAGAACCGCAACCGCATCGGGCAGGCGACTGCGCATCGCGAACATGGCGTCGGGAATATGCCCTTCCGAATAGGATGTGCTGAGCGATACATCGACGACACCGCACGCGGCATCGCCAGCCATGTCGTGCAGTTCGGCCGCGGTGATCGTTGGGGCTTCGGGCGCGGGCGGGCGTGGGGCTTCATATTCGCCGGTCGCCAATTCGCCGTCGAAGCCGCCTTCGAGCACATAGGCATCCCATCCCATCTGCGCGAGCCAGGAAGCGGACATGTCGGCGCGGGCCCCGATGTCGTCGGCCAGGACGATGCGGGCGCCGCGCACCGGCGCATACATGTCGGTCTCCTGCACTAGCTGGCCGCCGGCGATGTTGACGAACCCGTCGATATGGCCTTTCCGATATTCCTCCGCGGTTCGCACGTCGAACAGATAGAGCGTTCGCGACCGATCGTCCTTCAGCGTATCGAGCTGCTGGGGGGACAGGCGCTTCACCCCGGCGCGGTAGGACACGGCCTGCGCCGCCGCCCGGGCATCTTCGCGCTCCTTCTTGCCGACGTCGGGGAAACTTTCGGTCCGACCGCGATCCAGTTCCTGCCCCGCCAGCGTCCATCCGATCGTGCCGTTGCGAAGCGCCATCACCCTGTTCGGCAAGCCCGCGTTGATCAGCGACTGTGTCCCGATCAGGCCGCGCGTGCGGCCCGCGCAATTGACGATGATCGTCGTTGCCGGGTCGGGCGCGATCGTCCGCGCGCGCAGTACGAGTTCGGCACCCGGAACGCTGATCCCATGCGGAATGCTCATCCGCTGATATTCGTCGAAGCGGCGCACATCCAGAACGACCAGGTCTGCGTCGCTCTCGATCAGGGCGCGAGCGTCCTGCGGGGAGACCGACGGGGTATGGCGGCGGGCCTCGACCAGTTCCCCGAAGGCCTTGCTGGCCGAATTGACATCTTCGAACAATTCATAGCCGGCGCCCTTCCATGCGGCGAGCCCGCCCTCCATGACCGAAACATCGGTATAGCCGATCGCCGTCAGACGATCGAAAGCCGGAACCGCATATCCTTCGCCGTCATCATAGACGACGACCGGTGTTTCCTTGCGCGGCACGAGGAGGAGGATGCGCTGTTCGAGATGGCCCAGAGGCAGGTTGGCGGCGAACAGGGGATGGCCGGTCGCGAACGCCGCCTCTCCGCGAAGGTCGAACAAAGCGATCTCCCGGCGCGACAGCAGTGCGAGACGAATCGCTTCGGGCGTCGTGAATTTCATTGCGGCAGGCTCCCCGGCCAGTCGTCGGGAACGTGCGCCGCGGAATAGTCCGAGACGAAGCTCCGTCGCTGCCCGTCGATGGTGTAGATGTGGCGTTCGATGCGGCCGATGTCGCCGCCATACACATGGATGCTGACCGATGCCGTTTCCGCGGCGTTGCTGACCCTGTGAATATCACCGGTTTCGGGGTCGAGAACCGCGACGTCCCCCGGATGCAGTATCTGCGTGCCGCCGGCAACCAGCGATCCCTGCCGTCGATGGAAGCCCTGCGAGGCTTCCCGCCCGCGAAGCATGCCCACGAGCCCCCATGTGCAATGATCGTGGATCGGCGTCGACTGGCCGGCCGCCCAAACAAAACTGACAACGCTGAAGCGCGCCCGTGGATCGAGATGCAGCAGATATTGCCGGTAGCTTCGTGAATCGGGGAGCGCGAAGGGCGCCGGCAGCCAATCGTCGCGCGCCACGAGGTCGGACAAGAGGCTGGCGCCCCGATCGAGATCGGGCCGCTGACTCCACCCGTCGACCGCCTCGGTGAATCGGTCGATGAATCGGTTCCAGCGCGCGATGGGAAGGGCCGCGTTCATCCATCGACCGATAGCGCAGCGGAAATGCCAATGCCCGCCGGACGGCCGCGCGGCCGGCTTATTTCATGCGTGATTTGGATCGCAGACGGGCAAGTTCCATTGCAGTGCCGGGGCTGATCCGGCGGTGTGCCTGCGCGAAATTCATCGAAAAGGAAAATGGGGTCATGATTCTTCATCACGCAAAAGGAAGCTGTTCGCTCGGAATCCTCGTGCTGATCGAGGAATTGGGGATCGATTGCGAGGTTCGTTATGTCGATCTGCCCGGCGGTGAGCAGCGAACGCCGGAATTCCTGGCGATCAATCCGAAGGGCAAGGTGCCCGCGCTGATCCGCGACGACGGTCAGCTCATCACCGAATGGCCGGCCATCGCTTCCTATCTCGCGGCCTTGAAACCGGAACGGCAACTGCTGCCTGCCGATCCTCTGGGTCTGGCTCGTGTTCTCGAAGCCGTCGAATATGTCGTTTCGACCATGCATATGCAGGGCTTCTCGCGGATCGTCCGGCCCGAGAATTTCTGTCCGGATCGGGATCAAGCCGAACATGTGAAAGAGCGGGGGCTCGAGATTTTTCGTTCGGGTTTCGACCTGTTCGACAGGGTGCTGGAGGATCGGCCGTTCGTCGCCGGATCATTCTCGATCGCCGACGCGGCGCTCTTCTATGCCGAATGGTGGATGGTCAATCGGCTGGACGGCCGATTGCCGCGCAATTGCGGCGCACATTATGAGCGCCTGATGGACCGCGCGGCCGTGCGGCGCGCCCTCGATCGCTGATAAAGAGGGAGGGGGCGCGACCGGCGGCGCCGGTCAGACCCCCAGACGGACCGCGACGAGTGTGGCCGCCAAGGCCGTCAGCGTCGCAGCACCGACGATGACCAGTTGCCTGCCGCCGCCTCCGGTCAACTGCCGGAGCGGAGAGCGAACCGCCGTTGCCGTCACGGCCGCCGCCAGCAGGGCCGCGGCCAGACGATCGGCCTGCGCTCCCACGAACCCGGGGACGATTCCCAGCGAGTTGATCCCGGCCATGACGAAGAAGCCGACCACGAAAAGCGGGACGCCGGGATGCCGCCGGCCGGTCTCCTCCGTCCGGAAACAGAGGGCGATGATCGCCAGCACCGGAGCGAGCAACGTTACTCTCGTCAATTTGACGATCGCCGCCGTCTGTCCGGCCGCGTCGGAGAAGGAATAGCCCGCTCCGATCGCCTGCGAGACGTCGTGGATGGCGGCGCCGAGCACGAAACCGGCGTCGATGTCGCCGAACGAAAGTTTGTGCAGCAGGATGGGATAGGCGATCATCGCGATGGCGCTCATGCCCGACACCCCCACCAGCACCAGCGTGAGTTGCGCCTGGCTGATCCGCCGTTCGCCAAGGGTGGATGCGATCGCCATCGCCGCCGATGCGCCGCAGATTCCGACCGCGCCCCCGGCGAGGACCCCGAAGCCGTTGCCAAAGCCGAGCAGGCGGCTGATCCCCACGGCGACCAGCATCACCAACGCCATCACGATCATCGTCGCGATCAGAACGCTTGGGCCCAGGTCGGCGATCTGGCCGAAAGTGATCTTGAGCCCGACGAGGACGATGCCGGCGCGGAGCAGATATTGCGATGCGAAGGCCAGCCCCGCGTCGAGCCGCTCGTCGGCGGACAGGAAGTTCAGGGCGAGGCCGGTCAGCAACGCCGTCAGCGTCAGCGGCATGGCATAACGGTCGGCGATGAATCCGGCCGCGAGCGTCGCCATGCAGACGACGACGAGCCCAGGCAACAGGCTTCGCCACGTGTGATCGGGGCGGTCGATGATGTCGCCGTAAAGGTCGCATGCCATGGGATAGGGCGAGGATCCGGCCATGGAATCTCCTGTGGCCCGCGGCGATGGCGAGCCCTGAACGGATGAAAGGGACATGCCGGCCGGCGGGGACCGGCGGCGCTAGCGTGCGTCCAGATCGATCACGCGCGTCAATTCCCGACGCGCGATCTTCCATCCTTCGGATGTGCGTCGATATTGGTCGCGATATTCGCCGACAAGCTCGACGCCCCCCATGGCAACCGGAAGCGAACGGTCGCCCGCCGGGCCATAGATCGCGAGGCCGATGCAGAAACCTTCCGCATCGTCGGGGCCATGGACGGTGATCCTGGGATTGACGAGCAGATGCCGGCGCAGCCTGTCGGAGTGGACGATGATCTGATCCATCGCCGCGCGCAGACCGGCATGGCCGGACACCTCGAACACGGGTTCGGGCACGACGCGCGAAAAGACGCAATCCTCGGTCCACAGCGTCAGGAATGCCTCGATGTCGAGTGTGTCGTTATAGATATTATAATCGACCATCAGCCTATGGCACTCGCGCTCGATGAGCATCTTGTCGAGTTCGTTCATCGGTGAATCGACCTTCTAGCGGGCAGAAAGACCAGCAGTCGCGTCGCCGCGGTCATCCTCGGAATAGGCGGGGTTGCGCGAAGCGGCGAGCAGCCAGTCGGGGTCGACGTACCCGTCCTGGGCCGACGACCCGATGTCGTGCCGTATCGCCGCATAGCGTTCTTCGATGAGGCCGGCATATTCGGGGTGCGTGAAGATGTAGAAATCATTGTCGCGGATGGCGCGCAGAACGCGGCGACCGACCGAGACCGGCTCCATCATCTCCGGGTTGATCGGCCGGTTCGACAGAAAACCTGCCTCGCGATCGAAACCGGAGCCCAATTGCTCGTTGCGGCGCTCGGCGGACGTGGTGTCGAGGCTGCTCTGGACGCCGCCGGGACATAGAAGCGAAACGCCGATATTGCGAGCCGCAAGCTCTGCACGCAGCGATTCGGACAGCGCCGTTACCGCATATTTGGAGGCACTGTAGGTCGCGAGGCCGGGCGGGGCGATCAGTCCCGCCATCGATCCCGTATTCACGATATGTCCCGCCGCCCCGCGTGCGACGATGCGCGGAACCATCGTGCGGACGCCCAGAAACGGCCCCATGACGTTGATGTCGAAGACAAGCCGGAAAAGCTCTTCGTCGGTTGCTTCCAGCAGCAGGCGCGTTCCGTCGGTCCGTCGTCCCTGCCCGACGCCGGCATTGTTGCAGAGGATGTCGACTGCCCCGAACCGGGCTTCGGCATCGTCGGCCGCGGCTTTCCATGACGCCGCAGAGCGCACGTCGAGGTCGACGCCATGACAGGCGAAACCGCTTTCCGACAAGGCGCCGACCGCCGTCTCCCGTCGCTCGGCATGGACGTCGGCGATGACCAGCTTCATTCCCGCTTCGCCGAAGGCCTGCGCCATGCCGAAGCCGATGCCGCTGGCGCCGCCGGTGATGAAGGCGACCTTCCCCTCCACTTGTTCCATGGTCGATGTCCTCTCTGCTTCGGCCGCCTGCGGACGGACCGGAAAAATGTGGCAGCGCCGTGCGCCGCCGGGCTCATTTGATGGCGAAGACGTGATACAGCGGGCCGTCGTCGGTGCGCATACCGTTCGATACGGCGATCACGCGGTTCAGCCATTCATATTTTTCATGCGCGGTTTCGAACCGCGGCGTCGTGTGCAGATAGAGGTCTTCATAAGGGCCGGGTTCGCGGCGGGCGAAGCGCGCGGCGGCTTCCGGCGAGGTCGGTGTCGACAGCCCGGTATATTGCATCGAGATCAGCGCGCCATCGTCGGTCTCCAGGGCGGTGCGCACGTCGATCAGCATCGTTCCGTCGCTGCGCCAGGATACCCAGTCGGCACCCCCGTCGAGGACGCGGCCTCGCATTCTGGGCCCTTCGAAGGTGCCGCCGACGACAGGGAAGATGCCCCGCTTGTTCTCACCACCCACGGGCTGAGCCCGGTCATAGGCGACATCCAGCCGCATCGCGAACAGCGGTTCCCAGGAAAGGGTTTCGATTCCGGCCATCTTCATCCTCCACTCGATTTCAGGGCGGCCATGCCGCAGACATTCCGGCTTGTAGAGCAGCAACCCCGGCAGGCTCCAAATCGCGCGCCGGCGCCGGTCCCAAAATCACATTCGTAAAATTGGGGCGCAAGGCGATTTGGACTACGACTTGCCGACCGATTTGCGCCACGATGTCCGCAAGCCTTCCCACCAGAGGCATGGCTGAGATGGCAGAGGAGCGACCATGACTCGTGCAACGGGCACCGCCGAGGGACAGGGCGGCGAAGGTGGGGCCGCGAATGTTTCGCCGTCCTACCGCCGCTATATTCTGACATTGCTGCTGGTCGTCTCGACGCTCAATTTCCTGGACCGCCAGATCATCAACATTCTGGTCGAGCCCATCAAGCAGGACCTGCAACTCGCCGACTGGCAACTGGGAATGCTGACCGGGCTGAGCTTCGCACTCTTCTATTCGGTATTGGGATTGCCTATCGCGCGACTGGCCGATCGCTCCAACCGACCGGTCATCATCGGGGTTTCGCTGCTCGCGTGGAGCGCCTTCACCGCGCTGTGCGGCCTTGCCGGCTCGTTCGTTCAGTTGCTGCTCGCGCGCATCGGCGTCGGATGCGGTGAAGCGGGGGGCGGGCCTCCCTCTCATTCGCTGATCGCCGATTTCACGACACCCCAGAATCGGGCCTCCGCCCTCGCCTATTTTTCGTTGGGCAGTCCGGTCGGCACGTTGCTGGGCCTCGGTCTCGGCGCGATCGTCGCCGATGCGTTCGGCTGGCGAATGGCTTTCTTCGTCGCGGCGGTTCCCGGCATTCTTCTCGCCGCCGTTCTGATGGCGACGGTCAAGGAACCGCGGGACCTTCGTTCGCTCAAGGCCGGGCCGAAGGCGGGGATCAGGGATGCGTGGATCGAATTGCGGTCCAAGCGCACGTTCTGGTGGATATGCTTTGCAGGCGCTGCAACATCCGTCGCAACCTATGGCCAGGGCGCGTTCTGGAGCTCCTTCTTTCTCCGCGTCCACGGGGAGGAAATCGCGGCGCTGGCTCCGGCCGGCACCGGACCGCTGGTGCTGGTCGGCCTCAGCCTTGGCCTGGTAAAGGGGCTTAGCGGCGTGGCCGGCGTCATCACCGGTGGATTGATCACCGACCGTCTCGCCCGGAACGATCTGCGCAGCTATTGTTCCGTCCCGGCCATCGCTCTCATACTGGCGTCTCCGGCCTTCGTCCTGGTGATGCTGGCGCCCGGTTTCACGACCGCCGCCGGCCTTCTGATCCTTCCCGTCTTTCTGTCGAGCCTGATATTCGGCCCGTCCTTCGCGGCGGTGCAGACGCTGGTTTCGCCCGGAACGCGCGCGACGGCGGCGGCGATCCTGCTTTTCATCCTGACGCTGACGGGCCTCGGACTTGGGCCGCTGCTCATCGGCATATTCTCCGACCTCTTCGCGGCATCGCTCGGGAGTGCGGAAGGATTGCGCTGGGCGCTCCTCCTGACCGCGCCCGCGAATCTGGTTGCCGGAATAGGCTTCTGGCTGGCCCGCCGAACCATCGTCCAAGAACTTGAACTTGATTGAACCGAGGCTTTTGCATGATTCCCGACCATCTTTTTGAACCCTTCCGTTCGCCCGGACTCGATCTGCCCAACAGGATCGTCATGGCCCCCATGACGCGATGTTTCAGCCCCGATGGCGTGCCCGGCGACGATGTGGTGCAATATTATCGCCGGCGGGCGGAGGGCGGAGCGGGGCTCATCATTTCGGAGGGGGCGGCGATCGATGAGCCCGCCGCGGTTACAAACCCTCGAATCCCGCGATTCCATGGAGAAGAACCGCTCGACGGGTGGCAGCGGATCGTCGATGCGGTCCACGCTGCCGGCAGCGCGTTCTTCCCGCAGCTCTGGCACACCGGGGCGGCGCGGCAGTCCGAACTGAGCGCCAATCCCGAAGTGGAGGCCATTTCGCCTTCCGGCTTGTTCGCTCCCGGACAGGCGGTGGGGCGCGCCATGACCGACGCGGACATCGAACGGCTGGTGGCGGCCTATGGCCAGGGGGCAGAGGACGCGAAGCGGTTGGGCTGCGACGGCATCGAGCTCCACTTTGCCCATGGCTATCTCGTCGACCAGTTCTTCTGGCCAGAGGTGAATCTGCGCGCGGATGCCCATGGCGCCGACCGCTATCTGCTCGCCGAAGCGATCGTGGCCGAGTGCCGGCGGAGGGTGGGGCCTGGCTTCCCGATCGGCCTGCGTTTCTCGCAGTGGAAGCAGCAGGATTACGATGCCCGGATCTTTGCAAACCCCGCTGATCTTTCCGCATTTCTGACGCGCATGGTCGATGCCGGCGTGACCATCTTCCATTGCTCGTCGCGGCGCTTCTGGGAACCGGAATTCGAAGGTGAAGCGCTCAACCTGGCTGGATGGACCAAGAAGCTGACGGGCGTGACGGTGATCACCGTGGGCTCCGTCGGGCTGAACCAGGAATTTCTGGTCAGCAGGACCGGGGTCGATACCGCGATCGATGAAAGCCGGCTGGAAGCGCTGAACGGCATGCTGGCTCGCGGCGAATTCGACCTGGTCGCTATCGGCCGGGCGCTTCTGGCCGATCCGCTCTGGCCGCGCAAGGTGCGCGCCGGCCGGTTCGAGAATCTGATCACCTATTCAAAGGACGCGGAACGGACGCTCGCCTGAGCGTCCGGGCGTACTCATTCAAAGGGAGAAGGATATCATGGGTTTGATCGATTTTCGGGCGCGGCCGAATACCAGGGAAATCATGTCGCTCTACGATCAGCCGGGGCGTGAGTTCCTGTGGAAGCGCTGGGGCTGCCCTCCGCCTCCCAAGGTCGAACTCGCCGACTTCATGGCCGATCTGCGGGGTGTCGGCGTGACGCGGGCGGTGGTCACCGGACGGCAGGTCGTGTCGGATCAGGGCGTCGCGTTCGGGACGAGCAACGACTATATCGCCGACTGCGTGAAGCGGTATCCGGACGTACTCATCGGTTTTGCGGGCATCGACGTCTCGTCCGGCGATCGGGCGGTCGCGGAAATCGAAAGAGCCGTGCGGGACCTTGGCATGAAGGGAATCTCGATCGACCCCTTCACCGCGCGCATCCTTCCCAACGACAGGCAACTCTATCCACTGTATGAAAAGGCGGCCGAACTCGGCATTCCGGTCGTCACGACCGTGGGGCCGCTGGTTGGCCGTTTCGGCGATCCCTATCTGTTCGATGAGCCGACCGCGGATTTCCCGATGGTCAAATTCGTCTATTCGCATGCAGTATGGCCGCAGGTTCTCGATTGGCTCGGCCTGGCATTTCGGCGGCCCAATGTCTTTCTCGAACCGTCGATCTATTGGACCAATCCGGGATGCGACGCGATGTGGATCGCGGCCAACGGGCAATTGTCGGATCAGATCATCTATGCGAGCGCCTTTCCCTTTGCGTCGCTGAACGCGATGGAAAAGATCCGGGCACGATGGGACTGGAGCGATGAGGCCTGGCACAGGTTCACCTATGCCAACGCCGCCCGGATTCTCGGCATTGAAGAAGGGTGAACCAGCGGCGTCTCGCGCGGGTCTGGCTCTCGTCACGGGGGCTGGCCGCGGGATAGGCCGGGCGATTGCCGAGGGGCTTGTGGAGGACGGGTGGCATGTTGTCGCCGCGGATCGCGACAGTGACGCCCTCGATGCGTTGGCCCGTTCTTCGCCCGGCTCCGCGCCCCTGTCGACCGAGGTCATGGACGTCACCGATCGGTGCGCGGTGGCAGCAGTGCTCGATCGGATTGGAACGCTCGACCTCCTTGTGAACAATGCCGGGATCGCCGGAAAGCGGTGTGCGATCGGGACCATTTCCGAAGTCGAGTTTCGAGATGTGCTGCGCGTCAACCTGCTCGGGATATTCATCGCATCGCAGGAAGCCGTGCGGCGGATGGGGAGTGGGGGCGCCATCGTCAATATTGCTTCCGCCTCCTATCTGGTGAGTCCCAATGTCCCTCATTACGGCATGACCAAGGGTGCGGTGGTCGGCCTGACTCGGTCGATGGCCTTGGAATTCCGTCGCCGCGGGATCAGCGTCAACGCCGTCGGACCGGGTGCGATCGACACGACGATGCAGAGCGCGCTGTCCGACGAACAGCGCGCGCATCTCGCCCGCATCTATTCCGATGGCCCCATGCCGCCCGCTGTCATCGCCGCCGCGGTTCGCTATCTCGCCTCTCCCGAAGGGCGACGGGCGCGGGGCCAGATGCTTATCGTCGACGAAGGCACCAGCCTGGGCATCGACCTGTGGTAGGAGCACGCTCCCTTTCCCTGAAAGTGATCGGAAACGGGTCCGGCGTCGCGGAGGCGATTGCTGGGCGGCTGACGGACATTCACGATTTCGTCGAGACCGGCCATGGGCCGTTCGACCTCGTCATGATCGATGCCGTCGACGAGGCGCGGAGCATTCGCTTTCTCGATCTTTCCGACGAGGATTTCGAGCGGCTCTGTCTGGCGCCTACGATTCGTCTCGAGCGGATGGTCGGCATGGCGCGTACGCTGGCCGGGCCTTCGGGCAGTCTCCTGCTCGTTGGAACGGATGCTTTTCTGGGAAAACCGGAAAGTGCGCCCCAGGCTGCGGCGGCAGGTTCGATGATCCAGCTCGGGCGCTCGCTCGGACGAATGCATCCGCCCGTGCGGTGCAACATGCTCATCCTGCCGATCGAGCCCGCCCGGAGAAGCCCGGGCATGTTCGACGACGCGGCGCGCCTTGCATCGGCCGTGGCCGGTTCGGAAACGCTGTGCGGGTTGCGGCTGTTCATCGACGGCGCCGCGCATCTCGACAGCCGCTACGTCGACCATCGCTGACAAGCGGTAATGCGCTTGCGTGCGGGCGGGCCGGGCCCGGGCGCCCGGCCTGCCATGAAGTCCGGTCAGGAAGCGGATTCCGCTGCCGAAACGGCATCGAGCGCGCGGGCGGAATAAACGAGCGCAGCGCCCGCGTTCAGCGCGACCGCGACGCCGAGAGCTTCGGCAATTTCTCCCTTGCCGGCCCCCGCCTTTACCGCCTTGTCCGAATGGACCGCGATGCAGCCATCGCAACGGGTCGTGACGGCCACGGCCAAGGCAATCAGTTCCCGGGTCTTCGCGTCGAGGCAATCGGTTTTAGCACCGGCGCCGCTCGCCATCATGTAGCCGCCGACAGTGTCCGGCGACAAGGCGCCGAGCTCGCCGATCCGGCCCATCAGCGCTTCGCGATACTCTTTCCAGTCGATCATTCCATCCTCCGTCGATTGGCCGCTGAGATGCCATCCGGCCGTCACGGGCCTTTTGTCGATCATCGATGACGTCGCGAAGCGTCGCGCCGAAAGGTGACGGATAATCACATCTTGAATAACGGACGAATGTTCCCGCGCGATGGCGACAGACGGGGGCGCCGATTGTATGTTTCTCTTATAAAATATCGTTTTTCGAGAATGAAATATAGGAACTAATTTTATTTCTTTCTTATGAATAGATCACAATTAATTTCAAATGGAATAAGGTCTGTGGGAGAGTTGTAAATGAATATTTCTATCAGGAAGATTTGTCTATCGAGCGCCTCGGCCGCCACCATCATGGTGGCCGGTCCTGCTTTCGGGTATCAGGCAGCGGAAGACGCGAACGCCTCCGCGGAAACCGTCGGTGCCGGCGACATCGTCGTCACGGCACAGCGGCGCGAGGAAAGCCTGCAGAATGTGCCGATTGCCGTGTCGGCATTCGGCACCGAGACATTGAAAGCCCAGAAGATCGAGGGCGGTCTCGACATCCAGACGGGCGTGCCCAACATGACCTTCGCGCAGGGGCAGCGCGGGGACAATGTCACCATCCGCGGCATCGGGACGAAGGCGTTCTCCGGATCGAGCGATTCGGCGACCGGGGTCCATTTCGCCGGTGCGCCGGTCACGGACAACCGCCTCTTCCAGATGGACCTGTACGACGTCCAGCGGCTCGAAGTGCTGCGCGGACCGCAAGGCACGCTATACGGCCGGAATGCGACGGGCGGCGTGATCAATGTCATTCCTGCGCGCCCGACCGATGACTTCGAGGCGTCGCTGAACGCCGAATTCACCAACCATGGCGGCCGCAAGTTCCGGGGCATGGTCAACATTCCGCTTGCCCAGGATGTTTTGAGCCTGCGGCTGGCGACCAGCATGTTCGACCGGAACGGCTATGTCCGCAATCTGATGAACGGCGACACGATCGATGGCCGCAGCATGTATTCGTTCCGCGCGACGCTGGGCTTCACGCCGACGGATCGCCTCAGCGGCTATTTCACCTGGCAGCGCTTTCGCGAGGACGACGACCGGCTCACCACGGGCAAGGGCGTGTGCGCCGCGGACCCCGGCCCGGCTTCGCTCGGCGGCGTGGACATCACCAATCCCATTGTGAGGGGGTTGCTGAGCCAGGGCTGCGCGAATGAGGTGCTGACGCCGGGGAAGGCGACGGCGCTTCCCAATTCGCTGGCTACATTCTTCGGCCTTGCCGCCTATCGGGCCGGCCTTGCTTCGGGTGACGTATTTGCCGGCCAGACGCAGATCCCGGGCTTCGACCAGGTCGCCACGCCGGTCACGCCGGCCTATGTGGCGCAGCAGGACATCTATCAGGGCGGCCTGACCTGGGACGCGACGGACAGCATCCGCGTCGAATATCTGGGGTCGTATCAGACCGGCAGGACCGCTTCGCGGCAGGATGCGCTTTTGGTGTACCCGGAGATCGCATTCAATTCGACCGCCCTTTATCCCGGCGGAATCGTGAACGATCCGCAGTTGGGCGCCTATGACAGGCTGATGTACCTCAACTCGAACGATCGGACGAGCAAGCAGCATTTCCACGAATTGCGGGTGGCTTCGTCCTTTTCCGGTCCTTTCAACTTCAGCATCGGCGGAAACTATCTGGACTACCGGCTGGTTCAGGCCGCCGGCAATTATTCGCACACGCTGACCGCCTTCGCCAATGTCGCGAACGGTGGTGCTTCCTGTGCCATCGGCGACAACAGCTGCATCTATATCGATCCGGACTCGAGCCTGATGGGTCAGGGGCATAATTATTTCCTGAGCTATCAGCCCTACCGGCTGCATTCCTACGCCGGTTTCGGAGAACTCTATTTCGAGCTTTCCGATACGGTGAAGCTCACGGCCGGCGCACGGTATACGAAGGACGACAAGCGGCTCGACAATATTCCGGCACGGCTTCTTACGCCCGGGTCGGGCTATCCGGCCGGCGTGCCGGCCGCCCTCAAGGCCAGCTTCGAGGCATTCACGGGACGTATCGGGATCGACTGGAAGCCCGAATTGAGCTGGACGGACTCGACCCTCGTCTATGCGTTCGCGTCGCGCGGATACAAGGGCGGCGGCCTCAACCCCGTGACGCCCGACGTCGGGGCGACCTTCGCACCGGAATATGTCAATGCCCTGGAGATCGGAACGAAGAACACGCTTCTGAACGGCGCGCTGTCGCTGAATGCGTCGGCCTTCTATTACGACTATAAGGACTATCAGATTTCCAAGTTCGTCAATCGGGTCAATGTGACCGAGAATGTCGACGCACGGGTGATGGGACTGGAACTGGAAGCGGTTGCGCGGCCGCTCGATGGTCTCCGCTTCAATTTCACCGGTGGTCTTCTGGACTCGAAGATCAAGAACGGCACCTCGCTCGATCTGTTCGATCGCACCCAGGGCGACGCCGATCTCGCCATCGTGAAGAACGGCTCGGCTTCGGTGTGCGTCGTGCCGAAGGCGGCGCTCGCGGACTTCGTCGCGATCGTGCAGCGGAGCAACGGGGCGCCGGAAGTGGCTGGAATTTCGGGCAATCCGAATTCCATGTTCAACATCTGCGGCGGGACCTATGCGTCGATGGGACTGGTCCCCACGCAAGGGGCACCGGCCAATCTTGCCGGAAACAAGCTGCCCAATGCGCCGGATTGGACCGTTTCCTTCGGCGCCGAATATCGCTGGAACCTGAGCGACAGCTGGTCGACCACCTTGCGCGGCGACTATTATCGCCAGGGGAGCTCTTTCGCCCGGCCCTATAACGCCGCGGTGGATTATCTGCCGGCCTGGGAAAATCTCAATCTCAGCCTCAAGTTCACGCAGGAGGAGATGATGCTGGACGTCGAATTCTACGTGAAGAATGTGACGAACAATCGTGCGACGACCGATTACCTCTATAACGATGATTCGATCGGCCTGACCGCGCGGGCGTTTCTGCGCGAGCCGCGCATCTACGCCATCTCGATTTCCAAGGCTTTTTAAAAGGGGGCCGGCCGGACGGCGGCACCCTTGCGATGCCGCCGTCCGTTCGAACATTGCCGTTCTATCAGGGAAAGCGACTGTCATGCGGAGCGAAGACGAACTGCTCATCGAAGCGGCGTGCCGGAAATTGATGACCCGCTATTGCGTCGGGCTCGATACACGGGATGCGGACCTGTTCCTTTCGGTCTTTTCGGCCGATGCCATTTGGGAACTCGTGAACGACACGCCGCGGACCCTGGCCGGGCAGGATGCCATTCGGTCCTACTTCGAATCGCGTCAGAAGAAGGTCTTCAACCTGCACCTCCTCCAGAACCCGCTCGTGACTGTCACGGGGCCGACCGAAGCGGAAGGTTATTGCATCGCGTTGATCGTCGATGGGCCGTGGGGCGACGGCGCGCTGCCCGTGCCGCTGCGGGGAACGGAAATGGTCACGGAATATCGCGACCGGTTTGAATTGCGGCCGGAGGGGTGGCGGATCGTGCGGCGGACGATGCGAAAGCTCATCGACAAGAAATCCGCGCCGCCTGCCTGAAAAGGCTTGGCTCGCCGCCACGGCAGCAGTCCGCCGCGACAGCCCGGATGGGTCCCGGGGAGCCCGGGCCCGTCTCGTCGCATCGCGCTTTCAGCGGAATCACGTATGTGATATGCTTGGCAGACATGGCGGTTTGGGTGGAGTCTGTCTGCCATTCATCCTTCATGGGCATCGCAGAGATCGCCTCGAGGCGACAAATGACTGATCGGCATTATGCCGCAGCAGTTGGGTGGAGAGATGAAACGCAGGCCCGTCAAATCGGCTTCGCGCACGTTCGAAGTGCTGGAGCTGTTCCGTGATCGTCGCACGCCGTTACGGCTCAACGAGATTTACTCGGCGCTCGGCTATCCTCAGTCGAGCACCACGAATCTGCTCAAGAGCATGGTGATCGAGGGGTATTTGAATTACAATCGGGCCACGCGCACCTATCTTCCCACCTTGCAGGTCGCGTCTCTCGGAAGCTGGATATTCAGCCACATTGCCCTGGCAAATGGTTATCATTGGCTGATCGACGAGCTTTTTCGACTTACCGACGAGACGGTGGTCCTCGTCACGCAGAACGACCTGTTCATCCAATATATGATGATGCGGGTTCCCGACCATCCGCACAAGCGGCCCCCCAATACCGGGGAGATGCGGTTGATGCTCGATGCCTCCTCGGGGATGGCGCTGATGAGCCAGATGCGCGACCGCGAAATCGACAAGATCTATCGCTATTCCAACTATTACGAGCTGAATCCGGGCCAGAGGATCTCCTTGCCCGACGTGATGCAGCATATCCGCTGGATACGGCATACGGGCTATTGCTATTGGCCGGATCATCCGGTGCCCGGCATCGGTTCGATCGCCATGCCGCTCGGGGAGACCCTGCACGGAATACCGCTCGTCATCGGTATCGGCGGGACGACCGAGCGCCTGTCTCCGCGGCGCGCCGAACTGGTGGAAATCATGCGGAACACGATCACGGAGTTTCGTCTGCGCTATCCGCAGGAGGATCGTCCGGCCCCCGACCTGGACGATTGCCTCGACGAATTGGCCGTCGCCGCCGAATGACGCCATCACAGTCGCGATAAACTGCGCTGGAGACCTCGTCTGCAGGGCGCGCATCCGACCGCCGTCTATCGTGCGGGCAGAGAGGAAGTGCCGATGCCCGTGGAAATCGATTTGCTGCCGGTCGGGGTTGCCGGTCTGGGTGAAAGCCCATTGTGGGACCATCGTTCGGAACGGCTGTGGTGGGTCGATTCGACCGGCCCGACGCTCCATGCATGCGATGCCGAAGGGCAGGATGCGGAGCATTGGGTGCTGAATCAGCCGATCGGCAGCATCGGGCTCGCCAAGGAGGGGCTGCTCGTCGCACTGGCGGACGGCTTCTACCGGTTCGATCCCGATGGCGCGAAGCTGGTGCCGATTGCCCAGCCCGAGATGGCACCCGCGACGCGGCTCAACGATGGCAAGGCGGATCGGTGCGGACGCTTTCTCTCTGCGTCGATGTGCACCGGGGCCAATGTCCGAGCCGGCGGCCTGTTCCGGCTCGACGCCGACGGCGGGTGCGAACGGCTCGAAGACGGCGTCACCATCGGCAATGCCATCTGTTTCTCGCCCGATGGCGACACGCTCTATTTCGCCGACAGCATGGACGGAATATTGAGGCGCTACGATTATGCCGGGGACAGCGGAACGATCGGGCCGCGAACCGATCTGGTCGATTGCCGCGACCAGGGATCCCCGCCTGACGGCGCGACGGTGGACAGTGAAGGACATATCTGGGTCGCGCTGGTGCTGGCGCAGGCGGTTGCCTGCTATTCGCCCGAGGGCCAATTGCTGCGTTCGATCCCGCTGCCGCTTCCTTATCCCTCCTGTCCCGCGTTCGGCGGTCCGGGTCTCGATACGCTCTATCTGACGAGCATCGCCAATTCGGGGCACCGGCTTGTCGCGGACCATCCCGATGCGGGCCGGATCACGGTCATTCGCGGGCTGGGCGTCACCGGGCTGGTCGAAGGCGTCTATCGCTGAGCGATCACCGCAGCGCGATCGAGATGCCGCCGTCGACCAGCAGCGATTGCCCGGTGACGAAGCCCGACCGCGTGCTGTCGGCGAAGAAGAGAACGGCCTCGGCAATATCGATGGTTTCGCCCAGGCGGCCCAGCGGCGTGCTGGCCACGCGCGCGGCGAAGGCCGCTTCGTCGAGCATCGCGCGCACGCCTTCGGTGGCGATCGTCGAGGGAGCGACCGCGTTGACGCGGATGCCCGCAGGCGCGAGTTCGATGGCGGCCGAACGCGTCATTCCCTCTACCGCTGCCTTGATCCCGCAATAGACCATGGCGTTGGGCAGGCCCATCCGCGCCGAAACCGAGGCGATATTGACGATGGCTCCGCCGCCGCGCGGCCGCATGTATCTCGCCGCCGCCTGCGTTCCCCAGACGATTCCGGCAATCCCGACCCCGAGCATCCGATCGAGGCTCTCCTTCTCGATCTCCTCCACCGGCGCATAGCGGGTCCACATGGCATTGTTGACGACCACGTCGAGGCCGCCGAGCGCCTCGACCGCGGCATCGAAGGCCGCGTGGAGCGCCTCGCGATCCGAGACGTCGCAGCCAAGGGCGATCGCCCGTCCGCCCGCCGATTCGATCTCCTGTGCAAAATCCTCGCACCAACGCGCCTTGCGGTCGACGAGCGCGACCGCTGCCCCTGCCGCCGCGAGCCGCGCGGCGATGTCCCGGCCCAGCCCTCGCGATGCGCCGGTCACCAGCGCGATACGTCCATCGAGTTCGTTTGCCATGATCGATCCTGGATGTGGAAGGGGCCGGTCGATGCCGTCGATGCGGCTGCCCCGTTATGACCGCAGGAAATCGTTCGACGTTACGGCGGAAATCGCAACCGGCGATGCGGTCGGCGGTGCGATATCACAGGGGCGATGCCGCCCGGACCCAGGACCGAGCGCCAAGTTTCTCAGATGAGATTTTCGCCGTCCGGTGCGGCTTTTCCGAAGGGATCGGAGCGGACGATGCCATCTTCCCGCCGATATGGGAGAAACCTGATGGGCAATGTCCGCACCGAAATCGAAAACCACGTCGCATTGGTGACGCTCGACAATCCGCCGGTCAATGCGGCCGCGCTTGCCATGCTCGAAGAGATCACCGACACCTTCGACAGCTTCAACGATCGCGACGAGATACGTGCCGTCGTCCTGACGGGTGCGGGGCGTTGCTTCAGCGCGGGGGCGGACCTCAAGAACCGTCCCGATCTGTCGGTGCCCGGCACGCGCTGGCGCCGCAACCGCGTGGTGCGCGAGGTCGGCTATTCGATCGCCGACTGCGCCAAGCCGGTGATCGCTGCGGTCAACGGGCCGGCCCTCGGCGCCGGCCTCGGGCTGGTGGCGAGCTGCGATATCATCGTGGCATCGGAGGATGCCGTGTTCGGACTCCCCGAAATCGACGTCGGCTTGATGGGAGGCGGCAAGCATGCGGGACGCCTGCTGCCGCATTCGCTGGTCCGCCGGATGATGCTGACCGGTTACCGTGCGCCTGCCGCGGAACTCTATCGGCGCGGGGTCATCGAAGCCTGCCTGCCGGCCGGCGACCTCCTCCCCTATTGCCTCGAAATGGCGGCCGTGATCGCATCGAAAAGCCCGCTGGCGACGCGCCTTGCAAAGGACAGCATGCGCACGATCGAGAATATGACGCTGCGCGACGGCTATATCTACGAGCAGGGCAACACGGCGAGACTGTCGACATCGCACGACGCGCAGGAAGCCGTGGCGGCGTTCGTCGAGAAACGCCCGCCCGTCTTCCTCGGCCGCTGAGTAGGATTTCCCATGGATTGGAATTTCGGTGATATCCTGGACGTGACGGCGGCGCATGTCCCCGGCGAACGGCCTGCGATCATCCGCGGCGACGATGTGACCAGCTGGGCGGATTTCGATGCCCGCACCAACCGCCTGGCGCGCGCGATGATGGCGGCCGGGCTGGCGCCGGGCGACCGGGTCGCCATCCTTGCGCGCAACATTCCCGAGTTCATCGAGGTCGCCGCCGCCGCCTTCAAGGCGCGGCTGACGCACGTCAATCTCAACTATCGCTACACCACCGCAGAGATCGAATATGTGCTGCGCGACTGCCAGGCCGCCGGCCTGTTCTATCAGGACGAGTTCGCGCCCGTCGTCGCCCCGCTGATCGGCGGGGCGATCGACCACCTGATCCACGCGGTGCAGATCGGCGGAGCGGGCGCCTATGACGCCGCCGTCACGCAGGGCGACCCGGCCCCGCTGGGGATCGCGCGTTCTCCCGACGACGGCTACCTGCTGTATACTGGCGGGACCACCGGCCGGCCGAAGGGCGTGATGTGGCGCTCTGCCGATGCCCGGCGCTCGCAGCTCGAATCGCCCGTCGCGGCCGCGACGCCCGAAAGCATGGACGACCATATCGCCCAGGTTCGCAGGGGCACGGCCGGACGCGTGATGCCGGCATGTCCGCTGATGCATGGCGCGGGGCTCAACAGTTCGCTTGCCGAATTGCTGATCGGCGGCACCGCGGTGCTTCTGCCTTCGGACCGCTTCGATGCCGCCGGCCTGTGGGACGAGGCGGAGCGTCATCGCGTCACGCGCATCCTGATCGTCGGCGATGCCTTTGCGCGGCCGATGGCCGACGCGCTGCTCGCGCATCCCGGGCGATGGGACCTTTCGACGCTGCGCCTCATTTCCTCGGCGGGCCTGATGTGGTCCGAACAGGTCAAGGCGGCGCTGCTCGCCGCGCTGCCCGATCTGACGCTGCTCGACATATTGGGCGCGTCGGAAGCATCGGGCTTCGGCTACGCCATTACAAACCGGGACAGGACGACGCCGACCGGTCTGTTCGAGCCCGGGCCGCAGACCGTCATCATCGACCAGCACAGCGACCGGGTGCTCGCCGACGACGAGCCGGGGCAGGGGTGGCTTGCGCGCCGGCCGCCGTTCGGGGTTGGCTATCACGGCGATCCGGAGAAGACGGCGAGCGTCTATCGGACGATCGGCGGACAGCGCTACGCGATCCCCGGCGACATGGCCGAGCGCCTGCCCGGCGGGCGGCTCCGTCTGCTCGGTCGCGGCAGCCTGTGCATCAACACGGGCGGCGAGAAAGTCTATGTCGAAGAGGTCGAGGAAGCGCTCAAGCGCGTGCCGGGCATCGCCGACGCAATGGTCTTCGGCCTTCCCGACCCCAGATGGGGCAGCGCCGTGACCGCGTTAATCGAGGCGGGCGACGCGCCGGATGACAAGGCGATCCGGGCGCATCTGTCGCAGGACCTCGCCGTCTACAAACAGCCGCGAACGATCGTTCGCGTCGCGGCGATGCCGCGCCACGCGAGCGGAAAGAGCGACTATCGCCAAGGGATGGAACTCGCAAGGGCGCGCATCGGCGCCGCCTGACCAGCGGCGTTCGCCTTCACGCATGTGATGTTCGGGCTTCACCGGCGGCCGCGCTTGGTGGCCTGCAAAAGCCGATTAACGACGGGGCAAGTTCCAAATTTCTTCGGGGAATCATCAATGAAGCAATCTTCCGATCGGGCCGCCACGACGCCGCGCAGGCTCGACGCGCTGATCATCGGTGCCGGCTTCGGCGGCATGTATGCGCTTCACCGGGCGCGCGGCATGGGGCTAAACGCCCACGCGATCGAGACCGGTGACGACGTCGGAGGGACCTGGTACTGGAACCGCTATCCCGGCGCGCGCTGCGACGTGATGAGCATCGATTACAGCTATTCCTTCTCTGACGAGATTCAGCAGGAATGGACGTGGAGCGAACAATTCGCCGCGCAGCCCGAAATCCTGGCCTATGCGCGTTTCGTCGCCGACAAGCTGGATCTGCGCCGCGACATCAGCTTTGGAACGCGCGCGACGGCGGTCGAATATGACGAGGATGCCGCGTTGTGGCGGATCACGACCGACGACGGCACGACGTTCGAAGCCTCCTATTGCCTGATGGCGACCGGCCCGCTGTCGGTGCCGAAGCAGGTCGACATCCCGGGGGCCGACCGCTTCGGCGGAGACCTTTATCTGTCGGGCAAGTGGCCGCACCATCCGGTCGACTTCGCCGGCAAGCGGGTGGCGGTGATCGGCACCGGATCGTCGGGTATCCAGATCGTTCCGGTCGTCGCCGAACAGGCGGCGCAGCTTTACGTCTATCAACGCACCCCCAGCTTTACGCTGCCGATGCGGAATCGTGAACTCGCCCCCGACTTCATCGCGCACATCAAGAAATATTATTCCGACCTGCGCGCCTCGGCGCGCCACTCGCTGACCGGCGGGGTCCGGCCGATCACCTACCGCCCGTTGTTCAGCGTTTCGCCTGCCGAGCGGGACGAATTGATGGAAGGGGCGTGGCAGTATGGCGGCCTCGCCTTCCTGGGCCTCTTCTCGGACATTCTGACCAACCGCGAAGCGAATGAGGTGGTTGCCGAATTCGTTCGCGGCAAGATTGCGGAGGTCGTCGAGGATCCCGATACCGCGCGCCGCCTGACGCCGCGGGGCTATCCGATCTTTGCGCGGCGCCCCTGTCTCGATACCGGCTATTACGAGGCGTTCAACCGCGACAATGTGACGCTGATGGATTGCCTGGAGCATCCGATCGTCGAGATTACCGAAAAGGGCATTCGGACCGACCAGGGTGAGGTCGAGGTCGACATCATCATTGCCGCGATCGGCTATGACGCGCTGACCGGCGCCATGCTGTCGATCGACGTCAAGGGCAAGGACGGACGCAGCCTGAAGGACAAATGGGCGGAAGGCGGCCGGTCGCACCTTGGCCTGATGATCGAGGGCTTCCCGAACCTGTTCGTCATTGCGGGCCCCAACGGTCCGTCCGCACTCGCCAACTTCATCCTGCTCAACGAACAGAATGTCGATTGGGTTTGCGATTGCATCGCCCACCTGCGCGCCAACGGCTTTCGCTCGATCGAGCCGCGGCTCGAGGCTGAGGAAGACTGGATGACGAAGGTGCGCGAACTGGGTTCGCGCTCGCTCTATCCCACCGCCAATACCTGGTATACCGGCGCCAATGTGCCGGGCAAGCCGCGGACCTTCCCCGTCTATATCGGCGGGCTCGGCCGTTATCGGGAGATTTGCAGCGAAGCCGCCGCCGGGGGATATCGCGATTTCGACTTCCGGTAACTCTGCAGTGAATGGGACGAGCGCATAGCAAGCCGACATCGGCGCAAGGCCGCCGGTCGACTCCGTAGAGCCCCGCATTATCACCCTTGACCTTCCAACGATGGGAAGCTGCATCCTGATGCCAGTTCCCATGGTGACACGTGAGGTGACGGGCGATGCCGGCCGCGAAAATCAAGGATCATGCCGTCGATTCGGCGATCCGCCTGCCTGTCGAGGGCATGAACTGCGCGTCGTGCGTCGGGCGCGTCGAGCGAGCCTTGGGCGGGGTCGAGGGTGTCGACGCCGCCAGCGTCAATCTGGCGACCGGATACGCCGACGTCCGGGCAAGCGGAGCCGTGGACCGCGCTGCGCTGGTGCGGGCGGTCGAGGCGGCCGGTTACGGTGTGCCGGCCGCTGCGACCGAACTCGCGATCGAGGGGATGACCTGCGCATCGTGCGTCGGACGCGTGGAGCAGGCGCTGAAAGCGGTTCCCGGCGTGACCGGCGCGTCGGTCAATCTGGCGACCGAACGCGCCAGCGTGCGCGGTGTCGCCGGGGTTCCGGCGCTGGTCGCGGCGATCGCGCGCGCGGGCTATCGGGCGCATCCGGTCGGGACCGGCGCCGAGCGCGAAGGGGAGGCCGACGAGCGCCGGGATGCCGAACGCCGCGCGCTGAAGCGCGACGTCATCCTCGCCGCCGCACTGGCGCTGCCCGTGTTCCTGCTGGAGATGGGATCGCACCTGATCCCCGGCGTGCATCACCTGGTCGCCCGCACCATCGGCGTGCAGACGAGCTGGCATGTCCAGTTCGTGCTGACGACACTGGTGCTCGCCGGCCCCGGCCTCCGTTTCTTCCGCAGCGGGATTCCGGCGCTGGTCCGTCTGGCGCCGGACATGAACGCGCTGGTTTCGGTCGGGACGCTCGCGGCCTACGCCTATTCGCTGGTGGCGACCTTTGCGCCGCACCTGCTACCGGCGGGAACGGTGAACGTCTATTATGAGGCCGCCGCCGTCATCGTCGCCCTGATCCTGTTCGGCCGCTATCTGGAAGCGCGCGCCAAGGGGCGCACGTCTGCGGCGATCGAGCGGCTGATCGGGTTGCAGCCGCGGACCGCGCGCGTCCGCCGCGCCGGCGCGCTGGTCGAGGTGCCGGTCGGCGCGGTCGTCATGGGGGATATCGTCGACGTGCGGCCCGGCGAGCGCATTCCCGTGGACGGCGAGCTGGTCGAAGGCGGAAGCTTCGTCGACGAATCGATGATTACCGGCGAACCCATCCCCGTTGCCAAGGCGGTGGGGAACGCGCTGATCGGCGGCACGGTGAACCAGCAGGGCGCGTTCGCCTTTCGCGCCACCGCGGTGGGCGAGGCAACCATGCTCGCGCAGATCATCCGCATGGTGGAGCAGGCGCAGGGGGCCAAGCTGCCGATCCAGGCGCTGGTCGACCGGGTGACGATGCGGTTCGTTCCCGCCGTCTTCGCGGTGGCCGCGCTGACCTTTGCCGTCTGGCTGTGGGTCGGGCCGTCGCCTTCGCTGACCTTGGCGCTGGTCAATGCCGTCGCCGTGCTCATCATCGCCTGTCCCTGCGCGATGGGACTGGCGACGCCGACCGCGATCGTCGTGGGCACCGGGCGCGGCGCCGAGTTGGGCATTCTGTTCCGCAAGGGGGAGGCGCTCCAACTACTGCGCGATGCGGCGGTCGTCGCGGTGGACAAGACCGGGACGCTGACCGAGGGGCGTCCCGCGCTGACCGATTTCCGGGTGACGGACGGGTTCGATCGCGCCCGTGTCCTGGCGCGGATCGCGGCGGTGGAGGCGAAATCCGAGCATCCGATCGCGCGCGCGATCGTCGATGCGGCGCGGGCGGAGGGACTCGATCTGCCGGCTGTCGTCGATTTCGAATCGATCACCGGCTTCGGGGTGAAGGCCGATGTCGAGGGTGAGGCGATCCACATCGGCGCCGACCGCTATATGCGCGAACTCGGCCTCGACGTCGCCGCATTCGCTCCCGTCGCCGAGCAGATGGGACAGGAGGGCAAATCGCCGCTCTATGCCGCGATCGGCGGGCGCCTCGCCGCCGTCGTCGCCGTGGCCGACCCGATCAAGCCGACGACGCCGGCCGCGATCGCGGCGCTCCATCGGCTCGGCCTGCGCGTGGCGGTGCTGACCGGCGACAATCGCCGAACCGCCGACGCGATCGCGCGCCGGATCGGCATCGACACGGTGGTCGCCGAGTTGCTGCCCGCCGACAAGGTGGAAGCGATCCGCCGCCTGAAGGCCGCGCACGGCCGCGTCGCCTTCGTCGGCGACGGCATCAACGATGCGCCGGCGCTGGCCGAAGCGGACGTCGGGATTGCCGTGGGCACGGGCACCGACGTCGCCATCGAGGCGGCGGACGTGGTGCTGATGTCGGGGCATCTGGGCGGCGTCGCCACAGCCATCGCGCTGTCGCGCGCGGCGATCCGTAATATCCGCCAGAATCTGTTCTGGGCCTTCGCCTATAATATCGCGCTGATCCCTGTTGCCGCGGGCATACTCTATCCGCTGTGGGGCATCCTGCTGTCGCCGGTCTTCGCCGCCGGTGCTATGGCGATGTCGAGTGTTTTCGTCCTGGGCAATGCGCTGCGCCTGCGCGGCTTCCGGCCCCTCGAAGCACCGGTGCAGGCCGGGCAGGACGCGGCGGGAGAGGCGGCATGAACATCGGGCAGGCATCGAAGGCGTCGGGCGTTTCCGCCAAGATGATCCGCTATTACGAACGGACCGGCCTGATTCCGAAGGCGCTGCGCAGGGAATCGGGCTATCGCGACTATTCGCCGTCCGACGTGCACATGCTCCGCTTCATCCGCCGCGCGCGCGACCTTGGCTTTGCGGTTTCGGAGATCGACGACCTGCTGAACCTCTGGCGCGACACATCGCGGCACAGCGGCGACGTGAAGCGGATCGCGCAGGCGCACATCGCCCGGCTCCGCGATCGCATCGAACAGCTCGAACAGATGGCGGCGACGCTGACCACCCTAGTCCAATGCTGCGCGGGTGACGACCGGCCCGATTGCCCCATTCTGGCGGATCTGGAAGAGGCGGGGGAGGGAAACTCGACTGGCCAAGCCGCGGGCGGCACCGGCAGGCTGCGGCATCAGCCTTGACGCGTTAGGCCGGGGGCATGGCGCGCGGGCCGGATCGGACCCGCGCGCCGGCCCATACGGCCGTCAGAATGCCAGGCGCAGCCCCAGCGCGACGTGGTGGCCGTTGCCGCCGCCATATTCGCCCTCGTAGGATGCGGTCAGGCGCATGCCCGGCGCCAGCCGGACGCCGATCCCGGCGCCGAGCGTCGGCAGGAAGCTCTTGCGTTCGGCGCCCGCCACCACGAAGCGGCTGCCCGCTCCGATGAAACCGGCGCGCGCGGTCGTCGCTTCGCCGTCCAGTTGATAGCGGAAGCCTGCCTTGATCCACGGCTCGACCGCGGCATCGTCGGCCTGTCCGCCGACCAGCGCCAGCGACGCGTCGACGAAGGTCGCCTTCACCCGTTCGCTGTCGACCGCAAGACCGAAGGCCGCGCTGCCGGTTTCGGCGACCGCGCCGCGCCGGGTCGATACGTGCGTCAGCCCCGCTTCGGGCCGGACCGCCCAATTCGTTCCCGCCGCCAGCTCGTAACCGATCGCGGCGTCGACGACGAAGCTGCGCAGGCGGTGGTCGCCCGTCACCCGCGCCGCGCCGGGAACCGCGCGGTCGGTGGTCGCATCGCTCCAGTCGTGGGCGATCAGCGCGTGAAGCGTCAGTCCGCCGGTTTCGACATGGCCGGCGATGCCGGCGATCACGCCGTCGGAGTCGGTTCGCGCGTCGAGCCCGGCGATCGTCTGCCGGCCGTCCATATAGCCGACGAAGGCCCCGATCGATGCCGCTTCGCTGCCGAAGCCGATCCCGCCCAGCAGCCCGTGGCTGCGGCTTTTCGCCCGCGCGGTGCCGATCACGGCGTCGCCCTTCAGCGTCCGCCAATCGCCGAACAGTTGCGCGAAGCCATAGAGGCCGGGCTCCGCGGCGGCGCTCGCCGCCGCGCCCGAGCGCAGCGATTTCGCCAGGCTGAGCCCCTGTTCGACGCCCAGCTGCGCGGCGCTGGCATAGGCTTCGGCATGGAGCTGTCCGAATGCCGCGGTGCTGGCGAAGCCGCTGCTGTCGAGCAGCGTCGGGATGGCGCCCAGCAGGGTGGCCCCCGCGTCGCCCGACACCAGCAGGCCGTTGACATAGTCGATCGCCGCGCCGGTCTGCGTCGCCACGTCCGATGCGGCGACGAACGTGCCGAGCAGTTGCAGCTTGGTCGGCGTATAGCGCAGGAAGCCCTGGACCGCCGTGCGGTCCCAGCTCGCGATCGTATATTCGCCGCTGATCCCGCCGTCCGCGACGATCATGTCATAGGCGATCCCCGGCGTCAGCGGACGGCTGCCGGTGATGGTCAGTGTGGCGCCGTTCGCGATCGTCAGCGCGCCGCTGACCAGCAGCTGGTCGCTCTGCCCCACGGGGACGAATTCGAACAGCAGGTTCGATCCCGACGCCATGGTCAGGTCGCCGTTGTGGATCATCACCTCCGGCGAGGCGCCGGGCGACAGCGTGCCGCCCGCCAGAACGGTGATGTCGCCGTTGACCGTGCCCGCGCTGCCGAAGGTGCCGCCCTGCTGGACGGTGACATCGGCATTGATGTCGGACCCCTGGGCGCCGATCAGCCGGCCCTGGTTGATCTGGATATCGTCGAAGGTCGCGGTTCCGCCGATCTTGCCGGTGCCGCCGTTGACGTTGAACTGCTCGATCTGCTCGAACCCCGACAGGTCGAGGACCGGCAGGTCCGCCTCCGCCACCGGTGCGGAGGAGAAGCTGGCGTTGACGATGTCGGTTCCGCCGCCGCCGACGACCGTGCCGCCGATCGCCCAGTCCCCGGTCAGGTCGAGCACGTCGTCGCCGCCGCCGAAGCGGACGTCGCCGCCGATCTGGCCGCTGTTGGCGAAATGGTTGCCACCGTCGCCGAAACGCACGTCGCCGGTCACGACACCCTGATTGACGACATTATTCTCGCCGTCGCCCAGCGCGATGTTGCCGGTCAGAGTCAGGCCTTCGGGGTTGGCGATCCGGTTGTTGCCGTCGCCCGCCAGGATGTCGCCAGTTATCGACGCCTGGTTGGTGACGACATTGTCGCCTCCCTTCATGTTGACGTTGCCGACGATGGTGCCCTGAAGGACGACCGTCTCGCCGCTTCCCTCGCTGCCCGACACGGCGTCGTTTCCGGCGCCGACGTCGATCGTGGAATCCTCGGTCAGGATCAACTCGCCGCCTTCGGCCACGGTGATGCCTTCCTCGGCGACGACGCGTCCGGTGCCGATCAGCTTCTCGATCTCGAAATTGACGAACTTCGCGCGCAGGACGGGATCGATCGATCCGGTATAGAGCGCCCCCGTGATGTCGAAGACCAGCGTATCGGTCCCGGTGCCGCCGTCCGCGATGCCGTCGAAGCTTGCCAGCAAGCCATGGATGAAGGTGTCGTCGCCGTCGCGCAGGAAGACATTGCCGCTGATCGACCCGTAATTCTCGATGATGTCGTCGTTGGCGCCGAGGTCGATCGACCCGATGATGACGCCGCCTTCGCGGTTGATGACATGGTCGATCGACCCGACATAGCCGGCGGGGTCCGCGGGGTCATATTCGTCGCCCAGCGTCTGGATCGCGCCGGCCAGATAGCGATCGGGCAGGTCGGGACCGTTGAACACGACATTGGGCGCGTTGGCATAGTCGCTTCCCGCCCCGCCCTCGATGCGGCCCGAGTTGACGATGGTGATGAACTGGCCCGACGCGGCGATCGCGACCGACGAGGCGCCCGCCGTTCCGGCCTGCTCCTGATAGCCGTTGGGCAACAGGACGCTGAAGTTGGCGAGGGCCGAAATCACCCCGTCCGTGCCGTTCTCGATGCGGATGGTCGAAGTGCCCGTCACGTCGGATGCATCGACGTTCAGCGCCGCGACCGGGTTCACCAGCACCATCTCCTGGGGCATGCCGATCAGTTGTCCGGGGACGACGGTCGCGCCGCCCGCCGCGACGATGCTGCCGGTATTGACGACCCGCACGTCGGCCGACCCGATGTGCCCGTCATCCTCTTCGCCGGCCTCGATCTCCATGTCGACGGCGCTGCCGCCGCGCTCGTCATTTCGTATCGTGCCGCTGTTGGTGAAGACGAACCGCTGGTCGGGGTCGGTGCCGTTGTAGATTTCGAGCGCCGCCTGGCCGCCATAGGCGAAGGTCATGAAATTCGTCTGGTCGACGGCCCGGGCGGCCCGGACGATCGAACCGCTGTTGTCGATCGTGGCGTCGACCGTTTCGGCGTCGATCACCATGCTGCCTTCGATCGTGCCGCTGTTGACGACAGTCAGGCTCGACGCCGCGATCTCGGGCAGCCCGGACTCCTCGTCGGCGTCGCTCGACAGAAGTTCGTGCTCGATCTGCAGCGCGACGCCCCATTCGCGGGTCGATGCGGCGATCAGTCCCGCATTTTCGAAGCGCAGCGTGTCGGTGGCGATCTCGGCAAGGAAGCCGTCGCGGATCACCCCGTCCGCCGTGTTGCGGATCGTCGCGCTGGTTCCGTTGAATTCGTCGTCCCCGTCCGGCCCGATCGTCAGGTCGAGTTCGCCGACCTCCAGCGTCAGACCGCGGGCGAAATAGGTCGGGCTGTCCAGCCCTTCGATCGTGCCGCTGTTGTCGAAGGCGAAGGTGCTGGCGATCACGCGCGCGTCGAGCCCGCCGGCGATCGTGCCGCTGTTGCCGATCGTCACCGGGTTCGGCGTGGTGCTGTCGACGGCCGAGCGGATGCGGACGGCCGCTTCCACCCCGTCGTCATATTCCATTTCGAGCGCCGCTTGCGGACCGCGCGCGCCATTTTCGGCCATGGCGATCGAACCGCTGTTGTCGAACGCGAAGGCGCGATCGGCGGCGGCGCGGATCAGCGTGCCCGGGCCGTTGGTGCGGATGCTGACGTCGCCCTCGTTCACGAAGCTGGCGGTGGACAGGCGGATGTCGCCGTCGACCGAGCCCTTGTTGACGAAGCTGTTCAGCGCGCTGCCATAGGAGAAGCTGCGAAAGGGGGTCGGGTTGGCAGGCGTGGCGCCGCGCGGCTGTACGCCGACCTTCGCCTGGAAATAGCCGATAGCCGTCGGAACGACGATCACGCCCGGCGGATAGGCGCCCACGGGATTGAGCGTGGTGATGGTGGCGGTATTGACGACGTTGCCGTCGCCGGCGAGGTTGATCGTGGTGCCGCTGCCGGTGAGGGTCAGCGTCGTGCCGGTCCCCAGCACTTCATAGCCTTCCACCTCGAAATCGGCGGGCTTGGCATATTGCCCCAGTGCCACCGAGCCGGTCTCGCGATAGCTTTTGGCGAAGACGTCGATCCCGGCGCCGGCCGACAGCGATCCGAAGATGCCATCGTCCTCGCCGCGCTGAAGGAAATAGGCGCTGCCGAAACCGGTGGTGCCGAGCCTCAGATTCCCGTGCAGTTCCCCGCCTTCTTCCTGAATGTAGAAGACCAGCGGGGCGGTGAAGATACTGGGGGCGGGCGCGTCGTTGAGCACGACATCGCCGTTGATCGTCCCCGCGTTGGCGATGCCGAAGATCAGCCGCGGCATGCCCTGGATCGCCACGCCGCCTTCGCCGTCGATCACGCCGCCCTGCTGGTTGGAGACCAGCAGCCCGACCGATTCGGCCTGGCTGATGGCCGGGGTGCCGGCGATCGTGCCGCTGTTGGTCACGATGGTCACGGTGCCCGTCTGCCCGCTGACCGGCCCACGCTCGCCGTCGTTCTCGACCGTGCAGACCGACCCGACGCACGCGCTCTGCGCCAGCGCGGGCTGGGCGGTGCTCAGTGCCAGCAGACTTGCCCCTACGACGAGGCTCGCCTTGCGATTGGTCGCTCCAGAAACAGTCGTCCGCATATATGCCCCCCGATATGTTCGAAAACAGTGTTCGAGGTCGGCTATTGCGCGGCACGATGATGCGCATCACCCATATGGGTGAAAATCCGTCTTTTATCGGTCGTTAACCAAAGCGGGTCAGCAGCGACACCAGTTCGCTCTGGCGCGTGGTGGACGTCTTGGCGAAGGCGCGCTTCAGTTGCGACCGGATGGTCTCGACCGAGATTCCCCATTCCGCCGCCAGTTCGGCCGGTGCCCGGTTCCCCGCGATCGCGCGCGCGACCCGTGCCTCGGCGGGCGTCAGGTCGAACAGCGCGGCGATGATGTCGGCACCCGGCAGGGCGCGATTCTCGGGATCGGCGAGGACGGCGAACAGGCGGACCCGGTCGAACATGCCCATCGCGTCACGGCTGGCCGGGACCAGATGCAGCACGGCGCGTCCGGTCTGGTCGCGGTCGCGAATGGCGATCGAACAGCCGCGATCGATCCAGCGCATCGTCGCCAGCCCGTCGGCCAGCCGCCGGTCCGCGATGCTGTCCGCGATCTGGAGGCGCACGCTGCCGTCGAGCAGCAGATCGTCGAAAGCGGCCTCGAAGTGTCGGCTCGCGCGCAGCACCCGCCCCTGAGCGTCGAGCAGCGCGACCGCCATGTTCATGACGTTGAACACTTCGACCAGGCTTGCCGCCCGCTGCCGTCTGATCTCTCCGGCCAGGGTCGCCGCGCGGGCGAGGTGCGGGCGCAGACCGTCGAGGAAGGGCGCCGCCTGTTGCGCGGCCCGGTGCGATGGGAACCCCTCGATCGCGACGACGACCGCCTCGTCCTCCAGGCCCTGGATGATGGTTCCCGAACCCGCCGCAAGCCCGGCGGGGGTCAGGAACTCCGTATACATCGGCAGCGAGTTGATCTCCTCGATGCTGTGCAGGTCGATATCCGACAGGAAACCCGGATAGGACGCTCGTTCCAAACGGCGCGCGACCCGGCTGTTGTTCCGGTTCCAGCCCTGCCGGTCGAATTCCTGCGTGATTTCCACGGCCGATGGAGAGGAGACGATCTGGACTCCGGCGGCGCTGCGGCGAATCAGATTCCCGCCCAAAGCGTCCAGCGACTTCGCGATATGCTCCAGCAGGTCCGGCCAGAGGTCCGGAATCACCGCCGTTTCATAGATGCGGCCGATGATCGCGTCGGTCGCTTCGTGACGATGACCCAAGCGTTTTCCTTCTCCCAGCGGTCCGTCGTTGCTCATTAAAAGCGATGCAGGCGCATTTGCCAATCGCGAATCGCACCGACGTCTTGCGGCCATACCCATCGTATCGAAGCTTACCAGCCTATTGATGATCGAATGGCGGAAATCGCCTTCCGGTTCATCGTCATCCGGAGAGTTGTTATTCGAGGGGGAGCGGACGTGGGGCTTTTCAATCATTGCAGGCGGGGGATTCAGGCCGTTCTGGCGCTGGTTTCGCTGATCGTCGCTACGCCGGCTTCGGCGCAGATCAGCTTTTCGGTGACCCTGCCGCCGACGGCCGCCGACGCGCCGGTCACCGGGCGGTTGATCGTCGTCGCCGCTCCGCGCTCCAACGCGGCGTTGGCCAGGGCCGAGCCGCGCCAGATACTCGGGATGGGCGGCCCGCCCGCCTTCGGCATCGATGTCGAGAATCTCGCGCCCGGCACGACGGTGACGGTCGATGCGAAGGCGGACGGCTTTCCGTTCGACCTCGATCGGTTGCCCGCGGGCGACTACAGGGTGCAGGCCGTCCTCATTCCCTATGTCAAGGCGAAGCGGGCCGATGGTCATACCATCTGGGTGCCGGTCAGCGACCAGCGCGTCGGCGCGGCGATGTTCCCCGGCAACCCGTACAGCAAGCCGCTCGACGCCAGGCTCGATCCCGCGTCCGGCGCGCCCGTCGCGCTGACGCTGACCGAGAAGATCGGCCCGGTCGCGCGCGATCCCGATACGCCGTGGATCAAGCGCGTCCGCATCAAGAGCAAGATATTGTCGGATTTCTGGGGCATTCCCATCTCGATCGGTGCCGAGGTGCTGCTGCCGAAGGATTTCGCCAAGCATCCGAACGTGCGCTATCCGGCGATCTATACGTTCGGCCATTTCGGCGCGCCGTTCAATTTCAATCCCGATCCGGCGAGCGATACCGATGGCGCTCGGCGCGGCGCGGCCGACGCCAACGTCAAGACGGGCTATCAATTCTCGCGCGAATGGACGGGCGACGGCTTCCCGCGCATGGCGGCGATCACGCTCGAGACGCCCGGGCCCTATTTCTTCGAATCCTATGCGCTGAATTCGGCGAACAACGGACCGTGGGGCGACGCCATCACCAGGGAACTGATGCCCTATCTCGAAAAGACCTTCCGGCTGATCGACCAGCCCTATGGCCGGATCGTCGAGGGGGCGTCGACCGGGGGCTGGGAGGCGCTGGCTCTGCAACTCCATTACCCCGACCTGTTCGGCGGCGCGTGGGTGTTCAATCCCGATCCGATCGACTTCACCCGCTACCAGCTCACCGACATCTACAAGGAGGACAATATGTTCACCTTGCAGATCAACGACTGGATCACGAAGGAAAAGCCCTTCCGCCGCAGCCGCGAGGGGATGCCGCTGATGGACCTGCGCACCCTCGCCGCGTTCGAGGCGATGATGGGGTCGAAGGGACGGTCCTATTATCAGCTCGACATCTGGCAGACGACGCACGGTCCGGTCGGCGCCGACGGCTATCCGGTGCTCCTCTATGACAAGAAGACCGGCGCCATCAACAAGGAGGTCGTCCGCTACATGCGCGAGCACGGCTTCGACCTGTCGGGCTATGCGCGCGACAATTGGGCGACGCTGGGACCGAAGCTGCGCGGAAAGCTGAACTTCTTTGCCGGCGAGATGGACGATTTCTATCTCAACCTCGCGGTCTACCGCTTTCAGGACATGGTCGCCGAGGTGGCGGGCCCGGATTATCCGATCCGCTTCGAATATGGCCGGCCCAAGAAAGGGCACAACTGGCACCACACCGATTGGGCGGGCGTCGTCCGCGAGGTCGCCGACCATGTCCGCAGCGCGGCCCCCGCGGGCGCGCCGGTCGATACGTGGAATTATTGAAGAGGGGAATGGACGATGACCGGGAAGCGCATGGGGCAGATGATGCTGATCGCGGCGGGCTTCGCAGCGGGCGCCGCGACGCCCGCCGCGATGGTGATGGCCGACGCCGGGCCGGCGAAGAGCAGCTTTGACGAGATCAGCGTCAAGCGGATCAACATCGTCGAACCTGACGGCAAATATCGGCTGGTGCTCGCCAATTCGGAACGCTTTCCCGGCCTGTTCATGGAGGGCAAGGAATATAAGCACCACAGCCGCGATACGGGCGGCATGCTCTTCTTCAACGACGAAGGCGACGAGGTCGGCGGGCTGACCTTCGACAGCAAGACCGTGGGCGAGAACCGCCGCGCCAGCGCATCGTTGATGTTCGACCAGTACAAGCAGGACCAGACCGTCGGCATCCAGTATAGCGAGGCGAACGGCCAGCGCGCCGCCGGCCTGCGCGTATGGGACCGGCCCGACTGGCCGATCAAGCCGCTGATGGAGATGAGCGAACGCGCCGCGACGGCGCCCGACCAGGCCGCCCGCGACCGCATCCGCGAAGAGATGCGCGCCTATGCGACGGCGAAGGGCACGGCCGCCGAACGGCTGTTCGTCGGCAAGACATCCGATGATGCGATCGTGAAACTCGCCGACAAGAGCGGCAAGCCGCGCCTGCTGCTGCGGGTCGGTGCATCGGGGGAACCCAGCATCGAATTCCTCGACGCGACGGGGAAGGTGGTGAAGCGGATCAGCTGATCGCCGGCGACGCGGCGCTGCAGCACGGCCGGGCACCCGCCGCCCGGCCCTTCGCCGTGCGCGATACAAGCATTTGTAATTCCAACAAATAAGTCATGATATTGTCATTTCCCCTTGACCCGGGCGGTGAATGCTGATGCCATCGCGGCGATGGATCATCAGGCTCGACTTCGCTGGTTCGCGCGGGAGGTGCTGCCGCACGAACCCGATCTGCGCAAATGGCTTGTCGGCCGCCTGCGCGGTCTGGGCTCGTGCGACGTCGACGAGGTGGTGCAGGAGGCTTATGCCCGGCTGTGGACCGCCGATTCCGATTCGATCCGCAACGCGCGCGCCTATCTGTTCGTCACCGCGCGGCATATCGTCGGCGAGCATATCCGCCGGTCGCGCATCGTGGCGATCGATCTGGTGGCGGATTTGGATGCCCTGAACATCGTCGATGAGGAAATGAGCGTCGACAGGCGCCTGAGTGGACAGGAAGAACTGGCGCGCCTGCACGGAATATTGCAGACGCTGCCGCCCAAATGCCGCGAAGCTTTCGAGCTGAAGAAGTTTCAGGACTTCTCGCAGCGTCAGATCGCCGAGCATATGGGGATCGCCGAGAGCACGGTCGAGAAGCATCTCGCCAAGGCGCTGCGGCTGGTCTCCGAAGCGATGAAACAGGCGCCCGCGGGCGCGGAGGATGGAAGAAGGCGTGAGCGCAGGTTCTGGAAATGGGGCTGACATCGACGCCCGGGCGGCCGCCTGGGCGGTGCGGTCGGCCGAGCGTGCGCTCGACGGCCGGGAACAGCGGGAACTCGATGCCTGGCTGACGGCGGACAGCCGCCATCTTGGCGCCTATGTGCGTGCGCAGGCGCTGTGGCTCGACATCGACCGGGCGGTGGCGCTGGAGGGCGGCGCGCGCCGCGCCGTGCCACCCGCGCGGGCGCGGAACTGGCGGCCCTTCGCCATGGCGGCTTCGCTCGCGCTCGTGGCGCTCGGCGGCGCCACCGCCTACGACCATCTCGCCGGCCGCGTCGAGACGGGGCGCAGCGAGGTTCGCCACATGGTGCTCGAAGACGGCTCCACCGTCACCCTCAATGGCGATTCCGCGGTGCAGATCCGCTACGACGACAAGGTCCGGCAGGTGATCCTGCGGCGCGGCGAGGCGTCGTTCGAGGTCGCCCACAACAGCAAGCGGCCGTTCGTGGTCCGTGCCGAGGGGCTGGACGTCCGTGCGGTCGGCACCGAATTCGTCGTCGGGATCGGCGCGGGCGGGGTCGAGGTGACGGTGGAAGAAGGCGTCGTCGCGGTCGGAGGCACGGCGAGCGGGTCGGCCGCGCCGCGCTATATCCGCCGCAACGAACAGTTCGTCGCCGCCGCCACCGGCCCGCGGAAGGAGGTGCTCGACGCCGCCGATGTCGAACGGCGCATCGCCTGGCGCAAGGGGCTTCTCGTCTTCAACGGGCAGCAGCTCGGCGACGCGGCGGCGGAGGTCAACCGCTATTCCGACCTGCGCGTGACGATCGACGACCCGACGCTGGCGCGCGCCGAATTCATGGGCGTTTTCAAGCTGGGGGATGCGCGGGCCTTTGCCGGTGCGGCCGCCAGCGCCTTCAATGGCGAGGTGATTCGCCGCGGCAACGAGCTGGTGCTGGTGCGCCAGCAGAATTCTCCTTCGCACTGATAGCGGATTTCCGCGTGCCGTCCCTCGTTCGCCTTTGGAAGCGTCACTTTGCTTCGGGGCATTAGGGAGGGCAGAATGATGATCTGGGGGACACCGGACCGAATCCATACACATGCGGTGCTGATGGCCGGCGTGGCTGCGGCGATATGCTGGACGGCGCCGGCCGCGGCACAGGAACGGCAGCGCTATGCCATCCCGTCCGGCGACGCCGCGACGGCGGTGCAG
The DNA here is from genome assembly GCF_002953155.1 of Sphingopyxis sp. MG. Classification (NCBI taxonomy): domain Bacteria; kingdom Pseudomonadati; phylum Pseudomonadota; class Alphaproteobacteria; order Sphingomonadales; family Sphingopyxidaceae; genus Sphingopyxis; species Sphingopyxis sp. MG. Next base: position 427,862 of record NZ_CP026381.1, read on the forward strand.
CGGCTCGCCGTCCAGTCGGGCGTGCAGGTGATGATACCCGACTCCGATCTGGCGGGGGTTCGGACCAACGGCATCGACGGCAGCTATACGCCGGTCGAGGCGCTGCGCCGCATGCTCGCGGGCAAGGGGGTCGAGGTCTTCCAGAATCGCGACGGGGTGGTGGTGATCCGCCGCGCCGGCCGGGCCGCGGCCGAACCCGGGACCGAACTGGTCGGCGAGGACATCATCGTGACCGGATCGCGCATCAAGCGCGCGGGTTTCGATACGCTGCAATCGGCGACCGTGACCGATCGCGAACAGATCGAAAAGCGCGCCTATACCAACGCGATCGAAGCGCTGCAGGATACGCCGGGCTTCGCGCCCGCCGCGAACAGCCAGATCGGGGCCGCGCAGGCCAATCTCGGCGTCGCGCAGAGCTATTCCAATTTCCTCGGCCTCGGCTCGCAGCGCACGCTGACGCTGGTCAACGGCCGGCGCTTCGTGTCGTCGAACACCGTGTCGGGCAGCGGCGCGGCGACCTCGCCGGGGTCGCAGGTCGACCTCAACCTGATTCCCGTCGGCCTGATCGACCGGATCGAAACGGTCGCGATCGGCGGGGCGCCGGTCTATGGCTCGGATGCGATCGCGGGCACCGTGAACATCATCCTCAAGGACAATTACGACGGGCTGGAACTGACCGGGCAGGCCAGCCTCAGCGACCGCGGCGACGCCGCGAACCAGGCGGTGCGCGCGCTGTTCGGCAAGAATTTCGCGGGCGGTCGCGGCAACATCGTCCTCGGCGCCGAATATGTGCGCCAGGAAGGCATGGTCCTCGCCTCGCGGTACAAGTTCCGCTACCTGAGCCCGTCGGGCAATGTCGATCGCACCGACGGTATCCCCGCGCAGCTCGTCGTGGGCGATCTGCGCTACGCCGCGCTGACCGAGGGCGGGCTGCCCTATCTGGCCGGCGACATCGCGCCGGGAACGGGCAGCTATATTCGCGACGCTGCGGGCAATCCGCTGCAATTCGGTCCGAACGGCGATCTCGTTCCGTTCAACCTCGGCGCCAGCTTCTTCGGGTCGAGTTCGGGCCCCTATGCGATCATGCGCGACGGCGGCGACGGGCTCGATCCCGCGAAGCATTTCAGCCTGCTGACGCCGAACGAGCGGTATCTGTTCAATGCGACCGGTCATTACGATTTGACCGACAACGTCACCTTCTTCGTCGAAGGGTCCTACGCGCACACCAGCGGCACCAAACTCAGCGACCTGTTCCAGTTCGCGGCGCCGAACATCCTGGGCGGGCCGGTGTTGACGATGAGCATCGACAACCCGTTCCTCAGCGCCCAGGCGCGCGACATCCTCGTCGCCAACGGCGTCACGAGCTTCAAGCTCAACCGCAACATGAACGACATCGCCGATCGGGCGCCCGGACGCACCAAGCTCGACGTCTATCGGATCGTCGCCGGCTTCCGCGGCGATTTCGACGTCAGCGGCGAAAAGTGGAACTGGGATCTTTCGTACAACTACGGCCGCAGCCGCAACGAATCCGAATTCAATCAGGTCAATCTGACGCGCTTCCTGCGGGCGATCGACGTCGTCGGCACGCCCGGCGCTCCGGTCTGCCGGTCGGGCGGAAGCTGCGTTCCGCTCAATATCTTCGGCGAAAACAGATTCTCCGACGAAGCCGCCGAATATGTCGTCGATCGCGGCGTCGGCGTCAGCATCAACTCGCTGCAGACGATCACGGCCAACCTCGACGGCCGCCTGCCGTTCGGGATCGCCGACCCGATCGCCTTCAACATCGGCTACGAGCATCGCCGCGAATATGGCAGCTTCGTGCCCGACGCCATATTGAAGGGCGGCATCAGCCTGCTCGGCGGATCGGCTGCGTTTGCCGAAACGCCGCCGTTCAGCTTCAACACCGACGAAGTCTATGGCGAGACGATCGTTCCGCTGATCGACGAAGAGATGGGCCTGCCGCTCGTTCGCGCGCTCCAGTTCGAAGGCGCGCTGCGTTACGTCGATCACTCGACGGCGGGCGGCGACCTCACCTGGTCGGCGGGCGGCCGCCTGCAGCCGAGCTTCATCGAGGGGCTGACCTTCCGCGGTGTCTATACCCGCGCGATCCGGGCGCCTTCGATCGTCGAACTCGCCCTGCCCGGGGCGAGCGTGCTGCGCAACGCGGCCGACGTCTGCGCGGCGAGCCGCGTCAATTCGGGGCCGAATCCCGCCGTGCGCCTCGCCAATTGCACCGCCGCGCTTGCCGCGGTCGGCGGTCCGGCTCCCAACGCCTTCAACCCGACGACCAGCGGTGCGTCGCCGGCGGGGACCGTGTCGGGCAATCTCGATCTTCGGAACGAGCGGGCGAACAGCTGGTCGATCGGCATGGTCTATCAGCCGCAGGCAGTGCCCGGCCTTCGTTTCGCGGTCGATTACAACAACATCGATCTTCACGACGCGATCAGCCGCTTCACGCTCGTGACCGCGCAGGCGGCCTGTTACGACAGCCCCAATTATCCGAACGAGAACGCGTGCAACGCCTTCAGCCGCCTGACCGCGGCGGAAGCGGCGGCGCAGCCGGGGGCGGCGCGGATCGCGGGCGATATCGCCAACGGTTACGCCGAATCCTATTACAATACCTCGTCGCAGAAGTTCGCGGGCATCCTCGGCCAGCTCGACTATCGCATCGGGGTGCCGAACATCGCGTCGGGCGGCGAGCCGGGCGCGCTGCGGCTGGGCCTCAGCGCCTTCCGCGTCACCAAGTTCACGACGCAGGTCTCGTCGGGCTCGCCGATCATCGACGTGAAGGGCACGGTGGGCACGCCCAAATGGCGGATCAACGGCCGCATCGGCTATGGTTTCGATCCGTTCGACCTCGATTTCCAGGTCGTCTGGTCGCAAAAGACGATCGCCGACCATACCGCGACGATCGAGGATACACCGATCCTCTATTATCCGTCTTCGACGATCGTCAATGCGACGCTCGGGGCTCGCATCAACGACAATTTCCGCCTGCAGTTCGGCGTGCGGAACCTGTTCGATCAGGCGGTTCCCTATGCCGGCGAGGTCTCGCGCCAATTCGGCGTCTACGACCCGATCGGTCGGACCTACACGCTGCGTGCGACGGCCAACTTCTGATGGGGGGAGCCGGGGCGGGGCCGTTTGTCCCGCCCCCGTTCTTCGCCGACTCCAGGGAACGAACATGACCAGATATCTGCTCGGCATCGCGCTCGCCTGCTTCGCCGTTCCGGCTTTCGCGGACGACGGCCCGAAGCGCTACACGATCGAGCAGTTGATGGACTCCGATTCGATCGGCGGCCTGTCCTGGTCGCCCGATGACAGCAAGCTGATCTTCACCAGCAACCGCACCGGCATCGCCAATATCTACGTCATGCCGTCGGCGGGCGGGGAGGCGGTGCCGCTGACCCGGTCGACCGGCGAGACGATCCGCGCGATCGGCTATTTCCCGCACGACGAGCGTATCCTTTTTTCGAGCGATCAGGGCGGCAACGAACTCGCGCATATCTATGTCCGCGAACGCGACGGAACGGCGCGCGACGTGACGCCCGGCGACCGGCACGTCGCCCGCTTCGTCGACTGGGCGCACGATGGCCGCTCCTTCTTTGTCCAGACGAACGAACGCGACCCGCGCTTCTTCGACCTCTACGAGATTCAGGCCGACGGCTATGAAAAGACCCGGCTGTTCGAGAACGACAAGGCCTATCAGGTGCGCGCGGTCAGCCCCGACCGGCGCTATGTCGCGCTCAGCCGGATCGTCGATAATGCGACGCGGCATTGCTATGTCTATGACCGGACCGCCGCGAAGCTGATCCAGCTCACCCCCGAGGGCCAACCGGTGGCCTGCGAGCCGCAGGTCTTTGCAAGCGCAGGCGCGCAGCTTTTCTACACCACCGACGACGGCGGCGAGTTCGCCTTTCTGGTGCGGCGGGACCTGGCGACCGGCGAGCGCGTCACCGTCTTCAAGCCCGACTGGGACGTCGAGGGCGCGGCGCTGTCGCGCGACGGGCGGACGCTGATCGTCTCGGTCAACGAGGATGCGCGCTCGCGCCCCTACCTGTTCGATGCGCGCGATTTCCGTCCGATCGCGTTCGACGTCGGGACGCCCGATGCGAGCACCGCGCTGCTGCTTGCCAACCATGCCCGAAAGGCGCTGATCAGCGCCTCGAACGGCTCGACGCCGGGGGAGATATCGCTTCTCGATCTCTCCAGCGGCAGGCGCACGCCCTTGCTCGACGCGCGTGCCCCCGGCGTCGCACCCGAAGACCTCGTGCCCGGAAAGGTCGTGCGCTTTGCGTCCTATGACGGGCTGGCGGTGCCGGGCATCCTCTATGTGCCGAAGGATGCGCGCGCCGGCGACCGGCGGCCTGCGGTGATCCATGTCCACGGCGGCCCCGGCGACGAAAGCCGGGTCGGCTATCGCCCCTTGCCGCAATATCTCGCCAACCACGGCTATGTGGTGTTCGAGATCAACAATCGCGGCAGCAGCGGGTCGGGCCGCACCTTCTATCACCTCGACGACCGCCGCCATGGCGACGCCGACCTCGACGATGTGGTCGCGGCGAAGCGGATGCTCGTCGACACCGGCTTCGTCGATCCCGACAAGATCGCGATTCAGGGCCAGAGCTACGGCGGCTATATGACGCTGGCCGGGCTGGCTTTCCGGCCCGACGCCTTCGCCGCGGGGGTCGACATCTATGGCGTGTCGAACTGGCCGCGCCTGCTCGCCAACACGCCGAGCTGGTGGGAGGATCTGCGCCGGCTGCTGTTTACCGAGGTCGGCGATCCCGAAAAGGATGCGGACTATCTGCGCAGGATTTCGCCGGTGTTCCACGCCGACGCGATCCGCAAGCCGCTGCTCGTGCTCCAGGGGGCGAACGACCCGCGGGTGCTGCCGGTCGAATCCGAGGACATCGTCGCAAAGGTCAAGGCGAACGGCGTGCCCGTCGACTATATCGTCTTTCCCGACGAGGGGCATGGCTTTCGCAAGAAGGCGAACCAGATCGCCGCCTATCGCGCCATCCTCGAATTCCTCGACGCGCATGTGAAGAATGCGCCGGGGAAAGAGGCGGAAATCTCCCCGTTGGGCGATTTTCCGATCGGCCGGTGACGGGGGCTCGCCTCAGCCGGCGCGAATTGCTTGCCGCCGGCGCGCTCGTTGCGGCGGCGCCGGCCTGGGCGGCCGGCGGAGACGAGGACGCGCGGCTGAACGCCTTTTTCGAATCGGTGTTCCAGCGCGATCTCGCCCGCAGCCCGTCCGCGCAATCGGCGATGGGCGTCAAGGGCGGGCAGGCGGGGTGGCCCGACGTCAGCCAGCGCCGCGCGGACGAGGATGTCCGGCTGGCGCGGGGCGATCTCGCCGCGCTTCGCCGCTTCGATCGCCGCGCGCTGACGCCGCAGGCCCGGCTCAGCTACGATCTTTTCGCTTATGATGCCGAAGAGGCGATCGAGCGCCATCGCTGGCGCGGCCATCACTATCCGGTGTGCCAGATGCGCGGGCCGCAGCGCGATATTCCACAGACGCTGATCAACAACCACGCGATCGCGGATCGCGCCGATGCCGAGGCTTATGTCGCGCGGCTGCATGCCGTGGCCCCCTATCTGGCGGCCGTCGTCGCGGGTCTGGAACGGCAGGCGGCGAACGGCGTCGCCCCTCCCGCCTTTTCCATCCCGCTCGTCATCGGCAATTGCGAGAAGCTGATCAGCGGCGCGCCGTTTCAGCCCGGGGCGCCCGACAGCCCGATGCTGGCCGATTTCCGCGGCAAGATCGCGAAGCTGGCGCTGTCCGATGCCGAAAAGTCGGGGTTGCTGCGCGCAGCCGAGGCTGGCTTGCTGGAAGGATTCGGTCCGGGTTTCCGCCACCTGATCGCCTGTCTGCGCAGCATCCCCTGCGGGGAAGGCTGCAACGACGGCGTCTGGCGGCTGCCCGACGGCGATGCCTATTATGCGGCGCAACTGCGCTGGAACACGACGCTGTCCCTGTCGCCGGCGGAGGTGCACCGGATCGGACTCGAAGAGACCGCGCGGCTCCATGCCGAGATGCGGGCCGTGGCGAAGCGCGCGGGTTTTTCGGGCACGCTCGCCGAGTTGTTCGAGCATGTGCGCACCGATCCGCGCTTCTATTATCCGGATACGCCGCAGGGGAAGGCGGCCTATCTCGACGCGATGCGCGCGAAGATCGCGGCGGTGACCGCGCGGCTCGGCGAACTCACCAACCATGTGCCAAGCGCGGAGGTGGTGGTGAAGCCGGTCGAGCCCTGGCTCGAAGCGTCGGCCGGCACCGCCGGCTATTTCGCGCCTTCGGCCGATGGCACGCGCCCCGGCATCCTCTATGTCAACACGCGCGACATGCGGAATCTGCCGATCTACGAACTGTCGGCGCTCTCCTATCACGAAGGGGTGCCGGGCCATCATCTCGAAAAGGCGGTGACGCGGGCGCTGACCGGCCTGCCCCGATTCCGGGCCTTCGGCGGCTATACCGCGTTCAGCGAGGGCTGGGCGCTGTTCGCCGAACAGCTGCCGGTCGAGATGGGGCTTTACGACGATCCGTGGCAGGAATTCGGCCGGCTCTCGATGGAATTGATGCGCGCGGGGCGCCTCGTCACCGACACCGGCGTCCATGCGCTGCGCTGGAGCCGGGAGCGGGCGGTCGCCTGGCTGGACCAGAACACCCCGGCGAACCACGCCGACAATGTCACCGCGATCCAGCGCTATATCGTCACCCCGGGTCAGGCCTGCGCCTATGAAATGGGGAAGCTCAAGCTCGTCGAGCTGCGCGACCGCGCGCGGGTCCGGCTTGGCGACCGGTTCGACCTCCGCCGTTTCAACGACAGCGTGCTCGGCAGCGGTCCGCTGCCGTTGCCGCTGCTCGAAGCCCATATCGACGCCTGGATAGCCAAGGGGGGAGGAACCGCATGATCAGCGGCAGCATCGACCGACGCCATTTCATCGGATCGGCGGCGCTTGCGGGGGCCGCGCTGATCGCGCCGCCGGCGTTTGCGATCGAGACCGGAGAGGACGCGCGGCTCGACGCCTTTTTCGAACGTATCTTCCAGCGCTCGCTCGATCGCAGCCCGACGCGCCAGTCGGCGCTCGGCATCCGCCGCGACCAGGACAAGTGGGACGACATCAGCGAGGCGCGCGAGCTGGAGGATTACCGGCTGCGCGAGCGCGATCATGCCGAATTGCAGGGGTTCGACGTCGCGAAACTGTCGCCGCAGGCCCGGCTCAGCCACCGCATGTTCGCGCTCCAGTCCGAACGCGCGCTGCGCGACTTCAAATGGCGGCATCACGATTATGTGATGACCCAGATGGGCGGCGCGCACACGCGCGTGCCGAGCACGCTCACCAACAGCCATCCGATCGCCACGCGCGCCGATGCGGAGGCCTATATCAAGCGGCTGACCGGCGTCGAACCGCTGATGGCGCAGGCGGTCGCGCGGCTTCGGGCGCAGGAGGCGCGCGGCATCCGGCCGCCGCGCTTCGTTTATGGGCTGGTGATCGAACCTTGCGTCAACCTGCTGAAGGGGGCGCCGTTCGAGGGAGAGGGCGACAGCCCGATCCTCGCCGACTTCAAGACCAAGCTCGCCGCGGCCGACCTTTCCGATGCCGATCGCGCCGACCTTCTCGCGCGCGGCACCGCGGCGCTGACGGGGGGCTTCGCCGCCGGCTATGGAGCGCTGGTCGCGCACCTGCGCGCGGCCGAGGCGCAGGCCGACGGCGTCGACGGCGTGTGGAAGCTTCCCGACGGCGAGGCCTATTACGGGGCGCAGCTCGAATCCTATACCACGCTGCCGCGAAAGGCGGCCGAGGTGCACGCGCTCGGATTGCGCGAGGTGGCGGCGATCCACGACGCGATGCGCGCGATCATGCGGCGGACGGGTTTCGACGGCGATCTTCAGGCCTTCTTCGCCTTCATGCGCACCGATCCGCGCTTCTATCATCCCGACAGCGATGCCGGCCGCGCCGCCTATCTGGCCGAGGCCAATGCGCTGCTCGACGAGATTCGCGCGCGGCAGGGCGAATTGTTCGGCCATCTGCCGAAAGCGCCGGTCGAGGTGCGCGCGATCGAGGCGTGGCGCGAGAAGTCGGCGCCCAAGGCGCATTACCGCAATCCGCCGCAGGACGGTTCGGCGCCGGGCATCTTCTACATCAATCTCGCCGACATGCAGGCGCAGCCGCGCTACCAGCTGGCCGCGACGCTCTATCACGAGGCGATCCCCGGCCATCATATCGAGACCTGCATCGCGCACGAGATGGAGGGGATTCCGAAATTCCGCCGTTTCGCCAGCATCGCGGCGTTCAGCGAGGGCTGGGGCCTCTATTCGGAACTGCTGCCCAAGGAAATGGGGCTCTATGCCGATCCCTATTCGGATTTCGGCCGCCTTTCGCTGTCGCTGATGCGCGCCTGCCGCCTCGTCGTCGACACCGGAATCCATGCGATGCGATGGACCCGCGAGCAGGCGGTCGCGTGGCTCGATGCGAACATGCCGTCGAGCCATTACGACAACCAGCGCGAGATCGACCGCTATATCGTCCTGCCCGGTCAGGCGACCGCCTATTATATCGGCATGCAGACGATCGTCGCGCTGCGCGCGCGGGCGCGCGAAAAGCTCGGCAACCGCTTCGACCTTCGCCGCTTCCACGATGTCGCGCTCGGCGCCGGTCCGCTGCCGCTGCCGCTGCTCGAGGAAAGAATAGACAATTGGATCGCCGATGGAGGAGCCGCGGCATGAGGATGATTTTCGCTTTCGCCGCCGCCTGCCTGTGCGGCGGCACCGCGCTTGCCGCGCCGCCGCACTATGACGTCGCGGCGCATTTCGACCCCGAAGGCCGGCTCGACGCGGATGTCACGATCACGCTCAGCGAAGGGGAGGCCGAAAAGGCCTTTCTGCTCTCGCAGCGTTTCGCGATGCAGCCGACGGCGCTGCCGCACGGCGTGACGATGACGGTCGAGCCGGCCGATTCGCCGATGCCCGCGCTGAACCGGTACGTCTTCCGTTTCGCCGATCCGCACGCCGAACCGGTCAAGCTGCATTTCCGCTATGTCGGGCCGATCGACACCGAGCATGACAGCGGCAACAAGCCGCTGCGGCCCGAAGGCTATGAGCTGTTCCTCGATCATATGTGGTATCCGGTCGGCGCCGACATCCAGACGCGCTTCACCGTCGATGCGACGATCGACGGGCTCGCGCCCGATCTGGTCGTCGTCGCGCAGGGCGACGTCACGCGGACCCCCGATGGCGTGCGGATCAAGCGGGATTTCCTCGACATCGACCTGCCGCTGGTCGCGATGCGCGGGTTGGAGCGCGCCGAGGCGCACGGCGTCGAATTCTATTCGCGCGACCTGTCGGCATGGCGTTCGCAGCAATATATCAAGCATAGCGAGGCCGCCGCGCGCTATTTCGAGGCGATGTTCGGTCCCTTGCCCCGCAAGGTGCGGATGGCGCAGGTGTGGCGCGAGCGGTCGATGGGCTATGCGCGCACGGCCTATACGGTCGTGACCGAAGGCCGCGCGGGCAGCCCGGAGGATTCGGAGGTCGGACCCGGCCGCCATGTCGCGCACGAGATCGCGCATGCCTGGTGGATGCTCGCGAGCCCGCTGACCGACGATTTCTGGCTCGTTGAATCGGCGGCCGAATATATGTCGATGCGCTATGTCGAACAGGCTTTCGGGCCGGAGGAACTGGCGAAGAACATCGCGGCCAAGCGCGAGGCGACGACGAAGGCCGGTCCGGTCATGGGGCACGGCCGGCCCGACCGGGTCCAGCTCTACGGCAAGGGGCCGCTGCTGCTGGTCGATCTGGAGCATCGGATCGGGCGCGCGGCGATGGACCGGCTGATGATCGCGATGGCGAAGGAGCCGGTGCACACGACGGCGGTCTTTCTGCGCCACCTGACCGAGATCGCGGGTGCCGATGCGGCGCGCGAATTCGACACGGCGCTCCACACATGAAGGTCTCGCGGCGGACGGTGCTGGGCGGCGCAGCCGCGCTCGCCGTCTCCGCCCGCGCCGGGGCGACCGGGTTCGGGCGCGGTCGATACGACCGCGCCATGATCATCGACGGCCTGTCCTCGCTCGGCCCGCTCGATCCCGAGGGGCCGGCGGTCGCGTCGCAACTGGCCGCCTATCGCGCGTCGGGGCTGACGGCGATCCACCAGACGGTCGGTGCGGCGGGGAACACCGCGGGGCGTTTCGAGGAAACGCTGCGGCGCATCGCCCGCTACGGACGCTTCGTTCGGGCTTTTCCCGACCGGCTGCTCCACATCCGCGCCGCGACCGACCTGCGCGCCGCGCAGGACAGCGGCCGGCTGGGGGTGATCTTCGGGTTCCAGGATACGGTGCCGCTCGAAACCGACGCGGGCCGGCTCGACCTGTTCGACCTGCTCGGCGTTCGCATCGTGCAGCTCACCTACAACAAGCGCAACCTGGTCGGCGACGGCTGTCTCGAGCCCGGAAACGCCGGCCTCAGCGATTTCGGGCGCGAGGTCGTCGCCGGACTCAACGCGCGGCGGATGATGGTCGATGCCAGCCACGCATCGCAGCGCACGATCGCAGAGGCGATCGCGGCGTCGAGCGCGCCGATCGCGATCAGCCACACCGGCTGCCGCGCGCTCGTCGACGTGCCGCGCAACACCGCCGATGCCGAACTGCGCGCGCTGGCCGATCGCGGCGGGGTCGCGGGCATCTATTTCATGCCCTTCCTGCGCGCGAGCGGGCAGCCGCGCGCCGACGACGTGATCCGGCACATCGAACATGCGGTGAAGGTCGCGGGCGAGGATCATGTCGCGCTCGGCACCGACGGCGGCATCGGGGCGGTCGAACTGACCGCCGGCTATGCCGAGAACCAGCGGCGCTTCTATGAGGAACGCAAGGCGGCGGGGGTGGCGGCGCCGGGCGAGGCACCCGACGTCTTCAACCTCGTTCCCGACTATAACGCGCCGACGCGCTTCCTGACGCTGGCCGACGATCTGTCGGCGCGCGGCTGGCCGGCGCGGCGCATCGAAAAGCTGCTCGGCGCCAATTTCGCGCGATTATGCGCCGACGTCTGGGGCTGCTGAACCCGTCCGCAGCCGCTCGCCGCGTCGGCGCAGCAGTTCGGCGGTCCCCAGCAGCAGGGTCGACGCGACGATCAGCAGCGTCGCCGCGGCGGCGATGGCGGGACTGATCTGTTCGCGCACCCCTTCGAACATCTGGATCGGCAGCGTGCGCTGCTCCGGACCGGCGATGAACAGTGCCACCGTCGTCTCGTCGAACGAGGTCATGAAGGCGAAGACCGCGCCTGCGGCGATTCCCGGCGCGGCGAGCGGCGCGAGGACGCGGACGAGCTGGGTCAGCGGCGGCGCGCCGAGGCTGGCCGCGGCGCGCAGCAGGTCCGGGTCGAGGCCGCTCAGCGAGGCATGGACGACGATCACCACGAACGGCAGCGCCAGCGCGCTGTGCGCGATCACCAGCCCCACCGGCCCGTTGACGAGGCCCAGCGGCGCGAACAGGAAATAGAAGGCGACCGCGACGACGACGATCGGCATGACCAGCGGCGCGCTGATCAGCGCGACGATGACCGGCTTGGCGCGCGAGCGCATGTGCGAAAGGCCGATCGCCGCCAGCGTCCCGAGCGGCGTTGCGATCGCCGTCGTCGCCACCGCGATCTTGAAGCTGTTGCCGAAGGCGTGCGTCCATTGTGGCGAATCGGCGAGCGTGCGGTACCAGCGCAGCGACAGCCCGCCTTCGGGAAAGACGAGGAAGCCGCCGGGATTGAGCGAAAGCGGAACGACGGCGAGGATCGGCAGCACCAGAAAGGCGAACACCAGCGCGCAGAAGGCGATCAGCGCCGCCCGGCCGAGCCGCCCGGATCGCGAGCGGACGGCGATCATGCCGGCACCGTGCGGACCATCGTCCGTCCCGCGAACAGCATCAGCAGCAGCGGCAGCACCAGCAGCAGGCTGAGCGCCGCGGCCATGCCCCAGTTGAGCGACTGGTTGGTATAGAAGGCGATCGAGGCGCTGATCATCTGGTCGGCGCCGCCGCCCATCAGGGCGGGCGTCACATAATAGCCGAGCGCCAGGGTGAAGACGATGATCGCGCCCGCGGCGACGCCCGGCAGCGTCTGCGGCAGATAGACCTTCCGGAACGCGAGCATCGGCGAGGCGCCGAGCGAGCTTGCGGCGCGCATCGCCGTCGGCGCAATGCCCTTCATCACGCTGTAGAGCGGCAGGATGAAGAAAGGCAGCAGCACATGCGTCATCGCGATATAGACACCGAGGCGGTTGTAGATGAGCTGGATCGGCGCGTCGATCAGCCCGATCGTCTGGAGGGCGCCGTTCACGACGCCGTTGGTCTGGAGCAGCACCGCCCACGCCGCCGTGCGCACCAGCGCCGACGTCCAGAAGGGCAGCAGCACCAGGATCAGCAGCGGGTTGGCGGTCCGCGCGGGCAGCGAAGCGAGCAGATAGGCGACCGGATAGCCGAGCAGCGTGCACAGCAGGGCGACGACCGCGCTGATCTTGAAGGTGCGCAGGAAGATGTCGCCGAACACCGCCTGCTCGCGCGGAACGCCGACGATGCGGCCTTCGGCGTCGAGCCGCCGGTCGAGCGCGGCGAGCAGATAATAGCTGGTCAGCGGTCCGTCTGCATGGCGCATCACCGACCATATGGCGGGCTGCCCCCAGCGCGGGTCGATCCGCGCGAGATCGGCGACCGTATCGCCGGGCGCGCCGGCCGCGAGCCGGTCGGCGGTGGCATAGAGCAGGCTCCGCGAACCGACCATGTCGTAGTTCAGCCGATTGGCCACGCGGTTGAGCGTGCCCGCCCGATGCGTCGCCAGCGTTTCGTGCGCCACCGTGCGCGCGAGCCCGTCGGGCGGTAGTCCGTCGCCGTCCCATGCCCGCAGCGCCGCCGCGCTTTCGGGCCAGGCGCGTTCGAGATCGCGGTCGATCACCGCGCGCGACAGCATCAGCATCACCGGCGCGATGAAGCTTGCGATCAGGAAGATCAGCAGCGGCGCGACGAGCGCAAAGGGCCACCAGCGGCGCGTCATCGGCGGATCAGCGCGCGACCCAGGCGTTGAACCGCTGGGTGAGCTGGTCGCCGTACTCGACCCAGAAATCGGCGTTGAGTTCGAGCGCGCCGACCATGTTCGCGGGGTCGCTCGGCGTATCGCGCTTCAACTCCGGGCCGACCTCGCGGTTCGCCTCGATGTTGGTGAGGCCGGTCGGGATGAAGCGTGCCAGCCGCATCTGACTTTCGGGCCGCGTCATGTAGCGCAGCAACTGGGCGGCCTCGGCCTTGCGCGGGCTGTTGGCCAGGATGACCCAATAATCGACGGCATAGATGTTGCCGTGCCAGTTCAGCTTGAAATGGCGGCCTTCGGTGCGGTTGGCGACGACCAGCCGGCCGGGGCTGGTCACCGACATCACCACTTCGCCCGACCCCAGCAGGTCGGGAACCTGCGAGATCGACGACCACCAGACGACATGCGGCTTGATTTCGTCGAGCTTGCGGAAGGCGCGATCGACCCCCGCCGGCGTGCGGAGCGTCGGATAGACCTGGTCGGGCGGTACGCCGTCCGCCATCAGGGCGAACTCCAGCGAATATTTGGGGGTCTTGCGCATGCCGCGCTTGCCGGGGAAGCGCCTGACGTCCCAGAAATCGGCCCAGCTTTGCGGACCGGCCCCGCGGATGCGGTCGCCGTCATAGCCGATCACATAGGACCACAGCATCGCGCCCACGCCGCAGTCGTGCACCGCCGCGGGAAGGAAGGCGTCGCGTCCGCCGAGCGCGGCCCAGTCGAGCCGCTGGAACAAGCCTTCCTCGCAGCCGAGGATCAGATCCTCGGTCTCGACCTGGACGATGTCCCAGCTCGTGTCGCCGCCGGTCACCTTGGTGCGGATCACGCCGACGCCGCCGCGCCAGCTGTCCTCGCGCAGCGGGATGCCGGTCGCCTGCGAGAAGGACGACCAATAGGCCTGCCGGTGCGCGTCCTGCGAGGAGCCGCCCCAGCCGACCACGGTCAGCGGGCGAAGGTCGGACCCCGATCCGCAGGCGCCGAGCGTAAGCACTGCCAGCGCGCCGAGCGCTCTCAGCCGGAATGTCATGATCCCTCTCCCCCCGGATTCGAGCCATCCGCCGCCGGAAAGACGAAGCAGCGGTCGGTGCACCAGCCGATCGCCAGCCGGTCCCCCGGTTTCACGTCCCGGTCGGCGGAAACCCGTGCGATCAGCGATCCGCCGCCGTCGAGGCCGACATGGATGCGACGGTGATCGCCGTGATAGACAAGCTGGTCGACGCGTCCGTCGAGCGCGTTGCAGCAGGGGAGCGGCTGCTCGCCCATCTCGATATGTTCGGGCCGGATCGCCGCGACGACGGCGGTGCCGGGGGTGAAGGTGGCGGCCGCGGTCGCCCGCACGATCTGGCCGCCCGCCAGCCGGATCGCGCACCGGTCGCCCTGCTGCGTGATCACCGTGGCGGCGAGGCGGTTGTTTTCGCCCATGAAACCGGCGACGAAGGCATTGGCGGGCCGTTCGTATATCGTATCGGGCGGGCCGAGTTGCTGCACCCGTCCGTCGGCGAACACCGCGATGCGGTCGGACAGCGTCAGCGCCTCGCTCTGGTCGTGGGTGACATAGAGGATGGTGAGGCCGAGCGCGCGCTGGATGCGCTTGATCTCGATCTGCAGATGTTCGCGGAGCTGGCGGTCGAGCGCGCCCAGCGGTTCGTCCATCAGCACCAGGTCGGGTTCGAAGACCAGTGCGCGCGCCAGCGCGACGCGCTGCCGCTGGCCGCCCGACAATGCGTCGGGCCGTCGGTCGCCAAGGCCTTCGAGCCGGACCAGCGCCAGCGCCGCTTCGACCTTCGCCGCCGCATCGGCGCCGCGAATGCCGCGGACGCGCAGGGGAAAGGCGATATTCCCGGCGACGCTCATGTGCGGGAACAATGCGTAATTCTGAAAGACGACGCCCATGTTGCGCTTGTGCGGCGGCCGGTCGGCAAGCGAGCGGCCATCGAGATATATGTCGCCCTCGCTCGGCGTCTCGAACCCTGCGAGCATCATCAGCGTCGTCGTCTTGCCCGAGCCCGAGGGGCCGAGCAGGGTCAGGAATTCGCCCCGCTCGACCGCCAGGTCGAGCCCGGCCACCGCGGCAGCGGCGCCAGCCGCATAGCGTTTCTCGACGCCGCGGAACTCGACCAGGGGCGAGGCGGATGCCGCCATCAGCATGTCATCGATCGATAGACGGCGCCCAGTCGCCGCACGCCCTCTTCGATCTGCGTCGGCGTGGCATAGCTGTAAGCCAGCCGGACGTGATTGCGCGGGACGCCCGCGCCTTGCGACGCGAAGAAGCGGCTTCCGGCGATCAGGTGCACGCCCGCTTCGGCCGCGCGCGCCGCGAGCTGGTCGCCGTCGGCCTCGTCGGGCAGCGTCACCCAGACGTAATAGCCGCCTTCGGGCGCCGCGACGCGGGCGGTGGGCAGTTCGCGCGCCAGCGCCGTCATCATGGCGTCGCGGCGTTCCCGATAGGCCGCCTGCACGCGCGCGATATGCGCGGGAAAGGCAGGGGAACTCGCAAACCCATGAATGATCCTCTGGATCAGCGGCGAAGAACCGCCTTCCGATTTGAGCGCGATCATCCGCGCGATCAGCGCGGGCTCGGCGGCGACCCAGCCGATGCGCAGTCCGGGGGCGACCAGCTTGGAAAAGCTGCCGAGGTGAAAGATCGATCCCGACCGGTCGAGCGCCTTGAGCGGCGCCTGGTCCGCGCCTTCGAAGCGCACGCGGCGATAGGGGCTGTCCTCGATGATCGCGATGCCGCGCTCCTCCGCGAGCGCGACCAGCGCGGCGCGGCGCGCGTCGGGCATCGTCGTGCCGGTCGGATTGTGGAATTCGGGGACGTTGTAGATCAGCTTCGGCGCCGCCCGGCCGGCGGCGGCGCGGCGATCGAGCGCGGCGGCAAGCGCCGCGACGTCGAGGCCCGCCGCATCCTGCCCAACCTCGATGAACTCGACGCCGAAATTGCGGAAGATCGGCACCGCGGTGAAATAGGTCGGCGCGGTCACCACGATCGCGTCGCCTTCGTCGAGCAGCAGCCGGCAGACGAGGTCGATCCCCTGCTTCGCGCCGTTGGTGACCAGGATGTGGTCGGCGGTCAGGTCGCAGCCATTGGCATTCATCCACTCCGCCAGCCACGCGCGCATATAGGGCTGGCCGCGGCCCGATGCATATTGCAGCACCTCCTCGCGATGCGCGCCGAGGGCCGCCTCCGCATAGGGCGTCAGGTCGGGCAGCAGTTGCGGCGCGGCGAAACCCGAATCGAAGAAGATCGTCCCCTCGTCGAACTCGGATGGAAAATGCGGGGCCGGAAAGCGCGTCGACAGGGGTCTTGCCCGGCGTGCCAGACGATCATCACTCAACAAATCCTGTGCCCCTCTTCTGCGCCGCGCCCGTTTGCGAAGCGGCTCACCCTGCCCGGAACGATGGTTCGGGCCGACGAATCCGCCATCATCCGACCACCAAAAAGCGAGTGGCGGATTTGCGCGCGCCATCGCTCGTGCTGGTCGGGAGGGGGAAGAATGCGACGACGTCTGCGATATAGGGGAGGACGGGCCGTCGGCGCCTTATGGGCCGCGCTCGCGCTTGCCGCCGGTGGCGCCATTGCCGCCGATCCGGCCGCCGAAGGACCCTTTCCCAGCACCTATCGGCCGGCCGCCGCGGCGCCGACCGCCATCGTCGGCGCGACGCTGCTGACCGGAACGGGCGCCGAGATCGCCGATGCGACGCTGCTGATGCGCGACGGCCGGGTCGAGGCGGTGGGCGCGAACCTTTCCGTTCCCGACGGCTACGCGCGCATCGACGGTCGCGGCAAATGGGTGACTCCGGGAATCATCGACGCGCATTCGCATCTCGGCGTCTATCCTTCGCCGGCCACGCCGTCGCATCAGGACGGCAACGAAGCCGTCGCTCCGAACACCGCGGAGGTGTGGGCCGAACATTCGGTCTGGCCGCAGGATCCGAAATTCCGTCTCGCGCGCGCCGGCGGGGTGACGACGCTGATGGTGCTTCCGGGCTCCGCGAACCTGTTCGGCGGGCGCTCCGTGACGCTCAGGAATGTTCCCGCGGTGACGGCGCAGGGCATGAAATTCCCCGGCGCTCCCTATGGATTGAAGATGGCGTGCGGCGAGAATCCGAAGCGCGTCTATGGCGCGCGCGGCCGGTCGCCGGCGACGCGGATGGGCAATGTCGCGGGCTATCGCAAGGCATGGATCGACGCTGCGGATTATGCGCGCAAATGGGACCGGTGGGAAAGCGGCGGCCGCACCGGCGAACCGCCGAAGCGCGATTTGCAGCTCGAAACGCTCGCCGGGGTGCTGAAGGGCGAAATCCTGGTCCAGAACCACTGCTACCGCGCCGACGAGATGGCGGTGATGATCGACGTTGCGCACGAATTCGGCTTTCGCATCCGCGCCTTCCATCACGCGAACGAGGCCTACAAGATCATACCCTTGCTGGTGAAGGAGGACATCTGCGTCGCCACCTGGGCCAACAGCTGGGGCGCGAAGATGGAATCGCTCGACGGGATAGAGGAAAATGCGCCGATGATCGACGCCGCGGGCGGCTGCGCGATCATCCACTCGGATGACGGTCTGCTGATCCAGCGGCTCAATCAGGAGGCGGGAATCGCGATGACCGCGGCCAACCATGCCGGCCTGTCGATCACCCGCGGCGAGGCGATCCGGTGGATCACCTCCAACCCGGCCAGGGCGCTCGGCATCGCCGACCGGGTCGGCTCGCTCGAACCCGGCAAGATGGCCGACGTCGTGCTGTGGAGCGCCAATCCGTTCAGCGTCTACGCGCTCGCCGACCGGGTCTGGATCGACGGCGTGCCGATGTGGGATCGCGGCGATCCGCGTTATCGCTTGCCGTCGGACTTCCTGCTCGGCCAGCCCGGTCAGGATTTCGCGCGATGACCCGCCTCGGCCTTTTCCTGCTGGCGCTGGCGCTGGCCTGCACCGGCCCGGCCGCGGCGGAAACCGTCGCGATCACCGGCGGCCGTGTCGTCACCATGGGGCCCGCGGGCGACATCGCCGACGGGACGGTGGTCATCGCCGACGGCCGTATCGTCGCGGTCGGCGCGGGCGTCGCGGTGCCGCCCGATGCGACGGTCATCGACGCGCGCGGCAAGGTCGTGACGCCGGGGCTGGTCGCGGCGGGGACGGCGCTCGGCCTCGTCGAGGTGCGGATGGTCGC
This sequence comes from Sphingopyxis sp. MG, assembly GCF_002953155.1. Lineage (NCBI taxonomy): Bacteria > Pseudomonadati > Pseudomonadota > Alphaproteobacteria > Sphingomonadales > Sphingopyxidaceae > Sphingopyxis > Sphingopyxis sp. MG. The sequence goes on from NZ_CP026381.1 coordinate 446,101, forward strand.
CGCCGCCGACGATCGCGCCACCCACAAGCGCGACCTCAGCGCCGCGTTCGACGCCGGCTATGGGCTCAATCCCGATTCGCTGCTCGTGCCCGTCGCGCGGCTGGGCGGCATCACCCGTGCGATCGCCACCCCCGCCTATGACGACAAGGGGGACCGCGAACTGCCGTTCGCCGGGCAGGCGGCGGCGGTCGTGCTCGACGGCCGCCCGATGCTGATGCGGCGCGGGGTCGCGATGGTGCTCGAAATGGGCGAGGGCGGCGCCGAGCGAACGGGCGGCGCACGCGGTGGAGAGTTGGCCCTGCTGCACGCGCTCTTTGCGGAGGTGCGCGATTTCAAGGCGCGCCGCGCCGCCTATGACCGCGGCGAAACGCGCGCCTACATGCTGTCGCGCGCCGATATGGAGGCGTTGATCCCCGTCGTCGACGGCCGGATGCCGCTGCTCGTCACCGTCAACCGCGCCTCCGACATCCGCGACGCGCTTGCGATGGCCCGCGCCGAAGGCGTGAAGCTGATCCTCGAGGGCGTCGCCGAGGGCTGGCGCGTGGCGGGCGAGATCGCCGCGGCGGGCGTCCCGGTCCTCGTCACTCCGGTCCAGAACAGCCCGGCGTCGTTCGAAGCGCTCGGCGCGACGCTCGCCAACGCTCGCCGTCTCGCCGAAGCCGGCGTGCTGGTCGCGATCGAAGGCAATGGCAATCATCGGGAGCGCGAATTGCGCTACAATGCCGGCAACGCGGTCGCCAGCGGCCTCGACTGGCGCGCCGGACTGGCCGCGATCACGATCAATCCGGCGCGCATCTTCGGGCTCGCCGACCGCGTCGGCTCGCTCGAATCGGGCAAGGACGGCGACGTCGTCGTCTGGGACGGCGATCCGCTCGACACGCTGACGCGGCCCGTCGCCGTGCTGATCCGCGGCGCCCGCCAGCCCATGACGTCGCGCGCCACCGAATTGCGCGACCGCTATCTTCCGACCGTCCGGTCTTCCGCCGAAGGAGAAATCCCATGAACGTGAACAAGCTGCTTTTGCTGTATTCGGGTATATTGACCGCGGCCTTCGCGTTCGCGGTGGTGAGCGAGGCGGGGGCCGACACGCGGCCGGGCAAGGCGGCGTTCGAAGAGATCGACGTCAAGCGGATCAACGTGCGAGAGGACGACGGGACGATCCGCATGATCGTGTCGAACAGCAGCCACGCGCCGGGCATCATCATGCACGGCAAGGAACGTCCGCATCCCGCCGGCAATCGCGGCGCCGGGATCATCTTCTACAATGAGGAAGGGTCCGAAAACGGCGGCCTGACCTTTGCGGGCAAGACCGGTCCCGACGGCAAGGTGTCGGGCGGCGGGCATCTCAGCTTCGACCAATATGAGCAGGATCAGGTGATCCAGCTGACCCAGAGCGAATATGACGGGCGGCGCTGGGCGGGGATGATCATCAACGACCGGCCCGATCAGCCGCTCGACTTCGATCTCGCCGAACGCATCTCGAAGATGCCCGACGGTCCGGAACGCACCGCGCTGCTGGAGAAGGTGCAGGCAGAGGGCAGTTTCGGGCGCCAGCGCCTCTATGTCGGCAAGACGCGCGATCGCGATTCGGCGGTGATGCTCAGCGACGCGATGGGGCGGCCGCGCATCCGGATGCAGGTGACGTCCGACGGCAAGGCGTCGATCGACTTCCTCGACGAAAAGGGCGCCCTCATCCGGTCCGTCGCCCCCAACACGCCGTGATGGGGCACGCGATGGCAGCGCGTCCGCTCCTCGTCGCGGCGGCGGCCTTCGCGCTCGCCGGCTGCGCCGCGTCGGGTGGGGCGGGGCCGCAGGCGGCATCCGCCGGGCCGGCTGCGCCTACCGTCCATTCGGCCCCTTTCCCGAGCACCTATCGTCCGCCGGCAACCCGGCCGGTCGCTCTGGTCGGCGCCACCGTGCTCACCGCGACGGGGGAGGAGATCGCCAACGGCACGGTGCTGATGGAGAATGGAAAGATTGCCGCGGTCGGCGCCGGGCTGCCGGTTCCGGCGGGCTATCGGGCGATCGACGCGCGCGGCAAGTGGGTGACGCCGGGGGTGATCGACGCCCATTCGCATCTCGGCGCCTGGTCGCAGCCCGACAGCGTCGGCGCGCTCAACGACGTCAACGAGATGACCGACCCCAATACGGCGCAGATGTGGGTCGAACATTCGATCTGGCCGCAGGACCCCGGTTTCGACACGGCGCGCGAGGCGGGCGTGACGACGCTGATGGTGCTTCCGGGCTCCGCGAACCTGTTCGGCGGCCGCACCGTCACGCTCAAGAACGTGCCGTCGGCCACCGTCCAGGGCATGAAATTTCCCGATGCCCCCTATGGCATCAAGATCGCCTGCGGCGAGAATCCCAAGCGCGTCTATGGCGCGCGCGGCCGGTCGCCGGCGACGCGGATGGGTAATGTCGCGGGCTATCGCAAGGCGTGGATCGACGCCGCCGACTATGCGCGCAAATGGGACCGGTGGGAAAGCGGCGACCGCACCGGCGAGCCGCCGAAGCGCGACCTGCAGCTCGAAACGCTCGCCGGGGTGCTGAAGGGCGAGATATTCGTCCAGAACCATTGCTACCGTTCCGACGAGATGGCGAACATGATCGACATCGCGCACGAATTCGGCTTTCGCATCCGCGCCTTCCATCACGCGAACGAGGCGTACAAGATCGCGCCCCTGCTGGTGAAGGAGGACATCTGCGTCGCCACCTGGGCCAACTGGTGGGGCTACAAGATGGAGGTGTTCGACGCGATCGAGGAGAATGCCGCGCTCGTCGAGGCGGCGGGCGGCTGCGCGATCATCCATTCCGACGACCCGGTCCTGATCCAGCGCTTGAATCAGGAGGCGGCGGTGGCGCTGTCGGCTGCCTGGCGCGCCGGGCTGAAGATCGAAAAGGCCCGGGCGATCCGCTGGTTCACCGCCAACCCGGCCCGGGCACTCGGCATCGCCGACCGGGTCGGCACGCTCGAACCGGGCAAGAATGCCGACGTCGTGCTGTGGAGCGCCGATCCCTTCAGTATCTATGCGCGCGCCGACAAGGTCTGGATCGACGGCGGTCTCGTCTTCGATCGCGACGATCCAACCTATCGGCGCCATTCCGACTTTCTGGTCGGACAAGCGGGAGAAAGGCCATGATCCGCTTCCTCGCCGCCTGCGCGGCGCTCGCTCTCGCGGCGCCCGCGGCCGCCGAAACCATCGCCATCGTCGACGCGACGCTGCTGACGATGACCGAGGCCGGGACGATCGGGAAGGGGACGGTCCTGATCCGCGACGGACGCATCGCGTCGATCGGCGCAAATGTCGCGGTCCCGCCCGATGCGCGCATCGTCGACGGACGCAGCGGCGTCGTCACGCCGGGCTTCATCCAGGCCGACAGCACCCTAGGCGCGGTCGAGGTCAGCCAGGTGCCGGCGAGCGCCGACCGCGCGACGCACAGCCGGACGATCAGCGCCGGCTTCGACATTTCGCTGGGGCTCAATCCCGATTCGATCCTGCTGCCGGTCTCGCGGCTTGCGGGAATCACGCACGCGGTCACCACGCCGCTCTACGACGACCGGTCCGGGCGCGACCTGCAATTCTCGGGACAGGCCGCGGTGATCGATCTGGCGCAGCGCCCCGACATGGTCACGCGGCCGCGCGTGGCGATGGTGCTCGAAATGGGGGAGGGTGGTGCCGAACGCGCGGGCGGCGCGCGCGGATCGGCGATCGTGGCGCTGCGCGCGACGCTCGCCGACGTCCGCCATTTCGCGCGTCACCGCGCCGCCTACGACCGTGGGGAAGGGCGGCCGCAGACGCTGTCGCGCATCGACCTCGAAGCGCTGGTGCCGGTGGCGGAAGGCCGCATGCCGCTGATCGTCAAGGTCGATCGTGCGTCGGACATCGTCGAGATGATCGCGCTGGCCCGCGAGGAGGGACTGCGCATCATCCTCGACGGCGCCGAAGAGGGCTGGCGGGTGGCCGATGCCATCGCGGCGGCGAAGGTGCCGGTCATCGTCGACCCGCTGGCCAATCTGCCGCACAGCTTCTCGCAGGTCGGCGCGTCGATGGACAACGCCGCGCGGCTGCACGCCGCCGGGGTCGCCGTCGTCCTCAAGGCCGGCAGCGGCGTCGCGCATCGCGCGCGCGAACTGCGCTACAGCGCCGGCAACGCTGTGGCCTGGGGCCTGCCGCACGATGCCGCGGTGGCCGCCATCACCATCAACCCGGCGCGCGTTTTCGGGGTCGCCGACCGCATCGGGTCGCTGGCCGTCGGGCGCGCGGCCGACCTGATATTGTGGAGCGGCGATCCGCTCGAGCCGCTGTCGCAGCCCCGCCTGATCTTCGTCGAGGGGCTCGAAAAGCCGCTGACCGCCCGGCCGCTAGACCTGCGCGACCGCTATTTGCCCTGAGCTTCGGCTCAGGGCAGCGGCTTGCCGTCGACGTCGATCAGCTTCACGGCCGGATAGCGCTCGCGCAGCGCCGCGATCCACTGCTTCGAATCGCCGGCAAGGATCAGCGTCGCCCGATCGCTCCGGATATGTCCGGCGACCGTTGCGGCGATGTCTTCGGGGGATGGCGGCGCCTTCGCGGACACTTCGGATGCGAGCACGTCGAGCGACGCATCGCTGGCAACCAGCGTCGAGAGATAGTTGGCGAGACCCGCCGCGCGCTCGGTCTGGCTCGACAGTCCGTTGGCGACGAACGTCGCGCGGTCGGCGATCCGGGCGGCGTCCATGGGTTCGCTGCGCAGGCGCGGGGATCAGGCGGCGCATCGGAATCTCCCTGAATAGCGCAAGGGCTTCGGGCAAAGAGGGGGTCAGCGGAGCAGCGAAATGCCGTCGCGTCGCACCACGCGGCCGCGCTGCATGACGAACAGCGGCCGCTCGGTCGTGCGGATGTCGGTGAGCGGGTTGCCGGGGACGGCGACGATGTCGGCCCATTTGCCGGGCGTCAGCGTGCCCATCTCGGCTTCGAGGCCGATCAGCCGCGCCGCATTGCTGGTGCCCGCGAGCAGCGCCGCGCCGGGACGCATTCCCGCCTCGACCATCAGCGCGAACTCCATCGCATTGCGGCCGTGGCCATCGGGACGGACCGTCGCGTCGGTCCCGAGCGCGATCGGGACTCCGATGCGCAGCGCGGCGCGGAACATGTCCGCGTGCGCGGCGGCGGCGACGTGCGCCTTTTCGGCAATATTGGGGGGATAGCCGTCGGCGTGGCTCTCGACCCAGTCGAGCGCCATGAAGGTCGGAACCAGATACACGCCTTTCGCGCGCATCAGTTTCAGCGTGTCCTCGGACAGGAAACTGCCATGCTCGATCGAATCGATGCCTGCCTCGACCGCCAGCCGCGAAGCCGCGTCGCCGTGCGAGTGCGCGGCGACCTTGCGTCCCCATTTATGGGCCTCGCCGATCACCGCCTCCAGCTCCTCGCGCGTCAGCTGCGGCACGTCGACGGGGTCGTAGGACAGCACGCCGCCGGAGGCGCAGACCTTGATTGCGTCGGCGCCCCACTTGATCTGGTCGCGCACCGCCTCGCGGCACTGGTCGGCGCCGGTGCAGACGCCCTCGCGCGGGGTCAGGGGCGCGACGCGCTGCGCCGGAAAGGGTGGCCGGTCGCAGCTGCCGCCGGTCGCGGTGATCGCATTGCCGGCGGCTAGGATGCGGGGCCCCGGCGTCAGGTCCGCCGCGATCGCGTTGCGGAGTCCCACATCGATGAACTCGCGGCCGCCGACATGGCGCACCGCCGTGAAACCGGCCTCGAGCGTCCGGCGCGCGTTGGCGGCGGCATAGAAGGCCATTTCGGTCGGGTTGCGCATCAGCTCGTTGAGCGTCTTGCGATAGTAATTCTCGTCGGGTTCGAGCGTCAGGTGCGAGTGGACGTCGATGAAGCCCGGCAGCAGCGTCGCGTCGCCCAGGTCGATGACCTCGGCGCCTTCGGGAATCGCCGCATCGCCGCCCACCGCGACGATCCGGCCGGCCCGCACGACGACGACGGCATCGCTGCGCAGTCGTTCGCTCGTCGCGTCGAACAGGTGCGCGGCGCGAAGCACGACCGTTTTTTCGCCATCCTGCGCCGATCCGGTCGCGCCGGCGCAGAGCAGAAGGGCGCCCGCCAGTCCCGCGCGCGCGATGCGTTGAATGGCTTTCAGCATGGCATGTCCCCCGACCCCTTCGGCAAAGACGCGAACGCCCTATCGCATAGGAGCGACGAGTGCGCCGAATCCGCCAGCGCGATAGCGGATTTCGCGTCGCCATCCATCCTGTTCATGCGCGGCAGCAACAGGGGAGCAGCATGTCCAAGAGCCGGATCGAGGGATCGTTCGTCGCCACCGTCACACCGTTCGACAGCCGCGGAGAGATCGATTTCGGCGCCTGGCGGACGCTGATCGACCATCAGCATCGCCACGGCACCGCGGCGATGCTGTTCCTGGGATCGACCGGCGAACCGTCGCTGCTGTCGCCCGAGGAAAAGCAGCGGGTGATCGTCGAGACCGCGAAGATGCGGCCGCCGGGGATGCTCTTCTATTACGGCTGCACCGGAGCCTCGACGGCGCAGGTGATCGACAATGTGCGCTTTGCCGCCGCCAACGGCGCCGACGGCGCGATCATCGCCGCGCCTCCCTATATCTGCGCGCCGGAGACCGATATCGAGCAATTCTATCTCGACGTCGCCGATGCGGCGGACTTGCCGCTCGGCATCTACAACAACCCGCCGCGCGTGAAGACCGACCTTCATTGGGACCAGCTGCTGCGGCTTTTCCGCCATCCCAATATCGTCGTGCACAAGGAATCGACGGGGCGCGTCGGGCAGGTGGCGCAGATATTGGCGGCCGCACCCGACGTTTCGGTGATGTGCTGCGATTCCCCCAATCTCGGGCTGGTCGTGCCGACGATGGCGTTGGGCGGGCACGGGACCGCGAACATGAGCGGCAATCTGGCTCCGGCCGAAATGGCGGCGATCTCGAAACCCTGGACGGGTGCCGACGATGCCGCCGCTTTTCGCGAGCGCTATCTGGAGCTGCTGCCGCTGCTGCATTTTCATTACTCGGCGATCAACCCGGTCGCCATCAAGTCGCTGATGCGTGCCTGCGGGTTGCCGGTCGGCGAATTGCGCCGGCCGCTTCGCGGTCTGTCGCCGGCGCAGGTCGAGACGGGGCTGGAATTCATCCGCACGAGCGGAATGGGGGCTCGCTACGGCTATACCACTGGGACGTCGTGAACAGGGCGCGGCGTTCGCGCGATCCCTGGAGCGTCCGGGAACGGCCGGATTTTCGGTCAGGCGCGGGAAACCCACGGTCCGGCTCGCACGGTTATTGACCTGGCCTCGCCCTTTACCCATGCGGACGGCTTGCTTGGGCAAGCGTGGGCCGGGGGGCGGGGCGCTTGATTCGGGCGCGACAAGGATCAAAGGTTTCGTCCCCGTTCATGACCATATTCCAGCGCTTCGCGCCGCACGCGCATGACATCGCCATCGACCTCGGGACGGTGAACACCGTCATTTACGTTCGCGGTCGGGGGATCGTGCTCAACGAACCGTCGGTCATCGCGCTCGAAACGCGCGACGGGATTCGCCACGTCAAGGTCGTCGGCAACGACGCCAAGCCGATGATGGGCAAGACGCCCGCCAATATCGAGGCGATCCGGCCGCTCCGCGACGGGGTGATCGCCGACATCGACGTCGCCGAACAGATGATCAAGCATTTCATCGACAAGGCGCTCGGCGGGCCGAGCCGCCTGCGCCGCCGCAGCCATGTCGTCGTCTGCGTCCCCTCCTGCTCGACGCATGTCGAGCGCCGCGCGATCCGCGACGCGGCCTCCAACGCCGGCGCCGTCAGCGTCCAGCTGATCGAGGAACCGCTGGCCGCGGCGATCGGCGCCGGGCTGCCCGTGACCGAACCGCGCGGAACGATGGTCGTCGACATCGGCGGCGGCACGACGGAGGTCGCGGTGCTGTCGCTCGGCGGCGTCGCCCACAGCAGTTCGGTGCGCATCGGCGGCGACAAGATGGACGACATGATCGCCTCGTCGATCCGCCGCAAGCACAACATGATGATCGGCGAAATGACCGCCGAGCGCGTCAAGCTCGCGATCGGCTCGGCCGTCGCGCCGCAGGGCGAGGGCATCGTCATGGCTGTCAAGGGACGCGACCTCGTCACCGGCCGGCCGTCCGAAGTCCAGGTGTCCGAGGCGGAGATCGCGGAGGCGCTCGCCGAACCCGTCGGCCAGATCGTCAGCGCGGTGAAGGCGGCGCTCGAACGCACGCCCCCCGAACTGTCGGCCGACATCATCGATGAAGGCATCACGCTGACCGGCGGCGGGGCGCTGCTGCGCCGCATGGACCAGGCGATCGCCAAGGCGACCGGCCTGCCCGTCCGGGTAGCGGAAGACGCGCTGATCTGCGTCGCGATGGGCGCGGGCCTGACCTTCGACGATCAAAGCTATCGCGGTATATTGATGGCCGCCTGACGGCCGCGCAGGGCCGATGGGAATAGCCTTTCGGCCGCCGAACCCTCATCCCCCGCCCGCCACCGTTGGCGGCTGCGACGGGGGAATAGGTTGGTTGTGCACGGAAAGAACATTAAGAGAACAAATGGCGGCTGTCAAGCTGCGCATGCACGCGATGGCGACACAGTTTGAAATGCGTCGCGTGACTTTGCTTGGAAGGGAGGCGCCCGCCGCCGCCCCACGCTCCCCTCGGTTGACGTAAACGGTAACTTGTCTAACGGTCGCTGCATCGGAACGGGAGACATCTATGAGCAAGGAACCGCAATTCGATCTTTCGGGGCGCGTCGCGCTGGTGACGGGGGCGTCGTCGGGGCTCGGTGCCGGGTTCGCGCGGGCGCTGGCCGCGGCGGGCGCGAAAGTCGTGCTGGCCGCGCGGCGCGCCGACCGGCTCGCCGAACAGGTCGCCGCGATCGAGGCGGCGGGCGGGCAGGCGGTCGCGGTGTCGCTCGACGTGACCGACGAGGCATCGACGAAGGCCGCCTATGATGCCGCGGAGGCGGCGTTCGGCACCGTCGATACGATCATCGCCAACGCCGGCGTGGCGACCGAGAAGGTGGCACTGGGGCTAGCGGTCGAAGAGGTCGACGGCCTGCTCGCCGCCAATATCCGCGGCGTCTTCCTGACCGTGACCGAGGGCGCGCGGCGGCTCGAAGCCGCGGGCAGCCGCGAGCGGCAGCACGGCCGCGTCGTCATCATCGGCTCGATCACCGCCGACAAGGTGTTCCCGGCGACCTCGGTCTATGGCGCGACCAAGGCGGCGGCGCGCCACATGGGCAAGGCCTTCGCGCGCGAATGGGCGCGGCGCGGGATCAACGTGAACGTCATCCAGCCCGGCTATTTCGAATCCGAGATGACCGCCGAACTGTTCAGCAGCGAGGCGGGCCGCAAGTTCGTCGCCAGCTTCCCGCGCCAGCGGCTGCGCCCGGCCAGCGACCTCCATGCGCCGCTGCTCTTCCTCGCCTCCGACGCGTCGGCGGGGGTGACCGGCAGCGTCATCACCGTCGACGACGGGCAGACCTTGTGACGGACGAAGCGAAGCGCGAACTGATCGTCGAGCGGCGCGGCGCGGTCGAGATCGCGACGCTCAACCGGCCCGAGCGGCTGAATGCGCTGAACGAAGGGCTGGTCGAGGCGCTGAACGCCTATTTCGGCGGGCTCGCCGAACGCAAGGATGTGCGCGTCGTGCTGCTGCGCGGCGCCGGTCGCGGTTTCTGCGCCGGGCTCGACATCCAGGAGGACCGGGCCGGCGACGAAACGCCGGTGTTGCGCACGCTGCGGACCCAGACCGATATCGGCAATATCTATCGCAGGATGCGCGCCTGTCCGCAGCCGATCATCGCGCTCGGCCACGGCGCCGCGGCGGGCGAGGGGCTGTCGCTGCTGCTCGCGTCGGACGTGCGCTACGGCGCGCCCAGTTTTCGTTGCAACGCCGCCTACATCCGCATCGGGCTCGGCGGCTGCGACATGGCGTCGAGCTATTTCCTGCCGCGCCTCGTCGGGGCGAGCCTCGCGTCGGAGATGATCCTGACCGGGCGCTTCGTCGGCGCGGAGCGGGCGCTCGCGGCGGGGCTGATCAGCGAGATCGTCGACGAGGACAAGCTGCTCGACCGCGGGCTCGCGCTCGCCGAAGAGATGCTCGCGACCAGCCCATGGGGCTTGCGTCTGTCCAAGCAGGCGCTGAACCTCAACATCGACGCGCCGAGCCTGGAAGCGGCGATGGCGATCGAGGACCGGCAGCAGGTGATTCTGTCGGCGACCGAGGATTACAAGGAAGCGCTCACCGCTTTCCTCGACAAGCGCCCGCCCGAATATCGCGAGCGATAGCGGGCCTTCGGAAGAAAGGACGGCGTTCGGGCGCCCCGGCCCCGGAAAGGCGAGCCGGATTCGAGCAGAACAGGAACGGAAGCGGGCGGCGGCCGTTTCGGGAACGACCCGAACGGAAACGGAACGACCCGCGTGCCCGAAGATCAGCCATCCGCCGATGCCTCCGACGCTCCCGCAACGCTATCCGCGCTGGCGGCGGCGGTCGATCGCTGCACGCGCTGCCCACTCTATCGCCACGCGACGCAGGGCGTGGCGGGCGAGGGGCCAAAGAGCGCGCGCATCATGCTGATCGGCGAACAGCCGGGCGATCAGGAGGACCGGCAGGGCCGGCCGTTCGTCGGCCCGGCGGGACGGCTTCTCGACGCCGCGCTGGACGAGGCCGGGCTCGACCGCCGGCGGCTTTTCCTCACCAATGCGGTCAAGCATTTCAAGTTCACGCCGCGCGGCAAGCGGCGGCTGCACCAGACCCCGACCACCGGAGAGGTCGACATCTGCCGCTGGTGGCTCGACAGGGAGCGCGCATTGGTGCAGCCCGATCTCATCGTCACGCTGGGCGCCACCGCGCTGCGCGGGGTGACGGGAAAGAGCGCGAGCATCCGGTCGATGCGCGGGCACGCGGTGGAACTGGAAGGAGGCGCAAGACTGGTCGCGACGGTCCATCCGTCCTTCCTGCTTCGCATGCCCGATCGCGAGCGCGCGGCGCAGGAGCGCGCCGCCTTCGTCGCCGACCTCGTCCGGGCGCGGACGCTGCTGGCGTGACGGGGGTGGTCTGATGGCGCGCACGGCGGCCTGGCTCGAACCGCATCCGCATGGCCTCTACGTGCGGCCGGCCGATCTGTGGATCGACCCGTCGCGCCCGGTCGAGCGCGCAGCGGTGACGCACGGCCATGCCGACCATGCGCGCAGCGGCCATCACGCGGTTTTCGCGACGCCGGAGACGCTGGCGATCATGGCGCTGCGCTATGGCGTCGATACCGCGGCGAGCCGCAATGCCGCCTTCGCCTACGGCGACGGGTTCGAACGCGGCGGGGTGCGCTTTTCCTTCCACCCCGCCGGCCATGTCCTCGGCAGCGCGCAGATCGCGATGGAATATCGCGGCGAGCGGATTGTCGTCACCGGCGATTACAAGCGCCGCGCCGACCCGACCTGTGCGCCGTTCGAAATCGTCCCCTGCGATATCTTCATCACCGAGGCGACCTTCGGCCTCCCGGTGTTCCGCCATCCGCCGACCGACGGAGAAATTGCGAAGCTGCTCGCTGCGGTGCGCGCCGAGCCTGACCGCTGCGTGCTCGTCGGCGCCTATGCGCTGGGCAAGGCGCAGCGCGTGATCGCCGAACTGCGCCGCGCGGGATGGGATGCGCCGATCTTCATCCACGGCGCGCTCGAACGCATGTGCGCGCTCTACGCCGACCATGGCGTCGCGCTCGGCGAGCTGCGGCTGGTCGGCGAGACCGCGAAGGCGGAAATGGCGGGGCAGGTCGTGCTCGCGCCGCCCTCCGCCCTGCACGACCGCTGGTCGCGGCGGCTGCCCGATCCGATCACCGCGATGGCCTCGGGCTGGATGCGGGTGCGCCAGCGCGCGCGGGCGCGCATGGTCGAACTGCCGCTCGTTATCTCCGACCATGCCGACTGGGATGAACTCACCGCGACGATCGCCGAGGTCGAACCGCGCGAAAGCTGGATCACCCACGGCAGCGAAAAAGGGCTGCTGCGCTGGTGCGAGCTGACGCAGCGCCGGGCGCGCGCGCTGCATCTCGTCGGGCGCGATCTGGAGGAAGAGGCGTGAAGCGCTTCGCGGCCCTGATCGACCGGCTGGTCTACACGCGTTCGCGCAACAGCAAGCTGGCGCTGATCGTCGATTATCTTCGGCACACGCCTGATCCCGATCGCGGCTGGGCGCTCGCGGCGCTGACCGACGCGCTCGATTTCCCGGCGGTGAAGGCGGGGACGGTCCGAGCGCTGCTCGCGACGCGGATCGATGAGGAGTTGTTCCGCCTGTCGCGCCATTTCGTCGGCGACACGGCGGAGACCGCGGCGCTGCTGTGGCCGGACGGTTCAGGGAAAAAGGGCGATATCAGCGTTTCCGCCGCCGTCGACGCCTTGTCCGCCGCGACGCGCAGCGATGCGCCCGCGGTCCTTGCTTCACTGCTCGACCGGCTCGACGCCGACGGCCGCTATGCGCTGCTCAAGCTGGCGCTCGGCGGGATGCGGGTCGGGGTGTCGGCGCGACTCGCGAAGCAGGCCTTCGCGCAGGCGTTCGATGTGCCGGTCGATGACGTCGAGGAATTGTGGCACGCGATCCCGCCGCCCTATGCGCCGCTCTTCGCGTGGGGCGAGGGGCGCGCTGCCCGGCCCGACCTCGCCGACGTCGCCTTCTTTCGCCCCTTCATGCTCGCGCACCCGCTGGGCGAGGACGAGGCGATCGATTTCGCCGCCTTTGCCGCCGAATGGAAATGGGACGGTATCCGCGTCCAGATCGCGCGCGGCGGCAGCGCGGGCGGTGGCGAGACGCGCCTCTACAGCCGCGGCGGCGAGGATATCGGCGCCGCCTTTCCGGAACTGCTCGCCGCCTTCGACCAAGATGCGGTGATCGACGGCGAACTGCTGGTACGCGGCGAGGCGCAGGGCGGGGTCGAGGGCGGCGCCGCCAGCTTCAACGCGCTCCAGCAGCGGCTCGGGCGCAAGACGGTGACGAAACGGATGCTCGCCGACTATCCCGCCTTCGTGCGCGTCTACGACCTGCTCGGCGTTGACGGCAACGACCTGCGCCTGCTGCCGTGGACCGAGCGGCGGCGGCAGCTGGAAGCGTTCGTGCCGCGGCTCGCGATCAGCCATTTCGACCTGTCGCAGGTCATCGAGGCGCGTGATTTCGCGCATCTGGCGGAACTGCGCGCGGGCGCGCGCGACGCGGCGATCGAGGGGGTGATGCTCAAGCGGCGCGATGCGCCTTATGTTGCCGGTCGCCGCGCCGGGCTGTGGTACAAGTGGAAGCGCGATCCGCTAACCGCCGACTGCGTGATGATGTATGCGCAGCGCGGCAACGGGCGGCGCGCCAGCTTCTATTCGGACTACACTTTCGGGTGCTGGTCCGACGCGGGCGAGTTGCTGCCCGTCGGCAAGGCCTATTCGGGCTTCACCGACCAGGAGCTGAAATGGCTCGACCAGTTCGTGCGCGACCACACCACCGATCGCTTCGGCCCGGTGCGCGAGGTCGAAAAGACGCTGGTGCTGGAGGTCGCCTTCGATTCGATCCATCCGTCGAAGCGGCACAAGTCGGGGCTCGCGATGCGCTTCCCGCGCATCGCCCGCATCCGGCGCGACAAACCGGCGGAAGAGGCCGACCGCATCGCGACACTGAAGGCGATGACGACATGACTGGCCGGGCAGGAAAATTTGCCTTCGCAGGGTTGTAAGCGCTAAGCGCGATACCGAGTTAGAAACCCTATCCGTTCAAGCAAAAAATGGAGACTGCCATGACGATCGCCTTCCCGCCCCTGCCCTATGCGCAGGATGCCCTCGCGCCGCATATCTCGGCCGACACGCTCGCGACGCATCATGGCAAGCATCACAAGACTTATGTCGATAAGGTCAACGCCGCGATCGAGGGCACCGACCTTGCGGACAAGAGCCTCGAGGACATCGTTCGCCACGCCGAAAGTACCGGCAACAAGGGGCTGTTCAACAACTCTGCCCAATCTTGGAACCACGCGTTCTACTGGAACAGCCTGGCTCCGGTAAAGACCGCGCCGGCGGGCGATCTCGCCGCAGCGATTGATCGCGATTTCGGCTCGCTCGACGAACTTAAGCAGAAACTCAAGGACACCGCGGTCAACCACTTCGCCTCGGGCTGGGCCTGGCTCGTCGCCAAGGACGGCAAGCTGTCGGTCACCGACACGCACGACGCGGGGACCGAGGCAACCGGCGGCGCCAAGCCGCTGCTCGTCATCGACGTGTGGGAGCATGCCTATTACATCGACCGCAAGAACGTCCGCCCCGATTATGTGAACGCGGTGGTCGACGAGCTGCTCAACTGGGATTTCGCGGCCGAGAATCTGGCGCGCGACGGCGCCTGGACCTACCCAGCGGCGTGACGAAGGCCCGTCGTCCGGTAAGCGCCGGATGACGACGGGCGATACGGGGCGCGGACCGGCGGCGACCGGTCCGCGCACCCCTATCGTCCCCGCGGGGCTTGGCCTATAGCGCCGCCATGACGATCAGCCTTTTCGAACTGTTCAAGATCGGCGTCGGTCCGTCGAGTTCGCACACCGTCGGGCCGATGGTCGCGGGCCGCCGCTTCGGCGAGTGGCTCGATGCGCATGGCCTGCTGGACCGCACGGCGCATGTCGAGGCCGACCTCTATGGCTCGCTGGCGCTGACCGGCAAGGGACACGCCTCCGATACCGCGCTCGTCGCGGGCCTGGCGGGGGAGGTGCCCGCGACGACCGACCTTGCCGCGATCCAGGCGCACTGGGCGCGCGCCGAGTGCGAAGGCCGTCTCGACCTGCTCGGGCGGGTTCCGGTGCGCTTCGAACCGAAGCGCGACCTGCATTTCCAGATGCGCCAGCGCCAACCCTTCCACACCAACGCGCTCAGCTTCACCGCGCGCGACGCGGACGGCGAGATACTGGCGAAGCGCATGTATTTCTCGATCGGCGGCGGCTTCGTCGTCGACGAGGAAGAGGCGGGACGCAACAGCCGCGGTGCCGAGGACGAGGTCGAGCTGCCCTTTCCCTTCACCTCGGGCGCCGACCTGATGGCGATGGGCGCGGCGTCGGGGAAGAGCTTCGCCGCGATGATGCTCGACAACGAACTCGTGCACCGCGACGCGGAGCAGGTGGAAGCGGGGCTCGACGCGATCGCGGCGGCGATGGATGCATCGATCGACGCGGGCTGCGCGAGCACCGGCATCCTGCCCGGCGGCCTCAAGGTCCGGCGCCGCGCGCCGCAGATCGCCGCCGACATCCGCGAGCGGCACGAAGCGAACCTGTCCGAACCGCTCGCGATGATGGACTGGATCAACCTGTGGGCGATGGCGGTGAACGAGGAGAATGCCGCCGGCGGCCGCGTCGTCACCGCGCCGACCAACGGCGCCGCGGGGATCATCCCGGCGGTGATCCGCTATTACCGGCGCGGCTGCCGCGGCGATGCGGCGGGGGTGCGGACCTTCCTGCTGACGGCGGGGGCCATCGGCGCGCTCTACAAGCGCAACGCCAGCATCTCGGGCGCGGAGGTCGGCTGCCAGGGAGAGGTCGGCGTCGCCTGCTCGATGGCGGCGGCGGGGCTGACCGCCGCGCTCGGCGGCACCAACGCGCAGATCGAGAACGCCGCCGAGATCGGCATGGAGCACAACCTCGGTCTCACCTGCGATCCGATCGGCGGCCTCGTCCAGATCCCCTGCATCGAGCGCAACGCGATGGGCGCCATCAAGGCCATCGACGCCAGCCGCATCGCGATGATCGGCGACGGCACCCATGTCGTCAGCCTCGACACGGTGATCGCGACGATGCTGCAAACCGGCCGCGACATGCGCGACAAATACAAGGAAACGTCGAAGGGCGGGCTGGCAGTCAGCGTGGTGGAGTGTTGAGCGACCTATAATCACCAATTGCGGAAGTAGATTCGCAGGTTAAGGTGATTGTTATGACAATCGAACTCATGCTCGTTTTTGGTATGGTTGCCGGGCTTGCTGTTGGGTTGGCGTTCGCGCGACCAAGAGTTGGCTGTTCGATCTTGTTAATTATCCCTGTCGCGATGTTGTTTTACGTAGCATGGTGGCAAAGCGGGCATCCAGCAGATCTCCGCTCAACAAGCGGGCTGGATTATCTTTTCGGTCCGCTTTGGCCAAGCCTTGGTGCATTGGTTGGATATTATTTCGGTAAGTGGTTGAAGGCACTTACTCAAAAGCTGTAGCTGCTCGTTCTTTAAGCTACGTCAATCCGCTTCGGCCCCGGCAATTCCCCGCGCAGCATGTGCATCTTCGGCTGCAGGTGGCGGCGCCGCGGACAGATGACTCTTTCTGCAGGCAGGGTGGGGGCGACTCGAATCGCCTGACGGTCCGCCGGACGCTTGCATTGCGTCGGTGATTGCGTGATGGGGACCTGCGAGAAGGAGACCGCCCCATGAAAACCCGCGCCGCCGTCGCGTTCGAAGCGAAGAAACCGCTCGAAATCGTCGAACTCGACCTCGAAGGCCCGAAGGCGGGCGAGGTGCTGGTGGAGATCATGGCGACGGGCATCTGCCATACCGACGCCTATACGCTCGACGGTTTCGACAGCGAGGGCATCTTTCCGTCGGTGCTCGGCCACGAAGGCGCGGGCATCGTGCGAGAGGTCGGCGCGGGCGTGACGTCGGTGAAGCCCGGCGACCATGTGATTCCGCTCTACACCCCCGAATGCCGCCAGTGCAAAAGCTGTCTTTCGGGCAAGACCAACCTGTGCACCGCGATCCGCGCGACGCAGGGCAAGGGGCTGATGCCCGACGGCACGACGCGCTTTTCCTACAAGGGGCAGCCGATCTTCCATTATATGGGCTGCTCGACCTTCTCCAACTTCACCGTGCTGCCCGAGATCGCGGTCGCGAAGATTCGCGAGGATGCGCCGTTCCAGACGAGCTGCTACATCGGCTGCGGCGTCACCACCGGCGTCGGCGCGGTCGTCAACACCGCGAAGGTGCAGGCGGGCGAGAATGTCGTCGTCTTCGGTCTCGGCGGCATCGGGCTCAACGTGATCCAGGGTGCAAAGATGGTCGGTGCCGACAAGATCATCGGCATCGACATCAACCCCGATCGCGAGGAATGGGGCCGCAAGTTCGGCATGACGCACTTCATCAACTCGAAGGGCCTTTCGCGCGACGAGACGGTGGCGAAGGTCGTCGAGGCCACCGACGGCGGCGCCGACTACAGCTTCGACGCCACCGGCAATACCGAGGTGATGCGCACCGCGCTCGAATGCTGCCACCGCGGCTGGGGCGAGAGCATCGTCATCGGCGTCGCCGAGGCGGGCAAGGAAATCGCGACACGCCCGTTCCAGCTCGTCACCGGCCGCGTGTGGAAGGGCACGGCCTTCGGCGGCGCCAGGGGCCGCACCGACGTGCCGAAGATCGTTGACTGGTACATGAACGGCAAGATCGCGATCGATCCGATGATCACCCACGTCCTGACGCTGGAGGAGATCAACAAGGGCTTCGACCTGATGCACGCGGGCGAAAGCATCCGCTGCGTCGTGGTGTATTAAAGCACCAGGGGCAGCAAAAAAACTGTTGTGTCCCCGCGAAGGCGGGGACCCATGCCCATCGGTGCGATCCGATACCACCGGAGATGGGTCCCCGCCTTCGCGGGGACACACGGAATTGAGGAAGGGGAGCGATACAGTGACCGGACCCTATGTCCTGACCTTCAGTTGCAACGATGCCGTCGGCATCGTCGCGGCCGTGACGGGGTTGCTCGCCGAAGCCGACGGCTTCATCCTCGACAGCCAGCAATATGCCAATCTCGAATCGGGGCGCTTCTTCATGCGGGTCGCGTTCCGCGCCGCGGGACCCCGCTTTCCCGAAGGGCTCGCCGCAGTGCAGGCGGCGTTCGCGCCGATCGTCGAACGCTTCGCGATGGATGCGCGCATTCGCGACGCGGCGCAAAAGCCGCGCTTCGTCATCGCCGTATCGCAGGGCAGCCACTGCCTCAACGACCTGCTCCACCGCTGGTCGACGGGGAATCTGGCGATCGACGTCGTCGGGGTCGTGTCGAATCACGAGCATCTGCGGCGGCTTTCCGAATGGCATGGCGTGCCCTTTCATCATCTGTCCGTCAGCGACGCCAACCGCGCCGAACAGGAGGCCGCGATCCTCGACGTCATGGCGCGCGGCAAGGCCGATTATCTGGTGCTCGCGCGCTATATGCAGGTGTTGTCGACCGACCTGTCGGCGCGGCTCATCGGCCGCTGCATCAATATCCATCACAGCTTCCTGCCGGGTTTCAAGGGCGCGCGGCCCTATCACCGCGCGCACGAGCGCGGGGTGAAGCTGATCGGCGCGACCGCGCATTTCGTGACCGGCGACCTCGACGAAGGCCCGATCATCGAACAGGCGGTCGAGCGTGTCGATCATCGCCATTCGGTCGACGACCTGATCCGCACCGGCCGCGATATCGAGGCGCAGGTGCTCGCGCGCGCGGTGCGCTGGGTCGCCGAACAGCGCGTGCTGATCGATGGGTGCAAGACGGTGGTCTTCCGCTAGGCAACGCTATAGGTATCGATTCGCAACCAGAATCAGGAGGAGCGGACATATGTACAGCCACAATATGGTCGGGTCGAACGACCTCGATGCATCGCGGAAATTCTATGATGCGACCTTCCAGGCGATCGGCGGCAAGCCGGGGATCCAGGACGACAAGGGGCGCCTGATCTATATGCACAACGGCGGTCTGTTCCTGGTGACGGCGCCGATCGACGGGCAGCCGGCGACCGCGGGCAACGGCTGCACCATCGGTATCGCGATGGCCAATCCCGAACAGGCCGACGCGTGGCATCGCGCCGGGGTCGAAGCGGGCGGCACCGCGATCGAAGACCCGCCGGGCGTGCGCGAAGGCAATGGCATGAAGATGTATCTCGCCTATCTGCGCGATCCGTCGGGCAACAAGCTCTGCGCCCTGCACCGGATGTGAGGACGGTCGTGCGCGGCGAAGCGGGATTGCTGGCGGATCTGGATGCGCTCGCGATTCCCTTTGCCGCGCACGAACATGTCGCGGTGTTCACCGTCGCCGAGAGCGAGAAGGTCAGCGCCGCGATCCCCGGTGCGCACAGCAAGAACCTGTTCCTCAAGGATGCCGGCGGCGCCTTCTGGCTCGTCACCGTGCCGGCCGCGGCGCGCGTCGACCTGAAGGCGTTGCCCGATGCGATCGGCTGCAAGCGCGTGAGCTTCGGCAAGCCGGAGGATATGGAGCGGCTGCTCGGCATCCAGCCGGGATCGGTGACGCCGCTCGCCGCGATCAACGCGCCGCCGGGCAGCATCGCCGTCGTGCTCGATGCGGGCCTGGCCGCCGCGAGCCGCGTCAACGTCCATCCGCTGCGCAATACCGCGACGCTGGGGCTCGCCGGGGCGGCGATCCTCGACCTTCTGCGCCATTGGGGGCATGATCCGCTGGTGGCGCCCATTCCCGTTCAGGCCATCGCATGACCATCGAAACCCTTTCGACGACCCGCAGCCATGGCGGCACGCAAAGCGTCTGCCGCCATGCGAGCGACACGACCGCGACCGACATGAGCTTCGCGATCTTTGTGCCCGACCATGCGGAAGGCGCGAAACTGCCGGTGCTCTGGTATCTGTCGGGGCTGACCTGCACCCATGCCAATGTGATGGAGAAGGGCGAGTATCGCGCCGCCTGTGCGGCGCACGGCATCATCTTCGTCGCGCCCGACACCTCGCCGCGGGGGGAGGGCGTTCCCGGCGACCCCGATGCAGCCTGGGATTTCGGCCTCGGCGCGGGCTTCTATGTCGACGCGACCGTCGAACCATGGGCGAAGAACTACCGGATGCGCTCCTATATCGAGGACGAACTGCCCTCGCTGCTGCTGCGCCATTTCCCGATGGCCGACATGACGCGGCAGGGGATCAGCGGCCATTCGATGGGCGGCCATGGCGCGCTGACCGTGGCGCTGCGCACCCCCGACCGTTTCCGCTCGGTCTCGGCCTTCGCGCCGATCGTCGCGCCGACGCAGTGCCCATGGGGCGAAAAGGCGCTGGGCGGCTATCTGGGCCCCGACCGCGCGCTATGGACCGCCTATGATGCCTGCGCGCTGATCGACGGCGGCGCCCGGCTGCCCGACCTGCTGGTCGACCAGGGCGATGCGGACACATTCCTCGCCGAGCAGTTGAAGACGCCGCTTCTCGAAGAGGCGTGCCGAAAGGCCGGGCAGAAGGCGACGATCCGCATGCAGCCGGGTTACGATCACAGCTATTATTTCATCTCGACCTTCATGGCCGAGCATGTCGCATGGCATGCGGAGCGGTTGAAGGAGTAGGATTTAGGCGTAGGCTTTCCCCCCCCTCCCGCAAGCGGGAGGGGCAGCGAGGCTTGCGAACTTGTTCGCTAGCCGCAGCGGGGTGGGCTGGTCGCACCGTTGCTGCCCACCCCGACCCCTCCCGCAAGCGGGAGGGGAGATTATGGAATCAGCAAGCTGGATCCGGTCGTCCGCCCCGCTTCCAGATCGGCATGCGCGCGCGCCGCGTCCTGCAACCCATAGCGCTGGCCGACGGTAATCGCGACCGCCCCGCTTTCGATCATCTCGAACACGCGCGCGGCGCCCGCCGCGCGTTCGCCGGGGTCGAGATAATAGTCGAACAGCGTCGGCCGCGTGACGAACTGCGATCCATGCTGCGCGAGGACGCCCAGATTGACCCCGGTCACCGGTCCGCCGGCATTGCCGTAGCTGACGATCAACCCGCGCCGTGCGGTCGCCTTCAGCGACACGGTCCATGTCGCCATGCCGATGCCGTCGAAGGTCACGGGGACGCCCTGGCCGTCGGTGATCTCGCGAACATGCGCGGCGACATCGTCCTGCTTGTAGCGGATGACATGGTCGGCGCCGGCGTCGCGGGCCGTCTGCGCCTTGGCTTCGGTGCTGACGGTGCCGATCACCGTCGCGCCGACCGCCTTCAGCCATTGGACGAGGATCAGACCGACGCCGCCCGCCGCGGCATGGACCAGCACCGGCCAGCCCGCCTCGATCTTCGCGCAGCGCTCGACCAGCGCCTCGACGGTGCAGGCCTTGAGCAGCGCGGCGGCGGCGGTGTCGTCGTCGATGCCGGCCGGCAGTTTCATCAGCGATGCGGCGGGAACGATCCGCGCGCTCGCATAGGCGCCCCGCTGCGGGCCGAAGGTCGCGACGCGGTCGCCGGGCTGCAGGCCGTGGACGTCGAGGCCGGTCGCGACCACCTCGCCCGCCGCTTCGACGCCCAGTCCGCCGGGAAGCTCGATCGGATAGGTGCCGTCGCGATGATAGGTGTCGATATAGTTGAGCCCGATGGCGGTTTGGCGCACCAGCACCTGTCCGGCAGCGGGCGCGCCGAGCGTCACCTCGCGCCACTGGATAACCTCGGGACCGCCCTGCTCCGCGATGAACGCCTCGATTGCCTGCATGGCTGCTCTCCTGCTGGTCCGCTTCATCTGGAGCGAGCGGACAGGCAGCGCAAGGGTCGATGCGATCTAGGGTCCTGACCCTAAGCCCTCCTCTTCCGAGGAGGGGGTGAGTCAGCGGGGCGCGCGCGGCTTGCCCTTGCCGAAGGGCTTGGCCTTGAACCCGCCGGGCTTGCCATGGGGCTTGCGCGGCCCGTCCTTGCGCGGACCCCCTTCGCGTCGCGGCGGCCAGGTCGCGCCGCCGGGCGCCGGCGTGATCGCGACGCCATTGTCGTCTTCGCCATCCTTGTTGGCGCTGCGCTCGACCGCCTCGGCGAAGCGGTCGGCGATGGCGAGCGGAATGTTGAACAGCGTTTCGTTCGGGCCGATGCGGATCGCGCCGATTTCGTGCTTGGTGACATGGCCGCGGCGGCAGAGCAGCGGCAATATCCAGCGTGGGTCGGCATTGTGGCGGCGACCGATGTTGAGCCGGAACCAGACGCTGTCGTCGAAACCGTCGCGGTGCCCGCCGCGCTCGCGCGGTTCGCGTTCGGCGCGTTCGCCCCGCTCGCGGCGCGGCGGCGGGCCGTTGTCGATCAGTTCCTCGGGCAGCGGCATGGTGGCGCGGTGCGCGCGGACAAGCGCGGCGGCGATGTCCTCCGGCGCGCGCTCGGCGAGCAGGCGGCGGCCGAGCTCGATATCCTCCTCGTCATGCTCGATGGGGGCGAGCAGCGCCTCGATCAGCCGTTCGCGGTCGCGTGCCCGTACGTCGTCGGCGGTCGGGGCGCCGGTCCATTCGGCGTCGATCCGGGCGCCGCGCAGCATGGCGTCGACACGGCGGCGGCGCGGATAGGGCACGATCAGCACCGCCGTCCCCTTCTTCCCCGCGCGCCCGGTGCGACCCGAACGGTGCTGGAGCGTTTCGGCATCGCGCGGGATTTCGACATGGACGACCAGGCTCAGGCTGGGCAGATCGATGCCGCGCGCCGCGACGTCGGTCGCGACGCACACCCGGGCCCGGCGGTCGCGCAGCGCCTGCAGCGCCTGGTTGCGCTCGTTCTGGCTATGCTCGCCCGACAGCGCGACGGCGGCGAAGCCGCGGTTGACCAGCCGCGCGTGCAGGCGGCGAACATTTTCGCGCGTGGCGCAGAACAGCATCGCGGTTTCGGCGTCGTGAAGGCGCAGCAGGTTGATCACCGCGCTTTCGATATCGGCGGGCGCGACGGTCACGACCTGATAGGCGATATCGCCGTGGCCGCGATCCTCGCCGACCGTCGAGATGCGAAGTGCATCGCGCTGATAGCGTTTGGCGAGCTGGGCGATCGGCTTGGGGATCGTCGCCGAGAACAGCAGCGTGCGCCGCGTTTCGGGCGTCGCGTCGAGGATTTCCTCCAGATCCTCGCGAAAGCCCATGTCGAGCATTTCGTCGGCCTCGTCGAGCACCGCGACGCGCAACGCGGCGAGGTCGAGCGCGCCGCGCTCGAGATGGTCGCGCAATCGGCCGGGCGTTCCGACGACGATGTGCACGCCCTGATTCAGCGCCCGGCGCTCGCGGCTCGCGTCCATCCCCCCGACGCAGGTCGCGATGCGCGCGCCGGTGGCGGCATAGAGCCAGCCCAGTTCGCGGCTGACCTGCAGGGCCAGTTCGCGCGTCGGCGCGACGATCAGCGCAAGCGGTGCCGAGGCGAAGGGAAGGCGGCCGTCCGCCAGCAGTTCGTCGGCCATCGCAAGACCGAAGGCGACCGTCTTGCCCGAACCCGTCTGCGCCGAAACGAGCAGGTCGCGGCCGTGGGCCCCGGCCTCGATGACCTGCGATTGCACCGGGGTCAGCGTCTGATAATCGCGCGCGCCGAGAGCGTCCGCGAGGGCGGGGGGAAGATGATCGAAGGCCATATTTCTCTTCTTTTCCGTAACGGGCCGCGCCGCCGATTCTTTAATTCGTCATACCGGACCCGATCCGGCATCCATTCGCCCCTTGCCACGAAGCGCTGAAGGGACCCCGGATCAAATCCGGGGTGACGAAGGGACGCAAGCTTTTCCTAAAGCGCCTGGCCCGCTGCGTATCCGCTGGCCCACGCCCATTGAAAATTATAGCCGCCCAGCCACCCGGTGACATCCACGGCTTCGCCGACCGCATAGAGCCCCGGAACGCTTTTGGCCATCATTGTTTGCGACGACAGCCCGGCGGTCGCGATGCCGCCCACGGTGACCTCTGCCTTGGCGAAACCCTCGGTGCCGTTGGGTTGGAAGGCCCAGCGCTTCAGGCGCGTCTCGGCCTCTACGAGCTTGCGGTCGGTCTGCGCTCCCAGTTCGCCGGGTAGCGCAAGACGGTCGGCGAGCGTCTGGGCGAGCCGGGCGGGGAGCAGGGGCGCGAGGGTCGAGGCCAGCGTCGCCCGCGGCCGCGCGCGCTTCGCCTCGACCAGCCAGCCCGGCGCGGCATCGGGCAGGAAGTCGATCGTCACCGGATCGCCGCGCTGCCAATAGCTGCTGACCTGGAGGATCGCGGGCCCCGACAGGCCGCGATGGGTGAACAGCGCCGCTTCGCGGAAAGCCGCCTTGCCCGCGCGCGCCTCGACCGGTGCCGCGACACCCGACAGCTCGCGGAACAGCAGATCGTCGCCGCCGAGCGTCAGCGGGACGAGCGCGGGACGCGGCTCGACGACCTTCAGGCCGAAGCGCCGCGCGAGGTCGTAGGCGAAGCCTGTCGCGCCCATCTTCGGAATCGACGGACCCCCCGTTGCGACGACCAGCGCCGGGGCGGTGAAGCGCCGCTCGCCGAAGGTCACCGCGAACCCTTCCGCGCCGTGCGCGACCTCGCGGACCGGCTGGCCGTGCAATATGGTGACGCCGCCCTTCGCCGCCTCTTCCATCAGCATCGCGACGATCTGCTTCGCCGATCCGTCGCAGAACAGCTGGCCGAGCGTCTTTTCGTGCCACGCGATGCCATGTGCTTCGACCAGCGCCAGGAAATCGGCGGGGGTGTAGCGGGCGAGCGCCGATTTGGCGAAATGGGGGTTCGCCGAAATATAGCGGTCGGGGGCCGTGTGAATATTGGTGAAGTTGCAGCGCCCGCCGCCGGAGATCAGGATCTTCTTTCCGATCGCGTCGGCATGATCGAGCAGCAGCACCCGCCGTCCGCGTTGCCCGGCGACCGCCGCACACATCAGCCCGGCCGCGCCGGCGCCCAGCACGATGGCATCATAAGGGGCAGCGGTCATCGGCGGTCAGCGCAGCTTTGCGATCGACAGCCCGTCCTGCTTGGCGCGCGCCTTCACCGACTCCTCGCTGCGCGTCAGCGCCTTGGCGATCGCCTTCAGCGCCACGCCCTTCCTTGCGAGCGTATGAAGCTTGTCGATTTCCGCCGCCGTCCATGGCTGCTTGTGGCGTTCGAACTTGTCCTTCATGCCTGCGCCTCGGGGTTGGGAGCGGCGGCCAGGACCGTGATCGCGTCTTCGCGTCCCTGGAATTCGACCATATCCTCGACCTCGGCGCCGAGCAGCGCGCGGCCGAGCGGGGCGGTGAAGGCGATGCGCCCGACGGTCGGGTCCGCCTCGTCATGGCCGACGATCGTCACTTCGCGGTCGGCGCCGTTCAGCCGGTAGCGCACCCGGCTGCCGATACCGACCGACCCTTCCGCGGGCGGTTCCTGCACCTCGGCGGTCGCCTTGCGCGTGCCGAGATAGCGGAGCTGGCGTTGCAGCTTTGCCTTCGCTTCGGCATCCGTTTCCGCCTCGATCGCCGCGTCGAGCGCCGCCACGCCTTCGCCGAGCAGGCGCAACCCGCGCGGCGTCACCAGATTCGGTCCCGGCGGAATCGGCCATTCGAAGGTCGGTTCCTTATGTTCGTCGTCGCTCTCGCGCCGAAAGGCTACGCTCATCGTCCATACTCTCGGGGAAGGGAAGCCATCCCTTTGCACCGCGAAGGTGGCGACAAGATGGCGCGGCGCCGGTCGTGCTGGACAGTCCCTCCTTCGTGTATTATAACCATAACACACGAAGGAGATATGCGATGCGCAACTGGACGATGGCCTTCCTCCCGCTGGCGCTGGCGATGACCGCGACGGGCTGCAGCGGCGCCGATCGCGGCGATCGCGGCGACCGCAGCGAGACCCGCGGCGATGCCGACCGCGCCGCCGATGCGGGACCGCAAACGACGCAGAATTTCACCCTCACCGGCTTCACCGGCGTCCAGGTCGCAGGCCCTGACGACGTCACGATCCGTCAGGGCGACAATTTTTCGATCGCAGCCAGGGGGCCGCAGGCGGAGATCGACGAACTCGACATCACGCTCGACGGAGCGCTGCTGTCGATCGGCCGCAAGCGCGAGGGCTTCAGTCTCGGCGGTGGCCGCCATCGCGGTGTCGAGATCGCGATCACCATGCCGAAACTCGACACCGTGCGGCTGACCGGGTCGGGTTCGATCGACGCCGACGCGGTCGCGGGCGATAAGGTCGCGGCGGTGCTGACCGGGTCGGGCGACCTCAAGATCGCGAAGCTTACCGGCAAGCGCGCCGACATCACCGTGTCGGGGTCCGGCGATATCGATATCGACAATGGCACGATCGACGCGGGCGACATCAGCGTGACCGGATCGGGCGACGTCGATGCCGACGGGCTGGTCGCGACGACGCTGGCCGTCTCGGTCACGGGGTCGGGCAATGTCGAGACGCAGGCGACCGGCAAGGCCGACGTCCGCGTCCTCGGTTCGGGCGACGTGACGCTGACCGGCGGCGCGACCTGTTCGACGCGCAAGATGGGATCGGGCACCGTCACCTGCAGGTGACGCGCCCGCTGGCGCGGCCCGCGCGGAACGGTTAAGGCGGCGGTATGACCAGCGCCTCGCGATGGGCCGCGCTTGCGGCTGCCGCCATCCTCTTCGCCGGACCCGCGGCAAGCGCGGAGAAGCGCTTTGGCCTCACCAGTTTCGAGGCGATAGAGGTCGATGCCGATTTCATCGTCGAGGTGACGACGCGGGCGCCGGTCGGCGCGGTCGCGATCGGGACGCCCGAGGCGCTCGATCGCGTCAGCCTCGAAACGCGTGACGGGCGCCTGGTGATCGGCGAGCGCCGGTTCGCGGGCGACGAGCGCCGGACGAAACCGCAGGCGCCGGTGACGGTCCGCGTCAATGCCGTCAATTTGCGGTCGGCCATGCTGGGCGGCGCGGGCGCGCTGCACATCGACCGGCTGAAGGGAACGCGCGTGAGCATCGGTCTGCGCGGCCCCGGCGAGATCCGGGTGGGCGAGGTGGTCGGCGACCGGCTGTCGGTTGCGATGATCGGCAACGGCGCGATGACGCTCGCGGGTTCTGTCAAACAGGCGCAGGCGACGCTGTCGGGGGCCGGCAGCCTCGACGCCGGGGCGCTGGTGGCGGGCGAATGGACCAGCGACAGCGAAGGGGCGGGGGACCATGTCCTGCGGGCCGAAAAATCCGCGACGATCACGGCACGCGGGATCGGGCGGACCGTCGTGCTTGGCCGACCGACCTGCACGGTGCGCAATATCGGCAGCGGTTCCGTCACCTGCGGGCAGGCGCGATAGAGTGTTTTCAAGTCAGGTGGAATCACCTGACGACTCGGAAAACACGGTAAAACAAGAATCCAGAGTGCCGGTTTTGATTCCATCAAAACCGAATCCACTCTAGGCGCAGCGACCGCGTTCAGCCTTCGATGCGGGGGCGATATCGGCGGCTGCCGCGCAGCATCTCGCCGTCCGCCAGTTCGACGTCGAAATCGCCGCTCCTGTGGGTGACGACGCGGCGCACCGCGTCCTTGCGGACGAGGCGGCTCCTGTGGATGCGCACGAAGCCGGCGCCGGCCAATTCGGTCTCGACCGCACTCAGCGTCGCGCGATGGAGCAGGCGGCGCCCGCGCCATGCGATCTCGACATAATTGCCCGCGGCGGCGATATGGCCGATCTCGGCGACCGGAAGGCGGTGCGCGACCGATCCATCGCTCACGGTCAGCGTCCGCGATGCTTCGACCGGCGTGGAGGGCGCGGCGTGGCGCGCGATCAGCCACTGCATCAGAAAGATGAGCAGGATCAGTTCGGCATAGGTCGCCGCGTCCTTGCGCAGTTCATAGAGGATCGGCGATCCATCGGGCGATTCGAACGCATAGCTGCTACCGGCAAGCCACCAGACGACCATGCGCAGCCCCACCATCAGCGCGATATGGGCGAGCGAAACGGGCAGAGCGAGCGCGGCGTGGATCGCGATCGTCGCGATCCAGCCGAAGCGCGGCGGACGGATGAAGCGGACACCGAACCAGCAGAGCAGGATCATCATCGTCCAGGCGACGAGGCTGGTGCCCTCATAGGCCCAGGCCGTCGATGCCGGCACGTCGCGGCCGAAGGCATGGCGCTCGGCGAGATAGGAATAGACGTTCGAGGTGATGCGGATGAGGCCGTAAGCGAAAAGCGCGCCGACGAGCAGGATCGTCAACCGACGCGGGCTGATGCGATTCGTCCCGGCTCCGCCGCCGTTGGTCCCAGGCGCTGTTCCTTCGGTCACGCTCCCTCCGCCGCTGGTCCCGCGCCGGTCGCGGCTCTGTCCGGCCCTGACGTAGCCGTCCTCGCGAAACCGGGCAAAGGAGATTCGGCGTGGCCGGAGCGATACGGCATCTTGGCATGGACTGGCTGCGGATCGGGGCGTTCGCGCTGCTGATCCTCTATCATATCGGCATGGTCTTCGTGCCATGGGGTTGGCACGTCAAGAGCGAGCCGACGATCGATTGGGTTGCGATTCCCATGCTTGCCACCAACGGCTGGCGGCTGCCGCTGCTGTTCCTCGTTTCGGGATATGCCAGCGCGGCGCTGCTGGTGAAGCTTGGCGGGGCGGGGGACTTTGCACGGGCACGAAGCGCGCGCCTGTTGATCCCGCTCGCGTTCGGCATCCTCGTCGTCATACCGCCGCAGCCGTGGATCGAACTGATCGGGCAGCATGGCTATGCGCACGGCCTGCTCCATTTCTGGCTGCACGATTATTTTCGCTTCGGAACGCTGGACGGCATCGTCCTGCCGACGTGGCAGCATCTGTGGTTCGTCGTCTATCTGTGGGTCTATACGATGCTCGCCGACCTGTTGTTTGCCATCGTGCCGTCCTGGCTATGGGTGCTGGTCGCCGATGGCGCGGCGAGGCGGCTCGGCGGCTGGAATATCCTGCTGCTGCCGATGGCCGGCTGGCTCCTTGTCTACGCCGCCTTTCCGGACCATCGCGAAACCCACGCGCTCGTCGATGACGGGCCGGTGCATCTCCATTACCTGATCGCGTTCGCGGTCGGGTGGCTGCTTCGCGCGCGTCCGGTCCTGTTCGACGCGATCGCCTGTTGTCGGACCGGAGCGGCGATACTGGCCGTCTTCGCCTTCGTACCGATCGTCTGGATCGCATGCGCGTGGCCGGAGGGCGGGCCCGCATGGGCGGACATGGCGTTCCATGGCGCGCGGCAGGCGCAGGGTTGGGCCGCGATCGTCGCGCTGGTCGGCATCGCGGACCGCTGGTGGAACCGCGACCATCGCTGGCGCGCGCCGCTCGCCGAGGCGGTCTTTCCCTTCTACATCATCCATCAGACGATCATCGTCGTCGCGGGCTGGTATCTGATCCGGGCCGGTGTCGCGGCGCTCCCGCTCTTCATGCTGCTGGTCGCGGCGACCGTCGCCGGCTGCTGGGCCTTCTATCTCGGCGGGCGGCGCGTCGGCTGGCTGCGGCCGCTGATCGGACTGCAGCGCGGCGCGTGACAGCGGCGCGATCTTGTGCAACCTTCTTCTCCGAAACATGACGGGAAGAAGGTGAAGCATGGCGACCAAGGGACCGCAGGACTTCATGGATGCCTATCGCGACATGCTGGGCAATTGGGAAAAGATGGCGAACGAGTTCGGCGCCAAGTTCCTCCAGCAGAAAGAGGCGGCGCAGGCGATGAACGGCCTGAACAACGCCAAGGTCGCGATGCAGGCGCAGATGAAGGACGGCATGCTGAAGGCGCTCGACGCGATCCAGATGCCGAGCAAGGCCGATATCGAGGATCTGGGCGCGCGGATCGGCGCGATCGAGGCGGCGGTGGCGCGCATCGAGACGCTGCTCGCAAGCGGCGGCCAGCCTGCCGACGGGACGCTGAAGCCCGCCCGGACGCGCAAGCCCGGTAAGACGAAATGACCGGCGGGGCCGCGGCGCAGGCCGACGCGGACCCCTTTGCCGCCGCGCGGCGCGAGTTCGAGCGCGCGATGCTGCGCAATATCAAGGGAGTCGAATATCTTGGCTCCCCCGCGCCGGTCGTGGGGAGCAGCGGCAAGGACGTGCTGATTTCGCGTGGCACCTTTCGCCTCTATCACTACCGCCCATTGGTCGACGAGATCTACCGCATGCCGCTGATGCTGGTGATGGCGCCGACCAACCGCGGCTATATCTTCGACATGGCGCCGGGGCAGAGCTTCGTCGAGTTCCTGCTGAAGGCGGGTTACGACGTCTTCATGGTCGACTGGGACGCCCCGCGTCCCGAGGAGAAAACGGTCGGGATCGCCGACTATGTGCTCGATTTCCTGCCGAGTGCGGTGCAGCGCGTCCGCGCGGTGACGGGCGAATCGGACGTCAGCGTCGTCGGCTATTGCGCCGGCGGGCTGTTGTCGCTGCTGTGGGCGGCAACCGCCGGGGCGGCGGGTCCGGCGAACCTCGTCACCTTCACGACGCCGGTCGACTTTCGCCATATGCCGCAGTTCCAGGCGTGGTCCGACAAGAGCTTCTTCGACGTCGACCGGCTGGTCGATACGGTCGGCAACGTGCCGAGCGACCTGATCATGACCAGTTTCGAGATGCTGCGCCCGGCGCAGCGGGTCGCGGGCAATATCCGGCTCTACGACAATCTGTGGGACGATGAATTCGTCAAGGCGCACCGGATGTTCGACCGCTGGGGCATGGATGCGCTGCCGCTTCCCGGCGAATATTTCCGCGACATGACCAAGAAGCTGATGTGGGACAATGCGCTGATGGCGGGGACGATGACGGTCGCGGGGCGGCCGGTCGACCTCGGCGCGATCGCCGCGCCCTATCTGCACATCACCGCGCAGCACGATCATATCGTGCCGCCGCCGGCATCGGCGCCGCTGATCGAGATGGTAGGTTCGCAGGAGAAGAACCAGGTGGAATTGAAGGGCGGGCATGTCAGCCTGATCGCCGGCGCCAATGCGGTGCGCCGCATGTGGCCGATGGTCGACGAATGGCTGGGCGAGAAAAGCGTATGAGCGAAGCGACGATCCGCGAACTGGAGCCCGGCGACGGCCCGGCCATCCTGCGCTTCGCCGCGGCGGTGCCCGCGCACGACCTGCTGTTCCTGGCACGCGACATCCGCAACGAGCGGGTCGTGTCGGCGTGGCTGGCGGCGGCGGCGGGCGACACGATGCCAAGCCTCGTCGCGACCGACGGGGAACAGGTGGTCGCGACGGCGGCGCTGCTCGCCGATCCGCTCGGCTGGTCGCCGCACGTCGCCGAGGTGCGGCTGCTCGTCGCGCCCGAATGGCGCGGACGCGGGTTGGGGCGGCAGCTTCTCGACCGCTGCATCGTGCTGGCCGGCGAGCGCGGCGCGGCCAAGCTGGTCGCCTACATGACCCCCGATCAGCGCGGTGCGATCACCCTGTTCGAGGAAGCGGGCTTTCGCGCCGAGGCGTTGCTGCGCGATCATGTCCGCGACGCCGACGGCGCGCTGCACGACCTGGTGCTGCTGTCGCTCGACCGCGGCCGCGCCGAGCGGATGGCCGAGGCCTATCGGTAGGGCGCCCGCGCCGACTCCGGCCTCACGCCGCCGCGAGTGCCGGGAGCGCGGCGCCGTCGACGCGCATCACCGTCCATTCGTCCATCATCCGCGCGCCGAGGCTTTCGTAAAAGCCGATGGCCGGTGCGTTCCAGTCGAGCACCGACCATTCGAGCCGTGCGCAGCCGCGCGCGACGCAAAGCTTTGCCAGATGCGCGAGCAGCGCCTTGCCGAGCCCCGCTCCGCGCGCCTCCGGGCGGACGAACAGGTCTTCGAGATAAAGGCCGGGCTTTCCTTCGAAAGTCGAGAAATTGTGGAAGAAAAGCGCAAAACCCTGCGGCTGTCCGTCGACTTCGCCGATCACCACCTCGGCATGCGGATGCGGGCCGAAGAGATGCTCGCCGAGCGTCGCTTCGTCGAAGCGCACTTCGTCGGCGAGCTTTTCATAATCGGCGAGCGCGCGGATGAGCGCGGCGATCAGCGGCAGGTCCGCGGGTTTTGCGGGACGGATCGAAAGGGTCATAGGTTACCGGATCGTGTCGATTTGAAGATCGGCGGCCGGGGCCGCGTCTGCCATGCGGCGGTCCGAGGTCAGAACCGGAACCCCGAGGCGCTGAGCCAATGCAAGGCAGGCGCGGTCGCCGAGCGACAGGCCGAACGGCTTCGTGAGCGGCCGCAGTGCGGCTGCACGTTCGGCCTGATCGGCGTCGAAATCATGGATATGAAGCTCCAGCCGTTCGATTTGCCGGCGCACTTGCCCGGTCCCGATTCCGCGTTCGGCCAGTTTGGCGATCGCTTCGCTCATGTTGACGGTCGACAGGTGGGCATCGGCGAGTTGATCCAGCACGATATTGCTGCCCGTCTCGTCCAGAAGAAGCGCGAGGATGGCCGATGCATCGAGGACGGTGGTCATGGCCGGCGATCTTCGGCCGCCGCCTCCGCTCGCCGATCGGCGATCAATTCGTCGACCAGCGATCCCTCATAGGGGCCGACCAGCCGCTTGATCTCCGCCTGCACCTCGCGCACCATCTGTGCATAGGTCTTGATCGTCAGGCTGCCGCCCATCCGCTCGATGACCAGTTGATCGCCGTCCTTCAATCCCAGTTCGCGGCGCAGTTCCGCGGGAATGACGATCTTGCCGCCCTTGATCAGCTTGGCATGATAGGACATGATGTGCTCCTTGGGTATATCAAGGTATCACGGGACCCAAATAGCAACAAGAGACCTACGCCGCCTTGCCGTGCAGCTTGTCCATGCTCACCGAGCTGCCCGCCTCGATCTCCGCCGCCTTCGCTTCGACGAGCTGGACGATGTGCGCGATCATGTCGGCGTCTTCGACATGGTGGTCGGTGACGCCCGACAGGTAGACCATATGTTTGCCGTGGCCGCCGCCGGTGATGCCGATGTCGGTCTCGCGCGCCTCTCCCGGCCCGTTGACGACGCAGCCGAGGACCGACAGCGACATCGGGGTCTTGATGTGCTGGAGCGCCTCTTCGAGCTTCTGCACGGTGCGGATGACGTCGAAGCCCTGCCGCGCGCAGCTGGGACAGGACACGACGCGCACGCCGCGGGTGCGCAGGCCCAGCGATTTCAGGATTTCATAGCCGACGCGCACCTCTTCCTCGGGTTCGGCCGACAGGCTGACGCGGATCGTGTCGCCGATGCCCGCCCACAGCAGGTTGCCGATCCCGAGCGCGCTTTTCACCGTGCCACCGATCAGCCCGCCCGCCTCGGTGATGCCGAGGTGCAGCGGACAGTCGACCGCTTCGGCAAGCTGCATATAGGATGCGACGGCAAGGAAGACGTCGCTTGCCTTCACCGCGACCTTATATTCGTGGAAATCATGGTCCTGGAGCAGCTTGATATGGTCGAGCGCGCTTTCGACGAGCGCCTCGGGGCAGGGCTCGCCATATTTTTCGAGCAGGTCCTTTTCCAGGCTGCCGGCGTTGACGCCGATGCGGATCGCGCAGCCGTTCGCCTTGGCGGCGCGCACGACCTCGCCGACGCGTTCCGACGATCCGATGTTGCCGGGGTTGATGCGCAGACACGCCGCGCCCGCGTCGGCGGCCTCGAGCGCGCGCTTGTAGTGGAAATGGATGTCGGCGACGATCGGGATGCGCGAGGCGCGGACGATCTGGCCCAGCGCCGCGGTCGAGTCGGTGTCGGGGCAGGACACGCGGATCAGGTCGGCGCCCGCCTCTTCGCAGCGGCGGATCTGGTCGATCGTCGCCACCGCGTCGCTGGTCAGCGTGTTGGTCATCGTCTGCACGGTGATCGGCGCGTCGCCCCCGACGGGGACGGTGCCGACCATGATCTGCCGACACGCGCGCCGCGCGATGTCGCGCCAGGGACGCAGGCCGGGATTATGATCGCTCATGGCTGTTGCTCGATAGTGGAGGGGCTGCCGCTCCTTAGCCCTCCGGCGCCCGCTTGGCAAAGGCTCGTGGAAGAGGACGGCGCTGTGACGCGAAAGACACAGCCGGGCGCGATCCGCGACCGGCGCGGCCGGTTGCACCTTGTGCCGCGCCGGAAAAGCGGCTCTTTCGGCGCCGCCGAAGGGACGGAACAGGCGATAATCGAAAAAAAGGGACATCCATGACACGACACCGCACAGCAGGCCTGGCCGCGTTCGGCGCTACTGCGTTCATCGCTCTGGCCGCCTTCGCGACGCCGGCTCTCGCGCAGGACCGCGGTATCGGTGTCGGCCCGATCGCCGTTTCGGGCAGCGTCGATCTCGTCTCCGATTATCGGTTTCGCGGCCTGTCGGAATCGGGCGGCGACGTCGCGATCCAGCCGAGCGTCACGATCAGCCACGACAGCGGCCTCTATATCGGCGCCTGGGGATCGAATATCGAGGACACGCCGACCTATGGCGAGATCGAGGCCAATATCTACGGCGGCTATGCGACCGAGATCGCGTCGGGGACCGAAGTCGACGTCGGGCTGACCTATTACTGGTATCCCGACGGACGCAAGGCGGCGGGGCCGTCGGACTATGTGGAGGCGATCGGCCGGTTGTCGCACACGCTGGGGCCGGTCGAGGCGACGGGCACGCTCGGCTATGCGTGGAGCCAGGCCGCGCTCGGCAACGACGACAATCTCTATCTGCGGTTCGACCTCGCGGCGGGCATCCCGACGACGCCGGTCACGCTGTCGGGATCGGTCGGCTATACCGACGGCGCGCTCGGGGCATTCGCGCCGGGGGGGCATTATTGGGACTGGTCGATCGGTGCATCGGCGAGCTT
The DNA here is from genome assembly GCF_002953155.1 of Sphingopyxis sp. MG. NCBI lineage: Bacteria > Pseudomonadati > Pseudomonadota > Alphaproteobacteria > Sphingomonadales > Sphingopyxidaceae > Sphingopyxis > Sphingopyxis sp. MG. The sequence goes on from NZ_CP026381.1 coordinate 480,498, forward strand.
CGGCCCGATCACCGCGGGGATCAAATATGTCGATACCGACATTCCCAAGACCGGGGTGAAGGCGATCGACAAATATTATGACGCGGGCGTGGTGCTGTCGCTGGGGGTATCCTTTTAGCGATGGCATGATGCGGAACCGCCGCTCATGGGCTGGCGGCGTCGCATCTGCCCGCCTGTTGCGGCTAGACCGTGATGACATCGAATGGAATCGTCATTGCGAGCGGCGAAGCCGCGCGGCAATCCAGAGCAGGCATAAACCGCTCTGGATTGCTTCGCTCCGCTCGCAATGACGAAGTAGGTCAATCCAAAGTCATCAGAGTCGAGCGAACGAGTTCGCAAGCCTCGCTGCTCCTCCCGCAAGCGGGAGGGGGCAGATTTGTTCAGCGAAGGATATGGGGAGAGGCTGGCGCGCGGCGATACAATAGGAAAGCCTTTTTGCGGAGGGCGCACGGCCTCCGCTCCGACTCTTCTCTTCGGGGCCTCTCTCGCAACTCCGGTGTCGGCAACTGTTGCCGATTTGTCGCATGGCAAAGCCAAGCGCGCGCCGATGCATTTTTTGTTTGTGCGCCGCAGCATTTTGACCGACACAAAGCCTGTGCGGAAGGACCGGCCCTGACAGAGGCCGGCCGCCGCGCAGCAGGCAGGGACGATCCATTCAACTTTCGAGGATCAACCCATGACAAATCTCTCTCGCGCATGCGCCTGCATGCTCCTTGTCCTGTCCGCCGTGCCGGCCACCGCTTTCGCGCAGGAGGCTTCGGACGACGGCATCACCATTTCGGGCAATGCCACCGTCGTCAGCGACTATCGCTTCCGCGGCTTCAGCCAGTCGAACGAAGAGGCGGCGATCCAGGGCGGTTTCAGCATCGGCCACGACAGCGGCCTCTATGTCGGCACCTGGGGGTCGAGCATCGGCTTCGCGAACGGGACCGAGATCGACGTCTTCGCCGGCTATGCGAAGGAGGTGGCGCCGGGGCTGACCGCCGATATCGGCGCGACGCTCTATCTGTATCCCGGCACCTCGAACACGTCGGTGATCGAGCCCTATTTCGCGGTGTCGGGCGACCTTGGCCACGCATCGATCAAGACCGGAATCGCGTGGGCGCCGGGCGGCCAGGACTCGCTGGGCGATGCCAGCGGCGTCTATCTCTACACCGACGCCGGGCTCGCCATCCCGAACACGCCCTTCACGTTGAAAGGCCATGTCGGTTACGCGAAGAGCGACAGCTTCCTGGGCGGCGCCGACGGCGATGTCGTCGATTATTCGGTCGGCATCGAAGCGAGCTGGAAGGCGCTGACGGGCAGCATCGCCTATGTCAACACCGACGCGCCCAAGGCGCTGGGGTTCAAGGAGGCGGTGGGCGCCGACGGCGCGGTGATCTTCACGCTCGGCGTGTCGTTCTGAGATGCGGCGGGGCGGCTTCCGGCGGCCGCCCCGTTCGCTGGATTCAGCGCCAGCGCAGGTTGCCGCGCGACAGGTCGGCGAGGCTTTTCGCGCCCATCAGCTTCATCCCGCGCTCGATCTCGGCGCGGAGCAGCGCGACCGCGCGCGTCACCCCGGTCTCGCCCGCGGCGGCGAGCGCATAGAGATAGAGGCGGCCGCCCGAACAGGCTTTCGCCCCGACCGATAGCGCCTTCAGCACGTGGGTGCCGCGGGTAATGCCGCCGTCGCAGATCACCTCGACCTTGTCGCCGACCGCGTCGACGATGTCGGCGAGCGCGTCGAAGGGCGCAATGCTGCCGTCGAGCTGGCGCCCGCCATGGTTCGACACCATGATCGCGGTGGCGCCGATGTCGACCGCGCGCCGGGCATCCTCGACCGCGACGATGCCCTTCAGGCAGAAGGGACCGTCCCATTGCTTGCGGATCGCCTCGGCGCGCCGCCAGTCGAGGCTCTGGTCGAGCATCGTGGTGAAATATTCGGCGACCGACCGGGGAACGCTCGACCCTTCGGAGACGTGCGTGGCGAGGTTGGGCAGGCTGAACTTCTCGCGGCAGACATAGTTGAGGCCCCAGCCCGGCTTGATCGCATAGCTGAGCATGTTGCGCGCGGTGAAGCGCGGGGGAGAGGTGAAGCCCGAGCGCAGGCAGCGCTCGCGATTGCCGCCGACGATCGTGTCGACCGTCAGCGCGACCGCGTCGAAGCGCGCCGCGCGCGCCGCGTCGAGCATCGCGCGGTTCAGCCCCTCATCATGATGGACATAAAGCTGGAACAGCTTGGGGCCGCCGGTCAGCGCGCCCGCCTCCGCGAGGCCGATCGTCGCGAGGCTGGAGATGCCCGCGACGGTGCCCGCGTCGGCGGCAGCGCGCAGCACCGCGCGCTCGCCCTGCCAGTGGAACAGCCGCTGGAGCGCGGTCGGCGACAGGAACAGCGGCATCGCGACCTCGCGCCCGAACAATGTCGTGCGCATGTCGACGGTCTCCACGCCGGTCAGCACGCGGGGGATCAGGTCGCAGCGATCGAAGGCATCGCGGTTGCGGCGGCGCGTCACCTCGTCGTCGGCGGCGCCGTCGATGTAATCGAACACCGGCCACGGCAGGCGCCGCTTCGCCAGCGCGCGGAAATCGTCGATATTGTGGCAGTCGGTGAGGCGCACCCTATCCCCCGTTCGTCCTGAGCCTGTCGAAGGACAGTCCTTCCTTGCAACCTATGAAGGAAAATACGGCCCTTCGACAAGCTCAGGACAAACGGAAAAGACCTATCCTGTGAGCCCACCCGTCAGCCGCGTCAGCGCCCAGCGTGGTTCGATAGGGCGCGCGGCATCCCCGACATGCGCGGCGACGCGCGCGCCGATCGCCGGGGCGAGCGCGAAAGCGCGGCCGGCGCCGCCGCCGACCAGCCACGCGCGCGGCTGGTCCGGCAGCCGGTCGAGCAGCAGGTCGCCGGTCAGGGTGCGGCAATCGTGCGCCGCCGCGCTCGCGACGACCGGCGCGTCGGCCAGCCGCGGCAGGCGGCCGGTCAGCCATTGCCGGACCTCCGCCAGCGCGCGTTCATCGGCGCGGCGGTCGAAGCTGTCGGGGTGGACGGTGGCGTCGGGCATCCCCTTCCAGCAGCGCAGCCCCACCCCCTCGACGTCGGGGAGCAGGGTGAAGCCATAGGCGCGGTCGACCAGCGCGGGCATCGCGGGCGGACGGAACTGCGTGTCGCCCTGGCCGGCGCCGAAATGGAAAAGCTGATGCCGGACTGCCGACAGCCGCTGCGGGGTCAGGATCTGGGGGAACAGCTCGGTCAGCCAGGCGCCGCTCGCATAGACGATGCTTTCGGCGGTGCCGCCGTCGGGCAGCACATAGAGGTCGCGCCGTTTGTCGCGCAGCGGCGCGGGCATGACGACGGTCTCGGGCTCGACCTGCGCGTCGAGGATGGTTTCGAACACCCCGCGCCGCCCGGCGATCATCGCCGCCTTTTCGGCGAGCAGCGCGCTTTCGTCCGCGCGCCACGCGATCTGGGTGAAGCGGTGGCGCAGCCGGTCGCCGGCGAGCCGGTCGGCCCCGCGCGGTTCGCCGGCCGCCTCGGCCGCGGCGGCCTGCGTCGTCACGGTTTCGCATCGCGTCACGATCGGCAGGCTGGCGCTGTCGGACAGGCGCTGCCACGCCTCGATGCTGTCCTCGACCAGCCCGGCATAGAGCGCGTCGCCGTTCTGCACCGGGTCGAGCAGCATCGTCGGCAGGTTCGACGCGGCCCGGCCGTTGCCCGCGCCATAGGCGTCGAACAGGCGGACGCTGCGTCCCTGCCGCACGAGGTGCCACGCGGTCCAGGCGCCGATCGCGCCGGCGCCGACGACCGCGACATCGACATGCTTTTCGGGCGCCTTCGCACCCTTGCGCCGGCGCGACGCGCGCGGCTCCTTCTTCGCCGCCGCGCCGAGCGCGAGCGCCGTCGGAACCGCGGCGAGCGCGCCGAGCAGGCGGCGGCGATCCATCAGCCGCCCTTCTTCCGGTAATAGCGCGACCCGCCGATCCAGGTTTCGAGCGGGGTCATGCGGCGGATCTCGTCGGGACTGGCGAGCAGCGGATCGCTGTCGACGATCAGGAAATCGGCGCGCATTCCGGGCATCAACGTCCCCAGCCGGTCCTCGGCGAAGGCGGCATAGGCGGCGGTACGGGTGAAGCCGTCGAGCGCGCTCTCGCGGCTCACCGCTTCCTCGGGGTGCCAGCCGCCGAAGGGCTGGCCCGCGACATCGGTGCGCGAGATGGCGGCGGCGATGCCGGGGAAGGGGTTCGCGCTTTCGACCGGCACGTCGGACCCGAAGGCGAGGCGGACCCCGGCATTCTCCAGGCTGCGCCAGGCATAGGCGCCCTTCAGCCGTTCGGGCCCCAGCCGCGCCTCGGCCATCAGCCGGTCCGACGGCTGGTGGATCGGCTGCATCGAGGCGATGACGCCGAGCTGCTTGAAGCGCGGGATATCGGCGGGATCGACGATCTGCGCATGCTCGATGCGCCAGCGGCGCTCGCCGGGCAGGTCGGCGTTGAGGTCGGCGATCGCGTCGAGCGCCTCGGCATTGGCGGCGTCGCCGATCGCGTGGATCGCGACCTGGAACCGGTCCATCGAGGCGCGCACCATCTTGTTGCGGAGCTGCGCGGGGGTGAGCAGCGGCAGCCCCTTCTGCCCCGGCGCGTCGGCATAGGGCGCCTTGAGCCACGCCCCGCGCGAGCCGAGCGCGCCGTCGAGATACAGCTTCACCCCGACCATGCGCAGCCGGTCGTCATAGAGCCACGGCGTCGGTTCGGGCCCCGCGATCAGCGCCATGTCGCCGACATCATGGCCATAGGAGAGGATGCGAACCGTCAGCTGTCTGCGGTCGCCGGCGCGGCGATAGGCCTGCCAGTCCTCGATCGTCGTGCCCATGTCGGCGATCGCGGTGATCCCCTGTTCGATCAGCTTCGCCTGCGCGAGCAGGAAGGCGCGGTCGAGGTCGCGCGCCAGCGGCTTCGGCCGCGCGGCGTCGATCAGCGCCGCCGCCGCGTCGACGAACACGCCGCTCGGCTTGCCGCCCGCCATCTCGATGCGCCCGCCCTCGGGCGCTTTCGTGGCGGCGGTGATCTTCGCCGCCGCCATCGCGGCGCTGTTCGCCCAGCCGGCATGGCCGTCGACGCGTTCGAGCCAGACCGGGCGGGCAGCTTCCACCGCGTCGATGTCGGCGGCGGTCGGAAAGCGGCCGAGACCCCATTTCTCCTGATTCCACCCGCGCCCGATGATCCACGGCATGTCGGGATTGGCGGCGGCATATTTGCGGATCGCGGCAAGCGCTTCGTCGAGCGAGCGCGTTTCCGACAGGTCGAGCGTCATCAGCGAAAGGCCGAGCCCCATGACATGGCCGTGCGCGTCGATCAGCCCGGGAATCAGCGTGCGGCCCTTGCCGTCCTCCTTGAAATCGGGTCGCTCGGGCCGCTTGTCCTTGCGGTCGAGCAACTGCTTCACCTTGCCGTCATTGTCGATGACGAGCCCGGTGAAGTGCACGACCTTGCCCTGCTGGTCGAGTGTGATGCCGTTGACATTGTCGACCAGCGTGTCGGCGTGGGCCGGGGCGGCGAGAGTCGAAGCGGCGAGCATCAGTAACCCCCTCCCGCAAGCGGGAGGGGCAGCGAGACTTGCGAGCTTGCTCGCTAGTCGCAGCGGGGTGGGCAGGCGGCGCAGCCGGCCGGCAACCGGACCCGGCTTCGCCGGACCGAGTTTGGCCGCCCCTTCCGCTTGCGGGAGAGGATGTTTCCCTTGACCTCTCACTTCGGCAACCGCGTCACCAGCGAACTGGTGTCCTTTCGCCCGCCACCGGCCTTTTGCACATCGGCATAGAATTGATCGACCAGGCTGGCGACCGGCAGGGTCGCGCCATTGGCGCGCGCCTCTTCCAGCGCGAGGCCGAGGTCCTTGCGCATCCAGTCGACCGCGAAGCCGAAATCGAATTCGTCCTTCGCCATCGTGCCCCAGCGATTGAGCATCTGCCAGCTTGCCGCCGCGCCGCCCGATACCGCCTCGAACACCTTGTCGGTGTCGAGCTGTGACGCCTGCGCGAAGCGCAGCGCCTCCGACACGCCCTGGATGGCGCCGGCGATCGCGATCTGGTTGACCATTTTCGTCGTCTGCCCCGCGCCGGGACCGCCGATGTGGACGATGCGCCCGGCATAGGCGCGCATCACCGGCTCGGCGGCGGCAAAGGCCTCGGGCGATCCGCCGCACATGATCGACAGCGTTCCCGCCTGCGCGCCCGACTCGCCGCCCGACACCGGGGCGTCAAGGCTCATCAACCCGAGTCCCTCGGCCTCCGCGGCAAGCCGGCGGGCAATGCGTGCCGAAACGGTGGTGTGGTCGACGAACAGTGCGCCCCGGCGCATCGCCGCGAAGGCGCCGTCGCTGCCGAGCGTCACCTGCGCGAGGTCGTCGTCGTTGCCGACGCAGGACAGGACGACGTCGGCATCGCGCGCCGCCTCGGCGGGAGTCGCCGCCGCGGTGCCGCCGTAATGCGCCGCCCATGCATCGGCCTTGGCCCTTGTCCGGTTGTAGACGGTGACGCTGTGCCCCGCCCTGACGAGATGCCCCGCCATCGGTCCGCCCATGACGCCGGTGCCGATGAATGTGACGCGCAATGTCCGTTCGCTCATGCACCGGTCCATAACCATGGTTTGCGTGGCGCGCCAGATGGGGTTAGGGCGCAGCGCTATGACCGATCAACTCACCCTGACCTCCGCAGCCGATTTCTCGGCGATCACGCTCGACGACGTGCGCGCGGCGGCGGGGCGAATTATGGGGGCGGTCGTTCGCACGCCGACGCTGAAGTCGCAGACGCTGTCGGAACTGGTCGGCGCCGATGTGTGGCTGAAGTTCGAGAATCTGCAATTCACCGCCGCCTACAAGGAACGCGGCGCGCTGAACGCGCTGCTGCTGCTCAGCGAAGAGGCGAAGGCGCGCGGGGTGATCGCGGCGTCGGCGGGCAATCATGCGCAAGGTCTGGCCTATCATGGCAAGCGGCTGGGTGTCCCCGTGACCATCGTCATGCCGAAGACGACGCCGCAGGTGAAGGTGTCGCAGACCGCGAGCCACGGCGCGCAGATCGTGCTGTTCGGCGAGAAGTTCGACGACGCCTATGCCCATGCGCGCGAGCTGGAAAAGGAACGCGGGCTGACCTTCGTCCACCCGTTCGACCATCCGCACACCGCGGCGGGGCAGGGGACGGTGGCGCTCGAAATGCTCGAGGACGTGCCCGAGCTCGATACGCTGATCGTGCCGATCGGCGGCGGCGGACTGCTCAGCGGCATGGGAACCGCGGCGCGCGGGATCAAGAACGACATCCGCCTCGTCGGGGTGCAGGCCGAGCTTTATCCCTCGATGTACGCCGAACTCAACGGCGTCGACATGGCGTGCGAGGGCGACACGCTGGCCGAAGGGATCGCGGTCAAGGAGCCGGGGACCTATACCCGTCGCCTCGTCGCCGAGCTCAACGACGATATCGTGCTCGTCGCCGAACGGCATCTGGAGCGTGCGGTCAGCCTGCTGCTCCAGATCGAGAAGACGGTGGTCGAGGGCGCGGGCGCGGCGGGCCTCGCGGCGATGCTTGCGCATCCGGAGGAGTTCACCGGGCGCAAGGTCGGACTCGTCCTGACCGGCGGCAATATCGACACGCGGCTGCTCGCCAACGTGCTGCTGCGCGACCTTGCGCGGTCGGGCCGCATCGCGCGGCTGCGCATCCGGTTGCAGGACCGCCCGGGGGCGCTGTTCAAGGTGATGGAGGTGTTCAACGCCGAGCAGGTGAACATCATCGAAATCTATCACCAGCGCATCTTCACGACGCTGCCCGCCAAGGGCTTGATCACCGACATCGAGTGCGAGGCGCGCGACCGCGAACATCTCGACAAGCTGGTCCGGGCGCTGCGCGACGCGGGCTATATGGTGACGACGGTCGAGCTGGCGTAAATCGCCCCCCTTCTGCCTGTGGAAGGAGGCCTTTCCCGCCTCGTCACCCTGAACTTGTTTCAGGGTCCATGGCCCTGACTTTGAACGAAACGCCGCGTTTGTCGAAAGCGCAGGCCATGGATGCTGAAACAAGTTCAGCATGACGATTGGGGGATGCCCTTTCATGCGAGGATCGAGATGAAAGACTTCACCCTCTCCCTCACTGCCACGCCCGACACGATCGACGAACTCGGCCATGTCAACAATGCGGTCTGGGTCCAGTGGATTCAGCAGGTCGCGACCGCGCATTGGGATGCCGCGGCGCCGCAGAGCCACAAGGATGCCTATGTCTGGGTCGTGGTGCGGCACGAGATCGACTATCTGCGCGCGCTGGGGCCGGGCGAGAGCGTCACCGCGCGGACGTGGGTCGCCGATGCGCCGCAGGGCGCGAAGTTCGATCGTTTCATGGAATTCACCGGCGCGGATGGGCGGGTCCATGTTCGCGCGCGGACGGTGTGGGCGCTGCTCGACAAGGCGAGCGGGCGGCCGCTGCGGGTGACGGCCGCTGTCGTCGCGCCCTTTCTGGACGCGCCATGAGCGGCGGCACGGCGACGTGGCGCCCGATGCGTGCCGACGACCTGCCTGCGGTCGCCGCGATGTCCGATGCCGTGCACGGCGCCTTCACCGAACCGCTGGCGACCTATGCCGAGCGGCTCGCCCTCTATCCGCAGGGGTGCCATATCCTCGAAAGCAGGGGGTTCGAGGGCGAAGGGACGGCGATCGGCTATCTCGTCACCCATCCGTGGCGGCTCGGAGCGCCGCCGAAGCTCGGGGCCGCGCTCGGTGCTCTCCCGGCGGACCCCGACAGCTATTATCTCCACGACATCGCGCTTCTGCCCGCGGCGCGCGGCCAGCGGGCAGGGGAGGCGGCGGTCGCGCTGGTCCTGAACCTCGCGCGGGCGGCGGGTCTGCCGGTGATCGAACTGGTCGCGGTGGGCGGTGCCGACGCCTATTGGCAGCGCCTGGGTTTCGCCTATGCCGCGCCGGGCGCCGACGGTCCTTACGGTCCCGGCACCTTCGTCATGCGGCGGCCGGTGGACGCGTAGCGTCCCAGCGCTATTGGGCGAGGCTTTCCGAAAAGACGTTCATCACGATCACCCCGGCGATGATCAGCGCCATGCCGACGATCGCGGGCGTGTCGAGCTTCTGCCCCTGGAACAGCCAGGCGACGGTCGCGATCAGCACGATGCCGACCCCCGACCAGATCGCATAGGCGACGCCGGTGGGCATCGCGCGCAGCGTCAGCGACAGGCAATAGAAGGCGACGGCATAGCCGACGATCGTGACGAGCGACGGGCCGAGCCGGGTGAAGCCGTGCGATTCCTTCAGAAAGGAGGTTGCGACGACCTCCGACACGATCGCGATGAAAAGATAGACATAGCTCATGGCAGGCGCTCCTCGCCCCACGGGGATATGCCGCCCGGCTGGGCGCGTCCAGCCGTCGCGGCGCTTGCTGGCGCGGCGGCGGCGCGATAGGCACGGCGGCCATGCAGATACGATCCGCCACCCCGGCCGACGCGGCCGCCATCTGGGCGATCATCGGGCCGACGATCCGGGCCGGCGATACCTATGCGCTCGATCGCGACATGGGGGAGGAACAGGCCCTCGCCTATTGGTTCGGGGCCGACAAGGAAGTGTTCGTCGCCGAGGTCGAAGGGGCGGTGCTCGGCACCTATTATCTGCGCGCCAACCAGGCCGGCGGCGGCGCCCATGTGTGCAATTGCGGCTATATGACCGCCGCCGCCGCCACGGGGCGCGGCATCGCGCGGGCGATGTGCGATCATTCGGTCGAGCGCGCCAGGGCGCGCGGCTTTCGCGCGATGCAGTTCAATTTCGTCGTCTCCTCCAACGACCGCGCGGTCCGGCTCTGGCAAAGGCTGGGGTTCGAGGTGGTGGGACGCCTGCCGGGCGCGTTCGACCACCCGGCGCACGGGTTCGTCGACGCGCTGGTCCTGTATCGGACGCTCTGACCGTCAGGCATAAGCGACCCAGCCGCGCCAGGTGAAGGCGGCATAGAACAGCGCGACGCCGGAAAAGCCTGCGGCGCGCAGGACCGCCTCATCCTCTTCGGGCGACAGCATGGCGACGTGGCGGGCCACCGCATCGCGTCCTTTCGCCGTCGCATCGGGGTCGGCACCCGAAGCGACGGCATAGGCGGCATAGCGGTCGAGCCAGCGGTCGCGCTCTCCGGGTTCCTGGGGGAAGCTGCCGTGCGCGACGACGAAGGGCGCCCCGGGGCGCAGGCGTTCGCGGACCGCCGCCGCCGTGCGTATCCGTTCGTCGCGGTCGAGGAAATGCAGGGTGAGGAGGCAGGTGGCGCCGTCGAAGGGACCGGCGGGGGCATCGTCGATGACACCCTCGACCAGATTCGCACGCGCCGCGTTCGGCCCGAGCATCTGCGCGGCCATCGCCAGCATCGGCCCGGCCGGATCGACGCCGGTGAAGCGCCAGCCGGGGTGAGCCTCCGCCATCGCCTTGAGCTCCAGTCCGCCGCCCGCTCCCAGCGCCAGCACATGCCCGCGCTCGGGAACATGCTCGGCCAGCAGCAGCCCGGTCATGCGATGGAGGCCGTCCATACCGGGCACGAAGCGGCGCGGGCCGTCGGCATAGTGCGCGACCGTTTCGGGGTCTTTGAAATGGTCGAGGAAATACTGGATGGCTTCAGCCATGAACAGGGTCCTTGCAGGCAGTGGGGAGCGCGGCGAGGCGCGCGTGGAATTCGTCGGCGAGCGCGGCCAGCGTCACCCGTTCGAACCGTGCGAGCAGCAACGCCTCTGCCTCGCGAAAGCCTGCCTCGAGGGCTGCGTTCACGGCCTGTTCGACGAGGCAGTCGGGCGCATCGTCGCGATTCCCCATTGCGATCAGCGCCGGACGGCCGATCGCACGATAGATGTCGGCCAGGCTGATCGCAGCCAGGTTTCGCGCGACCGTCCATCCCCCGCCATGCCCTTTCTCCGAATGCACCAGCCCCGCGTCGCGCAGCCCGCCCAGCAGGCGGCGAACGACGACGGGGTTGGTCCGCATCGCCTTTGCCAGCTGGTCGGACGTTCGCGGTTCCCCTGCGTCCGCCATGTGGAGCAAGATGTGGAGAACGCCCGAAAGACGGCTGTCGCGTTTCATGTAACTTCAATTAGTGCGTGATTGACACGAGTCAAGCCGACTTGATCGGCGCGCGCGGCGGTGGTAGACGCGCCGCCGTGATGACCAGCGACCGATCTCCACGTTTCAAGGCCTATTGGCGCTCCTTTACCTAAGGAGCGGCATGGCATCACCTATCATGACCATCGCCGCCGTGTCGGAAGGCGCCTGGTCATCATCCCGAAACCACACCCTCTCTGCCACGGCGCGCCTTTTCGGAAAGCCGCAAGATGACAGAGACATTGATCCGCCTGACCACCGCGCGCTGCCGCATCGACCGGCTCGACGCCGCCGACGCGCCCGCGCTCGCCGCGATCACCGATGCGTCGGTGACCGAGCAGGTGCATTTCCTCTCGACCCCGTTCACCGAGACCGATGCCCACGCGCTGATCGCGCGTTCGGGCGGCGATGACGTCTTTCACGCCGTGCGCGAAGGCGCGGCGCTGATCGGCGTGATCGGGGTGCATCGCCGCGGCCGCGATCACGAGGTCGGATACTGGTTCGCCGCCGCGGCGCGCGGCCGGGGCCTGGCGCGCGAGGCGGTCGCGGCGGTGGTGCGCGATCTGGCGGCGGCGTGGCCCGGCGGCACGATCGTCGCCGAATGCCGTCCGGGCAATGCGCGCTCCGAAGCGCTGCTGCGCCGGATCGGCTTCGTGCCGACGGGGCAGGCGGGCCGGCGGCCGGGGCGTATGCTGTTCGCGTGGCGCGCGGGCGCCGACTACCGGATCGACGTCTGCTGATCGCGCGCCGCGACCTCTTCGGTCAGCGCTGCGGCGATCGCGGCGACCGAAGTGGCGGCATAGGCAAAGCCCATATGGCCGCAATCGACCTCGACCTGCCGGTCGCTTTCGTGCGGCAGGCCGCGCGCGCTCGCCGCCGCGACCACCCCGTCGTGCGCCGACCACAGGGCGAAGGTCGGCATCGCCGGGCGTGGGGCGGGGTGGAAGTCGATCGGCGGATTGTCGACCGGGTGGCGCGCGATCAGGTGATAGAGCCGCCACGCGCGATTGGCGCGGCGGCTGCCCGAAAAGGGCGATCCCAGCGTGACGACGCGCGCCACCCGGCCGGGGTGATGCTTCGCATATTCGCGGGCATAGATGCCGCCGAGGCTCCAGCCGACGAGCGCGGGCGCGCGGCCGGTGCGGTCGATGATCCACTGGACGCGCGTGTCGATCCGCTCGATGATGTCGGCGGTGGCGCCGCGATTGAAACCGAGGCCCCAGGCATAGCAGCGAAAACCCGCGCGGCGCAGGTCGGCGCGCAGCCCCTTGGTCGACCAGTCGCCGGAGAGGAAGCCGGGAAGGATCATCACCGGCGGCCACGGGCTGTCGGGGTTGGGTTCCGGCGGCATCGGGCGGACGCGCCCGCCCAGCGCGCGCAGCAGCGCCGCGACCTCGCGCCACAACAGGCCGAGCGGCGGCGGCGCGTCGGGATCGGGAACGCGGGCCGGCCATTCGGCGCGGCGCGAGAGCAGGGTGCGGATCATGGCATGCGCCCGCGCGGGGATCAGCCCTTCGGGACCAGCTTCAGCAGTTTGCCGTCCTTGCCGTCGCTGAGCAGCCAGACGCTGCCGTCCTCGCGCACCTCGACCTCGCGGATGCGGGTGCCGAAATCCCAGCGGTCGGCCTTGTGCAGCCGGTCGCCGTCGACGCGCATGCGGATCAGGCCCTGCCCCGACAGTGCGCCCATCAGCAGGCTGTTCTGCCAGCCGGGATAGAGGTCGCCGCCGTACCAGGCGAGCCCGCCCGGCGAAACCGACGGATTCCACCACAGCTTCGGCGCGGCGAATTCGGGGCGGGTCGGATGGTCGGGGATCGGCTTGCCGTCATAATGGTCGCCGTTCGACACGATCGGATAACCGTAGTTGGCGCCGCGTTCGACCAGATTGACCTCGTCGCCGCCCTTCGGCCCCATTTCCTGATTCCACAGCCGCCCGGCGCCGTCGAAGGTCAGCCCCAGCAGGTTGCGGTGGCCGAGCGACCAGATCTGCGCGGTGACGCCGCCCTGCGCGGCAAAGGGATTGTCGGCGGGAATGCTGCCGTCGGGGTTCAGCCGGACGACCTTGCCGAGATTGGCCTTCATGTCCTGCGCCGGGTCGAACTTCTGCCGCTCGCCGGAGGTGATGAAGAGATGCTTGCCGTCGGGCGAAAAGGCGAGGCGGTGCGAGAAATGGCCGCGGCCCGGCACCTTGGGGTCCTGTCTCCAGATGATGCGGAGACCGTCGAGCCGCGGTGCGTCGCCCTGAACCAGCTTCGCCGTGCCGACGACCGCGCCGAAATTGTCGCCGTCGCCCGCCTCGACCCAGCTCAGATAGATGATGCCGGTGGTCGCGAAATCGGGCGCGAGGATCACGTCGCCGAATCCGCCCTGCCCGCCGTAGGCGACCGGCGGAACGCCCGCGACGTCCAGCACCGGCCCATCCTCCTGCCACAGCTTCAGCTTGCCCGCGCGTTCGGTGACGAGCGCCTGCCGTCCGCCGGGAAAGAAGGTCATCGCCCAGGGCTCGTCGAAGGCCGCCGCCGTCTCGACGGTGAAGGGCGCGTCGGCAAGCGGCGCCGCGGGCTGCTCGCCCGAGGCGTCGAGCCGCGCATTGTCGGCGGCGTTGCTCGCCGGGCCGGTCGAACAGGCCGCGACGATCATCGCGGCGGAAAGGGCGAGGGCTGGAAGCTTCATCATTGCAAATACTCGCTTGGCTGGGGAGACGGATGCAGTCTGGCGCGCGATCGGCCGAATGTCGAGCGGGAGAGAGTGGAGGGGGCTCCGTGGCCTGGCTCTCTGGCGCCGAAGTCGTCGAAAAGCCGCGCTTCCGGAAGGCGGAGGCCAGAGTGTCCTCGCATGGCTCCGGGTCCCCGTCTTCGCGGGGACCCGGCGTCCGTCAGCGCCGCGATTCCTCGCGGCGCGCGGCGATGATTTCGACGCTGTCCATGATCGCATCCATCGCCTCGCTCGCCGGGGGCGCGTCGGCGCGCTTCTGCGAGAACTGGCCGCGCGTCATGATCTCCTCGAGCGCGCCGCGCGCCCGCGAAACCCGGCTCTTCATCGTGCCGAGCGCGCAGTCGCAGATGCTCGCCGCTTCCTCATAGGACAGGCCGCCCGCGCCGACGAGGATCAGCGCCTCGCGCTGGTCCTGCGGCAATTCCATCAGCGCGCGCTGCAGATCGGCCATCTCGCTCGCCTCTTCCTGCGAGGCGGGGGTGGACAATGTGCGCTCGACCGCCAGTTCGTCGTAATCGCCGCGAAACTTGTTGCGGCGCATCTGCGACAGAAAGGTGTTGCGCAGGATGACGAAGGTCCACGCCTTGATCGAGGTGCCGCGCTCGAACCGGTCGCGCGAGGCCCAGGCCTTGACCATCGTGTCCTGCGTCAGGTCGTCGGCGAGGTCGGGATTGCCCGACAGGCTGCGGCCATAGGCGCGCAGGTGCGGAATGACGCCGGCGAGCAGCGTCTTGAATTCGCCATCGGTCAAACGCTTGTCGTCCTGCGATGGCGCCGCAGCTTGGGTTCGGGTCATTCCTTGGTCGGGCTTTTCTGATCGAGCTGGGACAAGAGATCGAGCATCCCGTCGGGCAGTCTTTCCGCGACGATGTTGCCATAGATCATGCGCAGCCTGGCGCTGACTGGCTCGGGCGACTGGCGGCCCGTCAGCGTCCGGTGCCACTGGTCGCTTCCCGTGCCCGGAAAGCCACCGTGCATCCGGCGCGGCGCGTCGACCGCGCGGCCGGGCGCATGTGCGCCGTTGATCCTGTTTTCTCCGTGCGTTGCCATTCCGAAGCAACGACAGAGGGGGCCGCAGGTTCCCCGCGTCCGATTTTTTGCGACGAGATGCGTTGCCCTAAAACCACAGTGAGCGGGCACGGGCCCGCGTGGGCGCGGCCCCGACCTTAGGGTCAGGGCCCCTTAATGGCACGTTCGAGGCGTCGAAATGGCGAAGATCTCGGGCTTGGGCGGGTGCAGCGGGTAGCATCGCTACCCGCAAGGCCGCGCGGGCCCGAGATCGAAGCCATTTCGGCGTCGCTTCGCGATTGCGCCTTGCCTCCTCGCCCTGAGCAAAATCGCTTCAAACCTCGAACGCGCCATTAAGGGGCCCTGACCCTAGGTATTTGCCACCGGCGCGATAGGCTTTGCATCGGCGTCGCCACCCGCTAAGTAACGACGGAATGCATGATTTTTCTTCCGCGCGGTTCTTGCGTCCCGATCGGCGCCGACCATGAGCCGCACCTCCGACATCGCCGCTACCGGTCCGCTCGACGACGCCAGTTTCAAGCGCGAGCTGGCGGCGCTGCTGCCGCATCTGCGCGCCTTCGGCCGCAGCCTGTGCGGCAACGCCGACCTCGCCGACGACCTGGTGCAGGAAACGATGCTGAAGGCGTGGAAGGCGCGCGCGCAATATGTCCCGGGCCCGTCGAGCATGAAGAGCTGGGCCTTCGTCATCCTGCGCAATTGCTTCCTGTCGCAGATGCGGCGCCGGAAATTCACCGCCGACTATGACGAGCTTGCGGCCGAGCGGATGCTGGTCGCGCCCGACGATCAGGACGACAGCCTGCACCTGGCCGACGTGCAGCGCGCGCTGATGCTGCTGCCGGTCGATCAGCGCGAGGCGCTGGTGCTGATCGGCGCGGGGGGACTGTCCTATGACGAGGGCGCCGAAATCTGCGGCGTGGCGGTGGGCACGATGAAGAGCCGCGTGTCGCGCGCGCGCGCCGCGCTGCACGCGATTCTCGACAGCGGGCAGATGCCGCTGCGCAGTACCGACGAACTGCCGGCGAGCGAGGCCTTCGCCGCCATCATGGGCACGGTCGACGATCTGACCGCGAACGGACCCGCCGGGGGCTGAACCCTCCTAGGGCGGATCGACATTCAGAAGATGGCGAGGCGAAAATGGTGGTTTTTCGCGACCCGGAGCGCAGCGTGCTGATGGCACGTGAGCACCGGAAGCGCGAAAAGCCGCCATTTGCAGGCCGCCAGAGCTGAATGTCGATCCGCCCTAGGCCGCGAGTTGCGGCGTGAAGAGCAGGCTCTGGCTGATCGCGGCGCGCACCGTATTCTCGCGGAAGGGCTTGGAGATCAGGAAGGTCGGTTCGATGCGGTTGCCGGTGAGCAGCCGTTCGGGAAAGGCGGTGATGAAAATCGCCGGAACCGGCGCGATCGCCAATATGTCCTGCACCGCATCGATCCCCGAGGACCCGTCGGCAAGCTGGATGTCGGCAAGCACCAGCCCCGCCTCGCTGCGCTCGAACGCCGCGACGGCGTCGTCGTGGGTCGTCGCGATCCCGGCGACCCGATGGCCGAGGTCGCGGACGATCTGCTCCAGCTCCATCGCGATCAGCGGTTCGTCCTCGATGATCAGGACCGAGGTGCGCGATTCGCGGTCGAGGTCGGCGACCGCTTCGTCGAGCAGGCTTTCGACCGTCGCGACGTCGGTGCCGGTGACGATCGCCGCCTCTTCGACCGAAAATCCCTCGAGCGCCGTCAGCAGCAGAATCTGGCGCCCCAGCGGCGTGATGCGCGCGAGGCGGCGATTGGCGGCGCGAACGAGCGGGTCCTCCGCGGCGTCGCCGTCGACCTCGCCATCCTCGATGAAGGCGCTTTCCCAGATGCGGTGGAAGCAGCGATAGAGGTCGATGCGGATGCCCTGGCCCGACCGGATTTCGTCGGGCGCGGCGACGATGACTTCCAGCAAGGTATGGACGAAATGGTCGCCATGCGACTGGCTGCCGGTGAGCGCGCGCGCATAGCGGCGCAGGAAGGGCAGGTGCCCACGGATTTCTTCGCCCAATGGCATGTTGGAAGCTCCCTCTTTGAGCGAGTCATACGCGGCTCGCCCGCGCAGGTTCCGCTTTTCGCGCGCAAAAAAGCATGGCGCCGCGCTGCAACTTGTCGCGTCGCGATGCGTAGACATAGCCGGGACGCGACATGGGTTCGGCGCAAGCGGGTGAATTTGCGACCTTTTTGCGATTTCGGACCCCCAGGCTTTGATTTGGGAACCGGATTCATGGCAAAGCGGCCCGGGGTGACAAACGGCGCGGACACGCCGGATCGCAGCAAGGGACAGGCATTGGCCGACGGTGGGGACAGCGAGGCAGTGCGCGACGAACGTCGCCGGCTCGATACATTGCGCGAATATCACATTCTCGATAGCGGCCCCGACCCCGCTTTCGACCGGGTGACGAAGCTGGTCGCCGACCTGTTCGACGCGCCGATCGCGCTGGTCGCGCTGCTCGACGACCGCCGGCAATGGTTCAAGTCGGCGCACGGGCTCGACCTCGCCGAAATCCCGAGCGACATCGGCTTCTGCCGTCATGTCGTCGCCGACCAGCAGGCGCTGATTGTTCCCGACGCGGCGCTCGACCCGCGCTTCCGCGACGATCCGCTCGTCACCGGCGAGCCCGGCATCCGCTTCTATGCCGGTGTGCCGTTGCTGGCCCATAACGGCGTCGCGCTTGGTACGCTTTGCATCGTCGATCGCAAGTCGCGTCCTGCGCTCGACGCGCGTTTGCTCGGCCGGCTGCGCGATTTCGCGGCGATCATCATGGCCGAGGCCGAACTGCGCCGCACCGCCGCCGAGCGCGACGCGGCGCGCCGCATGCTCGAACGCGCGCTCGATTTCTCGTGCATTGCCACCTGGCAGCTCGATGCGCGCACCGACCAGCTGCGCTGGCGCGGCGCGACCGCCGAGCTGTGGGGGGCCGATTTCCAGACCGCGCTGTCGACCGGCGAGGGATTCTTCGCCCGGGTCCATCCCGACGACCGCGCGGCGGCGCGCCGCGTTCTCGACGAATCGATCGACACCGGCGATCCCTATGCGACCGAATATCGTATCTGCCATCCCGAGCGCGGGGTGCGCTGGATCGCGGCGCGCGGCGACTGGGACGTGCGGGCGGACGATGCGATGCTGACCGGGATCAGCGTCGACATCACCGAACAGAAAAGCCGGCAGGAAAACGCCAACCTGCTGATGCGCGAGCTTCATCACCGGATGCGGAACCTGTTCGCGACGGTCGGGGCGATCATCTCGCTGACGCGCCAGTCGGCGCGCGACGTCGACGATTATGTCGACCGGATCAGCAGCCGGCTCGACGCGCTCAACCGGGCGCAGAACGTGCTGCTGGGCGCCAATTTCATGACCGGGTCGATGCATGCGCTGCTGCGCGAGGTGGAGGCATCCTTTCCGCGCATCCGCTGGTCCGGACCCGATCTGCTTCTCCCCGAAAATGCGCTGGTGGCGATGGCGCTGCTGTTCAACGAACTGGCGACGAACGCCGCAAAACACGGCGCGCTGTCGGCCGAAAAGGGCCGCGTCGATATCGAATGGACGCAGGACGACGAGGACGCCGACCCGCGCCTGCTGCGCCTGACCTGGACCGAATCGGGCGGCGTGGGCGCCGTCGCCCCGCCCGAACGGACGAGCTTCGGCACGCTGCTTATGGAACGCAGCGTGCGCAACAATCTGGGCGGCACGATCGAGCGTCGCTGGGAACCCGGCGGCCTGATATGCGAGATCACGCTGCCGGCGCGGTGGCGCGAGGCATAGAAATCGTCGGCTGAATTACCGACTTTCCCCGTCCGGAATGGAAGTAACGCGTTTGCTCTCTATGTTTTGTCACCCTGAACTTGTTTCAGGGTCCGCGGTCTGCCCTTGAATAGAAGGCAGCGCAGTAGGGAAGGCCGGGCCATGGATGCTGAAACAAGTTCAGCATGACGACGGGAGGATAAGCGTGCGGAAACCGAATCTCCGCTAGCCCTAACCCACGTCGCTCCATCTGCACCTCCATCTTGCGACGCCCCCTTGCGCATGCGTCGATATATTGGCATGGATAGTGCCAATATAACAGCAGGGAGGGAGCGATGGCTGTGCGCGTGGAAACCGGCGGGGGGCCGGACCGCATGGCCGTCGTTCGCCGCGCCGGACTTTTGGCTGCCGGCGCCCTGCTCGCGGCGGTGCCGGCTGCGGCGCAGCGCGCCCCGGCACCGCCGCGCCATCCCAATATCGTCATCCTGCTCGCCGACGACTGGGGCTTTTCGGACGTCGGATCGTTCGGCGCCGGCTATGCGACGCCGAACATCGATGCGCTCGCGAAGGCGGGGGTGCGCTTTTCCAACTTCCATGCCGCGGGCTCCTGTTCGCCGACGCGCGCGATGCTCCAGACCGGGGTGATGAATCACCGCGCCGGGCTCGGCAATATGCCCGAGACGATCCCCGACGCGCATCGCGGCAAGCCCGGATACGACACGGTGATGAATCACAGCGTCGTCACCATCGCGCAGATGCTGAAGGCGGCGGGCTATCGCACGTACCTGACCGGCAAATGGCATTTGGGCAGCGACGCGACGCGGCTGCCCGAGGCACGCGGGTACGACCGCGCCTTCAGTCTCGCCGATGCGGGTGCCGACAATTTCGACCAGCGCCCGATCGAGGGAATGTACGACAAGGCGAACTGGACCGACAACGGCAAGCCCGGCAAGCTGCCCAAGGATTATTATTCGTCGCGTTTCGTCGTGCAGACGATGATCGATTATATCGAGGCCGACCGCGTGAGCGGCAAGCCCTTCCTCGCCTCGGTCAACTTCCTGGCCAACCATATCCCGGTGCAGGCGCCCGACAGCGACATCGCGCGCTATGCGGGTCTGTATCGCGACGGCTGGACGGCGCTGCGCGAGGCGCGGGCCCGGCGTGCCGCCGCACTCGGCATCGTGCCCGCGGGCGCGCCGATGGTGACGATGGCGACCACCCGCGACTGGAAGGCGCTCGACGCCGACGAGCGCAGGGCGGCGACGCGCACGATGCAGGCCTATGCCGGCATGGCGACCGCGATGGACCGCGAGATCGGTCGCCTCGTCGCGCATCTGAAGGCGAGCGGCGATTACGACAACACGATCTTCGTCTTCCTGTCGGACAACGGACCCGAACCGCTCGATCCCTATAACCGGCTGCGCAACCGGCTGTTCCTGGGGATGGAATATGACACGTCGATCGCGAACATCGGCCGCCGGCACAGCTTCGCCGCCATCGGTCCCGGCTGGGCGAGCGCGGCGGCGTCGCCGCTGTCGGGCTACAAGTTCAGTGCGACCGAGGGAGGGCTGCGCGTGCCGCTCATCATCGCTTGGCCCGGCCATCCGCAGGTCCGTGGGGGCGCGATCAGCGACGGGCTGGCGCACGTCACCGACATCGTGCCGACGCTGACCGAACTCGCCGGCGTCCCGGCGCATGGCGGGACATGGGAAGGCCGGCGGGTCGAACCGCTGGCCGGACGCAGCCTGGTTCCGGTGCTCGCCGGCGCGGCGGGCAGCGTCCATGGCGACACGCCGATCGGCTATGAACTGTCGGGCAATGCCGCCCTCTTCCGCGGCGATTACAAGCTGGTGCGCAACCTGCCGCCGACCGGCGACGGGCGCTGGCAATTGTTCGACATCCGCACCGACCCCGGCGAGACGCGCGACCTGTCGCGGACGATGCCCGACCGCTTCGCCGCGATGCGCGCCGATTACGCGGCCTTCGCCAAGGCGAACGGGGTGCTCGAAATGCCGGCGGGCTACACCGCCGACGATCAGATCAACCTCTATGCGTGGCGCAAGCAGGGGCGCAAGCGCGCGATCCAGGCGGCACTGGTGCTCGGGGGCGCGCTCGTCGCTTTCTCAGCGCTGGGCTGGCTGCTGGTCCGGCGGCGGCGGGCGCGTCGTGTCGATCAGGCGAAAGCCGATGTGATCGGTGCCTAGCGAGCGTTCCTGAAACTGGCGCGCCGCGGGGCGGTAGCGCGCGCAATAATTGGCCGCGCACAGGAAACTGCCGCCCTTGATCACATTGCGGTCGGTGTCGAGAGCGCTCGTCGTCCATTCCCAGACATTGCCGATCAGGTCGTGGACCCCGTGGCCGTCGGCGGGAAAGCAGGCGACCGGCGCCCGGCCCCTGAAACCGTCGGTGCCGAGATCGCGGACTGGAAAGACGCCCTGATAATAGTTGGCGAGCGGGCGGCCATCGGCATCGACCGGCACGTCGCGCCGTGCGCCGCCGGTTGCCGCCGCCAGTTCCCATTGCTCCTCGCTCGGCAGCGCCTTGCCCTTCCAGCGCGCATAGGCGAGCGCGTCCTCGAAGCCGACCTGCACCACCGGGTCGCGGCCGCGATCGGCGATGCCCGTCTTCGGCCCTTCGGGGTGGCGCCACTCGGCCCCGACCACCCAGCGCCACCAATTGGGGTTGCCGTCGGTCGGCGCCGCGAACACCGCCGAACCGGGAACCAGCATTTCGGGGGGCGCGCCGGGCAGCCTGGGCGGGTCCTTCTCGGCCAGCGTCTTGTAGCCGGTCGCCTTCACGAATTCGGCGAATTCGGCGTTGGTGACTTCGTGCGTCGCCATCCAGAAGCCCTTGACCGTCACGGCGCGCGCCGGGGCCTCCTCGGGCAGGGTCGCGTCGGCGCCCATGGTAAAGTTAGCGCCGGGAATCCAGACATAATCGGCCGCAGGCATTGCGGGACATTCGGGCGGCTGCGCCTCGGCGAGCCGCTCCGCCTTCGGCTTGCCGCAGGCGGCGAGCACTGCCAGCGCGCCGAGCGACAGCAGCGCGGCGCGGCCGATCACCGGTCTTGTCCTGCGGGCGCGACGGCGAGCAGCGCATCGACCATATGCGCCATCACCGTTCCCGCCTCCTCGGCGGGCAGGCCCTGGTCGTGGCGCATCGCGCGCCAGGTCTGGAACGACAGCGCGGCGCACAGCGCCTCGCTCGCGATCCGGTCGGCGGCGACGGCGTCGGGCAGCAGACGGAGCACCAGTTCGCGCTCGACGGTGATCACCCGGCCATATTCGGCCATCAGGAACGGCGACTGATAGCGCTTGATGTTCGCGGCGAGGCGGAAGGGCAGCATCGTCTCGAACACCCGCACCCGGCGCCGGACCAGATCGCGGACATGCGCCCGCCAGTCCTCGCCGCGATAAGGCGCGGTGACGATCGGCATCACCCGCTCGGCGACGGTCGCCGAAATCTCGCTGTAGAGCGAATCCATGTCGTCGAAATGGCGGAACACGGTGCGCAGCCCGATTCCCGCTTCCTCGGCGACGCGCGCCGCGCTCGGCATCAGGTCGCCGCCGGCGATCAGTTCCATCATCGCCTCGACGATGCGTTTGTGGCTCGACCGGCTGCGCTCGCGCCGCCCGTCGATGCGCTCCGGCCGCGCCGCCTTCGTCTCCCGCTTCTTCGTTTGCGTCGCCATGCCGCCTCCGCTGGCCCAGCTTGCCGCCGGGGTCAATGGGTGACGCCGAACCGTCTTGCGTCGCCATGAATATAATGACACATAGAGTGTCAATTGTTTCGGGGCAACCGGAGAGAGGGGAGAGGCGATGACCGGACCGGAGACGGCGCTGGCGGCGATCTGGGCGGGCGCGCTGTTCCTCTGGCTTGCCTTCCTGCTGTTCTACGACGGTATCCGCCGCCCGCTGCGCGGCGAGGAGATCGAGGCTTTCCTCGCGACGCTGGGGCCGCGCATGGCGGAAACCGGCAACGATGCCGAACGGCTGCGCGCCTTTCTGGAAGCCGACGACGGCCGCGAATTCGTGATGGTCAACCTCGTGCGAACCCGGCCCGGTCTCGTCACCGATCCGGCGAGCGGCACGGCGCGCGAGGGCAGCGAGTGGCTGCGCCGCTATTCGGAGCCGTTCGTGCGCGGCCTGATCGCGCGCGGCGGCCATCCGCTGTTCGTCGGGCGCAAGGTCGGCGGCTATATCGATGCGTGGAATACGCCCGCCGACCCCGGCTGGTCGCTTGTCGGTACGATGCGCTACCGCAGCCGCCGCGATCTGGTCCGCATGGCGGCGGACCCCGCTTTCCGCGCCGCGCATCCGAACAAGACGCTGGGGATCGAATCGACCTTTTCCTTCCCGACGCAGCGCCAGATCGGCTTTTACGCCAGCCCGCGCGTCACCGTCGGGCTGGCGCTCGCGCTCGCGGCGGCCTTCGGTCACATCGCGGTTCTGACATTCGGATAGGTGGGGAGGACAGGATGCGAAAGAGATGGGTGGCGCTCGGCGTGCTCGCGCTGGCGGGAGCGGGGGGGTATTGGGCGTTCGAGGCGAACAAGTTCCGCCTGCCGGGACTGATCCAGGACTGGCGGGACCCGGTGCAGCCCAATCGCGCGGTGTCGTGGCAGCAGGGACCGGAGGCGCCGCCGGCAGGCGAGCGGCCCCCCAACATCATCCTGATCGTCGCCGACGACATGGGTTTCAACGACATCAGCCTCAACGGCGGCGGGGTCGCGGGCGGGATCGTCCGGACGCCGAACATCGACGCGATCGCGCGCGAGGGGTTGAATTTCACCACCGCCTATGCCGCCAACGCGACCTGTTCGCCGTCGCGCGCCGCGATGATGACCGGGCGCTATCCGACGCGGTTCGGCTTCGAATTCACCGCCGTTCCCACCGCTTTCGCGGAAAACCTCGCGCATGGCGACGGCGTCGGGCCGCTGAAGGCGATATTCCACAAGGATCTGATCACCGACGATATTCCCGACTATCCGGACATGGGCGTTCCGTCGGGCGAGGTGACGATCGCCGAGGCGGTGAAGGCGGCGGGCTATCACACCATCCATATCGGCAAGTGGCATCTGGGCGAATCGCCCGCGCTGCAGCCGCAGGCGCAGGGCTTCGACGAAAGCCTCGCGATCCTGGCCGGTGGGGCGAAGTTCCTGCCCGACGACGACCCCGATACGGTCAACGCCAAGCTGCCGTGGGACCCGATCGATCGGTTCATCTGGGCCAATCTGCGCCACGCCGTGACCTTCAACGGCAGCAAGCGCTTTCATCCCAACGGGCATATGACCGATTATTTCGCCGCCGAGGCCGAAAAGGCGATCGCGGCGAACCGCAACCGGCCCTTCTTCCTCTATCTCGCCTTCAATGCGCCGCACACGCCGTTGCAGGCGACGAAGGCGGACTATGCGAAGCTGCCGCAGATCAAGGACCACAAGACGCGTGTCTATGGCGCGATGATCGCGCAGCTCGACCGGCGCATCGGCGACGTGATGGCGGCGCTGAAGAAACAGGGGATCGACGACAACACGCTCGTCATCTTCACCAGCGATAACGGCGGCGCCTGGTACAACGGCATCCCGCGGCTCAACGCGCCCTATCGCGGGTGGAAGGCGACCTTCTTCGAGGGGGGCATCCGCACGCCGTTGTTCATGCGCTGGCCGGGGCATATCGCGCCGGGATCGACGCGCGCCGACATGACGGGGCACCTCGACCTCTTCGCGACCATCGCCGCGGCCGCGGGGGCGAAGCTGCCGTCCGACCGCATCATCGACAGCGAGAATATCCTGGCCGGGCCGGCGAAGCGGCAGGCGATGTACTGGCGGTCGGGCGCCTATCGCGCGGTGCGCATGGGCGACTGGAAGCTGCAGGTGACGAAGCGCCCCGAAAAGGCGCGCCTCTACAATCTGGCCGCCGACCCGACCGAACGGCACGACCTGTCGGCGCGCGAGCCGCAGCGCGTCGCGCAGCTTGCCGCGATGATCGCGCGGCAGAACAGGGACATGGCGAAACCGATCTGGCCGGGGCTGATCGAGGGACCGGTGCGGATCGACGTACCGCTCGACGCGCCGTGGCGCGACGGGCAGGATTATGTCTATTGGACCAATTGAGGCTGGCGGGGGTCAGTCGACGAGGTCGAGGATGACGAGCCTCTGCATCCGCGCCGTTTCGGCGAGGATGGCGTCGCGCGCGATTCCGCTTTCGGCGTGGAGCAATTCGGTCGCGACATAGCCGAACTCGACGAGCATGCGCATGCGCAGCCAGACCTCGTCGCGGGTTCGGTCGGGCAGGAACGGCTGGAAGCCGTCGGTCAGCCGGTCGGTGACATAGCGGTGCGATTCGATGCGGACATGTTCGAGCCGTGGGCTCGAATGCAGCGCGCGTTCGATCCAGACGCCCCCCGGTTCGGCCTCGGTGATCTCCGCCGTCTCGCGGAGCAGTTCCTCGTTATTCTCGGCATAGGCGTGAATGCCCGCGCTCGCGTAGCGGTCGAGCCAGCGGACCAGCGCCGCATTCTGGCGATCCATTAGGCGCTCGCCGAGCGCGACGATCACCTCGAACTTGTCGGTGAAGTAATAATAAAGCGCCGGCGGAGTGAGCCCGGCGCGCTCGCAGATCAAATTGGTCGAGATGCGGTCCATCCCGACCTCGGCCAGCAACTCGCCCGCCGTGTCGAGCAGCCGCTCGCGCGTCGATCGGCGGGGCCGTCCGGCCGCGTCCTGCCTTGGTATCGCCATTGCTCCCCGTATCTCCATCGCTCCCTGCGCGGCCGCATCGGCCTGGGTCCTGACCCGAGGGTTGACCGACCCATAACCCGTTCGCCCGCGCGCGCCAAATCGTCCGCACGGCAAAGCCGGCACCCCCGGGAGTCAACCGAGTCGACCTGCGCACCGCGAATATTGACCCATTATAGCGATTGCTATAATATAGCGATAACTACATTGTCATTCTCGGGAGGAATTCGATGGGTTTTCAGGTTAAGACGGGGCGTCGTGCGTTGTTGATGCTGACGGGCTGCGCGCTGGTCGTTCCGGCGATCGCGGCAGCGCAGGACGCGGTGCCCGCCGACGAAGGCATCGGTGACATCGTCGTCACCGCGCAGCGGCGCGAGCAGAATCTTCAGGACGTTCCCGTTGCGGTCACCGCCTTTGCCGGCGACGCGCTGTCCGACCTCGGCATCCAGTCGAGCTCCGACATCGCCGGGGTGGTGCCGAACCTCGAGATCGGGCTTCCCGGCGGCGCGGGCAACCAGCCGCTCATCTATATTCGCGGCGTCGGGCTCAGCGACACCAACCGCAACAACTCGGGTCCGAACGGCGTCTATATGGACGAAGTCTATATCAGCTCGCCGAGCGCGCAGACCTTCCAGCTTTTCGATCTCGAGCGCGTCGAGGTGCTCAAGGGGCCGCAGGGCACGCTGTACGGCCGCAACGCGACCGGCGGCGCGATCAACTTCATCGCGGCGAAGCCGAGCCGCGATTTCCAGGCGCAGGCGTCGCTTTCCTATGGTTCGTTCGACACCATCACCGGCGAGGCCGCGATCGGCGGCCCGATCTCGGACAGCGTCCGCTTCCGCATCGCGGGCACCGGCACCCATGCGAACGGCTATATCCACAACCTGCTGACCGGCCGGCGCGAGAACGGGCAGGGCAGTTTCGCGTTGCGCGGCCAGCTCGCGGTCGACGTCACCGACAATTTCGACGCGCTGGTCAACGTCCACGGCGGCCGCGTCGACGTGCGCTCGCCGCAATTCCGCAGCCTCGGCCTGCTCGATCCCGACACCGGCTTCACGACGCCCTGCGCCGCCGACGCGATCATGGCGAACCAGTGCGGCAACGTCCTCGGCTATGTCAGCCCCGAAGGCTTCTACGACGGCAATTACGACCGCAGCGACCGGCTGAAATCGAAAAGCTGGGGTACCGCGGTACGGCTCAACTGGGATCTGGGCGACGTGACGCTGACCTCGATCTCCGCCTATGATTTCGACGACAAGCTGCACCAGGAGGATTCGGACGCCAGCCCCGCCGCGCTGCTCCACCTCACTTATGGCGTGCGGTCGAAGACCGTCACCCAGGAACTGCGCCTGTCGGGATCGACCGGCAGCGTCACCTGGGTCGCGGGCGGCTATTATCTGCACGAGGTGCTGAAGCAGGACCAGACGGGTGACCTGTTCCGCGACCTGCGCGTGCTGACCCCCGACGGCGGCGCCGATCCGGAAGGCCTGACGACCGGCGGCGCGCCGGTCCTCTTCTCGCGCACGCTCAACCGCCAGACGACCGAAGCCGCCGCCATCTTCGGCCAGGCCGAAATCGAGCTGGCGCCGTCGCTGCGTGCGACCGTCGGCGGCCGCTACAATTACGAGCGCAAGCGTTTCCGCGCCGCGGCGCAGTTCGAGGACGAGATCATGACCTTCTCGGACGAGGACGGCAATATCGTGACCGCCCCCGTCCCCGGCGGCATCCTGCCGCTCTATGCGTTCGACAATCGCAAGTCGTTCGACAATGTTTCGTTCAAGGTCGGCCTCGACTATGACATAACCGACGATGTCATGGCCTATGCCACCATCTCGACCGGCTTCAAGAGCGGCGGCTTCAACGGCGGCTATCTGAGCTTCGATCCCGTCGAGGCGGAGGAACAGGCGAAGCCGTTCAACGAGGAAACGCTCACCGCCTATGAAATCGGCCTGAAATCGACGCTGCTCGACCGGCGCCTGCGCTTCAACGCCGCGGCCTTCTATTATGATTACAAGGATCTTCAGCTCTACACGCTGATCAACACCGGCGCGATCCCGGTTTCGCTGCTCGCCAATGCGGCGAATGCGACCATCTATGGCGCCGAGTTCGAGATGATCGCGCGGCCCGTCGACCGGCTCGACATCACGCTCAACCTCGGCCTGCTCGATACCGAGATCAAGGATTTCGTCAGCGCCGGGACCAACTATTCGGGCAATCGGCTGGCGCTGTCGCCCAAGGTCAATTTCAGCGGCGTCGCCAATTACGAGATCCCGCTGTCGAACGCCGTCGCGCTCGCGCTCCAGCCGTCGGTGTCCTATCGCAGCAGCCAGTTCTTCTCGACCGACAACAATCCGCTGCTGAAGCAGAAGGGCTATTGGCTGCTCGGCGGCCGTATCGCGGTCAAGGACGAGGACGGGCGCTGGGAAGCGGCGCTTTTCGGGCGGAACCTGACGCGGAAGAAATATATCAATTTCGCCGTGGACCTCGCCGATTTCGGGTTCGTCGAGCAGTTCCAGGGACAGCCCCGGAGCTTCGGCGTCGAGTTCCGGGTCAAATATTGATGCGCAGGCTGCTGTTGGTCCCGGCGGTGCTCCTGCTGGCGGCCTGCCAGTCGGAGCCGCCGCCGGCGAAGCCGCTGACGCCCGAGCAGAGCGCGGCGCTGAAGCCCGCCGGCGTGCGCCTCGCCGGGCTTTACGAGCAGGCGTGCAAGTCGTGCCACACGGTTCCGGACACCGGCGCGCCGCTGACCGGCGACCGCACGCAGTGGGACGCGCGCTGGGCAAAGGGCGAGGCGGCGTTGCTGGAAAGCACGATTCGCGGGCTGAACGGCATGCCGGCGGGCGGACAATGCTTCGCCTGCTCGCCCGACGACTATACGGCGCTCATTCGTTTCATGGCGGGGAGGGATTGATGGGCAAGGTAACGCGGCGCGCGCTGCTGGTCGGCGGCGGCGTCATCGGAGCGGGCGCGGTCGGCGTCGGCGGTCTGGCCGGACGCAACTGGCTGCGCGATCGCGAGCCGGCATCGCTCGCGGCGCAGGACGCCGAAGGCCGCCTGCTGTGGAGCAACTGGTCGGGGATTGCGCACAGCTACCCCGAAAAGCGAGGCGCGCCGAAAAGCGAGGAGGAACTGCTTTCCATCCTGACCCGCGCCCCCGCGCCGGTGCGTCCGGTCGGGTCGGGGCACAGCTTCACCGCGCTGGTGCCGACCGACGGCACGCTGCTGACCCTCGACGGCATGGCGGGGCTGGTCGGCCATGATGCCGCGACCAATCGCGCGACGGTGCGCGGCGGCACCCGGCTCGCCGACCTGGGCCCCGCGCTCGCCGCGGTGGGGCAGGAGATGGTCAACCTGCCCGACATCAACAAGCAGTCGATCGCGGGGGCGATCGGCACCGGAACGCACGGCACCGGGCGCGGCATCCAGGCGATGCATGGATCGGTCGTCGCGATGCGGATCGCGACCCCGACGGGCGAGGTCATCGACTGCGATGCCGTCACCCGCCCGGAGGTGTTCAACGCCGCGCGCGTCGGCCTCGGCGCCTTCGGCGTCGTGACGCAGGTCACGCTCCAGAACCAGCCGCTCAACCGCATCCTCAAGCGCACCGAGGTGCGCCCTACCGAAGAGGTGCTGGAGGATTGGCCGGCGCTGCGCCAGCGGCACCGCAACGTCGAATTCTATGTCCTGCCCTTCACCGGCCATTCGGTGGTGATCTCCAACGACGTCACCGACAGGCCGGTCAAGCCGCGCGGTCCCGACGCCGACACCGAAACGCTGATGGGGCTGAAGCAGCTTCGCGACTGGTTCGAGTTCGCCCCGTCGCTGCGGCGCAAGCTGGCCGCCGAGGAACTGGCGAAGATCCCGCCCGAGGAGGTCGTCGACGAGGGGTGGAAACTGCTCTCCAACGAACGGCCGGTGCGGTTCAACGAGATCGAATATCATCTGCCGATCGAGGCGCAGGTCCCGGCGCTGCGCGAGGTGCTGAGTGCGATCGAGACACACCGCAAGGACGTCTTCTTCCCGATCGAGGTGCGCGTGATCGCCGCCGACGACGCGTGGCTCTCTCCCTTCTATGGCCGCGAGAGCGGGTCGATCGCGGTCCACGCCTATTATCGCGAGGAGCATGATTTCTTCTTCAGCATCGTCGAGCCGATCTTCCGTCGCCACGGCGGCCGCCCGCACTGGGGCAAGCTGCACAGCCTGAAGGCGCCCGACCTCGCGCTGCTCTATCCGCGCTGGAAGGAAGCGGGCGAGGTGCGCCGCGCGCTCGACCCCGAGGGGCGGATGCTCAACGACTATCTGAAGGGAATCTTCCTCGATGGCTGAGGCTGGACGGACGAGGCGCTGGACGCGCCGGGCGGCGATTGTCGGCGGCGGCGCAGTCGTGCTCGGCGGCGCGGCGGTGCTGGCGTCGCGCAAGGGCGACCATGGTGGCGCTCACGACCGCTATTTCCTCGCGCTGTCGGCGGCGCTGCGCAAGGCGGGGATCGCGCATCCGGTGCTGGTCGTCGACCAGCAGCGGCTCGACCGCAACATCGCCGCGGCGCGCGCGACGCTGAAACCCGCCGGACTGCCGCTGCGCGTCGTCGTCAAGTCGCTCCCCGCGACCGGCCTGATCGACCATGTCGCGCGCGGCCTCGCCACCAACCGCTTCATGGTCTTCAACGGCGCGATGCTCGACAGCATGGCGGGGCGCGCCGATGCCGACCTGCTGCTCGGCAAGCCGCTGCCCGCGATGGAATATGCCGAATTCGTCGACCGGGCGGGCGCGGAAGCGGCGGGCCGTGTCCAGTGGCTGAT
The DNA here is from genome assembly GCF_002953155.1 of Sphingopyxis sp. MG. Taxonomy (NCBI): domain Bacteria; kingdom Pseudomonadati; phylum Pseudomonadota; class Alphaproteobacteria; order Sphingomonadales; family Sphingopyxidaceae; genus Sphingopyxis; species Sphingopyxis sp. MG. The sequence goes on from NZ_CP026381.1 coordinate 510,627, forward strand.
CGATACGCCCGCGCGGCTGCGGCAATATGCGGAGATCGCGGCGGCGCGCGGGGCGGGGCTGCGCGCCAATATGGAAATCGACGTCGGCCTGCATCGCGGCGGCTTCGCCGACGGCCGGACGCTGGCCGAGGCGGTCGAACTAGCGCGCACCTTCCCGCACGTCGCGGTCGGCGGCCTGATGGGCTATGACGCGCATGTGCCGAAGATGAGCGATCCCGACGCGGCCTACGCCGCCTCGCAAAAGCTCTATCGCACCGCGATCGGCGTGCTGCGCGATAAGCTGGGCGTCGATCCGGCGACGCTGACGCTCAACGGCGCGGGCAGCCCGACCTATGCGCGCCACGCGCAGGGCACGGTCGCGAACGAGGTGTCGGTGGGGTCGGCGTTCGTCAAGCCGGTCGATTTCGACCTCGCGTCGCTCGCGCGCCATGTTCCCGCCAGCTTCATCGCGACGCCGGTGATCAAGGCGGGTCGCATGGAACTGCCGGGCAACGAGTGGCTTACCGGCCCGCTGACCTTCATGGACCCGAATGCCGCGCGCGCCTTCTTCATCTATGGCGGCCACTGGCTCGCGACGCCGGTGTCGCCGCCGGGGTTGCAGTTCAGCGACCTGTACGGCCGGTCGAGCAATCAGGAGATGCTGACCGGGTCCACGCGGGTGGCGCTGAAGCCCGACGACCATGTCTTCTTCCGCCCGAACCAGAGCGAGGCGGTGTTCCTGCAATTCGGCGATATCGCGCTGTTCGACGGCGAGACGATCAGCGGCGTCTGGCCGACCTTTCCGGTCTCCGCCTGACGCTGCGGGCGGGGCTGCTTTGACTTAACCTGATATCGTCATTGCGAGCGAAGCGAAGCAATCCAGAGTGGCGTAAACCGCCCTGGATTGCTTCGCTTCGCTCGCAATGACGGTTATGGCAACGCCGGTCTGTCGCCGCCGCTTATTGCAGCCCCGCCGTCGCGAGCAGGATGCCGAGGCCGACGCTGGCCCCGTCGAGGCTCCTGGTCTTTTCGACGTCGATCCACTCGTCGAGCGAGTGCCCGCGTCCGGCTTCGCCCCCCGACCCGATGGTGATCGCCGGGATGCCCAGGCTCATCGGGATGTTGGAGTCGGTCGATGAAAAGCTCGCGCGCGGGGTCAACCCTTTCGCGCGGATGATCGCCTCCGCGGTGCGCGCGATCGGCGCGGTCAGGGGCGTCTGCCCGGCCGGCCGGTCGCCGATCAGCTTGATGTCGGTGGTGATCGGCCCTTCGCGGGTCGAGCGCGCGGCATTTTCGCCCTCGACGCTCTTGTCGACGATCGCGAGGAAGGCTTTCTCCACCTTGGCGAGTTCTTCGGGACTTTCCGACCGCATGTCGAAGTCCATATAGACCTCGTTCGGGATCGAATTCACCGAAGTGCCGCCGCCGGTGACGCTGGCGGAATAGGTGGTCTTGGGCGTCGCGGGCACCGGAATCCGATAGAGATCGAGGACCGTCTGGCTCATCGCCACCATCGGGTTGACGAGGCCGAAGGCACCGAAGCTGTGCCCGCCCGGCCCCTTGTAGGTGATGCGATAGCGTTTCGATCCGACGCCGCCGTTGACGAAGCGCGACGGATCGGTCCCGTCCATCGAGAAGAAGGATTCGATCCGGTCCTTGTACTTGCCCTTCGCCATCATGTAGCGGACGCCGCGCAGGTCGCCCGGCCCTTCCTCTCCGACATTGCCGACGAAGACGATGTCGCGGCGCACCTTGATGCCGCTTTCCTTCATCGCACGCGCATAGGCGAGCAGCACCGCCAGGCTGCGCGTGTCGTCGCCGATGCCGGGGGCGTGGAGGCGGGTGCCTTCGCGGCGAACCTTGATCGGCGTACCTTCCGGAAACACCGTGTCGAGATGCGCCGCGATCATCACCACGGGTCCGCCCGCGGGGCCGGTGCCGCGATAGACGCCCATGACATTGCCTTCTTCGTCGGTTTCGATGTCGGTCAGCCCCGCATCGCGCAGCATCTCGCGATAGGCGGCCGCGCGCGCCGCTTCCTTGAAGGGCGGCGCCGGAATCTCGGTCAGCGCGATGATCTCCGCGACCATGCGGTCGTGGTCGCGGTCGAGAATCCGGACCGCGGCGTCATAGGCCTTGTTCTTCAGAACCGCCTCGGGCTTCGGGGCGGGCGCCGCCATGGCCGCGCCGGCAGAAAGCATCAGCGCCGCCAGGGGCAGAAAGGCGATATGTCGCATGAAAAATCCTTTTGCTGAACAGGGTCCCGCATCCTCTGGATGCTTCGCCGCGCCCGATGTCAAGAGACGTCCGCCCCGGATGGCGATGCCGTTCGAAAAAGCAGCGCGTGATTTTGCTTGCCTCGTCGCCCCGTCCCGCTCGGCGTGACCTAGCCTGCCCGCACCTCGCGGAACGGAATGGTGCGGTCGATCTCGGGCTCCTTCGGCAGTCCGAGCACGCGCTCGCCGATGATGTTGCGCTGGATCTGGTCGGTGCCGCCGCCGATCGAGGTGAAATAGGCGTTGAGCGACAGGAAATTCGCATCCTCGGCGCGCGGGTGATCGGGGCCTTCGAGCAGGCTTTCGGGACCGAGCAATTCGGTGCGCAGGCGGCCTTCCTCGTGCAGGATGCGGCTCATCGCGAGCTTGCCGAGCGACATGATCGACGACGACGTGCCCTGCGCCAGCTCCGCCTTCGCGCGCTGGGTGTTGAGCTTGTTGAGCACGCGCCATGCGATCACCTGCGCGACGTCCTGCCGCACCACCGGATCGTCCAGCTTCCCGGCCTCGCGCGCCAGTTCGAGCATGGCATGATCGCCCTTCGCCCCGGCGGCGCCCGACCGCGCGCCGCGCGCCATGTCGCCCATCACCGACCGTTCATAGGCGAGCGCGGTCTGGAGCACGCCCCAGCCGCCGTTCAGCGGCCCCAGCAGATTTTCGTCGGGGACGAAGGCGTCGGTGATGAACACCTCGTTGAAATGCGATTCGTCGGTAATCTGGCGCAGCGGCCGCACCTCGACGCCGTCCTGCCGCATCGGCAGGAAGAAGAAGCTGATGCCGCGATGCTTGGGCACGTCCCAGTCGGTGCGGGCGATCAGCATGCCGTAATCGGCAATCATCGCGCCCGATGTCCAGATTTTCTGCCCCGTCACGCGCCAGCCGCCCTCGACCTTCTCGGCGCGCGTGCGGATCGCGGCGAGGTCGCTGCCCGCGCCCGGTTCCGAATAGAGCAGGCACATGCCGACTTCGCCCGCCAGCAGCTGCGGCACGATCACGCGCTTGAAGCTGTCGGTCGCGTGGGCAAGCGCGGTATTGGCCCACAGGTTGCTGCGGTCCTGTCCGGCGCCGGGGGCCCCGGCCGCGGCGAAGGCGCGCTCGACGATCTTCGCCTGCTCGGCCGACAGTTCGCGGCCGTACCAGTCGCGCGGCCAGCGCGGGACGGCCCAGCCCGCGTCGCGGACCTGCGCTAGCCATTCGGTGCGCGGGTCGCGCCCGAAACTTTCCTCGCGCGGCGGCGCGCCGCGCCAGTTGGCGGCGAGCCATGCTTCGACCTCGGCCTGCAAGTCCGCGTCGGTCATGCCGCCATCTCCCTCTGCATCGCGTCCAGCGCCGCGACATAGCGGTCGCGCCAGACGCGGCTGTCACCGAAAAGCTGCACGCCCGACCGCGCGCGGCGCAGATAAAGGTGCGCAGGATGGTCCCAGGTGAAAGCGATGCCGCCGTGCATCTGGATGCCGTCCTTCGCACAGCGCAGGAAGGCATCGGCGCAGGTGAAGGCGGCGAGCGCGACCGCCGCATCCTTGCCCACCGCGCCCTCCGCCACTTGCCGCGCCGCGTCGCGCGCCGCGCTCGTCGCGCTTTCGGCCTCCAGCAGCAGGTCGGCCGCCATATGCTTGATCGCCTGAAAGCTGCCGATCGCGCGGCCGAACTGGTGGCGCTCGCGGGCGTAATCGACGGTGATGTCGAAAATGCGCCGCGCCCCGCCGGTCTGTTCGCCCGCCAGCGCGACCAGCCAGATGTCGCGCGCGCGCCGGGCCGCGGCACCGTCGCCGATGCGCGTCGCGGCGCCGTCGAAGCGGACGTCGGCCATGCGGCGGGTGCGGTCGAAGGTGGGCAGTGGCGTGATCCCGGCGCTCGCCCGCTCGACGAGATGGACGCCCTCGTCGCTGGCGAGGAGGAAGATATCGGCGATACCGGCATCGGGAACGAAGCGCGCCGTGCCCTGTGCCCGGCCGCCCTCGATCCGCACGTTGCTGCCGCCCGTCCAGTCGAGCGCGCCGAGCAGCGCGACCGCCGCGATCGTCCGCCCCGCCGCCAGCGCTTCGGCCAGTTCGCCGTCGAGCAGCACCGATGCCATGGCGGTCGAGATCAGCGGCACGGGCGCGAGCGCCGCGCCCGCTTCCTCCATCACCAGTTCCAGTTCGACGGCGGAAAGCTGCGATCCGCCCGTACCGGCCGCGACCAGCAGCCCCGCGATGCCAAGCTCGGCAAGGCTGCGCCACAGCGCGGGGTCGTGGCCGCTGTCGCTCTCCATGATGCGGCGCACGTCGCTTTCGGTGCACTGGTCCGCGAACAGGCGGCGCACCGTGTCGCGCAGCGCGGCCCGCTCCTCCTGGTTCATCGTCGCGTCGGTCATCGGGCGGTCGCTCCTTCTGCGATGGCGCGGGCGGCGCCGTAGTCGGCCTTGCCGTTGGCCGCGCGCAGCGGCCGGTCGGCGACCAGCAGCCGTTTCGGCACCTTGTATCCGGCGAGCTGCGCACGGACATGGTCGCGCAGCGCTTCGGCGTCGAACGCGGCATCGGCGTGCAACGTCACGACGCCGACGATCGCCTGTCCCCATGTCGGATCGGGCACGCCGACGACCAGCGCGTCGCTGACGCTGTCGTGCCGTTTCAGCGCCTCCTCGACCTCTTCGGCGAAGACCTTCTCGCCGCCGGTGTTGATGCAGCCGCTGCCGCGGCCCAGGAAGGTCAGCGATCCGTCCGCCTCGACGCGCACCCAGTCGCCGGGGATGCAATAGCGCACGCCGTCGATGACGCGGAAGGTCGCGGCCGATTTCTCCGCGTCCCTGTAATAGCCGAGCGGGTTGGGCGGGCCGAGCGCGAGCCGCCCGACGCCCCCCGAGCCCGCGAGGACGGGGCGGTCGGTTTCGTCGAAGACGCGGCAGCGCTCGCCGAGCGTGAAGCTCGCGGTCTTCACCTCGCAGTCGCGCGTCATCACCGACGCGCCGAGACCCAGCGCTTCGGAGGAGGAGAGCACGTCGTTGAGCACCGCGTCCGGCATGTGCCGCAACAGCCCGCGCTTGATGTCCGCGCTCCACATCACGCCCGATGAGGTGACCGACAGCACGCTGCCGAGGTCGTGCGCCTGCGCGCCGCTCTCCAGCTCGGCGAGCAGCGGCCGGCCAAAGCTGTCGCCGACGATCACCAGCGCTTGCGGGCGATGCCGCTCGATCGCCTCGATCGCCTCGCGCGCGTCGAAGCTACGGTGCGTCAGCGTGACGATGCTGCCGCCCGCGACCATCGTCGCGATGGCGGGCAACAGGCCGGTGCCGTGCATCAGGGGGCAGGCCGGCAGGATGCGGGGGCCCGGCCCCAGCTCGCGGATCGACGCCGCAAGCTCGTCGGGGGTGTCGGGAACCGGTTGCAGCGCGCGCGCCGCGCTCACCAATATCTCGCGCAGCTCGCCATGTTCCCACATCACGCCCTTCGGCATGCCGGTCGTGCCGCCGGTATAGATGAAGAGGATGTCGTTCGGCGATCGCTCGATGTCCAGCGGCGCGCCGTCTCCGCTTTGCGTCAGGACTGCGAAATCCTCTGCAAAGCCGGGTGCTGGGGCGCCGTCCGTCACCTCGATCCAGCGCGTCACCAGCGGCAGGTCGGCGCGGATCGCCTCGACATGGTCGCGGAACTCCGCGGCATAGACGACCGCGCGCGCGTCGCTGTCGTTCAGCAGGTAGCGAAGCTCGGCGTCGGTATAGCGATAGTTGACGTTGACCGCCGCCAGCCGCGCCTTGAAGGCGGCGGCCAGGCCGAGGATATATTCGGGCCCGTTCCGCAGGTAGATGGCAAGCGAATCGCCGGCCTTCAGCCCGCCCTCGCGCAGGCTGCGCGCCAGATTGTTGGAGAGGCGGCCGGCTTCGCCCCAGTCGATCCGCCGGTCGCCGTGCAGGCACAGCGGCGCGTCGGGGGGCAGGTTGCGCTCGACGATGTCAAGCATGTCGCCGAAATTGAACACCGCGCTCTCCCCTGTGGATGTGCTGATCCTAATCGGCGAGCAGGCTGTTCATCCGCTCGACGGCTTCGAGATACTCTTCCTTGAAATCCTGCACCACCGCGCCGGCGCCGCGCACCGAGTCGACGAGCCCGACGCCCTGTCCGACGAAATAGGTCACCATGTCGCGCGCCTTGCCGTTGCCCGCCTCGGCCGCGCGGTCGGCGGCGCGCAGCGACTTTTCGCTGATCAGGCTCATCAGCGGCATCGGCAGCGCGCCGGGGCTGTCCGGGCTCTTCTCCCAATTCTCGGTCCACGTCGACTTCAGCTGGCGCGCGGGCTTGCCCGTGCGGCTGCGCACGCGCACCGCGTCGCGGCTGCTGGCGGCGATCATCTTCTCGCGGAACACCGGAGAGGTCTCGCTTTCGGGCGTCGCGAGCCACACCGATCCGGTCCAGGCGCCCGCCGCGCCCATCGCCATGCAGGCGGCCATCTGCTGCCCCGTCATGATGCCCCCCGCGGCGAGCACCGGCACCTCGCGGATCGGCCGGATCGCCTTGATGACCTCGGGCACCAGGACGAGCGTGCTGACCTCGCCGCAATGGCCCCCGGCCTCGGTCCCCTGCGCGACGATGATGTCGACGCCGGCCTCGACCTGCCGGATCGCATGTTCGCGCGCGCCGACCAGCGCCGCCACGGGAACGCCGTGCTGCTTGCCCATCGCGATCATCTCCGGCGGTGGCACGCCGAGCGCGTTGGCGATCAGCCGGATCGGATGCTCGAAGGCGGCCTCCAGCGTCCGCAGCGCCGTTTCGGGATCAAAGGGCTGGGCGCGGTTCCGGCTGACCGGCTCGGCGGGCGGCGGCACGTCGGCATCGGCGAGCAGGCGTTCGGCAAAGTGGCGATGCGCTTCGGGAATCCGCGCCTCGAGCGCGGCGGCGGTCACGCTGCCTTCGCCCCGCGTCGCCATATTCTCCGGCACCAGCACGTCGATGCCATAAGGCTTGCCGTCGACATGATCGTCGATCCACTTGAGCTCTTCGCGCACCGTTTCGGGGGTATGCGCGGTCGCGCCGAAGACGCCGAAACCGCCCGCGCGGCTCACCGCCGCGACGACGTCGCGGCAATGGCTGAACGCCAGCAGCGGAAACTCGATGCCGAGCATGTCGCAAAGCTGTGAGGTCATCGCTCTCTCCACCCTTGTAATTGGTTCGTCAAACGAACTAACTTTGCAAGGGAGGACTGTCAATCCCGCAGGGTGGGCGTCCGGTTGCTGTCGATGATATGGGCGAGCTCCTCGATCCGGTCGAGCAGGCCTTCGGGCTCGTCGATCGCCAGATAGGCGGAAAGGTCGCGGGCGAGCGCGCGCTCGAAGGCGGCATATTCCGCCAGCCCGGCATCGGTGAGGCGCAGCATTTCCGCGCGGCCGTCGTCGGGGTCGGTATAGCGTTCGATCATGCCGCGCTTCGCGAGCCCGGTGACCAGCGCGGAGGCGGCGGGCCGGCCGATGCCGGACATGGAGGCGAGGACGCTGGCGCGGCGCGGCTCGCGCTTCAGCGTCAGCAGGAAGCGATATTGGGCGATGGTCAGCTCCGCCCCCTGGGCAAAGCGCTCCAGCAGCCGGTGCAAAACCACGACCACCCGCGTCAGCAGGATCCATCGTCGATCCGTGTCCAATAGTCTTCTCGCAATCCCTCGAAAGCCGGCCCCCGGTTAGGGACAGTCGGCCACTCGCGTCAACCGGCCCGGCGCATCATCAGCATCGGGCCATAGACCCAGGTGAAGAGGCCGAAGGCGCCGCTCCACAGCAGCGCGGAGAGCATCAGCAGATCGGCGTACAGGTCGGCCGCAAGGGGCGCGGCGACGCGCACCAGCGCGGCCGCGTGGACAAGCAGCAGCGCGGCCGCCGCCGCTGCGCCGCCGCTGCGGGCGCGCCCCGTGTGGCTGAGCGTGGTGCGCGCCATCATCGCCAGCGTCATCGCGCCGATCGCGCCGGCGGTCAGCGCGTGGATCGCGCTGGTTACGGGAACATGCTGCGGAAAGCCGATCGCGGCGCCCAGCAGGACGAAGCCGACCGCGAGCCACAGATAGGCGAGATGAAGCCCCCAGACCAGCGGCTCGCGCCACGTTTCCCAGCCGCGCCACCGCGCGAGGCGCAATCCCGTGCCGATGCCGGCGGCGGCGAGGAGTAGGCCCGTCATCGGCGCGTCGGGAAGCGCCAGCCATGCCAGCAGGGCGCCTGCGGTCAGCCATGTCGCTGCCCGGTCGAGGCGGCCGTGCGGCGCGGGTTCGCGCGGCGCCTTGCGCTGGGCCAGCCAGTTGCGCGTGAAGCTGGGTACCAGCCGCCCGCCCATCACGGCGATCAGCAGCGCGATCATGCCCAGCGCCAGCCGCTCCGCCACCGGCCCCGCCCCGGGCCATGCGAAGCGGAGGTGGAAGGCGATATTGGCAAGCGCGAGCGCGGTCACGACAAGGCACGGCACCAACCCCTTGCCGTTGCGCGCGGCGATCTGCTCGCGCCACAGCGCCGCCGCGAAGACCGGCAGGAAGGCGGCGTCGATCGTCATCGTCACGCCGTTCCCGGGCTCCGCCAGCAGCATCGCCGCGCGCCCGGCGAGCCACAGCGCGGCGAGCGCCGCGACCGGCGCCCCCGCGACCGGATAGCGTCCGGTCCAGTTCGGCCCGGCGATGATCATGTAGCCGGCGATCACCGCGGCGGTATAGCCGAACAGCATCTCGTGGACGTGCCAGTCGCGTGTGACCGCGCCCGCCAGCGGACCGCCCCCCGACAGCACGGCGATCCACAGGGGCACCGCAAGCGCGGCAAAGACCCCGGCGAGCAGGAAAAAGGGGCGGAAGCCGAAGCTGAACAGCGCCGGGCCGCGATAGGCGCGGATGATCTGCGCGGTCGTCCGCATCGTCTCGCGCGCGCGGCTCTGTCCCATGTCGCCCCCTTGCCGTTCCGGATGAAGGATAGCTTTTTCCGGCGCGAAGGGAAACGCGCATGGGTGAACTTATGCGTGAGCGATGCTTGCTCCGGTTCCTGATCCATCGGTGCTTGAAACCAGGCTCCGGTCTTCCAGCCGATAAGAAGCCGTCACGCCCCTTGAGCTGGTTTTTCAGCCGGCGGCATTTGGAGCGAGGGTTCCGAGAGGCGGCCTCATTCTGATCCGATAGTCAGATCGATCCATTTTATCGTTCCCGGACGCGTCGTCATTCGGGACGATGCATGAGAAGAGAATGGCGAAGAACAGCCGATAAAAAGTATGGTCTTCTTTGGGCCGCCAATGGCGACGGAATAGGCGGTGCATCCGGCCGGCAAGGAAATCCGCTGAATGGCGCCACGGTTCCGGATGCAACGGATGGCGCTTCCCGAAGAAGCTCCAGCGACCCAGAGCGCTCCTGTTTCCTCGATCGCGATCCCGTCCGGCGTCTCGCCGTCCATCGCTGCCCAGGTTCGCCTCGACCGAAGGTCGCCATCGGCAGCGATGTCGAATGCCGTCAGCTTCCCCGCGACGCTTTCTGCGACAATCAGCGATCGGTCGCTGTAGATCGCCATGCCGTTCGGGAAAGCCAGGCCGTCCGCCGCTACAAAGGCGGATCCATCGGGCCGGACGGCACAGATATTGCCGGGCCTGAAGCGTTCACCCGCCCATATGTCGTACCCCATCGAGCCCACATAGGCGCGGCCCTGGGCGTCGACGATCATGTCGTTGGCATGCGCGAGGGCCAGCCCGGTCAGGTCGGCATGCAAAACGGGCCGTCCCTTGACGACGGCCAGGATTTGCTGCCGTCGCATCGACACGACGAGCAAGGTTTTGTCGGGCAGCCAGCCCAGCCCCGATGGATTGTCGTCGAGTTCCAGCTCGATTCTCATTTTTCCTTCGAGATCGACCGAACACACGCGCTTGGCTTCGATGTCGGAAAACCACAGCCGGTCATCATGCCAGCGCAGTCCCTCGGGAAGGACCAGGCCGGCCGCGAGCTCGTTCAGCCGCGCAGTATCTTCTTGTCCCATCCGCGCTGCCTGTAGAGACGATCGAAATTGGGTTGTCCGGTCTGCGCCGTCACGCCGCCATCGATCGTCAGCGTCGTTCCGGTGATGTAGGAGGCGTCGCTCGATGCCAGAAAGGCTATGCCGGCCGCCATTTCGTCGGCGGTTCCGACACGGCCCATCGGAACAAGCCGCTCATAATCCTCCATGATCGCGGCATCGCGAAGGTGCGATTTCAGCATGGCGGTTCCGACACCCCCGGGACAGATGCAATTGACCCTTATGCCTTCGCCGGCGTGATCGACCGCCATGTTGCGCGTCAGATTGACGACGCCTGCCTTGGCGACATTATAGGCGGCGAGCCCCGGGTCGGCGAACAGTCCGGAAATCGAAGCCGTGTTGACGATGCAGCCCCCTGCGGTGCGCAGATAGGGCAGGGCCGCCCGACTGCCGAAGAAGACGGCATCGAGGTCGACCGCCATCGTCCGGCGCCACTGTTCGGCGGTGATCTCGTCGACATGGCCGAAGCATCCGATACCCGCATTGTTGACCAGCACGTCGAGGCGGCCGAGCGATTGCGCCGCATCGTCGATGAAGCTGCTGATCGCGTCGATGTCGGAGACATCCACCGCGCGCAGGGTCCTGGCGGATTCGGCAATGCCGGTGCGCGTCACCATCTGCGCGAGCGCATCCTCGCTGAGGTCGCAGAGCGCGAGGATCGCACCTTCGGCGGCGAAGCGACGCGCCGTCGCTTCGCCGATCCCCGATGCCGCGCCGGTGATGGCGACGACCATGCCCTCGAAACGTCGCACGGCCTTCACCGACCGATCAGGGTGCGGAGCGCCGTCGCGATGCCATCTCCGGTCAGGCCGTAATGGCGGTAGAGATGGGTCGGGGGCGCGACGAGGGCATATTCGTCCGGCAGCGCGTGCCGGGCGAAGCGCACGGCAATGCCGCCTTCGGCCAGTATTTCGGCGACCGCGCCGCCCAGCCCGCCGTGCGGATTATGTTCCTCGACGGTCAGGATCGCTCCGGTCTCCCGCGCTGCGGCGCGGATCGCATCGGCGTCGATCGGCTTGATATAGGCGGCGTCGAGGACGCGAACCGAAAGCCGGGGCGCCGTATCGGCGAGAATGTCGGCGGCGTCGAGCGCGGCCTTCACCCCGATCCCCGTCGCGATGATCGTCGCATCCCGTCCATCACGCAATGTCCTGAAGCGGCCGTGGGTGAAGTCGGGCACGTCGTCGTAGACGGGCTTTTCCGCGCCGCGACCGATGCGGATATAGACCGGGCCGTCGATATCGATCGTGCTGCGGATCAACCCGCGGATCGCGTTTCCGTCGCACGCCGAGACCACTGTCATATGTCCCATGGCGCGGGTTATGGCGATGTCCTCCACCGCATGGTGCGACGTGCCGTAAAAGCCCATCGAGATGCCCGCATGGTGCGAAAGGATGCGGACTTTCTGACGGGTGTAGGCCAGGTCGGTCCGGACCTGCTCGGCACACAGAAGCGAGGCAAAGGAGGCGAAGGTCGAAACATAGGCGATATGACCCGACGCGGCGAGCCCCGCGGCGATCGACATCATATTCTGTTCGGCGATACCGGTATTGATGAAGCGGTCCGGAAAACGGCGCTGAAAGGAATCGAGGCCGTTCGACGACGCCAGGTCGGCCGTGAGCACGACAAGTTCGGGCCGCCTTTCCGCCAGTTCTTCGAGTTCGGCGCTCATCGTCAGCGCCGTCAGTTTCGGCATCGATGTCTGGATATTCCAGCTTGCCGGGTCGAGCGGCTTTTCGAGTTCGGCGATGGTCATGCGTCGAGCCTTTCCTGAATTTCGGCGACCGCCACCGCCTTGTCGGCGGGCCCCAGAAATCCGAGATGCCAATAGGGGGTGGTTTCCATGAACCCGACGCCCTTGCCCTTCTTGGTGCGGGCGACGATCATGTGCGGCCGGTCGCTTTGCTGGGCGCGGTCGAAGGCCGCGAGGACGGCCTGCATGTCGTGCCCGTCGATCTCGTTCGTCGACCAGCCGAAGCTCTCGAACTTCGCCGCGATCGGTTCGATGTTCATCACATCTTCCGTGTTGCCGTCGAGCCCCATGCCGTTCGCATCGACGATCCCGATCAGGTTCGACAGGCCGTAGTGCCCGGCAGCCATCGCAGCCTCCCAGACCTGACCCTCCGCCAGTTCGCCGTCGCCGATCATGACCCAGGTCAGGAAATCGCGCTGCTGCAGTCGCGCGGCCAGCGCCATGCCGACGCCGACGGACAGATTGTGACCGATCGACCCCGAGGAAAAATCGCAGCCCGGAACCTTGTTCATGTCGGGATGATCGCCGAGCGGCGAGCCGAGGCGGGTATAGGTGTCGAGCCAGTCCTCGGGAAAATAGCCCAGTTCGGCAAGGATCGGATATTGGCCGATCGCGGCATGGCCCTTGCCCAGCAGGAAGCGATCGCGATCCGGCCACCGCGGATCGGCCGGCTTGAGGCGCAGCGTGTGATAATAGAGCGCTGCGAACATTTCCGCGCAGGAAAAGACGCTCGAATAATGGCCGCTTTTGGCGATCTCGACGAGCCGGATCGTTTCCAGGCGAATCCAGTCGGCCTTTTTTTCGAGCATGCGGGGGTCCGCTGCCCGGTTACGGGGCAGGATGGCGTTGTCCATGATGAAATCCTTGGCTGGCGAAAGATCAGTCGGAGAATGCACCGGGCATCATGCCCACCGACTGGCCGCCATCGACGACGATCATCGCGCCGCTGGTGTAGGTGGCGATATCGCTGGCGAGGTAGAGCGCGGCGCCGACGATCTCGGGCGGATCGCCCGCGCGGCCGAGCGGGATCGACTTTTTCGCGTGGCGGGTAAAGGCTTCGGAACGCGACCAGGCCTTGCTCACGTCGGTGTGAAACGGACCGGGCGCGATGGCGTTGACGCGCACTGTGGGGCCATATTCCTGCGCGAAGGTGGTCGTGAAGATATTCACGCCCGATTTTGCGGCATCATAAGGTGCGGCGCCGAACTCGGGACGCAGCGAACCGGTCGACGAGATGTTGATGATGCACCCCCCGCCGCGCCTGACCATGTCCGCCCCGAACAGGCTGCAAAGTCGAAAGGGCCCTTTCATGTTGACCGATATGATCTTGTCGAACAGCTCTTCGCTCGTCTCGACCGAGGAGGGCGCGATCGGCGACATGCCGGCGTTGTTGATCAATATGTCGGCCCCGCCCCATTCGCGCTTCACCTCTTCGAACAGGCGGTCGCAGTCTTCCCAGCGTCCGGCATGCATCTGGTGAGCCGAGGCTTTTCCTCCGCGATCCCTGATCGATCGGGCGACCTCTTCGCAGGCGTCGAGCTTGCGGCTCGCGATCGCCACCGTCGCGCCCGCCTTGGCGAATCCCTCTACCATCGCGAGGCCGAGCCCGCGACTGCCGCCCGTCACGACGACCACCTTGCCGGTGAAATCAAATGTAGCGTTCATGTCCGAAAGTCACTCCCGTTTCGCATGTCGGAAAAAGGCAATCGCCTTGCGCGGAGGGCCGGTCAGGCCGTCTGGTAGCGGATCGGCAATGATTTCAGGCCGCCCACGAAAATGGCTTTGGTATATTTGGGGGGGGCGGCGGGCTCGATCGCGTCGAGATTCGCAAGCAGTTCTTCGAGCAGAATGCGGATTTCCAGCTTTGCCAGATGCTGGCCGAGGCAGACGTGGGCACCATAGCCGAAGGCGACATGCTTGTTCGGCGACCGGCCGGGCTGGAACTGCTGCGGATTTTCGAAAATCTCCTCGTCCCGATTGCCCGAAGGATAGCAGAGCATCAGCCAGTCGCCCTTGCGGATCAGCTGTCCGCGCAATTCATAATCCTCGGTGGCGCTGCGCATGAAATGGCGGACCGGCGTCGTCCATCGCAACGCTTCGTCGATCAGCGCCGGAATGCGCGACGGATCTTCCTTGAGTTCGCGGAACAGCTCGGGCGACCGCGACAGGGCCCAGAGCGCCGTGGCCGAAGTCGACGAGGTGGTGTCGTGGCCGGCCGTCGCCACCGTGACGTAATAGCTCAGGGCCTCGATCTCGGGGACCGGCTGTCCATCGATCTGCGCATTGGCGATGATCGACAGGACGTCGTCGCGCGGATTGACTTTGCGATCCTCGTGGAAGGGGCGAAGGAAGGCATTGAAATCCCGGAAGACATTGTCCGATCCGAGGGAGAAGGTATCGTCGCCTTCGCGCCCCAGTTCCTCATCGGCGACCGAGAAGACCTCCTGCGTGAGACGAAGCACGCGGGAATAATGCTCGTCCGGGATGCCGAGGATGTTCATGATCACCTCGAGCGGATAATGCACGGCGATGTCGGAGACGAAATCGCATGTCCCGCCGGCGGCCCGCATGCGTTCGACGGTCTTTTTCGCGATGGCGCGAATCTCTTCTTCGCGCTTCCTGACGCTGCCCGGCTGGAACCATGCCTGGGTGAGCATTCGATACCGGCCGTGTTCGGGCGGGTCCATATAGACGATGCTACGGTGGACCTTCTCGGCGTCTTCGCCGCCTCCCGCGAGCTTTTGATACTCCTCTTCGGGCATCAGAACGGCGGACAGGTCGCCGCTGTGAAAAAGGCTGTTCTGCCGGCTGATCTCCATGATGTCCTGATATTTGGAGACGACCCAGAAGGGACGAAAACCAGGGACGTCCGCAATGGCGAGCGGATATTGCGCGCGGATCGTCGCCAGCAGCTCGTGCAAGCCCGCCTCGTCCGCCCAGACAGCGGGGTCGGTCAACCGGCTCGCCATGTCTGCCGGCAATTGCGGCGCATTGCCTTGCTCTTGGGGCTGCGTGACCAGATTTTGCGCCGACATCTCCCAACTCCTTTTCCTGTCGTGACGATTGGCGCCGCCTCGTTCCGTCATGGCGAATCTCTTTTGCGGCGCCGCCTATCCTTTACACCTTACACGTGTAAGTAACAATAGGCTATGCGAAGTTTCCGCAGATTTTAAGCGAGGTTTCCGGATTGCTATCCGGCGACGTCGGCCTGCAGCCCGGCGCGCACGAAATTCAGGACATGTTCGGTGTAGCGCTGGCGCATTTCGTCGCTCACTTCGGAGGCGTGAAGGCCCAGGCGATGCACATAGGAAGCCGTGAACATATAGTCGCAAGCGCCCGTGAGCGTGAAATAGCTGAATGTCGGGTCGACGTCGCGAAACTCGCCGGATTCGACGCCTTGCTGGATGATCGCGCGCTGGGCGATCAGGAGTGGTTCGACGCTGCTGGTGTAGACGTGTTTCGCGATCTCTTCGTCGGTCCCGTTGATCAGATAGGCGACCAGCTCGTTCATATAGGGATAGCGGTAATGGGTGTTGATCAGGCCGCTCAGATGCCGCTTGAGCTTTTCCCATGGCGTAATCGGCGCGTCGATCAGCGCCCGCAGGTTACGGATGGGCAGGTTCACGATGCGGTCCAGCAGCGCGACGAGCATGCCGTTCTTGCTTTTGAAATAATAGCGCACGAGTCCCGTATTGAGGCCGGAGCGTTCGGAGATGTCGGCGATCGCCACATCGAGCCCGCGGCGTTCGATCATCAGCGAATGCAGCGCGTCGAGCAGGGCTTCGGGCGAGCTTTGCGCCCCTTTTGCGCGCGTGGCGCGCGTCGTTTTCTTCATTGCCAGATCGGCCATCCCGTCAAAATCCCCATGCTTTGCCCGTGCAAGTGAGCTTGCTCCATCCTGTCTGGCATTTTGCCTAACTCGACTCAAGTTGTCTTGACAATCATTTTTACATACACAAGTAAGTTATTAATGTCGAACCCGAGTCGGGATATCGATGCGATAAGGCAAATGGGAGGGTTGGGAGATGAACACGCGTTTTTCGGGATGGTCCAGGGCCGCCGCCGTATCGTTGGTCGCCATTGCGGCGATGTCAGCCGGGGGTGCCGCCCACGCGCAGGACGCGGCAGCGCAGAAGGAGAGCGCGTCGGGCGGTGCGCCGGGCGTCGGCGAAATCATCGTGACGGCGCAGCGCCGCGAGGAGTCGGTCAACAAGGTCCCCATCTCGATCACGGCGCTGTCGGGTGATCAGTTGCGCGACATGAATATCCGCGATGTCGCGGACCTGACGCGCGTGGTCCCCGGTTTCACCGAGGCCAAGTCGGCGGGCGGCACGCCGATCTATACGATCCGCGGCATCGGCTTCAACACCGACTCCATGTCGGCGACATCGCCGGTCGGCATCTATGTCGACGAGGTTGCCTACGCCTATCCGTACATGAGCACCAATATCCTCTTCGACATGGAGCGGGTCGAGGTTCTGAAGGGGCCGCAGGGGACGCTCTATGGCCGCAACACGACGGGCGGGCTCGTCAATTTTGTGCCGGCGAAGCCGAGCGACACGTTCGAAGCGGGCGTGGCGGTCGAGGCGGGCAATTTCCTGGCCTATGACGCGACCGCCTATGTCACCGGGCCGCTTGCCGAGGGGCTGAGCGCGCGCTTGGCGCTTCGCGTTAATGGCCGGGCCGATGAATGGCAGCGCAGCGTCACCCGCGACGATGAACTCGGCAAGGCCGCGCAGCAGGCGGGGCGAGCGATTCTGGCGTGGGACGGGGGTGGCGTGAAGCTCACGCTGACCGGCAGCTTCTGGCGCGACCGATCGGATACGCAGGCCCCACAGGCGATCGCCTATGACCCGCAGCAGCCCGCGTTCGGCAACCCGCTGGGGTCGGCGTCCGTGATCACGGGCAAGTCGAACCGCGATGCCGACTGGACGCCGCTCGACTATCCCGGCCCGTTTGCCAACGGATATGAGCGCCCGCCTTACCGCGTCAGCGCGAATTTCCAGGCCTTGTCGGGCCGCGCCGAATTCGATCTCGACGACAATCACCAGTTCATCTCTTTGACCGGCTTCAACCATGTCGATCGCGAGCAGATGACCGACAAGGGCGGCACCCAGCTCGAAACGGCCGGCCGCTATGCCATCGGCAAGATCAATTCCTTCTCGCAGGAGTTCCGGATAACCGGACAGGACGGCCCCGCGACCTGGCTCGTCGGCGCCTATTATGGCGTGGACAAGGTCCAGGACGAGCTGGTCGGGTTCGACACCGACATGTCGATCATCGGCTTGCTGCGCTCCGTGGCCGCCAGCGTGCCCAGCAGCTATACGCCCGACGAGATCGCGGGCGGTTTCCGTGCCTATCGGGCGCTCATCGCGATCCGCGACAAGACCTTCGGCGTCTTCGGCAATGTCGATCTGGAACTGAGCGACCAGTTCAAGCTGATCGTCGGCGCGCGCTACACGAAGGAAAAGCAGCGGTTCGAAGGATGCTCGGCCGATTTCATGGGCAATACGGCGCCCATCTGGAACACCGCGCTTGCAGCGATCACGGGGACCAATGTCAATCTGCAGCCGGACCAATGCCTGACCTACAAGGATGATTTCAGCGGATCGTCGGGACTGGTCACCATTCCGCTGAACGAGGATAATTTCTCCTTCAAGGGCACGCTCAACTGGACGCCGCAGCCGGGCACTCTGTTCTACGCGTCTTTCTCGCGCGGCTACAAGGCGGGGGCGTTCCCGTTCAGCTCCGCCAATGTCGAGCAGCAACTGCTTCCCGCGAAGCAGGAAGAGGTGCTCGCCTATGAAGTCGGCACCAAGCTTTCGCTCGCCGATCGCAAGCTGCAGCTCAACATGGCCGGCTATTATTACGACTATCGCGACAAGCAGCTTTCGGCGCGTGTCTTCGACCCGGTGTTCGGGACCTTGCAGCGGCTGGTCAATATCCCGAAATCGGTCGTCTATGGCTTCGAAGCCGATCTGACCGGGCGGGTGGCCGAAGGACTGACCTTCCGCCTCTCTGGCAATTATCTGCATACCGAGGTCAAGGATTTCACGGCCTTCACGCTGGCCGGAACACCCGCCAATTTCGACGGCGAAGCCTTCCAGCTCTCGCCCAAATGGATGGGTACGGCCTCGGTCGACTATGAGACGCCCGTATCCGATGCGCTGGGCGCGGGCTTCTCGGTCGGCGTGAACTATCAGTCGGGTTCGAAGGGGCAACTCGAATCGAATCCGTTGCTCGCGAT
Source organism: Sphingopyxis sp. MG (assembly GCF_002953155.1). Classification (NCBI taxonomy): domain Bacteria; kingdom Pseudomonadati; phylum Pseudomonadota; class Alphaproteobacteria; order Sphingomonadales; family Sphingopyxidaceae; genus Sphingopyxis; species Sphingopyxis sp. MG. The sequence continues at coordinate 528,869 of NZ_CP026381.1, forward strand.
CAACGCGCGCGCGCTCGTCGATGCGTCGATTTTCCTCTTCGGCAACGACAGCGACTGGAAGGTGTCGCTGTGGGGCAAGAATCTGCTCGACAAATATTATTGGACCAACACCGACAGCGAACAGGACAGCTATATCCGCTTCACCGGAATGCCGCGCACCTTCGGCATTTCCTTCTCGACAAAATTCCGGTGACCGGCCCAGATCGAGGCAGGTGCCGCAATCATGAAGAGGTATGACCGATGAAGTGCAAGGCTGCGATCGCGCGTGAGGATGTTGCCGAATTCGGCTGGAGCGAGGTCGAACTGGACGAACCGCGCGCCGACGAGATTCTCGTCCGCATTGCGGGCGTCGGCCTGTGCCACACCGACCTCATCGCCCGCGACCAGTTCATCCCGGTCGGATCGCCAGCGGTGCTGGGGCACGAGGGCGCGGGCGAAGTGGTCAAGGTCGGGTCCGCCGTGACGAAAGTGGGGCCCGGCGACCGCGTTGCCCTCAGCTTCCGTTCGTGCGGGGCGTGCCGCAGTTGCGCCGATCACATGCCGAGTTATTGCCAGCATTTCGGCGGTCTCAACATGAGCGGCGCGCGTCCCGACGGCAGCAAGGCGGTGCGGCTCGACGGTCAGCCGATCTCGTCCAACTTCTTCGGCCAATCCTCCTTTGCCGAATATGCGCTCGCCTATGAAAGCAATGTCGTGCGTATCGACGACGACGAGGTTCCGCTTGAACTGCTGGGGCCGCTCGGCTGCGGTATCCAGACCGGGGCGGGGGGCGTGATGCGTTTGCTTGCCTGCCCCGCGGGCTCGTCGCTGCTCGTCGTCGGCGGGGGATCGGTGGGGCTGGCGGCGGTGATGGGTGGCGCGGTGCAGCGGTGCGGCACGATCATCGTGGTCGAGCCGCATGCCGCGCGCCGCGATCTCGCGCTCGAACTCGGCGCGACGCATGCGATCGATCCGATCGGCAACGACGTGGCGGCTGCGGTGCGGGATATCCTTCCCGATGGGGTCGATTATGCCTTCGATACCACCGGCCGGCCGGACTCGTTCGCCGCCGTGCTGGCATCGCTCGCCGTGCGCGGTCATTTCGGCATGGTCTCGGCGCAGGCGGCGGACACGACGATCACACTGGACGTCAACAGCTTTATCCTGGCGGGCCATCATGTCCAGGGTATCATCGAAGGCGACAGCGATCCCGACGTCTTCATTCCCGAACTGATCGCGCACTACAAGGCCGGGCGCTTTCCATACGACCGGCTGGTGACGACCTATCCGCTGGCGGACATCAACCGCGCGATCGAAGACCAGCATGCGGGGCGCTGCATCAAGGCGGTCCTCATTCCCGATCACGGCAAGGGGGAAGCCAATGACTGAACCGGGCGCTTTCGCCATGACCATCGGCGGCCGTCCGGTTGCCGGCACCGCATGGTTCGATGTCCTCAATCCCGCGACCGAGGAGGTCGTCGGCCGCGCACCCGATTGCAGCCGCGCTCAACTCGACGAAGCGGTCGAGGCGGCGCGGGGGGCGTTTCCGGCTTGGCGGGCGACGCCGCTTGCCGAACGGCAGCGGCTGGTGGCGAGGATCGGCGAGGTGATCCGCGAGCTGGCGGGCGACCTGAAATACCTCCTCACGGCCGAACAGGGCAAGCCGCACGCGGCCGCAGAGGCCGATCTGCTCGACGGCGCGCGTTGGTGCGAAGCGGTGTCGACGCTGTCGCCGCCGTTGATCGTCAACGAGGATGACGCGGAACGACGGTCCGAAACGCATTTCGTGCCGATCGGCGTAGTCGGCGGAATCGCGCCGTGGAACTTCCCGATCGCGCTGGCGATGTGGAAGGTCGCACCGGCACTGGTCGCCGGGAACACGATGGTGCTGAAACCGTCGCCCTTCACGCCGCTGACGACGCTTCGCATCGGTGAGGCGTTGCAGGCGGTACTGCCGCCGGGCGTGCTCAACATCGTGACGGGGCAGGACGAACTGGGCCCGTGGATGACCGCGCATCCGGGTATCGACAAGATCAGCTTTACGGGCTCGACCCAGACAGGCCGCAAGGTGATGGCGTCGGCGGCCGCCACGCTGAAACGTGTGACGCTTGAGCTTGGCGGCAACGATGCCGCGATCGTCCTGCCCGATGTCGATGTCCGCGACACCGCCGAGAAGCTGTTCTGGGCGGCTTTCTTCAACGCCGGGCAAATCTGCATCGCGACCAAGCGCGTCTATATCCATGCGGATATCTATGACGAACTGCTCGACGCCTTGACCGCCTATGCCGCGACGGTGAAGGTCGGGAACGGCGCGCATCAGGGCGTCGACCTCGGGCCGATCCAGAACCGGCTGCAATATCGGCGGGTCGTCGATCTGATAGAAGACGCCCGGCAGCAAGGCTATGCGCTGCGCACGGCGGGCGAAGTGCCGGACGGGCCCGGCTACTTCGTTCCGATCACCTTCGTCGACAATCCGCCGGATGACGCCCGGATCGTCGCGGAAGAGCAGTTCGGTCCCGTTCTGCCGCTGATGAAATTCGACTCGGTCGACGAAGCCGTCGCGCGTGCCAATGCGTCGGACTATGGTCTGGCGGGATCGGTCTGGTCGAAGGACGAGCAAGCCGCGCTCGCCATTGCAGGGCGGCTAGAGACCGGGACGGTCTGGATCAACGAGGTGCTCCATGTGACGCCTTTCGCTTCCTTCGGCGGACATAAGCAGTCGGGCATGGGGGTCGAAAATGGCATCGACGGCATGCTTGAATATACCAATCCGCAGACGATCGTCCTGCGCAAGGCCGGCGGGCGCGGAGCGTGAGCGACGATATCCGTTATGAGGTGAAGGGCAGGGTGGCGATCGTCCGCCTGAACCGGCCCGACAAGCTGAATGCCTTCACCTATGACATGCTGGCGGCCTTTCGGGATCGGATCGACGAGGCGGTACGGGACAGTGCGATTACCGCGATCGTCGTCACCGGAACGGGGCGTGCTTTCTGCGCCGGAATCGACGTGAGCCTCCTCGAACAGAGCGTGACCGAGGGGCGTGAGAGCGAGGGCCGCGATCATATCCGCGATGGCGACCTTCCGGCGCTGTTCAGTTTCCTGCTGCGCGTTCCCAAGCCGGTAATCGCAGCGGTCAACGGAGTGGCAGCCGGTGGCGGTTTCGTGCTCGCCATGATGTGCGACATGCGCGTCGTCGCCGACGATGCCTATCTGGCGACGATCTTTTCGCGGCGCGGCCTGATCGCCGAACATGCGATGAGCTGGATATTGCCTCGCCAGATCGGCACCAGCCGCGCGCTCGACCTGCTGTGGAGCTCGCGCAAGGTGGGCGCTCGCGAAGCGCTGGCGATCGGGCTCGCCGATCGTATCTCCAACCCCGAAGCGCTGCTCGACGATGTTGCGGCTTATGTGGAGGAACTCGCCGCCAGCGTATCTCCGCGCGCGATGGCGGTCATCAAGCGGCAGGTCTATGCCCATTGGTCGGCCGCCCTGCGCGAGGCCTCGATCGAGTGCGAATGGCAGATGAACGAAGCACTCGCCCATTCCGACGCCGAAGAGGGCGCGCGCAGTTTCGTCGAACGCCGCGAGCCGCGTTTCGGGTCGCTGGAGGTGCGGTTGCCATGAGCGATTATCGCACGATCCTCTTCGATCGCCGGGATGCGGTCGCGCAGATACAATTCAATCGGCCCCATGCCCGCAACAGCCTGACCGACGAAACCTCCGCCGAATTCGCCGACGCGGTTGAGCGGACATCTCGGGACGCTTCGATCCGGGTTTTGCTGATCCGCGGCAACGGCAAGGATTTCTGTCCGGGTGCCGATGTGAAGGCTTATCATGGCGATCCCGATGTTCAGGCGGGGCATGATGATGCCAGGCCCGAAGATTTCCGATCGAGCATTCTGCTCCATGAAATGCCCGCCGTCACGGTCGCCGCGATCCGGGGCGGATGCGCCGGGGCGGGGTTCGGATATGCGTGTGCGTGCGATATTCGCGTCGCCGACCGCAGCGCTCGTTTCAACACGGCGTTCCTCGATGTCGGGGTTGCGGGCGACATGGGCGTTCCCTGGTCGCTTCCCCGACTGATCGGCGCGGCGCGCGCGCGCGATCTGTCCTTTCTGCCGCGCAAGTTCGACGCCGCAGAGGCCCATGCGATCGGACTGCTGGCCAGGCTCTTCCCCGACGAAGTTTTCGAGGCCGAAGTCGAAGCTCTCCTTGCACGGCTCTGCGGAATGGCGCCGCTGGCGCTCCGGGGATTGAAGGCCAATTATCTCGCCGCCGAGAGAATGGATTTCGCGGATTATGTCGCGCTGGAGACGGAGCGCCATCTGGAACTGTTCGACAGCGAAGACAGGGCGGAGGCTTTCGCCGCCTTTGCCGAGAAGCGCCCCGGCAGGTTTCAGGGACGATGACGCCGGTCGCCGACAATGGCCGCGCGGACTATCGGCTGCGACAGGTCGCCTTCGCGTCGACCGATCTCGAGCCGGTGGCGGACGATTTCGAAGCCGTGTTTGGACTGAAAATCGCCTTCCGGGACCCCGAGATCATCCACTATGGCCTCAAGAATATCGTGATGCCGGCGGGCTCCGATTTCATCGAGGTGGTCCAGCCCGTTCAGTCGAACACCTCGGCCGGCCGCTATCTGGCGAAACGCGGTGAAGATGGCGGCTATATGGTCATCGTGCAGGCGGCCGACGCGCTGGCGCATCGCGCGCGTCTTCAAGCGGCGGGGGTCGAGATCGTCGATGTCATGGATGTCGAGGACCACCAATGTTCGCATATCCATCCGCGCGAGTTCGGGGGCATATTGGCGTCGATCGATTCCACGCCGATCGCTCCGGACTGGCGCGATGCCGATAGCCACTGGTATCCGGCGGGCGGCGCGAACTGGCCTGCGGCGCGCACCGCGGACGTTCAGGGTATCGCCGCCGTCGCGATCCAGTCGGCCGATCCCGTCGACACGGCGGGCCGCTGGTCGCATGTCCTCGCGGCGCCGCTCCGTGACGAGCCGCCGCGGATCGAGTTGCTGCGCGGTGCCGAGATTCGTTTCGTGACCCCGACCGACCGGCATGGACGGGGTATCGCCTATACCGCGCTTGCGATGCGCGAGCCGGGCCTCGCGATCGAGCGTGCCCGAAGCCGCGGGCTGCCGGTCGAGGACGGTGCCGTCCTGATTTGCGGCGCGCGTTTCCTGCCTGTGCCGATGATCGGGGAGTTGGGCTGACATGCATCCGTTCGTTCATGCCCGCGCGACGCCCGACAAGCCCGCCTATATCATGGCCGGTTCGGGCGAGGCGGTGAGCTATGCCGAACTGGAAGCGGCAGCCAACCGTGCAGCGCATCTTTTCCGCCGCCACGGCCTTCGCCGCGGCGACAATGTCGCGCTGCTGATGGAAAACAGCGTGCATTATTATCCCATCTTCTGGGCGGCGCAGCGTGCGGGTCTCTATCTTACCGGGATTTCGACCAGGCTGACGGCGGGCGAGGCCGAATATATCGTTCGCAATGCCGGGGCAAAGCTTCTGGTCACGTCCGCGGCGCTGAAGGCGGTCGCGCTTCCGCTGGCCGATCGGCTGGCGGACATCGCGCTCTATATGGCCGGCGGGATCGAGTCGCCCTTTCGGTCGTGGGAAGATGCCGTCGCGGCGATGCCTTCGGAGCCGGTGGCCGACGAATCGCCGGGCGCGCTGATGCTCTATTCGTCGGGAACGACGGGACAGCCGAAGGGCGTCAAGCATCCCTTGCCGACCGGCCCGATCGACGAGCCCAATTACCTCGTCGAATTGATGCTCACGCTCTACGGCGGTTCGCGCGACATGGTCTATCTGTCGCCGGCCCCGCTCTATCATGCCGCGCCGCTGTCCTGGTCGACGATCGTCCATCGTCTGGGCGGCACGGTGATCCTGATGGAGCGTTTCGACGAGGAGCGGGCGCTCGAATTGATCGACCGCTATCGCGTGACGCATTCGCAATGGGTGCCGACCCATTTCTCGCGGATGCTGAAGCTGCCGGAAGCTGTTCGGGCGCGATACGATATGTCGTCGATGGTCACGGCCATTCACGCCGCGGCGCCCTGCCCGGTTCCGGTCAAGGAAGCGATGATCGCGTGGTGGGGGCCGATCATCCACGAATATTATGGCGGCACCGAATCCTGTGGAACGACCCATTTGTCGACCGAGGAATGGCTTGTGAAGAAAGGCTCGGTCGGCCGCGCGCGGCTCTGTGAGGTCCATATCTGCAACGATGAAGGCGAACCACTGCCAGCAGGCAAAGAAGGACTTGTCTATTTCGCGGGCGGCAACGATTTCGAATATCATCTCGATCCGGAAAAAACGGCGGCAAGCCGCAACAGGCTGGGCTGGAAGACGCTCGGCGACATCGGGCGGCTCGACGAAGACGGCTATCTTTTCCTGACCGACCGCAAAAGCTTCACCATCATTTCGGGGGGCGTGAACATCTATCCGCAGGAGATCGAGAATCTGCTCGTCACGCACCCGAAGGTGGCGGATGCGGCGGTGATCGGCGCACCCGACGAAGATATGGGGGAGCGCGTGGTCGCGGTGGTGCAGCCGCTCGATCCCGCCGACGGCGGCGAAGCGCTCGCTGAGGAACTGAAGCTGTTTTGCCGCGCGAGCCTCAGTGGGCTCAAGGTGCCGCGGCAAATCGATTTTCGGGACGAACTGCCGCGCCAGCCTACCGGAAAACTCTACAAGCGCCTGCTTCGCGACGAATATCGGCAACGCGCCGACCAGGCGGCGACGGCAGGGACGTAGCAGATGATGTCGGACTCTTTTCTCAGCCATGCCGGAGCCGATCGGGACGCGAGCCGTCTGGTGGATCTTGCGCGTCTGGAACAATGGCTCGACGATGCCGGCGTCGGATCGGGGCCGCTGGAAAATGTCGTGCCTCTGGCGGGGGGAACCCAGAATATCCTGCTGGCGTTCGACCGCGAGGGCGAGCGTTATGTTCTTCGCCGACCGCCGTTGTTTCCCCAATATGACGGAAATGCCACGATCCGGCGCGAGGCGCGCTTTCTGACCGCGTTGCGCGGCAGCGATGTTCCGCACCCGCCGATCGTCGCCGATTGCCCCGATCACGACGTGCTGGGCGCATCCTTTTTCGTGATGAAGCGGATCGACGGCTTCAACGCGCATGACCGTCTGCCGCCCCTTCATGCCGAAAGCGCGCGCATCCAGCGCGCGATGGGCTTCGCGCTCATCGACGGCATCGTGGCGCTCGGCCGTATCGATCCCTTTGCGGTGGGCCTCGGCGATATCGGTCGGATCGACGGCTATCTCGATCGCCAGGTGCCGCGCTGGCTGAAGCAACTCGACGACTATCGGCAGTATGAAGGATGGCCGGGTGCGAGCGGTCTGCCGGGCGTCCAGACGGTCGCCGACTGGCTCACGGCCCACAAGCCGGAGGGTTTCACGCCTGGCATCGTGCATGGCGACTATCATCTCTCCAACGTCATGTTTCGCCCCGATGGCCCCGAACTGGCGGCCATCGTCGATTGGGAACTCGCGAGCATTGGAGATCCGCTGGTCGATCTCGGCTGGGTGGTGGCGACCTGGCCCGGTGCCGAAGGCCCGGTTCCGGGCACGGTCGGCGCGCATCCGTGGATCGGTTTTCCAACGGCCCAGGAACTGGTCGAGCATTATGGACGCAACAGTCCACGCGATCTGTCGCACATCCGCTGGTACGCGGTGCTTGGATGTTTCCGGCTCGGAATATTGGTCGAGGGAACGCATGCGCGGTCGTTTGCGGGCAAAGCCGATCCTGCCATTGGCGATCGCCTTCATGCGCAGGCGGCTTTCCTTTTCGATCGCGCATCGAAACTGATCGCGGGTAACCCTCCGCTTTCCACTATCGATTGAGCAAAGGCCGCCGAAGGGCAAAACTCACGATATATTTACTTACTCATATATGTAACATGGAGGTAGATTTGGGCTGGGACTTTGAAACCGATCCTGATTTTCAGGCGGAACTCGACTGGATGGCGGCGTTCTTGCGCGAAAAGGTGGAGCCGCTCGACCATGTACTCGACAATCCCTATGATGTGACCAACCCGCGAAACATCAGGTTGGTCCGTCCGCTGCAACAGCAGGTGAGGGATCGCGGACTGTGGGCCTGCCACCTGGGGCCCGAACTCGGCGGCAAGGGTTTCGGGCAGGTCAAGCTCGCGCTGATGAACGAGATATTGGGCCGGTCGAAATTCGGATCGGTAGTCTTCGGATGCCAGGCTCCGGACACCGGCAACGCGGAAATCCTCGCGCATTACGGCACACCCGAGCAGAAGGACCGCTTCCTGAAACCGCTCCTCGAGAATGAGATCGTCTCCTGCTTCTCGATCACCGAGCCGCAGGGGGGCGCCGATCCGACGCTGTTCACGACGAAAGCGGTCGAAACGGACGGTGAATGGGTAATCGACGGCGAAAAATGGTTCGCCTCGAACGCAAGCTGCGCCGCCTTCTTCATCGTCATGGCGGTCACCGATCCCGACGCACCGCGCCACGAGCGGATGTCGATGTTCATCATTCCTGCGGGAACGCCCGGCCTGGAGATCGTCCGTGACGTCGGCCATGTCGGCGAGAAGGTTCCGATGCATGCCTATCTGCGCTTCAATGGCGTCAGGGTTCCGGCCGGGAACATGCTCGGGAAGCGCGGACAGGCGTTTGCGGTCGCGCAGACGCGGCTGGGCGGAGGCCGGATCCATCATGCGATGCGGACGCTCGGCGAGGCGCGCAAGGCGTTCGAAATGATGTGCGAACGTGTCGTGTCGCGGCGGACGCGCGACGGTCTGCTCGCCGAAAAACAGACCGTGCAGGAGAAGATCGCCGATAGCTGGACCGAACTCGAGCAGTTCCGCCTGCTCGTCCTGCGCACCGCGTGGCTGATCGACAAATATCAGGACTATCGGATGGTGCGGAAGGATATCGCCGCCGTGAAAGCGGCAATGCCGCGCGTGCTGCACGATGTTGCGAGCCGGGCGCTGCATTTGCACGGCTCGCTTGGCGTGAGCCATGAAATGCCCTTCATGGACCAGATCGCCATGTCCTATGTCCTCGGGCTCGCCGACGGACCGACGGAAGTGCACAAGGTCACGGTCGCGCGGCAGATTCTGCGCGACGTCGTGCCGTCGACGGACCTGTTTCCCGCCTATCACATCCCGCGGCTGGAAGCGGAGGCGCGTGCGCTGGTGGGGGAGGTCTGATGGCGCAGGTCGCGACGATCGTCACGCTCGATATCCTGCCCGACAAGGACGCGGAGTTCCGATCGATTATCGAAGCGATGATTGCGGACGTCCGGGCGAACGAGCCCGACACCTTGCTCTATTGCCTGACGCGCGACGCCGAGGGCGGCCGCTACCGCATGCTCGAAATCTATGCGTCCGCGGATGCCGCCGTGGCGCATGGCAAGCGCGAGACGATCCGCGCGCGAGCGCGGCTCATTGGCCCATGCCTTGCCACGCCCGTCACGATCGAGAAACTGGAAGGCATATTATGATCGCAAATTATCACTATGCCGCGGCGGGGAAAGGCTGATGCGCGCGGTTGTCCTCCGAAACGGCGAACTCATCGTCGCCGAGCAACCCGAACCGGCTCCGGGTGAAGGTCAGGTGCTCGTGCGGACCCGCACCTGCGGGATCTGCGGCACCGATCTGCACGCACGCCATCATCTGGCCAATTTCCTGGATGGGATGACGCGCTCGGGCTCTCACCTGCCGACCGATCCCAGGGCGGATGTCGTGTTCGGGCATGAGTTTTGCGGGGAGATACTGGATCATGGTCCGAACACGGACCAGCGGCTCGCGCCGGGGACGCTGGTGGTCGGCCTGCCCTATATAACCGGACCTGCCGGCGCGGAATATGTCGGCTATTCCAACCGCTTCCCCGGCGGGTTTGCAGAGCGGATGGTATTGACGGAACGTCTGCTGTTTCCCGTCGGCAACGGATTGTCGGCCGATCACGCCGCGCTGACCGAACCCTTCGCGATCGGCGAGCATGCCGTGGCGCGTGCGCGCGTCCCCGAAGATGCCCGTATCATGGTCGTCGGCTGCGGTCCCATCGGTCTTGCCGTGATCGCGGCGCTCAAGGCTCGCGGGCTGGGCCCGGTGATCGCCATCGACTTTTCACCGGCGCGGCGCCGCTTCGCGGAGGCGATGGGGGCGGACATCGTTGTCGATGCTGCTGACGAGACGCAGGCGTCCGTCTGGGCGCGGATCGGCAACAGGAAGCAGCGCGCGGTTGCGTTCGAATGTGTCGGCAGGCCGGGCGTCGTACAGCATATCATCGAAGAGTTGCCGCGTAACGGATTTGTCGTCGTCGTCGGCAACGTCCTGGAACCGAGCTCGATCGATCAGGTGATCGCCTTCAACAAGGAAATCGATATCTGCTTTGCGCAGAATTACACCTCGGGCGAATTCCGCTCCACGCTCGACAATATCGCCGAGGGTCGGATCGACGTGACACCCGTCCTGACCGGAATCGTGCCGCCCGAAGGGGTCGCAGCTGGTTTCGATGCGCTCGCGGATCCCGAGAAACATGCCAAGATCATCGTGAGCTTTGACGTGCCGGCGCCTGACATTTCGGGTCACATATCCGCTTGAGCGAGCGTTATCGATGCATTTTGAGGTATTGATTGTGGGCGGCGGTCACGGCGGTGCGCAGGTTGCGGTGATGCTGCGGACGCAGAAGTTTGCGGGGAGCATTGCGATTGTCGGCGACGAGCCGGAGCTTCCCTATGAGCGCCCGCCCTTGTCGAAGGAATATTTCGCGGGCGAGAAGGAATTCGAGCGCATCCAGCTGCGTCCGGCCAGATATTGGGACGAGCGCGACGTGACGATGCTGCTCGGCACGCGCGTCGTCAGCGTCGACCCGGCGGCGCACACCGTCACGACCGACGGCGGCGAGACGATCGGTTACGGCAAGCTCGTCTGGGCGACGGGGGGCGCGCCGCGCATGCTGCCGATCCCGGGCGGCGACCTGCCGGGAGTGCAGGGGGTGCGCACCCGCGCCGATGCCGATGCGATGAAGGCGGCGTCGGAGACGGCGAGGCAGATCGTGGTGATCGGCGGCGGCTATATCGGGCTCGAGGCGGCGGCGGTGCTGACCAAGGCGGGCAAGAAGGTCGTGCTGCTCGAGGCGCAGGACCGGGTGCTCGCGCGTGTCGCGGGCGAGGCGCTGTCGCGCTTCTACGAAAAGGAGCATCGCGAGCATGGGGTGGACCTCCGGCTCGGCGTCTGCGTCGAGGCGATCGAGGGCGAGGCGCATGTCACCGGCGTTCGCCTGTCGGACGGCGAGGTCATCCCCGCCGACCTCGTCATCGTCGGCATCGGCATCGTCCCGGCGGTCGAGCCGCTGCTCGCGGCGGGTGCCGAGGGTGGTAACGGCGTGCTCGTCGACCGCCATTGCAAGACGAGCCTTCCCGACATCTACGCGATCGGCGACTGCGCGGCGCACGAAAACCCCTTTGCCGAAGGCGCGGTGATCCGGCTCGAATCGGTGCAGAACGCCAATGACCAGGCCAATGTCGTCGCCAAGGGCATTTGCGGCGACGAGGCGCCCTATCATGCGATCCCGTGGTTCTGGTCGAACCAGTACGACCTCAAGCTCCAGACCGCGGGCCTGTCGACCGGGCACGACCGGGCGGTTCTGCGCGGCGACCCCGCGACGCGCAGCTTCTCGGTCGTCTATCTGAAGCAGGGCAGGGTGATCGCGATCGACTGCGTCAATGCGACTAAGGACTATGTCCAGGGCCGCATGATCGTCACCGCGGGGCTGCTGGCAACCCCCGGGCAGCTCGCCGACACCCGAATACCGCTCAAGGAACTCCTCGCACCCTGACGCTCACACAGCCCCAGGCGGCGCATCGCCCAGCGCCTGCTTCAGCGTCGTCCTGATGCCGCGAAGCAGACGGCGCAGCACCACGATGACAATCACCGCCGCAACCGCCAGAAGCACCGCAATCCCCATGGCAAGCGGAGGTAGCAACGCTCTTCGTCAGCTTTACAGCATCCTTGACCACTAGCTGACTGGCTGCAGACGGCCAACTGCAGTCGATGCTGGTTCGTAAGCACCTGGAATATGTGTGAAATATCGTCGCGTCCCTACAGGCTAAACGCCAACCGGCATCGAAAGGTGGGCCAGAAGGTGGACTAAAATACCCGATACTATGCCAGGCTAGTAAAAACACGCCATAATCTGGCGATAATGGTGCGGTCGAGAAGACTCGAACTTCCACGGCCTTTCGGCCACAACGACCTCAACGTTGCGCGTCTACCAGTTCCGCCACGACCGCACATCATGTTGGGCCGGACGGGTCCGGCACCGGGTAGGAGCGGGCGCCTAGCAAAGCTTTCGGGGGGATGCAAGCGAGCTTCGCCGCTTTTGTTCCGCGCGTCCCGCATCGCCCGGCGCGCGCCGTTTCGCCGCGCGGCGGAGCGCCTGTCATCGAAGCGACTCCGAAGCGTCATCCCTCTGTCATCGCTCTACCGTCAGACCGTCATCGAATCACCCTAGTGGCGGCGTCACCGGGGGCGAGACGGCGGTGCCTCTCCTCGTTCGCCGGTGATTTTTCAGCAGCGTCCAGGCGGCGCACACCGGGAACGGAGATTTTCATGGCGGCATTCGCACGCATTCGTTTGGTCATGCTCAGCGGCGTGGCCTGTTCCATCCTTGCCGCCTGCGGGGCCGACGGCGTCGCCTCGCCGGGTGAGGGCACGATCGTCATTCCGGCGCCGACGCCCACGCCGACCCCCACCCCCACGCCGACCCCGACGCCGGGCACCGTCACCCCCGCCGCCAACTGCCCGACCATCGCGGGCAGCGACCAGCTCAGCGACCTCGGCACGATCAGCGGCCCGCAGGGCACCTGGCGCAACTGCGGCTTCCCCGCGCGCTTCAACGCGACGACCGCGATTCCCAAGGTGCCGGGCGTCATCTATTCGCTGCCGGGCCGCGTCGATGTCGGCAAGGACGAGGGGCCGTCGGGCACCAACACGGTCGTCACGCTGACGATCGACCCCGGCGTCGTCATCTTCGGCGCGACCGGCGTGTCGTGGCTCGCGGTCAACCGCGGCAACAAGATCGACGCGGTCGGCACCCCGACCCAGCCGATCATCTTCACCGGCCGCGGCAACGTCGTCGGCTCGGCCGACGACAGCACCTCGCAGCTGTGGGGCGGCGTCGTGCTGCTGGGCCGCGCGCCGGTCACCGACTGCTTCGCGCCGGGGCCGGGCGTCGTCGAGGGGACCGACAGCTGCTACCGCGAGACCGAAGGTGCCAGCGGCGCCCATTACGGCGGGTCGAACAAGGCCGACAGCTCGGGCCGCATGTCCTATGTCCAGCTCCGCTATTCGGGCTTCACCCTCGCGCCCGACAAGGAGCTTCAGGCGCTGACCCCCTCGGGCGTGGGTTCGGGCACGCAGCTCGACCATATCCAGAGCCACAACAGCTCCGACGACGGTATCGAGGTGTTCGGCGGCAATGTGAACATGAAGCACCTCGTCATCACCGGCGCCGAGGACGACAGCCTCGACACCGATGTCGGCTATCAGGGCAACATCCAATATGTGATCGCGGTCCAGCGCGCCGGCGGCACGATCGGCGACTCGATCATGGAGATCGATTCGGACGGCAACGAGAATGCGTCGCCGCGCCAGCGCGTGACGATATCCAACTTCACCTTCATCCACCGCAACAATGCGGCGGGGAACGGCGCCGCGATCCGTATCCGCGGCGGGGCCGATTATAATTTCGTCAACGGCCTGATCGTCGCGCCGGGGTTCCGCTGCCTGCGCATCGACAGCACGACGACGACGCAGGCCGCCAATCCCGCGCTCGACGAAGCCGGCCCGCCGCGCTTCGAATCGGTCTCGATGCAGTGCAACGGCACGCCGTTCCGCGGCGGCGGAAGCCCCGCCGTCACCGATGCGGAGGTGCGGGCGATCTTCGAACTGGGGGCGGAGAACCGGTCGACCTATGTGCCGACGCTGGCCGACCTGTTCGTCAACGGCGCGACCGAGACCGGCTTCAAGCCGTTCGATGCCAGGACGCTGAACGCCTTCTTCGACACCACGGCCTATGTCGGCGCCGTCCGCGACGCCAGCGACACCTGGTATCAGGGCTGGACGTGCAACTCGGCCACCGCCTCCTTCGGGTCGGCGAGCGGCGCCTGCACCGCGATCCCGACGACCTGATCCGACGCGACCCGATCGGGGGAGCGGGCGGGCGCTGCACCGGCCCGCTCCCCCTTCTGCCTTATTCTTGGGGACACTCCACATGACCAAGCGGCCGATCTTCGCCAGCCTGCTTCTCCTCAGCTCCGCGCTCGTCGCGCCGGCCGCCCTCGCCCAGCAGGAGCCGGCCGCCGAAGGCGCGGCGCCCGCCGGCGAACGCCCGGCGTCCGACGAGGCGCAGGGCGACGTCTCGATCCCCGGCGGCGGCGGGCAGGAGATCGTCGTCACCGGCCGCTTCACCCCCAACGTCGTCCGCGCGACGCCGGAGGTCGTGTCGGTGCTCTCCTCGGCCGACATTGCGCGCACCGGCGAAGGCGACATCTCGGGCTCGCTTCAGCGCGTGACCGGCCTTTCGGTCGTCGGCGGCGGCTTCGTCTATGTCCGCGGGCTGGGCGACCGCTATTCGCTGGCCTTGCTCAACGGATCGCCGCTGCCGAGCCCCGAACCGCTGAAGCGCGTCGTGCCGCTCGACATCTTTCCGTCCAACGTGATCGATTCGACGCTGGTCCAGAAAAGCTATTCGGCGAACTTTCCCGGCGAGTTCGGCGGCGGGGTGATCAACCTGACGACCAAGGCGACCCCGCGCGAACCCTTCCTGACCCTGTCGGGCGGCATCGGCTGGGACAGCGAGACGACCAACCAGCTCGGCTATACCTATTATGGCAGCGACACCGACTGGACGGGGTTCGACGACGGCACCCGCGACGTGCCGCCGCTGTTCGCCGCCGCGCTGGCCAGCGGCAAGCCGGTCCTCGAGGGCGCCGATTTCAGCCGGGACGAATTGAAGGCGATGGCGATGCAGCTGTCGAACGCGCCGACGACGCTCCTCCAGCAGAACGACCATATCCCGGTCAACTGGTCGGCGGGGCTCACCGGCGGCACGACGATCGCGCTTCCGGGCGGCGAACTGGGCATCATCGCGACCGCCGGGATCAGCAACAAGTGGCGCACCCGCGACACGCTGCAGCAGACCTCGGTCGAGCGCGACCTGTCGGGCGATCCGCAGTCGAGCTATAACCGCGTCGTCACCGACAATCGCGTCGTCGTGAACGGCCTGCTCGGCTTCGGGCTGGAACTCGGCGATCACAAGCTGCGTTGGACCAGCCTCTATATCCGCGACACGCTGAAGCAGGCCCGGCTCGCGCTCGGCACCGACCGCAACCAGTCCGACCGCGACATCATGAAGCAGGACACCGCCTGGTACGAACGACAGCTGATCAACACCCAGTTCGTCGGCGAGTTCAAGTTCGACCGGCTGTCGCTCGACCTGCGCGGCGCCTACGCCAATTCGCAGCGCGAGGCGCCCTATGAGCGCAGCTTCACCTATGTCCGCACCAACCTGCCCCCCGAACAGGACCCGGTCGGCGGCAAGTTCGTCAACGACCTCGGCGGCAGCCGAGGCGACGCGTCGATCGCCTTTTCGGACCTGAACGAGGATCTGTGGTCGGGCGGCGTCGACCTGTCCTACGAAATCGCGCCGCGCGTCAGCGCGACGGTCGGCTATGCCTACAGCGACACGCACCGCGTCGCGACGCGCCGGTCCTTCCTGTTCCGCGCCTCGAACCTGCCGCTGGCGGTACAGCAGCTCCGCCCCGACTATCTGCTCTCCGACGCGACGATCCAGCTCTATGACATCACGATGATCGAAACCTCGGCGCAGGACGGCACAGCGGCCTTCGATGCCAAGCTGCGCACCCACGCGGGTTATGCCCAGCTTCAGGCCGAGATCGTGCCGGGGGTCAACGTCAATGCGGGCGTCCGCTATGAACAGGCGAAGCAGACGGTCGCGCCGGTCGACCTGTTCGGCAGCGGCTCGTCGGCGATCGTGGCGACCGACCTCGACCGCGATTACTGGCTGCCGGCGGTGACGCTGACCTGGGAACTGGCGCCCGATATGCAGCTTCGCGCGAGCGGGTCCAAGACGATCGCGCGCCCGCAGTTCCGCGAACTGGTGGCGCAGGTCTATCAGGACCCCGAATCGAACCGCTTGTACCGCGGCAACCCGTCGCTCACCGACAGCGAGCTGTGGAATGCCGAGGCGCGCTACGAATGGTATTTCGGGCGCGATCAGCGGCTGTCGGTCGCCGGCTTCTACAAGGCGATCGATAATCCGATCGAGGCCTATACCTCGATCTCGGATTCGTCGATCAACACCAGCTACGCCAACGCGCCCAAGGCGACGCTCTATGGCGCCGAGGTCGAGCTTCAGAAATATGTGCCGCTGGACAATATGTCGGATGGGGCCTTCTGGGCCAGCCGCCGGCTCGTGCTGATCGGCAACTACACCTACACGCAGTCGAAGATAAAGGTCGGCGCGGGCGACACCACCGTCATCGATGGGAACCGGCAGGACGCGGCCAATTATTTCTTCGACGGCGCGCCGCTGACCGGCCAGTCCGACCATCTGGTCAACGTCCAGATCGGGCTGGAGGACACCGACCGGCTGTCGCAGCAGACGTTGCTGCTGACCTATGCCAGCCCGCGCGTCACCAGCCGCGGTCCGTCGGGGCAGCCCGACCTGCTCGAAAAACCGGGCGTCTCGCTCGATTTCATCGCGCGGCAGGGCCTGATGCTGCTCGGCAAGGAGATCGAACTGAAGTTCGAGGCCCGCAACCTGACCGGCCGCACCTACAAGGAGGTGCAGGAATCGGGGAGCAACCGCATCTATTTCAACCGCTACAAGCTCGGCCGCACCTTCTCGCTGAGCGCGTCGCTCAAATTCTAGACTCCGTCCTGCGGGGATTTAGGGTTCGGCACAGCTTTTCCCATTCGTCACCCTGAACTTGTTTGGCAATTATCCCTTTTCGACAGGTGACTGTTCCCCGGCGAATGCCGGGGTCCAGATGGCGCAGCGCTACCACGCATGGACCCCGGCTTTCGCCGGGGAACAGCTCCCTACTTGCGTGAAGGGTATATACCCCGACTTGTTTCAGAGCCTGCCCCGGACCCGATCCAGGGGTCCATGGTCTGCCCTCGACTGAACGACGGCGCAAAAGGGAAGGTCCGGCCATGGATGCTGAAACAAGTTCAGCATGACGAACGGATGGGGCAGCACGCCGAACCCCGAATCCCACAGGCCGTAGATTCCGATGACTTCGGATCGACCCCCTTTTTGCGTCATTGCGAGCGGAGCGAAGCAATCCAGGGCGGTTACCGCCTGCTCTGGATTGCCGCGCGGCTGCGCCGCTCGCGGGTAACGGTCCCTTGACGGCATCATGCCATAGCAATGCGACTGCCTTGCTCTTCACGGAAGGGCATTCACCCTCGGACTCGCTCCACTGACAAAAAACTGTAATCTTCCCGTCAACTGATTGTCACCGATCGGCCCTAGGGCGATTCGCGTGCCGCAGATTCAGCCTCGGGGGGACAAAGGGATTTCATGGCGATGGTGATGCCCGGATCGGCCTTGCGGCTGCCGCGCGCGTTTCCCGCGTGGCTGCGCGGCAGCCGGCGTTCGCCGCGCGCGCTGGCGCCGACGCTGCTCGTCGGCCTGCTCGGCGCGCTGCTCGTGCTGCAGGCCGTGCGCCTGCTGTGGGCGCTGATCGTGCCGCTGGCGCCGCTCGGCGCGTGGCAGCCGCAGACCGCGGCGATCGCGTCGCCCGCCGAACGGCGCGCGCTGTTCGCGGGCTTCGATCCCTTCTTCCGCACCGCGGCGCAGGGACCGGCGAGCGCGACCGTCACCGCGCTCGGGCTGACCCTCCACGGCGTCAATATCAACGAGGCGACCGGCGGCGGCTCGGCGATCATCGCGGGCGAGGACGGCGTGCAGGCGAGCTATGCGGTCGGCGACGAGATCGCACCGGGGGTGACGCTCGCGGGCGTCGCCTTCGACCATGTCGTGCTCGACCGCGGCGGTGCGCGCGAAAGTCTCTTCCTCGACCAGAGCGGCGAGGCGCCGGTCGCCAATCCCGCATCATCGCTTCCCGCGCCGACCCCTGAGCCTGCGGCTCCCGCCACCGGCGGCGAACTCTCGCCCGCCGCGCTGAAGGCGGGGGTCGCCTTCGCGCCGCGCAGCGAGGGTGGGCGCGTCACCGGCCTCGTCGTTCAGCCGCAGGGTGACGGCACCGCCTTCCGCGCCGCGGGCTTGCGCCCCGGCGACGTCATCCGGTCGGTCGGCGGCCGGCCGATCGCATCCGCGGGCGACGCCGCCGCGCTCGCGGGCCAGCTCACGCCGGGCGCGCGCCTGTCGCTCGAGGTCGAGCGCGGCGCGAGCGTCGTCCCCATCGCCCTCTTCCTGTCAAAGCCGTAGGTTCATGCGTTTCAAACTTTCCCTGATGCTGGCCGTCGCGCTCGTTTCCGCCGCACCGGCCCCCGCGTCGGCCCAATATACGCTCAACGTCCGCGACGCCGACATCCGCGCCTTCATCCAGGACGCGGCGCGCATCACCGGGCGGACCTTCGTCATCGACGGGCGCGTCAACGGAAAGGTGTCGGTCGTCACCGACCGGCCGCTGTCGCGCAGCGAATATTTCGAGATATTCCTCGCCACCCTGCGCTCGAATGGGCTGGTCGCGGTGCCGGGCCCGAACGGCAGCTATCGCATCCAGCCGATCGACGGCGCCGCGGCGCAGCCCGGCCGCATCGGCAGCGACCGCGCGGCGCAGAACCAGTTCGTGACCGAGATCATCCGCCTGCGCCACATCGACGCCGTCGCGGCGGTCGAAACGCTGCGTCCGCTGGTCAGCGCGCAGGGGTCGCTGACCGCGAACCGCAACGCCAACAGCCTCGTCGTCGCCGATTTCGCCGACAATATCCGCCGCATCCGCGCGCTCGCCGCCAGCATCGACCGCGACAGCTCGACCAGCGAGATCGTGTCGCTGAAGAATGCCGGCGCGCGAGAGATCGCCGCGGCCCTGCAGGCGCTGGTGCCCGCGGCCGGGGAGGGGGCTCAGGCGCCGCTCGCGGTCGTCCCCATCGACAGCAGCAACGCCATCGCGCTGCGCGGCGACCAGGCGATGGTCGCGCGCTTCGTCCAGATGGCGCGCGACCTCGACCAGAAGGCGGCGGGCGGCACCGAATTGCGCGTCTATTGGCTCGAACATGCGAATGCCGAGACGCTGCTTCCGACCTTGCAACAACTCGTTGGTGGCGGCAGCGACCCGGCGCAGAAGGCGGGGCTTCCCCCTGCATCCTCCTCCTTCGGATCGGCGGGCGAGGGTGGGGCCGCGCCCGCCGCGGCGCCGGCCGCCGCGTCCGCCCGCGTCGGCGGATCGGGCGGCAGCATCGCGACGCGCGGACCCGCGATCGTCACCCGCTACGAGGGCGCGAACGCGATCATCGTCGCCGCCAATTCCGACGTGCAGCGCATGCTCGGCGAACTGATCCGCCAGCTCGACGCACGGCGCGAGCAGGTGCTGGTCGAGGCGGTGGTGGTCGAGATCGGCGACGATGCGGCGAAGCGGCTCGGCGTCCAGTTCCTGCTCGGCGGCAAGAATATCCCGTTCGCCGCGACCAATTACAGCAACGCGGTGCCGAACATCCTGACGATCGGCGGCGCCTATGCGGCCAACCGGCTGACCCAGGAAACGACGACGGTCAACGGCACCACCACCGTCACCCAGACGACGAGCGCGCTGGGCAACAGCCTGCAGGAAGCGGCGGCGGCCTCGATCCTCCAGGCGACCGGCGGCTTCGGCGGTTTCGCGGGGGATATCGGCAAGAATACCGTGTTCGGCACGATCATCAACGCGGTGCGGTCGGACACGAGTTCGAACCTGCTGGCGACGCCGCATATCGTGACGCTCGACAATCAGGCGGCGAAATTCCTCGTCGGGCAGGAGGTGCCGATCACCACCGGCGAGGCGCTCAGCGACAATTTCGACAACGCCTTCCGCACCGTCCAGCGCGAGGAGGTCGGCATCAAGCTGGAGGTCACGCCGCAGGTCAACGCGGCGGGCGAGGTCAAGCTGTTCGTGCGGCAGGAGGTGTCGAGCGTCGCCGGCCCGGTATCGTCGCGCAACAGCGACCTGATCCTCAACAAGCGCTATTTCGAAACGACGCTGACCGTCGACGACGGACAGATACTGGCGATCGGCGGCCTGCTCAACGACGACGAGCGGCGGACGATCGAGCGCGTGCCGCTGCTCAGCGACATTCCGCTGATCGGCGAGCTGTTCAAGTCGCGCACCCGCAGCCGCGCCAAGACCAACCTGATGGTGTTCATCCGCCCGACCGTGCTGCGCAGCCGCGAGGACAATGCCGCGCTCACCGCGCGCCGCTACGGCTTCATCCGCGATGCCCAGCTTCGCCGCAATCCCGATGCCGAGCCGGCGATCGATGCGCTGGTGCGCGACTATCTGGGCACGGTGCCGCCGCTGCCGAGCGCGCCGACCGCCGCCGACACCACCGTCGGCCCGGTCGACCTTCCCGCGCTGCGCGGCGCCGACGGCACGGTCACGCCGACCGAGGTGCCGCCGTCGGTCGGGGACGCGCCGCGGCCGGGGGGAGCGGATCGGTGAACGCCGCCGAACCGGCCATGCCCCCTGCGGCGCCGGTCGATATCCCCTATGGCTTCGCGCGCGCGCGCGGCGTCGTCATCGCGCCGGGCGAGGACGGTGTGTGGCTGGCGACGCTGCGCGAGGGCAGCGATCCCGCGGTGCTGATCGAGGTCAGGCGCCACCTCGCGGCGCCGCTGCGCATCGCCACCGCGCCGCCTGCCGATTTCGACCGCCTGCTGTCCGATCATTATGCCGTCGACGCGTCGGCCGCGGCGATGGCGGGGTCGCTCGAAGGCGGCGACATCGATCTGATCGCGGGCGGCCTGCCCAGCGCCGAGGACCTGCTCGACAGCGCCGACGACGCCCCCGCGATCCGCCTGATCAACGCGATCATCGCCGAAGCGGTGCGGCAGGGGGTCAGCGACATCCATGTCGAGCCCTATGAAAGCGGGCTGGTCGTGCGGATGCGCACCGACGGGGTGCTGCGCGA
This sequence comes from Sphingopyxis sp. MG, assembly GCF_002953155.1. Lineage (NCBI taxonomy): Bacteria > Pseudomonadati > Pseudomonadota > Alphaproteobacteria > Sphingomonadales > Sphingopyxidaceae > Sphingopyxis > Sphingopyxis sp. MG. The sequence continues at coordinate 550,011 of NZ_CP026381.1, forward strand.
GCATCTGCGCATGCCGCCGCACGTCGCGCCGGTGGTCGTCAGCCGCATCAAGGTGATGGCGCGCCTCGACATCGCGGAGCGCCGGGTGCCGCAGGACGGGCGCATCGCGCTGACGCTCGCGGGCAAGGCGGTCGACGTGCGCGTCTCGACCCTGCCGAGCCGCGCCGGGGAGCGCGTGGTGATGCGCATCCTCGACAAGGACACGGCGGGGATCGACTTCGATGTCCTCGGCCTGACGGGCGAGGCCGACCGCATATTGCGCGAGGCGCTCGCCGAACCGAACGGCATCATCCTCGTCACCGGGCCCACCGGGTCGGGCAAGACGACGACGCTCTATGCGGCGCTGAAGCAGTTGAACGACGGGCAGCGGAATATCCTGACCGTCGAGGACCCCGTCGAATATGCCGTCGACGGCGTCGGCCAGACGCAGGTGAACCCGAAGGTCGGGCTCGATTTCGCGGCGGGGCTGCGCGCGATCCTGCGCCAGGACCCCGACGTCGTGATGGTCGGCGAAATCCGCGACCGCGAAACCGCCGACATCGCGGTGCAGGCGTCGCTGACCGGCCACCTCGTGCTGTCGACCGTCCACACCAACGACGCGGTGGGCGCGATCACCCGCCTCAAGGACCTGAAGGTCGAGCCCTTCCTGCTCGCCTCGACGCTGCGCGCAGTGCTCGCGCAGCGGCTGGTCCGCAAGCTCTGCGACCATTGCCGCGAGCCGGTGCAGGCCGACAACGGCATCGCCGCGGTGCTCGGGCTCGACATCGGCACGGTGATCTGGCGCCCGAAAGGGTGCGAGGCGTGCGGCCACAGCGGCTTCAAGGGCCGCATCGGCGTGTTCGAGGCGATCCGGGTCGACGAAACGATCCGCCGCTTCATCTACGCCGGCGGCGACGAGACGATGATTGCCAAGCATGCTTTCCTGAAAGCCCCGACGCTCGCCAGTGCGGCGCGCGCGATGGTCGCGAAGGGGCTGACCACGCCCGAGGAGGCGATCCGCATCGCGCGGCGCGAGGATGTCGATGCCTGACTATCGCTATGTGGCGATCGACCCGCGCGGGCGCGAGCGCCGCGGGCGCCTGCGCGCCGCGAACGACGATGCCGCGCGCGCCGACCTGACCGCGCGCCGCTTCCACATCGTCGCGGTGGAAGAGGCGGGGGCGCGGCCGGCCGGCCGTTCGCTGTTTCTCGCGCGGCGCCGCGAGCGCCTGACCGCGAGGGACCTCGCGCTGTTCACGCGCCAGCTGGCGACGCTGGCCGAGGTCGCGCCGCTCGAAGAGGCGCTGCGCACGCTGGGTCGTCAGAGCGAAGCGGAAAGCGCGCGCGCGGTGATCGGCGACGTCCACGCTGGGCTGCTCGAAGGTCGCCGCCTCGCCGACGCGATGGCGCGCCAGCCGCGCAGCTTTCCGCCGCTTTACCGCGCAATGGTCGCGGCGGGGGAGACGACCGGCAGCCTGACGCTGATCCTCGCGCGGCTCGCCGACCTGCTCGAACGCCAGGCCGAGGTGCGCGGCAAGCTGATCGCGGCGCTCGCCTATCCGATCGTGCTCGCCATCGTCGCGGTCGGGGTCGTCGCGGCGCTGATGATCTTCGTCGTCCCGCGCGTCGTCGAACAGTTCACCGACGTCGGGCAGCAGCTTCCCTTCCTGACCCGCGCGGTGATCGCGATCTCGGGCTTCCTCGCGGGCTGGTGGTGGCTGATCGCGCTGCTGCTCGCCGCGGCCGCCTTCGGCTGGACGACGGCGATGCGCCGCCCCGCGTTCAAGGCGCGAGTCGACGCGCGGCTTCTGGGTCTGCCTTTGCTCGGACGGCTGCTGCGCGACCTGTACGCCGCCCGCTTCGCGCGCACCCTCGCGACGATGGTGTCGAGCCGGCTACCGCTGGTCGAGGGGCTGCGGCTGACGGTGCCGACGATTCGCAACGCGGCGCTCGCCGCCGCGACCGCGGGGCTCGTCGATCAGGTGCGCGCCGGCGGCAGCCTGTCGTCGGCACTTCGCGATGCGGGGGTGTTCCCGCCGCTGCTCGTCTACATGACCGCGAGCGGCGAAAGCGCGGGGCGGCTGGAGGCGATGCTCGAACGCGCCGCCGATTATCTGGAGCGCGAGTTCGACCGCTTCACGGCGGCGTCGATGGCGTTACTCGAACCTGTCATAATTGTCGTTATGGGGTCGTGCGTCGCCTTGATCATCCTCTCCATTCTGCTGCCGATCCTCCAGTTGCAGAACCTTGCGGGGCTATAATAGATGTCGCTGATGCAGCTTTTCCTTCGCCTGATGCTCGATTCCTCGCGCCCGGCCGTTCGGCGCCGCCGCCACAAGGGCGAACGCGGCTTCACCCTGACCGAACTGATGGTGGTGATCTTCATCATCGGCCTGCTCGCGACGGTGGTGATGATCAACGTGCTGCCGAGCCAGGACAAGGCGATGGTGACCAAGGCAAAGGCCGATATCGCCACGCTGGAAAACGCGCTCGAACAATATCGCCTCGACAATCTCACCTATCCGGCGACCAGCGACGGGCTGAACGCGCTCGTCACCGCGCCGCCCTCGCTCGGCCAGCCCGAACGCTACCGTCGCGGCGGCTATATCAAGAAACTGCCGGACGATCCTTGGGGACGGCCCTATAATTATCAGGCGCCCGCCGCGAACGGAAAGGCGTTCGACGTCTGGTCGCTCGGCGCCGACGGCGCGCCGGGCGGGACCGACGACAATGCCGATATCCGCGGAGACAGCTAAGGCCACGGCACGGCTTCGCGGCGCCGGCGATCGGGGATTCACGCTCGTCGAACTGATGGTGGTGCTGGCGATCCTCGCGCTGGCCGCCACCGCGGTCGTGCTCACCATTCCCGGTGAGGAGCGCGGGCTTCGCAGCGAGGCCGACCGGCTCGCGGCGCGGCTTGCCGCCGCGCGCGACGTCGCGGTGATCGAGGGGCGCAGCGTCGCGGTCGATTTCGCGCCCTCGGGCTATGGCTTCGCGCGCCGCGTCGACGGCGCGTGGCAGCCGCTTCCCGGCCGCGCGTTCGAACAACGGAACTGGCCGCCCGGAACAGCGTTCGCGGCCGGGGACGGACAGGCGGTCGCGCGCATCCTCTTCGACCGCGTCGGCACCAGCCCGACGCCGCAGGCGCTGCGGCTGTCGAGCGGCGATGCGCGCGCGATGATCCGCGTCTCGGCGACGGGGGAAATCGGTCGTGACGAATAGGCGGAACCGTTCCCTGGCGAAAGCCGGGGTCCACGACATCGAGCGCGGCTCGCCGCCGCTCTGGGCCCCGGCGTCCGCCGGGGCGCGATCAAGGGCCGATGATCGCGGCTTCACTTTGCTCGAGATGCTCGTCGCGCTCAGCATCATCAGCATCGCGGCGCTGACGCTGGTGCGGCTCGACGCCTATGCGGTCCGCTCGGCGGGCGACCTCGACGAGCGCACGGTCGCGGGCATCGTCGCGCAGAATCGCGCGGTCGAAATCTGGACCGACCCCGTGCCGCCGACGATCGGCACCAGCGCGGTCGGCGTTGCCAACGCCGGCCGCAACTGGCGCATCGAACAGCGCGTCGCGCGCACCGCCGACGATAGTCTGCTGCGCATCGACCTGATCGTGCGCCCCGAAAGCGGTCGCGGTCAGGCGGCGCTGACGATCGTCAGGTCGTCGCGGTGAGGAAGGGTCTGGAGCATAGAGCCTTAAATCGGCCCCATCGTCCCGTTCGTGTCGAGCGCAGTCGAGACACCCATCGGCCTTGCGCCGCGCTGACAGGTGTCTCGACTGCGCTCGACACGAACGGATATGGGAGTGTTGCGGGTTTATGGCACGCCGCTCTAATCCCCCCGTGTGTCCCCGCGAAGGCGGGGACCCAGGGCGCCGACACTCGACCTTGCGGGTTCACGCTCTGGCCCCGCACCGTCGCGGGGCCGCGCCACCCTGACGGGCAGCGCGGCTTCACCCTCGTCGAAATGCTCGTCGCGCTGTCGCTTTTCGCTGCGATCGCGGCGATCGGGGTCGGCCTGCTCCGCAGCAGCGTCGATACGCAGGATGCGGTGCAGGCGCGGCTCCAGGCGATGAGCGGGACCAACCGGCTGCGCGCGGTGATGGCGAACGATCTTGCGCAGGCGGTGCAGCGCTCGACGCGCGGCCCGGCAGGGGAGGCGGTGCCCGCCTTCCTCGGATCGGCGACCGGCTTCGCCTTCGTCCACGCCGGGGCGGCCGCCCACGACGGCGCGCCGCGGCCTTCGGTCGAGCGCGTCGGCTATGCGCTGGTCGGCGGCGAGTGGCGCCGCGCCGTTCAGCCGATGCTAGACGGCGCGGCGCTTCCCGAAGGCGACCGGCTGGTGGGCGACGTGACGGGCCTCACGATCCGCTATCGCGGCGACGACGGAGCCTGGTCGGAAAGCTGGACGTCGGAGCCCGGCGACCGCCTGCCGCGCGCGGTCGAGGTGCGGCTGACCCGCACCGGCCGCGCCCCGCTGACCATGGCCTTTCTGGTCGCGCCGACCATGCCGCCGCCGCCGGTTCCGGCGGAGATCGCGCCATGAAGCGGCGCCGGGAGGAACGCGGCGCCGCGCTGCTCAGCGTGCTGCTGCTCGTCGCGGTGATGGCGGTGATCGCCGCGACCGCGCTCGATCGGCTGACGCTGGCGACGCGCATCGCGGGCAGCGCCGCCACGGTCGATCAGGGGCGCGCCTATGCCTTCGCCGCCGAACAGATCGCGCTGCGCCGCGTCGCCGACCTCGTGGCGCGTGACCCGGCGAAGCTGACGCTTGCGGGCGGTTGGCTCGGCCGCGATTTCGATCTGCCGCTGCCCGGCGGCGCGGGAACGGCGCGGCTCACCGATGCCGCCAATTGTTTCAACCTCAACAGCCTCGCGGCTGAGACGATGCCGGGCCGGCTCAGCCAGCGGCCCGGCGCTGTCGCGCAGTTCGCGGAGCTGATGGCGCTGCTCGGCATCGATCGCGGCGAAGCGCAGGCGGTCGCCGCCGCGACCGCCGACTGGATCGACAGCGACGCCAACGAAGCGCCGCTCGGCGCCGAGGACGGCGCCTATCGCGCGATGCCGACGCCCTACCTCGCCGCCAACCGCAAGATGGCGGACAGCAGCGAGTTGCGCGCCGTGCGCGGGGTCACGCCAAAGCTCTATGCACGGCTGCGGCCGTGGATATGCGCGCTACCGGTCGCCGAGCCGGTGAAGATCAACGTCAACACGCTGCGGCCCGAACAGGCGCCGCTGGTCGCGATGCTGGTCCCCGGCCAGATCGGGGTCGCGGACGTGCGGGCGGCGCTGGCGGCACGCCCCGCCGACGGCTATGGCAGCAGCGAGCGATTCTGGAATGCGCCGTCGCTCGCGCGGATCGACCCGCCGCAGGATGCCGCCGCGCAGGTGGGCGTCGGCAGCCGCTGGCTGATGCTGCGGACGCAGGTGACGATGGGGGATGGGGTGCTGACGGCCAATGCGCTTATCGATGCCCACGGCGGCGCACCCGTGGCGGGGGCGGTCCCGCCGGCGATCGTGCGCCGCGACTGGGGCGAGAGCGACTGAGATGGCGCGCACGCTGCTCCTCTGGCTGCCGCGCATCGCGGCGCTTGGCGACCGATCGGCGTCGCCTCCGGCCTGGCTGCGGGTCGACGACGGCGTGATCGTCGATTCGGGGCAGGACGAAGGCTGGGTCGACGCGTGGGAACGGAGCGGGGAGCATAGGGGAGAGGCGGGCGAAGACGACCGGCTGATCGCGCTCGCGCCCGCCGCCGATGCGCCGCTTCGCTGGCTCTCCTATTCCGACGCGGCGCCGGCGCAGGCCGCCGCGGCCGCCCGGATCGACGCGCTGCGCGACAGTCTGGGCGATGCAGCGGCGCTGCACATCGTCGCCGGCGAACCGGTCGAGGCGGGGCAGGTGGTGCCGGTGGCGACCACCACCCATGCCGCGATGCGGGTGTGGACCGGCTGGCTCGAAGCGCAAGGGCTGGCGCCCGCCGCGATCCTGCCCGCCGCGGCGCTGGTCCCGCCGCCCGAGGCCGACGCGCTCTGGCTCGCCGAAGTCGGCGGCGAACGGATCATCCGCACGCCCGACCGCGCCTATGCTTCCGATCCGGAGATCGACCCGCTGATCGCCGCTGGGCGAACGATCGCGCCGCTCGATGCAGGCCGGATGCAACAGGCGCTGCTGCTGTCGCTCGCCGCGCCCGCGCTCGACCTGCTCAGCGGGGCGTGGAAGCCGAAGCGCCGCTGGGCGGTCGATCCGGGGCTCTTGCGTCTCGCCGGGCGGGGGCTGCTCGCGCTGCTTCTCGTCAGCGTGGCGATTCCGGTCGTGCACGCCGTCCGGCTGGCGTCCGACACAAGGCGCGCCGATGCTGCGGCCGTCGCGGCGGCGAAGCAGGCGGGGATCGCCGCGCCCGACGCCTCGGCCGCGGAGGCGGAGATCGACCGGCGCCTCGCCGGGGCGGGGGGCGGCCCGCTGGCCTTTTCGGTGCCCGCCTCCGCGCTCTACGACGCGATGCGCGATGTTCCGGGGGTGACGCTGCGCACGCTGGCCCACCGCACCGACGGCACGCTGACGACGACGCTCGCCGCGCCGCGTATCGACGACGTCAACCAGGTCCTCCTCGCGCTCCAGGCTCGCGGCTATCGCATCACCGCGCAGCCGATGGCGGGCACCGACGGGCAGCAGATGGCCAATGTGACGATCCGGGCGGTGCCATGAGAGAAAGCGTGCAAAACTGGTGGGCGGGGTTGACGCAGCGCGAGCGCTGGCTGGTCGGCATCGCCGTCGTGCTGGCGTTTGCGGTGCTGCTGTGGGCGCTCGCGCGGCCCGCCTATGCCGCGTTCGTCGATCTGGACACCGCGCATCGCGCTGCGGTCGAGCGCGAAGGGCGCGTCGCGGCCAAGGTGCGGCTGCTTTCGCGGCGCCCGGCCTCATCGGTCGCGGCGGCGGTCGATGCGGCATCGATCGACCAGTATCTGGCGCAGTCGGCGGGCGAGATCGGCCTGACGCTCGATCGCAACGAGGCGCGCGGGGCGCGGCAGGCGACGATCGCGATCGCCACGGCGAAGGCCCCCGTGCTGATCGACTGGCTCGCCGCGCTCGAGGCGCAGGGGTTCGTGATCGATCAACTCAGCATCACCCCCGCCGCCGACGGCACCGTCGGCATGACCGCCGACCTCAGAAAGGGCGGCCGGTGACCGGTGGACGCAGGCGCTGGATCGCGGCGGCGGTGCTGTTCGCGCTGTTGCTGATCGGTGCGACCTTTCCGCTGCGGCTCGCGCTGGGACTGGCGGGGGCGGATGATGCCGGGATCGCGGCGCGTGAGGTGCGCGGGTCGATCTGGTCGGGGACGCTGATCGACGCGCGGCTCGGCGTCCTGCCGCTCGGCACGGTGCGCGCCAGCCTGTCGCCGCTCGCGTTGCTGACGGGACGGATCGAACTCGCCTTTTCGCGCAGCGACGAACGGCTCGGCGCGCTGGCGGGGCGGCTCCACGGCAGCGATCCGCGCGGGCTGTCGGGGGTCGACGGCGTGACGAGCGTGTCGGGCGGACTGGGCGCGATTCCCGTCGATACGCTGCGCTTCGAGGGCGCGACCGTCCGCTTCGGAGCCGATGGCCGCTGCGTCGAAGCGGGAGGACGATTGCAACTGTCGGTCGCGGCCCCCATCGCCGGCCTCGACCTGTCGCGTGGCCTGTCGGGCCCGCTCACCTGCGCGGACGGCCGCGCGCAGGCGGCGCTGTCGAGCCAGTCGGGGATGGAGCGGCTGACGCTGTCGTTCGACGGCAGCGGCGCGTATCGCGCGGCGTTCGCGATCAATGTCGATCGCGACCCGGCGATGGCGGCGGCGCTCGGCGCGCTGGGATTCAAGCCCGGACCGGACGGGTTCCGGCTCGCGACCAGCGGCCGGTTCTGAGGATCGGTGGCCGACATCATCCTTGCCGCGGCGATCGGGCTGATCTGGGGCAGCTTCATCGCGACGCTGGTGCTGCGCTGGCCCGCCGGGCGATCGGTGCGCGGGCGGTCGTGTTGCGATGCGTGCGGGCAGACGCTCGGTGTTCGCGACCTGGTGCCGCTGCTGTCGGCGCTGGCGCAGCGCGGGCGGTGCCGATATTGTGGCGCGGCGATCGATCCCTTTCACGCCCGCGTCGAACTCGGCGCCGCGACGATCGGTGTTGTTGCGCTGGCGATAGTGCCCGGACCGGTCGGATGGCTCTGGGCGGCGTTCGGCTGGCTGCTGCTGCCGCTCGCGCTGCTCGATGCGCGGCATCTCTGGCTTCCCGACAGGCTGAACGCCGTGCTCGCCGCGGTCGGTCTGCTCTTTGCCGGGCCGATGCTGGGGACGAGCCTGCTCGACCGCTGGATCGGCGCGCTGGCCGGCGGGCTCGCGCTGGCGCTGCTCGGCTGGAGCTATCGCCGCCTGCGCGGCGGCGAAGGGATGGGCGGCGGCGATCCCAAGCTGGTCGCGGCGATCGGCTGCTGGATCGGCTGGCAGGCGCTGCCGCTGATGCTGCTTCTCGCCAGCCTGTCCGGGTTGGTCTGGACGCTGGCGACGCAAGGAAAAGGGGACCGGCCGCTGGCGTTTCGGCGGGTCCCCTTCGGTCTGTTCGCGTGCATCGCGGCCTTCGCCGCGGTGCCGCTGTGGCTCTGGCTCAGCGGCCGATGACCACCGTCACCGCGCGGCGGTTCTGCGCCCAGGCTTCCTCGTTCGACCCGAGCGCCGCCGGGCGCTCCTTGCCATAGCTGATGACCTGGATGCGCGACGGATCGACACCCAGCGAGGCGAGATAATTCTTCGCGGCATTGGCGCGGCGCTCGCCCAGCGCGATGTTGTAGTCGCGGGTGCCGCGCTCGTCGGCATGGCCTTCCAGCGTCACGCGCACCGCCGGGTTGCGCTGGAGCCACTGCGCCTGGCTCTGCAGCGTCGCCTGATCCTCGGCATCGACATTATACTGGTCGAAGCCGAAGAAGATGCGGTCGGAGGTGACGCTGGCGACGAAATCTTCCTGCGATCCGGGGACGACGCCGGTGCCGGTATTGGTGCCGGTGTCGGTTCCGGTGCCTTCGGGCGCGGGGGGGAGTTCCTTCGGCGGCTTCGGCGAGCAGGCGCCGACAGCAAGCATGGTGATCGCCGCGATCATCGCGGTGCTTTTGCGTATCGTCATGTCTTCTGTCCTCTTGTTGTTGTGGTCCGTCGTCGTTTCGCGAGGGATTAACCCATGTTGCACGCGATAATGCAACCCCAGCCCCCCGCTTTGGTTCCGATTGGATCAGGGCAGGATCGGCCCCCAGCTCGGGTCCGATCCGTCCTGCGGCGTCGGCAGGCGGCGCAGGTTCACGCCGGTCAGGTCGACCTGCCACAGCGTCGACTTGCCTTCGCGGCCCGCCGTGGTGCGGAAGAACTGGATGACGCGCCCGTTCGGCGACCAGGTCGGCGCCTCGTCCTGCCAGCTGTTGGTCAACATGCGGACGCCGCCGCCGGTCGGGGTCATCACGCCGATGCGGAATTCGCCGCCGCCCAGGCGGGTGAAGGCGATCAGGTCGCCGCGCGGCGACCATTCGGGGGTGGCGTAGCGCCCGCCGCCGAAGCTGATCCGCTGCTGGTTCGATCCGTCGATGTTCATCGTGTAGAGCTGCTGGCTGCCCGACCGGTCGCTTTCGAACACGATCTTCTTGCCGTCGGGCGAAAAGCTGCCGCCGACGTCGATGCCCGGCGTCGTGGTCAGCCGCACCGGCGTGCCGCCCTCGGCCGAGACGCGATAGATGTCGGTATTGCCGCCGACCGCCATCGAATAGAGGATCTGCCTGCCGTCGGGCGACCAGCGCGGGGCGAAGGTCGCGTTACCGCTTTCGGTCACCAGCTTCTGCGTCCCCGCCGCGACATCGTAGATGAAGACGCGGACGCGGTTGTTCAGATAGCTGACATAGACGATCTTCTTGTAATCGGGCGAGAAGCGCGGGCTGATCGCGAGCGCCTGGCCGTTGGTGATGAAGCGGTGGTTGCCGCCGTCCGAATCCATGATCGCGAGCCGCTTGATGCGGTTCCCCTTCGGACCGCTCTCGGCAATGTAGGCGACACGGCTGTCGAAGAAGGGCGATTCGCCCGACAGGCGCGAATAGATGGCGTCGGCGCATTTATGCGCGGCGCGGCGCCAGTCGGCGGGCTGGATCTCGAACCCCTGCCGCACCAGCTCGCTGCCGAGTTCGGTGTCGTAGAGATAGCAGCCGACGACGAAGCCGCCGGTGCCGGTCGCGCGCACGAAGCCGTGCACGACATTCTCGGCATTGCGCGCCTTCCAGTCGGCGAAGCGCGGTGCGGTGACCTCTGCCATGCCGATCGCGCGGACGCTGCCGGGGCCGAGCGGCGCATAAAGGCCGCTACGCTCGAGGTCGTCGGCGATCACCTTCGCGATGTCGCGGCCCAGATTGTCGGTGCGCAGCCCGGCGACCGTCGTCACCGCGGGCGTCGCGAAGGCGGGCACCGCGATCACCGTGCGCTCCTGCGAAAGCTGGCCCTCGATCGTCTCGCGCGGTTCGGTCTGGGTGACGGCGGGCGCGGTGGGGGCGCTCGCATCCTGCGCCTGCGCGGCGATCGGCGCGGCGGTGAGCAGCAGGGCGAGCGAAAGCGTGGTGCGAAAGGACATCTCTCTCTACCTTTTGATGAAATCGAGCGTGTAATTCTGCCAGAAGCTGTAATTTTCGGTCGGCAGGTCGAAGGGGGCGGCGAGTTCGACGGCGCGTTTCGCGCATTCCTGGTGCCGCTGGACCTGGAACTTGTTGCTGTCGTTCTCGCCGGTCGTGGTGACGCTGGTGAAACCCGCGAGCGCGCCCGATTCGGTCAGCCGGAACTTGACCACCGTCTTGAGCTGGTCGACGTCGACCCCCGACACGCGGCAGCCGTTCCAGCGCGGCGCGACCGCCGACTTGATGCTGACGTCGATCGACCGGCGCACCTCGGCCGCGGTCGCCGCGGCGGGCGCGCCCTTGCTCGCCGGCGCCTTGGGCTGCGACTTGGCAAGCCCGTCGACGATGCCGTCGAGGCGCCCGGTCGGGCCGCTGGTCTGTTTCTTCGGCGGTGCCTTGGGCGCGGGCTTGGGTTTCGGTTTCTCGGCGGCGGGGGGCGCCTTCTTCGGTGGCGCCGGAACGGGCTTCGCCACCTGCTTGGGCGCTGGTGCGGGCGTTGGGCGAACGATCGGTTCGGGTTCCGGCGGCGCGGGCACCGGCTCGGGCGGGGCGGCGATGTCGGTCGCATCCTCTTCGCCCAGCCGCGCGGCGGGCGGGGTTTCGGCGATCACCGGCGCGGTCGATTGCGGCGCCGTCTCCGCGATCAGATCGACCTCCATCGGCGGATTGTCGAAGCGCCGGTCGCCCGCGGTCCACTGGATCGACAGCAGGCCGATGACGAGCAGGTGCAGCGCCACCGCGATGGCGATGCCGTGCCTTTCCATGCCCCTTGGTGCCTGTGCCGCAGCCATGCCTCGTGCCTATTGCCCGCTGTCTGAACCGTCGGTGACCGTCGCGGCGGGTGCGGCGTCCGACGATCCGGTCGTGACCAGCGCGATGCGCGACAGGCCGGCGCGGTTGAGCTCGCCCATCACGCGCATCACCCGGCCATAATCGAGCCCCTTGTCGGCGCGCAGCATGATCTGGCGGGGGCGTTCCTTGCTGCGATCCTCGCGTGCGATGACCTCCAGCCGCGCGGGCAGGTCGGCCTCGGCCACCGCCTGGTCGCCGATATAGATGGTGTCGTCGGCGCCGATCGACAGCTGCACCGGCTCCTGCTCCTCGGTCTCGACCGGCTTCGCCCGGCTTTCGGGCAGGTCGATCGGCACCGCGGAGGCGAGCAGCGGCGCGGTGATCATGAAGATGATCAGCAGCACCAGCATCACGTCGACGAGCGGGGTGACGTTGATCTCCGACATCGGCGCGCGGCGTCCGCCGCGTCCGCGCCGCCGGCCGCCGGCGCCACCCGAAGGGCCGCTCATCGCCATCAGCCCTCGACCTCCAGTTCGCGGCTGAAGGTTGCGTGCAGCCCGTCGGCGAAGCGGCCGAGCCGCGATTCGAGCCGGTTCAGCCGCTGCGAGAAGGCGTTGTAGGCAATCACCGCCGGAATCGCCGCGAACAGGCCGATCGCGGTCGCGAACAGCGCCTCGGCGATGCCGGGCGCGACGACGGCGAGGCTGCTGTTGTTCTCGGCCGCGATCGCGGTGAAACTGCGCATGATGCCCCAGACGGTGCCGAACAGCCCGACGAACGGCGCGACCGCCCCGATGGTGGCGAGCGGGCCGATCTTCTCGGCCAGCCGGTCGACCTCACCCTCGACCGACGCGTTCATCGCGACGCCCAGCCGTTCGCGCGTGCCTTCGCGGTCGACGGTCTTGCCCGCGGTCGAACGACGCCACTCGCTGATCCCAGCTGACAGCACCTTGGCGCTCGGCAGTTCCTCGCGGCCGTTTTCGTCATAGAATTTGTCGATGTTGCCCGCGCGCCAGAAATCGCGCTCGAAGCGTTCGGAGGCGCGCATCATCTTGCCGACGCTGCGGCCGTGGCCGATGATCACCGCCCAGACATAGACGGATGCGGCGAGCAGGCCGATCATCACCGCCTTGACTATGATGTCGGCCTGCAGGAACAGCGCCACGGGGGACAATGTCGCCGCGTCGGCGGCCAGCTTGATATTGTCTAGCAAGGGATGGTCTCTCCATTCATGATGGCGGTGAAGCGGTCGGCCCAGCCCGCGGGCTGGCGGCGCGGCCGGCCCTCGGGCGACAGGAAGGCGGCGGTGACGTGTCCGTTGGTTAACTCGTCCGGACCGCGAAGGATGCGCTGCGCGATGACGACGCTGGCGCCGCGCACCGCCTCGACCGTGCTGACGACGAGCAGGTCGTCGTCGAGCTTCGCGGGGCGGCGATATCGGATGGCAAGGTCGGTGACCGCCCATGTGCCTTCGCCGCCCTCCATCGCCGCGCGCTGGTCGATGCCGGCGATACGCAGCATGTCCGATCGCGCGCGCTCCATATAGCGCAGGTAATTGGCGTGATAGACGATGCCGCTCAGGTCGGTGTCCTCGAAATAGACGCGCACGCGATAATGATGCGCGGCCCCCACGAAAGCGCCGGGGATGAAGGGTGGCGGAACATCGACCATCGACAGACCGATAGCGGGTGCTCGACTCGTCGCAAACCCCCGTTTCGCAATTCGTCGCAGGTCCGCGGCATTTGATGGGGAAAGCGGCGGTTCGGCCCCCTATTTTCCCTGGTCGAACAGCCCGTCCTGCGTCCCGGCGGGCGGGTTGAGCCCCAGATGCTTCCACGCGCTGGCGTTGAGCATCCGTCCGCGCGCGGTGCGGGCGATCAACCCGATCTGGAGCAGATAGGGCTCGATGACGTCCTCGATCGTGTCGCGCGGCTCGGACAGGCCCGCCGCGAGCGTGTCGGCCCCCACCGGCCCGCCGCGATAGATGTCGGCGATCATCGTCAGATAGCGGCGGTCCATTGCGTCGAGCCCCAGCGCATCGACCTCCAGCCGGTTGAGCGCGGCGTCCGCCACCTTCGCGTCGACCGTCGGCGCACCGGCGACGGCGGCGAAATCGCGCACCCGGCGCAGCAGCCGCCCGGCGATGCGCGGCGTCCCGCGCGAACGCTTCGCGATCTCGAGCGCGCCGTCGGACGCGATGCCGAGACCGAGCAGCCGTGCGGCGCGGCCGATCACCTGTTCGAGTTCGGCATGCGTGTAGAAATTGAGCCGCACCGGGATGCCGAAGCGGTCGCGCAGCGGCGTCGTCAGCAGGCCCTGCCGCGTCGTCGCGCCGACCAGCGTGAATTTCGGCAGGTCGATCCGTACCGACCGCGCCGACGGCCCTTCGCCGATCATGATGTCGAGCGCGCGGTCCTCCATCGCCGGATAGAGGATTTCCTCGACCGCGGGCGCGAGCCGGTGGATCTCGTCGATGAACAGGACGTCGCCGTCCTCCAGATTGGTGAGCAGCGCCGCGAGGTCGCCCGCCTTCGCGATCACCGGGCCGGAGGTGGAGCGGAAGCCGACGCCGAGCTCGCGCGCGACGATCTGCGCCAGCGTCGTCTTGCCCAGCCCCGGCGGCCCGAAGAAGAGCACATGGTCGAGCGCATCCGACCGCGCCTTCGCCGCCTCGATGAAGATGCGCAGATTCTCGCGCGCCGCCGCCTGCCCGACGAACTCGGCGAGCGACCTGGGCCGCAGCGCGGCGTCGGCGTCCTCGGGGGTGCGCGTGGGGGTGGTGAGGGCCGGCTCAGTCATAACGCTCTATTGTCTCGCCGATGATCGAAACCCAAGGCTCCATCCGCTCTTCGTAAACCGAATATTGCAATTCGAACCCGTGGCCCGGCTCGAAATTGCCGAGGGACACGGCGCAGGTGTCCGGATCCGGGCGGTTGCGGAACCAAAGGGTGGAGCCGCATTCGCCGCAGAAGAAGAAGTCGGCGACGTTGCCGCTGTCGCCCGCCTGCTGCCACATCTTCGCCTCGCCCTCGGTGCGGACGCGGTCGGCGGGGAAGCGGGCCTGCGCGGCAAAGGCGCTGCCGCTGCGCGCCTTGCAGTTGCGGCAATGGCATACCGACACGCGCACCGGCTCGCCGGTGCAGGTGATGCGGAGCTGGCCGCAGCGGCAGGCGGCGTGGCGGACCACTTCGGTCATTTCGCCGCCTTCTTGAGCGCGGTCCGCACCAGCGCGTCGAGCGAGGCGCCTGCTCCCAGTTCCTCGCTGGCCGCCGCGACCGCGGTGCTCGCCTCGCCCGGCTTGAAGCCGAGGCCAGTGAGCGCGGCGACGGCGTCGCCGAGCGGGCCGGATGTGGCGGACAGGGTGGGATTCGAACCCCCGGCGATCCCGCCGAGCGCCCCCGCCTTGTCCTTCAGTTCATGCGTGATGCGCTGCGCGAGCTTCGGCCCGACGCCGTTGGCGCGCGCGACCATTGCGCTGTCGCCGGTGGCGAGCGCGCGTTGCAGGTCGCCGATTTCCAGCGCCGACAGGATCGCGAGCGCGACCTTGGCACCGACGCCCTGGACGCTGGTCAGCAGGCGGAACCAGTCGCGTTCCTCGGCGCGCGCGAAGCCCAGCAGGCGCAGGAAATCCTCGCCGACCAGCATTTCGGTGTGGACGGTCACGTCGCCGCCGACCGGGCCGAGCGCGTCCAACGTGCGTGCCGACGCCTCGACCAGCCAGCCGACGCCGCCGACGTCGATCACCGCATGGCCCGCGCCGCTGCTGTCCAGTTTTCCGGTGAGTTTCGCGATCATGTCCCGTGCCTAGCGCGACGGGAATGAAAAGGGAACATCTATGCTGTGGGCGTGGGCGTGAAACCATCAAACGCGCGGCCGGTGGTTGGCATGGCAGATCGCCACCGCCAGCGCATCGGCCGCGTCGGCGCCCGCGACCTTCGCGCCGGGGAGCAGCACGCGCAGCATCGCCTGCACCTGTTCCTTCGCCGCGCCGCCGGTGCCGACGATCGCCTTCTTGACGAGCCGCGGCGCATATTCCGCTACCGGCAGGCCGCCGCGCGCGCAGGCGAGCAGCGCGACGCCGCGTGCGTGCGCGAGCTTCAGCGTCGATTGCGGATTGTCGTTGACGAACACCTCCTCGACCGCGGCCTGGGCAGGTGCGTGATCGGCGATCACCGCCGCGAGCGCGGTGTCGAGATGTGCGAGGCGGTCGGGCAGGGCGGCCCTGGCGTCGGTCTTGACCTGCCCGTTGGCGACATGGCTGATCCGGCTGCCTTCGACGCGGATGACGCCCCAGCCGGTGCAACTGAGCGACGGATCGAGGCCGAGGATGATCACCGACATTCCTCTCCCCTTGGGGGAGAGGATAGGGAGGCTTGCCAGCTTGTCTGGCTAGCCGGACTTGGTGAGGGAGTGCGGCGGAGGCATGCCCTCACCCAGCTGCGACTAGCGGGCAAAGCCCGCAAGTCTCCGCATCCCTCTCCCCCAAGGGGAGAGGGAACGATCACCCCAGTTTCTCCAGCACCGCGTCGGGAATCTCGTAATTGCCCCAGACGGTCTGCACGTCGTCGTCGTCGTCGAGCGTATCGATCAGCCTGAACAGCGTCTGCGCGGTCGCCTCGTCGGCGATCTCGCTCCTGATCGTCGGGCGCCACGCGAGCTTCACGCTCTCGGCCTCGCCCAGCTTCGCCTCGATCGCCTTGGCGACCTCGTGCAGGGCGTCGACGCTGGTCCAGATTTCGTGGCCGTCCTCGGACGACTCGACATCGTCGGCGCCGGCGTCGAGCGCGGCTTCGAACACCGTGTCGGCGTCGCCCGCGCTTGCCGGATAGGTGATCTGGCCGAGCCGGTCGAAACCGTGGCTGACGCTGCCGCTGGTGCCGAGGTTGCCGCCGTTCTTGCTGAAGGCGGTGCGGACGTTGGTCGCGGTGCGGTTGCGGTTGTCGGTCAGCGCCTCGACGATCAGCGAGACGCCGCCGGGGCCATAGCCTTCGTAGCGGATTTCCTCGTAATTCTCGCCGTCGCCGCCCGATGCCTTGTCGATCGCGCGCTGGATATTGTCCTTGGGCATCGACTGCGCCTTGGCCGCGTTGACCGCGGCGCGCAGGCGGGCGTTGGCGTCGGGGTCGGGCAGGCCCATCTTCGCCGCGACGGTGATTTCGCGCGCGAGCTTGGAGAAGAGGGCGCTGCGCTTCTTGTCCTGCGCGCCCTTGCGATACATGATGTTCTTGAATTTGCTATGGCCGGCCACAGCCTACCTCCATCGATATGGAAAATGTGGCGTCGCCCCTAGCGTGAACGGCTTTTCGAGACAACCGCCGCGTCAGAGGACGACCGCGGTCCCGCTCGCCGACACCATCAGCATCGACCCGTTCTGGCCGAGCACTTCATAGTCGATGTCGACGCCGACCACCGCATTGCCGCCGAGCTTCGCCGCTTCGGCCTCCATCTCGCCCAGCGCTTCCTTGCGCGCGCGGGCGAGGACGTCCTCATATTTGCCCGAGCGGCCGCCGACGATGTCGGTGATGCTGGCGAACAGGTCGCGGAAGATGTTTGCGCCGACGATCACCTCGCCGGTGACGATGCCCAGATATTCGCGGACCGGACGGCCCTCGACTGTGTTGGTGGTGGTGCTGAACATAACCATGAACCCTCCATCAAATCCGTTCGGGCTGAGCTTGTCGAAGCCCCGTCCTTGTTTTCCATGCTTAAAGAAAAGAACGGCCCCCTTCGACTGCCTTGCAGGCGCTCAGGACAGGCTTCGACAAGCTCAGGGCGAACGGGAGAGAGTGATATGGGCCGTCCTCAGTCGATCCCGAGCGCCGATTTATAGACGTCGAGGATGGCTTCCATCTCCTTGCGGTCGTGCACCGGCATTTTGCGCAGACGGACGATCTGGCGCATGATCTTGGGGTCGTAACCCTGCGATTTCGCTTCGAGATAGACGTCGCGGATATCGTCGGCGATGCCTTTCTTCTCTTCCTCCAGCCGCTCGACGCGCTCGATGAAAAGGCGCAGTTGTTGGTCGGCAGTGGTGGCTTCGCTCATGTCATGCTCCGCTGGATGGGTTGGATGGGGCGGCGAGAATCGCCTCGGCGGCTCCCCTAGAGCATTTTCCAGTCAGGTGGAATCACCTGACGATTCAGAAAATGCGGAAGAACAGGAATCCGGAGCGATCCGATGTAATCGGATCCGCCGCTCTATGGTCTGCGGGGATTCGGATTTCGGCACGCTGCCTCATCCGTTCGTCATGCTGAACTCGTTTCAGCATCCATGACCGGACCTTCCCTTTTGTGCCGCCTTTCATTCGAGCGCAGACCATGGACCCCCGGATCGGGTCCGGGGCAGGCTCTGAAACAAGTTCGCAATTATCCCCTTCCGACAGGTGAGCGTTCCCCGGCGAAAGCCGGGGTCCAGATGGCACAGCGCTGCCTCGCATGGACCCCGGCTTTCGCCGGGGAACGCCAGCATCCCTGTCTCAAGGGTGTAAACGCCAAACAAGTTCAGGGTGACGAATGGGAGAAACCGCGCAGAACGCCAAATCCCCACAGACCATAGGACGGATCGACATTCAGAAGATGGCGAGCCGGAGTCGAAGACGACCACAGGTCAAAATGGTGGATTTTCGGGACCCGGAGCGCAGCGTGCTGACGGCACGTGGGCACCGGAAGCGCGAAAGGCCGCCATTTGCAGGCCGCCAGAGCTGAATGTCGATCCGTCCTAGCGGGGTCCGGGATTCTTCGCCATGCTTTCTTCCATCCGGCGGAGCTGCTCGGCGGTCGCGGGGACGTGGTGGCGCGCCTTCCACTCGGCGGTCGGCATGCCGTGGACGATCGCGCGGGCCGCCTCCTTGTCCATCCCGTCCGCCTCGGCGATCCAGTCGCCCAGGCAGTTGCGGCAAAAGCCGGCCAGCCCCATCAGGTCGATGTTGGCGGCGTCGTGGCGGTGCCGGAGCAGGCGTACCAGCCGCCGGAACGCCGCCGCGGCCGCCGCGTCGTCGAGGGCGTCGAGCGGATCGTCCACGCCGTTCTGGTCTTCGCTGCACGCCATGGCTGCCTCCTTTTGCGTGGATCAATCGATATCGCGCGGTTGCCATGGCGCGAACGAAGCGCCATGCCCACGCACCGTAACGGCAATCAGGCAAGCGGAGCAACCGTGGTCCACACCCTTCCCCCCCGCCAGCGCAAGGTGCGCATCCTCGCCACGCTCGGCCCCGCGAGCGCGAATCCGGAGATGATCGCCGCGCTGTACCGCGCCGGCGCCGACGCTTTCCGCGTCAACATGAGCCATGGCGACCACTCGGGGCATGCGAAGGTGATCGCGGCGATTCGCGCGCTCGAGAAGGCGACCGGGCGCCCGTCGACGATCCTCGTCGACCTGCAGGGTCCCAAGCTGCGCGTCGGGACCTTCGCGGACGGCCCGGCGGAGCTGGTGACGGGGCAGGCGTTCGTGCTCGACACCGATCCGGCGCCGGGGGATGCGCAGCGCGTCCACCTGCCGCACCCCGAATTGTTCGCCGCGCTCGAACCCGGCACGCGGCTGCTGATCGACGACGGCAAGCTGGTGCTGCGCGTGAAGAGCGTGACTTCCGACTGCATCGCGACGATCGTCGAGGTCGGCGGCCGCATTTCGGACCGCAAGGGTGTCAACGTCCCCGACGTCGTCGTGCCGCTCGCCGCGCTCACCGAAAAGGACCGCCGCGACCTGTCCTTCGCGCTCGAACAGCATGTCGACTGGATCGCCTTGTCCTTCGTCCAGCGGCCCGAGGACGTGGCCGAGGCGCGGCGGCTGATCGGCGGCAAGGCGGCGCTGCTCGTCAAGTTCGAGAAGCCCGCGGGCGTCGCCCGGCTCGAAGAGATACTGGAGATTGCCGACGCCGCGATGGTCGCGCGCGGCGACCTGGGCGTCGAGCTGCCGCCCGAGGCGGTGCCGCCGCTCCAGAAGCGCATCGTCGCGACGGCGCGGCGGCTGGGCAAGCCGGTCGTCGTCGCCACCCAGATGCTCGAATCGATGATTGTCTCGCCGACCCCGACGCGCGCCGAGGTGTCCGACGTCGCGACCGCCATCTATGACGGCGCCGACGCGATCATGCTGTCGGCGGAGACCGCGGCGGGCGCCTGGCCGGTCGAGGCGGTGACGATGATGGATTCGATCGCGCGCTCGGTCGAGGGCGATCCCGACTATTACCGCCGGCTCCATTTCACCGAGACCTTTCCCGACGCGACGACCGCCGACGCGCTGGCCGAGGCGGCAGGCGGGATCATCGCGACGATCGCCGCCGACGCGATCATCTGCTTCACCGCGTCGGGCTCGACCGCGCGCCGCGTCGCGCGCGAGCGGCCCGGCGCGCCGCTGCTCATCCTGACCCCGAAGCGCGAGGCGGCGCGGCGGCTCGGCCTGCTGTGGGGCGCGCACGCGGTTCCGACCAAGGACATCGGCAGCTTCGAGGAGATGATCGCCAAGGGCAAGCGCATGGCGCTGCGCCACGGCGTCGGCCAGGCGGGCGCGAAGCTGGTGATGATGGCGGGGGTTCCCTTCGGCACGCCGGGGTCGACCAACGTGCTCCACGTCGCGACGCTGACCGGCGACGAGCTCAAGGGCTACGCCTGATCGATTCGAAACGGGACAGAATGTCCGGCCCGACCGCGCGGTTTTCCGATCTGATTCAGATCGGGACGAACAAAAATGGTAAACGGTCTTTGCACCATTGACGCGGGGCGGCATAGTCGGTGGAAAGAACGCGCCGGACCCGCGTGGGGGGATCCGCATCACAAGTCTGGAGGTCTAGTCCGCGTGTCCGCACCGTTCCGTTTCCCGCGCTTCTTCGTCACCAGCCCCGCGCCCTGCCCCTATCTGGAGGGCCGGACCGAGCGCAAGGTATTCACCGAACTGAGCGGCAACAATGCGAACGAGCTCAACGACGCGCTCGGCCGGATCGGCTTCCGCCGCAGCCAGTCGGTCGCCTATCGCCCGAGCTGCGCCGATTGCTCGGCCTGCGTCTCGGTGCGCGTCTGCGCCGCGGAATTCCGGCCCAGCCAGTCGCAGAAACGCACGATGCGCCGCAACGGCGACCTTGTCGTCACCGCCTGCAAGCCGTGGGCGACCGAGGAACAATATGCGCTGCTGCGCGCCTATCTGCTGTCGCGCCACCCGAGCGGCGGCATGGCCGACATGGACGAGCAGGATTTCGCCGACATGGTCGAGCAGACGCCGGTCGATTCCTACATGATCGAATATCGCGAACCGGCGGCCGACGGCGGCCGCGGCCGCCTCGTCGGCTGCTGCCTGACCGACCGGCAGGGCGACGGCCTGTCGATGATCTACAGCTTCTTCGACGCCCACCATCCGCTGCGCGAGGGACTGGGCACCTTCATCATCGCCGATCATGTCCGCCGCGCCGCGAAGGCCGGCCTGCCCTATGTCTATCTCGGTTACTGGATCGAGGGATCGGCGCGCATGGCCTACAAGGCGCGTTTCCGCCCGCTCGAAAAGCTCGGCCCCGACGGCTGGTCGCGCTTCGAGCCGGTGGCGTCCGATCGCATCGCGGCGATGTTCGAACTCGCCTGACCGGCGGCGCGCGGCGTTCGTTCATCGTGGAGCAAGATTTGTCCGCGCATGCCTGCGGCGGGGCATTCGAGGGGTTGTGAAGGAGACAGCCTTGCTTTCGAACGCCTTTTTCCCGAAATTCCCCGTCATGGCCGCGATCGGCCTTGTCGCCGCGGTGCCGGCTCTGGCTTTTGCGCAGAGCGGCAGCGCCGGAACGCGCAGCGGCGCGACGATCGATGGGGTCGGACAGACGCTGACCGTCGATTGCGAGGGCCGCGCGGCGGTCGTCAGCGGCACCGAAAACGAGATCAGCTTCGTGGGCGACTGCCCGTCGCTGACCGTGACCGGCACCGACAACCGGATTCGCATCGCGCTGCGCGCCGGGGCGCCGGTGAATGTGTCGGGCGTCGACAATGTCGTCACCTGGAGCACCGCCGGGAAGGCGCGCCCGCGCGTGTCGATCCAGGGTGTCGGCAACCGGGTCGCGCCCGCGCGCTGATCGCGCGCGCTTCGGCCGGCATCCGTCTCCCCGGTTGACCCGCCCCCGCTTTCAAGGGCATAGCGTTCCGATCAGGACATAAGTCCGGGTCGCATCCATGCAGAGGTTGCCGGGGGGCTGGCGGCCAGGGGGAAGGGATGCCAGCGCGCATGTTCGTCAGGATGGTCGTCAGCCGCAGCGAGCCTGCCTTTCGCGGGCGGGCCGCGCGCGCATGAGCGAGACGGTCCGGGTCGCGATCATCGGGTCCGGTCCCGCCGGGCTGAGCGCCGCCGCGCGCGCGGCGCAGCTCGGGCTCAGCCATGTGCTGCTCGAAAAGACCGACCATCTGTCGGACACGATCTTCAAATATCAGAAGGGCAAGCACGTCATGGCGACGCCGGCTCGCCTCGACCTGCGCTCCGACTGCCGCTTCGACGAAGGGTCGCGCGAGGCGATCCTGGGCATCTGGGACGAGGACGCCGCGGCCAACAAGGTGACCGTCGCCTATCGCGCCGAGGTCGTCGAGGTCACGGGCGAAAAGGGCGCCTTCCATATCCGGACGGCGAGCGGCGATACGATCGTCGCCGAGCATATCGTGCTGGCGATCGGGACGCAGGGCAACCCGAACCGGCTGCGCTGCCCCGGCAATGATCTGCCGCACATCATCTATCAGGTCGACGACCCGGAGGATTTCAGGGACCGGCACATCACGGTCGTCGGGTCGGGCGACGCGGGGATCGAAAATGCGCTCGGCGTCGCCGAGGAGGCGCTCGAGAACCGGGTGACGATCCTTAATCGGTCGAAGGATTTCGCGCGCGCCAAGGCGAAGAACGTCTCCGACCTGATGGAGGCGGGCGAGAATGGCGCGATCGACATCCGCACCGAAACCCAGCCCAAAATCGTCGAACCGGGCTGGCTGACGCTGGAGACGCCGACCGGCGACGAGCGGATCGAGTGCGACGTGATCGTCGCGCGGCTGGGATCCGTCGCGCCGCGAGCCTTCGTCGAATCGATGGGGATCGAATTCACCGGCCCCGACCGCGAAGCCTTTCCGAAGCTGTCGCCGACCTTCGAGACGACGGTGCCCGGCATCTACGTCATCGGCGCGCTCGCGGGCTATCCGCTGATCAAGCACTGCATGAACCAGGGCTATGACGTCGTCGAATTCATCAACGGCAACAACGCGTTGACCCCCGCCGACGAAAAGGACCTTGCAACGATCTTCGCAAACCTGCCGCAGCAGAAAACAGTCGGCGAGTGGCTTGACCATCTGCGCGTGCGGGTGCGCATCTTCGCCGACGTGTCGCCGCTCCAGATGCGCGAATTCATGCTCGATTCGAAGATTGCCTATTACCCTGCGGGCGAGGTGGTGTTCGAAAAGGACGAGCCGGGATCGTCGCTGTTCGCGATCGCCGACGGCCATGCGCTGGTCGAGGTGGCGCCGGGCGTCAACGTGCCGATCGAGCAGGGGTCGATCTTCGGCGAGGTCGGGCTGATCTCTGGCCGCAAGCGCGGCGCGACGATTCGCGCCGGCGAGGACAGCATCTTCGTGGAGGTGTCGCGCACCGCCGCGCTCAAGCTGATGGGCGCGGTGCCGGGCGCGAAGCGCGTGATCGAACGCATCTCGCTCGAACGCCAGCTTCTCCAGATCTTCAAGGGCGGCCTGAGGGTCGAGGATCTGGCGCCTGTCATCGACGGGGCCGAGGTGATCCGCGTGCCCGCCGGCAAGCCGGTGGTCGTGGAGGGCGACGCGGGCGACGACGTTTATGTCGTCCGTTCCGGCTCGATGGTGGTCGAAAAGCACATCGGCGGCCGGCCGATCTTCCTGCGCTACCTGCCCGCGGGCAGCTATTTCGGCGAAATGGCGGTGCTGAGCGGAGAGAAGCGCAACGCGACCGTCAAGGCAGCGGTCGGCAGCGAGGTGATCAAGCTGACCGGCGCGGGGTTCAAGGCAATGCTCGCCGCGCGGCCGCAGGTGCGCGCGGCGACCGAGGCCGCGGTCGCCGAGCGCGCGGCGATGAACGGCTTCATCGAATCGCGCAAGACCAGCTATGCGAGCGCGGTCGATCTTTATTCGGACACCGCCAGCTTCATCATGAAGGAAGGGCTCGGCGAGGCGACCGATGCGCTGCTGATCGACGAGAATCTGTGCGTCGGCTGCGACAATTGCGAAAAGGCCTGCGCCGACAGCCACGAAGGACTGTCGCGGCTCGACCGCGAGGCGGGGCGGACCTTTGCGCATCTGCACGTCCCGACAAGCTGCCGCCACTGCGAGCATCCGCACTGTATGGCCGACTGTCCGCCGAACGTCATCCATCGCGGCCCCGACGGCGAAGTCTATATGGAGGACGGCTGCATCGGCTGCGGCAACTGCATGCGCAACTGCCCCTATGGCGTGATCCGTATGGAATCGACGCCGCCGCCGAAGCCCGGTCTGCTCAGCTGGCTGCTGCTCGGCCGGGGGCCGGGGCCGGGCGAACCGTCGCCCCAATGGACCAAGGCGAATATGCCCGAGGGCAAGAAGCCCAAGAAGATCGCCGTCAAGTGCGACATGTGCAAGGGGATCGCGGGCGGCCCCGCCTGCGTGCGCGCCTGTCCCACCGGCGCCGCGATCCGCGTCTCGCCCGAGGAGTTCCTGTCGGTCACCCGGCTCGAAGAGGATGCCGACTGATGGCGACGCTGTTCCGGCGCCGTGCGCAGCGCACCCATGTCGAACGCGTCCGTCAGCGTCGGCACGAAGGATTCCTGCGCTACGCCAATTTCCGCTGGGCGAAGATTTCCGGCATGCTCTGCCTGCTGATCGTCGTTTCCTATGCGCTAGTCGACGTGACACCGCGCCCCAATGGCGGGAGCTGGTACGGCTATACGCTGGGGACGATCGGCGCCGCGCTGATCCTGTGGCTCACCGCGCTCGGCTATCGCAAGCGCCGGATGACGAGCGATTACTGGTCGCTGAAGGCGTGGACCTCCGCGCATGTCTATCTGGGGCTCAGCCTGATCGTCATCGGTACCTGGCACACCGGTTTCCAGCTAGGCTGGAACGTCCACACGCTCGCCTGGGCGTTGATGATGCTCGTCATCCTGTCGGGGCTCTACGGCGTGGTCGTCTATGCGACGCTGCCGGCTGCGCTGTCGAACAACCGCGAGCAGATGACGCAGATGCAGATGCTCGAGGCGATCCGCGCCTTCGACCGCCAGCTTCATGCCGCAGCGCAGCCGCTGACGGCTGAGGATGCCGCCCCGGTGCTCGCCGCGCTGGACGAGGACCCATTCGCGGGGGGCATCCGCGGGCGGCTGACCGGGCGCTATCCTCGCTGTGCGACGGCGGCTGCGCTGCGCGCGCTGGCGGGCTCGCGCGCGGCCGATGCTGAAGCGCGCGGCAAGGTCGTCGGCCTGCTGCGCCAGAAGGAGGCGGCGCTTGCGCGGCTGCGCCGGCATCTGCGGCTGCGAGCACTGCTCGAAATATGGGTTTATGTGCATGTTCCGCTGAGTTTTGCGTTGATCGTGGCGCTGTCGGCGCACATCGTCAGCGTTTTTTTCTACTGGTAGGCGGGGAGGGGGACGATGAGCTTCATCCTGCGCCGCATCGCGACGACGAAGACGGGCAAGCAGATCGTCCGCGACCAGCCGCTGCCGGGCGACACGATCACGCTGGGGCGCGAAAGCGGCAACGGCATCCACATTCCCGACCTGGCGGTGAACCCGCACCATGCGACGATCGGCAGCAGCGACGGCCGCCATGTCCATGTCGCGGCGCAGGAGGGGCTGGGCTTCGACCTGAACGGCCGCACGCTCGACGCCGCCGACATCGACAGCGCGGCTGGCGCCGAACTGCGGTTCGGCGGGCACCGGCTGACGGTCGCGCGCGAGGGCGACGCGATCGTCCTGCTCGTCGAACGGATCGACGAACTGTCGCAATCGTCGAAGGACGTCGACGAGGCGAAGGCTTTCTCGCTGGCCGGGACGATGCCGGGCAAGCGGCTGGGCGCCTGGACCTTCGCCATCCTCGTCTTCCTCGCCTTCCTCGCCGGGCCGATCTGGGCGTGGCACAGCTATCGGCAGGTCGACGAGCGGCCGGGCGGCTATCATGCCGACCTCGCCTGGTCGTCGGGGCCGCTGTCGAGCGCGCACAAGAGCCTGAAGGGCGACTGCCAGTCGTGCCACGTCGACGCCTTCGTCGCGGTGACCGACAAGGCGTGCGTCGGCTGCCACACCGGCGAGCACAAGGCGATGAGCGCGGCGCACGCCAATGCGCCGACCGCGATGCTGCTTGCGGCACGCCACCCGCCCGGCGTCGGCGAGCGCATTCTCGCGGGCTTCGCCAAGACCTTCAACCGGCCGCAGGGCCGCTGCGTCGATTGCCATACCGAACATGAAGGCGCCGGGCCGATGCCGGCGACACCGCAGAAATTCTGCGCCGACTGCCATGACGGGATGCAGGCGCGGCTGGTGAAGGCGGGCTTCGAGCCGACCGTCGCCGATGCCGCCGATTTCGGCACGCTGCATCCCGAATTCCGGCCGCTCGTGCGCACCGCGCCGGGCGCGAAGCCAGTGCGCGCGGCGCTGAGCAAGGGGGCGATCGTCGATCAGGGCGGGCTCAAATTCCCGCACGACCTGCATCTGCAGGCCAATGGCGGGGTCGCGCGCATGGCGGCGAGCTTCCGCGGCCGCCATGGCTTCGGGCAAAAGCTCGAATGTGCGAACTGTCATCGCCCCGACGCCGACGGGGTACGGATCAGCCCGGTCGAGATGGAGCGCGACTGCGCGATGTGCCACAGTCTCGCGTTCGAGACGGTCGGCGGGGTCACGCGGACGCTCCGCCACGGCGAGCCGCGGCAGGTGGTCGCCGACCTGATCGCCTATTACCGTTCGACCCCGCCGACGCGGCCGCTGCAACTCGGCGGCATGGAGCGGCGGCGCCCCGGCCAATATGCCGAGGGACAGGTCTACAACATCTATTTCCGCGAGGTCGCGGCGCGCCCGAACCGCGCCGAGGATGCGGTGCGCGCCGTCTTCTCGAAGGGCGGCGCCTGCTATGATTGCCACACCATCTTCGCGCCCGCCGCGGGCAACGACTGGCGCGTGATGGCGGTGAACCAGACGCCGCGCTTCCTGACCAAGGGCTGGTTCGACCATGATGCGCACAGGGAAACCGACTGCGCCGACTGCCACGTCGCGGCGACGCGATCGAAGGCGGCGAGCGACCTTCTGATCCCCGGCCTCCGCCAGTGCCGCGACTGCCATGTCGGCGAGGGTGGCGCGCGGCTGGTCAAGGTCGCGACCGCGACCGAATCGCCTTGCGCGATGTGCCACGAATATCACAGCGACGGGGGCAAGCCGTGGGTGCCCGCGCGCCAGCGCAGGAAGGGAAGCGCGGCCATCGCCGATCGGCCGCCGCCCGCCGCGCAGGCTGTGAGCCTGATCACAGGGCCGGCGGCGCGCGGCCTCTATGATGGGACATGGCGCAGCTCGGCGCCGAAACTGGCCTCGACGACAGGGCGCGGCGGATGAAGATCAGGCGGTCGGGGCCCGGCGGCCGGGGTGGGGGACGGATATGCTAATCGCCCAGATCACCGATATCCATCTGGGTTTCGACCCGGACAATCCGGCCGAATACAACCGCAAGCGGCTCGACGCCGTGCTCGACGTGCTGATCGATGGGCCGAACCGGCCCGACCTGCTGATCGCCACCGGCGACATCACCGATTGCGGCGATGCCGGCAGCTATGCCCAGCTCAAGGCCGCCTTTTCGCGCTGTCCCTTCCCGGTCTGGCCGAGCGTCGGCAACCACGACCTGCGCGACCCGTTTCACGCGGCCTTCCCCGGCTTCGACGACGGTGCCGGCTTCGTCCAATATGCGATCGAACTGCCCGAGCTGCGACTGGTGACCATCGACACGCTGGAGGAGGGGCGCCACGGCGGCGCCTTCTGCGACGCCCGCGCGGCGTGGCTCGACGCCGAACTGGCGAAGGACGGCGGCAAGCCCACCTATATCGTGATGCACCACCCGCCGATCGAAAGCGGGATCGAATGGATGAACACCCATCCCGGCGAACCCTGGGTCGGCCGCCTGACCCGGGTCGTGCGCCGCCACCCGCAGGTGCGCGGCCTGATCTGCGGCCACCTGCATCGCAGCGTGACCGTGGCGTGGGAAGGGCGCACCATCGCCATCTGTTCCTCGACCGCGCCGCAGGTGTCGCTGGACCTGCGGGCGATCGACCCGGACCGCCCCGACGACCGCCCGATGATCGTCGCCGAGGACCCGGCTTATGCGCTGCACCACTGGAACGGGCGCGAACTGGTCAGCTTCTACGACCATGCCGGGGCGCACACGACCCTCGCCAGATATGACGAGCGCCTGCAACCGCTGGTGCGCGAGTTGAAGGCCGAACGGCCGGAGTAGGCCGGTCCGGGATCGCTCGTCGTCCTGTGGCCTGTGGGGATTCGGGTTTCGGCACGGATGTTTCCCTTTCGTCACCCTGAAACAGGTTGGCAGTTAGCAATTGGAGCGGCGTGCCATAAATCTGCAACGCCCCTTATCCGTTCGTGTCGAGCGCAGTCGAGACACCCATCGGCCTTGCGCCACGCTGATGGGTGTCTCGACTGCGCTCGACACGAACGGGACGATGGGTCAGATTTAAGGCTCGATGCTCCATCCCTTTTCGACAAGGAATCGTTCCCCGGCGAGAGTCGGGGTCCAGATGGCCGGCGCTGTCCCGCATTGGACCCCGGCTTTCGCCGGGGAACAGCTCCTTACTTGCCTGATGGATATCTATACCAACGCGTTTCAGGGCCCATGGTCTGTCCCTGAATGAAAGGCTGCGGAAAAGGGAAGGTCCGGCCATGGATGCTGAAACGAGTTGGCGTTTATACCCTTGAGACAGGGACGCTGGTGATCCCCGGCGAAAAGCCGGGGTCCATGCGAGGCAGGCGCACGTAGCTGGACCCCGGCTTTCGCCGGGGAACGCTCACTTGTCGGAAGGGGGTAATTGCCAAACAAGTTCAGGGTGACGAAGGATGGGGCAGCGCGCCGGACCCCGAATCCCCACAGGCCTTAGACCATGATGACATTAGACGGACTCGTCATTGCGAGCGGCGAAGCCGCGCGGCAATCCAAAGTCATCGGAGTCTAATAGCCCAGCGTCAGGTCGACCTGCGGCGCGACCGGTTCGCCCCTGTGCCAGCGACCCAGATTGTCGAGGAAGCGTTCGGCAGCGCGCGCGAACATCCTGTCCTGCGCGCGGCCCGACAGGTGCATCGTGACATGCGCGTTGTCGAGCGCCCACAGCGGGTGGTCGGCGGGCAGCGGTTCGGGGGTGGTGACGTCGAGGAAGGCGGCGCCGATGCGCTTTTCGGTCAGTGCCGCGACCAGCGCTTCCTGATCGACGACGCTGCCGCGCGCGATATTGATCAGCGTTGCGTCGGGCTTCATCGCCGCCAGTTCGGCGGCGCCGATCATGCCGTCGGTTTCCGCCGTCGCGGGGACCGCGAGGATCACCCAGTCGTAATCGCCGAGGCGGCCGCGCCACTGGTCGGGGGTCAGGGTGCCCGGTCCGGGCGAGCGGCGCACCACCGTCACATCGACCGCAAAGGCCTTCAGCCGTTCCTCGATCAGCCTGCCGATCGCGCCATAGCCGAGCAGCAGCGCCCTCGATCCGGCCAGTTCGACCTTACCCGGCGAATCGATCAGCCATTCGCGGCGTTCCTGCGCGCGCACGACCTCGCGATAGCCCTTGGCGACGGTCAGCATTCCCATCACCACATATTCGGCGATGGTGATCGCGTTGATCCCGGCGCCGTTGGTGACGACGACGCCGCGCGTGCGCAGCAGGTCGAGCGGCATGCGGTCGACCCCGGCATAGATGGAGTTCAGCCACCGCATCTTCGCCGCCGCGGTGATCGCGGTCGCCATGTCGCGCTTGTCGTGCATGTCGAACCAGCCGATGTCGGCCTCGGGCGCCATCGCCATCGCCTCTTCCTTGGTCCGGAAGAAGCGCGGTACGACCCAGTCGGGCAGGCGGCTTTCGACGAGCGGGCGGATCAGGTCCGACAGGACGGTGACGGTCTTGATCACGGAAATTGCTCTCCCTCTTCCGTTCGCATCGAGCGAAGTCGAGATGCCCATCGGTCGCGCGCGCCTGTCGGGTGTCTCGACTTCGCTCGACACGAACGGACCGCGATGTCGTTCAGCTTTCGAGCCGCCAGTCCCAGCCGAGCGGGTCGCCGTCCATCACCTCGACCCCGGCGGCGCCCAGCTCGTCGCGCAGCGCGTCGGACGCGGCGAAATCCCTGGCGGCCCGCGCTTCCTTGCGGCGCGCCAGCGTCGCTTCGATGGCGGTTTCGTCGATGGTCGCACCCTTGGGACGGACGCGCAGCGCCTCGCGCGAGAGCGTCAGCAGGTCGAGCCCGAGGACGCCGTCCATCCGTTCCAGCAGCGTGCGCTTCTGCCCCGCGTCGACTTTCTTCATCGCCGCCGCTTCCTCGATCAGGGTGAGCGCAATCGGGGTGTTGAGGTCGTCGGAGACCGCCGCGTCGAACCTTGCGAGCAGGTCGGCCAGCCGCCGGTCGGTCACCGGTACAGCCTCCGCTTCGCGGACGGCCGCCGCCGCCATCACCAGCCGCTTGAGTCGGGTCAGCGCCGCACCGAGGCCTTCCCACGAAAATTCCAGTTCGCTGCGATAATGCGCCTGGAGGCACATCAGGCGATAGGCGAGGGGGTGATAACCGCGGTCGACGAGCGTCTGGAGGCGCAGGAATTCGCCCGCCGATTTCGACATCTTGCCGCCGCGCCCCTGGTCGTTTCTGGCGATCAGGAAATTATTGTGCATCCACATGCGGGCGCCCGAATGCTCCGCGCAGTCGAGCCCGCCGCAGCCGCGCCACGCCTGATTCTGGGCGATCTCGTTCGGATGGTGGATTTCGCGGTGGTCGATGCCGCCGGTGTGGATGTCGAACGGCAGGCCCAGTTCGGCCTCGCCCATCACCGAGCATTCGAGATGCCATCCGGGCGCGCCGCGTCCCCACGGCGAATCCCACTCCATCTGGCGCGTCTCGCCGGGCGGCGTGCGGCGCCAGATCGCGAAATCGGCGGCGTGGCGCTTGCCCTCGACCTCGTCGATGCGGCCTTCTCCCTCGTCGGTCACCGCGCGCGCCAGCCGGCCGTAATCGGCGACAGTCGACACGTCGAAATAGAGGCCGCTGTCGAGCTGGTAGCAATGGGCGTCGGCGATGCGCTCCGCGAACGCGATCATGCGCGGGACATAGTCGGTGGCGACCGTCCATTTCGCGGGATCGCGCACGCCCAGCCGCGCGAGGTCGCGCTTGAACTCGGCGGTGTAGAAGGCGGCGATGTCCCACGCCGACTTGCCCTGTGACGCTGCCGCCTTTTCCATCTTGTCGTCGCCGGCGTCGGCGTCGGAGGTCAGGTGGCCGACGTCGGTGATGTTGATGATGTGGCGCAGCGCATAGCCCTTGAACGCGAGCGTCCGCCCCAGCGTGTCGGCGAAGACATAGGCGCGCATGTTGCCGATGTGCTGGTAATTGTAGACGGTCGGCCCGCACGAATAGACGCGCGCCTCGCCCGGATGGACGGGCCGGAAATCTTCCAGTTGGCGCGTCAGGCTGTTGAACAGCCGGAGCGGCGCGCCGGGCGCGGGGGCGGGGGCGTCGGTCATCCCCGCGCCCATGCCCCGCGCCGGGGTTCGCCGTCAACCGAAAGGCGCCTCGAACCAAGTCCGGGAGTGATACGCCCATGATCTCCTCTCCCGCTTGCGGGAGGGGAGTCAGCCATTCAATGAACCGATACGCCTTAGCTCCCCGGCGAGGTCCACAGGTCGTCGTTGCCCGCCCCGGTCACCGGATCGTCGAGCAGCGGCTCGCCGGTCATCGGGTCGAGTTCGCGCATCGTGATCAGCGGGGTCGGCAGGGTGCTGCCTTCGCCTTCGTCGCTGTCGGCGCTCGCCTCTTCCTCGATGACGTCCTGAACGGGGAAATTCATCTCCACGCCCCCCGGCTGCGCGGGCAGGCAGGCGCCCGTGTTGAGGATCAGGCAGCCGTTGAGCGTCGAGCGCCGGTCGAAGCTTCCGGAAGCCGGCGCCGCGCCGTTGACGGTGAGCAGCGGGATGGTGTCGAGGCCGGTGACCGGGCCCGACGCGCCGGCCGCGACGCCGTTGACGACGATGCGCGCGGTCGGCGCCGATGCATCGACGTTGAGCCCGAGCGCGCCGAAGGTCAGCCCGCGCCGCTGAGCGGTTTGCGTTCCGGCGCCGCTGTTCTGGACATAGAAGCCGTCGCCGACGGCGGCATCGATGCCCCCGGCGAACAGCGCGCCCTCGTCGCTGGTCACTCCGTCATTCTCGGCAAGGCGCGCGTCGATGGCGTCGATCGAAGCCGCCCCCGCGATGTCGCCGATCGCCGCCTGCGTTGCGACGAAGACGGCGCTCGCGGCAAGGTTCAACCGGCCGGCGGGATCGCTGCCGTTCGACAGGCGCACGCTTCCCTGGCCGAGGATGACCTCCAGCGCCGTATCGGCGGCGACGGTCAGGCTGTTGGTGTCGGCAAGATCGGTCAGCGCGACCGCGCCGATCACGCGCGCGCGGCCCGGCGTCCGCAGCGTCAGCGATCCGTCGGTGCCGAGGTTGGCGTTCGAGGATGCGCCGCCGGTCATGGTGAAGCCGTCGATCACCAGGTCGGGCTCGGCGCCGCCGCCGGCGACCATCGGCGCGATAATCTCTATGGCGGCGGCATGGAGGCGCGTCATCTCGTCGGCGTCGATGTGATAGCCGGTGACGGTGCCGGTGCCGCCGACGAAGCTCTGCCGTCCGTCGTCGTTGTTGGCGAGCGACAGCGTGCGGGTGATGCCCAGGGTGCCGAGGTGGCCGCTCGGCGCGATGGTGATGTCGCGCGAGGCGAGCGTCATGTCGCGGCCGGTCACCGCGCCGTCGACGAGGATGGTCGTGCCGGCGCTGGCGGCGAGGCCGTCGGTCACGCCGACGCCGGCCATCGAGATCATCTCGGCGGCGTTGAACTGGGCGGCGTCGGCGGTCAGTGCTTCGATGATCATATGCTCGCCGCTGTTGTCGAAGCGCGCCGTGCCGGCGATGGTGGCATTCTCGACGATGAACCGGTTGCCCGAGCGGATCGCCGCGTCACCGACGTCGGTGACGATGTTGGCGAAGGTGATCGGTCCGTTGGTCCCGATGTCGAGGCTGTCGGCGCTGACGCTGACGGCGTCGCGCGAATTCAGGTTCCCGACGCGGACGGCGCCGTCGTCGGTGGTCAGCGTCGTCACGCCGCGGCTGTAGATCTCGTCGGCGTCGATTCCGGTCCCGGCGCTCAGCGTCACGGCGCCGTCATCGCCGGTTTCCGCCGAATCTATGGCGATCGACCCGTCGGCGACGAGGGTCAGGTTGCCGCCCGCGATCACCGATCCCGTGACCGTGCCGCCCGCGTCCGCGATCAGATTGTCGAAGGCGCCGACGCGGACGGCGGCGATGTCCGTGCCGGCCGTCAGCATGACGTTGGAAAGGTCGGCCGGCGTCGTCGCGATCTGCAGGAAGGGCACCGGCACCGATCCGCCGCCCGCATAGACGACGCTGCGGCCGTCGGGGCCGGTTCCGGTGGTCGCCGCATCGGTGGCGTCGATCGCGCCGCCCGCCTGGACGGTCAGGTCGTCGCCGGCGGTGACGTTGGCCAGCGTCGCTGTCGTCCCGACGAGGACGAACACATCCTCGCCCGCCGTCCCCCCGGTCAGGCTCGCCGCGCCGCCGGTACGGATACCGATCATCGTCGCCGCGCTGCTGTCGGTCAGCGCCGCGTCGCCGCCCGCATCGACGAACACATAGCCTTCGGAGAGGCTATTGCCCGACGGATCGGCATAGCCGCCCGCCGCATCGGCTTCGGCGGTCACATTGCCCCCGGCAGTCAGTTCGACGTTGCCGCCCGCGCGATAGATACCCGAAAGGTCCGTTCCGGCGGAGACGATGACGTTGCCGGCCGCATCGGCCAGCCCGATCGCGACGTTGCCCGTGCTCGCCGTCGCGCGCAGCGTTCCATCGGACTGGATCGTGCCGCCGACGGCGATGCCCGGGCCGTCGATGGCGACCGTGCCGCCCGCGGTTATGTCGGTTCCGAAGACGCCGTCGGCGGCGCCTGTGCCCTCCGCGGTCAGCGAGACGAAACTGCCCGCGCTCACCGTGTTGAAGGCGATCGACTGGCCGTTCACCGACACGAAGCCGCCGGCGCTCGAATTGCCGAGGTCGACCGTGCCGGGCGAGGCCACGACGATGTCGCCGCCGGTGACGATCGAGTTGAGCCCGGTCGCGAAGCTGCCGACGTTGGCGGTGAAGTTGCCCGTCGCCTCCGCATGGACGACGGTGGCGGCACCCGTCGAGGTCAGCACGATGTTGGCGCCATCGGCTTCGGAATCGGTGCCGCTGCCGGTCGCTTCGATCCGGCCGAGCGCCATGCTGGCGGCGGTGATGCGCATATCGTCGCCCGCCGCGATGATTCCGGAGGTTCCGATGCTGCCGTTGACGGCGCTCAGCGCCATGTCGCCGCCCGCGCGCGCCGACCCGATGGCGATCGAGCCGTTCGTCGAGGTCAGGGCCAGCGCGGCGTCGCTCGCCGCGGTGCTGCCCGCGTCGCCGGTGATGCTGTTGGCGGCGGTCAGCGTGGCATTGCCCACCGCCGCGATAGTCGGTGCGCCGCCGGCCGCCGGCGTGGCGTGCCGCAGGTCGATCTGGTCCCCGGCCGCGATGTCCAGCGTGCCGCCCACCGCGACGTGGCCGCCGCCGGCGGCATAGATGCCGACCGACCCGTCGGTCGTCAGCCGCATGTCGCCCGTCGTCGCGATCGAGCCCGCGCCGGTGGGTGCCAGCAGAATGCCCGTCGTCGCGGTGTCGAGATTGCCGGCGGTCGGCGCGGCCACCCCGGTTACCGAGACGTTCAGATCGGCAAAGGTCGTGCGGCCGTCGCCGCCGATCACGACCCGCCCGGCATCGTCGCCGCTGGCCGAGATGCCGGTGAAGCCCAGGTTCAGCTCGCCCGTCCGGCCGTTCGCTGTGGTCGCTTCGAACAGGACGCGGCCGCCGGCGGTTCGGCCTTCCCCGCCTGCGCCTCCGTCGCCGCCCGTTCCGAAGCCGCCTTCGCCGGGCGCCCCCGCGGTGCCGTCGGCCCCGACGAGCAGCGAGTTGCTGCCGGTGGTGATCGTGCCCCCGGCGGCGAGCAGATGCACCGTCCCGCCGATGCCCGTTCCCGCCGCACCGCCTTCGCCGCCCGAGGCGGTGCCCATGTCGTTGCTTGCGCCCCGGCCGCCGCCGCCGCCGGTGCCCACGCTTCCCAGTTCGGCGATCGCCGAGGAGTTGTCGGCGTCGATCAATATCGTGGCGCCGTCGCGCGCGATGATTTCCTGCGTGCCGCCGGTGCCGGTGCCGCCCGCGCCGCCCGCCGGCGCCAAGGTCGGGTCGGTGTAGGAGATAGTGCCGAACCCGCCTTCTCCGCCGGTGGCCGAGGCGCGCAGGTTGGCGCTGAGAACCACCGCGCTGCCGGCTTCTCCGATGACCTCCAGCCGTGCGGTGCCGCCGACCGCGTCGCCGCCGTTTGCTCCCGTCGAGCCGGCCGAAAAGCCGCCCGCGCCGCCGGTCGCCTCGGCGCTCATGATCGAGAAGAGTGGACCGATGGCATGGTCGGTGACGATCAGTTGCGCGGTTCCGCCTTGCGCGTCGCCGCCCCGGCCGGCCGGCCCGGCACCATAGCCGGTTCCACCCATGCCGCCCAGCGCGTCCGCGCTGGCGATGACGAGGTCGGAAATATCCGTATCGGCGGCAAGGCCAAGCGTCGCGGTGCCGCCCCGGCCCAGACCGCCGCCGCCCTGGGCGCCGGTGAGGTCGCTGCCCGAACTGACATCATAGGTGGCGCCGCCGCTGCCGCCCTCGCCATGGGCATCGACGTTCAGGGTCCCGCCGCTTATGGTGCCCGATACCAGATCGAAACGGGCCGAGCCGCCGATGCCGTCGCCGCCGTCGCCTGCATCGCCACCCGTCACGAACGCATAGAATTCGCCACCGCTGCCCCCGCGACCCGATGCGTCGATAAGAAGGGCGCCCATCTGCACGTCGGCGCCGTCGATGCGCATCGTCGCCGTGCCGCCGGAGCCCGTGCCGCCGGTTCCCGCCGGGCCAACCGGAATGCCCGAATCGAAATCGGCGCCGCTGGTCCCGAATCCGCCGCCGCCACGTGCGACGACCGCGATGTCGCCCGCCTCCAGTTCGCCACCGGTCAGTTCGGCGCGCGCCACGCCACCGCGCCCGGTGCCGCCCGGGGTGTTGCCGTCTTCCGCCACGGCGCTGATGACGAGGTTACCGACCTCGGTTCTGCCGCCGCTTTGCGAATAGGTCGCGGTGCCGCCCTGGTTGATGCCGGTGACCGGATCGGTCCGGCCGTCGGCCCGGATGGCGAGCGTTCCGCCGCCGGGCAGGCCGCCGACAAAGATCGAACCCCCGTCGCGGACCGTGACCGAGGCATCGCCTGTCGCGCCGCTCGATTCGATGGTCAGGTTGCCGTCCGCGCCCGCCGACTGGCCGCTGCCGCCGGTGCCGACCACCAGCGCCGCCGAGGCATCGCCGATGAACAGCCCCTCGCCTTCGACATGGATCTCGCCGGGCCGTTCCGGCGCGGGGCCGGTGGGCGGGACAGCGGGAAGCTGTTGCTGCGATTGCCCCAGGAAAGCGCCGCTGGCGTGAGCGGTAGTGTTGCTGAGAAAGCGCACGTCGCCGACCGTGATGTTCGCCGCGGGGCCGTTGACGGTCGAGGCATCGATCTCGCCACCGACGATGTTGTAGCCCGCTGACAGCCGGACCGCGCCATCGGGGTCTGTCTGGACAATCGTGGCATCCTGATAGCCGACCTGTCCCGACACCAGCATGGTGACGGCGTCGTTCTTCGCGATCGCCACCATATGGATGCGACTGTCATAATTGCTGCCGTCGACATGTGCCGGCCCGGTGGTGATGCCCGTATGGGTGATGGCGTCGCCGCCCTCCGTACCGGTGATGACATTGATATCGAACAGCCCGGTGTTGATCCGGATATCGGCGGCTTCGGCCGCGACATAGGCGACCGATCCGTTGGCCTGAACGCGGCCGGCCTGCGCGATGCGCGGTGCGACAAGCGCGACATAGCTGCTGCCGGGATTGAATTCGTGATTCGCGTTGATCCTGCCGTTGACGGTAACCGTCGCCACGCTGCCGGGGGCGGCCCGGAACCGGATCGCTCCGGTCGCCGGATCGAAAAACCCGTCGCCCGTTTCGATCGCGTTGGCGGTCAGGACCAGACTGCCGACGTTGATCATGGCGTCGGTGCCGATCAGGATGCCGCCGGCGTTGTAGAACCAGATGCTGCCGCTCTGGGCGCTTCCGTCCGAACTGTTGATATTGCCGTTCAGCGCAACCCGTCGGCTCAGTGCGCCGCCCGCGCCGTTGACGAAGCGGTTGAGAACGACAAAATCGCCGCTGCCGTTGAAATTCCAGTTATGGTTCTGCTGCAGCACTTCGATGTCGCCGCCGGTCGGGGCGCTGTCGTCCGGAACCCAGTTGATGATCGTCTGGGGACCGGAGACGCCGACCGTCGTCGTCCGGCTTGCTATGTCGGTGCCGACCGTGACGCTGCCGGGCGGGTCGAGGGGCGTGGCCGCGACCTGCGCATGCGCGCCCTGTGCAAACACCATCAGGCCCGCCGCGACGGCGCAGCTTTCGAGCAGGCGCCGCTTGCCTTTGTGAACGGCCGAGGGGGCTGCGTGGGCCGGCATGGCGTTGATCCTTGCTGCAAAAATCATGGCTCAGCGCCTCCCTGTGCCGGACTGGACGATACCGAACTGGGTGGTCAGCGACACGAGCAGGCGGGGGTCGGGGCGCTGCGTGAGGAATCCCGCCCGGTTGAGCGGCACCGCGAGCGTCACGTCGAGCCGCGCGGCGTTGCCATAGGCGACGCGGACGCCGCCGCCGGCGGAATAGAGCTTTTGCGGATTGAGCCCGTTGAAGGCGCTGTCCTTGTTCCACACCCATGCGGCGTCGAAGAAGGCGAAGGGCTGGAGCGCGAAACTTTCGATATTGGCGGGAACGAACGAGCCCACTCGCGCCTCGAATGCGACCGCGACGCCGCTGTCGCCGATCACCGTGCCGGGATCGAACCCGCGACCGACGGTGAAATTGCCCCCCGAAAACTCCTCATAGGCGAGCAGCGGATCGCTCGCCCATTGCGCGCGCGGGGCAGCCGACAGCGTGAACTGCTTGACCGGACGCCATTCGGCGAGCGCGTTGGCGCGCAGCAGGAAGGCGTCGGGCTTGCCCTCGATCCGGGTCAGCGGCACCGCGCCGGGCAGGAAGCAGGCCGCGCCGCCCGGCCCGCAATCGTCGCTGGCGCCGAGGAAATCGACGCCCTGCCGCGCCTCGATCGACGAGGCGAAGGACCAGAGCGGCTCGGCGGGGCTGTAGCCGTCGCGCCCGGCGATCGCGGCGGGGTCGATCCAGGCGGCATCGGCGCGCAGGTTGAAGACGCGCAGCCGGTCGCGGTTGAGCGGCACGCCGCCGAACCCGATATCCTGGTCGATCAGGTCGAGCCCGCCCGACAGCGTCAGCCGGTGCGCCTGCGCCAGCGCGACGGGGTAGGAGGCGAAGAGGCTGACGATCTGCGTGTTCGATCTGATCGGCAATCCGGCGACGTCGGGCCGCGTCCAGGCATAGGTATAGCTGCCGCCCAGCCGCAGGCCGTCGCCGCCGACGCGGAATTCGTGCGCGAGCTGCACGACCTGCTGTTCCTTGAAGTCGGCGGTCGAATAGATGCTGGCGGTGGTCAGGTCGCCCATACCGGTCAGCCCGGCGACACGGACGCGCGCGACCCCGCCCAGGCGGCCGACGTCGCGCGATCCGAAATTCTGGATATTGGCGTCGAACATCACCGGGGTGCGGGCGACGCGCACCTCGCCGACCACCTCGCCCGGATTGGCGCCGGGGCGCAGCGTCAGCCGCGCATCCATGCCGGGAATGTCGCGCGCCAGCAGCAGATAGCGCTCGGCATCGATGATGTTGAACACCGGCTGATCGTCGAGCCGGGAAAGATAGCGTTGCAGCAGCCGTTCGTTGCTGCCCGCGTCGCCGCGCACCTCGATCCGCGTCATCCGCGCGGCGAGGATGTCGAGCTGAACGATGCCGTCGGCGATCGTCTGCGGCGGAACGCGCACCGCGGCCAGATAGCCCCTGGCGCGCAGGATCGTGGCGGCATGGTCGCGAATGTCGCACACGACCGAGATCGGCCACGACTGGCCGACGCGGTCGGACCAGCTGGCATCGAGCATCGCCGGGTCGATGCCTTCGACGCTGGAGAAGCGGACGCCGCGCAGCGTGATGCGCGTGCTCGCATATTCGGGGTTGGCGAGCGGGCAGGGCGCGCGCTCGATGCTGTCGTCGGCGGCGACGATGCGTTCGCCCGGGGGAACCGCGGGGGGCAGCGACGGCTGCTGGATCTCCTCGCGCGTCGGAACCTGCGGGGTCGCCTGCGCGATCGCGGGGAGCGGACATGCCGCCATGACCAGCCCGGCGGACCAGCCCCATGACCGGCGCCGCCCGGATCGTGTCCGCCGCGCGGTTGCCGGTGCGTCCGATTGCCCCAGATCGATCATGTCCACCCCTTGCGTACTGGCGCGTCCCGGCATGGCCGGCCGCCCCGTCTTGTCGCGTCCGCCGCATCGGCGGCACCGCGAATATACGACCCAGGGAAAGGTTCAGCCGGTTGTGCGGCTGTAATTTTTCCCGGTGCTACCAGATGCATCGGACGGGTTCAATGACCGCCCGATGCCTCCGGCCTCCGGCCGTTCGTCAGCCGCCGGCGGCTTCCGCCTCCGACATCGCGTCGACCAGGCGGTCGAGCTGCGGCGTGCAGCCCTTCGCCATCAGCACGTCGATCGATCCCTCGACGGTGTCGGGCGCCGCTTCGACCTGTGCGAAGCGCACCGTGACCGGCGCGGTCAGGCCGGCGCCCGACAGGCGATAGTCGACGCCATATTGGATCGGCACGGCGTCGGTCGGCCATTTGCGGAAATTGGCGCCCGACACGAAGGCGACGGTTTCGCCGCGGTCGCCATGCTCGATCTTGAGCAGTTCGTCGCTTTCCATGTGCGGGCGCCACAGCATCAGCGTCGCGGGATCGGCGACGCAGAAGGTGCCGCCCTCGCGATAGTCGAGCAGCCACAGGTTCGGCGCGCGCATCTCGGCGGGCACCGGCTCGTCGGGGCCGCGCGAGAATCCGCCGCGCGACCGCGTCGTCGGCCCCTTGGCCAGCATGCGCGTCACCGTCGTGCCCATCGACTGGCTGGCCTGGATCGTGCCCCCGGCGTTGAAGGTGCCCGGCCCCGACAGCGTCCGTGTCCGGCCGCTCTGCATCAGCACGACCTTGTCGCCCGCGACCAGCGTCACCCGGTCGCTCGCCTTCAGCTTCGCGCCGGTCGGATATTTGGCCGCCGACGGTCCGGTCGAGCGCACCACCATCGACTGGGCGGCGGCGGTGCCGGCGAGCGCAACGGCGAGGACAGAGGCGGCGAGGGCCAGGCCGGCACGGCGCATCCGCAAATCAGGACAGAACATAGCTTTCTCCCTTTTCGGTCTCGTTCAGGCGTTCGATCAGGAACAGGATGGCGGCATCCTGTCCGAACTCGCCGGCCAGCGCTGTGGCGCCGGTCACATAGGCTTTCCTATCGCCCGCCGCGTGCGCGGCGACAAGCGCGGCGATGCGGCCGCGCTGCGCGGCGTTCAGGTCGGGGCGCGGCGTGAAGACGTCGACCGGCCGCGCGCGGCCGCGCAGCGTCACCCGTCCCATCGGCACCAGATCGTCGCGGCCCGACCGCTCGGCCGCCTCGGCAGAGATCAGCACGCCGGTCTTCAGGCTCTTGTTCGCCGATTCGAGCCGCGAGGCGGTGTTCATGCTGTCGCCGAGCGCGGTATATTGGATGCGCCCTTCGCCGCCGAAATTGCCGACGATCGCGTCGCCGACGTGCAGCCCGACGCGCGTCATGCCCAGCGGCGGGACGCCCTCGGCCATGTCGACGCGGAATTGTTCCCCCGCCCGATACATGGCGAGCGCGGCGGCGGCGGCCTTTTCGCCGTCGTCGGGGCGGCCGATCGGCGCTCCCCAGAAGGCGACGACGGCATCGCCGACGAACTTGTCGATCGTCCCGCCATGGTCGAGCACGATGTCCGACAGCCGGTCGAGATATTCGTTGAGCAGGCGCGCCACCGTTTCCGGCGTCGTCGCGTGGCTCAGCTTGGTGAAGCCCTCGAGGTCGGTGAACACGCAATAGATGGTGCGCCGCTCGCCGTGCAGCGAAAGCTGGTCGGGGTCGCGCATGATCTGCGCGGCGACGTCGGCGGGCAGATATTTGCCGAGCGCCGACTGCGCGAAGGCGCGCTGGCGCGACCCGATGGTGCGCGCCGCGGTACCGACGGCGGCATAGCCGAACAGCCAGCCGAGCGCCCAGCCGAAGGCGGGCAGGGTGGTGGTGTCGATGCCGCGCCCCTGGAACCAGAAGGGGACGACGACGAAAAAGGCCATCTGGACGAGGAAGGCGAGCGCCACCCAGCGCGCGCGCACGTCGATCAGGCTGGTCAGCCCGCCCGCCAGCACGACGAGCAGGGCGAGCGCCCACAGCAGCGCGCCCGGAATCGGCGTCGTCCACGCCCCGTCGAGCTGCTGCGCGAGCATATGCGCGTGGACCTCCAGCCCAATCATCGTTTCGTGCAGCCCGGTCAGCGGGTCGGTGAAGCGGCTCATCGGCGTATTGAACTGATCGTTGTCGATGATGTCGCCGCCGATCAGCACATAGCGTCCGCGCACCAGCTCCGACAGGCTGGCGCGCAGGTCGGCGTCCATGGGCATAGCGAAGGTGTCGATGGGCAGGTTGGCGAACACCGGCTCTTCCTGCCCCGCGGTCGCGCGCGCCGGGGTCAGAAAGCGGATATTGCCCTGGAAATCGGCGTGTGCCGCGTCGACCGGCGCCAGCGCGTTCGCCATCAGCGGCGGCAGCGTCTTCGGCCGGTCGGGCCAGGTGCGGATCACCCCGTCGCCGTCGGTGCGGAACAGCACGCTCGTCGGCTTCGTCGTCGCGGTGGCGACGTCGGCGATGAAGGTCTGAAGGAACCTCTGCTGTTCGTAGAAGATCGTGTTCGGATTGCTCGCCTGCTCGGCATAGGCGAGCCACGTCGGCGTCCGCATCGCGCGAAGCTGGCTTTTCAGTAGTGGATCGTCGGGGCGCGGCGAATCGAAGGCGATGTCGATGCCGATCGCCTTCGCCCCCATCTGGTCGATATTGGCGAGCGCGCGCGCGAGCAGGGTGCGGTCGAGCGGCGAGCGGATGCCGGTGTTGAACAGCGTCTCGTCGTTGTAGGTGATCAGGACGATGCGCTTGTCCTGCGCGACCTTCGGCGCCATCAGCGTCGCGCGCGCATCGTAGAGCGCCCGCTCGGCATCGTTGATCAGCGGAATCTGCCAGCTCGTCCGCGCGATCAGCACGGCGAGCAACAGGAACAGCAGGGTCGCCGCCATGCGCGACGGCCCAAGCTGCGTCGCCAGCCGCCGCAGGCGCTTGCCCAGCGGAACGGTGGCGGGCCGTTCGGCCGCGTCGGGGGATGCCTGCGGTCGCGTCATCGGTTCAGCGCGCGGCGCGGCCTGCCGGGACGATCGGTGCCGGCGTCGGTGCCGCGCCATCGTGCAGCAGCGGCTGGCCGCCGTCGCCGACGATCGCGAAACCCGCCCAATAATAGGGGTGCGAGGTCTGTTTGTCGTCCATCAGCCGCATCTGCGTGGCGGCGAGCGCGTCGGCGATGCTTTCGCCCTGCGGTGCGGCGAACAGCCCGCCGATCAGCCGCTTGGTCGCGTCGAAATCGTCGGGCGCGGGCCAATGGCTCGCGATCACCGAACGGCCGCCGGCGCCGATGAAGGCGCGCACCAGCCCGTCGAGCGCGTTGCCGCCGCCGCTCGCGACCCCTGCCTCGCGCGTCGCCGACACCGACGCCGCGCCCGCGGTGTCGCAGGCCGACAGGATGACGAGGTCGGCGTCGAGCTTGAGGTCGAAAATCTCCTGAAAGGTCAGCAGCCCGTCCGAATCGCCGTCGCCGAACGATGTCACCAGCGCCGGCCGCGCGGGGCAGGAGGGGCGCGGTGCCGTCACCAGCCCGTGGGTGGCGAAATGGATGATGCGATAATCGCCGAGGTCGGTGCGGGTCTTGACCGCGGTGTCGGTGAAGGCGCTGCCGGTCAGCAGCATCGCCGCCTCGGGACTCATCCGGCTCTTCGCCTCGACCAGTTCGTCGGCGGAGATCGGGCGACCCCATTGGCCGATGTCCCAGCGGCACTCGGCGTCGCTGCCGATGGCGCCGCCTGCGCCGCGGGTGCCGAGCGACGGCAGCAGGCCGGCGACGGGCGCATTGTGGCCGAGCCCGAAATATTGCTTGGCGGCGCTCGACGGCGCGGTCTGGCGGGCGTTGTGGAAGGCGAGCGCGGACACGGCGGTGCTCGGCCGGACGGTGCGGCCCAGCCAGGCGATCCGGCGCATGTCGAACGCATCGGCATTGGGGTCGAGCAGTCGCTGTTCATAGTCGGCGAGCCCGGTGTCGGAGGTGACGAGCAGGGTGATCGGCAGGCGCAGCATCGCGCCGTCGGGTTCGAAGATCAGATGCGGGATTCCCGGCAGGCGATCCGCCACCGGTCCGAACAGCTGCGCATAAAGCTTGCGCGCCGTCGCGGCGTCGAAGGGATAGGTGACGCGGCGCCCGTTCTCGACCGTCGAGATGGTCGACCGGATCGCGTCGACCGCGCTTTCCAGTCCTCCGGCGCCGATATCGGCCTGCCACAGCCGCGCCGCGCCGCGATCGATCAGCATGGCATAGACGGCATCGCCGACGACGAGCATCTTCAGATAGGCCTCGTCGGACCGCAGCGTGCCTTGCAGGTCGGCGAGGTCGATCTTGCCCGGTGTCACCGCGCGATATTGCGGAAAGGCCGACAGGCGCGTGACCGTTTCGGCCTGCTGGGTCGACAGATTGTCGAGCTGGGTGCGCAGGTCGGCGCGCAGTGCGCCGATTTCCGGCGTTGCGGGCATCTGCGCGAGCCGTGCATCCTCGATCCGCGCGCGTTCGATATCGCGGCTCAGCGTCGTCGCCTGGCGGAACAGCGCCGCGCCCTCGTCGCTGCCGCTCGACAATTCGCGCGCCAGCACCGCCTGCGTATCGGCGACGCCGGGACGGACCTGGAGCTGGCTGGCGACGAAGAAATCGCCGACCGCCGCGGGATCGCTCGCGGCGCGCTCGGTTAGCAGCCGGTAATAGGGGGCCATCATATTGGCCATTCCCGCCGTCGAACGCTGCGAATTCGCCAGCGACGCCACCACGTCGCGATAGATGCCGAGCGCTTTGTCCGGTTGGCCGTTGCGCGTCAGGAAGGCAGCGTAGCGCGCGCGCGCCGAAGCGAGCGCGGTGGTTTCGGGATATTCGACCGCGAGCGCCTGCACCGATTGCTGGAAACGCGCGTCGGCGTCCGCGATCTCGCCCATCGCCTCTTCGCTCAGCGCCAGTTCGCCGAGCATCTGCGAGCGCAGGCGGACGATCGAGGTCACGCGGCCTTCGCGCACCGCGAGCGCCTCGTCGAGGCCGCGGAGCTGCGCGGTCTTCGCAGCGGCGGCATTGCCGCGCAGCCGCTCGACGGTGCCCAGCAGGTGCGTCGCCTGCGCGTCGATGATCCGCGCGCGCTCTGCCGGGGTCAGCCGTTCGCGGTCGGAGGTCTGGCGGATCGCGCGTGCGCTCGCGCCGCTGTTAATGCCGGCGGCGACCTCCGGAGTCAGCGTCACCGTGCCGTCGGCGGCCGCCGCGGCGGTGGCGAACGACGGCAACGGCGCCTGCAGCAATTCGGCGGCAGCGTCATACTGGTGGCGGTTGAGCGCGTCGATCGCGCGGAAATTGCGACGCAGGCGAAGCTGGACCGGGTCGCTGGTCGGGATCGCCTCGACCTCTGAGAACAGCCGCTCGGCCTCCGCGAATTCGCCGAGGTTCGATTTCTGCAGCGCGCGGTTCAGGATGAATTCGGTGGGATCGAGGTCGGCCGCCGCCTGTTCCTCCGCGGTGCGGCGCGACAGCGCCTCGAAGAATTCGGCCGCCTCGGCATAGTCGCCGCTGTGGTTGCGGCGGTATCCCTCGGCAAGAGCCTTGTCGATGTCGATCGCTCCCGCCAGCGTGCGCGCGAAGCCGTCGTTGCCGCCGATCGATGTCGTCGCGGCCCTGATGACCCCCGGGACGATCCGGCGGGTGCGGATCGATTCGAGCGCCAGCGTCAACGCGTCGTCATAGGCGGCGAAGCCCTCGACGGCATAGGCGGTGTTGCCGTCGGCCTCGATCCGCGTCCGCCACGCGATGGCGCTGTCCTTGACGGTACAAGCGTCGGG
Organism: Sphingopyxis sp. MG; assembly: GCF_002953155.1. NCBI lineage: Bacteria > Pseudomonadati > Pseudomonadota > Alphaproteobacteria > Sphingomonadales > Sphingopyxidaceae > Sphingopyxis > Sphingopyxis sp. MG. The sequence continues at coordinate 594,950 of NZ_CP026381.1, forward strand.
GGCGGTGCAGGCGATCGTCCCCGCGCGCGCCTTCTCGATTCGCGCCAGCGCTTCGGCGGGGGTGGCGCGCAGCATGCGGACATGGCCGACGGGCTGGCTCGCGTCGCGGCACAGGATCGTCCACGCGCGGTCGAACATGCCGTCGATCACCGGGTCGCGGACCGTCGCCTGCACCTCGCACAGCGACCCGCCCTGGCTGCCGATCGAGAAACTGTCGCGCAGCGTCGGATCGTCGCCCTGCGCCGCGACCGCGCACGGCGCCGCAAGCGTCGCGAGGGCGAGCGCCGGCAAGAGGTTGGAACGTCGCGCGGTCATGGTCAAATCCCCCATACAGGCCGGTTGTGCCCGGCCGTCGCTTTGCGACGAGGCGCAGTCTTCATCGCTGCGGTACGACCCCATTCCCGTCGCCGCGGACCCTAAACCCTTCGTTCGAAAAAAGGAAGTGATCTGCCGCACAGTCCGGCGGGGCGGGATAACCGTTCGTTGCCGCACAGGCGGCTTGCGCCCGGCACGGGGGCGACCTATCTGGGGCCGACAGGCTCTCAGGCTCTTTTCGTGAGGACAAGATGACGCAATTCGATGATCGCAAGCGTGCCTTTGAAGCGAAGTTCGCGCGCGACCAGGAAGTCCAGTTCCGCATCACCGCCCGCCGCAACCGGCTGGTCGGCGAATGGGCGGCCGAACGCATGGGGCTGACCCCCGAAGAGACCGACGCCTATGCGAAGGCGGTCGTGCAGGCCGATTTCGAGGAAGCGGGCGACGAGGACGTGATCCGCAAGCTCGCGGGCGATCTCACCGCCGCGGCGGTCGAGATCAGCGATGCGGAGATCCGTGCCGTGCTCAACGACAAGACGGCCGAGGCGCGCCGCCAGTTCATGGACAGTCTGGACGGCAGCCAGGGCTGAGGAGGGGCAGCGCGATGGCGATGCACGAGGCGGATTTGCGGGCGGCGATCACGACGGCCTTTCCGGGTGCCGAGGTGACGATCACCGACCTTGCCGGCGACGGCGATCATTTCGCGGCGCATGTCGTGTGCGAATCCTTTCGCGGCATGACGCGCGTCGCGCAGCACAAGGCCGTCTATGCCGCGCTCGGCGGCCGCATGGGCGGCGAACTTCATGCCTTGCAATTGACCACCGCCATCCCTTCATAAGGGGTATCCCGCGTATTTTTCGGCGCACCCGCGCCATCGGAGGCATATCATGAGCGACCCCACCGTCCACGACCGCATCGCGAAGCTGGTCGCCGATCATCCCGTGCTGCTGTTCATGAAGGGGACGCCGCTGTTTCCGCAGTGCGGCTTTTCCTCGCGGGCGGTCGCGATGCTCGACCGGCTCGGCGTCGCCTACGACTCGGTCGACGTGCTGCAGGACATGGAAATTCGCCAGGGCATCAAGGAATTCTCCGACTGGCCGACGATTCCGCAGCTTTATGTGAAGGGCGAATTCGTCGGCGGCAGCGACATCATGATGGAGATGTGGGAGGCCGGCGAACTGCATCAGCTGATGGACGACATCCCGGCGCGTGCGGAATAGGCGGCATCCGGGTCGGTGCGGCTTTCCCGGCTGGAAGGATCCGGCTAACGCATAGGTGACTCCATGCAGGCAGCGGAAGGTCGCTCCGTCGCCATTGACGAGATGGATCGCGAAATGGAGCGCGGGCTGCGGCGCCTGCGTTTTTCCGATCCCGTCGAAGCGGTCTTCCTGCGCGAATATCTGAAAAGCCGCGCCCGCATGGTGCCGCTGTGGGCCTTCCTCGGCACTCTGCTCTATCTGGTGGCGATCCTCGGCGACCTCAGCATGATGCCCGACGTCGCGCCGACGGTCATCGCCCTGCGCCTCGGCCTGTTCCTGCCCTACGCCGTCGCGGTGGTCTGGATCATGCGGAGGTGGCCTTCGCCCGCGACCTACGACCGGCTGGCGCTGGGGGTCGGCCTGCTCGGCCTGTCGCTGCCGATGGCGATGCTGGTCTTTTCGCGGAGCGACCATCTCTTCGTCTATCAGACGGGCAGCGTCGGCACGCTCGCCTTCTTCGTCATCGTGCTCCGCCCGCGCTTTCCGACCGTCCTCGCGGGGCTGGCGGCGATGGTCGCGATCCAGATCGCAACGACGGGCCTCAACGGCAGCTTCGACGCCGTGACCTATTCGGGTATCGTGTCCTTCCACATCACGCTCGGCATCTTCCTCGCGCTGTCGGCCTATTTCGCCGAGCGGGTCGACCGCCAGAATTTCCTCAACCGCCTGCGCGGGGAAGCGTTGCAGGCGCAGTTGACCGCCCTGTCGGAACGCGACCCGATGACCGGGCTTTACAACCGCCATTCGCTGCGCCGGTCGCGCCACGCGATCTGGGCGCCGGGGACGGCGCGTACCATCTCGCTGCTGATGCTCGATATCGACAGCTTCAAGCTCTACAACGACGTCCACGGCCACGTCGACGGCGATGCCTGCATCCAGCGAGTGAGCGACATCGTGCGCAAGCAGGTGGACGAACAGGGCACGGTGTTCCGCTATGGCGGAGAGGAGATACTGATCCTTCTGCCCGATACCGGCCAGGCGCCCGCCCTGTCGGTGGCCGAGGCCATTCGCCAGGCGATCGAGGGCGCGGCGATCCGTCACGACGGCTTGCCGGGCGGCGGGGTCGTCACGGTCAGCCTGGGCGTCGCGACGGGCCGCACCGACGCGGACGATCTGGAGGAACTGCTGCGGCGCGCCGACACTGCACTCTATGCGGCGAAGGGGGCGGGGCGGAACCGGGTGCGCCTCGCCGATCCGGAAGCGCCGCTGCCCGCATCGGCGATCGGGCGGCCGTCGCCCTGAACGGTTCCGAAAAAGCAACCGGGGGGCGGGGCCGTTCGGCCGCTCCGCCCCCCTTTTGCCTTTGGGGGTAAGTGGGGATGTCCCGGTGGGGGCAGGGGGTAGCGGGGACCAGACCGATACCCCCTGCCGCTCCATTGAGCGGAACACTCGGGAACGGAATATGCCATACAAGCGTCGTGCCAGATCGGCGAGTGCGCGGATTTGCAGGGTTACGCTGGTTAGCGAAACCTTGCCGGCGTGCCGACCTGTCAAATTTTCCGACAGGCCTCGCGGCCGTGGGCGCCGCCGGGCGAGGGTGTCGCGCCCCCTTTCTGTCGCCCGGCCCTTTTCCTTTCGGTCCGGCGATGCCACATGGGCGCCGTGACCGACGAAAAGCCCTGGCCCGACACGATCCACGCCGGCGAGTGCGAGCAGCACGAGCCGCTGGTCCGGCGCGTGCTCGCGCCCAATCCCTCGCCCTATACCTTCACCGGCACCCAGACCTGGCTGGTCGGGGCGGGCCGCGACGTCGCGGTGATCGACCCCGGCCCGACCGGATCGGGAATGAGCATCGGCGATCCGCCCGACGCCAACGGCGCCGGTCATGTCGACGCGATCCTGCGCGCGGTGGAGGGGCGGCGCGTCGCCGCGATCCTGTGCACCCACACGCACCGCGACCACAGCCCGGCGGCGCGTCCGCTGAAGGAGGCGACCGGCGCGCCGATCGTCGGCTGCGCCCCGCTCGCGCTGTCCGACGATGGGCCGCGCGCCGATTCGGCCTTCGACCCCGATTATGCCCCCGACCGCGTCCTCGCCGACGGCGAGCGCGTAGCCGGCGACGGCTGGACGCTCGAAGCGGTGGCGACGCCGGGGCACACGTCCAACCACCTCTGCTTCGCGCTCGTCGAAAGCGGGGCGCTGTTCACCGGCGATCATGTCATGGCCTGGTCGACCAGCGTCGTCAGCCCGCCCGACGGCGACATGGCGGCCTATATGGCGAGCCTGCAGAAGCTCTACGAGCGCGACGACCGCGTCTATTATCCCGCGCACGGCCCGGCGGTCGCGAAGCCGAAGCAGCTTGTTCGCGGCATGCTCGGCCACCGCCGCCAGCGCGAGCGGCAGATATTGCGGGAACTCGAACAGGGCGTGCGCGTGGTGCCCGACATGGTGAGCCATATGTACAAGGGTCTCGACCCGCGCCTGACCGGCGCCGCCGGCCGTTCGGTGCTCGCGCACCTGCTCGACCTCGAGGCGCGCGGCCGCGTGCTGCGCGACGGCGACGCCTGGAGCCTCGCGGCGTGAGCCGGGGCGCCTTCCGCATCCTGATCGTCGTCCTGTTGGCGGCCGCGATCTTCCTCGGCTGGCGCGCGTGGGACGGCTGGCAGAAGAGTTATGATCCCGAAACGGTCGTCGCGGCGAGCCTGCAAGGGCTTCAGGAACAGAATGTGCTGGTGCCCTTCACCGCGCGCTATGTAGCGGTGGTGACCTCGACACAAAGCCGCCTGGGGCTCAGCGCGAAGAAGACGCTGATCATGCCCGGCACGGTACGCTACGAACTCGACCTCGGCAAACTCAAGCCGTCGGACCTCGACTGGGACGCGGCGGCCGGTACGCTCACCGTCGCGCTGCCGCCGCTGCGCCTCGCGGGGCCGGAGATCGATATCGACGCAATCAGCGAGTTTCGCGACGGCGCGATCCTGCTGACGCTCACCGATGCCGAGGCGGTGCTCGACGCCGCCAACCGCAAGGCGGCACAGGAAGAACTGATCAAGCAGGCGAAGGGATCGACCCCGATGCGCCTCGCCGAAGGCGCCGCCCGCGCCGCGATCGAGCAGAGCTTCGCGATGCCGCTCAAGGCCGCGGGGATCGACGCGAAAGTGACGGCGCGCTTCGCCAATTGATCTCCCCTCCCGCTTGCGGGAGGGGCAGCGAGACTTGCGAGCTGGCTCGTTAGTCGCAGCGGGGTGGGTTAACCGCATCGCCGCCGGCCCACCCCCGACCCCTCCCGCAAGCGGGAGGGGAGATATTGTGTCGACCGATCGCATGAATTGCCCTGCCGCTGGGCAGCGTGTAGGGGAACGCGGCCCCCGATGGCGAGGGGGCCAGGACCAGATAAGGATAAAGCCATGACTGCTCCCATCCGCGAAAATCTTTCGGGCCTCGACCTGCGCGCCGAGATCGACCGGCTGCGCAAGGAACGCAACGCCGTGATCCTCGCGCATTATTACCAGAAGCCCGAGATTCAGGATCTTGCGGATTTTGTGGGTGATTCGCTGGAATTGTCGCGCAAGGCCGCCGAGACCGACGCCGACGTCATCGCCTTTTGCGGCGTCAAGTTCATGGCGGAGACGGCGAAGATATTGTCGCCCGAAAAGATCGTCGTGCTGCCCGACATGGATGCGGGATGCAGTCTCGAGGACAGCTGTCCGCCCGAGCAGTTCGCGCGTTTCCGCGCCGCGCACCCCGACCATATCGCGCTGACCTACATCAACTGCTCGGCGGCGGTGAAGGCGCTCAGCGACATCATCGTCACTTCGTCGAGCGCCGAGACGATCATCGGCCAGCTTCCGCCCGAGCAGAAGATCATCTTCGGACCCGACCGGCACCTCGGCGGCTATATGAACCGCAAGTTCGGGCGCGACATGCTGCTGTGGCCGGGCGTGTGCATCGTCCACGAGGCGTTCAGCGAGACCGAACTGCTCAAGCTGAAGGCGCAGCACCCCGACGCGCCGGTCGCGGCGCACCCCGAATGCCCGCCCTATATCGTCGACCATGCCGATTATGTCGGATCGACGAGCGGCATCCTGCAATTCGCCAAGACCTTCCCCGGCGACACGCTGATCGTCGCGACCGAACCGCACATCATCCACCAGATGGAAAAGGCGCTGCCCGAAAAGAATTTCATCGGCGCGCCGGGCGCCGACGGCAATTGCAACTGCAACATCTGTCCGTACATGGCGCTCAACACGATGGAGAAGCTCTACCTCGCGCTGCGCGACCTTCAGCCGCGGATCGAGCTGGACGAGGAATTGCGCCTGGGCGCGAAGAAGAGCCTCGACCGCATGCTCGAAATGGCGTCGGGCACCATCGGCAAGGGGGATTTGGGGCGGGCGTAAGCCGTGAGGGCTACCCCGCCACCGCCCGCTTCGTCATCTCCGGTTCCGCCGCAATCACCTTGAGGTAGGCGCGTACCGCCGGGGGCGGCATGTGGCGGCCGATCTCATATTGGCGGATATTGGCGACCGGAATGCCATAGGCTTGCGCGAACTCGTCCTGGCTCATGCCCAGGCGATTGCGGAGCATGCGGATGCGGCGGCCCATCAATCCGCGTTCGAGCCCCGCAACGCTGACGTCGCGGTCTTCCGGGTCATTTCGATCCGCCGGGATCGCTATGATAGTCTCTTTGTTCACGTGCATTGCTCCGTCTGACCGAAATCAGCCTGACCACACCGCCGCGCCATACATGGACTGCGGTATGGAGTTTGCCGTCGACAAGACCGATTGCCTTGTACCGTTCTTCCTCATCCCGATTCGTATCGTGGGGACGATGACATGCGCCGGATCGTCGAAAATGCGCTTGCCGAACAGGAGCGGCAGTCGATGCTTGAATCGCTTTATGCTGTCCTTGTCGACGTCATAATCGAAATCCATGCGATACTATATGTGTTTTACACAGTGAAAGCAAGCGAGTCGCGTCGATCGAGTCGGGCTACGACATGAAACCCAAGGCGATCCGAATCCGAAAATGCTGCGCTCTTGTTACAAAAATGCTGCGCAGCAAAGCCAAGTTGCTAATGCCGGACTTATCCACAGGCGCGGGCGCTCGAAAGGGCGATTCCGCGCTTTTTCTGTTGGCGGCGGCGGCGCTTCGTGACAGCTTCCAATCATCGGACGACAGAGACGTCGGACCGCCGGGACGGAAAGACTGGTTGCAAGACCAGTCGGACGGAAACGGAAGGGTCGGACGACGAAACGACCGATAGCCCGATCACGGAACGCGGATATTCCCACGAGTTGAAGCGAACCCGATCAGGCGATTGGAAGGCAGACCATCGCTCGGGAAAGGCGACTGCTTCGGCAGATGCCGGACGAGATGACGAAGGGCCTTCCGGTGAGGCCGGCCCCCGCAAGGGGGCCGACCGAACCGTCGCCGGATTGTTCCGGCGCGCGTCACGGCGCCTCGTTTGGCGGTTTGCTGATCGCAAGACAGCGGACCGGGATGGGGCAGGCGGCAGCGCAGGACAAAACCGGATAGTGGGGGCTGGCAGCGATGCCGGCCCCCATTTCGTTTCGTCGCCGGCGTTGCGGCGGCATTTTCCATTCCTGTTCCGCGGGCGATCAGGCCTACCGCGACAAAGCGGAGTTGGAGGCGATGGAAACGCGCGATCCTGAGGCGATCGCGGCGCAGAGGCTTCTCGAAAGAGGTGTGGAACAGCATCGGCTCGACCAGATCCGGGCCGAGGAGGCAAAGGCGATGGAACGCGCTGTCGAGCATGCGTTATCGGCCACCAAGCCCGGGCCCGAGCGAATCTTCGAAGGACTGTTGAGCGCGGGAGGCGCTGCATGAGCGATCGGCCGGCCAATGGCGTGCGTACGCTGAGTTACCGCGCGGCGCTGCGCGAGGCGCTGATCGAGGAGATGCAGCGCGACGAGCGCGTTTTCATGATAGGGCAAGATTTGTCGTCACCCGCGAGCGGCGAAGCCGCGCGGCAATCCGGAGCGTGGGCGGGCCGCGCTGGATTGCTGCGCGCGGTTTAGGGTCAGGGCCCATTAATTTGCCGTTCGAGGTTTGAAGCGATTTTGCTCAGGGCGAGGAAGCAAGACGCGGGAATATGTCGATATTTCAAGACTTGCCGACGAAGCCATGGGCAAAATCGGTCAAATCCCGCAGGGACGCCGAAATGGCTTCGATCTCAGGCTCGTGCGGCCTTGCGGGTAGCGATGCTACCCGCTGCGTCCGCCCAAGCCCGATATCTTCGCCATTTCGACGCCTCGAACGGCAAATTAATGGGCCCTGACCCTAAGACCCGTGGGGATTCGGATTTCGGCACGGTTTCTCTTTTCCGTCACCCGAACTTGTCTGGCAATGATCCCTCGACAAGGAACTGTTCCCCGGCGAAAGCCGGGGTCCAGATGGCACAGCGCTGCCCCGCATGGACCCCGGCTTTCGCCGGGGAACAGTTCCTGACTTGCCTGAAGGACATATGTGCCAACCTGTTTCAGAGCCTGCCCCGGAGCCGATCCGGGGGGCCATGGTCCGCCCTCGTCCGAAAGGCGGCGGAAAAGGGAAGGTCCGGCCATGGATGCTGAAACGCGTTCAGCATGACGAACCGATGAGGCAGCGTGACCCATCGTCCCGTTCGTGTCGAGAGCAGTCGAGACACCTGTCAGCGCGGCGCAAGGCCGATGGGTGTCTCGACTGCGCTCGGCACGAACGGATATGGGGGGCGTCGCGGGTTTATGGCACGCCGCTCTATCCTGAGCGTCTGCAAGACAGTCGAAGGCTCGCGATGACCGGGGGCGGGGGGCGGACGCGGCCTGCACCGTGATGCCGCGTCGAACGGGCGATCCGCCCAACTGCGGCGTCGCGGTGTGATGGCTGTCACAACGCCGTCGCCATTCCTCCCCTATGCCTGCTCCTGCGACCCAGATCAGTTCCCCGATCCGGAATTGATCTCCCTTTCCCGGCCGGGCCTTTCGCGGTCCGGCCGGGAACCTTTTTCGCCCTTCTCGCATTATGTCCGCATCGTCGGGACGATGCCCGGATCGCCGGGCATCGGCATCATCTGCCGCCGTCGGCGGCTTCCCGAACCGACAGAGAAAGGGACGGACATGGGTATCATCATCACGTTGATCGTCGGCGGCATCATCGGCTGGCTGGCCAGCATCGTCATGCGGACCGATGCGCAACAGGGCATCCTCCTCAACATCGTCGTCGGCGTCGTCGGCGCATTCCTCGGCAACATCCTCGGCGGGATGTTCGGCATGGGCGCCTCGCTCGACGCGTTCAGCCCGATCGGCCTGCTGTGGTCGTTCATCGGCGCGGTCGTGCTGCTCGGCCTGATCAACCTCGTCCGCCGCGGCAGCGTTCGCTGATCCGAAACGGGGCTTTGTCCGGCGGCTGCCATTTCGCTAGAGCGGCGAGCATGAAATCTGCATCATCCACACGCGTTCGTGCTGAGCTTGTCGAAGCACCGTCCTTCTTCTTACGGCGCTGAAAGCAAGAACGACCCTTCGACAAGCTCAGGGCAAACGGTGCAGATTTGAAGCACGGCGCTCTAGGACATTGTTTTTCCGTGTTTTCCGAGGCGTCGGGCGAGTCCGCCCGACTGGAAAACACTTCTAGGCGGCCGCGGATATTTACGTTACCACCATGTGCCTGCTGCGTCGGGCAGACCAATGATCGTAGGGGGTCAAATCATGATTGATTTCATCATTGCACTTGTCATGGGCGGCATCATCGGCTGGCTGGCCAGCATCGTGATGCGGACCGATGCCCAACAGGGCATCTTCCTGAATATCGTTGTCGGTTGTATCGGTTCGATCCTCGGTCGGCTGCTGCTGGGCGGCCTGATCGGCGGCGGGCATCTGCGCGGCGACGCGTTCGACTGGCGGACGCTGCTGACCGCGTTCGTCGGTGCGGTGATCCTGCTTGCGATCGTCAACCTCGTCCGGCGCGGCCGCGTGCGCTGAAATCCCGTGGCGGCCGGGCGCGACGCCCGGCCGACGCAAGGGCGGCCACCCGCAGGGGTGCGCCGCCCTTTCCGTTGTCCGAAGCCGCTGGAATCGGCCGTCCATCCCGTCTATGAGCGGGCGGCGGACGGAGCGATGGCAGCCGGCGTTTGCCTCTTGCCACTAGTGATGTAATACGGTAATACACCTACGAGGATTTGGGTCCTGTCATGCGGGCGGGGGCGTATCGCTGTCGGCGGTCGTCGCGTCGGCTGCCATGGGCAGCGGATGGGGATTTCGGCGTGAACTACGAGCGGAAAGTGGAAGCGATGGACAGCCTGGCGGGATCGACCCCGAGCTTTTATGACGAGGGCGAGAGCCGCCGCAAGCGCACGCGACTGATCGTCGCGCTGGTGCTGATCGGGTTCGCGCTGGCCGCGACCTGGTATGCCTTCACGCACCGGGGCACCGGCGCCGCGACCGCCGAAGGAGCGGACGGCGCAGCCGCGCAGAGCGTCCCCAACGTCACCGTGGTGATCCCCGGCCGGGTTTCGGTGCAGGCGGCGATCGCCGCGAACGGCACGATTGCCGCGCGCCGCGAAATGCCCGTCGGGGTCGCGGGCGAAGGCGGCCAGGTGATCCGCGTCCTCGTCGAACCCGGCCAGTGGGTCGGCGCCGGACAGGCGCTCGCGGTCATCGACCGTTCGGTGCAGACGCAGCAGGCGGCCAGCCTCTCCGCCTCGATCCGCGTCGCGCAGGCCGACGCGAGCCTCGCGCAGGCCGAACTCGAGCGTGCCGAGGCGCTGGTGTCGCGCGGCTTCATCTCGAAGGCCGACCTCGACCGCAAGCGCGCGACCCGCGACGCCGCCAACGCGCGCGTCCGCGTCGCGCAGGCGCAATATCAGGAAGCCGTCGCGCGCAACGGCCGCCTCAACATCGTCGCGCCCGCCGCGGGGCTGGTGCTGACGCGCGAGGTCGAACCCGGCCAGGTGGTCGGCGCGGGCAGCGGCGTGCTGTTCCGCATGGCGAAGGGCGGCGAGATGGAAATGCTCGCCCAGCTCGCCGAGGCCGACCTCCAGCGCGTCCGCGTCGGCACGCGCGCGACGATCACCCCGGTCGGCACCGACCTGCAGATCGCGGGGCAGGTGTGGCAGGTGTCGCCGATCGTCGACATGAACACGCGGCAGGGCACCGCGCGCATCGCCATCCCCTACAGCAGCGCGCTGCGCCCCGGCGGCTTTGCCGACGCGCGGCTGGTGTCGGGCACGGCGGAGGCCCCGCTGCTCCCCGAAAGCGCGGTGCAGAGCAGCCCCGACGGCAATTTCGTGCTGATCGTCGGCAAGGACGACAAGATCGAGCGGCGCGCCGTGAAGGTCGGGACCGTGACCGACGGCGGCGTATCGATCGCCTCCGGCCTGTCGGGCACCGAAAAGGTGGTCGTGCTTGCCGGCGCCTTCCTCAACCCCGGCGAAAAGGTGAAGCCGGTGATCCAGAAATCGGCGCAATAAGCGCACCCGGACCAGCACGTAAGGCGTTTGAATCATGAGCTTTCGCAACATCTCCGCCTGGTGCATCCGCAATCCGGTGCCGCCGGTCGTGCTGTTCATCCTGTTGCTGCTGGCGGGCCTCGTCAGCTTCAATCGGATGGACGTGAACGACAATCCGGACGTCGAGTTCCCGCTGGTCCAGGTCATCGTCGTGCAGCCCGGCGCCGCGCCGGCGGAGCTGGAGACGCAGGTGACGCAGCGCGTCGAGGCGGCGGTCCGCGGGGTCAGCGGCGTCGACGAAATGTCCTCCTATGTCAGCGAGGGCAACAGCCGCACGATGGTGCAGTTCGCGATCGGCACGCCGATCGACCGCGCCTATAACGACGTCAACCAGGCGGTTCAGCAGATCCGCAGCGACCTGCCCGACGGCATCCTCGAACCGCAGGTGGTGCGTATCGACGCGGCGGGCGGGCCGATCACCTATTTCGCGGTCGAGGCGACCGACATGACGCTGGAACAGCTCAGCTGGTTCGTCGACAACACGGTCGCCAAGGAACTGCTGTCGATCCCCGGCATGGCCAAGGTCAGCCGCGCCGGCGGCGTCGATCGCGAGATCCGCGTCATCCTCGATCCCGCGCGCATGCAAAGCTATGGCCTGACCGCGAGCCAGGTGAACCAGGAACTGCGGCAGGTGAACCTGAACGCCGCGGGCGGGCGGACCGAGATCGCGGGGGCCGAACAGGCGGTGCGCGTGCTCGGCAACGCCGCCAATGCCTTCCAGCTCGGCGAGACGCGCATCGCGATCGGCAACGGCCGCACCGTCCGCCTGGCCGACATCGCCAAGGTGACCGACGGCTATGCCGAACAGCGCAACCTCGCGATGATCCGCGGCAAGCAGGTGCTGTCCTTCTCGATCGAGAAGGCGAAGGGATCGTCGGACGTCACCGTCCACGACGAGACGATGAAGAAGCTCGCCGAGATCAAGAAGAACAACCCCAAGGTCGACTTCAAGATCCTCTTCACCAAGACCGAATATGTGAAGGAGCAGTATCGCAGCTCGATGGCCGCGATGATCGAGGGCGCGGTGCTCGCCGTCGTCGTCGTCTTCCTGTTCCTGCGCGACTGGCGCGCGACGCTGATCAGCGCGATGGCGATCCCGCTGTCGGCGATCCCGACCTTCTGGTTCATGGACATGATGGGCTTTTCGCTGAACAGCCTGTCGCTGCTCGCGCTCAGCCTCGTCGCCGGGGTGCTCGTCGACGACGCGATCGTCGAGATCGAGAATATCGTCCGACACATGCGAATGGGCAAGACGGCCTATCAGGCCGCGATCGACGCCGCCGACGAGATCGGCCTCGCCGTCGTCGCGACGACGTCGTCGATCGTCGCGGTCTTCCTGCCGGTGGCGCTGATGCCCGGCATCTCCGGGCAGTTCTTCATCCAGTTCGGCATGACCGTCGTCTTCGCGGTGCTCGTCAGCCTGGCCGTCGCGCGCATGATCACGCCGATGATCGCCGCCTATTTCCTGTCGGCGCAAGGCGAGCAGGAGCATGCCGGCGGCCCGTGGATCGACCGCTACGAACGCATCCTTGCCTGGACGCTCGACAACAGCAAGCATCACGCGGTTCGCGCGCGTTACGACGCCATCGCGACGCGGCCGGCCTTCCTGTCGGTGCCGCTGATCGCCGCCGGCCTCGCCGTGCTGTTCATGGCCTTGCGCTATTTCCAGCCGGTGCCGGTGGGACAGGACGCGCCGAATCCCGCGATCCATTTCCTGCTGCTGACGCCGATCAGCTTCGTCGCCGCCTATCTGCTCGTCGGGCTGGTGCAGATCGTCGTGGGGGCGCTCGCCTATGCGGCGGGGATGCGGCAATGGGCCTTCACCCACTGGGCCATGTTCATGGCGCGGCGCTTCTGGGCGCGATTGTTCGACCATCGCGTGTGGATCGTCGGGATCGGCCTGTTCGCCTTCCTCGGCAGCATCCTGCTGTTCACGCAGCTGCCGAACCAGTTCCAGCCGACGATCAACAGCGATTACAGCCAGATCAAATATGAGCTGCCGCCGGGCTCGACGCTGGCGCAGAGCACGCATGTCTCGAACGAGATCAACGCGATCCTCGCGGACGACAAGGTGGTGGAGAATGCCTTCTACGACGTCCAGGTCGGCAGCGGCGGGGTCTATATCACGCTGAAGAAGCATCGCGAGGTCACCAGCGTCGAATGGGAACGCGGCCTGCAGCCGAAGCTGGCGGCGATCCCCGACGCGCGCGTCTCGTTCCAGAGCCAGGCGGGCGGCTTCTCGGGCCGCGACATCACCTTCATCATCGGCGGCGACGACCCGGTGCTGCTCGAACGCCATGCGCAGAAGATCGTCGCGGAGATGGGCAAGCTCAAGGAACTGCGCTCGGTGCGGATCGAGGGCGACATTCCGCGGCCGGAGATCATCGTGAAGCCGCGGCTCGACCTCGCGGCGGAACTCGGCGTCACCACCGCGGCGCTCAGCCAGACGATCCGCATCGCGACGATCGGCGACATCGACCAGAATGCCGCGAAATTCTCTCTGTCGGACCGCCAGATTCCGATCCGCGTCCTGCTGTCGGAGGATTCGCGCCGCAGCCTGGCGACGATCGAGACGCTGCCCGTGCCGACCTCGCGCGGGACCACCGTGCCGCTGAAGGCGGTGGCGGAAATCGGCTTCGGGGCCGGCCCGACCGAATTGCGCCGCTACAACCAGACGCGACGCATCGTGATCGGCGCCGACCTCGCGCCGGGGCTGGTGACGAGCGACGCGCAGACCCGGATCGACGCGCTGCCGGCGGTCAAGTCGATGCCGCAGGGGGTGCGCAAGATCATCCAGGGCGACGCCAAGTGGCAGGCCGAACTGGCGACCAACTTCATGATCGCCGTGGTGGCGGGGCTGATGCTCGTCTTCTCGACGCTGGTGCTGCTCTATCGCCGCTTCCTGTCGCCGCTGGTCAACATGTCGTCGCTGCTGCTCGCGCCGCTCGGCGGTCTGCTGGGCCTGTGGATCACGGGCATGGAAATCTCCATGCCGGTCTATATCGGCCTGCTGATGCTGCTCGGCATCGTCGCGAAGAACTCGATCCTGCTCGTCGACTTCGCGATCGAGGAGATGGACCATGGCGTCGACAAGCTCGCGGCGCTCAAGGATGCGGGCCGCAAGCGCGCGCAGCCGATCGTGATGACGACGGTGGCGATGATCGCCGGCATGGTGCCGACCGCGCTGTCGCTGTCGGGCGACGGGGCGTGGCGCGCGCCGATGGGCGTCGTCGTGATCGGCGGGCTGGCGCTGTCGACGCTGCTCACGCTGCTGATCGTCCCGGCGGGCTTCAGCCTGGCCGACAGCATCGAAAAGCGCCTGGGCCGCTTCTTCTCGGCCAACCTGCTCACCTATCGCAAGGGCGACGACACGCGTCCGCACGGCGACCCGGCGCCGTCGCCGGCGGAGTGACGCGGGGGCGGCATCGGCGCGAGCGGACGCCGCGCCGGTTGCAACCTTTGGCGCGCTTCGCCATTTGTTGGGCATGACCGAGCCGACCCCCGCCCGCCCGAGCGCGCCCTCCGACCATTGGGGCGTTGCGGTTCCGACGGGCGGGCTCAATATCCGGGTCGTCGCGACCGGGCTGCTCGTCGTGATGGCGCTGATCTTCGTCAGCGCCAAATATTATCAGGACGTGCACCCCGCGATCGGCTTCGTGCGCGCCTTTGCGGAGGCGGCGATGGTCGGCGGGCTCGCCGACTGGTTCGCGGTCACCGCGCTGTTCCGCCACCCGATGGGGCTGCCGATCCCGCACACCGCGATCGTGCCGCGCAACAAGGACCGCATCGGCGACACGCTGGCGCGGTTCCTGCTCACCAATTTCCTGCTGCCGCGCCTGATCGCGCGCAAGATGCAGACGGTCGACGTCGCGGGCGCGGTCGGCAAGTTCCTGTCGGAACCGGCCGAGGGCGGCGGGCGGCTGAAGCTCGGTGCGTCGCGGATCATCGCCGACGCGCTCGGCGCGCTCGACCAGCAGCGGCTGGGCGGGATGGTCAAGTCGGCGATCGCCGACCGGCTGCGCGAACTCGACGTCGCGCCGCTGCTCGGCCAGGCGTTGCAGGCCGCGCTGGCGGAGGGGCGGCACCAGCCGCTGCTCGATGCGATGGTCGGGTGGGGATCGAAGACGCTCGAACTCAACGAGCATCTGATCCACCAGATGGTCCACGACAACAGCAACGCGATCGTCCGCTTCACCGGGCTCGACGAAAGCATCGCGAACCGCATCGTCGCCGGCCTGTCGAAGCTGCTCGCCGAGATGGCGGTCGACGAGACGCACCCGCTGCGCATCCGCGTCGAGGAGGGGCTCGCCAAGATGGCGCTCGACCTCCAGCACGACCCGGAGGTCAAGGCGAAGGTCGCGCGCGTGCGCGACGAACTGCTCGAGAACAAGGCGGTCAAGCGCTGGCTCGACGGCCTGTGGGAACAGGGCCGCGCCGCGCTGCTCAAGGCGGCGCGCGATCCCGAAACCATGCTCGCGGGGCGCATCGGCGAACTCATCACCCAGTTCGGCGCGATGCTGGGCGAGGACGAGGCGATCCGGCGCACGCTCAATCGCTACGCGCGCCGCGCGGTCGTCGGCATGGTCGACAGCTATGGCGAAACGGCGCTGCGGCTGGTGTCGGACACGATCCGCGGCTGGGACGCCAAGACGATCACCGACCGGCTGGAAAGCGCGGTCGGCGACGACCTGCAATATATCCGCATCAACGGCACGCTGGTCGGCGGGCTGGTCGGGGTGCTGATCCACGCGGTGGATGTGCTGCTGTAGCCGGGGCGGGTTTTTCGGAAAATCTCACGCAAAGGCGCGAAGGCGCGAAGAAGATAATCCGGCGCGGCGTAGCGACAATCTCACACAAAGACACAAAGAGGGCGGAGGAAATATCGACCTCCGTTCATCATCCTGTCGAGTGCATGGAAAAGGACCGGACAAAGTCCGGTCAATTTATCTGCTGTGGCTGCGGATCAAGGGAGAGGTGGCGATATAGGCCGCCCTCTTTGTGTCTTTGTGTGAGATATTTTTCTTCGCGTCTTTGCGTCTTTGCGTGAGATCAATCGAGCATTGCCCTCAACCCCTCGCGCCACGTCGGATAGGTCGGCGCCCATCCCAGCAGCCGCTTCGCCTTGCCGTTCGCGACGCGCCGGTTCTCGGCATAGAAGGCGCGCGCGGCGGGCGACAGGGTCGCGTCGTCCAGCGATTGCAGCGGCGGCAGCGGCGCCCCCAGCATCGCGCAACCCCATTCGACGAGCCGGTTCTGCGAACAGGGTTCGTCGTCGGCAAGGTTGTAGACGCCCGCCGGCCCGCGCATCGACGCGATGACGCCGCCCGCGATGTCGTCGACATGGATGCGGCTGAAGACCTGTCCGGGCAGCGCGATGCGATGCGCGCGCCCGTCGCGAATCCGGTCGAGGATCGACCGGCCGGGGCCGTAGATGCCGGGCAGGCGAAGGACGCGCACGTCGCCGCGCAGCGCCTGCCACGCGGCGTCTGCGGCATTGCGGTCGGCGCGGCGGCCGTGGACGGGGGCGCTCTCGTCGACCCACGCGCCGCGCGCGTCGCCATAGACGCCGGTCGAGGACAGATACCCGACCCAGCGGGCGGGCGCGACGGCGATCGCCTCGCCATAGCGGGCGAGCACCGGATCGCCCCCGTCCGCCGGGGGCACCGACGACAGGATATGCGTCGCGTCGCGCAGCGCCGCCAGCACCGCCGGCGCGTCGGCGAAGGCGGTGCTGCCGCCGCGCCCGTCGCGCGTGGTGCCGATGACCTCCCACCCGCGCGCGCGCAGCCGTGCCGCGAGGTGCCCGGCCGCATAGCCCATTCCGAAAATCAGCATGTTGCTCATGGGTCGCCTTATTGCGCGGCGCAGCCGCCAAGCCTAGGACAATGACCGACAGTTTTTCCCGTTCGTGCTGCGCTTGTCGAAGCATCGTCCTTTCTTTCGGCGCCGAAACGAAGGACGGCCCTTTGGCAAGCCCAGGGCGAACGATTCCCGTTCGAGGTTTCTCCCGCACATGACCGACGCGTCCTCCTCTCCCGTCCCCCCCGTCACCATCCATCGCACCGCCTATCGCCCGCCCGAATGGCGGGTGCCGGAAGTGGCGCTCGATTTCGCGCTCGGGCTCGAAGAGACGCGTGTGACGGCGGCGCTGTCGGTGGTGCGCGATGCCGATGCCGCGGCGCCGCTCGTGCTGCGCGGCGACGCGCTGACGGCAGAAGCGGTGCGCGTCGACGGCGAGGCGTGGAACGGCTGGCGGATGGACGGGCCGGACCTGGTCGTCGACCTGGGCGACCGGACCGCCGCGGTGGTCGAGGTCGATACGCGGATCGACCCCGCCGCCAACAGCCAGCTGATGGGGCTCTATGCCTCGAACTCCATGCTCTGCACGCAGTGCGAGGCGGAAGGGTTCCGCCGCATCACCTTCCACCCCGACCGTCCCGACGTGCTCAGCCGCTACCGGGTGCGGATGGAGGGCGACAAGGCCGGCTTCCCGATCCTGCTGTCGAACGGCAATTGCGTCGCGACCGGCGAGGGAGAAGGCGGAACGCACTGGGCATTGTGGGAAGACCCGTGGCCGAAGCCTTCCTATCTGTTCGCGCTCGTCGCCGGCGACCTCGTCGTCAACCGCGATCATTTCACCACCCTGTCGGGACGCCGCGTCGAACTCGGCATCTGGGTGCGCGCGGGCGATCAGGACCGCACCCACCATGCGATGGCTTCGCTCAAGCACAGCATGGCGTGGGACGAACAGGTCTATGGCCGCGAATATGACCTCGACCTGTTCAACATCGTCGCGGTCAGCGATTTCAACATGGGGGCGATGGAGAACAAGGGGCTGAACGTCTTCAACACCCGCTATATCCTCGCCGACCCCGACACCGCGACCGATGCCGATTACGACGGGGTCGAGGGGGTCGTCGCGCACGAATATTTCCACAACTGGTCGGGCAACCGCGTCACCTGCCGTGACTGGTTCCAGCTCAGCCTGAAAGAGGGCTTCACCGTCTATCGCGACCAGAGCTTTTCGGCCGCGATGGGGTCGGCGGCGGTCAAGCGGATCGAGGATGTGCGCGTGCTGCGCGCCGCGCAGTTCCCCGAGGATGCCGGACCGCTCGCGCACCCGATCCGCCCCGATAGCTATCAGGAAATCTCGAACTTCTATACCGCCACCGTCTATAACAAGGGCGCGGAGATCATCCGCATGATGGCGACGATGGTCGGCCCCGAACGGTTCCGGCGGGGCACCGACCTCTATTTCGACCGCCACGACGGCGAGGCGGCGACCTGCGAGGATTTCGTCCGCGCGATCGAGGACGGCGCGGGCATCGACCTGACGCAATTCCGCCTTTGGTACAGCCAGGCCGGAACGCCGCGGATCGCCGCGCGTCTTGAGGGCGACGCGGCGAGCGGCGAATGGGTGCTGCACCTCGCGCAGACCATCCCGCCGACGCCGGGGCAGCCCGACAAGGCGCCGATGCTGATCCCGCTGCGGATCAAGGCGTTCGACCGCGACGGCGCGGTACAGGATGCGGCGGAGCAACTCGTGCTGCTCGACCGCGCCGACGCGACGGTGTCGCTCGGCCGTTTCGCCGGCCGGCCGATGCTGTCGATCAACCGCGGCTTCTCCGCCCCGGTGATCGTCGATTGCGCGCGCGCGCCGGGCGAACTCGCGTGGCTCGCGGCGCACGACGACGATCCCTTTGCGCGCTACGAAGCGTTGCAGCAGCTGATGCTCGACACGCTCGTCGCGGCGGTGTCGGGGGAGGCGGCGGAGCGCGGCGCGGTGGTCGATGCGGTGCGCGAGACGCTGGCGGGCGCCGCCGCCGATCCCGCCTTCGTCGCGGAAGCGGTGCTGCTGCCGAGCGAGGCCTTCATCGGCGACCAGATGGTGACGGTCGATCCCGATGCGATCCGCCGCGAACGACTCGCGCTGCAGGCCGCGATCGGCGAGGCGCTCGAAAGCGAATGGCGCGCGATCCTGGCCGATCCCGCGCCGCCCGCGACCGACCTCTCTCCCGCCGCCAAGGGACGCCGCCGGCTGCGCGGGGTCGCGCTCGCCTACCTTGGGGCGACGGCAAGGGACGACGCGCCCGCGCTGGCCTTCGCCATCTTCTCCGACGCCGACGGCATGACCGAGCGGCAGGCGGCGCTCGCGACGCTCGCGCACGGCGACAGCGATGAGCGCGCCCATGCGCTCGACATCTTCTACCAGCGCTACCGCGACAATCCGCTCGTGCTCGACAAATGGTTCCAAGTGCAGGCGTGGTCGCTGCGCCCCGACACCGTCGATGCGGTGCGCGACCTTGCGCGCCATCCCGATTTCACGCTGGCGAACCCCAACCGCGTGCGGGCGCTCTATGGCGCCTTCACCGCCAATCAGGCGGCGTTCCACCGCGCCGACGGCGCCGGCTATCGCCTGCTCGCCGACCTCGTCATCGCGCTCGACCCGAAGAACCCGCAGACCGCCGCGCGCCTGATCCCGCCGCTCGGCCGCTGGAAGCGCTTCGACGAGGCGCGGGCGGCGCTGATGAAGGCGGAACTGGACCGCATCCTGGCGCAACCGGGCCTGTCGCGCGACGCGACCGAGCAGGCGAGCAAGAGTTTGCTGGGGTAGGGGTAGAAGGCCGTCGTTTGCGTCACATACCGGTTCCCCTCCCGCAGGCGGGAGGGGCAGCGAGACTTAAGAACTTGTTCGTTAGTCGCAGCGGGGTGGGCCTTTGCGCCGCTGCTGCCCACCCCCGACCCCTCCCGCAAGCGGGAGGGGAGACAAATGGCGCCTTTCGGCCGTTTCCGCGCTCTTCATCACCCGGCCGAAAACAGCTTGGTGCCCACCACGCCGATCACGATCAGCGCCATGAAGCCGACCTGCACCGCGCTGACCTTTTCGCCGAACAGCAGGATGCCGCCGATGATCACGCCGACCGCGCCCAGCCCGGTCCAGATCGCATAGGCGGTCCCGGCCGAAATCTCGCGCATCGCGAAGGCGAGCAGCGCCATGTTGACGAAACTCAGCGTCACCGGCACCGCCGACGCCTGCCACGTCCCGACCGTCGCCGCCCATTTGAGGCTGAGCGCCCAGCAGATTTCGGTGAAAACGGCGATGGCGAGGATGATCCATCCCATGAAGAGTCCTTTCCGGTCGGCGGGCTCGGGGGAAGGGCGCACGCCGGAAACCCGAAAGAGGCGCGCAAGCCGCAGCATGACTGCGCGGCGCGCTTAGATCGGAACGCCGTGAATTGGAACCGTCATTGCGAGCGAAGCAATCCGGAGGGTGTACGTCAGAGCGGCGCGCCCTTGATCTGACCGATCTTCAGTTCCGCGTTCTACCCGGGTTGCTTCGTTTCGCCCGCAATGACGAGGCGGGATATCTCAATCCCCCAGCCACCCCGCGACGTCGCTCGCGACCTTGTTCGCGGCGCGGGTCAGCGCTTCACCCACCGGCTTGGCCTCGATCCGGCCGCCGATCGGCTCGCGCGCTTCGAAGCGGCGCTGGGTGACGGTCTTGCCGCCCGCGCCGACGCGCATCGCCTGGTAGACGACGATCGCCTCGTTCGACCGCGCATCGACCCCGAACTCCATGAGCTGCCCGGCAAGCTGCTCGCCCGGCGCGGTCAGATACTGGCCTTCGTCGATCACCACGCGGTTCGTGCGCGCGGCGACGGTTTCGGACAGCAGGCGCTGGAACAGCCGCTGCGGCGCCTCGACCCATTGCGCGTCCTTGACATAGGCGACGCTGGCATCGTCCTGTTGCACCGGGATGCGCGTCGTGCGCAGCTTCTGCGGCGCGGCGGGGATCAGGATGGTCAGCGTCGCGGCGTCGCTGGCGGTGCGCGCCTCGCCCGCCGCCGGGGCGGCGTCGGCATCGAGCGTCAGCAGGAAGGGCGGCACCTTGCCGCCGAAACTGACGCACCCCGAAAGCAGCAGGGCGCCGAGCGCGAGGGTCAAGGGAGTACGAAGGCGGCTGGGCATCGGACGAATCCTCATTTCTTGTAGTCGGGCAGCTTGCTGCCGCCGATCACGGCTCCGGCGCCCTGCTGGTCGAGCTTGTCGGTCAGGCTGGAGAGCGACGAGGAGGTGCGGCGCAGGTCGCGGATCAGCGCATTGGCTTCGGGAACGGTCGTCTCGCTGAAGGTGCGAAGGCCCGGCCGCGCGTCCGAAATCGCCTGTTCGAGCGTCTGCATCGACTGGTTGGCGGAGGCGAGCGTGTCGCGCAGATTGCGCATCGCCGGGTCGACGTTGCGGTCGATCGTGCCCTGCGTCGCGGCGGCGAGATTGCCGATCTGCTCGGCGGCGTTGCCCGTCTGCTGGATCGCGATGCGCGTGTCGGCGAGCGCCTTTTCGAGCGCAGGGCCGTTGCGCGCGAGGATCGCGGTCGATTGCTCGACATTGTTGAGGATGCCCTTGATGCTCGCCTGATTCTCGTCATCGACCAGTTCGGCGAGCCGTTCGGACAGCGTTGACAGGCGCTGGAGAAGCTGCGGCGCGGTGTTCAGCAGCTCGCCCAGCCCGCCGACGCGCGTCGGGATCACCGGCTTGCCCGCCGGCCCCTTGTCGCTGATCGGCGGTGCCCCCTTCACCGCGCCGTCGAGCGCGATCTGCGACACGCCGGTGAAGCCGACGCCCTCCAGCGCGGCGGTGGTGCCCTGCAGGATCGGCACGCTCTCCTCCACCTCGATGCGGACGCGGACGAACTGCGGATCGTCGGGCCACAGCGCGATCTGGCGCACCTGTCCCACCGGCACGCCGGAGAATTGCACCTGCGCGCCCTTGTTCAGCCCGTCGACCGACTGTTTGAAGAAGATGTCATATTCGCGCTTCGCGCCGCCGCTGTCGTTCGCCAGCCAGACCACGAAAAAGGCCAGCGCGACGGTGAAGAAGAGGACGAAGGCGCCCACCAGCACATTGTTCGAGCGTGTTTCCATCAGCTTTTCCTATCGCGCGGGACGCGCTCGTGCGATTCCGTCGCGGCGCGGCCGCGCGGTCCGTTGAAATAATCCTGTATCCAGGGGTGTTCGGTGGCAAGCAGTTCCGGGATCGTCCCGACTGCGATCACCTTCTTTTCGGCCAGCACCGCGACGCGGTCGCAGGTCGCATAGAGCGTGTCGAGGTCGTGGGTGATCAGGAAGACGGTCAGCCCCATCGTGTCGGCAAGCTCGCGGATCAGCGCGTCGAACTTGGCGGCGCCGATCGGATCGAGCCCGGCGGTCGGCTCGTCGAGGAACAGCAGCGCCGGGTCGAGTGCGAGCGCGCGCGCCAGCCCGGCGCGCTTGACCATGCCCCCCGACAGTTCGGCCGGATATTTGGGCCCGGCATCGGGCGGCAGGCCGACCATCGCGACCTTGTAGGCGGCGATCTCGTCGAGAAGCTGTTGGTCGATGCGCGGATAATATTCGCGCAGCGGCACCTGGATATTCTCGGCGACGCTCAGCGTCGAGAAGAGCGCGCCGCCCTGGAACATCACCCCCCAGCGGCGGCGCAGGTCGCGCGATTCCTCTTCGTTGGCGATCGTGTCGAGCGAGGTGCCATAGACCTCGATCTCGCCCGCGGTCGGAATCTGCAGGCCGACGATCGACCGCATCAGCACCGACTTGCCGGTGCCCGACCCGCCGACCACCCCCAGTATCTCGCCCGACCGCACGTCGAGGTCGAGGCCGTCGTGGACCACCGCGTCGCCGAACCGGTTGACGAGGCCGCGGACGCGGATCGCATATTCGAACTGCTCGGGCCGCACCGCCTCGGCCGCCGCGATCTCCTGCCGGATCTCCTCTTCCTGCTCGTCGGTGCTCATCAGTTCCACCCGATCGTCGAGAAGAAGACGGCGAAGAAGGCGTCGAGGACGATGACGAGGAAGATGGCGGCGACGACCGCAGAGGTCGTGCGGCGCCCGACCTCCTCGGCATTCTGGCGCACCTGCATCCCCTCATAGCAGCCGGTGACGCCGATCAGGATGCCAAACACCGGCGCCTTGATCAGCATGATCCAGAAATCGGTCATCGGGATGATCTCGCGCAGCCGCTGGATATAGGTGAGCGGCGGCAGGTCGAGCCCGACCCAGCAGAAGGCGCCGCCGCCGACGATCGCGCAGATGCTGGCATAAAAGGCGAGCAGCGGCATGGTGATCGTCGACGCGGCGACGCGCGGCAGGATGATCGCCTCCATCGGGGAGACGCCGATCGTGCGCATCGCGTCGACCTCTTCGGTCAGCTTCATCGTGCCGATCTGCGCCGCGAAGGCGGAGCCCGACCGGCCCGCGACCATGATCGCGGTCATCAGCAGCCCCAGCTCGCGGATCGAGGCGCGGCCGACGAGGTTGATCGTGAACACCTCCAACCCGAACTGGCGCAACTGCACCGCGCCCTGCTGCGCGATGACGATGCCGATCAGGAAGCTCATCAGCCCGATGATCGGCAGCGCGTCGACGCCGACGGTCTGGAAGCGGGTGACGATCGCGTGCCAGCGGATGCGCCGGCGGGCGCGAATCTGGATGAACAGCGCGATGATCATCGCGCCGAAGAAATCGACGATGCCGACCAGCTCGCGCCATATGCTGACGCTCGCGGTGCCGATCTGCTCGAGCATGCGCGCCCACATCGGCCGCCGGTCGCGATGGACGCGATATTCGCTCTTGTCGTCGGCCAGCGCCTTCAGCAGCCGCTGCGCCTCCTCACTGGCGCCGACCACCTTCGCGTCGTGCGCCTGCGCGGTGCGCGTCACGATCCAGGCGCCGACGGTGTCGATTCGCTCGATCGCGGAAAGGTCGAGCGTCGCGACGGGTCCCAGCGCGTCGAGCCGGGCGGGCAGGTCGCCGAGCCGCGCGAGCGTCAGACGCCCGGTAAAGCGCACATCGACGCCATCGGCTCCTTCGTCCGTCTCGAAATCCGCCCTGGCCGCCATCGTGCGGACGACCTTGGATTATTTGCCGAATGACGGCAAGCGAATCCGTGGCGCGGGCCGGGCTTGGCCGACGATGGCGGCGGGGGTAAGGAAGGCGCATGGATCGCCCGGCCGCCCCCGATTACGCCCACCGCATCGCGATGTACGACATGGATCGCACGATCACGCGCGCGGGCACCTACAGCGGCTTCCTGATGCACGTCGCGCGGCGGCGCCAGCCGTGGCGGCTGCTGCTGCTGCCGCTCGTCGCGCTCGCGGGGCTGGCCTATGCGCTGCGGCTGATCGACCGGTCGCGGCTCAAGGCGATCAACCTGCGACTGCTGGTCGGCAAAAGCTTTCGCCGGTCGGAGATCGCGCCGCTCGCCGAAAGCTATGCCGACAAGGTCGTCGCGCGCGGGCTGCACCCGGCGGCGCTCGACCAGATCGCGGCCGATCGCGCGGCGGGCTATCGCCTGCTGCTCGCGACCGCCTCCTTCCACCTTTATGTCGATGCGATCGCGCGGCGGCTGGGGATCGACGACGTCCTCGCGACGCGGCTCGACGAACCCGACGGCGCCGACCATGTCCATGCCCGGCTGGCGGGCGACAATTGCTATGGCGAGGCGAAGTTCGCGCGCATCGGCGAATGGCTCGCCGACAACGCCATCATGCGCGAGGCGGCGCATATCCGCGCCTATTCGGACCATGTGTCCGACCGGCCGATGCTGCATTTCGCCGATCAGGCGGTGGCGACGACCCCGTCGCGCCGGCTGAAGAAGCTTGCGCCGACGATGGGCTGGCAGGTTGTCGACTGGCGACGGAAATAGAATGTCGACGTCGCCGCTGCGAAAGCAGGGGTCGCTGTCGTCCTGCCGCCGCGCGTCATGAATTTCGCGCAGAGGCGCAGAGTTCGCGGAGGCTTTCCGAGTTTGTCGAAGCCTGTCCTGAGCGCCTGTCGGGCAGTCGAAAGGGGCCGTTCTTGCTTTTGAGGTCGAAAGATCAAGAACGGTGCTTCGACAAGCTCAGCACGAACGGGAGGGTTCCGTTTCTCTGCGAACTCTGTGCCTCTGCGCGAAAGATCCTACACTGGCTTTGCGGCTCAAACCGCCGCCAGCGCCTGGTCGAAATCGGCGATCAGGTCGTCGGCGTCCTCGATGCCGATCGACACGCGCACCAGATTGTCGGTGATGCCCAGCGCCTTCTTGCGCTCGTCGGGAACCGACAGGTGGGTCATCGCCGCGGGGTGACTGGCGAGCGTTTCGGTGCCGCCGAGGCTGACGGCGAGTTTTGCGATCTTCAGGGCGTCGAGGAAGCGGAAGCTTTCGGCCTCGCCGCCGCGGATGAACAGCGAGAAGGTCGATCCCGCGCCCGAACAGTGCCGGTCGAAGATGTCCTTTTGCCGGGGGTCGGCGATGAAGCCGAGGTAGCCGAGTCCCTCGACCTTCGGATGATCCTTCAGGAAGGTGCAGACCTTCAGCGCATTCTCGCCCGCGCGGCTCATCCTGAGTTCGAGCGTTTCGAGGCTGCGCAGCAGCATCCACGCGGTGTTCGGGTCGCAGATGGTGCCGATGGTGTTGCGCATCGGTCGGATGATGTCGATCAGCCGCTGGTCGCCCGACACGCCCCCGGCGACGAGGTCCGAATGCCCCCCGGCATATTTGGTGAGGCTGTAGACGACGAGTTCGGCGCCCTGTTTCAGCGGCTGCTGCCACAGCGGGCCGAGGAAGGTGTTGTCGATCGCGATCGCGGGCTTCTGATCGCCGGGGAAGGCGGCGTCGCGCGCCGCGCGCACCGCCTCGACATCGACCAGCGCATTGGTCGGGTTCGCCGGGCTTTCGAGATAGACGAGCGCGACCTTGCCGCCCTTTTCGTCGGCCAGCGTCCTGGCGCGCGCGAGCAGCGCGTCGAGTTCCTCGCGCGTCGCGCCGGCGGGGAAATCGACGAAGCTGACCCCGAAGCGCGACAGGATGCGCGCGATCAGCGTCTCGGTCGCGGCATAGAGCGGGCCCGAATGGACGACGACATCATTCTGGTTGACCAGCGACAGTAGCAGCGTGGCGATCGCCGACATGCCGCTGGAAAAGACGAGGCTGTCGTCGGCGCCGTCCCATATCGCGAGGCGGTCTTCGAGGATTTCCTGGTTCGGCCCGTTGAAGCGCGAATAGACGAGGCCGTCGGCCGGCCCCTGCCGCTTGCCGGTGATATGTTCGAAGAAGCGCTTGCCCGCCGCCGCATTCTCGAAGGCGAAGGTCGAGGTGAGGAAGATCGGCGGCTTCAGCGATCCTTCGGACAGCACCGGGTCGTAGCCATGCCCCATCATCAGCGTCGCGGGATTGAGCGTCCGGCCGCCGATCGTCTTGATGTCCGCCTTGGGTTTGCCGCGCATGGCCATGAAATGCTCCTTTGGATGAGGCGTTCCGTCTACAACAGCGCCGGTTGCAATTGAAACGAAATCCGCGCGCGGCGCGTGCCACGGCCGCCCCGCCCTACACCAGCATCGCGACGGTCCAGATCACCCCGATCAGCAGCGGCGCGCCGATGATGTCGAGGACCAGCCCGGCCTTCAGCATGCGCGGCAGCGCGATGTGGCCGGTCGACCAGGCGAGCGCGCTCGGCCCGGTGCCCGACGGCAGCATGAAGCCCCAGCTCGCCGCCATTGCGACGGGCAGGGCGAGCAGGATCGGATCGGCCCCCGTCGCCGCGATCAGCGCGGTCAGCACGGGCATGATGCCGCTCGCGGTCGCGACATTGCTCGCGAACTCGGTGACGAGGATGGTCAGCGCAACGATGATCAGCGCCAGCAGGATCGCGGGCATCGCGCCGAGCGGGGCGAGGATGGTGCCGAGCCACGCCGCGAGCCCGCTTTCGGTCATCGCCGCCGCCAGCGCCAGCCCGCCGCCGAACAGCATGATGACGCCCCACGGCGCCCGGTCGGCTTCCTTCCAGACCAGCAGCGGACGGCCCGTCCCGTCGGGAACGACGAACAGCAGCAGGCTGCCCGCCACCGCGATCGTGCCGTCGGTCAGTGCGCCCTTCGGAAACAGCGGCGCCAGCAGCGGCTGCGCGATCCACGCCGCGACGACCAGCAGCGCGACGGGCACGACGCGGCGCTCGGCGCGGCTCCACGTCGTCGCCTCGCCCAGCGCGCTCGCCGCGGCGGCGGCGTCGAAGGGATGGTCCTTCAATCGCTGGACGCGCGCGAGGACGAAGGTGACGATCGGCACGCTCAGGATCACGACCGGCAGGCCGAACATCAGCCAGTCGAGGAAGGAGATGTGCACGCCCAGCGTCCGCTCGATCAGCCCGGCGGCGATCGCGTTCGTCGGCGTCGCGACCAGCGTCCCGAACCCGCTGATCGTCGCGCCGAAGGCGGTGCCCATGATCACCGCACCGGCGAAACCCTCTGTCTCTCCTTCCGGGATGCCCGCCGCCTCGATCACCGCGAGCGCGATCGGGATCATGATCAGCGCGGTCGAGGTGTTGGAGACGAGCAGGCCGATCGCCGCGGTCGCCGCCATGAAGGCGAAGAGCAGCCCGGTCGCGGTCGGCGGCGCGCGCTTGAGCAGCGCCAGCGCGACCCGGCGGTGCAGGCCGACGCGCTCGATCGCCAGCGCCAGAAAGGCGCCGCCCAGGATCAGGAACAGGATCGGCGAATAATATTCCTTGGCGATGGCGTTGGAATCCATCACCCCGAAGCTGGGCACGAGCAGGAAGGGCAGCAGCGCGGTGACCGTCAGCGGCATCGCCTCGGTCATCCACCACACCGCCATCAGCAGCGTCATCGCCGCGACCGCCCAGGCGCCCGGCTCCATTCCCGCGGGCGCCGGCAGCATCCGCATCAGGGCGAACGCCAGCAGCCCGCCGACCAGCCCGAACAGCCGTGCCCCCGTCATCGCACCTCCCTCATCGCGTTCCCCTCATCGCGCCGCGATGCCGATCAGCGCCATCTGGCGTCCATAGCTGTCCTCGCCCCGGTGGCAGGCGCGGCGATAGCTGAAATACTCCGCGGCCTCGGCATAGGTGTCCTGCCCGTCGATCGCGATCCGCGCCACCCCCGCCGCGGCAAGGCGCGCGGCGACATAGGCGGCGATGTCGAACATCGCGTGGCCGGCGCGCGCGGCGGCGAAGAAGCGCTCGTTTTCGGGGTCATCGTCGACGAAGCGCTGCACGAAAGCCTCGTCGACCTCATAGGAGGCGCGGCCGATGCACGGGCCGATCGCGGCGGTGATGCGCGAGGCGTCGGCGCCCAGTCCCTGCATCGCGTCGAGCGTCGCGTCGGTGACGCCCGCGAGCGCGCCTTTCCACCCGGCATGTGCGGCGCCGACGACGCCGGCCTCGCGGTCGGCGAACAGCACCGGCACGCAGTCGGCGGTCAGGATCGACAGCAGGATGCCCGGGGTGCGGGTCGCAAGCGCGTCCGCCTCCGGCCGCGCGGCGGGGTCGCTTGCCGCATCGACGACGACGCAGCGGTTGCCGTGGACCTGATAGAGGCCGGCCAGCGCCGCGCCGGGCAACAGCGCGTCGGCGGCGCGGCGGCGGTTCTCGGCGATCAGCGCGGGATCGTCGCCCGACCCGAGCCCGCAGTTGAGCGAAGCGAGGTCGCCGCCCGACACCCCGCCGCGGCGTCCGAAGAAACCGTGCGGGACGCCCTCCAGCGGCGCGGCGGTGCGAAAGGGCGGGGTCACAGGTCGAGCCTCCAGATGCGATCTTCGTCGATATGGTTGCCGACCCGGAAAGCGTTGCGGCCGACGTCGACGAAACCATAGCGGCGATAGAAGGCCTGCGCGCGCGGATTTTCGGTGAACACCGACAGATAGAGGATGGCGGCGCGCTCGCGGGCCCAGGCGATGCTCCATTGCATCAGCGCGGCGGCGACCCCGGTGCCCTTCGCCGCCTCGCCGACATAGAGTTGGTGCAGTTCGGTCGCATCGTCGGCGGGCTGGCCTTCGGGCAGCGCGAAGTCGATCGGGCCGAGCTTCGCAAAGCCCGCGATCGCGCCCCCTGCATCGCGCACCAGCCCGATCGTCCAGGCGGGGTCGGCGATCTGCGCGCGGATGCGCGCGGGCGGGTTCCAGTCGGCGAGGAAGGCCGCGAGGTCGGCGGGGTCGTAGAGAGGGCCGAAGGTGTCGACGAAGGCCGCTTCGGCAAAGCGCGACAGCGCCTCGGCATCGTCGGCGCGGGCGGGGACGACGGCGGCGGTCATGCGGTCACTCCGGAAAGCCGGCGGGGCGCGGCCAGCCGGCCGCCGACACCGCGAGGCACTGGAACAGCTCGCCCATCTGGCCGGGCTCGACCAGCCGGTCGCGCTGGCCGCGCAGTTCGGCGGCGCGCGCGGGCGCCGCGGCGCTCAGCGTTTCGAGCCGCGCGTCGATTCCCATCGCGCTCAGCCAGATGCCCTGTCCGACGGGGCCGAGGACGTGGGTCGAGGGGCGCCGCGCGGCATGGGCGAGCGCGGCGAAATCGACATGCGCGGTCAGGTCGGCCTCGCCCGGATCGGCGAAGGGATCGGCGAAGCGATGCGCCTTCACCGCCTGCAGCGTGTCGCCCGCCGCCGGGCCGCTGTAGCCATAGTCGACGGCCAGCATCGCGCCGCCCTGCCGCGCGAGGCGGGCGCTGCACTTGTGCATGACCGCCGCCGCCGCCGGGGCGGTCTCGACGATCGTGCCCTCGCCGCGCACGCGCAGCGCCGGGGGGATGATCTCGTCCACCGGCGTGTCGCCGGGGACCGCGACGAGGCGGCCGTCGCGGCGCTCGACCATGCGCTCGCGCCAGCCGTCCGCCGTCCGCACATATTGATGGATCGGCAGCGCGTCGAAGAATTCATTGGCGACGACGATCAGCGGCAGGTCGTCGGGCAGGGCGTCGACCGCGTCGTGATGCTCGGCCGACGACAGGCGCGCCGCCTGCGCCGCGCGCAGCACCGGGCTCGCCTCGACCAGATGGATGCCCTGCGGCGCGCAGCCGAAGCGCGCGAGCGTGCGCAGCGCGTCGGCGGCCAGCGTGCCGCGGCCGGGGCCGATCTCGACATAGCGAATCGCGGGGCTGCCCGCGCGCCGCCACAGGTCGGCGATCCAGATGCCGATCATCTCGCCGAACATCTGGCTGATCTCGGGCGCGGTGGTGAAGTCGCCGGCGGTCCCCAGCGGGTCGCGCGTCGCATAATAATGCGCGTTGGCGGCCGCCATATAGTCGGCGACCGTCATCGGCCGTCCCGCCGCCACTTCCCTGATCAGCTGCGCCGGCGTGGGCGGGCCGTCACGCAATGCTGTCGGGCCCCGCGATCGGCTCGACGCGCTGGCGGCGGCCCCTGGCGGTCGCGACCAGCCAGATTCCGGCGATCAGCATCGGCACCGTCAGCGTCTGCCCCATCGTCAGCCCCCACGGCAGCGTGCCGAGCTGGACGTCGGGTTCGCGGACGAATTCGAGCGCGAAGCGGCTGAGGCCATAGAGGATCGCCGCCATGCCGAACAGGAAGCCGGGCTTGTAGCGCGCATCGGTGCGCCAGAAGATGAAGGCGAGGACGAGGAAGGTCACGACGCCCTCCAGCCCCGCCTCGTAGAGCTGGCTCGGGTGGCGCGGGTCCATCGTGCCGCTGCCCGGAAAGATGATCGCCCAGGGCACCGTCGTCGGGCGTCCCCACAGCTCGCCGTTGACGAAATTGGCGACGCGGCCGAAGAAGAGGCCGAAAGGCACGACGCACGCGATATAGTCGCAGAAGCGCAGGAAGCTCAGCTTTTCCTTGCGCGTGACGTACCAGATGGCGATCAGCACGCCGACCACGCCGCCGTGCAGCGACATGCCGCCGTCCCACAGGCGGAAGATGGCGATCGGGTCGGCCAGATAGGCGCCGAGATTGTAGAAGAGGACATAGCCGATGCGGCCGCCGAGGATGATGCCGAGCATTGCATAGAAGATCATGTCGTCGGCGTGGCGACGCGCCATCGGGGCGCCCGGCTGCGCGATTAGCCTCAGCAGATACCAATAGCCGACGAAGATGCCGGCGAGATAGGCGAGCGCGTACCAGCGGATCGGCAGGCCGAAGACGTGGAAGGCGATTTCGCTGTTTTCGCCCATCAGATCATGGAAGTTCAAATATTGCGTTGCTTCGGCTAGAAGCGCAGGAAATGTCATAAAGGCTCGGCCCTTCCCCAGGAGAGGCCTTTCCCCATAAGGGGTAAGCGCACCGAGACCAAGAGGAGAGATACTGATGCCATCCGCGCTCGACCTGCGCCTGGACGCCGCTTACGAACAGATCACCGGCCCCGGAGGGCTCATCCAGGTCGGATCGGTCGAACGCTTCGGGCGGGACCTGCCGTTCATCACCAATGCGCCGACCAACCTCGCCGACTATGTCGCCTTCTTCTGCGCGCAGCACGGCGACGCGACCTTCCTGGTCGAGGGCGACGAGCGCCTGTCGTTCCGGCAGACCTATGCGGCCGCGCGGCGGGTCGCGGCGGCGCTGGTCGAAGGGCACGGGGTGCAGCGCGGTGACCGCGTCGCGATCGCGATGCGCAACGCCAACGCCTGGTGCGTCGTCTATATCGGCGTGCTGCTGGCGGGCGGCTGTGCGACGCTGCTCAACGGCTGGTGGCAGGGCGGCGAGCTGGCGGCGGGGATCGCCGACAGCGAGGCGAAGCTGGTCATCGCCGACCCGCAGCGCGCCGAACGGCTCGCCGGAACCGCGCACGGCGCGACGGTGATCACGCTCGACATCGCCAGGCCGATCGACGAGGCGATCGCGCCGATCACCGACGCGGGCGGCAGCGCGGAGACCGAATTGCCGCGGCTGACCGGGCAGGACCTTGCGACCATCCTTTTCACCTCGGGATCGACCGGCCAGTCGAAGGGCGCCTATTCGCGGCACGAGGCGGTGGTGCAGGCGGTCTTCAACTATGTGACCCAGACCGCCAGCATCGTCCATCTGCTGACCCAGGACGGGCTGATGTCGGACATCCAGCCCGCGACGCTGATCTGCACGCCGCTGTTCCACGTCACCGCCGAGATTCCGGTGTTCCTGCAAAGCTTCGCGCTGGGGCGCAAGCTGGTGCTGATGCCGAAATGGAACGCCGAAGAGGCGATGCGGCTGATCCAGGACGAACAGGTCAATTATTTCGTCGGCGTGCCGCTGATGAGCTACGAGATCCTCGTCCATCCGAACCGGTCGAAATACGACCTGTCGACCTGCAAGAGCTATGCGGGCGGCGGTTCGCCGCGTCCGCCCGAGCACGTCAAGCGCCTCGCCACCGAGATGGGCGACGGCAAGCCGCTGCTCGGCTACGGCCTGACCGAGACCAACGCCGTCGGCTGCGGCATCATCAACGAGAATTATCTCGAAAAGCCGCTGTCGACCGGCCCGGCGTCGAAGCCGCTCGTCGACCTCGCGATCCTCGACGACGACGGCAACGCGCTGCCGCAGGGACAGGTCGGCGAAATCTGCATCCGCTCGGTCTGCAATTTCGAAGGCTATTGGAACAATCCCGAGGCGACGAAGGCGGCGATCTTCGCCAACGGCTATTTCCGCTCGGGCGACCTCGGCTATCTCGACGCGGACGGCTATCTGTTCATCGTCGACCGCAAGAAGGACATCATCATCCGCGGCGGCGAGAACATCAGCTGCCAGGAGGTCGAGGCGGCGATCTACGAACATGACGACGTGAACGAATGCGCGGTGTTCGGCCTGCCCGACGAGCGGCTGGGCGAGGTGCCGGGCGCCGTGTTGTGGACGAAGCCGGGCAGCGCGCTCGATGCCGCGGGGCTGGCCGATTTCCTGAAGGCGCGCCTCGCGCCCTTCAAGGTGCCGCAGCGCATCTGGATCGCGCGCGATCCGCTGCCCAAGCTCGGCACCGAAAAGATCGACAAGGTGACGCTGCGCACCCGCTACCGCGAGGAATATGCGGCGGAGGCGGCCGCCTAAGGTCTGTGGGATTCAGATTGCGGCTTGTTCCGGGTCGTGTGTCCCCGCGAAGGCGGGGACCCATCTCCGGTCGGCGCAAGATGGAACCGGTGGGAGATGGACCCCCGCCTTCGCGGGGGAACACGACTTTTACAAATCAACGCGATATGATCTGAATTCCCGCAGTTCTTAGACTGTCCCGCCGTAGCGCTTCGAGGTCGTCCGGCCCCGAACGTCGTGCCGGCTTTCGCTGGGATGACGGACAATCGGGCATTGCGTGCACGACGCGGGCTCCGCGCCGCGACCGGGACGACATCGGCGATCCTGCATGCTATGCCGGCAACCGAGCGCAACCAAATGCCGCCACGGGGGTTCTGAACCGAGACCTATGTCGATCCTGCGTCCCTTCCTTACCCGCGTCGTGCGCCGCGGCAGGTTGACCGTCGTCATGCCCGACGGTCGCGAAGAGCGTTTCGGCGAGCCCGAATCCGGTTTTCCGGAGGTCACCGTCCGCTTCCGGAACCGGCGCGCGATGCGCCGGATCATCTTCGATCCGCGCCTCGGCGCCGGCGAAACCTTCATGGACGGCGACCTCCAGATCGTCGAGGGCGACATCATGGAGCTGATCGCGCTGCTGCGCATGAACACGCCGTGGGACCGCGGGGCGAAGCTCAAGGACAAGACCGTCTTCGGCGAATGGCTGGAAGGGGTGCGGACGCGATTCAACTCGATCAACCGCCGCCGCAGCGCGCGCGCCCACGTCCATCATCACTACGACATCGGCAACGATCTCTATCGCCTCTTCCTCGACGACGACATGCAATATAGCTGCGCCTACTGGCCGCGGCCGGACATGACGCTGGAGCAGGCGCAGGCGGCGAAGAAGGCGCATATCGCGGCAAAGCTCGCGCTCGCGCCCGGGCAGCGCGTGCTCGACATCGGCTGCGGCTGGGGCGGGATGGCGATCACGCTGGCGAAGCTGGAGCAGGTCGAGGTGCTGGGCATCACCCTGTCGGACGAGCAGCTCGCCCTCGCGCGCCAGCGTGCGGAGGCGGCGGGGGTCGCCGACCGCGTGCGCTTCGAACTGATCGATTATCGCGACCTTGCGGCGCGCGAGCCGGGGCGCTTCGACCGCATCGTTTCGGTCGGCATGTTCGAACATGTCGGCGCGCGCAATTTCGAGGCCTTCTTCCGCGCCTGCGCGAACCTGATGACGGCGGACGGGGTGATGCTGCTCCACACCATCGGCCGCTTCGGGGGGGCGGGATCGACCGACGCCTTCACGCGCAAATATATCTTCCCCGGAGGCTATATCCCCGCGCTCAGCGAGACGGTGGCGGCGAGCGAGAAATGCCGGCTGATCGCCACCGACGTCGAGACGCTGCGCCTCCACTATGCGCTGACGCTGCGCCAATGGTATGCGCGCACCGTCGCGCACGAGGCACAGATCGTGGCGATGATGGGCGAGCGCTTCTTTCGCATGTGGACCTTCTACCTCGCCGGCGCGACCGCGGCGTTCGAGAGCGGCAGCATGGGCAATTACCAGATCCAGTTCGCCCGCAGCCGCCGCGCGCTGCCGCTGACGCGGGATTATATGGGCGAGGCGGAAGCGCAATATGGCGCGATGTAATCCGTAGTTGACACGTCTGACCGTGTAATCTATAGTTCACATATGATCGAAATTCGGCGCACGGACGATTTCATCCAGTGGATTGCCGGACTTCCGGGACGTTGCAGCACGCGCTCGTATCGCAAAGCGCCTCAATCGTCTTGCGACGGGTAACTCGGGGGATGTCAAATCGGTCGGCGGCGGAGTCAGCGAACTGCGCTTCACGTTCGGGCCCGGATATCGCGTTTATTTTACGAGGCGGGGCGATGTCGTGGTGATCCTGCTGTGCGGTGGCGACAAGGGATCGCAATCGCGCGACATCGAAAAGGCCAAGGCGATGGCGAAGGAGATCGAATGATGGCTATTGAAACCAAAATCTGGGATCCGGCAGAACTTCTTCGCACGCCCGAGGATATCGCCGCCTATCTCGACACCTATCTGGAAGACGGCGACAGCGAGGAAATCCGCGAGGCGTTGAGGACCATCGCTCGCTCGCAAGGCATGACGGCGCTGGCCCGCAAGACCGGTCTGACGCGGGAAGCCCTCTACAAGGCGCTGGGTGAGAACGGCAATCCGACCCTCGATACGCTGGTCAGGATATGCAGGGCATTGGGGCTGCGACTTTCGCTGGCGGCGTGAAAAGGCGGAAACGGGTTCGGCATGACAAAGGCGTAGGTCAGCCTGCGGAAGTCGGCGAAATTTGACACCGGCGCGCGGGGCGTGCGATGTTTTGATATCCCGTCCATAGCCAAAGGAGACAGGCCTGCGCGCCAGCAGGCACGATGTCATGCATTCCATCACGACCGAAACCCTCTCGATCGCTGCTGTTTTTCCCTTCCTTGCCGACCTGCCGCCCTGGGCCGAGACCTTGATCGGCCTGGGCCTGCTCCTCACCATCGCCTGGGTCGTCAACTTCATCGTCAAGCATGTCGTGTTGCGCGTCGCGCTGCGCTGGCTGCCGCAGGGCGGGCCGACGCCGGTTCCCGTCGCGGCAAGGCTTGCCAACGTCTTTCCCGCGCTTGTCATCTCGTCGGGCATCGGAGCGGTGCCGCATTTGCCCGCGGGCGTCGTCACCGTGGTCGGCAATGTCGTCGCCGCCTCCATCATCCTCTTCATCGCCATGGCGATCAGCCGGGCCTTCAGCCTGGGGAACGAGATATACGAGCGGCGGCCCGACGCCGCGAGCCGGCCGATCAAGGGCTATATGCAGGTGCTGAAGATCATCCTCTATGCCGGGGCGGCGATCCTGATCGTCGCGGCATTGATGGAGCAATCGCCCCTGCTGCTGCTGTCCGGCCTCGGCGCGATGGCCGCGGTGCTGATGCTGGTGTTCAAGGATACGATACTTTCGCTCGTCGCGTCGGTGCAGCTCACCTCGAACGACATGCTGCGCGTCGGCGACTGGATTGAAATGCCGCAGCTCAACGCCGATGGCGACGTGATCGACATCGCGCTGCACACGATCAAGGTGCAGAATTGGGACAAGACGATCACCACCATCCCGACGCATCGCCTGATCGCGGAGAGTTTCAAGAACTGGCGCGGCATGTCGGAATCGGGCGGGCGCCGGATCAAGCGGTCGCTGCTGATCGACCAGAACTGCATCCGCTTTCTGACCGCGGACGAAGAGCAGCAACTGCGCCGCCTGCGGCTGATCGACGATTATCTGGAGAGCAAGCAGGGCGAACTGGGCGAATGGAATGCCCGGGTCGAACGGGCCGGGCACGATCCGGTCAACAGCCGCCGCGTCACCAACGTCGGCACCTTCCGCGCCTATGTCCTCGCCTATCTGCGGGCGAACGGTCGCATATCGAAGGACATGACGTTGCTGGTCCGGCAGCTGGCGCCGACGGCGCAGGGCCTTCCCATCGAAATCTATTGTTTCACCAGCACGACCGCGTGGGCGGAATATGAGGATATCCAGTCGGATATCTTCGATCATCTGTTCGCGATCATGCCCGAATTCGGACTGCGGCCCTTTCAGGACCCGAGCGGCGTCGACTTCCGGCTTCTGCGCGCCGCCTGACGCGCTGTTCCTACGCTCCGCGCGCTCGCGGTGCGGTCAGAGCGCGATGACATCGAATGGACTCGTCATTGCGAGCGGCGAAGCCGCGCGGCAATCCAGAGTGCGCGGTAACCGCCCTGGATTGCTTTTCCCGGATCAGGTCCATCCTTCGTCATGCTGAACTTGTTTCCCTTTTGCGCCGCTTTTCATTCGAGGGCAGGCCATGGACCCCCGGATCGGGTCCGGGGCAGGCTCTGAAACGAGTTGGCGTTTATACCCTTGAGACAGGGACGCTGGTGATCCCCGGCGAAAGCCGGGGTCCATGCGAGGCAGGCGCACGTAGCTGGACCCCGGCTTTCGCCGGGGAACGCTCACCTGTCGGAAGGGGATGTTTGCCGAACAAGTTCAGGGTGACGAAAGGGAAAGTTCCGCATGGCGAAGGATGTGGCCGCGCCCTTTTCCGCCCCTTCGCCCGATCAGGCCGTTGCGCCGCGCGGGCTGGCCTGCTAGCCGCGCCCGCGTCGTCTCCCGCCAGAAGGTGCCATCATGTCCGAGTCCATCAAGCGCGTCGTCCTCGCCTATTCGGGGGGGCTCGACACCAGCGTCATCCTCAAGTGGCTGCAGACCCGCTATGGCTGCGAGGTCGTGACCTTCACCGCCGATCTGGGGCAGGGCGAGGAACTGGAACCCGCGCGCGCCAAGGCCGAGCTGATGGGGATCAAGCCCGAGCATATCTTCATCGACGACCTGCGTGAGGAGTTTGTCCGCGACTTCGTCTTTCCGATGATGCGCGCCAACGCCCGCTACGAGGGCGACTATCTGCTCGGCACCTCGATCGCGCGGCCGCTGATCTCGAAGCGGCTGGTCGAGATTGCGAAGCAGACCGGCGCCGACGCGGTCGCGCACGGTGCGACGGGCAAGGGCAACGATCAGGTGCGCTTCGAGTTGTCCTGCTATGCGCTGAACCCTGACATCAAGGTGATCGCGCCGTGGCGCGAATGGGACCTGACGAGCCGCACCGCGCTGATCGACTTCGCCGAAAAACACCAGATTCCGGTGCCGAAGGACAAGCGTGGCGAAAGTCCCTTCTCGACCGACGCGAACCTTCTCCACACTTCGTCGGAGGGCAAGGTGCTCGAGGATCCGTGGGAAGAGACCCCCGACTATGTCTATTCGCGCACGGTGAACCCCGAGGATGCGCCCGATGCGCCCGAATATGTCACCATCGATTTCGAGCGCGGCGACGGCGTCGCGCTGAACGGGCAGGCGATGTCGCCCGCGACGCTGCTCGCGGCGCTCAACGACCTTGGCCGCAAGCATGGCATCGGCCGGCTCGACCTCGTCGAGAACCGCTTCGTCGGCATGAAGTCGCGCGGCATGTACGAGACGCCGGGCGGCGAAATCTATGCCCGCGCGCATCGCGGGATCGAAAGCATCACGCTCGACCGCGGCGCGGCGCACCTGAAGGACGAGCTGATGCCGAAATATGCCGAGCTCATCTACAACGGCTTCTGGTTCGCGCCCGAGCGCGAGATGCTGCAGGCGGCGATCGACCACAGCCAGGAAAAGGTGACGGGCACGGTGCGGCTCAAGCTCTACAAGGGCAGTGCCGCCGTTGTCGGCCGCAAGTCGCCGCACAGCCTGTACAGCGAGCGCCACGTCACCTTCGAGGACGACGCCGGCGCCTATGACCAGAAGGACGCGGCGGGCTTCATCAAGCTGAACGCGCTGCGGCTCAAGCTGCTGGCGAAGCGCGACCGCTGATCGCGCGGCGCGGCGCGGTTTTCGGCTGGCCGCGCTCGCGCGGCCGAAGCCGGTCGGTCCGGTCGTTTCATGCGCCGTGCCGTCCGCCCCTGCCACCACCATGCAACCGAATCGCGGTAAGGACGTTCCGGGTCCGATGGAGTCTCCCGCCATCGGAACGGGGCGATTTTGCTCGGGAGCGGAGTGGTCCGCCATGGAGAATCCTGCCGCGCCGAACGACGGCGTCTACGAATGGCACAGCCGTTCGATCCTGCTGCCCCGTTTCGGTCTGCTGCTCGACCGCAACGGCACGCACTTCCGCCTGCTGATGCCGGGCGAATATCTGGTGCGCCGGTCGCGGACCAAGGGCAAATGGCTCTACCGTCCGCGCTCGCCCGACCGGGACGCCGCGCCGGACGCGTGGAGCAAATAACGGCTTAGCAGGATGCCCGTCCTGCGCTAAGGGCGGCGGCATGACCGCCCTGCGCTTCTTTTCCGACAATGCGGCTGCGGTCCATCCCGCGGTCATGGACGCTCTCGC
Source organism: Sphingopyxis sp. MG (assembly GCF_002953155.1). Taxonomy (NCBI): domain Bacteria; kingdom Pseudomonadati; phylum Pseudomonadota; class Alphaproteobacteria; order Sphingomonadales; family Sphingopyxidaceae; genus Sphingopyxis; species Sphingopyxis sp. MG. The sequence continues at coordinate 633,628 of NZ_CP026381.1, forward strand.
CGCGGCGAACCACGTCGATACCGCCTATGACGGCGACGCGCTCAGCCGGTCGCTCGACGCGGCCTTTTCGGACCTGTTCGAAACGGAGTGCGAGGTCGTCTGGATTTCGACCGGAACCGCGGCGAACAGCATTATCCTCGCCCATTTCGTGCGGCCGTGGCAGGGCATCCTCTGCTATGAGGAAGCGCATATAGAGGTCGACGAATGCGGCGCCCCGACCTTCTATTCGGGCGGCGCCAAGCTGATGCCGCTGCCCGGCACGGGGGCGAAGATCGACGCCGATGCGCTGAAGGCGCGAATCGCCGGCATCCGCGCCGACGTCCACCAGGTCCAGCCGGCGGCGATCAGCATCACCAACGCGACAGAATATGGCCTGTCCTGGCGTCCCGACGAGGTCGCCGAGATCAGCGAGATCGCGAAGGCCAGCGGCATGAAGCTGCACATGGACGGCGCGCGCTTCGCCAATGCGGTCGCCTTTCTCGGCTGCACGCCGGCCGACGTCACCTGGCGCGCCGGGGTCGACGCGCTGTCGTTCGGCTTCACCAAGAACGGCGCGATGATGGCCGAGGCGCTGGTGTTCTTCGGCGGCAGCGGCGGTGCTGGCGTACGCGAACTCAAGAAGCGCGGCGGGCACCTGCTCAGCAAGGGGCGCTTCGTCGCGGCGCAGATCCGCGCGATGCTGAAGGACGATCTGTGGCTCGCCAACGCGCGCGCCGCCAACGCCGGGGCGGCGGCGCTCGCCGCGGCCTGCGGCGACCGGCTGATGTATCCGGTCGAGGCGAACGAGCTGTTCGTGCGGCTGACCGCCGAAGAGGCGGCCGATCTGCGCGCACAGGGATTCGATTTCTACGACTGGGGCGAAGGCGCCGCGCGCCTCGTCACCAGCTGGGATCAGGACGCCGCCTCGACGGCGCCGCTCGCGGCGGCGATCGCCGCGCTATGAGCCAGCCCGGCGTATCGCTCCTCCATCCGCGCGTCCTTATCCCCTTCGCTCTGGTAACGCTGATCTGGGGATCGACGTGGATCGTCATCAAGGGGCAACTCGGCATCGTCCCGCCGAGCTGGTCGGTGACCTATCGCTTCATCGTCGCGGCGGCCGCGATGTTCCTGTTCGCCGCGATGCGGGGTGAACGGCTGTGGCTCGACCGCCGGGCCTTCGCCTTCGTCGTGCTGCTCGGCATCGCGCAGTTCACCTTCAACTTCAATTTCGTCTATCGCGCCGAACAGCATATCACGTCGGGGCTGGTCGCGGTGCTGTTCGCGCTGCTCATCGTGCCGAACACGCTGTTCGGGCGGCTGTTCCTGAAGACTCCGCTCGAAGGGCGCTTCCTGGCGGGTGCCGGAATCGCGATCGTCGGCGTCGGGCTGATGATCCTGCACGAATATCGCGCCGCGGCGCTCGGTCCGCAGGCGGTGGTCGCGGGCACGCTGCTGACGCTGACGGGGGTTTTCTCGGCCTCGATCGCCAACGTCATGCAGGGGACGAAGATCGCCCGCGCGCAGTCGATGACGGTGATGATCGCATGGGCGATGCTCTTCGGCGCGCTCGCCGATGGCGGCTTTGCATGGATTACGACCGGGCCGCCGACGATCGAGGCGACGCCCGTCTATCTGCTGGGCGTCCTCTATCTGGGTATCGTCGCCAGCGCGGTGTCCTTTCCGCTCTATTTCAGCGTGATCCGCGCCGTCGGCCCGGGGCAGGCGGCGTGGTCGAGCGTGCTGATCCCGATCATCGCGATGGGTTTTTCGACCGTCTTCGAAGACTATCACTGGGCGCCGCTGTCGATCGCAGGCGGCGCGGTGGCGCTCGCCGGACTGATCATCGCGGTGGCGAAGCGGCCCGAGCGCCCCTCGGTCAGCGGAAACATGGTATCGGTCGCGGTCGACGCCCCCGAATGCTCGGCCATGGCGAGCGAGAACCCGCGCGACTGACGCCGGAGCGACCTACGAAAGGCTTTCCTACGTTATCGCGCCGTGCCGGCCTTCGACGCATGACTGCTTCAATTTGTGCATACACGCGTCTCCCCTCCCGCTTGCGGGAGGGGTCGGGGGTGGGCCAGCGGCGTTGCATTTGCCCACCCCGCTGCGGCTAGCGAACAAGTTCGCAAGCCTCGCTGCCCCTCCCGCAAGCGGGAGGGGAGGTCGAATGGACGCACGACCCCTCGAACAAAGGGGCGTACCGTGTGCTCTGTATGCCTTGAAATGATGTTGCGCGCTTTTCGCACACCGCGTCAGTCGTCGCTGACCCGCTCGATATCGGCGCCGACCGCCTGCAATTTTTCTTCCAGCCGCTCATAGCCGCGGTCGAGGTGATAGACGCGGTTGACCTGCGTCTCGCCCTCGGCGGCGAGCCCGGCGATGATCAGGCTCATCGAGGCGCGCAGGTCGGTCGCCATCACCGGCGCGCCGACCAGCTTTTCGACGCCGCGGACGACTGCGGTGCGGCCCTTGACCTGGATGTCGCAGCCCATGCGCGCGAGTTCGGGAACGTGCATGTAGCGATTCTCGAAAATCGTCTCGGTGAACAGCGAAGCGCCGGTGCCCAGCGTCGCCATCGCCATGAACTGCGCCTGCATGTCGGTCGCGAAGCCGGGGTAGGGCGCGGTCGACAGCGTCACGGGTTCGGCGCGGCCCGACATGGCGACGCGGATACCGCCCTTGACCTCCTCCACCGTCGCGCCCGCCTCGCGCAGCGCGGCGAGCGTCGCCTCCATCTCGGCCGCCTTCGCGCCGACCAGTTCGACGTCGCCTTCGGTGATGACCGCGGCGCAGGCATAGCTTCCCGCCTCGATGCGGTCGGCCATGACGCGATAGGTCGCGCCGTGCAGCCGGTCGACGCCCTCGATGGTCAGCGTCTCGCTGCCGATGCCGTCGATCTCGGCGCCCATCGCGGCGAGGCAGTTGCACAGGTCGACGATCTCGGGCTCGCGCGCCGCATTTTCGAGCACGCACGTCCCCTTGGCGAGCACCGCCGCCATCACCGCATTCTCGGTCGCGCCGACCGACACGACGGGAAAGGTGAACCTGCCGCCGGCCAGCCGTCCGCCCGGCGCACTCGCCTTCACATAGCCCGAGGCGAGCTCGATCTCCGCCCCGAAGGCTTCGAGCGCCTTCAGGTGCAGGTCGATCGGCCGGTTGCCGATCGCGCAGCCGCCGGGCAGGCTGACCGTCGCCTCGCCCGCGCGCGCCAGCAGCGGGCCGAGGACGAGGATCGACGCGCGCATCTTGCGCACGATGTCATAGGGGGCGACGGTCGAGGTCAGCGTCGTCGCGCGCGCGGTCATCACGCGCCCGAAATCCTCCGGCCGCGACCCTTCGATCGTCGTCGAGCAGCCGAGCTGGTTGAGCAGGTGGCCGAAACCGTCGACGTCGGCGAGTCGCGGCAGGTTGCGCAGCGTCAGCGGCTCGTCGGTGAGCAGCGCGCAGGGGAGCAGGGTGAGCGCGGCATTCTTGGCGCCGGAAATGGGGATACGGCCCTTGAGTCGCTGGCCGCCGCGAATGACGATTTGATCCATCGAGCGTGTTTAGCGGATGCGCGGGAGCGCGCAAGCGGTTGCCTCCGGATGCCCGGCACGGCACGGAGGCGCGATGAACGACGGAACAGGCATGGAAGAATCGGTGCGCGCGGCTCCGGGGGCGGGGCTGGCGGGATTGTGGGCGCGGCCCTATCTGCTGCTGACGCTGACCGCGGCCTGCTGGGCCGGCAATTCGATCGTCGGGCGGGCCGCGCGCGATTTCGTGCCGCCGATCGCCTTGTCCTTCTGGCGCTGGGCGCTCGCATTGCTGCTGTTGCTGCCGCTCGCCTGGCCGCACCTTCGGCGCGACTGGCCGGTGCTGCGCGCGCACTGGCCGATCATGATCCTACTGGGGATGCTGGGGATCGGGTCGTTCAATACCCTGCTCTACAGCGGGCTCCAGACCACGACCGCGCTCAATGCGATGCTCATGCAGTCGGCGCAGCCGGCGCTGATCCTGCTGATCGGGGCGCTGCTGATGAAGGAGCGCACGACGGCGCGGCAGATCGCGGGCGTGGCCGTCTCGCTGGCCGGGGTATTGACCATCATCTCGCGCGGCGACCTGCAGGCGCTGCTCGCGCTGCGGCTCAACGGCGGCGATGCGATCATCGGTTTCGCGGTGGTGCTGTGGGCGGTCTATTCGGTGCTGCTGCGCCGCCGCCCGCCGGTTCATCCGCTCAGCCTGCTGGCGGGTTCGATCCTGATCGGGATCGTGGCGATCGCGCCCTTCTATGCCGGCGAACTGGTGCAGGGGCGGCGGATCGTCGCCGCGCGCGAAAGCGTGCTGGCCATCGCCTATGTCGCGATCTTCCCCTCGTTCCTTGCCTATCTCTTCTTCAACCGCGGCGTCGAACTGATCGGGTCGGCGGCGACGGGGCAGTATATGAACGTCATGCCGCTGATCGGCGCCGGGCTGGCGATCGCGTTCCTGGGGGAGGAACTGCATCTCTTCCACGTCGCCGGGCTGTTTCTGGTGATCGCGGGAATTTTCGTGGCCGGCCGCAGCATGCAGGCGCCGGTTACGGCGGCCGATGCGGTGGTTCCGGCGCGGCCGTCCGATGGCGGCAGATTCTAGCCCAGCAGCGCCTCTTCGACCTGGGCCAGGCGATCCTTGCCGAAGAACATCGCGTCGCCGACGAAGAAGGTCGGGATGCCGAACACTCCGCGCGCGACGGCGGCCTCGGTATTGGCGGCGAGCTTTTCCTTGATGGCGGGCTCCTGCGTCCGTGCGAGCAACGCCGGGCCGTCGAAACCGTTGGCCGACAGGAAGGCGGCGGCGACGGCGTGGTCGTCCATCTTCAGCCCTTCCTCCCACATCGCGCGGTTCACCGCCTCGACATAAGCGTCGAGCCGCCCTTCGTCCGCGGCGACGATGGCGCCGCGCATGATCAGCAGGGTGTTGACCGGGAAATGGGGGTTGAGCTGGAAGCGGGTCAGCCCATGCCGTTCGATGAAGCGGCGCATTTCCAGATTCTCGTAGGCGAGCTTTGCCGGCACCCCGGCATATTGCACCATCGGCGCCTTGTTGCCCGTCGCCTTGAAGATGCCGCCGAGCAGGCAGGGAGTGACCGCCAGTTCGGCGCCGGTGCGATCGAGGATGCCCGGCAGGACCTTCAACGTCAGATAGGCGTTGGGACTGCCGAAATCGAAGATCAGTTCGAGGGTCTTGGTCATGCTTCAAATCCTTTCCCTTCTCCCCTTGCGGGAGAAGGATAGGGAGCCTTATCGCGAAGCGATTAGGCGGACTTGGATGAGGGGTTGCGAGCGAAGCTCGCGCGATCCTGTGGATCGCATACCCCTCACCCAGCTATGACTAGGCGGCCGAGCCGCCAAGTCTCCGCAACCCTCTCCCGCAAGGGGAGAGGGAATTTCCGTCACCATTTTTCTCCCCATGGGCGAAGGTCGAGTTCGTGCGTCCACGCGCTCCGCGGTTGCTTGTGCAGCGCCACATATTGTGCGGCGATCGCGTCGGGGTTCAGGATCAGATCCTGCGCCCTGGCATTGTCGAAATCGGGGTGGCGGTCGCGGATGAATTCGGTGTCGATCGCGCCGTCGATCACGACATGCGCGACGTGAATGCCCTGCGGCCCCAACTCGCGCGCCATTGACTGGGCGAGCATCCGCAGCGCCGCCTTCGCCCCCGAAAAGGCGGCGAAGCCCGACCCGCCGCGCAAGCTGGCGGTCGCGCCGGTGAATATTATGGTGCCGCGACGGCGCGGCGTCATGCGTTTCGCGGCCTCGCGCCCCATCAGGAACCCGGCCAGGCACGCCATTTCCCAGACCTTGCTGTAGACGCGCACCGTCGTCTCGCCGATCGGGAAATTCACATTGGCGCCGATGTTGAACACCGCGACCTCGACCGGCCCGACCTCTGCCTCGACCTGATCGAACAGGGCGATCATCGCGTCCTCGTCGCGGGCGTCGGCGGGGAAGGCGCGCGCCTGATGCCCCGCGTCGTGGATCGACTGCGCGAGCCTTTCGAGCGCGTCGGCATTGCGCTCGCGCCGGTTGACGCAGGCGGTCAGCCCTTCGGCGGCGAAGGCGCGCGCAATGGCGCCGCCCGTCGCATCGCCGGCGCCGACGATGACGGCCGCGCGAGTGGATGCTGGATCGGTCACGGGCGAATCTCCTCTTGCGGGTGATAGTAACTATGATAATCATAGTAACAAGAGTAAAAGTCATTCGTCATTCCCGCGAAAGCGGGAATCCAGCGAACCGGCGTTGGAACTGGATTCCCGCTTTCGCGGGCACACCTTTGTCATAACTTGGCGGCGATTCCCATATGAGGATGCGGAAAGCTAGGATAGCTAGATGTGGCCTGCTGCCGGTTTGATGGACACCGAGATAGGTTCATTCAGGCTACCCCAGCTTCGCGTTCGAAGTCGATAGGACTGAGGTAACCCAGGGTCGAGTGACGCCGGGTCGGGTTGTAGAAGCATTCGATGTAATCGAACACGTCGGCCGGGCCTGTCAGTAATTTTGTGCGCGAGGCCATAAGATGGAATGGAAAGGACCCATCCTATGGCTATCGACAAGGAAGTTTTGGATCAGTTGCTGGCAGGGCGTGATCCGCAGGAGTTATTTGCCAGGGACGGCTTGATCGACGAACTGAAGAAGGCGCTGTCGGGACGGATGCTGGCAGCGGAGCTTGACGATCATCTGGATCCGAGGCGGAGGCCGGTGGAGGAAATCGGCGCAACGGCACGTCACAGAAGACGATGCTGACGGGTAGTTCGAAGGTGACGCTGGATATCCCGCGCGACCGTTCGGGGACGTTCGATCCGAAGCTGATCGCGAGATATCAGCGCCGGTTCTCGGACTTCGACGACAAGATTATCTCGATGTATGCGCGCGGGATGACGGTTCGCGAGATCCGAGGGCATCTCGAGGAGCTTTACGGCATTGACGTATCGCCGGACCTGATCTCGACGGTGACCGACGCCGTGCTGGAAACGGTCGCCGAATGGCAAGGTCGGCCACTCGATGCCTGCTATCTGCTGGTGTTCTTCGACGCGATCCGGGTCAAAATCCGCGACGAAGGCTTCGTCCGTAACAAAGTCGTTTATATCGCGCTCGGCATATTGCCTGACGGGACCAAGGACATCCTGGGCATCTGGATCGAGCAAACCGAAGGTGCAAAGTTCTGGCTACGCGTCATGAACGAGCTCAAGAACCGCGGCATCGCCGATATACTGATTGCGGTCGTCGACGGCCTGAAAGGCTTCCCGGACGCCATCAACGCCGTGTTCCCGGAAACGGTGGTCCAGACATGCGTTGTGCATTTGATCAGAAACAGCATGAGCTTCGCGTCGTGGAAAGACCGCAAGGCGATCGCCCAATCCCTGCGTAGCGTCTATCGCGCCGAAAACGCCGAGACCGGCCTGACCGCCCTGGAGGCATTCGAGGCAGGGCATTGGGGTCAGAAATATCCGGCGATCGCACAAAGTTGGCGGCGACATTGGGATCAGGTCATCCCATTTTTGGGACTGTCAGGATTTCCGTGTGCGGCCGGGCGGTTGATCATCAGGCCGCCATGGCTCTGATGAAACGTTCGCCGAAGATCACGGCAAATTGCGCCTTCGCCATGGTCCACTCACGTGGTGGCATCTTCCACTCTTTCTCCGACCGATTCAAGATCAGGTAGAGCAGCTTGGTGGCGGCCTCGTCGCTGGGGAAGTGTCCCCTGGCCCTGACAGCCCGCCTGAGCTTCGAGTTCAAAGCTTCGATGGCGTTCGTAGTGTAGATGATCCGGCGGACCTCGTCGGGGAACGCAAAAAACGGGATCACCTCGCCCCAGGCGCGCCGCCAGCTCTGGCCGATGGCGGGATAGCGCTGCCCCCAAGGGCCAGCCTCAAATGCTGTCAGCGCCTTTTCGGCGGCATCTGCGTCGGTGGCACGGTAAATCTCCTTGAGCGCGCTGGCGAGGTTCTTTCGGTCCTTCCAGGAGACGAAGTCCATCGAGTTGCGCAGCAGGTGAACGATGCAGGTCTGGACGATCGCATCGGGGAACACTGCGGTGATCGCATCGGGAAAGCCCTTCAGGCCGTCAACGACGGCCAGCAGGATGTCTTCAACGCCACGGTTGCGAAGCTCGTTCATCACCCGAAGCCAGAACTTGGCACCCTCATTCTGCTCGAGCCACAAGCCGAGCACCTCCTTTGCGCCGTCGGCGCGGACGCCCAGCGCAATGTGGATCGCCTTGTTGCGCACCATGCCCTCGTCGCGGATCTTGACCCGGATCGCGTCGAAGAAGACCAGCGGGTAAACCGGATCGAGCGGCCGCTGCTGCCAAGTGGCGACCTCATCGAGCACGGCGTCGGTCACCGTGCTAATCAAATCGGGTGAGACGTCGATGCCGTATAGATCGTGCAGGTGCCTGGTGATCTCGCGGGTGCTCATGCCGCGCGCGTACATCGACACGATCTTGTCGTCGAAGCCGGGAAAGCGGCGTTGATACTTGGCGATCAACTGCGGGTCGAAGCTCGACTGGCGATCGCGCGGCACGTCGATCGCCAACTTGCCGGTGTCGGTCATTACCGTCTTCCGACCGTAGCCGTTGCGCATGTTGCCGGCGCCGTCTTCGCCAGCGAGGTGGTGATCCATCTCCGCATTCAGGGCACGCTCTGTCAGCGCCTTCTTCAGCGAATCGAGCAGACCGCCCTGCTCGAAGGCGGCACTGGCAGCGCCGCCCGCCAAAAGCTGATCGAGAAGCTCATTCGGTATGGCAGGTTCTTTGCGTCGTGACATAGTGGGACTCCTTGTTGCCCATTATGCCCGGCCACACACGGAAATCCTGACAGTCCCCCATTTTTTGCGTTTAGTGAAGCCATCCGCAGGATCATATACACCACGAACGCTATCGAGGCCTTGAACTCGAAGCTGCGGCGTGCGGTTTGCACTCGCGGACACTTCCCCGGTGACGACGCTGCCATGAAGCTGCTACACCTCGTCCTCAATCATGCGGCGCAAGAGTGGAAACGACCGCCGCGCGAATGGACCGAGGCAAAAACCCAGTTCGCCGTGATCTTCGGCGAAAGGTTCGTCATCTGATGACGGTAATCGGCCTCGCGCACAAAATTACTGACAGGCCCGCGCGAGGGCACTCGGCGCGCGACTGCGCCAGCCATAATATCCGCTGGCTGACACACCGAGCACGCGGCACATGACGCGCACCGGCCAGGTCGCGGAATGTTGCTCGATAAAATTGAACCTCATCGCGGCATCTCCGCAAAGATGCCGACGGCTTTTTTTAGTATGTCGCGCTCCATCCGCGCGCGGTCGAGTTCGCGGCGCAGTCTGGCGATCTCCGCCTCCTGATCCGCCGGCGATGCCATTGGCGATATCGGCGACTTCGTCGCCGGGCTCACAATGCCACCTTCCTGCCACTTGCGCTACCAACGGCGCAACATCGTTGGCATGATCCCCAACTCCGCCGCGATCTCGGTCTGCTTGCGCCCGCTCGTCTCCCACAGCGCCACAGCCTCGCGCTTGAACTCATCTGTAAACTGACGCTTCGTCGTCTTTGCCATTCTACACCTCCTGACTCCGCAGAGCCTATCATCGGTGTCCGCGCAATCGGGGGAAGATCACTCCTCTTCTTCGACAGGATCGACCTGCCGAAGCATCTTGGGGTCGACCAGCCTCGATTACGCTATGTCTGTTCCGTAACACCGATCCGGCGGCACGCTTCCGCAGTCGTCGCCCCATGCGCCAGCACAACCTCCACCCAAGACAAAGTCAAGCGCGCCACAGGATGGCGATGCAAGGCGCAAGCACGCAAATCGCCAGCCAAAGGTTGCAAAGCCGGAGCGCGTTTGCTAGAGAATTTCTAATAATGGAATAAAATTCCATTGAATAGAATAATCGAAATAGATTAGTGGGGCGCTGCGGCAAACTTTTGGGCCTTCCGTGAGGATGAGGGAGGCAGCGCGTGGCTCGAGCTGACACTAGAATTGACTGAATATGGGGAAGGGGTATATTATGAAGCATCCGGCATCGGCGTTTTCGTTGCGCACAATTCTACTTGGCACTGCGTTTGGACTATTTGTTCCGGGCGCGGCTTTGGCTCAAACTACGGTAGACGTCGCAACGACAAGCCAGATGAGCCTCGGCGCCGACGAGGCCCTCACCGTTACCTCGACCGGCAGCATCGTCACCACGGGACGCGCCGTGACGATCGCCAACACCGGCTCCGGTACCGCGACGGTCGTCAACCAGGGACGCATCGAGAGCACCGGGACTAATGCCACGAGCAGCGGGATCGGCCCCAACGCCGCCGTGAACCTGCACCTGACCAACGAGGCGGGCGCGTTCATCGGCGGTGGGTCCGGTGTCTATCTGAGGACCGGTGAGGTGATCAATCGCGGCACCATCGAGGCACGGATTACTGGCAGTTCCGCCGCCGACGCGATCCGCGCCGAAACCAATTCCATCATTCGTCTTGAAGCAGGCAGCGTCACCTCCGCCAGTACGGCGACAACGGGAACCTCCTATGCCGTCAACGTCCACGGCGGCGGCAACAGCGTTTATCTCGACACGGACGCGACCGTAAACGGCCGGATCAGGGCCGCCGCTGGCACAGCGGCCGGCAACCGGATGTATCTAACGGGCTCCGGTACCAAGACGCTCACCGATGTCCTCGGATTCGACGGTTACAATGTCCTCTCCGGCGATTGGACGGTCACAAGTGCCTTTACCGCCGCTTTGGAGGGTACCAACATCGCGAGCGGGGCGATTCTCCGCTGGGGCAATGGTGGAACCGGCGGCGCCATCACTGGCCAGATCACCAACCACGGCACATTGGTGATCAATCGGTCGAACGAGGTTGACCTCGCCGCGCCCATCACCGGTACCGGGGCAGTCATCCTCGATTCCCCGGTGGCAGGCGTTCTGACCTTTGGTGCGAATAGCACCTATAGCGGCAACACGATCGTCCGGAGCGGTACCCTGCGCGGGGGTATGACGAATGCCCTGTCGTCCAACTCGCAGGTGACCGTCGAGACGGCGGGAATTCTCGACATTGTCGCGGGCTTCGATCAGCAAGTCGGTGGCCTGTCCGGCACTGGGGAGACGAGGATCAACGGCGCTACGCTGACGCTTGGCGGTTCTGGCGTGAACACCAGCTACACCGGCGCCCTGTCAGGCAGCGGCTCGCTGATCAAGATGGGTACGGGCGTGCTGACATATGGGGGAACGGGTACGCTCGGGGGCGGGGTGACGATCCAGAGCGGCGGCTTGCACCTCGACGGCTCACTGACTACCGACTTGACGGTTCAAGCAGCCGGCTCGCTCAGCGGCAGCGGGAGGCTGACCGGTGCGGCCGTGGTCAACGGCACGTTGGTCGGTACATCAGGCGAAACGCTGACATTGGGCTCGTTGACGCTCGGTTCCGATGCGACTGTCTCCGCGACACTCGGCAACATTGGCGCGAGCGAGATGTTCAACATCACGGGCAACCTCACGCTGGACGGGACCCTCGTAGTAACCGAGGCCACCGATTTCGGGGCCGGACTCTATCGCCTGTTCAGCTATGGAGGGACGCTTACCGACAACGGACTGGACGTCACCCCCCTTAGCGGAGAGCAAAAGGGAGTTCTCCAAACTTCGGCGCCGGGCCAGGTCAATCTGGTCGTCTCAATTCCCGGGACGGTCTCGGACATTCAGTTTTGGAACGGGACCCGCACGACCGCCAACGGAACCATTGCCGGTGGCGACGGGACTTGGAGTGCAGATGGCCGGACTAACTGGACCGGTACCGACGGCAGTTCCAGCGAGCCCTGGGGCGGCGGGTTTGCGGTCTTCAGCGGCCAGGCAGGAACGGTCACTGTCGACACCGCGGCCGGGCCGGTCGCAGCCACCAATATGCAGTTCGCGACTACAGGCTACCGAGTTCAGGGCGGCGCGCTGGACCTGATTGGCGCGGCAAACCTGCGCGTCGGCGATGGCACCAGCGCCGGCTCCAGCATGGTCGCAACCATCGGCTCGCGGCTGGCTGGGACCGGGGCGCTGGTCAAGGAGGACTTGGGTACGCTCGTCCTGACCGGTGCGAACGATTATTCGGGTGGCACGCAGATCGTGAACGGCGTGCTCCAGATCGGCGATGGCGGGACCAGCGGGCTGCTGCCTGGCAACGTCCATATCGGCCCACCCTCAGGAGGCAACACGCCGACTCTCGCCTTCCGGCGCTCGGACGAGCATATCTATGCCGGTATCATTACCGGTCAGGGTCGGCTGGAGCAGCGCGGGACAGGTACGCTCGTGCTGACAGGTGATTCGTCGAACTTTGCGGGAACGGTGTCCGTTGTGGCCGGCACGCTCAGGATCGGCGGCACGCTCGGCGGCACGATCGAGACGGCGAGCGGCGGCGTCATCGGCGGCATCGGCCAGCTTGGAAATGTTGTGATAGGGAATGGCGGGATTCTTGCACCCGGCAACAGCATAGGCACGCTGTCTGTCGCCACGGCAACTTTCGACACCGGTTCGGTTTTCCAGGTTGAAACAACTGCAGCTGGCGCAACCGACCTTTTGAATGCGTCAGGGGCGGTCACGATCAACGGCGGGACTGTCCAGGTGCTGGCTGGAGCCGGCAATTACGCCATCGAAACGGACTATGTCATTATTCAGGCGGCGGGCGGGATCGCACGTAGCGGCGCTTCGAACGGGTTTTCCAGCGTCACCTCCAACCTTGCATTCCTGACGCCCTCGCTCCGGTACAGCACCAATGCGGTGACGCTGACACTGTCCAGGAACGACATCGACTTCGCCGCCATCGCGGCGACCCCCAATCAGCGCGGGGTCGCCGGTGCCATCCAGTCACTTGGGGGCGGGAACGCCCTGCACGATGCGGTGCTCCAGCTCGATGGTGCGACTGCCCGTAAAGGCTTTGATACAGTCTCTGGCGAAATCCATGCGTCGGTTCGGACGGCAATGATCGAGGACGTTCGCCGCCCATGGGCAGCGGTCATGCACCGGATGCAGACTGCGGCACCCGGTTCCGGCGTCTGGCTGAACGGTTTCGGAAACTGGGGCGACAATCGCGACCGCACTAACGCGGCCGTGCTCGAGCGCGATGGCCGAGGCATCATCGGGGGCGTTGATTTTGGCGGGGACACCCTGCGCTTTGGTGCGGCCACCGGATTCACGAGCACCAAGTTGAACAACGGGTCGCACACAAGCCAGGGTACCGCCAGGTCCGTGCGGCTGATGGGCTATGCAAGTGCCGAGATCGGCCCCGTTCGCATCCGGGTGGCCGGCGGCTATTCCGATGCAGACATCAAAGTTGAGCGGACGTTGGCGCTGGGCAGTGTCACTGGCAACCATCGCGTAACCTATGGGGGCCAGACGCTGCACGGGGGGGGCGAGATCGGCCTCCCCGTCGGATTGGGCGCCGGGCTGGTCGAACCGTTCGTTAGCGGGGCGTGGGTGCAAGCGCGCACCAGCGCGTTTAGCGAAACGCCGGGCGGGTCTTTGGCATTGTCGTCCGGGCGTGAGCGGGACACATATTCTTCCTCTACGACCGGATTGCGGTTCACGACATCGGCTGACGGCCCTTTTGCCGTGCGGGCTACAGCGGCCTGGCAGCACGGTTTCGGTTCGGTGATCCCAGCCTCGCATCTGACCTTTGCGGGCACAAACGCACGCTTTCGTGTCCAAGGCGCCGCATTCGCCCGAGATGCGGGCCTGATGGATACGGAGGTTCTGTGGCGCCTCAATTCCAAGATGCGTCTCAGCCTGTCCTATTCGGGACTACTCAGCAAGAATGCTCAGGACCATTCCGGTAACGTCTCGTTTGGCGTGACATTCTGAGGCGTCCGAAGCCGGCCGAGGGCTCCGCCAGCCGGACTGCGCCACTTGCTGACCTGCTCCCGCCAGCGGCGGGGGCAGGCCTCGCCCGCGCGAAGCTGCTAGCCCCCTAAAGTGCTTCAACAAGTTCACCCGAGGTGATCCGGCTGCAGCGCCGGTGCCCGTCGCACGGTCTATAAATAGCCCAACGCAGGCCGTAGGCCGAAACGCTGGACGCCGTCTCCGAACATGTCGTCGCGACAGTCCGGCCGTCGCGCGGCGAGCGTCTGCGTCCCCTGACCGTGACAGCAGAAAAAACCTTGCCGAACTCACCTCCCTTCGCCTGCGGGCGCACAATCGTCAGCCAAGGGTTGTAAAGCCGGAGCGTGTTTGCTAGGGCATTTCTTAAGATGGAATATTATTCCAATGAGCGGAATGTCTGAGGCGGATTGGCGGTGCACCGCGACAAGCGCTTCGGACCTATCGTGAGGGTGCGCGGTTCAGCGCGTGCGTTCGAACTGAAATTAGAAAAGACTGAGTATTTGGGAGGAGAGGGTCATGGCTATTCGGCTGAATGGATCGGTATCGACTATCGCTATAGTGTTGGCAGTTACGTCTCTCGGAATCGCACCGGCGTTCGCGGCCCAACAGGAAGCCGAGAAGAAGCCGGTTACTGAACAGGAAACCCGGGCGGGCGAGGCCTCTGAAAAGGAATCTGAAAAGGACAAGGACATCGTCGTCACGGGCACGGCCATTCGCGGCGTCGCTCCAATCGGATCGAACCTCGTTACGCTGGATCGAGAGTCTATTGAAGAAACGGCGTCAACCGACATGAGCGAACTGCTCAACACCGTACCGGCAATCACCACGTCGGGCGCGGATGCTGGCGAGAACGTATTCTCCTATTACTCGCCGCAAATCCACAGCCTGGGGGGAGCCGCGAGCAACACGACGCTGGTTCTGATCGACGGTATGCGGATCCCCGGCGGGGGCACGCGAACTGCTCAGACGGATCCAAACATCCTCCCGCGCAGTGCGGTCCAGCGGGTCGAGGTGCTCGCGGACGGCGCCTCGTCCATCTATGGCTCCGATGCTGTTGCGGGTGTCGTGAACTACATCACGCGGTCATCGTTCAGCGGAGCGGAAATAGCCGGCAAAGTCGGGTTCGCGGACAATTGGCACACCTACGACGTCAACGGCATCGTGGGAACGAAATGGAACACCGGCGGTATCTATGTCGCCGCTCAACATACGTATCGAAGCCCGCTGCGGATGAGGGACCGGGATTTCCTGAGCAGGGGCGATTTCCGTTCGGTCGGCGGTCGCAACACCAACACGTTCCACTGTTCGCCGGCCACATTCAGCACGCCTTCGTCTGGAAGCGAAGTCTATTTGTCGCCCTCGGCGACGACGACGACAGCCGTGATTACGGACAACGCCCCTTGCAATAGTAATGCGATTTATGCGGATGCGCTTGGAAACCACAAGCGCACAAATGTTCTGCTGCGCGTCGACAATACGTTTGGCGACCGGTTGACGGTAACCGGCACCGCCAATTACCAACGTTTGCGCGCCGTGTACCGCTTCGGCCCCGCGGCGGTCAACAACGTGACCGTCTTCGGCCCGGGGGCCTTCTCTCCGGCGTCGAGTCGCTTTGGCCAGATCAATCCATTCTATACGGCGCCGGCGGGGGACCCCACGGCGACGCAGCAGGTGGTCACCTGGTCCGCGATCAGGCCCGGGAATGACTACGGAACGCAGCAGGCGAAGAACGAGACGCTCTATCTCTACGGTAATGCCGAATACAAGCTGTCCGATAGCTGGTCCGTGACGCTTAGCAACGCGTTCGGGCACAGCCGCAGCTACACGAACAACTACGGCCTTATCTGCACCGCCTGCGTACAGGAAGCACTGAACGGCACCAGGTCCGCGACCGGAGCTATTAGCCGCGCTACAAACATCCCGTTGACGACGGAGAACGCGCTGGACGTCTGGCAGCCCAATGGCGGCAGGACCTCGGAGGCGGTTCTGGCAAGTCTCTATACCAACGAGAACTCCCTCATGCACCTCAACAGATTCAACCAGGCAAAGCTGGAAGCGCAGGGCGTGGTGTTCGCATTGCCGGCCGGCGATGTGCGCCTGGCGTTCGGCGGCGAATATTATTGGGCCCAGCAGCATGTCGAAGATACCGACTTGACCGGCGAAGTTAGCTTCACGCTCAGCCGCAATGCCCTCTCGGGCTATGTCGAAGTCGCGGTTCCGCTGGTCTCGGAGGACATGGGTGTGCCGTTGATGAAGCGGCTCGATCTTAGCCTCTCGGGCCGATATGATCATTACAACGATGTGGGCGGCACCACCAATCCCAAGATCGCGGCCAACTGGGAGGTGGTTTCAGGGCTGAGACTGCGCGGCAACTATGCAACCGCGTTCGTTGCGCCGCCGCTGACCTCGATCGGAATTCCGGAGCTGGGCTATCAGCGCAGAGCGACTGGGGTGACGCGCTCCCAGCCATTCTACGTTCCGCTCGATATTTATCCAGATGCCAGATTGCTGCCCGGTTGCGCGAGTGCGGTTACCGTATGCCAGATCGGCACGTCCTCGAACTTGGGCCTGACGCGCGACTATGGCATGGGGCCTGACGCCAAGCCACAGACCGGTAACAGCTGGTCCCTCGGCGTCGACTTTGTACCGCCGCAGAGCCGGGGCCTTCGGGCATCGCTGACATACTGGAGCAACAAGTTTATCGGCGGCGTGAACCGACTTGAGATCGTGCAACAGCTTTATTCTACCGCGATGCGGGACCGGCTGACGATCTGCCCAACGGGCTGCACGACGGCCCAAATAAACGAGTTCGCGAATGTCGCCAACGGCGGCACCATCTCAACGACGCTGCCGCCCATAACCTATTTCATGAACAACAACGACCAGGGCAATGTGCTCAACATGACCGTCCAAGGCATCGACGCGGACATCACCTATCGGCACAGAACCGATTTCGGTCGATTCACCTTCGGCGTGTCAGGCACCTACTATACCCGCTTCGACCAGAATTTCGGCGGCGAAGAATTTAATACGCTCAACACCTCCGGCTATAATTCAAGCTTTCCCCAAATCCAGAAGCGGTTCCGGTTCCAGTTTGGCTGGGCTCTGGGTGACTTCTCGATAAACGGGTTCCTGAATCATACCGGCGCCTACAGGAACTGGAGCGACGAGACTGTTGAGCCGCTGATCCTTGATGAGAACAATAGGCCTATCGGCGGAGGCGACCGGGTCGAGGCGGATACGACGGTGGATATGACCGCCGCATACCGGCTGAGATTTGGTGGGGGTACAAACGCCAGGCTGTACCTGAACGTCAGGAACCTGTTCGACCGTGATCCGGTGTTCTACGGCGGCACATTGGGCCGCACCTATGGCATCAACCGCTATGTGTCGAACCCGTACGGACGGATCGTGACGTTCGGTTTTAGCGCGGAATTCTAAGTCGGAACTGTGGATGTGTCGGCGGCTCGTTGCTGAGCAAGCTTCGTTTCGAACCCTCGACGCCGCGCTTGTTGTTCTATGCGGGAGGAAATTACATGGATTATCTCGGATACTTGTTACCGAGCCGAGCACGCTGGGGTATGACACTGGCCGCCCTGGCCTTTGGCACACCTCTGGCGGCAAATGCCAACGTCACTGCGCGCAACGCCGGGGGGGTTTACGACCCTGTTACGCTCGACGTGGAGGGGCCTGTGCTCGATCAGGCAACTGGCCCAAATCCGTTCGCTGACTACCGGTTAGACGTCACTTTCAGCCGGTCCGGCCGCGAATATACGGTGCCGGGCTATTTCGCGGCATGCGCCGACGCAGCGGATAGCGGGTGCACGAACGGGAAGCTATGGCGCGTGCATTTTGTGCCCATGTCAGCCGGCGAGTGGAGCTATCGTGTCAGCTTCCGGACCGGCGCCGATGTGGTGGCAAGCGGCGACGCTGGCGAAGCGGTGGTCGGGGTTGATGGCACGACCGGTAGTTTCAAAGTGTCCGCCACACCCAGAAACGATGTCCGCGCGCGCGGGCTGCTTCAGTATCGCGAAGCGCAGTATTATCGCTGGTCTGGCACCGGCAAACCTTTCTTCAAGTTCGGCGTGGATTCGCCGGAGAACATGCTGGCCTATATCGATTTCGACCGCACGCCGAACGCGAGAGGGATGCGCCACGATTGGCAACCGCATGTCAGGGACTATGACGCGCGAGCGAAGTCGTTCACATGGGGCGACGAACGCGGCAAGGGATTGCTGGGACGCTTCGCCTATCTGGAAGGGGCCGGGGTGAACAGTGTCAGCATGCTCCTGTTCAATATCGGGGGCGACGATCAGAACGTCATCCCCCAAATCATGCGCGTGTCTGCGGAAAGCTATGAAAAGCTTTCGCCCGCCGATCAATGGGCAAAGGGCGTGCATCACGACCGCTACGACGTTGTGAAGCTGGCCCAGTGGCAGCGTGCGCTGTCCTATGCCGACGAGTTGGGTCTCCAGGTGCATTTCAAGATGCAGGAGGTCGAGAACAACTTCTTCATGGACGGCGGCAAGCTGGGCCGCCAGCGGAAGATTTACATCCGGGAGATGGTCGCGCGCCTCAACCACTTCCTCGCCGTGTCCTGGAACATGGGCGAGGAGAACACGCAGCACCCGGATGTCGTCCGTGAGCAAGCGAAATATATAGACTCCCTCGATCCCTACGATCACCCGCTCGTGATGGCGACCTATCCGCGCCAGAAGGAGCGTTTCCGGCCCCATCTGGCGAGCGGATCTTCCATGAACGGCCTGGCGATGCAGGGGAACACGATCGATTTCTCCGACATGCGTCCCGATATCGTCAAATGGACCAACGCCTCCATCAGGGCGGGGCGTCGCGTCGTGATCGGCTATGACGAGTCCGGCACCGCAGGGCCCGGTGCGCCGATCGATGCGGGGTTCGACCTGAACACCTTGCCTACCAAGGGTGTTGTGTCGTTCAACCCGGGCGACCTTCCGCCCGGCGAGGAGGAGGAGACCGCCGCGGAAGCCCGCAAGGCAGCGAAGGAGCGGTCGCCCGCCGTTCAGCCCGAGATTGCTCCGACGCGCGAAACCTATCGCCGTCACGCAATCTGGAATGCGCTGCTCGCCGGGGCCGGTGGGATGGAGATGTATTACGGTTGGAGAAACAAGTGTCACGACCTGGGGTGCGAGAACGACCGCACGCGTACGCTGAAATTCAACGACGGCAGAAACGCCATCGCGTTCTTTAATGAGCATGTCGGTGAGCGTGCCCTGGGGATGGTTGCCGATGACGACCTGACGATGACCAGGACGGAATATGTGTTTGCCGATCACGGCAAGACCTACATCGTCTATACCCGCGCCGGGACGCCCGCCGCGCTGTCGCTGCTCGGCGAAAGCGGACGCTACAGCGTCGATTGGTACGACGCCGTCGCTGGCGGCCCGTTGCGAAAGGGAAGCGTGGCGGAGATCGCGGGTGGTGAAGCCCCGCTGAAAAGGGGTGCCCCCCGTTCCATCCGCAATTCGCGTTTCGTCTCGCTCGGGACGCCACCGTCCGGCGGATCGGCCGATTGGGTCGCGCTGGTTCGTCGGATCGCCGACTAGCTTCGGTGGGAAGGCGAGCCGGGGCGCTCGTCTTCACTGCGACCGAGATTGACGGATATCCATTGGAATGGCGCGGGTCGACACCGGCCAGACATGTGAGGCCATCATGTATAGCAGACGAACGGTCCTTCACAGCGCCGCAGTTGCGGGCCTCGGCGGCGTACTACTCGGCGGAGTCTCCTGGTCGCGTGCGAGCGCCGCCGAAACCCGCACCGTCAGAGCATTGCTGCCTTCGGCGAGCCATGACGCGCTGGCGGTCAAGGTGCTGCTCGACACTCCGCCGTTCGCAGCACCGGTGCTGACGATCGACGGGCGGCAGGCTGCGGCGCAACAGATGGATGTGGACGGCTACGCCTGGGGCTTCGTCCAGAAGGGTCTAAAAGGCGGCACCACGCACGAGCTGACCCTGACCGATGAGTTCGGTGCCGCGCTGCGCGCACCGTGGCAGCTTAAGACGCTGCCCGACCTGGATGACCTGCCCGAACGGTTCCGCATTCTGTTCTTCACCTGTGCGGGCGGCGATGAGGCCAAGAGTGCGCTAGCGGTGAACACGCGGCGTGCTTTGTTCGATCGTGCGTTGAGTTTCTCGCCCGATCTGGCGGTGGCCAATGGCGATCACATCTACTGGGATCTCGACACCGCGCTGAAAATCCGTGGAAGTGCCAGGACTCTGGCGCGCAACGAAGAGATCTACCGCAGGATTGCGTGGATCGACCAGGATCTGGAATTCGATTCCGAGACCAACCGCCGCTCCCTCAACACGGTGATCGGGCGGCAGATCGCGTCGATCTATGAGGACCGGTTCGCCTCGGTTCCGCTGGTCTTCATCAGCGACGACCACGACTATTTTGAAAACGACAATGGCGGCACTTGGGGCTACACCTTCCCGCCGCGTCCTTTCACCCTCAATCTGCAACGCCGCGCAGCGGCAATGGCCTATCCCTTTGCGCTGGGTCGTCCGAAATTGCCCGGTGGGAGCCTGACCTCTGAAACGGTCGAGGCGGTCAGAATCGGTAAGCTCGTCGAGCTGGCTCTGTTCGATTGTCGCCGCGGATGGGATACCAAGACCGGTAACGGTATGCTGTTTCCGGAAGTCGAGCGGTTCCTGATTGAACGGTTGCACCGATCCGAGGCCAGCCAGTACATCCACGTCCCGTCAGTCCCGTTCGGCTGGACTGCAGGCAAGCTTGGTGATTGGTACGAGGATCGACCGCCTTTGGGCACCAGTTACGGCGACAAGGAATTTTGGCCCGCCAGTTGGTTCGACCAGCACCAGCGGCTAATCAAGGCGCTGACCGAACAGCGGGAGCGCCCTGCGATTACCATATCCGGCGATATCCACGCCAGCGGTGCCAAGCGTTTCACGCGCAGCGGCAATATCGACCTTGCGACCAATCCGGTCGAGGCGATCCTTGCGGGAACAATCGGCACGGCCACTGGCTGGCCGAGCCACGGGCGCGGAATGTTCGCGAGCACTCCGGGCAAGCTGTTGGGTACCGATCTGGCGGAGACCCAGGAGAAGAACGGCTTCACCCTGTTCGATGTCACGCCGGATTACATCGAGGTGCGTCAGTTCAGCTGGCGCCCGCCCGAGCCAATCGAAGCGATCGCCTCACTCAAGCCTTATGCCACGTTCCGGATCGAGCGTCGCGCATGATGGCGATGATTCGCCGGACCGGGCTCAAGTCCCTCTCCGCCGCGCCGCTCGCTCTAGCTGCCTCGTCCCGGCGATTGATGGCGCAATATCCTCGCGAAGTCACGAGTGATCAGCATGGAGGGGACTGCTTCTGCGGCATCGACATGCGCCGGAGCCACGTCGCATCGATGGTCGGAGGGTCGCGTGACATCGCGCCTGCTCGACGACTATCGCCCAACGGCGCTCAGGTCGTCATGGCTCAACGGGGCGTAAATCCAGAGTTCGGACGGCCGACGGACGCAGTTGGATTCCGCGACCCGGCGGGCGAGCGATGGCGCGCGATCTCGGTATACTATGGTCGGGTTGGTCAGATCGTTGATCTGACCAACAATCGCCACGTTTCCTATTGCAGCATTCGCCGCTTGGCTGATAGCATCCCCCTTCCCCGAACGATCGCTGCGCGCCTTTCTTGGAACGTCCGAAACTTCCGCGATGAAGGTCTTTGACTTGGCCGGGGGGCTTCATCATCACGAAATTGGCGCGGGAATGACCCCGGCGCCGATCCGGTCCGCAGAGCTTGCAGGTTCATTTGCGGCACCGGACTGCGAACAGGTCGCAGGGCACGGTTTGTTCCTCTCCGACCGCCCCGCGACCTGTTCGCCCCTTTCATCTTGCGCTCCCTGCGGCGGCTGTGCGGAACTCTCGCTGTCTTGCGAAGCGGCCTCTACGTCGCAGCGGTGATCGATCTGTTTTCGTGCGGGATGGTCGGATGGTCGATGAGCCGGTGCGGCTATGAATGGGATAATTTATCCTGAGCCTGTCGGAGGGGCTGCCATGTAGAGCTTCTTATCCTCGCCCAAGACCGAGCGGATCGGGAACAAGATCTACTGCTCGAGAGCACCGGCAAAGGCCGATGTGTTCGATTATATCGAATGCTTCGACAACCCGACCCGGCGTCACTCGGACCTTGGGTTGCCTCAGTCGTGAAGCTGGGCTAGGTCACCGACTCATTAGCGCGTAACCAGATACGGATGGAGGCGAGTTGGACTGAGGCGAGGAAGTTGTCGTCGCGCTTGTCATATCGGGTTGCGACGACGCGGAAATGCTTAAGTTTGTTGAAGTAGCGCTCGACGAGATTGCGGAAGCGGTAGAGGAGCGGACTGAACGCCGGGGGCCGTTTTCGCTGCGGCATGGGCGGGATATTGGCAAAGGCACCCTTGTCGGCGATCGCGGCGCGCAGCTTGTCGGCGTCGTAGGCCCGGTCTGCGAGCAGGATCGAGCTTGGCCCCAGCGTATCGAGCATAGCGTGGGCGCTATGTCCGTCCCAGGCTTGGTTCTCGCTCAAAACGAAGTTGATCGGCAGCCCGTTGGCATCGACCATGGCATGGATCTTGGTAGTCAGGCCGCCGCGCGAACGACCCATGCAACGGGATCGACCATCTTTTTTTGGGCGTTGCCGGCGTGCTGGTGGACGCGGATCGACGAGGAGTCGATCATCTGGATGTCGCCCGCATAAGCCTCGGAAACGGCGTCCAATATCCGCTTCCACACGCCCGCCCGCCGCCAGCGGTTGAAGCGGTTCACACAGGTCGTGTGCGGCCCGTAGCGCGAGGGAATATCCGCCCAAGGCGCTCCCGTGCGCAGCCGCCAGAATATCCCATTCAATACCCGCCGGTCGTTCACACGCTTCACCCCCCGTACCTTCGTCGGCAGCAAGGGTTGGATCACCGACCATTCGAAATCCGTCAAATCAAAACGCGCCATCAGCGTCTCCCTTCCGGAAAAACACTGAATCAGAACTCACCCTGCGGATTCCGAATTCATCGCGCGCACGATTCCGAGATGAAGCCGCCCGGCATTCCGACATGATCCCGCCCACCATTCCGAGGTGATGTCGCCCGGCATTCCGGGATGATGTCGCCCACCTCGGGAGGGGAAGTCCTCGCTCGCCAAAACGTCTTTCTTTGCAGGAGCAACTGCAAAGGAGACGAGGATGCCGACGAGGAGGGTAGATATGCGCCGGGTGCGCGAGATTTTGAAGCTGCATAAGGATGCGGGGCTTTCGACGCGGGAGGTGGCGCTGCGCGTGGGCGTGGCGCCCTCGACGATGCGCGAGCTGGTGAAGCGCTACGATCGGTCCGGGCTGGAATGGCCGCCGCCGGTCGAGATGAGCGACCAGGAGCTGGAGGAGCGGCTTTACGGTCCGCAGGGCTCGAAGCCGGGTCGGAGAAAGCGACCCGAGCCCGACTGGTCGGTGGTGCATCGCGAGATGAAGCGCAAGCATGTGACGCTGCAGGTGCTGTGGGAAGAATATGCCGAGCAGCATCCCGACGGGTACAGGTACAGCCGCTATTGCGACCTTTATCGTGCCTGGGAAGGCCGGCTGCCGGTCACGATGCGGCAGACGCACCTGGGCGGCGACAAGCTGTTCATCGACTATGCGGGCGACAAGGTGCCGGTGGTGGTCGACCGGAGATCGGGCCGGACGCGCGACGCGCATATCTTCGTGGCGGTGATGGGCGCATCGAGCCTGTCGTTCGCATGCGCGACCTGGACGGAGAAGCTGCCGGACTGTCTCGCATCGCATGTGGCGGCGCTGGAGGCGTTCGGCGGCGCGCCGCGGCTGCTTGTTCCCGACAATGCCAAGGTCGCCGTGATCCGGGCCTGCCTGTTCGATCCGCAGGTCAACCGGAGCTATTGCGACATGGCGCGCCATTATGGCGCGGCGGTGCTGCCGACGCGGCCGCGGCGGCCGCGCGACAAGGCGAAGGTCGAAGCCTGCGTCGGGATCGTCGAGCGCTGGCTGTTCGGGCGGTTGCGCAATCGGGTGTTCCGCGGCCTCGGTGAGCTCAATGCCGCGATCGCCGAGCTGATGCAGCGGCTGAACGACGAACGTGTGCTGAGGCAATATGGCCGGACCCGGCGCCAGCTGTTCGAGGAGTTGGACGCGCCCGAACTGACGCCGCTGCCGGCGGAGGCCTACCAATATGCGGAATGGCGCAAGCGCCGGGTCGGGCTCGATTATCAT
This sequence comes from Sphingopyxis sp. MG, assembly GCF_002953155.1. Classification (NCBI taxonomy): domain Bacteria; kingdom Pseudomonadati; phylum Pseudomonadota; class Alphaproteobacteria; order Sphingomonadales; family Sphingopyxidaceae; genus Sphingopyxis; species Sphingopyxis sp. MG. The sequence continues at coordinate 657,712 of NZ_CP026381.1, forward strand.
ATCGACATCGAGCGCCATCATTACTCGGTGCCGTATCGGTTCGCGCGGCGCGAGGTCGACGTGCGGCTGACGGCCCGCACCGTCGAGATCTTCCTCGACGGCACGCGGATCGCCGTTCACATGCGCAGCAGCGGCAACGGTCGTCACACGAAGGTGCATGACCATATGCCCTCGAGTCACCGGCGCTATGGCGAATGGACGCCGCTCAGAATCCAGAGCGAGGCGAGCCGGATCGGGCCGATGCTGCGGCTGCTGGTCGACAAGATCATGGAGGACAGGCCGCATCCCGAGCAGGGCTATCGCTCGTGCCTCGGCATCATCAGGCTGGAAAGCCGGTTCGGCGCCGAGCGGCTCGAGGCTGCGGCGCTGCGGGCGCTGGAGATCCAGGCGCGCAATTATCCCTCGATCCGGTCGATCCTCGAAAAGGGGCTCGATGGCGTGCCGGCGCGCTCGCGCGGCGACCGCGAGCCGATCGCGCACGGCAATATCCGCGGTCCCAAATATTATCATTGAAGGAGAAGAATATCGTGCTTGCTCATCCCACCCTCGACCAGCTGAACCAGCTTGGTCTTCACGGCATGGCGAAGGCGTTCGCCGATCTTGGCGGCAATGACGAAGCCGCCGGGCTCGGCCATGCCGAATGGCTGGCGCTGCTGCTCGACCATGAGGCGACGCATCGCCGCGACAAGCGGCTGGCGGCGCGGCTTCGCCATGCGAAGCTGCGTCACCTCGCGGTGCCGGAGGACATAGACTATCGTTCACCGCGCGGGCTCGACCGGCGGATGATGGAAAGCCTGCTCAAGGGCGACTGGATCGGCGCCTATGAGAATCTGGCGATCATCGGCCCGACGGGGGTCGGCAAGAGCTGGCTCTCCTGCGCGCTCGGCCACAAGGCGTGCCGCGACAATCGCTCGGTGCTCTATACACGGCTGTCGAAGCTGCTCGACGAGCTGAGCCTCGCCCGCGGCGACGGCCGCATCGCGTCGCGCCTGAAAAGCCTCGGGCAGGTCGAGCTGCTGATCCTCGATGACTGGGGCCTGGAGCCGCTCGAAGCAAACGCCCGGCACCATCTTCTGGAAATCCTCGAAGACCGTTACGGCCGCCGCTCCACGGTCGTGACGAGCCAGGTGCCGATCGCGAAATGGCATGAGCTGATCGGCTGTCCGACCTATGCGGACGCCATCCTCGACCGGCTCGTTCACAATGCTCACCGGATCGAGCTGAGCGGGGAATCCATGCGCCGGGTGAGCCAGCTGAAGGCTGCTTGACCGTATCGCAATATCCATGTCACAAAACCGTGACGATCGAGGCTCCGCCAGGTGGGCGGCATAGGCTCGGAATAGTGGGCGCCATCAGATCGGAATAACTGGGCGACATCGTCGGAATCCGCACTCACCCCTCTTGGGAACCCTGTTTATGGGTATGTGACCTAGCACTACTTTGGCAGAAGATTGATTTTGGGGATTCCCATTTTGGTTGATGGGTGATTCATAGGGAGCCGACGTTGGAAGGATGTCGGCGATGGATGGTAATTAGCGGGATGATCTGGAGCGCTGGCTGGCGCCTTATCTGAAGGGACTTGGCCATAAGGCGCGGCAGTGGATGTGCCGGCTTATGTCGCCGGCCTGATCGGTCCGGGAGATCGCAAGAGTATCCAGCCGATGGCGGCGCGGACGGGCGAAGTCGGCTATGATCGCCTGCATCACTTCATTGGCGCGGGGCTTTGGGACAGCGCGCCGCTGGAGGCGACTCTGTGGGGCCAGGCCGATGCGCTGGTCGGCGGCGACAAGGCATGGCTGATCATCGACGATACGGCCTTGCCGAAGAAGGGAACGGCGTCGGTGGGCGTGGCGCCGCAATATGCGTCGGCGCTGGGCAAGAATGCGAACTGTCAGACGCTCGTATCGGTGACGCTGGCGTCGCGAGAGGTGCCGATCATGCTGGGCTTGCGGCTGTTCCTGCCGGAAAGCTGGACGAGCGACGAGGCGTGCATGGTCAAGGTCGGCGTGCCCGAGGCTTTTCGCCCCTATCGCACCAAGCCGGCGATCGCGATCGAGGAGATCGACCGGGTCATCGCCGCCGGGGTGCGCTTCGCTGTGTGCTCGCGGATGCCGGATATGGGCTCGCAGCCCCTTTCCGTCAGGCGCTCAGCGCAAGGGGCTTGCACTGGGCGGTCGGCATCCCCCGGCATCAGAAGGTGTATCCGGCGGATGTGCAACTCGTCTTTCCTGTGGCGGGACGCGGACGCCCCCGGCAGCACCATGTTCCGGACATCGCATCGCGCGCCGCCCATGCCATGCTCGACGACACAAAATGGCGACAGGTCAGTTGGCGCCGCGGGACGAAGAGGCGTCTGAGCGCTCGCTTCGCCGCCATGCGCGTGCGCGTCGCCGACGGCCCGCCCCAACGCATCGGCGCTTCGGGCGCGCAGCACATGCCCCGGGGAAGAAGCCTGGCTGGTCGGCGATCATCGCTCCAGCGGCGAGCGCAAATATTATCTCTCGAACCTGCCCGCAGATACGCCGATCCGGGATCTCGCCGGCGCCATCAAGGCGCGCTGGATCTGCGAGCAGGCACACCAGCAACTCAAGGAAGAGCTTGGCCTCGACCATTTTGACGGCCGTTTCTGGACAGGCCTCCATCGCCATGCCCTCATGTCGATGATCGCATATGCCTTCCTGCAATCCCGCCGTCTCGCTCAGGCGGGACGGGAAAAAAAATCGCAGGTCCACCGCCACAGCCGAGCCTGCCAGCAGTCCGGCAAGCCATTCTTGATCACTTGTCAAGGCCGCCACCGACGCATTGCCCTCATTGCAGAGAGCCGCTGGAAAACATGCCAATCAGACTTCTACCAAAGTAGTGCTAGCCTGAATGGACTTATCTCGAGGGCCATCAAACCGGCAACAGGCCATCAGGTAGCAAACCGTATTGGGGACATGCCCCCAATACGGTTGTTGCCATCACACCCAAGAAGCGGCACTAATTCGGCCCAAGGCTCTATTCATTGCCGGTGGAAACCTTCGGGCTCGGACCGGTTGGAGCGCCGTATGAACCCCCAAAGCATCGCCCCGGCGAGGTTCAGCGCAACGGCGGTGAGGAAGAACGGGGTTACTGAATTGAAGGCGCTGTAGAAGTATGGAAAGGCAAGCCCCGTTGCAAATGCGCCGAATGCACCGACCATATTCATCTGACCGGTTACGGCCCCCGCCCGTTCACCGCCAACGTCGATGCAGAATGCCCAAGACGGCGGCAGGGTCATGTCGGCGCCGAACACCGTGATGCTGAGGAAAACCACCGCTACGATTGCCGTTTCAGCATTGAGGCATCCGACAAGCCCGATCGCCGCCAAAATGAAACCAGTGATCGCCACATGACGTAGCGATGCTGCGGTCCCGGTCCTGCGTACGGCGAAATCGGATCCCACTCCGCCCAGCCAGTTGCCCGCCGCGCCAGCCGCCAAAGGGACGGCGGTGAAGAAGCCGGTTTCGACCGTGGTCAGGCCATAGGTTGTCTGCAGATATGGGAATAGCCAAGACAGCGCGAAAAAGAAGGTGAAGCACGACGCGAAATACTGCGTGACGACGGGCCACAGGCGGCCCTGATGCGACCCGGAGCCGTGCCTCGACGGCTTGGCCTGCGCCGCGGAAAGCGTTCGTCCCGCAATGATCTTCTGAATCTCCGCCTCGGGCATCCCCCGGTGATCTTCAGGCCGATCCCGGAACAGCGCGTACCAGGCGAGAACCCATAACAAGCCGGCTGCGCCCATGATCACAAAGGTTTGCCGCCACCCAAAGGATGAAAGCATCCAGGCAAGGCCGGGAAGCGCCAGCGCAGCGCCGACCCTCGTACCGGACAGGTTGATGCCGTTGGCGATGCCGCGTTCGGCGGCGGGAAGCCAGCTGTACACGGCTTTGGCACAAGCCGGCATCGCGCCGGCCTCCGCCGCTCCGAATGCAAAGCGGAACATCAGCAGGGAGAGAAAGCCCCAGGCCGCCCCGGTCAGGGCGGTAAACCCAGACCAAAGGATGACAATTGCGGCAAGCGTTCTGCGTGGCCCAAAACGATCGGCAAGCTGGCCGGCCGGCACCTGAAACAAAGCGTAACCGAGCGCAAATGCGGCGATCACCCACCCGAATTGGGTGTCGCTCAGCTGGAGTTCGCCCGTGATCTGCTCCTTCGCGGCAGATATCACGACGCGGTCCACGTACAGAAGCATGGTGAGCAAAAAGGTGCCTACCAACAGGAAATGTCGCCGTCCCATAGTTCAGATACCTTTACCGTTCGAGGAGTGGATATTCCGGCCGAAGTCCTCGATGGGGGCTGCGGGTCGGCCTTGGACCGCTCATGCGCAAGACCCTGCCACTCCGACTTTGGATCGATCGCGTTCGTCGCGTAAAATAGACCAGGCGTTTGCCATGCATCCCCCTGTCGCAGTCAGGCCCTGCCGCCTTCAGGCTGTCTCCAGGTCCGCGAGTTCGCCGCCGAGGAAGCCCCGGTCATCAAGCGCCATCACCAGACCCACCAGCGCGGCGATGTAGCTGTATTGGCGCAGCCCCATGCAAAGGCCGGTCGCGGTGTGCGTGAAGGTCGAGATCAACTTGCCGCTGGCCAGACCGCGCGGCGTTCCCGGCGCCCCCGAGATGTTCGCGAAATGCACCTCGATGGCCGGTTTGGTCGTATCCTCGAGGGCGTGCCGAACGGCCTCGCCCATGGTCGTCAGGCCCGCCGGATTGATGATATAGCCGTCGACCCGATCGGCCGATCCGTGGATATACTCAAGGATATCGCCCATGTGGTTGGACGAGAATGTCTCGACCTCGACGCCGATATCCGAACCCGCCGACGTGACAAATGCCTTCAGGTCGTCCAGAGACGCGATCGCTCCGTAAACCTGCTTGCTGCGGGCGCCGAGACTGGACATGTTCGGCCCGTCGATCAGGGCGATCCGGTGGCGACGGGAACCGGTACGGTTCAGGGTGAACGGGTGCCGAGCTGTCATATTCATCCTCTCCTCTTATTGCTTGAATTGGCACGTCAGCGACGAGGCGATCCCGTCCCCCTCACGTTGAACCATCCAGTGACGAAACAACGTGAAGGGGCACGGGGCGTGCGCGGACGTCGCGTGCTCCTATTGTGCGGGCCTCAGTGTCGCGGCGAGGAAGGCGACGATGTCGGCCTCGGTCGCGGCCTTGGCGTCGGCATTAGCCTTGATCGACTGGCGCTTTTTCCCCGGCGTGTCATAGCTGTGTGTCGCGCCCTTGAAGGTCGTTAGCGAGATGTCGCCGCCCTTTTTGCGGGCATCGGCGACGAGTTTTTCGCAGAGCTTCGCTGACACATATTTGTCGGCAGTGCCGACGAAGACGCGAACCGGGCTGTAGGGGCGGTAGCCGTCCTTCGCGAAGCGCTTCTTGAGATCGCAGTCCGGATAGAGCGCGACGCCGATGCGAAAGCCGGTATTGGGCATGTCGCCGGGCTTGTCGTCAGCCATCGCCGCGAGGGTCGCGCTGCCGCCGTTCGACCAGCCAAGCAGAGCGACGCGCCTTCCATCGACATCGGGGCGCTGCTGGAGAAAGCCGAGCGCGCCATAGGCGTGCAGCGGGCGATAGGCGACCTCGTCGACCACGGCGGGGCGGCTTTTGTACGCAGCCCCCTTGAAGCCCTCGGGATAACCGGCAGGTCCGAAATCGTCGACCATCAGCGCGACATAGCCGCTGCGCGCTAGCAGCCGACCCCACGCCCGGTGCCGCGCGGTCAGCGTCGCGGCGCTATATTCACCCGCGGCGCGGCTCGAATAGGCGCCCGCGCCGCCGTGCATCATGACGACGGCGGGCGCGTTTGCAGGCGCGTTGTTCGCCTTGAAGATATAGCCCTTCAATTCGGTCTTGCCGTCGCTGCTCGGGAAGGTAACGGCCTCGATCTGGACCCGTTGGGCCCACGCGGGTGTCGCGACCGCAGCTATGGCGAGCGGCAGGGTTAGGGCGCGCAGCACCATCGCACCGAAAATGTGCTTGCTGTGGGCGCCCGGATTGGACTTGTTCGGACCATCGATTGCGGCGATCCGGTGACTGCGGGAACCCGTGCCGTGCACGGTGAGCTGAGCTGTCATCTTGTTCCTCTCCTTCATCTTGTTCCTCCTCCCTTTTGATTGGTCTGAATTTGCGCGCTAGCGACGCCTCGTGCGCAGCGAGGCTAGCCCGCCATCCACCACGACGAACGATCCGGTGACGGAGCTACAAGCAGGGTCGATCAGGAACGAAACGGCATGAGCGACCTCAACCGGATCGACCATCTTTGCGGTGGGTTGTCGCCGCTCATACTCGCGACGCTGCGCGGCGGGGTCGATCGCCGCGTCGATCAGCGCCTGCATGAAGGGCGTTTCGACCGTGCCGGGGACGACGCCGTTCACACGGATGCCTTCGTGGACCAGGTCGGCTGCGACGCTCAGCGTCATGCTGTGGATCGCACCTTTGGATGCCGAATAGGCAGCGCGTTGCGCGATACCGGAGGTCGCTGAACAGGAAGAGATGTTGACGATTGCGGGCGAGTGCGAGCTTCGCAACAGCGGCAAGGCGCAGGCGGTGGCGCGCCGGTATCCCATCAGGTTCACGTTGAACAGTTCGAGCCACTGTTCGTCGCTGCCGTCCTCTATGCCGCCGACGAACGCGATACCGGCGTTGTTCACCAACGCGTCGAGCGCGCCCGCGACGCGCTCGATTTCTTCGAACGCCTGCTGAACGCTGTCGCGCGACCGCACGTCAGTCTTGATAAAGGTTTCCGCGCCGCTGGCCGATCCTTTCCTCAGGTCAAGATTGAAGACCGTCGCGCCCTGCGCATTGAGCAGCTTGCAGATAGCCTCGCCAATCCCCGCGCTTCCGCCCGTAACGGCGACCCGCAAACCGCGAGGCAAGGGTCCGGGTGGTGCTGTGGGTGAGGGGGTCATGCTTGGGGCGCCTTCCAATGTTCCTTGAGGTGCCGCGAGAGCCGCTCCGGCTCGGTCAACGGCAACATATGCCCGCCACGGGGCAGCACTTCGAGATAAAGGCTTTCGCGCCTCTTCGCGCCGCCGCGGAGGAGGCTATCGAAAGACGAGGCCGGGACCGAGGCATCATCCGCAGCGGCGATGCAAAGCGTTGGCGGAAGCTCTGCGTCATCCAGTTGGAGCCGGCCAAAATCCGCCAGTGACCGCCAGCCATCGGCATATCCTTTGGCGGAAACCGCCGAAATCGCCTTTCGTCCGTAGGCGAGAGCGGCGCGGTACGTCGACAGGTCTTCGAGCCCGCCGAACCACCGCTTCAGCGATTGCTCGACGGTGCCGGCCCGCCCGCCCGCATCGATCTGTTCTGCCCGCTCGGTAAATGCCGGCATCGATTCGAGCGGTGAGGCAACAAGGGCGAGACTTTGCACTCCACTCCGCAGGGACGCCGCCGCAAGCGTCGCGATGACGCCACCAAGGGCATGGCCCAGCAGATGAACCGGACGATTGACCCAGCGGATCATGCCTATCGCATCCTCGACCAGCATCTGGAGCGTGAAACTTTCTTCGCTCGCGCGGCTTCCGTGGCCACGATGGTCGTAGGAGATGATGTCCAGCGACCCGCCCAGCGCATGGCGAAGCGGATCGAACGCGCACCGGTCCAGGCCTAACGCGTGCAGGAGCAGTACGGCCGGTCCCTCAGGCGGCCCGGACCTCCGTACGATCAGGCTTCGCCCGCCGATGACCGTTGTGCCGTCCTCGATCCTGTTCACGCTCGGCCTCCCGCTTTCAGGAGGGCTTCGCCTTCAACGGCGCCCCAATGCGCCTCCAGCATTCGTGCGACATCGGGTGCCATCGTCAGGGGAAAGAGGTGCCCGCCCTTCGGCAGCGTCTTGAGCGCGGGGCCTGACCCGATTGCGTTCTCGCTCATCGCATCCACAATCGCTGACATAGCCGACGGCGGCGTCGACAGGTCGTCCGCAGCGGCGATGCACATTGCTCCCGGTTGCGAAGTGACGCTGGAAAAGTCGCCGAATGTCGCGAGCGCCCGCCATGCCGATGCGATAGCTGTCGCCGAAAGAGAACTCAGCGACTTCGATGCATACTCAATATTTGATCGCCACTGCGGCGGCGGCGTCTCGCCGAACCAACGGGCGAGGGTCGATTGCTTGAACGGCTCGACACCGTTGAGGAGTAGTGCATCGGAGCGATCGGCATAGAGCTTTCCGCCACTCGAAGGCGTTGCGAGGAGCGCCAGCGAAATGACATCATGCCCATCGCTGCGAATCCTTTGACATGCGAGCGCTGCGACCACGCCGCCGAAGGAGTGTCCCAGCAGATGTACCGGGCCGTCCGCCGCCCGCAGAATACGCTCGGTGGCATAGTCGACATGATCCTCCAGGCATTCGCTCGCCCGATCGCCGTTGCTTCCGTGACCCAAGAGATCGAACGCAACCAGACGCCGACCGTCCTGCAGACACCTTCGAAGCGGCTCGAACGAATGGCGGTCCAGGCCAAGCGCGTGAAACGCAATCACCGGGATCTCTGGCCGCGCCCTGCCATTCATGCCGAGCCATCCCCCAGCACACCGTCGGCCAGCAGTTCGTCCACGACTGATCGCGGCATATCCAGCCATGCCGACAAGATGGAGACATTGTCCTGGCCGAGGGCAGGCGGATAGGTCGGTTCCGGGCTTTTGCTGCCAGCGAACTTGATGGGATTGCCCACCACCTCGATACGCTCGCCCTTGGGAGCCTGCATCTCAACGATCATGTCGCGACTTGCGGCGCGCGCATCGTCAAGAGCCTCCGGAACGCGCTTGATCAGTGCCGCAGGGACGTCGTTGCTCTGGAGGCTTTCAACATGCTCGACTGCATCCTTTTCAAGGAAGGCCGCCTCCAACAACTGCCACAGTTCCACGCGATTCCTCAGTCGATCGGAGGCGGTCGCAAAGCGCGCATCACCCACCAGCTCTGACAGATCGAGAGATCTGCACAGCCCCTGCCACATCTTTTCGGTATTCGCCGTGACGACCAGTTCGCGGCCATCCCGGGCCTTGAAGGATCGATACGTTGGGATCGAATCGTGCCTCGCGCCCTGAGGGCCAGGGTCCGTTCCTGCGACGAGCGAATAGGTAGCTTGATATGAAAGCATCGCGAGCTGGCAATCGAGCATCGCGACATCGATGATGTCGGCGCGGTCCGTAAAATTGCGACGATGCAGGGCTGCGCAAATGGCTATACACGCATAGAGTCCCGCCACCGTGTCGCCAGCCGGGATGCCAAGCCTGACGGCAGGCCGACCCGCCTCCCCGGTAATACTCATCACGCCTGACAGTGCCTGTACGATCATGTCGTAGGCGGGCTTTGTGCTGTCCGGCCCGGTCTGACCGAAACCGCTGATTGACGCCCAAATCAACCGCGGATGGCTGGCCGCGATTTTCTCAATGTCTAGTCCGATCCTGCGCGCGACCCCGGGCCGGAAGTTCTCCACGACAATATCTGCCTTCGCGATGAGCTCTAGCAGCAACCGCCGTCCGCGATCCGTCTTCAGGTCGATCGAGATGCTTTGCTTGTTCCGATTGATACCGAGGAAGTACAGACTTTGGTCATCGAGGAAATGAGGGGGGATGTGCCGACTTGAATCGCCGCCGGGCGGCTCGACCTTGATCACCTCGGCGCCAAGGTCAGCAAGAATCTGCGTGCAAAAAGGTCCAGAAAGAAATGTGGTGAGATCCAGGACACGTACACCATTCAGCGGCTGGCCAGGCGAACTCATCTGGCTGCTCCGAGGAACCGCGAGATCTCGTCGCTCTTTTCCATGATATCCTTCACGATGGCATCGATACTGGCGTTGGGCATGCGCTCCTGCGGGAAGGTCATGCAAAGGCAGCCGAAAACGCCTTTTGCGTCGAAGATCGGAGCGGCGACGCCTCGTGCGCCAGGGAGTTTCTGTCCTTCGCTGATCGCGTATCCCTGCTCGCGCACTTCGCGCAGTTCCGCCATTCTCGCACGCAAGGACGGCTGCTTTTCTCCCGACACTGATAAGGCACGCTCGCGAAGGAGGATTTGCTCGATTTCATCGTCCGGCAGGAACGCGAGAATCGCCTTGCCAGATGCTCCCCAGTATAACGACAGCGGCCTGTGAAGATCGATCTGGTAGGTAAGCATCTGACTGCCGTCCGCACGATAGACAAAGTTCATAGTCCGATCAGCGGCGACATACCTTCCAAGCAGGACTGTCTCATTGTACTTGGCGGCCAATGCGTCGACGATGGGCTGCGCGATCGTGACCTGGGACATGGCCTGGATCACGCGCGCCGAGATCCGGTAGAAGCGCGGCCCGATGCGATAGATGCCGCTGCCCGACGCAGCGACGAAGCCTTCCGCGGCGAGCGCGTTGAGCAGCCGGTGCGCGGTCGATGGCGGTACCTTGAGGTCAGTGCTGACCTGCTTGACCGTTACCGGGCCCGGTGCGTCGGCCAATAGCGCCAACAGATAGAGCGCGCGGCTGATGCTGCTCGTGCCCGGCCCTTCGTCACTATGTTTCGTCATATTTCGTCCAGCGCCTTCAAGATGTGGATGGCGCATGCGCCATGATCAAGGCGAGCTATGCCACCGCCAGTGACGTGCGTCATGCCGATGCGCGCATTCGGAACCTGTCGTGCGCCCGCCCGACCCGTCAACTGCCAATATAGTTCGACAACCTGTGCGACACCGCTGCAGCCAACGGGATGCCCTTTTGACAGCAGCCCGCCGCTCGGATTGACGACGACGGCGCCGCCGAACGTGCTCTGGCCGGAGGTGAGAAAGGATGCGGATTCCCCGTCTTCACAGAGCCCCAACGCTTCGTAGTACACGAGTTCCGCGATCGAGAACGCGTCGTGGAGTTCGACGATATCTACATCCTGCGGCCCAATCCCCGCCTGTTCGAAGGCGTCGCTCGCGGAGTGCCGGGTAATATCGGGCCGTAACATGTTGCGGAAGCCGGATGTCGGCGTCCCCGAATGCAGCACAGACCCGCAAATTTCCACCGCCGGCAAAGCCAGCCGCTTGCGGATGTCGTCGTTCACCACGATAACCGCAGCCGCGCCGTCGCCCGTCGGACAGCATTGCAGCAGCGTGAGCGGGTCTGAAATCATCCTGGAAGCAACGACCTCTTCGACACTGGTTGGTTTACGCAGCTGTGCGAAAGGATTCATCGCGCCATGACGCCGCGCCTTCACGCTGACCTGTGCCAGCAAATCCACTGACTCGCCCCGTTCGTACAGATATCGTCGCGCTCGCATCGCATACAAAGCGGGCATCACCATGCCGTTGCGCACCTCGATATCTTCCGCGACAAGCGGCAAGGTGCCGCCACCAAACTGGGTAAGCTTGTCGACCCCGATGACCAGTGCCGCGGCATGTTCCTCGCTGCACACGCTCTTCCAGGCGAGGTGTAATGCGCTCGCGCCGCCCGAACAGGCGTTGTCGACGTTGAAGATCGGAACGCCGCCGATCCCCACCTCCTTGACGATGCGCTGACCTGTAAGCATTCCGCCGAAGGCATGGCCGCAATAGACGGTGTCGATTTCGCTCGGATCGAGCCCAGCGTCTCTGATCGCCTTGCGGACCGGGGGTACCGCCAGTCCACTATAGCTTGAATTGCGATGTTTCCCCATCGGGATCATTGCGCCGCTCACGATATAGGCGCGGCTCACTGGCTTTCCCTCGCGACAGGCTCAACAAACCACTCGGAGCCTTCGCTGGCAAGGCGGACGACACAGTCACAGTCCAATGCATGATCGGGACCCCGGACCTTTGCCAATGCGCGGACATCTCCGGGAAAATCTACGTAGCCTATCGTGTACGGTACGGGCTGCGAAGAGGACACGTGTACCGTCGAGAAGCTGTAGAGAACGCCTTCTGGCCCCACTTCGACGCGCTGTGCGCCATCCGTGTGGAGAAAGCTGTGCTGACCTTGCGCAGTTAGAGTGCAGAGCAAGAATGTTGCGCCATCACGCACGACAAAGGCGGGCAGGTCGGTAGCATCCAAATCTGAAATCGGGTGCTCCTCGATGGGGGCCCATTCACCAGGCGGACATTGGTTAGCGTTCATATGGTATTCCAATCATCGGAATGATTTTCCGTTAGAAGAAACGATTAGCAGCGCTGTGGTGCCGGTTCAACCCTAAAGATTACGACAGAATTCAAAACCGGTCGTCAAAAGTCCTCGAACGCGACACAATATCCGACCTCGATGTCTGCCTCGCGCGTGCCGCTGCGGCCGATATGACACCTGGCTCCACTCGAATATGACGTTGCAAACTATCCGGAATTGAATGGGGGGCCGGCTTCTATACGGATTTGTCCGATAACGAGCTTCCCAATTCGCCGCATTGGGCGGTCAATCTGGGAGCGGAATATACGATCCCGCTCAGCGACGGCTGGGGTGCCACCGTGCGCGGCGATGGCTATTGGCAGGGCAAGAGTTGGGCGCGCGTCTACAACCTCACCCCCTACGACCGGCTGCGCGACTGGACGAAGGGATGGAAGGCTTTCACGATCAAAATTTGCACCAGCGTCTCGACCCGAGGCTTCAGGGATTTCTCGGAATATTCCACGCGCGCGAGGTCATAGCGCAAGACTTGCACATGCGCTTCTTGCCGGTCGTGGTCCGGCAACCCGAAACAAACCGAGTTATAACGTCGGTGGTCTCGGGTTCCCAGGGACACCGATGTTATAATTCGTTGGAAACGGCCATTTGAACCTTAGGATAGTTGAATCGGCGGTTTTGCGCCTGATTTAAGCCGTAGCCGATCCCCGAGCGGTTTGGTGAAATCAGCCATCTATTTGCGTCGGAAAGAAGCATGGTTTTGTGGGTCGAATATTGAGAATCGGAGCTTACACTGTTCATGTATTTCCTGCAGGACAATTTTTCCTTGATTACTGGGGAATTAGCTAGTCGCACTCTCCACTAGAGCGGGCTAAATTCGATCGTGACGAGATCGCTGTATGTCCCGGCCACATGCGCTCCCACTTCGCCAAGGCGCAGATCGAAGGGCAGCGACGATCCCCCAAGGGTGCGCGGCAGATCGAGCATGGCTTCATAATGCTGGCGCAAATCGATCTCGACGCCATTCAGGGTGGCAAAATAGCCGATCGAGTCGGCCGCGGGGCTGCTGTTGTCCCGCTTGAGGAGGCCGCGGTTGGCCGAATCGATGGTTAGCCGCGAGATGGTATTGGCGCGCACCTGGAGAAAGACGCGGCGCGCTTCATTTGCCGTCATTTCGCCGAAATCGACGCGGCTCACCGCAGCCCCCTGGCCGAACGCGCCAGCCGCGCCGGCGATGTTCATCTGCGCCCGCGGCGGTGAGATAAGCTTCAACGTTACGGGGTTCCCTGCATGGCTGGCAGAAAGGGCGCCGCTCTCGCGAAGTTCCATTTCGAGCGTTTCCGAATGCTCGCCCGCCTCGGCGACCGCATCGCGAATTGCCACGACCTCGAATGAGAGGCGATATCTCTTGCCGGGATCGAGCTGCACGCGCCAGATCCCGGGTGTCGCGGTTGCAGCCATCGCAGTGTCGCCGGCGCCGGCGTTGAAGCGGACCCGCACGCCAGTGTCGCCGACTTCGGTTTCGTCGAGGGGCAGACGGTCGCGGCCGAGCAAGGCGATGTCCATCGCACAGCGTTCGGCCGAACGGCTCTCGATGCTGAAATTCATTCTTCCTGACGCCGGGGCGCTTGCGAACGGATCATAGTCGAGCCGCAGCACCGATGGCTGTTCGACGACCAGCGCGTCGCAAGCGGCAGCAGAACTGGCGGTGCCGGCCATGGCAATTCCCAATATGAGCGCGATGGAAAGCCTATGGCGTGTTGAGCGTACCGACATCGATCAATCCTTTGGAGTCGCGGGTGATTTCGAATGTGGCAACGACGGCGCTGCCTACGATCAGTTGATAATGTCCGGGCGCCAGCCGGTCGGCGACGAAGCGGCCGGTCCGGTTGGTGAAAAAGGGGCGTGGTTCGAACTTCTTGTCGTCCACGGCCTCGACGGTGCCGCCGACGAGCGAAAGCGGGCCTTGCGGGCCGACGAGATATCCGGTCGCGATGCGCGAAGCATCGCTGCCGATCTCGGCGCGGTAGCCCGAGCCGAAGCCGGGGAATGTGTTGATGACACCGCTCCCGATATCATAGCCGACCGGGAGCGGATCTACCTTCACTTCATAGCGGTTGATGCTATAGGCCCGGTTGACCGGGATGAGTGCCGCCCCGAACACGCCCGATCGTGCCACGATCCGGTCGCCCGACTGGATCCTCACCTGGCTTCCGGCCAGCGTGTCATGCACCGGCGCGACGATGAAACCGTCATTCACCGTACGTCCGAGGCCGATGGCTCCATCGGCGAAGCCGATGAATCCACGGAGATTCCAGTCGGAAATGGTCGAACTCGGTCCATCGGGACTGCGCGATTCGATCCGGTTGTGGTTCACGACGAGATCGAAACGATTGTTGATATAGGCGAGCCGGCCCGCCAAGGCGGTGCCCTCACGCTCGTCGGTGAAGCGGAGATTGCCGCTCAGTTCGTCGAGCCTGCCTTCGGACGACCGGCTGATCTCGACCTCCTTGCGCTTCGTGCTGCTGTCGTAACGCACATCGCCATACCAGCCCGGGCCGCGGCGGACCGAGACGCCGACCGACACGCGCCAGTCGCTGCCACGGTCGTCGTTGATATGCGACGCGGTGCTGTTCACGCTGAACCGCCCGAAAGTGCGTCCGATATTCGCATCGAACCGCTGGATATCGCGCCCGTCGCCGCGCATCTTCGTATAGCCATAGCCCAGCCCCATGCTGATCTCGAACGGCGCGCGCCACTGGAGCAGCGCCGCCGACTGCCATGCCTGGAGATTGCGGGCTTCGCGCGTGAAGGCATCCTGGAAATTGGTGCTACGCAGCACCGAAGAGATGTTCAGTCGCAGATCGCGCTCGCGCAGCAGCGAGAATTCGCCGCGATAATCGAATGAAAGCGCGGTTCCGAACCCGAAGCCGTTGAGGCTCCGGCTCGCCGAGGCCTCCACCTGGATGAAGCCGAGCGGCGAGCCCCATAGCGCCGATCCGCCGGCCTGCATCGAGAAACTCGTCGCCTGCGCGTTGACCCCCAACGTCAGAGCATCGGAAATGCCGCGGTAGATGTAGCCGGTCGCGGCGGGCGATCCATAATGTAGCCGCGTGTCACCCTCGCGAAGTCCGATTGCGCCACCGAATTCCGTGACCCCCGGATTGAGCAGATCGGCGCCGCTGAAGATGTTGAAGTCGAGAATTTCGCGGCGGCCGCCGACATCGTCGACGACCAGCCTGACGCTGTTCGGCCCCGCAGCGAACGGGAAGTCGCCGACATCGTAGCGGCCGGCAGCAAGCCTGAGGGTCTGGACGCGGATATCGTTGACATAGACCTCGACGCTGGACTCGCGATCGAGAACAAAGTCCTGGCGGCCGATCGGGCGGACGTTCTGAAAGGGACGGATCGTCGAGAAGGCCCGTTCCACGCCGAAGCCGAGGATGCGCCCCGAACCCTGGAATGATGTGCTGCCCGGGGTAAACTCGCCGAGCGTGGCACGAACCGCGCTATCGTAGAAATCGCGCGTGGCGCGAATCTCGCGGCGCTCCCACCGATGTTCGCGATTGTTGCCGTCATAACGCATCCCGCCGGTCACGGTTACGCCGTCGAAGCCGCCAATGTTCATGATGCCGTCGACATCGACGCTGAGTGGCTGGAAGCCCTGACCCTGGTCATGAACATAGCGCTGGGTCGCGGAGATATTGGCGCCAACAGCAAAACCGGCGGGCTGATCGAAGGTCTGCGGGACGGGCGCGCCGTCACGCTCGACCACGCGCACCGCGGTTGCGCTGGTGGCGTCGGTCGGCAAGGTCGCGGTGACGCTCAGGCTCAGCGTGTCAAAGGCGATGCTCAGCCCGTCGCCGTCGAGCGCGTCGAAGGGCACAATATTGCGTCCTGCGATGCTGCCTTCGATCAAACCCTTGATCTTCGGGGTGACGACTGGGCCAAGAAGCTCGATCAAGCGCCTGGCGTCGATCTCGCCATCGCCCTTACCATCAACCGCGACGGAAATGGTTCCGAGGAACTTGCCGTTCAGCATCAGCGGCACGTCGAGCGGAACCCGGGTCGAAGGGCCGCCAGCCGGAATGGGCGCGGTTCCGACTGAGTCCGCGACGACGGCAAGCCCGGTGTCCGCAGTTTGACCGGCGGCGGATGCCGGGTCTGGCACGGCGCCGAGCATCGATCCGCACAGGCAGATCGAGAAGTATCGCAGCGAGTGCCCCATGCGTCACGGTATTTCCAGCTTGGACGTAATCGTGCCCGTCAATCCGGGGACATCCTTAGCGGCGACCGAGGCCAGCCGGTCCTGGTGCGGCAAGAGCGCCGAAAAATCTCCGAGTTGAACATGGTCGGTATCGAGCTCCACGCTCTTTCCGCTGGCGTCGGTGAAGGTCCAGCGCGCCGAGTTGAGCACCGCAATACCCGTCCCGGGATTGCGGAGCCGCAGTGTCAGCCCGCCGTCGGCTTTATGTTCGACGACCTCGACGACGATATCGGATCTCGCGGACTCCGGCGATACGATGATGTGGCTGAGGAAGTTGAAGCTGACCTTTACATCCGCCTGTGCGTTGGCGCCGCCCTTCGCGGCGCCGGTGCGGAAATCGATCGGCAATTGTGCCACACGCACGCCATACATCCGGGCCTCGGCGAGTGCGGCGTCGCCGATATAGCGTATCTGCACGGTCTGTTCGCGCCCCGGGGGGATGGCGGTCTGCGCGGGATAGACCAGCAGATCCTTGTCCTCCGGTACCCGGGTCGGCGTTCCGGTCTCGTTGACGCTCGCACGAAAGGGGATCATTTCGAGCATGATCGGGACTTCGCCGGTATTCTTGATCGACAATGTCAGCCGGGAATCGGGACCCGTCGGACGGATCGTCGCGAGCATGGGCTGAATCTGATAGCCCTGCGCATGCGCCGGCTGGGCTATGGCGAGAAGCCCGATGGCCGCGGCCCAAAGTGGATATGCGATACGCATGAGTCTGCCCCCGGCACCAAAATGCAGCATGGGATCGCCCGTGGGGGCGATCCCATGCATTACCCGTCCGATCAGATGGACGAAGCGGTGAAGCTGAACACCTCGGTATAGGTGCCAGCAGGCGCCGCATCAGCCGGGAACACGTTGGGGGTCGAGAAATCCGGCTGGGTATTGGCATTTTCGACGTTCACATTGAGCCAGAGCTCAAGTGGAAGGCCATTGGCGACGCTTTGTGCATAGCCGGCCTGCTGCCGCGTGAAGAGGCCGACGGCTTCGGCATTGCCCGGCGCCGTATCGGTTTCGTTGATCACGAAGTTGGCATTCGTGGGCGACTTCAGTGTCATCGCATAGTTGATGCGATTGCCAGCTGCGCTGAGCAGGTCACCATTGAGCGGATCGGTGACCATCTTCGTTCCCGAAGCGGCATTGCACGAAAGGCGCAGGTTCGCGACCTTCTGATTGTCGGTGAACGCGATCGAGGCGGTCCCGCTCGAGACATTGGTCAGATTGACGTTGCAATAGGGGGCAACGACGCCCTGCACACTGAGCGATTCCGCCGAGGCGGGGGCTGCGCTGAAACCGACCAAAGCAACGGCGGCCGAGGCAAGAAGCAATGAATGACGCATATCGAATTTCCTTGGTTTTAAGTGATTTCCGGGAATGTCCGGCTTCCTATGCCCGATATTCGAGCAAAAATCCGATCCCTTGATGAATCGGAATCGAAAACTCACAAAAATTACAAAATGCTTATATGGATTTATACATGATCAATATATACGCTTTATATACACAAGATCATCCAATTAAGATTTTGCCGTTGTTATGAATGCACGACAGTTTTTTATGTCACTATATCATTCATGTTACAACTTAGGCGAATACGTCTGTATTTTTACCTATGAATATTTCTAATCGCGCACCGTGTCTGATGCGCGAAATTTTGGGAACCAAGCACTTTTCATTTCGAGGGTGGCGTGAAAAGTGGCTTTTCAAGTAAAATATTGTATATATTGGACAACTTTATCCGTTGAATGAATATTGATGAAGGGCTACAAGGGCTGGTCGGCGCACTCCGAGTCGCAGTCGAACAAGGGAAATCGCAATTCCCGCACGTGGGCCTGCCCAGGATCGCAAATTTGCTGAGGACCCAGCAAGAGCGATCGCCGGAGGTAAATCATGCCGGATATATTAATGCAGCCTATGACGGCGCGCGAACTCGAAGTTCTGACCCTCGTTGCCTCGGGTGCCTCCGCGAAGGAGATAGCGCGGGTGCTCGAAATTACTTCACGCACGGTCGAGTCACACATCAATCACCTCAAGTTGAAGACACGCTCGCGCAATAGCGCCCACCTTGTAGCAATGGCGCTGGAAGAAGGGCTGATTGACAATCCGTGCCATGTCACTTCCGTGATTGCCGCTGGTATGGTTCCGGTCGAAACAAAGCTTCGACACGGCGGCAAAAGTGTCTTGTCAAACGGGATCGTTGCCATAGCGGACAATATACCGCGGCAATAACATCTTTGGCGGGAAGGTGCAGGCTTCCCGACTGGTAGGGTGATTGACGGCGGCGGCGACTGTTTGATCCGTGTTATCGAGCACCAAGGCGCATCGCCGTCCGGCAAGCCGTCAATTGGCGGATCACTCGCGAGCGGTGCTGATAGGTATTATATCGCTTCCCTACACGCCCATTTGCAAAATCGCTGGCGAGAGTTTTGGTCAAGCGATCTATCTCTGTGGCCAGAGGGTCCGGGTCGGTAACAACCGTGGTGGCCGAATTCTGTAACGACAGGAACCGGGGGAAATAACCGCCTTCATTTTCCCAGTTCTCGACGGCGGATCGTTGCTCCTCCCCCCGCGATGAGGGATATCTCAGATCCTTATGAAAGGAAGCGACGAGTCGAGGCGAAATTCTCGGAAAAGTCGATACAGTTGGCATGGCCCGGCTCCGTAAACGAGCGGGAGTATGAAGACATCTCTCAGTCGCACTGGCGCTCGAAGCATAGGATGCGATACGCTTTATCTGGTGTTGGCAGATGGCAAATACTAGGCCTGACGGCCGATGGCCGCGGCAGTCCGCTGATGTGGATCAAGGTGGGCGGAGCTCGACCGAAGATAATGCATTCGCTAGCCTCATCGACCATTCGTCGCATATGAACGTTCTGACGAGAAAGACGCGTCAGGGCTTGCCGATGGCGGTTCGATCAAGGCTGCCTCCTCACCCTGATCGTGCAACGCACAGGCTGCTTGGCCTTGGCGGCCTGCTGCACGCAAGCGTCAATGGCCTCGCGGTTGTAACGGCGCATCTCGGCGGCCTCGGCGATGGCCTGCCACGCCGCAGGGCTGTCGGCGTGCATGATCCGGGTTCCCGCTTCCCATAGAGTCGGCTCGCGCACAGTGCGCGCGGCGATGCGTTCGGGCAGATGCCAGCTTGTCGGAAGGATGCGCGCCACGAACCCGGGGAGCACCGCCCACAGGAGGCAACCGGCGAGCAAGCCGCTAGCGGCCGCCCATTTGAGGTGGCGGTGCTGTTCACGGATTGTGGAGGCGGTTCCCACCAAGGCCCGCAAGGCGTGTGCCGCCTCGCCATGCTGCTTCTTCGCCTCGGCGAGCGTTGCCAGGTCTTCGCGCCGTGCCTCCGTGGCCGCTGCCGCGATCCGCGCCGCCATATCCTCGGGAGTGATCGTCATGGCGGGCTTGCCCTCGATCGCGACAAGCCGCTTCGCCATCTCGGTCAGCGTGCTGCTGTAATCGGGGATATCGATTTCGGCCTTCTCGGTCGCCAGATGTTCGACCGCGCGGCGCATCATCGCCATTTCGCCTTCGAGCCGGTTGAACGCCCGTGTTGCCGGATCGGGGTCCGGATCGTCATAGGGCAGTCGGGGTAGCTTTCTGTCGTCGTCCATATCTTCCTCCTATCGGCTCATGCCAAGGTCGCGGGCGCGGTCAATCGGCACCGACGCCGCAAGGTCGTGCGCGACGTCGCGGCCCATGTTCGTTCCGATGCCGAGTTCGTGCCGCCGCCCGCGGAGCAGCGATTCCATCTGCGCGTCACGTTCGAGGCTTTTCGCCATGCCCGCCAGTTCCTGACCGACCCGCTTCGCGCCCCGAAGGTCGCCGTCGCGGCGCAAGTCCTCGTGCGCCTGCCGAAGCTGCTGCCAGCCCTCGACAAAGCGGTCAGCGCGCTGGAATGGGTCGGCGCGCAGTTCGGCTTCCTTGTTCATCGCACGTACCGCGGCCTGGCCGCGCCCTTCCGCGGCCTCATGGATGAGTTCCGGCTGGCGCTGGAAGGCATTGCCCAAATCGGTGGAGGCATGGGGCCGGATCGCCTCCAGCGCCTCTCCCGCCCTGTTCAGGGCGTCATGCTGGTGAGGCAGCACCGGCAAGCCCCGGTCGCGCATCCGATTGATCTCGTTCGCCGCGCGGGCGTAGCGTTCGACGGCGCGGCGCTGGCTGGACGCATGGGAGGGCGCGGCCTGCGCCTGCTCATTCTTCCGTTCCGGCGGGCGAAAGCCCGCGAACATCCCCTGATCGCGCTGCTGACCAGGCAGCGAGAGGCGCAACCCATCGAACATGCCGCGCGCCTTCTCGGGCACGGCCTTGACCATCTCGACAACGCGCTCGCGGACGCCGATGCCGCGCCGCTCGGCGAACTGCTGCGCCGGATCGCGGACCGCATAGTCGCTCGCCATGTCCTTCGCGCCATCGCGCGACAGGGCTCGTACAAGCCTATTTTGATTGGCAAAGTCCTCGCGCGCATAATAGAGATCAGCGCGCTCGCGATGCCGCGACAGTCCGACGTAAGCCAGGTGGCTGTTACCCCCCGGTGTCGCGAGCATATGGGCACGATCCACGGTCAAACCCTGCGCTTTGTGGATCGTGGCGGCATAGCCATGATCGAGGTCGCGATAGTCCTTCACGTCGAACGCGACGTTGCGCCCGTCATCCGTGCGGACGGTCATGCCCTGCCGGTTCACCTGCTCAATGGTGCCAAGCGTGCCGTTCTTGACCTCAAGGCTGCGTTCGTTGCGCAGGAACATGATGCGGTCGCCCGCCGCAAAATCCCGGTCGCCGCGTTCGACCTTGAGGTGAACGTCCGCGCCAAGATCTCCGCTGGCGCGCATCGCATCGCGCGCCGCTTCGTTAAGCTCACGCACCTCGGCATTGGTGTGGGTAAGGATGATCCGGCTGGCGCCGGGGTCCGCCTGCCGGTCGCGATCCCAGCGCTCGATCAGCTCACCGCGCGCCGCCTCGCGCGTCTCGGCGGCGTGGACCATGCCGCGTGTCGCATAGGCATCGATGGCCTTGCCGGTTCGCCCCGTGGCAAGGTGCCGCGTGGCCTGCTGCTGCCAGCTCTCATGCTGACGCCGCACCTCGGTGATCTCGACGCCGCCGTGGCGCTCGTGGATCGCGCGGAACGCCGCGCCCGCCTCGATCGCCTGCAACTGCTGCGGATCGCCCACCAGCACGACCTTGGCGCCGGCATCGGCGGCATGGGACAGCACGCGCTCCATCTGGCGCGTGCCCACCATGCCCGCCTCGTCGATCACCAGAACATCGCGCGAAGTGAGCAGGTCGCGGTCCTGTGACCACCCATATTCAAGGCTGGCAATGGTGCGCGAGGCGATGCCCGAACCATGCTCCAACCCTTCGGCTGCAATGCCCGACAGCGCCGCACCGCGCACCTCATACCCGGCGCGCTCCCATGCCTCGCGCGCCACGCCTAACATCGCGCTCTTGCCGGTCCCGGCGTAGCCGACGACGAGGCTCAAATCCCGCTCGCCCGTCACATGATCGAACGTCGCGCGCTGCTCGCTGGCCAGCAACAAGCCGCGTGCTTCCGCCTGCGCCAACGCCGCTTCGCGTGCCTTCTCATCGACGCGATGCCGTTCGCGCTCCGCGATCAGTTCGCTGGCACGCTGCAAGCGCTGTTCGGTGTCGATCATCTCACGCGATGTGAACCGATCGTCACCGCGTCCGTCCTTGCCGAGCGCGACAAGATCGGGCGCCGCGCGAACGGCGCTCATTGCCCGGTCATATTGATCCTTCCCGTCGGTGTGCCGATGCACGAACATCGCCATATCGCGCTGCGTGAATGTGGCTTGGCTGTGCGTGATCGCATCGAGCGCGACGCGCGGCTCCGCGATGATGCGTTCGCCGTTGCGCTGCGCAATGGCGCGATGATCCTCGATGCGTTCGGATTCCAACCCGCGCTCACCCATGCGCGAAGCTGCGGCGCCGATCTTGTCCTGCGGTTCAAGGCCGATGCCCTGCGTTTCCAGCGAACGGTGATCTATCCGGGCGTCAATGTCGAGTTCGGCGAGGCGAGCGTTGACATGATCGGCCCAACGCTCGCGCCACTGCTCGACAAGCTCGGTGCGGTTCCAGTCGCGCTCCTTCGCGCCGAACCCATCCCCGCCGACCTCGCGCATGGTCAGCATGACATGCGCGTGCGGCTTCGCCATGCCGTCCGCGCCGATATCCCAATGCACATTCAAATCCGCGATCATGCCGCGTTCGACAAACTCCGCTTGTGCGAAGTCGCGGGCCAGTTCGATGCCTTGGCGCTCCGTCAGCTCGCGCGGGATGGCGAACTCGACCTCGCGGGATAGCTGCGCGTCTTTGCGCTTCTCGAACGCTTCGACGTCATTCCACAGCCGCTCGCGGTGGCGCCATTCATCGGGCGCGTTCTCGGGAAGCAGCACTTCGCTGTGCACGACGCCAGACTTGTTGGTGTAGTCATGCGCGCGATCGAGCCGCTCGTCGTGCAGCCGATCGGCGGACCGATAGGCGGCGGCTGCCACGGCGCTACGACCCGCGGCGCGGCTGATGACTTTGACCGAGAAGTGATAGATTGCCATTGCGGCAATCCATCTACACTTCAAAAGCCACGTCGGCACGACGTATAAGCGCGCCCTTCTCGAATAAATTCTTCGCAGGGACCAGGTGGTGTCAGGCTGTCCCGGCGACACTACTGCATCACCGGTGTCACTCTTCTATCATGGTCGCATCGACACTCAATGGAGACTTGCGATGCGAAAACCCCGCGATTTTGAGTCAGAGCTGAAGGCGCTCGCAGACAAGGCGAAGACTCTCAAGGAACGGCGTGTGCGCCAGCTTGGCGAACTGGTCGCAGCAACCGGGGCCGACGCGCTCGATGCTGACATGCTCGCCGGCGCATTGCTCGGTGTCGTCGCGACGAAAGACGCTGGCGCGAAGGAGGCCTGGCGCAAGGCGGGCGCGGCCTTCTTTCAAGGTAAGGCGCGAAAGCCTGCGCCGCGAACTGAACAGAAGCCGGAAGGCACTCTACCGCTCGAAGGCGGCGCGGCATCGCGTTGAGGCACGAAAGGCTCGGACCGATATGCGCGAATGGGTCGTGAAGCGCCGCGAGCGCACGAAGCAATTAATCGAACTCGGCGGTCTCGTCGTGAAGGCGGGGCTTGTCGATCTGGCCGGCGACGATCGCGCCACGCTCTACGGCGCCTTCCTGGCGGTCGCGGACAAGCTCCGCGGCGAGGATCGCGATTACGCGCTGGTCCGCTGGCAACGCAAAGGCAAGCGGGCGTTCGAAGCCGAACAGGAGGCCGCCCGGGATGAACGTTCTTCACCCGTCCCGGCACGAGGACAAGGCGATGGTCGATAACGAAAGGCACACGATGTTCACCGTCGGGCAGCACGCATTGCTGACGGCCGATCTTGAAGTGTCGGGGATCGATCCGGATAGGTTCGGTTTCTATGACCAGCTTGGCTTTCTTGCCCGCGAAAACACCGACCCCGCCTATCTCGAACGATATGCGCAGTGGGTTCTCACGCGGCCAATGTCTCCGGTCTATGAGGCCCGTGTCCGCGCGGTCGTCCCGAAACTCGCCCATCTGCTGCGCGAGACCTTCGCTGCCCACGACGCACACGGCCGCTGCCTCGCCGTCTGCTCCATGATGACGCGAATGCTCGACCTGCTGCAGATCTGGAGTTTTGGCCTGTTCGGATCGGTGGTCCTCGAAGTGCCCGATCAGGGCAGGCGAACAATGCGGACGATCGCTTTCAAGCGCGACCCTGACGCTGATGCTGCCGCCGGTCATGCATGGTCTGCGCGCCGCCCTTTCTCATCATCGATGCAACCCTAGCGCTCCAACGCTGGGACGCGGCGATCCTGCCGTTCCTTCCGGGCGTCGTTCTGGCGGGTTCCGAGGCCTCGAAAGTCGAGGCGCGCGTCGAGGATATTGTCGATGATCGAGTGAGAGACTTGTTCGCCGACGCCGAAGGCTGGCACGACCCTTATTTGCATCATCGCCTCGACCCGAGCCTGAGGGGATTCCATCAAACATTCCCGGCGCGCGATGTCATAATGCCAAAGCTGCACATGCGCTTCGTTCCGGTCCTGATCCGGCAACCTTGCGAAACGCTGGCCGAGATCGAAGTGAAGCGCGGCGGGCCGTCCGGACTGGACGTCTGGAACAGCGTTGTGACGCCGGCTTTTGGCGTGACTCCCTTGCCGTCTGGGCATCGATGAACGCGTCCCATATTACGCCGGCAACATTGCCCGATGGCGGCCGGGCTGCCATAGGCGTCCCATGACACAGGAACTGGCAAATACCGTTCTTCGGGTGATCGAACGCGCGCCGCAATGGATACGGCGCGACCTCGACAGCAAGGATGCGGTTGTCCGCATCCGTGCCGAGGAATCGCTTGCAGCGATGATCGCCGATGCACTCGACAGCCAGGCTGCCGAAGGCTGACGGCTATTTCTTGAAGAGGGAGATGGTCTTCTTGCGGCCGCCGCCACGTCCCTTGGTGCCGAGGCCGATCTTCTTTGCCAGCGCACTGCGCTGTTCGGCATAGTTCGGTGCAACCATCGGGTAGTCTGCCGGCAAGTTCCACTTGGCGCGGTAGTCGTCGGGTGTCATGCCGTAGCGCGTCATCAGGTGGCGGCGCAGCATCTTGAGCTTACGGCCGTCCTCAAGACACACGATGTAATCGGGCTTCACTGACGCGCGGATCGACACGGCGGGCTTCTGTTCGATCTCGGGCTCCGCGGTCTCGCCAAGTCCGGTAAGGGCGCCGTGCACGGTCTGGATGAGAAGCGGCAAGTCGGGGACCGCGACATTATTATTGCTGACATGCGCGGCGACGATGTCGGCCGTCAGCGTTACCAGCGATTCCTGATCGTCCATTTCTGTCTCCATCGGCGCAGTATTATTAGGGATCTATTGCTAAACATGACATGCACAGATGTTGTCGTCGCTTCAAGCGCGCGATGATGTTGTATCCGCCCATTCATAGAAAAGCGGACCGAATGATTTCCCATTTCAGTTGCAGGCCGAGCCGCATGACCATGACGTCAAACCTTATGCGTTCGCCAAGCGACGGATGGCTCATGCCGATGATCGCATAATCGGCCTGTTCGCGAAGGCGTTTGACGCGTCTGCGGCTGATGCCGAGCCGCCGCGCGATCTCTTCGGATGAACGGCCGTAGCAGTTGAACAATATCCAGACCTGCCGCGTGCGTTCGGGCTGACTGGCCAGCGGCTCGGGAATCTGCACCGTGTCGGCGACCTCTTCGCCGTTCCTTTCGGCTTCTGTCGGCGGTCTTTCGTCGGGTAAGGGACGCCGACGCCGCCGATGTTCCGCATAGCCATGCGGATAGCGCCGACCCGGCATCAGGCACTCCGCCAGCCATTCGTCGAACGGCTGCCACCCCGCGCATCGGAGTGCTTCCGTGACACGTAGCAGACGCTCGCGCCGATACCGGCGCCACCGCAACACGGTGCGCCAGAGATCGACCGTGGCGACGCCGGCCCGGTGCGAGCGGGCGACCGCTCGGCGCAGTGCGGCCGGTAGCTGCGGGACGAGGGACGCAGCCGCCGCGTCCTGGTCGGCCCGGATGTCGGCGATCGGGTTGGGCCATATGATCTCGCCCCGATAGCCGCTCTCAGCGAAAGCGGATTCGAGCGAGCGCCGATAGTCCTGCCGCAACCGCGCCTGCAAGGCGGCAGTCGCCGGCCCAACGCAGGGGACCGGTTCGCTATAGCAGACATGCGCACGAACGATCGCGCGCGCGTCGACAAGGCAAGCAGCGATGGTGTCGCGATCCGTACCGATCCGCTCGGCCAATACATCGACATCGAGGCCGAAAAAATTGTGGAGCAGAAACAGGGCGCGTGGAAGCGGAGGCAGGAGTTCCACCGCTTCGATCCGCCGATTATAGAGGTGCATCATGGTCAGCGCCTCCGTTCGCGGGGATGGAGCGGCGCATGGCGCGAGGCACGATAGAGGGTGATGCCCGCCTCGATCCGGTCGAGGATGAAGGTGTCGCGCTCGGCTTTCGCGATGCGAACGTCGGCTTTGGAGTAAAGGTCGAGGGCGACAGCGCAGCGGTTGCCTATCTCGCGCTGGATCACGTTGCGGGCACGGTTCCAGCAGCACTCTTCCTTGAACAGCGGATGGTTGACGACGATCCACAGTTCGTAATCGGAGAAATCGATCGTGCGCCGATCTTCATACCAGCTCTTCCGTGCATAGGGGCCGATCAGGATGATGCGTCTGATCTGGCCCGGCTCGGGCGCTTGCACCTGTTCGGGATCAAAACAGGCGCGCAGGATGCGCGTGATGCGCTCGATCTCCTGTTGCTTGCGGCGGATCAGATGGCCGACGCGCGCCATCACGACCTCGCGCGCGTAGACGTCGTTCGTTGGGATAGTCATTTGCAGCTCACACACCAGCGGTCCACGCGTCGAGCGCGGATGTGCAAGCGGTGTCCGCTGTTCTTGTGCCGCCCTAGCGGCTTACAGCAACTGCCCGACCGCGGTGGCCGAACCTACATGATGCCTGGCAGGACGTTCCTCGGGATGGCCGCCAGTCTCTCCATCCTGTAACGGGGATTGTGTCAGAAATACGGAGTTTCGGCAAGCCGCCGAGAGATGGTCTATTTGTGGACAATTGATCCAATACCGCAATATTGACCGGCCGGCCGGAAAAGAATCGATTATTCGGACGTTATGGCTTGCGATTTATGTGCTGTCACACAAGTGGAAGAGCGTCGCGCTCTTTTTATCTACCAGTGAGCTTGATAATGCATATTTGCCCCCTATCTAAGGGGCACAATGTCTGTTTCTCTTAAATTCTGGAACTGTGGGCGCCTACTGATTGGCGCTTAGCCGGACGCACGCCGTGCCAGGCTGCGTCCGGTGCATGCATCCGAGCGCGAATGCGGTCCTCCGCGGCCGCGGCTCATATCCTCTTCCGATGCAGGGCAAACCCTTTCCCACCCATGCAGCCACGCCCGCGCGGGCGCTAATGCTGCGCAAAGGAGATTCCAGACATGGCAACCAGAGCTTATTCCCGTTTGCGGGGAGCGTCACAGAGGACGCAAGAGACCGAAAATCTGCTCGCCCGTTATCCTCGGCTCGGTGAGCAGGAGTTGGCGCGGCTGATCGAGATATTCCCCGCCCTGCCGCCGATCGACAAGGCGGTGATTGCCGCCGACGAACGATTATCAGGCAAGCTGGCCGCATTTTATCGCGACCATGGCGACAAGCTCTACCCGTCGATCGCCGCGCTGTCCGTGCTTCTCTTCTTTCCCGTCACGGCGGCGGCCACTGCGCTGTGGTGGCTATTCGGCTGATTTCCGCGACCGTGAGCCGCGCGTCCGACCGAACGGCCGGGCTGCGCCGATCCCATTTATCCATTGGCGACATGTCTCGCCTTGAAGGACAGTGATTATGTCAACGAATGCATTTGCCCGTTCCAACGCTCATCCGGCCGACGGTCCGGTTCGTCCTGGCGAGAACCACAAGCCTCCCATGGCTTCGGCCGCCGCACTGGCGAACGAAGCCCGTTTCGCGGTAACCGGCGAGGACATCTCATCGTTTGCGACCTTCGTCCCGGTCGGCCTGCTGGCGCTCATCTCGTTCGGCGCAATGCTTACCTCTCATTGATCCCTCCCGCGCCCGCGTCGAATTGCATTGCTGGGTGGCCGCGCAGATGTGCGAGCGGTGTCCGTTGCGTGCCGCCCGCGCGGCGTGCGCCGACTGTTCGACCATCGGCCGGGCCTGAATGATGCGGGCGGGACAATCCCGCTGGAACGTCTCTGGTCATTTTATCCCGTGCATGACACCATGCCAGAAACGCCGGAGCCTCGGGAGAGAGCTATTGGTGTACCGCTTTTGCCAATGTGGCGATGTGGTCCGAACAGATTTGATGGACGACGCAGCCAAGTTCCTCGACGCGCTCGCCGAGCCAGGCCAGTTCTTCCTCGCTGATCCGATAATGCTTTGAATAGCGCGCCTTGGTGTAAGCTTCCTTCAGTTTCTGAAACATTGCGCGTTCGCGGCGATTATTCTCTGGCCAGATACCGTAGAGGCGTCGGTCCAGCCCCTCAGCGAGTGATCGGAGGAAGGCAATATTGTGGTTATAGGGCGTGTAGAATGTCGCCGTGAGTAGAAGGCAGGAGTAAAGGCGCTCGACCGTTTGGTGCATGTCGAACGCAGCATCTTTAAGAAAGCCGCGTTCAATGTCGAATCTGGCAATCTCGAACCGCTTCATTGCCGATGGGAAGCCGTCCTCAAAGTATTCCTTCGCTGTTTCCAGCGCCTGCTCTGACGTCTTCGGCTTCGGCGTCGCCAGTTCCCGGCCATCGGCTTCGTAAAGCGCAATGCCGTCCTTGGCAACCTCCATGAAAAAGACGCGACCGTGCGCGAGGCCATCGTTCACCTCATGCAGCGAATGGACGATAAAATTGACCGGCGTCCTTAGCGTCTTCTCGATGGTATAGGCGCGAATGAGCCGCTCCTCGGCTTTCGCCCAATAGGCGGCGCGGTCGGTCAATTCCTTCTGGCTGACGATGACGACGATGTCATAGTCGGACTTATACTGGTTTGCCGATGCGGGTGCATCGACCCAATCGCCGCGCGCGTAACTGCCGAACAGGACGATCTTGAGAATGCGCGCGCCCTTGCGGCGCCCGGTCGCATTCTCGGTCGCCTGGCCGAACTCGTCGAACAATATCTCGACGATGCGCTCAAGCTCGCGCTGCTTCGCGGCTGGTAGATGATAGACGTCGGTGCGCATTGCTGGAATCTTCAGCCAATCTCCGGTCCTTGGCAAGAGCTATCGGCACCGCGGCGTCGATACGTGCCCCGATCGGCACAGCAATGCCTCCTCTGTTGCACGGGCCGGACAGGCTGACGCAGACTGGTTCGCGGCGGGCAGACCACCGAATGCTAGAGTCTGCGTATGATTCGAACCGGCGCCGCAAAGCGATTATCCATTCGCACCACCTGTATGAACCAATGCTATTGTGCGCGAAGCTTTCCTATTCCTGCCTCTTCGCGCCGCGCGCTGCCGTTTATGCGCTATTGTGGGCTATCTTTTGTCTTTGCATCCTATGCTTCGATTGCGCCGAGCGGCAGCGAAGAAGCACTTGAACGGCGGGCCTCGACCGTTGAAGTCTGTCCGCAAGGGGCGTCATTAACCATCAGGTGTTGGAGGTAGTCCCCGTGCCCGCTCCCGAACGAATTATCCGTATCAAGACCGTCCAAGATCGCACCGGACTGTCGCGCTCGACCATCTATCGCAAGATCGCCGAGGGCACCTTCCCGCGGCAGCAGAAGCTTGGCGTCCACGGGGCCGGATGGCACGAATCCGCTATCGACCGCTGGGTCGCCAACCCCGCCGCCTATCGTGCGGATAATGATGATGACGCGGGGACCGGCGATGCACGAGGATGATGCGCAGCCCGAACGAGGCATCGTTCCAACCAACGATAATGCGCCCGTGCTGCGCGCCGCCGAGGTCGATGCCGCGCTGACACGCATCGCCGAGGCGATCGGCCGCCACATCGCGCGCGAGCATATTCGTGCGCTGTGCGCCGCCAATGACAATGATCCCATCGACAAAGGTTGATGGAGTCATTGACAACGGGGCTGATCGTTGGTAGAAAATCCAACATGAAGGCGGAGCCGCTTCTTCACGAGCGTCATCAACTCGGCGCCGAGGCGTTCGTGGAATTGCGGATATGGCGCGTGCCGCGACGCGTGCCGGGGTCGAACCATGATCTCAAATATGCCCTCGCTTATGTCGTCGGCGGCATCTGCGTGCTGCGCTACGACAATGAGGCCGGCAAAGGCGATCACCGCCATGTCGGCAAGCGCGAGACGCCCTATGCCTTCACCACACCGGCAGCCTTGCTGGCGGACTTCTGGAAGGACGTGGACAAATGGAAACCCGAATGAACATCGTGACGCTATCCGTCGCTTCGCGCGAAGCGGTCGAAGCCCGTGCGCTGGCGGCGTTCGAGGGCAAGGCGCAGGGCGCGCATTATTCCTTCGGGTCGACCGACCTGCTCTGGCAGACGCTGACGCGCAAACGCTGGGAACTGCTTCAGGCGATGACGGGGCAAGGCGTGATGTCGATCCGCGAAGCCGCGCGGCGCGTCGGGCGCGACGTCAAGGCGGTGCATGGCGATGTCCAGGCGCTGCTCGCGGCCGGGGTGATCGACCGTGCCGAGCGCGGCATTGTCTTTCCCTATGATGCGGTCCACGTCGATTTCATGCTGACCAAAGCTGCGTGACAGAAGGGGGAAACGCCATGATCCGTGCTGCGCTTTATGCCCGCTATTCCTCCGACCAGCAGAATGCGGCGTCGATCGCCGATCAGCTTAGCCTCTGCCGCGAGCGTGCGACACGCGAGGGATGGCAGGTCGAAGGTATCTATGAAGATGCCGCCGTCTCAGGGTCGAGCATGATCCTGCGTCCCGGTGTCCAGCGGCTGCTGGCCGATGCGCAGGCGGGCAAATTCGATATTGTACTGGCGGAAGCCCTCGACCGCGTGTCGCGCGATCAGGCCGATGTCGCAACGCTCTACAAGCATCTCCAGTTCGCTCGGGTGCCGCTCATCACCCTCGCCGAAGGTGAAATCTCCGAGCTTCATGTCGGGCTCAAGGGCACGATGAACGCGCTGTTCCTGAAAGACCTTGCGAAGAAAACGCATCGCGGCCTGCGCGGGCGGGTTGAGAGGGGCTTTTCCGCTGGCGCGGTCGGCTATGGCTACCGCATGGTGCGGCGCCTGAACAGCGAAGGCGAGCTGGTTCGCGGCGAGCGTGAAATTGATCTGGCGCAGGCGTCGATCGTCGAACGCATCTTTCGCGAATTTGCGGCGGGAAAAAGCCCGATCGCCATCGCGCGCGACCTCAACGCGGATGGCATAGCGGGGCCTTCTGGAAAGCCGTGGCGCGATACCAGCATCCGCGGCACACCGCGCCGCGGCCTCGGCATCCTCAACAACGAACTCTACGTCGGCGTCCGGGTCTGGAACCACAAACATTATGTGAAAGACCCGACCACCGGCAAGGACGTCACCCGGCTCAACCCGGAATCGGAATGGGTGCGCAAGGCGGCGCCCGAACTGCGTATCGTCAGCAATGAGCTATGGGACGCGGTCAAGCATCAGCAGGAAGCACTCGCCGCGCGCTACGCGGGCCACAAGGAAGCGGCCCAGGCACGAAGCGTCAATGGGTTGCGGCGTCCGGCCTATCTCCTGTCGGGTCTTCTCGAATGCGGCGAATGCGGCGGCAACTATGCGATCGTCACGACCGATCGTTACGGCTGCATTGGTCATCATCGCAGCCGGAACTGCACCAACGGCCGGACGATCCGGCGCGAGGAGCTGGAACGCCGGGCGCTCGCCGGCATTGCCGAGCGGCTGGTGTCGGCTGACAAGATCGACGCCGCCGTTGCCGCCTATGCCACGCATATCAACCGAGAGAACCGCGAGCGGCGCATTCAGATCGAAGCTGACCGGAGAGGGCTGGCGCGGATCGACAAGGCCGTCGCGGGCATCATGGCCGCGATAGAGGACGGGCTGTATCAGCCGTCTATGAAAGCGCGCATGGCTGAACTGGAACGCGAGCGGAATGAGGTCAACGCGCGGCTGGCCGAAGCGCCAGCGGGCATCCCCGATATCCATCCCGGCATTGCTGAAATCTACAAGCGCAAGGTTACCAAGCTCACGGAAACGCTCAAAGACCCGCAAGCGCGGCTCGATGCCTCAAGCGACATTCGCTCGCTCGTAGGCAAAATTGTGCTACATCCCGGCGAGAAGCGCGGCGAGGTTCACGCGACCCTCCACGGCTCACTGATGGGAATTCTCGACTTTGTGAACGACAACCCACAGCCGACCACCGACCGAGTTATAATAAAGGTGTGCCCGGGTTCGCGGGAATGACGAACGAAGGAGGGGCTAGAGTTTGCCCAAACGCACCGACCTGTCGAACACCTTCTGCCCGCTCGGCCGCTCGGCCGAGCTGCTCGGCGACCGGGCGGTGCTGCTGATCCTGCGCGAGCTGTTCTTCGGGCGGCGGCGGTTCGAGACGATCGTCGCGACCACCGGCCTTGGGCCGCAGCTCGTCTCGGCGCGGCTCAAGCGGTTGCTTTCGGAAGGGGTGATCGAGCGCCATGCCTATCGCGACCGGCCGCCGCGCCACGAATATCGGCTGACCGCCAAGGGCAGGGATCTGTTCGACGTGCTCTATGCCCTGCGCGGCTGGGCCGAGCGCTGGGCCTATACGCCCGGCGAGACGGGCGGCGGGCCGGCGATGCGCTATGTGCACCGCGCGTGCGGCGCCGATGTCGGGACGGCGACGATCTGTCCGGGGTGCGGCGAGCCGCTGCGCTATGGCGAGCTGAAAGGCGAGCCGTCGCCCGCGCTCCGGGCCGAACAGGCGGCGCGTTCGGGCGGTTGATTTCCCCTTCGGCTTGCCGCTAGAGCGGCGTGCCATGAATCTGCAACGCCCCTTATCCGTTCGTGTCGAGCGAAGTCGAGACACTCATCGACCTTGCGCCACGCTGATGGGTGTCTCGACTGCGCTCGACACGAACGGGACGATGGGTCAGATTTAACGCTCGATGCTCTAGTCGCAGTGGAGAGGGTAATGGTGCGCGCATTGCAGCCCATCCCGCTGCGAGTAGCGAGCAAGCTCGCAACCCTCGCTGCCCCTCCCGCATGCGGGAGGGGATGAACCGTTTACGCCTTCTCCAGCGTGCACTGCAGCGGGTGCTGGTTCTGCCGTGCCGCGTCCATCACCTGGTTGACCTTGGTCTCGGCGACCTCGTAGCTGAAGACGCCGCAGACGCCGACGCCCTGCTGGTGGACGTGCAGCATCACCTGCGTCGCGCGCTCGATGTCCATGTTGAAGAAGCGCTGGAGCACCATCACGACGAATTCCATCGGCGTGTAGTCGTCGTTGAGCAGCAGCACCTTGTACATCGACGGCTTCTTGGGCTTCGCGCGCGTGCGCGTCGCGATGCCGACGCCGGGGGTGCCGGGCGCGCCATCGTCCTTGTCCGCCATCGCGTGGACCAGATGCGGGATCGAAGCGGGAAGCATCATCGGGGGAATATCGCAAGCCCAGCCGGAATCGCAAGAGGGAGGGGTGGTTAATTCGCCGCGCCGCAAGGGCCGGCGAAAGCAAGAACCGCCCGCTTCCGAAAAGGAAGCGAGCGGTCTTGGGAGTGTCGGCGCGGGCGGGGAGAGGAGGGGGAGTGCCCGCACCAACCGGGAAGAAAAAGGCCCTTAGGCTGCCTTCATCTTCGAGCTGATGACCGAAACGCGGTTCGAGATCGGCGCAAAGCTGTCGTTCGCCAGCTTGACGACCAGCTCGCTGGTCTTCGAGGTCTGCGCGACGGCGGCGTCGAACGCCTTCTTGCTGTTCTCGGCATAGAGCTTCAGGAACTCGGCCGGCGACTTGACGGTGGTGTAGCCCTTCAGCGCGGCGGTGGTGTCCTCGAAGCTCTTGCGGGCGAAGGCAACGCCTTCCTGGCCCAGCGTTTCGAAGCCCTTGGCCGCGATCTTGCCCGATTCGACGATCGCTTCGATGTTCGCCTTGTTGAACTCGGCGGCCTCTTCGGCGATCTTGCCCGACTTCGCCATCGCATCCTTGGCGCGCTGGTTGAAATCGGCGGTCAGGGTCTCGACGCGGGTCTTGGCTTCGTCGGCGAACTTCTTGACGGTGTCGTTCATGGTCTTGAATCCTTTGGTGGCGGCGGCGACCGGCTTCGGCGCGGCCTTGGGGGCGGTCTTCCTGGCAGCCGCCTTCTTGGGGGCGACCTTCTTGACGGCCGGCTTCGCGGCCTTCTTTTGGACCGGCTTGGCCTTCGCCTTCACGGTCGGGGTCTTGGGCGCTTCGGCCTTCGCGGGCGCCGGGGCGGCGTCTGCGGTCACGGCCGGGGCAACCGGAGTCGCCGGCTTGGCGGCGGTTTCCAGCGTCGCGGCTTCGAAAGCCTTTTCAGCACTGTCCATCTTGGTAGCCATCGAAACAACTCCTTTATGTTGCAGTGCACAATATAGGAGGGAGTCGTCGATTTCAAGAGATTTTTTGTGCGCTGCACAAAAAATTCGTGGCGCCTGTCGGGGGCCGCTATATTCGCGCGATATTACCGCTGCTTGACATAGCGGCCGGGGGCATCCTCGATCGCCTTTTTCTTGCCCTTGCCGGGGATGCGCGCGCCCTTGGCGGCCGTTTTCTTGCCGTCCTGCGCCGAGATCCAGCCGATCCAGTGCGGCCACCAGCTTCCCTTGGTCTCGGTCGCGCCGGCCTCGAACTCGGCGAGCGATTTGGCGTCGTTGTCGCCGGTCCAATATTGATATTTGTGCGCCGCAGGCGGGTTGACGACGCCCGCGATATGCCCCGATCCGGCGAGCACGAAGGTCCTGGGACCCGACAGATGGTCCATCAGCCGCCAGACGCTGGCGAGCGGCGCGATATGATCCTCCCGTCCCGCCTGGATATAGGCGGGGGTCTCTATCTTGCGGAGGTCGACGGGCGTGCCGCACACCGACAGGCTGCCGGGAAGGACGAGGCGGTTGTCGCGATAGAGATCGACCAGATATTGCCGGTGCCACTTCGCGGGCAGGTTGGTCGTGTCGCCGTTCCAGTAGAGCAGGTCGAAGGGCGGATAGTCGTTGCCGAGCAGATAATTGTTGACGACATAGTTCCAGATCAGGTCGCGGCCGCGCAGGCTGTTGAAGGTCGCCGCCATGTAGCGCCCATCGAGGAAGCCCGGCGCCGACAACTGCTGGAGCAGCGCGAGATAGCTATCGTCGACGAACAGCTTGAGGTCGCCCGCGAGCTCAAAATCGACCTGCGCGGTGAAAAAGGTCACCGACCTGACCTTGTCCGCCTCGCCCCGCGCCGCGAGCATCGCCAGCGTCGCGGCGAGCGTCGTCCCGGCGACGCAATAGCCGATCGTATGGACGTGCGGCACGCCGAGCAGGTCGCGCACCGTGTCGATCGCATCGACCTGCGCCGCGACATAATCGTCCCACACCACGTCCTTCATCGAGGCGTCGGCCGATTTCCACGACACCATGAACACCGACAATCCCTGATCGACAGCCCAGCGCACGAAGCTTTTCTGCGGGTTGAGGTCGAGGATGTAGAAGCGGTTGATCCATGGCGGGAAGATGACGAGCGGGACGGTGAAGACCTCCGCGGTCGTCGGGGCATAATGGATGAGCTGGTAGAGTTCGGTTTCGTGGATGACCCTGCCGGGAGTCGTCGCGATATTGACCCCGACCTCGAACGCGTCGGTATCGACATGGCTCAATTGCCCGCGCGCGAGGTCCGCGAGCATGTGCTTCAGCCCCTTGAGCAGGCTTTCGCCGCGCGTCTCGACCGCGCGCTTGATGACCTCGGGATTGGTGATCGCAAGGTTGGTCGGCGACAGCGCCTCGGCGGTCGCCTTCGCCGCGAACTCCAGCTTCGCGCGCGCTTCGGGGTCGAGGCCCGAAAGCTGGCGGGTGGTGGCGAGCATCTGGTCGGATAGCAGGCCGTAGGTCTGGCGAATCAGCGCGAACACCGGGTTCTGTGTCCAGTCGGGATCGGTAAAGCGCCGGTCCTTCGGTGCGTCGGCCGGTGCCGCGGGCGCAAAGGGCGGTTGCAGCGTCGCGAGCGACGACCAGAACTGCACCCCCTGTTCCCACATCCTGGCGCTCTGTTCGGCCCACATCTGCGCCGCGGGGTTTGCCAGCCAGGTGGCGGGGTCGAACGGCGACGCCGCGCCCGCGCTTCCATCCTTGTCGGTCTGCCTGTCAGCCCCGGCCTGCCCCATCGCATGGTCGAGCATCATCTGCTGCGCGCGGGCCATCACGCTCGCCCAATGCTGCATGTCGTCGGGGGAGGGGATGAAGGGGTTCGGCGTCGTGCCGTTGTCGTCCCCGCCCGTATTGCCGCCCGCGTCGCTCATGCTCGTTCCTGCTGGTCAGTGCCGATATTATGCCTATAACAAGCCGCGATGCGGCTGGCGAGATTGCCGCTCGCGTCAAGGCCGAACTTAACGAAAAGGAGTTGTTCCAGTTCCCATGTCCGAGGATGAATTCTATCGCATCAAGCGCTTGCCGCCCTATGTCATCGCCGAAGTCAACGCGATGCGAGCGGCAGCACGCGCGGCGGGCGAGGACATCATCGATCTGGGGATGGGCAACCCCGACCTGCCGCCGCCGCAGCACGTCATCGACAAGCTGTGCGAGGTCGCGCAGAAACCGGACGCTCACGGCTATTCGCAGTCGAAGGGGATTCCGGGGCTGCGCCGCGCGCAGGCCAATTATTATGCGCGCCGCTTCAACGTCGAACTCGACCCCGAAAGCGAGGTCGTGGTGACGATGGGGTCGAAGGAAGGGCTCGCGAGCCTCGCCACCGCGATCACCGGGCCCGGCGACGTCGTGCTCGCGCCGAACCCCAGCTATCCGATCCACACCTTCGGCTTCATCATCGCCGGGGCGACGATCCGCAGCGTGCCGACGACCCCCGACGAGAATTACTGGCGGGCGCTCGACCGCGCGATGGCCTTCACCGTGCCGCGTCCGTCGATCCTGGTCGTCAACTACCCGTCGAACCCGACGGCCGAAGCGGTCGACCTCGCCTTCTACGAACGGCTCGTCGCCTGGGCGAAGGAAAACAAGGTCTGGGTGCTCAGCGACCTCGCCTATTCGGAGCTGTATTACGACGGCAACCCGACGCCCTCGATCCTTCAGGTGCCGGGGGCGAAGGATGTCGCGATCGAATTCACCTCGATGTCCAAGACATACTCGATGGCGGGCTGGCGTATGGGGTTCGCGGTCGGCAACAAGCGGCTGATCGCGGCGATGACGCGCGTCAAATCCTATCTCGACTATGGCGCCTTCACGCCGATCCAGGCAGCCGCCTGCGCGGCGCTCAACGGCCCGCAGGACATCGTCGCGCGCAACCGCGACCTGTATCAGAAGCGCCGCGACGTGATGGTCGAAAGCTTCGGCCGCGCGGGTTGGGAGATTCCCAGTCCGCCGGCATCGATGTTCGCCTGGGCGCCGCTGCCCCCCGCGCTGCGGGACATGGGCAGCCTCGAATTCTCGAAACAGCTTCTGACCCACGCCAAGGTCGCGGTCGCGCCGGGCGTCGGCTATGGCGAGGACGGCGAGGGCTTCGTCCGCATCGCGATGGTCGAGAATGAGCAGCGCATCCGGCAGGCGGCGCGCAACATCCGCAAGTTCCTGCAGATGCACGGCGTCAATACGCCGTCGGTTGCGGCGGGCGGCTGACCGGTGACCGGGCGGGCGGGTCGCGGCCCATGAACGGACGGGACTACCGGTTCGCGGCGGAGCGGCCGGCTTGACGATGGCGGCGGACGCGAGCGCGATTGCGCAGACGATCCAGTTGTCGGTGACGCCGGTATTCCTGCTGGTGGCGACCGGCAGCCTGCTCAACGTGCTCGCGGGCCGGCTGTCGCGCGTCGTCGACCGTTCGCGGGTGCTGATGGCGCGCTGGCCGGAAACCGAGGGTGATGAGCATGCGCGCGTCGTCGCCGAACTGCGCGCCGCCGACCGCCGGATGCGGGTCATCAACAATTCGATCCTCGCCGCCGTCGCCTGCGGCATCGTCGTCTGCCTGCTCGTCGCGCTGCTGTTCACCCAGGCGTTCACCGGCCTGAACCTGGGGGTCGCGGCGTCGTGGGCCTTTGCGCTGGCGATGCTGCTGCTGCTCGCGTCGCTGCTGCTGTTCCTCCTCGAGGTGCGCCTTGCCATTCGGGCCATTCAGGTGCCGATGGATTTGCTCGAGGGCGAGGAAGCCGGGTGGCTGCGCCGGTCGCGGCGCTAGACCGTGATGACATCGAATGGAATCGTCATTGCGAGCGGCGGAGCCGCGCGGCAATCCAGAGTGTGCGGTAACCGCTCTGGATTGCTTCCCCCGGATCAGGTCCGGGGTCGCAATGACGAAGTGGGTCAATCTAAAGTCATCAGAGTCTTGAGCGCCGTGTCCTAAGTCCGAACCCTTTGCCCTGAGCCTATCGAAGGGCTTGTTCTTTCCTTTGGCGCCGCAAGAAGAAGCACGGTGCTTCGACAAGCTCAGCACAAACGGACGAGCGGTTCGGATTTAGTACTCGCTGCTCCGGCACTTTTCATGCCGGTTCGGGCGGCGCCCCGGGGCCAGCGAAATTTTCGGCGCATCTCCGTCGATACATGGAGCGGTTCCGGTTCCCCGGCGACAGATGGCCATGCCCGATGGCGCCGCCTCGTCTGGACCCCGGCTTTGGCCGGGGAGCGGATATGGCGGATGAAGCATCCCCATTTTTTTTTGCTGCACGCGGGCCCGGTCGCCGTAACGGCAAAGCCGGCGCGGTCTTTCGCACCGCTTTCAGCGCCATTGACACGCTCGTTTGGCCTCTGCACCCATGGCGGCGGAGAGACGAATGAACGATAAATCTGCCCTTGCACCGGGGCTCGGGTCGCCGCCCACGGACGGCATGGGCACGGGGACGCGCGCGACGCTGTGGCTCCTGCTGATCGTCTATATCTTCAATTTCCTCGACCGGCAGATCGTCAACATCCTTGCCGAACCGATCAAGGGCGACCTCGGCTTGACCGATACCGAACTCGGGCTGCTCGCCGGCCCGGCCTTCGCGGTCTTCTATGCGCTGCTCGGCATCCCGATCGCGCGCCATGCCGACAAAGCCGGGACGAACCGCGTCCGGCTGATCGCGCTGGCGCTCGCCATCTGGTCGGTGATGACTGCGGTGTGCGGGCTAGCGCAGAATTTCGTGCAGCTTCTCCTCGCGCGGATCGGCGTCGGCGTCGGCGAGGCGGGCTGCACCCCGGCGGCGCATTCGCTGATCACCGACAGCGTGCCGGCGGCGAAGCGTTCGTCGGCGATCGCCTTCTACGGCCTCGGCGTCCCGGTCGGCTCGCTGCTCGGATTGATCCTCGGCGGCGTGGTCAACGACCTTTATGGCTGGCGCATCGCGCTGATGCTCGTGGGCCTGCCGGGATTGATCCTCGCGCTCGTCGTGCTCTTCGTCATGCGCGAGCCGCGCCATCACCGCGTCGCGGAGGCGACCGCCGCTTCCGCGACCGCGGCGCTTCCCGCAAGCGCGGCGCTCAGGGAGGTCTTCGCCTCGCGCGCCTTCGTCTACATCCTGATCGCGGCGTCGGTGACGGCCTTCCTCGGCTATGGCAAGGCGTTGTGGACGATCAGCTTCTTCATCCGCAGCCACGGCCTGTCGACGACCGAAGCGGGGCTGTCGATGGCCGTGGTGCTGGGACTGGCGGCGGCGTTCGGCACCTGGCTGGGCGGCAAGGCGGCGGACGTCTTCGGCCGGCGCGACAAGCGGCATATCCTGACCTTTCCGGCCTATGGCATGGCGATCGTCGCGCCGCTGCTGTTCCTCGGCTATTATATGGAGGACTGGCGGGTCGCGATGGCGCTGCTGATCGTGCCCAGCATCGTCAATTCGGCCTATTACGGCCCCGCCTACGCCTGTGTGCAGGGACTGGTGCGGCCGCAGGCGCGCGCGGTCGCGGCGTCGATCATGCTGTTCGGGCAGAATCTGATCGGGCTCGGGTTCGGGCCCTTCCTGTTCGGCGTCCTGTCCGATGCATTGGTGCCGAGCGTCGGCGGGGAAAGCGTGCGCTATGTCCTGTACGGCGCCGCGTGGCTGGGGTTGATCCCCGCCTTCTTCTTCTGGCGCGCCAGCCTGCGCCTGACGGCGGAGCTCAAGACGGGTTAGAAGGGCGGACGCTCGGCGGCGCGCTGCGCTTTCGCCGCGTCGATCCACCAGCACAGATCGTCGGCGAAGCGCGGAAAGGCCTTGATCAGCCGGCCGCCGTCCTCGCCCGCGGGCAGGCCCGCGGTATCGAAGGCGCCGCCGATCCGCGCCAGGCTGAGCGGGGTCGAGGTGACGACCATGCCCATCGCGCCCAGCGTGGTGCGCCACGCCGTCGCGGCGCGGATGCCGGCGAAGGGGCCCGCCGAGTAGGACGCGACCGCGGCCGGACGCCACGCGAACTGCGGCAGATAATGATCGACGAGATTCTTGAGCCCCGGCTGCAGGCCGCCGTTATATTCGCCCGCCACGAAGACGAAGCCGTCGGCGGCCGCGATCCGGTCGGCCAGCGCGGCCATCGCCGCGGGCGCTTCGCCCTCGCGATAGTCGCTGTGCCGCCGGTCGAGCATCGGCAGGTCGACGGCCTTCGCATCGACCAGTTCGGCGCGGTCGCCGCGCGCGGCGAGGGCTTCGACGATCCAGCGGGCGAGCTTGATGCCCTGCCGGTCCTGGCGATAGCTGCCGTAGAAGACGAGGATGACGCGGCTCATGCGCCTCTCGTGCCACGTCTGCCGCCCGAACGGAAGCGGGTTGCGCCTGCCGGGCGCGTGTCTAAGCTGGATCGGGGAGAAGTGGGGGAGAAGGATATGCGCGTATACCGCACGCCGGACGACCGGTTCGCCGGGTTGCCGGACTGGCCCTTTGCGCCGCAATATGTCGAGATCGCGGACGGTCTGCGCGTCCATCATGTCGATGAAGGCGACGCCGCGGCGCAGCCGGTGCTGATGCTCCACGGC
The DNA here is from genome assembly GCF_002953155.1 of Sphingopyxis sp. MG. Lineage (NCBI taxonomy): Bacteria > Pseudomonadati > Pseudomonadota > Alphaproteobacteria > Sphingomonadales > Sphingopyxidaceae > Sphingopyxis > Sphingopyxis sp. MG. The sequence goes on from NZ_CP026381.1 coordinate 698,620, forward strand.
GAGCCGACCTGGGGGTATCTGTATCGCAAGATGATCGGTCCGGCGGTCGATGCCGGGTTTCGCGTCGTCGTGCCCGACCTGATCGGCTTTGGCCGGTCCGACAAGCCGCTTGAGGCATCGGCCTACAGCTATGCGCAGCAGGTCGCGTGGATGCGGCAGTGGATCGAGGCACTGGATCTGAAGGACATCATCCTCGCCTGTCAGGACTGGGGTTCGCTGATCGGCCTGCGGCTGGTGGCGGAAATGCCCGAGCGGTTCGCCGGCGTCGCGCTGTCGAACGGCGGCCTGCCGGAAGGGCAGCCGGCGCCGCGCGCCTTTGCCATCTGGCGCGCCTTTTCGCGATACAGCCCGGTCTTTCCGATCGGGCGCATCGTCAATGCCGGGGCGAAGCGGTCGCTGACACCAGAGGAAATCGCCGCCTATGACGCGCCCTTTCCGACGCGCGCGTCGAAGGTTGCGGCGCGTATCTTCCCGTCTTTCGTGCCGCTGGGCGACAATGTCGCGGTGCCCGACCAGAAACGGGCGTGGGCGGCGCTGGAGGCATTCGACAAGCCGTTCCTGTGCTGCTTTGCCGACGGCGATCCGATCACGCGCGGCGGCGATGCGCTGTTCGTCGAGCGCATCCCCGGCGCGCGCGGCATGGCGCACCGTACGCTGCACGGCGGGCATTTCATTCAGGAGAACGACCCGGCGGGCTTCGTCGCCGCGATCCGCGACGTGGCGGCGGCGCGCTAGGCAGTCGCCCTCTTTCGCGCCGGAACGAACCGGACCGCGGCGGCGGCGATCAGCAGTAGCGCCGGCGGGATATACATCGGGGCGATCGCCGCGCGGCCCCCATAGCTGACCATGAAGATCAGCCAGATGTACCAGACGCCGGCCTTGTGCAGCCGCTGCCAGTTCTTTGTGCCGAGCGTCCGCACGGCGCCGTCGAACGAGGTCGCCGCGAGCAGGGCGATGAAGACATAGGCGATTCCCCCGCCGACGAGCGTCGAGATCGGGGGCGGAGGTGTCCGGTCGCCATAGGCGCCGAACAGCCACAGGATGGCGAGCAGGTGGATGAGGTGCGAGAAGGCGAAACCGAGCCCGAGCCAGCGCCGGTTGCGGATCGTCCAGCGTGTTGCCGGCGTCGACCGCAGCCGGAAGAGCGCACCGGCGGTGAAGGCGGCGACGAACAGGAGAAGCGAGGAGCGCGCGCTCGCGCGGATCAGCATGCGCGTGCCGTCGATTCCGCTGCCCGCGATGGCGAGGACGATCGCGCTCATCACGAGCAGCATCGCCATCAGCAGGATCAGCAGCCGCCCGCCTTCGCTCCATCCATCGGTTCGCGTCGCCATAGGCCCCCTCCCGATGGCAGGGTTATAGCGCGTTCGCGCGCGCTTCCTAGTCGCTGAACGGATCGCGGATCAGGATAGTGTCCTCGCGCTCGGGACTGGTCGAGACGAGCGCGATCGGGGTTTCGATCAGTTCCTGCACGCGCTGGATATATTTGATCGCCTGCGCCGGCAGATCGGCGTAGCTGCGCGCGCCCGCGGTCGATTCGGCCCAGCCCTCCATCTCCTCGTAGATCGGTTCCACCGCGGCCTGATCGGCGGCGTGGCTCGGGAAATAGTCGAGGATCTTGCCGTGCAGACGGTATCCGGTGCAGATGCGCACCTTCTCGAACCCGTCGAGCACGTCGAGTTTGGTCAGCGCGATGCCGGTGACGCCCGACACCGCGCAGCTCTGCCGCACCAGCACCGCGTCGAACCAGCCGCAGCGGCGCTTGCGGCCGGTGACGGTGCCGAATTCATGCCCGCGCTCGCCGAGCTGCTGGCCGGTCTCGTCCTCCAGTTCGGTCGGAAAGGGGCCGCTGCCGACGCGCGTCGTATAGGCCTTGGCGATGCCGAGCACGAAACCCACCGCCGAGGGGCCGAGGCCCGAGCCCGCCGCCGCGGTGCCGCTGACGGTGTTCGAACTGGTGACGAAGGGGTAGGTGCCGTGGTCGATGTCGAGCAGCACGCCCTGCGCGCCCTCGAACAGGATGCGCGCGCCCGCCTTGCGCACCTTCTTCAGCCGCTTCCACACCGGCTGCGCATATTCGAGCACGAAGTCGGCGATCTCGGCGAGGTCGGCGAGCAGGCGCTCGCGGTCGATCGGCGGCTCACCGAAGCCCGCGCGCAGCGCGTCGTGGTGCGCGGTCAGGCGGTCGATCTGCGGTTCGAGATGGTCGAGGTGCGCAAGGTCGCAGACGCGGATCGCGCGGCGGCCGACCTTGTCTTCATAGGCGGGACCGATGCCGCGCCCGGTGGTGCCGATCTTCCCCGCGCCCGCCGCCGTCTCGCGCAGCGCGTCGAGGTCGCGGTGAAAGGGCAGGATCAGCGCGCAATTGTCGGCGATGGCGAAATTGTCGGGATTGATCTCGACCCCCTGTCCGCGCAGCTTTGCGATTTCGTCGCGCAGCGCCCACGGATCGAGCACGACGCCGTTGCCGATGATCGACAGCGTGCCGGTGACGATGCCCGAGGGCAGCAGCGACAGCTTGTAGGTCTGGTTGCCGACGACGAGCGTATGGCCGGCGTTATGCCCGCCCTGAAAGCGGACGACCGCGTCGGCCCGATTGGCGAGCCAGTCGACGATCTTGCCCTTGCCCTCGTCGCCCCATTGCGACCCGATGACGGTGACATTTGCCATGATGCTGTCCTGCTGAATGCGGCCCGGTCCGGCCCGGCGCGGGCTTAGCGGATTTGGCCGCAGAGGCAAGGGGCGGGGCGTGGAATATGCGGTGGGTCCGTGCCGGATCCCGGTCGTGCAGGGGAACACCCCCAAGGTCGTTTGTGCTGAGCTTGTCGAAGCACCGTCCTTCTTCTGCGGCGCCTGATAGAAAGAACGGCCCTTCGACAAGCTCAGGGCAAACGGTGCATATTTAAGGCATGATGCTCTATACCGCGACCGGCCCGTCGGGCCCCAGGCTCCACCCGCAACCGAGTCGTCCGGCCTCGTCGGCGTCGGTGAGCGCGGCGATCGTCCGCCAGCCATCGGCGCGCAGGCTGGCGGCGAGCGCCGCGTCGTGGCCCAGCGGCAGGAAGATGCGGCGCTCGGCCTCGTTCGCGGCGCCCAGGCCGTCGTCGATCAGCGGGTCGGGATAGAGCGAAAAGCCGACCGCCGGCTCCTCCTGTTCCTCGCCGAGCGGGATCGCATAGCCGCCGCCGCGGCCGATCGCGTCGCCATGGCCGGGAACGAAGATCTGGAAACCGAACCAGCTTTGATAGGCGAAGCCGTGGCGCTCGGTGGGATCGAGGGTCAGCGCGGCGCGCTGGCGGATCGGCGCGGCGATCGCCTCGAGCGCGTCGAGGCGGCTTGCCAGCGTGCCGTCGCGGTCGAAGGCGCGCAGGTCAGCGAGCGCGCGGTCGAACGGCCCGGTCGCGCGGAGCAGCGGCAGATAGGCCTGGGCGCCGAGACGGACGAGCGCGCCCGCATCCTTGGCGTCGAGCGCGTCGCGCAGATTTTCGCGGTCGGCGGCGACGGGCAACGGACCGCTGGCGAGCAGGTCGACGACGTCTGGGAGGGTGAAGTCGATCGTCGCCGATCCGATCCCCGCCGCGTCGAGCGCGTCGATCGCGACCGAGACGATCTCGCGCGCCGCCGCGACGCTGTCGCTGCCGATCAGTTCGGCGCCGACCTGCAGCATCTCGCGCGCCGGGCGAAGCTGACTCGCGCGCAGCTTCACCACCTGCCCCGCGTAGCAGAGGCGCAGGGGGCGCGGCGCGGCGGCGAGCAGGGAGGTGGCGATGCGCCCGACCTGCCGCGTGATGTCGGGGCGCAGCGCCAGCGTGCGCTGCGACACCGGGTCGGTGAAGCGCAGCAGGTCGCGCGCCGCGCGGGCGTCGTCTCCGCTCAGCGTCTCGCGGAACTCGGCGAGCGGCGGCGCGACGCGGCCGTAACCGTGCGCGCGCATCGCATCGACCAGCGCGCGCGTCACGCGCGACGCCGCCTCCGCCTGGCGCGGCAGGCGGTCGCGGAGGCCTTCGGGAAGCAGAGCGGGGGCCTTGGTCATGGGGCTGGCCTTAGGAGGGTGAAGGCAGGGATTCAACCGACCTCGAAATCCGTTCGTGTCGAGCGTAGTCGAGACACCCCGAAGGGAAGCGTTTCATCGATGGGCATCTCGACTTCGCTCGATGCGAACGGGATTTGAAAAGCTGGCTTAAAACGTCAGTCCCTTCACCGTCTTCACGCCGGGAAGCTGGCAGACCTGCCACAGCAGCGGTTCGGGCATCGGCGAATCGAGGCTGAGCAGCAGCACCGCTTCGCCCCCCGCGGCGCGGCGGCCGAGGTGGAAGGTGCCGATGTTGAGCCCCGCCTCGCCGAGCGCGGTGCCGATGCGGCCGATGAAGCCGGGCGCGTCCTCGTTGACGATATAGAGCATATGGCCGTCGAGGTCGGCCTCGACCTTGATCCCGAACATCTCGACGAGGCGCGGTTCGTTGTTGCCGAACAGCGTGCCCGCGACCGACCGATCGCCCGCCTCGGTCGCCACGGTGACGCGGACGAGCGTCTGGTAATCGCCCTCGCGGTCGTGGCGCACCTCGCGCACGTCCAGCCCGCGCTCGCGCGCGAGGTGGGGGGCGTTGACCATGTTCACGCTGTCCGAATAGCGCCGCATCAGGCCGGTGAGCACCGCGGCGGTGATCGGCTTCATGTTGAGCTCGGCCGCCGCGCCCTCGACCTCGACCGAGATCGTGGTCAGATTGTCGTGCGCGAGCTGGCCGACGAGGCTGCCGAGCTTTTCGGCCAGGCTCATATAGGGGCGCAGCTTGGGCGCTTCCTCGGCCGACAGGCTGGGGACGTTGAGCGCGTTGGTGATGCCGCCGGTCAGCAGATAGTCCGAAATCTGTTCGGCGACCTGGATCGCGACATTGACCTGCGCTTCGTCGGTCGAGGCGCCGAGGTGCGGCGTGCAGATGAAGTTCGGCGTACCGAGCAGCGGATTGTCCGCGGCCGGCGGTTCGGTCGCGAAGACGTCGAGCGCGGCGCCCGCGACATGGCCCGAATCGAGCGCTTCCTTCAACGCCGCCTCGTCGATCAGGCCGCCGCGCGCGCAGTTGATGATGCGCACGCCCGGCTTGGTCTTTGCGATATTCTCTTTCGACAGGATGCCGCGCGTCTGATCGGTCAGCGGCGTGTGCAGCGTGATGAAGTCGGCCTTTGCCAGCAGCGTGTCGAGGTCGACCTTCTCGACGCCCAGTTCGATCGCGCGCTCGGGGGTCAGGAAGGGGTCGAAGGCGACGACCTTCATCCTCAGGCCCAGCGCGCGTTCGGCGACGATGCTGCCGATGTTGCCGCAGCCGATCAGGCCGAGCGTCTTCGACGTGAGTTCGACGCCCATGAAATCATTCTTCGGCCATTTACCCGCCTGTGTCAGCGCATTGGCTTCGGGAATCTGCCGCGCCAGCGCGAACATCATCGCGATCGCATGCTCGGCGGTGGTGATGCTGTTGCCGAAGGGGGTGTTCATCACGACGACGCCCTTCTTCGACGCTTCGGGGATGTCGACATTGTCGACGCCGATCCCGGCGCGGCCGACGACCTTCAGATTGGTTGCGGCGGCGAGGACGTCGGCGGTGACCTTGGTCGCCGAGCGGATCGCGAGGCCGTCGTAATCGCCGATGATCGCGATCAGCTCGTCCCTGGTCTTGCCGGTGATCTCGTCGACCTGGATGCCGCGCTCCTTGAAGATCTGCGCGGCCTTGGGGTCCATTTTGTCGCTGATGAGGACTTTGGGTGTGGTCATTTCGGTGACTTTCAAAAACGCCGTTCGTCCCGAGCCTGTCGAAGGACAGTTCCTCTTTTGGACGTCGGAAGAAAAGGGCGGCCCTTCGACAAGCTCAGGGCCAACGGAAAAGAGGGAGCGTCAGGTCGACAGTTCGGCGTAAGCCCAGTCGAGCCACGGCCCGAGCGCTTCGATGTCGGCGGTGTCGACGGTCGCGCCGCACCAGATGCGCAGGCCCGGCGGGGCATCGCGATAGCCCGCGATGTCATAGGCCGCGCCCTCGGCTTCGAGCAGGCCGGCGAATTTCTTGATGAAATCCGCGTCCGCGCCGGCGACCGACAGGCAGACCGAGGTTTTCGACCGGCTCGCCGGATCGGCTGCGAGGTGGCTCAGCCAGTCGCGGTCCGCGACGATCGCGTCGAGCGCCGCGGCGTTCGCATCGCTGCGCGCCTTCAGGCCGTCGAGCCCGCCGAGCGCCTTTGCCCATTCGAGCGCGAAGATCGCATCCTCGACCGCGAGCATCGACGGGGTGTTAATCGTCTCGCCCTTGAACACGCCCTCGGTCAGCTTGCCGCCCTTCGTCAGGCGGAACACCTTGGGCAGCGGCCATGCGGGGGTGTGGCTTTCGAGCCGCTCGACCGCGCGCGGGCCGAGGATCAGGACGCCGTGCGCGCCTTCGCCGCCCAGCACTTTCTGCCAGCTGAAGGTCGCGACGTCGATCTTGTCCCACGGCAGGTCATAGGCGAACACGGCGCTGGTCGCGTCGGCGAAGCACAGCCCCTGCCGGTCGTCGGCGATCCAGTCGCCGTCCGGCACGCGCACGCCGCTGGTGGTGCCGTTCCAGGTGAACAGCACGTCATTCGACCAGTCGACCTGGTTCAGGTCGGGAAGCTGGCCGTAATCGGCGCGGACGACCGTCGGGTCGAGCTTGAGCTGCTTCGCGGCATCGGTGATCCAACCTTCACCGAAGCTTTCCCAGGCCAGCGCCGTGACCGGCCGCGCGCCCAGCATCGTCCACATCGCCATTTCGAACGCGCCGGTGTCCGATCCGGGGACGATGCCGATGCGGTGCGTGTCGGGCAGGCGCAGCATCTCGCGCATCAGGTCGATGCAAAGGGCGAGACGCGCCTTGCCGATCTTCGCACGATGCGAACGGCCGAGCGATTCAGTAGCGATCTTCTGGGGGGACCAGCCCGGCGGCTTGGCGCAGGGACCGGAAGAGAAAAAGGGGCGCGCAGGCTTGGCCTGCGGTTTACGCACTTCAGTCATGTCAACTCTCCTTACAGAGAGCACGCGCGGCGTTGGGACCGCGTGGCCCGGCGCCGCGTTTAAGGAGGAGGGCGCAACTGTCAAATGATTTGTGCGGGCGGCGGCGATGCGGGGGCTTTCGCCCGCCGATCTCCATCGCCGAGAAAGAGGAGCATCGCATCATTTGCGACGAACCGCGAAGATGGTTTACGGGCTGTTAACCCTTTCGTCGATAATTTGACGGCATGGCGATCCCGACGGTCTTGAAGCCCCGGATGCTCGTTGCGGCCACCGCGGCTTTTGCGCTGTCGGCCTGCTTCGGCGCTCCCGACGTGATGAAGCGGTCCGATGCGAAGCGTCCCGGCGCGACGACGGTCCAGCGCCCGCAGGTCACCGGCGCACCGTCCTTCACCAGCACCGACGCGCAGCAATGCGCCTTCGACCTCAAGCAGGCGGGGGTGCGCTTCACGCCGCTGCCGAACCAGGATCATGGCGGCGGGTGCAGTTCGATCGATTCGGTGAAACTGCTCGACATCGGCACTCCGGTGACGAACCTCGGGCCGATGACCTGTCCGCTCGCGCGCAACTTCGCGGCGTGGGCGCAATATGCGGTGCGCCCCGCGGCGCGGAAATATTTCGGGACCGAGGTCGTGAAGATCGAGACCTATGGCACCTACAGCTGCCGCAACATCTATGGCGGCCGGTCGGGGCGGCTGTCGCAGCACGCCTATTCGAACGCGATTGACGTCGCGGGCTTCGTGCTTGCCGACGGGCGGCGGATCATGCTCGACGGCGGGTGGAAGGGCGACAGGCCGTCGCAGGACTTTCTGCGCGCGCTGCACAAATCGGCATGCCGGCGCTTTGGGACGGTGCTCAGCCCCGACTATAACGCCGCCCATTACAATCATTTCCACCTCGACATGAGCGGCAACGGTTTCTGCCGCTGACTTGGCAAGCGCGGCGCGGGCGGCTAGCTGCGGCGGCATGGCAAAAGACAAGCAACCCCATCGCTCGCGTTTCCACAAGGCCAAGGACGACGCGCAATTCGCCCAGCAGGCGACCACCACGCCGCAGACCGCCAGCGCCGCCTATCGGCTGGCCTTTCAGGACACCGATTTCCTGCTGCGCGAGGATCTGCGCCCGGTCCGTTTCCAGCTCGAACTGCTCAAGCCCGAACTGCTGCTCGACGAGGCGGGGATCGAGTCGACCCTCGTCATCTATGGTTCGGCGCGTATTCCCGAACCCGGTCAGGCCGATGCGCTCGAAACCGCGGCCACCGACGACGTCCAGCGCAACATCGCGCGCCGGCTGAAGGCGAAGGCCAAATATTACGACGAGGCGCGCCAGCTTGCGCGGCTTGCGAGCCAGACGCCGTGCGACGACCGGGGATGCCGGCATTTCGTCGTCTGCTCGGGGGGTGGTCCCTCGATCATGGAGGCGGCGAACCGCGGCGCGGCGGACGAGGGGCGCGAGTCGATCGGGCTCAACATCGTGCTGCCGCACGAGCAGGCCCCCAACCGCTACGTCACCCCGTCGCTGAGCTTCCAGTTCCACTATTTCGCGCTGCGCAAGATGCACTTCCTGCTCCGCGCGCGCGCGGTCGCGGTGTTCCCCGGCGGCTTCGGCACCTTCGACGAGATGTTCGAACTGCTGACGCTGATCCAGACGGGCAAGATCAAGCCGATTCCCGTGCTGTTGTTCGGCAAGAGCTTCTGGAACCGGGTCGTCGATTTCGAGGCGCTGGTGGAGGAAGGCGTGATCAGCGCCCGCGACCTCGACCTCTTCGCCTTCGTCGAGACGGCGGACGAGGCGTGGCGCATCATCCGGGATTTCTACGCGAACGACGATCATCATTGACCGCCGTCGCTCCGGCGAAAGCCGGGGCTGCGAGCAGCCCGGACAGATGGAAATCGCCCGGCCGGCGCTATTCCGACTGCGCCGCCAGATAGAGGATCAGCGCCTTGCGTTCGGCGGCGTCGGGGATGCCGGCAAAGGCCATGCGGGTGCCGGGGAGATTCTTCATCGGCGCGGCCAGATAGGCGTCGAGCGCGGCTTCGTCCCAGACGCCGCCTCTGGCCTTCATCGCGCCCGAATAGGAGAAGCCGGGGTGCGAGGCGACCGCGCGGCCGACGATGCCGTGCAGGTTCGGACCGACCCCGTTGCGCCCGTCCTTGTCGATCGTGTGGCAGGCGACGCAGCGCTTGAACAGCGGCTCGCCCATCGCCGCGGTCGGTTCTACCGCAGCCGCAGGCTCAGCCGGTTCTGCCGGTGTCGCGGATTCCGACGCCGGATCGTCCGTGGAGGCGGGCTGGTCCGGCTGTCCGCAGCTGGCGAGCGCGAAGGCGACCGCCAGCAAGGCGGGCGCGCGGCGCATCACTTTTTCGCTTCGGCCGGTGCAGGTGCGGCCGCATCGGCGGGCGCGGCAGCCGCGTCACCTGCCGCGGGCGCGGCGCCCTCTGCCGGGGCTTCGCCTTCGGCGGCGGCGTCTTCAGCCGGCGCGGCTTCGGGCGCGGGCAGCGGCAGGTTGGACCCCATGCTGTTCATATAGACGATCAGGTTGGCGCGATCCTCGGGGTTCGACAGGCCGGCGAACGACATCTTCGTGCCCGGGGCATATTTGCGCGGGCTCGTCACCCACTTGTCCATGCCTTCGAAATCCCAGTTGCCCGGGACGCTCTTCAGCGCATCCGAATAGGCGAAGCCGGGAACGTGGCCGTGCGGCTTGCCCAGCGCGCCCCACAGGTTCGGGCCGATGCCGTTGGCGCCGCCCGAGTTGATCGTGTGGCAGGCGGCGCACTTCGCGAACACCGCCTCGCCCTTTGCCGGATCGGCGGCGGCGAGCAGGTTGGCGAGCGGCACGGCCGATTCGGCGGCACCCCCGCCACCTTCGGCGTCCTCGATCGGATAGCCGGGCTTTTCGGGGTTGTGGCTCGCAAACAGCATCCCGGTCCCGATCGACAGGCCGAGAGCGCAAATACCGGCGAACAATACCCAGCCGGCAATAGTGTTGTTGCGATTGTCCATGCTTGCAGCCCCGTTCGCTGGCGCCCTTGATCAACAGGCGCATGATATGATTGGCCGCTCCCTTACTGGTGCGCGCGCGGCGGCGCAAGGGGATGAAATCGGCGACGCCGCCATTGCGCCGCCGCGGACGGCCCGCTATGCGCCGCGGCGCAGCTGGGGAAGGCAGATATGGGCAGCTATTCGGCGTCGGCGCAGCGACTGGTGGACGAGATGAAGGCGGCGGCGCTGGCCGAGCCCGCGCGCGGCCTGGCGTTTCAGGGCGCCCCCGGCGCGAACAGCGACCTTGCTGCGCGCGAATATGACCCCGACGCGCTGCCCTTGCCCTGCTATGCCTTCGAGGACGCGATCGACGCGGTGCGCGAAGGGCGCGTCGACCGTGCGATCATCCCGATCGAGAACAGCCTGCACGGCCGCGTCGCCGACATCCATTTCCTGCTGCCCGAATCCGGCCTGTCGATCGTCGGCGAGCATTTCCTGCGCATCCGCTATGGGCTGATGAGCCGGGACCTCGGCCCGGTGACGCGCGCGATGAGCCACGAGCAGGCGCTGGGTCAGTGCCGCAAATGGCTGCGCGCGAACCGGATCGACCCGGTGGCGCACAGCGACACCGCCGGGGCCGCCGCCTGGGTCGCCGACAGCGACGAGGTCGGGCTCGCCGCGCTCGCACCGCCGCATGCCGCCGACCTGTACGGCCTGACGCTTCACGCGACGGGACTCGAGGACGCCGATCACAATATGACGCGCTTCGTCGTCCTCGCGCGCACGCCGCGCGATACGCAGCCGCAGGGCGTGCCGCTGATGACGACCTTCGTCTTCGAGGTGAAGAATATCCCCGCCGCGCTCTACAAGGCGCTCGGCGGCTTCGCGACCAACGGCGTCAACATGACCAAGCTCGAAAGCTATCAACTCGGCGGCAGTTTCGCGGCGACCAAATTCTATGCCGACATCGTCGGGGCGCCGGGCGAGGAAGCCGTCGACCGCGCGCTGGAGGAACTCGATTTCCAGACCAAGTCGGTGAGCCTGCTCGGCACCTATCCGATGGCGCGCGTGCGCGGATAGCGCGCCGCTGGAACCGACCGGCGCCTAGCCGCCGCGATGGCGGAGCATCCGTGCGGTCGTGAAGCTCTGGACGACGAACAGCGTCACCAGGATGCTCGCGACGAACAGGCCGAACAGGTCGAATGCCGAAAAATCGGTGCCCGCCACCATGTCGGGGCCGACGAGCGGCATCGCCGCGGTCATCGCCATCAGCATCAGCCGCAGCTCGGTAGGGCCGCCCGCGAGATAGGAGAGGCGGAATTCGCCGATGATCTTCGCCGCCAGAAAGGTGTGGATCGACAGCATGAAATAGCCGGTGACGGCGAGCAGCGCGACTTCGAAGCGCATGTGCGGGCCAAGCCCCAAGGCGCCGATCATCAGGAAGGTCGCCATCGCGTCGACGCTGTGATCGACGAAATAGCCGTAGGCGGGGCGCTCGATCCGCCGCCAGCGCGCCAGGCTGCCGTCGAGCGAGTCGCCGAACCAGTTGACGACATAGCCGGCGAGCGACAGGCCGAGCCATTCATTGTCGAGCCAGCTCAGCATGTAACCCGCGGCGACCATCAGCGCGCCGACGAAACCGAGCAGGGTGAGCTGATCGGGCGTCACCCAGGCGGGCAGGCGCGCGCACAGCCAGTTCAGAAGGCGGCGCTCGCTGCGCGCCAGGATATTGTGCTGGATACGCGTCGGGGCCTTCATCTCGGCGCTCGGGATACCGGACATGTCTGCCTTTCGTTTCTGGCTGTCACATCTGCGTCAGCCAGACGTCACCGAACCGCCATAGAGCGAAAGGCCGCGCGGCGAAAGGGCGCTGGAGCCGGCCGCCGCTTCAGTCGCGATGGGCCGTTAATCGCGCCAGGGACCGATCTCCCCGACCTCGCCGATGGTACGGAAACGCGCGGCGCCGTCGATCCACGCGACTTCCCACATCGGCGCGGGGCGTGCCCATTCGCCGATCACGAACAGCGGCAATCGGTTCGTCGTGACGAAGGCGAGGTCGTCGGGGGTTGGACCGGGAACGATGGTTTCGGGTCGCTGGTGCAGCCGCACGACCGCGAGCGTGCCCGCTGGCGGGGCGGGGAGCGACTGGCGCACCGAAAAGCCGAAGCTGCCCGCGACGGCGGGAAATCCCTTGTCGTCGCGCGCGAGCAGCAGAATCTTGTCGCCGGTGCCGAGCGGGCCGCCGACCGGCCGGCCCACCGCCTTGCGGCCGACGACGGCCGCGAACTCGCGCAGATCACTTTCGGCGACGGGTGCCGGCGCGGCGGTTTCGGCGGGGGGAGGGGCCGCGAGCGGATCGAGGGCGAAGGCGGCGAGCAGAAGGGCGATGCCGGTCAATGCGCGTCGCCCCAGCTCTTGCCGACTCCGATCTCGACGTCGATCGGGACCGACAGCTTCAGTATCGGCTCGGCAGCGCCCATCATCACGCGGCGGATCACCGCGCCCGCGGCTTCGGCCTTGGCCTCGGGGGCTTCGAAGACCAGTTCGTCGTGGACCTGCAACAGCATCGTCACGTCGGACAGTCCGGCATCGGCGAGCGCCCCGGGCATGCGCGCCATCGCGCGCTTGATCAGGTCGGCGCTGGTGCCCTGGATCGGTGCGTTGATTGCAGCGCGCTCGCTGCCCTGCCGCTCGTTCTGGTTCGCGGCCTTGATGCGCGGGAACCAGGTTTTGCGGCCGAACAGCGTCTCGGTATAGCCATGTTCGCGCGCGCCCTCCAGCGTGGCCTGGATATAGTCGCTGATGCCGGGAAAGCGCTCGAAATAGCGGCTGATCAAGGCTTGTGCCTCGTCGGGCGTGATTTCCAGCCGTCCCGCGAGGCCCCAGCGCGAAATGCCGTAGAGGATGGCGAAGTTGATCGTCTTGGCCTTGGCGCGCGTATCGCGGTTCACCTCGCCGAACAGCTCGATCGCGGTCGCGGCGTGAATGTCCTGCCCCTGCGCAAAGGCCTGTTTCAGTTCGGGCACATCGGCCATGTGCGCCGCGAGCCGCAGCTCGATCTGGCTATAGTCCGCCGCCATCAGGACATGGTCCGGCGCAGCGATGAAGGCGTCGCGGATCTGCCGACCGACCTCGGTACGGATCGGGATGTTCTGAAGGTTCGGGTCGGTCGACGACAGCCGCCCGGTCTGCGCGCCGACGAGGCTGTAGCTGGTGTGGACGCGGCCGGTCTTCGCGTTGATCTGTTGCTGCAGCGCGTCGGTATAGGTGGATTTCAGCTTGGCGAGCTGCCGCCACTCGAGGACCTTCCGCGCGATCGGCACGCCGTCGCGCTCGAGCCGTTCCAGTTCGTTCTGGTCGGTCGACCAGTCGCCCGACTTGCCCTTGCGCCCGCCCTTCAGGCCCAGCTTGTCGAACAATATCTCGCCGAGCTGCTTGGGGCTGCCGATCACGAACGGCTGGCCCGCGAGCGCATGAATCTCGCCTTCCGTGCGCAGCATGGCGTTCGCGAACTCGCCCGACAGCCGCGCCAGATAGTCGCGGTCGACCATGATCCCCGCGCGCTCCATCGCCTCGACGGTCGCGACGAGCGGGCGATCGACCATCTCGTAAACGCGCGTCCCGCCTTCGAGCGGCAGGCGCAGCTTGAGCAGCTTCCACAGCCGCCACGCGACCTCGGCATCCTCGGCCGCATATTCGGTCGCCCGCGCCAGCTGCACCTCGGCGAAGCTGATCTGCGACTTGCCGGTTCCGCACATCTCCTTGAAGGTCAGGCAGGTGTGATCGAGGTGCAGCTTGGCCAGTTCGTCGAGCCCGTGGCCGTGCTTGCCCGCGTCGAGCGCGAAGCTCATCACCAGCGTGTCGTCATAGGGCGCGATGCGCACGCCGTGCTGCGCGAGCACGCCGATGTCATATTTGAGGTTGTGGCCGACCTTGAGCACCGCCTCGTCGGTGAACAGCGAATGGAGGCGGCCGAGTGCATCGGCGACCGGCACCTGTTCGGGTTTTTCGGCGAACATGTCGGTGCCGCCGTGGCCGAGCGGGATGTAGCAGGCCTTGCCCGGACCGGTCGACAGGCTGACCCCGACGAGCGTCCCGGTGACGCTGTCGAGGCTCGCGGTCTCGGTATCTACCGCGACGACATGCGCGGCGCGCGCCGCCTCGATCCAGCGGTCGAGCGCCTCGATCGTCGTCACCGTCTCGTAGAGCGAGCGGTCGATCGGTGGCATCGGCGGCAGCGTCGGGGTCGAAGGCGCGGCGGTGGCAGCGCCCGCATCCACCGCGCGCGGCAGCGTCGGCGGACCGCCCGGCGTCGTCCCGGTGTCGAGCTTCGCCGACAGCGAACGGAAGCCATGCTCGTCGAGGAAGAGCTTCAACGGCTCGGGCGGGATGGCATCCAGCCGGAAATCCTCCATCGGCTCGGGCAGCGGGCAGTCGCGCTTGAGGTCGACCAGAATGCGCGACAGCCGCGCCATCTCCGCATGTTCGATCAGATTGTCGCGCAGCTTCGACGGCTTCATCGTCGCGGCGCCCGCCAGCGCCGCCTCCAGGTCGCCATATTCGACGATCAGCTTGGTCGCGGTCTTGGGCCCGACCCCACGCACGCCGGGGACGTTGTCGACGCTGTCGCCCATCAGCGCCAGCACGTCGCCGACCAGCTCGGGACCGACGCCGAATTTTTCCTGCACCGCGTCGAGACCGAGCCGGACGTTCTTCATCGTGTCGAGCATGTCGACCTCCGGCGCGCCATTGCCCTCGCGGACGAGCTGCATCAGGTCCTTGTCGCTGCTGACGATGGTGACGTCCCACCCCTCGCGAACCGCGGCCTCGGTATAGCTGGCGATCAGGTCGTCGGCCTCGAAACCCTCCATCTCGATGCACGGCAGCGAGAAGGCGCGCGTCGCGTCGCGGATCAGCGGGAATTGCGGAACCAGGTCGGCGGGCGGCTCGGGCCGGTTCGCCTTGTACTGGTCATAGATTTCGTTGCGGAACGACTGGCTCGAATGGTCGAGGATGACGGCGAGGTGCGTCGGGCCGTCGGCGGCGTGCAGATCCTTCGCGAGCTTCCACAACATGGTGGTGTAGCCATAGACCGCGCCGACCGGCACGCCCCGGGGGTTCGTCAGCGGCGGCAGGCGGTGATAGGCGCGAAAGATGTAGCTGGAGCCATCGACCAGATAGAGGTGATTCTTCTCGGACATGGCGGCGGTGTAGCAGGGCGGACCCGGCCTAGCGATAGGCGATCCGGCTCCGCGGCGCCGGCCTTGTCAGGGCCAGCTTTCGGTGTCGTGATCGGGATGCTGGTGGTTGCTCGGGGCGATGGCTTCGGCGATACCCGACATCGTCTGCTCGGTGGTGCCTTCCTCGCGCAGCGTGACGAGCGTCTCGAACCAGGGCATCCGCGCCTCGATGCCGAACTGCATTTTTGGCGGAAAGCGCGCGGGCTCGTCGAGCGATCCGGTCGTGACGCTCAGATGCCGGCTTTCGGGATAGTCATAATAGAGCGGCGTCCCGCAGTCGCGGCAATAGCCGCGCTCGATCTGGTCGGAACTGTTGAAGATCGCGGGCGTGCCGCGCGTCCAGCGCAGCGCATCCTTCGGCACGCCAACCAGCGCCGCGAAGAAATGCCCCGTCGCCTTCTGGCACATGCGGCAATGGCAGATGTGCGACGTGTCGAGCATCGCCGACGCATGATAGCGCACCGCGCCGCACTGGCAGCCACCCGATGCTTCGGTTTCGATGCGGGTCGGGGTCATCCTCTTCGTCTCCTCATGCGGACGGGATGGTCCCCTTTCCGATCACTCCCACTCAATCGTCCAAACCAACATTAAGCCGTTGATATCACGTATAATTATGGCCTTGGGGCGCGCAAAAACCGACTACTGGCTAGTCAAAATGTTACGCTTTTGATTTTAAAGGGAAAAAGGGTCGAAAAAAAATTTGTGGGTTTCAAGGACAATCGGCGTCAATCGCCAGTCTCGACCCTGTGAACGCCGTCCCACAGATTGACCCAATCTGTAGCAGAAAACACCGCTGACCACAACGAGCAGCCTGTCTCGGACAAGAGGTCAGTTTGCGTTTATGCCGATTTGCTAACCACAAAGCAGCAAACCAGGGCATCTTCAAACTCGCGCTTGGTTTGAAAATATGCTAAAACACTCACTATGAGTGAGCAAACAATAGGAAAGTTAAAGCAACTGGAACAGGTCCTGCCTGAGGGCCTGCTCGTCGATGCCGCGTGGCTTTCCGCTCAAGGCTACTCAACCTCGCTGCGCACCAAATATGTTGCCTCTGGCTGGCTCGAGCAGCCGGCACGCCGAGTGTATCGGCGCCCTCGCGGACAGCTTGGCTGGCAGCAGGTGGTCGTCTCGCTGCAGACGCTTCTCGGCTATCGTCTCACCGTTGGCGGCCGGACAGCCCTCGAGCTGCAAGGCTATGCCCATTACCTCTCACAGGATCGTTCCGAGATCCATCTTCACGGTCCAGCGAAGCCGCCCAGCTGGCTCACGACGCTCCCACTGAAGGAACGGTTCGTGTATCACAACAGCTCGCCGCTCTTCGGGACCGACCTGGAGGATGTCAGCTTTCCTTCCCTCGTTTCGGACCGCGCACCTGATGCGCGAGTTGCGGGATCTTTTCAGGACGCCGGATTGCGCGCTCTGCCCTGGGGGCAATGGGATTGGCCGTTGACGGTATCGACGCCCGAACGGGCGGTTCTCGAACTTCTCGATGAGCTGCCCCAGCGTGAGAGCTTCGATCAGGTCGACGTGCTGATGGAAGGTCTGAGCGATCTTGCGCCGAGGCGGCTCCAGAAGCTGCTTGTCCGCTGCCGCAGTGTGAAGGTGAAGCGCCTGTTCTTCTTCTTTGCCGATCGGCATCGCCATGCATGGCTCAAGCAAGTCGACCGGACCGCAATCGAACTGGGTTCGGGCAAGCGCATGCTGGTCAAGGACGGCAGGTACGACCCGACCTACGAGATCACTGTCCCCAAGGAACTGGCCGAGGCGTATTGATGGCATTTGCGGACACTTACCGAAATCAGGTCGCATTACTGATCCGCACACTGCCTTCGGTGGTTGCGGAAGAGTGCTTCGCGATGAAGGGTGGCACGGCGATCAATCTGTTCGTGCGCGACCTGCCGCGCCTCTCGGTCGATATCGATCTTACCTACCTGCCAGTGCAGGACCGCGCGACCTCGCTTGCAACGATCAATGCGGCGATGGCGCGCATCGCTGAGCGCATTACCGAGTCAGTCCGCGGCTCCCGTGTCGCTCCGTCACGCTCGCGCGAGAATGTGATCACTAAGCTCGTCGTCCGTGGCGATGGCGCGCAAATCAAGATTGAGGTGACGCCGGTCCTGCGTGGCTGCGTGTTCGAGCCCGCCATACGGTCGGTCTCCCCCAGCGTGGAAGATGAATTCGGCTTTGCCGAAATGCGGATCGTCTCGTTTCCCGATCTCTATGCCGGCAAGATTGTCGCCGCCCTCGACCGTCAGCATCCACGCGATCTGTTCGACGTGCGTGATCTTCTGGCGAATGAAGGCATCGACGATGCGCTGCGTCGGGCCTTCCTCATCTACCTGATCAGCCACGACCGCCCCATGGCCGAAGTTCTGGCGGTGCGGCGCAAAGATATTGCGGTAGAATTTGACCGAGGTTTCGTCGGCATGACGCGACAACCGGTCGAACTCGAGACCCTGCTTGCGGCGCGTGAAGCACTGATTGCCGACATCGTCGGAGAAATGCCCAATGCGCACCGCCAATTTCTGTTGGCGTTCGAGCGCGGCGAACCCGACTGGCCAGCCCTCAACCTGGAGGCCGGCGCCGAACTGCCGGCCGTGCGATGGCGGCAACAAAACCTCGATGGTTTGAAGGCTGAGAAACGCCAGGCACTGGTGCGGCAGCTTGAAGAGGTTCTGGCAACATAGGGTCGTAGAAGGCCGGAGCCGTCATCATCATCGGCGAGCAAATCAGGTGGCGGCCGAAAGGTTCACGCGCTCCATCAGCGCTTCGGCGCTTTCCTTGCGCTCCGAATAGCGATCGGTGAGATAGGTCGAGACATCCCGTGTGAGCAACGTGAACTTGACCAGCTCCTCCATCACGTCGACCACGCGATCGTAGTAGGAGGACGGTTTCATGCGGCCGGCCTCGTCGAATTGCTGGAACGCCTTGGCGACGGATGACTGGTTGGGGATCGTCACCATGCGCATCCATCGACCAAGCACCCGCATCTGATTGACGGCGTTGAAGCTCTGGGAGCCGCCCGATACTTGCATGACGGCCAGTGTTCGGCCCTGTGTCGGCCGGACGGCCCCGACCGAAAGGGGAATCCAGTCGATCTGGGCCTTCATCACCGCGCTCATCGCGCCGTGCCGCTCGGGACTCGTCCAGACCTGCCCCTCCGACCAGAGCGACAGGTCACGCAGCTCCTGCACTTTCGGGTGAGCGACTTCCGCTCCGTCCGGCAATGGCAGGCCGGTCGGGTCGAAGATGCGTGTTTCGGCGCCAAAGGCATTCAGCAGTAGTTCGGCCTCCTGCGTCAGAAACCGGCTATAGGAGCGCTCGCGAAGCGAGCCATAAAGCAGCAGGATGCGCGGCCGATGCGCCGAAGGCGACGCCCGCAGCCGGTCAATATCGGGAACATCGATGCAACCGGGATCGATATTGGGCAGAGCGTTCAGCATTAGTGGTTCGCCTCCGCGACAGCCACGGTCTTGCTGCCCCGCTCATACCAACCTTTCGAGCGGTTCACGATCCACACGACCGAGAGCATGACCGGCACTTCGATGAGAACGCCGACGACGGTGGCGAGCGCCGCGCCCGAATGGAACCCGAACAGGCTGATGGCAGCGGCGACGGCGAGTTCGAAGAAGTTGGAGGCACCGATAAGGGCCGAAGGGCCGGCGACGCAATGCTGCTCGCCCGTGATCCGATTCAGCAAATAGGCAAGTCCGGAGTTGAAATAGACCTGGATCAGGATCGGCACCGCGAGCAGCCCGATGACCATCGGCTGGGCGATGATCTGTTCGCCCTGAAAGCCGAATAACAGCACCAGTGTCACCAGCAGCGCCGTCAGCGAGGCCGGGCTTAGCCTGGCGAGCAGCCGGTCGAGCGCGGCTTGCCCGCCTGCCGCCAGCAAATAGCGACGCACGATCTGGGCGATAATCACCGGGATCACGATATAAAGCACAACCGATAAAACGAGCGTGCCCCATGGTACGGTGATCGCCGACAGGCCGAGCAGCAGGCCAACGATCGGCGCGAAGGCCACCACCATGATCGCGTCATTGAGCGCGACCTGGGAGAGCGTGAAATGCGGCTCGCCCTTGGTCAGGTGCGACCAGACGAACACCATCGCCGTGCACGGGGCAGCGGCAAGAATGATCAGGCCGGCGATATAGCTGTCGATCTGGCCGGCCGGCAGAAAGGGCCGGAAGAGCCAGCCGATGAACAGCCAGGCCAGCAACGCCATCGAGAAAGGCTTGATCGCCCAGTTGATAAACAGCGTTACGCCAATGCCCCGCCAGTGCCGGCCAACTTCGCCGAGCGTCGTGAAGTCGATCTTCAGCAGCATCGGTATAACCATCAGCCAGATCAGCCCCGCCACCGGCAGATTGACGTTAGCGATTTCGGCTGCGCCAATGGCCTGGAACACGCCCGGCACAAAATGGCCGAGTGCAATGCCAAGGATGATGCAAAGCGCGACCCACAGGGTTAGGTAGCGTTCGAATGTGGACATGGATTTCCCTTATGCGGTCGCTACGCGGTGACCGTGCTCGTCAATGACGCGCTCGCCATCTTCCTTGATGAATTTGTCTTGCTGCGGCGGCAGCAGGTCGAGCACGACTTCAGACGGCCGGCAGAGTTTCACGCCCTTGGGTGTGGCCACGATCGGTCGATTGATGAGGATCGGATGCGCCATCATGGCGTCGAGAAGCTGGTCGTCGGTCAGCGCCGGATCGCCAAGACCGAGCTCCCCATAAGGCGTTCCCTTTTCGCGCAGCAGCGCGCGCACCGATATGCCCATGCGCTGGATGAGCTGGTCCAGCATCACCCTTGAGGGCGGGGTCTTTAGATATTCGATGACATGGGGTTCGACACCGGCATTGCGGATCATCGCCAGCGTGTTGCGTGAGGTACCGCACTCGGGGTTGTGATAGATGACAACGTCCATGGCTGACCTCACGCGGCGCTGTTGCGGGACGAGGACGCCCCATCCGATTGCCCTATCTCCACGAGCTTGGCGCGCAGGGATGCCTTGTCGAGGCTGGCTACGGGGAGCGCGGTAAAAATGGAGATGCGATTCTTGAGGTAGCGAAGGGCCGCAACGAAGGCGGCTTCCTGTTCGATCTCGGAGCCTTCCACCGGGGCGGGATCTTCGATGCCCCAGTGCGCGGTCATCGGCTGGCCCGGCCAGACCGGACAGGCTTCACCGGCCGCGCTGTCGCAGACCGTGAACACGAAATCCATGGTCGGCGCATCAGACGCAGCGAATTCTTCCCAGCTCTTCGAGCGCAAGCCGTCGGCAGGATAGTCAAAGCTTTTCAGCACCTTCAACGCGAGGGGATGGACCTTCCCCTTGGGCTGACTGCCGGCGGAAAAGGCACGAAAGCGACCCGCGCCATCCTTGTTCAGGATGCTTTCTGCCAGGATCGAGCGCGCCGAATTGCCGGTACACAGAAACAGGACCTTGAAAATACGATCGGGTTGGCTTGCATCAGACATGGGCTGTGCCTTTCCTCGGTTCGCAACAAGATGACAACGCGGCCATGGCCGGGTTGCACACTTCCGGGTGCCCCTGACAGCAGTCGCGCATGAGGAATTCGATAAGGCCCGAGAGCACCCCGAGCGCCGCGGTGTAGATAATCGAGCGCCCGGCTCGCCGGGATTCAACAAGCCCGGCCTGTTCTAGATGGCTCAGGTGAAAAGACATGCGCGAAGAGGACGCGCCGTCCACTGCTTCGCCGATGGCACCGGCGGACATTCCTTCCGGCCCGGCCGTCACAAGAAGCCGAACGATGCGTAGCCTCGTCTCCTGCGAAAGCGCGGCGCAGGCCGCGAGAGCTCGTTTCTCATCCATAATCATCTCAATAATTCAAGAATCATTGAGATGATTGGTATAGCAAAAGCTCTCAGGGCACCAGTCCCTAGTGTGCATCGCGCGGCATCTGTCCATCGCATGGTGACGGACCGGACTTTGGGCCGCGTTAGGCAGTCGGCGTAGGTGACAGGATTTGTCACCTTCGTATGCGAATTTTATCCTGAAAAAGATAGACGATTCGCGATCGCTCTCCGCGCTCTCGAACAGTCTGCTCTTAGCTGAACGCACGCGATCGGAGAGCTCGATGAATTTCACGCATTACAATCTGGGGCATGTCGAACGGGGCAGTGTCGTCGTGGTGACGCTCAGCGGCAGTGCGGCCAACGTCCGCCTCATGGATGGCTCGAACTTCAACAGCTACAAAGCGGGCCGTCGCCATAGTTATGTCGGAGGCCTCGCGAAGCGCTCTCCCGTGCGCCTACCGGTGCCGCGTTCCGGCACCTGGCATGTTGCCATCGACATGCAGGGGCTTCGCGGATCGGTGCGGTCCGGAGTTCAGGTGGTCCCGGGTGCGGCGCTCACCCCTCTGCCCACAATCAACGAGGCACCGCTGCGCAGTGTCCCCACACTCGTCCGCGACGCCGATGATGATCTCGCGCCGCCGCCCGAGGCACCCGATGGCCGAGTGTTCGACGTTTTCATCTCTCATGCGTCCGAAGACAAGGACGAGGTCGTCCGACCGCTGGCAAATGCACTGCGCGAAGCAGGATTGTCGGTCTGGTATGACGAATTCGAACTGCGGATTGGCGACAGCCTTCGCCGCAAAATCGACCGGGGCCTGGGAAGCAGCCGCTTCGGCGTGGTTGTGCTGTCGCAGGCGTTCTTTGGCAAAGGCTGGCCCGAATACGAGCTCGACGGGCTCGTCACCCGCGCCGTATCGGGCGAGCAGATCCTGCTCCCGATCTGGCACAACGTCTCCAAACGCGAGGTGATCGGCTACTCGGCTTCGCTCGCCGATCGACTGGCGCGCAGCACCGCCACCCACACCGTCGAAGAGATTGCCGCGGAAATCGCCGACGTCGTGCGCTTGCCGAACGCGGCGTGACGCCAGAGGCCAGGAGAGACCAGATGAGAAAACAGGTTGAGGATGAATGGAGCGGCTGGGACGGCGACACCATCGTCCGGCTGACCGACGGTTCGGTGTGGCGCCAGGAGGAGTATCATTATGAGTATCGCTACGCCTACCGCCCCTCTGTGACCCTGTCCGGCAACGTCATGCATGTCGAGGGCATGAGCCGCGGCATCCGCGTCCGCCGGATCGACTAGGAGAACAACGCCGATGCAGACGCGTATTGCAGGAGCCTGGACGGGCTGGAGCGGCGATACCATTGTCAAGCTCGCCAATGGAACGGTCTGGCGCCAGGATCAGTACTATTATCGCTATCAGTACAAGTACAGGCCGCGTGTGGTGATCGAGGGCCGGTATATGCATGTCGAGGGCATGCCTAAGGCGGTACGCGTGCGCCGCATCGATTAGCAGTCAAAGTATCACTTCCGCGGCGGCGCTCATGACCGCTCATTCAAAAATCTGCCCGCCACCGGTTTGGAACATCTCAACAAGTTGCTGATAATCAGCCCTTTGAATCTGGATGTTCGGGCATATCGAAGGTGGCGTTGAGCAAATTGTTATCCGGCCGAGCGCAGACATACCGCCCCGGCTTTCTTGCGCGTTTGTTTGCTTCCGGAAAATGGAAGCTGACCCTGGACCCGAGACTGTCCGGGCGCATCCGGTTGCGCCAGGAAGGTGATATCGAGCTTGCCTGCCTCGATATCGTGTCGATTTCGGCCAGCAAGGCTCTGCTGTGGCACAGCGTTGAGATCCGCTCTCGCGGCAGAACGGATGCTCTGTCCGGCCTGACTGGTGAAGCAGCCGCGCAATTGGTCACTGACCTTCACGCCTTCATCAATACCCATCTCTTCGGCCTGATTGGCGCCGAAACGGGCCGCTTGCACGATGTCGATGCCCAGCTTCGGAAAATCACCGAAGGCAGCAGGCAGTATCTCGCTCAGGCCGATCTTGGCCGGGCGATTGCCAGCGTGCCAGGCGATGCGGCGGCCGCCCTCGCGCATCCGCTCTTGAATTCACAGTTAATGCCGGCCAGGCTCAAGGCGTCTCTGCCGCCTTCGTTCACCTTCCTGACGGATCCGGGCGTTCGCCAAGCCTATAATGAAGCATTCGTCGCCGCGGAGCTGGAAACATTCGGGCCGTTCTTCGACGATCTCGACGGGCGGTCCCTGTCCGATCAGCAACGCGAAGCCTGCATTCGCCTCGAGGACAACAATTTGCTGGTGGCCTCGGCGGGCTCGGGCAAGTCCGCGACCATGGTCGGCAAGGTTGCTTATGTTCTGGAAAAGCAGCTCTACCGGCCGGAGGAGATCCTGCTTCTGGCTTTCAACAAGAGTGCTGCCGATGAATTGAAGACCCGGATCGCCCGGCAACTGCAGGTCGAGGAAAGCGAGCTGGCTTGCCGCGTCACGACGTTTCATGCGCTGGGACGCGGCATTATCGAAGAGGTCGAGGGGCGGCCGCCCCAACTGGCCAATTGGGTCGAGCACCCTGCCGGCGAAACCAAGGTCATCGAAGAGATCATTCAAGCCTTGGTCGAGAGCGATCCGGAGTTCGCGCGGATGTGGAGCGATCTGCTGGTGGTGCATCCCAAGGCCGACATTCCGGTCGAGGTCTTCGACACCGAAACCGACTACAATCGCTATGTCTCCGATCGCCTCAGGAAGGGCTCTGCCACGATCGGCTCGCTTGCCGGCACTATCGTCAAGTCCCTGCAGGAGCAGAAGATCGTCAACTGGCTGTGGCTGCATTCGGTTGCCTTCGAATACGAGCGGCAGATCGCAGTCGAAGACGATGATGGTACGGTGCGCCACCTCCATCCCGACTTCTATTATCCGCAGGCTGACACGGTGCATGAGCACTTCGCGCTCAACGCCGATGGGACCTCGCCATTTGCGGACTATGCCGTGCATGCCGAGAGCAAGCGGCAGGCCTATCGCCGCAAAGGCATCGACTTCTTCGAAACGACGTCAGCCCAGGCCAGCAGCGAAACGCTTTTGAGCACGCTCGAAGCCGAGTTGGCGCAGCGCGCCGTGCCATTGGAGCGCAGGGACTATGCCGAGATCACCAAGGCGCTCGAGCCGGTGGTGATCAAGCATTATCACAAGCTCATATCGATCTGCATCAAGCACATTCGCGCCAGCCATTTGACGCTCGACATGCTGCTCGAACGCGCCAAAACCCTGCACGACAAGGAGCGGGCAAAGCTCTATGCCCGGGTCGTCTGGTCGATCGCGCAAGGCTATTCCCGCCGCCTGGAAGAGACCGACCGGATCGATTTCGATTCCATGATCGCCGATGCCGTCAGGCTTGTCGAAACCGGCCGCTATCAGAGCCCCTATTCGCTGATTCTTGTCGACGAGTTCCAGGATATCTCCGAGCCGCGCGCCAATCTCATCAAGGCGCTCAAGCAGCAGGTGGCGTTCAGCAAGGTATTCGCCGTCGGCGACGACTGGCAGTCGATCTATCGCTTTGCCGGATCGGACATCACAATCTTCACGCAGTTCGAGGCCAATTTCGGGGCAAGCTGGCGGGGGCGGCTGGAACAGACCTATCGCTGCAATCAGCTGATCGCCGAGACGGCCGCGAAATTCGTCCAGCGCAATCCAGAACAAATCGCCAAGGCGGTTCGCTCGACACGGCCTGCCATCGCGCGTTCGATCCGGGTCATTCCCATCGATGACGAGCGCAGCAGACCTGATTTTGCCAAGGCCTGCCATCGCCTGCTCGAACGGCTCGACACGGCTTTGGGCGGTATGGCCGCGCAGTGGCGCAAGGAGCCGGACGCCAAGCTCAAGGTTCTGGTTTTATGGCGGTACAATCTGCTCGATCCGTTCGCAGGACGTCCGCCCGCCTTTGCCCATATCGACGTTTCGGGGATGTCCTTTCACCGGGCCAAGGGGCTTGAGGCCGACTACACGATTTTACTCGATGTGAGCGAGGGCGACTACGGTGTGCCGAGCCGCATCGAGGACGATGAACTGCTCAATCTGGTTATTCCGCGCCCGGAGACTTACGCATATGCGGAAGAACGACGTCTGTTCTACGTTGCGCTGACGCGCGCTAGCCGGGGCGCCTATCTCATCACCAATAGCCGGCAACCGTCCCGCTATATCCGGGAGCTGTGCGAGATCGCGGGCGACGAGATCCGCTTTGAGACGATCGAAGGCGCAGCGCTGCGTCAATGCCCCAAGTGTCTGGTCGGGCAGATGGTCGAGAAGCGCAACAGGAACGGCACGGTGTTCAGCGGATGCAACCAGTTCCCCGATTGCAGGCATAGTGAAGGAGCTGAGACGCATCCGGCCACACGCTTGCGACGACGCGCATAAGGCCAGGTCTGCGGTCGTAACGAAGGGCAATTGGCCCCAATGACAGCCTCATCCGCCGAGCGGGCGCTCATGGGTCTCCGGAGCACTGGTTGTTCGTCGATATCGCCCTTTCCGCCGCGATCCGACATAGCAGATCAGGTTCGCCGTTTTCAGCGCGGCGATGTCGCGGCGCGCGGTTTTGAGGCTGACTTGCCACAAGGCCATGATCTCGCTGGCGCCGCAGCGATCGCCTTCGGCGACTCTGGCCAGAAACCAGTATTGGCGCTCATTGAGTTCAGCCCGATCAGGGTCATTCATAGGGTCGCGATCAGGGTCATCTTTAGGGTCATTTGGCCGGTGATCCGCCGGTCTCCTGCCTCCGGCAAACTCGCCGACGACATAGGCGGCCCGGGCCGCCGCCAGCGCATAGCGATCGACAGACCCTGACAATTTGGCGGCCACCGGTCCCTCGATGATCCCGAGAGCGAAAGCGCGAATGACGGGTGAGGACACCACGAGACGCAAGAAAAACACCGTATCGGGACCGTGTTGGCCCGACAGCCAGTGTTTGACGGTGCGCTCGCTGGCGTGGGTCTGGCGCATGATCTGCTTGATCGCACGGTGGCTGTCGCCGTGCTCCTTGCGCAGCAGTTCGGCCATGGTTTGCGCATAGATCTGGCGCGTGGCCAGGACACCTTTCCATGGCGGTAATTTCCTGCCCTTTTTCTGCAACATCTTCCGGTCTCTCCACAGTTAAACTGGTCGAGGTGCGGAAGCGGTGGCGAGGCCACGTGCTGAGGCGGTCGGTTGCCCGGACCGCCTCAGGTAAAGCAGGAAAGGGCAAAGTTTGCCGAGATGGGATCTTAACGACGACGACCGATCCGAGCCGGCACCTCTGGTGCGCGCGGCCGAATATGTCCGCATGTCGACCGATCATCAGAAATATTCGACTGAAAACCAATCCGACGCGATCCGGCAATATGCAGAAGCGCGCGGGATCGAGATCGTGCGCACCTATGCCGATGCTGGCAAGAGCGGTCTCAAGATCGAGGGCCGCGATGCGCTGAGGCAGTTGATCGAGGATGTTGAGGCCGGCACGGCCGATTTCAGATTGGTGCTGGTCTATGACGTCAGCCGCTGGGGCCGATTCCAGGACGCCGACGAGAGCGCTTACTACGAATATATCTGCAGGCGCGCCGGGATTGCGGTGCAATATTGCGCCGAGCAATTCGACAATGATGGCAGCCCGGTCTCGACCATCGTCAAGGGCGTCAAGCGCGCCATGGCCGGCGAATATAGCCGCGAGCTTTCGACCAAGGTGTTTGCCGGGCAAGGCCGGCTGATCGAAAAGGGATTTCGTCAGGGCGGCCCGGCCGGGTTTGGTTTGAGGCGCACGCTGATCGACGAGCATGGCGCGATCAAGGGGGTGCTGGTCCGCGGCGAGCACAAGAGCATCCAGACCGACCGGGTGATCCTCACGCCCGGGCCGGACGAAGAGGTCGCGCTGGTGCGCGATGTCTACCGCGCCTTTGTCCATGAGGGGCGCAGCGAAAGCGTGATCGCGGCCGATCTCAATGCGCGCGGCCTTACAACCGATCTTGGCCGGCCCTGGACGCGCGGCACGGTCCATCAGCTGCTGATCAATAAGAAATATGTTGGCGACAATGTCTGGAACCGCCGCTCGTTCAAGCTCAAGAAAAAGCGGGTGCGCAACGCGCCCGAGATGTGGATCCGCGCCGACGGCGCGTTTGAAGCGATTGTCGAGCGCGAGCTGTTCGAGGCGGCACGCTCGATCATCGCCGCGCGCTCGTTCCGCTTGAGCGATGAAGAGATGCTCACGGCCCTGGCCGAGCTGTACCAGCGTCAGGGCATGCTTTCGGGGATCATCATCGACGAATGCGAGGCCATGGCCTCGAGCAGCGCGTACAGTTCACGGTTCGGCAGCCTGCTCAGGGCCTATAGCCTGGTCGGGTTCACCCCGGAGCGGGACTATCGCTATGTCGCGATCAATCGCGAACTGCGCCAGCTTTATCCTGGCATCCTGCGCGAGGTGCTCGACGGTCTGCAGGCAAGCGGCAGCGAAGCGTGGCAGGAGGACGAGAGCGACCGGGTGATCGTCAACGGCGAATTCAGCGTCTCGGTGGTGATCGCGCGCTGTTTCGAGACCCCGACGGGGCTTTTACGCTGGAAGCTGCGTTTTGACACCTCGCTTGCCCCCGACATTACCGTGGTCGTGCGCATGGACCGCGCCAATCGCGCGCCATTCGACTACTACCTGTTCCCGCGCCTTGAGAAACTGGCCGACAAGGTCCGGCTGAGTGAAGACAATGCGCTGGCGCTCGACGCCTACCGCTTCGACGACCTCGACCTGCTCTACACCATCGCCGCTCCCATCCCCTTACCGGAGGCTGCCTGATGTCTGCCGTGCGTTCCAGCGGTGTCGAAATGATCCCGATTTCGCGGATCACGGTGCTCAACTCACGGGCGCGCAACAAGCGCCAGCACCGCGAGATCGTCAACAATATCGAGGCCATCGGGCTCAAGCGTCCGATCACGGTGGCGCGCCATAACGGTCCGGGCGGTGCGCGTTATGATCTGGTCTGCGGCGAGGGTCGGCTCGAAGCCTTCCAGATGCTAGGCCAGAGCGAAATCCCGGCGGTGGTGATCGAGGCCAGCGAGAGCCAATGCCTGGTGATGAGCCTGGTTGAAAACATTGCCCGCCGCACGCCGCGTCCGATCGACATCATGCGTGAGATCGGCGCCTTGCGCGCGCGGGGCTATAACGACACGGCCATCGGCGAAAAGCTCGGGGTCGGCGCGTCCTGGGTCAACATGATCGCCTCACTGCTCGAGCGCGGTGAGGAGCGTCTGGTCGCCGCGGTCGAAACCGGCGTTATCCCGATCACGCTGGCGATGGAGATTTCCAAGGCCGAGAGCGAGGAAGCCCAGACCCTACTGCTCGACGCCTATGAGACCGGCAAGCTCAGAGGCAAGAAGCTGGCGGCAGCGCGGCGTATGCTCGACATGCGCATGCGTGCGCAGGGCAAGGGCCTGCCTTCGGGGCGACTGGGCCGCAAGGGCAGCGGCAGGCGGATGACCGCCAACGATCTCATGCAGGTCTACCAGCGCGAAGCGGAAAAGCAGCGGCTCCTGGTCAAGAAGTCCGATTTCACCCAGACGCGGCTCTTGTTCATTGTCGAGGCGCTCAAAGACCTGCTCACCGACGAGAGCTTCCTTAATCTGCTCAGAGCCGAGGGCCTGGCGACGATGCCGCGGGCGCTGGCGATGCGGATTTCGGGAGAGCACGATGGCTGAACGGATCGACGATCCCGGCGATCGGATCCATCAGGCGTTCGAAAGCCAGTTCGTGACCATACCCGTCTCCAGCATCGTGCCGCTCAAGACGCTGCCCGATGGCGCGCGCGAGGGCCGAACCTTCGCGCAGGTACTTTCCTCGATCAAGGCGGTCGGGCTGATCGAAGCCCCGGCGGTCATGGCCGATACGGCCAAGACCGGATCGTATTTCCTGCTCGATGGGCATTTGCGGATCGAAGCGCTGAAAGAGCTTGGCATCGACCAAGTCGAATGCCTGATCGCCACCGATGACGACACCTATACCTATAACAAGCGGGTCAACCGGATACCGCCGATCCAGGAGCACCGGATGATCGCGCGGGCCATGGATCGCGGGGTGGCGGCGACCGATATTGCCGAGGCGCTGAACCTGCAGGTGGAATCGGTCATCCGGCGCTTTCGCCTGCTCGAGGGCATCAGCCCCGAAGCGGCCGAGATGCTGAAAGACACGCCCTGCTCGATGAAGGTGTTCGACATTCTGCGACAGATGTCGGCGATGCGGCAGATCGAGGCGGCGGATCTGATGATCGGGCAGAACAACTTTTCGATCATGTTTGCGCGGGCCCTTCGCGCAGCGACCCCGGACAATCAGCTGGCGACAGCCAGGAAGGGCAAAGGCGCCGGCACGCCGACCCCGTCAGGCCAGCAGATCGCGCGCATGGAGCGCGAACTGGCGGCGCTGCAAACGCAGGTCAAATCGGTCGAAGAAACCTATGGGGTCGACAATCTGCATCTGACGGTGGCGCGCGGCTATGTCGCCAAGCTTCTGGCCAATGGCCGGGTGGCGCGCTGGCTGGCCAGTCACCGCCAGGAATATCTCGGCGAGTTCCAGAAAATCGCCGAGATCGACACGCTGGCGCCGATCGCCGAGCCGGACGCCTGAGCAGGCAATGGGGACCCGGACCCGATAAGCGCGGGGACCATGGGAGACGCCGCACTGTGGGGCGGATCGAGCATGGTGGTGGGAATGGCGGCGAACCCGCAGGAAGCCCACCAGGCTGGCCGCCATCAGGTCCAGCCGCCCCGCGGAAGCACCACAAGCTCCCGCATCACAGATCGGCGTGCCGGAAGGCACCTTCCGGCACGCCGATCTTGCATTGCTCGAAGCGCTGTCCGTCAAACCGTTTGGTTGCTGCAGCCGGTATGACAGTCGTCAAAAGCCCGGAACTCGATACCCGACCCGAGTAGGAAAAGACGGTGGCCGACTAGCGACCGCATCAATCGTTCTGACGCGCCACCCATTGGGTGTGTTCGCGCGAAAATGCGCGCTCAGACTCGTTCACGAATTCAGAGAATTCAGACTCGGTCGTAACATCGCTGATCCGGGTCTGTATGATCCCGATCTCATGAGCCGTGAGGCTATAGGCCGAGGCCAGCTCGTTGAATTTCTTGATCTGAATCCAACCGATCGCAGCAGACGCGGCGACAAGCAGCGGTTCTGCCGGCCAGACCGACCAACCTTCAGGATAGTGCGAACGGATGAGCGCAAGAACGATAGCGCTGCCTTGAATGAGGATGCAGAAAGCAATCCAGCCCCGAAAATGCCGTCGGTTGGTGTTTACCTTCCCAACATACCAGTTGCGTTGTTCTACAATGCGCCTGGTCCGATAAAACTCGCGGCGCTCCTCAAGAGGAGTACCCGTCCGGTGAGGGCCGTGTTGTAGGTTGAGGTTTCGCGCGCTCATAAGCGTGCTCGTGTGAGCGAGCTTAAGGACGGATATGAGCCAGGTAACGCTGTTTAGCGGGCCCGAGCGGCGTCGGCGGTGGAGTGAGGACGAGCGGCTTCAGATCCTGAACGAGGCGTTTGCGCCGGGTTCCTGCGTTGCCGAGGTTAGCCGCCGGTATGATGTTTCCACCAGCCTGATCTATGCATGGCGGCGCAAGTTTCGCGCAGCCTTGCCGGGCCCAGTATTCGCCGAGGCGATGGTGGCCGACGAGCTGCAGCCGCCTTTGCCCGCGCCGGGCGTCGCGATCTTGATCGAGCTGCCGGGCGGCGCCCGGGTCAGCATTGCGGCCTCGGCATCGCCCGTGCTGACAGCCGCGGCCTTGAAGGCGCTGCGATGATCCCGCCCGGCGCGCGGGTGTGGATAGCGATGGGCCACACAGACATGCGCAAGGGCATGCAGGGGCTCGCGCTGCTCGTTCAACAGAGCCTGGGGCGGGATCCTTTCGGCGGCGATCTGTTCGTCTTTCGGGGGCGTGCCGGATCGCTGACCAAGATCATCTGGCATGATGGTATCGGCATGTCGCTTTACGCCAAGCGGCTCGAGAAGGGACGCTTTATCTGGCCGTCGGCGAAGGACGGGATCGTGTCGCTGACCAGTGCCCAACTGGCCTGTCTGCTTGACGGTATCGACTGGCGTAACCCGCAGTATAGCTGGCGGCCGCAGAGCGCGGGATAATGCCCGGGATGATGTATTATCGGCTTGATTGGCGGGGCCGATGGTGATTCATTCATGGGCATGGAAGCCGCCGTTTCGCCCCTTCCGGACGACGTCGCAGCGCTCAAGGCGCTGCTGAACGCGGCGACCCGCAGAGCCGATGAGGCAGAGGCGCGGCTCGCCAACGCAAAGGCCCGCGAGAGCGCCACCGAGGCGATGATCGCCCATCTCAAGCTGCAGATCGCCAAGCTGAAGCGCGAGGCCTACGGCGCCAGCGCAGAACGCAGCAAGCGCCTCCTGGCACAGATGGAGCTACAGCTCGAAGATCTCGAGGCCGATGCCAGCGAGGATGAGCTCGTCACCGAGGCCGCCGCCGCAAAGGCCCTGACCGTCACCGCGTTCGAGCGCAAGCGCCCGAGCCGCAAGCCGTTCCCCGATCACCTGCCGCGCGAGCGCATCGTCGTGCCCGCCCCCTGTTCCTGCCCGGCATGCGGCAGCAGCCGCCTTGCCAAGCTCGGCGAAGACATCACCGAGACGCTCGAGGTAATCCCGCGTTCG
The DNA here is from genome assembly GCF_002953155.1 of Sphingopyxis sp. MG. Taxonomy (NCBI): domain Bacteria; kingdom Pseudomonadati; phylum Pseudomonadota; class Alphaproteobacteria; order Sphingomonadales; family Sphingopyxidaceae; genus Sphingopyxis; species Sphingopyxis sp. MG. The sequence goes on from NZ_CP026381.1 coordinate 730,384, forward strand.
TGGAAGGTCACTCAGACAGTGCGCGAGAAGTTTTCTTGCCGGGATTGCGAGAAGATCGCGCAGGCGCCCGCGCCCTTTCATGTGCTCCCTCGCGGCTGGGCCGGGCCGAGCTTCCTCGCGATGCTGCTGTTCGAGAAGTACGGGCAGCACCAGCCGCTCAACCGCCAGGCGGAGCGGTTCGCCCGCGAGGGCGTGCCGCTCAGCACATCGACGCTCGGTGATCAGGTCGGCGGCGGCGCCCATGCGCTGATGCCGATCTATCGCCTGATCGAGGCCCATGTCCTCGCCGCCGAGCGATTGCACGGCGACGACACGACCGTGCCAGTCCTCGCGAAGGGCAAGACCGATACCGCGAGGCTGTGGGTCTATGTGCGCGACGACAAGCCGTTCGCTGGTGCCGATCCGCCCGCGGCATTGTTCCACTACTCACGCGATCGGCGCGGCGAGCATCCAAGAGTACATCTCGCCGCATGGTCAGGCATCCTGCAAGCCGATGCCTATGGCGGATATGGCGAGCTCTATCGCGATGACCGTGCGCCCGGCCCCGTCCTCGAAGCCGCATGTTTTGCCCACGCACGGCGCAAGTTCTTCGAGCTCGCCGACGTCGAGGGCGCTGCGCGCAAGAAGAGCCGCGGCGAGCGCGCCGGCATGATCTATCCGATCGCGCTCGAAGCCGTGCAGCGGATCGACGCGCTGTTCGACATCGAGCGCGCCGTGAACGGCTGCAGCGCCGCCGAACGCCTCGCCGTGCGGCAGGAGCTCAGCACGCCGCTCATTGCCGAGCTCCACGCCTGGCTCACCGCGCAGCTGGCCAAGCTGTCGCGCAACCACGATCTGGCGAAGGCGATAAATTACATGTTGCGACGCTGGGCCGCGTTCACTCGCTTCCTCGATGATGGCCACATCTGCCTGACGAACAACGCGGCTGAACGGGCGCTGCGCTGCGTCCCGCTCGGCCGCAAGGCCTGGCTGTTCTGCGGGTCCGATCGCGGTGGTCAGCGCGCCGCCATCCTCTACACCCTGATCCAGACCGCGCGACTGAACGACATCGACCCGCAGGCCTGGCTCGCCGATGTGCTCGCCCGCATCGCCGATCACCCGGTCAGCCGGCTGGATGAGCTCCTTCCCTGGAACTGGCAGATCAAGCCTGCAGCGATCGCCGCCTGATGGCCGTGAACAAAGTCGATAGCGTCAAAACCCTGGCGCTCGTCGCGCGCGAGCTCGGCAGGGACGAAGAGTGGCTCTTCGACATCGCCGCGGAAATGGAACCCGAAGACGGGCTGATATGGGTGTTCGGGCCCGATGAAGACGGCGGCGCCATGGCCTTCACGCCTGACGGCATCGAATGCCTCATCAACCTCATTGCCGAACAATCATAGCGGATCCGCGGCCTTCACCGGATGGCTACCAAGAGGAAGGGCACGGATTTCGTTCATCTTGGGCGTAATCTGATCGCCCGGCGTGGGGCGGCGGCTGATTGAATCGCGCACATGGCCGTTCGCGTCCAGAATCTCTTTGAGGAACGCGGCGAACTTCTGCTTGACCGAACTTACCTGAGGAACGTCTTCGAACGGCTCGGAGCGCATCATATAGCGCCAGGTCGACGTCTTGATGGACTCTGCCAGCGCGCGGCAACCGTACCAGTCCTTCTCCGGCTTCTTGACCGACATATAGATCAGCAACGCCGTCGACGCTCCGACGATAAACGCGTAAACGAGGAGAAGCGCGGGCGCATAATCGAACCATAACGCGACTGACGCGGCCGTGATCAACAGCCCATATTGGAGCCGGATCAGCCATAGGTAGCTCGATTGCGCGGCAACCGAGGATGCGTCAGCGGAATGGAACAGAGCGGGGTAATCTTCGGGCGTCACAAGCCGAGGTCCTTATAAACCTGCTCCTTATAATGCCAGTTATCCCCTTTGCCCTGGTACTTACTGTAGCTCGTACAGAAATCATCGAGGGCGTGCTTGATGATCCGGGCATTGAAAGACACGTGCACGGCGTCTGCATCACGAAGAATCGGTGGGCAGAGGTCGGCATCATAGCGCCGCATCTTGTTCAGATTCACAGCCACGACCGGCAGGCCGAGCGTCTGGCAGACTTCGATCTCCCACCGCACGAAACGATACAGGTTCTTGGTCGATTCCCCGATCAACACTACGGCCTGCTTCGCGGTGGAGAACCGCTCGCGGAGTTTCCGTTTGGTGTTCGCCTCACTCGACGCATTGGTGATCGTGTTCAGATCATGGGCGTCGTTGAAGTTGAAATCGATCTTCTTGTTCTGGTTCCAACCCTTCATGTAGGCATAGGCCCACATGTCGTTGTCGCCATCAAAAATCACATAGGTCTTGTTGCGGTAGCCCATAGCTCCCCCCTCTCCTTACTGATTAACTGGTCTGTTCGTGCGTATCCGGCGGGCCAGGCAGCAGAGACTTTTCCAGATCAAGCACGACCCGCAGGCAGAGCGCAGCGAAGCGCTCGATCTCGCCGCCGATCAGGCGGACCGTTTCGCCGGGCTGGTCTGATTGCGTGAGTTCGACGTAATGCTCATCGGCGATACCGAGATTGTGCCCGATGACGTGGCGCTTCTCGATATTCAGGCGCAGCAATTCGAGGTCGTCTTCGGACAGGACGTGGAATGGATCGATGCCAATCTCTTTGAAAAGGGAACGTCCACGCCCGATGTTCTGGAAGGCGTTACCGACCGTTTTCTTTTTCAGCAGTCCTTCGGCTTTGTCCGGCAGGCCTTCACGAACAAGATGGCGGTAAATCGTCTTTAGGGCAGTCTCGAACGCCGTCAGAACGTCTTCATGGGCGTTTCCCATCAGGCGATACGCCGTCTCGGGCCGTCCGGCTTCATCCTGCGCGTCAGCAAGCGCAACCTGCTCGCGCACCAGCTCGACTTCCCGCTCAAAATGCTGGCCGTAGCCCGGCGCACCACAATCGGGGCAGAACAGCGCGATGGCGTAGACAGCGTACTCTCGCGCGCAGACATTGCAGGTCAATTCTCGCAGGAGGTCTTCACGGATGGCGAGAGGCCGCGGTCGTCTGCTCGGCTTGAAATCCATCTTTATCGAGATGAGCCCGCCCTTGCCCTGACGTCGGTTAAAGTTCTTCGCCAGATCGGCGATATGATCCTCGACGTCCGCAGTTGCTTCCCACGCCACTTGCTTTTTGACAGCCTCGATGTCGGAGAAATGAATGAACTCATCGTCATCGGCCACAAAGCCGGAATAGGGACATACCGTTTGTCCGGGGCCCGGTTCGCGTCGGATGGCCAGGCGGTGTTCTTCCGATATCGCACGCGTCTCTGGAGCATCCCCGATCAGAAATAGCCGGGGCGCCGCGCTCGGATTCGGAGAATATTGGTAGGCCTTGCCCGAAGGACTGCGGGGCAGCGGGTAGGAAAGCTGCATCTTATCGCGCGTCCCTCCTGTTCTATGGCGCTCAAGACGCCGGAAGCGGAAATTGCTCATTTTCGTCCCTCGCAACGCTTGTAAATTGCCCGGATGAGTGCGTAACCGCCGCCGGTTGGACCAAGCTTCGTTCCCTGAGATCGCCAGCCCATCATCCTACCGGTTCCAGAGCCACCGGCTCTTCCCTCAGGATCAGGCGGCGAAGCCGCCCCAGCATGTCGGTGCTGTTGGCCACGTCGATGCTTGCGGTTTCCAGGATCGTGGCGTGTCCGGTGATCGCATAGCGCCCATGAACCATGTCTTGGCCGCCGAGGCCGGGATGGTGGGGATAGAGCAGCGTCAGGCGCGGCGCGTCATAGAGCTGGGCATAGGCCATCATCTGGTAGACATCTGCCTGCGAGACGCCCTGTTTGGGATCATCGATCCGCGCCGATATCCGCTTCCACTTGGTGTCGATGACATGGACGACCCTGCCGCCTTGGCGGATCAGGATATCGGGCCGGGTCTGGAACAGGGCGCGTCCGCTGTCCTGCGCGCTCAGACAGAACAGCCGTCCGCCCTGCAACGAAACAGTGAGCCCGGTTCCTGCCAAGGCGCGGGCGATCAAGCGCCCCACATATTCCTCGAACAGCGCGTTCATCTCAAACAGCATGGCGGTGCCCTGGCCGGCGCCGCCTGTGGTCGTCTGATAGCGGTCCTGCAAAAAGAGCCGCGCCATGGCGAAGAGCTCCTGCCAGGCCCGGTTGGTGCGGTCGATTACAACCTGATCCCAGCGCAGCGCGGCAACCGAAACGTCGGTAATATCAGCATAGACGAAGGCCAGCTCGCGCAGGCGCTGCTGGTTGGCGGCGCGCCGTGAGAGGCGCGCCAGGCGCAGCACTGCAGCTTTCATGATCCGGTTGAGCGGTGTGTCTTCGGACAAAAGATCGAAGCGGCAGGCAAGGCGCGAGGGATTGACCGCGTGGCGGGTGAACTGGCGGGTGATGTCGAGCTGACCGCGCAAGGTCGGCAGATCGTCTTCGCAAGTGATATAGCGGCGCGGCATACCCTTGCGCAGCGCTTCGGTCAGCTTGTCGCAGAAGATGCGGATCAGGATTTCGAGCAGGGTCTCGCGCTGCCAGGCAAGATCGGTGATGACGCCCAGGTCAATTTTCAAATCCAGCGCGACGGCCAGCATATGCACCAGTCGCTTACGGATCGCTGCATTCTGGTGATCGGTTGTTTCACCGGGCGCCACATCGATCTTGGGCAGGATCTCCAGGCTCGCATCGCCCGCTGCCAGAATTCCGACCACGCCGCGCGCGCGCAAGGCATGCCGGCCATGTTCGAGCACGCCGCTGCCGCCGCGTCCGGCAAAGGCCGAGCGAGCCGCCAGTGCCGCCAGCTTACCGGCATAACCGTCGGGAATCTGCCCCGCGCCTTCGCCGTAGGCGAGCTTGTCCCATTCCCGAACCGTATAGGCGGGCATCAGGCGGCAAAGTCCGAAAAATCGAAGCGCGCCTTGACGCTCCAGCGCAACTTGTCGCCGCTCAGCTCATCGTCGGCAAAACCGGCCGGCGCCGTCAGCCGCCGCGCTTCGAGGAAATGGGAGCCATTGGTGCCGTCGCCATCGCCCAGCACCGCGGCGACTTTCGACCAGTCCTCGTAAAAATACTCCGCCAAGAGCGGGATGACCTTATGGCGCATGACGTCTTCAACATCGGCGCGGCCACGACAACTGGTGAAATAGGCGTGGCCGATCTGGTGTTCGCGATCGAAGAGATATTCGATCCGCTCGTTGATCGTGTGCAGCAGCTTGCACAGGTCGATCCCCTCGAGATTTGCGGCATCAAGCCCTCGCGCCGCCAGCGCCCGCCGCAGTTCCTCAACGTCGGGCATCAGCTCGCGGAAGGTGAAGCGGCGGCGCAAGGCAGTGTCGAGCAGCGCGATTGACCGGTCCGCCGTGTTCATTGTGCCGATGATATGTAGGTTGGCCGGCACGCCGAATTCATCTCCCGAATATGGCAGATGTACTTTGAGCGCATTTGCCTGACCCAGGCGCTTATCGGGTTCCAGGAGCGTGATCAGCTCGCCGAACACCTTGGAGATATTGGCCCGGTTGATCTCGTCGATGATCAACACGAAGGCTTCGCGTTCGGAATCGGCGTTGGCCTTCTTATTCGCGCTGTTCATGTAACGCTCTAGGGCCGGAATATTGAGGCGCTCCTTTCTCAGCGAGTAGAGCGACCGCATAGTGAAATTGCCGTCGTAGATTTCAGTGACCGGCACGCCCGCGGCATCGTGCCATAGCCAGCGAACCGCGCGCCGGTGGCCATAATTGCCCTCCGGCCGCGGATGATATTCGTAGGGCCCGGTCACCGCGCCAATGGCGCGGACCAGCCGATTGCCCTTTGACACGACGATAATATCGCCGGTTTTGAGTCGATTGCGAAACGTGTCGGTAATCGATACCTGGCCCGACTGCAGCGTGACTGGACCTTCGATCTTGCCCTGTGCTTCGCACGTTTTCAGGATTTCCTCGGCGCTAGCGTATTTTGGGTCGCTCCAATCGATATCTTCCCAGCTCAGCAAGGTGTAGCCGCCCTCGATCGCTTCTTCGAACAGCTCTTGATCGCCGGCACTGGAGCCCACCGACATCTTGTAGATCTGGCGACCATCGATCGTGATCCGGTTGCCAGTCGCGGCCTTGTCCAGGCCGGTTTCGGCACGTTTGGCGATGCGCCGGAATATCCCGGGCACAGTCTCGAGCCGGAAGCCCGCAGAGGCAGCTTCCTCATCATCGTCGGATCCTGTCATGGGCTGCCGGCCCTCGACAAAATCCTCATAGGCCATCGATTGGTGAAATGTGACGAACTCGATCCGGCCTTCGCCGGCAAGACGGTGATACTCGGCCATCAGCGTGTCGCGGTCATCACGCAGTGGTTCGGCCGCCGCGTCGCCCATACAAAGCCGCACCGCCTCCCAGGCTGTAGCATAGGTCTTGCCGGTCCCGGGCGGGCCGTAAAGGATGAGATTGGTGGTCGCCGGCATCGCAGTGGTGGGTTCAAAGGTCATGGTTTGGTGCCCTTCCGCTGAGGCGAGCTGATAGGTGAAAACGGTAGAACTGCTAGGATTTGGCAGCGTGTGCGCGGGCGCGGGGACATTGGCGAGCTTCTGAAATTTCTCGCCGCCGAGCGCGCTGCAGATCGCCGGGAACGCGTCGCGTAGCCCCATGTCGCGGCCAAGATCACCGGCGCGAATTGCAATGTCTGCCGCGCCGTTCTCACGGGCAGGTTCGACATAATAGTTTCGCGCACAGAGCCGGATGCGATCTGCGTCGCGGATCAGATGCTCGTAGCGCTCCGGCGGGGTGACCGGTGCGTCATCGGCATCGACGATGATGTAACCCGCATTGTGGAGCTGGGCGGCGGCATCGGCCTTCTGTCCCCATCCGCCATTGAGCTGCGTTTTGCCGCGCAGGAAGCCAACGATCGGCTTGGACGGATAGACGCGGCTCGGCCGCGCCCGTGTCGAGCGCACCCAATAGTCGCGCGGCTCGCCAAAGGCCTCGAAGATGGCGGTGTGCTCGCCCGACTGGCGGTAGCTGTCATAGGCGTCCATCGCCCCCTCGATCGCTTCGCGCGAAAAGGTCGCCGCATCTTCTTCCTTGTAATTGTGGACGATCCACAGCGCGCTTTGCACATCGATCATGTCGCGCGGCGCCAGACCCCGGTCCGCAAAAGCGGCGCGCACGGCCTGCATGAAGCGCCATTCGTCGTGATAGGTGTCGGCCATCGACGCATGATCGGGAAAGCGGCTGCCAACCGCTTCGAGCCAGAGATCCTGGCGCACCGAATGGCGGATATAGATGCCTTCGTCCGGAGCGAGATGGAGGAGCAGGAATTCGGCGATCTGGCGCGCCGGATCGGGCTTGCCGTCTGGGACGGCCGCAATCCACGCGTCAACAAAGGACTGCAGCGCCGAGGCGTGACCGTCCGCTGCACCAAGCGCGGCGTCGACAAGCGCGCGCAAGGCCGGCCAGAGCTGCTCGCGATCGGCGTCGCCTTTGGGCGACATCGGCCAATAGGCGCGCCATTGCAGCAGATTGCTTTTGGCCAGCGCGGTGTTGACGGCATCAGCCAGTTCCTGGTCGGAACCGGCCTGTTCGATCGCCGTCCTGAGCTCCGCCGCAATCGCCAGCTTGTAAGTCCGCTCCGCCTCGTCGAAATGAGGATCGGGCGGATCGAAACGGTCGAAGGCGGGAAAGAAATGGCGTAGCCGCTCGATCCAGCGCGTGATCGCAGCCGGATTGAGCATCAGCGCTTCGCCGGACTGCAACAGCACCGCGATCAGCCGGCGCAGGGTTTCGGCGTCTTCAATCCTCACGACAAAGCAGTCAGCGTCGCCAAAGGACCAGTCGCGGCTGAGAGCGGAATGCCGACCGCCATCCTTCATGCCGCGCTGATAAGGACGCAACTCGGTGGCAAAGCCATTCGCCTCGACAGAATCGCGCCATCTTATGTGCAGAAAGACGTTGGATGGATTCTGGATTTCCCAGACGAGCCGCTCGCCAGGGCCATATTCAAGCGACACCATCTTCTTGGTGATACCCGCGCCGGGACGGAGTCCCGAGCTGCGCAACACGTCGAAAAGCGCTCTTCGCAGTGGAATGGAGCCCTCGCGCTCATTTTCATCGAGGCGCGCCTCGAAATTCTCCCACATTCAAACGTCTCCAAACTCAGGCAATGCGCATAGCGTGTTGACGAGGCGCATCTGTTCAACTGTGTTGCATTTTGCTTCGCGCAGCCGCGGTGCGCCGAAGACGAGCGCCAGGCCTTTGGCGCGCGAGACAGCGACATTGATGCGGTTGAGCGAGAACAGGAAATCCATGCCGCGCGGGGTTTCCTCGACCGAGGAGGCGGTCATGGACACCAGACAGACGGGTGCTTCCTGCCCCTGGAATTTGTCGACCGTGCCGACACGAATGCCAGCGGGCAAGGCGTCCTGCAGGGCATTGACCTGTGCATTATAGGGCGCAACGACGATGATATCGGCGGGCTCAAGGGCGCGCGTTGTCCCATCCTTGTCGGTCCAGCTTCCCGAGAGCAGATCGTCGATCGCAGCCTGAATGGCAGCGACTTCCTCGGCTGCGATCTGGGCATTGCCCTCATGGACGACCGGCGCCCAGAAAGCACCAGCTTCAGGAAAGCCCGTCCCGCGGACTGCCTGGACGGCTGTATCGGGCGCGCTAACGAGCCTGCCTTCATAGACCTGCCGCGAAATAAACCTGCAGACATCGGGATGCATGCGGCGCGAGACCGGCAGGAAGATGCCGCGATCGGGCGGAATGGTGGCGTGCTCGCCCAGCATCCATTCGAGACAGGAAAGGTTGGCCGGATCGGGATGGGCACCCTGGATGACCTGCGGCAATTGCCGCGGATCGCCGACCAAAACGATGTTGCGCGCGCAGCGCCCCATGGCGACCATATTGGCCAGCCCCACTTGCCCGGCTTCATCGATGAAGAGCCAGTCGAGCGCCTGCTCGTGCTCGGATCGGGCAAAAAAGAAGGCGGTGCCGCCGATCACATGGGCGCGGCTCCAGAGGGAATCGTCATTGGCCGTCGAGCGGATGACGCCGGTACAGTCGTCCGGATAACCGTCTTCGCCGCTGCTGACCTTGTGGCCGATGCACAGGCCCGGGACAGCATCGTCATCATCTTGCGCGGCAAGACACCCCATCAGCACATTGCGGATCGCCTCATGGCTGTTCGAGGCCACGCCAACACGGTGCCCCTGGCGCACCAGCGCAAGGATTGCCCGTGCGGTCACATAGGTCTTGCCGGTTCCCGGCGGCCCCTGGATCGGCAGCACGGTTCCATCCATTGCGGCGATCGCCGCGATCGTACCGGTCAAGGGATCGGCGCCATCGAGCAGATCGGCGCGCGGTCCCGTCACCAGACGCGGGGCCGTGCGCGCCAGCAGATCATCGAGCGCGGTCAGGCGGCGCGCACCGCATTGATCGTCGATCACATCGCGCAGGGCCGTGGCAATGACGTCCGTATTAAGCGGCCAGTCGGGGTGGAGCGTCAGGCGTTCGGTCAAAAGATGCGCCTTGGCCGCCCCCGCCTTGATCGCGATGATCCGCTCGGAGCGGTCGAGCTCTTCGATGCTGACAGTGGCCGGCGGCCCGTCAATGACCGGGACCGTCGCTTTGCGGCCGGCCCGCAGCTTGGTCTCCTGGAGCGGAAAGCGATAACGGCGCAGCACCGAGCGTTTGACGGGTTCTGCCAGATCAATGGCTTCCAGACCGGCCAGTGCATCGAGATCGTCGATCAGCTCGTCCTCGTCCTTGCCGGCGCTGTCGAAGACCGCCCATTGCGCAGGCTTGGCCTCGCGCTTGTGAAACAGGCCGAGGTTGAACAACATGTCTTGCCGCTCCTGCGGCAGACCGGATGCGGCAAGCTTCGCGCGCAAGGCCTGCGTATCGGCGTCTTCCTCGACTTCCTTGTCGCCGGCATCCACTGCCAGTATCGGCCAGGGCGCAGCGGGGCGGATGCTCACCAACCAATCGCGCAGCTCCTCGGTCGAGATACAGTCGATGCGGTTATAGTCTTCGATCTCGTCGAGGATCGTTTTTTCGCCGGTTTCGCGCCAGCGCTCATAGGCCACGACCGAGCCGCCGGCAGTTTTGACCTCACCTTCGCGCACCCGGCCATAGAAGGCTTCCATCGACTTGATCGAGTAATTGGCTTCCGAGCCGATCAGCGCGCCGCGCACCACCGCGAAAAGATCGACAAAGCGCCGCTCGCGCAGCAGGCGATCGAGAAAAGCCTCGCCGATTCCATACTGTGTGGTCAGCCGCCGCAAGGCGGTGATCTCATAGGGCGCATAGTGATAGATGCGCGCTTCGGGATGGGCCGCGAGCCTTTGCCGGAAAAACTCCAGAAGGCCCGCCAAAGCCCGTGCTTCGGCGCCGTGATCATGTGCCCAGAAAGCCTTGAACTGGCCATCGAACCAGACGCCGTGGAGATATTCGAGCCCGCCTTCGTAATGCGGATCGCCCTCAATATCGTAGAAAAGATCGCCCGGCTGCGGCGCGGGCAAAAGATCAAAGCCCTTGCCGGGTTCGGCCTCGCGCAACTCGAAGGCCGGCGCCCCGGTCTTGCGGGCGTGCTGCAGGCGCGCCTGCGTCACCAGCCGCGCCCGGGTGGTCTCGGCCATGCCGCGGATGGGCTGATCGAGCCCGGCCAGCCGCTCCATGGTGGTGATGCCAGCCGCCTCGAGTTTCTTGACCTGGGTCCGGGTAATGTTGGCCACGTTGAACAGGCTGTCCTCGGCATGCCACTGGCTTTCGCAGTGATCGCCCCAGCGGCAAAGCCCACAATCGGCACAAGGGATCGGCCGGGTCGGCGCCGGGTTTTCCAGGAAAGCCTCGAGCCGCTGACGCGCCATGCGCGCATAGGCCTGATAGTCCGCGAGCCGTAGCTGCGCCCGGCTGCCATCACCGAGTTCAACATGGGCAAATTCCGGGGCGACACCCTGAATCTCGGTCAGCAAATCCGAGTAGAGCACCAGTTGCAGCACATGTTTGGGATGGGGCCGGCGCTTGAGCTTGGTGTCGGTGACTTCGTAGCTGAAGGGACCGAGATCCGACGGGCGCTCGACGCGTTCGAGAAAGTCCGACCAACCGCCCCAATTGTCGCCCAGCAGCGCCCCCTGAAAGACGATCTGCGGACCGCTTGCCAAAGCAGCGCGGGTTGCCTGCGCATTCTCGGCAAGGTCGGACCGGTCGATCTCAATCACCGACACATCCGATGCCTTGAGCTTGGCCAGATGAGCCGCTTCGTGGGCATCGCCCTGCTTCTGGAGCAGCGCTGCATCTTCGGTATCTTCACGCGGCACTGGCCCCTTGCCGCGCATATAGGCAAGATCGAGCGCGGTCGCGTGAGCGCAGCCCATGAACCGCATCAGATCCGAGGCGGACAAGAGTATCCGATCCCCCTCAATAGTTCGCATTACCGCCCCCTCGTCGAACGCAATCTCCAACAAGACTTGCATCTCGACAGATTGCACGTTCAGCCATAGCGTGCGTGGGTGTCAATATCTGACATAGTCTGTGACCAGGATTTGGATCATGTCGTTCGCCAAGGCTCAGGACCTGATCAGGCTGGCGCGTCTGGCCGCCACGCGGCGGACGGGGATCGGCCTCGACGAGATCTGCGAGGAATTCGGCGTTTCGCATCGCACGGCGCAGCGCATGACCGATGCGCTGGAGACCGTGTTCACCAATGTCGAAGCGGTGGATGGTGACGACCGCCGGCGGCGTTGGCGTGTTGCCGACCCCATGCTCGACCGGCTTCAGACCCGCCAGGAAACGGCGGTCGAAGCACTGGAGATCGCCGGCCGGACGGCGCGCGGCGATGGGCGGCTACGCCACGCGGCGGCCCTTGAAGACTTGCGCGACGGATTGCTGGCGCGACTGACACCAAAGGATGCGCTGCGCACCGAAGCCGACGTCGAGGCGGTCCTGCTGGCAATGGGCTCGGTGACGCGGCCCGGCCCGCGCGTTAATCTGGCGCCGGCGGTGCTCGATGCCGTGATCGAGGGACTGCGCGGCCCGTTTCGTCTGCGGCTGCGCTACCGGGACGAGGATGCGCCCGAACGGATCATCGAGCCGCACGGGCTCCTGCTGGGGCATCGCAGCTATCTGGTGGCGCGCCAGCCGGCGCGCGGCGAAGACATGCTGAACTTCCGGATGGACCAGATCTTGAGCGCCCAGACCCTGGATGAGAGCTTCAGCCTGATGCCCGGCTTTTCGCTGGAGGACTATGCGGCGCAATCCTTCGGCGTCTACCAAGATCCGGCGCAGTATGACGAGGTCATCTGGCATTTTGCGCCGCACGCCGCAGCAAGGGCGGCCGAGTTCTGCTTTCACCCAAAACAAACCGTTGAGGCGCAAAAGGATGGCGGCCTCATCGTGCGCTTTCATGCGGCGGGCTGGCTCGAGATGGCGTGGCATCTCTATCAATGGGGCGATGCGGTCGAGGTCATCGCGCCCGAGGGGCTACGCACGCTGGTCGAAAACCACCGCAGGAGCGATTTTGGCGCCCTGCCATAAGGCAACAGGAACGAAGCGGAATGACCACAAAGACGGGCCTCACCTATGCGGAACTGAAAGCCAAGCAGCGCGCGATCCGCGAGGGCTTTCCGCAAACGATGGGCCTGCGCGTCCATCGCGCCATCAGCTGGATCGGCCGCGCCGAGGCCTGCGGGACCGACGACGACGCAAAATTTATCTTCCTGTGGATCGCGTTCAACGCCGCTTATGCCGACGAAGGTGAGTTCCAGACCATCCAGCCGGGCGAACGCGCCGCCTTTGCCGACTTCTTCGGAAAGGTGATCGCGCTCGACGAGCAGCGTCGCATCTACGGGGCAATCTGGCAGCGCTTTTCTGGACCGGTGCGGCTGCTGATGGAGAACCGCTACGTCTTCAATCCATTCTGGCAGCACCATAACGGGATTGCCGGCTTCGAGGATTGGGAAGATCGTTTCAAAGCCTCCTCCCGCGCCTTCGCGCAAGCCATCCAGAGCGGCGACACCAAGCGCGTGCTCAGCTTCGTCTTCGACCGGCTATACGTGCTGCGCAACCAGCTCGTTCATGGCGGCTCGACCTGGAACAGCGGCATCAACCGCACTCAGGTCCGCGATGGCGCCGCGATCCTCGGCTTCCTGATGCCGGTCTTCACCGATCTGATGATGGACAATCCCGACAAGGACTGGGGCAAGCCCTTCTATCCGGTCGTTCCTTGATGGCCAGCAGAGCATCGACCACGTCATTCTTAGCGCTATCCAGCAGTTGTAAAGGAAAACGGCCGATTTATCGACCACTGTTCTGACATGTCGGAGACATTTCCAGCACGCCGATCTGCCGTTGCTCAAAGCACGAGCCGCCAGACAGGATCAGATGCTCAGGCCGGTGCAATACAACTCTAGTCTAGCCCTGCACCGGAACTGATCGGGCAGAAAATGGTCGAAGGTTGAATATCAGCGAGCTAATTGTCGCGTCCGTCTTCCTGCTCCGTCAGTTCGGCTTCGGTTAGAATCGTCACCAAGACCGCTTGATACAGGTTCCAGATAAAGGACTTCAGTAGCATCAGCAGGAAAACGAGCCAGGCCGTCATTGCGGCGAACATCAGACATGCACCAATGACAATCACAAGCTGCCGGCTCTCAGCCAACCTGTCAATCGGCGTGCAAACGGGGCTCTGACTCACTTTTGGTGCAAGTGCGTTGATAATGGCGAGTTTCCCCGAAGGAGGATATCGCCATGCATGGGAGCGGTTTTCGCGAAGCCATTGCGCCAATAGGATTGGTGATCGACAAGGTCGAGTATGCCGCCGATCAGATACTGATCACCGGGCGATCCCGATTTCGAGTTTCGATCTGCCCGAACTGCTGCCGCCCATCTGCGCGTGTCCACAGTCGATATCACCGTACACTCGCCGATCTACCATCTCATGGCCGGCCGGTTCGGATTACTCTTGTCGCCCGGCGTTTTCGTTGCGCCACATCCCGCTGCACCACGCGTATCTTCGTTGAACGCTTTCCTCCGGATGTGACTGCAACATTTGCCCGGCGTACGACCCGCCTGGATTCTATCGTACATCACCTTGGGCTGGCGCTGGGTGGGCGTCCGGCGGCCAGCTTGGCGCGCCGCCTTCTGATGCCGGTCAGCAAGGACACATTGCTTCGAACTGTGCGTCGGCGCTTCAAGGGCGCTCAGGTTAAGCCTACGATCATCGGCATCGACGACTGGGCGTGGAAGCGCGGACAGCGATATGGCACGATCGTCTGTGATCTGGAGCGCCGACAGATTATCGACCTCCTCCCCGATCGTGGCGTCGCCACCGTAGAAGCGTGGCTCAAGGCCCGGCCGGAGATCTGCATTATCTCGCGTGATCGCGGTGGCGGGTACCGGCATGCGGCCGCGCGCGCCTTGCCTGACGCCCTGCAGATTGCCGATCGCTGGCATTTGATGGAGAATGCCAGCCAGGCGTTCCTCGACGCTGTCCGTAAATCTATGCGCGCCATTCGCCAGGCACTTCAATCCGCCGAACCCGATCCAGAACTCCTCACCTGCGCTGAGCGGCTTCAATACGAAGGCTTCAAGCGGCGTCAGGATGCCGATGATGCGATCCGTGTGCTGCTTGGAAAAGGGGCGTCCATCAAGGCGGTCGTTCGCGCGACCGGCTATGCCCGCAAGACCGTACGCCAGGTCGCTCGTGGCGGACGATCCGATATGTTCCGCACCCGGCTTAGCTCTCTCGACCCGTGGCTCGGGACGCTCGATGCCGAATGGCGTTCCGGTTGCCAAAATGGTGCCGAACTCTGGCGTCGGCTCAAAATCATCGGCTTTAACGGAAGCCTGCGTGTCGTTGCAGAATGGGCGACGCGGCGGAGGCGCAACGAGGCAGCTCCGAACAACGTGTCGCGCGTCATTCCATCAGCCCGTGTGATTGCCCGGCTTATGACGATGGCACGCGATCAACTCTCGCAATCAGAAGCCACGCTTATCGCGACGATTGAAGCCGCCGTCCCGGCGCTCGTCGTCGTTCGAAATCTTGCCGACCGATTCCACCGGATCATCAGGCAACAGAAAGACTTCGAGCTCGCCACATGGATCGACGAAGCCCGGAAAACGCCGCTTCGTTCGTTTGCCAATGGCTTGAGCGACGACTGGAATGCGGTGAAGGCCGCTATCGTAGAGCCCTGGTCCAACGGGCAAACGGAAGGGCAGATCACGAAGTTGAAGCTCGTCAAACGCCAGATGTATGGGCGCGCCAAGCTCGATTTGCTGCGGGCGAGGCTGATGCCACCTCTCGATCATCCCTCTTTATTGCACCAAAAGTGAGTCAGAGCCCTTTTTGCACGCCGATCCACAGCCGCGACCCGTTCGGGACCGAAAAGAGCGTTGGCGATCTGGCGATAAGTGGCGCCATTGGCCCGACCGTCGGCGGCTCGCATCATCAGTCGGATACGTCGACGCTGGTACGGCGTGATGCGTCCGTCGCGGGTAACGGGGCGCGCGCTCAGCGCTTGCCAGAGCCGCAGCACTGCCTCGACCCGATCGGGCAGATCGTCGTCGAGTGGCAGGATGACAGCCGAGGCTCTATCGGTTTTTCGGCCCGACAGCAGGAGGATCTGCGCGACGATGCCGGCGCGATGGATGGCATGGAGACCTTCTGGACTCGAGCGAACGTCAGCAGGCGCGGCCAGTGACGGTGACGGCGGCAGAAATTTCGGAGCGTCGTCAGCGAGCAAGACCGCCGGATTGGCAAGCGGCGACCATAGGACGTCCTGACGAAGCGCGGAAAGGCTCGGACGAGCCGGGAAATCGCAACCCCCAGTGACGCTGGGCGTCGGTTGAATAGGGATGATCTTCGGCCTTCATGGCGACGAGTTCGCCATAATGCTCCTGGTAGCGTTCGAACCGCCGCAAACATTCCCATGCGAGCCCTTCGACCGAGAGCGTGTCGAAGAATTCATAGCGACGACCGTCTCGCCAATGGGAAGTGTCCGGTCGCACCCGTCCCTCCTCACGTGCAAAGCGCAGGTCAGATTTTTCGCCGAGCTATTTACGACAAGATCTGTTGCAGCGGCATGACAGGGCGGCCAGCAATGCGGAAAATCCCGACAGGCCGCGAAACGCCGTATCTCGCCCGCGCGTCTCCGTGCGCCGCGCCGGACGCGAACTTCAGACCTGTCGCTTCCAGAGAAGATGACGGTAACCGGTCTGCGCCATCCATTTGGCGCGCGCCAGATGAGCATCATGGACCTGGCGCGCGCGATCCGGCTCGAGATTGGGGTCGATGCCAAACAGGATATGAACGGCTTCGGTCCACTCGGCACCATCGGCAGCGGCATCCAGCAGTCGCATGTACAGCTTGATATGGGCACGGTCGTAGGCGGTTAATTCGCTGGAGGCCGGCGGTGCATCCTCGAAGGGTTCTATCGGGGGCATGTCAATTGCCTGGTGCGTGCTGCCCACTGCAGGACGCGGGGTAACACCAGATACTCCAGGATTGTGTGTTTTGGGAGAATATCCCTCGGAGGGAACACGGCATCTGCCGCTTGCCCGTCAGCGCTTTTTGTCACCACCATCATGGACCAGCAGCACTCCGTGTCCACGCTCGGTCGACAAGAGGACGACACCGGCTGCTTCGAGAGCCCGACGGACCTGATCGCGCGTGCTTTCGTACACCTCGAGGCCGCTTTCGGATTCGAGGCGCTTGAGCGCAGTCAGTGATACACGGGCCTTGTCAGCAAGCGTCTCCTGTGTCCAACCCAGCAAGGCGCGCGCGGCCCGCGACTGTCGGGCGGTGATCATGCATGATCACCTCCCATTGCGACCGGCGCGCACTCCAGAACTACGACTATAATAGTCGTTCTTGGCAAATAGTCATCGGGAATTGGCCAGCTGTTCCGCAGCTACAGCGGCGCTGACCTTTGTTGTCGGACGACTGATTCGGCCAACGTAGGCTGACGGGATTGGCCATGAAAGATCACTGCATGATCTTCAAACGTATCAATCTCTCGTATCGAGATATGCTTGTGGATCATCGTCTTGCCTTCCAGGCCGCTCTATGATACGTATCCGGATCAAATCAGGCAAATTGATCTGTAAAGGATTCGCATGAAAGCCGAAGCAGAGGCTCTGAATATGATCGGCGACCATTTTCGGCGCGCACGGCTAGCGGCGGGCCTGACGCAGGAACAGGTCGCCGATCTCGCCGGCATATCCCGTCCCCGCTATCGCGACGTCGAGACCGGAGCCGCAGCGGCGCGCGCCACGACTCTGATCAATGTTGCCAGGGCGCTTGGCCTGGAGATGATGCTGGTGCCTCAGGCGATGGTCCCGGCCATCGAGGCGCTGCTCAGCCCGCAGGGCGAGGACGACCGGCCGGCTTTCAGCCCACAAGCGGAGGGTGACGATGAATAAAGCCCGCTCCGCCGAAGCCCTCCTGTCTCTCGATGTTTTCCTCAATGAGGTGAAGGTCGGCACGATCGTCAGGACACCGGGCGACTTCAACGCCTTCAGCTTCGATCCCGCCTACCGCGCGAGCGGAGGGCATCCCGTGTTGAGCCTGTCCTTCCGCGCGGCAACAGGAGGATTGCGCAAGGATCCGCGGCCGGTGGCAGGCGCCTTGCCGGCCTTCTTCGCCAACCTCCTGCCCGAGGACAAGCTGCGCGAGGCGATGGAAAAGCATCACGCCCGGACCGTCCGGCCCGGCAACGATTTCGATCTGCTGGCTGCGCTGGGCGCCGACCTGCCAGGCGCTGTACGGGTTGTGCCGAGCAACGGAGATATCGTCGCCGCAACCGCTGCACTTGAGGGCAAGCCGAAAGCACGTTTCTCGCTCGCCGGCGTGCAGATGAAGCTTTCGGTGATGAAGAACACCGGCAAGGGCGGCGGGTTGACTGTGCCGCTCGGAGACAGCGACGGCCAGTACATCGCCAAGTTTCCTTCGACCGCCTTTCCAGGCGTGTCGGAGAACGAGTTCGCCAATCTCGCGCTGGCCGAAGCGATCGGCATGGACGTGCCCGAACGCGAGCTGGTGGGCAAAGACCAGTTCGAAGGCATCCCCGAAGAGTTCGAGACCCTGGCGGAGGGTCTGGTCCTTCTTATCCGGCGGTTCGATCGCGCCGCCGGTGCGCGACGAATCCATATCGAGGATTTCGCCCAGGTCTTCGGCATCTATCCGGCACGAAAATACGAAGGCGCGGCCTATCATGACATCGCTGCGGCGCTGAATGTGGCGATCTCGCCGATAGCGGCGCTGGAGTTCGTCCGCCGCCTGACCTTGTCGGTGGTCATGGGCAATGGCGACATGCACCTGAAAAACTGGTCGCTGATCTACCCCGGTGACGGCAATTCGCCCGCCCTGGCGCCGATCTACGACGTGCTTTCGACGGTTCCCTATATCCCGGCTGACAATCTGGCTTTGTCACTTGGCGGGGAACGCGCATTCAAGGCACTGACGCTGCCGCGGTGGAAGGCTTTCGCCAATCGAGCGCGGCTTCCAGAGCCCGCCGTCCTGAAAACTGTCAGCGAAACTGTAAGGCGCATCGATGCGCATTGGTGGAAATTGCCGGAACGTGATGCCGTCCCGTCGATCGTTCTGGAGCGGATCGACGCCCATGTCAGGGCCATGATGCCTGTCCTCTTGGACTGAGCGCCGTTCATTGGTGCGGCTGACAGAGAAATGGCCCCGGCTGTGTCGCCGGGGCCATTTGCGCTTCAGTCGCCGCGACGCGGGTTGGGGCGGGACCAGATCAGCGAGTAGGCTTCGCCGTCCTCGTCATCGAAGAGGTTGGCGTAGATCGGAGCGGTGAAGCTCGGATCATCGAGCTTGAGACCCAGATAATCGCGGCCTTCGCCCGAGCGCTTGGACCAGGCGGCACCGATCTCGGCGCGGCCGACCAGGACCCGATGGCTGGGAGCGTTCTCGCCGTTTGCGCGGATGTCGGGAACGATACGCACGCCCTTGGCCTGGACACTGAGGGTGACGATTTCGCCGGTGAATTCGTTCGAGCCGGTCTTCTTGAAGGTACCGATGGTCGCCATTTCAAATCTCCGTTTTCCGTTTTCGAGCCCGCACCATTGCGGCCTCGATGGCGATCGACGGGACGGAGACGATCGCTGGCGCATCCCCGTTTGCGGGGACTGGACAGCACAGGAGGGACTTTCTTGCTCGCGCGAGGAATGACGCGCCTCGGGGGCCCATGGAACATGGGGTGGGCCGTCAGGGGAAGAAAGTTGTGACGACGCTGTTGCGCCAAAGCGATCGAAGCGCGCCCCGCGCGCTGGTCTTCGGCCAGATCAGGCCATGGAAGAGGCCGCTTGGAGCGGTCATAGATACGAGAAGAACGCAGAGTCTGGCGCATTCAAGGTTCCGCCGGACCGGTCGCGACGGATGCCCGTAACGTCGCCCCTGTCCTTGGCACGCGTACTGCTATTTGCCCCAACCGAAGTCGGCGAGAACGCATCCCGCCTGGGTTCCGCAATGTGCCCGCGAAATTCGCGCCACCCGTCCTGCGCTCCCGCTATGGGCCGCATCGCTCCACCGGGTTGATGCGAGTTCACCACGCCGGTCCCGCGCCACTTATCTCTGACGACAACGAGCTTATCCCTCTGTTCTGGCCTCCACCCGGATTCTGCACACGCGGCTAGATTCGCGCATGGCCCGTGTCAGCAGGCTCGGCAGATGCCATTGCCGCAAGCCGCAGGAAGGTCGTCACTCCCACAGCAATTGCGCCAATGATCGAGAAGATGAGCTGCCAGGTCTCGGACGGCATCATATGTTTGACGATGCCGAGCGTGGCATAGAAGCCGGCGACGACAGCCGGAGCGACAAAGGCGAGTGCGATCAGCAACCGCGCCCATAGCGGCCGGACCGCAATGAGCAGGCCTTGGGCTGCCGCCAAGGTCAGGCCGGCAGCAAGCAATCCGACAAGAACGGCCCCAAGCCAGCCCGCACCGGTGCCGTAGGCCCAGATACCGGCGTTCACACCGATGAAGAAGGGTAACGCAAAGACGGCAAGGTTGAACAGCAGCCAGCACATGAAACCTATGGCGGCCATGGCGACGAGAATACCGAGAAAGGTCATGGTGGTGTCTCCGTGCAATGGATTGGACGGTGCGCCTGCCACCACCTCCACGGCGCGATCGGAACAGTAGCAGAAGTGCCAGCGATCAGTAAGAACAAATAGGGATCAAGGCGATCCCCTGACCTTGTCCGGCCCTTTTCCTTGCTCTGCCTGGACCTGCTCGGATCCAGCGGCCCATCACGTTAAAGGCGATGAGTTTCGCCGGCATGACAGGACGTCGAGCCGTCTCCGGATCGTCGAAGGCCTTGAGGAATTGCGGGCGGCGCTCACGCGCCGCCCGTCCCGAAGCGGTAGACAGGAATGCCCAATTTGCGCGCCTTGTCGGCCAGATTGTCCTGGATCCCGGTACCGGGAAAGACGATGACCCCGATCGGCATCGTGCCGAGCATCTGATCGTTGCGTTTGAAAGGCGCGGCCTTGGCGTGTTTGGCCCAATCGGGCTTGAAGGCGACCTGCGGCACCTTGCGATTGTGGGCCCAGGTGGCGGCGATGCGCTCGGCGCCCTTCGGCGACCCGCCATGCAGCAGCACCATGTCCGGATACTTGGCATGAACCTGATCGAGCTTGTCCCAGATCAATCGATGATCGGTGGTCTCGCCACCCGAAAAGGCGATCTTCGTGCCGGCCGGTAACAGCACGTCGTTGTCGGCGCGTCGCTTGGCGGCGATGAAGTCCCGGCTATCGATCATGGCCGCCGTCATCTGGCGATGATTGACCCGTGAACCCGAGCGCGGCGACCACGGCATGCCGAGGGTGCGCAGATAGATATCGGCAGCGGTCTCGCGGAAAAGCTCAAGACTGTCGCGGCGTTCGATCAGGCTTTGCCCGACCCCGATCAGGGTCTCGAGCTGGACGGATTTCACCTCGGATCCGTCCTGTTCGCGCTGGAGGCGTTTCTGGGCCTGCTCGTTGTCGTCGAGCTTCTTTTCGATCCGTTCGACAGCGCGGTGGAAGGTATTGACGCTCGACCAGAGGATCTCGGTAAGGTCGAAATCGAGACTGGTGTCGGCCATGGTAGAGATCAGGGCGTCGAAAATGTCAGCGACCGCGCTCTGGATGATGTGATCCTCGGGCGTGATCCGGGGATCGGGCTCGTCCTCTGACGGACGATAGCCGTAAAGCTCAAGCTCCTCGATGACATGACCGGTGGCAGATGTCGCGTGATCGGGTTCGCGTTCGTCATGGGCGTACATGGCAGGCTCCAATGGCAAGGACCGCGACCGTCGCGGCCTCATGGCGACGACAAGCCCGCAGGCGGTCCGGCCAGGCAGCCCGAGCCTTTCGCGAGGGCCTCGATGGCAAAGCCCGGCTGATTTGCTTCGCGCTGTAAAGGCGGAGGAGACGGGGTCCCCACGCGACTCGTCGCATGGGGTGGCGGGCCGCCGACGGAAATCAGTCGGGCGCCGCCATTGCCCGGCCGGTCCGTTTGTGGGCCGCTCGCCCTCTCGAAGGCCGAGGCGCGGTCCCCTGCCGAATAGAGAAGGCTTCTTGGATGCCGCTACGGAACGCGAGCACCCGCCCGTTTCTCATCCCGGCTATGCAGCCAAAGCCATGAAACGGCTGACATCGTCTGCAGCCAGTTGCCCGCGAAGCCGTACCCGCAATGCATCCAGCCCGCACGAAGTGAGGTCTTCGTTGAAGTCACCCATCATCGGCGAGAGCGTGATGGTCTCGATTCCGGCCGCCAGCGCCCGTTCGACGAGCTTGTCTCGTGCACTGTCGCCTGCCGGATCGTTGTCACGCACGATATAGAGCCTACGAAAATGGGCCGGGAACTGGAAAGCAGCGAGGTGCCCGGCCGAGAGTGCGGCGGCCATCGGCATCTGTGGCAGCAATTGCCGCAGCGACAGAATGGTCTCGATGCCTTCTCCCGCCGCGATGACATCTTGTGCCTTTCCGAACCGGACGGCGTTACCAAGCAGGTCCCCCATGGCCTTGCGTGGCGGATCACGCGGCGCTTTGTCCGACCCGTCACGCGCGAGCCAGGTGCGGTGAGCGCCGGTCATGGCGCCATCGAGATCGGTGACCGCCGCGATTATCGCCGGCCAGGTCTCGGTTGGCCCTCCATGCTCGGGCCGCCAGTAGCAGTTCGGATGGAAGCGCAGCGCGCCGGTTCCGTGCAAATCCGTAATGCCGCGTCTCCGCAAATACGTCTCTGCGAGAGTGCCCGTGATCGGTTGTGCGATGCGCCAGAGCCGGCGTGCGGCCTCTGCCGACCCCGATATAGCCGGAGTTCCGCGATGCGGCCCCGTGGGCGTCGGTTCCGGATGAGGAAGGCTGAGAAAGCGGCGAGCTTCATCGGCAACATCAGCGAAGTCGAGGAGACCGAGGCTTTCGCGGATTACATCGAGCAGATCGCCATGTTCGCCGGTGGCGGCATCGGACCATTTGCCCGCCGGTCCCCTGGCGCTGTCATGCAGCCGCACGAACATCGAGCGTCCCGCGCCATTGCGGACGTCGCCGACCTGCCAGTAATGGCCCTGTTTATGGCCATTCGAGAGGTAGTGACGGCAAACCGACTCGGCCTGCCGGCCGAGACGCTGCGCCAGATCGGTGGCGTAAAGACGGGACATCAGGCCGCCTCCCGTTCGGCAATGCGTTCGATCGGGAAGCGCTCGACAAGCTTGCCGATAATCCCGGTGCCGGCTGCCCCGACCGGCACAAAGAAGCGCAATTTCCACGATATGATTTCGCTGAAGAGCCCATAAGCGCGCAGGCGTTCGCGCATGGCATCGCTGAAGCCTGTAAGTTCAATGCGGTGAGCCCCCATGACCCGGACGCGGCGCAGTTGCAGCCCTTCGGCCAGGTCGAGGATTGTGCGCCCGTCGATCAAAGCGGCGTAAGCCTCATTGGCTGTCAGGCTGACGCTTTCTGTGGTGGCAACGCTGGCTGCCCATGCCGGCGAGACACGGCGGCCGATGATGCGCTCGCCGTCATCGGTCTGGAGCCGATAAACACGGGTGGAATCCTGCGGCAGCCGCTTCCAGACCGGCAAGAGCAATCCCGCCACGATGTAAAGGGTGCCCTCGGAATAGGCC
Organism: Sphingopyxis sp. MG; assembly: GCF_002953155.1. Classification (NCBI taxonomy): domain Bacteria; kingdom Pseudomonadati; phylum Pseudomonadota; class Alphaproteobacteria; order Sphingomonadales; family Sphingopyxidaceae; genus Sphingopyxis; species Sphingopyxis sp. MG. The sequence goes on from NZ_CP026381.1 coordinate 753,488, forward strand.
GGTACCTGCGCGACTTCCCGGTTCCACATGGCCGCAAAGCTGTCCCGATCGGCTTCGATCCAGCGCGTTTCGCCCATCGCCCGAAGAGCAAAGGTCGTGCTTTCCATCGGCCGGAGCAGTCGTACGCGCGGCTCAATCTCGCCATCGTCCAGCATGACACTGGTGGTGGGGATCTGGACGGCGGCGCGGGCCGAGCGTTCATTCACCAGCAGTTTTGCCCGCGGATCGGTCAGTTCACGCAGGGCCGCATTGAGCGACATCGGCCTGTTGCGCTTGCGCTCGCTGATTGAAAGCAGCCGGGTCTCAGCGCCAGTCGCGGGGTGGGTGTAAATGACCTGACGGCCGGTCAGAGTGAAGCTTTCGGCGCGGAGCGTTTCGAGACCAAGATCGTATGTGCCGGAGGCGATAGCCCCGTCGACTCGCGCCTGGAGGAGCTGCTCGAAAGCCGAGAACAAGATGGCCTGCAGGTCGATGGTCAGCGCCAGCAGCCGGTTGAGAAAGGTGGTGATCGGCGGCAGGTCGTCCTTGATGCCGTTCGCATCCATCAACTTCAGACCGGTCATCTGCTCGAAACGGCCGAGCGAACAGCCTTGCACCTTGCCGCGCACGATCAGCATATAGAGCTGCCGCAAGGCATCGCGGGCATAGGGGCTTTCCAGATTGTCCTCGGGCCGAAAGAGGCCCTGACCTCCGGTCTGGCGCTGACCGCGCGTGATCGCGCCGAGCGTGTCGAGACGCCGTGCGATGGTCGAAAGGAAACGCTTCTCGGCCTTCACATCGGTCGCGATGGGTCGGAACAGCGGCGGCTGCGCCTGGTTGGTGCGATTGGTGCGGCCCAGCCCCTGAATGGCCGCGTCTGCCTTCCAGCCCGGTTCGAGAAGATAGTGGACCCGCAGGCGCCGGTTCCGCGCCCCGAGATCGGCATGGTAGCTGCGCCCGGTGCCGCCCGCATCGGAAAAGACCAGAATGCGCTTGCGATCATCCATGAAGGCGGCGGTTTCGGCAAGGTTCGCGGAGGGTGCGCGGTTCTCGACCGCCAGCCTTGCCGCTGAGCTTTCGCACTTGCGGATGATCCGGCGCGAACGGCCCGTGACCTCGGCCACGACATCGGTCCCAAACCGCTGCACGATCTGGTCCAGGGCGCCGGGAACGGGCGGAAGGCAGGCCAGGTGCTCGATCATCGCGTCGCGCCTGGCAACGGCCGCCCGACATTCGACGGGCTGGCCATCGCGAAATACCGGCCGCGAGGAGAGATTGCCCTCGCTATCGGTGAAGGGTTCGTAGAGCTGCACCGGGAAGGAATGGGCGAGATAATCGAGTACGTATTCCCTTGGCGTGATGTCGACGCGGACGTCGTTCCATTCCTCAGCCGGCAGTTCGGCGAGGCGGCGCTCCATCAACGCCTCGCCGGTCGAGACGATCTGGATGACGGCGGCATGCCCGGCCGCAAGATCGGCATCGATGGACCGGATCAATGTCGGGGTTTTCATGCTGGTCAGCAGATGCCCGAAGAAGCGCTGTTTCGCGGATTCGAAGGCGGATCGGGCGGCGCTTTTGGCCTGGCGGTTCAGCGCACCGTCGCTGCCAGTGATGTTGGCCGCCTCCATCGCCGCATCGAGATTATTGTGAATGACCGCAAAAGCGCCGGCATAGGCATCATAGATGCGGCGCTGCTCGTCCGTCAGCCGATGCTCCAGCAGTTCATATTCGACGCCATCGTAGGAAAGGGACCGCGCGGTATAGAGCCCAAGTGAACGCAGATCGCGCGCCAGCACCTCCATCGCCGCCACGCCGCCAGCCTCGATCGCCTCAACGAACTCGGCACGGGTGGCAAAAGGGAAATCCTCGCCGCCCCAGAGGCCGAGCCGCTGGGCATAGGCGAGGTTATGCACCGTCGTTGCGCCCGTGGCCGAGACATAGACAATCCGGGCATCGGGCAAGGCGTGCTGGAGCCGCAGCCCGGCACGCCCCTGCTGCGATGCCGCGATAGTCCCGCGCTCTCCCTTGCCGCCACCGGCGTTCTGCATGGCATGGCTCTCGTCGAAGATGATGACACCGTCGAAATCCGATCCCAGCCAATCCACGATCTGCCGGACGCGCGAAACCTTCTCGCCGCGATCATCCGAGCGCAGCGTGGCATAGGTGGTAAAAAGGATGCCTTCCGACAGCGTGATCGGCTTGCCCTGCGAGAAGCGCGATAGCGGCGTGATCAGAAGTCGCTCCATGCCGAGCGCCGACCAGTCGCGCTGCGCGTCCTCGATCAGCTTGTCCGACTTGCTGATCCAGACCGCCTTGCGCCGCCCGCGCAGCCAGCTGTCGAGGATAATCCCGGCCGATTGACGGCCTTTGCCGGCTCCGGTGCCATCACCGAGCATGAACCCCCGGCGGAACCGTACAGCGCCTTCTGCGTCCGCGGGCGCCGCGCTGACCGTCTCGAAGGTTTCGTCCACGGACCAGGCGCCGGCCAGATAATCGGCATGGGCCTCACCGGCATAGATCACTGTCTCGAGCTGGGCATCGGAGAGGCGCTCGCGGATGTCGGCAGGCAGGATCGGCCGATAAGACGGCTTTGGTGGTGCAACCGACGCCATCGCAGCCGATTGGACAAGCTTGGTTGGATGTGGCTGTGCACCGGGAATCCGGATCGACTGCAATCCGTATTGCTCATAGATCGCATCGCTTAGTCGCGTGCCCTCGGGCGGTGCCCAGTCCACCGTCTCATAAGCGAGCTCGACGCCCTCGGGATCGCCAACTGTATCGGTGACGGATCGCACCGGGGCCACGCCCGTGCGATAGCCGCGCACTGTCTTTGGCGCGGCCGCCGGGATGAATTCCCGGCATTTCGGGCTTGCGACCGGCAAGCGTGGTGGAACTTGCGCCTCGATCCAAGCGAGCAGCGTCGCAACATCGGGCGCAGTGCCGGATGAGGGAGAGAACTGAGATGGATCTTCGGCCGGCGTCTTGTCGATAACGATCAGGCGCGTCGCGAAGGTCGTGCCATGCTTTGCGTATACCGATCCGGCGATGGCAGCGCTGAAGACAAGGCGGCCCTGCTCTTGCAAGCGGACGAAAGCATCCCGCCAGCCAGCTTGATCAGGAGCAAAATTCGCTCCTGTTATGGCTACGAGCCGCCCACCATCGGCCAGCCGCGCCAAAGCAGAAGCAACATGGCGGAACGCCGTGTCAGCCATTCGTCCCGAAACATTGGCCATCGCCGAGAATGGCGGGTTCATCAGCACGACCGAGGGGACGATTGCCGGTTGGAGGTGATCGTCGATCTGTGCGGCATCGGAGCGGGTTGTGGAAACAGCCGGAAAGAGGGAAGAAAGCAGCTCAGCGCGGGTATCGGCGAGCTCGTTCAGCACCAGCCTGCCGCCGGCAATCTCGGCCAGGATCGCCATGAGGCCGGTTCCGGCCGACGGTTCCAGCACCACGTCACCGGGGGTGATTGCGGCGGCTGCCATGGCCGCGAGACCGAGCGGCGCGGGCGTCGAGAATTGCTGGAGCGCCTGGCCTTCCTCGGATCGGCGCGGGTGGGTCGGCAACCGGTCCACGATCCGGGCAATTGCGGAAAACCGTGTAGCCGGAGACGCGGCTTTCCGGAAAAGCGCCTTTCCGTATTTGCGTAGGAAAAGGACTGTGGCGACTTCGCAAGTCTCATAACCCATCTTCCAGTCCCAGGCGCCGGTCGAATCGGAAGCGCCGAAAGCCGCCTCCATCGCATCGCGAAGCGTGGCGGCACTGACGTGCTGGCCGCGTTCCAGATGGCCAAGGAGTGTGGTTGCCGCAGCGAGGATGGCGGGCGCTGCGGCTAAGGACGTGACCGGATCGGTCACGGGAGACACCATATTCATGGAAGGGAACCTCGGGAGAGCGGAAACGGGAAAGCCCGGACTGCGCTCTCTCTCGACCGCCCAGGCTCACCCATTCCGGCGGCCCTCTCACTCTGGCTGGAGCGACATGAAGAGCGCCCCGACCATGAGGCGGGGATGCTTCAAGCGGGATCAGCCGAAACGAAGTCCGCCTTCGGTGAAGGTGTGGCCATTGGCGAGGATGGTCTCGTCCACCACCTCATCCGAGGACAGGTAGTCATATTCGCGCTCGAGCTGGCGATAGAGCCAGCGGGCGAGATCACGCAGCGCCTCGGCGACGACGTCCTCCGCGTCGGCGGTCATGTCCTGCCAGTTCGGGCTGGCCCGCTCTACCGCAATGTCCATGCAGTATTCGTGGTAGTAATGGCCGCGATGACCGACGTCAGCGCGAAGCTGATAAAAGTTGCGCCGCTGGGCAACCTGAAGCGCATCTGCGATGCCATGCAGCATCTCGTCCTGCGGCGCGTAAGCCCGGATCGCGGCAGAGGCGTTCCTGCAGTAGGAGTAGAACCCCTCCCAGCACGCGCCGTCACCTTGCGACCAGAAGCCCCGGAACCAGATGCAGGGTTCCTGCCGCGATCCGCCGCCCATCAGGCGAGCGGTTCGGGTCTTGAGGCGGATGCCGAGGATCTCGGCGATGCGCTGGAAATCCTCATAAACGGCGTCGTACCAATCGTAGTCGAAGCCGCCTTCACGATACCAGGCGCGGGCCTTGTCCTTCGCCGTTTCGGAAAGTTCGTCGAGGCGATAGACTGTGGTTTCGATGATTTCAGGCATGGGGATCGCCTCCCTCCAGCACGGTCGAGAGCCAGCCGTCGGTATAGATCCAATCCACTGTCTCGCCGGTCGAAAGATCGAGTACGTGTGCGCCACCGCCGAAGCCATCGAGGCGCGGCTTCGAGCAGGTGTTGGCATATTGGAAGCCCCACCGGCCCTTGAGCTCGAACACGGCGGCGCAGCGCCTGACGAATTGGATAACGTGCTCGGGATCGCCGGTGGGATCGTCGCGTATCCAGAGCTGCGTACCGCCATGTTCGGGCTGGATCGACAGCAGGAAGCCATCCGATGAGGGATCTTCGGCTGCATTTTCGTCCGCCAGCGCATTATAGAGTTCGAGCGCACGGACAGCGTTCTCAGGGGTGCCTACATCGAGCAGGCAGGAAAAATGGGTGTAATAGTCAGCCATGACGGCCTCCGGACATGAGGAGGCCTGGCGCAGGACCAGGCCGATTGCGTGGAAGAGGTGAAAATCAGGCGGCGCGGGGCAGGCTAAGCAGTTCCGCAGCGGTCTCCCGCCAGCCGCGATCGACCAGGCGTGTTTCGAGCAGACTGGCGCGGTAGCGCAGGTTCCGCGCCGACCGGGCATCGCAAGCCGCCGAGGCGCTGCCGCGCAACCGGCTTGCCTCGCTCACGATACGGCGGGCTTGCGCGTCAGAGATGACAGGCTGCTGCCAGACAATGGCCCGAGCCCGGATTTCTCCGGCGAGGACCAGACCGTAGGTCGAGTCATGAATTGCGGCAATGCGCGCCTCAAAGCGCAGCGTGTCGTCCTCTCCAACGCGAATATCGTCACGCGAAACGCGCTGTGCCGCGATCGTCATGGCGTCTTCGGGAGTGGTACATTCACCGAGAACGATAGTCCGGTCGAATTGGCTGGTATCGTGATCGTCGACGAAACTGACAGTGCCGAGGCAGGAAACCCGTAGCGGATACCGAAGGGCGCTACGCAGCCCGGGCAGCACCTGCCGGGCGAGGATTTCGCCGATCGGGCGGAAGCCGGATGAGCGGTGGAGGGACATGGGAACTACTCCGCGACGGGCACCGGGAGCCTCTCTCTCCGGCCACCAACCCGTCACGGCCAACCGGCCCGCACTCTAACTCTTTCGTATCGCGGTATGGCCGCTACCGCCGGCAGTGAGAGATTATCCGCAAAGCGATGGCTCGGCTGCGTTGCCTGCGCGCCGGGCCATCGGGATGAGGCTCTTCTCGTGCCTCAGATCCACGGATCAAGTTCGAGTTTTACCATCTCTTCGTCGCCATCGAACTCATTGGCGGGCATGGCGCCATGGGTGCCGTCCCCGGCCTGGAACACGACGATCACAGTCATCAGCGTGGTGGCGAGGCTGGCGGCAAAGGCGGTGGCATCTGCATAGGACATGGGTTCCGGCTCCTGTTTTGGAGGCGGGGGACCATCCCCCGCGCGACAGGCGCCCGAAGTGTCTGACCGGATCTGCAATCACCCTCGCGCGTTCGGCTTGTCCGGATCCGCGAGGGCGGCACGCAAAGCGTCAAGCCGACCCCTTGCGGGTTGAATGCAAAGACGACGGCTCAGACCAAGGTTTGCGAATGGAAGCGGGGGGGTGTTCTGCCTCTGACAGGAATCCGCATATCCGTTGCGGATCGGTTCGCCGCGCCAGCCTGGTTACCACGCGGGCAATAAGCGATGATCCTTCAGCCCCGGGGACGGCACCCATTGCGCCAGCCATGACGGGGATTGATCCTGGGGCGACCCTGGCGCGGCTTGCTCCATCCCGATTGCGTCAGGAAGAGACGGGGCAGCCGGAGCCGCTCCGCGTGACGATCATTCCGCGGCGATCACCTGCTGCGCCTCATCCTCTTCGTCGACAATGTCATCCTCGGCGTCGCCTGCGAGGAATTCAGGAAGGTCCACATCGACATCGCCTTCCGCCGAAGCGTCAGGCTCCGCAGCAGGATCGATCGTGCGCAGCGGCTCGGGCAGCCAGCCGGTATCGGCGAGCAGGCGCTCGGCTTCCTTGGCCATGTCGCCCTTCTTGAGATGCCCGATCAGCTCCGATGCCCGTTCGCCTGCACCTTCGCGAACCGCCTCGAGGATGCGCGGCTTGGTCACACGGCCGAGATAGTTGCTGACGGTCGGCTTCCAGCCCGCCACCACCATGTCGAGACCGGTAGCGCACACCAGACGGTTCGCCTGGGAGAGACGCACCTCCAGCCCGTGTTGGCTGACGCCCGTGCCGCTATAGGGATTGGGCTTTTCGTAAAGGGCGTTGATGCCAAAGCTGACGCAATGGGCGAGAAGCTCCATGCGGGACTCCTCATCGAGATCGATCAGCCAGTTCCAGAGCGCCTCATCGTCAGCCGGGATGTGATCGCCCCAGCGTTCGTGCCGTTCGGTAACAGACCGCGCCGAGACGCTGTCGCGCAAATCCTCAGCCTGTGCCGGCAAGTGAACCTGGCGGACATGGGCCTCGAGGCATCCCCTGGCGGGCTGCGGCAGGAAGGTGTCCATCACCAGCCGATGCAGCAGCGCGGTCATCGCAATATGGGGATTCATCGCAACAGCATCGCGCAGCACGAGCGTGCGATGCGCGGTCAGCTCGCTGATCAACCGGTCCGGCAGCGGCCGCACAATCTCGGCCTCATCGTCGTCCTCCGGAGATTCGCTGCCGCCACCGACTTGGACAACCGCATGCGACACACCAGCTACTGCGCCCTCTGTGGCCGGGCCGGAGGAGCCATCGGGATCTTCGCCATCAATCGCCGCTTCATCCTCGGGCCGAACATAACCCCGTTCGGCCCGCAGCTTGCCGTTCCCATCGATGCTGACGAAGACGCCCGCCCGCGCAACCTGTTCGGGATCATAGATCCTCGGCCTGCGCTCGAATTCTTCCAACGCCTGCTCAATCTCACCAAGCCGCTGATCGACCTCATCGGGCAGCTCGTCGGCCTCGGCATATTCGGCTTCGAGCCGGTCATATTCCTCGCGCAGGGATTCGCGGGTGGCGCGCTCATCGTCGGTCAGATCGGCGACCGAGCCCTCGAGTTCCCGCAGGCCGTGGTCGTGGCCATAGGGAAAGGTCACCGCTACCTCGACCCACTGCCAGCCTTCGGCCGCAATGGACTCGGCTTCGGCTTTCAGCTTTTCGCCTGCTAGGCGATCGAGCAGCTCCGGATCCTGAAGCCAGCCGCCGTCGTCGCGCTGAAAGAGATCGCGCAGCACATAGCCGCCGGCGGCTTCATAGGCCTCGATACCGACAAAAAGCGCTCGCCTGTCAGAGGCGCGCACTGCGGTTTCAGTCAGGAGACGGCGGATATAGTGCGGCTCTTTCTGCCAGGAATCCTTGATCGCATCCCAGACCTGTTCCTGCCGGGCATGGTCTTCCGACACGGTGAAGGCCATGAGCTGTTCGAGCGTCATGCCGTCTTCGGCGTAAACGTCGAGAAGCACGGGCGAGACCGCAGCAAGACGCAGGCGCTGCTTGACGACCTTCGGGTCGACAAAGAAGGCGGCTGCGATGGCTTCCTCGCTCATCGCCTTGTTGCGCAGCGCCTGGAAGGCCCGAAACTGATCGAGCGGATGAAGCGGCGCGCGCTCGATATTTTCCGCGAGCGAGACTTCGTCGATCAGGATGTCGGCATCGGCCTCGGATATGACGCATGGTACCGGTGCAGTTTTTGCGAGACGCTTCTGCTTGACCAGCAATTCAAGGGCCCGATAGCGGCGACCGCCTGCGGGCACCTCGAACATGCCGGTTTCCTTGCCCTCAGGGTCGAGGACTGGCCGCACATGCAGGGACTGGATCAGGCCGCGGCGGGCGATGGATTCGGCCAGTTCCTCGACCGAGATGCCGGCTTTGACGCGCCGGACATTGGCCTGGCTCAGCGCCAGCTTGTTGAACGGGATATCGCGCGAGGACGCGAGGGTGATCTTCTGAACGGCAGCAGCCATATGCCTTACTCCATGACGGGCGCCGGGAGCCTCTCTCTCCGGCCACCAACCCGTCACGAAGCAAAGCGCCGCCCTCTTCCTCTCAAGAGAGCGGCGCAAATCGTAAAGCCGGAGAAGCGGGATTCAGTGTTTCCGGCTCTGTGTATCGGTCTGTTTCCGGGTCGGCGTGGAGGCGGCTCGGGCGCCGGAGTAAAGAATGCGCTCGGCCTCGCGGATGCCACCGGCCCGCCGCGCCATGTCAGCCCAGACCGAGATCGGGAAATCGCCGGTGAAGTGCAGATCGCGCTCGATCCTCATATCAAAGGGCAAGCGGATCGCCTGCATTTCGCCAAGGCTCCAGCTTCCAAGCTCTGGAAACCCCAGATCGGCAAGGCCGAAAAGGGTGTCACCGTCGCTATCCAATTCGGTCGCAAGCCAGACGCCGCTACCCAACGGATTGAAGAATTTTACCACGGGGACGGGGTCGACATCGCTCTGGCGGCCATTGGCGAGGAGCTGCTCGCGCTGGGTGCTGGTCAGGAGGATCATGCCGCAGCCCTCCGATCCGTCGATGCTGTATCTTCGCGGGGCAGATGCGCCAGCAGCCAATCGGCCGCCTTGCTGGCCTGGGAAGCGGCGCGGACGATGGCGCGGTTGTCCTCGCGCAGCACCTCGAGCCAGGAGCCGATGTAGTCGGCATGGCGTACGGTCGGCACAACGCCGAGCGAGGCGCAGCAGAAGGCCGCGTTCATTTCGGCGACCAATTCTTCGAATGCGTATTTCCTGGTGCCGAAGCGGCCCGACATATCCCGCCCAAGCCGGGAGGCATGGCCGGTGGCGTGCCCCAGCTCGTGCAGGGCGGTCCGGTGCCAGTCGATCGGCTCGAAATAGGCCTGTGGCGGCGGCACCTGAACATAATCGTGCACTGGAACATAGAAGGCCTGGTTCCCACCGATGCGAAAGTCGATTCCGGTTGCCCGGATCAGCGCCTCGACCCTTGGCTCGATCATGTGGGGCGGCGGTGGCGGCGCCTCGATAGCAACATCCTCAGGCAAGCCCTCGCATTGCGCCGTGTTGAACACGGTGAAGCGTTTGAGAAACGGGATGCTGCCAGCTTCCTCCCCCGTCTCCCGCGCGCGGCGCTTCTCATCCTCGGGCGTGAAGCGGTCGGCATAGACGACGGTCGTGCCGCGCTCACCTTTCCGGACATTGCCGCCGAGCGACAAGGCCTGGCGGAAAGTCAACCAATGCTGGGTCGGATAGCCGTATTGAACAACGGTGCCCCAGAGGATCAGAATGTTGATCCCGGAATATTGCCGGGCCGTCGCGGCATTCCTCGGCATCGCGAGCGGCGCCTTCGCCGCCGTGCCCCAGGGCTGGACCCAGGGCAAGCGCCCTTGCTCCAGCTCGTTGATGATTTTCGCGGTGATCTCGTCATAGAGATTGGTGCGGTCGCCGCCGTCGCGTGCGGCGCGGTTCTGTCTGGCCATCGAGATTGTCTCCGCGACGGGCGCCGGAAGCCTCTCTCCCGACCTTCAACCCGTCACGGCAAACCCCGTCCGCACTCTCACTCTAGGAGCCGCGGTGGGGCCTAAATGGAGAAGACCCGCCTGAGAAAGCGGCCGCAAACAGCATCAGGCCTGTCCGATCTGCACGCCATGGTCGCCGACCATACGCCGCGGCCAATTTCTGCTGGCCCTTATCGGCACATATCGGCTCCAATCGCATCACCGCACCACGATCAGGAGCTGCAGATGCCATCCCTTAGCGACCGGCCCGTCAAACGTTCGATCCGAAGGAATGAACTGCGAGAAATCGTTCCTCTGGCGGACAGCACCATTTACGAAATGGAGCAGCGCGGAGAATTTCCTCGCCGCTTTGCCCTTTCACCCAGATGCGTCGTCTGGGATCTTGCCGAGGTCGAAGCGTGGCTCGAAAGCCGGCGCACGCGGCCAATCCCGCGCGCCAAACACCCCGACGTCGCCCAGCGGAAGTTCCGGCCGGTCAAAGGGCAGGGTCGGGCTCAAGCATAGGCATGGTCGGAGGGAGAAGGGTGACAGGCCGCTTGCGGCCTTCCACCCATGCGTCAACGACGTCCGACCATTCCTGGAGCATATGGCGGCGCTGAACCTCGTACTCTGCCTTGTTGTAGACGCCGCGCGAAGATCGCCCGTCCTCGTGGGCGAGGCATTTCTCGATCCAGTCGCTGTTGAAACCGAGTTCATTCAGCAGCGTTGAGCCGGTCCGTCGCAAATCATGGACTGTAAACGGCTCGAGCGGCAGCCCCTCCTTCTGCGCCAGATCGACCACCGCGTAGGTGATGCGGTTGAACGTCGCCCGCGACATTGGGGCATCCGCATCGTAACGCGAGGGCAGCAGATACCGGGAATTGCCGGCACAGGTCTTGAGCGCGATCATGATGTCGAGCGCCTGTCGGGAAAGATACACATTGTGTGGCTTGGAGCGCTTCATCCGCTCCTTCGGAATGCTCCAAACCGCGTTCTCGAAGTCCACTTCGTCCCATACGGCGTCCTGCAGCTCGCTTTTACGAACCATCGTCAGCAGGAAGAGCTTCATGCCGAGGCGAATGGTCGGCAAAGTCGGGACATGCTCCAGTTGCCTCAGCATGATGCGGATCTCTGTCGGTGAAAGCGCACGGTCTCTGGGCCGAAATGCAGCAATCGAAGCTGGGCCGACTTCATCGGCGGGATTGGGCACCTTCTCGCCGTGCAGGATCGCGAAACTGTAGATCTGCTTGAGGATGTCGCGGACGTGGATGGCCGTTGCAGGCGCACCGCGATCGACGATCTTGGCGCAGAGAGCTCTCAGATCATCTGGGGTGATTTCGCGCAGCAGCCGGTTGCGCCAGACGGGCAGCAACTCTCGATCGAAGATCGAGCGCCGCATCGCTCTGGTACTGTCCGCCATCGGAGCCTTGTCCAGCCACTTCTCGCCGAACTGACCGAAGCTCTTGGCCTCTTTCAGGCGGCGCTTCTCGCGCTGTTTTTCAATTGCGGGTGAGCGGCCCTCTCGGACTGCGCGTTTGGCGTCCAGGCAGAGTTCGCGAGCCCGTGCGAGCGAAATGCCGTCACGTCCGTACCTGCCGAGATAGACGGTCTCGCGGCGCCCATTCAGCCGGTAATCCAGGCTGAATGAGATCAGACCTGTCGGCGTGACACGGGCATACATGCCGTCCCTGTCTGACACCTTGTAGACTTTGTCTTTTGGTTTCAGCGCCTTAAGCGCAGCGTCCGTCAACATGTTCGCGCAGCCTCCGAAAAGTACCGTCATGCGGTTTTGGGAGGTTCGTGACGCCTAAATCACTTTGTTATCAGTGTCTTACGTTGAAAAAAGTACCGTCACGATCCTCAACTCTTGCGACGGTACTTTCTGAGACGGCCGTGATCAATATGAGCGAGCACCGTCAATCGTGACGGTACTTGTGATTGCTACCCACCGATAGGTCTCGATAGGTGGCGGATAAAAAAATATTTTCAATCAGAGTGTTAGGGGAAATTCTGGCGCGTTGTCGGCGGCGTTTGGATGGGCCTGAATCATTCCCACTCGATCGTTCCCGGCGGCTTCGAGGTATAGTCGTACACCACCCGGTTGATCCCCTCCACCTCGTTGATGATCCGCGTCGCGCAGCGCGACAGGAAACTCGCGTCGAAGGGATAGATATCGGCGGTCATGCCGTCGGTCGAGGTCACGGCGCGCAGAGCGCAGACATGGTCGTAGGTGCGCCCGTCGCCCATCACGCCGACCGTCTTGACCGGCAGCAGCACAGCGAACGCCTGCCAGATCGCATCGTAGAGGCCCGCGCCGCGAATCTCTTCCAGATAGACGGCGTCGGCCTTGCGCAGGATGTCGCAGCGCTCCTTCGATACTTCGCCGGGGATGCGGATCGCCAGACCGGGGCCGGGGAAGGGGTGGCGGCCGACGAAGATGTCGGGCAGGCCGAGCTCCTTGCCGAGCAGGCGGACCTCGTCCTTGAACAGCTCGCGCAGCGGCTCGACCAGTTTCATGTTCATGCGTTCGGGCAGGCCGCCGACATTGTGGTGGCTCTTGATCGTCACGCTCGGCCCGCCGGTGAAGGACACCGATTCGATCACGTCGGGATAGAGCGTGCCCTGCGCCAGGAAGTCGGCGCCGCCGAGCTTCTTCGCTTCTTCCTCGAAAACGTTGATGAACTCGCCGCCGATGAACTTGCGTTTCTTCTCGGGATCGGTGACGCCGGCGAGGCCGGCCATGAAGCGGGCCTCGGCGTCCACCACCACCAGCGGGATGTTGTAATGATCGCGGAACAGCGTTTCGACTTGTTCGCGCTCGTTGAGGCGGAGGAGGCCGTGGTCGACGAAGACGCAGGTGAGCTGCTCGCCGATCGCTTCGTGGATCAGCACCGCGGCGACGGCGCTGTCGACGCCGCCCGACAGGCCGCACAGCACGCGCTGGTCGCCGACCTGCGCGCGGATCTCGGCTATCTTGGTCGCGCGGAACTCGGCCATGGTCCAGTCGCCCGAGCAGCCGCAGACGTGGCGCACGAAATTGGCGATCAGCTTCGCGCCGTCGGGGGTGTGAACGACCTCGGGGTGGAACTGCGTGCCGTAATAGCGGCGCGCGTCGTCGGCGATCAGCGCGAAAGGCGCACCGTCGCTGACCGCGACGATGCGGAAACCCGGCGCGAACTCGGTCACGCGGTCGCCGTGGCTCATCCATACCTGATGGCGCTCGCCGACCTCCCATAGCCCGTCGAACAGTACGCAGGGCTCGGTGACGGTCAGGAAGGCGCGGCCGAACTCGCCGTCGCGCGTCCCATCGCTGCCCCCCGGTTCGACCTGTCCGCCGAGCTGCTGGCTCATCACCTGCTGGCCGTAGCAGATGCCGAGGATCGGCAGGCCGCTGTCGAACACCGCCTGCGGCGCGCGCGGGCTGCCCGCCGCGGGCACCGAAGCGGGCGAGCCCGACAGGATCACGCCCTTCGGCTGCATGCGCTGGAGCGCGGCCTCGGCGCTGCCGAACGGCACGATCTCGCTATAGACGCCGGCCTCGCGGACGCGCCGCGCGATCAACTGCGTCACCTGGCTGCCGAAGTCGACGATCAGGATGGATTCGGAGGGAGCTGGAGTCTGCATGGCTGGCCGATAGAGAGGCGCGCCCTCGCTGTCCAGCCGTCGCCGTGCCATCGTGCCCGGGCCGGCCCACAAGCAAACCGCCCCCTTCGCATGCCCTGCCATATTGTTGCGACAAATTGTGACCAGATGAACGCGCGGTGCCAATCCTCGTCAGGGCGCGTTCAGTCGCCGCTGCTAGGGAAAAACCAAGACAAGATATACGGATAACGGAAAGCGCCTCTCCCGATGAAAAGCCCTTCTCTCTCTCTCCGCTCGGCCCTGCTTGCGGCGACTGCGCTTGCCGCGACGCCCGCGCTGGCGGTCGATGACCAGCCCGTCGATACCGTTTCGGTGCAGTCGGATTCCGATTTCGGCGACGACTATGAGGACGAGATCGTCGTCACCGCGCCGCGGCTGGCGGGGCAGCTCGACACCGATTTCGCGGCCGAGGTCGAACTCGATGAGGCCGATATCGCCAGCTATGGCGCGTCGTCGATCGCGGAACTGCTCGACGCGCTCGAACCGCAGACGCGGTCGGGCCGCGGGCGCGGCGGCGGGCGTCCGGTGATCCTGGTCAACGGGCGGCGCATCTCCGGCTTCGGCGCGGTCCGCAACATCCCGCCGGAGGCCATCGCCAAGGTCGAGGTGTTTCCCGAACAGGTCGCGCTGCAATATGGCTATGCCGCGACCGAGCGCGTCGTCAATTTCGTGCTCAAGTCCGATTTCCGCCAGATTTCGGCGGAAGCGGAGGCGGGTATCCCGACGCAGGGCGGGCAGTTCAAGAGCGAGCTCGAACCCGCCTTCATGGCGATCGGCAACAATGGCCGGCTCAACCTCAACGCGAGTTGGGAGCATCAGACGATGCTGCGCGAAAGCGACCGCGACCTGATCCCGGTCACCGGCAGCGCCGCTGACGCCGAGGCGCGCAGTCTGTCGCCCGCCAGCGACACCTATGTCATTGACGGCACGCTGGTGCGCGGCATCGACAAGGTGACCGAGGCGTCGGTCAGCCTGCGCTTCGACCAGACCGACAGCCTCAGTTTGCTCGGCCCCGGTGCCGGCGGTGCGGGCGATCCGCTGCGCCGCGACAGCCGCACCCAGAACTGGACGAGCTCGGCGAGCGTCAACGGCATGCTCGGCGACTGGCGCTGGTCGGCGACCGGCAATTATTCCGATGCCGACCAGCGCATCTTCACCGATCGCCTCGGCGGCACGAGCGACCGCTTCGACAGCAGCCAGCAGAGCTTCGGCGGCAACGCCAATATCTCGGGCAGCGTCATCGACGGCTGGGCCGGGCCGATCCGCGCGTCGATCACCGGCAGCTATACCGGATTGCGCTTCGACAGCCGTTCCGAACGGGGCGGCACGATCACCGTCACCGATCTGGCGCGCGATACCCCCAGCGTCTTCGGGTCGCTGACCGTGCCGCTGCTCGATCCCGATTACGAGGTCGGCAAGCTCGGCCGCCTGTCGCTGACTCTCAACGCCGAGGTCGAGCGGCCGAGCGACTTTTCCGCGCTCAAGAGCTGGGGCGCGACGCTCAACTGGGGCCTGACCGGCAACCTGTCGCTGCTCGCGAGCTTCGCGAGCGACGAGGCGGCGCCCAGCATGACGCAGCTCGGCGCGGCGCCGCTGGTGACGCCCGCGGTCACCTATTACGACTTCGCGACCGGCCAGACGGTGCAGATCACGACGACCACCGGCGGCAATCCGTTCCTGCTCGCCGAGCAGCGCCGCGACCTGAAGCTCGGGCTCAACTGGAATGTGCCGATGGTCGACGGGCTGCGCTTCTCGATCGACTATAACCGCAACCGCAGTCTCGACACCGCGAACAGCTTCCCGCTGCTGACGCCGGAGATCGAGGCGGCGTTCCCCGGCCGCGTGGTCCGCGACGGCAGCGGCACGCTGATCGCGCTCGACCAGCGGCCGGTCAATTTCGATCGCGCGACCAATTCGCAGATCCGCTGGGGGATCAACTATGGCGCGAGCTTCGGGCAGAAGGAAGCGACCGCGAGCGAAGGCGCCGGCGGCCGGGCCGGCGGACGCCGCGGTGCGGAGGGGGCCGATGCGCCGCCGCCGCCTGACGGCAGCGCGGCGCCGCGGGGCGAAGGCGGCCCGCCGCCGTCCGCGGGCGGGCGCGGCTTCGGCCGGCCCGGCGGCGGCGCGCGCGGACCGGGCGGCATGTTCGGGGGGCGGCCGCAGGGCGGCCGCTGGAACATCTCGCTCTATCACACCGTCAAGCTCACCGACAAAGTGCTGATCGGGCCCGGCGTGCCCGAACTCGACCTGCTCGGCGGTTCGGCGACCGGCAACGGCGGCGGCAGCAACCGGCACCTGCTCGAACTCGACGGCGGCGTCTTCTACAAGGGCTTCGGCGCGCGGGTCAGCGCCAAATACGACAGCGGCAGCACCATCGTCGGCGGTGCGAACGGTAACCTCGATTTCCACGATCTGGCGACCTTCAACCTGCGCGTCTTCGCCGATTTCAACCAGATGCCGAAGCTGACCGGGAGTCTGCCTTTCCTCAAGAACTCGCGCGTGCGGCTGTCGGTCGACAATCTGTTCGATGCGCAGCGGCGGATCACCGATGCGAGCGGAGTGGTACCGCTGAACTATCAGCCGGGCTACATCGATCCGCTCGGCCGCTATATCGAGCTGCAATGGCGCAAGGCATTCTAGGGGCCTGTCCCTAGGTGTTCCTAGGCCGCGAGGCCGGGCGCGGCGAGCGCGCTGGGCTCCGGGTCTCGCGGAATGAAGGTCAAGGCGTTCAGGAACTGCGCCGTGCAGCTTGTCCAGCCATAGCGTGCGCCGAGGGCTGCGGCGTCCTCGCGGCGGCAGGTCAGCGCGCGCGAGATGGCGGCATCCAGGTCTTCGTCGAGGGCACCCGCACCGTCGCGGACGATGTCGCCCGGTCCCGGCACCGGATAGGCCGCGACGGGCGTTCCGCACGCCAGCGCTTCGATGACGACGAGGCCGAACGTGTCCGTCCGGCTGGGGAAGACGAAGACATCCGCGCCGGCATAGGCCGACGCCAGTGCTTCGCCGCCGAGCTTGCCGAGAAATACCGCTTCGGGGTGGCGCATCCGCAGGTCGGTGAGCGCCGGGCCGTCGCCGACGACGACCCTGGTCCCCGGCTGCGTGGTGGCGAGGAACGCCGCGATGTTCTTTTCGACCGCGACGCGGCCGACGTAAAGCTGGATCGGGCGCGCAAGGCCGGCGAAGAGGGGGTGGGGCGCACGATCGGGGCGGAATAGGCGCGGGTCGACGCCACGTTCCCACAGCATCGTCCGGTCGAGGCCGTGCGCGGCCAGTTCGCGTTGCAACGAGCGCGTCGCGACCATGATGTGCCGGGCGGGGCGGTGGAACCAGCGGATGAAGCGCCAGACGCGGCCGGGCGATATGGGCAGGCGCGCCGCGACATATTCCGGAAAGCGCGTGTGATAGGCGGTGGTGAAGGGAAAATCATGGTCGAGGCACCAGCGCCGGGCCGCGAGGCCGAGCGGACCTTCGGTCGAGATATGGATCGCCTGCGGGGCGAAGGCGCGGATGCGCCGCCCGACCGCGCGCTTGCCCGCAAGGGCGAGGCGGATTTCGCCATAGGTGGGGCAGGGAATCGAGCGGAACAGGTCGGGCGAGATCACCTCGACCGCGTGCCCCTGTGCGCGCAGTTCGGCGATCGTCGCCTGAAGCGTGCGGACGACGCCGTTGACCTGCGGTTCCCAAGCGTCGGTGACGATGGCGATCCTCATGCGGCGCGTGCCGATGCGGGCTGTTCGAGCGGCGTCGGGGCTGAGCGCGCCGCAACTTCCTCGGCCCAGCGCACGATCTCCATGCGACCGTCGGCATGTTCGACCAGCGCGGTGCAGCCTTCGACCCAGTCGCCGTCGTTATAGTAATCGACACCGTCGATCGCCCGCATCTCCGCGCTGTGGATATGGCCGCAGACGACGCCGTCGACGCCGCGCGAGCGGGCGGCGTGGGCGACGACTTCCTCGTAGCGGCCGATGAACTGGACGGCGTTCTTGACCTTGTGCTTGGCGACGAGCGACAGCGACCAATAGGGCAGGCCCATCCGACTGCGGATGGCGTTGACCACCACATTCGCCTTCATCAGCGCGGTGTAGGCGGCATCGCCGACGAAGGCGAGCCAGCGGTGCGCGAGCATCACCGCGTCGAACTCGTCGCCGTGGACGACCAGCAGGCGGCGCCCGTCGGCGGTCTCGTGCACCGCCTCGCGCCGGATTTCGACCCCGCCGAAATCGAAGCCATCGAAAGGTTTGACCATCTCGTCATGGTTGCCCGGGACATAGACGACGCGCGTGCCGCGCTTGGCGCGCTTGAGCACGCGCCAGACGACGTCGTTATGTTCGGGCGGCCAGAAATGGCGTTTCTTGAGCCGCCAGCCGTCGATGATGTCGCCGACGAGGTAGAGCGTCTCGCAATCGACATGGTCGAAGAAGTCGATCAGCAGCGCCGCATTGCACCCGCGGGTGCCGAGATGGATGTCGCTGATCCACACGGTGCGGTAGCTGCGCCGTTCGCCGACGACGCATTCGGGCACGTGCGGTTCGGCGGCGAAGGGATCGGCGAAACGCGCCGGGATGGGCAGGGTCGAGATAGAAGCCATGTCGCACTCCGTAAGCAGCCTTGGCTGCCCACGGCCTAGACACGGCTTTTGTTACACCCTGCGAATCGAAGCGAAGACGGTTCGGTGACGGTCTGGCGACGGTCCGGTGACAAGCGCTCACGCGCGCCGGATCACCATGTTCCGGATTTCGGTCATATCTTCCATCGCGAATCTGATGCCTTCGCGGCCCAGCCCCGAATCCTTCACCCCGCCATAGGGCATGTTGTCGACGCGATAGCTCGACACGTCGTTGACGACGATGCCGCCGACATCGAGGTCGTCCCACGCCGCCAGCACCTTGTGCAGGTCGCGCGTGAAGAGCCCCGCCTGAAGGCCGAACTTGCTGTCGTTGACCTCTACCAGCGCGTCGTCCCAGTCGGTGAATTTCGACAGGATGGCGAGCGGGCCGAACGCCTCCTCGCGATAGGCATCGGCCTTGCGATCAACATTCTCCAGCAGGGTCGCCTCCAGCATCGCGCCGTCGCGCCGGCCGCCGGTCAGCAGCGTCGCGCCGCCCGCGACCGCATCCTCGATCCAGCCGCCGAGCCGCGCCGCTTCCTTTTCGGAGATCATCGGGCCGATGAACGTGTCGCGGTCCTTGGGGTCGCCGGAGACGAGCGTCTTCGTCTTTTCGACCAGCATATCGCGGAAGCGGTCGTAGACGTCGGCGTGGATCAATATCCGCTGCACCCCGATGCACGACTGGCCCGACTGGTAGAAGGCGCCGAAGATGATCCGCGCGAGCGCATGGTCGAGGTCGGCGTCCTTGTCGACGATCACCGCGGCGTTGCCGCCGAGTTCGAGGATGACCTTCTTTTTCCCCGCCTTCGCCTTCAGGTCCCAGCCGACGCCGGGCGAACCGGTGAAGGACAGCAGCTTCAGCCGGTCGTCGCTGGTGAACAGGTCGGCGCCGTCGCGGCTCGCGGGCAGGATGCTGAACGCGCCTTCGGGAAGGATGTCGCATTCGGCGAGCACCTCGCCGATGATGATCGCGCCGAGCGGGGTCATCGACGCGGGCTTCATCACGAAGGGACAGCCGACCGCGATCGCCGGCGCGATCTTGTGCGCGGCGAGGTTGAGCGGGAAGTTGAACGGCGAGATGAAGCTGCACGGGCCGATCGGCACGCGCCTCCACATCCCCATATAGCCCTTCGAGCGCGGCGAGATGTCGAGCGGCTGGATCTCGCCGTAATTGCGCACCGCTTCCTCGGCGGCGATGCGGAAGGTGTCGATCAGGCGGCCGACCTCGCCCTCGGCATCGGCGATCGGCTTGCCCGCCTCGACGCACAGCGCATAGGCGAGTTCGTCGAAGCGCTCGCGGAAACGCGCCACGCAGTGATTGAGGACGTCCTGCTTCTCGAAACTCGCGAGCTTCGCCATCGGCGCCGCGGCGCGCACCGCACCGGCAATCGCCTCGTCGATCACGTCGGGGGTCGCGAGCGCGGTGCGGAAGGCGACCTCGCCGGTGAACTTGTCGGTGACGGCAAGGTCGGTGTTCGGCTGCACCGCCTTGTTGTTGAGGTAGAGGGGGTAGACGTCCTTGAGTTTCACAATCATTCTCCAACACTCTCAACCTTCCCCAACGCCGTCATCCCCGCGAAAGCGGGGATCCAGGGGCCGGGCCATCAGCCGTTGAGCCTTTCATATAGGTCGAGCCATTGCGGATTGTCGCGCTCGATCAATTCCAGTTTCCACGCCCGACGCCATTTCTTGATCGCTTTTTCGCGGGCGATGGCTTCGTTTACATCGGCGAAGGCTTCCGCGTATACCAAACGCTCTACACCATATTTCGCCGTAAATTTCGAGCCTTCGCCGTTCCGATGCTGCCAGCATCGTTGGGCCAAATCCCCGGTCACGCCGATGTAAAGCGTGCCGTTCCGTCTGCTGGCAAGGATATAGACGTGATAGGTCTGTTCCATCAGACTCCTGGATCCCCGCTTTCGCGGGGATGACAAGAACGGCGCCCTATCTGTCATCCCGCGAAAGCGGGGATCCAGGGGCGGCCAAAGGCGATCCTACAACTCCTTCGACAGCCGCTTGATGTCGATGTTCAAAATCTGGTCGTTCTCCGAATAGTCGACGGGGCAGTCGATCAGGTGGACGCCCGGCGTGTCGCGCGTGTGGGCCAGAAGCTGCTTCAGATGCGCCGCGCTTTCGACGCGATAGCCGTTCGCGCCATAGCTTTCGGCATATTGGACGAAATCGGGGTTGTTGTAGGTGAGGCCGAAGTCGGCGAACCCCATGTTCGCCTGTTTCCAGCGGATCATGCCATAGGCGCTGTCGTTGAGGATCAGCACGGTCAGGTTGAGGCCCAGCCGTACCGCGGTCTCCATCTCCTGGCTGTTCATCATGAAGCCGCCGTCGCCGCAGATCGCCATCACCTTGCGTTCGGGATAGAGCATCGCCGACATCATCGCGCTCGGCAGCCCCGCGCCCATCGATGCGAGTGCGTTGTCGAGCAGCACCGTGTTGGGGCGATAGGCGGTATAGCCGCGCGCGAACCATATCTTGTAGACGCCGTTGTCGAGGCAGATGATGCCGTCGTCGGGCATCGCGTCGCGTACCTGCTGCACCAGATGCGGTGGAAAGATCGGGAAGCGCGCATCCGCGGCGAGCGACCGCGTATGCTCCAGATCGGCCTTCCGATAGGCGAGCATGTGGTCGAAGTTCCAGCCGCCGTTGGGGACGATGTCCTCCTTGATCTGCCAGATGGCGTTGGCGATATCGCCGATCACCTCGATATCGGGGAAATAGACCGGATCGACCTCTGCGGTCCTGGTCGAGACATGGATGACGCGCGGTCCGCCCTGCTGCATGAAGAAGGGCGGTTTTTCGATGACGTCGTGGCCGATGTTGACGATGCAGTCCGACGCCTCGACCGCGCGGTGGACGAAGTCGCCCGCCGACAGCGCCGCGCAGCCGAGGAAGCGCGGGTGCCGTTCGTCGATCACCCCCTTGCCGAGCTGCGTCGTCAGGAAGGGGATTCCGGTCTTTTCGACGAATTGCAGCAGCATGCGGCCGGTCATCGTGCGGTTGGCGCCCGCGCCGATTACCAGCACCGGCGCCCGCGCCGCCTCGAGCGCCTTCACCGCCTCGCGCACCGATTTGACGTCGGCGATGGGGCGGCGGACATGGCTGCGCTTCAGCGGCACCGACGCGGTGTCCTCTTCGGCGATATCCTCCGGAAACTCGATATGGGCGGCGCCGGGTTTTTCCTCCTCGGCCAGCCGGAAGGCCTCGCGCACCCGGCTCGGGATATTGTCGGCGCTGGCGAGCTGATGGGTGAATTTGGTGATCGGCTTCATCATCCCGACGACGTCGAGGATCTGGAAGCGGCCCTGCTTCGATTTCTTGATCGGCTTTTGCCCCGTCACCATCAGCATCGGCATGCCGCCCAGTTGCGCATAGGCGGCGGCGGTGACGAAATTGGTCGCGCCGGGGCCGAGCGTCGCCATGCAGACGCCGGTCCGGCCGGTGTGGCGGCCATAGGTCGCCGCCATGAATCCCGCGCCCTGTTCGTGACGGGTCAGGATCAGCCTGATCTGCTTCGATCGCGACAGGCTGTCGAGCATGTCGAGATTCTCCTCGCCCGGAACGCCGAAGATATATTCGACGCCCTCTTCCTCGAGGCATGCGATGAACAGGTCGGATGCTTTGGTCATGGTCGGTCGCCCCCTTTTCGGACCGCTTCCCGATCGTGCGGCCCCAAGCCTGCGCCGGCGACCTCGGCGCGGATCATGGCCCAGCGGCCCCGTCCTGCGATCGCGAGTCCCTGCTGTGCCGGAGGGGATGTGTAACGAGAGGGGGAAGGGTTGTCACGCGGGGCGCGAGGCAAAGCATCTAGGACAGCGGTTCTGTGTTCCCATCAAGGTTAGGCAATCATCCCCTTCGGCAGGTCACCGCTCCCCGGCGAAAGCCGGGGTCCAGATGGCGTGGCGCTGCCCCGCGTGGCTCCCGGCTTTCGCCGGGGAACGGTGACCTTACGTGTCTGATGGATGTACGCCTTGAGGTTATACCGGTCTCATAGATTTTTCGTTTTCCCGCCTTGCCCTGTCCACGACTATCCGGTGGATGGCGCGATGGCGAAATCGCGTTTGCAAGGCAGTGAGGGGGAGCAGATGATCGATCGGGTTCGCAGGGCATGGGGCGTGCCGATCCGGATGGTTGTCGCGGGCGGCGCCGGCTTCGCGCTGGCCTGGGCCGCCGTCCCATCCGCTTCGGCTTCGGAGGCTGCCGCGTTCGAGGTCGGCAAGTCCTACGGCCATTATATCGAATATCTGCCGGGCAATGCACCGGTGATCCTCGTCGCTCCGCACGGCGGCACGCTGCTGCCGGAGGATATTCCCGACCGGACGAAGGAACGCTGCGGCGGCGCGCGTACCGTGGTCGGGCCCGACCGGAACACCGCCGAACTGGTGCAGGCGATGCGCCAGTCCTTTCACGACCGGTTCGGCACCTATCCGCACGTGATCATCAATCGGCTGGCGCGGCAGAAGCTCGATGCCAACCGGTCGGCGGCGGAAGCCGCCTGCGGCAATGCCGACGCCGAGCAGGCGTACAAGGAATGGCACGCCTTCATCGATATCGCGAAGAAGGAGGTCCTGCGGACGAGCGAGCGCGGATGGTTCATGGACATCCACGGGCACGGGCACAAGGTGCAGCGGCTCGAACTCGGCTATCTGCTCACCGGGGGGCTGCTCGACCGCTCGGACGAGGCGATCGACGGCGACGCCGGCGCTCTCGAAAGGACGAGCATCCGCAGCCTTGCCAAAGGTGGGGAGACGCCGCTTTCGGCGCTGCTTCGCGGACCGACGAGCCTCGGCACGCTATTTGCGGACGCGGGCTTTCCCGCGGTCCCGAGCGTGAGCGATCCCGGCCCCGGGGGCCAGCCCTATTTCAACGGCGGCCCCAATACCCGCCGCCACGCCTGCGGTTCGGGGAGCGATTCGCCCGAAGGCCGCATCTGCGGGCTGCAGATCGAGGCGCCTTTCAGGGGCGTTCGCGATACGGCGGAAAGCCGGAAGCGATTCGGCGACGCGACCGCGAAAGTCCTCGAGCAATTCTTCGCCGCGCACTGGGATGTCGGGCTGGCCGGGAAGGCCAAGGCGGTGGGCGCGCACGACTGATATGCGGCGACCGAACCCCTCATCGAGGGGAAGGGTGATGCTCAGTCGATGTCGAACAGCCCCGCCAGTTGCTCGACCATCGTGCCGCCGAGCTGTTCGGCGTCCATGATCGTCACCGCGCGGCTGTAATAGCGCGTCACGTCGTGGCCGATGCCGATCGCGCAGAGTTCGACCGGCGAGCGGTTCTCGATCCATTCGATCACCTGCCGCAGATGCTGATCGAGATAGGCGCCGTGGTTGACCGACAGCGTGCTGTCGTCGACCGGCGCGCCGTCGCTGATCACCATCAGGATGCGGCGTTCCTCGGGCCGGGCGACGATGCGGCTGTGCGCCCACATCAGCGCCTCGCCGTCGATATTCTCCTTGAGCAGCCCCTCCCGCATCATCAGGCCCAACGACTTGCGGGCGCGTCGATAGGGCTCGTCGGCGGGCTTGTAGATGATGTGCCGCAGGTCGTTGAGGCGGCCGGGGTGCGGCGGACGGCCCGCGGCGAGCCAATCCTCGCGGCTCTGCCCGCCCTTCCACGTCCGCGTGGTGAAGCCGAGGATCTCGGTCTTGACGCCGCAGCGTTCGAGCGTGCGCGCGAGGATGTCGGCGCTGATCGCCGCGATGCTGATCGGCCGTCCGCGCATCGAGCCGCTGTTGTCGATCAGCAGCGTGACGACGGTGTCGCGGAAATCGGTGTCGCGCTCGATCTTGTAGGACAAGGAATGGCCGGGCGAGACGATGACGCGGGCGAGGCGGGCGGCGTCGAGCTGGCCTTCCTCCTGGTCGAAATCCCACGCGCGGTTCTGCTGCGCCATCAGGCGGCGCTGGAGCCGGTTGGCGAGCTTGGTCACCGCACCCTGCAGATGCGTCATCTGCTGGTCGAGATAGGCGCGCAGCCGCGTCAGTTCGTCGGCGTCGCACAGTTCGGTCGCCGCGATGATCTCGTCATGCTTTTCGGTGAAGCGGATATAGTTGAAGTCGGGAACGTCGGTCGGCAGGCGGTTGGGGCGGACGGGCAGCATGCCCTCGTCGCCCTCGCCGCCCATTTCGGGGTCGCCGTCGCCCTCCATCTCCTGCGCGTCGGGGTCGCTGTCGCCATCGTCGGCCTGGTCGCCGTCCATCTCGGCGCGCGCGTCGACCTGGCTTTCGCCGCTGCCGCCCTCTTCGCTGTCCTGCTGGTCCGGGCTCTCGTCGGCCTCGGCTTCGGCCTCTTCCTGATCGCCGCCGTCCTCGCTGCCGTCCTCCAGCGGGTCGTCGCCGTGGATGAGGTCGAGGTTGCGGAGCGCCACTCGCGCGGTCTCGGCAAAGGCGGCCTGGTCGTCGAGCAGCATCGACAGCGCGGTCAGGTCGGCGCCGGCATCCTTGGCGATCCATTCGCGCACCAGCGACAGCCCGGTCTCGGTACCGTGCGGGGCCTGCTCGCCGGTCAGCACCTCGCGCAGCATCAGTTCGAGCGCGCTCGACACCGGCACGTCGTCGCGGTTCTGCGCGCGGCTGATCGGATCGGAGCGCATCCGCATCGCGAGGCTGGCCGACAGGTTGGCGCGCATCCCCGCCATGGAGCGCGCGCCGAGCGCCTCGACCCGCGCGCGTTCCATCGCATCGAAGGCGGCGGCGGCGATCGGCTCGGCCGGACGCGCCGCGGCGTGCGTCCGCTCGTTGTGATGCTTCATCCGCAGCGCATAGGCGTCGGCGAAACCGCGCGCCTCCGCGACCTGGTCGCGCGGTAGCGTGCGCGACGGGGTCGGGACCTTGATCGCCTTGCCGACCTGTGCCGGCGCGTCGGCGGTGAAGCCGACCTCGACCTCCGGATCGCGCGTCACCGCGCGGGCGACGCTCGACAGCGCGGTCTTGAAATCGTCGAGGGGAGAGGATTGGCTCATGGTGCTTCGGGATCGGGGATTCGGTTGCAGATGCTGTCGTCGCCGTTCTTGGGCGCTGCCGGGTCGGGAAGCAAGCGGAAGACATGCGAAACATGCGTCGCGATGCGCTCCGGGCGCGTCCGCCGGCCCGCGACGACATCGACGAAATCGCGGCAGGCCGCCGCGCTGCGCAGGAAATTGCTGTGCCCGGTCGACCCGCGCGACACGTCGGTGGTGTCGACGACGGTAAGGCCGGGGATCGCGACGGGATAGCAGCGTTCGGGAAGCCCGCGGGCCTTCAGGTCGGCGGCCTCGAACGGATCGAAGCAATAGGGCGAGCCCAGCCGGGGATAGCCATGCAGCGCGCGCGAGGCGGCGAGCGCCTTGTCGCGCAGCGAGACATAGATGGTGATGTGCCGGTCGCGGGCGACCTTGGCGGGCGTGAGCGCACCGTCGGCGATGTCGCGTTCGAAGGTTTCGCGGTCGATGTCGGGCGAGGCGAGGATGATGTTCGAGATGTTGCGGCTGTCGGCGCTCGGCGCGGCGCGGTCGACATAGGCGATGGCGGGAACGACGAGCCGCGCGCCGAGCGAGTGCGAGACGATCACGATCTCCTTCACCCACGGCTGCTCGGCGAGCGCCTTCAGGAAATCGCGGAAGTTGCGGACGTCGTGATACATGTTGGTCTCGTCGACCATGTAGCCGAACACGTCGTGCTGCGACGGCCAGCTATAGGCGACCGTCGGGCCGTCGAAGCCGGTCATGCGCGCGATCTGCGCCGCGTCCCTGGCGGTCGTCTCGAAACTTTCGCGGTAACCGTGGACATAGAGCAGCACGCGCCCCTGGCGCCGATCGGTCTCGGCCTGCAGCGCGCGCCACCAGTCGCCTTCCGCCTGCAGCGCGAGCGGAGTGCGGGTTCGCGTCTTGCCGTCGACCTTTTCCTCGCGCGGCGCCGCGAAGCGGCCGTGGCGCACCCGGTCGCCGCGATAAACGAGCAGCGCAAGGTCGCTCGTCCGGCAGTCGGGCAGGCGGCTGGTGACGACGAAGAGCGGCAGCGCCTCGCCATCGACCGGCGCGCCCGTCTTCGGATCGCAGCGCGGATCGGCGACATAGGCGGCGTGGCGAATCTTGCCGTAATCGACCGGTGTGATGCAGCCGGCGAGCGATAGCGCGGCAAGCGCAGCGGCGGCGGCGGACAGGCGGCGCGCCGGCGCACGGCGGCGATGGAAAACGCGGATCGCACGAAGTCGGCGCATCGCGGGACGCTGGCAGAGGCGGCGCGGCTTGGAAAGCCGAAATCGGTCGGCGCAATGTGTATTGATTGAATAATACACTTCGTCTATCGAGGGGCAGTTCTGATGCAGGAGAGAAGCCGATGTCCGCAATGCTGGCCCTGTTGCTCGCCGCGGGGGCGGAGGTCCCCTATGTTCCGGCTTTCGATCCGGCCGCGCTCAAGAGCCAGGTCGCGGGGCCGCCGAACCTCGTCGTCGTGCTCGGTACGCCGCATCTTTCGGGCTTGCCCGCCGATTTCGATCCCGCGCATCTCGAACCGCTGCTGGCGCGGCTCGCGGCGTGGAAGCCAGATATCATCACCATCGAGGCGGTGTCGGGCCCCGAATGCGAGATGATGCTGCGCTACAAGGCGCGCTATCCGGGAACCTACGACTCCTATTGCCGCGATCCGGGCCCGGCGCAGAAGGCGCTGGGGCTCGACATGGCCGCGGCGACGGCCGAGGCCGACCGGCGGCTCGCCGCCTGGCCCGCGCAGCCGCAGCCGGCCGACCGGCGCCATCTGGCGGCGCTGTTCCTCGCGGGCGGCGAGCCGGCGTCGGCTCTGGTCCAGTGGCTGCGCCTGCCGGCCGCCGAGCGGCGGGCCGGCGACGGGCTGGACGAAGCCCTGGCGTCCGAAATCACGGCGCTGACGACGCGGCGCAACGAGGATTATCTGATCGCGGCGGCGCTCGCGGCGCGGCTCGGGCTCGAGCGCGTCCATGCGGCGGACGATCACAGTTCCGACGCGATCAATGCGTCGCTCGACAATGATCCGGGTTTCGAGGCGGCGATGCGCCGCGCCTGGAACAATCCCGTGGCCGAGCGGCGCAAGGCGCGGGACGATGCGCTGACGGCCCGGCTCGACGGCGAGGGCGTGCTGGCGCTCTATCGCGACTATAACCGACCGGAAACGGCGCAGGTCGCCTTCGACAGCGATTTCGGCGCCGCGCTCGCCGATCCCTCGCCGGAGGGCTATGGCCGGCGCTATGTCGGCTGGTGGGAGGCGCGCAACCTGCGCATGGTCGCCAACATCCGCGCGGCGATCGCGGCGCAGCCGGGGTCGCGGACGCTGTCGATCGTCGGCGCCTCGCACAAGGGCTATTTCGAGGCTTATCTCCACCGGATGCACGACGTCCGGCTGGTCGATGCCGAAACGGTGCTGCAATAGCGGGAGGTCGCTCCCGCTTTACTTGCCGACCACGCTTTCGGGCAGGTCCTCGCCGAACACGCGCTGATAATATTCGGCGACGATCATCCGCTCCGCCTCGTCACACTTGTTGAGGAAGGAAAGGCGGAAGGCGAAGCCGAGGCTGTTGAAGATGGCGGTGTTCTGCGCCCAGCTGATCACCGTGCGCGGCGACATGACGGTTGAGATATCACCGGCCATGAAGCCCTGGCGCGTCAGGTCGGCGACCTTGACCATGTTGGCGACGGTCGCGTCGTCGGCGGTCGGCACCTTGGCGAGGATGATGGCGCTTTCGGTGGCGGCGGGCAGATAGTTGAGCGTGACGACGATGTTCCAGCGGTCCATCTGCCCTTGGTTGATCTGCTGCGTGCCGTGATAGAGCCCGCTGGTGTCGCCGAGTCCGACTGTGTTCGCAGTCGAGAACAGGCGGAAGTGCGGGTTCGGGCGGATCACGCGATTCTGGTCGAGCAGCGTCAGCTTGCCCTCCGTCTCCAGCACGCGCTGGATCACGAACATCACGTCGGGGCGCCCGGCGTCATATTCGTCGAAGACCAGCGCAGTCGGCGTCTGCAGCGCCCAGGGCAGCAGCCCTTCGCGGAACTCGGTGACCTGCTGGCCGTCGCGCAGCACGATCGCGTCGCGGCCGACGAGGTCGATGCGGCTGATGTGCGCGTCGAGGTTGACGCGGATGCACGGCCATTTCAGCCGCGCCGCGATCTGCTCGATATGCGTCGACTTGCCGGTGCCGTGGTAGCCCTGCACCATCACGCGGCGGTTGTATTTGAAGCCCGCGAGAATCGCGAGGGTGGTGTCGCCGTCGAAGACATAGGCGGGGTCGAGGTCGGGCACGCGCTCATCGGCCTCGCTGAACGCGGGCACCTTCATGTCGATATCCACGCCGAAGACCTCGCGCGCGTCGATCTCGGTATCGGGCGCCGCGAGAAGCGTCGAACCGTGATGATCGGGGAGGCTGTTCGGAATATCGGTCATGGCAAATGTCCAGCAGGGCAAAGAGGGAGAGTCGCCGCCGGCGGCGCTACGCCGTCGCGGTATCGCCATGGGTTGCGGCTTGCAACGCCTTATTCAGAACAGGTCGAGCGCCTTCATCACCGCCGATTGGTCGTAATAGGGCCGTTCGCAGACGATCCGGTCGCTGCCGGGCGCGAATTCGAAGCTTGCCGCCATGCGGATGCGGAACGCCTTGCCGGTCGGCTCGACGGTGCGCAGGCCGAGGCGCAGCGGGCCGAGATGGGTGCCGGTCAGCCAGAATTCGACGAGCACCGTGTCGGTCGCGGCGTCGGCGGCGATCGCGATGATCTCGTTCGCCTGGTCGGGGAACGGCTCGCGCGACGAGGCGAAATAGGAGCGCACCGCCGCCTCGCCGTCGAAGACGGTGCCGGGGCCGAGCAGTTCGTAGCGCGGGTGGTCGAAGGTCGCGAGGACGCCGTCCCAATCCTGCGCGATCTCCAGCGCCATGTGGCGCTTCACGGTTTCGATCCGCCGTTTGTCGAGGTCGCTCATCCATCCTCTCCCTATGCGAAGGCCGCGTTCTTTCGCAGCAGCTGATAGGCCGCGACCACTTCGCTGAGCCGCGTCTCGTGGCTGCGGTCGCCGCCGTTGCGGTCGGGGTGATAGCGGCGGACCAGTTCGCTGTAGCGGCGACGGAGCGCGGCGCGCCCGGCGTCGGCGGGCAGGCCCATCATCGCCAGCGCGCGATGCTCGTCGCGGGTGAAGCGCGGGTCGGCGGCCTGCCGCCGCGCCTCGTCCATCCGCTGGCGGAAGCGCGCGCCTAACGCGTCGATCGGATCGCGGAAATCGGCCCAGCGCGGCGGCAGGTCGGCGCTGCCGGCGGCGCGGAAGGCACGGCTCTCGGTCTCCCAGCCCGCGGTCGGCGACTGCGCGGCCAGAATCTGCTCGGCGTTCATTCCGTCGAAGAAATTATAGACGGCGTTGAATTCGCGCACATGGTCGAGGCACAGCCAGCGCCACGGCGGCGGCCCGTCGGGCGAGCGGTGGCCGGTGACGGGCGCGCGGAACTCGCCGGGCTCGGTGCAGCCGGGGGCTTCGCATTGCGCCTCGCGGGGCACGCGGCCGTGGAATCGGTTGGGGCGGGGGCTTGTCATAGGGAACGTCCGCGCCCAACATGGGGGCATGACGCAAAAAGGTCCAGTCCAACGCGAAATGCCAATCCAACGCGAAATGGAGGAGCGGCTGCGTGCCGCTTTCCCCGACGCCGATTTCATCCTCAGCAACGACAGCGCGAAGCATCATGGTCATGCCGGCGACGATGGATCGGGCGAGTCGCATTTCAGCCTGAGCATCGAATGGGCGGGCTTTGCGGGCCAGAACCGCGTCGCGCGCCAGCGGACGGTCAACAAGGCGCTGGGCGATCTGCCGGGGCAGCGCGTCCATGCGCTGGCGATCAGGGCGACCGCGCCGGGAGAATGACGATGCAGGTGATCACCCCCTCGACGCACGACATCGGCGCCTTCGACGTGCGGCGGACCCTGCCCGACAAGGCACGGACGATGGTCGGGCCCTTCATCTTCGTCGACCAGTTCGGCCCGGCGCATTTCGATATCGGCAAGGGGATGGACGTGCGGCCGCACCCGCACATCAACCTGGCGACCGTCACCTATCTGTTCGAGGGCGCGATCGATCATCGCGACAGCCTGGGCACCTATGCGACGATCCGTCCGGGCGCCTGCAACCTGATGACCGCCGGACGCGGCATCGTCCATTCGGAGCGCACCCCGGCGGCCGAGCGCGCGACCGGATCGGCGATCTCCGGCATGCAGACGTGGCTCGCGCTGCCCGACGGCAAGGAGGAGGTCGACCCGGCGTTCGAGCATGCCGCGCAGGACGAGCTGCCGCTGATCGACGACGGGCAGGTATCGGCGCGCGTCATCATGGGCAGCCTGTGGGGCGCAAGCTCGCCGATCACCCAGCATGCCGCGACCATCTATGCCGACATCGCGATGAAGGCGGGATCGGCGATCCCGATCGAGGCGGAGGCCGACGAGCGCGCGGTGGTCGTCGCGCTGGGCGACGCGAGCCTCGATGGCGAGAGGCTCGATCGCTACAGCCTCTATATCCTGAAGCCCGGCGAGGCGATGACGCTGCGCGCGGCGAGCGATGCGCGGGTGATGCTGCTCGGCGGCGAGGCCTTCACGACGCCGCGGCACCTGTGGTGGAATTTCGTCAGCTCGTCGCGCGACCGGATCAACGAGGCCAAGCACGACTGGAAGGATCGCAAATTCCCGCTCGTCCCCGGCGACAGCGAGGAATATATCCCGCTGCCCGGGATGCCGAAGACGCCCGCCTATCCCTGATCGAACTGACAGGCTTGTCAGCGGGAAATAATCCCGCCACCTTCGCGCCGACGGAAGATGGAAGGAGCGCGAGATGGTGGGCGATTTCGAACAGAAGCGGGTGGCGCTTTCGACCGGGGTAGAGCTCGACGTCGTCGACATGGGGCCACGCGACGCGCCGGCGCTGGTCTTCCTCCACGGATTTCCCGAATCGCACCGCACCTGGCGCCACCAGCTTCCGCATTTCGCCGACCGCTTCCGCTGCATCGCGCCCGACCAGCGCGGCTATCGCGGCTCGTCGAAGCCGCAGGGCGCGGACTCCTATACGCCCGACAAGCTGATCGCCGACGTCTTCGCGCTCGCCGATGCGCTCGGCGTCGAGCGTTTCACGGTCGTCGGCCACGACTGGGGCGGGGCGATCGCGTGGGGCGTCGCGCTCGGCGGCCAGCCCGGCGGGCTGCACCCGCAATGGGCGGGGCGCGTGACGCGCGCGGTGATCGCCAATGCGCCGCACCCGGCCATTTTCCAGCGCCTGCTGCTCACCAACCCGGAGCAGCGCGCGGCGAGCCAGTATATCCGCACCTTCCGCGACCCGGCGAGCGACGCGCTGATCGAGGAGCAGGGCATCGCCGGGCTGCTCGCGCATGCCTTTGCCGGCCGCGTGCCGAGCGGCGGTATCCAGCCGCCCGAGGAGATCGCCCGGCTGATCGTCGATTGGGAGGATCGCGACGCGTGCCGCGCGATGATCAACTGGTATCGCGGCTCGCCGGCCGAGGTGCCGCCGATGGACGCGCCCTATGGCGAACCGCCCGCGACGCCTTTCCCGAAGCTGACGATCCCGACGCTGGTGATCTGGGCGCTCGACGATGTCGCGCTGCCGGCGTGCAATCTCGACGGGCTGGACGAGCTGGTTCCCGACGCGACGATCGTCGAGGTGCCGGGCTGCGGCCATTTCGTGCCGTGGGAAGCCCCCGACCGGGTCAATGCAGCGATGGACGCTTTCCTGGCGGCGGGTTAGCGCACCGGATCGAGCAGGCAGCCGTTGGCGCCCGCATAGCGCGCGCTGCGCGAGGCGAGGAGGGGGACGCTGCCCGTCACCGTCTTGGTCGCCGGATCCTCGCTCAGCGATACCAGCTCCATTCCCGGCTCGAAATCGCTCTGGCAGCTTTCGAGGCTGCGGCCCTGAACGTAGCGGCACGAGCAGCCGACCCGCGCGGCATAGGCCGAGCCGAGTTCGGCCTGCGCCTTGAACGACGGGAATTTCCAGATCAGGAAGGCGAGCAGCAGGACGCCGACGATCGCCGCCCACGGCAGGCAGCCGCCCCAGCGGCTCGCGCCACGTTTGCGCCCGCGCAGGTGCGCCGGCACCTCGGGCCTCGGCGGCGGCGGGGTGGGCGCGGCCGGCGGTGTCGGTTCGCCCGTTGCCGTCTGTGGCGGGTTGGTGTTACTCACGGGGTGCCATGATCACGAAAAAAGCCATGCTGGCAAGTGCCGTGCTCGCGATGCTGGGCGGCTGGTCGCTGACGCAGGCGGCGGGGCAGGGCGCGACCGCGGCGCCGGTGCCGGCCCCGCGGTTCGGCGCGGCGCCCGACCCGGCGATCGCCGCCGAGACGCTGCCGCCGCTTCCCGCGCTCGATCCGGCGGTGAAGGCGCGCGCCGACGCGCTGTTCGCCGACGCCAGCGCGGTCGGCGAGACGCGCGCGCTCTATGTGCTGCGCGACGGCAAGCCGATCTATGAACGCTATGGCGAGGGCTTCGGGCCCGACAGCAAGCTGATCAGCTGGTCGATGGCGAAGAGCATCACCGCGGTGCTCACCGGCTTCCTCGTCGCCGACGGGCAATTGTCGCTCGACGGTCCGGCGCCGGTCGCGGCGTGGCAGCGCAGCGGCGATCCGCGCGCCGCGATCGCGCTGCGCGACCTGCTCCACATGACCTCCGGCATCGAGCATGTCGAGGTGGGCGACCCGGTCTGGAAGGGCGACACGGTCGACATGCTCTTCGGTCCCGGCGCGCAGGACATGGCGGGTTTCGCCGAGGCGAAGCCGGCGGTCGCGCGGCCGGGCGAACTGTTCAACTACAGCTCGGCGACCAGCGTCATCCTCGCCGATATCCTCGCCGACACGCTGACCCCGTCGCCCAGCCCCGAGGCGCGGCGCGAGGCGGTGCGCGACTTCATCCAGGGGCGGCTGATCGAGCCGCTCGGCATGACCAGCCTGACCCCCGAGTTCGACGCGAAGGGAACGATGATCGGCGGGTCGATCATGCATGCCACCGCGCGCGACTATGCGAAGTTCGGCGAATTCCTGCGCAATCACGGCGTGGTCGATGGCCAGCGGCTGCTGCCCGAAAGCTGGATGCGCTTCATGCTGTCGCCGTCGCCCGCCGACGCGGGCTATGGCGGGCATATCTGGCTGAACCGTCAGCGGCCGCGCGGCGCCAACATCGCGCTATGGCCCGACCGCGGCCCCAACGACCTGTTCGCCTGCATCGGGCATCAGGGGCAATATATCATCGTTTCGCCGTCGCAGCGGGTGACGATCGTGCGGCTGGGAATCACCAGCGACGACCAGTTTCCGGCGCTGCGGCGGCACCTGGCGGATTTGCAGGAGGCGCTGTGACGACGGCGCCGGCAGGGCGTCCGGTCAGAGCAGGAAATCGCCCACCAGCGTCGTCACGCAGCATCCCGTGAGTTCGACCTGATCGCCGTCCATGCGGCAACCGACCGAGCCGCCGCGCCTGCTGGCCTGCCACGCCGAAAGGCGTTCGCGACCGAGCCGCGCGGACCAGTATGGCGTCAGCACGCAATGCGCCGATCCCGTCACGGGATCTTCGTCGACGCCCGCGCCGGGGACGAAGACCCGGCTGACGAAATCGGCGGCCGAGGGATCGTCCGCGCCGGGCGCCGTCGCGATCGCCTGCACATCGCCCAGCGCGCGCAGCGCCGCCATGTCGGGCGTCAGTGCACGCACCTCGGCCGCGCTCGCATAGACCAGCAGGGCATAGCCGCCGCCATGCCACAGCGTCTCGACCGGCCGCCCGCCGACCGCCGCCGCGATGTCGGGCAAAGGCTTTGGTTCGGGGCGATAGGCGGGCAGAGTCATGCGATAGACGTCGTCGCCGTCGTCGTCCCCGGCGCGCGCGACCGTCAATATTCCCGCCTTGCGCGTGCGGAAGGTCATCGCGTCGCGCCACGGCGCGGCCGACAGCAGGACATGGCCGCTCGCCAGCGTCGCATGGCCGCACAGCGCGATTTCGACGCCCGGCGTGAACCAGCGCAGCTCATAATCGGCGGCTTCGCTTTCGTCGGGGACCAGAAAGGCGGTTTCGGACAGGTTGTTCTCCGCCGCCATCGCCAGCAGCGTCGCGTCGTCGAGCCATTCGTCGAGCGGCATCACCGCGGCGGGGTTGCCTGTGAAGGCGCGGTCGGCAAAGGCGTCGACGCGCGTGACGGGAAAGCGGCGCCAGCTCATGGGAACAGCAGTCCTTTCGACCATGTATCGCCTTCGCGCACGAACAGCGTGCGCTCGTGCAGGCGGTGCGCGCGGTCCTGCCAGAACTCGATTCGTTCGGGCGTCACGCGCCAGCCCGACCAGCGCGGCGGGCGCGGCACGTCCTGCCCCTCGAAGCGCGCCTGCATCGCGGCGAAGCGCGCCTCGAAGGTCGCATAGCTGTCGAGCGGCCGCGACTGCTCGCTGGCCCAGGCGCCGAGCTGCGAATCGCGGCCGCGGGTTGCGAAATAGGCGTCGGCGACGCTTTCCTCGACCGGCGCCGCCGCCCCTTCGATGCGAATCTGGCGGCGCAGCGATTTCCAGTGGAACAGCAGCGCGACGTGACGGTTCGCGGCCAGTTCCTCGCCCTTGCGGCTGTCGAGGTTGGTGTAGAAGACGAAGCCGTCGGGGCCATGCTCCTTGAGCAGCACCATCCGCACCGACGGGCGGCCGTCGGGCGTCGCGGTGGCGAGCGCCATCGCATTGCTGTCGTTGGGTTCGCCGGCGCGCGCTTCGGCATACCAGGCATCGAACAGGGCGAAGGGGTCGGTGGTCATGCGGGCGCTTCTAATGCGCTGCCGGCCTGTGGTCGAGCAAAAGCCGTCCCCGACCGTGTCGTCACCCCGGAGCAAGTCGGGGGTGACGGAAGACGGAGCTGTTGTCGGGGAACTTGACCGCCCCGCGCGCCATTCCCACATCGCCGCGCAATGGGCCTTCACGGCCAGTCACTTATCGGGCTACAGAAGATATATGGCAGATCCCTATTCCACCCTCGGCGTGGCGAAAAACGCCAGCGAAGCGGAGATCAAGTCCGCTTATCGCAAGCTCGCCAAGCAGTTGCACCCCGACCGGAACAAGGACAATCCGAAGGCGGCGGAGAAATTCTCCGACGTCACCAAGGCCTATGACCTGCTGTCCGACAAGGAAAAGCGCGGGCAGTTCGACCGCGGCGAGATCGACGCCGACGGCAATCCCGCCATGCCCTTCGGCTATGGCGGCGGCGGCTTTCGCGGCGACCCACGCGGCGGGCCGCAGGGCGACTTCCGGGGGTTCGGCGGCGAGAGCGCCGATTTCGGCGATATCTTCGAGGGTCTGTTCGGCGGGCGCGGCGGCGGCGGGGGGCCGTTCGGCGGCTTCGGCGCGCGCAGCGCCCCGCCGCCGAAGGGCGCCAATGTCGCCTATCGCCTGTCGGTGTCCTTCATCGACGCCGCGACGCAGGCGATGCAGCGCATCACCCTGGCCGACGGCAAGACCATCGACCTCAAGCTGCCCGCGGGGGTCGAGACGGGGACGCAGATGCGGCTCGCCGGAAAGGGGCAGCCGGGACCGGGCGGCAATGGCGACGGCATCGTCACCATCACGGTCAAGGACCATCCCTTCTTCGTGCGCGACGGCAGCAACATCCGCCTCGACCTGCCGGTGACGCTGGCCGAGGCGGTGAAGGGCGCGAAGGTCAAGGTGCCGACGGTCGACGGGCCGGTGATGCTGTCGATCCCGGCCGGGTCGACGTCGGGCAAGGTGATGCGGCTCAAGGGCAAGGGATTCAGCCAGAAGAGCGGCGGGCGCGGCGATCAGCTGGTGCGGCTGATGGTCGACCTGCCGAAGGACGACCCCGCGCTCCGCCGGATCGTGGACGAATGGACCGATACGCGCGCCGTCCGGGCCGAACTCGGCGTGTGATGCGTGGCTGATCGCAGCCAGAGGAAATCGTCCGCCGCGCTCGAGCGCGAAATCGCCGACGAGGTCGAGCGGGAGTTCCGCGCCGAAGGGCATTCGCCGCACTCGCCCGAAGCGCGCGCCGAACGCGCCAAGCGCCTGCATCTGCGCGCGCGGGCGCAGGGGGTCATCGAACGCGGGCGCGAGACGCTGGGGCCCGGAACGCGCGCCTTCGCGATCGTCCGCCGCGTGCTGGTGGGCACCTATACCGACGGCTTCATCCACGCGGGGAACCTTGCCTATCTCGCGCTGATCGCGCTCTTTCCCTTCTTCATCCTGCTCGCCGCCGCGCTGAGCCTGTTCGGCGGCAGCGCGGGCGGCGAGGAAGCGATCGCCGCGGTCTTTTCGCTGATGCCGCCGACGGTCGCCAAGGCGCTGGCCGGGCCGATCCGCGAGGTGATGGGCGCGCGCACCGGCCTGTTCCTGTGGCTCGGCGCGATCGTCGCGCTGTGGACGGTGGGCAGCCTGGTCGAAACGATCCGCGACATTTTGCGCCGCGCCTACGGCACCCATTTCTCCAAGGGCTTCTTCCATTACCGGCTGCTGTCGATCGGCATCATCACTGGCGCGGTGGTGCTGATGCTGCTGTCGTTCAGCATGCAG
Organism: Sphingopyxis sp. MG; assembly: GCF_002953155.1. Taxonomy (NCBI): domain Bacteria; kingdom Pseudomonadati; phylum Pseudomonadota; class Alphaproteobacteria; order Sphingomonadales; family Sphingopyxidaceae; genus Sphingopyxis; species Sphingopyxis sp. MG. Next base: position 790,337 of record NZ_CP026381.1, read on the forward strand.
GTGCTGATCGTCGGGATCGAACAGTTCGTCACGCGCGTGCTGCCCGAACAATATCAGGCGTGGGGCGTCGTGCTGATTTCGCGCGGGGTGTCGGGGGCGGGGCTGTTCCTGGCCATCTACATGCTCTTCTATTCGCTGACGCCGTCGAAATACCGCAAGCTCAAATGCCCGAAATGGCCGGGCGCGCTGTTCACGACCTCGTGGTGGATCGCGGTGACGCTGGCGCTGCCGCCGCTGCTCGCCAGCCTGCTCAGCTATGACGCGACCTATGGCAGCCTCGCGGGGGTGATGGTCGCGCTTTTCTTTTTCTACCTCGTCGGATTGGGTATGGTGATGGGTGCCGAGCTCAATGCCGCGCTGGTCGAGGTTGAGGATCTGGGTCACGACGCTATTGGGCGCGTGGACGACATCATAATCGAAGACGACAAGACCGGAGAAACGGAATGACGGGTCTGATGAAGGGCAAGCGCGGGTTGATCATGGGCCTCGCGAACGACAAGTCGCTCGCATGGGGGATCGCGAAAGCGCTGCACGGCGCGGGCGCCGAACTCGCGATCAGCTATCAGGGCGAGGTGATGCTCAAGCGGGTGAAGCCGCTGGCGGACGAACTGGGCTGCGACCTGCTGATCGACTGCGACGTGTCCGACATGGCGAATCTCGACCAGGCTTTCGCGACGCTCGCGGCGCGCTGGCCGACGATCGATTTCGTCGTCCACGCGATCGGCTATACCAACAAGGAGGCGCTGCGCGGTAACTATGCCGACATCGGGCTCGAGGATTTCCTGATGACGATGAACATCAGCGTCTACAGCTTCACCGCGGTCGCCAGGCGTGCCGCGGCGATGATGCCGCCGAAGGATCCCGAGACGGGCGAGGGCGGGGGCGCGATGCTGACCTTGTCCTATTACGGCGCCGAAAAGGTGATCCCGCATTACAACGTCATGGGCGTCGCCAAGTCGGCGCTGGAAACCAGCGTCAAATATCTCGCCAACGACTATGGCCCGCAGGGGGTGCGCGTGAACGCCATCTCGGCGGGGCCGATCAAGACGCTGGCGGCGAGCGGCATCGGCGATTTCCGCCTGATCCTGAAATGGAACGAATATAACGCCCCGCTGCGGCGCAACGTCACCATCGACGATGTCGGCGGCTCGGCACTCTATCTGCTGAGCGATCTCGCGAGCGGCGTCACCGGCGAGACGCACCATGTCGATGCGGGCTATCACACCATCGGCATGAAGCAGGAAGACGCGCCGGACATCGCGCTTGCCTGATGCGCCGGTGATCCGGCCCGCGCGCGCGGAGGATCCGGGCGCGATCGACGCCATCATCCGCGCCGCCTTCGCCGGGTCGGAGCATGGCCATCAGGGCGAGGCGGAACTGGTGCGGATGCTGGAGGCGGACGGCGACGCGCTGGTCTCGCTCGTCGCGGAAGCGGGCGGTGCGGTCGCGGGGCATGTGCTGTTCAGCCGCATGGACGTCGAGGCCGATGGCGCGGCGCTGTCCGCCGCCGGCCTCGCGCCCGTGTCGGTGGCGCCGGCGCTGCAGGGACGGGGCATCGGCGCCGCGCTGATCCGCGCCGGGCTCGACGCGCTGCGCGCGCAGGGTGTGGCAATCAGCTTCGTGCTCGGGAACGAGGCCTATTACCCGCGCTTCGGCTATTCGCCCGATCTCGCCGCGCGCTTCGCTTCGCCCTTCGCGGGGCCGCATTTCATGGCGATGATGCTCGGGGATAGAGCATGGCCCGAGCGTGGCCGGGCCAAATATGCGCCCGCATTTTCCCGCCTCGGCTGAACGCGGAGCGCGCCACGGCGCTTGAATTGCGGCGCGAATCCCGCCATCGCGCGAACATGGATTTCGCATTGGCCATCGATCATGTGCAGGTCGCCATGCCTGTCAGCGGCGAGGCGCGGGCCCGGGCCTTCTTCGGTGCTCTGCTCGGGCTGGCCGAATTGCCCAAGCCCCCCGACATGGCGGCGCGCGGAGGCTGCTGGTTCGCGCTCGGCGACCGTCAGCTTCATCTGGGCGTGGAAGCGGATTTCCGGGCGGCGAAAAAGGCGCATGTCGCGCTCGCGACCGACGCGCTCGATGCGCTGCGCGCGCGCCTCGATGCGGCGGGCTTCGTGACCCACGACGATAGCGTCATCGACGGTCGCTATCGCTTCTTCACCGAGGACCCTTTCGGTAACCGAATCGAATTCATGGACAGGACCGCGCGCGCATGAGTTTCAACAGCTTCGGACGCGTGCTGCGCTTCACCACCTGGGGGGAAAGCCATGGACCGGCGCTCGGCGCGGTCGTCGATGGCTGCCCGTCGCGGCTTGCGCTGTCGGAGGGGGATATCCAGCCGTTCCTCGACAAGCGCCGTCCCGGCCAGTCGCGCCACACGACGCAGCGGCAGGAACCCGACCAGGTGCGCATCCTGTCGGGCACGTTCGAGGGCAGGACGACCGGCACGCCGATCAGCCTGATGATCGAGAACGTCGACCAGCGCTCGAAGGATTATGGCGAGATCGCGCAGGCCTACCGTCCCGGCCACGCCGATTATGCCTATGACGCCAAATACGGCATCCGCGACTATCGCGGCGGCGGCCGGTCGAGCGCGCGCGAGACGGCGGCGCGCGTCGCCGCGGGCGCGGTGGCGCGGCTGGTGATCCCCGAGGTGCAGATTCACGCCTGGGTGGCGGAGATCGGCGGCGATGCGATCGATCCCGCCAACTTCGACCTCGACGAAATCGACCGTAATCCCTTTTTCTGTCCCGATCCCGCCGCGGCGCAGCGCTGGGAAGCGCTGATGGACGGCGCGCGCAAGGCGGGCAGTTCGCTGGGCGCGGTGATCGAATGCGCGGCGAGCGGAGTGCCCGCGGGCTGGGGCGCCCCGATCTATGCCAAGCTCGACGCCGACCTCGCCGCCGCGATGATGGGGATCAACGCGGTAAAAGGGGTCGAGATTGGCGCGGGATTCCACGCGGCGCGCCTGCGCGGCGAAGAGAATGCCGACGCGATGCGCCCAGCCAGTGACGGCAGCAACCGTCCCGATTTCCTGTCGAATCATGCGGGCGGCATCGCCGGCGGCATCTCGACCGGGCAGCCGGTGGTCCTGCGCGTCGCCTTCAAGCCGACCAGTTCGATCCTCACGCCCGTCCCGACGATCAACCGCGCTGGCGAGGCGGCCGACATCATTACTAAGGGACGCCACGACCCTTGCGTCGGCATCCGCGGCGCGCCGGTCGTCGAGGCGATGATGGCGCTCGTCCTTGCCGACCACAAGCTGCTCCACCGGGCGCAGTGCGGATAGGGGGCGGGTGGAGCTTCTCGCCGACTTCATCGCCGCGCACCGCGCCGTCATCGGCCTGGTCCTGCTGGCGGGCATCTTCATCGCCTTCCTGTGGGAACGCTTTCCGCCCTCGGTCGTCGCGGTCGGGGGCGCGGGGGTCATGCTCGCGCTCGGACTGCTCGATGAAAAGGCCGCCTACGGCGTCTTCTCCAACAGCGCGCCGCTGACCGTCGGGGCGATGTTCGTCCTCTCCGGCGCGCTGATCCGCACCGGGGTGATCGACCGCGTCGGCAATTATGTCGTCGACCTTGCCAGGCGGAGTCCGCGGCTCGCGGTGGTCGCGGTGTTCGGCGGCGGGCTGGTCGTGTCGGGCTTCATCAACAGCACGCCCTTCGTCGTCGTGATGATGCCCGTCTGCTTCCGGCTGGCCGAGGCGATGGGCGTGTCGCCGAAGCGGCTGCTGATGCCGCTGTCGATCGTCGCGGTGCTTGGCGGCTGCCTGACGCTGGTCGGCACCTCGACCAATCTCGTCGTCGCGGGCATCGCCGAGCAGGCGGGGCTCGAGCCCTTCGGCCTGTTCAGCATCACCCCCTATGGCCTTGCGATCGCCGGTGCGGGCATCCTCGGCCTGCTGGTCATGGCGCGTTTCCTGCCGTCGGATTCGCCGCGCATCACCGAAAAGGCCGACGGGTCCGAACAGCTTTATCTGACCGAGTTGACGCTGCGTGAGGACGATCCGGCGATCGGCAGCGCGCTGGGCGAGGCGAATCTGGATTTCGCGCCGATCGGCGTGATCAGCGGTGGACGCTTCATCACGGGTCCCGACGCGCGCGCGCATGTACTGGCGGCGGGCAACCGGATCGTCGCGCGGATCGACGGCGCCAGCCTGATGACGCTGCGCGGCGGCGGCCGCTTCGGCATCGGCATCGGCGACAAGCTCGACAAGGAGGCGATGGTCGCCGAGGTGACGGTATCGCCCAGTCACCGCGAGATCGACCGTCGGCTGGGCGAAATCCCCTTCCTTCAGGGACAGCCCGTCCGCATCCTCGGCGTCTCGCGCTTTCGCCACAATCCCGGGCCGACGCTGTCCGAAAACCGCATCCGCGCCGCCGACCGGCTGCTGGTCGAGGCCGACGAGGCCGACATCGCAAGGCTGCGCGCCAATCCCGGCCTGATCGGCGTGGCGATGACTTCGATCACTGCCTTCCGACGTCGCAAGGCATGGATCGCGATCCTCGTCATGGCCGGCGCGGTGCTGCTGTCGGCGCTGGGGGCGATGTCGATCGGCATCGCAGCCTTCATCGGGGTCGGCATCGTGTTGCTGACGCGCTGCATCGACGCGTCGGAGGCGTGGGCGAGCATCGACGGCGACGTGCTGATCCTGATTTTCGCGATGCTCGCCGTCGGCGCCGCGCTCGAGGCGGCGGGATCGGTCGCGCTGGTCGTCGGCGCGCTCGAGCCGCTGCTGACCCACGCGCCGCCATGGGCGGTGATCGCGATCGTCTATTTCTCCGCGATGCTGCTTTCCGAACTGCTCAGCAACAATGCGGTGGCGGCGCTGATGGGGCCGCTGGTCATCGGCATCGCCGACGTGTCGGGGGTGGCGCCCTATCCGCTGCTGATCGCGCTGATGATGGGGGCGTCGGCCTGCTTCGCGACCCCGGTAGGTTATCAGACCAATACCCTGGTCTATGCGGCGGGCGACTATCGCTTCGTCGATTTCGTTCGCGTTGGCGTTCCGCTCAATATCCTGACCGGGATCGCGGGCTGCACGGCGCTGGCTTTCTGGTCGCCCTGACGGCCGTTCGCCGCATCGGTGATTGCCCGCGGTCCGCCGGGCTGTTACCCGAACCACGAAAACAGACCCGGACGATCCGGGAAAAGGGGAACATCTTTCATGGCTAAACGCCTCACGCTCTACATCCTGATCGGCATGATCCTCGGCATCGTCGCCGGGGCGATCTCCTATGCGCAGGTCGGCGCCGACAAGGAGGCGGCGACGCAGGTCGCCGGCTATTTCAAGCTGCTCGCCGACGTCTTCCTGCAGCTCATCAAGATGATCATCGCGCCGCTGGTGCTGGCGACGATCGTCGCCGGCATCGCCAACATGGGCGACAGCGCGGCGCTCGGCCGCATCGGCGGGCGCGCCCTGCTGTGGTTCATCACCGCCAGCCTCGTCTCGCTGTCACTGGGGCTGCTGCTCGTCAACCTGCTCCAGCCCGGCGTCCGGCTCGACCTGACGCCGATGGCCGACATCGGCGAGGTCAAGACCGACGCGCTCAACCTGCGCGATTTCGTGATGCACATCTTCCCCAAGTCGATCTTCGACGCGATGGCGCAGAACGATATCCTCCAGATCCTCGTCTTCTCGCTCTTCGCCGGGGTCGGCCTGTCGGCGCTCGGCGAGCGCGGTGCGCCGCTGGTGCGCGCCGCCGACGCGCTCGGCGAGCTGATGCTCCAGATCACCAACTATGTGATGCTGTTCGCCCCCTTTGCAGTGTTCGGCGCGCTCGCCGGCGTCATCACGGTCAACGGGCTGGGTATCCTGCTCGATTTCCTGCGGCTGATCGTCGAATTCTATTTCGGGCTGCTGCTGCTGTGGGTGGTGCTGCTCGCGCTCGGTGCGATCTTCCTGGGCAAGCGCATTCTGATGCTGGTGCGCTATATCATCGAGCCGCTGCTGCTCGCCTTCTCGACCGCCTCGTCGGAGGCGGCGCTGCCCAAGCTGTTCGAGCAGCTCGACCGCTTCGGCGTCCCGCGCCGCATCTCGGGCTTCGTGCTGCCGCTCGGCTACAGCTTCAACCTCGACGGGTCGATGATGTACATGAGCTTCGCGACGCTGTTCATCGCGCAGGCCTATGGCATCGACCTGTCGATCGGGACGCAGATATTGATCCTGCTGACGCTGATGATCACGTCGAAGGGAATCGCCGGCGTGCCGCGCGCCAGCCTGGTCGTGATCACCGCGACGCTGGCGCAGTTCGGCCTGCCGGTCGAGGGCGTCGCGCTGATCCTGGGCATCGACCAGTTCCTCGACATGGGCCGGTCGGCGACCAACGTCGTCGGCAACGCGGTCGCCACGTCGGTCATCACGCGGTGGGAAGGGATGCTGGAAACGGCCGATCCCGCGGACATGGATTACCCCCACGCGCCGAGCCGGACCGCGCACCGCGGCGCGCGTGGGCTTGAGCTGCAGGAGGATATGGTGGAGGATAGCGGCCCGCCCGCGGCCGGCCGCACCTGACGCCCAGCATTCCGGCCGCTCCCCCCGACACGGGCGCGCAAGGGAGCCGAACCATGGCCGACACGACGGCGAGCGCGAGCGCGCGCAGCGAGGAGGTGCGCGCCCGCCGCCTGCAATGGCGCATGCTGATCGGCTTCGCCGCGGGACTGATCGCCGGTCTGGCGGTGCATTATGGCGCCGCCGACGCCGGCTGGGTCGATGCGCTCACCGCTTACGTCACGGGGCCGATCGGGCAGATTTTCCTGCGCCTGCTGTTCATGCTCGTCATCCCGCTGCTGGTATCGGCGCTGATCGTCGGGGTGGCCGAGATGGGCGAGATGCGCGCGCTGAAGTCGGTCGGCGTGCGCACGCTGGTCTACACGGTATGCGTCTCGGCCGTGGCGGTGGCGATCAGCCTGCTGCTCGTCAACCTGCTCCAGCCCGGCGCGGGGGTCGACCCCGCGCTGGCCCGGACGCTGATCGCGCAGGGCGCCGACGGGGCGAAGGCGATCACCAGCCAGGCGGGCGAGGCGAAGACGGGTATGGATGCGCTCGTCGCGATCATCCCCAGCAATTTCGTCGGCGCGATGAGCCAGAACGACGTGCTGGCGGTGATGTTCTTCGCGCTGTTCTTCGGCATCGGCCTGATGATCGTGCAAACCCCGCAGACCGCGACGCTCAAGAGCGCGATCGAAGGGGTGTTCGAGGTCGCGATGACGCTGATCGGCATCGTCATCCAGCTCGCGCCGGTCGCGATCTTCTGTTTCATGTTCAATCTGGCCGCCGAGTTCGGCTGGGACCTGATGGTTCGCCTGTCGGCCTATGTCGGCGTCGTGCTGCTCGCGCTCGGCCTCCAGATGTTCGTGGTCTTTCCCATCGTGCTGCGGCTGCTCGCGCGCAAGTCCCCGCTCGCCTTCTTCCGCGAGACGCAGGAGGCCTTCGTGATGGCCTTCGCCACCTCTTCGTCGAACGCGACGCTGCCGACCGCGCTGCGCGTCGCGCACGATGGGCTGCGCCTGCCCGACCGGGTGGCGCGCTTCGTCCTCACGCTCGGCGCCACCGCCAACCAGAACGGCACCGCGATGTTCGAGGGCGTGACGGTGATTTTCCTCGCGCAGTTATTCGGCGTCGACCTGACGATGCAACAGCAGGTGATGGTGATGCTCGTCTGCATCCTTGGCGGGATCGGCACGGCGGGAGTGCCCGCGGGATCGCTGCCCGTGATCGCGCTGATCCTCGCCTCGATCGGCGTGCCGCCGGAAGGGATCGGGCTGGTGCTGGGGGTCGACCGCTTCCTCGACATGTGCCGCACGACACTGAACGTCGTCGGCGACCTCGTCGCCGCGACGGTGGTGTCGGCGGGCGTCGGCGATGCGGAGGGCGCGGAGCCGGCCGCCTGACGCGGGCGTTCAGGCCCCTCTCCCGAAGGAGAGGGGCGAGAGCGGAGATTCTACTGTTCGCGAACCGGCCCGGTGGGCTCGATCCGGCTGCCGCGCACCGGACCACTCGGCCGTGCGGGCGGGGTGGCGCGGGGTGGCGGGGCCGGCCGCGAGGCGCGCGGGGGCGGCGCACCCGCTTCGGGCGCCGGGCGCGGGGGGCGGACTGCCCCGTTGCCGCCGGGGCGGTTGCCCGCCGCCGGAGGCGTGCCACGGCCCGGGCGCGTGCCTTGCGATCGATCGCCGTCGCGACCCTGCCAGCCACCGGGTCGGGTGCCCTGAGGTCGGTCGCCATCGCGACCCTGCCAACCGCCGGGACGGCGCGGGGGCTGGGCGGTGCCATTGTCGGGACGGGTGGGGTTATGGCCGGCCGCCGGGGGCGTCCCGCGGCCGGGCCGGGTGCCTTGCGGCCGGTCGCCGTCATGGCCTTGCCAGCCGCCGGGGCGTCCCGGGCGGACGGGCGGGTTGCCGGGGCGGGTACTGCCCTGCCACTGACCGCCGCCGCGATCGCCGCGGTGCTTCCACCACGCGCGCCGACCGCCCCAATAGTTCAGATATTGGCCGCGTAGCGGATAGCGGTTGCGGTAATTGTCGTACATCCACATCCCGTAGCCGGGATAATAATAATCGTCGTACCAGCCGCCACCGAAGCCGATCTGGACGAAGCCGCCGCCGTAATCGGCCGGATCGTAGCAGCCATAGCCGTAACCGTCGTCATAGCTGTAGGGGTCGTAGTCGTAATAGGCGTCGGGGCAGGCCCCGGCGGAGGCATAGCTGCTGCCATAGACGTCGCCGTAATAGCAGCCGCCGAGCGCGGTCGTCGCGACCACGCCAAGCGCGAGGGAGAGGGGGCGACGGATCGTCTTGCGCATGATCTTGTCCTTTCCGGACCAGCGAGGCGGTCCGTTTTCCGTCGGACAAACTGCCCGAGTCGAGTTGAATTCGCGGTGAATGGAGAATGGATGCGCGACACGACGCCGGCTCTCGCTTCCTGCTTGCGCGAGGGGGGAGGCCGACGGGTCCCATTGTCGCGTCCGGCACTTGCTTGCATCGGTGTCAATAGGGCGATAGCGTCGGCGCGATCGGGTGAATCAGCAAGGATGATGCGACAATGAATGTCCCCGCGAATAGCATGTGGTCCGAACGCCGCTTCGGTCCCGACACCGCGCACTGGTTGCCGCGCGGCCCCGAAAGCGCGCTCGATCATATCCCGGGCGACGACGGGATTCCCCTGCTCGGCACGACGCTGGCGCAGCTTCGCGATCCCGTCGGCTTCACCAACCGCATGGTCGACCGCCACGGCAAGGTCTATCGCACCCGCAGCTTCGGCGGGCGCGGGGTATCGCTCGTCGGGCCGGAAGCGAACGAGCTGGTGCTGTTCGACCGCGACAAGCTGTTCTCGTCCGAACAGGGTTGGGGGCCGGTGCTCAACCTGCTGTTCCCGCGCGGGCTGATGCTGATGGATTTCGACAAGCATCGCGCCGACCGCCGTACGCTGTCGGTCGCCTTCAAGCCCGAGCCGATGCGCCTCTATGCCGATGCGCTCAACGAAGGGATCAGGGACCGTGTCGCGCGCTGGAGCGGGACGCGCTTCGCCTTCTATCCCGCGATCAAGCAGCTGACGCTCGACCTTGCGGCGACCAGCTTTCTGGGCATCCCCTGGGGTCCGGAGGCGGAACGGATCAACAAGGCGTTCGTCGACATGGTGCAGGCGTCGATCGGCGTTGTCCGCGTGCCCCTGCCGTTCACCGCGATGGGGCGCGGGGTCGCCGGGCGGAAATTCCTGGTCGAATATTTCACGAAGATGGTCCCCGAACGCCGCGCCTCGACCGGCGACGACATCTTCACCCAGATTTGCCAGGCGAAGGACGAGGGGGGCGAATATCTGTCGGTCGAGGCGATCGTCGACCATATGAATTTCCTGATGATGGCGGCGCACGACACGATCACCAGTTCGGTGACGTCGCTCGTCTGGCTGCTCGGCCGGCATCCCGAATGGCAAGACCGGCTGTGCGAGGAGATGCTGCGCGTCGCGCCCGCGGGCGAGGGTGTCGGGCACAACAGCCTGGGCGAACTCGAACTCACCGAATGGGCGTTCAAGGAGGCGCTGCGGATGATCCCGCCGGTTCCGGTGATCCCGCGCCGCGCGCTGCGCGATTTCGAATTCGGCGGCTATCGCATTCCCGCCGGCACCAACGTCGGCGTCAGCCCCAGCTATACGCACATGATGGACGAATATTGGCCCGATCCCGAACGGTTCGACCCGATGCGCTTTGCCCCCGACGCGGCGAAGGGGCGGCACAAATATGCATGGGTGCCCTTCGGCGGCGGCGCGCACATGTGCCTGGGGCTGCATTTCGCGCACATGCAGGCGAAGATCTTCTTTCACCACGTCCTGACGACGCATCGCATCGAGATCGCGGACGGCTATGCGCCCGATTGGCAGATGTGGCCGATCCCGCGGCCGAAGGACGGGCTGACGGTGACGCTGACGCCGCTCTGACCTTGCCGGGCGGGGCGCGATCCGCCACGTGGGGGCGGTGAAGAGTTTCCGGCCCTATCTGCTGTGGTTCGTCGCTGCCCTGCTGGTGACCGTCGCCGCGATCCGCGCGATGACATGGGTGCGCGATCATCCCGAACATTGGCCGGGCGCGCGGTTCGAGCTTGCGCATCCGCAGGGCTGGGCGACGCATCGCAAGCTGATCGGCCTCGTCGGCGACGATGCCGGCTGCTTCGCGGCGTTCGAGCGGGCGGGGGCGGGGTATCAGCGGCGGCCTGTCGTCGGCGAGGGCGCCTGCCGTGCCAGCCAGCGCATGGTGCTCACCGGCGACCGCCTCGTTCCCTCGCTCCGTCCCGCCAACGCCGCCCCCGGCTGCGCGGTGACCGCGGCAATGGCGCTGTGGACCCGCGACGTCGTGCAGCCGCTCGCACAGCGATATTTCGGCCAGAAGGTCGTCGAACTGGAGAATCTGGGCAGCTACAACTGCCGCACCATCGCCGGGCGCGCGGCGCAGAGCGAGCATTCGACCGCCAATGCGATCGACATTTCGGCCTTCGTCCTTGCCGACGGAACGCGCATCGCGTTGATCAACGACTGGGACGACGGCGACCGGCGGAGCGAGTTCCTGCACGCGGTGCGCGACGGCTCGTGCGGCCTGTTCAGCACCGTGCTGTCGCCCGACCACGACGCGGCGCACGCCAACCATTTCCACCTCGACATGGCGGCGCGCACCGCGGGCTGGTCGGTCTGCCGTTGAGGGGTGGGCGCGGATGCTCTCGATCCGACCTTTCTTCCCGTTCGACACGAACGGGTTGGGTGTTCCGATCCGGGGGCGCTTGTTCCTTAAAGCGTGATGATATTGGATTGACCCGCTTCGTCATTGCGAGCGGAGCGAAGCAATCCAGAGCGGTTTACGCACACTCTGGATTGCCGCGCGGCTTCGCCGCTCGCAATGACGAGTCCATTCGATATCGTCACGCCTTAAACGGTGAAGCTCTCGCCGCAGCCGCAGCTTCCCTTGGCGTTGGGGTTCTGGAAGACGAAGCCTGCGGCGAAATCATCCTCGACCCAGTCCATGACGCTGCCAATCAGGTAGAGCACCGAGGCGCCGTCGATGTAGAAGGTGCCGCCGGGCGTCTCGATCTTTTCGTCGAACCGGTCCTCTTCGGTCACATAGTCGACCGAGTAGGCGAGCCCCGAGCAGCCGCGGCGCGGCGTCGACAGCTTGACGCCGATCGCGCCCGCGGGGGCGTTTTCCATCAGCGCCGCGACGCGCGCCTCGGCACCGGGGGTCAGCGTTACCGCGGCGGGGCGGATTCTGGTTTTCGTGTCCGTCATCGTCATCTCCCCCCTCCCGCCTGGGGAGGGGCCGGGGGTGGTTCATTCTATATAGGGATGATTCGGCCCGCGGCCCACCCCCAACCTCCTCGCGCTTGCGAGAGGGGTCATAGCATCCCCAGTTCCAGCCGCGCTTCGTCGCTCATCGCCTCGGGCGACCAGGGCGGGTCCCAGACGAGGTTGACCTCGGCATCGCCGACGCCGGGCACGGCGCCGACGCGCAGTTCGACCTCGCCCGGCATCGATTCGGCGACCGGGCAATGCGGGGTCGTCAGCGTCATGGTGATCGCCACATGCCCCTCGTCGATCTCGACATTGTAGATCAGCCCGAGGTCGTAGATGTTCACCGGGATTTCCGGGTCGTAGATATCCTTGAGCGCGGCGACGACGGCTTCGTACAGGTCACCGCCGACTGCGTTCGGGTCGGCCGCGGCCGGTTTGGCGGACAGGAAGCCATCCAGATAGTCGCGCTTGCGTTCGAGCTTCGCGCCCATCGTTTCCGGCGCCGCCTCGGCATCGGCGACGCGCGCCCTGGGCGGCGCGTCGACGCTTTCGACTTCCTCGATACGGATCGTGCGTTCGTCGGTCATCCGAAAATCCTTTCGACGCGGGCGAGGCCGTCGATCAGCGCCGCCACATCGTCGTCGTTGCTGTAAAGCCCGAAACTCGCGCGGGCGGTCGCGGCCACGCCCAGATGCTCCATCAGCGGCTGGGCGCAATGATGCCCGGCGCGGATCGCGACCGAGCTTTCGTCGAGGATCGTGCCGATGTCGTGCGGATGGACGCCCGCCATCGCGAAGCTGACGATCCCGGCGCTGGTGTCGGGACCGAACAGCGTGACGCTGTTCCGCCGTGCGAGCTGTTCGCGCAGCGACCCGACCAGCACACATTCGTGCGCGTGGATCGCGTCGAGGCCGATCGCATCGACATAATCGATCGCCGCCGCGAGCCCCAGCGCCTCGACGATCGCCGGCGTTCCCGCCTCGAAGCGGGTTGGGGCGGGGGCGTAGCTCGTCTTCTCGAACGTCACGCGGTCGATCATCGACCCGCCGCCCTGCCACGGCGGCAGCGTGTCGAGCCTGTCGCTCCACAGGACGCCGATGCCGGTCGGGCCATAGAGCTTGTGACCCGAGAAGACATAATAGTCGCAGCCTGATGCCGCGACGTCGACCGGCAGCCGCGGCACCGCCTGGCAGCCGTCGACCAGCAACTCGGCGCCGACGCGGTGCGCAAGCTCCGCTGCGCGCGCGACGTCGAGCGGGCTGCCGAGCACGTTCGACACATGCGCGAAGGCGACCATGGTATGATCGGGCGTCAACATGCGTTCGGCCGCGTCGAGGTCGATCCGGCCGTCAGCGGTCAGCGGGCAGACGTCGATCTGCCAGCCCGCGAGCTGCCACGGCACGATATTGCTGTGATGCTCGAGCAGCGACAGCAGCACGCGGCCCTTCTTCGGATGGGCATAGGCGACGAGGTTGATCGCCTCGGTCGCACCGCGCACGAAGGCGATCTGGTCCTCGGTCGCGCCGATGAACGCCGCAATCCGCCGCCGTGCCGCCTCATAGGCGAGCGTCATGTCGGCCGAGCGCGCATAGACACCGCGGTGGACGGTCGCATAATCGCGCCCCATCGCCAGCGTGCAGGCGTCGATCACCGCCTGCGGCTTCTGCGCGGTGGCGGCGCTGTCGAGATAATGCCAGCCGGGGGTAAGGCCGGGAAACTGATCCCGAATGCCGTTCGTGTCGAGCGAAGTCGAGACACCGGGCGTGCGTCCGCTGCCGAGAGGCATCTCGACTTCGCTCGATGCGAACGGAGAAGAGAGGTTGGTCACACCAATTCTCCCAGCTTCGCCAGCGCCAGCTCCTGCAGCCGCGTCTCGTCCTCGGCGCCGTCGAACACGCCGGCGACGAAGGCCTGGAGCAATATCTTCTTCGCGCCGGCGGGCGGAAGCCCGCGCGACTGGAGGTAGAAGAGCGCCTGCGCGTCGAGCTCGCCGATCGCGCAGCCGTGCGCGCATTGCACGTCGTCGGCGAAGATTTCGAGCTCGGGCTTGGCGTTGGCGGTGGCGCTGCGGTCGAGCAGCATCGCCTTCACGTCCTGTTCGCTGTCGGTCTGCTGCGCGCCGCGTGCGACCGCGACCTTGCCGAGATAGGTGCCCGTCGCGGTGCCGCCGAGCACCGACCGCACCATCTGCCGCGAGCGCGCGCCGGGTTCGGCATGGGTGACGGTGGTGACGATCTCCAGCGTCTGCTCGCTCCCGCCGATCTGCGCCGCGCCGAGCGTGAAGTCGGCGCCCTCGTGCAGCGTGACGTTCAGTTCGATGCGGCCATAGGCGCCGCCGATGTTGAGGACGTGCAGCGACGCGGCCGAGCCCTTGCCGAGCACCAGCTCGATCTGCCGGATCGCGCCGGTATCCTGCACGATGGCGCGTGCGAAGTTGCCACCCGCGGGCACGATGATGCTCTCGGGCGCGGGCAGGGGCCATGCCGCGGCGACCGCTTCGATGTCGGCATAGCGCCACGCTTCGTCGCGACGGGTGGGGAGGATGGCGGTCGTCACGCCTCTACCTCCCGCATTTCGTCACCCCGGACTTGATCCGGGGTCCCGCTTCCCACGTCGGAAAAGCGGGATGCCGGATCAAGTCCGGCATGACAATGGAAGGAAGGGTACGCGTATAGGGTCACGCCACCACCTCGGCATAGCCATGTTCTTCCAGCTCGCGCGCCAGTTCCGGCCCGCCCGACTTGACGATGCGCCCGGCCGCGAGGACGTGGACGAAATCGGGCTGCACATAGTCGAGCAGACGCTGGTAATGGGTGATCAGCAGGACCGCCTTGTCGGGTTTGCGCATGATCGCGTTGATCCCCTCGCCGACGACGCGCAGCGCGTCGATGTCGAGGCCGCTGTCGGTCTCGTCGAGGATCGCGAGCGTCGGGTCGAGGATGCCCATCTGCACCATCTCGTTGCGCTTCTTCTCGCCGCCCGAAAAACCGACGTTCACCGGGCGCTTGAGCATGTCCATGTCGAGCCCCAGCAGCCCCGCCTTCTCGCGCGCGATCTTCAGGAACTCGCCGCCCGAAAGCGGCTCCTGCCCGCGCGCCTTGCGCTGGGCGTTCAGGCTTTCGCGCAGGAACTGGACGTTCGACACGCCGGGGATTTCGACCGGATACTGGAAGCCGAGGAACAGGCCGGCGGCGGCGCGCTCGTGCGGGTCGAGGGCGAGCAGGTCGATCGCCCCCGCCTGAGGCGAAGGCGTGAAGGTCGCCGATCCCTCGGTGACCTCATACCCCGGCCGACCGCCGAGCACATAAGACAGCGTCGACTTGCCCGCGCCGTTCGGCCCCATGATCGCATGAATCTCGCCCGCGTTGATGGTGAGCGACAGCCCCTTCAGGATCGGCTTGTCTGCGACAGTGGCGTGGAGGTTTTCAATTTTGAGCATATTCATCTTTCAAGCCTCTCCCCTCCAGGAGAGAGGTTGGGGTGGAAAGGCGTCTTGCCTGATCTATGAGCGTGGGGTTTATCACCCGACCGACCCCTCCAGCGAAATCCCCAGCAGCTTCTGCGCCTCCACCGCGAACTCCATCGGCAGCTGCTGCAGCACTTCTTTCGCGAAGCCGTTGACGATCAGCGCCACCGCCTCTTCCTGCGAAAGCCCGCGCTGCATCGCATAGAAAAGCTGGTCGTCGCTGATCTTGCTCGTCGTCGCTTCATGCTCGACCTGCGCGCTCGGGTTGCGGACCTCGATATAGGGCACGGTGTGCGCGCCGCACTGGTCGCCCAGCAGCAGGCTGTCGCACTGGGTGAAGTTGCGCACGCCCTCGGCGTTCGGCGCGACGCGGACGAGGCCGCGGTAGGTGCCGTTCGACTTGCCGGCGCTGATCCCCTTGCTGACGATGGTCGAGCGGGTGCGCTTGCCGTTGTGGATCATCTTGGTGCCGGTGTCGGCCTGCTGGTAATTGTTCGTCACCGCGACCGAATAGAATTCGCCGACGCTGTCGTCGCCGTTGAGGACGCAGCTCGGATATTTCCACGTGATCGCGCTGCCGGTCTCGACCTGCGTCCACGACGTCTTCGACCGCGCGCCCTGGCACAGCGCGCGCTTGGTCACGAAATTATAGATGCCGCCCTTGCCTTCGGCATCGCCGGGATACCAGTTCTGGACGGTCGAATATTTGATCTCGGCATCGTCGAGCGCGACCAGTTCGACTACCGCGGCGTGAAGCTGGTTCTCGTCGCGCATCGGCGCCGTGCAGCCTTCGAGATAGCTGACATAGGCGCCCTTGTCGGCGACGATCAGCGTCCGTTCGAACTGCCCGGTATTTTCGGCATTGATGCGGAAATAGGTCGACAGCTCCATCGGGCAGCGCACGCCCTCCGGCACATAGACGAAGGTGCCGTCCGAGAAGACCGCGCAGTTGAGCGCCGCGAAATAATTGTCGTGCATCGGCACGACGCGGCCGAGCCACTTCTTCACGAGGTCGGGATGCTCGCGGATCGCCTCGCTGATCGACAGGAAGATGACGCCGGCCTTCTTGAGCTCTTCGCGGAAGGTCGTCGCGACAGAAACGCTGTCGAACACGGCGTCGACCGCGACCTTGCGCGCGCCCTCGACCCCGGCGAGCACCTTCTGCTCCTCGATCGGGATGCCGAGCTTTTCGTAGACTTTCAGAATCTCGGGATCGACCTCGTCGAGGCTCGACA
Organism: Sphingopyxis sp. MG; assembly: GCF_002953155.1. Lineage (NCBI taxonomy): Bacteria > Pseudomonadati > Pseudomonadota > Alphaproteobacteria > Sphingomonadales > Sphingopyxidaceae > Sphingopyxis > Sphingopyxis sp. MG. The sequence goes on from NZ_CP026381.1 coordinate 806,812, forward strand.
CCTTCGGCTTCGTCTTGGGCGCCGCATAATAGTACGCGTCCTGATAGTCGATCGGCGGGACGTTGAGCTTCGCCCAGTCGGGCGGCGTCATCGTCAGCCAGTGGCGATAGGCCTTCAGGCGCCAGTCGAGCATCCATGCGGGCTCGCCCTTCTTGGCGCTGATGAAGCGCACCGTGTCTTCGCTCAGCCCCTTGGGCGCGAATTCCTGTTCGATCGGCGAGGACCAGCCATGCTCGTAATCGGCGACGCGCAACGCGGCCTCGCGAGCGGCCTGGTCCTTGAGGGCGGTTTCGGGTGTATCGGTCATGTCTCTAACTCGTCGCCCCGGCGAAGGCCGGGGTCGCTGTCTTTTTATCCTGCGGCGCCGGAGCGGGCCCACCGGCGACCTCCGCCTTTGCAGGCGCAACGGTAAGGGTCGCGAGGCTGATGTCCGCGAGCGCCGCGCGCACCGCGCCGTTGACGATGCCGAGGTGCGGCTGAATCTGGCAACTGCCCTCGAAACCGCAGTCGTGGCGGCCTTCGTCGCAGCAGGCGGTCAGCGCGATCGGGCCTTCGACCGCCTCGATGATCTCGGCGATGTTGATCGCCGCGGCGGGCCGTGCCAGCCGGACGCCGCCGCCGCTGCCGCGCGAGGCGACCAGCAGTCCGGCGCGGGCAAGCAGGCTCACCAGCTTCTGCGCCGTCGGCCCCGGAATGCCCGTCTGCTCGGCCAGCCGCGCGGCGTGCAGCGGCCCGGAACCGACTTGGGACCCGCACTGACGCGCGGCGGCGCTCATCAGCACCACGGCATAATCGGCAAGGTTGGACAGGCGCACGGATTTCCTCGCTGGAATTGCGAATGATTCTTAACTGGAGTAAATTACTCCACTTATATAGGCGAGCCAAGCGCGGGGTACAAGCAAGGCGATTTTGTGCGGCGCAAATAAAAAGGCACCCGCCCGGCCGAAGCCGAACGAGTGCCGAGATGAAGGTCTCAGTCCTCGTGAAAAGGAAGAGCTCTTCTGGGTCGCAATGCCCGATTATGCGCGCGCCGCGATTCGCGATTGTATGAAAACGCCAAATCGACGCGATCAAAAATTTTGATGGTAAATGCGGCCATCGCCGACTCGCCTATGTGTCCGACACGATCGGGCTGACCTTGCCCGCGAGCTGCTTGCGTCCGCGCGTCGTTGCCTCGGTATAGAGCGTCGGCGTCGCCAGCTGTCCCGGCGTCGCGCCGGCGAAGCGCTTGATCTCGCGGATCAGGTGCGACTGGTCGTAGAAGGCGTCGCCAAGATGCGCCGATTCGAGATCCTCGCCGCGCGCCAGCGCCGCGGCGGCGCGGACGGCGCGATATTTGCGCGCCAGCATGCGCGGCGATAGGCCATAGAAATGCTTGGTCATCCGTTCGACCGAGCGGATCGACATGCCGGTGGCCGCGACCAGGTCGGGAACGTGGGGGGATGCCGTCTCGGTCAGCCAGCGGTCGACGGTGCGGATGAACCACATCGGCGCCGGCTCGCCCCGCTTCAGCACCTCGCGCACGAAATTGTTGCCGATGACCAGCCGTTCGGCGTCGCTCGACGCATCGTGGAAGCGGCTTGCGACCTCGTTCACCCAGTCGCCGAACAGGTCGGCGGCGTCGATCGCGCGATCGGTCAGCTTTTCGGCGTCGGCGCCCATCAGCGCCGCCCAGCCCGCCGGCAGCATGCCGAAGCCGAAGATCTGCGTCGGGCCATTGCTGATCGCGCGCACCCGCCCGCTCGTCGGCCCGACGATATTGGCGCGGCACACCGATGTGCGATGACCGTCGGCAAAGACATATTCGCCGTCGGCCACGGTCAGGAAGCGGAACTGCGGCCGGTCGGCGCGTTCATATTCGTCGAAGCGCGGCATGTTGATGCGCGCGCAGTAAAAGCTCGACACCATCTCCGCCAGATCGGGATCGGGCGGAAAATAGTGAAGCTCGAACGGCGCGCTGCTCCCCGCGCCCGCGGACGCATTGTCTGACATGACGAACGACCCTCGGCGGCTTTATTGCCGCCTTGTTTCCAACATGTATAATTTTCCATAAGCGGCGGGGCGTCAAGCCGCAATGATCGGAGGTGTCAGGCGCTTTCGTGCGCGATCCACGCATCGACGCGCCGTTCCATGACGTCGAGCGGCACCGGCCCCGATTGCAGCACCACGTCGTGGAAGGCGCGGATGTCGAAACGCTCGCCCAGCGCCGCCTGCGCGCGGGTGCGCAATTCCATGATCTTGAGCTTGCCGATCAGATAGGCGGTCGCCTGACCCGGATAGACGATATAGCGCTCGATCGCCTTTTCGATGTCGCCGTCGGGGTTGGGGGTGTTGTCCTTGAGATAGCGGATCGCCTGCTCGCGGCTCCAGCGCTTGTCGTGGATGCCGGTATCGACGACGAGCCGGCACGCGCGCCACAATTCCATGCCGAGCCGGCCGAAGTCGCTGTAGGGGTCGGTATAGAAACCCATGTCCTTCGCCAGCTCCTCCGAATAGAGGCCCCAGCCCTCGGTATAGGCGGTGAAGCCGCCGAAGCGGCGGAAGGGCGGCAGGCCGGTGAGTTCGGTCTGCACCGCGCGCTGGAGGTGGTGGCCGGGAACCCCCTCATGATAGGCGAGTGCCTCGAGTTCGGTCTTCGACATGTCGCGCAGGTCGTAGAGATTGACGTAATAGGTGCCCGGCCGCGACCCGTCGGGCGACGGCGACTGGTAAAAGGCCTTGCCCGCCGATTTCTCGCGGAACGCCTCGACCGCCTTCACCTGCAGATGCGCCTTGGGCAGCGTGTTGAAGAAGGCGGGCAGCCGCGCCTCCATCGCCGTGACCCGCGTCGCGACGTCGGCGAGATAGGCCTCGCGCGTCGTGTGATAATATTGCGGGCTGGTGCGCAGATGCTCGAAGAACTGCGGCAGCGTGCCTTTGAAGCCGACCTTCGCCATGATCGCCTTCATCTCGCCGTGGATGCGCGCGACTTCGCGCAGGCCAAGGTCGTGGATCTCGGCCGCGCTCATGTCGGTGGTCGTGTAATTGGCGAGCAGCGCCTGATAATAAGCGGCGCCGTCGGGCAGGCGCCAGATGCCGTCGGCGGTCGGCGCGTCCGCCTGCTGGCGCTTCATCTCGGCGAGCAGGCGGCCATAGGCCGGCCCGGCGCTTTCGGTCCACGCCGCCCGCGCGGCGTCGACCAGCCGCGCCTTCTCCGCATCGGTCGCCTCGAGCTTGCCGACCTTCGCGGCGATGTCCTCGATCACCGCATTGTCGGGCTTCATCAGATTCTCGATGTCGGAGATGACATAGGCATAGACCCATTTGGGCGGCTGGATGCCCTTTCGCGCGCGCGCGGCCGATTGGGCGCTCAGCGCGTCGAGAACGGGGCCGAGGCCGCGGATGCGGTCGACATAGGCCTGCGCCTCGGCGGCGCTGGAGACGCGGTGGATATTGATGAGGAAGGCGGGAAGCCGGCTCTGCGCGCCGTTCATCTGGTCGAAGATATAGGCATGGTCGCGAAAGGCGAACAGCCGGTCCGCCCGCTCCGCCTGCGCGTTGAACAGTTCGAACGACAGCGCGTCGTCGGGCGAAAGCGTCCGCGGGTCGAAGCTGGCGCGCATCGCCTCCGCCGTCGCCTGCTGGAGCTTGTGGCTCGCGACCTCGGCCTCGTCGCCGACATCGTTCCAGCGGCCATAATCCTGGTCGCGGATGCCGCGATAGGCCTTGCCCTGCGGGCTCAGCGAAAGCTGCGCGGCATCATATTGCTCGAAGAAATCGGCAAGCCCCGCGCCGGCGGGCGGAACGGGGATCGACGCGGCGGCGGGCGCCCGCTCGGCGGCCACCGGGGCGCAGCCCGCGATAGCGAGCGCGATCAGGCAGGTGGACAGGCTGGCGGCGATGCGGCGGTGCGACACGATAATCTCCTGTTATGTCCGGCGGATTTGCCCGATCCGCTGTGGGGCTTGCCATAGCGGCCGGCGCGGCGCAATGGCGGGCCATGTCGCTCTTCGCCTCCGCCTGCGATGCCGCCTATGCGCTGGCCCGCCCGATCGTCCACGCCACCGATGGCGAGGCCGCGCACAATCTGACGCTCGCCGCGCTCCAGCCGCTGCCGCGCGCGCGGCGCGCGCTGACCAGCCCGGCGCTCGCGACCGAATTCGCGGGTCTGTCCTTCCCCAATCCGGTCGGGCTCGCGCCCGGCTTCGACAAGGATGCGCGCGTCGCGCACGCGATGCCGCATTTCGGCTTCGGCTTCGTCGAGGTCGGGACGCTGACCCCGCTGCCGCAGGCGGGCAATCCGCGCCCGCGCCTGTTCCGGCTGGTCGAGGACGGCGCGATCATCAACCGCATGGGCTTCAACAACGGCGGGCAGGCGGCGGCGGCCGGACGGATCGCCTGCCTGCGCCGCCACGGCCTGCCGGTGCCGCTCGGCATCAACATCGGCGCGAACAAGGATAGCGTCGATCGCATCGCCGACTATGCGAAGGGCACCGCGGCGATGGCGCCGCTCGCCGATTATCTGACCGTCAACATCAGCTCGCCGAACACGCCGGGACTGCGCGCCCTGCAGGACAAGGGCGCGCTCGAGGCGCTGCTTGACGGCGTCGCGGCGGCGCAGCTCGCAGGGGCCGTGAAACCCGTGTTTCTGAAGGTCGCGCCCGATCTGGAGCCCGCCGACATCGACGATATCGTCGCAGTGGCGCTCGACAAGCGGCTCGCGGCGGTGATCGTGTCGAACACGACGATCACGCGCCCGCCGCTCGCGTCGCGCCACGCGGGCGAGACCGGGGGGCTGTCGGGCGCGCCGCTCGCCGAACTGGCGCTTCGGCGCGTCCGGGATTTCCGCACCGCGAGCGGGGGCACGCTGCCGCTGATCGCCGCGGGCGGCATCGCGTCGCCCGAACAGGCGTGGGAGCGCATCCGCGCGGGCGCCAGCCTCGTCCAGCTCTATTCGGCGATGGTCTATGAAGGGCCGGGCCTTGCCGGCCGCATCGCGCGCGGACTGGAAGCGCTCGCCGCGCGCGACGGCTTCGTGCGGGTGGCCGACGCGGTGGGAGCGGGCGGCTAGGCGAAGACCCGTGCCAAGGAAGAAGAGGTCGGGGTTGCGCTGGCCCAAGGGCCGCGCCAATGTCGCGCGCATGATCAAACGACTCCTCGCCGCGCTCAGCCTCTTCGTCCTTGCCGTTCCCTCCCTCGCCGTCGCGCAGGGCGTGACCTCGTCCGCCGACCCGCGCGCGACCGAGGCGGGGCGCGCGATCCTCGCCGACGGCGGTTCGGCCGCCGATGCGGCGATGGCGATGATGCTCGTCCTGACCCTCGTCGAGCCGCAGTCGAGCGGGGTCGGCGGCGGCGGGCTGCTCGTCTATCACGACGCCGCGAGCGACAGCATCGCGACGATCGACGGCCGCGAAACCGCGCCCGCGGCGGCGAAGCCCGACCGCTTCCTGGGGCCCGACGGCAAGCCGCGCCCGTTCATGGAGGTGGTGCCGGGCGGCCTGTCGGTCGGCGTGCCCGGCAACGTCCGCCTGATGGAGATGGCGCACGGGAAATGGGGCAAGCTCGAATGGAAGGCGCTGTTCCAGCCCGCGATCAGGCTGGCGGAGGAGGGGTATCAGGTGACGCCGGTCCTCCACAACTGGCTGGTCCGGTTCGAGGAGCTGTGGAAGGATTTCCCCGCCGCGCGCGCGATCTATTATATCGACGGCAAGCCCGCACCGGTCGGCGCGACGATCCGCAACCCCGCCTATGCCGCGCTGCTCCGCGACATGGCGGCGCGCGGTCCCGATGCCTTCTATACCGGCGCCAATGCCCGCGCGATCAGCGCGGCGGTCGCCGGATCGAAGCGTAACCCGGCGCAGATCTCCGCGAAGGATCTCGCCGCCTATCGGGCGAAGGACCGGCCGGCGGTGTGCACCACCTACCGCGTCTACAAGGTCTGCGGCATGGGGCCGCCCTCGTCGGGGGCGACCACCGTCTTCGGCATCCTCGGCCTGCTCGAAGGTTGGGACATGAAGGCGATGGGCAAGGACAACCCGATGAGCTGGCACCTGCTGGCGGAGGCGATGCAGCTTGCCTATGCCGATCGCGCCAAATATCTGGGCGACGGCGATTTCGTTTCGGTGCCCGTCGCCGGGCTGCTCGACAAGGCGTATCTGGCCGGGCGGCGCCAGCTCATCTCGCCCTTCGGCGCGGCGGGCCGTTATGAAGCGGGCAACCCGCCGGGGGCCGAACCGCGCACCACTTCGGGGCCGGTCGCCGAACATGGCACGACGCATTTCGTCGTCGTCGACCGCGCCGGCGACGTCGCCTCGATGACCTCGACGGTCGAGAGCATTTTCGGCAGCCACCTCAACGTCAACGGCTATTTCCTCAACAACGAGCTGACCGATTTCGACCACAGCCCGGTGCAGGGTGGCGCGCCCGCAGCCAATCGGGTGCAGGCGGGCAAGCGGCCGCTGTCGTCGATGTCGCCGACGATCGTCTATGGTCCCGACGGCAAGGTCGTGCTCGCGGTCGGCTCGGCGGGGGGCAAGCGCATCATCATGCACGTGACCAAGACGCTGATCGGCGTGCTCGACTGGGGCCTGTCGGCCGAGGATGCGATCGCGCTGCCCAACCTGTTCTTCGGCCAGCAGGGCGTGCTGATCGAGGACGATGCGGCGGGCAAGGCGATCGCCGCGAAGATGCAGCCCTTCGGCTATGCCTTCACGCCGACCGAACTGGGATCGAAACTCAACGCGGCGCAGCGCGTCGACGGCGTCTGGCACGGCGCCGCCGATCCGCGCGGCCCCGGATCGGCGTCGGTCGAAGGCTCGCCGCCGCAGGGGTGATGCGCCGGCTTTCCGGTCGGCACGATGACGAACGATCCAACCTCTCTGGGAGAGTAGAGGAATGAAGCTGGAAAACCCCCATCTCGACCATTTCCCCAGTCTCGTCGCGATGTTCTTCGACCGCGCCGAGCGGGGCGGCGAGACGCCTTTCCTGTGGCGCAAGGCCGATCGCGCTTGGCAGCCGCTGTCGTGGCGGCAGGTCATGAACCAGGTCGCCGCGCTGGCATATAATCTGCGCCGGCTGGGGCTGCGCGACGGCGACCGCGTCGTGCTGGTCAGCGAGAATCGCCCCGAATTCTGTATCGCCGACCTCGCCATCATGGCGGCGGGGTGCATCACCGTGCCGACCTACACCACCAACACCGAGCGCGACCACCAGCATATCCTCGACAACAGCGGCGCCAGCGCGGTGATCGTCTCCACCGCCAAACTCGCGCGGACGCTGATGCCTGCGGTGCTGCGCTCGAACGTGCGGCTGGTTATCAGCATGGAAAGCCTGCGCGTCGGCCAGCAGGGCAATGTCGCGATCCACGACTGGGACCCGCTGGTCACGGGGGGCGAGGCGCATCTGGAGGAGGCAAAGGCGCGGGGCCTGGCGATGACGCGCGACGACACTGCCTGCCTCATCTACACCAGCGGCACCGGCGGCGCGCCGCGCGGCGTGATGCAGCATCATGGCGCGATCCTGCACAATGCGGCGGGCGCGGCCGAAGTGCTGGTCAATGATTTCGGCATCGGCGACGAGGAGGTGTTCCTGTCCTTCCTGCCGCTCAGCCATGCCTATGAGCATTCGGGCGGACAGTTCCTGCCGATCATGGTCGGCGCGCAAATCTATTACAGCGAGGGGCTCGAAAAGCTCGTCTCGAACATCGAGGAGACGCGGCCGACGATCATGGTCGTCGTCCCGCGCCTGTTCGAGGTCATCCGCGCGCGGATGATCAAGGCGGTCGAAAAGCAGGGCAAGCTGGCGAACTGGATGCTGAGCCAGGCGCTGCGCGTCGGCGAAAAGGATTATGAGCGGCGCATGGGCGTGCTCGACCGTCCGGTCGACCTGCTGCTCAACAAACTGTTCCGCCCGAAGATCCAGAAGCGTTTCGGCGGCCGGATGAAGGCGCTGGTGTCGGGCGGCGCGCCGCTGAACCCCGAAATCGGCGTTTTCTTCCATTCGATCGGCCTGACCCTGCTGCAAGGCTATGGCCAGACCGAGGCGGGGCCGGTGATCAGCTGCAACCGCCCCGCGGCGGGGCTGAAGATGGACACGGTCGGCCCGCCGCTGATGAATACCGAGGTGCGGATCGCCGACGACGGCGAGATCTGCGTGCGCGGCGAACTGGTCATGAAGGGCTATTGGCGCAACCCGGCCGAGACCGAGCGCGTGCTGGTCCCCGATCCGGCCGAGCCCGACAAGGGGCCGTGGCTGCACACCGGCGACATCGGCCATATCGACGAGGCGGGCCGCATCGTCATCACCGACCGCAAGAAGGACCTGATCGTCAACGACAAGGGCGACAATGTCTCGCCGCAGCGTGTCGAGGGAATGCTGACGCTCCAGCCCGAGATATTGCAGGCGATGGTCTATGGCGACAAGCGCCCGCACCTGGTCGGCCTGCTGGTTCCCGATCCCGAATGGATGGACGAATGGGCCGAGGCGGAGGGGTTGCCGAAAGACCTGAAGCTGCTGCGCGAGCACGAGAAATTCCGCGCCGCGATCCGCGCTGCGGTCGACCGGGTCAACGCCCAGCTCTCGGTGATCGAGAAGGTGCGCAAGTTCGACTTCGCCGACGAACCCTTCACGATCGAGAATGAACAGATGACGCCGTCGATGAAGATCCGCCGCCACGTGCTGAAGCAGGTCTATGCCGACAAGATCGCGGCGCTGTATCGGGGGTGATGCATGTCGTGTCCCCGCGCAGACGGGTCGGAAAGAGTCCATGGTCTGCGGGGATCCGGGTTCGGCTTCCTTCCGTCAGCCTGAACTCGTTTGGCGTATATATCCTTCGGACGGAACGCGGCACGTTATGACATGGTACTTCGGACTCTGATGACTTTGGATTGACCACGTCATTGCGAGCGGAGCGAAGCAATCCAGAGCGATTTATGCATGCTCTGGATTGCCGCGCGGCTTCGCCGCTCGCAATGACGAGTCCGTCTGATGTCGTCATGGTCTAACGAAAAGGATGGCTTTTCATCGGAGCAGGCGGGGCTGCGACCCGAGAGCTCGGCGCAAACCGAACCCCGCCTGCGGCCGGGCCTGTCGGCTCAGCCTTCGTCCCCCGCCGGTTTGCGATAGGGGATGAAATCGCCGAAGACGCACGTCGGTCCGCGGATGCCGCTGCCGCGGTCGACCAGGTGGAAGAAATCGCCGCTGCATGTCTGGGTGCCGAACTGGCGCACCACCATGATGTCGCTGTCGCGCGCGAGGCCGGGGCAGCGGCCTTTCAGGTCGTTGCGATAGACGATGCGACTTCCCTGCCGATAGAGCAATATATCGTCCGACACGCGGATCGTATCGGCGCTCGCATAGTGCGGCAGGCACCGGACCGGCTCGCCCGCGACCTTGCCGGCCAGATATTTGTCGAGCGTCCGGCTCTGTTTCGGGGTCAGCGCCGCGGCGCCGGCATCGGCGCTGCCGGCGGGAGCGCAACTCGCGATCAGCGGCATCGCGCCGATCAGCGCCGCCGCATATACCGGATTCAGCCTGGCCATGATCGGACTCCTTGCATTCGGCACGATGCGCCAGGGAGGATGAATGCGCGCTGAAGCCGCCGCATCACGCGGCATCCTTGAGCGCGCGGATGCGCCCGAGCTCGGCGGCGGTGGGCGCGCGCAGGAAGGGGTTCGTCGCGCGTTCCGCGCCGATGCTCGTCGGCACCGTCGGCTCGCCGGCGGCGCGCGCCGCCTCGACCGCGGCAAGGCGGTCCGCGAGCGCCCGGTTGTCGGGGTCGACCGTCACCGCGAAGCGCGCGTTCGACAGCGTATATTCGTGCGCGCAATAGACGCGCGTCGCGTCGTCGAGCGTCGCGAGCCGCTGCATGTTGGCGAACATCTGCTCGGCCGTTCCCTCGAACAGCCGGCCGCATCCCATCGCGAACAGCGTGTCGCCGACGAAGATCGCGGCGTCGTCGGCGAAATGATAGGCGATATGGCCCGCCGTATGCGCGGGCACGTCCCAGACGTCGGCGACATGCGATCCCAGCCGTACCCGGTCGCCGTCCTTCACCAGTCGGTCGGCGGTCGGAATGCGTTCGCGCTCGGCGGCGGGGGCGATGATCTCGCAGCCCGTCTTCGCCTTGATATCGGCGTTGCCGCCGGTGTGGTCGGGGTGCCAGTGGGTGTTCCAGATCGCGGTGATCGGCCAGCCGCGCCGGTCGGCTTCGGCCAGCACCGGATCGGCGACCGACGGGTCGACCACCATCGTCTCGAAGCTTTCGGGATCGTGGACCAGCCAGACATAATTGTCGCTGAGGACGGGGATGCGGACGATGTCGAGCGCAGCCATGCTCTTTTCTCCTTCGCGGTCCGGCCTCTTGCCCTGATGACGGAGCGGGCGGGCGCCGACCTTGGCGTCAGCGCGATTGTGGCGGGTGCGATCCGCTTCCGTCAAGCCGCGCGAGGGCTTCGCTGGCGAGCCGCTCGGTCAGGGCACGGGCGGTGCCGGCGCGGCCCAGCGGTGCCGCCTGTCCCGCCCACAGCGGCGAGAAATCGCCGCCGCCCTGCGCTTCGTTCGCCTTGCGCAGCGGTGCGAGCGCGGCGGACGCATGGGGGAAGGGCGGCGCGGCGTCGGCCATCGGCCCCAGTTCCGCGACCAGCCGGTTGCGCATGCCGCGCGCGACGCCGCCCGAAAACAGGTTGGTGAGCAGCGTCGCCTCGGCCTCCGGTCCGTTCAGCGCACGGCGGTGCGCGGCACTGATCGGCGCCTCGTCGGTGAACAGATAGGCGGTGCCGATCTGCACCCCCGCCGCGCCGAGCATCAGCGCGGCGGCAACCCCGCGCGCGTCGGCGATGCCGCCCGCCGCGATGACCGGGCAGGCGACGGCGTCGACGACCTGCGGCACCAGCGCCATCGTCCCGATCTGGCTGTCCGGTTCTTCGCCCAGGAACCAGCCGCGATGGCCGCCCGCTTCATAACCCATGGCGATGATCGCGTCGCAGCCGCGCGCCGCTAGGTGTCGCGCCTCGGCAACGGTGGTGGCGCTCGACACGATCGCGATGCCGGCGGCGCGCAGCGGCGCGAGCAGCGCCTCGTCGGGCAGGCCGTAATGGAAGCTGGCGACCGCGGGCTTCGCCGCGACCGCCGTTTCGCCCATCGCGGCGTCGAACGGCGCGCGCAGCGGCGGCGGGGGGCCGGCGTTGGCGATGCCATATTCGGCATAATAGGGTGCCAGTGCTGCCTGCCATGCCGCGGTGTCGGGTGCGGGCGGCAGGCGATGGCAGAAGAAGTTGAGGTTGAGCGGCGCGTCGCTCCGCTCGCGGATCGCCGCCACCGCCGCGGCGACGCCGTCGGGGGTCAGCATGCCGCACGGCAGCGAGCCGAGCGCGCCCCCGGCCATCGCGCCGACGATCATGTCGGTCGACGTCGCGCCCGCCATCGGCGCCTGGACGATCGGATGCCGCGTCCCGAACAGCCCGGTCAACCGGCGATCGGGCCAGCCGGGCATCCTACCAGCTTCCGACGTTCGGCATCGACGCCCAGGGTTCCTGCGGCGGCAGATGGCCGTCCTGCAGCAGCTCGACCGAAATGCCGTCGGGCGAGCGCACGAACGCCATATGCCCGTCGCGCGGCGGACGGTTGATCGTCACTCCCGCGTCCATCAGCCGCTGGCACGTCGCATAGATGTCGTCGACGCGATAGGCGAGGTGGCCGAAGTTGCGGCCGCCCGTATAGGTTTCGGGGGCGCTGCCGTCCTCGGGCGGCCAGTTGTGCGTCAGCTCGACCTCGGCGATCCCCGCCTGTCCCGGCGCGGCGAGGAAGATCAGCGTGAAGCGGCCCTGCTTGCTGTCGAAGCGGCGCACTTCCTCGATCCCGATCAGCTTGAAGAAGGCGATGGTGGCGTCGGGGTCGGTGACCCGGATCATCGTGTGGAGATATTGAACCATGAAACCTGTCTAGGATCAGGACCCTAGGCGCGCAACGCCCGTCCTTCAAACGCTTCGAACAACGCCAGGAACGCCTCCGGCACCGGCGAAGCCGCCCCGCGCGCCTCGGCGACGTGGACGTTGACGATCCGCCCGGCGGCGCGCAGCTCGTCCTTGCCCTTGCCGTGCAGCTCGAACAGGAAGGTCAGCGAACTGCGCCCGGCGCGCTCGGCGCGGACGCAGATGTCGATCTCTTCGTCGAGCAGGATCGGAGCCTTGTAATCGACCTCCGCGCGCGCGACGTGGAATTCGGGGCTGCTGTGATCCGGCCAGCGGTCATAGACGCCCGCCGCGCGCCAATATTCGGTGACGCCGATGTCGAAATATTCGAGATAGCGGCTGTTGAACACCACCGCCTGCGCATCGATCTCCGCATAGCGGACGCGCTTGGTGACGTGAAAACGAAAGTCGCTGCGGGCCATGGTTGTCCTTCAGGCTGGATGGGCCGCGAATCGCGCGACCGTGTCGATGAGCAGGGCGATGTCGCCGTCGCGCGACAGGCGGTGGTCGCCGCCCTTGACGAGCGTCACCTGCACGTCGTCGCTCGCCAACGCCGCGGCGAGGCGCAGGCTGATGTCGGGCGGGACGTCGCCGTCCTCCTGCCCGTGGAGCAGGCGGACCGGGCAGGTAAGGGGGATCGTGCCATCCAGCAGCCGGTTCGCTTCGCCCGATTCGAAGAGGGCGCGCGTCGTCACATAGGGCTGGTCGCCGTAGGGCGTATCTTCGATCAGCGCGCCCTCTGTGCGGATGATCGCCTTTTCGGCGTCGCTGAAACCCCATTCGGTGAAATCGGGCGCTGCGGCGATGCCGACGAGGCCCGCGACGCGCCGCGGCCCGTCGCGCTGCGTCAGCGCGAGCGCCGTCAGCAGCATCAGCCAGCCGCCCATCGACGATCCGACGAGCAGCACGCGCCCTTCGACCTTCGCGTCGATCAGGTCGAGCACGTCGCCGCGCCAGTCGAGCAGCGTCTGTTCGGCGAACTGACCTTCGGACAATCCGCATCCCGCATAATCGAGCAGCAGGCAGGCGCGCCCTTCCGCCGCCGCCCAGGCGAGCAGCGCCGTCGCCTTGCCGCCCGCCATGTCGGACATATAGCCGGGCAGGAAGACGATCGTCGGTCCCGCGCCAGTGACATGGCGATAGGCGAGGCGCGGGCGCCCCGGCCGATCGAGCCAGGCGGGCGCTGCGGCCGTGCCGGCAACGGGGAGGGGAGGGAGCTGTCGTCTCTCCATGGACGGGGGCGGTTCCTGTTCTGGCGGCGGCGGATCGAATATCGAGACCCGCTGCCCCTAGCCCGCGTGCAGGGGGCCTGCAAGCTCTCCGCCCCGCTGCCCCCGGAAGCCGCCGATTTATCCGCGGCGATGGCGGAACCGCCAGTTGAGGCCGTGCGCGCTCGCGAGACTCAGCGCGCCGAGCGAGGTGAACAGCCGGTCGGCGGTCTCGGGATCGCCAAGCGCGATCCATTGCCCGTGCGCCGCCAGCCCCAGCGTCAGCAGCAGCAAGCCCGCCGCTGCCAGTATCGCGGGCAGCCGTCGGCGATGATGCCGCCAACCGCCGGCCATCGCGACCCACGCCGCGGGCAGCGCCAGCAGCAGCACCGCGGCATGAAAGCTTTCGGGCAGGCCGAGCCACGGCGCGAGCGCCGGCGCCAGCAGCAGGAGCAGCGGCAGCAAAAGGCAATGGACGAGGCAACCGAACGAGAGGGTGATTCCCGCAAGGTCGGCGACGCGGGAACGGGGGACGGGAATGCACATGGGGCGAATCCTTCGCGGTGGCGATGCGTGCCGCCTCCATAATGATACATTATATCATTGCAACCCCGATTGCGAATCCGCCCCTTGCCGCCCATATCGCATGCTGGCAAAGGGGCGCAGTTTCCCTCGCCAGAAAGGCCGATTTCCCAATGTCCGAGATGATCCGCGTCACCCTTCCCGATGGCTCTGCCCGAGAAGTCGCGCGCGGCACGACCCCGGCGCAGATCGCGGCGGATATCGGCCCCGGGCTCGCGAAGGCCGCGCTTGCCGCGCGTGTCGACGGCGAGGTGCGCGACATCATGCGCCCGCTGGAGGCCGATAGCAGTCTCGCGCTCATCACCAGCCGCGACGAGGCCGACGCGCTCGAACTCGTACGCCACGACTATGCGCATATCCTGGCCGAGGCGGTGCAGGCGCTGTGGCCGGGGACGCAGATCACCTTCGGCCCCGCGACCGACGACGGCTTCTACTATGACGTGAAGGCGCCCGACAGCCGCGAACCCTTCTCGATGGACGACCTGCCCGCGATCGAGGAGAAGATGCGCGAGATCATCCGCGCCGACAAGCCGCTGCGCCGCGAGGTCTGGAGCCGCGACGCCCTGATCGCCAAGTGGGAAAAGGACGGCGAGGTCTTCAAGGCCGAATGGGCGAAAGAGCTGCCCGAGGGCGAGGATCTGACCGTCTATTGGTCGGGCCCCCCTCATCAACCCGGCTCCTGGCTCGACATGTGCCGCGGCCCGCACCTCGCGAGCACGGGCAAGGTCGATCCGCAGGCGTTCAAGCTGATGCGGGTGGCGGGCGCCTATTGGCGCGGCGATCAGCGCAATGCACAGCTGACGCGCATCTACGGCACCGGCTGGCTGAGCAAGAAGCAGCTCGACGCGCATCTCCACAAGCTGGAGGAAGCCGCGAAGCGCGACCATCGCCGGCTGGCGCAGGAGATGGACCTGTTCCACCTCCAGCAGGAAGCGCACGGCAGCGTCTTCTGGCACCCCAAGGGCTATATCGTCTGGCGCGAGCTCGAGGCCTATATGCGCCGCGCGATCGACGGCGCGGGCTACAAGGAGGTCAAGACCCCGCAGGTGATGGACGCGCGCCAGTGGGAGCAGTCGGGCCATTGGGGCAAGTATCGCGAGAATATGTTCGTCATCCCCGACGAGGTGCCGAACACCGAGGACGAGGGCCCGCTCGTCTCCGACGCCGCCGAATGGATGGCGCTCAAGCCGATGAACTGTCCGGCGCACGTCCTGATCTTCCGCCAGGGGATCAAATCCTATCGCGACCTGCCGCTGCGCATCTACGAGAATGGCTGCTGCCACCGCAACGAGCCGCACGGCGCGCTCCACGGGTTGATGCGCGTCCGCCAGTTCACGCAGGACGACGCGCATATCTTCTGCCGCGAGGACCAGATCATCGACGAGGTGCAGAGCTTCTGCCAGCTCGCCGACCGCATCTACAAGGATTTCGGCTTCTCCTATGCGATCAAGCTCGCGCTGCGGCCCGACAATCGCTTCGGCAGCGATGAGATCTGGGACGTCGCAGAGGCCGAACTGCGCGACGCGGTGGTGCGCGCGGGGCTCGCGACCGACGACTATGGCTGGGGGGAACTGCCGGGCGAGGGGGCTTTCTATGCGCCCAAGCTCGAATGGCACCTGACCGACGCGATCGGGCGGACGTGGCAGGTCGGCACGATCCAGTCCGACCGCGTGCTGCCCGAGCGGCTCGACGCCAGCTATATCGGCGAAGACGGCGAGCGGCACCGGCCGATCATGCTCCACCGCGCGATCTTCGGCAGCTACGAGCGCTTCATCGGCATATTGATCGAACATTATGCGGGTCGCTTCCCGACCTGGCTCGCGCCCGTGCAGGCCGTGGTCGCGACGATCGTCAGCGACGCCGACGATTATGCCACGGGCGCCGCGGCGCAGCTTGCGGCCGCGGGCATCCGCGTCGAGACCGATCTGCGCAACGAGAAGATCAATTACAAGGTGCGCGAACACAGCCTGGCGAAGGTTCCCTACCTCCTGGTCGTCGGCAAGCGCGAGGCCGAGGAAGGGACGGTCGCGATCCGCACCCTCGGCCAGGACGGCCAGCGTATCCTGCCGCTTGCAGAGGCGATCGCGATGCTGAAGGACGAGGCGACGCCGCCGGACCTGCGGCCCGCTTGACGGGCCTCGACGATCTGGTCGGCCTCGCGCCGCTGACGATCGCGGGGGCGGCGGCGATGACGTTCGGCGCCGCCTATGTGCGCGGACTCACCGGTTTCGGCATGGCGATCATCCTCGTGCCGCTGCTCGGCCTGATCATCGCGCCGGCGCAGGCGGTGACGCTGGGCATCCTGCTGCAACTGCTGATCGGTCCGGTCGGGCTGGGGCCGATCATCCACGATTCGGACCGCGCGAGCGCGATTCCGATCGCTCTGATCGCGGTGGTCACGACGCCGCTGGGGATGCTGGCGCTGAAAGGCGTGACGCCCGATGTCGCGCGGCTGCTCATCACCAGTGTCGCGGTGGGCGCCTTCGTCGCGGTGCTGCTGCCCAAACAGCCCGAGGGACACCAGCCGGGTCGGCTCGCAATCGGGGGCACCGGGTTCGCCGCTGGGATATTGACGGGTTTTGCGGCGATGCCGGGGCCTCCGGTCGTTCCTTTCTATTACCGTCGTCCCCTCGAACCGCGCGTCGCGCGGGCGTCGATGCTGCTGATCTTCTTTGCGACCGCCATCGCCGGGACGCTCGCGTCGATGTGGGTCGGGCTGGCGACGTGGCGGCTGTTCCTGCTGGCCGTGCTGCTGTTCCTGCCGATGTGGCTGGGCAACCGCCTCGGCGGCCGCCACTTCGGCCGCGTGGCGCCGCATGTCTGGCAGGCGATGGTGGCGGTCGTGCTGGGCGTTGCCGCCGTTTCCGCCGTGGTGCGGCTGCTGAACTGACCGTTTCAGCGGGAGAATAGTTTTCTTGACATAAAAATAGTTTCGAACTATTCTGGCTGCGAAATGGAGTGACGATCATGGGAAAATATCGGCCACTTGCCGATTTCCTGGCGACGGTTCCGGATGATAGCTGGGACGCGACCTTCGCCGAAATCGAAAGGATTCTTCGCTTCAAGCTTCCTCCGAGCGCGCACCAGCACCGTGCGTGGTGGGCTAACCAGTTTCGCGGCCATCATAGCCAGGCGAAGGCGTGGATCGATGCCGGATGGGAAACGCGCGAAATCGACCAGCAACGCGGACGGGTCCGCTTCGAACGGGTGAGAAACCATAGCCGCACTGGGCGCGCTGTCGCGGATGACGACCTGTGGGACCAAGCCGCGCGGATCAGTGGCATTCGCGACCGCAAGGCGCTCGAACGCGCGGCGGTGTCGGCGCTGCTGCAGCGCGAAGCCGGCCGGGCGCTGGCGCTGATGGGGGGAACGATGCCCGATGCGGCTGCGCCGCCGCGCGAACGACCCTCTGTATGATATTAGTCGATACGTCGGTCTGGATCGATCATCTGCGCCGCGCCAATGCAGCGCTTGCCCTTGCCCTGTCCGAGGGAGAGGTATGCCAGCATCCATTCGTCACCGCCGAATTGGCGCTGGGATCGCTTGCGGAGCGGGCGAGATTCATCGCGATGCTGGCCTACCTTCCTCCGATGCCCGTCGTCGATCATAGTCGCCTGCTCGCATTCATTTCCGATCACCGCCTGTTCGCTACCGGATTGGGCATGGTCGATGCTCATCTGCTGGCATCGGTTGCCGGCGAATCGGGCGTGCGGCTATGGACCCTCGACAAGCGGCTGTTCGACCACGCCAAGCGTCTTGGGTGCTCGTATCGCCCGTGAAGGGATCGGTCACAGACTCCGCAGCGCCTGCGCGGGGCGGGCCGAGAGCAGGGGCCAGCTTCCCGCGATGCCGATCAGGAAAGCGAGGCCGGCACCGCCGAGCAGGGTCAGGCCGACGATCAGCGGATCGGGCGCGAAGGTGAAATCGAACAGCTCGACGACCACATAGGCGGCTGCGGCGAGCCCGAGCCCCAGCGCGAGCAAAGCGACGATGCCGGCCAGCGCCGCATATTCGAGCGCCTGCGCGCCCAGTATCTGTCCGCGCGTCGCGCCGAGCAGCTTCAGGATCACGCTGTCGTAGACGCGCCGCTCGCGACTGGCGGCGATCGCGCCGATCAGCACCGCGATGCCCGCGAGGATCGCGATGCTTGCCGCGACCGCGATCGCCTGGCTCATCTGGGTGAGGAGGGTCGTGACCTGGCTGACGACGTCGCGCACCGCGATCAGCGAGGCCGAGGGAAAGGCGCGCGGCACGCTCCGCGAAAGTTCGGTCTCTGCCGTCGGTCCCACGGCCACGGTCGCGACCATGTTGTGCGGCGCCGCGTCGAAGGTGCCGGGCGAGAAGACGAGGACGTAGTTGAGCCCGAAATTCTCCCAATCGACGGTGCGGAAGGAGGCGACCTTCGCCTGCACCTCGACCCCCAGCACGTTGACGCCAAGCGTGTCGCCGAGCCGCAGCCCCAGCGACGCCGCGACCTCCTGCTCGACGCTGACGAGCGGTGGGCCCCGATAGCCCGCGTCCCACCAACGCCCGGCAACGAGCGTGCTGCCCGCGGGTAACGTGGCGCTGTAGGTCAGGCCGCGGTCGCCGCGTAGCACCCATGCGCCCTCCGGCAGTTCGGCCAGTTCGTCGACGCGCTGACCCCGGAACTCGGTGACGCTGCCGCGCAGCGCCGGGATCATGTTGATCGCGGCATCGGGATCGGCGCGCGTCACCAGCGATCGGAAATCGGCGGCGCGGTCGCGCGGAATATCGAGGATGAAGAAACTCGGCGCGCGCTGCGGCACGGTGCGCGCGATCTCCGCCGTGATGCTCGTCTGAATCGCCGCGAGCGCGACGAACAGGGTGAGGCCGAGCCCGAGCGCGACGACGAGCGCGCCGGTCGCGGCGCCGGGGCGGTGGAGATTGGCGAGGGCGAGGCGCGGCAGCGGGCGGTGCGGTCGCGGAAGGCGGCCCGCGACGCGCCGCACCAGCCAGCCGAGCCCGACCAGCACGACGAGCAGCGCGGCGGCTGCGGCGACGAAGCCCAGCGCGAACAGCGGCTCGCGCGCCGTCGCGACCGCGAGCGCGACGATGGCGGCGAAGGCGACGCCGACCGCCGCCAGCACGCGCGCCTCGATCCGTCCGGCGCCGCTCACCGTCGCGCGGTAGAGTCCGGCAGCAGGAACGCGGCGGGTCGCCGCGAGCGGCGGCAGCGCGAAGGCGACGGCGATCAGCAGACCATAGGCGGCGCTGACCGCGAGCGGCAGCGGATAGAGCGCGAAACCGGGCCGCACCGGCAGCACGTCGCCCGCGATCGCGCCGATCGCTGCCGGCGCGACGGCACCGGCGGCAAGCCCGGCGACGATGGCGAGCGCCGCCACGGTCAGAATCTGCAAGCCATAGATGCGCGCGACGGTCGCGCTGTCGGCGCCCAGCACCTTCAGCGTGGCGAGGCCGGGCCGCTTTCCCGCGAGATAGCTGGCGACGCCGTTGCCGACGCCGATCCCGGCGATCACCAGCGCCGCGAGCCCGACGAGCGACAGGAACTGACCCATGCGCTCGATGAAGCGGCGCGTTCCCGGTGCGCCGTTGCTGCGGTCGGTGAGGTCCCAGCCCGCATCGGGAAAGGCGGCGGTCAGGTTCTTGCCCACCGCGGCCGGATCGGCGTCCGCTGGCAGGCGGATGCGATACTTGCTTTCGTAGAGG
Organism: Sphingopyxis sp. MG; assembly: GCF_002953155.1. Taxonomy (NCBI): domain Bacteria; kingdom Pseudomonadati; phylum Pseudomonadota; class Alphaproteobacteria; order Sphingomonadales; family Sphingopyxidaceae; genus Sphingopyxis; species Sphingopyxis sp. MG. The sequence goes on from NZ_CP026381.1 coordinate 826,238, forward strand.
CTGCCCGGCTGGATGAGCTGCGTCGCCGGCAGGTCGTCGATGCCGATGATCGCGACCGGCCCCAGCGTGAATCCCTCGCCCAGCCGGTCGGGCTCGTCGGCGATGATACCGTCGATGCGGAACGCCTTTTCGCCGAATTTCAAACTCGATTGCGGTTCCAGCCCAAGCCGCGAGGCGAGGTCGGTGCCGATCCAGACCGTTCCCGGCGGCGGGGAGCCGCGCCGTGCGCCGCTCGCCAGCCGCATTGTGCCATAGAGCGGATAGGCGTCGTCGACCGCCTTCAGCTCGGCGAGCAAAGCCTCGCCGTCCGGCGCATTCGCCATCGCGCGCATCCGTACCGTGGCGGAGGTTGTCCCCGCGAGGCGGAACGCCGCCATCTCTTCGGCGCTCGCCTGCCGCTGCGGCAGCGCGAGCTGGAGGTCGCCGCCGAGGATCGTCTGGCCGCGCGCCTCGAGCTCGGCGGTGATGCCGCTGGTCAGGCTGCCGATCGCGGCGAGCGTCGCGACGCCGAGGAACAGGCAGACCGCGAGCAGCCGCAGGCCGCGGATGCGCGCGGCGAGGTCGCGCCGCGCGATCCGCCAGAGCGTGGCGAGGGCGGGGGTCAATTTGCGCCTCTTCGAAGGATGAGCCTGTTCACGGTGCCCGCTCCTCGATCCGGCCGTCGTGCATCACGACGACGCGGTCGCAATGGTCGGCGAGTGCCGGGTCGTGGGTGATGATGAGCAGCGTCGCGCCCAGCGCGGCGCGGCGTGCGAAGATCAGGTCGATGATCGCGTGGCCGGTCGCGGTATCGAGGTTGCCGGTCGGCTCGTCGGCGAAGATGATCGCGGGCTCGCCCGCCATCGCGCGCGCGATGGCGACGCGCTGCTGCTCGCCCCCCGAAAGCTGTGCGGGATAATGCGTCAGGCGGTGGCCGAGCCCGACCGCCTCCAGCTCCGCCTGCGCGCGTCCGAACGGATCGGCGTGCCCTGCGAGTTCGAGCGGCACCGCGACATTTTCGAGCGCGGTCATCGTCGGGAGCAGATGGAAAGCCTGGAGCACGATCCCGATCCGCCCGCGCCGCGCCCGTGCGAGCGCATCCTCGTCCATCGTGCCGAAATCGAGCCCGGCGACGCGGATCGTCCCGCCGCTCGCGCGTTCGAGCCCCGCAAGCACCGCCATCAGCGAGCTTTTGCCCGAGCCCGAGGGGCCGAGCAGCGCGACCGATGTGCCTGCGTCGACCGTCAGGCCGACCCCGCGCAAAATTTCGACCGGGGCCTTGCCGGTTCCCAGCGTCAGCGTCACATTATGGGCGGCGATCGCCGGTTCGGGCGATGCGGAGAGCGCGTCGGTCAAGAAAGGACCCTTTGGAGATGAAAACGGCCGGATGGCGTTCGATGCTGCTATATGGTTGCATGCTCGCGCTTTGCCAACCGCTCGCGGGTTGCGGGTCGGCGGATACGCCCGCGGCCCCGAAGGGCGACGGCGCATCGCATGCGCAGGCCGCGCCCGCGCTCCCCGCCGATGCGCCGTTGGTCATCGCATTCGGCGACAGCCTCTATGCGGGCTATCAGCTCGGACCGAAAGAGGGGCTGGCGCCGCAACTTCAGGCCGCGCTGACCGCCGATGGCGTCGTGGCGCGGGTGCAGAATGCCGGCGTGTCGGGCGATACCAGCGCGGCGGGACGCCAGCGGCTGGCCTATGTCCTCGACAATGCCCGACAGAAACCCGCGCTCGTGCTGCTGGGGCTCGGCGGCAACGACATGCTGCGCGGCATCGGTCCCGATCAGACGCGCGCCAACCTCGACGCGATGCTGGCGGAACTCAAGCGGCGCGATATCCCGGTGCTGCTCACCGGGATGATGGCGGCGCCCAATCTCGGCAGCGATTATGAGAAGAAATTCAACCCCATATATCCCGATCTTGCCGCGAAATATGGGGTCAGCTTCTATCCCTTCATCCTCGACGATGTCGTCACCGACCCGTCGCTGATGCTCGCCGACCATCTGCACCCCAATGCCAAGGGAGTGAAAGTCGTCGTGCAGGGCCTTGCGCCGCTGGTCGAGGCGGCGCTCCCCGCCGCCGGGTAGCGATCAGGGCGCGATCAGCTTCTCGGCGCGCCTGCGCCAGTTTCCCGCCAGCGTGTCGAGCGCCGCCAGATCGCGGACCGCCGCCGGATCGCGCTTTCCGGCGCCGCCGATCAGCAGCGCGAAGACGCGCGCGATCGTCCAGTCGGGCAGCGGCCGCGCGATCAGATCGAGCGTGTCGCCCGCCGCGACCGTTCCTTCCTCGATCACCCGGTAATACCAGCCGCTGCGGCCGGTCTTCACCACCGTCGCGGGCACGCTTGCGATGCCGAAGCGGTGGCCGAGCTTCCAGCACGGCTGGCGCCCCTGGCTGACCTCGATCAGCGCGGTGCCGAGCCGGTAGCGGTCGCCGATGCACACCGCGTCCTCGACCATGTCACGGGTCGACAGATTCTCTCCGAACGCACCGGGCGCGGCGAGCAGGGGATGGCCGCCCAGTCGCTTTATCCACCAGGGATAATGGTCGCGCGGATAATGATGGATCGCCTTGTCGGGACCGCCATGCACGGTCAGGTCGCCCTGCTCGTCGCCCGCGATGCCGAGGAAGCCGACGTGCCGCGACCCGGCGACGGGCGTCTTGCCGATCGCGCTCGGTTCGCCGCTATCGCCGAAGGCGCGCGCCTTGCCGGTCAGAAGCGCGTCGATGGCGATGCTCATGCGGCCTCCTGCTCGATGCAGATGGCGCGCGAATCGGTTTCGTCGAGCGGCACGTCGAGCAAGGCGCAGCGATGCGGGTTCCCGCCTTCGGCATCGCGGCGGAAATGCCGGCAGTTGGCGCACAGGCCGAAGGGGCGGTGGCCGCGCGCGGCGAGAAAGCCGCCGAGCATGCGGGCGAGCAGCGCCTCCAGCGCCGCGCGGTCGGCCGGCGCCATCGGGGCGAGCATCGCCTCGGCAATCGTGTCGGGGGCGGAGGCGAGCAGCGTCTCCCCTTGGGGTGTGAGGGCGAGCCGGACCAGCCGCCGGTCGCCCGCGTCGCCCGTCCGCGCGACGAGCCCCTTGCGTTCGAGCGTCGCCACGGTCTGCGACACCGTTCCCTTGGTCTGTCCCAGCCATGCGGCGAGCGCCCCCGGCGTGCGCGAAAAGCGGTTCGCGGCCGCCAGATAGCGCAGCGCCTGCCACTGCACGGGCTTGAGCCCCGCGGCGTGGCCGTCGCCCGCGATCAGGCGCGCGGTGCGCGTCAGCATGTCGGTCAGGTCCTGCGTCATCTCTTTTTAGTATCGACTAAAAACCATTTGCACAATCCCGGTGGGCATGACAGATGCATTGTATCGACTCGATACTTTTTAAAAGGAGACGAACCATGACCGAGAAGGCGATTTTCTATCATGCCGGATGCAGCGTCTGCCTCGACGCCGAGCAGGTGGTGGCCGACGCGATCGACCCCGCGCGCTACGACGTCGAACGCGTCCATCTGGGCGAAACACCGGGCCGCGTCCCGGAAGCCGAAAACGCCGGGGTCCGCTCGGTGCCGGCGCTGGTGCTCGGCGGGCAGGCCTATCATATCAATTTCGGCGCTCCGATCGACGCGCTGAGGGCATGACCGTCCCGGCGCCCTGACGCCAATGAAAAAGGGGCGCACCGCGGTGCGCCCCTTTCCTTTTCAGCTCTGGCGGTCGCCTTAGAAGGCGAGGCCGACGCCGACGCCGAAGGTGTCGTGGTCGCTGAAGTTGTTGATGAACTGATGGCGATATTCGATCTTGCCATAGACGTTCTGGCCCAGCTTGTGCTGATAGCCGGCGCCGACATAGGGGTCGTCGATCTGGCCGAAGGTGTAACCCGCGTTGACATAGGCCTTGCCGTTGGTGCCGACATTGGCGCCCGCGCGGCCACCGGCCGAGAACTGGACGTCGAAGCCCTTCTTGAGAACCTTGTCGCCGGCGATCTCGGCGCCGATGAAGGTCGTCTGGCCGGCGTTCAGGTCATAGCCGCCCGCGATGCCGAGCGTGGCGTCGTCGAGCCCGCCGCCCGAGATGTAGCCGCCGCGCACTTCGACGCGGGCTTCGCCGCCGTCGGCGGCAAGGGCGGGGGTGGCAACGACCGCGGTGAGGAGAGCGGCGGCAACTGCGAACTTTTTCATGTCATTTTCCTTTTTTCTTCAATCGGGACGCGCCCTGTTGGGTCGCGACCCGGCCCCTAAATGGGGTTGCGGCCTGTCGCTGCCATGAATGGATCGTTCAGAATAAGACAATTTTCTTACCTGTGTTGTTTTTGCAACACGGTCAGAATGGAGCAGGCCTCCTCATCCCGCGAAAGCTGGAATCGCTTGCGGGTTTGGGTCGGGTCGACAGCGATCCCGGCTTTCGCTAGGATGACGGTTGGGAGCTTGATTTCGGCGAAGCCGATTAGCGTTTAGACTCTGATGACTTTGGATTGACCGACTTGCGTCATTGCGAGCGGAGCGAAGCAATCCAGGGCGGTTTGCGCCACTCTGGATTGCCGCGCGGCTTCGCCGCTCGCAATGACGAGTCCTTCCAAAGTCATCATGCTTTAGCCCAGCGCGGCCTGCTTTTCCTCAGCGATGCGGTCGAGTTCGGCGCGGGTGGGCTTGGTCGCCGCGCTCTTGAGCTGGCCGCAGGCGGCCATGATATCGCGCCCGCGCGGGGTGCGGATCGGCGCCGAAATCCCCCCCTCGAAAATCAGGTTGCTGAACGCGCGCACCCGCTCGGGCGGCGAGCATTCATAAGGCGCGCCGGGCCACGGGTTGAACGGAATCAGGTTGACCTTCGCGGGCAGCCGGTACTGCTTGAGCAGTCGCACCAGTTCGCGCGCGTCGGCGTCGCTGTCGTTCTTGTCCTTCAGCATCACATATTCGAAGGTGATGCGCCGGGCATTGTTCGCGCCCGGATAGGCGGCGCAGGCGGCGAGCAGTTCCTCGATGCCGTATTTGCGATTGAGCGGCACGATCTCGTCGCGGATTTCCTTGCTGACCGCGTGGAGCGATACCGCGAGGTTGACGCCGATCTCCTCGCCCGCGCGCGCCATCATCGGCACGACTCCGCTCGTCGACAGGGTGATGCGGCGCTTGGACAGCGCCAGCCCGTCGCCGTCCATGACGATCTTCAGCGCGCTCTTGACCTCGTCGAAATTGTAGAGCGGCTCGCCCATCCCCATCATCACGATGTTGGTGAGCATGCGGCCATCGGCGGTGTAGTGGCCGGCGTCGTCTTCCTCGTCTTCCGCGCCTCCTGCCATCGTTCCCTTCGGCCATTCGCCGAGTGCGTCGCGCGCGAGCAGCACCTGCCCGACGATCTCGCCGGCCCCCAGATTGCGGACGAGGCGCATGGTGCCGGTGTGGCAGAAGCGGCAGTTGAGGGTACAGCCGACCTGGCTCGACACGCACAGCGTTCCCCGATCTGCGTCGGGGATGAACACCATCTCATATTCCTGACCGTCGGCGGCGGCGAGCAGCCATTTGCGGGTGCCGTCGTTCGACACCTGCGCGGTGACGACGGTGGGGCGGCCGACGATGAACCGCTCGGTCAGCCACGGACGCATCGTCTTGGCGATGTCGGTCATCGCATCGAATTCGGTGACGCCGCGGTGATAGATCCAGTGCCAGATCTGCTTGGCGCGCAGCTTGGCCGCCTTGGCGTCGAGCCCGGCTTCTTCCAGCGCGGCGCGAATCCCTTCGCGCGTCAACCCGACCAGGTCGATGCGGTTGCCGCCGCGCAACGGCACGGTGCCGGTCGTGACCGGGTCGATATGGCCGGGAATCTGCATGATGCGCGGCGATATAGGAGGGAAGGGGGGCTTGCGCAATCGCGCATCGCCCGCCTTCATCTCAGTGCGGCAGGCCTTCCTCGATCGCTTCCTCGAAATCGGTGAGCGGGCCGACCGGCTCCTCGGGCGGGCGGCCGGGCGCCTGCGGAAAGATCGCGTCGAGGCGGCGGCGCAGCGTGTCGTCGAAGTTCGACTGCCCTGAAATCCGGGCATTGCACACGGTCAGTTCCATGCGGATCGCATCCTTGATGCGCTGCAATCCCTCTGCGCTCAGCACGCCGGCGTTCATCAGCTCCTCGCAAAGCTGGATCAGCCCGACGGTCGTCGCATGGGCGCGCAAACCGATGAAATCGAGCGTCTTGTGCCGCTCGCGGGCGGTACCGTCACAGCGCACGGGCGCGTTCATCTTGCTGTCTCCTCATCCCAATCGTTCGACCGGGCAGGGCGCGTCTTTCTGCTGGACGCGTCCCCGGCAGTCATCCGCGATCATGCGCAAAGAAGCGGGTGGGGGCAAGCGTCATCGCAACAATCTGTCGAACCCGTGTCGGTCGGCGTAACGATCCATCCGCTCGGAGAAAAAGGGAGCGAATGCTTGACGGTTCCGGCCGCCACCGGGCAAGGATGCGGGCCCGCCGGGTCGTTTCCATCGGTTCCTCTCCTCTTTTCTGCGAGATACCATCATGCCTCCGCGATATGCCCTTCCCTTGCTGCTCGTCGGATCGCTGACCGCGGCGCCCGCGATCGCCCGGCCGGCGGCGCCTTCGATCGAGACGCTCGAGAAGATCATCGCCGATCGCGATCCCGCCGTGCGCGTCGAATCGGTCGATCACGAGCGCATTACCGCCAAGCGAATCGACATCGTCGGAGACGACGGAACGATCCGCATGACCCTGGCCGCCGACACGCCGGCGCCGATCATCGACGGCATCCAGTACAAGCGGGCGTTCGACGTATCGGGACTGATCCTCTACGATGCCAGGGGCAGCGAGCGCGGCGGGTTCGGCGTCGCCGACCTGCCGAACGGCAGCATGGCGGTGCTGGCGCTCGACCATCCGGCGCAGGATGCCATCGGCTGGCGTGTCGCGCCCGACGGCGCGGTGAGCTTCTCGATCAACCAGGCGCCACCGCCGCTTCGCGAGCCGGCGCTGGGAAATCGTCTGGTGCCCGGCGTGGCGACCTCGACCCGGATCAAGCTGGACGTTGCGGCGGACGGCACGCCATCGGTGGCGCTTGCCGATGCGGAGGACCGGGCGCGGGTGCGGCTGACGGTGACCCCCGAAGGCTATGGTGCGATCGAATTCCTCAACGCGGCGGGCGAGGTCGTCGAAACGCTGGCGCCGGAGGCTAAGGCGGCGCGGAAGTAGGCACAGCGCAGCGAAGGCGCTATCCCGCCCGCGCGCATCCCAGCGCCGCCGCGTCGATCGCGGTCGCCGCGCCGCGCAGGCGGTAGGTGTCGGCGATCGCGCCGCCGCTTTCGGTGCCGCTCTCGACGCTCATGCTCGGGGCCGATCGCATCGCGGCGATGATCGCGGCGTCCATGCGGGCGTCGCTCGCCCAGCCATGAACGCCGTTGCCGGTGAGGATGAAGCGGCGGCTGCCGACGGTCAGCCGCAATTCGCGGTTGGCGCCGCGCGGTTTCGACAGGCGGACATAGAATTGGCCACGGATGCGCGCCTTGGGCCAATAGCCGACGCTGGCATAGGGCTTCGTGCGGGGCGTGCCGATCGTCGCCGCGGGCGCGGCGATGGCGTAGCAGCGCGGCGTCGCCGCCTCGCGAAAGGCGCCCCAGCCGTCGAAGACGCCGAGCGCGGTGCGCGGGGCCGCCCAGGCGGCGGCCGGCTGCGCCGCAAGCAGGAGGAGGAAAAGCGCCGGGCGCATCCGGTCCGATTGCGCGAAACGCTCGGCTTTGCAAGCATTGGGTTGCGCGGCGCGATGCGTTCGGTAAGGAAGGTTGGCATTTTCGGGGGCAGGGAATCGGGGCGCCGAATCGCCCGCCCCCGCAGGGACTTCTCCCGCAAGACACAGGATGGCGGACAAGAATGAAAGCGACGATCGAACGCGCAGTGCTTCTGAAGAGCCTCGGCCACGTCCAGTCGGTGGTCGAACGGCGCAATACCATTCCGATCCTGTCGAACGTCCTGATTGAAGCCGACGCTAGCGGACAGCTGAAACTCATGGCGACCGACCTCGACCTTCAGGTCGTCGAGACCGTCGCCGCGAAGGTCGAAACGCCCGGCACGACGACCGTGTCGGCGCACACGCTGTTCGAGATCGCACGCAAGCTGCCCGAGGGGGCTGAGGTCAGCCTCGCCGCCGCCGACGGCAAGATGCAGGTCAAGGCGGGCCGCTCGAACTTCAACCTGCCGACGCTGCCGCGCGATGATTTTCCGGTGATCGCCGAGGGCGACCTGCCGACCAGCTTCGAGCTGCCCGTCGCCGAGCTGATCCAGATCATCGACAAGACGCGCTTCGCCATCTCGACCGAGGAAACGCGCTATTATCTCAACGGCATCTTCCTGCACGTCGCGGAGGATGCGAGCGGGCCGGTGCTGAAGGCCGCGGCAACCGACGGCCACCGCCTCGCGCGCTATACGGTGACGCGGCCCGACGGTGCGAGCGCGATGCCCGACGTGATCGTGCCGCGCAAATGCGTCGGCGAGATCCGCAAGCTGCTCGACGAGGCCGAGGGCAATGTCGAGGTGAGCCTGTCGGCGACCAAGATCCGCTTCCAGCTCGGCCATGCGGTGCTGACGTCGAAGCTGATCGACGGCACTTTCCCCGACTATAGCCGCGTCATCCCGACCGCGAACGACAAGCTGCTGAAGGTCGATCCCAAGAGCCTGTTTCAGGGCGTCGACCGCGTGTCGACGATCGCGAGCGAAAAGACGCGCGCGGTGAAGGTCGGGCTCGACAAGGATCGCATCACCCTGTCGGTGACCAGCCCCGAAAACGGCACTGCGGCCGAGGAACTGCCCGCCGGATACGACAGCGAGCCGCTGGAGATCGGCTTCAACGCCCGCTACCTCAGCGACATATTGGGGCAGGTCGATGGCGACACGGTCGAACTGCATCTCGCCGATGCCAATGCGCCGACGCTGATCCGCGAAAGCGAGAAAAGCCCGGCGCTCTATGTGCTGATGCCGATGCGGGTGTGATGCCGCGGGGCGTGAAAACGCTGCCTTGAGCTTCGGCCGCAGGAGCATGGCGGCGATGATGTTGGCGCTGATCCATGGTATCGGCTGAATTCGATCCATCGTCCCGTTCGTGTCGAGCGTAGTCGAGACACCCGTAAGCATTGCACCAGGTTGATGGGTGTCTCGACTACGCTCGACACGAACGGACATGGAAGTCCGTCCAAGTCATCGCGTCATGGATGGCTTCGTCGTTACCGCTGAACCCTGCGAGTGACGCAGGACTTGTCGTCATCCCGCCTTCGCGATCCGCCAGATCACGCCGCCGGTGTCGTCGGCAACCAGCGCGCTGCCGTCTTTCGCGACCTTGACGTCGGCGGGGCGGCCGCGCGTCGTCTTGCCGTCGGCGGCGAGGAAGCGGTCGAGGAGGATGACGGGCAGCGCGTCGGCGGGGCGCTTGTTGGTGCCGAACCGGACGAAGACGACGTCATAGCCCGTCGCGGGTTCGCGGTTCCACGATCCGTGGCGCGCGACCAGCACGCCGTTCGCCCAGCGCTCGCCAAGGTCGAGTCCCTGGGTGAAGGTCATCCCCAGCGGCGCGACATGCGCGCCGAGGCCATAGGCGGGGCGCTTGGTATATTGGCGCTGATCCTCCTCGGGCGGCGCAACGCGCGGATCGATGTAGCCGCCCCAATAATACCAGGGCCAGCCATAGAAATCGCCTTCGTCGATCTCGGCCAGATAGTCGGGAACGAGGTCGCTGCCCAGCATGTCGCGTTCGTTGACCACGGTCCAGAGCTGGTCGCTGCCAGGATAGAAGGCGAGGCCGACGGGATTGCGGATGCCCGCGGCGAACGTCCGCACATAGCCGTTCTCCGGCCGCACCTCGAGCACCGAGGCACGCTTCACCTCGTTCGCCATGCCCTTTTCGCCGATGTTGCTGTCGGCGCCGACGCCGACATAGAGCCAGCCATTGGGCGCCGCGGCGAGGCTTTTCGTCCAGTGGCGGTTGGTGCCCTTTGCGGGCAGGTCGGCGATCTTCTTCGCCTGGCCCGCCATCTTGGTCGCGCCCTCGACATAGGGGAAGGCGAGAATGGCGTCGGTGTTGGCGACGTAGAGCGTATCCTTCACCAGCGCCATGCCGTAAGGCGAGTTGAGGCCGGTGATATAGGCGCTGCGCACTTCCGCCTTGCCGTCACCGTCGGCGTCGCGCAGCAGCGTGATGCGGTTTGCCGACACGCCGCCGGCACCCGCCTTGCCCATCAGCGATTTCATCACCTTGCCTTCGATCCCGCCATCCTCGCGCGGCGGGCTCTGCGCCTCGGCGACCAGCACGTCGCCATTGGGCAGCACCAGCATCGCGCGCGGGTGGTCGAGCCCGTCGGCGAAGCGCGCGACGGTCAGGCCTTCGGCAGCCCGCGGTGCTTCGCCGGCCGACCAGCTCGTCGCCTCGGGGACGTTCATCGTCGGAAAGCTCTCGGGATGCTGCGAGGCCATCACCGGCACCCGGCCGCTGAGTTCGGCGGTCGAGAAGCGCGCCACGTCGGGGCGCGACAGGATGTAGAGGACGATGCCGCCGGCGATCAGGATCAACAGCAGGACGAGGGCGGCATATTTGACGATCTTGCGCATGGCGCCTGTCTACACCGGCGCTTCGCCGCGGCAAAGCGCGAAACGCGGGCGGGACGGAACGTGCCCGTTAACCTTACTGGATCGTTCATCACGGTTGGGAACGGCGCGGTGATGCGGCCGCGCTAGACGGCGGGTTCGATGCAACGGATCGGGGTTTCCATGCAGCTGCCCGCACCTTTCCTGGCCGACCGCACGGCGGTCGACGAAGCCGATGCGCTGATCCGCGATCATGGCGAGGAAGCGGGCTTCGCCGCGGCGGCGCGCGCCGAGCAATATCGCGTGCTGGGCAACCACGTCCATTTCGCGCGCTGGCGGCAGATCGAGCGGCTGATCACCTATCTGTCGATCGAGGCTCCGCTCGATACCGTTCACTGAGCGCGGCGGCGCTTTACAGGCGCAGCCCCGCGGTCTCGGGCAAACCCGCCATGATGTTGAGGTTCTGGATGCAGGCGCCGCTGGCGCCCTTGCCCAGATTGTCGAGGCGCGCGACGAGCCGGACCTGGCTGGCATCGGCACTGGCGAACAGGAACAGGTCGAGCCGGTCGCTGCCTTCGTCGGAGGCGCGCAGCAGCATTTCACCGCTTTCGGGCGCTGTGCCCATCGCGACGACCGTGCTGTCCGCATAATGATCGGCGAGCGCGGCGCGCAGCGCGTCGGGCGAGGCGGCGCCGGGCATCGCCGCGAGCGGCAACGGCACCTCGACCACCATGCCGCGGTGCGCGGGGACGACGGCGGGCGAGAAGAGCGGGGCGACCGCCAGACCGCAGCGCGCCTGCATCTCCGGCACATGCTTGTGGCCGAGCGCCAGCGCATAGCCGCGCCAGGCGATGTCGGGGTCGGCCTCGAAGCGTTCGATCAGTGCCTTGCCGCCGCCCGAATAGCCGCTGACCGCATGGCAGATATAGGGCCAGTCGGCAGGCAGCAGATCCGCGCGGACGAGCGGCGCGACGAGCGCGATGAAGCCGGTCGAATAGCAGCCGGGGTTGGAGACGCGCGCGGCCTGCGCGACCGCGTCATGGCCGCTGACTTCCGGAAAGCCGTAGATCCAGCCGGAGGCGACGCGGTGCGCGGTCGAGGCGTCGATCACGCGCGTGCGGTCGTTGTCGATCATCGCCACCGCCTGCCGCGCCGCGTCGTCGGGCAGGCAGAGGATGACGAAATCGGCGGCGTTCAGCGCCTCGCGCCGTGCCGCCGCGTCCTTGCGCCGCGCATCGTCGAGCGTGAGCAGGGCGAATTCGGTTCGTCCCGCGAGCCGCTCGGCGATCTCGAGGCCGGTGGTTCCGGCGGCGCCGTCGATGAAGACCGTGTGTGTCATGCCTGCCCCGGCCGCCGGGCGCCGATGATCGGCGGATCCTTGCCTTCGGCCGCGACGCGCGCGACCAGATCGGCGAGCGGCTCGGCCTTGACCGCGCCCCAATGCCGGCTCGCATGGACGATCGTTTCGGGGTCCGTCATGATGCCGACATGGCCGGGAAAGAAGACGAGGTCGCCGCGCGCGAGAGCGGCCGGATCGACCGCCCTGTCGGGGCCGAGCGCCGCGAACTGCAGGTCGCTGTCGCGCGGAAGCGGAACGCCCGCCGCGCTCCAGGCCAGTTGGACGAGCCCTGAGCAGTCGATGCCCTTTGCGGTGCGGCCGCCCCACAGATAGGGTGCGCCGACCAGCGCTTCGGCTATGCCGGCCGGATCGTCGTCGCGGCCGTCCGCTTCGACCAGCGAGGCGCGGGGCAGGAAGCCGTGCGGCGTCGCGAGCCATTCGCCCTGCTCCTCGCCCATGACCAGCGCGCCGCGCGGCAGGATGGCCGATCCGCCGCTGGCGGCGTCGGGCGCGCTGTGCAGGATCGCCTCGGCGGCCGTGACGCGGTGGGTCGGGGCGATCGGCGCGCCGAGCGCTTCGGCGGCGAGATAGCCGACATAATGATCGGCAAGGCTGTAGCCCCACGCCCAGCCGCCGGTGAGGTCGAGCAGCGCGAAGGCCTCGCCGAACAGCAACTCGCTCGTCTGCCGGGCGTCGGGCGCCGGGTCGGCGCGCAGCGCCGTCGCCGGAAGCACGCAGCTCCGCATCATCGGCGCGGCATAGTGCGGGGCGAAATAGTGGCCGGCGACCGCGATGTCGGCGAGGTCGGGGCGGATCGCGACGACGCGGGGGTCGAACGGCTGCGACGTTCCGGCGAGGGCGAAGCGGTCGCGGCCCGCACCGGCCGCGCCGGGGCGCCCCATGCGTACCCGGCTCGCCGCGGATTTATCGCCAATCTCTGCTTTCACTAGCCGTCCTGAAAATGGATGAGGTCCGCCGGGACGGACAATCGCGCGCCATTAGACCAGCGGGACGCGCTTTATCAAGGATGTTCAGGCCTTGCCGCGCCGGTCGTAGCGTCCTTGCAGCATCGCCCAGGCCGCGCGCAGCCCAAGCGCCGCGCCGCCCTTCGGCCGTCCGGGCTTCGCCGACGGGCGCCACGCGAAGGTGTCGAAATGCGCCCAGGCCGCGCCTTCCGGAACGAAGCGCTTGAGAAACAGCGCGGCGGTGATCGACCCCGCGAACGCTGATGTCCCAGCATTGCCGAGGTCGGCGATATCGGTTTCGAGAAGGTCGGCATAGCCATCCCACAGCGGCATCCGCCACAGCGGATCGTCGCGCTCGACGCCGCCCTTCAGCAACTCGTCGGCAAGCACGTCGTCGTTCGCATAGAGCGCCGGAAGATCGGGGCCGAGCGCGACGCGCGCGGCGCCGGTCAGCGTCGCGAAGTCGACGACCAGCTCGGGAGCATCCTCGCCTGCCTTCGCCAGCGCATCGGCGAGCACGAGCCGCCCCTCGGCATCGGTGTTGCCGATCTCGACCGTCAGCCCCTTGCGGCTGCGCAGCACATCGCCGGGGCGAAAGGCGTCGGCCGATATGGCGTTCTCCGCCGCCGCGACGAGGCAATGCAGGCGGACGGGGAGGCCGGTCGCCATGACGAGCTCGGCGAGCGCGAGAACGTGCGCGGCACCGCCCATGTCCTTCTTCATCAGCCGCATCCCCGCCGCGGGCTTGATGTCGAGCCCGCCGCTGTCGAACGCGATCCCCTTGCCGACCAGCGCGATGCGCGGATGATCTTCCTTGCCCCAGACGATCTCGATCAGGCGCGGCGCATGGTGGCGCGCGGCGGCGCGGCCGACCGCGTGGATCATCGGATAACCCTGTTCGAGCGCTTCGCCCTTCGTCACCGTCAGCGTCCCGCCGTGCGCCCTGGCGATGCGCTCGGCCGCGGCCTCGAGTGCGGCGGGGCCCATGTCGGCGGCCGGGGTGTTGACGAGGTCGCGGACCAGCGCGACGCCGCGCATCTCGGCGACGGCCGGCGCGATCGCCGCGACGTCGGTGGTCAGCAGCACGCGGCCCCCGCGTGCTTCGGCCTTCGAACGATAGGTGTCGAAGCGATATTGTCCGCTCAGCCAGCCGAACAGCGCCTTGCCGGGCTGGCGGCCTTCGACGCGGTAGCGGCCTTCGGGCAGCGTTTGCGCCAGCTTGGCGAGGCACCATGCCGACAGGCTGTCGACATTGGCGACCGCGGTCACCACCGACCAGCTTTCGGCATCGTCGCCGGGCAGAATGGCGTGAGCGTAGCCGTCGGGTTTGTAGCCGGCGGCGGCGAGGGCGGTGCGTTCGCGGGCGCTGCGCCCCTTCAGCCAATCGTCATAGCTTGTCTTGTCGACCAGATGGATGGTGCGGGCGTCCTGCCCCTTGTCGGGCTGGATCAGGTCGGAATAATCGAACATGGCGGTCCTGCATAAAAATGCGGCGCATCCGATCCACGCCGTTCGCCCTGAGCTTGTCGAAGGGCCGTTCTTTCTTTCAGCGTTGAGGAGAGAGAAGGACGGTGCTTCGACAAGCTCAGCACGAACGGAAGAAAGATCGACGCCGCCGGGCGCGCCTTACCTAAGCCGACGTGGAAACTTTGTCGATTCCCGGCGTTGTTGGCGCATGACGAGGATATTCCCCCATCGCTCCGCGGCGCTCCTGTGCATGGGCGCGCTGCTTGTCGCCGGCTGTTCGGAAAAGGCCGCGCCGACCCGCGCCGAAAAGGAGGCCGCGGCGTCGGTCCCGGGCGCGCCGCTGAACGGTGCCGCCGATGTCGCGGCGAAGGAAGCGACAGCCTCCAAGGTCGAGGAAAAGACCGACCTCATCGAATTCGCGTACAGCTATCCGGTCGAGGCGGCGCGCATTGCGGGGCTTGCGGCATGGCTCGACAACGACCGCGGGGTCCAGCGCGCGGCGCTGGTCGCGGCGGCCGAGCGCGACAGGGCAGCGGCGGCGAAGGAGGGGTTTCCCTATCACGCGCACAGCCACCTCCAGAGCTGGCAGCGTGTCACCGATACGCCGCGCTTCCTGAGCCTGTCGGCCGAGATCGGAACCTATATGGGCGGCGCGCACGGGATGCAGAGCTTCGACACGCTGGTGTGGGACCGTAACAAGGCGACGCGGCTGAAGCCGCTCGACATGTTCACGAGCGGCGCGGCGTTCGACAAGGCGGCGAACGACGACCTGTGCGCCGGCGTCGAGCGCGCCAAGACCGCACGCGGCGTCGAATGGAACCGCGATACCGACAGCGTTTCCGGCAAATGCCCGGTGGCGTCGGCGCAGACGATCTGGCTCGGCTCGTCCGACGGGAAGAAGCTCGACCGGCTGACGATCGGGATCGGTCCCTATGAAGTGGGCCCCTATGTCGAGGGCAGCTACAGGATCGACCTGCCGATGTCGGCGGCGCTGATCCACGCGCTCAAGCCCGAATATCGCGGCGATTTCCGTCCGGCAACACGAGGATAGCGACGATGGCCAAGCAGCCCAAGGCCGGCAAGGTCGGCGAAACCCCCACCGAGAAGCGCGGCAAGAAGCGCGCGGCGGCGAAGCTCGAAAAGGCGGTCGGCAAGGCGAAGACGATCGCCGATCCGCCCAGCGACCGCGAATCCGACCTCGACCGCCCGCCCCGGTGGGAACCGCGCTATCCGGGATCGGGCCGGCTCGACGGCAAGGTCGCCATTGTCACCGGCGGCGACAGCGGCATCGGCCGCGCGGTCTGTGCGCTTTTCGCGCGCGAGGGCGCTGACATCGCGATCGTCTACAAGGACAACAAGGCGGACGCCGCGGACAGCGTCGCGATCGTCGAGGGCGAGGGGCGCCACGCGATCGCGGTCAAGGCTGATGTCGGCAAGCCCGCGGCGGGCGCGAAGATCGTCGAGCGGACGATCGAGCGCTTCGGGCGGCTCGACATACTCGTCAACAATGCGGGGGAACAGCATCCGGCGGAGGACATCCGCGACATCGACCCCGACCAGCTTCAGCGCACTTTCGCGACCAACATCTTCGGCATGTTCTACCTCGTGCAGGCGGCGCTGCCGCATCTGCGCAAGGGCGCGGCGATCGTCAATTGCACCAGCGTGACGATGTACCAGGGTTCGCCGGGCTTGCTGGACTACAGCGCGACCAAGGGGGCGATCACCGCCTTCACGCGGTCGTTGAGCGAGAATCTGGTGGCGAAGGGAATCCGCGTCAACGCGGTGGCGCCGGGGCCGATCTGGACCCCGCTGAACCCGCGCGGCGGCGCCCCCGCCGACAAGGTCGCGCATTTCGGGGAGAGCACGCCGATGCAGCGGCCGGGCGAACCCAATGAGGTGGCGCCCTGCTTCCTGTTCCTCGCCTGCGACGACAGCAGCTATATGTCGGGTCAGGTGTTGCATCCCAACGGTGGGACGATCGTTAACGGATAGGGGGCGTTAACGGATAGCGGGGGCAGACAGGAGACAGGTCATGCCAGCCAGATCCAAGGCTCAGCAGAAAGCCGCCGGCGCCGCGCTCAGCGCCAAGCGCGGCGACACCCCTAAGTCCGACCTGAAGGGCGCGTCGCGCGAGATGGTCGACAGCATGAGCGAAAAGCAGCTCGAAGAGCTTGCCAGGGGCGCGCGCAAGGGCAAGCCCGAGCACGTCGATTGACGGCGGTGGCCTATTACTCGGCCGCCTCCAGTTCCGCCGGCGGCGATGCCGCCGCCTTGCGCGCGTGGCCGAAGGTCAGGATGCCGTCGGCGATCGTGCCCGTACGCATGTCGACGCGGTCGCGCACATAATTCTGGCTGAGCCGCCAAGGCATGTCGACCGCGCTTTTCGGCATGATGTGTAGCGCGCGCTGGATATAGCCCGACGAGAAGTCGAAGATGTCGTCCTCGACCAGCGTTGACGGGTCTTCGAGCACCGGCGTCGCGACCGTGGTGTCGGTATCGCGCATATGGTTGAGGACGCGGCAGACATATTCGGAAACGAGGTCGGCGCGCAGCGTCCAGCTCGCGTTGAGATAGCCGAACACCGCCGCAAAGTTCGGCACGTTCGAGAACATGCACGCCTTGTAGTAGAAATGCTGGCTCCAATCGACGGTCTCGCCATCGACGCGCACCGGAATCTTGCCCGCGACCGCGAGCTTGAGGCCCGTCGCGGTGATGATGATGTCGGCGTCGAGGTGCCCGCCCGATTTGAGCTGGATGCCGGTCCGGTCGAAGCGCTCGATATGATCGGTGACGACCGATGCCTGTCCGGCCTTCATCGCCTCGAAGAAATCGGCGTCGGGGACGAGGCACAGGCGCTGGTCCCATGGATTGTAGGGCGGAGTGAAAGCGACCGGATCATATTTGTCGCCGAGCGCCTGCTTAAGCTTCTTGGTCAGGAAATCGGCGACCTTCTCGGGCTTTTCGCGCGCGCGGCGGAACACGATGTCCTGCAGGCGGATATTCTTGAAGCGCGTGATGCTGTAGGCGAGCTTTTCGGGCAGGATCTTGCGCAGGAAATTGGCGATCCCGTCCTTCGCCGGACGGATCGCGTACCAGGTCGGCGTGCGCTGGAGCATCGTCACATGTGCCGCGCCCTTGCCGTCGCCTCTTTCGGTCATCGACGGAACAATGGTCACGGCGGTCGCGCCCGACCCGATCACCACCACCTTCTTGCCCGCATAGTCGAAATCCTTCGGCCAGAATTGCGGATGGACGATCTGGCCCGCGAAATCCTCGCGCCCCGGGAAATGCGCGTCATAGGGCTCGTCATAGTCGTAATAGCCGGAGCCGAGATAGAGCCAGCGCGCGGTCGTCGTCGTGGTCGCGCCCGCGTCATCTTCCAGCGTCACGGTCCAGCGCGCCTCGGCGCTGCTCCAGTCGGCGCCGACCACCTTGCGGTTGAAGCGGATATGGTCGCGGATATGGCGCTCGTCGACGATGCGGTTCAGATAGGCGAGGATCGACGGACCGTCGGCGATCGACTTTTCATGCTTCCACGGTTCGAAGATGAACCCCAGCGTGTGCATGTCGCTGTCCGAGCGGATGCCGGGATAGCGGAACAGATCCCAGGTGCCGCCCAGATTCGCGCGCCGCTCGACAAGCGCGAAGCTGCGGTCGGGACAGTTCATCTGAAGATGCACGGCCATGCCGATGCCGGAGATGCCCGCGCCGACGATCAGCACATCCTGATCGACGGGGGCGGCCGCCGTCCGTTCGCTGCGATCAAGGGTCGCGCTGCCAGCCATCATGTCGTCTCCCGTTCGTCTTTGGCAAACAGCTTACGCACAGCGTTGCATTTTGCAATCGAATTGACGGGTACGGAAACCGGGCTCGACACCATGCGCCATTGCCGCTGTCACAATATTGTCATAGGGGCGTCACCAATTCGCAATCACGGGTTCGCTTGCGCGGACCGCAAGGGGTAAACGCCGACGACATGCGGCAGATCGCTGTCCTTCCCTATCGATTCGGCGGGCCAGGCATGGACGGCCCGACCGAGATTCTGCTGATCACCTCACGCGGGACCGGGCGCTGGGTGATCCCGAAAGGCAATCCGCTGAACGGCATGGAACGGCACGCCTCCGCCGCGGTCGAGGCGGAGGAGGAGGCCGGGGTGGTCGGCGCGGTCTGTCCGACGCCGATCGGCAGCTTCCAATACCGCAAGCGCCGCCCGAACGGCGCGGCGATCATGTACGATGTCGAGGTGTTTCCGCTCGCGGTGACGCGCGAACTCGACGAATGGAAGGAAATGGACGAGCGCGAACGGCGCTGGTTCCCCTTCGACGCGGCGGCGGCGTCGGTCGACGAGCCCGACCTTCAGGCGCTGATCCGGTCGTTCGGGGACAGCGGCTTTCGCGCCGCGGCGCAGCGGTCGGGGTTCATGTTCCACGTGGCCGAAAAGACAGGGGTCAATCGCATGTTTGCCTGGTTCCAGCGCCTGCTGCCGAGGCAGGGCAATTTCTTCGACCTGTTCGAGGCGCATGCGGCGACATTGGCGGCGGGCGCCGAGGCGCTCGCGCGGCTGCTGCAGGGCGGCGAGGGGATGGCCGATCACGTCCAGGAGATTGTCGAGCGCGAGCATGACGCCGACGAGATTACGCGCGAGGTCCTGCAGACGGTGCGCCGCACCTTCCTGACCCCCTTCGACCGCAGCGCGATCACCGACCTCATCGCCTCGATGGACGATGCGATCGACGAGATGCAGAAGACCGCCGGCGCCATCGACCTCTACGACGTCAAGACGTTCGAGCCCGAGATGTGCGACATCGCCGCGATCATCGTCGATGCGGCGCGGCTTACGGTCGAGGCGCTGCCGCTGCTGCGCAACGTCGCCGCCAACGGCGCGCGCCTGCACGAACTGACCGAGCGGCTCGTCCGCATGGAGGGGCATGCCGACGAGATCCACGACGCGGGCCTCCGCCGCCTGTTCAAGGAACATGGCGCGACGAACACCATCCATTTCATGATCGCGCGCGAGCTTTACAGCCATCTCGAACGCGTCGTCGACCGCTTCGAGGACGTCGCGAACGAGATCGATGGCCTGGTCATCGATCACGCGTGAGCGGACGGAAGACATGCCCGGCATGAAAAATCGCGTTCGCATCGAGCCCTTCGGCTGCCTTGCAGGCGCTCAGGATAAACGATGTCGAGATGCCCATCGGGACCGTACGGGGTCGGGGGGTGTCCCGCCTTCGCTCGACACGAACGGCTCTCTGGCACTGGACGGATAGGCCCATGCACGAACTGGCCTTTCCCCTTCTCGCCGGGCTGATCCTGCTCGCTTTGGCGTTCGACTTCCTGAACGGGCTGCACGACGCCGCGAACAGCATTGCGACGGTGGTCGCCACGCGCCTGCTGCGGCCGGTGCAGGCGGTGATGTTCGCCGCCTTCTTCAACTTCGCGGCCTATTTCCTGTCGATCAGCTTCCCCGAACTGCACCGGGTCGCGGAGACGATCGGGGCCGGACTGATCGACAAGAATCTGGTGACGCCCGCGGTCGTGTTCGGCGCGCTGGTCGGTGCGATGTTCTGGAACATCGTCACCTGGATCAAAGGCATTCCTTCCTCGTCGAGCCACGCGCTGGTCGGCGGCATCGTCGGGGCGGGCGTCGCGCATGCGGGCTTCGAAGGCATCCAGTGGTCGGGGCTCAACAAGACCGTGATCGCCATCTTCCTGTCGCCGATGCTCGGCATGCTGCTGGCGATGCTGGTCATGCTCGCGAGCAGCTGGGCGCTGCGCCGCGCGACCGCGAAATTCGCCGAGAAGAGCTTTCGCCGCCTCCACCTCTTCTCCTCGGCCGCCTATTCGATCAGCCACGGACTCAACGACGCGCAGAAGACGATGGGGATCATCGCGGTGCTGCTCTATTCGACCGGCTATCTGGACGGCGAATTCCACGTGCCGCACTGGGTTGCGATCAGCTGCTATGTCGCGATCGCGCTCGGCACGCTGTCGGGCGGGTGGAAGATCATCGAGACGATGGGCGGGCGCATCACCAAGCTGTCGCATCATCAGGGCTTCGCCGCGTCGACCGGCGGGTCGATCATGGTGTTCGCGGCAAGCTGGTTCGGCATCCCGGTGTCGACGACGCACACCATCACCGGCAGCGTCATCGGCGCGGGCGTCGCCCGCCGCGCGAGCGCGGTGCGCTGGGGCGTCGCGAGCAACGTCGTCGTCGCCTGGTTCATCACCATTCCCGCGAGCGCGGTGGTCGCAGCGATCTTCTATTCGTTGACGCGGCTTTTCTGATCGCGGAGCCGCTATCGCCGGTCTCGCACGACCCGTGCCGCCACGATCAGGCGGCGCCCGCGATGACGTTGTCCTCCAGCAGTCCGGCAATGAATGCGATTCTCAATATTCCGGCGAGGGTCCTGCAGTTCATCTTTTCCATGATGTTCGCGCGATAGACCTCCACCGTACGGGGGCTGATCCCCAGTTCGAGCGCGATGACCTTGTTCTGCTTGCCGCTGGCGACGCCATACAGCACCTCGAGCTCCCTGGGCGACAGCTTGCCGAGCTGGGCGATCGCGTCGCGGCGCCGCGCGTCCGCCGCCTGCCGATTGTGCAGCGAGCCGAGAACGTCGCGGATGCCGTTCAGCAGCAATTCGCTTTCGGCGGGCATCGCGATGAAATTGGCGGCGCCGCGTTGCAGGGCGGCGACGGCGGTCCGAACATCCGCCTGTTCCGAAAGGATGATCGTCGCGACCATCGTGCCGCGCCGGTTGATGGCTTCCAGAAGGTCGAGGTCCGCCGCGGTCGGCGCGCGCAGGTCGATCAGCACGCAGGCCGGCTCGCTGTCGAAATCGTTCGCCAGCATCGCCTCGCCGCTGGACCATGGCCGCACCCGGTAGCCATTGGCGTGAAGCAGGAGGGAGAGCGTGTTGCGAACGGCCTCGTCGTCGTCAACGACATGGACCAGGTCGTGTTTCATCTCCCTAACTCCCAACCGTTGTTCGATGATTTGCTTTCGAAACTTCGTCGGGCGACCTCGTATGACGTCTTTGGCCTATTACTCCCTTAGCCATCTACCCGTAAAGCCACCATCCGTAGTGGTACGGGTAGGCGACTCGCCCATCCTGGCATAGCGTCATCCACTTCGGCGGTTGCCAATCGGCTGCCGCGACAAATGTTTCGGCTCTCCACGTCGCGATAACGGGCGGTTGGTCGAAGCACCCCGAGCCTCAAACGCTTTCCGGGCGACCGGCAGGCGGGTCGCGAATTTGCGGCGGGGATAGCAGGCGGAGGACGTGCCATGATTTTCCGGGCGAAGTGGGCCGCGCCAGCGGCGCTGGGGGCGTGTGCCGTGCTGATGCCGGCGGGGGGGCACGCGCAGGACATCGTCTACACGCCCGTCAATCCCTCGTTCGGCGGCAACCCCTTCAATTCCGCCCACCTTCTGGGCATCGCCTCCGCGCAGAACAAATATAAGGACCCGAACGCCGTCACCTCGACCGATCCGGCGCAGCAGTTCCTGCGCACGCTGCAAAGCCGCCTGCTGTCGTCTCTGGCCACCCAGATCACCGACATCATCTTTGGCGAGAACGCGCAGGACAGCGGCCTGATCCAGTTCGGGGACCAGGAGATTTCCTTCGTCCGCGGCCTTGATTCGGTCACGTTGACGATCACCAACAACGCCGACGGCAGCGTGACCGAGATCGTCATCCCGCTGCTGCAAGGCAGCGATGACGGCGGCCTGACGGGACCGGGCGAATGACCTCTCCCCTGCGCCTTCGCACCGCCGTCGTAGCGGCGGCCACGACGCTGCTCTGCGCGTGCGCCGTGAACGACGGGGCGAGCTGGTCGGCGCCGCAGCCGGTGCTGCCGACCCCCGCGACCCACACCTTGCAGAGCCTGCCGGCACCCGGCGATAATATCTCGGTCGCGGTCTATAATTTCGCCGATCAGACGGGCCAGTTCAAACCCACCGAAGGGGTCCAGACGCTGTCGCGCGCGGTCACGCAGGGTGCGACCTCGATTCTGGTCAAGGCACTGCAGGAATCGGGGCGCGGGCGCTGGTTCACTGTCATCGAGCGCGAGCGCCTCGACAATCTGCTGCGCGAGCGCGCCGTGATCCGCGAGATGCGGGCGTCCTACCTGGGCGAGACGAAACTCAATCGCCAGGCGCTTCCCCCGCTGCTTTTCGCGGGCGTCATCCTGGAAGGCGGCATCATCGGATACGATACCAACACCAAGTCGGGCGGTATCGGCGCGCGGTTCCTGGGCATCGGCGGCAGCACCAAATATCGCGAGGATACGGTGACCGTCTATCTCCGTGCCGTCAGCGTGAAGACGGGCGAGGTGCTGCTGACCGTCAGCGTACGCAAGTCGATCGCGTCGATCGGGCTCGACGCCAATGCCTTCCGCTATGTCGCGTTCAAGGACCTACTCGAACTGGAGGGCGGTGTCGCGACCAACGAGCCCGACGCTCTTGCGCTTCAGCAGGCGATCGAATCCGCGGTCTACGGCCTGATCATCGAAGGCGCGGGGCGCGATCTGTGGTGCATGTCGACGCAGCCGGAGTTCGGCGAAAAGCTGCTCCGCCAATATTATGCGCGCCGCGACAATATCGAACCCGAGGCGGTCGAACTGGTGCGCCGCACCGATGGCAGCACGATCACCGGCGCATGCACGCCCGGCTATGTCCAGGCGCGTGCGCCAGCGGCGCCGGCGCATCGCGGCGATGCACCGCAGCTTTCGGCGCGGCCCGCGCAGCCGGCTGCACGCCCGACCGGACCGGCGCAACCCGCGCCGCCCATACCGACGCTAAACACGCTGGATACGACGAACGTCACGGCCCAGCCGAACAAGGGAGGGGAATAGAAGGAATCGCCCGGATCATCCGGGCACGAAAGGCGGTCCCGTCGACACTCTGATTGGCATCGTGATGTCGACGAGACCGGACTTGGCAAGGTTTACGGGAAACCTCGCCAGACGCGAGCGTCCGTCCGGCTTCATATCGCAGCCGCGGCGGAATCGCAAGGTGCGGCGGCGCCGATACCCCCCCGTCGCCGTCGCACCCGACCGCGTTCTCTCTTCCCGTCGGCAACCAGCGGGGCCGGCGCTGGATGACGCAACGGATCCGGCCTTTGTATTGCGGAGGCGCATCGCCTGCCGCAAAAGCCAAGGAGCAGGAAGATGAAGAAGATGATGATGAGCGCGGCTTCTGTTCTCGCGCTAGCAATCGCCGGACCGGCGCTCGCCCAATCGGTCAGCACCGTCAACCAGTCGAACACCGGCAATACCGCCAATGTCGACCAGACGGGTTCGCTGGACGGCGGCGATTCGCTGGTCACCCAGAGCGGCGCCAACAACCTCGCCAACGTCACCCAGGCCGACGACGGATCGGGTTCGACCCCGATCAACGTGTCGGAGGTCGACCAGTCCGGCGACAATAATGTCGCCACGGTATCGCAGGACACGTCGACCATCGCGATCCAGACCGAATCGTTCGTCAATCAGTCGGGCAACAACAATAATGCCGACGTGACGCAGGTCGACGACTGGCAGTCCTCGACGATCAACCAGACCAGCGACGGCAACAGCGCGACGGTGGTTCAGGGCGATGCGACGGCGGCGCTGACCGACGACAGCTACGGCAACAACAGCATGATCAACCAGGGCGGCACCGGCAGCCAGATCGCCGAGGTGACGCAGACCGGGCTGCGAAACGACAGCACGGTCGATCAGATCGGCGACGTCGGCGAGGCCTATGTCGTGCAGAGCGGGGCCGACAATTTCTCGACCGTCCTGCAGACCGGAACCGACGACGACGCCGACGTCAACCAGAGCGGCGACGGCAACAGTTCCGACATCGTCCAGGACGGCGAATCGGTGCTGGCGACCGTCGACCAGTCGGGCAACGGCAACAGCAGCCTTGTCGACCAGACGTCGCCGGGCGGCATCCGGCCGATCAATTCGTCGGTCTATGTCGACCAGTCCGGGGACGGCAACGACTCCGAAGTCTTCCAGCGGGCCAACGACGGCTATGCGGAGGTCCTGCAGTGGGGCACGAACAGCGTGTCGAGCGTGCTGAACCACGGCAACCGTTCGGTCGCTTATGTCTGGCAGCTTGCCGGCGACGACAATGACGCATCGATCGTCCAGCGGTCCGAGGACAGCGACGCCCTGGTCTATCAGGTCGGCAACCGCAATACGGGCAGCATCATCCAGCGCGAGGATAGCCCGCCGACGGAGAATTTCTCTGCGGCGATCTACCAATATGGCAATGACGGCACGTCGTCGATCGACCAGGATGGCGACAACCATGTCGCGGTCAACGAGCAGACGGGCAATTTCGACAGCTCGTCGATCGTCCAGACCGGCAGCGGCAGCTATGCCGGTGTCGGCCAGTATGCCGACAACAACAGCTCGACCGTGACCCAGGCAGGCAACTCGCAATATGCGCTCGTCCTGCAATTTGGTTCGGGCAACACTTCGTCGGTCGATCAGAGCGGCAACAACAACACCGCGAATGTGACGCAGCTCACCAACGGAAACGTCTCGACCGTTCTTCAGTCGGGATCGTTCAACGTGGCGAACGTCGCACAGTGACCCCGCGCCCCGGAGGACGCCCCCGGGCGCCCTCCGGGGACTTTTTATTGCAGGGAGAAGTCCGATGAAACGCCGTGATCTATGGCTTCTCGCCGCCGGGGCCTTGTCGGCCGGGCCGGGCGTCGCTATGGCCCAGTCCACCGCGACGATCGACCAGTCGGGGACCGGGCTTTCGGCCGCGGTCGCGCAGGGCCAGCATCCCGGCCAGAGCGTGACGATCGAGCAGATCGGCTCCGCCGGCGGCGTCGACGTGGCGCAGGACGCTCCTCATGCGGCCGTCGACATCACGCTGACCGGCGACGCGCTTCGGGCCGACATCGTCCAGCAGGGCGATGCGCTGGCCGCCGTCACGCTGGCGATGGAAGGGAGCGACGGCACCGTCGGCGTTCGCCAGACCGGCGCGCCAGGGGGCAGCAATATCGCGAGCATATGGCAATCCGGCCAAGCGAACAGCGCGCTGGTGACCCAGCAGGCGGACGCCGGCGCGGCCAACCATGTCGGCCTGCTTCAGGACGGTATCGGCAATATAGCCATGCTGACACAGACCGGCGCGGGGAACGCGCTCGACGTCACCCAGCAGGGGAACGATAATCTGGCCGCCATCGATCAGATCGGCACGGGCCTGATCCTACAAATCCTTCAGGAGGGCGGTGCCTCGATCGGCATCACCCAGACGGGAAGCCGTTGATCGTCGCCTTCGCCTTGCTTCTGGCCGCGCCGACCGCGGAACCGCCGCCGAGCGGGGGCGAGGCGACCACAGTGAGCCAGATCGGCTCGCCCCGCGAAAAGGGCGGCGATCAGGTCGAGCAGGTCGACGCCCGCAAATCCACGAGCGTCGCCGTCGAGCAACTGCCGGACACGATCGACCTGCCGCGCGACGATAGCGGTCCCGAAGGCAGCCTGGAAAAGCTGACGGTGGAGCATCCGCGCGCGGAACTGTACCGGGAGGTCGCGACGGCCTGGGAAATGATACGCCGCCGGGGCCAGCAGCCCACGCCTGAATTAATCGCGCGCGAGATCGGCCCCGACATGCTGGCGCGGTTCCTGAACCAGTTTCCGGGGTCCGAAGGGATATTCGGCGCCGATTCCGACCAGCTGCCGATCGGGCCGCCCGATCCGCCGGTCCAGCAACCCAAGCCGGGCAATCGCCGGTGAAACCGTGGAGCGCCTGGGTGCGGGCGGCGCAATTTCTGTTGGCGGCACCGCTTGCCGCTTTTCTCGCTTCGGGATCGACCGCCATGACATCTCGCGACGCCTCACCGATTCTGCTGCAGACCGAACGGCATGCGGGATATGTCGAACTGACCCTCGAAGGCCGGCCGGGGCATGGCGAGCGCTATGTCTATACGGTCGAGGTGACGGGCAAGTCGCGCTCGCGCAATTCGGCGAGCTATGTCGCCGGCGCGAAGCCCCATGTGCTCGGCCGGACGCGCTTCCCCGACGAGGTGCCGTGGCGCGTCACCTTCACGATCGCGGATGGCGCGGGCCGCATTCTCCACAAAGAGACGGTGGCCGGCTGACTATCGGGCGGGTCGATAGGCGATGCTGGCCGATCCGCTCATCCGGACCGGCAGATAGAGGCCCGCGCCATAGGCCTTAATCTCGCCGGTCTCGAAGCCCGTGACGGTCGTGCGAATCTCGAAATCGCCCTCGCGCCGCTGATCGACCGCGCGGCGGATCTTGCCTTCCAGTTCTTCCACGTCGCGGGTGAAATTCTGCGTCAGCGCGGACGCGATCAGGGTCGAGAAGCCGGGGCTTTGCCCAAGCTTCAGCAGCAGATCGCCCCCGATCCCGTCGGTGTCGCCCAGAATCGTCAGATCGGCAAAGCGGACCTCGGCCGACCCCGGATCGTTCACAGGGATCGCGGTGGCCCAGATGCGGCCGTGCGTCGGCCCCTGCGGGATGCGCTGCGGCTGCGCTGTGACCGAGACGCCGACCGCGACGCGGCCGCCCGGCGCGCCATAGACCGTCACCTTGTAGAACTTCGCCATCACCGGCCCGACCTTCGGAACCTCGAACGGCTGCGCCGACCGTTTGACCAGCGCGCGCAGGATCACCGGTTCCAGTTCCGCATAATCGGCGATGACGGGCACGAATACGTCGAGGTGCGGGCGCGGCGTTTCGTGCACCAGCCGCGGCAGCGCCGTCGGCGCAGGGTCGGCGGGGCGATCGCCGACGAAGCTTTCGGTCATCGCCTCGAGCGCAAGGTTCAGCTTGATGCGCTGTCCGTCGACGCGGTAGCCGCCATAGAGGAGGCGCTGCGGCGTCAGGCGCATCCACACCGGCGGATTCTCGCGATTGAGTTCGAGGGTGGTGAAGCTGCGCCGCCAGATGTCGGCGGCCTGTCGCTTCACGTCGACCCGGGCGATCTCCCGGTTCACCTCGCGCTCGACATCGCGCACGACGGGCTTCAGCTTCGCGTCGGCCTGGTCGGTGAAGGTGATGCGCCGGCCGAGGAAGTCGATCCCCGGTGGTTTCGTCCAGCCATAGGCGATGCGCGCCTTGCCCTGCAGCCGCCAGTCGGGGGTCAGTTCGACGCGGATGCGCGCGTGCGCCATCGCCGATCCGGTCGCAGTCTCCCCTTTCAGGACGCCGCCGACGTCGCGTGCGCTGACCCGCGCGTTCAGCGGCACGTCGACGACGATCTCCTGCCCTTCGCCGCGCAGCCGCAGGGGGCCGCGCGTCACCTGCCCGACGATGGTGCAGGCGATCGGCGGCGTGACCTTCACCTTCTTGCCGAAAACCTTGACGTCCTGCGGCGGCACGCACTTCGGTTCGCGTCGGTCGATCGTCCACAGCGTGCGCGGCACCGCGCGTTCGAGCGCGGTGCGCAGCGCCGCTGCGTCGGCGTCGATCGGCACCGCGACCAGCGAGGTCTGCTTCGGTGTCGGCGCGGTGTCGGTGGCGCGGGGCGGCGCCATGTCCGCGACCGTCTGCGCCTTGCAGCCGGCAAGCGCCGTCGCGATGACGATCAGATATGGCAGTCGCTGTGCTATCCGCATATGTCGGCCCCCGGTCGATATCTGTTCTACCACCGACCGGGCCGAAGCGTTCCCGTAAAAATGTCGCCCGGAAATCAGGCGGTCACGACCCCGAACAGGTCATGCTCGTCGGCGTCCTCGACCAGCACGTCGACGATGTCGCCCGCCTTCAGCCCTGCGGCGACGTCGCGGAGGTAGACATGGCCGTCGATCTCCGGCGCGTCGGCCTGGCTGCGGCCGGTGGCGCCGATGCTGCCATCCTCGTCGGCTTCGCCCACCTCGTCGATGATGACGGGGAGGGTACGGCCGACCTTCGCCGCGAGCTTCGCGGCGCTGATCGCGGCGGTCTTTTCCATGATCCGCTGATAGCGCTCTTCCTTGACCGCGTCCGGCACCGGATCGGGCAGCGCGTTCGCCTGCGCGCCAGCGACGGGCTCGAAACGGAAAGCGCCGACGCGATCGAGCTGCGCCTCGTCGAGCCAGTCGAGCAGATAGCGGAAATCCTCCTCGGTCTCGCCGGGGAAGCCGACGACGAAGCTCGACCGCACCGCGATGTCGGGCGCGATCGCGCGCCACGCGGCCAACCGTTCGAGCACCTTCGCTTCGTTCGCGGGGCGCTTCATTGCCTTCAGCACCTTCGGGCTCGCATGCTGGAAGGGAATGTCGAGATAGGGGGTGAGCAGCCCCTCCGCCATCAGCGGGATCACCGCATCGACGTGCGGATAGGGATAGACATAGTGCAGCCGCACCCATGGCGCGCGGCCTTCGCTCGTCCGAAGCTGGCCGAGTTCGCGCGCGAGATCGGTCATGTGCGCGCGCACCTCGCGCCCCTTCCACTCGCGCGGGTCGTGGCGGATATCGACGCCATAGGCCGAGGTGTCCTGGCTGATCACCAGCAGTTCCTTCGTCCCCGCCGCGACGAGCTTCTCCGCCTCGCGCAGCACTGCGTCGATGCGGCGGCTGACCAGCCGGCCGCGCAGGTCGGGGATGATGCAGAAAGCGCAGCTATGGTTGCAGCCTTCGCTGATCTTCAGATAGCTGTAGTGGCGCGGGGTCAGCTTGAGCCCGCCCTCCGGCACCAGGTCGACGAAGGGCCCCTGCGTCGGCGGCGCGGCGTCGTGGACCGCGTCGACCACCTGCTCATACTGGTGGGCACCGGTGACCGCGAGCACCTTCGGGAAGCGCGCGCGGATCAGGTCGGCCTCGCTGCCCATGCAGCCGGTGACGATGACGCGGCCGTTCTCCGCCATCGCCTCGCCGATCGCCTCGAGGCTTTCCTCCTTCGCGCTGTCGAGGAAGCCGCAGGTGTTGACGAGCACCACGTCGGCCCCGGCGTAATCGGGCGACAGGCCATAGCCGTCGGCGCGCAATTTCGTCAGGATGCGTTCGCTGTCGACCAGCGCCTTCGGGCAGCCGAGCGAAACCATGCCGACTTTCGGCTGGGCGGGGAGGGTCTTGACTGGCATGATTGGCGGCGCCCTTATGCGATTTTTGCGGCTTTGTCACGCGCGGCGCCATCGGGCGGCCGCGCGAAGGAAGGAAAAGGATCGATGATCGGATTGTTTGCGGCGATTTCCGCGGCCGTCGCGGTGGCGGCGGGCGCGTTCGGCGCCCATGGCGCGGCGGGGCAGCAAGAGGCCGAATGGCTGCGGACCGGCGGCCTCTATCAGTTGATCCACGCGGTCGGGGCGCTCGCCGTGATGGGCGCCGCGCGCGGGCCGGCGGCGATGCTGCTGGCCGGTTCGATCCTGTTCGCCGCCACCCTCTATGCGATGGCGCTGGGCGCGCCGCGGTGGCTGGGCGCGGTGACGCCGATCGGCGGCGCCCTGATGATTGCCGGCTGGCTGTGGGCGGCGTGGGCGATGCCGCGAGGGTGACCGAATCGGCCTTCGGGAAAGAGGCTGGCATATCTATTGCTGCCGGGGCGGCGATGGGGCATGCGGCATCTGCCGCGGTGCGGCCGGCGACAGAGGAGGGAAGAACGGGTGTTCGACACATTGACCCTCGCGGCGCTGCCCGCCGAAGACGAAGCGCTGCGCCCGGCGATCCGCGCGCTCGCCGCCGAAGTCGTCGCGGCGCGCGGTGACGCGGTTCGCGCCCGGTCGTGGGCGGGGTTCGACGCGGCGTTCAGCCGCAGGCTGGGCGAAGCGGGCTTCCTCGGCCTGACGCTGCCCCGGCGCTATGGCGGCGGCGAACGCGGGCCGTTCGCGCGGTTCGTCGTCGTCGAGGAACTGCTCGCGGTGGGTGCGCCGGTCGCGGCGCACTGGATCGCCGATCGCCAGAGCGCGCCGTTGATCCTGCGCTTCGGCTCCGAGGCGCAACGTGAAGACTATCTTCCGCGCATCTGCCGCGGCGAGATTTTCTTCTGCATCGGGATGAGCGAGCCGGGGTCGGGGTCCGACCTTGCCAGCGTGCGCACCCGCGCCGAGCGCACCGAAAGCGGCTGGCGCGTCAACGGCCAGAAGATCTGGACGAGCAACGCGATGCACAGCGCCTATATGATCGCGCTGCTCCGCACCTCGGGCACCAGCGAGGATAGGCACGGCGGCCTGTCGCAGCTCATCATCGACCTCAAGGCGCCGGGCGTGACGGTGCGGCCGATCGCCGATCTGGCGGGCGACGCGCATTTCGCCGAGGTGTTCTTCGAGGATGTCGACCTGCCCGCCGACGCGCTGATCGGGCAGGAGGGCGAGGGCTGGAAGCAGGTCACGGCCGAACTCGCCTTCGAACGCAGCGGGCCCGAGCGCATCTATTCGAGCGTCGTGCTGCTCGACGCTTGGGTTCGGCATCTGCAGGCGATGGGGCGCGAGGATTCGGCGACGCTGGCGCTGGTCGGCGATTTCACCGCGCGGCTGGGGACGCTGCGGGCGATGTCGATCGCCTGCACCGCGCGGCTCGCGCTCGGCGAGAGCCCGGTGGTCGAGGCGTCGCTGGTCAAGGACCTCGGAACCAGCTTCGAACAGGAACTGCCGATCGCGATCGGCGACGACCTCGCCGCGCATCCGGACGAGCCGGTCGATGCGGAGCTGTATCGCACCTTGCTCTATGTGACGCACGTCGCGCCGAGCTTTTCGCTGCGCGGCGGCACGCGGGAAATATTGCGCGGGATCATCGCGCGCGGAATGGGACTGCGATGATGGATCACGACGCGCTTCTTTCGCCCTTCGAGCGGATGTTCGAAACCGTCGCCGCGCCCGCCGCGGTGCGCGCGGTCGAGGCGGGCGGCGATATCGATGCGATATGGGATGCGGTCGCCGGATCGGGGTTCCTCGACGCGCTGGTTGCCGAGGCGGCGGGCGGCTTCGGCCTGCCGGTCGCGGCGGTGCAGCCGCTATGGCAGGCGCTGGGGCGCCACGCGGTGCCGCTGCCGGTCGGCGAGACGATGATCGCGCGGGCGTTACTGGCGGACGCCGGTGCGCCGCTGCCCGACGGACCGGTCGCGCTCGCCGTGGCGGCGCCGGGACAGACGGTGGTGGTGCCGCTCGGGCTCGTCGCGCGCCATGTGCTGGTCGAACAGGACGAGCGGCTCGCCCTCGTCGCGGCGGACGGGGCCGAAGCGACAGGGGTTGCCCGCAGCCTCGCGGCGCGGATGCGATGGGACGGGCTCGACGGGATGCTGCCGGCGCCGGCGGGGGGATTGCGCGCGCTTGCGGCGGTGCTGCGCGGGGCGCTGATCGCCGGCGCGGCGGATCGGCTCGTCGTCATGACCGCTGCCTATGCCAACGAGCGCGTCCAGTTCGGCAAGCCGATCGGCCGCCAGCAGGCGCTCCAGCAGAATTTGGCGACGATGGCCGAAGAGGCGGTCGCGGCGCGCATCGCGTCGCAGCTCGGCTGCGCCGGGGCCTGGCCGCCTTCGCTAGCCGCCGCTGCGACCGCCAAATCGGTGGCGAGCAGGGCCGCGACGCGCGTCGCCGCAACCGCGCACGCGGTGCACGGCGCGATCGGGATCAGCGCCGAGCATGACCTCCAGCTCTTCACCCGCCGCCTGCACGAATGGCGGCTCGCCGACGGGTCCGAAAGCTGGTGGAACCGGCGGCTCGGCGCCCAGCGGCTGACAAGCGGCGCCGGGTCGGTCGACTATGTGCGGGCGGAACTGGCGGCGCCCGCCTGACCGGCCTCTCCGGCGAGGTGGCGGGCTACTGCGCGCAGCCGCGCGATCGCCTTGCGCCGCACCGCCGCATCGGGTGTGCGCCCAAGGAAGGATAGCGAAATCGCGCCCTCGATGCGCCCGTCCTCCGGCGGCAGCGGCACCGCGATGCAGAACAGGTCGTTGCGGATTTCATGGCGGTCATAGGCGATGCCGGTCCGGCGGATCGTCGCCAGCTCGTCTCGCAGCACCGCCGCATCGGTGATCGTGTTCGGGGTCAGCGCGATCAGCGGGCCGCCGGCGAGATAGGCGGCCAGCGCGGGCTCGGGCAGCGCGGCGAGCAATATCTTGCCGATCGCCGAGCAATAGGCTTCGAGCTGCATCCGTTCGGCGGTGAACAGCTCGGCGGCGTCGCCGCGCTCCTTGACAATGTAGGTGACCATCGAATCCTCAAGAATTCCGGCATGGGCATAGGCGCCGAACTGTGCCGCCAGCCGCGCGAGCGGGCGGCGCAGGCCGGCGGCAAGCGCGGGGCGCGGCTCGCTGGGCTGCGCGAGGGCCGCGAGGCGCGGCGCGGCGCGATAGACGCCCTTCGCGGTGCGGACCAGATAGCCTTCGGCCTCGAGCGTCAGCGCAAGGCGATGCGCCGTCTGCGGCGGCAGCGCCAGCCGCGCCGCCACCGCCGACAGGGTCGAGCGCCCGCCGTCGCGAACCAGCGCTTCGAGCAGCCGCAGTCCCTTGATCAGCGTCTGCGACGTGTAAGCGGGGGGCGAGGGCGAATTCATGCCACCTTTTGGCAGGCTTGCTCTCGAATATTAAGAGATAATCGCAATCGCGCGGTGGCGCCCGGCGCGATCCCTGATAGCAGGCGCGCAGGGAGATCGAGATGACAGCGACATTCGAAGACCTCGCGCGGCGACTGCGCGACGCCTATGCGGGCGGGACAGTGCCCCCGCTTCGCGACGGGCTGGACCCGACCGATGCCGACGGCGCCTATGCGGTGCAGACGATCAACACGCGCTTCTGGGAAGCGCAAGGGCGGCGCATCGTCGGGCGCAAGGCGGGATTGACGGCGAAGGCGGTGCAGCAGCAGCTTGACGTCGACCAGCCCGATTTCGGGGTGCTGTTCGACGACATGCGCATCGCCGACGGCGGCCGACTCGACCCGGCACGGGCGATCCAGCCGAAGGCGGAGGCGGAGATCGCCTTCATCCTTGGCGCCGACCTGCCCGACCCGGCGACGACTGCGGAACAGGCGGCGGCGGCGGTCGCACGCGTCCATGCGGCGATCGAGATCGTCGACAGCCGCATCGCCGACTGGAAGATCAGCTTTGCCGACACGGTCGCCGACAATGGATCGTCGGCCTTCTTCCTGCTCGCCGACGCAGGTCGGCCGCTCGCCGGGCTCGACCTCGAAGGCGCGGCGATGGAGATGACCGTCAATGGCGCGGTCGCCTCGACCGGGGTCGGCGCCGCGGCGCTCGGCAACCCGCTCAACGCCGCCGCATGGCTGGCGCGGACGCTGGCGGCCCGCGGCGAGCCGCTGAAGGCGGGCGACATCCTGCTCGCCGGCGCGCTGGGGCCGATGGTCGCGCTGACGCCCGGCGACGCGGTGGTCGCGCGCGTCGCGGGCATCGGCGAATGCCGCTTCACCTACGGGAACTGAGATCGTGACGAAAACCAAAGTGGCGATCATCGGTTCGGGCAATATCGGCACCGATCTGATGATCAAGATCATGCGCGTGTCGAAGGGGCTGGAGATGGGAGCGTTCGTCGGCATCGATCCCGAATCCGACGGCCTGAAACGCGCCGAGCGGCTCGGCGTGCCGATTACTGCCGAGGGGCTCGACGGGCTCGTCGCGATGCCGGGCTTTGCCGACATCGGCATCGTCTTCGATGCAACCTCCGCAGGTGCGCACCAGCGGCATAGCGAGGTGCTGATCGCCCATGGCAAGCGGGTGATCGATCTGACCCCGGCGGCGGTCGGGCCCTACACGATCCCGCCGATCAACGGCGATGCGCATCTGGATGCGCCCAACGTCAACATGGTGACGTGCGGCGGGCAGGCGACGATCCCGATCGTCGCGGCGGTGAATCGGGTGGCGAAGGTGCATTATGGAGAAATCGTGGCGTCCATCGCGTCGAAGAGCGCCGGCCCCGGCACCCGCGCCAATATCGACGAGTTCACCGAGACGACGAGCCAGGCGATCGTCGAGGTCGGCGGTGCGGCGCGCGGCAAGGCGATCATCGTCCTCAACCCCGCCGAACCGCCGCTGATCATGCGCGACACCGTCTATTGCCTGTGCGACGACGGCGACCGCGACGCGATCCGCCGGTCGGTCGAGGCCTTGGTGGCCGAGGTGCAGAGCTATGTCCCCGGATACCGGCTGAAGCAGGCGGTGCAGTTCGAAAGCATCGGCGGCAACGCGCCGCTGACCATTCCGGAA
The DNA here is from genome assembly GCF_002953155.1 of Sphingopyxis sp. MG. NCBI lineage: Bacteria > Pseudomonadati > Pseudomonadota > Alphaproteobacteria > Sphingomonadales > Sphingopyxidaceae > Sphingopyxis > Sphingopyxis sp. MG. The sequence goes on from NZ_CP026381.1 coordinate 860,639, forward strand.
ATGGGCGGCAGCTTCACGGGCTTGAAGGTCAGCGTCTTTCTGGAGGTCGAGGGGGCGGCGCATTATCTGCCGGCTTACGCGGGCAATCTCGACATCATGACCTCGGCGGCGCTGAAGACCGCCGAGAAGATCGCCGAAAGGATGGCGGCATGAGCTTCGACCCCATCACCACAAAGCTCTATATCCAGGACGTGACGCTGCGCGACGGGATGCATGCGATCCGCCACCAGTACGGCCTCGACCATGCGCGCGCGATCGCGCGGGCGCTCGACGCTGCGAAGGTCGACGCGATCGAGGTGTCGCACGGCGATGGCCTGCAAGGATCGAGCTTCAACTATGGCTTCGGCGCGCATACCGACTGGGACTGGATCGGCGCAGTGGCCGAGGTGCTGGAGCATAGCGTGCTCACGACCTTGCTTCTCCCCGGCATCGGGACGATCCACGATCTGAAGCACGCCTATGAAATGGGCGTGCGATCGGTCCGCATCGCGACGCATTGCACCGAGGCCGACGTCGCAAAGCAGCATATCGAGTTCGCGCGCGGCATCGGTATGGACGTCGCGGGCTTTCTGATGATGAGCCATATGTCCGAGCCCGAAGCGCTGGCGGGCCAGGCGAAGCTGATGGAAAGCTATGGCGCGCATTGCGTCTATGTCACCGATTCGGGCGGTGCGCTGACGATGGACGGCTATGCGGCGCGGCTCGCCGCCTATGACCGCGTGCTGAAGCCCGAGACGCAGCGCGGCGTCCACGCGCACCACAATCTCAGCCTCGGCGTCGCGAACAGCATCGTCGCGGTGCAGAACGGTGCGATCCGCGTCGACGCCAGCCTTGCCGGCATGGGCGCGGGGGCGGGCAATGCGCCGCTGGAGGTCTTCATCGCCGCCGCCGACGTCTATGGCTGGAACCATGGCTGCGACCTTTTCGCGCTGATGGACGCCGCCGAGGAACTGGTGCGCCCATTGCAGGACCGCCCGGTGCGCGTCGATCGCGAGACGCTGACCCTCGGCTATGCCGGGGTCTATTCCTCCTTCCTGCGTCACGCCGAAAAGGCCGCCGCCGACCACGGACTCGACACGCGCGCGATCCTCGTCGAACTCGGCCGCCGCAAGATGGTCGGCGGTCAGGAGGACATGATCGTCGACGTCGCGCTCGACATGGTGCGCCGCCGCGAGGTCGCGGGCTGATGTGTCGAGTTTGGAGCGTGATGATGTTTGGATGAGCCTTGCCGTGTCCCCGCGCAGGCGGAGACTCAGAGCGATGTGGCGCCGCCCTTGGCTCTTCGAAGCTCTGGACTTCCGCATTCGCGGGAGCACGCGGCTTTGCGAGCCAAGACAACCATGCATTGGTATCCAAATTACCGTCCCAACGGATTTGGGATGGTGCAGATAAAGGCGCGGCTGAAGGCGCCGCGCTTTATCCCCGCAGATAGGCTTGCCAGATCGCCTTGCCGACGCGGTCGTAGCGGTTCATCGCCTCGATCAGGCGCGACAGGCCGTCGGCCGGGCCGAACGCGTCGGGAAGCAGCGGATCGCGCATGATGGCGCGGATCGCCTGCCGTCCGAGCAGCAGCGTCTCCGCCGCCGCGGCGTGTAGCGGCATGGCGTCGATGCGCGCGCCGCTGCGGTCGAGCGCCCCGGCCAGTTCCAGATAGGCCGCGCGCCGGGCGTCGGCGGGCCACAGCGTCGGGAAGCGTTCCGCGCGCCCCGCGTCGAGCCCCGCCGCCTCGACGACGCACAGCGATGCGGCCGCGTCGAGCGTCGCCAGCCTTTGCCGCGCCCCCTCGGCGCCGCCTTCCAGATTGTCGGGGCGCGCCCAGACGTTCGTTTCGGCCTCGGCAAAGCCTTCGAGGTCCAGCGCGCGCAGCGTGCGGCGCCACGCCGTCCGGTCGGCGCGTTCCAGCGGCCCCGCGATCGCCAGCAGCCAGCCGCCGCCCCACGCCCGCCGCAGGTCGAGCCGCGTCCGCCAGCCCAGGATGAGCTGCTGGAGCGGTGCGCCGCCCGAACCGATCGTGTAACGGCCCCGCGCGATCGCGCGCACCCGGTCCTCGGTCTTGAGGCGCGTCAGCGCGGTGCGGATTCCCGGGGCCTCGATGCCGAAGGCGGCACCCGCCCGCACCAGTTCGCCGACCGAGAAGGCCGGCGGCTCGCCGGTGTCGAGCAGGTCGAGGATCAGCATCCGTGCGCTCATCGTGCCGCCGCCAGCGATTATTATGTTGCGTTCTGCGTCCATATCCGACTTATTGTGCAATAAATAATGGAGGAGAGGAAGATGCTGCCCCTCGAAGGCATCACGGTAATCGATCTGACCAGCGTTGTCGCGGGACCGCTCGCGACGCAGATCATGGCGCAGCAGGGTGCGCGCGTGTGGAAGATCGAACCGCCCGAGGGCGACCGGGCGCGCCTGCTGGGCGCGATCGCGGCGCCGGGGTTCAGTTCGGCGCACGTCGCGCTCAACGCAGGAAAACAATCGATCGCGCTCGACCTTGCCCGCACCGAGGGCCGCGCTCTGCTCTGCCGCCTCGTTCCGCATGCCGACCTGCTGATACACAATTTCCGGCCGGGGGTGATGGAACGGCTGGGGCTGGGCATCGCGGCACTGCACGCGCTCCGCCCCGATCTGGTGATCGCGCGGATCAGCGGTTTCGGGCAAGATGGGCCGATGTGCGGCACCCGCGCCTATGACCCGATCATCCAGGCCGAATCGGGGATGGTGAGCTGGGACGACAGCGGCGAGCCGACGCTGGCGCCGCAGTGGATCTGCGACAAGACGGCGGGTCTCTATGCCGCGCAAGCTGCGACCGCGGCGCTCGTCGCGCGCGGGCGCAGCGGCGAGGGGACGGTGGTCGATATCTCGATGCTCGAAGCGGCGGTCGCTTATGGCTGGATCGACCTGCACGGGGCCGAAGTCTTTCCCGACGCGCCGTCGCGGATGCCGAACATCGCCGCGGTCTATCGTCCCTGGGCGACGGCGGACGGATGGATCGTCGTCGTCATGCTGTCGCAATCGGAGTTCGAAGGCTGGGCGCGGGCGATCGGCGCACCCGAGCTGCTGTCCGATCCGCGCTATGCCGACATGGCGACGCGTTTCCTCAACTGGGACGATCTGCGCGCCTTTTCGGCCCCGCGCGTCGCGGCGATGACGACGGCCGAGGCGGTCGAGCGGTTGGCCGAGGCGGGGGTGCCGTGCGGCGTCGCCAACCGCTCGGCGGCGCTGCCGGGGCATGCGCAGCTCGCCCACGACGATTTCGTCGCGCTGACCGACCATCCGCAGGCGGGACCGGTGCGCCGCGCCCGCGCGGTCGCACGCTTCGACGGCGCGCGGGCGGCGACCGATGCCCATGCGCCGCGGGTCGGCGAACATGGCCGCGCCATCCTCGCCGCCGCCGGCCTCGACGCCGCTGAAATCGCCGCTGCGCTCGCCATGGGCGCGGTCCATGTTCCCCGGGAGATTTGACCATGCGTTTCGAAACCCTGTCCTATGCGACCGACAACCGGGTCGCGACGATCACGCTCGACCGGCCCGAATATTTCAACGCGATCGCGCACGGCATGCCGCGCGAGATCCGCGCCGCGGTCGAGAAGGCGGAGGCCGACCCCGACGTCCATGTCATCGTCGTGCGCGGCGCGGGGCCGGGCTTTTGCGGCGGCTATGACCTCAAGCATTATGCCGAGCGCAAGGGAGAGATCAGCGGGTCGCAGGACATGCCGTGGGACCCGACGCTCGATTTCCAGATGATGTGGCGCAACACGCAGGATTTCATGGCGCTGTGGCGCGCGACCAAGCCGACGATCGCGCGCGTCCACGGCGCCGCGGTCGCGGGCGGATCGGACATCGCGCTGTGCTGCGACTTCCTGATCATGGCGGAGGATGCGCGCATCGGCTATCCGCCCGCGCGCGTCTGGGGCGTGCCGACGCCCGCGATGTGGGTCTACCGGCTGGGGCCGCAGATGGCGAAGCGGATGATGATGACCGGCGACCTGATCGACGGGCGCGAGGCGGCGCGCATCGGTCTGGCGCTGGAGGCGGTGCCCGAGGCGGAGCTCGACGATGCGGTCGAGCGGCTGGCGGGGCGGCTGCGCGGCGTGCCCCGCAACCAGTTGATGATGACGAAGACCGTCGTCAATCAAGCCTATGACAATATGGGCCTCAATAACACGCAGATGTTCGCGACGCTGTTCGACGGCGTTTCGCGCCATTCGCCAGAGGGTATATGGTTCCGCGAGCGCGCGCAGGAGGTCGGCTTCAAGCAGGCGGTGGCCGAGCGCGACAGCGGCGATCCGATCGCGAGCCAGGTGTCGAAGCGCCTGCCGGTCGAAGATTGAGGAGACAGACGATGACCGCCATCCGCCCGATCGACCGGCTCGACACGCACGAGGTGTTCAACCAGCCGCCGCCGCTCGAAAACACGAACCTGTTCACCGGCGATCGGGCGCTGGTCGATGCGGTGACGCAGGCGGGGGCGGCGGGCCATGCCGACCAGCTGGCGGCGCTGGGGCAGCGCTGCGGCTCGGCCGAGGTGATCGAATGGGGCGTCGAGGCGAACCGGCAGGTGCCGGTGCTCGAAACGTTCGACCGCTATGGCCACCGCGTCGATGAAGTGCGTTTCCATCCCGCCTATCACGAACTGATGCGGCTGGGGCTCGACAGCGGCTTCGCGTCGGCCGCGTGGGACGGCAGCGCGCACGGACATGCGCTGCATTCGGCGATCCTCTTCCTGACCGGGCAGGCCGATTCGGGGACGAGCTGTCCAATGACGATGACCTATGCCGCGGTGCCTGCGCTGCGTGCCGAGCCGGCGGTCGCCGATATGTGGGTGCCGCGCATCGCCGCCGGCCGCTATGACCCGGCGGTTCGCCCCACCGCCGAAAAGGCGGGGGTGACGATTGGCATGGCGATGACCGAGAAGCAGGGCGGCAGCGACGTGCGCGCCAACACGACGCGCGCCGAGCCGACGGGCGAGGAGGGCTGGTACAGCCTCACGGGGCACAAATGGTTCTGTTCGGCGCCGATGTGCGATGCCTTCCTGACGCTTGCCTATGCCGGGGGCGGGCTGACCTGCTTCCTCGTGCCGCGCTGGCTGCCCGACGGGACGCGCAACGCGGGCTTTCGTGTCATGCGGCTCAAAGACAAGATGGGCGACCGGTCGAACGCCTCATCGGAGATCGAATATCATGGCGCGCTGGCGCAGCGGCTGGGGCCCGAAGGGCGCGGTGTGGCGACGATCATCCAGATGGTTCAGCACACGCGGCTCGACTGCGTCGTCGGATCGGCGCAGCAGATGCGCGGCGCGCTCGCGCAGGCCTTGTGGCACACCGCGAACCGCTCAGCCTTCCAGCGCCGCCTGATCGACCAGCCGGCGATGGCGGCGGTGCTCGCCGACCTCGCGGTCGAAAGCGAGGCGGCGACCGCGCTCGGCTTCCGGCTGGCGCAGGCTTTCGATGCGGACGATCCCCTCGCGCGGCTGCTGACCCCCGTCGCCAAATATTGGGTGTGCAAGCGCGCGCCCGGCCTCGTCTATGAAGCGATGGAGGCGCATGGCGGCGCCGGCTATATCGAGGCGGGGCCGATGCCGCGCCTGTTCCGCCAGTCGCCGCTCAACGCGATCTGGGAAGGGTCGGGCAACGTCATCGCGCTCGACCTGCTGCGCGCCATCGCGCGCGAACCCGACGGGGTCGAGGCATTGCACGCCTTTCTGGCGGCGCAGCGCGGGCACGACGGCGCCTATGATCGCTGGATCGACGCGATCGACCTGCGCGCCGCGCACGAAGGCACCGCGCGGCTGCTGATCGAGCGGCTCGCGCTCGCGGCGCAGGCGGCGGTGCTGATCGGCCAGGGCAACCCGCTCGCGGAGGCTTTCTGCCGCCTGCGGCTGATCCCGCGTGGCAGCGCCTATGGCGCCTTCGATGCCGCGATCGACACGCGTATGATCGTCGACCGCGCGATGCCCGCGACATGACGGTCCGCGTCACGAACGACGGTGCGGTGCGCACCGTCACCATCGACCGGCCCGCGTGCCGCAACGCGGTCGACCCGGCGACCGCCGACGCGTTGCGCGCCGCATTCGCCGATTTCGAGGCCGACGACGACAGCGCGGTCGCGGTGCTGACCGGGGCGGGCGGCCATTTCTGCGCCGGTTTCGACCTGAAGGCGGTGGGGCAGGGCGAACGCCGCTACGAGCCCGAGGGCGACGGGCCGATGGGGCCGACGCGGATGCTGCTGTCGAAGCCGGTGATTGCCGCGGTCGAGGGCTATGCGGTCGCGGGCGGGCTCGAACTCGCGCTGTGGTGCGATCTGCGCGTCGCCGCCGAAAGCGCGACCTTCGGCGTCTTCTGCCGCCGCTGGGGCGTGCCGCTGATCGACGGCGGCACGGTGCGCCTGCCGCGCGTCGTCGGTCAGGGGCGGGCGCTCGACATGATCCTGACCGGGCGGCCGGTCGCGGCGGACGAGGCATTGGCGATGGGACTGGCCAGCCGCGTCGTGCCGGACGGTGCCGCGCTGTCGGCCGCGCAGGCGCTGGCGGCGGAGATCGCGCGCTTTCCGGCGCTGTGCATGCGCACCGACCGGGCGTCGGCCTATCGCCAATGGGATTTCGACCTGGCCGAGGCGCTGCGGTTTGAGGGACGCGAGGGCGAAAAACCGCTGCGCGCCGAGGCGAAGGCCGGCGCGGGCCGCTTCGCCGATGGTGCCGGGCGCGGCGGCCGGTTCGAGTAGCCCCGGACGCGTCTTTCCCGTTTCCGCCGTCCCTGTGCTATGGAGCACAGCGGCGACGGGCCGGAATCCCGCATATGGCTCCGTCGAAAGCCGCGAAATGGGGAGAGGAAGATGACAGCGAATGATGGCAAGCCGGCGCTCGTCGCGCGCGTGAAGGGCATTCTTCTGCGTCCGGCGGAGGAATGGGCGAAGATCGATACGGAGGCGGACACGATCGGCGACATCTATCGCCGCCACGTCCTGCCGCTCGCGGCGATTCCCGCCGCCTCCCACTTCATCGGGTCGACCGTCTTCGGCTATTCGGCGATGGGCTTCACCTTTCGGCCGTCGGTCGGCGCGGCGCTCGGCACCGCGCTCGTCCAATATGGCGCGGCGCTGGTCGGCGTGTTCGTGCTGGCGCTGATCATCGACGCCCTCGCGCCGACCTTCGACGCGACGCCCAATCGCGTGCAGGCGTTCAAGGTCTCCGCCTATTCGGCAACCGCGAGTTGGGTGGCCGGAATCTTCGGCCTCGTCCCGGCGCTCGCCGTGCTGATGCTGCTCGGCCTCTACAGCCTGTATCTGCTCTACCTCGGGCTGCCAAAGCTGATGCGGGCGCCGGAAGCGAAGGCGCTGGGCTATACCGCCGTCGTCATCATCGCCGCGATCGTGGTCGCGCTGCTGCTCAGCCTCATCATGGCGCCGGTTTCCGGCCTGTTCAGCGGACGGCTGTAGGGGGTCTCGCACGGGGACTGTTGCTTTTCGGCCACTATCGGACGGAAAAGCCAAGGTTTTTCTTTCTCCGCGTTGACGGTGTCCGGCGGCGCGCTAGGGCCACTGGCACCCCCGGAGCATCCCCTCCTCAGGCCCCTGTGGGCTGCGCTTCGCGGGTCGGAGAGAGAATCATGACCTTGCGCAACATGCTGCTGGGCGCCACGATGCTGTGCGCCGCCGCGACCCCCGCCATCGCCGCTGCCCAGAACACGGGTGCCGGCGATAATGATTACGGCAACGAGATCATCGTCACCGCGAGCAAGCGGTCGCAGACGCTGCAGGATACGCCGATCGCCGTGTCGGTGGCCTCGGCGGCCGACATCGAAAATTCGCAGATCCGCGACCTCATCGACCTGCAATCGGCGGTGCCCAGCCTGCGCGTGGCGCAGCTTCAGTCGAGCGCCAATACCAATTTCATCATCCGCGGTTTCGGCAACGGCGCCAACAACCCCGGCATCGAGCCGTCGGTCGGCGTCTTCATCGACGGTGTCTATCGCTCGCGTTCGGCGGCGCAGATCGGCGACCTGCCCAATCTCGAGCGCGTCGAAGTGCTGCGCGGCCCGCAATCGACGCTGTTCGGCAAGAACGCCTCGGCGGGCGTCATCAGCATCGTCACGCAAAAGCCGCAATATGATTTCGGCGGCTCGATCGAGGCGACCTACGGCAATTACGACGCGATCACGGTGAAGGGCAATGTCACCGGCCCGATCGGTGAAAATGTCGCTTTCTCGCTCGGCGGCAATTTCAACCGCCGCGACGGCTATGCGCAGGATCTGCGGCTGGGCAAGGACGTCAACGACCGCAACCGCTGGGGCGTGCGCGGGCAGCTGCTGTTCGAGCCCACCGACGCGCTGTCGATCCGCCTGATCGGCGATTACGACAAGATCGACGAGAATTGCTGCATCGCGGCGAACGTCATCGCCGGGCCGACGGTCGCGATCACCGACCTGCTGGCGGGCGGGACGAGCGTCGATGCCGCCAATCCCTTTTCCTACCGCGTCTACAACAATTTCCTGTCGTCGAACGAGATCGAGAATTACGGCGGATCGGCGCAGATCGACTATGATCTCGGTGCGCTCGCGCTGACCTCGATCACCGCCTATCGCGAGGTGCGCGCCGACACCAATCAGGATTCGGATTTCTCGGGCGCCGACCTGATCGGGCAGAAATCGGACGATACCGCGATCAACACTTTCACCCAGGAACTGCGGCTGACGTCGGACTTCGACGGGCCGGTCAACTTTCTGATCGGCGGCTATTATTTCCACGAGAAGATTCGGCAGCACAGTCAGATCTATTTCGGCGACGACTTCCGTCCCTATGGCAACGCGCTGATCCAGGCGGCCAGCGGCGGGCTGCTGGACGTTCCGACGCTCGAGGCCGCGCTGGGTGCGCCGAACGATTCCTTCTTCCACGCCGGCGACGGCATGGATGAACGTTACCGGATGAAGAACACCGCCTGGTCGATCTTCGGCACGCTCGATTTCGGGATCAGCGACCGGCTGACGCTGACGCTCGGCGGCAACTATACGAAGGACAAGAAGCGCTTCACGACCGACGTCACCAGCACCGACGTCTTTTCGGGGATCGACCTCGACGCGGCCGCCTATACGCCGTTCCGTGAATTCGTGCTTGTCAGCAGTGGGGTGGATCCGGCGACCGCCGCTTTCCTCGCGGCGAATCCGACGCTGATCCTGCCCGATGGCAGTAGCGCGAACCCCCTCGCCGGCCTCAAGGATTTTCAGTTCCTGCCGCCTTTCCTCGACGTTCCGAACAGCGTCGAGCCGGGCCGGGTCAGCGATGGCGATTTTTCGTGGAGCGCGCGTCTGTCCTATGAACTGACCGACACGGTCAACGTCTATGCGACCTATGCGACCGGCTTCAAGGCCGCCTCGGTCAACCTGTCGCGCGACAGCCGCCCGCTGGCGGCGGACCTGCCCGCGATCGTCGCGGGCGGCCTCGCGACGCCGAACCTGGTGGCGGGCACGCGCTTCGCGGCGCCCGAGGAATCGGAAGTCTATGAGGCGGGACTGAAGGCCAACTGGTCGGTCGCGGCGCTGAACCTCGCGGTGTTCAAGCAGTCGATCAAGGGGTTCCAGTCGAACGTCTTCACCGGCACCGGCTTCGCGCTCGCCAACGCCGGCAAGCAGTCGACCTTCGGGATCGAGTTCGACGGATCGGTGCGGCCGGTCCGCGGGCTCAACCTGAACCTCGCCGTCACCTATCTCGACGCCAAATACGACAGCTTCGTCGCTTCGGCGTTCGGCGACCTGTCGGGCATGAAGCCCGCGGGCATCCCCGACCTGTCGGTTTCGATGGGCGGCACCTACACCCACGAATTCGCGGGCGGGACGCGGGCGATCGCGCATGTCGACTATCAGTATGAAAGCCCGACGCAGATCGTCGACGGCCTCGCCGCCCTGCCGGCGAGCGTCGCGCAGAATCTGAAGCGCGAGGTCAACCAGCTCAACGCGTCCTTCACCGTCGCGCTGACCAACGGCCTCGAACTCGGCGTGTGGGCCCGCAATCTGACCAATGCGCGCTATCTGACGACGATCTTCAACGCCGTCGCGCAGTCGGGCAGCGTCTCGGGCTATCCCAGCCAGCCGCGGACCTACGGTGTGACCGCGCGCTTCAAATTCTGATCGGAAGGCGGGCGTCCGCGCCCGTCCTTCGACGATGGACAAAAGAAACCCCGGCCTCTCGTTCGAGAGGCCAGGGCTTTTTTTGCCTATTTGGGCTGGTTAGAACCGCACGCCCGCCGCGATGCCGTAGCGCCGCGGTTCGAGGGTGAAGATGTTGGTGTAGTTACCCGACGACTGGTCGGTGATGTAGAGACCGGTGACGCTATTCACGTCGAAGACGTTCTGGATGAACCCCTTCACGAACCATTTGTCCTCGGCTCCGTTCAGCTGAAGCTGCGCGTTGACCTGGGCATAGCCTTTGATCTTGTTGACGTTGCCGTTGAAGATGCTGCCATAGCTGTCGCCGGTGTAGGCGAGGTCGAAGCGCGGGACGAGCGTCATGTCGCTGTCGCCGAGGTGCGCGGTATATTGCACGCCAGCGCTGAACTTGTAGTTCGGCGCCTGCGGCAGCTTGTTGCCCTTCAGGTTCACATTGACGCCGGCCGAATGATATTCGATCCCGCCGAACGCCGCCGGGTCGAGACCGGCCCCCGCGAAGGCGCCGCTGGCAGCGGCGCCGAGCACGCCGCAAATGCCGAACGCACCGGTCGAAGCGATGCCTCCGTCTGCCGGGAAGGTCGTCGTTCCCTGCAAGCCAGCGCCGGCGGCGAGGCCGGGGACGAGGCCGGCGTTGATGACGTTGTTCACCGTGTTGACGAAGGCGTTGACACCGGTGACGTTGCCCGAAGTCGACGAAACCGCGCAGTTCGCACCGTTGGTGATGTCCTTGATGATGACGGCATCGGCCCGGCCGCCGCCGAAATCGCGCGGGTTGCTGGTGAGCTTGTCTTCGGTCACCTTCGTATGCAGGTAGCTGAAGCCGAGGTTGATCAGCCAGTTCGGGTCGGGCCGCACCATGCCTTCGATTTCGAAGCCGTAGATGTCGGCGCTGACGTTGTCGTTGACCGCGGTACGGGCGACGATCTTGCTGAGCTGGAGATCCTTGTACTTGTAGTAGAAAGCGGTGGCGTTGAGCTGCAGTGCGCCGTTGCCGAAGCTGTTCTTCGACCCGATTTCGAACGCGTCGACCTGTTCGGGCTTGAACGATTCGGGCACCGCGAAGACCGGCTGCAGCGGCGGGTTGATGCCGCCCGATTTATAGCCCCGCGAATAGGAGGCATAGATCAGATTGTCCTCGGTGATCTTGAAGTCGATCACCGCGCGGCCAGTCAGCTTGTTATAGGAGACGCTGCGACTCTGATAGGCTTCGCATCCCGGTTTCGATCCGACCGCGCCCACCGGAGTAGCGGGGGTGCCATCCATGAAGGCCGTGCTGCCATCGGGCAACGTCTGGGTACAGGGCGTCGCGCTGTCGCCATCGAAAAGGGCGCCATAGGGTGTGTCGAACAGATCGCCGGCAAAGCTGTGGGGTGCGAAGATATTGCCGTTCGAACTGGCGAGCAGCGACCGTGCGCGGACGCTCTTCTTGTCGTTGTTGTAGCGCAGGCCGAGGGTCAGTTTCAGCCGATCGCTGAACTCGACATAGGCTTCCCCGAAAAGACCGTAGGATTTGATCTTCAAATCATCCGTGTTGTTGCGGAAGAAGGGCTGACCCAGCACCGACGGCGGCAATCCCGCCTTAAAGGACGAGAACGCTCCCAGCACACCCGCGAGATAATCGATCGGGAAGGCGTTCACATAATAGCTATTCTCGGTCAGGTGATAATCGGCATAGATGCCGCCGAGCAGGAAGTTGAACGGACCATCAAGGTCGCTAGACAGGATGGCTTCCCCCGACCAACTGCTGTTATACTGGTTCGATCGATCGAATTGCAGCGATTGGTCGCTGCAGATGCCGTTGCCGCCGAAGACGCCCCGTCCCGTATCGTCGGACTGCGAAGTGCAAAGAACGCCGTTTGGACCGTTCGGAATCAGGGCTGCGGCCACGGGCGCGAAATAGGCTGCAGAGCCAGGAACAAACGCCGGAGCAGGCGCCGGCAGGCCGGTCGGAATACCGTTGGCGGCAAAGAAAGCCAACGTGTTCAAGGCCCCCGCATAGAGTGAGCGGTCGCCGATATTGCTGTTGTAATCCTGCTGCGCCTCGAGCTTAACCTTCTGATACTGGCCGGACACCTGCAAGGCGACCGGGCCGAAATTATGTTCGATCTGGCCCTGGAGGATCAGTTCGCTAGTGAAATAGGACGGCGTGAAGGCCGTCTTTACCTCGCGCGGGTCGCTCGAAATCGACGTATTGCCATAGACGTTGGGGCCGTAAATGCTGCCAAGCGCGAAGGCGGCCGGAATGCCCTGCGTTGCCAGGAATTCCTTTGACGTCAGTGCGGCGGTGAAGGTCGCATTGCCGTTGAACGGCGACGCATCGAGCCGGTTGTTCAGACAGCCGAGGATGCCCGTCGGGTCATATTGACAAAGCTGCTTCTGGATGCGCGTGCGCTGGTCGCGTTCGTGGAAATACGACCCCATCAGGTCGATCGTGGTGTCGGACGACGGCTCCCAGCGCAGCGAGCCGCGGACCGAGTAGAGGTCGCGGTCGTCGATGCGGGTATTGAGGAAGGTGTTCTTGGTGTAGCCGTCGCGGTTGAGGTAGATGCCCGCGACGCGGATGCCCGCAGTGTCGCCAAGGGGGATGTTGACCATCGCCTTGCCCTTGATCGAGTCATAATTGCCATATTCGGCTTCGGCCGACGCCTGGAACACGCCGAGCTTCGGCTTGGCGGTGATCACGTTGACCACGCCCGAGGTCGCGTTGCGGCCGAACAGCGTGCCCTGCGGCCCGCGCAGCACTTCGACGCGTTCGAGGTCGAAGAATTCGGTTTCGAACAGGCGGGTCGAAAACAGCGGGTCGCCGTTCAGATGGATCGCGGTCGCGCTGTCGCAGGTCGTGCCGACGCACAGGTCGCCGATGCCGCGGATGGTGAAGCTTGCGCCGGTGAAGTTCGTCTTGGTGAAGGTGACGTTCGGCAGCGTGAGCTGAAGGTCCGACGGCGTCTTGATCTGCTGCGCCTCGAGCGCTTCCGACGAGAAGGCGCTGACCGCGATCGGCACGTCCTGCAGACGTTCGGACTGGCGCTGCGCGGTGACGACGATCTCGCCGCCGAACGCGTCGGTCGTGGAACCGCTCTGCGCATAGGCCGGTGTCGCCACCGTCATGGCCAGGATGGACGTTCCGATCAGTGCGTTGAACTTCATTTATATCCTCCCATTTTCGATCCCGCGGTTGCGGGTCGCCCAAATCTGATTTGTGGTTGGGGAAGGGACGCCGATCAGGCATGCGAACGGGCACCGGACCCGTCCGATCCGACGCCAGAGCAGTTGCTGCTCGCCAGCGATGCTGGTCATCGTCCTCTCCCACCGGCGTCGGGGAAAACGCCGGCCTCTCCGGATTACGGTCCGCTCAAGCGAACTCTGTAATGGTCCAAAGGTGCGCTTAGTTGACGAAAGCGTCAAGCCACTTGTGCGGGAGAAAAAATCGCGGGAAAGCGCGCTCCTCGGCTCCTTCCGAAAAGCCACGATTCCCCAACGTAAACTTGTCCCGGGGTGGGAATTTCTTCGCGCCATGGGCTTGCGCAAAGCCATTTGGGGGGCGACATGTGCGACATGATAGCAACAGTGAAAGAGGGGCGATGACCGAGGTGGAACTGGGGCCGGACGGCAAGATTCTCGTGCCCGGTCCCGTGCAGGACGCGATCCGCACGCTGATCGAATGGGCGGGCGACGACCCGTCGCGCGAGGGTTTGCTCGACACGCCGAAGCGCGTCGCGCGGGCGTGGAAGGAATATTGCCAGGGCTATGCCGAGGACCCGGGCCTCCATCTGTCGCGCACTTTCGAAGAGGTCGGCGGCTATGATGAGATCGTTCTGCTGCGCGACATTCCGTTCCAGTCGCACTGCGAGCATCATATGGCGCCGATCACCGGCAAGGCGTCGATCGCCTATCTGCCGAAGGATCGCGTCGTCGGCATCTCGAAACTGGCGCGCGTCCTGAACGGCTATGCCCGCCGGCTCCAGGTGCAGGAGCGGCTGACGGCCGAGGTCGCGCGGTGCATCTGGGACCATCTCCAGCCGCACGGCGTCGCGGTGGTCATCGATGCCCAGCACGGCTGCATGACCGGCCGCGGCGTGCGCACGCCGGGCGTCGGCATGGTGACGAGCCGCCTGCTCGGCTGCTTCCTCGACGACGAACGCAGCCGCAAGGAAGTACTGAGCCTGATGGGGTATTGATCGAAACCTCGCCCCAGCTTTCGTCGGGGCGACGGCAGGGGATAGGGCAGCGATATGGAAGCCCTGGCGAGACGATGACAAAAAGGCTCCGAAACCATGCGGTTTCGGAGCCTTTTTGCCTCTTGCGAGAGGAAGAGAGGCTTAGGCCTCTTCGCCCTCGTCGGCCGCAGGCGCGTCTTCCGCAACCGCTTCCGACGGCGGGGTCGCGTCCTCGAACTCGTCCTCGCTGTCGGGTTCCAGCGCCGCGGCGACCGCTTCGGCATGTTCTTCCTCGAACATGGCCGCGATCACGTCGATGCCCTGGCTCTGCATTTCGGCCTCGTCGGGCGAGCGGGCGACGTTGACGCCGACGGTGACGCTCACCTCGGGATGCAGCCGGACCTTGACGTCGAACAGTCCGAGCGACTTGATCGGGCGTTCGAGCTCGACCATCGCCTTGGTGATGTTGGTCACGCCGTCCTCGACCAGCGCGTCGACGATGTCGCGCACCGACACCGAGCCGTAGAGCTGGCCGGTGTTCGACGCCTGGCGGATCAGCACGACCTGCTTGCCGTCGACGTCCTTGGCGCGGCCTTCGGCGGCGCTGCGGCGTTCGGCGTTGTCGGCCTCGATCTTCGAGCGGTTCGCTTCGAACAGCTTGCGGTTGGCGTCGTTCGCGCGCAGCGCCTTGTGGTTGGGCAGCAGATAGTTGCGCGCAAAGCCGTTCTTGACGGTGACGACGTCGCCGATACCGCCCAGTTTCTCGATACGTTCGAGCAGGATGATTTCCATCGGTCCGCCCTCCTTACTTCACGATGTAGGGAAGCAGGCCGATGTGGCGGGCGCGCTTGATCGCACGGGCCAGCTCACGCTGCTTCTTGGTGGACACCGCGGTGATCCGCGACGGGACGATCTTGCCGCGCTCCGACAGGTAACCCTGGAGCAGGCGGACGTCCTTGTAATCGATGACCGGTGCGTCCTTCTGGCTGAAGGGGCAGGTCTTGCGGCGACGGAAAAAGGGTCGTGCCATGATGCTTCTCCTTATTCTTCGCCGTCGCGGTCACGGCCACGGCCGCCGCGGCGTTCCTGCTTGCGCATCATCACCGACGGACCCTTTTCGAGCTCGTCGACGCGGATCGTCATCCAGCGGATGATATCTTCGTTGATCGCCGCCTGACGCTCGATCTCGGCGACGGCTTCGCCCGGCGCTTCGACCGACACCATCGCATAGTGACCTTTGCGGTTCTTCGCGATCTTGTAGGCGAGCTGCTTCAGGCCCCAGGTTTCGGTCTTGTGGATCGTGCCCTTGTGGTCGGTGACGATCGTGGCGACATTTTCCGCCAGCGCATCGACCTGAGCCTGGCTCAGGTCCTGACGCGCGATGAATACATGCTCGTAGAACGGCATGGTTGCGCTTCCTTCATTTGGCCGATCGCTGATTTCGCGCCGATCGCGAAACCCCTCCGGCTGTCGTCCGGCTTTGCCTGTTCGTGCAAAGCAAACGGGGCGACAGGCACAAGGCCTCGCCCCGAATGCGGGCGCCTATACAGATTTCGGCGGGATAAGCAAGGGATCGCATTGTCCGGTAGCGCATCGGTTCGAATGTCCCCCCGCCCCGCTTCTTGCAGGGATCATGCGTTCCGGGGGCACGCGCCAGTCGTGGCGGGCATGCGGAGCGTCTTAATGGATCAGGCGTCGGGTTCTTGCGAGCGAGAGGAAAATGCAAGGACCAATGCCGTAATGACGCCGATGATTATCGCGATCCATGCACCCGTCATAGCCACATCTGCTGCTTTGCCGCCCTGTATACAAGGTTGACATAAAGGCTGCAGCGCCAAAATTCAAGCCGAGGTCGGCCTTTGTCCCTTGCCCATTTGCGCGGAGGTCAGGTCAACTTCGCAAGTATTTCGTACCCGAATTCGGTCAGCGTGTCGTCGCGCGCGCCGAGGATCAGGATGCGGTCGCCGGGCTTCGCAGCGTCGAGCATCGCCGCGCCGCATGCCGCGCGCGTCGTCAGGTGGACCGCGTCGCCGCCGCCGGCGACGATGTCGGCGACCAGCGCCTCGCTGCCGATGCTGCGGTCGACGGTGCCGCCGAAATAGACCGGATCGCAGACGAACAGCCGGTCGCCGTCGCGCATCCCGCCCGCAAAGCTCGCCGCCAGCTCCTGGCCCATCTGGCGGAGCGGACCATAGCCGTGCGGCTGGAAGAAGAGCAGCGCGCGGCCCGGCAATTCGGCGACCGCCGCCAGCGTCGCGGCCACCTTGTCCGGATTGTGCGCGAAATCGTCGATGACGGTGACGCCGCCCGCCTGGCCGAGCACCTCGTAGCGGCGCGCGAGGCCCGCGAAATCGGCCAGCGCTGCGACCGACTGCGCCACCGGGATATTGAGCGCGCGCGCCGCCGCGATCGCGGCGAGGGCGTTGGCGGCATTGTGGCGTCCCGGCATCAACAGGCGTGCGGCGTGGCTGTCGCCCGCGAAATGCACGGTGAAGCGGCATCCGTCGGGCAGCGGCTCGAAATCGCTGCCGCGCACCGCCGCAGCGTCGGAAAAGCCGAAGCGCAGGACGTTGCCGCCGGCGAGCAGCGGCGCCGATTCGGCGTCGTCGGCGTTGATCACCGCGACGCGCGCCTTCGCGGCGAAATCGCCGAAGAGTTGATGCAACTCGTCGAGGCTCTTGTGGTCGAGGCTGATATTGGTGACGACCGCGACGTCGGGGCGATAGAGCGCGATCGACCCGTCGCTTTCGTCGACCTCGCTGACATAGGTCGCCGGATCGCCGACCAGCGCGCTGGCGAAGGGGGTGTCGGCGCCGGCGAAATTGCGCATCACCGCGCCGTTCATCACGGTCGGCCTGCGCCCGGCGCTCTCCAGGATCCAGCCGATCATCCCGGTGACGGTCGATTTTCCGCTCGTTCCGCCGACGCCGACCGCCGTGTCGGCGGCGTTGAACAGCGCGGCGTTGAGGTCGGCGCGCGTCAGCCGCGGCAGGCCGAGCGCGCGCGCCGCCGCGACGTCGGGCACGCTGTCCTCGACCGCGGCGGAGGCGACGAGCGTCTGGCCCGCCGCGACGCCGCTGCCGTCCTGCGGGAACAGCGCGACGCCGCGGCCGGCGATCCACTCGAACTTGTCGGGCGTGCGCCCCTGGTCGCGGCTGCGGTCCGACCCCGAAACCGCGGCCCCGCGCGCCGCGACGATCATCGCCAGCGGCAGCATTCCCGATCCGCCGATGCCGCAGAAGAAATAGGATTTGTTTTCGGCCATGCCCGCGCGTTATGGCCTTGGCGACGGGTTTGCAACCGGCACTCAGCGCGAAATCCGTTCGTGTCGAGCGAAGTCGAGACACCCATCGGGACAGCGCAGAGCCGAGGGGCATCTCGACTTCGCTCGATGCGAACGGATTTGGGAGGTGCTTCTAGTCATGCGCATCGGAATCGTCGCCCCCTCGACCCCCATCTTGCCCGACGATGCAGAGGCGGTGCGCGCGATCGCGGCGCTCGGCTATCCCGAAGTCGAGCTGGTCTTCGACCCGCAATGCTTCGTCAGCCACGGCCATTTCGCGGGCGCCGACGCGGTGCGGCGCGAGGCGCTGGTCGCGATGGCGAACCGTCCCGATATCGACGCGGTCTGGTTTGCGCGCGGCGGCTACGGCGCATGCCGGATCGCCGAAGACGCCGTCGCCGCGATGGGGGAGGGCGCGCGGCACAAGGCGTTCCTCGGCTATTCGGATCAGGGCAATCTGCTCGCCTGCCTCTATCGCGAGGGGTTCGACCATGTCGCGCACGGCCCGATGGTCGCCGATGTCCGCCGCGCGGACGGCGAGGCGGCGGTGGCGCGTGCGCTCGACTGGCTGGTCGCGCGCGATCCCGCCGCATGCGAGCCGGGGCTGACGCATGGCGCGCGCCATGCCGCCTTCAACCTGATGACGCTGTCGATGCTGCTCGGAACCCCGCTCGAACCCGATCTTTCTGGCCATGTGCTGCTCGTCGAGGAGGTGAGCGAATATCTCTATGCCTTCGACCGCGCCTTCTTCCATGTCGCAAGCTGCCTGGCGCCGCGCGGGCTGGCGGGGCTGCGCCTCGGCCGCGTCAGCGACGTGCCCCTGAACGACCGGCCGTTCGGGATGGAGGCGGAGGCAATCGCGCGGGACTGGTGCGCGCGCACCGGCATCGCCTGGCTCGGCCGCGCCGACATCGGGCACGACGCGGCGAACAAGGTCGTCCCCTTCGGCTTGCATCGCGCCGGGTGAGGCAATAGTCGCGGGTGCGACAAATCACACCAAGGGGACGCCAGATGCGCGCATTCATCTTTCCGGGTCAGGGCAGCCAGTCGGTCGGCATGGGCAGGGCGCTCGCCGATGCGTCGGGCCATGCGCGCGAGCTGTTCCAGGAAGTCGACGAGGCGCTGGGCCAGCATCTGTTCAAGCTGATGAGCGAAGGGCCGGAGGACGAACTGACGTTGACCGAGAACGCGCAGCCGGCGATCATGGCGAACGCGATCGCGACGCTGCGGGTGCTGGAAAAGGAAGGCGGCGTGACGCTGACGGCGATGGCGGACTATGTCGCGGGCCACAGCCTCGGCGAATATACGGCGCTGTGCGCGGCGGGGGCGTTCGACATCGCGACCGCGGCGCGGCTGCTCAAGACGCGCGGGCAGGCGATGCAGGCGGCGGTGCCGGTCGGCGTGGGCGCGATGGCGGCGCTGCTCGGCGCCGACATCGACACCGCGCAGAAACTCGCCGACGCGGCGGCCGAGGGCGAGGTCTGCACCGTCGCCAACGACAACGACCCGTCGCAGGTTGTGATCTCTGGCCACAAGGGCGCGGTCGAGCGCGCGGTCGCGCTGGTCAAGGAAGCCGGACAATCCTGGGGCATCAAACGCGGCGTGCTGCTGCCCGTCTCGGCCCCCTTCCACTGTCCGCTGATGCAGCCCGCGGCCGATGCGATGGCCGACGCGCTCGGCGCGAATCCGCCCGCCGCGCCGCTGGTCCCGGTGGTCGCCAACGTCACCGCGGCGCCGGTCAGCGACGCCGACACGATTCGCGACCTGCTTGTCAGCCAGGTGACGGGCCGCGTCCGCTGGCGCGAGAGCGTGCGCGCGATGGAAGATATCGGCGTCGACCGCTTCGTCGAAATCGGCGGCAAGGTGCTGTCGCCGATGGTCAAGCGCAGCGCCGGCGGCGAGGTCGAGACGGTGAGCGTGATGTCGATGGACGATATCGAGGCTTTGCTCAAAGCTCTTTGAAAGATTCGCGCAGAGGCGCAGAGATCGCAGAGACATGGTGTCCATCGATCAGATTTCGCATGATGTAATCGGCGTCGCGATGCGTCTGCATCGCGAAATCGGGCCGGGTTTGCTGGAAAGCGTCTATGAAAAGCTTCTGGCCGGGCGTCTTGGCGCGATGGGATATAAGGTTGATCGGCAATGGCCGATCAACATCATTTTCGATGGTATGGAGTTTACCGAAGTCGCGCGTGTCGATTTGCTGATCGATGAGCGATTAGTGGTCGAGATCAAGTCGACCGATGGCGCGCATCCCGTCCATTCAAAGCAGGTTCTCACTTATTTGAAGCTGCTCCATCTGCCTGTGGGACTGCTGATCAATTTCGGTCAGCCTACCTTGAAGGAAGGTATCCGCCGCCTCGTCAATGACCATAAGGACTCTGCGCACTCTGCGCCTCTGCGCGAAAATTACCATGGACCAGCGTCCGACGACCGGACTCAAACATAAGGAATGACACGATGTTCGATCTCACCGGCATGACCGCCCTCGTTACTGGCGCTTCGGGGGGCATCGGCTCCGCGATCGCGCAGGCGCTTGCCGCGCAGGGCGCGCGGCTTGCGGTTTCGGGTTCCAATGCCGACAAGCTGAACGGCTTCCGCGACAGCCTCGGCGGCGATGCGGTCGCCTTGCCGTGCAATCTCGGCGATGCCGCCGCGGTGGACGCGCTCGTGCCTTCGGCGGTCGAGGCGCTGGGCGGGACGCTCGATATTCTCGTCAACAATGCCGGCGTCACGCGCGACAATCTGATCCTGCGCATGAAGGACGAGGAATGGTCGGAGGTCATCCGCATCAACCTCGAGGCGAATTTCCGCCTGTGCCGCGCCGCCGCCAAGCCGATGATGAAGGCGCGCTTCGGCCGCATCGTCTCGATCACCAGCGTCGTCGGCGCGACGGGCAATCCGGGGCAGGCCAATTATGCCGCGTCGAAGGCGGGCGTCACCGGCATGACCAAGGCGCTGGCGCAGGAACTGGCGAGCCGCGGTGTCACCGTGAACTGCGTCGCACCGGGCTTCATCGCCACCGCGATGACCGACGGCCTGCCCGACGCGCAGAAGGAAGCGCTCAACCAGCGTATCCCGGCGGGCCGGATGGGCGAGGGAAGCGACATCGCCGCCGCCGTCGTCTACCTCGCGTCGCGCGAGGCGGGCTACGTCACCGGCCAGACGATCCACGTCAACGGCGGCATGGCGATGCTGTCCTGATCCATTTGCCGCCCCTGCCTTTGCAGGGGCGGCATGTCACGGCATGTTGGCGATCGCTCTCGTCGCCCTCGTCATTCGACCATGCAGTCGATGAAGCGCGGCCCTAGAATTTATAGCCGACGGTTACGCCATAGGTGGCCGGATCCCCGAATCCCGAGAAAGCCCCATCCCCGACGGGAACGGTCTTCGTTCTGTAGAGCTTGTCGGTGATATTGCGGCCGAACAGCGTAAAGGACCAGTTGTTGAGCGTATAGGTGATACGCCCGTTCAAGATGCCGTAAGCCGGCTCTTCCGCGGTCGGGGTGTTCTCGATGAAGAAGAACATCGAGCTTTGGTAAACATAGTCGGCGTTGAAGGAGATCTCCGAATTCTCGCCGACGCTTTTGACATAGGAGCCGGAGATCGTGAATGCGTTCTTCGGCGCCTTGCCGAGCCGGTTTCCGGACAGGTCCGTCCCGTCGGTTCCGATGATGAATTTCTTCACCTCCGTATCGAGATACGCGTAATTCCCTGACAGCGTCAGCCCGGGAACCGGCTTGGCCAGCACCTCGAGCTCTATGCCCTTGACGACGGCGTCCGAAGCATTGGTCAGGATGCGAAGCGCCGAAGACTGGTCGCCGGGAATGGTCAGGATGCGATTGCTGACCTGGAGATCCTGATAGTCCATGTAGAAGCCGGCGAGATTGATCTGCAGGCGGTTGTCGAACCATCGCGTCTTGGTGCCGATTTCATAGTTCCAGGCGATTTCCGGAAAGAATGCGCGCGAGGCCGCGGCCGCAGTGGGAGCCAGCCCCTGGAAGCCGCCCGACTTGAATCCCTTCGACACGGTTGCATAGATCAGGGCGTCCTCGCTTGGCGAGAAATCGATCGTGACCTTCGGCGTAAAGGCATTGAAGTTCTTCTGCACCGAAACGTCGAACGCCGAAATTCCGGGCGTGAGGCCGTTGGTCGCGGTCCCGCCCGACTCGTCGGTCAGGATATTGTGCAGCCGCTTGTCGTCGTGCGTGTAGCGAACGCCCGCCGTCAGGTTCAACCGGTCGGTGAGCTTGTACGTGCCTTGCGCAAAGCCGGAAATGCTCGTGGTCCTTGCATCCTGATTCCATAGCGGCCGCGATGTCTGCCCCTTGAAATCGCGATCATAGCCTTCGAGCCGGTGGACATCGTCCCTGAGGAAATAGAAGCCCACGACCCACGTCAGGGGCCCGCTGTCGGGAAGCGAGGCCATGCGGAGTTCCTGCGAGAAGAAATCCGATTTTTCCCGCGCCGACAGATAGGAAAGGAAATAGCCCGCCGGCAGACCGATCGAATCCTGCGCGCTGTCCGACAGCACGTGGCGATAGCCGGTGATCGACGTCAGAATGCCCACGTCCGTCGTCAAATCGGCGCGTGCCGACAGGCCCCACAGATCAACCTCCGCATAGCCCCGGCGCGACGTTTCGATTGTCCACGGATCGGGAAGCGGTGTGTAGCCGAGTGTATTCCTGGTGTAGTTCCCAACTCCGAACGGTTTCGCCGAAACGCCGTCCTGACGAAAGCGTGAGACGTCGCCCGACAGCAGGATTTCCAGATTGTCGCTGGCCGTGATCGCGATCTTGGAGCGCAGGTTGGTGGAATTTATCCCGTCGGTATCCTTGCCGGTCGGAGCATAGGTGTAGAATCCGTCGCGCGAGCGTGTCGTGAAGGAGAGGCTGGCAGCGACGCCTTCGGCAAGCTTTCCGTTCACGCGGGCTTTCGCCTGTCGCAGATCATAGTTGCCGAGGGTCACCTCGGCCGCTGCCGAGAATCGCTCGGTCGGTTTCTTGGTGACGATGTTGATCGCGCCGCCGACGACGTTGCGGCCGCTCAGCGTGCCTTGCGGTCCGCGCAGCATTTCGATGCGCTCGATATCGTACAGTTCGAAAACGGTGCCCGAGCTGCGGCCGATATAGATGTCGTCGAGGAACACGACCACCGACCGGTCGCTCCCCGCCCCGCGCTCGTTCGACCCGATGCCGCGCATCGTGAACGTCGGATCCGCCGGACCCACATTGTCGCTTTTGAAACTGGGGGCATAGGACGCCAGGTCATAGACGTCGTTCAGGCCGGCCTTGGCGATGGAATCGCCGCTCAGCGCATAGATGGAAATCGGGACGCTCTGCAGGTTTTCGCTGCGCTTCTGCGCGGTGACGACGATATCGTCGATCCCGCCATCCCTCGCGGCTTCCTGCTCCGCCGCCTGCGCGCCGGATGCGGCCAACAGAGTCGCCTGCAGGGCCAAGGCCGACAGTCCCACCTTATAATTCAACCGCATCGCTTCCTCCCTTTTGGAGGCCATTCCACAGCCTCTTCCGCGCCATGAATAATATCGGTCATATTTTTCGTCAACAATTAATACCGGATTTATTTGTTGAGGTCGAATGTGGGTGCAAGGAGTGTGCGCTTCTTCATGCAGCGCTTATACGGAGGATGTCTGCAGTAATGATGCATTGCAGCAATCCTTCCTTCCGTGCCCCAGAAGGCGCCGGCGCTGCTGCGCAATGATAATTGACTAATATTACCGGATATAATATCGAGATAGGAGTGAATGATATCCGGGGAGGACGGGCAGATGATGCAATGGCGGAATTGGCGGGCGGGCCTCGTGACGATCGCGCTTCTAAGCGGCCATGCACCTGTCGCCGCTCAGCAACAACCCGGCTGGCGCGACGCGTTGATCGCCGATATCGAGGCCTTGCGATCGGTGGACGACGCGAACGCGCTGCAGATCGGGCGCTGGGCGGAAATCGGATATCAGGAGCACAGGAGCTCCGCGCTTCTTCAGGAGCGTCTGGCAAAAGCGGGCTTCAAGATCACCGCGCCTGTTGCCGGGATGCCGACGGCCTTTGTCGCCTCATATGGCGAAGGCAAACCCGTCATCGGCATTCTCGCCGAATTCGATGCCTTGCCCGGACTGTCCCAGGCGGGTGTTCCCGTCAAACAGGCAATGGACGGGCACGACGCCGGCCATGGTTGTGGACACAATCTACTGGGGGCCGGCTCGGTTCTGGCCGCTGTCGCCGTTCGGAACTGGCTGGCGGCGCACAAGGGGCGGGGTACGATCCGCGTTTACGGGACGCCTGCCGAAGAGGGCGGCGGCGGCAAGACATATCTGGTTCGCGATGGTCTGCTGGACGACGTGGATGTGATGATGAACTGGCATCCCGACAGCTACAATGCCGCCGTCACCAAATCGAACCTCGCGATGATCACCGGCAAATTCCGCTTCCACGGTTACGCCACGCACGCCTCTGCCGCGCCGGACAAGGGGCGGTCGGCGCTCGATGGGGTCGAGGTGATGAATGTGATGGCCAATATGATGCGCGAACATATCGGTGAAAAGTCGCGCATCCACTATGCGATAACCGGGACGAACCCGGCCCCGAATATCGTGCCCGATTTCGCGGAGGTCTATTATTTCGTGCGCGACCCTGACGCGCAGGAAGCCCAAAGGCTTTGGGATCGCATCGTCAAGGCGTCGGAGGGCGCCGCCCTTGGCACCGGCACGACCGTAGACCACGAAGTGCTGACGGGCCATTACGGCTATCTGCCCAACACCAGGCTGTCGCAGATTTCTCATGACAATCTGCAACGGGTGGGCGGGGTGATCTATGATGCGCAGGAAATGGCCTTTGCCCAAACGCTGATCCAGAGTTTCCAGCAGCCTGTACCGAAGATTGATCGGGCGCGGGAGATCCAGCCCGTCGAGTTGAATCCCACCGACATCTGGACGGGATCATCGGACGTCGGCGACGTGTCGTGGACGGTGCCGACCAACTGGATCAGAACCGCGACCTATGTGCCCGGCACGTCGGGCCATTCGTGGCAGGCCACGGCCGCCAGCAACATGTCGATTGGGTTGAAGGGCATGCATGTCGCCGCCAAGGCTATGGCGCTGACGACGGTCGACCTGATGCTGTCCCCCGAACTTGTGGCCGAAGTGAAGGCCGAGTTCGTCGAACGCCGTGGCGCCGGATATCGGTACACCCCACTTGTCGGGGATCGTAATCCGCCGCTCGATTACATGAAGTGAAGGACGAAGGCGCGCCTGTGGAGAGCTCTTCCGTCCTTGTCGCCCGCACGATGCTGTTCGTGCCGGCCGATCGTCCGGATCGCTATGCAAAGGCTCTGGGCAGCGGTGCCGACATCGTTTGCGTGGATCTGGAAGATGCGGTTGCGCGCGCGAGCAAGGCGGAGGCACGGTCTGCCGTCGCGGGGTTTTTCACCATCGCCGCCAAGCCGGAGGTTTGTCGCGCCTTGCGGATCAACAGCCTTTCGACCCTCGACGGGTCGAGGGATATTCTGCACCTGGCAACCCACGCCGTGCGGCCGGATGTCATATTGCTGCCCAAGACATGTTGTTCCAACGACGTCCGTTCGCTCGCTGCGCTGATGGACGAGATCGACCTGCATTGCCCGATCATCGCGATTGTCGAGACGGCGGAAGGCCTGGAAAACGCATCCGAAATCGCCATGGCGCCGCATGTTGCCGCAATCTGCTTCGGATCGGCCGACTATTCCGCCGAAACGGGCAGCGGAATGCACTGGGACGCCCTGCATTATGCCCGCGGCCGGATCGTTCAGGCCGCCGCGCGCGCAGGCATCCTCGCACTCGATGGCGCGTGGCTCGCCATCGCGGACATGGACGGCCTCGCCGAGGAAAGCCGCCGGCTCCCGGGGATGGGGTTCGACGGCAGGGTCGTCATCCACCCATCTCAGGTCGCTGCCGTTCACGAAGCCTTCCGCCCCGACGACCGCGATGTCGAACGCGCGAGGAAAATCGTCCTTGCCGCGGAAGGTCGGGGCGGGGCGGTCGTCCGCGTCGATGGCCACATGGTCGACCGCCCGGTCATCGCATGGGCCCAACGCTTGTTGGCGCGCGCATCACCCGGCGTCGGGTGATCCGGAAGCGTCGTTGATGGGGCGCGGATAAACGATATGCTGCGCGAAGTTCAGCTTATCCAGCGGGTGGATGTTGACCGTCACTTCCAGCTGCTCGCCCTTCGCGCTGTAGAAGCGCGTTATGTAGCGCATGCCGATCGTGCCTTCGGGAACCTTCAGAACCTTCGCTGCCTTATCGCGAATGACGATGGCGCGCATCTCCTGACGAACTTCGACGATGCTCTCGTCGTATATTTCCTGAAACATTTTGAAGATGATGAGCGTGTTTTTATTAACGCGCTCGTAAATCTTGGGAAAGGCGCGGTTGATGAAAACCTGGGTATAGCCGACGACTTCTTCCGACGTGTTGCTCGACCGATATCCTTCGATATGCAGCCATTCCTGGGCGGACGGGCACTGCAGCATCTCCGCCACATCCTTTCGCGCCACGATCAGATTCTTGTCGGTGATCTTCAGCTTTGCCATGTTGGAGTATTGCGTGATGGAATCGAACGCCTGGACGACATAGGGACTGGTCGTCGCCATGGTCGCCTCGACCCGCGTGCCGCCGCGGCGGCGGATCGATATCACGCCTCCGTTCTTCAACTGCTCCAATGCCTTGCCGACGGTATGCTTGCCGACGCCGAACGCTTTCGCGAGTTCGGGAACCGGCGGCAGGAGCGACCCGACCGGATACAGCTCGCTGTCGATATCTTCGCGCAGCCATGATGCGATCTGCTGGTAAAGCGGCACACCCTTCTGTGCAATTCGCTGGTTCGGTTTCTGAGCCATGATTTTCCAAGGTTTTGAGGGGCGCTTCCGGCCCCGTTGCGACCGCCCCATATCACAGGATTTACCCGAAGTTGAGCGCCTATGCGGCGGCCTATGGACGCTGCTCTTGGTGCTTGACAATTAATAGAACCGGATTTAATTGAAAACATAATAAGGGACCGGCATGGTGAAGGGCCCAACCCCGGTGATTTTCAAAGGCTTACCCATCACAAGCCAAAGAAGGTCGCCTCTGCGCGCGGTGTGTCAGGATGCTTTGGCGAGGGTTTATGCGTGGTTCCATTCGACCTTGTTGCAACGGGAAGCGGATGATCGCCGCGTCTGCTCATGAAAGCGTCGCTCGCCGCCCTCCCGATTGATGACGCGGGCGCCATCGTCCCGTCGGCCCGCCCCATGAGGCCCCCGGCATCTCACGCTCATTCCTGGAGAATCTCATCATGCTTCCGTTAAACGGCGTCCGCATTCTGGCCGTAGAGCAATATGGCGCCGGGCCGATCGGCACCCAGTATCTCGTCGACATGGGCGCGGAAGTCATCAAGATCGAAAATCCGCGCGATGGCGGAGATATTTCGCGCTCGGTCGGTCCCTTCTTTCTGGACGACATGCCGGAATGCTCGGCAAGCATTTTCTATCAGGGTCTCAATCACAACAAGAAGAGCATGACCATCGACCTGACGCAGGATCGCGGCAGGCAGATCCTGCACCGCCTGGTCGAGAATGCGGACGCGATCGTCGGCAATCTGCGCGGCGATGTTCCGGAGAAACTCGGCCTTACCTACGATCATCTGAAGGCTTTCAATCCCAAACTGGTCTGCGGACATATCAGCGCCTACGGCCGCACCGGCGAGCGGGCGGGCTGGCCCGGATACGACTATATGATGCAGGCCGAGGCCGGCTTCTTCTCGCTGACGGGAGAGCCAGATACGCCGCCGACGCGGTTCGGGCTCTCGATCGTCGATTTCATGTCGGGACTGGCGCTCGCCTGCGCCACGGTGGCCGCCCTGCTGGAAGCCAGGCAGACGGGACGGGGCCGCGACGTCGACATTAACCTGTTCGACGTGGCGCTCTACAACCTCAACTACATCGCGCATTGGCAATTGAATTCCGGCCACAATCAACAGCGATTGCCGCGGTCGGCCCATGCCTCGCTGACGCCCTGCCAATTGTACAGGACGAAGGACGGATGGATTTATGTCATGTGCAACAAGGAGAAATTCTGGAGGATATTGTGCGAGAAGATTGGGCGAGGCGATCTTGCGGACGATCCGCGTTACGAGACATTCTCGAAACGATATGATGTTCGGGACGAGCTGACCGCCGTTCTGGATGATGTCTTCAGCCGGAAAACGACGTTCGAATGGATATCTGTTTTTGATGGAAAAGTCCCGGTCGCGCCCGTTTACGACGTAAGGCAGGCGATGGAGAATCCCTTCGTCACTGAATCCGGCCGGATACGGACCATAGCTCGAGACGGGGGGAGGGATTTCAAGATCCTGGGCAGCCCGATGAATTTCGGGGCCGACCGCCTCGACCTGAAAATGTCGCCGGCGCTGGGAGAGCATACCAGCAGCCTTCTTCGCGACATCGGCTTTGACGAGAACGCCATACGCGACCTCGAACTGTCGGGGGTGATCTGATGACGAGAGAAAGCGAGACGGGGGACATGATGTTCCCGGCCTATGTTCCTGTCGGAAAAGACCGGTACCGGGAACGCTTCGGCCTCGATTTCGAAGACTTCCGGGCAGGCCAGCATTTCCGGCATCGTCCGGGTTATACGATTACCCAGCAGGACAATATCGACGACTGCATGGACACGTTGAACCAGGCCATGTTGCATTACGACGCGCGATATGCCGCGCAAACCGAGTTTTCTTCGCCGCTGATGGTCACGACTGCCATGATCCAGCGGTTGATCGGGATGACGTGGAAAACTTTCAACAGGCGCAAGGCGATCATCCGCTGGGATCATATCACGATGAAAGCACCGATCTTCGCCGGCGATACCTTGTACAGTGAAAGCCGGATCATGGACACTTCGCAATATGATGATGCCCGATGCGGAAAAGTGACTGTCATGACATATGGGATCAATCAGAAGGACATTGTCTTCTGCGAAATGCAATATGATAGCCTGATATACAGGAAGGAATCTCTCCCGTTTTCGGAAAATAACTATTAGAAAGCTGGACAGGATGAAGGAATCATTCAATTTCCTGCGCCGACAGGCCGAGGATACATATATTGAATGCTACGGCGTCGACTTCGAGGATTTCGAGGTCGGCCAGGTTTTCGAACATCGGCCGGGCCGGACGTTCGAAGAGGGCGATTGCCACAAGCATGCGCTGCAATCGCTGGACCTTACCCCGCACCTCGTCGATCGCAACTATGCCCGCGCGGTGCGCGGGGAAAAAATGCAGGTCGCCGAAACCTACCTGCTGAGCATGATGGCGATGACGACCAAGACCTTCGGCAAGGTCGTCGCCAATCTGAGCCTGACCGATGTCGTTCTCCAGCCGGTCTATGCCGAGGATACGATCCTTCTGGAATCCGAAATTCTGGGCAAGCGCGAATCGGCATCGCGTCCGGACCAGGGGATCCTGCATGTCCGGACCCGCGCCCACAACCAGCACGGCGACGAGGTCTGCCGTTTCGAGCGCAAGTTTCTGGTCTATCGCAAGGGCCACGGTCCCTATCGCGCGGCGGGGTACTGACCAGCCCAGCCGCATCGCCTTTCATCAGCTTGGCCGCAGGCACTGATAGCGTTCGACGTCACCCGCACGGACGCAGGCGCACCGTCTTGCGCAGGCGTTCGTAGGGATAATCTTCAGGATCGTCGGCGAAGGCGCCCGGCGCCTTGATGAGGAGCACCTGTTCGGCGATCGGGCCGAACTCCGCCCGGAAATGGACCGCGCTCTTCACCACGACGATATCCCGTTCGGCCGGCTCGACCCCCAGATGGCGAAACGGTTCGAGGTCCATCGCCTGCATCCGCTTCGACGAGACCACGATCTCCGTACCACCGACCGTCAGCAGGGCCATCGGTCCCAGATCGACATCGAGCCCGCCAGCCACGGCGCCGCTGGTGCGAAACCGGCCGGTGCCCAACGCCTTCACCTTATAGCAGGCGCGGACCGGCTCCACGCCGTCCACCCTGACATGCCCGCCCAAGCTTATTTCGATCTCGCATCCCTCTCCGGCCGCATGCGCCGCCGCTGCGGCGTCGGCGTCACAGAGGATTCCGACCACCGCGTTGCTCGCCCCGGCCTCTAGCAGCGCACGAAGAATTCCCGTCGTGTCGGCGCTGCCTCCGCCTCCCGGATTGTCCTGCACGTCGGCCAGTACAACGGGTCGGGAGGCCGTCCGGGATATCGCGATCGCACGCGCCACGCCTTCGGCGGGCGTCAGCAATGTCGCATCGAAATCCGCCTCGCGCGACACGATCAGTTCCGTCAGGGCGTCGGCAACGCGATCGGCTTCGGTCTGGCTGTCAGCATAGGCCACCACGGTCGGGCCGCACCAGAACAGGTCCGAAGGCGGAAATCCGGCGGCATAGCAAAGGCTCAGCACATCGCCGTCGAGCAATCGCGATTCCGCGACAATACTGCGCGAGGGTTCGACCAGCGTGCATTGCGAGGTCGTTGGAATGAGAAACGGCATATGCCGGATGGCGCGCCCCGCCGGACGCGGCTTGCCCAGCAGGCTCGAAAGCAGTTTTGCCGCGCGCTCCCCCGTTTCCCGGCGATCGACGTGCGGATAGGTCAGGAACACGACCATGCCGTCGCAATGCTCGACCATCTCCGGCGTGATATTGGCATGATAGTCGAGGCTGACGACGATCGGTCTGTCGCCGACGACGGCCCGAACGCGCCGTAACAATTCCCCTTCGGCATCCTCGAAGGGAATGGATGCCATCGCGCCATGGAGGTCGAGATAGACGGCATCGACCGGCATGGCTTCGGAGAGGCGTCCGACCAGTTCGCCGGTGATGCGTTCGAACGCGTCATCGGTGACCGGTCCCCCCGCGCCGCCATGCGCCCATGCGAGCGGTATCAGCGCATGCTCGTCGCGCATGGCCTCGATGAAGGTGGTGATGGGGAACACGCCGTCGCGCAGCCAGTCGAAGATGGCGCTGCCCCGGACCAGCGGGGGACGGTCGCGATGGTCCGCGAAATACGCATAATCCGCGCGATGCGAAACGAAGCTGTTCGTTTCGTGACCAAAGCCTCCGATGGCGATTCGTGGCATGCGCCGTCCCCGTCCAGATTGTCGATACTGTCCGGATAAACCGAACTTGACAGAAATAAAACCGTATCTATAAAATTTTCATGCTTCAACCAAAGGGGAGCGAAGCCGGTCGAATCCCGCACTGATACCGAACGGCTGCAAACCCGGCCCGCGCGGCCTTGCGGCGCAGCGAAGCGGCTCGCCGTGTCCGGATGAACCCGGGATTTTCGTCAATTCGACGCCTCGAACAAGCAAATCAAACGGGTACGCCCTCAGGATCGCGGCCCACATGGGAGTGGCAGCCATATGAAAAACAAGCATGAGAACCCCGATCATCATGGCGTCGGCCATCTTGCCCGGCCCGACCGGCCGACTGCATATTCGCTGTCGGAGCGTTTCGAGCGCCTGCCATTTACCGGCTATCAACGGTGGCTCGCGGTCATTCTCGCGACATGCTTTGCCGCCGACGCCGTCGATCTCGTCATGCTGTCCTACCTGCTCTCGGCTATCACGCTCGATCTTGGTCTGACGGTCCAGCAGGCGGGTATTGCCGGCGGGTCGGTTTTCGCAGGCGTCGGCGTCGGCGCCACGGCCGCCGGATATCTGTCCGACCGTTTCGGGCGCAGGAAAATCCTGATCCACAGCATGTTGATCTGGGGGACGGCGAGCCTGCTGACAGCCTTTTCCTGGGATATCTGGTCCTTCAGCTTTTTCCGGTTCGTCACGGGTCTGGGGCTCGGCGCCGAACTGCCCGCGGTGTTCGCGCTGGTCGCCGAGATCATGCCCGCCAATCGCCGCGCTAGCATCAGCGGATGGATGCACGTCGCGTCGCAAAGTTCGGTCGTCCTCTTCACGCTGGCATCATTTGGCGTGATTTCGCTCATCGGCACTTCGCTGGGGTGGCGGGCGATGTTCGTCGTCATGTTCGTCGTCGCGCTGGCCGCGCTGTATATCCGCCGGAACTTGCCGGAATCCCCGCGCTGGTACGAGGCTTCGGGCCGCCACGACGAGGCGGAGCACGCCATGCGGCGCTTCGAAGCTGCCGTTGCGGATGCATATGGAAAGCCGCTTCCATCGCCGAAATCGGACGGAAAAGTCGCGAGTGCCATAACCGGACACGGCGGATTCCGCACCCTGTTCGCGCCCGGCTATGCGCAACGAACCTTGTTTGCCTGGTCGCTCTGGTTCCTGTTCCTGCTGGCCTATTACGGGATCAGCGTCTGGGTCGGAAAATTCCTCGTCGACCGTGGGATGAGCATTACCGCATCCATCGGGACAGGAGTTCTCATCACGATGGCGGGCATACCGGCGGGCTGGATAACGGGACAGGCGATGGAGCGGTTCGGGCGCAAGATCGTCATCATCATCGCGCTGTTGTGCGTCGCGGTGGCCGCGTTCCTCTATGGACAGGCGTCCACATATGTCCTCGTCGTCGCGGCCGGAGCGGCGATGCACTTCTTCCTCGTTTCGGTCGCCACGGCGATCTACGCCTATACGCCCGAACTGTTTCCGACCCGCGCGCGCTCCACCGGGCTGGGAACCGCCTCGACCGTGGGGCGCATCGCGGCCGTTTCGGGCCCCTTGCTCATCTCGGCCCTGATCCTGAAATGGGACTATACCGGCGCGTTCATCGCTTGCGCCCTGTGCTTCTCCGCCGCGGCCCTGCTCGTCTGGTGGTTCGGGCCGGAAACGCAGGACCGGTCGATCGAGGATATTTCCTCCTAGGCTCCGTTCCCGGGCTCCGTTTCGACCGGATCGAAGCGGGCCCTAGAAACTCGCCCGTGCGGTGAGGCGGATGTCGCGGCCGGCGAGGGGCACGAAATCCTTGGTGAAGCTCGCGTGGCGCCGCGCGTCGACGTCGAAGATATTGTTCGCCGCCAGCGACAGCATCAGATGCCGCGCCTCGGGGAGCGGGCGCCAGCTGATCGACGCGTTGACCAGCGTGAAGCCCTTGGTCGGCGTCTCGAAGGCCGCGATGCGGGTCTGGTCGTCGGTCCATTCGACCTCGGCGCGCGCATCGACGCGGTCGCCCTGCGCCTCGATCCCGCCCAGGATGCGCAGCGGCGGGATGCGCGGCACATATGGGCCGCCCTTGATCTTCGCGCGCGTCATGTCGGCGGTGACGTCGCCGACGATGGCGAAGCCGCTGATCTGCGCCAGTCGCGCGCTCGCCTCCGCCTCGAAACCCCAGACGCGCGCGTCGCGCTGGAAATAGCGGAAAACGGGAAGGCCATCCTCCTCGGCGCCGGTCGCATCCGAATA
Organism: Sphingopyxis sp. MG; assembly: GCF_002953155.1. Taxonomy (NCBI): domain Bacteria; kingdom Pseudomonadati; phylum Pseudomonadota; class Alphaproteobacteria; order Sphingomonadales; family Sphingopyxidaceae; genus Sphingopyxis; species Sphingopyxis sp. MG. Next base: position 893,605 of record NZ_CP026381.1, read on the forward strand.
GATGAAATCGTCGAACCAGTTCGAATAGACCGAAAGGCTGAAATTCACCGGATCGCTGCGCAGCTTGAGCGAGGCTTCGGCGCCCCAGCTCGCCTCGCGCTTGAGGTTGACGTCGCCAAGCTCGAACGACTGGGTGGCGATGTGCGGACCGTTCGAGAACAGCTCTTCCGCCGACGGCGCGCGCACCGCGCGGGCCACCGACACGCCCAGCTTTACCGCCTCGGTCAGGTCGTAATTGGCGCCGAGCGCGCCCGAGAAGGTGTCGAAGGCGCGCGTGATGCCCAGCGCCGGCGCGCGGACGCTGGTGCTTTCGAAGCGCGCCGCCGCCTCGAGGCCGAGCGGCCCCGCCGTCCATTCCTGAAGCGTGAACAGCGCATATTGGTCGGTCAGGTTGCGCGGGACGAAGGCTTCGGCGCCCACCGCGTCGAAATCGCGGTGGCTGAACTGCACCCCGCTCGCTCCGCGCCAGCCGCCGCGATCGTTCTGCGCCAGTTCGAGCCGTCCCTCGACCCCCTTGTTGTAAAAGACCGTGCCGACCTCGTCGCCTTCATATTCGGTATGCTGGTAATCGGCATAGCCGCCGCGCAGGCGCAGCTTGTCGAAGAAGCCGTCGCCCAGCTCGACCTCGCCGCGCAGGTCGGCGCGCCATTGCTTCATGCCGATCGTCACCGGGCCTTCGCCATTTTCGTGCCCGTGATCGTCGTCGTCATGATCGTGGTCGTCGTGGTCCCCGTGGTCGTGCGCGGTGTCGGGCCGTTCGGGGACGCCATAGCCGGTGTCGAAATAGCTGACCGAGATGCCGAGCTGCCCGCCGTCGTTGATCAGCGACAGGCCGCCCGCCGCCGTCCACGTCTCGCTCGCGGTGTTGGCGATCCGTCCGCGCCGGTTCGCCTGTGCGGTCAGCTCCGCCGCCTCGTCGACGTGGCCGTCCTCGATCGCATGCTCGGCGAGGTGGAGCAGCTGGCCGCGCAGCCCCGGTGCGTTGACATAGCCGCCGACGCGCATGTCGTCGGTCTTGCGCCAGCTTCCGTCGAGGTGCGCGACGACCTGCGGGCTCAGCGCGACGTCGATCGAGCCGCCGAGGTTGCGGTCGTCGGCCGCGGTCGCATAGCCGCCGATCGCGTCGATATGGACATGGTCCGCCGGAACCTTGCGCGGGATGCGGCGGTCGAACAGGTTGACCGCGCCGCCGATCGCCTGGCTGCCGAACAGCAGCACCGCGGGGCCGCGCAATATCTCGATGCGCTCGACGGTCAGCGGGTCGATCGTCACCGCATGGTCGGCCGAGGTGTTCGAAACGTCGATCGAGCCGATGCCGTCGGTCAGCACGCGCACGCGCTCGCCCGAAAAGCCGCGCAGCACCGGCCGCGAGGCGCCGGGGGAGAAGCTGGTGGCCGACACCCCGGGCTGGCGGGTCAGGCTGTCGCCGATCTGTCCGCGGATGTCGCGGGCCAGCTCGTCGCCTTCGAGCACCGAGACGTTGCCGAGGATGTCGAGGCTGCGGACATAGGGGGCGGTCACGACGATCGGCTGGTCGGTGTGCAGGTCGTCGCCAACGCCTCTCGCGGTGCGGTCCTGCGCGAAGGCCGGAGCCGAAAGGACGAGCGCGAGGGTGAGGCCGGCGGCGGAGGATGACAGACGCATGGAGGATTCCCGTTGCTGTTTCGAAGCGATAGCGTCGTCGCAGTAATGATATAATATCACCAAGGCAAGTCTTCGGACGGCTGCGCACTGTCGTTGGTCGGACCCGATGCCCCGTTGGTCGACAAAGCCAGCCGATGGGCCGGCCAAGCGAAGCTGTCTTGCGGCGCATGGGTCGTCGTCCTAGATCGGGGGCATGACCATCGCTGAAAATAGCCTGGACCTGATCGGCAACACCCCGCTGGTGCTGCTGAAGGGGCCCAGCGAGGAAACGGGCTGCGAAATCTGGGGCAAGTGCGAATATGCGAACCCCGGCGGATCGGTGAAGGACCGCGCGGCGCTCTATATCATCCGCGACGCCGAGGCGAACGGCAGCCTGAAACCCGGCGGCACGATCGTCGAGGGGACCGCGGGCAACACCGGCATCGGCCTCGCGCTCGTCGGCAACGCGCTCGGCTACAAGACGATCATCGTCATGCCCGACAACCAGAGCGCCGAGAAGATGGCGACGATCCGCGCGCTCGGCGCCGAACTGGTGCTCGTGCCGCCCGCGCCCTTCGCCAATCCCGGCCATTTCGTCCACACCTCGCGCCGCATCGCTGAAGAGACCGACAATGCGATCTGGGCCAACCAGTTCGACAATATCGCCAACCGCAAGGCGCATATCTTCGGCACGGCGGAGGAGATCTGGCGGCAGATGGACGGCCGCGTCGACGGTTTCACCTGCGCCGCGGGGACCGGCGGGACGATCGCCGGAACGGGGCTGGGACTGAAGGCCAAGGACGCGGCGATCACCATCGCGCTGACCGATCCGCACGGCGCCGGACTCTATAATTACTACAAGTGCGGCGAACTGAAGCCCGAGGGGTCGAGCGTCGCCGAAGGGATCGGCCAGAACCGCATCACCGGCAACCTCGACGGCGCGCCGATCGACACGCAGTTCCGCATTTCCGATGCGGAGGGGCTGGCGGTGGTGCGCCGCCTGCTCGCCGAAGAGGGGCTGTGCCTCGGCCTTTCGTCGGGGATCAACGTCGCGGGCGCGATGGCGCTGGCGCGCGAACTGGGCCCCGGCAAGCGGATCGCGACGATCCTGTGCGACAGCGGCTTTCGCTATCTCTCGACGCTCTACAACCCCGAATGGCTCGCGAGCAAAGGGCTCGCGGAGGCGGCGGCGTGACCCGGCCGGAGATCCGGTCCCCGGTCGCGAGCGGACCGGCGTCGGCGCCCGCCGACGCGGTGCCGGTCCATGACACGATGCGCCGGCTGCAGATCGGGATCGCGGGGGTCGTCACCGTGCTGCTGCTCGTCGGGCTGGCGGGCGTGATCGGCGACCGGGCGCGTGAGAATGCGGCCAAGGACGTCGCGACCGCCACCGCGGTCCGCCTGCCCGGCGCAGAGGCTGGCAGCGGCAGTGCGCCGCTCGAGGACCTGGGGGTCCAGCCGGTGTCGAAGGAGGATAATGCGGGGGCCGCGATCAAGGTGCCGCAGGCACCGCCGTCGGTGGCGACCGTGCCCGACCTCGAACCCGATCCCGAACTCGCCCGCGCTCGCCAGTCGAAGCGGTGACGGCATCGGCCCGCGGGTCGCTGTGGCCGGCGCTCGCGGTCGCGGCGCTTGCCGCGGCGCTCGCCTGGTTCGCCGGCGGGCAGGCCATGCTCGGCCGGATCGACCCCGCGCTCGCGCTGCCGCTGCTCGTGCCGCCGCTGGCGCTGCTAGCTTGGTGGCGCCGTAACTATGCGGCCCCCGCGCGACGGCGCGGCGTCCTGATTGCGCTGCTGTCGCTCGCGGCGATCCAGTGTCTGCTCACCCTTCTGCTGGCGCGCGCGGTCGATGGGGGAGGGGTCGCGCTGGTCGCCGTCGGGGGCGCCGCCGCCGCGTGGCTGTGCGGCGCAATCATCCGCTGGCGCCGGCATGCCGGCCTTCGGGTCGCCGCGCTGCTCCTGCTCGCTGTCGGCTGGTTTGCCGCCGGCCACGCCGCGCTTGCACCGCTCTATCGCCCGGCCTTCCACACGGCGGCGCCTGCGACGATGCTGACCGGGCTGCCCTTGCGCTGGACCGGTGGCGGCAGCATCGCGGCGATGATCGCCGACGGGTCGCAGGACGATCCGGCGCTCCGTGCGATCGAGGCGGCGCTGCCGGTCCGCCTCGTCGACAGTCTTGTCGACCATCCGCCGCCGCCGGGCGGCGCGCTGCTGCTCGCGCACCCGCGCGCGCTCGCGCCGCGCGAACTGGTGGCGATCGACGCCTTCGTGCGCGGGGGAGGCCGGGCGGTCGTGCTCGCCGACGCGCTGTCGGGATGGCCGCCCGCGCATCCGCTCGGCGACCCGCGCAATCCGCCGGTCACGAGCCTGCTCACGCCGCTGCTCGATCATTGGGGCGTGACGCTGGACGCCGCGCCGCCGGGCGACCGCGCGGCGCGGCCGGTCGATGTCGACGGCGCGCGGCTGCGCCTGTTCAGCGCCGGGCGCTTCGCGCGCCTGCCGCCCGGATGCCGCAGCTTTGCGGGCGCGCGCGTCGCCGCCTGTCCGATCGGACGGGGGCAGGCATGGCTGGTCGGCGACGCCGACCTGCTGTTCGCGCCGCTGTGGCAGCCGGTCCCGCCCTGGGCCGCGCATCTGCGCAAAGCCGACACGATCGAATGGATCGCGGCGCGGCTTGCCGGACGGGACGACGCGCAAGGCTGGCTCCGCCCGCTGTGGATACGGCCGGCGGCCGGTTAGGGCGCGTTGAATCCCGATACGGCTCCCCGGCGAAAGCCGGGGTCCAGATTGCGAAGCGCTGCCACGCGTGGACCGGGCTTTCGCCGGGGATCAATTGGCTGCCGAACAGGGATAATGGCCAATCCGTTTCGATCCATGATCTGTCGCCGGAAGCGCTTTCGGGCGTCCGCGCGCCCGTTCTGGCGCTCGATTTACCTCGGAATCGCCAATTTGGGGCGTGAATACCCGGTTTCACCCTAAAATACCCCTTTCCACCCCGAACGACTCTTGATAGGCAGGAATCGGAGAGGGGCAATCTCCGCCTGAGTCATTCGACCCGGAATCCTTGCGATTTCGGGATCAGGGAAGTTTTGCCCGGAGGCGCGAGAAACAGGGGCTGCAGCGATGGCGGTTGTAACGCCCGGACGATACTCGGGCACCAACTTCGCCGCGATCGATGGCAAGGGGCGGATCGCCGTCCCTTCGCAGTTCCGCAACAATGTGCCCCTCAATGCGGACGGTCAGCGCGTGCTCTGGGTCGGCTTCCATGAAAAGCTGCCCTGCCTGGTCGCCTATGGGCAGGACCAGTACGACCGCCTCTCCGACGAGATCGAGCGCGATCGCGACACCGCGCTCGCCCGCAATCTCGACTTCGACGAGGACGAGGCGTTCAAGAAGCGCTTCAGCTATACCGAGGCCTATACGCTCGACGACAGCGGGCGCTTCCTCCCCAACTTCACCGCGCGCGACCGCGTCGGAGAGGCGGGGGCGACCGCCTTCGTCGGATCGGGTCGCCGCTTCGAAATCTGGTGGCTGCCGACGCTTGCCGAATGCGCCGAGGCCGATCCGGTGCTCAAGCGGCTCGCGGCCGCCTGGGCCGAAACGAAGGGGAGGGCGCGCAAGTGACCGGGCTTCCCCGCGATCCTCGCCACGATCCGGTGCTGCGCGACGAGGTCGTCGCCGCGCTCGCCATCGGTCCGGGCGAGCGGCACGTCGATGCGACCTTCGGCGCCGGCGGCTATACCCGCGCGATGCTCGCGGCGGGGGCGGAGGTGATCGCCTGCGACCGCGACCCCGATGCGATCGCGGAGGGGCAGGCGCTGGTCGACGAGGCCGGCGGCCGGCTGACGCTGATTCACGGCCGTTTCGGCGAGATCGACCGCCTGCTCGCGGCGCGCGGGATCGATGCGATCGACGGCATCGCCTTCGACATCGGCGTGTCGTCGATGCAGCTCGACCGCGAAACGCGCGGCTTTTCCTTTCAGGCCGACGGCCCGCTCGACATGCGCATGGCGCAGGAGGGCGAAAGCGCCGCCGAGTGGCTGAACCGCGCCGACGAGAGCGAGATCGCCGACGTCCTCTATCATTATGGCGACGAGCGCCAGTCGCGCCGCGTCGCGCGCGCGATCGTCGCCGCGCGGCCGCTGTCGCGCACCGGCGAACTCGCGGCGGTGATCCGCAAGGCGCTGCGGCATCCGCCGGGCGCGCCGAAGGACCCGGCGACGAAAAGCTTTCAGGCGATCCGCATCCACATCAACGGCGAACTCGACGAACTGGTCGCGGGGCTGGAGGCGGCGGAACGCGTGCTGCGTCCCGGCGGCCGTCTTGCGGTGGTCAGCTTTCACAGCACCGAGGATCGCATCGTGAAGAATTTCCTGCGCGAACGCAGCGGCGGCGACGCCGGCGGTTCGCGCCACCGGCCCGCGCTTCTTCCTTCGGCGCGGGCCGCCACTTTCCACCCGCCCGCGCGCAAGCTGCGCCCGGGCAAGGCCGAAGAGGCGCGCAATCCGCGCGCGCGTTCGGCGACGCTGCGCAGCGCGGTGCGGACGGCGGCGCCCGCCTGGCCCGCGACGATGACGAAGGAGGCGATGTCATGCTGATGGCGGCCCGCAAGCTTCAGGGGATCGGCCTGGTCCTGCTGGTGCTGGTCTTCGCGATGATGCTCTACCCCGTGTCGCTCAAGGTCGCGGCGACGCGCAGCGAACTGTCGCGCATCGAAAAGCAGATCGACCGGACGCGCGACAATATCCGCTATCTCGAATCCGAACTGGCGGTGCGCGCGTCGATGCGCCAGCTCGAACAGTGGAACGCCGACACCTTCGGCTATTCGGCGCCCTCGGCGTCGCAATATCTGTCGAGCGAGACGCAGCTCGCCTCGATCGACCGCCTGCCGCGCGCGCGCGGCGCGAACGAGGTCGCGCCGGTGCTGATGGCGATGGTCAGCCCGGTCGGCACGCCCGAAGCCGCGCCCGCCCCGCCGGCCGCCGCGCGGCCCGCCGCCGAAAAGCCCGTCGTGCTCGCGCAGGCGGACAGCGCGGTGCGCAGCGACGCGCTGCCACACATGGCGCCGACGCGGCGGCGTGAACAGCTCAAGATGATCGAGGACCAGCTCCTCACCGAATCGACGCTCGCCGACCTCAAGCGTCAGGCGGCCCGCGAAGCGGCGGGAGGCAAGACGCCGCAATGAACACGCTGGTCGTCCGACCGACCCGGGTACGGACCGCGGGGGTGCGGCAGCAGATATTGCTGACCGCGCAGCAGCGTCTGATGATGCTGATGCTGCTGTTCATGGCGGCCTTTTTCCTTGTGTCGGTGCGGCTCGTCTATTTCGCGCTGTTCGACACTTCCGCCGGGCACCGCAACGGATCGGCGACCTTCGTGCCCGCGCGCGCCGACATCGTCGACCGCAACGGCGTGCCGCTGGCGCGGACGATCGACGGCTATTCGATCCGTGTCGTGCCGTCGAAGCTGCTCAACAGCCGGCCCTATCTGGCCGACGAGCTGCACCGGATCTTTCCAGACATGCCGCGCGAGGACCTGCTCGCAAAGCTGAACGGGCCGCGTCCCACCTATATCCGCCGCCGCGCGCTGCCCGATCAGGTCGCCGCGGTCAACGCGATCGGCGATGTCGGGTTCGACTTCCCGCGCGAGAAGGAGCGGCTCTATCCGCAGCTTTCGCTCGCCGCGCACGTGCTGGGCTTCACCAACGCCGACGGGCAGGGCGTCACCGGGGTCGAGGGCGCGTTCGAGGAACGGCTGACCGACAAGGCGACGCGCGGCGATCCGCTCGCGCTGTCGATCGACGCGCGCGTGCAGGGCGTACTCGAAAGCGAGCTGTCGAACGCCGTCGCCAATCTGGAGGCGATCGGCGGCGCCGGGCTGATCCTCGACGTCCACACGGGCGAAGTGCTGGCCATGACCTCGCTGCCCACCTATAATCCGAACAAGCTGGCGCCCGACAACGGCGGCGCGCGGCGCAACGCGGTGACCTATAACCTCTACGAGCTCGGTTCCACCTTCAAGCCGCTGTCGATCGGGGCGGCGATCGACAATGGCGTGGTGACCAGCATGGCGAAGCGCTACGACGCGACCCGGCCGCTCGCGATCGCCGGATTCCGCATCCGCGATTCGCACAGCATGGGCCGCTGGCTCAACGTGCCCGAAACGCTGATCCACAGCTCGAACGTCGTCACCGCGCAGATCGCCGACCAGCTCGGCCGCGAGAAGATGGAGGAACTGTTCCGCAATCTCGAGTTCGACAAGCGGCCGGGGATCGACATCAAGGAACGGGCGTTTCCGCTGTGGCCGCGCGACTGGGGCCGGCTGACGACGATGACGACCAGCTACGGCCACGGCATCGCGGTGACTCCGCTGCACCTCGCCAGCGCCTATGCGGCGCTCGTCAACGGTGGCATCTGGCGCCCGGCGACAATCCTCAAGCTGGGCGACAAGGCGCCGCCGCAGGGGCGCCGCGTGTTCAAGGCGTCGACCAGCGCACGGATGCGCCAGCTTCTCCGCCTGATCGTGTCCGACGGCACCGGGCGCCAGGCCGACGCGCCCGGCTTCCGCGTCGGCGGCAAGACGGGCAGCGCCGAAAAGCCGGGCGCGGGCGGGTATCGCCGCCATTCGCTCGTCTCGACCTTCGCCGCCGCCTTCCCGATGGACAATCCGCGCTACGTCGTCCTCGCGATGATCGACGAGCCGAAGGGCAACGCCTTCAGCTCGGGGCAGCGCACCGCCGGCTGGACCGCCGCGCCGGTGGTCCGGAAAGTGGTGATGCGCGCGGGGCCGATGCTCGGCGTCTTCCCCGACGAAAGCCGCGACGTCGACGTGTCCGAACTGACGCCGCTGCTCTGGAAGGGCGGGAAGGCGGACTGATGCGTCTCTCGGCGCTCCTCGACCCGCCGGGCCCCTCGGGTGCCGACCCGGTCGTCACCGGGCTCGCCATCGACCACCGCAAGGTCGCGCCGGGCACGATCTTCGGCGCCTTCGCCGGCGAACGGTTCAACGGTGAGGATTTCATCCCCGCCGCCATCGCGGCCGGCGCGATCGCCGTGGTCGCGCGGCCGGGGGCGACGGTGGCGGGCGCGGTGCACATCGCCGACCCCAACCCAAGGCGCGCCTTCGCGCACATCGCGGCGCGCTTCTTCCACCGCTTTCCGGCGACCTGCGTCGCGGTCACCGGCACCAACGGCAAGACCTCGACGGTCGAGATGACGCGCCAGCTCTGGCGCATGGCGGGCTTCCACGCCGCCTCGATCGGCACGCTGGGCATCACCACCTCGAACGACAGCGCCTCGACCGGGCTGACGACGCCCGACATCGTGACCTTCCTGTCGAACATGGCGGGGCTCGCCGCGGAAGGCGTGACGCACGCCGCGTTCGAGGCGTCGAGCCACGGCCTCGACCAGTATCGCACCGAAGGGGTGCCGGTGAAGGCGGCCGCCTTCACCAACCTCAGCCACGACCATCTCGATTATCATGGCGACATGGATGCCTATCTGGCCGCGAAGATGCGGCTGTTCCGCGAGGTGGTCGATCCGGACGGCGTCGCGGTGATCTGGGCCGACGATCTGTGGTCGGCGGCCGCGGAGTATGAGGCGAAGCAGCGCGGCCTGCGGATTCTGACGGTCGGGCGCGAGGGCGAGACGCTGCGGCTCGTCGCGCGCGAGCCGACCCAGCTCGGCCAGTCGCTGACGATCGCCGCGGGGCCGCTCGCGCAGAAGGTCACGCTGCCGCTGATCGGCGCCTATCAGGCCGCCAATGCGCTGGTCGCGGCGGGGCTCGTCATCGCGACCGGCGGCGACGTCCAGCAGACGCTGGCCAATCTCGCCCGTCTCCAGCCGGTGCGCGGCCGCCTCGAACGCGCGGCGATCACTCGCGCGGGCGCACCGGTCTATGTCGATTATGCCCACACGCCCGACGCGATCGCGGCGGCGCTCGACGCGCTGCGCCCGCATGCGAGCGGGCGGCTGATCCTCGTTTTCGGCGCCGGCGGCGACCGCGACCGCGACAAGCGGCCCGAGATGGGCCGGGTGGCGGCCGCCGGGGCCGACGTGCTGATCGTCACCGACGACAATCCGCGCGGCGAGGACCCCGCCGCCATCCGCGCCGCGATTGCGGCAGGCGCGCCCGATGCGCGCGTGATCGGCGACCGCCGCGCCGCGATCGCCGCCGCGATCGCCGAGGCGCGCGCCGACGACATCGTCTGCATCGCGGGCAAGGGGCACGAGCAGGGGCAGATCGTCGGCAGCGGCGCCGCGGCGCGCGTCATCCCCTTCGACGACGTCGCCGTCGCGCGGGAGGCGGCGGCATGACCCCGCTGTGGACCGCGCGCGCCATCGCCGCAGCCACCGGCGGCACCGCCAGCGCCGACTTCACCGTGCACGGCGTCGCCTTCGATTCGCGCGAGGTGACAAAGGGCGACCTGTTCATCGCGATGAAGGGCGAGGCGACCGACGGCCACAAGTTCATCGACAAGGCGATCGTCGCCGGCGCCGCGGGCATCGTCTGCGAAACCGCCATCGACCATCCGCACGTCCGCGTCGCCGACAGCGCGGCGGCACTGAATGCGCTGGGCATCGCGGCGCGTGCGCGCAGCCATGCCCGGATCGTCGGCGTCACCGGATCGGCGGGCAAGACGGGGACGAAGGAGGCGCTGTTCGCGGCGCTCGACCGCTTCCGCCCCGGCAAGGCGCATCGCTCGGTCAAGAGCTACAACAACCATGTCGGCGTGCCGCTCAGCCTCGCGCGCATGCCGGGGGCCGCCGACTTCGGCATCTTCGAGATGGGCATGAACCATGAAGGCGAACTTGCGGCGCTGACCCGCATGGTCCGCCCGCACGTCGCGATCGTCACCACCATCGCCCCGGCGCATATGGAATATTTCGGCAGCGAAGCGGCGATCGCCGACGCCAAGGGCGAGATTTTCGAGGGGCTCGAACCCGGCGGCACCGCGATCATCCCCTTCGACAGCCCGCATCATGCGCGGCTGCGCGCGAAGGCGGAGCAGCATGCCGCGCACATCGTCAGCTTCGGTTTCGGCGAGGGCGCGGACGTGCGCGCGGTCGACTGGCTGCCCGACGGACAGGGCGGCTCGCTGGTCACGGCGCAGGTGCAGGATGCGCTGCTCTGCTTCACCATCGCGCAGGCGGGGGCGCATTGGGTGTCGAACGCGCTGGCGGTGCTCGCGGCGGTCAAGGCGGTCGGCGGCGATCTGCCCGCGGCGGGGCTCGCCTTTGCCGAGATGGGCGGGCTCGCGGGACGCGGCGCACGCCACCGCGTCGCGGTGCCCGGCGGCGAGATTCGGGTCATCGACGAAAGCTATAACGCCAACCCCGCTTCGATGGCGGCGACCATCGGCCTGCTCGGCGACGAATCCGCCGGGCGCAAGGTGGCGATATTGGGGAGCATGAAGGAACTCGGCCCCGATGGCGCCGCCTATCACGAAGGGCTGGCCGCTCCGCTCGTCGCGGCGGGAGTGCAGTTCGCCCTGCTCGTCGGCGAAGAGATGGCGCCGCTCGCCAAAGCGCTTGAGGGGCGCGTCGATTTCGAGCATGTGCCCGCCCACGCGGACGCGACCGCGCGGCTGAAGGACGTGATCCGCGCCGGCGACGTCGTGCTGGTCAAGGGATCGAACAGCGTCGGCCTGTCGCATGTCGTCACGGCGCTGACCAACGGGGACTATTGATGTTATACTGGCTGGCGGAATGGCTTGGCTTTCCCGGGGCTCTCAACCTCATCCGCTACCTGAGCTTCCGCTCGGGCGCCGCCGTCGCGACCGCGCTGATCATCGGGCTGTGGATCGGGCCGCGCTTCATCCTGATGCTGCGCATGCGGCAGGGGAAGGGACAGCCGATCCGCGACGACGGCCCGCAAAGCCATCTGGCGAAACGCGGCACGCCGACGATGGGCGGGCTGATGATCCTGATTTCGCTGATGGTTTCGGCGCTATTGTGGATGGACCTGTCGAACCGCTTCGTCTGGGCCTGCCTGTTCGTCACCGGCGGCTTCGCGCTCGTCGGCTTCCTCGACGACCTCGACAAGGTGACCAAGTCGAGCCATCGCGGCATTCCGGGGCGCGTGCGGCTGGCGATCGAATTCGGCATCGCGGCGGTCGCGGTGCTGCTGATCGTGTCGCGCACCGGCACCGACCTCTATCTGCCCTTCTTCAGCGACGTCACCATCCCGCTCGGGCCCTTCTTCTATGTCTTCGCGATGGTGCTGATCGTCGGCTTCGGCAATGCGGTGAACCTGACCGACGGGCTCGATGGGCTCGCGACCTTTCCGGTGATGATCGCCAGCCTGACCTTCCTCGTCATCGTCTATCTGTCGGGCAATGCGAAGTTCGCGGGCTACCTCGGCATACCGCACGTGCCGGGGGCGGGCGAGCTCGCGATCTTCGCCGCGGCCATCATCGGCGCTTGCCTGGCTTTCCTGTGGTTCAATGCGCCGCCGGCGGCGGTGTTTATGGGTGACACCGGCAGCCTCGCGCTGGGCGGGGCGCTCGCGACGATGGCCGTCACCGCGCAGCACGAACTGGTGCTGGTCCTCGTCGGCGGGCTGTTCGTGGCCGAGGCGCTGTCGGTGATCATCCAGGTCTTCTGGTACAAACGCACCGGGCGGCGCGTCTTCCGCATGGCGCCGATTCACCATCATTTCGAGCAATTGGGATGGCCCGAATCGACCGTGGTCATCCGCTTCTGGATCGTCTCGATCGTCCTCGCGCTCGCGGGGCTCGCGACGCTCAAGCTGCGATGATCGCCGCGCGCGCCTTCGCCGGCCGCCGTTATGCGGTGCTCGGGCTGGCGCGCTCGGGCCTCGCCACGGTCGAGGCGCTGATCGCCGGCGGCGCGGGCGTCACCGCGTGGGACGACCGCGCCGACGCGCGCGACGCGGCGATGGCGCTCGGCGCCGACATCGGCGATCCGCTGGCGATCGACCTCGCCGGTTTCGCGGGCGTCGTGGTCTCGCCGGGGGTGCCGCTCAACCGCCATCCGATCGCCGACCATGCGCGCGCGGCGCACGTGCCGGTCATCGGCGACGTCGAACTGTTCGCGGAGGCGCGCGCCGATCTGCCCCCGCACAAGGTCGTCGGCATCACCGGCACCAACGGCAAGTCGACCGTCACCGCGCTGATTACCCATATGCTCCAGACGGCGGCGATCCCGGCGCTGATGGGCGGCAACATCGGCCTGCCGATCCTGACGCGCGATCCGTTGTCGCCAAATGAAAACGGCGTCGGCGTCTATGTGCTGGAACTGTCGAGCTATCAGATCGACCTGACGAGCAGCCTCGCCTGCGACGTGGCCGTGCTGTCCAACATCACGCCCGACCATCTCGACCGCTACGACGGTTTCGAAAGCTATGCCGCCTCGAAGGCGCGCCTCTTCGCGCTCCAGACCCCCGATCAGGTCGCGGTGATCGCGGTCGACGACGATCCGTCGCGGATGATCGCGGGGCGCGTCGCGCATCGGCTCCACCGCGTGTCGGCAAAGGATATCGACCCCGCCGACCAGGCGCGCTGGCCCGCGCTGCAGGGACCGCACAACGCACAGAACGCCGTCTGCGCGATCGCGGTGTGCCGCGTGCTGGGGCTGAACGACGAACAGATCGAGCGTGGGCTCGCGACCTACACCGCGCTCCCGCATCGCATGGAATGGGTCGGCGAAGCCCGTGGCGCCCGCTGGTACAACGACAGCAAGGCGACCAACGCGGCTTCCGCTGCACCGGCGCTGGCGGCCTTTCCGCCGGCGCCGGACCAGCGTCTGCACTGGATTGCCGGGGGGCGGGCGAAGGGCGACGGGCTCGCCGCCTGCCGCCCGTGGTTCGGCAACGTCAGGCGCGCCTATCTGATCGGCGAGGCGATGGACCCGTTCGCGGTCGAGATCGGCGACGCCATCGCGGTCGAACGGTCGGGCGACCTCGCGACCGCCGTCGCGCAGGCCGCCGCCGCCGTCCGGCCGGGCGACGTCGTGCTGCTGTCGCCCGCCTGCGCCTCCTTCGACCAGTTCGGGGATTATGAGCAGCGCGGCGACGCGTTCCGCGCGGCCGTTTTGGCGCTTGGCGAATGACGGCCTTTCATCTCCGTTCGTGTCGAGCGAAGTCGAGACGCCGCGAAGTCGTGCACGGCCGATGGACGTCTCGACTTCGCTCGACGCGAACGGACGGGGCAGGTGCCCGCCCGGTGTTGGCCAGGGCATGAGTGGGGAGCCGGACAGCATGAACGCCACCGAACGACCCGTCATCGCGGCGACGACCCGGACGGCGAAGCGCCGCGGGCCGCGGCTCAGCCGCGCCGACCGCACGCCGCTCGGCCTGTGGTTCTGGGAAATCGACCGGGTGCTGCTGCTCCTCGTCTCGATGCTGGTCGCGGTCGGGCTGGTCGCCGTCGCCGCCGCTTCGCCGGTCGCGGCGCAGAAACTGTCGACGACGACCGCCAGCCTCGATCCGCTCTATTATTTCTACCGCCAGCTGATGTGGGTGATCGTCGGCGTGCCGGTGATGCTCGCGGTGTCGATGCTGCCCAAGCCGCAGGCGCGGCGCTTCGCCATCTACGGCACGCTGACCTTCCTGATCCTGCTGTTCCTGGTGCCTCTGATCGGCGCCTCGGTGAACGGGGCGCAGCGCTGGCTCGGCAGCGGCATGTTCCGGCTGCAACCATCGGAATTCCTCAAGCCCTTCTTCGCGGTGTCGCTCGCGTGGATCCTGTCGCTGCGGCTCCACGACCAAAGCCTGCCGGTCGTGCCGCTCTCCTTCGTCCTGACCGGCATCATCGGGGTGCTGCTGATGGGACAGCCCGACCTGGGGCAGACGATCATCTTCATCGGTACCTGGCTGGTGCTGGTGATGGTCGCGGGGCTTTCGATGCGGATCATCGTGCTGCTCGCCACCGGCGGGCTCGCAGGGCTGGTCGTCGCCTATTTCACCTATTCGGTCGCGACCCAGCGCATCAACAGCTGGCTGTTCGGCGAAGGCGACAGCTTTCAGGAGGACAAGGCGCATGCGACGATCACCGCCGGCGGGCTGATCGGCACCGGCCCCGGCGCCGGGCTCGCCAAGTTCAAGCTGCCAGAGGCGCACACCGACTATATCTTCTCGGTGATCGGCGAGGAATTCGGGCTGATCGCGTGCCTTGCCATCGTCGTCCTCTATCTCGCGATCATCGTCCGCGTCCTCGTCCGCCTGCTCGACGAAGAGGACAGCTTCCTGATCCTCGCCGTCGCCGGCCTGATCGCGCAGTTCGGGGGGCAGGCGACGATCAACATGGCGGTGAACACCCAGCTTTTCCCGTCGAAGGGGATGACGCTGCCCTTCATCAGCTATGGCGGTTCCTCCTTCATCGCGCTGTCGATCGGCATGGGTTTGCTCTTGTCGCTGACCCGGCGGAACCCCTATGCCGCGCGGGTGTCCCTGACCCGCAACTGGAACAAGAAATGATCGCCCGCCGATGACCGCGACCCGCCACTTCCTCCTCGCCGCCGGCGGCACCGGCGGCCATATGCTGCCCGCCTATGCGCTGGCGGGCGAACTGATCGCGCGCGGGCACCGCGTGGCGCTGGTCAGCGACGACCGCGGCCTCAGGATTCCGGGCGCGCCCGCCAAACTCGAAACGCATGTGCTGCCCGCCGGCCGCGTCCACGGCGGCCCCGTCGGCTGGGTCAAGGCGGCGCTGGCGATCCGCAAGGGGCGCCGGCAGGCGATCGAACTGATCGGCGAATTCGACCCGGCCGTCGTCGTCGGCTTCGGCGGCTATCCCTCGCTGCCCAGCCTGCTCGCCGCGGGGGCGACGCGGCGGCCGCGCGTGATCCACGAACAGAATGCGGTGCTCGGCCGCGTCAACCGGCTGATGGCGCCGCGCGTCGACGCGGTGGCCGTCGCCTACCGCAACATCCACCGCTTCCCCGAAAAGCAGGCGATGAAGCGCCACCTCACCGGCAATCCGGTACGCGAGGAGATCGTCGCGATCCGCGAGGAAGGCTTCCCGCCGCTGCCCGAGGACGGCATCGTCCGCCTGCTCGTCGTCGGCGGCAGCCTCGGCGCCACGGTGCTGAGCGAGGTCGTGCCCGCCGCGATCGCGATGCTGCCCCCCGCGTTGCTCGAACGGCTCCAGGTCGTGCAGCAGGCGCGCGAGGCGGATATCGAGGGCGTGCGCGCCCGCTATGCCGAACTCGGCGTCGCGGCCGAATGCGCGCCCTATATCGCCGACCTGCCCGAACGGCTGCGCTGGGCGCATCTGTTCATCGGCCGCGCCGGCGCCTCGACCGTCGCCGAACTGGCCTGCGCGGGCCGCCCGGCGATCTTCGTCCCCTATCCGCACGCGATGGACGATCACCAGCGCTGGAACGTCGTCGACCTGGTCGAGGCGGGGGGCGCTATCGCCTTCGCGCAGCAGGATTTCACCCCCGCCGCGGTCGCCAAGCATATCCAGCGCATGGCGCTCGAACCCGGCGCGCTCGAAGCGGCGGCCGAACATGCGGTGGGCTGCGGCCTGCCTGACGCGACGCGTGACCTCGCCGACCTCGTCGAATCCTTCGCGCCGCCGCCGCTGATGGACGTGATCCGCGTCGGCGCCAGCGCCCAGCGCGCACCGGCAAGCGGCGTCGCCGCGGCGCGGGAGGCGAACTGATGCGCGGCGTCGCGACCGATATCGGCATCATCCACTTCATCGGCATCGGCGGCATCGGCATGTCGGGGATCGCCGAGGTGATGCACAACCTCGGCTATCAGGTGCAGGGCAGCGACATCGCCGAATCCTATGTCGTCGAGGGGCTGCGCAAGCGCGGGATCAAGGTGGCGATCGGCCACGCCCCCGAAAATGTCGAGGGGGTCGCGGTCGTCGTCACCTCGACCGCGGTCCAGCGCGGCAATCCGGAGGTCGAGGCGGCGCTCGCGCAGCGCGTGCCGATCGTCCGCCGCGCCGAGATGCTTGCCGAACTGATGCGGCTCAAATCGACCGTCGCCATCGCCGGGACGCACGGCAAGACGACGACCACCAGTCTCGTCGCCGCGCTGCTCGATGCGGGCGGGATCGACCCGACGGTCATCAACGGCGGCATCATCAACAGCTATGGCTCGAACGCACGGCTCGGCGCGTCCGACTGGATGGTGGTCGAGGCCGACGAGAGCGACGGCAGCTTCCTGCGCCTCGACGGGACGATCGCGGTCGTCACCAACATCGACCCCGAACATCTCGACCACTACGGCAGCTTCGACGCGATCAAGGCGGCTTTCGTCGAGTTCATCGAGAATGTGCCCTTCTACGGCGCCGCGATGCTCTGCCTCGACCATCCGGAGGTGCAGGCGATCATCCCGCGCATCCGCGACCGCCGCATCGTCACCTACGGCTTCTCCGCGCAGGCCGACGTGCGCGGCACCAATGTGACGCCGGGACCCGACGGCAACCGCTTCGACGTCGTGGTGCGGGACCGCGACGGGGGCAGCCGGACGATCGAGGGCATCCACCTGCCGATGGCGGGCCGCCACAATGTCCAGAACGCGCTCGCGGCGGTCGCGGTGGCGCTGCACATGGGCGTGCCCGATGCGCGCATCGTGTCGGGCTTCGAGGGGTTCGCGGGGGTCAAGCGCCGCTTCACCCGCGTCGGTGAGATCGCCGCTGACGGCGGCGCCGTGACGGTGATCGACGATTACGGCCACCACCCGGTCGAGATCCGCGCCGTGCTCGCCGCCGCGCGCGAGGGCGCGGGGATGGGGCGCGTCGTCGCGGTGGTCCAGCCGCACCGATTTACACGTCTTCGCGACCATATGGACGAGTTCCAGCAGGCGTTCAACGACGCCGACATCGTCTATGCGCTGCCGGTCTACGCGGCGGGCGAAGCGCCGATCGAGGGGGTGACGTCGGCGGCGCTCGTCGAGGGGCTGCGCGACCGCGGCCACCGCGACGTCGCCTTCGTCCCCGACGCCGCGGCGCTCGCCGCGACGGTCGCCGGGGCGATCGCGGCGGGGCAGATCGGCGCCGGCGACCGGATCATCTGCCTCGGCGCGGGCGACATCACGAAGATCGCGGCAGGACTGGCGGCGGCGGTGGAGGGGCAGGCATGACGTCCGATCCCAAAGCCGTTCGTCCTGAGCCTGTCGAAGGACAGTCCTTTTCTCGTGCGGAGGAAAAAGGGAAGATCGGCCCTTCGACAGGCTCAGGGCAAACGGCATTTGGGAATGTCCGCGGCAAGCTCACCCCCGATGCCCCGCTGGCGCCGCTCGTCTGGTTCAAGGCGGGCGGTCCCGCCGGCTGGCTGTTCGAGCCGAAGGATGCCGACGACCTGTCCGCCTTCCTGCGGGATCTCGACCCCGCGATCCCCGTCATGGCGCTCGGACTCGGCTCGAACCTGATCGTCCGCGACGGCGGCTTCCCCGGCGTCGTCGTGCGGCTGGGCAAGGCGTTCGCGACGGTCGCGGCGGTCGATGCGACGACGCTGCGCTGCGGCGGCGGCGCCTCGGGCATCCTCGTCTCCTCGACCGCGCGCGACGCCGGCATCGCGGGGCTCGAATTCCTGCGCTCGATCCCCGGCACCGTCGGCGGCTTCGTGCGCATGAACGGCGGCGCATACGGCAGCGAGGTCAAGGACATATTGGTCGAGGCCGAGGTCGTGCTGCGCTCCGGCGAGCGCCGCACCCTGCCGCTCGCCGACCTCGGCTACAGCTATCGCCACAGCGCCTTGCCCGCGGGCGCGGTGGTGATCGGCGCGACCTTTCGCGGCCGCCCCGGCGACCCGCGGGCGATCCAGGCCGAGATGGACCGCATATCGGCGAGCCGCGAGGCGTCGCAGCCGCTGCGTTCGCGCACCGGCGGCTCGACCTTCAAGAATCCCGAGGGGCACAAGGCGTGGCAGCTCGTCGACGCGGCCGGCTGCCGCGGGCTCACGGTCGGCGGCGCGCAGGTCAGCGAAAAGCACACCAATTTCCTCATCAACACCGGCACCGCGACCAGCGCCGACATCGAGGCGCTGGGCGAAGAGGTGCGCCGCCGGGTGAAGGCGAACAGCGGCATAGACCTGCAATGGGAGATTCAGCGCGTGGGAGTGGAGACGTGAGCGTGGCAATCAAAATCCTCCCCGCTTGCGGGGAGGGGGACCGCAAAGCGGTGGAGGGGGCTGGCGTCCTCAAACAGCGTCGGCGGGCCGCGATAGCTCCCTCCGTCAGCCGCTTCGCGCCTGCCACCTCCCCGCAAGCGGGGAGGACTTTCCGATGACTCGTGGCCCCTGGCATGTCGCCGTGCTGATGGGCGGCTGGTCCGCCGAGCGCGAGGTGTCGCTGATGAGCGGCAAGGGCATCGCCGACGCGCTCGAATCGCGCGGGCACCGGGTGACGCGCATCGACATGGGCCGCGACGTCGCGCAGCGGCTGGCAGAGGCGAATCCCGACGTCGTGTTCAACGCGCTCCACGGCGTGCCGGGCGAGGACGGGACGGTGCAGGGCATGCTCGACCTGATGGGCCTGAAATACACCCACAGCGGCCTCGTCACCTCGGTGATCGCGATCGACAAGGAATTGACGAAACAGGCGCTGGTGCCGCATGGCGTTCCGATGCCGGCGGGGACCATGGTCGACAGCGAAAGCCTCTTTTCCATCGACCCGCTGCCGCGTCCCTATGTGCTGAAGCCCGTCAACGAAGGCTCGTCGGTCGGGGTCGCCATCGTCAGGGACGACAGCAATTACGGCAACCCGATCGCGCGCGACGCCGTGGGGCCGTGGCAGGCGTTCGACCGGCTGCTGGCCGAACCTTTCATCAAGGGGCGCGAACTGACCGTCGCGGTGCTGCGCGACGAAGCGCTCGGCGTCACCGAACTGCGCGTGAAATCGGGCTTCTACGATTATGACGCCAAATATACCGACGGCCTGACCCAGCATGTCTGCCCCGCCGACGTGCCCGAAGAGGTGGCGCAGCGGATGAAGGACCTGGCACTCCAGGCGCATCGCATCCTCGGCTGCAAGGGGGCGTCGCGCTCGGATTTCCGCTGGGACGACGAACATGGCCTGGCGGGCATCTATCTGCTCGAGGTCAACACCCAGCCCGGCATGACGCCGCTCAGCCTCGTGCCCGAACAGGCGCGGGCGATCGGCATCGACTATGCCGAGCTGGTCGAACGCATCGTGGAGGACGCCCTGTGAGCAGCACGCGGATCAAGCGCGCCAAGGCCCCGCCGCGCCGCCCGGTCCGGGCGCCGCGCAAGCGCAGGCGGGTCCAGACCTCGCGCCTCGACGCGATCATCAACGCGCTGCCGGTGCGGCCCGCGACGCTTCAGCGGATCGCCAACTGGACGATCGGCCTCAGCCTGTTCGCGGTCGCCGGACTTGCCGCCCATGCGACGGGGGTCACGGCAAAGGTGCAGGAGGAATGGGCGCAGGCGGTCGGCCGCGCGGGGTTCCAGGTGCGCAAGGTCGAGGTCGTCGGCGCCGACCGCATCGACCGGCTGAAAGTCTATGACATCGCGCTCGCACAGAAGGATCGCTCGATGGCGGCGGTCGATCTGGAGGGGGTGCGCCACGACCTGATGCAATATGGCTGGATCAAGGATGCGCGCGTGTCGCGGCGGCTGCCCGATACGCTGGTCGTCGATATCGTCGAGCGCTCCCCCGCCGCGATCTGGCAGAATGCGGGCCGCCTGTCGCTGATCGACGAAAAGGGCGTCGTCCTCGAACCCGTTTCGGTCGCGACCATGCCCGACCTGCCGCTGGTCATCGGCCCCAGCGCCAACCGCCGCGCGCAGGACCTCGACCGGCTGCTGGCAGAGGCGAGCAGCCTCAAGGAACTGCTGGCGGGCGCGACCTGGGTCGGCAACCGCCGCTGGGACCTGCGGTTCCGCAGCGGCGAGACGCTGTCGCTGCCCGAAGGCGAGACGGAGGCGAAGCGCGCGCTCGCCAAATTCGCGCATATGGACGGCGCCAACCGGCTGCTCGGCCGCGGCATCCTGCGCTTCGACATGCGCGATCCCAGCCGTTTCGTGCTACGCCTGCCGCACGAGGGGCAGGTGGCGCCCGCGAAGCTCGACGCCGCGCGCGCGGCCGCCGATGCCGTCGCGGCGAGCACCGCGAACGAGGGGTAGGACGATGGCGCCGCCGCGCATCGAAAAGATCATCACCGCGCTCGATGTCGGGTCGTGGAAGGTCTGCGCGCTGATCGCGGGACAGACCGCCGACGGCCAGCTGCACGTCCTCGGCACCGGACAGCGCGAGAGCCGCGGCGTCCAGCGCGGCTATGTCGCCGACATGGAGCAGACCGAGCATGTCGTGCGCGAGGCGATCGAGCAGGCCGAGCGCATCGCGGGACTCAACATCGACGATGTGTGGGTATCCTTCTCCGCCGGCTGCCTGATCAGCGACGTCGCGCCGATCGAGAGCGAACTCGGCGGCCACCGCATCGAACAGGAGGATGTCGACGACCTGCTCGCCGCGGGCCGCGCCGGCATCGACCCGGAAGGGCGGATGATCCTGCACGCGCAGCCCGCGCTCTACACGCTCGACGGGCTCGCCGGGGTCAAGAACCCGATCGGGCTCCACGCCGACCGGCTGGGGGTCGACATCCACATCATCATGGCCGACGGCGCGCCGGTGCGGAATCTGGAGGTCGCGGTGCGGCAGGCGCATCTCGACGTCAACGCCGTGGTCGCCGCGCCGATCGCGGCCGGGCTCGCCTGCCTGTCGGACGAGGAACGCGACCTCGGCGTCGCGCTCGTCGAACTCGGCGCGTCGGTGACGACCGTGTCGCTCTATGCCGGGGGGATGCTCGTCGAGATGGCGTCGCTGCCCTTCGGCGCCAGCGACATCACCGACGACATCGCCTCCGCCTTCGGCATCCGCCGCAGCCAGGCGCAGCGGCTCCAGAGCTTCTACGGCTCCGCGTCCGCCAGCCCGCGCGACAATAACGAGGTGATCGAACTCGATCCCGGCGCCCCCGCGGGCGGCGAATCGCCGCGCATCACCCGCGCGCAGCTCGTCGCGGTGATCCGCCAGCGGCTTGACACGATGATGGGGGAGATCGGCCGGACGCTCAAGGACCTGCATTTCGTCGGCCCGGTGGGCCGGCAGGTCGTGCTGGTCGGCGGCGGCGCCGACCTCAAGGGCATCGCCGACTATACCCAGAGCGCGCTCGGCCGCGCCGCGCGCATCGGACGGCCGCGCGGCTTGCACGGCCTGCCCGATGCCCACTCGGGACCGGCTTTCGCGACGCTGGCGGGTCTGGTTCTCTATGCCGCGTCGGACCCCGTCGACCTGCGGGACCTGCCGATGATGGCGCAGGATATCTATCGCCCGAAGGGCGCCGGCATCCTCCAGCGGTTGATGGCTGCGCTCAAAAGCAGCTTTTGATCGCAGCGAACGTGAAAGGTTAATTTTTTGGGTGATTCCGGCGTCACAATAGTGCAATGCGGGGACTTAAGTGCGGCCCTGTCTGTGGTAAACCTCGAACATGGCATAGACGGGTCCGCATCCTTGAATCCGGGCGGCGGGACCACCGCCCGTTGGGTCGCATGGTGAGGCTGGCGGCAGGGGTTCGCCGCTGCAGGGAGATTGTTTGATGAGCATCGATATTGGCCCGCCGCAGGTCGACGAGCTGAAGCCGCGGATCGCCGTGATCGGCGTCGGCGGCGCAGGGGGCAATGCCATCGCCAACATGATCGCGGCGCGGGTCGAGGGGGTCGATTTCATCGTCGCCAACACCGACGCGCAGGCGCTCAACGCCTCGCCGGCCGAACGGCGCATCCAGCTCGGCACCCAGATCACGCAGGGACTGGGCGCGGGCTCGCGGCCCGAGGTCGGCCGCGCGGCGGCAGAGGAAAGCATCAGCCAGGTCGAAGAGGCGCTGAACGGCGCGCACATGTGCTTCGTCGCGGCGGGCATGGGCGGCGGCACCGGCACCGGCGCCGCGCCGGTGATCGCGAAGGCGGCGCGCGACCGCGGCATCCTGACCGTCGGCGTCGTCACCAAGCCCTTCACCTTCGAAGGTCAGCGCCGCATGCGGTCGGCAGAGGCGGGCATCGCCGAGCTGCAGGAACATGTCGACACGCTGATCGTCATCCCCAACCAGAATCTCTTCCTGGTCGCGAACCCCAACACGACCTTCAAGGAAGCCTTCTCGATGGCGGACGAGGTGCTCCAGCAGGGCGTGCGCGGCATCACCGACCTGATGGTCATGCCCGGCCTGATCAACCTCGACTTCGCCGACGTGCGCAGCGTGATGCGCGAGATGGGCAAGGCGATGATGGGCACCGGCGAGGCCGAAGGCGACGGCCGCGCGCTGGAGGCGGCGCAGAAGGCGATCGCCAACCCGCTGCTCGACGGCGTGTCGATGGCGGGCGCGAAGGGCGTGATCGTGTCGATCGTCGGCGGCGAGGACATGCGCCTGATGGAAGTCGACGAGGCCGCGAACCATATCCGCGAGCTGGTCGATCCCGACGCCAACATCATCTGGGGCAGCGCCTTCAACGAAGCGCTCGAAGGCAAGATCCGCGTGTCGGTCGTCGCGACCGGCATCGACGGGACCGGCGACAGTGCGGCGGCGCCCGCGCCCGCGGCACGCAGCTTCTCCTTCCAGCCGGGCCGCGCCGCGGCGCCCGCGCCGGTGGCGGAGGAAGCGATCGAGCCGCTGGTCGAGGAACGCCCCGTCGAGGAAGCGCCCGCCGCGGAACCGGCGGTCGATGCCGACAGCGATCCGCAGCCCGGCTTTTCGATCAGCGATGCACCGGCGGCCGAAACCGCGCCGGCCTCTGCGCCCGCGCCGGCCGAGGAAGAGCCGATGGAGCTTTCGCAGGTTGCCGCGACCTATGACGACACCACCGGCGAACTGGTGCTCGGCGAACCCGCCGCGACGCCTGAGGCGGATTATCGGCCCGCCCCGGCGGCGCCCGCACCCGACGCCGCACCGGCGGGCGAAAGCCCGGCGCGTCCGATCGGCGGCGGAACGCTGTTCGAGCGCATGTCGCGCCTGTCGCGCGGCGTGGCATCATCCGATGCCGATGCCGCGAAGAAGGAGGACGGGGTCGATATCCCGCGCTTCCTGGGGCGGCAGAACAACCAGTAACGGGGTTTATCGAGCGGCCGCTGCGACGGGCAGGGGCGGACCGTAGATCGGGATGACTTTGCCCATGTGGCGATCGAAATTGACGGCTGGAGCACCTTCCGGGTCGGGACGTGCACGCCGCCGCGCCACGGCTTTCGCCACGCTGCTGCTGTTGGGAACGGCGGCGGCGGGGCCGGCCATGGCGTTGCAGGCGAGCCAGCCCGACGCGGCGACCAAAGCGGCGATGGAGAAGCGGACCGCGGCGCGCACCCTGCTGTCGTCGGCGATCCCCCGCATTGCGGCGAACGGGTCCGATCCCGGTGCGCTGCTCGATGCCGGCCGCGCCTCGATCGATCTCGAGGATTATCGCGCCGCGCTCGGCTTTCTCGTCCGCGCGGAAAAGGCGAATCCGCGCGACGGGGCGGTGAAGGCGGCGCTCGGATCGACGATGGTCCGCATGGAGAATCCGACCCGCGCGCTCGACTATTTCGGGGAGGCGCAGTTGCTGGGCGCGCCCGAACGCCTGTTCCTCGCTGATCGCGGGCTCGCGCGCGACCTGCTCGGCCAGCAGGATGCGGCGCAGCGCGACTATCAACTCGCGCTGTCGCTCGGCCCGGATGAAGAGGTCACGCGCCGCTATGCGCTGTCGCTGGGGATCAGCGGCGATCCCGACCGGGCGGTGGAGATGCTGACGCCGCAACTGCGCGCGCAGGACCGCGGCGCCTGGCGGGTCCGCGCGATGATCCTCGCAATGAACGGCCGCGACAAGGAAGCGACCGACATCGTCAACACGACGATGCCGCCACAACTCGCGCAAAACATCCTCCCCTACCTAACCCAACTCGACCGGCTCAACCCTGCGCAGCAGGCGGCGGCGGCGCATTTCGGCCGCTTCCCTTCGGGCGAACTCGGTCCGCGCCGCAAGCCGGTGCAGATGGCGGCGGCGACCCCCGCGCCGACGCCTGCGCCCGTTTCGGCGCCTGTCGATGCGCGGCGCCCGGCCAGCGGCCAGCGGTCCGAACGCGGGCGTGCCAGTGCTGCCGCCCCTTCGCCCGCGCGGCGGGTTCCGGCGCTCGCCACGACGTCTCCCGACACCCGGCCGCAGCCGCGAGCCACGCCGCCGGCTACCTCCGCGGCATCGACCCCGACCCCAGCGGAACGCAAGCCCGCGCTCCCGTCCACACAGCAGGCTCCGTCGCCCGCTCCCGCGCAGTCCGTTCCGCCGCCCACGAACAGCACAGCGCCGATCGGCGTCGCGGTCAACCATGCGTCGGGGCCGGTCGGCCCCGGCTTCTCGGTCGGTGGCAGCGGTGCGCCGTCGCCGGGCGCCGCCGTTCCGTCTTCGCCATCGGCCGCGCCCGCCATCGCCGCCGCGCCGCCGCCCGATCCCGCCGCGGCCGTGGCGAAGCCGACCGCCGCGGCGCCGCTCGCATCGCTCGCCGCCATCATCGGTTCGATCGAGATTCCGCCCGAGGAACTGGCGCGGCCCGACAATGCGATCGGTGCCGACACGCTCGCGATGCTCCAGGCGGAGAAACGCAAGGCCGAGGCCGCCGAGGCCGCGAAGCGCGAGAAGGAAGAGGCGGCTGCCAAGGCAAAGGCCGAAGCCGACGCCAAGGCGAAGGAGGAAGCGGCGAAGAAAAAGGCGAACCCCGCACGCCTGTGGGTCCAGATCGCCACCGGCGCCAACGAAAAGGCGCTGGCCTTCGACTACAACCGTTTCGCGAAGAAGAACGCCGATCTCTTCAAGGGCAAGGCGGGCGCCACCGCCGAATGGGGCCGGACGCGCCGCCTGCTCGTCGGTCCCTTCGCTAGCAAGAAGGCGGCGCAGGACTGGCTCGCCGACTACAAGAAGGCGGGCGGCGACGGCTTCCTGTTCAACAGCGAGGCGGGCGAGACCGTCGATCCCGTGAAATGACGCTGGCGATGTGCGCGAGCGACCCTGCGCGCACGCGCGGCCGCCTACATGCGGAGCCGGGGCACGGCGTGCGCGGCCCGCGCGACGCCTTTCAGCGCGACCGCGACCGCGTCATCCACTCGATCGCCTTCCGCCGCCTGCGCCACAAGACGCAGGTGTTCGTCGCCCCCGACGGCGATCATTACCGCGTCCGCCTGACCCACAGCATAGAGGTGGCGCAGATCGGTCGCGGCATCGCGCGCGCGCTCGGCCTCAACGAGGATCTGACCGAGGCGCTGTGCCTCGCGCACGATATCGGGCATCCGCCTTTCGGCCATGCGGGGGAGGCCGCGCTGAAGGATGCGATGCGGGCGCACGGCGGGTTCGACCACAACGGCCACACGCTGCGCACGCTGGCGCGGATCGAATGCCCCTATCCGCGCTTCGACGGGCTCAACCTGACGTGGGAAACGCTCGAGGGACTGGCCAAGCACAACGGCCCGGTGCGCCATCCGGGATGGGCGCTGGCCGAGATCGATGCCGAATTCCCGCTCGACCTGTCCAGCCATGCCAGCCTGGAGGCGCAGGTCGCCGCGGTGGCCGACGACATCGCCTATGACAATCACGACATCGACGACGGGCTGCGCGCCGGTCTGCTGACGCTCGACCAGTTGATGGCGCAGCCCTTCGTGGCCGCCAATTATCGTGCGGTCGAGAAGCGCTTTCCCGGCGCGCCGCGCGACCGGCTGCTGCGTGAGCTGGTGCGCGACCAGATCGGGGTGATGGTCAACGACGTGATCGCCGCGACCGGGGCCAATGTCACTGCCTCCGGTGTCGCGAGCGTCGCCGAGGTCCGCGCCGCGGGCCGGACCCTCGGCGATTTCTCGGACGATCTGGCGCGGCAGGAACGCGACCTCAAGCGCTTCATGTATGCGAACCTCTACCATCACCCCTCGCAGATCGCGGCGGCAGCGGGAGCGAAGGAGGTCGTGTCGCGGCTATTCGAAGCCTATGCGGCCGATCCGCGCCTGATGGGGGAGGATTGGGGATCGCGCCTGCCCGAAGGCGACGGTGCGACGGTGCGTCATATCGGTGACTATATCGCCGGGATGACCGACCGCTTCGCCATCGACCGCTTTGCGGAGATTTTCGGCCGGGACGCGGTGCCCGAGGCGCTGGCGCACGCCTGACCGGCGCGGCGTTGGGATGAGATTCGCGTAGAGGCGCGGAGCACGCAGAGTTCTGGCTCACGCGAGGGCGCGGAGAAAGAAGAGAGGGTGCGTAAACGCATCTTCCGCTTCCTCATCCTCGCTCGGCGCCACTCCCCTTTGTCATTCCCGCGAAAGCGGGAATCCAGCGAAAAGAATAAACGGCGCGGCAGCGTTGGATCGCCAGCGTCGCAACTGGATCCCCGCTTTCGCGGGAACGACATGGGGAGGGGGAGGGCGCAAAATCTCTCCACGCCTCCGCGCCTCCGCGTGAATCCTCTTCCACCTCATCTCCGCGGCCTCTGCGTCTCTGCGCGAAACATACACCCGCCGCATTGCCAACCGCGCCCGCGCCGCTAAGCTTCGGCCATGGCATCCCCTGACATCTTGCTGATCGGTGCGACCGGTCTCGTCGGACGTGGGGTGGTCGCGGCGATGGACGACCGCCCGCTGACCATCCTCGCGCGGCGCGCGGTCGATGGGGCGCCGGATGGGCACGCGCTCGTCGCGCCGCTGGAACGCTGGGCCGATATCATCGCCGCCGAACGGCCGGCGACCCTGATCTGCTGCCTCGGCACGACGATCCGGCAGGCAGGATCGCAGGCGGCATTTCGCGCGGTCGATCACGACCTGGTGCTCGCCGCGGCGCGCGGTGCGCGGCTGGGCGGCGCCCGCCAGATGATCGTCGTCAGCTCGGTCGGCGCCTCGGCGAAGAGTCGCAATTTCTACCTGCGCACCAAGGGTGAGATGGAGGCGGACTTGCGCGCGCTCGATTTCGTGCGTCTCGATATTCTTCGCCCCGGCCTGCTGACGGGCACACGCGAAGGGGCGCCACGGCTCGGCGAGGGGATCGCTATGATGGCCGCGCCTTTCACCAACGCGCTGCTCCATGGCATGCTGCGCCGCTATCGCTCGATCCCCGCGGCGACTGTCGCGCGTGCGATCGTGCGGCTTTCGGGGCAGGGGGAGTCCGGCGTGCATGTCCATGAAAACGACGCGATCCGGGCTTTGATCTGACGCGCCTCTCTTCCTCGTCACCCCTTTTCGAACGAGCCGTTCCCCGGCGAAAGCCGGGGTCCACGCGGGGCCGCGCAACCTCATCTGACCCCGGCTTCGACAGGGGCACGAACCTTGCTTGCCGGGAAGGGCATATGGGCCGATTTGATCCGGGGTGACGAGGGTGCGGAATCATGCGTCGTTCTTCGATTGACTCCGCGCGGGCGCGCAGCCAAGGCTCGCGCGTCTGTCGGCTCCCCGCAGGGGATTCGACCGGCCGCGCGGGAGAGCGCGGGGCAGGCGACTGCACCGCCACCGAAGGAGCAACCGCCCCGGAAACTCTCAGGTCAAGGGACCGCGCAGCCGGACTGGACACTCTGGAAAGCGTCGCGGCTCGCGCCCGACCACCGAAGGGGTAACTCCATGATCGCATGGAGGAAAACTCTCAGGTTCCCGTGACAGAGGGGGCATGGCGGAAACCGCGGCACCGGGCCGTGCGTTCGCCATGTCAACGCGGGAGACTGTTATGACCGACACCGAATTGCCGGCCGAGGAAGCGGTGGAAACCGCGACGCTGCCGCTCGACGCCTGGCACCGCGCGAAGGGTGCGCGAATGGTCGAATTCGCCGGCTACTGGATGCCGATCCAGTATGAAGGCATCATGGCCGAACATCTGTGGACGCGCGAGCACGCCGGCCTGTTCGAC
Source organism: Sphingopyxis sp. MG (assembly GCF_002953155.1). Classification (NCBI taxonomy): domain Bacteria; kingdom Pseudomonadati; phylum Pseudomonadota; class Alphaproteobacteria; order Sphingomonadales; family Sphingopyxidaceae; genus Sphingopyxis; species Sphingopyxis sp. MG. The sequence continues at coordinate 922,046 of NZ_CP026381.1, forward strand.
GTCAGCCACATGGGCCAGATCAGTCTGGAGGGCGAGGGCGTCGTCGTCGCGCTCGAAGCGCTCGTCCCCGGCGACATCGCGGGGCTCAAGCCCGGCCGCATGCGCTATTCGCTGCTGCTGGCGGAGGATGGCGGCATCCTCGACGACCTGATGATCACCAACGAGGGCGACCGGCTGGGCATCGTCGTCAACGGCGCGGTCAAATGGGATGACATTGCCTATCTGCGCGAGAATCTCCCCGACGCCGTGACGCTCAACCACAACGAGGATTATGGCCTGCTCGCCTTGCAGGGACCAAAGGCCGCGACGGCGCTCGCGCGGCTGGTGCCGGAAGTGACGGAGCTCGTCTTCATGCAGACGGCGCGGGCGACGTGGCAGGGGCACGCGATTGCGCTCAGCCGTTCGGGCTATACCGGCGAAGACGGCTTCGAAATCGCGCTGCCGAACGAGGCGCTCACGCCCTTCGCCGACGCGCTGTGCGCGATGGAGGAAGTGAAGCCGATCGGCCTCGGCGCGCGCGATTCGCTGCGGCTGGAGGCGGGGCTGCCGCTCTATGGCCACGATCTCGACCCGGCGACCGATCCGATCGAGGGCGATCTGGCCTTCGCGATCAGCAAACGCCGCCGCGAGGAGGCCAATTTCCCCGGTGCCGCGCGCATCCTCGGCCATCTGGCCGATGGCGCGCCGCGCAAGCGCGTCGGCCTGACGGTCGATGGAAAGCTGCCGGTGCGCGAAGGCGCGAAGCTGTTCGACGGCAATGTCGAGGTCGGCATCGTGACCTCGGGCGGCTTTGCCCCCAGCGTCGGCGCGCCGATCGCGATGGCCTATGTCCCGACAGGCCTCGCCGAACCCGGTACCGCGCTCGCGGCGGAGGTGCGCGGAAAGCGCGTGCCCGTCGTCGTCGCCGCGACCCCCTTCGTTCCGCATAACTATGTCCGCAAGCAGGGAGCCTGATCGATGCCGCGTTATTTCACCGAGGAACATGAATGGATCGACGTCGACGGCGATGTCGCGACGGTCGGCATCACCGATTTCGCGCAGGGCCAACTCGGCGATATCGTCTTCGTCGAGGTGCCCGATGCGGGCGCCGAACTGACCAAGGGCGGCGACGCCGCGGTCGTCGAATCGGTGAAGGCGGCAAGCGACGTCTATGCCCCCGTCGACGGCACCGTCACCGAAGGCAATGGCCAACTCGAGGAGGACCCGGCACTGGTCAATACCGACCCCGAGGGCGAAGGCTGGTTCTTCCGCATGACGCTCGGCGACAAGAGCCAGCTCGACGGGTTGATGGACGCCAAGGAATACAAGACCTTCTGCGATAGTCTTTAGATCGGAATCGCCCCCTCCCGCTTGCGGGAGGGGCAGCGAGACTTGCGAGCTTGCTCGCTAGTCGCAGCGGGGTGGGCCCGAACGATGGGATCACCTCTGCGGCTATGCCCACCCCCAGCCCCTCCCGCTTGCAGGAGGGGGGAGACAGTGAAATGCGCTACCTTCCGCTCACTCCCGACGACCGCAAGGAAATGCTTGCCGCAGTCGGCGCCGCGTCGATCGATGATCTGTTCGCCGACGTACCCGCCGAGGCGCGGCTTTCCGGTCCGATCCCCGGCCTGCCGATGCATGCGAGCGAACTGGCGGTCGAGCGCCAAATGGCCGCGCTGTCGCGCCAGAGCCGCGTCGCGGGCGATGGACCCTTCTTCCTCGGCGCCGGCGCCTATCGCCACCACGTCCCGGCAAGCGTCGACCATCTGATCCAGCGCGGCGAGTTCCTGACCGCCTATACGCCCTATCAGCCCGAGATTGCGCAGGGCACGCTGCAGATGCTGTTCGAATTCCAGAGCCAGGTCGCGCGGCTGTTCGGCACCGACGTAGCCAATGCATCGATGTACGACGGCTCGACCGCCTGCTGGGAAGCGATCGTGATGGCGCGGCGGATCACGCGGCGGGGCAAGGCGTTGCTCTCGACCGGCCTGCACCCCCATTACCGCAGCGTCGCGCGCACCATGGCGACCTATACGGGCGATACGCTCGTCGACGGTGACCCGACCCTCGAACCCGGAACCGACTGGGCGGCGCTCGCCGGTGCTGTCGACGGGGATACGAGCTGCGTCGTCGTCCAATATCCCGATATCCTCGGCCGCATCGACGACATGAGCGCGCTGGCGGAGGCGTGTCAGGCCGCGGGCGCGCTGCTGATCGCCGTCGTGACCGAACCCGTCGCGCTGGGGCTGATCAAGGCGCCGGGCGAGATGGGCGCCGACATCGTCGTCGGCGAGGGGCAGGCGATCGGCGTCGGGCTCCAGTTCGGCGGGCCCTATGTCGGCCTGTTCGCCTGCAAGAGCAAATATGTCCGCCAGATGCCGGGACGCCTGTGCGGCGAGACGGTCGATGCGAACGGCAAGCGCGGTTTCGTGCTGACGCTCTCGACGCGCGAGCAGCATATCCGCCGCGAAAAGGCGACGAGCAACATCTGCACCAATTCCGGTCTTTGCGCGCTGGCGTTCAGCATTCACATGACCTTGCTCGGCGAGGCGGGGTTGCGCAGGCTCGCAGCGATCAACCACCAGCGCGCGAAGGCGGCTGCGACCGAACTGGCGAAGGTGCCGGGGGTGTCGCTGCTCAACGCGGCCTTCTTCAACGAATTCACCCTCGTCCTGCCGACCGAGGCGCGGCCCGTGATCCATCGGCTTGCCGAAAAGGGCATCCTCGGCGGCGTGTCGCTCGGCCGCCTCTATCCCGACAATGATGCGCTGGCGAACGGGCTGGCGGTCGCCGTGACCGAAACCGTGACCGAGGACGATATTGCCGCCTTTGCCGCGGCGCTGAAGGAGGTGCTGGCATGACTTTCCCGCTCTCCGTTTGCCCTGAGCTTGTCGAAGGGCCGTCCTTTTTCCTGACCGCCGCAAGAAAAGAGCAGGGCTTCGACAAGCTCAGCCTGAACGGGATTTAAGATCATGGCTTTGAATCAGAGCGGCTGGCGCCCCGAAATGAACGCGGGCGGCGCCGACGACAGCACGACCTTCACCGGCAACCGCGCGCTGATGCTCGAAGAACCGCTGCTGTTCGAAATCGGTTCGACCGAAACCACCGGCGTCGACTTCGACGAAAATACCGGCGCGGCCGACCTCGGCCCGCTCGCGCGTTCGGCGCCGATCGGCCTGCCGGGGCTCAGCGAATCCGAGACGGTGCGCCATTATACGCGCCTGTCGCGCCAGAATTATGCGATCGACCTCGGCCTCTTCCCGCTCGGAAGCTGCACGATGAAGCACAATCCGCGCCTCAATGAAAAGGTCGCGCGGATGCCCGGCTTCGCCGACGTCCACCCGCTCCAGCCGCAAGAAACGGTGCAGGGCGCCTATGCGGTGATCCACGAACTCGCCGAATGGCTGGTGACGCTGACGGGTATGCACGCGGTCGCCATGTCGCCCAAGGCGGGCGCGCACGGCGAACTGTGCGGTGTCCTGTGCATCAAGGCGGCGCTCGCGGCGCGCGGCGAGGACCGGCGCGTTCTGCTCGTCCCCGAAAGCGCGCACGGCACCAATCCCGCGACCGCCGCCTTTGCGGGCTTCACGGTCGAGGATATTCCGGCGAACGCGGAGGGTCGCGTCGATCTGGCGGCGCTCGAGGCGCGGCTGGGTCCCGACGTCGCCGGGGTGATGATCACCAATCCGAACACCTGCGGGCTGTTCGAGCGCGACCTGAAGGCCATTTCCGACGCGGTTCACGCCGCCGGGGGCTATGTCTATTGCGACGGCGCGAATTTCAACGCGATCGTCGGTCGCGTGCGGCCCGGCGACCTGGGGGTCGATGCAATGCACATCAACCTCCACAAGACCTTCTCGACCCCGCACGGCGGCGGCGGGCCGGGGTCGGGGCCGGTGGTGCTGTCGGCGGCGCTGGCGCCCTTCGCCCCGCTGCCCTTCGTGACGAAGGACGGCGACCGCTTTCGCCTGATCGAGGAGGAAAATGCGGGCGAGGCGCATCCCGACAGCTTCGGCCGCATGACCGCCTTCCACGGCCAGATGGGCATGTTCACCCGCGCCCTCGCCTATATCCTCAGCCACGGCGCCGATGGGCTCAAGCAGGTGTCCGAAGATGCGGTGATCAACGCAAATTACGTCCTGCGCAGCCTCGAAGATGTCCTCGAAGCGCCTTTTGCGGCGTCGGGCCCGTGCATGCACGAGGCGCTGTTCAGCGACAAGGGACTGGCCGAAGGCTTCTCGACGCTCGATATCGCCAAGGGGCTGATCGACGAGGGCTATCATCCGATGACGGTCTATTTCCCGCTCGTCGTTCACGGCGCGATGCTGATCGAGCCGACCGAGACCGAGAGCAAGACGGTGCTCGACCAGTTCATCGGCGCGCTGCGCAGCATTGCGCTGCGTGCGAAGAACGGCGATCCGGCGCTCAAGTCGGCCCCGCATTTCGCTCCGCGCGCCCGGCTCGACGAGACGCTCGCGGCGCGCAAGCCGGTGCTGCGCTGGGAGGGGTGATGACCGAAGCGGGAGGAGGATCGCGATGAGCTGGGACAGCCTGTTTCTGCTGGCCAATTACTGGGCGATAGCCGGGTGGCTGGTGCTGGCCTTCGCGCCGCGCAGCCCGTGGATCCTGTCGCTGATCCTCTATGCGGGGGTGGCGCTGCTCTGCCTGCTCTATGTCGTGCTGATCGGCGGGTTCCTGAGCGGCGGGATCGATTCGGGCGGGACGGGCGGCGGCGACTTCACCTCGCTGGCCGGGGTGATGAAGCTGTTCGAGACGCCGGGTGGGGCGACGCTGGGGTGGGTGCATTATCTGGCGTTCGACCTGTTCGCCGGGCTGTGGATCGCCCGCGACGCCGACGGCAAGGGTTTCGGCCGCATCGTCCAGTTTCCTTTCCTGCTGCTGACGCTGCTCGCGGGACCGGTCGGCCTGTTCCTGTGGCTGGTCTGGCGCGAACGCCGCGCGCGGGCCGGAGCGCGGATTCGGTCGCAGTGACGCCGAAGCCCTGGCTGTCGGCCGATAGAGGCGGCGGCGAGAAACGCCACGCCCCCGCGACGCTGCGCAACCGCGAAGCGATTGCCGCGGTGCTTGCCGACTGGCTTCCCGCAACTGGCACGGTGCTCGAAATCGCGAGCGGATCGGGCGAGCATGCCGTCCATTTCGCCGTCGCCTTTCCGGCGCTGACATGGCAGCCAAGCGACCCCGATCCCGACGCGTTGACCTCGATAGTCGCGTGGAGCGGGGAGGCGGCGGCCGCGAACATCCTGCTGCCGCTGCAGCTCGATGCCGCCACGCCCGATTGGCCAGTCGCTCGCGCCGCCGCGATTCTATGCATCAACATGGTGCATATCAGCCCGTGGGAGGCGACGCTGGGCCTGTTCGCGGGCGCGGCGCGGCTGCTGTCGCCGGGCGCGCCGCTGATCCTCTATGGCCCCTATGTCGAGGCCGACGTGCCGACGGCCGAGAGCAACCGCGCGTTCGATGCCAGCCTTCGCGCCCGCAACCCTGCCTGGGGTCTGCGCGACACGGCGTCGGTCGCGGCGGCGGCGGAGCAGGCGGGCTTCAGCCTGGCTGCGCGCCGCGCGATGCCGGCGAACAACCTGATGCTGCTGTTCTGCCGCCGCTGACTCACCCTGTCACATCTGCGCGCTTTTCCCTTGCGCGCAGAGCCGCTAGCCTTGCCCTCGATTGCAAAAAGCAACGCGATTCGAGGAGAGAGAACCGATGGTCGATATTACGGACCTGGTGACGTTCGACGAATTCATCACGCATTGGGCCGCCGACCGGCCCGACCGGATCGCGATGCGCGAGGAAGATCGCGTCTTCTCCTATGCCGAACTGGAAGAGCGTACCGCGCGGGTCGCGACGGCGCTCGCCGAGGCGGGGCTGCAAAAGGGCGATCGCATCGCGTGGATCGGCAAGAACAGCGATCTGTATTTTACCCTCTTTTTCGGCGCGGCGCGCGCCGGCATCGTGATGGCGCCGATCGGCTGGCGCCTGTCGCCCACCGAATGGGCGTTCATCGTCAATGATACGAAGGCGAAGATCGTTTTCACCGGTCCGGGGTTCGATGCGGTGGCCGACCAACTCGCCGGCAAGCTTGACCATGGCCCGCGGATCGGCGGCGCCGACGCGACTCGCGCGCTGATCGACGCGACGCCGCGTGGGGCCTTCATGCCGTCGGGTCCCGACGATGCGGTGCTGCAACTCTATACCTCGGGTACCACCGGCCATCCCAAGGGCGCGGTGCTGTCGAACCGCAACCTCTTTGCGCTGCGCAAGAATTCGGCCGATCTCGACCTTCCCTACACCAAGTGGGAGGATGACGAGGCGGTGCTTGTCGCCATGCCGTGCGCGCATATCGGCGGCACCGGGCTCGGCATCATGGCGCTCGCCGCAGGGCTGCCCGGCGTGATCCTTGCCGAATTCAATCCCGAAGGCGTGTTCGACGCGGTCGAGCAGCACGGCGTGACGCGCTTCTTCATCGTGCCCGCCGCGTTGCAGATGCTGCTGATGCATCCGCGGTGCGCTAGCGTCGATTACAGTCGGCTCAAATATATCCTGTACGGCGCCGCGCCGATCCCGCTCGAACTGCTGCGCCAATGCATCCGGATGTTCGGCGCCGAGTTCATCCAGGCCTATGGTATGACCGAGACGACCGGGACGATCTGCATGCTGCCACCGGAGGATCACGATCCCGAAGGCAATGAACGGATGCGATCGGCGGGCAAGCCGCTGCCCGGGGTCGAAATCCGCATCGTCGGCGCCGACGGCCGCGACGTGTCGACCGGCGAGGTGGGAGAGGTCGTCACCCGATCTTCGAACAACATGCTCGGCTACTGGAACCTGCCCGAGGCGACCGCGAAGACGATGACCGACGATGGCTGGATCCACACTGGCGACGCCGGATATATGGACGCGGACGGCTATCTCTATATCCACGACCGGGTGAAGGATATGATCATCTCGGGCGGCGAAAACGTCTATCCGGCCGAAGTGGAAAGCGCGATCTACGGCCATCCCGCGGTGCAGGAGGTCGCGGTGATCGGCGTGCCCGACGCCAAATGGGGAGAGACGGTCAAGGCCGTCTGCGTGCCGAAGCCGGGAATGACGATCGACGAGGCCGACGTCATCGCCTGGGCGCGCGAGCGCATCGCCGCGTTCAAGGCCCCGCGCAGCATCGACGTGATCGAGGCGCTGCCGCGCAACGCCAGCGGCAAGATCCTGCGCAAGGACCTGCGCGCGCCCTATTGGGAAGGTTATGAGCGGATGGTGAATTAGGGGAGAGTCGACGGATTCCGCGCTCGTCGAAATGGTCAGATTACCCGCGACATTTTATTTCAAAGTGTATGAAAGTCACACTACGCCCCCCTCTTTTTGACCGTCTGGGCGGGAAAGGTCGCGTTGCGGAAGGGAGGAGAGGAGGCGATCGACGCGGCGCATCGCAAACGGGCTATCATAGCCGGATATTGTAGGAATGCGCGGCGGCTTCGGGATGGATTCCAGATATTCCTATCTTGTCATCCCCGCGAAAGCGGGGATCCAGGGCGTGTGTCAGCTGACCTTTCACTGGGTTCCCGCCTTCGCGGGAATGACGAAGGGAAAAGACGTGGGATCGGCCTGAAGCCATCCCGATCCTTCCCGATCACGGGCCGGAATCGCGGCGGAACGCGTTTGCCTCTCCTGTGTTGTCAGTGTAATACGCAGGCGAAAGCATGCTCTGGTCCCGTAAACCCGTCGCCATCGAAGCCGCCGCCGTGCCCGCGGCGGGCGCGTCGTTTCCCGATCCGAATGCCGCCTTTCCGCCGCCCGCCGAGACGCGGGCGCGCAAATGGCTGCGGCGGTCAGGACGGGCCTTTGCGGTGCTGTGCGCCGCTTTCATCCTGCTGATCGGGTGGCTCGCATTGACCGCGCCGCTGTCGAAATCGCTCGAGCCGATTGCGCCGCCCGAAATCACGCTGCTCGCCGCCGATGGCACGCCGATCGCGCGCATGGGGGCGGTGGTCGACACGCCGGTCGAGGTCGCGAAACTGCCGGCGCATGTTCCCGCCGCCTTCCTGGCGATCGAGGATCGGCGCTTTTACAGCCATTGGGGCGTCGATCCGCGCAGCATCGCGCGCGCCGTCTGGGCCAATGTTTCGGGCGGGCGGCGGCAGGGCGGCAGCACCATCACACAGCAGCTCGCCAAATTCACCTTCCTGACCCCGAAGCGCACGCTGGGACGCAAAGCGCGCGAGGCGCTGATCGCCTTCTGGCTCGAAGCGTGGCTGACCAAGGACGAAATTCTCGAACGCTATCTGTCGAACGCCTATTTCGGCGACAATCGCTATGGACTGCGTGCTGCCTCGCTCCACTATTTCTCCCGTCAGCCCGAGAAGCTGACCCCGGCGCAGGCGGCGATGCTGGCGGGGCTGGTGCAGGCGCCGTCGCGGCTCGCGCCGACGAAGAACCCCGATCTCGCCGAAAAACGGATGCGGTTGGTCGTCGGTGCGATGGTCCATACCGGCGCGCTGTCCACCGTCGAGGCGCGGGCGATCCGCACCCCGCGCATCGACGTGCGGACACGCGACGACCTGCCGACCGGCACCTATTTCGCCGACTGGGCCTTGCCCGAGGCGCGCAAGCTGTCCGACGTCGGCTATGCGCGGCGCACGATCCGCACCACGCTCGACGCGCGGCTCCAGGCGGTGGCGCGCCGCGTCGCCGGCCGTGCGGTACCCGGCAAGGCGCAGGTCGCGCTGGTCGCGATGCGGCCGAACGGCGAAGTCGTCGCGATGGTCGGCGGGCGCGACTATGCTGCGTCGCCCTTCAACCGCGTGACGCAGGCGCGGCGCCAGCCGGGATCAACCTTCAAGCTGTTCGTCTATCTGGCCGCGCTGAAGGATGGCTGGCGGCCCGACGACACCATCGCCAATTCGCCGATCGCCACCGGCGCCTATCAGCCGAAGAATGCCGGCGGCGCCTATTCGGACAAGATCACGCTCGAAGAGGCATTCGCGCGGTCGAGCAACGTCGCCGCGGTGCGACTGCTGCAACAGGTCGGCGACGACAAGGTGATCCGCATGGCGCGCGACCTAGGCGTCACCGCGCCGCTCGCGAAGGGCGATCCCAGTCTGGCGCTCGGCACGTCGAGCATGACGCTGCTCGAACTCACCGCCGCCTATGCCGCGGTCGCGGCGGACAGCTATCCGGTCGTTCCGCACGCCTTTAAGGAAGCGGAGCCCGGCTGGTTCGAATCGCTTTTCTTGGGGCCGCATCATTTCGGCCGGCGCGTCCACGGCGATATCGAACGGATGCTGCGCGCCGCGGTCAACCGCGGCACCGGGCGCGCGGCGCGACTGCCGCAGGCCAATTACGGCAAGACCGGCACGACGCAGGACAGCCGCGATGCGCTGTTCGTCGGCTATGCGAACGGGCTGGTGGTCGGCGTGTGGATCGGCAACGACGACAATTCGCCGCTTAGCGGGGTGACTGGCGGGGGGCTGCCCGCGCGCATCTGGCACGACTTCATGGTGCGGGCGCGCGGACACAATGCGCCGCGGTCCGCGCCTCCCGCCCGTGCGACCGATCCCGGCGGCCCCGTCCAGCCGCTCGACGTGCCGGAGATTCCCGCGATTCCGGTGTCCGACCGGACCAGCGTCGGGCTCGAAAAGGGAAATGCCGTGATCAGCACGGAGATCAACGGCACGCGCATCGACCTCAAGCTGCCCATCGGCGGCGACCGGCCCGCCGAGGTGCAGGCCCAGCCGGCCCAGCCGCCGCCGCAGGGGCCGCAATGAGGGGCGGCGAGGGATTTTTTCGCTGTCCCGCGAGGCGCCGCGGCGATAGCGTGGCGGGCATGATCGCCTTCTTTCCTTCCGCCGCGTTCCGGCGCCTGTCATGCTGAGCGTTGAGACTCACCAGGCCACGCCCTGGCCCGATCCGCTCGACTGGGACGCCCGCGCGGCGGAAGCGGTCGCGGCGGCGCTGGCGCTGACGCCCTGGGCGGGGCTTGCCGACGCCGCGCCGCTCGTCGAGGTCGCGGTGCGGCTGACCGACGATGCCGAGGTGCAGGCGCTCAACCGCGATTTTCGCGGCAAGGATCGGCCGACCAACGTGCTGTCCTTTCCGCAGGTACAGGCCGACCTGCTCGACACGCTCAGCAACAGCGACGACGGCGAGATACTGCTCGGCGACATCGTGCTGGCGCGCGAGACCTGCGTGCGCGAGGCGGTGGAAAAGGCGGTGCCGATCGCCGATCATGCGACGCACCTGATTGTCCACGGCACGCTCCATCTCGTCGGATACGACCATCTCGATGACCCCGCTGCCGACGCGATGGAGGCGCTGGAGGTGAAAGCCCTTGCATCGCTGGGCATCGCCAATCCATATGCGGTGCAGGATTAACGGAAAAAGCGAGCGACATGCCCGACGAGCCTGGGGCTTCCAACCGATCGGACGAGGACAGTAGATCCGGCCTGTGGGCCGGAATCCGCACATTGCTGTTCGGCGGCAACAGCGAACCTTCGCTGCGCGAACAGATCGAAGAGGCGATCGACGAGGCCGAGGAGGAAAGCGCCGAACGCCGCGGCAGCAGCATCGTCGGCGATCTGTCGCCGATCGAGCGCAAGATGCTGCGCAACCTGCTGCATTTCGGCGAGCAGACCGTCGACGACGTCGCGGTGCCGCGCGCCGACATCATCGCGATCGACGAGAGCGCGGGCTTCGACGAGGTCGTCGCGCTGTTCGTCGATGCGGGGCACAGTCGTCTGCCGGTCTATCGCGGCAACCTCGACGAGGTGGTCGGGATGATCCACGTCAAGGACGTGTTCGCGGTGCTCGCCGAGGGACGCGACCCGCCGCCGCTGCTCGACCTGATCCGCCAGCCGCTCTATGTCCCGCAGTCGATGGGGGTGCTCGACCTGCTCGCCGACATGCGCGCGCAGCGCACCCACCTCGCGATCGTCATCGACGAATATTCGGGAACCGAGGGTCTCGTCACCATCGAGGATCTGGTCGAGGAGATCGTCGGCGAGATCGAGGACGAATATGACGACGAGCCAATGGCGCTCTTCGCGCCGGGCGAGGACGGCTGTTGGGAAGCCGACGCGCGCGCCGAACTCGACGACATCGGCGAGGCGATCGACCCACGGCTGGCCGATGTCGAGGAGGATGTCGACACGCTCGGCGGCCTGTCCGCAGTGCTCGCGGGGCATGTGCCCGGTGTCGGCGAGGTGCTGCTGCATCCTAGCGGCTGGCGGATTGAGGTGACCGAGGCCGACGAGAAGCGCGTCCACCACCTGCGCCTGCATCCGCCGGTCGAGGTCGACCTAGAAGCGCCGGGAGACCGCGGCGACGAGTTCTGACGCCGCGCGTCCGATTGCCTTTGCGCGGCGATGCTATTAGCGCAGGGGCGATGGACGTTTCCGACCTTCGCATCGCGCTGTTCAGCGGCAACTACAATATGACGGTCGATGGCGCCAACAAGGCGCTCAACCGCCTCGTCGGCTATCTGCTGGGGCAGGGCGCGGCGGTCCGTGTCTATTCGCCGACCGTCGACGACCCCGACTTTGCGCCGACCGGCGACCTCGTCAGCGTGCCGTCGATGGCGATCCCCGGCCGCAGCGAATATCGCATTCCGCTGTCCTTCTCCGCGCGCGTTCGCGAGGATATCGCCAAATTCGCGCCCAATATCCTGCACATCTCCAGCCCAGATCGCGTCTCGCGGCAGGCGGCGGCGTGGGCGCGGAGGCGCAATATTCCGGTCGCCTGTTCGGTCCACACGCGGTTCGAGACCTATTTCCGCTATTACAACCTGTCCTTCCTCGAACCGCTGGTCGTCGCATGGCTGCGGCGGCTCTATCGCCGCTGCGACGCGCTGATCGCGCCGTCGGAAAGCTTTGCGCAGGTGCTGCGCGAGCAGCGGATGAACTACGACATCGGCATCTGGACGCGCGGGGTCGAGCGCAACATCTTCCGGCCCGACCGCCGCGACGCAGCGTGGCGCCGTTCGTGGGGCATCGCCGACGATGTGCCGGTCGTCGCCTTCCTCGGCCGGCTGGTGATGGAAAAGGGGCTCGATGTCTTCGCTGACACGATCGACCTGCTCCAGCGCCGCGGCGTTCCGCACCATGTGGTGGTGATCGGCGAGGGACCGGCGGGCGACTGGTTCGAATCGCGCCTGCCGCACGCCAGCTTCGTCGGCTTTCAGGGCGGCGAGAATCTCGCGCGCGCCGTCGCATCGTGCGACATGCTGTTCAATCCTTCGGTCACCGAGACCTTTGGCAATGTGACGCTGGAAGCGATGGCGTGCGGGTTGCCGGTCGTCGCGGCGCGCGCGACCGGCAGCGCGAGCATCGTCAAGCACGGCCAGACCGGCTATCTCGTCTCGCCGGGCGCGATCACCGGCTTTGCCGACGATCTCGAGCGCTATTGCCGCGACCCCGCGCTGCGCGCGCGACACGGCGCGGCTGGACTAGCGGAAAGCGCCGCCTATCAATGGGATGCGATCAACCAGGCGGTGGCCGACACCTATCTGCGGCTGATCCGGCAAAAGCAGCGGCAACGGGGCTGAGCGCGCCATGGACCTGTTCGGCGACGATGCGGAGCAGCAGCGCGACCCGGGCGCTGCCGGCCCGATTCCGCTCGCCGAGCGGCTGCGTCCCCGCAGCCTGTCCGATGTCGTCGGGCAGGAGCATCTGACGGGTCCCGAGGGTGCGATCGGGCGGATGGTCGCGGCGGGGCAACTGGCGTCGATCATCCTCTGGGGACCGCCCGGCACCGGCAAGACGACGATCGCGCGGCTGCTCGCCGAGGCGGTAGGGATGCGCTTCGCGCCGCTTTCGGCGGTGTTCTCCGGCGTCGCCGACCTCAAGAAAGCCTTTGCCGATGCCGAGAAGATGGCGACGGCGGGCAAGCGGACGCTGTTGTTCGTGGACGAAATCCATCGCTTCAACCGCGCCCAGCAGGACGGTTTCCTGCCCTATGTCGAGCGCGGCACGGTGGTGCTCGTCGGCGCGACGACCGAAAATCCAAGTTTCGCGCTCAACGCCGCCTTGCTCAGCCGCGCGCAGGTGCTGGTGCTGCACCGGCTCGACGAGGCGGCGCTGGCGACACTGGTCGCGCGCGCCGAGGCCGAGGTGGGGCGCCGCCTTCCCGTCACCGACGAGGCGCGCGCCGCGCTGATCGCGAGCGCCGATGGCGACGGCCGCTTTCTGCTCAACCAGGTCGAGACGCTGTTCGCCGCGGCCATCGAGACGCCGCTCGACGCGGGCGAGGTCGGGCAGTTCCTGCACCGCCGCATGCCGGTCTACGACCGTGATCGCGACGGCCACTACAATCTGATCTCCGCGCTGCACAAGGCGGTGCGCGGGTCGGACCCGCAGGCGGCGCTCTATTGGCTGGCGCGGATGCTCGTTGCGGGCGAGGAACCGCTCTATCTGCTCCGCCGCCTCACGCGCATGGCGAGCGAGGACATCGGGCTCGCCGATCCGCAGGCGCTGGTGCAATGCCTTGCCGCCAAGGACGCCTTCCAGTTTCTCGGTTCGCCCGAGGGCGAACTCGCGATCGTGCAGGCATGCCTCTATCTCGCCACCGCGCCCAAGTCGAACGCCGCCTATACCGCGCAGAAGGCCGCGTGGACGGCAGCGCGCGACACCGGTAGTCTGGCGCCGCCCGCGAACATCCTCAACGCGTCGACGAAGCTGATGAAGGATTTGGGCTATGGCGCGGGCTACAGCTACGACCATGACGCGCCCGAGGGTTTCTCAGGCGACAATTATTGGCCCGACGACATGGAAGCCGCGACCTTCTATCGCCCCGTCGACCGCGGTTTCGAAAAACGTATCGCCGAACGGCTCGCCTGGTGGGATGAGCGGCGGCGCGAACGGAAAGGCGAATGACGATGGTTTTCGGTGGACAGCGCATAGGGAAGGTCGGTCCGAATCGTTCGTCCGCTTCGGTGCGCGGCCCTGACGCGATGCGTCGTGTGCTGCTCGCGCTGGCTGTCGCGGCGCTGCCGCTTCCCACGCAGGCAGCCGAGACGAACGCCGAGTTGAATCGCGCCTGGGCGGCGGGCTATCGCGCCGCTTTCACCTGCTCGTCCCTGTGGAACGGAGCGGGCAAGGCGCTCGCCGATATCGAGCGCGATGAATTGACGCATATCTATCCGGAGATCGAAGCCGATGTCCGCGCGACCCGCGCCGAGATCGATATGAAGGCGAAACGCGTCACGGTGCGCTATCGCGACGACATGCCGCCGCGGGTCGCCGAATGGACGGGGCGCGACGGTTGCGTGACGCTGCCGATCGGCGCCGAACCGGGTGCGGTGGGAGCGCTTTCGCACGACACGCGACCGAATCTCGACGCGCAGCCGTGGCCGCTCGGCGACCGTGATGCGCGTGTCGCCGATGGAGAGGCGCGCTTCTCGGCAGTCGCGGCGGACAGGGCGCGCTTCGGCGGCCGGACGAGTTCGCTGCTGATCGTCAAGGACGGCCGGATTGCCCTCGAATGGTATCAGCCGGGGCATGGGGTGCACACCGCGCAGCGCACCTTCTCGGTCGCCAAGTCGATCGCCGCGACGCTGATCGGCCACGCCGTCGAGCGCGGGCGGTTCGACGTGAAGGCGCCGGCGCGCATCGCCGAATGGCGGACGGCGGGCGACCCGCGCGCGACGATCACCACCGAACAGCTCATGCGTATGGCGAGCGGGCTGACCAGCGACAGCGCGGGCAACCGCACCGACGCCATCTATATGGGTGGTGCGTCGGTGCGGCAGTGGACGACGCAATGGCCGCTGCTGAACCCGCCGGGGACGCGCTATCGCTACGCCAACAACGATACGCTGCTCGCCGTCCTGTCGCTGAAGGCGGCGCTGGAAAGGGCAGGGGAGCCCTTCGATCCTGCCGCCTTTCTCGATCGGATCGGGATGACGCGGACTTTCATCGAGCGCGACAAGGACGGCGATGCGATCCTGTCGAGTCAGGTTTCGACCACAGCGCGCGACCTGGCCCGGCTGGGGCTGCTCTATCAAGACGACGGCGTGTGGCGGGGCGAACGGCTGCTGCCCGCCGACTGGCGCCGCTTCGTGACGGCGCGCGCAGGACCGCAGCCCGATGGGTCATTCGGCTATGGCGCGGGCTTCTGGCTGCTCGATGCGTCGGAGGGCATCCCGGCCGATGCCTTCGGCGCCTTCGGGAACCGCGGCCAATATATGGTCGTCATCCCATCGCGCCGACTGGTGATCGTCCGCCAGGGTTATGACGATGCCGCCGAGCGGCTCGACATCGCCGCGCTTGTCCGTGCGGTCGTCGCAGCCGATGGATCGTAACGCGTTTCGCGCAAAGCCGACCTATTGTTTCTTTCGCGTCGGTCCCTCGCTGGCCGGCGTGAAACCACGCTACCCCGGATAGCGCTCGAAAGCCGGAATCGCGTCGAGCCGAGCCATCCAGCCGATGCGCTCGGCGGTCTGGATCTGCACCTGCGCGGGGATCAGGTCGGGGTCGTCGAGCGTCGCGGTCTGGACGTCGATCTGACCGGGAAAGACGGCATCGTTGGTATAGAAGAGCCCGGTGCCGCAGTCGCCGCAGAAATGGCGCCGGCCATGCTCCGATGACGCATAGATTTTAGGCGTGCCGCTGACCTCCAGCGCGTCCTGTCCGACGAGCGCCCAGCCGACCAGCGGCGCCCCCGCGTGGCGGCGACAGTCGCTGCAGTGACACAAGGCATGATGCTCGACCGCAGTCGGCATCGAATAACGGATTGCGCCGCAATGGCATCCGCCGTTGGCGCGAGTGGGTGAATCGGTCATGGCTGTCTCCCTAAGTTGGCGGGGAACATATCATAAACATATGGTGGCTGCAAAGCCGCCCGGTACAGGTGCGAAGCCCAAGGTTAACATAAAATTAGGCATGATCGTGCACTGTCAGGCGATGCGGACAGTGCGGCGCAGCATGGGTGACCCGAGTGGCGATACGGCCGCAGGGAAAGACCCTTTCCGCCGGGCGTTCGTGTGGCTGGCGGCCGTTACACTCCTGGCCTTCATACTCTCCGCCTTATATGAACCCCATGCCGACCTCAGCCTGTTCTTCCTTCACCGGCAGGATCGATGGCTCCTGTTCGGTGCTAGCCTCCTGCTCATAATTTGCTTCTGGCAACTTCCTGCGCGGCACGAGCCCATGGTAGGATCATTGCGTGTCGCCATAGCCGCCGCCGGCTGCATGGCGCTGATCGCCTTCGCCGGCCACTACTGGATATTGTCGGGCTACGACATGAGCCGCGACGAGCAGATGGCGACGTTCGATGCCGTGGTGTTTGGGCGGGGAGGGGTGGCAGCTCTTTTGCCTGAATTGTGGCGCGCGCATTCCGATGTGCTGAATACCGTCTTCATGTACCGGGCGGATCCCCGGGCAGCCTGGGTTTCCGACTATCTGCCCCTGAATGCGGCCCTTCGCGCGATCGTCGGGGCATTCGCGACCCCGGCGCTGACCGGCCCGCTGATGACGCTGATCGGCGGGCTGGCGCTCTGGAGTTGCGCGCGGCGGATATGGCCGGAGGATCGCGAGCCGGCGGTGGTCGGCCTGCTGCTCTACATCGGCTCGGCGCAGATCCTCGCCAACGGGATGACGGCCTACGCCATGCCGGGGCATCTTGCGCTCAACCTCGTCTGGCTGCGGCTGTTCCTGCAGCGCCGGACATGGTCGGACGCAACGGCGCTCGTCGTCGCTTTCGTCGCCGTCGGGCTCCACCAGCCGATCATGCATCCGCTTTTCGCGGCCCCCGTCCTGTCGTTGCTGTTGCTCGAAAGAAGCTGGCGGCGCGCGGCGCTCTATTTCGCCGGCTATCTGGCGATCGGCTATTTCTGGTATCTTTGGCCGACATGGATAGCGTCCATCGTGCAGATGGCGCCCCCGGCAGGGGGAGGCGGCACCGCGGACTATCTGAATCGGCTGACGGCGGCGCTGGCGAAGGATAATAACCTCCGGGTAGCGGATATGGCGTCCAATCTGCTGCGCTTCGTCGCCTGGGGGCCTGTGCTGCTGCTTCCGCTTGCGATGGCCGGGCTGGGAGCCGTGCGCCGGGACCGGCTGGCGGCGGCACTGGCCGGCAGCATCGCGCTGACCGTCGTCGTCATGACGGTCATCCTTCCCTATCAGGGACATGGTTTCGGCTATCGTTATCTTCACGGGCTCATCGGCAATGCCATCCTGCTCGCGCTGTTCGGCTGGAAGTCGATGCCTGCCCACCTGCCGCGCTGGCGTCCGTTGCTGATCCGCACCACATTGGCCGGCATCGCGGTCCTACTGCCTGTGCAGATGTGGATGGCGCACGCCTTTTATGCCCCTTCGGCGCGCATTTCGAAGCAGATCGACCGGATGGACGCCGACTATGTCGTCATCGGCGGAAACGACGCGCCCTTTGCCACCGATCTCATCGTCAATCCGCCCTATCTGGACCGGCGCCCGCTGCGCCTGTGGCGTGAAAAAATCGACTCCGCGGCGGCGCTGGCGATCTGTGCCGAGCGGCCCTCGGTCACGTTCATCGACGGCAAGGCGCTCGAACCGATTCTTGCCTATTACGGCCTTCGTAGCGCAACGGGAGACGACAGCGCCGATCGGGCTGTGGAGCAAAAATTACGAAGCGCCGGATGCGATATCGTCGATTGAATCCTCCGGACGCGCGCTCCGCCGCTCCGGAAGGGCATACGGCACGCCGACAACCTCCTCGATCAATGCGGCATAGCGTCCGGCCGTGGCAATCAGGCTGAAATGGTCGGTCACCGCCTTGTGAAGGCGATGGGGATCGGCCTTTTCGGCCAGGGCGGCGGCGATCGCCGCCTTCCATTGCCGGACGACGGCGTCCGGCCAGTCGAGGTCGATCGGCAAAATGGCTGCGAGGGGCAGCGCTGGATGGGCTGCTTGCCTGCTTGCGATGACCGGGGTGCCGCAGGCCAGGCTTTCGGGAACGACGAGGGGCGTGCCTTCGCTGTGGGCCGGGACGACGACGACCCGTGCGCGTGCATAGAGGCGCGCGATCTCGGCCGGGTCCGGCCGGTCCACGACAAGGATATTGGCGCGCGTGCGTTGTGGCGCTGCCGGGCCGAAACCCGCGCATAGGAAGCGACATTCGGGCATCTGTGCGGCGAGGCGTTCGACCAGTCCGATCCCCTTCTTGACCACGAAGCGGCCGACGAAGAGGACGTCGATGTCCCGCTCCACCTCCTGAATGGAAAAGAGAGAGGTGTCGATGCCATTCTCGATGACGTCGATATTCCGCCCTCTCGCCAGATGCGACAGGCTGTCGCGCTTGGCTGCCGTGACTGCGACGCAGCGGGTCGCCGAGCGCAGCGATGGCCCGAGGACCAGCCGGTTCGCGATGGATTGGGCGGTCCGCATGACGGCCGATGGGCTGTGAACCCAGCCGCTGTGCTTGATCAGGATGGTCGGTATCGCGCGCCGCTGCGCAACCCACTGGGCGATCAGATTTGCCAGATAGAGATTGTCGTGAAGGACGACGACATCGGCCTTCCGCACCGCCTTCGCCAGTGCGAACAGGTCCGCCGGATGAGGGAACAGGAGGGGCAGGCCGGTCAGGCGCTCGACGATGCTGCTCGCGCGCAATGCCAGCGTTCGGTAAGCGAGCCCCGATGGAGCGGGGCCGTGCGCGGCCAGCGTCACGGCAAAACGACCATCCTCTGCCAATCGCCTTGCAAGGTCGTCCGCAACCCGCTCGAGACCGCCGCCATGGTCGATGAAATGGCTGGAGATCATCAGCAATTCGGGCATATGCCCTCTATTGGCACTGTTGCCGAAAATGGGAAGCGATTGTTGTGAAGGCATCCGGGCTTTGCAAATAACGCCGCCGTGGCAACCGGGAGGATCGCGGGCGCGGCGCTGGGGGGCGAGCGCGGCGACTGTTCTGCTGGCGATTCTTCTCGTTGGTCTCGCGGTGCGTTTCGGTGACTTGCGCTGGCATGACGTCGCCAGGCCGGTTCGCGAGCACGGCGCGATATTGTTCCTTGTCTGTGTCGTCTCGATCGGAGGGCAGTCGATCGTCGGCGCGCTGAAATGGCGTTTGCTGCAAAGGCATTTCGCGAACGGCGAAAGCGGTGCCTTTCCGCTTCCCATGCTCGTCTTCTATTCCGCCCTGACCGCTCTTGTCGGACAGGTGGTTCCCACGTTCCTGGCGAGCGGAGCGATCCGCGGCGCGGTTACCCGCCTCCATCTCGAAGGAAGTTTTCTTCAGGGTGCCAGCGTCACCGTTTACGACCAGCTGTTCGATGTGGCGGTTCTGGTCCTTTGCGCCGCTGGCTGTCTGGCCCTGTTTCTGCTGGGCGTGCCGCCGGCCATGGCCATCGCATGCGTCGCGCTTGCATTGGCCTTCACCGTGCTGATTTCCCCCTGGATGTTCCGGTCGATACCGCCCTTATCGGCCGCGCTCCGATTCATTCCCGCCGGTGCGCCGGGGGCGGGCCGGGTCCGGCAGACTTTGCAGTTCGCCCGCGACAAGGGGCTGGATGCGCCCGAAACGACGACGCGCCTCCTGTCGCTCAGCATCGTGCGATATCTGTTCATCGGCCTCCGCTCCGTTGCAGCGGTGCTGTTGATCGGGACCGGCCTGTCGGTGACATCGGCCGTCTGGGGTTTCGCGGTGGTTCAGGGGTCGGCGCTTGCGGCCCTGACTCCCGGCAATCTCGGCATCACGGAATGGGGCTGGGCGGCCGTCGCGGAACTGCTCGATGGTCCCGCCGGACCGATGATTCTGGCGATCCTCGTCCTGCGTATCGTCAACATTCCCGCCACTCTGGCGGTCATGCTGCTCAGCGCTTTCGGCCTGTTCGGCCGTTCCGCTACCGCCGACAGGCGTTAGAGCATCGAGCCTTAAATCTGACCCATCGTCCCGTTCGTGTCGAGCGCAGTCGAGACAATCATCGGCCTTGCGCCACGCCGATGGGTGTCTCGACTGCGCTCGACACGAACGGATGAGGGGCGTTGCAGGTTTATGGCACGCCGCTCTATGGTCTGTGGGGCTTCAGAGTCTATCGCCGCGATATTGTATAAAGCCGTGTTCCCCCGCGAAGGCGGGGGTCCATCTTCGGCCGGTTCCATCTCGGAACCACCGCAGATGGGTCCCCGCCTTCGCGGGGACACACGATAAAGGACAGTCGCAAGATGAATCCCCACACGCCTTAGAAGGACTCGTCATTGCGAGCGGCGAAGCCGCGCGGCAACCCAGAGCAGGCGTAAAGCGCCCTGGATTGCTTCCCCCGGATCAGGTCGGCGTTTATACCCTTGAGACAAGGACGCTGGTGATCCCCGGCGAAAGCCGGGGTCCATGCGAGGCAGGCGCACGTAGCTGGACCCCGGCTTTCGCCGGGGAACGCTTACCTGTCGGAAGGGGATAATTGCCGATCAGGTCCGGGGTCGCAATGACGAAGGGGGTCAATCCAAAGTCATCGGAGTCTAGCTTCCCTTGTCCCGGTGTCGGTCGGCGGCCTTTCCGCGACGCAAGTCCCCCATCGTGTGCGTGCCCGGAATCTGGAGATAGCGTAGCAGCTTCGCTTCCTTGCGTCCGCGCGTGACCGTGTCGAGTATCAGCCCGCTGAACAGGCTGAGGAAAGCCAGGATCATCATCCCGGTGGCCAGAACGGCGGTGGGAAGGCGAGGCACCGTCCCGCTGCGCAGATACTCCGCAATGACCGGGTAGCCGAGCAACAGGGACAAGGCGGCGAGACCCAGGCATGCGACGCCGAACAGCAGGAACGGCCTTTCCTGCTTGAGCAATGTTCCGATCGTCCACAGGATGCGAACGCCGTCGGAAATGGTGCGCAACTTGCTCTCCGATCCGCTCGGGCGATCCTTGAAGCGCGTCGGCATTTCGCCGGTCGGCATGCCGAGTTGCAGGGCGTGGATCGTCAGCTCGGTTTCGATCTCGAACCCCTGCGACATCTGTGGGAAGGATTTGACGAAGCGGCGGGAAAAGATGCGATAGCCGCTCAGCATGTCGCTGAAGCCGCCGCCGAACATCGTGCGCACGAGCGACGTCAGCATCCAGTTGCCGAACCGATGCGCCGGGCGATAGGCGGTCCCGCTGACGTCGACGCGCGTTCCCACGATCATGTCGAGGCCATGTTCGACCAGCCGGTCGACAAGATCGCCGGCGACGGCCGCGTCATAGGTTTCGTCGGCGTCGCACATCACATAGATGTCGGCATCGATATCCGCGAACATGCGGCGGACCACGAAACCCTTGCCTTGCCGGGGTTCGCTGCGCACGACAGCCCCGGCGGCCCGTGCGATGTCCGCCGACCCGTCGCTGCTGTTATTATCGTAGACATAGATTTTCGCGGTCGGCAGCGCGGCGCGGAAGCGTTCGACCACCGTCCGGATCGCGAGCCCTTCGTTGTAGCACGGCAGCAGGACGGCGATGGTCGGCGCGGCGTCGTCATCCAGCGCAAGCGCCGCATCGAATTGGCCGGCACGCATGAACATGTTTCGGACAACTCCCACTTCCGGACCGCTTCAGATGCTTTCCGGAAGCTAGAGGCAATTGGTTAACGGGCTGTTAGAATCCGGATTCCGACTGTCCGGGTCCGGTGAAATTGCGCGGCTATTCCCCCAGATCCACCCCATGCGCCTTCGCCCAGTCGAGATATTGCGCGCGCGGGGTGGAGGAGGGGTGCGCCAGTATCGCCGGAATGTCGGCGCGCAGCGCGCCGAGGTCGAGCGAGCGGATCATCGCCTTGACCCGGCCGACGCCCGCCGGGGTGATCGACAGCCGCTCGATCCCGACGCCGAGCAGTGCCATCGCCTCCAGCGGGCGGCCGCCCATCTCTCCGCACACGCCGAGCTGGACCTTGCTGTCCGCGACGATCCTCACCACGCGCGCGATGTAGCGCATCACCGTCGGCGACAGCCAGTCGTAGCGCTCGGCAAGGCGCGGGTGGGCGCGGTCGGCGGCGAACAGGAACTGGGTGAGGTCGTTGGTGCCGATCGACAGGAAGTCGAGATGCGGCAGCATCAGGTCGAGCGTTTCGATCAGCCCCGGCACCTCCAGCATCGCGCCATAGCGGATCGCGGCGGGCAGCTTCTTGTCATGCTGTTTCAGCCAGGCGCGCTGGCGAACGAACAGATCGCGCGCGGCTTCATATTCCCACGGTTCGGACACCATCGGGAACATGACGTTCAGCGTCCGCCCGGCGGCCGCCTCCATCAGCGCGCGCGCCTGGACCTTGAGCAGGCCTTCGCGGTCGAGCGCGAGGCGCAGCGCGCGCCAGCCCATCGCCGGATTCTCCTCCAGCGCATTCTCGTCGACATTCATGTAGGGCAGCGACTTGTCGCCGCCGATGTCGACGGTGCGGAAGACCACCGGGCGGTCGCCCGCCGCGTCGAGCACGTCGCGATAGAGCCGCTGCTGCCGCTCGCGCTGGGGCAGGGTGGCGGAAACGAGGAACTGGAACTCGGTGCGGAACAGCCCGATCCCGCCGGCGCCGGTCAGGTCGAGCGCGGCAATGTCCTCGCGCAATCCGGCGTTGATCATCAGCTCGATCGGCACGCCGTCGCGGGTGACCGCGGGCAGGTCGCGCAGCGCCGCGAGGCTCGCGCGGCGCTTCTGCGACAGTTCGAGCTTGGCGTCGAACGCGTCCTGCACCGCCTGCGTCGGGCGGACGTGCAGCGTTCCGGCGCCCGCGTCGAGCAGCAGCAGGTCGCCTTCGCGGACCGCGGTGCGCACCGCGCGGGCGCGGCCGAGCACCGGCACCCCCATCGCGCGCGCGACGATGATGACATGCGCGGTCAGCGAGCCTTCCTCGAGCACCACGCCCTTGAGCCGCCGCCGGTCATATTCGAGCAGTTCGGCGGGCCCCAGGTTGCGCGCGATCAGGATCGAATCGTGCCGCAGGCCCATCTGCGCCGCGGTGCCCATCTGTCCCGACACGATGCGGATCAGCCGGTTCGACAGATCCTCCAGATCGTGCATGCGGTCGCGCAGCAGCGGGTCGTCGATCTGGCGCATCCGCATCCGGGTGCGCTGCTGGACGCGCTCGATCGCCGCCTCGGCGGTCAGGCCGCTGTCGATCGCCTCGTTGATCCGCCGCGACCAGCCCTCGTCATAGGCGAACATCTTGTAGGTTTCGAGAACCTCCTCATGCTCGTCGCCGATGCCGAACTCGGCCTGGCTGGCCATGCGGTCGATCTGCTCGCGCATCTTGTCGAAGGCGGCGTAAACGCGGTGGCGCTCGGCCTCTATGTCATCGGCGACCGTGTGTTCGATGGTGATGCGCGGCTGGTGGAACACCGCGATGCCGGCCCCCATGCCGTCGACGAGCTTCTGGCCGGTCAGCCGCTGCGCCGACTGATCGGCGGCCGCGGCGTCGATCCGCGCGGTGGTGTCGACGAGGTCGGCGTTGGCGATCAGTTCGGACAGCACCATCGCGACGGTCTGCAGCGTCTCGATCTCGATCTCTTCATAGCGGCGCGGGTCGCTCTGCTGGACGCAAAGCACCCCGACCGCCTGCTCGCGGCGGATGATCGGGACGCCGGCGAAGCTGTGGAACAGTTCCTCGCCGGTTTCCGGGCGATAGGAAAAGTCCGGGTGCGCGGCCGCCTCGTCGAGGTTCAGCGTCTCGATCTGCTGCGCGATCGTGCCGACCAGCCCCTCGCCGAGCGCGAGGCGGGTGACGTGCACCGCATCCTGGTTGAGGCCGCGCGTCGCATAGAGTTCGAGCGTGCCGCCGCGCAGCAGATAGATCGAGCAGACCTCGCTGTGGAGGCATTCGCCGATGATGCCGACGACCTGGTTGAGCTTGCCCTGCGCATTGGTGCGCGACGCCATCACCTCGTGCAGCCGCGTCAGGATCGTGCGGGCCGACTGCGCGGCGGTCGAGGGCGGGGGAGGGGCATTGGTCATCGCCAGCCCTGCTATCAGAAGCCCGGCGGCAACGCCATCGCTGCCGCGCGCATCCCCCTGCGAAAAGGCTCAGCCGTCGACCGGCGCCGTGACCGTGCCGGTCGCCGGCTGCACCGCGGTGTCGATCGCCGGCGTCGTCATGATCGCCGGCGCCGGGGCATATTTGGCGTCCCACGCCGCGACGTCGGCCTGATACCGGGCATAGGCCTCATAGAAATCGACGAAGGGCTGGTCGAGCCGCGCGAGCAGCGTCCCCGCCTGTTCGACGACCTGCGCGCTGGGGGAGGTCGAGACGAGCTGCGCGACCTCGTTGGCGCGCGGGCAGAAATCGCGCTGCGCCGGGGGCTGCGCGAAATAGTTGAAAAGCTGCGTCGACAGCTTGTCGCGCGCCGAGATGCCGTTGGTCTTCGTTTCCTTGCCGAGCTCGCTGATCACCGTCTTTTCGGTCGAACGGATCACCTTGGCATGCGTCTTGATGATGTTGTTGTAGGCCGAGACCAGCGTCGCTTCCTCGAGCCCGCGGCACCCGATCGCGGCGACGTTGAGCCCGATCTTGAGCTGCCAGAAGGCGCGGTCGCCGCTGAGGTTGCTGTTCGCGGTGACGAAGCGGCCGTCGAGCGCGCGGCCCGGCAGGATCTGGGTCAGCGAGGCGCTGCCCGGCGGCAGCGGACGCGGCGGCACCACGATCACCACCGGCGGCGGTGGCGGCGGCGGGGGCGGTGGCGGCGGCGGCTTCGGGGCGCAGGCGGCGACGCTCGCCAGCAGCCCGGCTACGATGATCTTGCGCGACAATTTCATGACCTTCTCCCCAACCGCACCTGCGATGCGGCGTCAACCCCGAGTTTGCAAGGCCGCTTCGGCCTGCCGTGCCAGCGACGCGATAATCTCTGCGACGCTCTCTTCGCCTGTTACCATGCCGACAGATTGCCCTGCCATTAACGAGCCGTTTTCGACGTCGCCGTCGATCACCGCGCGGCGCAGCGCGCCCGCCCAGTAATGCTCGATCTCGAGCTGGGCGGCGGCCATGTCGACCGTCCCGGCGTCGAGCAGGTTCGCGACCTCGCGCTGCTTGGCGGTGAAGGCTTCGGTCCCGGCGTTCTTGAGCGCGCGGACCGGGATCACCGGCAGGCGCGGGTCGATCTGCACGCTGGCGATCGCGTCGCGCGCCGAGGCGCGGATGAAGGCCTTCTTGAAGGCCGGGTGCGCGATGCTTTCGGTCGCGCAGACGAAGCGCGTGCCGAGCTGGACGCCCGAAGCCCCCATTTCCAGATAGCCGGCGATCGCCTCGCCGCGGCCGATGCCGCCCGCGACGAAGATCGGCACCTCGCCCGCCAGTTCGGGCAATATCTCCTGCGCGAGGACGCTGGTCGAGACGGGGCCGATATGGCCGCCCGCCTCCATCCCCTCGATCACCAGCGCATCGACGCCCGAGCGGACCAGCTTCTTTCCCAGCGCCAGCGTCGGCGTGAAGCAGATGACCTTCGCGCCCGATGCCTTGATCGCCTCGAGGCTGCCCTTCGGCGGCAGGCCCCCCGCCAGCACGACATGCCCGACGCCGTGGCTGGTGCACACGGCGATCAGATCGAAAAGCTGCGGGTGCATGGTGATCAGGTTGACGCCGAAGCCGCGCTTCGCGAGCGCCTTGGTCGCCGCGATCTCCGCATCGAGCAGTTCGGGAGTCATCGCGCCGCAGGCGATGACGCCGAAACCGCCGGCATTGCTGATCGCGCTGACCAGGTGACGCTCCGAAACCCAGCTCATCGCGCCGCAGAGGATGGCGTAATCGCTGCCGAGAAGTTCGGTGCCGCGTGCCATCAGTTCGTTCAATTTGCTCATCGCAAGCGCCTTTGCCAGCAGCGGGGCCCGCGTGCAATTGGATTGCGCCCGCGATGGCGGCATTTGCCTGCGGATATCAATCATGGCCGGTCCGTCGTCAGGCGCTGTGCGGTTCTGTTTCACGCAAAGGCGCAAAGGCGCGAAAAAAATCTTACACAAAGACACCAAGAGGGCGTGTCTGCCGCAAATGGCGACTGCCGCAGCAGGCGGTGTTTCTAAAAGGAGAAAACCGCTTCGCGGTGGGAACGCGACGGGGCAGAGCAAGCCGCCCTCTTGGTGTCTTTTTGTGAGATTTTTCTCCCTTCACACCCATAAACCCACGTCTTCGCGCCTTTGCGTGAAATCAACCGGCACCGCCCTTTCAGGCGAGCGCCGGGCCATGGATGCAGCATGACGAGACGAGAGGGTGGGGGTGCCGTCAGGCGCCGGGATCCGTTCGGCGTGGCAATTCGTCCTTTCGCCGCAGAAAGCAAATCAATCATTGTCAACCAAAACAGTTGGCATATGCTTGGCCTCGAATCAGATCAGGGAAAGGGAAATTATGTCTGCTTCATCCGACAAGGCCCCGGGCCAGCGCGAACCGGTGCCCCGCGCGATCCAGACGGTGCTCGACGCGCTCGAAAAGCTGCGCTTCGGCGCGATCCAGCTCACCGTCCACGAAGGGCGGCTGGTGCAGGTCGATGTGACCGAACGGCACCGCTACCCCAACTGATCCAAGCTCCCGACCGGGGGATATTCTCCCACGACTGCCGCAGACCGGACCACCGGATGTGGCAATTTTCTTGCAACAGGAAATTGCCATGACTGCCCGATATTCTTCCGTCCGCCGGACCTTTCCGGCATCCTATTGGACCCTTGCCCTTGCCCTGCTGTTCGCGGCAGAGCCCGCCGCCGCACAGGAGGCCGGCGATGCGCCCCGGCCCGATGCGGCCCTCGATGCGGCCCCCAATGCCCAAGGCAGCGGCAGCTATGGCGGCGACATCGTCGTCACCGCGCGCCGCCGCGCCGAAACCGCGCAGGACGTGCCGATCGCCATTTCGGTCGTCGGCGGCGACCAGATCGACAACACCGGCAGCTTCAACGTCGGGCGGCTCCAGCAACTGGCGCCGACGCTGCAATTCTATTCGTCGAACCCGCGCAATACCGCGGTCAACATCCGCGGCATCGGCGCGCCTTTCGGCCTGACCAACGACGGGATCGAGCAGGGGGTCGGCATCTATGTCGACGACGTCTATTATTCGCGCGTCGCTTCCGCGACCTTCGACTTCCTCGACGTCGCGCAGATCGAGGTGCTGCGCGGGCCGCAAGGCACGCTCTATGGCAAGAACACCACCGCCGGCGCGATCAACATCACGACCAACCAGCCGACCTTCGATTTCGAGGGCAAGGCCGAGATCAGCATCGGCAATCTGAATTTCAAGCAGGCGAAGGCCGCCATCTCGGGCCCGCTCACCGACCATCTCGCGGCGCGCATCGCGCTTTCTTCGACCAGCCGCCGCGGTACCATCTATAACGTCACCACCGACCGCTGGGTCCAGAGCCAGGACAATATCGGCATTCGCGGCCAATTGCTGTGGCAGCCGAATGATGATCTCAGCGTCACCCTGTCGGGCGACTGGAGCAAGCAGGATGCGGTATGCTGCGCCTCGGTATTCGTCCGCACCGGCGCGACGCAGCGCCCACTGAACCGCCAATATGCCGCGCTGGCCGCGGCGCAGGGCTATACCGTGCCGAGCACCAATCCCTATGACCGGCTGACCGACCTCGACGCCAGCCTCAACGCCGGGAACGAGATCGGCGGTGTCGCGCTGCGCGTCAAATGGGACGTGGGCCCCGGCACGCTGACCTCGGTCACCGCGTGGCGCTATTGGGATTGGCAGCCCGAGAACGATCGCGACTTCACCGGCCTGCCGATCGTCACCAAGTCGCAGAACCCGTCGCAGCAGAACCAGTATACGCAGGAATTGCGCTATAATTATACCGGCGACCGCTTCGACTTCGTGCTCGGCGGCTTCTACTATTACCAGCGCATCGACACGCAGGGGACCGAACAGCACGGCCCGGCGTCGAGCCGCTGGACGCTCAATCCAGGAAGCGATTCGACGCTCTTCGATCCGCTGGTGACCGGTTGCGGCCCGAGTGCGTCGAACCAGCTTGCTTGCACCCCGTCGGTGCTCGACGGGCTGACCGCGATCAATACCCAGTTCCTGAAAAATACCAGCGCCGCGCTGTTCGTGAAGGCGAGCTGGAAGATCAGCGACCAGTTCACGATCCAGCCCGGCGTCCGGCTGAACTACGACAAGAAGGAGGGCTTTTATCAGCGGCGCGTCTTCGCGGGCGACGGGACGCCGGTCGTTTTCGGGCCGACCGACGCGGTCACGCTCGCGCGGCTCGGCGTGTTCGCGCCGCAGGAATATGCGCCCGAGTTCAGCGACTGGAACTTCAGCTATGACCTGACCGCGACATACAAGGCGACGCGCGACCTGCTCTTCTATGCGACCTATGCCAAGACGTTCAAATCGGGCGGGATCAACCAGAATGGCGTGCCGAACGATGCGAACAACAATCCGCTGCTCGGCGCCGCGACGGTGAAGCCGGAGTCGGTCAATCACTATGAGGTCGGCATCAAGACGGAGTTCTGGGATCGCCGCGCGACCTTCAACCTCACCGCCTTCCGCACCGACATCAAGAATTTTCAGGCCAATGTGAACAACGGCCAGTTCGGCGTGCTGCGCGGCTATCTTGCCAATGCGGGGAAGGTGCGGACGCAGGGCGTCGAGGGCGATTTCTCGATCCGTCCGAGCGAACGCTTCCGGGCCTATGTCAACGGCGCCTATACGGACGCCAAATATGTGAAATTCGTCGATGCGCCGTGCGCGCCTGAACAGTCGGGTGGGACGACCAGTCCGCCGAACTGCGATGTTTCGGGCCAGCGGCTGCCGGGGGTTTCGAAATGGGCCTTTTCCTTCGGGGCCGAGGTCAATGCGGAGTCGAAGCTCGTCGACCAGGATGGGCAGTTCTATTTCGGCTATGACGGCAGCTATCGGTCGGACTGGTCGTCGAACCCGACGCCGTCGGCCTATACCTGGGTCAAGGGCTATTCGCTGTCGAACTTCCGCGCCGGGTTCCGGACGGAGAGCGGCTTCGACCTCTTCGCCTGGGTCCGCAACGCCTTCGATCAGAATTATATCGACCAGCTCAGCGTCGGGCCGGGCAATACGGGCCTGATTACCGGCCTGCCCGGCGACCCGCGCACATGGGGCGGAACGATCAAGGCGCGTTTCTGACCGGCGCAGCAAAAAGGGGCCGTCCCGGCTGGGGCGGCCCCTTTTTCATGCAGTCTTGTCAGCGCTGCTGCGGTTCGCGATTCTGCTGATCGCGGCGCGGCTGTTCGCCCTGCTGGCGGTTCTGACCGCCCTGCTGCTGCTGCTGTTGCTGCTCGCGACCCTGATCGCGGCCTCCCTTCTGGGGGTTCTGACCCTGCTGGTTCGGGTTGGCCATTTTCAGTCTCCTGCAAAATGCCGCAGGCATACCGTCATGCTGCGGCGAACAGGAAACTCGTGGGACCGGTCCAATGTTCCCCGTCTGCGACGGACCGATGGGGATGCGTCGACAGGTCGCGGGAGAGACTGTTATTCGGCATCGAGCCCGTAGGCGGTGTGCAGCACGCGTACCGCGAGTTCGGTCTCGTCCTCGTCGATCAGCACGCTGACCTTGATCTCGCTGGTCGAGATGGCCTGGATGTTGATGCCACGGTCCGCGAGCGCGCGGAACATCGTGCTCGCGACGCCGGCATGGCTCTTCATCCCGACGCCAACGACGCTGATCTTCGCGACCTTGTCGTCCGACAGGATACGATTGAAGCCGATCTTGTCCTTCGCGGCCTCCAGCAGGTCGATCGAGCGGATGAGGTCGGTTTCGGGCACGGTGAAGGTCACGTCGGTCTCGCCCTTGTCGCGGCCGACATTCTGGATGATCATGTCGACGTTGATCCCCGCCGCGGCCAGCGGGCCGAAGATGCTGGCGACCGCGCCCGGGCGGTCGGGCACGCGGGTGACGATGATCTTCGCCTCATTCTTGGCCAGAGCGATGCCGGTGATGAGCTGCCGTTCCATGTGGAGTTCCTCTATTTCCTGATCGCTGACGATCATCGTGCCCCGCTTCGGCGCCTCGTCGCCCTCGACGAAGCTGGAGAGCACCTGCACGCGCACGCCTTCCTTCATCGCGAGCCCGACCGAGCGGGTCTGGAGCACCTTGGCGCCGACGCTCGCCAGTTCGAGCATTTCCTCATAGGTCACATAATCGAGCTTGCGGGCGCGCGCGACGATGCGCGGATCGGTGGTGTAGACGCCGTCGACGTCGGTATAGATGTCGCAGCGGTCCGCCTTTACTGCCGCCGCGACCGCGACCGCGCTGGTGTCCGACCCGCCGCGGCCGAGCGTCGCGATGCGGCCGTCCTCCATCAGGCCCTGAAAGCCCGGGATCACCGCCACTTCGCCGCGCGCCATCGCCGCAGACAGCGCGCCGGTCTCGATCTCGTGGATGCGGGCGCGGGCGTGGACCTCTTCGGTGCGGATCGGCAATTGCCAGCCGAGCCAGCTTCGCGCCGGCGTGCCCATCGCCTGCAGGGTCAGCGCGAGCAGGCCCGACGTCACCTGTTCGCCCGATGCGACGACGACGTCATATTCGGCGGGGTCGTAGCGCGGGTTCGCCTCGCGGCAGAAATTGACGAGCCGATCGGTCTCGCCCGCCATCGCGGAGACGACCACGGCGACCTCGTTGCCCTGGGCCACTTCGCGCGCGACGAGTTTCGCGACGGTGCGAATCCGCTCGGTGCCCGCCATCGACGTGCCTCCGAATTTCATCACGATCCGCGCCATCTCGTCCTGCCTTCCGCAACTGGTATCGCCTGCAACTTTTCCGTGGAATCCTGCGGGCGCGCCGCTGTTAGGCAAGGGGAGGGGCTATGGCAAGGCGGCGAGCGGGCGGCGGGGATATATTTTCTTGGCCGCGGGCAATCGCAGGCGTTCCGATGCCGCGTCGACCGTGGCCGGACGGCAATTTTCTTGCGTCGCCGGGGCAGGAGTGCCACATCGCTGGGCATGAACGCCGCGACGATCGATCCGCAGGAAGCCGCCCATTTCGGGGCGCTCGCCGCCGACTGGTGGGACCCGCGCGGGTCCTCGGCGATGCTCCATCGCCTGAACCCGGTACGCCTCGCCTATATCCGGGAGCAGATCGACGCGCACTGGCACGCCGACAGCCGCGAGCGCCGTCCGCTTGCCGGCAGGTCCGCGCTCGACGTCGGCTGCGGCGCCGGGCTACTCGCCGAGCCGCTGGCGCGCATGGGCGCGGCGGTGACGGGCGTCGACGCGGCGCCCGAGAATATCGGCGCGGCGCGCGCGCATGCGGCGGGGCAGGGGCTGGCGATCGCCTATCACGCGGGCGAACTGGCCGCGCTGCCGCCCGCGACCTTCGACCTCGTCACCTCGATGGAGGTGGTCGAGCATGTCGCCGACCCGGCCGCCTTCGTCGCCGAACTGGCGGCGCGGCTCGCGCCGGGCGGGCTGATGATCCTGTCGACGCCGAACCGCACGACGCTGTCGAAGCTGCTGCTCGTCGAGGCGGCCGAGCGGGTCGGCGCGGTGCCGCGCGGCACCCACGACTGGGATCGCTTCCTGCGGCCCGACGAGCTGACCGGCCTGATCGAGGGGGCGGGGCTGGAGGTGGTCGACCGCACTGGCCTGTCGCCGTCGCCGGCGCGGGGGTTCAAGCTCGGCGGCAGCGAGGCGCTCAACTATCTGCTGACGGCGCGGCGCCGGGGGTAGATGGGACGGGCCCGCATTCCGTGGCGCGTCAAAAGTCCACGTCTTCGTAGTATTTCGGCGGGGTAACGATCTCCATCCGCTCGGCGAGCAGCGGGCGGAAGCTGGGGCGCGACTTGAGCCCCGAATACCAGCCCTTGGTCTGCTCGTGCCCGGTCCAATCGATACCGCCCAGATAGTCGGCGACCGAGATGTGCGCGGCGGCGGCGAGGTCGGCGAGGCTCATCGTCGCGCCGGCGAGCCAGGTGCGGTGGTCGATCAGATAATCGACATAGTCGAGGTGGTTGTTCGCCGCCTTCATCGCCTCGCGCAGCGCGCCGCCGTCGGGGGGCTGGCGGTGGACGATGCGCTTCTGCATCCGCTCGAACAGTAGCGGGCCCGTCACCTCGTAGAAGAAATCCTGGTCGAACCACGCGACCAGGCGGCGGATCTCGGCACGCTGCGCGGCGGTGCCGTTGATCATCGCCTTGCCCTCGACCGTCTCCTCGAAATATTCGGCGATCGCGTTGCTGTCGATCAGCACCTGCCCGCGACCCTCGTCGACCATCACCGGGGTGCGGCCGGCGGGATTGAGGTCGATGAACTCGTCGCGCCGCTCCCACGGCGACTCGCGCAGCAATTCATAGCCGACCCCTTTTTCGCCCAGCAAAAGCCTGATCTTGCGGGAGAAGGGACAAAGCGGGAATTGATAGAGCTGCCACATGGCTTCGACATAGCGGCTGCGGGGCGCAACGGCTATGGCGGTTTTCAGCGTCGCGCGGCGTCGCGTTCGCGTTCCCATTGGGCGGCAAGGTCGCGCGCCATGTCCTTGAGGACCGGGGCATAGGCCGCCAGCGCCGAGGCCGCGTGGCCGGCCATGCGCGCGCCGGCGCGAACGTCGTCGCCCATCCGCTCGGCATAATAGGGATCGTCCTTGCCCGCGACCTCGCCCAGCGTCGCGTCGGGCGGGATGTAGGCGGCGTCGGATTCGGGGTCGATCTGCGCCACGGCCTGCGCGAGCGGGCCGACGTTGAGCTGCATCAGCGCCCCGATCAGCGCCGTCACCGTGTCGGCCATGCGATCCTGGAGCAGGGGGTCGTTC
The DNA here is from genome assembly GCF_002953155.1 of Sphingopyxis sp. MG. Classification (NCBI taxonomy): domain Bacteria; kingdom Pseudomonadati; phylum Pseudomonadota; class Alphaproteobacteria; order Sphingomonadales; family Sphingopyxidaceae; genus Sphingopyxis; species Sphingopyxis sp. MG. The sequence continues at coordinate 954,647 of NZ_CP026381.1, forward strand.
AGCGCCGCGACGGCGCCGCGCGTATCATGTTCGCCCGCCGCCGCAGGCAGCGGCGCCGCGAGCGCGAGCGCGAGCAGGGGGAGGGCAGCGATGGTCCAGCGCATGGCGTCGTCCTTTCGACCGGAAATCGAAGCGCGGATCATAGGCGCGAGTCGCTTTCGCTGCGCTGAACGCGGCATGCCGTCCATGCCGCGTCCGCGTCATTCCGCCGCTTCGACCGCGATATCGGAGTCGCTCAGCGGGTGGGCGAGGCGGGCGACCATCTCCTTCGGACAGACCTGCCAGAACTGCGCGCGGCGGCGGTCCCAGTCGGACAGGATTTCGGCCGACCAGCGGCTGCCCGTCGCCGCGGCATGCTCGGCGATCAGCGTCTTCAGCACGCCTTCCCAATGCGCGCTGTCGAGCCGCTGCCACTGGATCGATTCGCCGTTCGCATGGCGTTCGAAGCTGCCGTCCTCGTCGAGGACGAAAGCCATGCCGCCGGTCATGCCGGCGCCGAAGTTCGAGCCGACGGGGCCGAGGATCACCGCGGTGCCGCCGGTCATATATTCGCAGCCGTTCGCGCCGCAGCCCTCGATCACGACGCGCGCGCCCGAGTTGCGCACCGCGAAGCGCTCGCCCGCCTGCCCCGCGGCGAGCAGCGTGCCCGCGGTCGCGCCATAGAGGACGGTGTTGCCGACGATGCTGTTGTGCTGGCTGACCAGCGGGCTCGACACGGTCGGGCGCACGACGATGCGGCCGCCCGACAAGCCCTTGCCGACATAGTCGTTGGCGTCGCCGAACACCTCGAGCGTGATGCCGCTGCACAGAAAGGCGCCGAGCGACTGGCCCGCGGTGCCGCGCAGACGCACCTGGACATGGTCGTCGGCCAGCCCGTTCATCCCGAACCGCGCGGTGATCTCCGCCGACAGCCGGGTGCCGACGGCGCGGTGCGTGTTGCGGACATTGTAGGTGAGCTGCATCCGCTCGCCGCGCTCGAACAGCGGCTTCGCGTCGCTCAGTATCTGCGCGTCGAGGCTGTCGGGCACCGGGTTGCGGAAGTTCGGACCCTGCGACCGGCGTTCCTCGTCGGGCGCGTCGACCTTGGCCAGCAGCGGGTTGAGGTCGAGATCGTCGAGATGCTCGGCGCCGCGGCTGACCTGACGCAGCAGTTCGGTGCGCCCGATCACCTCGTCGAGGCTGCGGCAGCCGAGTCTGGCGAGGATCTCGCGCACCTCCTCGGCGATGAAGGTCATCAGATTGATGACCTTTTCGGGGCTGCCGCCGAATTTGGCGCGCAGCTTTTCGTCCTGGGTGCAGATGCCGACCGGGCAGGTGTTCGAATGGCACTGGCGCACCATGATGCAGCCCATCGCGACGAGGCTGAGCGTCCCGATGCCGAACTCCTCGGCGCCGAGGATCGCCGCGATCACGATGTCGCGGCCGGTCTTGAGCCCGCCGTCGGTGCGCAGGCGGATACGATGGCGCAGCCCGTTGAGGGTCAGCACCTGATTGACCTCCGACAGCCCCATTTCCCACGGGGTGCCGGCATATTTGATGCTGGTCTGCGGACTGGCGCCGGTACCGCCGGTGTTGCCCGAGACGAGAATGACGTCGGCGTGCGCCTTGGCGACGCCCGCCGCGACGGTGCCGATGCCCGCGGAGCTGACGAGCTTCACGCAGACGCGCGCGCGCGGGTTGATCTGCTTGAGGTCGTAGATGAGCTGCGCGAGGTCCTCGATCGAATAGATGTCGTGGTGCGGCGGCGGGGATATGAGCATCACGCCCGGTGTCGAATGGCGCAGCCGCGCGATGAACTCGGTGACCTTGAAGCCCGGAAGCTGTCCGCCCTCGCCGGGCTTGGCGCCCTGCGCGACCTTGATCTCTATCTCGTCGCAGGCGCCCAGATATTCGGCGGTGACGCCGAAACGGCCGCTGGCGATCTGCTTGATGTTGCTGTTGGCATTGTCGCCGTTCGGATAGGGATGATAGCGCGCGCTGTCCTCGCCGCCTTCGCCCGACACCGCCTTCGCGCCGATGCGGTTCATCGCGATCGCCAGCGTCTCGTGCGCCTCCGGCGACAGCGCGCCGAGCGACATGCCGGGGGTGACGAAGCGCTTGCGAATCTCGGTGATCGCCTCGACGCTGTCGAGCGGGACGCCCTGCTGCGGAAAGTTGAATTCGAGCAGGTCGCGCAGATAGACGGGCGGCAGATCGTCGACCCCGCGCGAGAATTGCAGATAGGTCGAATAGCTGTCGGTCGCGACCGCGGTCTGGAGCAGGTGCATGAGCTGCGCCGAATAGGCGTGCGCCTCGCCCCCCGCGCGCTGGCGGTAGAAACCGCCGACGGGCAGCGCGATGACACGATTGTCGAACGCCGCCTCGTGCTTGTCGGTCGCGTTGATGAACAGCGACTGATAGCCTTCGCCCGAAATCTTTGCCGGCATGCCGGGGAAGAGATCGTTGACGAGCGCGCGCGACAGGCCGACCGCCTCGAAATTATAGCCGCCGCGATAGCTGGAGATCACCGCGATCCCCATCTTCGCCATGATCTTGAGCAGCCCGTCGTTGATCGCCTTGCGGAAGCGGGCGCGGCAGTCGTCGAGCGACAGGTCGCCGAACAGGCCGCGCGCGTGGCGGTCGGCGATGCTCGCCTCGGCCAGATAGGCGTGGACGGTGGTTGCGCCGACGCCGACCAGCACCGCGAAGGCGTGGGTGTCGAGCACCTCGGCCGAGCGGATGTTGATCGAGGCATAGCTGCGCAGCCCCTTGCGGACCAGGTGAGTGTGGACCGCGGCGGCGGCGAGCACCATCGCGACGCCGACGCGGTCGGGGCCGATGGCCTGGTCGGTCAGGAACAGCTCGCTGCGCCCGGCGCGCACCGCGTCCTCCGCCTCGCGGCGGATGCGCGCGATCGCGTCGCGCAGCGCCGAGGCGTCGTCGCCGGCGGCGAAGGTGCAGTCGATGTCGGCGACCGCGTCGCCGAAATAGGCGCGCAGCCGATCCCAGTCGTCGCCGACGAGCACCGGTGAATCGATGACGAGGACGTGCGCGCTCTGCCCCTTTTCGTCGAGGATGTTGCCGAGGTTGGAGAAGCGGGTGTTGAGGCTCATCACATGCCGTTCGCGCAGGGAGTCGATCGGCGGGTTGGTGACCTGGCTGAAATTCTGGCGAAAGAATTGCGCGACGTGGCGCGGCTTGTCCGAGATGACCGCGAGCGGCGTGTCGTCGCCCATCGATCCGATCGCTTCCTTGGCATCCTCGACCATCGGCGACAGGATCAGTTCCATGTCCTCCATCGTCAGGCCCGCCGCGACCTGGCGGCGCAGCAGTTCGGCGCGGTCCCACGCGGGAAGGCTGGCCTTGCCGCCCTTCGGCAGGTCGGCCATGGTACGGAAGCCCTTGACGCGCGAGGCATAGTCCTGCGCGCCGGCGATGCGGTCCTTGATCGCGCGATCCTCGTAAAGCGTTCCTTCGTCGAGGTCGACCGCGATCATCTGGCCGGGGCCGAGGCGGCCCTTCTTGCGGATGCTCGCCTCCGGCAGCAGCACCATGCCGCTTTCCGATCCGACGACGAGCAGATTGTCGGCGGTCAGCGTGTAGCGCAGCGGGCGCAGCGCGTTGCGGTCCATCCCCGCCACCGCCCAGCGGCCGTCGGTCATCGCCAGCGCGGCGGGGCCGTCCCACGGCTCGGTGACGCTGGCGAGATAGGCGTACATCGCCTTGTGCGCGTCGGGGATATCGTCGTCGTGCCCCCATGCCTCGGGAACGAGGATCAGCTTCGCGGTCGGCGCGTCGCGGCCGGCGCGGCACAGCGTCTCGAACACCGCGTCGAGCGCCGCGGTGTCGCTGGCGCCCGCGGGGATCACCGGCTTGATGTCCTCCGAATGCTCGCCGAAGGCGAGGCTCGCCATCTTGATCTCGTGGCTCTTCATCCAGTTGCGGTTGCCGCGGATCGTGTTGATCTCGCCGTTATGGGCGAGGCAGCGGAAGGGCTGGGCCAGCCACCATTGCGGGAAGGTGTTGGTCGAATAGCGCTGGTGGAAGATCGCGACCCGGCTTTCGAACAGGCGGTTGGTCAGGTCGGGATAGAAATCGGCCAGGCTCTCGGCCAGGAACAGCCCCTTGTAGATGATCGAGCGACCCGACAGGGAGCAGATATAGAAATCGTGGATCTGCGCCGCGATCACCTTCTTCTCGATCCGGCGGCGGACGAGATAGAGCTGCTTTTCGAATTCGGCGAGCGACTGTTCCTCGGGCAGCGGACCGGCGATCATGATCTGCTCGATCTCCGGGCGCGTGCGCTGCGCCTTGTCGCCGATCACCGACACGTCGACGGGCACCTGCCGCCAGCCGTAGATGGTGTAGCCCGCATCGATGATCTCCGCCTCGACGATCGTCCGGCACGCTTCCTGCGCGCCCAGGTCGGTGCGCGGCAGGAAGACCATGCCGACGGCGAGGCGGTTCGGGCGCACCTTGTGCCCCGACGCCGCGATCGCATCGTCGAAGAAGCGTTCGGGCAGGTCGACATGGATGCCCGCCCCGTCCCCCGTCTTGCCGTCGGCATCGACCGCGCCGCGGTGCCACACCGCGCGCAGCGCCTCGATCGCCGCATCGACGACGCGGCGCGACGGCTTGCCGTCGGTCGCGGCGACCAGCCCGACGCCGCAGGCATCGGATTCGAGGTCGGGGCGATACATGCCGGTTTCGGCGAGCCGCGCATGGTCGGGGGTGGGGTAATGGGTCATGTCTTCGTTCCTGACTATGAGGTCGGATCGGTCATGCCGAGCCGCTTGCGCGCGTTGGCGGCGGCACTCTGTTCGGCTTCGTAGGTTGCCGCTTCCAGTTCCTCGACCGCCTTGCGGTCGGCCTCGGACCAGTTGGAGCGGTCGTGGCCCGCGTCGTAATCGTCCGCGGCTGCGGCCGCCGCATCGGCGGCCGCGTCGACGGCATCGTCGGTATAGCTCCATTCGTCGCTGGCCGCGGCTTCGGTGGTCTCGACCGGCGCATTCCACGAATCGCGCGTTTCCTTGAGCGTCTTGACGTCGACCTTGAGCAGTTTGGCGAGCTTGCGCAGTTCGGCGTCGCTCAGGTCGGCCAGCGCGCGTTCCTTCGGCAGCTCCTTGAGCTGACCCTCGACCTGCGGCGCGCGGTCGATGACCTTGTCCGCCAGCGGCGGAACGGCCTTGATCATCGCCAGCATCACCTCCGGATCGGCCTGCAGTGCCATCCATTCGCGGGCATAGGCCTGGCCGGCGGGGGTGGCGAAGAAGGCGTTGAACTGGCCGAGCTGGTCGGCGGCGAAGGTGCGGGCATAGGCGCGCGCAAGCCCCGCGCGCATCGGCGGTTCGAGGTCGGCGAGCACCTCGCTGATCACCGGCTTGATGACGGCGGTCACCTGCTCTTCGCGCTGCTTGCGATGGGGGTCGAACAGGTCGGCGATCGCCTGCTTGCTCGGCGCGTCGAGCGCGGCGATCGTGTCGCTGTCGACGCCGGTCTTGATGCCGATCATCAGGTCCGACGCGCCGTCGACCTGCGCCATGATCGACTTGAAGACCTTGCCGTAGAGATTGTCGAGCATCCGCTCGAGGCTGCCCGCGGGAATCAGCGCGGCCGTCGTCTGCTGCGCGAGCGCGAGCTGCGCGGGGTCGATCGGCGGCAGCGTGTCGGTTGCGAATATCCTTTCGACGAGCGCGATGGCTTCGTCCATTTCCTTGCGCATCCGCGCCTTGGCATCGGCAAGGCTGCTTTCGCTCAGCATCGAATCGTCGGCGACGACCTCTGCCGCCGGCGCTTCCTCGGGTTCGGCCCAGGCGGGCGCGGCGGGGGACAGCAGCGCGACGGTGCCGGCGAGCGCCAGCGATTTCCAGCTCGACATGGTCATGATTCCTTCCTGTTGATCATGCCGCCTTCTTTTCGGTTTTTGCCTTGACCTTCAACCACTTTGCCATCTGTTCGCTGACGTCGCGGCCGTCGCGGATGCCCCAGACGACCAGGCTGGCGCCGCGCACGATGTCGCCCGCGGCGAACACGCCGGGCAGGCTGGTCATCATCGTCTGGTGATCGACGCGCAGCGTGCCCCAGCGCGTGACGCTGAGGTCGGGGGCGCCGAACAGGTGCGGCAGTTCCTCCGGGTCGAAACCGAGCGCCTTGATCACCATGTCGGCGGGTAGGTCGAAGCTGCGGCCCGGATCGGGCTCGGGGTTGCGGCGGCCGCTCGCGTCGGGCGCGCCGAGGCGCATGCCCTGCGCCGCGACCTGCCGGACCGCCTTGTCGGCGGTGAAGCGCTCGGGCGCCGCCAGCCACACGAACTCGACGCCTTCCTCCTCGGCATTGGCGACTTCGCGCTGCGAGCCCGGCATATTCTCCCGGTCGCGGCGATAGAGGCATTTGACCGACTTCGCGCCCTGGCGGATCGCGGTGCGAACGCAGTCCATCGCGGTGTCGCCGCCGCCGATGACGACGACATGCTTGCCCTCGGCATTCAGCCGCCCGTCGTCGAACGCGGGGACCGCATCGCCGAACCCCTTGCGGTTCGAGGCGATCAGATAGTCGAGCGCGGCGACCACGCCCTCGGCATCCTTGCCGGGGACGGCGATCTCGCGCGCCTTGTAGACGCCGGTCGCGATCAGCACCGCGTCGTGCCGCTGGCGCAGCGCGTCGAGCGTCGCGTCCCGGCCCACCTCGAACCCGGCGTGGAAGTGGATGCCGCTTTCGGCGAGCCGCTCGATGCGGCGCATCACCACCTCCTTCTCCAGCTTGAAGCCGGGAATGCCGTAGGTGAGCAGGCCGCCGGCGCGGTCGTGGCGGTCATAGACATGCACCTCGTGCCCCGCGACGCGCAGATATTCGGCGGCGGTCAGCCCGGCCGGGCCGGCGCCGACGATGCCCACCGACTGGCCCGTCGCCGGGCCCGCGCGGACCGGCTCGACCCAGCCCTCGGCCCAGGCGGTGTCGGTGATGTATTTCTCGACGCTGCCGATGGTCACAGCGCCGTGACCCGCGCTCTCGATCACGCAATTGCCTTCGCACAACCGGTCCTGCGGGCAGATGCGGCCGCAGATCTCGGGCATCGTCGAGGTCGCGTTCGACAGCTCGTACGCCTCGCGCAGCCGCCCCTCCGCGGTCAGGCGCAGCCATTCGGGGATGTGGTTGTGCAGCGGACAATGCACCGAGCAATAGGGCACGCCGCACTGCGAACAGCGCGCCGACTGATCGCGCGCATCGGGCGCGGCGTAGCGCTCGGCGATCTCGCGGAAATCGCGCGCGCGCTCCTCCGGCGAGCGCTTGTCGGGATAGGATTGGTCGTGCCCCACGAACTGGAGCATGCGATCGGCAGCCATGCATTTTTTCCCTTCGTTGCGAGGGCGGATGCAGGAGCGCCGAAAGGCTGTCATCAGGAAAAGCGGATTTAAGGCAGTAATACTGACCTTAAATCCGCTCAATTCTGGAAAGTCGCTTATCTCACGCAATCATCTTTCAAAATTAGTAAAATGTCGGACCTATCTTAGGGCCAGCCAGGCCAGCGCTGCGGCGCCGACGATGATTCGATACCAAGCGAAGGGGCCGAATCCGTATCGCGTCACGACGGCGAGGAAGGCCTTGATCACCGCCCAGGCGACGATGAAGGACACGAACGCGCCGAGCGCGATCAGGCCCAGGTCGTTCCGGGTGATCGATTCGTGATGCTTGGCAAGCTGCAGCACCGTCGCGCCGGTCAGCGTCGGCAGGGCGAGAAAGAAGCTGAACTCGGCGGCGGTCTTGCGGTCGATGCCGAGCGCCATCGCGCCCATGATCGTCGCGCCCGAGCGGCTGACCCCCGGGATCATCGCGATGCACTGGACAAGGCCGACGATGATCGACTGGCGCGTCGTCAGCGCCGCGACCCCGCCGCTGTCGACGGGTTTCGCGAACCGCTCGACGAGCAGGATGGCGAACCCGCCGATCACCAGCGCCCAGGCGACGACGACGGCGTTTTCGAGCAGCGCCTCGATATAGTCGCCGAACGCGAGCCCCAGGACGACCGCGGGCAGGAAGGCGAGCAGCAGGTTGCGCACGAAGGCGATCGCCACCGGGTCGCGCCGGAAGAAGCCGACGATCATCTCGCGGAACAACCGCCGGTAGAGGACGACGATCGCGAGGATCGCGCCCGGCTGGATCGCGATGTTGAACACCGCCCAGCGCGCCGCGTCATAGCCGAGCAGCTCGGTCGCGAGGATCAGGTGGCCGGTCGAGGAGACGGGCAGGAATTCGGTCAGCCCCTCGACGATGCCGAGGATGATCGCGGTCAGCCACAGGCTCATCGACGCTCTCCCGCCGGCGCGTGCCCAGGGGGAGGGGCAAGCGAGGGGGGAGGGGGAGCGAACGGCAAATCGGCTGGGGGCATGAACGATCCTGCGAAGCGAAGACGAATAGGCGAAGGGGCGGCCGGCTCGGTGCCGGACGCCCCTTTCCCTGACGGACCTACGCAGCGCGTGCGGATTTTTCCAGCCGCTATTTGAAAAGCGCGCGGCCGGGCGCGCCGGAGCGGGCGGTTAACGCGCCGCGGCCCCGGCAAAGCGGCCGTGGCGGCGATACTGGACGAGCCAGCCTTCGGCGACCGCGGCGAGCGACGTCGGCGTGATGCCGAGCTGCGCGAGCCCGGCGGCGCCGGGGGCGACGACATTGTCGACCTGCAGCATCCGCCACTGATCGCGGGTGATCGGCGCGCCGGGCAGCCAGCCCAGCCCGGCGGCGAGCGCCGCTGCGACGGCGTCGGGCATCTCGACGAACAGCCGCTTTCGTCCGGTCGCGGCGGCGATCCACTGCTGCAGCGCGGCCATCGTCAACACCTGCGGCCCGCCCAGTTCGAACAGGTCGCCAGCGGCCGGCGCGGCGAGCGCCGCGACCACCGCATCGGCGACATCGCCGACATAGACGGGCTGGAGCTTCGTTGCCGGCGCGATCACCGGGACGACCGGCGTCATGCGCATCAGCGCCGCGAAACGGTTGATGAACCGGTCCTCGCGCCCGAAGACGATCGACGGGCGCAGGATCGTCGCCTCGGGGAAGGCGGCGCGGACCGCGGCCTCGCCGTCGCCCTTGCTGCGGCCATAGGCCGAGGCGCTGTCGCGATCGGCGCCGATCGCCGAGACATGGGCGAAGGCGCGCGCGCCGGCGGCTTTCGCGGCGGCGGCGGCATGGCCGGCGCCCTCCGCCTGCACCGCGTGCATCGCGTCGAAGCTGCCGGCGAGGTTGACGACGGCGTCGCTGCCCTGGACCGCGCGCGCGACGCTCGCCGCATCGCGCACGTCGGCGGCGACGAACTGCGTCTGGCCCAGGCCGCCGAGCGGCTTCAGGAACACCGCCGCGCGCGGGTCGCGCTGCGCGACGCGCACCCGCGCGCCCAGCGTCAGCAGGCGTTGCACGACATAGCGGCCGACGAACCCGCCGCCGCCCAGCACCGTGATCAATTGTCCGTCGAGGTTGCGCATCGCGTCGCCCTGTATCCGATTCTCCACCGGCGCCGCGGCGCCGCTCGCGCTCCCATGCCGCGAAGCGCCCGCGGGGGCAAGGGCATGTGTCGCGGGCGGCGACGCAAATCCGCGCTTCGGCAAAATAATCGCGCCGCGCCCGTGCAGCGCGGTTGACAAGCGCCAGCCCCCGCCGCTAAGCGCCCGCTCCTACCCCGTGCCCAGATGGCGGAATTGGTAGACGCACCAGCTTCAGGTGCTGGCGATCGCAAGGTCGTGGAGGTTCGAGTCCTCTTCTGGGCACCATTTACCCCTCTCCTGACATCCCAGAACCATCGACAAAACGGCAGAAATATGCCATTTTCTCCTTGGTCTTGTCTTTTGGTGTCCGAGGATATTTCACTCGATCTCACTCGAAATGGGGCCACCGGAATAGGCGATGGCCCCACGGCCATTTTCTGGTGGCCCCATCGCTGGCTTGAGATGTCGCACCGGCTGAGACCTGCTTGCTGGAGTTGAGTCGATGTCCCTTACCGATGTTATGATCCGTTCGCTTAAGCCGGAAGACCGCCCCTACAAACGCGCGGACTCTGGAGGCCTGTATCTGGAGGTGCGCCCGACAGGCGCAAAGCTCTGGCGCTTCAAGTATCGGCATCTCGGGAAAGATAACCGCATCGCGCTCGGAGCCTATCCGGAAGTGCGCTTGGCCGAGGCTAGGCAATTGCGCGACGATGCCCGGCGTAAGCTGCGCGAGGGCGTAGACCCGCTTGCCGAGCGCAAGCGTCAGAAGCTGATCGCGCAGTTTAATGCCGGAAACACGTTCGGTGACATCGCCAAGGAGTATATCGACAAGTCGGTCGCCGAGGGGCGAGCCGATGCGACGACGGTGAAGGCGAACTGGCTCCTCGACCAGCTCAAGCCTATCGCGACCATGCCTGTCGCCGACCTCAAGCCCGTTGAGGTTCTGGCTGTGCTCAAAAGGATCGAGGCGCGCGGCAAATATGAAACGGCGCGTCGCGCCCGCTCCTTCGCCAGCAGGGTCTTCCGCTATGCGGTCGCGACTGGAAGAGGAGAGAGCGATCCTACTGCCGTGTTGCGGGGGGCGCTAATCGCCCCGCGTGTGACGCACCACGCTGCGCTCTTGGAACCGGAGGCAGTCGGTGCGTTGCTGCGGTCTGTCGATGCATATACCGGAAACGCGATTACGCGGCTCGGGTGTCAAATCGCGCCTCATGTGATGGCCAGGCCTGGAGAGCTGCGTAAAGCCCTGTGGCCAGAGATCGATCTCGATAATGCGGTATGGAATATCCCTGCTGAGCGCATGAAGATGCGCCGACCTCATGCCGTACCATTGTCGCGTCAGGTCGTGAGCTATTTGAGGGAGCTTCACGCGCTTACCGGGCCCGAAGGGTTCGTCTTTCCTGCCTTTCACACGTTTCGCCGGCCAATGAGCGAGAACACCCTCAATCAGGCGTTCCGCCGCATGGGATACTCCACCGGGGAGGTAACAGCTCACGGCCTGCGGACCACCGCCTCTTCGCTCTTGAATGAAAGCGGCAAATGGCATCCAGATGCGATCGAGCGCTCACTGGCGCATGCGGACGCCAATGCCGTTCGCGGGACCTATAATCGAGGGCGCTATTGGGATGAACGGGTAGCAATGCACCAGTGGTGGAGCGATTATCTCGACGCTCTACGCGCGTCCGACGAAGCCCAGATCTCGGCCCTAACCGCAAAATGAAACGCCTCCACTTGCAAAATCTGGCATTTGTTCCTATGAATGAAGATGTGGATTTTCATTCTGGAGAATGTCATGGCGACGCGGCTGGCCTCGCAGGCGGATCAGGGACGAGTTCTCTCGGAAGCGGTCGCGCGTGTGGCTACGTGCTGGAAATTGACGAACGAGCAGTTGGGCTCGGTGGTCGGTATTTCCGCGGCAACGGCCTCGCGGCTTCGTTCCGGCAGTTATCAACTTCAGCGAGCCGAGAAGGCGTTCGAACTGGGGCAGTATCTCGTCCGGCTTTTTCGCAGCCTCGATGCGCTCATGGGAAGCGACGATGTGGCGTCCACGTCTTGGCTGAAGTCGGAAAACTTGGATCTTGGCGGCAGGCCCATCGATCTGATCCGCACGATCCGTGGTCTGAACGACGTGACCGACTATGTCGATGATTACCGCGCCCGCGTTTGAGCGAACGCCGAAGCCGGAGCATTTTCGCGCGTACAGGGGAAAGCTGTGGCGGATTGTCGAGGCACAACATCGAATTTCGACCAACCGTCTGGCTGCTGGCGCCGATGATCAAGCGTTGCTCGAACAGCTGGTGGAAGAAGTAAAGCCGACCTTGCCGGTGATGAGGTCGCTCCCGAACCCAACGAAATCGGCCGCGCATTCTTCAGTGCGGTGCTGGATCGCGCTTCCTCAATCGGCATAGCATTAGAACCGGACGCCGAACTGGTCGTAGGCCAATGGTTGGGCATCGAGTGAACGAAACGAGGAGAAACTTCTCAGATTTGGAAGGAGAGACGATGTGGGCTTGATCTCATCAATTTTTCGATCCCTTGTCCGCGGAACGGTGGTCGTCCACCGGCGTGCATCGAAGATCGACAAAATCAACGTATGGAAGACGAGCAAGAAATTGCGCGGGGACTGGATCCCGCACGACGAATGGATAAAGGGCAGACGACGGCGCTAGATCACGCTCGCCTGATGATATTCGGCCCGAGAGTTGCGTTCCGTCTGAAGCTTAACACCACGGACGACGCCCGCCGTCATATCGACGCGCCAGGCCTTCTTCGACGAGCGTATCGCCGACCGATTGTCCGTTCACATGTATGATGCGAAGTTTTCGTCCATAGCGATCCTCGTCTCTGTCAATTGGACGGAGTTCAATGGGGCCGCTCTCAAGGAGATGGTGAAGCCGCTCGGTGGCGCGATCGCCCAACTCCTTTTCGGCCGAGCAGCCGGAGTTGTGGGTTTCCGGGGTATCGATGTCGGCAATCCGGATCTTGGTGCCATGCAGCCAGATCGTGTCGCCGTCGACGATACAGTTCTCGCCGCCACCCGTGTGACAGAATGAGAAGTCGATGCGCTCTCCGTCTGCCTTAATTGCAGATGGCTCAGGCGTAGGATCATTTCCCCGATTTATTTGCGCAGCTGCCGATGTCGCAAGGGGCAGCGGTTGCTCTGATTTCCGGGCGAACCAGCCGGAAAAATAGGCCTGTGCGACACCGACCGTCAGAACGAATGTTGCCAGGAAAAGAAGGGCGCCAGTACGCCGAACAGGCCGCGGTCGCTTCGTGTATGTGGATGTTGGCCGACGCCCCCGGCTATAACGATTGCGGCGCATCGCTAACTCTCGCGGTACCTATAGACAGTGGGTCAACCTCGGGGAAGGGCAGTCTCATGCTACCCTCACGAGGGACGAAAGCTGAACAATGACCACCACCTTTGCATGCTGGGTGGTTCGGACACGGCGGGGGCCTCGACCGTGGTCTTGCGCAACTTCCTGTCGACAGCTTGCTTTGCTGCCAGCCGCAATTGCGCCAGTGCCTGATCTAGCGGGTCCATTATTTTGTTCGCGCCATGGGAATCGCCTCGCTTGTTGTCCGACGTAGCCGGATATTGTGGATCGGCGTGCAAAAAGGGCTCTGACTCACTTTTGGTGCAAGTGCGTTGATAATGGCGAGTTTCCCCGAAGGAGGATATCGCCATGCATGGGAGCGGTTTTCGCGAAGCCATTGCGCCAATAGGATTGGTGATCGACAAGGTCGAGTATGCCGCCGATCAGATACTGATCACCGGGCGATCCCGATTTCGAGTTTCGATCTGCCCGAACTGCTGCCGCCCATCTGCGCGTGTCCACAGTCGATATCACCGTACACTCGCCGATCTACCATCTCATGGCCGGCCGGTTCGGATTACTCTTGTCGCCCGGCGTTTTCGTTGCGCCACATCCCGCTGCACCACGCGTATCTTCGTTGAACGCTTTCCTCCGGATGTGACTGCAACATTTGCCCGGCGTACGACCCGCCTGGATTCTATCGTACATCACCTTGGGCTGGCGCTGGGTGGGCGTCCGGCGGCCAGCTTGGCGCGCCGCCTTCTGATGCCGGTCAGCAAGGACACATTGCTTCGAACTGTGCGTCGGCGCTTCAAGGGCGCTCAGGTTAAGCCTACGATCATCGGCATCGACGACTGGGCGTGGAAGCGCGGACAGCGATATGGCACGATCGTCTGTGATCTGGAGCGCCGACAGATTATCGACCTCCTCCCCGATCGTGGCGTCGCCACCGTAGAAGCGTGGCTCAAGGCCCGGCCGGAGATCTGCATTATCTCGCGTGATCGCGGTGGCGGGTACCGGCATGCGGCCGCGCGCGCCTTGCCTGACGCCCTGCAGATTGCCGATCGCTGGCATTTGATGGAGAATGCCAGCCAGGCGTTCCTCGACGCTGTCCGTAAATCTATGCGCGCCATTCGCCAGGCACTTCAATCCGCCGAACCCGATCCAGAACTCCTCACCTGCGCTGAGCGGCTTCAATACGAAGGCTTCAAGCGGCGTCAGGATGCCGATGATGCGATCCGTGTGCTGCTTGGAAAAGGGGCGTCCATCAAGGCGGTCGTTCGCGCGACCGGCTATGCCCGCAAGACCGTACGCCAGGTCGCTCGTGGCGGACGATCCGATATGTTCCGCACCCGGCTTAGCTCTCTCGACCCGTGGCTCGGGACGCTCGATGCCGAATGGCGTTCCGGTTGCCAAAATGGTGCCGAACTCTGGCGGCGGCTCAAAATCATCGGCTTTAACGGAAGCCTGCGTGTCGTTGCAGAATGGGCGACGCGGCGGAGGCGCAACGAGGCAGCTCCGAACAACGTGTCGCGCGTCATTCCATCAGCCCGTGTGATTGCCCGGCTTATGACGATGGCACGCGATCAACTCTCGCAATCAGAAGCCACGCTTATCGCGACGATTGAAGCCGCCGTCCCGGCGCTCGTCGTCGTTCGAAATCTTGCCGACCGATTCCACCGGATCATCAGGCAACAGAAAGACTTCGAGCTCGCCACATGGATCGACGAAGCCCGGAAAACGCCGCTTCGTTCGTTTGCCAATGGCTTGAGCGACGACTGGAATGCGGTGAAGGCCGCTATCGTAGAGCCCTGGTCCAACGGGCAAACGGAAGGGCAGATCACGAAGTTGAAGCTCGTCAAACGCCAGATGTATGGGCGCGCCAAGCTCGATTTGCTGCGGGCGAGGCTGATGCCACCTCTCGATCATCCCTCTTTATTGCACCAAAAGTGAGTCAGAGCCCCTTTTGCGCGCCGATAGGGGGTCCCGTTTGCACGCCGATTGACACCGGATATCAATTCGACGCCTACGTTGGTCGCTCGCTGTCGCCGTTCCATCCGCCATACGGTCGACCGGGACGATCATCTGCGCGCCGGACAGTGGCAGAATTGCTGCACCTTTCAGGCGAGGATCCGACCTCAATATTCCAACGACGGCAACGGCCCGGGCCATTGCAAGGCCCGCGTTGTCGGTCGACTGAAGGCCGCGAATGGGAAATCGATTCGTTGAAGCGCTGACCAGCTTTGCGTCGAGATTGCTCGATCCGACCATTGGAACTTCATCGGTGTGGCCGATTACCTCGATCACGTTTACGTCGTAATCCACGAGATTGCGGGCCAGCATAGGGATGACTTCGTTCTTTAGGTTCTGCTCAAACTCTGGCCTCAAGGTCGCTTTGCCGCTGTCGAAAAAATAACCCTTGGCTTCGCTGAGGCTGACGAAGGGCGGCCATTCCCCCTTCTTCGATCGATTGGCATCGGCAGCCAGGTTCTTCGCATAGAGGCCATCGAAGCCGACGTCGTCCGACGACAGGTCGAAGCCGCGGATGACGAAGACCTCGCCGGCGATGCCGAAGCCCAGTGCGGTGCGGATTGTCGGGTCGTTTTCCAGCACTTCGCCCAGCGAGTCTGGCTGCTGGTTGAGAATCAGCGCCTCGTTGTAGCTGCGGATGTTGAACGGAATATCCTCGGCGGCCTTGGTGCCGAACACGCCGACATTGCCGCCGGCGGTGACCTTCGTCTGGTTGTTGCGCTGCGCGGTGACGACGATGTCGTCGCCGCCGACCGCGTCCTGCGCGATGGCAGGCGCCGTGATCGCGAGCATCGATGCCCCGGCGGTCAGGCCGATCATGCCGCGGAGGGAGAGACTGGACATGTTATTCCCCTTTTTGATGCGGCTTCACGCCGCGGGTCGGATGTCAGGTGCGGCGGAACGTCATGGCCCAGCCGACGGCGAAAACGGGTATGGCGAGTGCGGCCCAGGAAGCGGCGTCGCGAAGCCCGTCGCCGGTCAGCGCGACGACGAGGCCCGCGATGCTGACGAGCGCAACGAGAAGCGGGATTGCGAAGATCGCGGCGAGGCCATGTTTCTTCCTCATTCGGCAGGCACCAGCGCGCCGCCGCTCTCGACCTCGCGAACGAGCGCGTCGGTGCCGCTGCGGCGTTTTCCGAGCCAGAGATAGAGGCCCGAACCGAGGACGATCATCGTGAAGAGGGTGAGGATCGCCCACAGGATCTTGAGCGGCAGCCCGCCATAATCGCCAAAATGGAGCGGCTGCGACAGCGCGAGCGCCTTGGTGTACCAGGGCATCGGCCGTGCGTCGGTGAACTCCCCGGTCTCGGCGTCGATCAGCGCCGAGGTGAGCAGGCGTTCGGTCAGCGGCGTATCGCCCTGGAAGAAGACGGCATAATGGTGCCGACTGCTGAAATTGCCGCCGGGGAAGGCGATGAACTGCGGATTGTTGCCGGGGATCGCCTTGCGCGCCGCGGCCATTGCCTTGTCGATCGAGCCGTAACGCGATGGCGGCACCGCGCCCTTGCCGTCATAGGCCTTGGTCATCTCGGCGAGCTCGGTTGTCTGCCAATATTGGAAGATCGGGGTCGCGAGCGCGTTGATCACCCCGGTTGCGCCGACGACACTCATCCACGCGAGCGCGACGATGCCGAGGAGGTTGTGATAGTCGAGCCATTTGACGCGGGCGCTGCGCGACGTGCGTAGCGTCCCGAAGTCGAGCTTCTTCATGAAGGGCGCATAGAGCACGACGCCGGAGACGATCGCGACCACGAACAGCAGCCCCATGAATCCGAGGAACAGCATCCCGGGCAGACCGAGGAACATGTCGGTATGGAGCTGGAGCAGGAAGTGCATCACCCCGTCCTCGTCGACCGCGCCCGTCCGCTCGCCGGTCGAGCGATCGAAGAGCTGGATCGTCATATCCTGGGCAGGGGAGTCGGGGCGCGGCGCGGTGGTGATCGTCAGCGACGGCTGATCGTTGTCGAACGCCATGAAGACCGGGACTTCGCCCGGCCGGGCGGCGAGCGCTTTCGCCAGCATTTCGTCGAGTGGCCTGAGGCCCGGCGCTTCGCGCGACGAGCCGACGCCGGGCATGCCATAAGCCGGGGGGCCTTCGGTCAGCGCGTCGATTTCGTCGTGGAAGATCAGCGGCAGGCCGGTCGCGCACAGCATCAGCAGGAAAGCCGTGCAGACGATGCTCGTCCACTTATGGATGAGAAACCAGGTCCGGACGGTCGATCGCTGCACGGAACGCTCTATTCGCGATATTGAAAAGGATTATCAATAGCAGCCATTAGGTGCCTGCTTGATGGCATGCAAGCGGTTTCGCGCCGTGGGCGGAGCAAGCCAAAGCTCGAGGCAGCGCGCGCGTTACGGTATCGTCCGCATAACGGCGTCTGTTTTCATTAAGGATGCACGGGTTCCAGGCACTGCTCGGCATCGGATTCCATCTGGATGGTTGCATGCGAAATACCGAACTCGTCATGGAGCATCTCGGATATCGCTCGCCGCACGGCTTCGGGATCACCGCCGGGCTGAAAGACAGCATGCGCCGTCAGGCTCATGTCGCTTCCCGCAATCGACCAGAGATGGAGGTCGTGCACCTCCATTACCCCGGCGACCTTGGCCATGCTCGTCCGAACCGATCCAAGATCGACGCCGCGCGGCACGCCTTGCAGCAGGATGTTCGTCGTGTCGCGCAGCAATATCCAGGTCCGCGGCAGCACCCACAGGCCGATCGCGATCGCGACGATCGGGTCGACCCAGCTCCAGCCGGTAAAATAGATCAGCGCCGCGGCGGCGATCACGCCGAGCGAGCCGAGCATGTCCGCCCACACCTCCAGATAGGCGCCCTTGACGTTGAGGCTTTCGTCCTTCCCGCCTGCGAGCACGCGCATCGCGATGAGGTTGATGACGAGCCCGGCCACGGCGACCGCGAGCATGCCGAGCGACTGCACCTCCTGCGGTTCGACGAACCTCCTGATCCCTTCATAGAGTACATAGGCGGCGACCGCGAAGAGGAGCAGCGCGTTGAACGCCGCGGCAAGGATTTCGAAGCGGCGGTAGCCATAGGTGCGCCTGTCGTCGGCGGGCCGTCGCCCGATACGGATCGCCGCAAGCGCGATCGCGAGCGCTGCCGCATCGGTGAACATATGTGCGGCATCGGACAGAAGGGCGAGGCTGTTGAACAGCCACGCCCCCGCCAGTTCGGCGATCAGGAAGGTGCCGGTCAGCGCCAGCGCGATCGTCAGGCTGCGGGCGTTGGCCCCGGCCGCATGATCGTGCCCGGCGTGATCGCCTTCGTCATGGCTATGCGAATGCGCCATCTTCGATCCTTTCCTCTGTCTTCGCCCGCTCTCCCCCATAACGCGCATAGAGGGTCGGAAGCACGAAAAGGGTGAGCAGGGTCGCCGAGATCAGCCCGCCGATCACCACGGTAGCGAGTGGTTTCTGGACTTCGGCGCCCGCGCCCGTCGCAAGCGCCATCGGCACGAAACCGAGGCTGGCGACGAGCGCGGTCATCACGACCGGCCGCAGGCGTTGCAGCGCCCCCAGGCGCGCGGCTTCGGCGCGCGCGACGCCGCTGCGCATCAGATCCTGGATCGAGGACACCATCACGAGACCATTGAGGACGGCGATCCCGGACAGCGCGATGAAACCAACGGCTGCCGAAATCGAGAAGTCCATCCCGCGCAGGAACAGCGCCAGCACGCCGCCGATCAGCGCCAGCGGAATCCCCGTGAACACGATCGCCGCGTCGCGCGGCGAACGAAGCGCGCCATAGAGCAGCAACAGGATCAGCACGAAGCACGCCGGAATGACGAGTTGGAGCCGGTCACGCGCCGAAGCCAGATTCTCGAACTGACCACCCCATTCGAGATAACTGCCGGCCGGCAGGCGAACATCCTTGGAGATCGCCGCTTTTGCATCGGCCACGACGTCCGAGATCGCGCGCCCGCGGACATTGGCCTGCACCACGACGCGGCGCTTGCCGTTTTCGCGGCTGATCTGGTTCGGCCCGTCGACGATCGCGATATCGGCGACGCTGGCGAGCGGGACGAAGGCGCCGCCAGCGACCGGAACCTGTATCTGTTCAAGCACCGACAAGTCCGAACGCTGCGTATCCGCAAGGCGCACGACGACCGGGAAGCGGCGGTCGCCCTCGAAGATCGTGCCGGCCTGACGTCCGCCGATCGTCGCGGTCACGACATCGTGCACGTCCTGCGCGGTGACGCCGAGCCGCGCCATCGCGTCGCGGTTGGCGCGGATGTCGAGCATCGAAAGGCCCTCGGTTTCCTCGACGCGCACATCGGTGGCTCCTTCCGTCGTGCGCAGGATCGCGGCGATTTCCCGCGCGGTCGCATTCATTGCGTCGAAATCGTCGCCGAATATCTTGACCGCCACGTCGCCGCGCACCCCGGCGATGAGTTCGTTGAAGCGCATCTGGATCGGTTGCGTGATTTCATAGGCATTGCCCGGAAACTTGTTCAGTTCCTTCTCCAGCCGCTCGACGAGATCGGCCTTGGCGAGGTTCGGGTCGGGCCATTCCTTCCGCGGTTTCAGGATGACGAAATTGTCGGTGGCGTTGGGCGGCATCGGATCGGACGCGAGGTCTGCGGTGCCGGTCTTCGAAAACACGATCGCGACCTCGGGCTGTTTCGACAGCATGCGCTCGATCGGCAGCTGCATCGCCTGGCTCTGCTCGACCGAGGTCGAGGGAACGCGGAAGGCCTGAATCATCAGATCGCCTTCGTCGAGCTGCGGCAGAAACACCTGCCCGAGCGAGAGGAAAGCGATGATCGCGACAACGAACCCGCCGATTCCGGCGCCGATGGTCAGCTTCGGTTTGGCCATCGCCCGGTCGAGGCCGGGTTCGTACCGCTGCTTGAGCCAGGTCATGATCCGCCCCTCCTTCTCCTCGACCCGCTTCGAAAGCCAGATCGCGATCGCGGCGGGCACGAAGGTGAGCGAGAGGATGAAGGCGAATCCGAGCGCGATGATGACGGTCAGCGCCATCGGGATGAAGGTCTTGCCCTCGACCCCGCTCAGCGTCAGCAGCGGCACGTAGACGAGGATGATGATGGCCTGGCCATAGACCGATGGCCGCACCATCTCTCGCGCTGCCGCGGCAACGGTCGCCAGCCGCTCCTCGATCGTCAGGATGCGGCCGTGCCGGTGCTGGAGGTCGGCCATGCGCCGCAGCGCATTTTCGACGATGATCACCGCGCCGTCGACGATCAGGCCGAAGTCGAGCGCGCCGAGGCTCATCAGGTTCGCCGAAACGCCCGCCTGCAGCATGCCGAAGCTGGTCAGCAGCATCGTCACCGGAATGACGAGCGCGGCGATCAGCGCCGCCCGGAAATTGCCGAGCAGCAGGAACAGGACGACGATGACGAGCAATGCGCCTTCGGTCAGGTTCTTGCCGACCGTCCAGATCGTCGCATTGACGAGCTTGGTGCGGTCCAGCACCGGCTCGACGATGACATCGGGTGGGAGCGAGGCGTTGATGCCCGCGAGCCGGTCGGCGACCGCCGTCGCGACCGTGCGGCTGTTCTCGCCGATCCGCATGATCGCGGTGCCGACGACGACCTCCGTGCCCGCTTCGGACGCCGAGCCCATCCGGACGGCCTGCCCGGTGCGGACGCTCGCAACCTGATCGAGCGTGATCGGAACCCCCGCCCGCGTCGCGACGACGGTGCGCGAAAGCTCGGCGGCGTTGCGGATGAGCGCATCAGAGCGGACCGCGAGCCCTTCGCCGTTGCGCTCGACTACGCCGCCGCCGACGGCGGTATTGTTGCGCTCGAGCGCTTCGGCGAGGTCGGCGAGGCCGAGGCCGAGCGCGGCGAGCCGCTGCACGTCGGGGACGACCATATATTGCTTCGAATAACCGCCGATTGCATCGATCCCGGCAACTCCGGGAACGGTGCGCAGAAGCGGGGTAACGATCCAGTCCTGCGCGGTACGCAGATAGGTCGCCTTGTCGGCTTCGGTGACGAGCCGCTCGCCCTCGGGCGTCATATAACTGCCGTCGGGCTGAAGGCCGGGTTCGCCGGGTTTGTGAACGTCGTCCTTGCGATGCGCAAGCCGCACCGTCCACATATAGACCTCGCCGAGCCCGGTCGCGATCGGCCCCATTTCGGGGCGGACGCCGTCCGGCATCGTCTCGGCGGCTTCGTTCAACCGTTCGCCGACCTGTTGCCGCGCGAAATAGATATCGGTCCTGTCGGTAAAGACGGCCGTTACCTGCGCAAATCCGTTGCGGCTCAGCGAGCGGGTATATTCGAGGCCGGGAATCCCCGCGAGCGCGGTCTCGATCGGGAAAGCGACCTGCTTTTCGATCAGTTCGGGCGAGAGCGCAGGCGCGCGGACATTGATCTGGATCTGATTGTTGGTGATGTCGGGAACCGCGTCGATCGGCAGGCGTGAGAGCGCGAAGGCGCCGATGACAGCGGAAATGGCGGTGAGCAGGACGACAAGCCAGCGATTGTCGACCGCCCAGGTGACGGTGCGGGCGATCATGGCTCAGTCCTCATGCCCTGCTTCGCCCTTGCCGATCTCGGCCTTGAGCGCGAAGCTGTTGGTGATCGCGATCTCTTCGCTGCCCCTGAGGCCGGATCGCACGATGACATTCGGGCCGGCACGGTCGCCGGGAACGACCGGAACCGCCCTGAATCCTTCCTTGGTGCGGACGAAAACGACGCTCTTGCCCTCGACTGTCTGGATCGCGGTGGAGGGAACGCTGATCGACGTATCGCCGCCATCGCCCGCGAGCGCGATCGAAGCGGTGACCGCTTCGCCGACACGCCATTGCCCGGCCCGGTTGTCGAGGATCGCGATGGCGGGCACGAGCCGGGTCGCCGGATCGAGCGCGGGCGAGACGAAGCCGATCTTGCCGCTGGCCTGCCTCCCGGGCGCGCTGACCGTGACAATCGCACCAGGACGGATGCGCCCGGCGTCGGCGGGTTGCAGGTTCAGCGCGAGCGACACGCTCGACAGATCGGCGATGCGGTAGAGTTCGGCGTCCGCCGCGACCGTCTGGCCGAGCACGACGCTGCGCGAAATGATCTGGCCCGAGATCGGCGCCGCGATGGCGATGCGGTTGAGCTGGCCGCCGCCGCCGCCGGCCGCCGCCACCTGTTGCTGCGCGAGCCGATAGGCGATGCGCGCTTCGGTCGCCGCCGTGCGTGCCGCGATGACGTCCTGTTCCGGCGAGACGCGCTGCGCGAACAGCCGCTCCTCGCGCGCGAGGTTGGAGTCGGCGAGCGCAAGCCGGGCTTTCGTCGCCTGCACCTCGCCCTGCAACTGTGCCGCCTCGCGGCTCTCGATGATCGCGAGCGTCTGCCCGCGGCCGACGCTCTGGCCGAGATGGCGATTGAGCGCGACGACGCGCCCGCCGATCGCCGCCGATACCGCCTGCGTTCCCTGCGGATCGCCTTCGATCGTCGCGGGAAGCTGGAGCGCGCCTGCGCTGCCGACGGCCGGTCGGCCGAGCGTAATGCCTGCGACCCGGATCTGCTCTGCGGTGAGCGCGATATGGCCTTCCTCGGCGTGGCCGCCTTCTGTCTCGCCATGTTCATCGGCGGGCTTGGCGTTCTCGCTGCCGCTGCACGCTGAGAGCAAAAGTGGCACCAGCGCGGCGGAGAGCAGCTTTCGATTGATGAAGATATTCATGGAATCAATTCCCTTCGATGGGCGCGGGAGCGGTGAGGCGCTCCAACCGGGCCCTGGCAAGTTGATAGGAGGCGAGCGCTTCGATCGAAGCCGATCTCGTTTCGATCAGCGTCCGTTCGGCATCGAGCAATTCGAGCTGTCCGAACTTGCCCTCGCGGTATCCGATGCGCGCTATCCGCGCGGCCTCCATCGCCGCCGAGAGCGCCGGGCCGCTGGCAACCCGCGCCGCGGCCGCCGCATTGTGCACTTCGACCTCGGCGTCGCTGATCTGCTGCTCGACGTCGAGCGCGGTCATGCGGCGCTGCGCATCGGCACGGCGCCGTCTGGCGTTGGCCGCTTCGACCGCGGCGCGCCCGTTGTTGAACAGCGGCAGCGGCATCGAGATGCTGAAGACCGCCGCGACGTCGCTGGTCGCCTCGATCCGGCGGACCCCCGGCCCGACCGTCAGGTCAGGCGCGCGCTGCGATCTTGCGAGTTGCACGCCTGCGTCCGCTGTCGCGAGTTCGGCTTCGGCCGCGGCGAGCGCGAGGCTGCCAGCCGAGGAAGCGGGGCGCGGCGGACCCACCGTTCCGCTTGTCGGCCCGCCGAGAATGCTGACGTCGAGTGGCCCGGTGATCGGACGTCCGACCCGCCGCGCGAGATTGGCGCGCGCAGCGTCCGCGAGACGCCGTGTCCTGTCGACATCGACTTCGGCGTTGAGGCGCGCGACTTCGGCGCGTTCCTGTTCGAGCGGCGAGGCGCGACCCGCTTGCACGCGAACGGTCGCGGCACGCGCCGTGTCGCTGGCGATCCGGAACTGGTCCTCGGCGATCGCGAACCGGATTCTGGCAGCCGCGGCCTGAATATAGAGTTCGGTGACCTGCAACCGGATATCGGCCTGTACGATCGTCCGGGCGAGGAGCGCGCGGCGTGCCTCGGCATCGGCCACTGCGATCCGTGCTCGTCGCTTGCCGCCGAGTTCGAGCGGAATGGCGAGACTGGCGGTGACGTCGGCGCCGTTGACCCCGCTATAGGGGCCCGTGCCGACGAAATTCTCGACTTCGACCAGCAGCGCGGGATTGGGCCTGAGGCCTGCAACCCGGCGTCCGGCCTCGGCCGAATCGACCTCCGCCGTCGCGGCTTCCGCTGCCGGAGCGCTGCCGGTCGCGAGCGCGATGGCATCGTCGAGCGTCAGCAACGGCTCCGATATTGGCCGGCTCACGACGCCGGCCTGCTGTGCATGCGCGATTGCGACGCACGATGTGGCTGCCACCAGGGCAGCAACGAACCTGAACATAAGATCCATCCTCAATTGATCCGGGGGATCGCCGCACGACGCGGCGAGCGCGCTCAGATCGCGAGAGGTGGATCGAGAAGGGGGGGCAGGGTGCGCGAGGGAAGCTGCGTGACGCCAGACGCGAACAGCGGCGCGCGCGCGAACGTCCATGGGGTATCGGATGCAGGCCGCAAGTCGGGCGCGACGGGACAATGATGGTGGCCGCCATGCATCAGCTTCGATGCCGGCTCCTGACTGTCCCGGTCGCCGTCATCGGCCGAAAGATGGAAGGCGGCTTCATCGGCAGTGGCATGCGCCGACGCGGGTTCGGCCAGATGCATGCTGCAAAGCAGCACCCCGATAATCATCAGCAGTCGCATCATCGCACCCGGCATGACTGCTTCCCTTATCGGCCCGAAGCCATTTTGTCGCGCTGCGAAATCAGCGCTTCGAGGTCGGATGGGATCGGCATCGGCTTGAAGGCGCTGATCCGGGCCCGGCCCGTATTGCCGACCGGCAGGCGCCCCGTGAGCGAGCCGAGCGGCACGAGCGCGAGACGGAACAACTGCCCGGCGGCCTCGCGTCCATCGCCTAGCGCGAGCGCGTAGCCGAGCATGCGCCAGTGCGAAGCGAGGTGAAGCGCGAAAAAGGACTGCGCGACGACATGCGCACGTTCGAGCGCGATCCAGGCGGAACGGCCATCACCGGCGGTGCGCGCCGCGCGATAGCGATCAAGCTCGCCCGCGATCAGCTTCCTCGCCTGCTTCCGATCGATCGTGTCCACGAAATCTCCCTTGGTCGATTCGCGCCTTTATGCGCCCTGTAGCGGCTACAGGGTCAAGCCTTAGGGTCGAAATTCCCCTCTGGGCTGGGAACCGACTGGGGGCAGCCGGTTCTGCGCGCGGTCCGAATTCATCCTGAATGGAGGCGGTCGGTGCCCCCGCATCACCCCGCACGGATTTCGCCGATGGTCTTGCCGGTCCATCGGCGGATCGCGCGGCGCAGGTTCGCGCTGTCGCTGAAACCCACTTTCCAGGCCACGTCGTCGACGCTCATGCGGGTCGTCTGCAGATATTCGATGGCCAGCTTGCGGCGCACGTCGTCGACGATCTCGCCATAGCTGGTGTCCTCGGCCGCGAGGCGGCGGCGAAGCGTGCGCTCCTGCAGGCCGAGCTGGTCCGCGATCGCCGTCATCGACGGAAAGTGGTTCGGGGTGAGCAGCAGCAGTTGATAGACCTCGCCCGACAGGCCCGACGACATCCGCGACTGCCCGATCAGCCGGTCGCATGTTTCCTCGAGCATCGTCCTCGTGAGGCGATTGCCCAGTTCCGGCGTCTGCTCGAGGATGCCGATCGGATAGTGAAGCTCGTTCGCCTCCTGCGCGTACAGGCAGGGGCAGGACAATTCGCGCTCGTCCTCCGCCGAATGGGCGTCTTCGGCGAGCGCGAACAGCGCGCGGACCGGCAGATTGTCCGATCCCGCCGTGTCGTGGATGTGCGTGTACGTCATCTTCATCTGCTGGCGGACGAGGAAGGTGCGCACGTCGCTGCTCATCACGTCGCGATAGATTTCGTGAAACTGCCAGATCGCGAACTCCCCCTCGATCCGCCAGCCGAGGCGCACGGTGGGGGTGGCGAGCGGCTGATACCGCACCGCGAAATCGAAGAAGTCGCGCATCGTCGGCGAGCACATCAGCGCATAGCCGTACATGCCGTAGGCCGACAGGTGGAGGCGCGACCCGATCGCGAACGCATCGCTGAACTGGGCGCCGGCGGACACGATGTTCTGGCAGGCGATCAGATATTGGCCGATCGACGTCAGCGTATGGGGATTGCGCACTTCGGCGAGCGTCAGGCCGGTGCGGTCGAGCACGGTCTCCGGCGCGATGCCGCGGCCAGCCACCGTGTCGATCACGGTGGCCAGCTTGAAAGGCGCAAAGATGCGTTGATTCAGCGAAGGAAAGCCGGCGCGGCCATTGCCGTTGGCGAATGCGCCTTGACCATCATCGACAGGCATATCGTTCCTCAGAATAAAGCGTGTCCGCCAAAGACACAGCGATGTCCGCTAATGCTCTTACAAACCGCTCTGGCAAATCATAAGCACGACATCAAGCCGGCAGAGCCCGGCGCCAGGAAAAGCCTAGCCAGGGAAGAGGAACATCATGTCGATCAGAACCATTCTCAAGGGACGCCGCGCGCGCATGCTGTGCGGGTCCGCAATCGCGGCGGCCATGCTGGGCGCAACGGCTGCCGCTCATGCCCAGAGCGCCGACGATAGCCAGGACAGCGCGGCGGAAGCCGATACGGAGATCGTCGTCACCGGCACGAGCATCCGCGGCATTCCGCCGACCGGATCGGGCCTCATCAGCGTGTCGCGCGAAGACGCAAAGCTGATCGGCGCGGCGAGCACCCCCGAACTGCTGGCGACCGTGCCGCAGCTCAACAGCTTCAACACCGCCCCGCGCACGAGCAACGGCGGCCTCGGCTCCTTCGCGCCGGGCCTGCGCGGCCTGCCGTCCGCCGCGACCCTGCCGCTGATGAACGGGCATCGCCTGATCTCTGGCAGCACCCAGCAGACCAATCCCGACTATCCGTTTCTTCCCGAACTCGCGATCGAGCGTGTCGAGATCGTCGCCGACGGCGCATCGGCGATCTACGGCTCCGACGCGGTCGCGGGCGTCGTCAACTTCATCACCCGCAAGCGCGTATCGGGGATCGAGGCCAACGTCCGCTACGGTTTCGCGGACGATTATCACGCCCTCAACGCGGGCGTCCTTTTCGGGCACGAATGGAGCAGCGGCTCGTTCGTCGCGGCCTATCAATATTCGCAGAACGGCAACATCACCGGGGCGGACCGCCGGTACCGGTCGCTCGACTTCCGGGCGGCCGGCGGTATCGACACGCGTTCGGCGGTGTGCCCGGACGCCAACGTCAACCTGTTCACCGGACCGATCTATGCCGCGCCCGGCCTGGCGCCGGGCCTCAACACCTGCGACCCGCGCGGGCCGGTCGATCTCGTTCCGGAGAACCGCACGCACAGCCTGTTCGTTTCGGCGCGGCAGGATCTGTCGTCCAGCGTCACATTGTGGGGCGACCTGCTCTATTCGGATCGCAAGGACGTGGTGCAGGCCGCGCTGCCGGGCCAGACATTCGTTCTGATAACCGCGACCAACCCCTTTTTCCGGGCCCCGCCGGGCACCGGCGCCCTGTTCGAGTTCGTCGATTTTCGCCCCGACAATCTGGTCGGCGCGGATCATTTCGACCAGACCTATCGCGTCAGGACCGGCAATGCGACGGCCGGGATCGACGTCAAGCTGCCCGGCGACTTCAAGGCGAGCCTGTACGGGACCTTCAACTGGTCGCGCAACGATACTTTCCAGCCGGGGATCGACACCACCGCCCTGACGGCGGCGGCGGCCGGGACCACGACCGCGACGGCGCTCGATCCGTTCGGTACCGGGACCAGCCCCACCGTCGTCGCCGCCATTCTCGACAATCCGACCGACTTCACCAATCATCAGCGCACCCGGATCGGTGCCGTGAAGGTCGACGGCCCGCTGGCCGATCTGCCGGGCGGCGAGGTCAAGGTCGCTCTTGGCGCCGAATATCGCCGCGAAACATATGATCAGCGCGGATCGAGCGGCGGCGTCGGATTTCCCGAGGATCTGAAACGCAGCGTCCAGTCGCTGTACGGGGAATTGTTCGTGCCGATCGTCGGCGAAGGCAATGCCTCGCCGATGCTCCGCAGCCTCGCGCTGTCGCTTTCGGGGCGCTACGATCATTACAGCGATTTCGGTTCGACGACCAATCCGAAGGTCGGCATCACCTGGGAGCCGGTGGACGGGTTGAATTTTCGCGGAAGCTACGGTCGTTCGTTCAGGGCGCCCGGCCTTCGCGATCTGGGTTCGACCGTCGGTTCCTATTATGCTGCCGCGGCGCTCGTCGATGCTTTCGGCGCCCGCGATCCCCTGCGCGGCGCGGCACAGGTCAACACGATGCTGCTTTACGGCGGCAACCAGAATCTGAAACCCGAAAAGGCGCGGACCTTTTCGCTCGGCGTCGATTTCCGGCCCGTATTCGCTCCGGGATTCAGCGCCGGCGCGACCTTCTACGACATCAAATATAATGACGTCATCGGCACGCCGTCGGGCCTCGGCGCGCTGCTCTTCACCGACCCGACCTTTGCGTCGCTCGTCATCCGCGACCCGACCGCCGCGCAGGTCGCGGCGGCGATTACCGACACCGTTCCCTTCTTCTACACCTTCTCGGCGGTGCCGACGATCGAGAACATATTGGACTTGCGCCAGGGGAACTTCGGCATCCGCAAGACGAACGGGATCGATTTCGATGTGCGTTACCGGCATACGGCGGGTTTTGGCACGATTTTCGGCGGCGTCGCCGGCAACTATATCCTGAAATACCGGACCCGGTTGTCGCCGACCTCGGCGGTCAGCGATTCGCTCGAGGCGGGCATCCCGCGAACCACGCTGCGCACGACGCTGGGAGTCACGGCGGGGCCGGTCACTCTGGTCAACTTCGTCAATCATCGCAGCGGGGTCACCGCTTCCTTTGCGACGCCGACCGGGTCGGGCCTCTATCATTCGAAGGGCTACACCACGGTGGACCTGCGCCTGTCCCTGCGGCTGCCCGATACGGGTTTCGCCAGGGGAACGGAGATTGCGCTGCAGATCAACGATCTGTTCGACAAGAAGCCGCCCTTCTTCCCCGGGACGGACGGCATCGGCGGCGCCCATAATGCGATCGGCCGCTATGCGGCGATGAGCCTGCGCACCGCCTTCTGATGCCATGGGCGGCGATCTTCGATGAGGTCGCCGCCCGTCGTTCACCCGCCTGATCGAGCGGAACTGGGGCCGGTGCAGCGCTCCTCGTCATATCTCCCTGAAATGAAACAAGGTCTGTTATGAGTCATGCCAGCAACAGCGCGGACGCCCCGGCTCCCGTTCCGCAGATCCGCCTGTATTCGGACTGGCTCAAGACCACGCACGATCTGGAATTCGCGGAATATGAGGATTTGCGCCGCTGGTCGGTCGACGATCTAGAAGGCTTCTGGCGCAGCATCTGGGATTATTATCGGATCGAATCCCCGACGCCGTTCGCGGCCGTGCTCGGCGAAGACGCCATGCCGGGCGCGCGCTGGTTCGACGGGGCGCAGGTCAGTTACGCCCGGCACGTGTTTCGCCATGCGGTCCCCGCCGACGCCGCCGGCCAGCCCGCGATCGTCGCCGAGAACGAACGCGGCGACCGGGCGGTCCTCAGCTGGGCGGACCTCAGGCGGCAGGCGGCGTCGCTGGCGCTCGAACTGCGCCGGCACGGGGTCGGGCGGGGCGACCGCGTGGCCGCCTATCTTCCCAACATCCCGGCGGCGGTGATCGGCCTCCTGGCATGCGCCAGCCTGGGGGCGATATGGACGCTGTGCTCGCCCGACATGGGGGCCAATGCGGTACTCGACCGCTTCCGCCAGACGAGGCCCAGGGTGCTGATCGCGGTGGACGGCGTCGCCTATGGCGGCAAGGCCATGGACCGCAGCGCCGCCGTCGCCGAGATTCGGCGTCAACTGCCCTGCATCGAAGTGCTGCTCGTCATCGACAGCGGATTCGGCGAGGACAAGGTGCCGGGCGCCGTCGCCTTCGAAGAGGCGGTGGCGCGCGACGATGCCGAGGTCGCGGCGTTCGAACCCGAATGGCTGCCCTTCGATCACCCGCTGTGGATTCTCTATTCGAGCGGGACCACCGGCCTTCCCAAGCCGATCGTGCACGGACATGGCGGGGTCCTGCTCGCGACCTGTGCGGGCCAGCTCCATTTCGATCTCGGACCGAGCTACGCCCCGAACAATTTCGGCGACCGTTTCCACTGGTACAGCGCCACCGGCTGGGTGATGTGGAACATTCAGGTCGGCGGCCTGCTCAGCGGCACGACCATCTGCCTGTTCGACGGATCGCCCAGCGGGCCCAAGGGGACTCCCGACTGGACCCGGCTGTGGCGGTTCGCGGCGCGCAACGGCGTGACCTGGTTCGGGGCCGGCGCGGCCTTTTTCACGAGCTGCCAGAAGGCCGGGCTCGACCTGTCCCGGATCGGCGGCCTCGAATCCGTTCGCGCGCTCGGCAGCACCGGCTCGCCGCTTCCGCCCGACGTCCAGCGCTGGGGTTCGGCGCAATTCGCCGGATTGGGCCGCCCCGATATCTGGTGGTGCAACGTCAGCGGCGGGACGGAGATCGCGGCCGCCTTCATGGCCGGCAATCCGGAGCTTCCCGACACGCCGGGGCGATTGCAGTGCCGCCACCTCGGCGCCGCGATCGAGGCGTGGGACGAGCGGGGCAAGCCGGTGATCGGCGAAGTCGGCGAACTCGTCTGCACGCGCCCTTTCCCGAGTATGCCCCTGCATTTCTGGGGGGACGAGGACGGCAGCCGCTACCGCGAATCCTATTTCGCCGAATGGCCGGGCATCTGGCGCCACGGCGACTGGCTGACGATCGGCACCGACGGCGGCTGCACGATCTCGGGGCGCAGCGATGCGACGATCAACCGGCACGGCCTGCGCATGGGCACCGCCGAAATCTATTCGGCGGTCGAACGATTGCCACAGATCGCCGACACGATGATCGTCGACATCGAGGGCGCGGACGGCGACAGCCAGCTGATCATGTTCGTCGTTCCGGCCGAGGGACATGGCGTCGATGCGGCGATGGAGGCGGCGGTGGCGACCGCCATTCGCGCCAGCCTGTCGCCGCGTTTCGTGCCCGACCGGCTGATCGCCGCGCCCGGCATTCCGCGCACGCTGTCGGGCAAGAAGCAGGAACTGCCGATCAAAAGGCTGTTCGGCGGCTGGCCCGTGGCGAAGGTGATCAATGCCGACGCGACCGCTACCCCGGAGGTTCTGCCCTGGTATATCGATCGGGCGCAGCGCTGGCGGCGCGACATGGACGCAAAGATGGCGCCGCACGCGGGAGAGGCGATGTAAGGGCGGGAGCCGCCGGCGCGCGCCGGCCGGATCGGGAAAACAATGGGCAGGGAAGGTGCTAGGCATATGGACAGGAACGGATCGCCGGATCGGCCGGGCATCGTGGACAGCCGCGCACCCGGCCATCGCGGCCTGGTGCTCGGCATGCTGTGCTTCGTCTATGTGCTGAATTTCCTCGACCGCCAGCTCGTCTCCATTCTCGCCAAGCCGATCCAGGATGGCTTGCAGATCACCGACAGCCAGCTGGGCCGGATCACGGGATTCTATTTCGCGCTCTTCTACTGCTTCATCGCGATCCCCGTCGGCTGGCTGGCGGACCGCACGAACCGGGTGAAAGTCCTCTCGCTCGCCTGCGGCCTGTGGAGCGCCGCGACCGCGGCGTGCGGCATGGCGGCGAATTACGGGCAACTGGTGGTCGCCCGCATGGCGGTCGGCGTGGGAGAGGCCGGCGGCGTGCCGCCATCCTATGCCATCATCTCCGACAGCTTCCCGCGCGAGCAGCGGGGAACCGCGATGGGCATCTTCAATCTCGGCCCGCCGCTCGGGTCCGCGCTGGGGGTGGCTTTCGGCGCCTCGCTGGCGGCCGCCTATGACTGGCGCGTGCCGTTCTACGTCGTCGGCGCGGTCGGGGTGCTGACGGCGGTGCTCGTCTACCTGATCGTTCCGGAGCCCGCGCGCGGCCAGTTCGACCCGGCGCCCGTTTCCGCCGTCGCCGCGGAGCCCGGTCAGGGCTTCGGGCAGGCAATCCGCAGCTTCTTCGGCAACCGGATTCTCGCGGTCACCGCGCTTGCGAGCGGCGCCGCCAATTTCATCACCTATGGCCTCAGCAATTTCGCCACCCTGTTCCTGATGCGCGAGAAGGGGATGACGCTGGAGGAGGTCGCGATCTGGTATGCGCTGGCCGTCGGCATCGGCATGGGGGCGGGCATTTTCGTCTCCGGCCGCCTCATCGACCGCTTCGGGGTCCGGAACAAGGCGGCCTATGCCAGCATTCCGGCGCTGTCGCTGCTGCTCGCCCTGCCTTTCTTCCTGGGTTTCGCCACCGCGGAACGCTGGGAGGTCGCGCTGGCGCTGCTCTGTGTGCCGCTGTTCCTCAACTCCTTCTTCCTGCCCGCGACGGTCACCTTCGTGCAGGGAGAGGTCGATCCGGATGCGCGGGTCATTTCGGGCGCCTTGCTGCTCCTCGTGATGAACCTGATCGGCCTTGGCCTCGGCCCGACCTTCGTCGGCATGGCGAGCGATTTCTTCCGCCCGGAATATGGCGGGCATGCCTTGCAGATGGCCTTTTATGCGCTGGCGCCCATGTACCTGATCGCGGCGCTGCTGTTCCTGTGGCTCGCCCGTCTGATCAGGCGGGCGCCTTCCGCCGCCGTTCCGGAGCGGCGCGAAGCCAATCCTGTGTGAAGGGCTGGGGAAGCGGGGAACGAAGTGAAGGTGACAGCTTTGCGGAGACAGACATGAAACGGAAAAACAGCCTTGCCGCCGCCGCGGTCCTCATCATGGGGTGGATGGTCCCGAGCGATGCGATGGCCCTGGCGCCGACCCCGGCGCCGGATGCCGTCGCCGCGCGTTGCAACGGCCTCGCCGCCCTGCGGCTCCCCGATACGAGCATCGTCAGCGCGGCGCTGGTTCCGGCCAAGGCGGCCGAGACGACGATTGCGGGCGAGACGCCCGGTTACCGGAGCTTCTGCCGCGTCGTCGCGCGCGTGCGCTCGGCGCCCGATTCCGACATCGGCGTCGAAATCTGGCTGCCCGCCCAGGACTGGACCGGCGTCTTTCACGGCAATGGAAACGGCGGCTTCGCCGGCGTTCTCGCTGGCGGCTATTCGGGGATGGTCGACGGGTTGCGGCGCGGATTTGCGACCGCGACGACCGATGCGGGAACCGCGCCCGCCTCGCCGCTGGAGGGCGATGCCCTGATCGGCCAACCGCGCAAGTGGCGCGACTGGGGCCGCCTGTCGACGCATGTGATGACCGTGACCGGAAAGGCGATCACCAGGGCCTTCTACGGTCGCGACGCCCGGCGCTCCTATTACACCGGCTGCTCGACCGGCGGCCAGCAGGGCCTGATCGAATCGCTCTACTATCCGGCCGATTACGACGGAATCCTCGTCGGCGCGCCCGTCATCAACCGGACCTGGGGCCATGCTGCGGTGCTTTGGGACTATGCCGCCGCGCATCGCGCGCCCGGCAGCCTGCTCTCCGACGCCAAGCTGAAGCTGCTCAACAAGGCGGCGATCGCGACCTGCTGGCGACAGGGGCACGGTCTGGCGGGGGACCGGTTCATCTCCGATCCCCTGAGTTGCAGCTTCGACCCCGCGGTCCTGCAATGCATGGGCGCGGCATCGGACGCCTGTCTGTCCGAAAACGAAGTGGCCACCGCGCGCGCCTTTTATTCGGGACCGACGGGCCGCGATGGCAAGGCGAGCTATTTCGGCTGGCTCCCGGGAAGCGAAATGCCCGACACCTTCGGCTGGTCCTTCCTGCAAACGCCGATCAACGGCCAGCCGCCTTTCGGCGCGCTTTTCAAATGGGTGTTCGGCGCCGACTGGGACTGGAAGGGGTTCGATTTCGATCGCGACATGCCCGCCGTCGATGCGCGTCTGGGCCCCATCGTGAACGATGCCACGCGCGGCAGTCTAGAGGCGTTCGCCGCGCGCGGCGGCAAGCTGATCATCTATCACGGTCTGGCCGATACGCTCGTCGCGCCGGGCCAGTCGATCGCATTCTATGAGCGGCAGGCGGCGCAGCTTGGTGGCGGCCGCAATCTCGCGGACAGCGCGCGCCTGTTCCTCGCGCCCGGCATGATGCATTGCGGCGGCGGCACCGGCCCCGACGCCTTCAACGCCACGCTCGGCATCCCACCACGACCGCCGGCCGACGATGCGAAGCATGACATTTTCTCGGCCCTGATTGCCTGGACCGACAGCGGCGAGGCGCCCGATCATGTCATCGCGACGAAATTTTCGGCCGAGGATACGGGCGAGATCGCCATGCAGCGACCGCTCTGCCCCTATCCGCGGAGGGCGGTGTATCGCGGCTCGGGTTCGACGCGGTCGGCAAGCAATTTCATCTGCACCGGACCCGACGATCGCTGACGCCGCTCCAAGGCCCGTGGCGATTCGGTTTCGACACCGTTTCTCCCTTTCGTCACCCTGAACTTGTTTGGCAATTATCCCTTTCGGACAGGTAGCTGTTCCCCGGCGAAAGCCGGGGTCCACGCGGAGCAGCGCCATCTGGGCCCCGGCTTTCGCCGGGGAACGGGCCGTGATGGAGTATTTGCGGGGCGGCGAAAAAGTGCAGCCCATGACTATGGTCTGTGGGGATTTGGCGTTCTGTGCAGTTTCTCCCATTCGTCACCCTGAACTTGTTTCAGGGTCCATGGTCTGCGCTCGAATGAAAGGCGGCACAAAAGGGAAGGTCCGGCCATGGATGCTGAAACGAGTCAGCATGACGAACGAATGAGGCAGCGCGCCGAAACCCGAATCCCCATAGACCATAAAGAATGATGACATTGGATTGACCCGGTTCGCCATCGCGACCCCGGATCAAGTCGGCAATTATCCCTTCTCGACAAGTCACTGTTCCCCGGCGAAAGCCGGGGTCCAGATGGCACAGCGCTGCCCCGCATGGACCCCGGCTTTCGCCGGGGAACAACTCCCTACTTGCCTGAAGGGTATATATCCCGACCTGATCCGGGGGAAGCAATCCGGGGCGGTCTGCGCGCGCTCCGGATTGCGGCCGCGCCGTCGTCAGGCCCCGGACCCCAGGAAACGGGGGAACAGGATGTCGTTCTCGATATGGATATGGTCGGTCAGATCGGCCGACAGCTTGGCCAGGCCCGCATACAGGGCCCGCCAGGTCCCGCAGCCGCCCTCCGGAATCTGCAGGCCCTGCGTGAGGCCATCGACCGCCCGCAGGAAGGCGCTGTGATCGTCATGCTCGGCCATCATCACCATGATCGGCGTGCCGATTTCGGGGCGTCCGCCTTTCTTCATCTGCGGAAAAAGGACCAGTTCCTCCTTCTGCATATGGATGGTCAGCTCGCCGAGCATCTGTTTCAGCAACGCGGCAAGCCCCGCAGGGACCGCCGGGTGGCCCTGATGCGCCTGCTCGACGCGCTGCGCCATCTGGATGAGTTCGGGAAGCTCCCGGCTGTGCACGCGGTGATAGCGCCCGATGATATGATCGACGAGAGCGGGGGTCTCCGCTGCGTCGACCGGGTCGGCCGTTTCGACGGGATTGCTTGCCATATCACGACCTCCATCTGTCGCCGCAAAGATCGGCGGATGCCTCGATTTAAAATAGGTATCTAACATGCGTATTTTGCGACGATGCACGACCGATGTCAAGATAAAGCGGCCCGGCATGGCGCCGCGGCGCGCGATGACTGCCCGCTGTGTCCCTTGAAGGTCAGACCCGGCAGTCGGTCCGCGATGCCGAAAGAGCGGCGATGATCGCCTCGCGCTGCGCGGCCGGCAGTTCGGGCCGCCCGACGACGGCGAGTTCGAGCCGCTCGGCATGCCCGGAGATCGGCCGGAAGGTCAGACCGTCGATCACCAGATGCGCGAGCGACGCGGGCGCGAGGATGACGCCTTCACCCGCGGCGGCGAGCGCGGCCGCGGTGATGAAATCGCCCGTGGCCCTGATCCGGGGACGAGCCCCGACCTTGCGGAGCAGACGCCGCACGGTCTCGGCGAGCTCGTCCTCGACGTCGAACTGCGGCGTCAGAAAACATTCGGGCACCAGATCGCCGATCGCGATGCTGTCGTGGCGGGCGAGCGGGTGCGTCGTCCCGAGCCCGAGCAGCATCGGCTCGTGGTGGCGGGCCAGCACCGCCGCGCCGCGCGGCCACGACGGGCGGGGGCGGACGATCGCGACGTCGATGCGGCCTTCGGCCAGTTCGCGAAGCTGCGCGGGCGTTTCGATCAGCCGCGGCTCGATTTCCAGATCGGGAAAGGCCGTGCGCAGGCCGCGAACCATGTCGCTCAGCAGCGCGGTCATCGCGCCCGAAAAGACATAGCCGATGCGAAGCGGCCCCGTCGCCCCTCGCGCGACATTGCGTCCGAGCTGTTCGGCGCGCAGGAGCCCGGCGAGCGCGTCGCGCGCTTCGTCGTGAAACAGCTCGCCCGCCCGTGTCAGCGTGACCTTGGACCGGCTGCCGCGGTGAAACAGGCGCGCGCCGAGGTTTCCCTCCAGTCGCTGGAGCTGGCGGCTCACGACCGGCTGGGCGAGGCCGAGGCGGTCGGCCGCGCGGACGAAACTGCGCTCCTCGGCAATCGCGAGGAAAATTTCGAGCGGGCGGCGGTCGAGCATCTTTCATTCCTGAATGCGATGGAATAATGATTTTAATGACATTGATAGAATGAAAATCGGGCGTCAAGGGACGCCGAAAGGAGTATGTTCGATGGCTGATATCCGACCGTTCGACTGGGAAGACGCTTTGGGGCTCGATGCCCAGCTGGAGGAAGAGGAACGGATGATCCGCGACGCCGCGCGCGCCTTCGCCACCGATCGCCTGCTGCCGCGCGTCGTCGACGCCTTCGCCGAGGAGCGGACCGATCCGGAGATCTTCCGTGAAATGGGCGAGCAGGGGCTGCTCGGCGTGACGGTGCCCGCCGGATATGGTGGCGCCGGCGCCTCCTACGTCAGCTACGGGCTGGTCGCGCGCGAAATCGAACGCATCGATTCGGGCTATCGCTCGATGATGAGCGTCCAGTCGAGCCTCGTCATGTATCCGATCCTCGTCTATGGCAGCGAGGAGCAGCGGCAGCGTTATCTGCCCGGCCTCGCGCGCGGCGAACTGATCGGCTGCTTCGGGCTGACCGAGCCTGACGCGGGGTCCGATCCCGCCGGGATGCGGACCCGCGCGCGCAAGGTCGACGGCGGCTTCCGGCTCAGCGGCAGCAAGACCTGGATTTCGAACGCGCCGATCGCCGACGTTTTCGTCGTCTGGGCGAAATCCGATGCGCATGATGGCGCGGTGCGCGGCTTCCTGCTCGAAAAGGGCATGGCCGGCCTTTCGGCGCCGAAGATCGAGGGCAAGCTGTCGCTCCGCGCCTCGATCACCGGCATGGTCCTGATGGACGACGTCTTCGTTCCCGACGATGCGCTCCTCCCCGGCGTTCAGGGGCTGAAGGGCCCCTTCGGCTGTCTCAACCGGGCGCGCTACGGCATTTCGTGGGGCGCGCTGGGGGCGGCCGAATTCTGCTATGCCGCCGCACGCAATTACGGGCTGGAACGGCACCAGTTCGGGCGGCCGCTCGCCGCGACCCAACTCTTCCAGAAGAAGCTCGCCGACATGGCGAGCGAGATCGCGCTCGGCCTCCAGGCCAGCCTGCGCGTCGGCCGCCTGCTCGACGAAGGCGGCATGGCTCCCGAAACCATCTCGATCGTCAAACGCAACAATGTCGGCAAAGCACTCGACATAGCCCGCACCGCCCGCGACATGCACGGGGGCAATGGGATCGCCGGCGAATATCATGTCATCCGCCACATGGTGAATCTCGAAACCGTGAACACCTATGAGGGCACGCACGACATGCATGCCCTCATTCTCGGCCGTGCCATAACGGGGATCGCGGCTTTCTGAACCGATGGGCCGGCCACAGCGGCCGGCCCGCACATGCGGGGCTTCAAGCAGGCCCCTCTGCCGAAAAGAAGGCGCTCGTCGCCCAGATGCCAGTGTAAGGTTGCGCGGTTTTCCGCCCTTTCCTTCGGCCAGGTTCCGGCGGCCGGCATAGGCCGTTCGGTAATCGCCTTTCGAGTAGACTAGAACCGAACCGATACGCTGAGATCGGGCTCGACGCCCCCGGATATGCAGATTTCATGGGGGCCCGATTCGAGCTTCCAGCCGTGCGCCGTCTCGTCACGGTAGCGCAGATCGTCGAGATCGATGGTCATCGCGATCGTCCGCGTTTCGCCGGGCTGAAGGGAAACGCGCGTGAAGGCCTTCAGCGCCTGCGACCAACGCTCGACGCTGCCCGGATACCGGACATGGCACAGGATGCTGTCGTCGCCGGGACGGTCGCCGACATTGGCGACGGTGACGGAAACATGCACCGCCCGGTCGGATGCCGAGACGCGCAGGGCGCGGCGGGCGAAACGCGTGTAGCTGAGGCCGTGCCCGAAGGGATAGCGCGGCTCGATCCCGTCGCGCATCAGCTTCGCATAACCGTGCCAATGATCGTAGACGATCCTGTCCGCATCGCGGTCGAAGAAGGGATAATCGGCGGGATCGCGCGCCACCGTGAAGGGAAGGCGACCCGACGGATTGACGTCGCCGAACAGGATATCGGCGAGCGCGGCGCCGCCCTCCATCCCCGAATAGAAGGTCTGGAGGATCGCCCCCGCCTGCGCGCGCCAGCCTTCCACCAGCACCGCCGATCCCGCGACGATCGCGACGACCACGGGCGTTCCGGTCGCGGCGACGGCTTCGATCAGCGCAATCTGCCGCGCGGGCAGGTCGAGCGACAGCCGATCCCCTCCGATCGCCGGGCGCCTGCCGCTTGCATCGCTTTCCTGGCCCAGCGTGATGTCGCCCGGTATATATTCGCCTTCTTCGCGTGCATTGTAGCCTGCGACGATCAGCGCGGCGTCGGCATCGCGCGCCGCCGCGACCGCCGCGTCGATGTCATCCTCGTCGCCGACCGCGATGGCGTCGGCGCCCAGCATCGCGCGCAGCGCCTCGATCGGCGTGACCACATGGGGAGCGCGAACGCGGCTCGACCCCATGTCGCCGGTGTTCTCGAGCGACGCCAGCCGGCCGAGCACGGCGAGACGGCGGACCCGGCTGCGGTCGAGCGGCAGGACGCCGTTGTTCTCGAGCAGCACGATCGACTTCTCCGCCGCCTCGCGTGCCAGCGCGACATGCTCCGCGGACGCGACCAGTTCGGCGGGATAGGCGGTCAGCGGATCGGGCGCGCAGGCGAAGCGATATTGCGTGCGCAGGATGTTGCGGCAGGCGCGGTCGATCACGAAGGGCGCGACATGCCCCGCCTCGACCGCGGCGATCAGCTTTTCGCCCAGAATCTGCGGTTCGGGATTTTCGATGTCGAGCCCCGCCGCGACGGCATAGGGCTTGTAAAGGCCCATCACCCAGTCGGAATGCACGAAGCCCGCGAAACCCCATTCGCCACGCAGGATGTCCGTCAGCAAGCCGTGATGCTGGCCGCAATATTCGCCGTCGAACTTGTTGTAGGCGCTCATCACGCTCGCCACGCCGGCGTCGAGCGCCATCTTGAAATGCGGCAGATAGACTTCGTGAAGCGCACGCTCGCCGACCCGCACATCGACCTTGAACCGTGCGTTCTCCATCGAGTTGAGTGCGAAATGCTTGACCGTCGCCATCACATTCTGGGTCTGGATGCCAAGCCCCAGCGCGCTTCCCATGGCGCCCAGATGGTGCGGGTCCTCGCCATAGGTTTCCTGCGCCCGGCCCCAGGCGGGGTGGCGAAGGATATTGATGCAGACCGCGCCCGAAAGGTCGCAGCCCTGCGCGCGGATTTCCTTCCCCATTGCCTCGCCGATCCGCATTTCGAGGTCGGTGTCGAAGGTCGCGCCGCGCGCCATGGTGCAGGGGAAGCAGGTGCTCTGCCCGCGCGCGACGCCGCGCGGCCCGTCGGTGAACCACAGCGGCGGGACACCGAGGCGTTCGATTCCGCTCCCGGCGCGATAGGGCCGCGCGCCCCATAGCTTGTCGTCGGCGGCGAACTCCCGGAAAAAGCCGCGGCCGGACAGCATGCCGACTTTCTCCGCCAGCGTTGCATGCTCCATGATCGCATCGATCGTCTCGGCGATCCATTCCTCGGAGGCGCCGCGCCGCGGGGAGAAATCATGCTGCTGGTCGGTCATGTCGTCTGTCCATTGTCGGGGGTGGATGAAGCCGGGCCGCGGCGGCGTGCATTACGCCATCCGATCGCCCGGACGAGCCGCGCGTGGGTCCGCGTGTCGAGCGGGTAGAAATAGATGAACAGCCCGGCGCCGACCGCCAGCGCCGCGGGGACGAGCGTTGCCAGTCCGCGGATGCTCGTCAGCGTGTCGGGGGCTTGCGGCGCGTTGGGGACATAGCCGATGACGTCGAGCAATATGCCGATCAGGCCCGTTCCGACGCCGAGCGCGACCTTCTGCGTGAAGGCGAGAAAGCCGACGAGTGCCCCCTCTGCGCGGAGGCCGGTCTGCCATTCGCCTACCTCGACGGTATCGGGCAGCATCGACCAGAAAGTCAGCACGAAGGCTGCGTTCCCGACGCCGCTGAACGCCAGCAAGCCGTAAAGCATCGGCCCCGCCTTCGGCGCGATGGCGAAGATCAGGATGTTGGCGGTCGCACTGATCGCGATGCCGCTCAACCACACCGCGCGCTTGCCGATGCGCTGCGTCACCTTGACCCAGGGGAGCATCGACAGGGCCGCCGCGGCGAGCGAGACCGTCAGGCCGATAGTGATCGTCTCCTCGGATCCCGCATAATATTTCATGTAATAGAGCAGCGCCTTGCCGCCCATCGCATAACCGATCGAGCCGACGAGGGTTGCGCCGAGCAGGAGCAGGAATACGCGGTTCGACCCGACCGCGCGAAGCATCGCGGAAAAGGTCGGATGCGCGTCGGGCGCTTCGCCGATCGTTTCCTGGGTGCGCTTGAAGCAGTTGAGCAGCACCAGCGTGGCGATGAACGCATAGAGCGTTGCGACCCACAGGAAGCCTTCGCGGCCGCCGCCGAAGCGGGCGACGAGCGGCAGCGTCGCCGCAGCGAGGAACAGGCCGGTGATGATCGCGAACAGCATGCGCGCTCCCGCCAGTCGCGACCGGACGAGCGAGTCCGCGCTCATGCGGGCCGACAGGGCGACGAAGGGAATGTTCACGACGGTGTAGACCGTGCGGAACAGGATGTGCGTCGCAAGGCAGAAGAAGGCGAGTGCGTTGCCCGAAAGGCCCAGCGGCAGGAACATGGAGACGAAAGCGAGGGCGAGGAGCGGTGCGCCGAACAGCAGATAGGGGCGATAGCTGCCGAACCGGCTCCGCGTCCGGCTCGCGATCACGCCCATCGCGGGATCGGTAATCCCCTCCCACATGAGCGCCGCCATGATGATCAATCCGCCGACCGAGGCGGAAATGCCAAGGACGTCGGTGTAGAAATAGAGCAAGAACAGCGAGCAGAAGGTGAAATAGAGGTTGAACGCCAGATCGCCCGACCCGTAAGCGACGACCGCGCCGGTGGGCAGGGATGATCGGTCCGCAAGATCCCGGTGTTGCCCCGCTCCAACGCTGCCATCGGCCATCGCTGCTCTCTCCCTTTTATGGGGAGCATCTATCGCACCAGGGTCCGTCTGTCTCTAATTTTTATCCAATCGGATAATTATTTTCCGGATGCTTCTTCGCGCTTTGCGAGGCCGGGAAGGAACAGGGCGATGATCGCGTCGGAATAGGCCTCGATCGTCTCGTTCGAGCATGCGTCGATGCCGTGCGTCAATTTCGCTTCGGCAGCGAGGTTGAAGATCGACTGGGCGGCCCCCGTCAGCGCATAGACCATCAGCGCCGGGTCGACCCGCGGCATCGTGCCGTCGCGCATCAGGATGTCCCATCGTGGGAAGATCCGGTCGTGGCTGGGGCGGATGAAGCTTTCCGATGCCCATGCCAGTCGCTCATTGTCGCGGAAGGATTCCTGAACCATCAGCCGCGCATGCTCGGGGTGCTCGGCGCAATAGCGGACATAGCGCCGCAACGAGATTTCGAAAGCCTTGGCGGGGGGAAGGTCGGCTTCGCCGGGCTCGGGCTCCAATATCTCGCTCATGCGGGTGAAGAGCAGACGAACCGCCTCGCGCCACAATTCGTCCTTTTTGCCGAAATGATATTTGATCAGCCCGTGCTGGACGCCGACGCTTTCGGCTATTTCACGGACTCCGACACCGTCGAAGCCATGGCGGGAGAAAAGCTGCAGGGCTTCTTCGACGATCCGCTGCCGGGTCGCGACTCCGCGATCCTGGGTTTTTCTTTTCCGTCCCGGTTTCGACTGCAACCTGCTTGCCTCAGACCTTGAATCATTATCGTTCGACCGCGCTGCCAATACCAGCGACAATCGGACATAAGCAATAATGGAGAAACGGCTCAGGGGAGGGCTTTGCCGCCCGGAAGCCGATCGGGCTCCTTTTTCCGTCCGAGCGGCTCATATGTCTGACGATATTGCTCGAAGCGCGCGCGCATGGCCTTCACGACCTCGGGATGGCGCGTCGCCAGATTATAATCCTCGCCGGGATCGCTGCGCACGTCGAACAACAGATTGGCACCGATCCGTGCCAGCGGCAGATCATATCCCCGATAATAGCTGCGCGCGACGAATTTCCAGCGATCGGTGCGGATCGCCGCGACCTTCTCGTTGTCGAACAGGACCAGTGCTTCGTGTGGGCTCGGCGCGCCGTCGAGCAGAACCGCGCTGATATCCTTGCCGTCGAGAACGAGATCCTTCGGCAGCGGTTTGCCGGCGAGTGCGGCGAAGGTCGGCAACAGGTCGAAATTCATCGTGATCGCGCTGCTGCGACTGCCGGCCGGGATGCGGCCGGGGCCCCAGGCGATGAACGGAACGCGATAGCCGCCGTCCCATCCCGCGCCGCCCTTGCGATCGCGCAGTTCGCCGGTCGATCCTTCGAACCATGGTCCATTGTCCGACGTGACGATGACATAGGTATCGTTCTGAAGGTCGAGCCGTTCGATCTGTTCGCGCAGGCGGCCGAGTTCGGCATCGACCTCTTCGACGACGTCGCCATAGTCGCCGGCCGGCGAGTGCCCGGCGTGTTCCTTCGTCGGGTGAAGCGGAATATGCGGCGCGGTCAGCGCGAGCATCAGGAAAAAGGGGCGATCGCGATTGGCGTCGACGAACTCGCCGGCCCGCGCGAAGAATCGCTGCGTCAGGGCCACCATGTCGACGTCTTCCTGGGTGAATTCCACGCCCTCGCCCGCGGTATAGAGCGACAGCGGCTTCATGTCGTGGCTATAGGGAAGGCCGAAGAACAGGTCGAATCCCTGCACGGTCGGCGGCCAATAGGGTGGGGTGTGCCCAAGATGCCATTTGCCGATCAGCGCCGATGCATAGTCGTCGCCGAGCACTTCGGGAATCGTGACCTCTTCGGGCGGCAGGCCGTTCGTGTCGTCCGCCTGGATCACTTGCCACGCCAGCCCGGTGCGGATCGGATAACGCCCGGTCAGCAGGCCGGCGCGCGACGGGGTGCAGATATTCGCCGAGGCATAGGCATCGGTCATCAGCAGCCCGTCGGCGGCAAGCCGGTCGATATTGGGCGTGCGGATCGCGCGCGAGCCATTGGCCCCGATGTCGCCGTACCCGAGATCGTCGGCGAGGACGACGATGAAATTCGGCGGACGGCGCCGCGCGGCGCTGTCCTTCGACCGCGCCAGTGCCAGTGTGGAGACCCCGCCGGCTCCGGCGACGGCAAGGCTGGCGAGCAGGCTGCGGCGATCGAGTTCCATCATCAGAATCTATACTCCACCGTGGCCCCGAACTGCCGCGCCGCGGTCGACGGGAAGAACTGCGATTGCCCGCCGGTGTCGAGAGGCGTGTCGTAGATCAGTTCGACGAAGCTCTTGTCGGTCAGATTCTTGCCCCAGATCCACGCTCGCAGGCGGTCGCCCGGCAATGCGAAGCCGATTTGGGCATCAAGCAGGCCATAAGCCTTCTGCACCGATTTCGGATCGAGGTCGAGCGCGGTGAATGTGCTGCCGCGATAGGCAAAGGAAAGCTGGCCGAAAACGCTCGCGCCCGCCGCCGAAACCTCGGTTTCGTAACGCGCGGACGCGTTCGCCGTGAACTTCGGCGCCATCGCCAGTTCCTTGCCGGTCAGATCCTGCCGCGCCTGCCCGCCCGAAACGATGCAGCCCTGGGCCACCGTCTGTCCGAAATAGCAGGGTGCGCCCGCGAAGTCGGTATATTTCGCCCTGGTATAGGCCGCGCCGCCCATCAGACGCAGGCCCGATCCCATATTGATGTCGACGTCGGCCTCGATCCCGCGCGTGCGCAGCGAGCCGGCATTGATCACGTCGAACA
The DNA here is from genome assembly GCF_002953155.1 of Sphingopyxis sp. MG. Classification (NCBI taxonomy): domain Bacteria; kingdom Pseudomonadati; phylum Pseudomonadota; class Alphaproteobacteria; order Sphingomonadales; family Sphingopyxidaceae; genus Sphingopyxis; species Sphingopyxis sp. MG. The sequence goes on from NZ_CP026381.1 coordinate 998,381, forward strand.
CCAGGGTACCGGTGTCCGAAACGCCGATCGCCTGCGCCTGGAAATCGTCGAAATCGGTGCTGAAGAAGGCGATGTTGAAGCGCACCCGGCGATCGAACAACTCGGTCTTGGCGCCGAATTCGTACGACGTCGGAATCTCGGGTTCGACGGTGCGCAGCACGGTCGAGTCCTGCAGCGCATTGAAGCCGCCGCCCTTGAAGCCGCGCGCGACGCTGCCATAGAGCGTCACCTCTTCGGTCGGACGGAATTGCGCCCCCATGCGCCACGTCCATGCGCCGTCGACGCGCTTCATCTTCTGGTCGACATTGGGTCCGAGCAGGATGGTACCCGGATTGGCGAAGCGCCGAAAATGCGTGTTCAGCCGCTCGACCGTGTAGCGCAGTCCGCCGAAGACGTTGAACTGATCGCTCAGATGATAGGTCGCATCGGCGAAGGCGGCGAAATTCTGGGTATCGTTCTCGACGAAGATCGCGCGCGACAACTGGACGCCGGGCGGCAGAGGCTGGTCGAACGTGCCCTGCTGCGAATTGCCGAGTTCATAATCCTGGTTGAAGAGGAACAGGCCGCCGACCCACTCGAACGGCTCGCCGGACGGAGAGGTCAGGCGCAGTTCCTGCGTGAACTGGCGCTGACGGCTGTCGCCATTGTTGATGTTGAGAACGGGGGTCGGCCGTTGGTCGGCGTCGTTGTTGTCGGTCGCATCCCACCAGCGCAGGCCGGTGATCGACGTCACCGTGATGCCCCCGGTGCCCTCGATATCGACCTGCACCGATCCGCCATAGGTTTCCTGGCGGATGAACGTGCGGCCGTCGAGCGCAACCTCCCGGTTGTCGGGGCCGGGAACGATGCCTGCGGCGGTCACCCGGTTGCGGATATCGGCATTGTTGCCGAAACTGCGGATCGTCCACATGCAGCAGGCGGCGTCGCGCGACGAATAGTCGCCCGCGACGAGCACGCGGATATTGTCGGCGGGTTCCCACAACAGCTTCGCGCGACCGCCCCACTCGTCGCGATCGTTGAGGCGGCTGTCGTCGAATCGGTTGCGAATATAGCCGTCTCGTTTCGTGCGATAGGCCGATGCGCGAAACGCCAGATTCGAGGTCAGGCCGCCGGTGACCGTTCCGCGCAGCACGAATTCGTCGAACTCGCCGTAGGTCGCCTGGACCTTGCCGCCCCAGCTGTAGCTGGGATCGGTGGTCACGATGTTGAGGACGCCGGCCGAGGCATTCTTGCCGAACAAGGTGCCCTGCGGACCGCGCAGCACTTCAATCCGCTGGATGTCGAACAGGTCGGTCATCCCCGCGCCCTGCCGCCCGATCGGTACACCGTCGATGACGATGCCGACCGAGCCCTCGATCGCCGACGAGAAATTATTCGTGCCGATGCCGCGGATCGCCAGGCCGGCGCCGCGCGGGTTGTTACTGCCCTGGAAGGAGAAGTTCGGGGTCGTCGTCTGCAACTGCGAGATTTCAGTGATGTTCCGGTTGCTCAACTGCTCGCCGCTCAGCACCGCGACCGACAGCGGAACGTCCTGCAACGACTGTTCGCGTTTCTGGGCCGTCACGACGATCTCGTCGCCGGCGACGCTTGCGTTCTCCGAAGCGGACAGGGGCGCGGTGTCCTGCGCATGGGCGCCGCTCGCGAGCAGCGTCGATCCCATCAACGCCACGAATATGCTCTTCATCCGCATCCTCCCATTTATTTATCCACTCGGATAATAATTTGAGCTGGCGAATGTCAAGCATGAATCCTGTATCCCGCCCCGGCCATGAGCAAAGGGCGGCGAGCAACGAAACATCCGTCGATTGCGGCGAGCCGGACGATGGCGTGGGTGCGCCATATCTTCGCCGCAAGGCCGGTGGAAAGCTGCTCGCTTCGAAATGGCGAGGTTCAAGATTTTGTTTTAAAATGGAAAATTACGGGAAATTTCCTTACCGGATCGGTGCGCAGGATCGCATGATATGTCGCCTGCCGTTCGACGGGAGAATCTGCGCAACGGCGCTTGTCTTCGCCCCGACACGCTGGTAGAGGCGCCCCTCGTTGCCGCTTTAGCTCAGTTGGTAGAGCACATCATTCGTAATGATGGGGTCAGGTGTTCGAGTCACCTAAGCGGCACCACAATCTCCATGATCGACGATTTGGTACGGCACGGACGTTATTCGGCGCGCTCCGGCTCGCTGCGGGTCGGAAGCTGCGGGAGCTTTTCGCTGCGATCGCGATAGATCGCCGCGCGGGCGAGCAGGATCAGCGTGACCGGCGTCGTCAGGGTGACGAACAGCGCGATCAATATCTCATGGACGACCGGCCGGCCCTGCGTGATCGAGAAGCACAGCATCGAGCCGAGCAGGATCGCCGCCATGCCCGCGGTCGCGCCCAGCGTCGTGGCGTGGACGCGCGCATAGAAGGTCTTCAGGCGTATCAGGCCGAACGCGCCCACCAGCGTGATGATCGCGCCGCCTAGGACCAGAAGGCCGACGATGATCGCGGCCCAGGTCGGCAGATCGGGTGCCTGCATCATTCGATGACTTCTCCCCGCATCAGGAACTTGCCGAGAGCGACGGTGCCGACGAATCCCAGCAGCGCGATGACCAGCGCCGCCTCGAAATAGAGGGTGCGGCCGGTCTGAATACCATAGGTGAGCAGCAGCAGCATCCCCGTCAGATAGAGCGTGTCGAGCCCGAGGACCCGATCCTGCGCGCGCGGACCGCGCAGCATGCGAAAGGCGGCGCATCCCATCGCGAGGCCCAGCACGATCTGCGCGGCGGTGATCACCAGCGCCAGGAACAGCGCGTTCATTCGAATATCTCCATCAGAAGCCGCTCGTAACGCTGCCGGATCTGCCGAACCCATTCGGCTTCGTCGACCAGATCGAGGATATGGATCAGGATGACGTGCCGGTTCGCGTCGTGCTGTACCCACAGCGACCCCGGCGTCGCTGTGATGATGAGTGCGAGCACGGCCAGTGCATAGGGGCTGCGCAGCTCGGTCGGCAGTTCGATGAAGTCCGAATGACGGTGCGGCGGGTTGAACAGGATGATCTTCCCCACCGCGATGTTGGAACGGACGATGTCCACCAGCACGATTCCGGCGAGCCGGACCATCGCCCATCCGACCCGCACGCGCGGCGGTTCGGGCTTGAGCGACAGCATCGACCGCGACACGATCAGCGCGACCAGAGCGCCGAGCAGGATGTGCCCGGGCGAGAAGCCGGTCAGCAGCGTCCACATTGCGAACAGCGCGAGCGCCAGCAGCGGGTAGGGGACGAGCCGCCTCATGGCTGCGCGCTCCCCGCCGGAGGCGCGCCGGCGACGGCGGAAAGATAGCCGGCCGGATCGTGCAGCGCGGCCGATGTCGCCTCGAGATAGGCCATGACCGGCCCGGCCCACAGCATCAGCGCCAGACAGACGGCGAGCAGCAGCGCGATGGGCGCGACCTCGACCAGGCTGAGGCGCGACGGGGCGTCCTCGCCCGGCGTCCACAGCAGGTCGATGCCGGCGCGGGTCATCACGATCATCGTCGCGAGGCCGGACACGATGAGCAGTCCGATCAGCGTCCAGTTCATCGGTCCGACCGCACCCGCGCGCAGCAGCGCATCGATGATGGCGAATTTGGCAATGAAGCCCGACAGCGGCGGCAATCCGGCGAGCAGCAGCGCGCAGAAGATGAAGCCGCCGCCGAGGATGGCGATCGTTCCGGGGATGACGACGCCCGTCTCGTCCTCCTCTTCCTCGATCGCGCCGACATATTCGTCGTCGAACACGGGCTCGGCGATGCCTTCGATCATGTCGTCCTCGTCGGCGTTGCGTTCGACGGGTTCGATGATGAGGTAGAGCGCGCTGATCGCGAGCGTCGAGCTGACGAGATAGAAGAGCAGCGCGGCGATGAGCGGCTGGCCGCCGATGCCGAGCCCGGCGAGCAGCGTGCCCGACGAAACCAGCACATAGTGCCCGACGACCCGCGTGAGCTGGCGGGCGGACAGGATGCCGATGACGCCAAAGGTCATGGTGGCGAGACCGCCATAGAGCAGTCCGTCGTTGGCGAAGCCGGCGACGTCGCCCGATGCTTCGCCGAACAGCAGGAAGGAGAGGCGGAGGATGACGTAGACGCCGACCTTGGTCATGATCGCGAACAGCGCGGCGACCGGCGGCGCTGCGGCGGCATAGGTGCGCGGGAGCCAGAAGCTCAGCGGCCAGACGCCCGCCTTGATCAGAAAGGCGACCCCCAGGATCGCCGCGCCGGCCTCCAGCAGCGCGATGTCGCCGGGATCGGTGCGGGCGACGCGGGTGGCGAGGTCGGCCATGTTGAGCGTACCTGTGACCGAATAGATCAGCGCCACACCGATCAGGAAGAGCAGCGAGGCCGCGATGTTGATGGTGATGTAATGCAGGCTAGCGCTGGTTCGCTCGGTCCCCGCGCCGTGCAGAATCAGGCCATAGGAGGCGGCGAGCAGCACTTCGAAGAAGACGAAGAGGTTGAAGATGTCGCCGGTCAGGAACGCGCCGTTCACACCCATCAGCAACAGCAGGAACAGCGCGTGGAAGCGCGGTCCCGACCGGTCCCAGCGCGCCAGCGCATAGAATAGCGAGGTGAAGCCGAGCACGTTGGCGAGCAGGAGCATCGTCGCCGACAGGCGGTCGACCACCAGCACGATTCCGAAGGGCGCCGCCCAGTTGCCGAGCAGATAGACATGGGGGCTGTCGGTGCCCGCATTGCCCGCGTCGCTGGTGAACCACAGCAGCGACGCGGCATTGGCGATCAGCAGCGCGGATGCGATCAGGCTCAGCCACCGTTTCAGGACGCGCCGCCGCTCGTCGAAGGCGAGCATCAGCGCGCTGGCCAGCAGCGGTAGCAGGATCGGCGTGATGATCAGGTGATGGAGCCAGCCGGTCATGCTTCGCCGTCCTCGCCATCGACATGGTCGGTGCCGGTCAGGCCGCGCGAGGCGAGCAGCACCACCAGCAGCAGCGCGGTCGTCGCGAACGAGATGACGATCGCCGTCAGCACCAGCGCCTGCGGCAGCGGATCGGCGTAGAGCGCGGGATCGGCGGACGCCGGATCCTTGCCGATGATCGGCGGCGCGTCGCTGCGCAGCCGACCGGCCGCCACGATGAACAGGTTGACCGCATAGGAAAGGAGCGACAGGCCGAGGATCACCTGAAAGGTGCGCGGCCGGAACAGCAGCCACAGGCCCGACGCCGTCAGCACCCCGATGGCGAGCGAAAGGAGGATTTCCATCAGGCGCTCCCCCCGGTGCCCGGCTCGGCCGCCGCGGGCTGAACCGGCTTGCGCGCGCGCGGCGAACGGATCGACTGGTGCGCGATGGCGATCAGCATCAGCAGCGTGGTGCCGACGACCACCGCGAACACGCCGATATCGAACAGCAACGCGCTCGCCAGCGGAATATCGCCGATCAGCGGCAGCGTCAGATAGCGCGAATGGCTGGTCAGGAAGGGGTAGCCGAACAACCAGGCGGCAAGGCCGGTCGCAACCGCGCAGACCAGTCCGGCGCTGATCCAGCGCACCGGCTGGACGCTCAGGCTCGCTTCGACCAGTCGCGTGCCGTTCGCCATGTAGAGGAGGAGGAAGGCGATCGACGTGGCGATGCCCGCGGCGAAGCCGCCGCCGGGCAGGTCGTGGCCGCGCATCAGCAGATAGAGGGCAAAGGTCAGGACGACCGGGAACAGCCATTGCATGATGATGCGCGGGACGAAGAGATAATGGACGAGCGTATCGCCCATCGCATGATCCTTGCTCGCTTCGTCGAACGCATTCTGCCGCCGCTGCTGGTCGGGTATCTCGATGCTTTCCGGCGCGGGACGGAACCGGCGCAGCAGGGTGAAGACGGTCAGCGCGACGATCGACAGGACGGTGATCTCTCCCAGCGTGTCGAACCCGCGGAAATCGACGAGGATGACGTTGACAACATTGGTTCCGCCGCCACCCGAATAGGCGTTCTCAACGAAATAGCGCGAGATGCTGTCCGGCATCGGGCGGGTCATCATCGCATAGGCAAGCGCGGCCGCGCCCGTCCCGCCGGCGATCGCGAGCAGCAGGTCGCCGCCGCGCCGGATCAGGACCATCGGCGGCTTGCGTTCTTCGGGCCATATGGCGGGGCGGCGCTGCGGCAGCCAGCGCAAGCTGAGCAGAAGCAGGACGAGGGTGACGATCTCGACGAGCAGTTGCGTCAGCCCGAGGTCGGGCGCCGACAGCCAGATGAAACTGATGCAGACGGCAAGCCCGGCGGCCCCAACCAGGACGAGCGCGACCAGCCGATGGAATTTCGCCTGCCACGCCGCCGCGATGGCGCAGGCGCCGCCGCACAGCCACAGCAGCCCGAAGACCGGATCGATCAGCGTATCCTGCAGCGGCCCCCGGCTATAGCCGAGCCGCAGGAAGGGAAGGGTGCCGAGCAGCAGCGCGGTGACGACGATCAACCGCAGCTGTACCTGCAGGCGCCGGGTGCCGAGCCGCTCGTGCAGGCCGCGCGCCGCATTGACGATCGCCGCGAGCACCGCCTCGAAGGTCCGGCGTCCCTTCAGCCGGCCGATCAGCGGCGATCGCTCGACGGCGTTCAGCCGCTCGCGGAACAGTATATAGAGCGCCGTACCGGCGATCAGCGCGATGAAGCTCATCGCCAGCGGCAGGGTGAACCCGTGCCATATCGCCAGGCTGTAGGTCGGCGTCTGGTCCCCCAGCACCGACTGGACGGCGCTGGCGAGAAACGGCCCGATGGTGAGCGCCGGGACGATCCCGACGAGCAGGCAAGCGAGCACCAGTATCTCGATCGGCAGGCGTATCCAGTGCGGCGCTTCGGCCGGTTGGTGCGGCAGGTCGACCGGCGGCGGTCCGAAGAAGGTCTGGTGGATGAAGCGCACCGAATAGAAGACGCTGAACGCGCTGGCCAGCGTCGCGAGATAGGGCAGCGCCACGTCGATGATCGTGCCGCTGTGCGCTTCGAGCGCTTCGGCGAGGAACATCTCCTTCGACAGGAAGCCGTTGAGCAGCGGTACGCCCGCCATCGCCGCCGCCGCGACCATCGCGAGCGTGGCGGTGATCGGCATGAAGCGGACGAGGCCGCTCAGCCGGCGCAGGTCGCGCGTTCCCGTTTCATGGTCGATGATCCCGGTGGCCATGAACAACGACGCCTTGAAGGTGGCGTGATTGACGGTGTGGAAGATCGCCGCCACCGCCGCGAGCGGACTGCCCAGACCCAGCAGCAGCGTGATGAGGCCGAGGTGGCTGATCGTCGAATAGGCGAGCAGGCCCTTCAGGTCCTGCTGGAAGATTGCCGCCCAGGCGCCGACCAGCAGCGTCGCGAGGCCGGTCGTGGTGACGATCAGATACCAGCTGTCGGTGCCCGAGAGGACCGGCCAGAGCAGGGTGAGCAGAAAGATGCCCGCCTTCACCATCGTCGCCGAATGCAGATAGGCGGATACGGGCGTCGGGGCGGCCATGGCATGCGGCAGCCAGAAGTGGAAAGGGACCTGTGCGCTCTTGGTGAACGCGCCGATCAGGATCAGGATCAGGGCGGGCAGATAAGCCTTGTCGGCATGGATGGCGTCGCGCGCGGCGAGCACCGCGTCGACGTCGTAGCTTCCCGCCATCCGCCCGAGCAGCAGCAGCCCGACGAGCAGGCACACGCCGCCCGCGCCGGTGACGATCAGCGCCATGCGCGCGCCGTCGCGCGCGCTTTGATTATGGTGCCAATATCCGATCAGCAGGAAGGAAAAGAGGCTGGTCAATTCCCAGAAGAAGGCGATCTGGATCAGGTTGCCCGACAGGACGATGCCGAGCATCGACCCCATGAACGCCTGGAGGAAGGCGAAGAAGCGCGGTACCGGATCGTCCGGCGACATGTAGTAGCGCGCATAGAGGATGACGAGCGCCCCGATGCCGAGGACGAGCGTCGCGAACAGCCAGGTGAAGCCGTCGAGCCGAAGTGTCAGGTTGAGCCCGAGCGTCGGCAGCCACGCCAGTTCGTGGCGCACGACCTCGCCGCGCTCAACGAGCGGATAATAGGCCGCGATGATCATGGCGCCGGCAAGCGCGATCACCCCCGCCAGCGTCGAGGCGAGGTTCCGGCCGCGGGCCGGCAGGAATGCCGCGATCGCGCTGCCCAGAAATGGAAGCGCGACGACGGCCAGGAGGAAGCGGGGGTCGTGCATAAGGTAGGGGGAAGATCTCCATCGCCTGGTGCGCTGCCCGAGGGCGTCCCCCCTTATGGTAGACGTTGGCGCGGCGGAGCAAGGCGTGAGTTGAGTTTTTTGCTGGGCAGGCGATCCGGCGCGGCGGCGCCGACGCGTCTATCCGGCCCCCGCCGCGCCCGGAACGATCAGGAGATCGCCTTCGAGCGTATCGAGCAGCCGCTTGTCCATGCTGCCGATGAACGCGTCGAACAGGATGCCGTGCCCCTGGCTTCCGACGACGGTCAGGTCGCCGTGATGGTCCTCGACATGGTCGCTGATCAGCATTTCGGGCGTGCCGCGTTCGACAACGACGTCCAGCCGTTCGAGCAGCGCGGCGTCGATGCGGCTCTCGGCTCGCAGCATCGCCCTGGCTTCGTCGGCCTTGGCTCGCGATTCCGACGTGAAGTCGCGGTCGGTGAGATAGCCGGTGTAGGGCACGTCATATCCATGAAAAAGGGTCAGCGCTGCTGCGGGAAAAAAGGCCGAGGCGACGAGCGTCGCCTGGAGCGCGGCTTCGGAAAAATCGGTGGCGATCACGATCCGGCGATAGGGTCCGGCCGGGCGGTCGCGCACGACCAGTACCGGCACCGCGGCCCGGCGCACGAGGCGGCTGACGGTGTTGCCCAGGATCATCCGCCCCAGCGTCTCGTCGCGCGCGATGCCGGTGACGATCAGGTCGCAATGCTCATGTTCGGCGATCTCGACCAGCTTCGTGGCGGGATCGCCGGTTTCGACCACCACGCCGATATCGTCCGCGACGCTGGCGACATCGCGCGCCAGGCGCCAGTGCATCCGCTCGGCGGGCGTCGCCTGCCGGCGCCAGGAGGAGGGGCGGGGGTCGAGAAGGTCCGCGGGTTCGGGTTCGATCACCGTCGCGGCGGTAAGCTCCGCGCCCCATTCGCCCGCCAACTGCACGGCGCGGTCCAGCGCGCGGTCGCAGCGACAGCTGAGGTCGGTGGCAAGGAGAATGTGGCGGGGCGTGGTGTCGGTCATGGTCATTCCCGGATTTGCAGTCGCGTCATTGCAACAGGAGACGGCCGTGGCGGCGCTGGGATCGCCCGGCGCCGAAAGGGACGGCATGGACGAACCATGTCTCCTTCATACGATAACGACCGGGATTTCAACCGAGAATCCGACACGCCTGTCGGCGGCTCATCGAGAGTCGCAGGGATTCAGCCTCGCTGCACGTTCGCTGATCTTCCGTCCCCCTGAACTTGTTTGGCGTATATGCTCTTCAGATACGTAAGAGCTTGTTCCCCGGCGAAAGCCGGGGTCAGATGGCATGGCGCTGTCCCGCGTGGACCCCGGCTTTCGCCGGGGAACGATGCCCCGTCGAAGAGGGAGAACCTCACCGGATTTGGAACGATCCGCCCTAGCCGTGCAGGCTCATCAGCGAGTCCATCAGCCCGTCGTCGGCGCTCGAGCAGACGCCGAGGACGAGCGCCTCCTCGCAACCTTCGCCGACGACATAGGCATGCCCCATCGTCGAATCGATATAAATGCCCTGACCCTGCTCGAGCGTGACCGGATCGTAGAATTCGCTGTGCACCTCGATCCGCCCCTCGATGACGAAGATGAATTCCTCCCCCTGATGGCGGACGAGTTCGCCGAACTCGCTGGCGCTGCGCGCGCGGATGCGGGTGATGATGGGGAGCATCCGCTTTTGCCGCAGATCGGTGCAAAGATAGTGATAATCGTAATTGTCGGTCGTGACGCGCACCGCCTTTTCCTTCGTGCCGATGCTGCGGCGGCCCGTGACGCGCGGCGCGCTCTCTTCCTCGCCCTCGGCGAAAAGATCCGACATGCGGATGTTGAGTCGCTGGCTGAGCTGCTGGAGCTTGTCGTAGCTCAGGGTCAGCCGGTCGTGCTCGACCTTCGACAGCGTCGACACGGGGATACCTGATTTCGCGCTCATTTCCTTGAGCGTCCAGCCGTTTCGCGAGCGAATTCCGCGCATCACCGCGCCGAGCGTCGGCGGGTTCGAACGGTCCGCCATCAGTTTTTCCATTCCATGTTTGACAATTTTCCAATCAGGATCATTATGTCCCCAATGGGCCAATAGGTGTTGGCTCCTTGGTAAGGGGTCGCGCGGCTCGCTGCAAGGTTTCAGAGGGCGCGCCAGAAAAAGGGGGAAAGCGATGCGTTTCATCCGAAAGGCCATGATCGGGCTCGCCGCGCTCGCCGCAGTGCCGCTCGCCGCACAGGGGCCGGTCCCGGCGCCGACCGTCAAGAAGGTCGAGGCGGCGCCGCTGCCGGCGGCGAAACCCGCTCAGGCGGCTACGCTCAGTTCGGCCGATCTCGAAGCCTTCCTCGACGGCTTCCTGCCCTACGCGCTCGAACGCGCGCGCATTCCAGGCGCGGTCGTCGTGGTCGTGCGCGGCGATCAGGTCGTGCTCGAAAAGGGCTATGGTTATGCCGACGTCGCCAAGCGCAAGCCCGTCCTGCCGGAGACCACGCTTTTCCGACCGGGATCGGTGTCGAAGCTCTTCACCTGGACCGCGGTGATGCAGCAGGTCGAGGCGGGCAAGCTCGACCTCGACAAGGATGTGAATGCCTATCTCGACTTCAAGATTCCGCCCTTCGAGGGCAAGCCGATCACGCTGCGCAACATCATGACGCATACGGCGGGCTTCGAGGAATCGGTCCGCCATCTGATCAGCAACGATCCGAAGGCGGTGATGACGCTCAAGCGGCAGATGCCGCTCGCGCTGCCGCAACGCGTCTTCGCGCCCGGCACGACGCCCGCCTATTCGAACTATGCCACCGCGCTCGCGGGCTATATCGTCGAGCGCGTCAGCGGCGAGCCGTTCGACGATTATATCGACAACCATATCTTCAGGCCGCTCGGCATGACGCATGCGACGTTCCGCCAGCCGCTTCCGAAGGCGCTCGCGCCCGACATGGCGGGCGGCTATCCCGACGTCACGCAAAAGGCGCGGCCGTTCGAGATGGTCATTCCGGCGCCGGCGGGCAGCCTGTCGGCGAGCGGCGCCGACATGGGCAAGTTCATGATCGCGCACCTCAATGACGGCGCGGGTCTGCTGAAGCCCGAAACCGCGAAGATGATGCACGATTTCAAGGCGCCCGGTGTCGGCCCGCTCAACAGCATGGCGCTCGGCTTCTACGAACAATGGGTCAACGGTCACCGTGCGATCGCGCATGGCGGCGATACCGTCTGGTTCCATTCCTATCTGTGGCTGTTCCCCGATGCCGACATCGGCGTCTTCATTTCGATGAACAGCCCGGGCAAGGAAGGCGCGGCGGGCGCGATCCGCAGCGCGCTGTTCCATAAATTCGCCGATCGCTACCTGCCGGGCGCGGAGAAGCCGGGGCAGGTCGACGCGAAGACCGCGCGGCAGCATGCCGAGATGATGGTCGGCCATTACGTCAGCAGCCGCGGTTCCTTCACCAATTTCATGAGCCTGTTCGGCCTGCTCGGCCAGCCCGCCGTGTCGCTGACCGAAGACGGCAAGATCACGGTACCGGGGCTCGAAGGCCTGAGCGCCGGGGCGCGCGACTGGGTCGAGGTCGAGCCTTTCGTGTGGCGCGACACGAACACGGGCGAACGTCTCGCCGCAGAGGTGAAGGACGGCCGCGTCGTGCGCTGGAGCCTTGATGCCGGATCGCCCTTCATGGTGTTCGAGCCCGCACCCGCCGGCGTCAACGCGGCATGGCTCAACCCGGCGCTCATCTTCGCGCTCGGCATCACGCTGCTTGCGGCGCTCGCCTGGCCGGTGCGCGCGTTGGTCCGGCGCAGCTTCGCTGCGAATTTCGTGCTCGAAGGCAAAGCGCTGCGCGCCTATCGCCTGTCGCGCGTCTTCGCGTGGCTGGTGCTGGCCGCGGTCATCGGCTGGGCGGGGCTCGTTGCCGTCTTCTCGGCCGATATCGGCAGCATCGGCGGCCCGCTCGACTGGTTGATCCACCTGCTGCGCATCCTGACGCCGGTCGCCGCCTTCGGCCTGCTGGCGGCGGCGGCGTGGCACCTGTGGCTCAGCATCCAGGGCAAGCGCCGCTGGACGATGAAGCTCGGCGCGGTGCTGCTGGTCCTCGCGGGGCTGGTCCTCGCCTGGGTGACGCTCGCCTTCCATCTCTATGGCTTCGGGATGGTCTATTGATGGCGACGCAGCCTGCACCCACCCTGGCGCTCGACCTGCGGGTCGAGCGCTTTCCCTATCACCAGCCGTTCCGCATTTCGGGCCATGTCTTCACCGAGACCGCGCTGCTCGTCGCCGAACTGTCGGACGGGACGCATGTCGGGCGCGGCGAGGGTGCCGGCGTCTATTATCTGGGCGACGACATCGATCATATGCTTGGCGAGGCGATGCGCGCGCGCGAGGCGATCGAGGGTGGCGCGACGCGCGGCGACCTGCAGCATCTCCTGCCGCCGGGCGGCGCGCGCAACGCGCTCGACTGCGCCTTCTGGGACCTGGAGGCGAAGCAGCAGAGCCGGCCGGTCTGGGACCTCGCCGGCCTCGACCCGCCGAAGGCGCTGCGCTCGACCCTGACGCTCGGCGCCGACGATCCGGAGGTCATGGCAAAGGCGGCGCTGGCAATCGACGCGCAGGCGCCGGTGAAGGTCAAGCTGACCGGCGATCTGGCCGACGATATCGCGCGCGTCTCCGCGATCCGCGCCGCGCGTCCCGACGCCTGGATCGGTGTCGATGCGAACCAGGGCTATGACATCCGGACGCTCGCCGACCTGTTGCCGGTGCTTGTCGAGATGCGCGTCGCGCAGCTCGAACAGCCGCTGCCGCGCGGACGCGAGGCCGATCTCGACGGTGTCAAGCGGCCGCTCCCCTTCGTCGCCGACGAAAGCGCGCTGTCGCTCGCCGACACCGCGTCGCTCGTCGGGCGTTTCGACGTCGTGAACATCAAGCTCGACAAGTGCGGCGGGCTGACCGAAGGGCTCGCGATCGCGCGGCAGGCGCGGACGCTCGGCCTCGACGTGATGGTCGGCAACATGATGGGGACCAGCCTGTCGATGGCGCCCTCCTACCTCGTCGGGCAGCTTTGCGACATCGTCGACCTCGACGGGCCGACCTTCCTCGCGCGCGACCGCGATCCCGGCGTCGAATATCGCGGCGGCAGGATCCATTGTCCCGCCGGCATTTGGGGTGACTGACAAATTTATGTCCTAAACGGGTTGACAATTTTCTGATTAGGACAATAGTCTAGAAATCGAAATTTCCTGGGTGGAGGATGGAATGACGCGATCATTCCGGGTAACGCGCCGCGCGGCCATCGCGGGCGCGGTCGGTGCCGCTTTGTCCGCGCCGATGATCAACAGGGGCATCTATGCCTTCGCGGCCGATCCGGCGCACGCCTATTCGCGCCGTGCGGTCGACCTCGTCGCATCGTCGCTGGTCATCGACATGCTGGCACCGCTCAAGATCACGACGTCGCCCGCCTATGTCGCGCATCGCCTGACCGACGCCGAAGCCGCCGAATTCCGCGCCAGCGGCATCACCGGCTTTCACAACGCCTATGGCCTTGGCGGCCCCGGCGCGAAGGCGCAGGCGCTCGAATATATGGCCGGCTGGCAGGGTTTCGTCGGGCGCAACAGTCACGTCTTCACGCTCGTCGACACCGCCGACGATCTCGACCGGGCGAAGAGGGACGGCAAATGCGCCGTCATCATGGGCATCCAGAACGCCGACCAGTTCGAGGCGGTCGAGGATGTCGCGACCTTCCGCCGCCTCGGCCTGCGCTGCGCGCAGCTCACCTACAACAGCCAGAACATGATCGGGTCGGGCAGCACCGATCGCGTCGACGGCGGCGTCAGCGACTATGGCGCGGCGATCATCGCGGCGATGGAGGCGGAGCGCATGCTCGTCGACGTGTCGCATTGCGGCGACCGGACGACCCTCGACGCGATTGCGATCGCGCGGGGGCCGATCGCGATCACCCACAGCAATGCCCGCGCGATCGCCGGCCATCCGCGTGCCAAGGCCGACGAGGCGATCCGCGCGCTCGCGGCGAAGGGCGGGGTGATGGGAATCACCGGGGTGCGGATGTTCGTGCGCGCGACCGACCCGACCGACGTCGGGCATATGGCGGACCATGTCGACCATGTCGCGAAGCTGGTCGGGGTCGAGCATGTCGGCATCGGCTCGGACGCTGACCTCAACGGCTATGACGACATGAAGCCCGACGAATATGCGCTGCTGAAAGCGGGCTACAAGGGCAGCTACGCCTTTCGCGACAAGATCGACATCGATGGATTCGACCATCCGCGCAAGGTCTTCGACCTGACCGAGGAACTGATCCGCCGGGGCTATTCCAACGACAACATCGGGGCCGTGCTCGGGGGCAACTTCCGCCGCCTGCTCGCCCAAGTCTGGGGGTAAGACGATGAAAAAGAGGTATTTTGTTGCGGTCAGCCTGATCGCTCTGACGACCGCGGTCCCCGCGCAGGCGCAGGAGGCAGCGGCGACCGGAAGTAGCGGCGAGATCGTCGTCACCGCACAGAAGCGCGTGCAGAACGTGCAGGACGTGCCGATCGCGATCAGCGTCGTCGCGGGCGAGGAACTGCAGGAGCAGGGCTCGGCCTCGCTCGTCGACTATGCGGGCTATGTTCCCGGGATGAACGTCAGCAACAGCGGCACGCCCGGCCAGACGACGATCACCCTGCGCGGCGTCGCGCCGCTCAACGCGGGCCAGACCGTCGGCATCTATCTCGACGACGCGCCGGTCGGATCGAGCGCGCTCTACAACCGCGCCGGGCAGTTCACGATCGACCTGATGCCCTATGACCTCGAACGCATCGAGGTGCTCAAGGGGCCGCAGGGGACGCTCTACGGCGCGAGCTCGATCGGCGGGCTGGTCAAATATGTCACCGTCCAGCCGGACGCGCGGGCGTTCCGCGTGCGCGCCGGGATCGAAGGCTTTGGCATCAAGGGCGGCGACGGTCTCGGCTGGGGCGGGCAGGCGTTCGTCAACGTCCCGGTCGTCGAGGACCAGCTGGCGGTCACCGGCAGCTTCGCCTGGCGCAGCACCCCGGGATGGGTCGGCAGCGTCAACAATGCCGCGCTGAAGGACCAGAATGATTATGAGCAGCGCGGCGGCCGCGTCGCGCTGTTGTGGCAGCCGACGGCCGAACTCAGCGTGAAGCTGGCGGGCATCTGGCAATCGCTCGATTCCGACGGCAACGGGATTTATGCCGCCGACCTCACCGGCGTGCGGCTCGGCGACGGGCGCTCGTACAACAATTACGTCCCCGAATCCTACGACATCGACCTCGATTATTATTCGGCGACGATCGATTATGATTTCGGCGCCGCGACGCTGACCTCGGCGACGACCTACAGCAAGACGCAGAGCCGCCAGCTTCAGGACGCGAGCTATGCCTTCGGCGTGCTCTTCCCGTTCATCACCGATCCGCCGATCGACGCCGGCATCACGCCCTTCCATCTCGACCTCGGGCTCCGCAAATGGACCCAGGAACTGCGGCTCGCCTCGCCGAGCGGTGGCCGCTTCGAATGGATGATCGGCGGCTTCTACACCGACGAGAAAACCAGCAATGCGCAGCTCGTGCATTCCTATGACATGGACGGCAATCTGATCGCTTCGCTCGATCCGCTCGCGACCGTGGGCCTGCCCGCGACCTACAAGGAATATGCGGTCTTCGGGAACGGCACCTTCAAGTTCAGCGACCGGTTCGAAATCACCGCCGGGTTGCGCTGGGCGCGCAACGAGCAGACCTTCCGCCAGATCAGTTCGGGCGCGATTGTCCCGTCCGCCGACGATCCGGGCACCTCGGCCGAGAGCGTGTGGACCTTCTCGGTCAGCCCGCAGTTCCACATCACCCCGGATGCGATGCTCTATGCGCGCGTCGCGACCGGCTATCGCCCCGGCGGCCCGAACGTCATCGTCCCCAACGTCCCGCCGAGCGTCGATGCCGACCGCATGACCAATTACGAGGTCGGGCTGAAGGCCGACCTAGCCGACCGGGCGGTGACGATCGACGTCGCGGGGTTCTGGATGGACTGGACCGACATCCAGGTCACGCGCGCCTTCGGCGGCGTGTCGGGCGGCGCGAACGGCGGCAAGGCGACCAGCAAGGGTTTCGAAGGCAATATCGCGTTCCGTCCCGTGCCGGGGCTGACGATCACCGCGACGGGCAGCTACACCGACGCCGGGCTCAGCGAGGATGTGCCCGAGATCAGCGGCGTCGACGGCGACCGCCTGCCCGCGGTACCCAGGTTCAGCGGCGCGCTGCGCGCCGACTATGAATTCGGGCTCGGCGGCGGCACGCGGGGCAGCTTCGGCGCGGGCATCCGCCATGCGAGCAGCCGGCTCTCGCTGGTCGAGAGCGACCCGCTCGTCGCGCGTGCCAGACCCTATACGTCGGTCGATCTCAACGCGTCGCTGGTGTTCGACGACCACTGGACGCTGCGGGCCTATGCGCGCAATCTGCTCGACAACAAGGGCGAGATGGCGCGCACGACGATGGCCGACGGACTCAACCGGCCGAGTTTCCTCGCCATCTCGCCGTTGCAGCCCCGGACGATCGGCGTCGCGCTCGACATGGCCTTTTGACGCGAACGGAGTGAAAAAGATGAATGCCCCCCTCGGCAGGCTGGCCGACAGCCTGACACTGCCGCAACCCTATCTCCTGTTCCTCGGCGATACGACCGAGGCGGGCTATGCCAAGACCGCCTTCGGCCTCGCCGACTGGGCCGCGGACCGCTGCGTCGGCGAATGGTCGGCGCCCGGCTGCACGGTCAGCACCGGCCTGCCGCGCCTGTCGCCCGCCGATGCCCGCGCGGCCGGGGCCCGGTCGCTGGTGATCGGCGTTGCGAACCAGGGGGGCGTCATCGGCGATACGTGGGTGGCGGTGCTGGTCGAGGCGATGGAGGCCGGGCTCGACATCGTCAGCGGCCTGCACACCAGGCTGACGAGCGTTCCCGCGCTCGTCGAGGCCGCCCGGCGGACCGGGCGGCGGCTGATCGACGTCCGCACCCCGCCGCCGACGATCCCCATCGGCAACGGGCGCAAGCGCAGCGGCAAGCGGCTGCTCACCGTCGGCACCGATTGCGCGCTCGGCAAGAAATATACCGCGCTGGCGCTGCACCGGGCCTTTCGCGAACGCGGCATCGACGCCGACTTTCGCGCCACCGGCCAGACCGGCATCATGATCGCCGGCGGCGGCGTGCCGATGGACGCGGTGGTTTCGGATTTCGAGGCCGGGGCGGCGGAAATGCTCAGCCCCGACGCGCCCGACGACCATTGGGACCTGATCGAGGGGCAGGGATCGATCTTCAACCCCGCCTATGCCGCGGTGTCGCTCGGCCTGCTGCACGGCAGCCAGCCCGACGTGTTCGTCGTCTGCCACGACCCGACCCGCAAGGTGATCCTGGGAATGGAGAATTTCGCCCTGCCGAGCATCGAGGAGGTGATCGACCTGACAGTCCGGCTCGGCAGCCGCACCAATCCCGCGATCCGCTGCGGCGGTGTCAGCCTCAACACCTCGATCTTCGACGCCGACGGCGCCGAAGCGCTGATGGCGGCCGAGCGCAACCGGCTCGGCCTGCCGGTCGCCGACCCGATCCGCGGCGGTCCGGGCTTCGCCGCGCTCGTGGACGCCATTCTCGCATGACGGCGGGCGCGGCGAACCCCAACTGGTTCCAGCGCTTCCTGCTCCCTGGCTTCGCGCTGAAAGCCGTCATCATCGGCGGCGGCTATGCGACGGGGCGCGAGCTTGCCGAATATTTCGTGCCCTCGGGGCCGTGGGGCGGGCTCGCCGCGATGCTGCTCGCGACCGGCATCTGGAGCGTCATCGCCGCGCTGACCTTCGCGCTCGCGCGCCAACTCGGCGCATATGATTATCGCGCCTTCTTCAAGGGGCTTCTCGGCCCCGCCTGGGTCGCGTTCGAGGCGGCCTATATCGTCTTCGTCATCTTGATCCTCGCAGTGTTCGGCGCGGCGGCGGCGGCGATCGGCGCCGCCACCTTCGGCTGGCCCGAATGGGCGGGATCGGCGCTGCTGGCGGTGGCGATCGTCGCGGTCACCGCCTGGGGGACGGGCGCCGTCGAGCAGATGTTCAAATATGTCTCGATCCTTCTCTATACCGTCTACGGCCTGTTCCTGATCCTTGCGCTCGCCAGCTTCGGCGGGCTGATCGGGCAGGGGTTCGCCGCCGCGCCGCCGCCATCGGCAGGCTGGATGGCGGGGGGCATCACCTATGCGAGCTACAATATCGTCGGCGCGGTGGTTATCCTGCCGGTGCTGCGACATCTGACCAGCCAGCGCGACGCGGTCGTCGCGGGGCTGATCGCGGGGCCGCTGTCGATGCTGCCGGCGATCCTCTTCTTCGTCGCGATGATCGCCTTCTATCCCGCGATCGGGGCAGAGACCCTGCCGTCCGATTTCCTGCTGCGCCAGATGAAGGTGCCGGGCTTTCACATCCTGTTCCAGATGATGATCCTCGCGGCGCTGCTCGAAAGTGGCGCGGGCGCGGTGCACGCGATCAACGAGCGTATCTCGGGCGCGGTCGAGAGCCGGGGTCGGCCTGCGCTCGGCGCCGGCGCGCGGGCGCTGATCGGCGCGGTGATCCTGACCGGCTGCATGTTCGTCGCGGGCGAGATCGGCCTCGTCGAGCTCATCGCCAGCGGATACCGCTTCCTCGCCTGGCTGTTTCTCGCCGTCTTTGTCGTGCCGCTCATCACTCTCGGCACCTGGCGCCTGCTGCGTCCGTCGTCTGCTCCTCGAAGGGAGGTCTTGCCATGAAACCCGTTCGCCTGCTTGCCCTGTCGCTGCTGCTGTCGGCGGCCGCGCCCGTCTGGGCCGACCCGCCCGCCGACATTGGCGAAAGCGTCGAGGTGCTGCGGCAGAAGGTCGGCGCGCCCGGCGTCTCGATCGCGATCGTCGAGGACGGCAGGACCACGCTCGCGCGCGGCTGGGGCGTTCGCAAGCTCGGCGAGAGCGCGCCCATCGACGGTCAGACGATCTTCCAGACCGGATCGACCGGCAAGGCGATGACCGCCGCGGCGCTCGCGGTGCTCGTCGACGAAGGTCGGATCGGGTGGGACGACCCGGTGATCGAGCATATGCCGTGGTTCCGGATGTACGACCCGTGGGTAACGCGCGAGATCACGATCCGCGACCTGCTCGTCCACCGCAGCGGACTGGGACTGGGGCAGGGCGACCTGATGTTCGTGCCGCGCACCAGCCTGACCCGCAGGCAGACCGCCGAACGCGTCGCGTTCCTCAAGCCCCGGACGAGCTTCCGTTCGGCCTATGCCTATGACAATATCCTCTATGCGGTCGCGGGGCAGTTGATCGAGGAGGTCACTGGTCAGACCTGGGAGGATTTCACCCGCGAGCGCGTGCTGCGCGCGGGCGGCATGAAGAATGCGACGAGCGACAGCGAAGACCGCTTCCGCATCGCGAACCGGAGCTGGCCGCACGCGCGCCTGTCGGGCGTGCTGCGCGGGATCGGGCCGCAGCAGGCGCTCGACGAGCGCGACGAGCTCGGCCGCAACGGCGCGCCCGCGGGCGGCCTCGCGCTCAGCGCCGAAGATATGGCGGCGTGGCTCAATATCCAGCTCGCGCACGGCGCGCTCCCCGACGGCAAGCGATTGTTCAGCGAGAAGCAGGCGGCCGAGATGTGGGCGCCGGTGACACCGATGCCGATCACCCCGCTGCCCGATACGCTGAAACCCGCGCAGCCGACGCAGCAGGCCTATGCGCTCGGCTGGCAGGTGCAGGACTATCGCGGCCACCGCATCATCCAGCATAGCGGCGGCGTTTTCGGGTCGATCACCCGCGTCGTGATGATCCCCGACAAGAATGTCGGTTTCGCGATCATGATGAACAGCGAGGACAGCGGCATGCTGCTCGGCCTGACCTACGAACTGCTAGACCATTATCTGGACCAGCCCGACTATGGCTGGACCCGGAAATGGGAGGATTGGTATCAGGCGCGGCTCGCGGGTGGGGTCGAATATCTCAAGCAGGCGAAGGCGTCGCCCGCCAAATCGGGCCCGTCGCTGCCGCTCGCGGGCTATGCGGGGCGCTACCGCGATCCCTGGTATGGCGACGTCGTGATCGGGGCGGGCGCGAAGGGGCTGAGCATCGACTTCACCTCGACGCCGCGGATGGCGGGGCGCCTCAAGCATTGGCAGTATGACAGCTTTGTCACCGATTTCGACGATCCGGCGATAGAGCCCGCCTATGTCACCTTCGCGCTCGATGCCGGGGGCAAGGTGACCGGGGTGACGATGAAAGCGGTCAGCCAGATCGCCGATTTCAGTTGGGACTATCACGACCTCGACCTGAAGCCTGTGGAGGACAAGAAGTGAAACGCATCGCCATTCTGCTCGGCGCGACCGCGCTCGCCGCCTGTTCGACCGGCGGCGACAAGCCGAAGGCCGCCGAGGCACCGCTGCACAGCCGGATGCTCGTGCTCGACACCCACCTCGACACGCCGCTCCATTTCGATCGGCAGGGATGGAATTTCGCCGACCGCCACATCCTCGCGACCGACCTGTCGCAACTCGACATCCCGCGGATGAAGGACGGCAATCTCGATGGCGGCTTCTTCGCCATCTACACCGATCAGGGACCGCTGACCGCGGCGGGCTATGCCGCCGCGCTCGCGCACGCTCGCAAGCGTTCGGACAGCATCGACCGGATGATCGCCGCCAACAGCGGCGCCATCGGCGCGGCGCGCACCGCCGACGATGCGCGGCGGCTCGACAGGGAAGGCAAGCTGATCGCCTTCAAGTCGATAGAGAACAGCTATCCGCTGGGCGAGGACCTGTCGCTGCTCAGCGAGTTCTACGACAAGGGCGTGCGTCTCGCGGGGCCGGTGCACGGGCTCAACAACCAGTTCGCCGACAGCGCGACCGACAAGCCGCGCTGGAACGGCCTCAGCCCGCTCGGCGAAAAGTGGGTGGCCGAGATGAACCGGCTCGGTATCGTCATCGACGCGAGCCATTCGTCCGATGCAACCTTCGATCAACTGCTCGCGCTGTCGAAATATCCGATCCTGCTTTCGCATTCGAGCCTGCGTTCGGCGCATAATCACCCGCGCAACCTCGACGAGGGGCGGCTGAAGGCGCTTGCGGCGAAGGGCGGCGCGATGTGCATCTCGACCATCTACATGTCGGAGATGAAGATGTCGCCGCCGCGCGCGAAGCTGTTCGCCGACTATGAGCGGATCGGCGAACTGGCCCCCGAAGCGCAGGCCGAACTGACGCGCCAGTGGCGCGAACTCGACAAGACCGAAACGATGTGGGCGGCGGACTTCGAGGATTATATGAAGATGGTGCTGCGCGCGATCGAGGTCGGCGGCGTCGATCATGTCTGCTTCGGAGCTGACTGGGACGGCGGCGGCGGGCTGAAGGGGATCGAGGATATTTCGGCGCTGCCGAAGGTCACCGAACGGCTGAAGCAGGCAGGCTATTCGGACGCCGATATCGAGAAGATGTGGAGCGGCAACATCCTGCGCGTCCTGGCCACACAGGGGAAGTAGCCGCCGGCGGTTATTTTTCGGGCCGTGGTCGCGGTTGCTTGAACAGCGCCGACGCCAGCGCGATCTTGCCCGTCCAGGTCTTGCCATAAGTCGGCGGGCGCGGCGCGGAGATGCGGTGATCCGGTTTGCCGGCATGCCCGTGACCTATGGCGTCAACATGAGTTTCAAGTTCCGATAGGCGCCCGCATTTGGCGCGGCGGCAGCCGTGCGCCATTCCCGCTTCGTGGCCGGACGCGGACGAAGCCCGCTTCCGGCCATTCGACCGTTCTCCGTCCGGTAAGGCGATGTCGAGATCGACATAGAGCAGGCCGAGTTCACCATAGCGGTCAAACCTCCCTCTCATGCTATGATCGGTCGGCGCAGCCGGCGCGCGGCTCATGGCGACGGAGGAGGACGCATGGCGAAGCATCGCATCTATTCGGTCAGCGTCGCGAGCGTTTATCCCCACTATATCGCCAAGGCGGAGAAAAAGGGGCGCACCAGGGCCGAGGTGGACGAGATCATCCGTTGGCTGACGGGATACAGCCAGAAGGCGCTGGACGATCGACTGGCGAAGCAGACGAGCTTCGAGGATTTCTTCGCCCAGGCGCCTCGAATGAATCCCTTGCGATCGCTGGTTACGGGCGTGATTTGCGGCGTTCGTCTCGAAGAGATTCAGGAGTCGACGATGCGGGAGATCCGTTATCTCGACAAGCTCGTCGACGAACTGGCCCGCGGGAAGGCCATGGCGAAAATCCTGCGCGGATAGTTCGAAGGAACTGCCCGGGTTCATCAGCCTTACCTTGCGTTGCGATCAATCTTGATCGACTTTTTCGATGAGAATGACGATTTTTATGAAGCTGATGAATTGAGCTTGCCGGTCTAACAGGGGGTATCGCCATTTCGAGAGGAGGAACTGCCATGACCAAGACGCATCCCGACGCCGGCCAGTGCCCGGTTTCCCATCTGACGACGGCATTCGGCGCGCCCGTGCCCGACAATCAGGACAGCCTGACCGCCGGCCCGCGCGGCCCGTTGCTCGCCCAGGACGTGTGGCTCAACGAGAAACTCGCCAATTTCGTGCGTGAGGTGATCCCGGAGCGGCGCATGCACGCCAAGGGTTCGGGCGCCTTCGGCACCTTCACCGTGACTCACGACATCAGCCGCTACACCCGCGCGAAAATCTTCAGCGAAGTGGGCAAGAAGACCGAGATGTTCGCGCGCTTCACCACCGTCGCGGGCGAGCGCGGCGCGGCCGACGCCGAGCGCGACATCCGCGGCTTCGCGCTGAAATTCTACACCGAGGAAGGCAATTGGGACATGGTGGGGAACAACACCCCGGTCTTCTTCCTGCGCGACCCGCGCAAATTCCCCGACCTCAACAAGGCGGTGAAGCGCGACCCGCGCACCAACATGCGCAGCGCCACCAACAACTGGGATTTCTGGACGCTGCTGCCCGAGGCGTTCCACCAGGTGACCGTCGTGATGTCCGACCGCGGCATCCCGAAAAGCTATCGCCACATGCACGGTTTCGGCAGCCACACCTACAGCTTCTGGAACGAGGCGGGCGAGCGCTTCTGGGTCAAGTTCCACTTCAGGACCCAGCAGGGCATCGCGAACCTGACCGATGCGGAGGCGGCGGCGCTGGTCGGCGGCGACCGCGAATCGCACCAGCGCGACCTGTACGAGGCGATCGAGCGCGGCGATTTCCCGAAATGGACGATGTATGTCCAGATCATGCCGGAGGCCGATGCCGAGACCTATCGCTTCCACCCCTTCGACCTGACCAAAGTGTGGTACAAGGCGGACTATCCGCTGATCGAGGTCGGTGAGTTCGAACTCAACCGCAATCCGGACAATTTCTTCGCCGATGTCGAACAGAGCGCTTTCGCGCCGTCAAACCTGGTGCCGGGAATCGGCGTGTCGCCCGACCGGATGCTGCAGGCGCGCCTGTTCAACTATGCCGATGCCCAGCGTTACCGGCTCGGGGTCAACTATCACCAGATTCCGGTCAACGCCGCGCGCTGCCCGGTGATGAGCAACCAGCGCGACGGCGCGGGACGGGTCGACGGCAATTACGGCAGCCGCCCGCATTACGAGCCGAACAGCTTCGGCCAGTGGCAGCAGCAGCCCGACTATGGCGAACCGCCGCTGCGCATCAGCGGCGACGCGGCGCACTGGAATTTCCGCGACGACGACGATGATTATTTCACCCAGCCGCGCAAGCTGTTCCAGCAGATGCGCCCGGAGCAACAGCAGGTGCTGTTCGACAATACGGCGCGGGCGATGGGCGATGCGCCGGCCTTCATCAAGCAGCGGCACATCGACAATTGCACCCGCTGCGACCCCGCCTATGGGGCCGGCGTCGCCGCGGCGCTGGGGATGACCGTCCGGCCTGCGGCCGAATTGCCGGCCGAGCCCGAAACGCCGCCGCAGAATTCGCGGCGTCAGGCTGCAACGATCGGGGGCTGACCGAAGCCGTCCTCCGACGCCGGCCGGGCAAGCGATCTCCGGCCATCGGCAAGGCAAGCCGATGGCTGGAGGTCGCTCCGACGCCTACGGCTCCTCACAAAGACGGTGATCCTTCCGGCCGCCAGCAGCGGACAGCTATCGAAGTTGACCGGCCTCATTTCGCGGAATTTGAGAGGATTTGCGACAATCTCTCTGTTGCTATTGAGAATCGTTCTGGATAGGGCGACTGCCATCGCGCTGTGCAACGGAACCTTTCGCCTATCATGTCCCGATCATCGTCACGTCAAGCCGGTCCGAAGCGCGGGCGCAAGGCTTTTTGGCTGAAACAGCTTCACACGTGGCACTGGATGAGCTCGGCGATCTGTCTGATCGGGCTGCTGCTGTTCGCGGTCACCGGCTTCACGCTGAACCATGCCGCCGATATCGAGGCGGCGCCGCAGGTGTCGGCGCGGACGGCGCAATTGCCCCCCCCGCTGCTCGATCAGCTCGCCAGGGCGGCCCCCGCCGGCGAGGCGGATGAAAAGGCGCCGCTGCCCCCGTCCGTCGCCGCGTGGGTCGAGGCGCATTTCCCCGTCAAGGTGTCGGCCGATGCCGAATGGTCGGACGGCGAAGTCTATCTGCCCGCGCCGCGTCCGGGCGGCGACGCCTGGGTCGCGATCGACCGCGCCACCGGTGCTGTCAGCGCGGAGATTACCGACCGCGGCTGGATCTCCTACCTCAACGACCTGCACAAGGGGCGCAATTCGGGCGGCGCGTGGAGCCTGTTCATCGACATCTTCGCCTTCGCCTGCCTGGTCTTCGCGATCACCGGGCTGTTCCTGCTTCAGCTTCACGCGGCCAAGCGCAGATCGACCTGGCCGATCGTCGCGGCCGGGCTTGCGATCCCCGCCGCAATCGCCATCGTCTCTATTCACTAGGAGGGCAACAGCCATGACTTCACCCATGCGGACGATCCTGATCGGCGGAACGCTGTCAGCCGTACTCGCGGCCCCGGCGCTGGCCGCCGCGCCGGGCACGATGGACGTGACCGTCACCATCCCGCGGCTCAAGGTCGCCGAATATCATCGGCCCTATGTCGCCATCTGGGTGGAGAAGGAGGGGGCCCCGGCCAAGACGGTCGCGGTCTGGTACGATTACGACATGAAGAATGGCGAGGGCACGAAATGGCTCCGCGACGTTCGCCAGTGGTGGCGCGTGTCGGGCCGCTCGATGACCTTTCCCGCGAACGGCGTCACTGGCGCGACGCGTGCACCCGGGACGCACAAGGTCAGCTTTTCGCGCGCGCAGCTCGGCGCGACGGTGCCGGGGCAATATACGCTGGTCATAGAGGCGGCGCGCGAGGTCGGGGGGCGCGAGCTGCTGCGCATCCCCTTCACCTGGCCGGCGAAGGCGGGCGCGGGCGGCCGCGCCGCGGGCACCAGCGAGCTGGGCGCCGTCTCCATCTCATTCCGTTGATACGAAAGGGCGAACGATGAAGAAGCGAATCCTGGGACTGGCGGCGACGATCGCCTTGTCGGCGCTGGCCGTGACGCCGGCAAGCGCGCATCGGCAGTGGATGATGCCGTCGGCGACCGTGCTGTCGGGCGATGACGTCTGGGTCACGGTCGATGCGGCGGTGTCGAACGACCTCTTCTATTTCGAGCACCAGCCGCTGCGGCTCGACGGGATCAAGGCCTGGGCGCCCGACGGCAGCGAGGCGCAGATCGAGCATGGTTCGACCGGCCGCTATCGCAGCACGTTCGACGTCCATCTGACGCAGAAGGGGACGTGGAAGATCGGAACCGCGTCGGACGCGCTGATGGGCAGCTATGACCTGAACGGCAAGACCGAGCGCCTGCCGCGCGGCACCACCACCGCCAACCTTGCCGAGCGGCTGCCCGCCGGCGCGACCAATGTGCGGACGGCGGAATCGAACAACCGCAACGAGATTTTCGTCACCGTCGGCGAACCGACGACGACGGTGTTCCAGACGACCGGCAAGGGGATCGAACTGGTCCCGGTGACGCATCCGAACGACCTTTATGCGGGCGAGGCGGCGACCTTCCAGTTCCTGCTCGACGGCAAGCCCGCGGCGGGCCTGACGGTGACCGTGATCCCCGGCGGCATCCGCTATCGCGACCAGCTCGGTCAGATCGACCTGACGACCGGTGCCGACGGCCGCGTCACGGTGACGTGGCCCGAGGCGGGCCTCTATTGGGTCAACGTCACCACGCCGCGTGCCGAGCAGGGCGAAGAGGGCGCGGCGCCGGCCCAGCCGCAGCGCCGGGCGAGCTATGTCACGACGCTCGAGGTGATGGCGCCCTGAACGACCGCGTCCTCATCCCGCGGGCGCTGACCCCCGCCGCCTTTGCGAAGCGCGATGCGCCGGCGGGGATCGAGCGCTTTTCGGGAACCAGCATGGGGACCGACTGGAGCCTGCAGGCCGTCGCGCCGCCGCGCGATGCGGCGGCCGTCGTCCAGCGCGCGCTCGATCTCGTCGTCGCGCAGATGAGCCAGTGGGAGCCGGACTCCGACCTGTCGCGCTTCAACCGCGCCCCGGCCGGGGCGTGGCAGGCGGTCCCTTCCGAACTGCTACAGGTCGTCGAGGCGGCGCTCGCCATCGCCGACGCCAGCGGCGGCGCTTTCGATCCGGGACTGGGGCGCCTGACCGAGGCGTGGGGTTTCGGCAGCGCGGGGCCGGTGGCGGCGCGCCCGGACCCCTCGATCGCCGCGCCGCGCGGCGGCATCGCCTTCGACCGGCAGGCCGGGAAGCTGCGCCGCGAGGAGGGCGCATCGCTCGATTTGTCAGGCATCGCCAAGGGCTATGGCGTCGACCTCGCGGCCGAGCGGCTGCGCGACGCCGGCGTACGCCATTTCCTGATCGAGGTGGGGGGCGAACTGCGGGGCGAGGGGATCAGGCCCAACGGTCATCCATGGTGGGTCGATGTCGAGCCGCCGCCCGGTTGGAACGGGCTGCCCTG
This sequence comes from Sphingopyxis sp. MG, assembly GCF_002953155.1. Classification (NCBI taxonomy): domain Bacteria; kingdom Pseudomonadati; phylum Pseudomonadota; class Alphaproteobacteria; order Sphingomonadales; family Sphingopyxidaceae; genus Sphingopyxis; species Sphingopyxis sp. MG. The sequence goes on from NZ_CP026381.1 coordinate 1,025,455, forward strand.
GCGCATTGCGCTGCACGACCTGTCGGTGGCGACGTCGGGTGATTATCGGCGTGGTCTGGAGATAGAGGGCCGCCGCTACTCGCACAGCTTCGATCCGCGCACCGGTCTGCCGATCCGCAACGGCATAACGTCGGCGACGGTGATCCATCGCAGTTGCATGATGGCCGATGGCTGGGCGACCGCGCTGACCGTCGCCGGGCCGGCGGCGGCGCTCGACATGGCCGACGCCCACGGGCTCGCTGCCTGCCTGATCGCGGACGAGCGCGAATATGTGTCGCGCGCGTGGCGCGCGATGCTCGATTGATACCCTATCCGCGCAGGATGAAGGGGATTTCGACGACGCCCTTGACGCGCACGGCTTCGCCGTTGCGGATGGTCGGCGCCCAGCGCCATTTCCGCACCGCGCGCAGCGCGGCTTCGTCCAGGCGCTGAAAGCCGCTGGTTCGCGCAACGCTGATCGCCGCGACGGATCCGTCGACGCCCAGCGTCACCGACAGAAGCACCGTTCCCTGCTCGCGGTGGCGGCGACTTTCGGTCGGATAGCGCGGCGGAGGCCCCGACAGCATGCGCGTCGCAAGGTCGTCGGCCTGGATCGTCGACGGCGGTGCCGGCGGAGCGGGCGGCGCCGGGGGAGCGGCCGGAACGGAAACCGCGATCGGCGCGGCCGGTTCGGGGTCGGGAACCGCAATCTGCAACGGCCGGGGATTGGGCAGCACGACCAGCGGCTGCGGCATGGTGGCGCGCGGCTGCGGCGGCGGCGGCGTCTCGGCGGGTGCGGGCGGTGGCGGCGGCGGCGCCATCGACAGGTTGACCACCGCCAGCCTGGTCGCCTTCGTGTGCGCGTGGCGAATCCCGCTGTGGACGAGCGCGGCGATCAGCACCGCGGTCAGCAACAGCGCCAGTCCGGCGGCGATCGGGTTGGGGCGCGATGCCTCGCCATAGCGATGCACGGCGCCGCCGGGCCCTCCGGCCGCCTCGACCGGGCGGACGGACCGGGGCAGGGGCACGGCGGCGAAGCGCTCTCGGGCCTCGCGTTCAGGTTTCCGACCAGCGTCGCAGCAGGTTGTGGTAGACGCAGGTGAGTTGAAGGACAGCATCATTATCGGCCCCATCGAGGGTGAGTTTCTGGATCGCCGTATCCAGTTCGAGAAGCATTCGCCGCAGGCTTTCGTCCCGCACCAGGCTTTGAATCCAGAAAAAGGATGCGATGCGCGCGCCGCGTGTCACCGGTTCGACGCGGTGCAGGCTGCTCGAAGGATAGAGAATGGCGTCCCCCGCTGGCAGCGCGACGCGATGCTCGCCATAAGTATCGCTGATGACCAGCGCGCCGCCCTCATAGTCGGTCGGATCGTTGAGGAAGAGGGTGCAGGACAGGTCCGACCGCAGATGTTCGCCCTCTCCCAGACGCATCACCGCACCGTCGACGTGGAAACCATATTCGCCGCCGCCCGCATAGCGGTTGAAGCGCGGCGGCAGGATCTTGCGCGGCAGCGCGGCGGCGAAGAACAGCGGCGATCGCTGCAGCGCGGCGAGCACCGTGGCTCCCAGTTCGGCCTTCAGCGGCAGGTTATCGGGCAATTGCTCGTTGCGCTTGACGCGGGCACCCTGCGCTCCGACCGTCTCGCGCCCGTCGGTCCACTCGGCGTCGTCGAGCCGGGCGCGGACCGCCGCCACCTCCTCGGCCGACAGGATGTTCGGAATATGCAGCAACATGCCGATCCAGATCCTTTCAAACGGCGAAGGCGGGGGCGCGCCACGTCCCCCGCCCAGGCCCGTTCCGCGCCGACCTAGAAACGGAAGTCGGCGCTGAACAGGAAGGTTTGCGGCTGCCCCGGCGTGTAGCGATAGCCGCTCTTGTTGATCGCCGCGACATAATGTTTGTCGAACAGGTTATAGGCATTCACCCGCAGCGTGACATTGTCGTTGACCGCATAGCCCAGCAGCGCGTCGACGACCGTGTAGCCCTGGGTGCGGGGCGGCGTGCCGGCCGCGCCGTCGGTTCCGCGCCGCATTCCGCTGGTGTAGCGGACGCCGCCGGCAATCTCGAGCCCGAAGGGCGCGCGATAGCTGGTCCATGACGAGAAGCTGTCGTCGGGGGCGTAGGTCAGGCCGGTGCTGCCGTCGACGGCGACCGCGCCGCCGTTCGTGACCTTGGTCTTCTGATGCCCGTATCCGGCGGAGATCGACCAGTCGTCGGTGATGTTGCCCACGACCGACAGTTCGAAGCCCCGCACGCGCTTCGATCCGCTCTGGATGTCGGACGGGTCGGCGGCGTTGACCTCGTTCAGCACCTTGGTCTGGAACACCGCCGCGTTGAAGGCGAGTGCGCCGTCCAGTGCGTCCAGCTTGACGCCGGCCTCGATCGTCTTGGCCTTTTGGGGAGCGAAGTCCGGGTTGTTGGCGCTGTTGCCAGTGGCCAGGGTGAAGTTGTCGCCGCCCGGGGGCTGCTGCGACAGCGCATAGTTCACATAGAGGCTGACGGGCTCGCTGGGCTTCAGCACCGCTCCCAGCTTCCAGTTGAACAGCGTGTCCTTGGCCGTCAGGTCGGCGGTGGTCACGATCGAGCCTACGGGCGCGGTACCGCAGGGCACGGCGCCGCGGCCGGTTCCGTTGTTGCAGACGGCCGTGCTGACATAGGTCGTCTTGTAATGATCGAGGCGAATGCCGCCGGTCACCAGCAAGAGCCCGTCGAAGAATTTCGCGGTGTCGAAGGCATAGAAGGCCAGCGTATTCGTCTTGCCCCGCGAAGCGGTGCCGTTGCGCGAATGGGTGTAGTTGCTCGTGTCGTTCCAGTCGGGATCGTAGAGATTGGCGACCGGCAGGGTGCCCGAGGAACTGTGGCCGTAGGTGATCTGCTTTTCGCTGGTGATCTCGGCACCGACGCTCAGATTATGCTCGATCGCCCCGGTCGCGAAATCGGCCCGCAGGTTGAGCTGGTCGGTCAGGATGCGGTTTCGCGCATCGCGGATCGTGGGGTTGCCGCGCGTCATCGTATAGGCGGACAGGTCGTTGGGATTCGCAGGATCGCCGACGATGTTGGCGTTCGTCGACATGAATGCGGTCAGCAGATAATCCTGCCTGGTCTCGCCCCAGCGCGCGACGTTGGACAGCCGCACATTGTCGGAGAAATCATGTTCGACGATGAATGTCGCCATCTGCGCCCTGACGTCGTCATGATCCTTGCGCGTGCCGTAGAAATTCCTTGAATCGACGGGATGGCCGGCCAGCGCTTCCTGTCCGGACTGGGGCTGCCATCCGGGGAGGGCGATCGTCGGGACATAGCCGTCGGGAATATTGTCCTGATCGACATAGAGCAGATTGAGCCAGGCGCGGGTCGCGGTTTCGAGACCGAAGCCGAGCGAGGCGGCGAGACCGAGCCGCTGGTTCTCGACATGATCGCGGCCGGGAACATCGCTGTCCTGCCACAGGACATTCAGCCGCAACGCGCTGTTGCTCTGGTCGCCCAGCGTCTGGTTGACGTCGGCCGTCACGCGCTTCTGCCCGTCGACGCCGACCGAAAGCGTGCCCGACAGCGCGCTTTCGAGCGACGCCCGCTTCGACACCATGTTGATCGCGCCCGTCGGTGCGGTGCGGCCATTGTCGGTGCCCGCCGGTCCTTTCTGAACCTCGACCGCTTCGGTGTTGAAGATGTCGCGCGAGATCGAGCCCAGATCGCGGATGCCGTCGACGAAGATGCTGTTCGACGTGTCGAAGCCGCGCATGCGGATCGCGTCGCCGCTCGTCGTATTGCCGTTCTCGCCGGCATAGAAGGTACCGACGCCGGGGCTGTTGCGCAGCACCTCGGTCAGCGTCGTCGCCCCCTGTTCGTTGAACAGCTGCTTGTCGATCACCTGGATCGTCTGGGGCGTGTCGCGCAGCGGCTGCGTGAATTTCGGCGAGGACGGACGGTCGACCTTATAGCCTTCGTCGTCGATCGCGGTGTCGGTCACGGTGACCCCACCGAGCCGCGGCGCCTTCGCTTCCGATCCGTTGTCCTGGGCGGCCGCGGGCGAAACGGCGAGGCCGAAGCAACCCAGAGCCAGATAGGCCGGCGCCGCTGCCGCCAGTGATTCACGCAAACGCAAGAATGACATTCATGCCCCCTTTTTGATCCATGATGGAAATAATGGCGCGCTATTGCGAGTCATTCGCGAGAAAAGCAAGCGCCTTTTTACATTCCGTCGGCATTTTGCGCGCCAAGGCGCCGTTGCAGGCGGTTCATGGGCTTTCCGCCATGCGGCAAATTGAAACCGCGACGCAGTAGTATACGGGGATTGTCGCGCGTCGGGCGGGCTACGCCTGCGCTTCGCTGTCCTTGCAGGGGACGACCTCGACCACCAGGTCGCCCGCCTGCAGCGCCTGGGCTTCGGGTTCCCAGAAGCCGTAGGGCTTGCCGCCGCGATAGAGGCGCAGGCCGCGCCCGCCGCTGGCGAGCGTGTCGAGGCCGCGGCCGATCTCCTCGGGGCTGACCCGGCGCTCGCTCAGCTGCACCCGGCCGCCGGCAGCCGCGAGGTCGGCCATATAGTCGGCAACATGCGCGCCCTCGGCCGACCCCGCGAGCAGCAGGCCGGTGAAGCTGACCGGGTTGATGACGTTGTTGGCGCCCGCCTGCCGCGCGAGCAATTCATTGTCCTGGGTGCGGATGACGACGCTGATCGGAACGTGCGGCGCGAGATGGCGCACGGTGAGCACGATCAGGATCGATGTGTCGTCGCGCCCGGCGGAAACGAGCACGCTCTTCGCTTCGTTGATGCGGATGTGCAGCAGCGTGTCGTCGTTCGACGCGTCGCCCTCCATCACGTTGCAGCCCATGTGCTCGGCGGCGGCGACGCGCCCGCGCGCCGGGTCGATGACGACGATCTTCGACGGATCGGTGCCGCGCACGATCAGTTCCTTGACGGCTTCGCTGCCGCTGACGCCGAAGCCGAGAACGACGATATGGTTGGTGAGCTTTGCCTGGATGCGGGCCATGCGCCATTTTTCCCATGTGCGTTTGAGGACGAATTGATAGGCGGTGCCGACGAAGATGAAGAGCACGGCGATGCGGATCGGCGTGACCACCACCGCCTCGACCAGCCGCGCCCGGTCGGACACCGGGGTGATGTCGCCGAAGCCGGTGGTGGTGACCGAGATCATCGTGAAATAGACGACATCGAGGAAGCTGATGGCACCGTCCTCGTGATCGACCAGCCCGTCGCGCCCGACCCAGTGGATCGCCACCGCGATCCCGATCAGCAGGAAGGCGACACCCAGCCGCGTGACCAAGTCGGCCCAGATCGGCCAGCGGGTCGCGCGGCGCAGGACGTCGAACTGGCGCTGGACGCTCCGGGGTAGTCGTCTGGCCATCGGCGGCTATCGGGGCGGCAACTGCTTCATCGGATCGACAGGTAACCGATTCTTCCTGAGCTGGAAATGGAGTTGCGGCGACTGGACCTGGCCGCTCGCGCCGGCGCGGCCGATCACGGTGCCGGCCTTCACCGCCTGCCCACGCTGCACCGCGATTTCGCCTGCGTGGCCATAGGCGCTCATCCAGCCGCCGCCGTGGTCGATCAGGATCAGGCCGCCATAGACGGCGATCTCGTCGCCGGCATAGGCGACGACGCCGTCCGCCGCGGCGTGGATCGGCGTCCCCTGCGCCGCGGCGATGTTGATGCCATCGTTGACCTTGCCGGGCGCCAGCGGACCGAAGCGGGCGATGACCGGACCGGCGAGCGGCCAACGGAAGCGGCCGGAAAAGGCGGCCGGCGCCGCGATTGCCGTCGTCACCGGGTGTTTTGGCACCGCGCTGGCCGCTGCAGGGCGCCCGCTTTCGGCGAGCGCGGGCTGGCTGCCCGTCGCGATGTCGTCGATGTCGAGCGTGAAGGATGCCGCGCGTGCCGCCACGTCGACGGCACGCGGCGATTGGGCCCGTGCCTCGGCCGGCAAGCGCAGCCGCTGGCCGACGCGCAGGATATAGGGTTCGCCGAGCGCGTTGATCGTGACGACCTCCCCCCAGTCGACACCGTAGGCCTGTGCGATGCCGATGCCCGTCTCCCCCGCCGCGACGCGATGATAGAGGCCCGCGGGAACGCGGAGCGTCTGGCCGGGATGCAGCGTGTAGGGCGGCGCGAGGTCGTTCTCCATCGCGATCGCCTCCGAACCCGCGCCCGTCATCGCGCCGATCGCGCGCAGCGTATCGCCCGGCCGCACGGTATAGGTGCCGGCCGTGACCGCGCGCGCGTCGGCGGTGACGGGTTTCAGCGTCCAGGTCTGCCGCGCGTCGCCGCCAACGACCTCGCCCAGCGAGCGCCGTTCGAAATCGTCACGCGCGGTAGACGGCGCCGACGCGCTGGCTACCGGTGCGGTCGCGCGCGGCGTCGGCGACATGGCCGCTGGAATACAGCCGCCCAGCAATGCCGCGCCCACAAGCGGCCCGATACGGTGAATAAGCGCCCCCACACCGCTTCCTTGCCAAAGCCAGGCAGCGAACACCAGCCATCTGTTTCATTTCGGAACAGAAACTGAGCGATCGGAGGGCATGGGACGCCCGTTTCAGCGAAGCGGATCGCGAAAATACTCGTGTGCTCCCGCGGAGGCGGGAGCCCAGCGCAAAGCAAAGCCGGCGTCGGCGTCAAGACGCTCTATGGTCTATGGGGAGTCGGCGTTCGGCGCGCTGCCTCGTCCGTCATACTGAACTCGTTCAGCATTCATGGCCGAACCTTCCCTTCTGTGCCGACTTTCAGGCGAGGGGGGACCATGGACCCTCTGATCGGGTCCGGGGCAGGCTCTGAAACAAGTTGGCGCATATGTCCTTCAGGCAAATCAGGAACTGTTCCCCGGCAAAAGCCGGGGTCCATGCGAGGCGGCGCTGCCCCACCTGGACCCCGGCTTTCGCCGGGGAACGGTGACTTGTCGAAAAGGGATCATTGCCAAACAAGGTCAGGGCGGCGGAAGGGAAAACCGTGCCGAAACCCGAATCCCCACAGCCATAGGCCCCCGCCTGCGCGGGGACACGATGTGTTATATTCAAGAGCGATCGTGCCAATGTATCAAGCGTCGGATCGGCATCGCCTCTCTTCCGCTCAGCCCTGGTAGGCGCTCCGCAACGCAGCGAGCGAGGCGTCGTGGGTCAGGTCGAGTTGCAGCGGCGTCACCGAAATATAGCCGGCGTCGATCGCCTCGAGGTCGCTGTCGGCGCCCAGCGAATGCTCGATGCCGTGCAGCCCGAACCAGTAGTAGGTGTAGCCGCGCGGATCGACGCCCTCGACGATCGAGCCGCGGCTATAGTCGTGGAAGCCCTGCCGGACGACGCGGATCCCGCGCACCGCGTCGGCGGGGACGGCCGGGAAGTTGACGTTGATCAGCGTCCGCGGCGCCATCCGCATCGCGAGCAGGGGCGCCAGAACCTTCGCCCCCCACGCCTCGGCCGCGCCGAAGGGAACGGTGTCGCCCATGCCTTCGCGCGCATAGACCTGGCTCAGCGCGATCGCCGGGATGCCGGCCAGCGCCCCCTCGATTGCCGCCGACACCGTGCCCGAATAGGTGATGTCGTCGCCCAGATTGGCGCCGCGGTTGACCCCCGACAGGATCAGGTCGGGCTTTTCGGGCATCAGCTTGCCGATCGCGATCATCACCGAATCGGTCGGGGTGCCGGTGCACGACCAGCGCCGCTCGCCATGCTGGCGGACGCGCACCGGATAGGACAGCGTCAGCGAATGGCCGGCGCCCGACTGCTCCTCCGACGGGGCGCAGACCCAGATATCGTCCGAAAGCTGCCGTGCGATCGCTTCGAGCACCGCCATGCCGGGGGCATGATAACCGTCGTCGTTGGTGAGGAGGATGCGCACCTTGGTTTCTTTCTCTTTTCGTCACCCGGCCCAAGGCCGGGTGACGAGGGTAGTCAGGTGATGGGTGTCAGCCGCGTGACCCCACCCATGTAAGGCAACAGCGCCGCGGGAATATCGACGCTGCCGTCCTCCAGCTGATAATTTTCGAGGATCGCGACCAGCGTGCGCCCGACCGCCAGCCCCGAGCCGTTGAGCGTGTGGACGAACTCGTTGCCCTTCGCGCCCTCGCGGCGAAAGCGGGTGTTCATGCGCCGCGCCTGGAAATCGCCGCAGTTGGAGCAGCTCGAAATCTCGCGGTAGGCGCCCTGGCCGGGCAGCCACACTTCGAGGTCATAGGTCTTGCGCGCCGAAAAGCCCATGTCGCCCGCGCACAGCAGCATCCGGCGATAGGGCAGCTCGAGCGCCTCGAGGATCGCCTCGGCGGCGCGCGTCTTGCGTTCGAGTTCGGCGTCGCTGTCCTCCGGGCGGGTGACCGACACCAGCTCGACCTTCCAGAACTGGTGCTGGCGGATATAGCCGCGCGTGTCGCGCCCCGCCGCGCCCGCCTCGGACCGGAAGCAGGGGGTGAGGGCGGTCATGCGCAGCGGCAGGTCGGCCTCGGGCAATATCTCCTCGCGCACCGCGTTCGTCAGGCTCATCTCCGACGTCGAGATCAGCCAGCGGCCGTCGGTGGTCTGGAACAGGTCCTCGCGGAACTTGGGAAGCTGCGCGGTGCCGAATGCCGCCTCGTCGCGCACCAGCAGCGGCGTCGCGCATTCGCGATAGCCCGCCTCGCCGGTCTGCCGGTCGAGCATATACTGGCCGAGCGCGCGTTCGAGCCGCGCCATCGACCCTTTCAGAAAGGCGAAGCGGGCACCCGACATCCGCGCCGCGGTCTCGAAATCGAGGCCGAGCGCGGGGGCGAAATCGGCATGCTCGCGCGGCGTGAAGGCGAAGGTACGCGGGGTGCCCCACCGCGAAATCTCGACATTGCCTTCCTCGTCCTCGCCGTCGGGAACGTCGGCGGCGGGCAGGTTGGGGAGCGCGGCGAGGCTGTCCTGCAATGCGGCAAGCTGCGCGCGCTCGGCGGCTTCCTGTTCGGGGAGCGACTGCTTCAGCGCCGCGACCTCTGCCTTCAGCGTTTCGGCGGTGGCCGTGTCGCCCTGCGCCATCGCCTGGCCGATCGCCTTCGACGCCTCGTTGCGGCGCGCGAGCGCGGCCTGCATGTCGGTCTGCAACGCGCGCAGCGCGGCGTCGGCGGCCAGGATGATTTCGGACAGGGGGGCAAGGCCGCGGCGCGCGAGGCCCGCGTCGAACGCGGCGGGGTCGTCCCGGATCAGGCGGATATCGTGCATGGCCGCGCTATGGCGGCGCGGAGCGGGCGGTGCAAGCCTGTGTTCGCCCCTCCGCTCGCAATGATGACGCAGGGCGATCCCGGGGCCGAAATCATGACCGCCACGAAAAAGGGGGCCGCCCCAAGGGACGGCCCCCATCATTCGGCATCCGGCGCGAGGCCGTCTGCCGCCAGTGGCCCGTTACGCCGCTTCGCTGTCGTCGCCGTCGCGGTTGGCCGCACGGCGGCGCATCACCAGCGCCGCGGCGGCGGCGCCGAACAGCAGCATCATCGGCGGTGCCGGCACCGGGGTCGGATCGCCCGACGACCCGCTGCTCGTGCTGCCGCCCGAACTCGACGATGACGAGGAGCTCGAAGAAGAGGAACTGCTCGACGACGACGAGGAGCTGCTGCTCGACGAGGATGACGAGCTGCCCGTCGATCCGCCGAAGCTGCTGCTGCCGCCCGTCGCGCCCGACGAGGTCGCGCCGCTCGACGAACTGCTGCTCGACGAGGACGACGAGGAGGAAGAACTGCTCGACGACGAGGATGCGCCGCCGGTCGAGGTCGACGCGCCGCTCGAACCGCTCGACGACGAGGAAGACGACGAAGAGGAAGAACTGCTGCTCGACGAGCTGCTGCCCGAACCGCCCGATCCGCCCGACGAGCCGCCCCAGCCCGAGCTGCCGTGCGAGCTTCCGCCCTTCGACGAGCTTCCATGCGACGATCCGCCGTGGGACGAACTGCCATGCGAGCTGCCGCCGCGTGACGACCCGCCGTGCGAGCTTCCGCCCTTCGACGAGCTGCCGCCGCCCGACGAGGAGGAACTCGACGACGAGGAGGACGAACTGCTGCTCGACGAAGAGGAACTGCTGCTGCTCGAAGAGGAGGAACTGACGTTGCCCGACGAGGTCGAAACGCCGCCGGTCGAAGTGCTGACCCCGCCCGTCGAGGTCGACACGCCACCCGTCGAGGTTGAGACGCCGCCCGTCGAAGTCGAAACGCCGCCGGTCGACGTGCTGACGCCACCCGTCGAGGTCGAGGTGCTGACCCCGCCGGTCGAAGTGGAAACCCCGCCCGAGGTGCTGCTGGTGGTCGAGCTGAGACCGCCCGTGGTTGTCGAGGTAATGACGACGCTGCCGCTGCTCCCGCCGCCGCTGCTGCCGCCGAAGAAACCCCCGAAGAAGCCGCCGCCGAAACCGCCGCCGAAGCCGCCGCCGATCACGGTGACTCCACCGCCGCCGCCGCCGCCTTCGAAGCCGCCGCGCTGCGGGAAGGGCGCATAGGGGATGGGGGGCAGCGGAACCGTCTGCGTCACCACCTGCGTCTGCGGGGTGGCGGTGCGGATGATCCGCTTCGTCGTGACCACGCGGCGGACGCGCTTCACCGGCTTGCGCGCCACGTGCCGCTTGCGCACCACTTTCTTGGTGCAGCAGTTCTGCACCGTCTGCGCCTTCGCTCGCGGCACGTCGGCGACCTGCATCGCGCCGGTGCCGATGATCGCGCCGCCGCATGTGCAGGCACAAAGCTTTGCGAGGGCCATTCGGACAGACATAGGTTTCTCTCTCTTTTCCCGTTGCAGGTGCCCCCAGCGCTGCCGCCGGCACCGATTGCGCCTTTCACTAAGAGCAAAAGGCCAATGCTTTGTGAACACGGCAATTGCGTTAACCGCGTTTGCCTGTCCGAGAGCGGGAAAATGGGATCGAAATCAACTCTAAAGCGCTACTTTGTCCCAAAACAGCACGATTTTTACCGAATCATGTCCATTGGTAAACGGCCGGGCGATCGAATGGGTGGGCGCGGTGGGCTTGTGGAGAGCGTCGGACCGGTTCAGCGGCGCTTCACCCGGGGCTGCCTATCGGTCCTTGGCGCTTGTGTCCCAACCTGCGGCTGGTTATAGGCGCGGCGCATTCCTTGGACCGCCATTTCGGCGGCAAGGCGACAGGAAAGGACGCGAGAGCCCCTTATGCCGACCAAGATTGCCGATGTTGGCGCCGACGCCCTCCGCGAAGCCAGGTCCAATCTCGATTCGGATTATGTCCCCAACGAGGACGAGCCGTTCATGAACGAACGGCAGCAGGATTATTTCCGCGGCCTCCTGCTCGCCTGGAAGAAGTCGATCCTTTCCGAAGCCGAATCGACGCTGGCGCATCTGCAGGACGGTCCGCTGCGCGAGCCCGATCTTGCCGACCGCGCGTCGAGCGAGACCGACTGGGCGATCGAACTGCGGACCCGCGACCGCCAGCGCAAGCTGATCGCCAAGATCGACGCCGCGATCCGCCGCATCGACGAAGGCGAATATGGCTATTGCGCGGTCACCGGCGAACCCATCTCGCTCGCGCGGCTTCAGGCGCGCCCGATCGCGACGATGACGCTGGAAGCGCAGGAGCGCCACGAGCGCAACGAGCGCATTTCGCGCGAGGATTGATTGCGGCGGGGCCGAAAGGCGTCGGCGCCATTTACAATATCGCAAGGGCTGCTGCCTAGATTCATCCCCTGAATCAAACGGGGGAACGGGTCGCATGGAATCCCACGAACACACATCGGTCGACGAGGAAGTGGCGGCGCTGTCGCGAAGCGCCGACCGCGACAGCCTGTTCATGCAGGCGCGGCTGCAATTCGCGGGGGCGTCCGATACGGTGCTCGTCCGCGTCCGCAACCTGTCGGCGGGCGGCATGCTCGCCGAGGTGCAGGGCCGGATCAGGGGGCTTGAACAGGGCGGGGCGGTCGAAGTCGATCTGCGCAACATCGGCCCGGTGCCGGGGCGGATCGTCTGGATCGGCGACGGCAAGTTCGGCGTCGCGTTCGACCGGCCGGTCGATCCGCAGGCGGTGCGCCGTCAGGTGGTTCGCAAAATGGAGGTTCCCCCGCACATTTCAGCGCTCAACCGGGGGCCTTTCTACCGCCCGCGCTGACGCGCTTCGCGATGGAAGGCATCAGCCGGCGGTAGCAGTCGGGGGCTCGCTCAATCGAACGCGAGCATCTCTTCCTTGATTTTCAGCTTCTGCTTTTTCATCTGCGCCAGCAGGGCCGCATCGGGCGATGGGCGCCGTTCTTCATTCGCAATTTTCGCGTCGAGGTCCGCGTGACGGGACTTCAGGGCAGAAAGGTGCGATGTGCTCATGAGGCCTTCTCCTTTTCGAATCGGGTGGGCAGGGCCGAGTAAAACATGAATTGCCCCGAAAGTCGTGACGATTCGGCCGGCCGGTCCCCGTTGCGGACCAGCGGTGGCCGTGGCAGGAGACGGGCGTGAATCCGGAAGACATCGCCCAGCGCCTCGAACGGCTTCGAACCGAGCATCGCGACCTCGATGCGGCGATCATCGCGCTCGCCGCGGCGGCGGTTCCCGACCAGCTCCAGCTCGCCCGGATGAAGAAGCACAAGCTGCGGCTGCGGGACGAGATCGCATGGTGCGAGGATCAGCTTCTGCCCGACATCATCGCCTGATCCGTCCGGTCGCGCGCCGGAAAGATGGTTAGCGGCGTTGCGGTGCGCGCCGCGACCGTGGCATGGCCGCGCGATGGACGAGCGGCAGTCGGGCATGCGCGGAATCGGCCGGCCGGTTCATCGCGCGCAGGTCGAAAATCTCTATGTCGAAGCGATGCTGCTCGCCGACGAGGCGCATGCGGCCTTTGCAGCGATGCGCGATCCGGGCGGCGATGGCCTGCTTCAAGTCGGGCTCGCCTGCGAATCGCTCAAGACGACGGCGCGGCTGATGCATATCATCGCCTGGCTGCTCCACCGCCGCGCGATGATCGCCGGCGATCCGGGGGCCGGACCCGACGACAGCGCCGCGCGTATCGGCGATCCCGTCCTGGCCGATTGGTCTGTCTGCGCCCGCTTCGATGCCCCGGTCGCCCGCGTCGTCATGGCGAGCGAGCGGCTGTTCGAACGCGTTGCCGCGCTCGAGGCGGGCTGGGATGCGCCCGCCGCGCCGACGCCTGTGCACGACATGCTGGCGGAGATCGCCGCGCGCCTCTGACGCGTGCGCATCATCCCGGTGCGCATAACGCTTGCCTTAAAACCCGCATTTGAAATACTCCTTTGAAAAAAGGAGAGGTTGGAGATGGACCGTGCGCAAAAACTGGAATTGCTCGATCGCAGCCTGACGCGAGCGGCCGACGCGATCGGCGACATCACGCCGGTGGTGATGGCGCGCTATTATGCGCGGCACCCCGACGCCGCGGCCAGTTTCGAGCGGCACGGAATGGGGCGGACCTCGGCGCTGGAGCACGAGATGGTCGACAACTGCCTCTATTGCCTGATGTATTGCCTCGAACGCCCAACCGAGATCGAAATATTGCTCGAAAATTCGGTTCCGCATCATCAGTTCACGCTCCAGGTATCGTTCGACTGGTATCGCGGGCTGGTCGATGCGACGATCGACGTGATAGCCGAAAGCGTTCCCGCCGATGCCGCCGACGAGCGGCAGGTATGGGACGAGATTCGCAGCGTGCTGGGCGGCGTCTTCACCGAATGCCGAAGCTTGCTGGCCGGGGCGAATCCGATCGCGGCGGCGAGCGCCTGAAAACCGTTCGCGCGTTTCCGATTATCCGGTCCACTCGATCCACGCGCCATGCGGGTGCGAGCGCGCGAGCAGGCGGCCCGCTTCGCCGCCGGGCCAATGGCGCACGACCAGTTCGTGATGATGCACGGTGCGGTTGGCTTCGAGCGCGATCCAGGCGAGCGGGCGGTCGGGCGTCGCTTCGGCGCCGGCTTCCTCCATCGCGGTCGTCACGCGCATCTGCTGGTTCTCGGGCACATATTGCCAGACGATCGAGTGCATTAGCACGCGCGTCGTGCCCGCGGCCTGCGGCTTCTTCAGTTCGGCCTCGACGAAATCGGCGGCGGTGGCGCGGACGAGATCCGGTGTCCTTTCGCGCGCGGCAGCGATCGCCGCTTCCATGCGTGCGAAGCGCACCGCATGCTCGGGCCAGATATAGGCCTTGAGCTGCAGCGCCTGCGCGGGATCGGTCAGGTCGACCGGTGCGACGTCGCATCCCTTCAGGGCCGCGATCTCGATCGGCAGCTGCGGCGGATGGTTTCCCTGCCATTCGGGGGTGAAGGCCATGGCGCCGGGTCGAGGTCCGACATGCACGCCGCCCAGATCGTAATGATAACGGTCGATCATCAGGTTGATCCCCGCGCTCGACCCGATTTCGAGGCAGTCGAAGCGCGGCGGCAGGCCTTGCTCGGCGAGCCACAGCATCGCTGCGATGAAGTTCGACGACCGCCCCGCCTCGTTGGTTTGCGGCGGACCGTCGAGCCACGGCAGCAGCGCCGCCTCTTGCCGCTGGACGACTCCGGCGACGATCGCGGCGTCGTTGATGTCGTCGGCATCGGCATAGATGGGTGCAAGCTCGGGCGCGGCGCCCGACAAGTGCAGCGCATGCAGCCCGCCCGCGGCGCGCAGCGGCAGCGCGTCGGCAAGCGGCGCGCCCTGCCATTCCGCCATGCGCCGGGCGAATCCGGTCGCGGGCGCGTCGATCAGCGTCGCGAGCGCCGCGACGATCCGCGCCGTCACGGGGGCGTCGGCGGCGCGGCAATAGGCGACCTGGTTCCTGAAGGCGGTGCGCACCGCATCGGCGCCGGTCGCGCCGATGTCGATGAACTCGTAGCGCTCGCTCATTGCCCTTTCTCCCGTCGCCGCTTATGGGCGCGGTGCTTATGCCCGAACCGATCATCTTTGCCATCCCCAAGGGACGCATCCTCGACGAGGCGCTGCCGCTGCTCGCGCGCGTCGGCATCGAGCCCGCGGCGGATTTCTTCGACAAGAAGAGCCGCGCGCTGGTGTTCGGGACGAACCAGCCGCATGTCTCGCTGATCCGCGTGCGCGCGTTCGACGTCGCGACCTTCGTCGCGCACGGCGCGGCACAACTCGGCATCGTCGGGTCCGACGTGATCGACGAGTTCGATTATTCGGAACTTTACGCGCCCGTCGATCTCGGCATCGGCCACTGCCGCCTGTCGCTCGCCGGGCCGGCGGGCAGTACGCCGCCGGGCGCCGCCGACTTCGGGGGCGCCAGCCATATCCGCGTCGCGACCAAATATCCCGCGACGACGCGCCGCTGGTTCGAGGGGCAGGGCATCCAGGCCGAATGCATCAAGCTCAACGGCGCGATGGAAATCGCGCCGAAGCTGGGACTCGCGTCGCATATCGTCGACCTCGTCTCGACGGGGCGCACGCTGGTCGAGAACGCACTCGCCGAACAGACGGTGATCAGCGAGGTGTCGGCGCGGCTGATCGTCAACCGCGCGGCGTTCAAGCTGCGCTCGGCCGAGGTGCCGGCGCTGGTCGAACGGTTCCGCGAGGCCGTGTCGAGTCCCGCCGGAGGAAATTGAGTGCGACGGCTCGACGCCTCCGCTCCTGGTTTTCGTGCCGCCTTCGACGCGCTGGTCGACGACCGGCGCGAAAGCGATTCGGGCGTCTCGGCCGACGTGGCCGCGATCATCGCGCGGGTGAAGGCGGAAGGCGACGCGGCGCTGGCCGACTATACGCGCCGCTTCGACCGCTTCGACCTCGACGCGAGCGGCTGGAGCATCTCGAAGCAGCAATGCGCCGCCGCCTATGACGCGCTCGCGCCCGGCCTGCGCGCGGCGCTCGACCTCGCAGCGGAGCGCATCCGCGCCTATCACGCAGCGCAGCGTCCGGCGGACCGCGACTATCGCGACGCGGCGGGCGCGCGGCTCGGCGCGCGCTGGCGCGCGGTCGATGCGGCGGGGGTCTATGTTCCCGGCGGACGCGCCGCCTATCCCTCGTCGGTGCTGATGAACATCCTTCCCGCCAAGGTCGCAGGGGTCGAGCGCATCGTGATGGTCACGCCGACACCCGACGGCACGATCAATCCCGTCGTCATGGCGGCGGCGCATATCGGCGGCGTCGACGAGATATGGCGCGTCGGCGGCGCGCAGGCGGTCGCCGCGCTTGCCTATGGCACCGATCGGATCGCGCCCGTCGATGTCGTCACCGGCCCCGGCAACGCCTGGGTCGCCGAGGCGAAGCGCCAGCTTTACGGTGTCGTCGGCATCGACATGGTCGCGGGTCCGAGCGAGATCGTCGTCGTCGCCGACGCCCGGAACGACCCGCATGTCATCGCCGCCGACCTGCTCAGCCAGGCCGAGCACGACCCGACGAGCCAGTCGATCCTCTTCACCGATGATAATGCTTTCGCCGATGCGGTAGCGGCGGCGGTCGCCACAGTCATCCCGACGCTCGCCACCGCGGGGACGATGGCCGCGAGCTGGGATGCCAATGGCGCGATCGTTATCGTGCCGACGCTGGCCGACGCGATCCCCTTGTGCGACCGGCTCGCGCCCGAGCATCTCGAACTCGCGGTCGATGCGGCCGAAGCCGACGCGCTCTTCGCCAAGGTGCGCCACGCCGGCTCGGTCTTCCTCGGCCGCCAGACGCCCGAAGCGATCGGCGATTATGTCGCCGGCCCCAATCATGTCCTCCCCACCGGCCGCCGTGCGCGCTTTTCGAGCGGGCTGTCGGTCGCCGACTTCATGAAGCGCACCAGCTTCCTCGCACTCGACGAGGGCGCGCTGGCGGCGATCGGTCCGGCCGCGGTCGCGCTCGCCGAGGCCGAGGGGCTTCCCGCCCATGCGCTCAGCGTCCAGAACAGACTCGAACAGGCAAAGCCATGAACAAACGCGCCCAGTCCCGCTCCGCCGCACGGCTCGCCGCCGTGCAGGCGCTGTATCAGCATGAGATGGAGGGCACGCCTACGGCACAGCTGCTCCATGAATTCCACCAGCATCGCATCGGCGCCATCATCGAGGATGCCGAATATGTGGAGGCCGACGTCCCCTTCTTCGACGACATCGTGAAGGGCGCGCTCGCGCGCCAGGCCGAGGTCGACGCCGCGATCGCCGCGCGGCTGGCGAGCGGCTGGACGCTCGACCGCCTCGACCGCACGATGAAAGCGATCTTGCGCGCCGGCGCCTACGAACTGATCGCGCGCGGCGATGTGCCGGTCGGCGCGGTGGTCAGCGAATATGTCGATGTCGCAAAGGCTTTCTTCGACGGGCGCGAGGCAGGGTTCGCCAACGGTCTGCTCGATGCGATCGGCAAGGATGTGCGGGCGAAGGGGTGAACCGTTCTTTCAGCCGTTCGGGCTGAGCTTGTCGAAGCCCCGTCCTTCTTTTAGCGACGTCAAGGGAAAGGGCGGCCCTTCGACAAGCTCAGGGCGAACGGGGTTTGTGTTGTGACCGAAGCCGATTTCATCGCCCGCCTGCGCGGCATCGCGACCGATCCCGCTGCGCGCGGGCTCGCTGACGACGCCGCCGTGCTGGGCGATCTCGTCCTCACCCACGACATGATCGTCGAGGGCGTGCATTTCCTCCCCGACGAGCGCCCACAGGACGTCGCATGGAAGCTCGTCGCGGTGAACCTTTCCGACCTGGCTGCGAAGGGCGCGACGCCGGTCGGGGTGCTGCTCGGCTATAGTCTGGCGGGCGATGCGGCCTGGGACGCCGCCTTTGCCGACGGACTCGACATCGTGCTGCGCCGCTACGGCCTGCCCCTGCTTGGAGGCGATACCGTCGGCGTTCCGGCGGGGGCACCGCGCAGCTTCGGTCTGACGGCCATCGGCCGGGCGCCGGCCGAGGGTGCGCCGTCGCGCAACGGCATGAAGCCCGGCGACCGGCTCTGGGTCAGCGGGACGATCGGCAACGCCGGGGCCGGCCTCGCGATGCGACTTGGGGAGATCGACGCCAACGAGACGTGTCTCGCCGCCTATAGCCGCCCGCAGCCGCAGCTCACACTGGGGCAGGCGCTCGCGCCGCATGTCCGCGCCATGATGGACGTGTCCGACGGGTTGCTGATCGACGCGCAGCGGATGGCGACGGCGAGCGGTTGCCGGATCACGCTGCGGCTCGATGCGGTGCCGCTGTCGGCGGCGCTGCTCGCCGTGCGCCCCGACGTGCTCGACACGCGGCTGGCGGCGACCACGGCGGGGGACGATTATCAGCTATTGTTCGCCGCCGATCCCGATGCCGGCGCCGTCATCCGTGCAACGGCGGAGGCGCTCAATATCGCCGTGACCCCGATCGGCCACGCCGGGGTCGGCGAAGGGATCGTGGTGATCGACGGAGCGCAGCGCGTCGCACTGCCCGACCGGCTCGGTTTCATGCACTGATCCGGGACGAGGCGGAGGCGCCGAAAAACCAGGCTTGCCCTTGGCCGCCTTTCTTCCCATAACCCCGCCACCAATTGGGGCGGTCGCATCAGGGGAAAGAGCGAACCGGCATCGACAAGTCGGACGTCTCGACTGCCAGCCTGTGTCCGCCTCCTTCAATGGGGAAGGAACAGACACGCATGAATCCGGTTTTGATCGCGATAGCGTGCGGCCTTTTGGCCGTGCTCTATGGATTCATTACCTCCCGCCAGGTGCTCGGCGCCTCGGCCGGTAATGAAAAGATGCAGCAAATCGCAGGCGCCATCCAGGAAGGGGCGCAGGCCTATCTGAAGCGCCAGTACAGCACCATCGCCATCGTCGGCGTCGTCGTCGCGGCGATCGTCCTCTGGGCGCTCGGTCCCATTTCGGCTTCGGGCTTCGCCATCGGTGCGATCCTGTCCGGCGTTGCCGGGTTCATCGGCATGAACATCTCGGTCCGCTCGAACGTCCGCACCGCCGCGGCGGCGCAGAAGGGGCTGCAGGCGGGTCTGACGCTGGCGTTCCGCGCCGGTGCGATCACCGGCCTGCTGGTGGCCGGGCTCGCGCTGCTCGCGATCGCGGTCTTCTACTGGGTGCTGACGGTCCAGATGGGCCGGACGGTCGGCGGCGACGACCGCACGGTCGTCGACGGCCTCGTCGCGCTCGCCTTCGGCGCCTCGCTGATCTCGATCTTCGCGCGTCTCGGCGGCGGCATCTTCACCAAGGCCGCCGACGTCGGCGCCGACCTCGTCGGCAAGGTCGAGGCCGGCATTCCGGAGGACGATCCGCGCAACCCCGCGGTGATCGCCGACAATGTTGGCGACAATGTCGGCGACTGCGCGGGCATGGCCGCCGACCTCTTCGAAACCTATGTCGTCACCGTCGGCGCCACCATGGTGCTGACCGCGCTGCTGCTCAAGGGCGCGGGCGACCTGCTGCCGGGCCTGATGGCGCTGCCGCTGCTGATCGGCGGCGTGTGCATCATCACCTCGATCATCGGCACCTATTTCGTCCGCCTCGGCGGGTCGAACAACGTCATGGGCGCGATGTACAAGGGCTTCCTCGTCTCGGCGATCCTGGCGGTTCCGGCGATCTGGATTTCGACCGGCTATGTCCTCGGCGACATGAACGCGACGATTGCGGGCACCGAATTCACCGGCCGCGCGCTCTTCTATTGCTCGCTGCTCGGTCTCGTCATCACCGGCCTGATCATCTGGATCACCGAATATTACACCGGCACCAATTTCCGTCCGGTGCGCTCGATCGCCAAGGCTTCGGAAACGGGCCACGGCACCAACGTGATCCAGGGCCTCGCGATCAGCCTCGAAGCCACCGCGCTGCCGACGCTCGTCATCGTCGCGGGGATCATCATCGCCTATCAGCTCGCGGGCCTGATCGGCATCGCCTATGGCGCGACCGCGATGCTCGCGCTCGCCGGCATGGTCGTCGCGCTCGACGCCTATGGTCCGGTGACCGACAACGCCGGCGGGATCGCCGAAATGGCGGGCCTCGACGATTCGGTCCGTGAAAAGACCGACCTGCTCGACGCCGTCGGCAACACGACCAAGGCGGTGACGAAGGGCTATGCGATCGGTTCGGCGGGGCTTGCTGCACTGGTTCTCTTCGCGGCCTATACGACCGACCTTCGGGAATTCTTCCCCGATCTAACGGTCAATTTCAGCCTCGAAAATCCGTACGTCATCGTGGGGCTGCTGCTGGGCGCGCTGCTGCCCTATCTGTTCGGCGCGATGGGGATGACCGCCGTCGGCCGCGCGGCGGGCGACGTGGTCAAGGACGTGCGCGAACAGTTCGCAGGCGATCCCGGTATCATGGCGGGCACCTCGAAGCCCGACTATGCGCGCACGGTCGACCTCGTCACCAAGGCAGCGATCAAGGAGATGATCATTCCTTCGCTGCTGCCGGTGCTGGCGCCGATCGTCGTCTATTACGTCATCTCGGCGGTTGCGGGGCAGGCTAACGGCTTTGCCGCGCTCGGCGCCCTGCTGCTCGGCGTGATCGTCGGCGGGCTGTTCGTCGCCCTGTCGATGACCTCGGGCGGCGGCGCGTGGGACAATGCCAAGAAATATATCGAGGACGGCAACCACGGCGGCAAGGGCAGCGAAGCCCACAAGGCCGCGGTGACCGGCGACACCGTCGGCGATCCCTACAAGGATACCGCGGGTCCGGCCGTCAACCCGATGATAAAGATCACCAACATCGTCGCGCTGCTGCTGCTCGCGGCGTTGGCGGGACACGCGATGTAATCGCTTCCCGTCCCGGGTGAAAGAAAGCCCCGCCGGAGTGATCCGGCGGGGCTTTTTCTTTGTTTCGTCATTGCGAGGAGCCGAAGGCGACGCGGCAATCCAGAGCTTGCGTAAACCGCTCTGGATTGCTTCGCTCCGCTCGTAATGACGATAGGGGTCGACTTAGCGCTCGGCCTTCATCTGTTTCGCATAGCCGGCCTGGACCATCGCGCTCATCCGATCGAACAGCGCGTCGGGATCGCTGCGGCGCAGCGCGGCGATCTGTGCCTCCGGGCCCTCCGCGACGACGATCTCGCGTTTGCCCTGCGCGACGGCGTCCAGAATCTGCGCGGCCGCGGTTTCGGGCGACAGGCCGTTGTCGATCGCGGCGTCGCTTTCCCCGCGCACGCTGCCGTCGGCGTTGAGCGCGTTGCGGCTGACGTTGGTCGCGACCGATCCCGGCGCGACCACCAGTACTTTGAGCCCCAGATGCTCGT
The DNA here is from genome assembly GCF_002953155.1 of Sphingopyxis sp. MG. Lineage (NCBI taxonomy): Bacteria > Pseudomonadati > Pseudomonadota > Alphaproteobacteria > Sphingomonadales > Sphingopyxidaceae > Sphingopyxis > Sphingopyxis sp. MG. The sequence continues at coordinate 1,046,491 of NZ_CP026381.1, forward strand.
TTTCGGCGCGCACGCTATCGTGATAGCCGATCAGCCCGTGCTTCGCGGCGCAATAGGCGCTGCGCAGCGGCACGCCCGCGATCCCCGCGACGCTCGAAATCGCGACGATCTGGCCGCCGCCCGCACCCATCATGCGCGGCAGGAGTTGCTGGGTAAGGGCGATCGGTGCCAGCAGGTCGACCGCGATGATCTTTTCATAGACCGAAAAATCGGTGTCGATCGCCAGGCTGCGCTGCGAGATGCCGGCGTTGTTCACCAGCCCGTCGATACGGCCGCACCAGCCCCACGCCTCTTCGACGAGTCGCGGCAGCGCGTCGAAATCGGTCGCCTCGAACGGCAGGACCATCGTGCCCGCGCCGCAATCCTTCGCCACTTCCTCGAGCGCCGCGACATTGCGTCCCGACAGGATCAGCCTTGCGCCGCGCGTGAACAGGCCGCGCGCCAGCGCCGCACCGATCCCCGACGAGGCGCCCGTAACCCACCATATTTGCTCTTTCATGCCGGCATCCCTATCTGTGATTCAGTCTCAACCTGAAACGCGTCGATCCGGTCGTCAAGGCGCCCAACCGCGGATTTCCGTGCGGGGCTGGCAATTTTGTTGCGACTCTGTTATACTATCTATCATCACGCCGACAGTTTGCCTCTTCCCGCCGCTGGGCCGGGGGCGCTTTCGTCGTTTCCGATGGAGCCTATCCCTTGTCGTCATAGACTGGCGAGCGCCGCCCGAACTGCTTCGTTCCCCCTCGCTGCGAGGGCGGAGGCACCCGGCTTTTGGCGCTTTTCCCGTCTCGGCAAGGCCACAGAAAGGAACTTGCATGTCCGCAAACACGCTCGTCTTTGAAGTCGGTGACTATGTCGTTTATCCGAAACATGGCGTGGGGCGCGTCATCGAACTGCAGAAGTCCGAAATCGCGGGCATGCAGCTCGAACTCTATGTCCTGCGCTTCGAAAAGGAAAAGATGACCCTGCGCGTCCCGACCAACAAGGCGGAAGGCGTCGGCATGCGCAAGCTGTCGTCGGACAAGACGCTGAAGGAAGCGCTGCAGGTGCTCACCACCAAGCCGAAGGTGAAGCGCACCATGTGGTCGCGCCGCGCGCAGGAATATGAAGCGAAGATCAACTCGGGCGACCTCGTGTCGATCGCCGAGGTGACGCGCGACCTGTTCCGCGCCGACGATCAGCCCGAGCAGAGCTATTCGGAGCGCCAGATCTTCGAAGCGGCGTCGAGCCGACTCGCGCGCGAACTCGCCGCGATGGAGGAAAGCGACGAAAAGACCGCGCAGGCGAAGATCCTCCAGATTCTCAACGAGCATGCGCCGAAATATTATGTGGAGAAGGTGGGCTAAACCCGCCGCATTCCGACAAGCGAAAAGGGCGGTCCCGCGGGGCCGCCCTTTTTTCATGCGTCGCCTTCGCGGAGGCGACCTTTGTTACGGATATTTCGCTTCCACGAAATAAAGCCCATCCGGCGGCGCGTTGAGCCCGAGCGCGCTGCGGTCCGCCGCGTCGAGCGCGGCTTTCAGGTCGCGCGCCGACCATTTTCCCTGCCCAACGAGAACGAGGCATCCGACCATCGAGCGCACCTGGTGATGCAGGAAGCTGCGCGCCGCCGCCTCGACGATCACCTCGTCGCCGTGCCGGCTGACGCTCAGTCGGTCGAGCGTCTTCACCGCGCTTTCGGCCTGGCAGTGCACCGACCGGAAGGTGGTGAAATCATGCCGTCCGACCAGCGCCCGCGCCGCGCCGTGCATGGCCTGCGCGTCGAGCGGTTTGGCGAACTGCCACGCCAGCCCCTTGTCCCAGGTCAGCGGCGCGCGGCGGTTGACGATGCGATATTCATAGGCGCGCCCCAGGCACGAAAAGCGCGCGTGCCAATCGTCGGCGACCGCTTCGCACGCCAGCACCGCGACGGGGGCGGGGCGAAGCTGCGCGTTCAGCGCCTCCATCAGGCGAAAGGGAGTAAACGGCTTGGCGATGTCGACATGCGCGCGCATCGCGATCGCGTGGACCCCGGCGTCGGTGCGCCCCGCGCCATGGACCGTCGCCGCCTCGCCCGTGATGCGCGCGGCCGCCTCCTCCAGCGCCTGCTGGACGCTGGGGCCGTGCGATTGCCGCTGCCAGCCCATGAAGGGGCGGCCGTCATATTCGATGGTGAGAGCGAAGCGGGTCATCGGACGCGCCTAACCTTCTTGCCGTTACCCCGGACTTGATCGGCACTTATCCCTTTTCGACAAGTCACTGTTCCCCGGCGAAAGCCGGGGTCCAGATGGCACGGCGCTGCCTCGCATGAACCCCGGCTTTCGCCGGGGAACAGCTCACCACTTGCCTGAGGGATATATATGCCGACTTGATCCGGGGTCCCGCTATGCGCCGCCCGGCAGCGGGATCCCGGATCAGGTCCGGGGTGGTGAGGGAGTGAGGTCGCTTTCATGCCAGCCGCACCCCCTTCGCGATCGGGCGCCCGCGCAGCAATTCGGCGGCGTCCATCGCCGGCTTGCCCGCGCGCTGCACTCGCGTCGCGCGGATCGCGCCGGGGTTGCAGGCGATCGTCAGCGCATCATCGAGCGTGATGCCCGGCGTCGCGCCCGCGACCGTGTCGGCCGGATGCACGACCTCGGCGGCGAGCAGCTTGTACCGTTCGTCGTCGAGTTCGAAAAAGGCGCCGGGGACGGGGTTGAACGCGCGAATCTGCCGTTCGACCTGCACCGCGCTGGTCAGGAAATCGAGCCGCGCTTCGCTCTTGTCGATCTTCGCGGCGTAGGTCGCGCCCGCGTCGGGTTGCGGTTCGGGCGCAAAAGCATCGAGGTCGCTTAGTACCTTCACCATCAGCCGGGCGCCCATCGCCGCCAGCTCGTCGGTCAGTTCGCCCGCCGTCTTCCCATCGACCGGCGTGCGTCCGATCAGCCGCATCGCACCGGTGTCGAGCCCGGCGTCCATCTGCATGATCGTCACCCCGGTCTCGGCATCGCCCGCCAGGATCGCGCGCTGCACCGGCGCCGCGCCGCGCCAGCGCGGCAGGATCGAGCCATGGACGTTGAGGCACCCGGCGCGCGGCGCATCGAGCACCGCCTGCGGCAGGATCAGGCCATAGGCGGCGACCACCGCGACATCGAGGTCGAGCGCCGCAAACGCCGCCTGCTCCTCGGCGCCCTTCAGGCTTTTCGGCGTGCGCACGGGCAGGCCGTGCGCCTCGGCCCAGTCGTGCACGGCGCTGCGCTGCACTTTCTTCCCGCGCCGCGCGGGGCGCGGCGGCTGGGTATAGACCGCCACAACCTCGTGCCCCGCCGCGTGCAGAGCGGCGAGCGTCGGCACCGCGAAGGGCGGCGTTCCCATGAAGGCGATGCGCATGGTTGCGGGCCCATCCTTTTCGTTCGCCCTGAGCTTGTCGAAGGGCCGTTCTTCCCTTTGCCGTCGTCCGAATAAGGACGGGGCTTCGACAAGCTCAGCCCGAACGGGTGGGGAGGTGATTGTTATTTCCAGCGCGCCGCTTAAGACCATCCGTCATGGCATCGCAAGAGATTGAAGCCCTCGTCCAGCAACTCGCCCGGCTTCCCGGCCTCGGGCCGCGGTCGGCGCGGCGCGCGGTGCTGCACCTGATGAAGAAACGCGAAAGCGCCTTCGCGCCGCTGCTCGCCGCGCTCCAGACCGTGTCCGAACGGCTCGTCACCTGCACCGTCTGCGGCAATGTCGATACGCACGATCCCTGCGCGATCTGCGCCGACCCGCGCCGCGACGCACGCAGCCTGTGCGTGGTCGAGGAGGTGTCGGACCTATGGGCGCTCGACAAGGCGCGGCTCTTCCCCGGCAAATATCATGTCCTCGGCGGCCGTCTGTCGGCGCTCGAAGGCGTGCGGCCGCAGGATCTGAGCATCGACGCACTCGTCGCCCGCGTCGCGGCGGGCGGCATCGACGAGGTGGTGTTGGCGATGAACGCGACGCTGGAGGGGCAGACGACCGCGCATTATCTCGCCGAACGTCTCGAATCATTTCCGGTGCGCCTGACCCAGCTCGCGCACGGCCTGCCGGTCGGCGGCGAGCTCGATTATCTCGACGAAGGGACGCTCGCGCAGGCTCTTCGCGCGCGGCGGCCGGTGGGTTGACGGCGGGCCCGCGAGTTCATACCTCCCGCCCATGGCCCTGCTACCCATCATAGAGACCCCCGATCCGCGGCTGCGCGTCATTTCGAAGCCCGTCGAGACGTTCGACGCCGAACTGAAGACGCTGGTCGCCGACATGTTCGAGACGATGTACGACGCCCCCGGCATCGGGCTGGCCGCGATCCAGGTCGGCGTGCCGAAGCGCATCCTGGTGATCGATCTTCAGGAACCCGATCCCGAGGATGAAGAGGGGAAGCGGGTGATTCGCGACCCCCGCGTCTTCATCAACCCGGTCTTCTCCGACTTTTCGGAGGAGCACAGCGTCAATCAGGAAGGCTGCCTGTCGGTCCCCGAGCAATATGCCGAGGTGACGCGCCCCGCCGAGGTGACGGTCGAATGGCAGGACGCCGACGGCCAGCCGCACAAGGAACGCATGACCGGCCTGATGGCGACGTGCATCCAGCACGAGCACGACCATCTGGAGGGCATTCTCTTCATCGACCATCTGTCGCGGCTGAAGCGCGAGATGGTGCTGAAGAAGCTCGCGAAGATGCGCAAGGCGGCATAATTCCTCTCTCCCCTTGGGGAGAGGGCAGCAGACTTGCGAACTTGTTCGCTAGTCGCAGCGGGGGAGAGCTATTGCGCCAGCGCCTGAACCCTCACCCAGCTTCGCCCAGGCAACGAGTTGCCAAGGCTGCGCATCCCTCTTCCCCAAAGGGAGAGCGTTTTCGTCAATCCGCCTTCTTCGCCACGCCGACCATCGCGGGGCGCAGCAGGCGATCCTTCATCATGTAGCCCGCCTGCATTTCCTGCACGATCGTGCCCGGCTCCTTGTCGCTCGGCACTTCGAGCATCGCTTGATGCTGGTTCGGATCGAGCGGCAGGCCGATCGCGGCGATGCGAGTGATGCCGTGGCGTTCGAAGACGCCCATCAACTCACGCTCGGTCGCTTCCAGACCGGCGACGAACGCCTTGAACGTCTCGTCCTCGCGCTGTTGCGGGCTGACCGCGGCCAGCGCGCGACCCAGATTGTCGGCGACCGACAATATGTCGCGCGCGAACTTGGTCGCGGCATAGGCGTGCGCGTCGGCGACCTCCTTTTCGGCGCGGCGGCGCACATTCTGCGTTTCGGCGCGCGCATAGAGCAGGTCCTGCTGCACCGCGGCAAGCTGTTCGGCGAGCTTTGCCGTCTCGTCCTGCGGCTCTGCGGCCGGGGTTTCGATGGCGGCGGAGTCTTCGGTCTGGCCGTCTTCGACTGGCGTATCGTTTTCGATGTTCGTCATAACCCTATCGTATCAGTCTGGAGAGCGATTGTGCGGTAAAGTCCACCATGGGTACGATGCGCGCATAGTTCAAGCGTGTCGGACCGATTACTCCAACGACGCCGACGACGCGTCCGTCGCTGCCATGATAGGGCGCGGCGATAACCGACGAACCCGACAGCGAAAAGAGCTTGTTCTCCGACCCGATGAAAATACGCGTCGCGCTGCCCTCGCGCGCGCTGTCGAGCAGATGCGCGATGTCCTGCTTCGTCTCCAGTTCGTCGAGCAGCAGGCGCACGCGGTCGAGGTCGCCGACCGCGCTTTCGTCGAGCAGATTCGCCTGACCGCGCACGATCAGCACCGGCCGGTCGGTGCCGTCGACCGACCAGATGGCCAGCCCGCGCGACACCAGGTCGGCGGCGGCGCGGTCGATCGCGATGCGTTCGGCCTCCAGTTCGCGCCGCACGCGGGCCTGCGCCTCGGCCAGCGTCAGGCCGGCAAGCATCGCCGACACATAATTGCCCGCCTCGACCAGCGTCGAGGGCTGGAGGCCCGGCGGGATCGCGATGACGCGATTCTCCACCGTCCCGTCGGCCGCGACGAGGACGACGAGCGCCTGCTCGTCGGACATGGGGACGAAGGCGACCTGCTTCAGCACCCGCTCGTGCTTCGGAACCAGCACCAGCCCAGCACAGGCCGACAGGCCCGACAGCGCGGCGGTCGCGTGCGCGAGCGCGCTTTCGATCGGCCCGCCCTCGGCCAGGCTCGCCTCGATCTGCGCGCGATCCTCGGCTGACGGTTCGGCGACCTGCATCATCCCGTCGACGAACAGGCGCAGCCCCTGCTCGGTGGGCAGGCGCCCGGCGCTGGTGTGCGGGCTGGCGAGCAGGCCGAGTTCCTCGAGGTCCTGCATCACGTTGCGGATCGAGGCGGGCGACAGGTTGAGCGTCGCGAGTTTCGACAGCGTGCGCGATCCGACCGGCTGGCCGGTCTCCAGATAGGCATCGACCACCAGCCGGAACACGTCGCGCGCGCGCGTGGTCAGTTCGATGATCGGCGGCGTGGTCATGGAAGCAGATTTAGGGATGGGGCGGGGCGGGGGCAAGCATTGCAGGGGTGGCGCCGGAACGCCAACGCCGCTAAGCGCCGGCACAGCTTCACGAGGAGACATACGACATGCGCCCTTCCGGCCGCGCGCCCGACCAGATGCGCCCCATCGCGATCGAAACCGACTTCACCATTCACGCCGAGGGCAGCGTCCTGGTCGCCTTCGGCAACACCAAGGTGCTGGTGACCGCCAGCGTCGAGGAAAAGGTGCCGCCCTTCCTGCGCGGCAAGGGGCAGGGGTGGGTGACCGCCGAATATGGCATGCTTCCCCGCGCCACCCACACGCGCGGCAGCCGCGAGGCGGCGAAGGGCAAGCAGTCGGGCCGCACGCAGGAAATTCAGCGGCTTATCGGGCGCAGCCTGCGCGCCGTCGTCGATATGAAGAAGCTCGGTGAGCGGCAGATCGTACTCGACTGCGACGTGATCCAGGCCGATGGCGGGACGCGCACCGCGGCGATCAGCGGCGCGTGGGTCGCGCTGCGCCTCGCGGTCGACAAGCTTCTCGCCGCCAAGGCGATCGCCGAGGATCCGATCGAAGACAAGGTCGCCGCCGTCTCGTGCGGCATCCACAACGGCACCGCGGTGCTCGACCTCGACTATGACGAGGATTCGACCGCGGGGGCCGACGGCAATTTCGTGCTCACCGGCAAGGGGCAGATCGTCGAGGTGCAGGCGAGCGCCGAGGGCGCGACCTATGACGAGGAAGGCCTGCTGCGCCTGTTGCGCCTCGCCCGCATCGGCTGCACCGAGATTTTCACCGCGCAGGCGAAGGCGGTGGGGCGTTGACGTGACCCGCAAACTCGCTCCCGGCAAACTCGTCATCGCCAGCCATAATGCGGGCAAGGTGCGCGAAATCCGGGCGTTGCTCGCACCTTATGGCATCGATTCGGTGTCGGCGGGCGACCTCGGCCTGCCAGAGCCGGCCGAGACGGGCACGACCTTCGTCGAGAATGCATTGCTCAAGGCGCACGCCAGCGCCTCCGCCGCGGGCCTGCCGGCGCTTGCCGACGACAGCGGACTCGAGGTCGCGGCGCTCGGCGGGCGTCCGGGCGTCTACACCGCCGACTGGGCCGAACGCCAATGGTTCGAGGGCGAGCCGGGAAAAGATTGGGCCGGCCGCGACTGGTATATGGCGATGGGCAAGGTCGAGGGACTGCTCGCCGAACAGGGACCGGGGGTCGACCGCAGCGCCTGCTTCGTCTGCACCCTCGCGCTCGCCTGGCCCGACGGTCATGCCGAGGTTTTTGAGGGGCGCGCGCAGGGCAGCCTGACCTGGCCGCCGCGCGGCACGCTGGGCTTTGGTTATGACCCGGTCTTCGTTCCGTCCGGCAAGCCACAGACCTATGCGGAAATAGACCCGACCGAGAAGCACGCGATCAGCCACCGCGCCGATGCGTTTGCGAAGCTGGTGGCGGGTGTTTTCGGCTGATCGCTTATTTTACCCGGATATTATTGACCCCAATTTTATCCGGGTGTAATCGGCCGGCATGCAACAAGATATTCAAACCGTAACCGCCTTCCTTGGCGCCACATCACTCGTATCGGGGTCGCGCATGATCGTCCGGCAACGGCTGGAGGAGCGCTATCCGGGCGACCTCGGCGCGATCCTCGTTTTCGACGATGCGACCGGCAAGCCGGTCGACCTCGACTATTGGGACGCCGCGACGACCGCGCCGGCACCGTCGGTGGGTCGCCCGAGACTCGGCGTCAAGGCGCGCGAGGTGACGCTGCTGCCGCGGCATTGGGACTGGCTGGCGGAGCAGCCCGGCGGCGCCTCCGCCGCGCTGCGCCGACTGGTCGAGGCTGCGAGCCGGGCGCCCGGTGACGGTCGCAAGCGCAAGGATGCCGCCTATCATTTCATGAGCCATATGTGCGGCAACCTGCCGGGCTATGAAGAGGCGCTGCGCGCGCTGTACCGCGACGATAGCGCGGCGTTCGACGGTCTGATCGCGGAGTGGCCGGACGATGTGCGCGATCATATCCGGCGCCTGATCGCCGGCTGACATTCGCGCGCCGCGCCCTATATCGCTCCCCATGGCCGAACCGCTCGCCCTTTACGTCCACTGGCCGTTCTGCGTGTCGAAATGCCCCTATTGCGACTTCAACAGCCATGTTCGCGAGCGCGTCGATCAAGTGGCATGGCGCGACGCGTTGCTCGCCGACCTGCGGCACGAGGCGGCGCTGCTGCCGGGTCGCAAGGTTTCGTCGATCTTCTTCGGCGGCGGCACCCCTAGCCTGATGCCGCCGCAGACGGTCGCGGCGGTGATCGCGGCGGCGGACGCGGCGTGGGGGCTGACCGACGATTGCGAGATCACGCTGGAGGCGAACCCCAATTCGGTCGAAGTCGCCAATTTCGCCGCGCTCGCCGCTGCCGGGGTCAATCGCGTATCGATAGGGGTTCAAAGCTTCGACCCGCAAATCCTTGAATTTCTGGGCCGGGCGCATAGCGGCGACGAGGCGCGGCGGGCGATCGCCGCGGCGCAGGCGTATTTCGCGCGCGTCAGTTTCGACCTCATCTATGCGCGTCCCGGCCAGTCGCTCGCCGCGTGGGAGGCGGAGCTTGCCGAGGCGCTGGCGTTCGGCACCGGCCATCTGTCGCTCTATCAGCTGACGATCGAGCCGGGGACGCGCTTCGCCACCCTCGCGGCGAAGGGCGATCTCGTCATCCCCGACGGCGATGCTGCCGCCGATCTGTTCGACGCGACGCAGGCGGCGACGCGCGCGGCCGACCTGCCGCGCTACGAAGTGTCGAACCACGCGCGCCGCGGCGAGGAGAGCCGGCACAACCTGACCTATTGGCGCTATGGCGATTATGCCGGCATCGGCCCCGGCGCGCACGGGCGGCGACTCGCGCAGGCGACCGAGCGGCACCGCAAGCCCGAGAATTTCCTGTCCGCCGTCGCGCGCAACGGCCACGGTCTGAAGGTCGAAACCGACCTGCCGCCGCACGAGCGCGCGACCGAGGCGATGCTGATGGGCCTGCGCCTGATCGAGGGCGTCGACCTGACGCGCGTCGAAGTGCGCAGCGGGTTGGCACGCGATGCCTTCATCGATGCGGGGGCGGTGGCGCGACTGGCGAGACAGGGGCTCATGGGGCAGGAGGGCGACCGGCTGGCGGTCACCGACGCCGGGATATTGCTGCTCGACTCGATTCTTTCGGAAGTGGTGCGGACCGGCTAGACTCGCCCTCCGAAGCCCTTTCAGCCCGAACGGAATCCGGATTTGCCGCAGGACATCATCCGCGACTGGCACGCCCATCTGGCGCACGAAAGGCGCCGGTCGGAGCATACGCGCCGCGCCTATGTCGCGACGGCCGAGCGTTTCTGCGCCTTCCTGATGGAGCATCGCGGCGGTGCGGTCGATGCGGCGATGCTGCGGTCGCTCTCCGCCGGCGACCTGCGCGCCTATCTGGCCGCGCGCCGCGCCGGGGGGCTTGGCAACGCGTCGGCCGCGCGCGAACTCTCCGCAATCCGCACCTTCCTGCGCTTCGTCGGCGGTTCGAATGCCAGCGTACCGCAGATGCGCGGGCCGCGCGTCCGCAAGGGGCTGCCGCGCCCCGTCGCGCCCGACCAGGCGCTCGATCTTGCACACGAGGTCGAGGACAATGCCCGGCAGGGCTGGACGGGCGCGCGCGATTTCGCGCTACTGCTGCTGCTCTATGGCGCCGGGCTGCGCATCGGCGAAGCGCTGTCGCTGACCGGCGCCGCGCTCCCGTTCGGCGAGACGCTGCGTGTCACCGGCAAGCGCGGCAAGACGCGGATCGTGCCGATCCTGCCCGCGGTTGCCGCCGCGGTAGCGCGTTACGTCGAGGCCTGCCCATGGCCGATCGCGAAAGAGGCGCCGCTGTTTCTCGGCGCGCGCGGCGGCCCGCTCCAGCCCGGCGTCGTGCGCGCGAGCGTGCGGTCGGCGCGCCGCGCCCTTGGGCTTCCGGAGCGCACGACACCGCACGCGCTGCGCCACAGCTTCGCGACGCATCTGCTCGCCGGCGGTGCCGACCTGCGGTCGTTACAGGAACTGCTCGGCCACGCGAGCCTCGCTTCGACGCAGGTCTATACTGCGGTTGACGCCGCGCACCTGCTCGACATCTACCGCAACGCGCACCCGCGCGCCTGACCGGCGTTCAGTCGCCGGGCCGCTGCGGCTTCCAGGTGACGACGCGCCACAGGTAGAACAGGATCAATGTTCCGATCGCGATCAGCGCGAGCGGCCCGACCAGCTGCTCGATCGCGGCGAAGCGCTTGCCGAACCATTGCCCGGCGCCCGCCAGCGCGGCGATCCAGATCGTCGATCCGGCGGCGGTCCACAGCAGGAATTTCGCCTGGTTCATCCGCACCATGCCCGCGGGCAGCGACACCATCGTCCGCGCGACGGGCATGAAGCGCGCCGCGAAGACGATGCCGGGACCATATTTCAGGAAACCGGCGTGCAGCCGCTCGACCTCGCGCCAGTCGAGTGTCAGCCAGCGGCCGTGGCGGTCGATGAAGGGCTTCAGCCGCTCATAGCCGATCCAGCGGCCGATCGCGTACCATACCCAGTTGCCCGCGGTCGTCCCCGCGACGGCGACCGCGACGAGCGTCCAGAAATCGAAGCGCCCCTGCGCGGCCGCGACGCCGCCCAGCCCCATGATCACCTCGGACGGGATCGGCGGAAAGACGTTTTCGAGGAGCATCAGGACGAAGATGCCGAAATAGCCCCACGCCTGGATCAGATCGAGAATGAAATCGGTCATGCGGGGCTTAACGCGAGGGGAGGGCGGTTCGATCCGCGTCTGTCATCGAACCCGTCACCCGACCCGCCGCTCGATCGCGTCCCAGATCATCCCCACGGTGTCGCTGTTGTTGAACTTGTCGATCGCGACGATGCCGGTGGGCGAGGTGACGTTGATCTCGGTCAGCCATTCGCCGCCGATCACGTCGATGCCGACGAAGATCAGCCCGCGTTCCCGGAGCGCGGGAGCGAGCGCGGCGCAGATTTCCTCTTCGCGCGGGGTCAGCGCCGCCGCTTCGGCATAGCCGCCGACCGCCAGGTTGGCGCGGAACTCGCCTTCGCCCGCCTTGCGGTTGATCGCGCCCGCGACCTCGCCGTCGATCAGGACGATGCGCTTGTCGCCCTCGCTGACGCTCGGCAGGAACTGCTGCACCATGAAGGGTTCGGGCCAGACCTGTCCGAACAGTTCGACCAGCGCGCCCAGATTGGTGCCCGCCTCGTCGATGCGGAACACCGCCTTGCCGCCGTTGCCGTGCAGCGGCTTGATCACCAGCGCGCCGTGCCGCGCGTGGAAATCCTTCACCGCGTTCAGGTCGCGCGTGACCATCGTCGGCGGCATGAACTGCGGAAAGTCGAGCACGAACACCTTTTCGGGCGCGTTGCGAACCGACACCGGATCATTGACCACCAGCGTCTCGTCCCGAATGCGCTCGAGCAGCCAGGTGCCGGTCAGATAGCCGAGGTCGAACGGCGGGTCCTGCCGCATCAGCACGACATCGACATCGCGGCCGAGGTCGAGGGTGACGGGGTCGCCGAACCGGTAATGGTCGCCCTTCACGCGCTTCACCTCCAGCACCGGATGCGCCGGAGTGGTCAGCCGTCCCGCTTCCCATGTCAGGCCACGCACGTCGTAATGATAGAGGGTGTGGCCGCGTTCGAGTGCCTTCAGCATCAGCGCAAAGCTGCTGTCCCCGGCAATATTGATGCCGTCCATCGGGTCCATTTGCACTGCGGCGCGCAGGGTCATCTCATTCTCCTTCCGGGGCGACCGAATTTCCAGGCGAGCCGCGTCAGGGCTGCCAGACGTGGACCAGATGGCGAGGCAAACGCCGCGGCGCAAGCAGCATCACGTCGATACGGATGGCGTCGCCCGGCCGCGAGAAGCGCGGGGCGAGCATTTCCGCCGCCGCCGCGACGCGGCGTAGCCGCCAGGCGTCGATCGCGAAGTCGAGGTCGGCGGCGCGGTCGCGCCACTTGACCTCGACGAAGGCGACCGTCCGCCCGCGCCGCGCGACCAGATCAACCTCGCCGACGCGAACGCGCAGCCGCCGGGCCAATATCCGCCAACCGTGCAGCCGCAGCCACCACGCGGCGCGATTTTCGGCGCGGCGGCCGCGCGCTTCGGCGACCGCGCGGTTCACGCCTCGTCCTTCAGCGCCAGCGCGCGGGCATAAATGGTGTGACGGTCGAGCCGATAGCGTTTGGCGACCGCCTTCGCCGCCTTGGCGACCGGCTGATCGGCAAGCGCGGTGCGCAGCGCATCGTCGACCGCCGCGTCGTCGGCCTCTTCGACGGCGTCGTCGGCGGGCGGCGCGACCATGACGACGATCTCGCCCTTCGGCGGCGCGTCGGCATAGCGTGCGGCCAGTTCGCCGAGCGAGCCGGTGATGCATTCCTCGTATAATTTGCTGATCTCGCGCGCGACGGCCGCGGCGCGGTTGCCGAGTCCCTCGGTCAGCGCGGCGAGCGTCGCGGCGAGGCGCGGCCCGCTTTCATAGAAGACCAAAGTCGCGCGCAGCCCGGCGAGTTCGGCGATGGCCTCGCCGCGCGCCTTGGCCTTGGACGGCAGGAAGCCGGCGAACAGGAAGCGGTCGCTCGGCAGGCCCGACAGGGTGATCGCCGCGATCGCGGCGCAGGGGCCGGGCAGGGTGGTGACGCGCCGCCCCGCCGCGCGCGCATCGCGCACCAGTTTATACCCCGGATCGGAGATCAGCGGCGTGCCCGCGTCCGACACCAGCGCCACCACATCGGTTTCCATGCGCGCAACCAGCGCGGCGCGCGCGCGTTCGTCGCTATGGTCGTGATAGGGGGTCATCGGAACGCGCAAACCCAGGTGCGACAGCAGCTTCGCCGTCACGCGCGTGTCTTCGGCGGCGATCACGTCGGCGCGGGCAAGCAACGCCGCAGCGCGCGGCGTGATGTCGCCGAGGTTGCCGATGGGGGTCGCCACGATATAGAGACCGGGCAAGGGAGATTGAGAAATGGTCGAATCCGGCATGTCGCCGAAAATGGCAGAAAGCGTCGTCAAGCGCCAAGACAATGCGTTGCGGCGGCGCCGGTTGCTGCGTGGAATGGCGACGCTGGCGCTCGGCGGCTTGCTCGCGGCCTGCCAGGTCGTGCCCAAATCGGGCGGTCCCGCGGCGCCGCCGCCGCCCGAAAACCCCGACGAGACCGTGGGCCCTGGCCTGCCGACCGACACCGATCGCCACCGCGTCGCGCTGCTCGTGCCGCAGACGGGGGCGAATGCCGACGTCGGCACCGCGATCGCCAATGCGACGACGCTGGCGCTGCTCGACACGCGCGCCGACAAGGTTCGCATCACCACCTACGACACGGCGCTCGGCGCCGCGGCGGCGGCGCGGCAGGCGGTCGCCGATGGCAATCGCCTGATCCTGGGTCCGCTGCTCAGCGAGGATGTCGCGGCGGTCGCGCCGATCGCGCGCGCGGCAAAGGTGCCCGTGCTCAGCTTCTCGAACGACAGCGGGGTCGCGGGCAACGGCGTCTTCATCCTGGGCTTCGTGCCGGGCCAGTCGGTCGAGCGCGTCGTCGCCTTCGCGCGCGGCAAGGGGCATCAGCGCTTCGGCGCGCTGGTGCCCAAGAATGTCTATGGCGACCGCGCGGCGGCCGCGTTCCGCGACGCGGTGCGCGAAGCCGGGGGGACGCTGGTCGCGGTCGAAACCTATGATCGCACCGCGACGGCGCTGACCGGCGCGGCGCGGCGGCTCGCCAATGGTGGTGCGATGGACGCGGTGCTGATCGCCGATGTCGGCGGCAATGCGATCCGCGCCGTGCCGATCGTCAAGGGCGCGGGCAGCAAGCAGATATTGGGTACCGAATTGTGGAATACCGACGCCTCGCTCGGCAGCAACGCAGCGATGCGCGGCGCGTGGTTCGCCAGCGTTTCCGACGGTCTCTACGGCCAGCTCGCGACCAAATATCGTGCCCGCTACGGCAAGGCGCCCTATCGGCTCGCCAGCCTCGGTTATGATTCGGTGCTGCTGACCGTGCGCATCGCGCGCGACTGGAAACCCGGCACCGCCTTTCCGGTGAACCGGCTGCTCGCGGCCGACGGTTTCGGCGGTATCGACGGCATCTTCCGATTCAACAATCGCGGCATCGCGGTTCGCGCGCTTGAGGTCAGCGAGGTGGGCGCCGGCGGTTTCCGCGTCGTCGATCCCGCCCCGGCCAAATGGTGACGCGCCGGGGCGTGGCATAGGCGCCACAGTCGGGCGGAAAGTGTCGCCCGATCGGCACGCGCGGCCTTTACGGCGCGCGCCCGTTCACTATATGGACAGTGCGCGCATCCGCCCATGTTTCGCATGGGCGCCCGCGTGCCTGTCGAAATGATGTGAGGAGATACAGCTATACGCCCGCCCATGACCCGCCGCCCGCTGGCGCCTATGCCGCCGAAGAACGGCCCGCGATACAATGAGTTCATCGCCTCTCCCAAGGTCCGCGTGATCGACGAGGAAGGCGAAAATCTGGGCGTAATGCTGACTGCCGAAGCCATCGAACAGGCGGCCGAGGTCGGCCTCGACCTGGTCGAGGTTTCCCCCAACGCCGACCCGCCGGTGTGCAAGTTCCTCGACGTGGGCAAGTTCAAGTACGAAGCCCAGAAAAAGGCCAATGCCGCCCGCAAGACGCAGAAGACGCAGGAGATCAAGGAGATCAAGATGCGTCCGAACATCGACGACCACGACTTCGAAGTGAAGATGAAGAAGGTGTTCGACTTCCTGGGCGAGGGCGACAAGGTCAAGATGACGATGCGCTTCCGCGGCCGCGAGATGAGCCACACCCAGCTCGGCCTCGCCGTGCTGCAGAAGGTGGCCGAAATGACCGCCGAGATCGCGAAGGTCGAGGCGCATCCGCGCACCGAGGGCCGCCAGATGCTGATGGTGCTCGCGCCGAAGTAGGCCGACGCCGCGGCTTCAGAAACCGGTACGAAAATCGAGGGCGGTCGTTCCGATGGGGCGGCCGCCCGCTTCGTATCGGCGCTCGACCATATGTGCGCGTCCGTCCGCCGCGATGGCGACGAGGGTCGAACAGCGCGTGCCATAGGCTTCGCCGTGCAGGAACAGCGCCGGGGCGTCGTCCGCGACGAGCATGTCGAGCAAGGTTTCGGGATCGGCCGCCGCCGCGGTTGCTGACGCCAGCGCCGCGCGCAGGCGTGTCGCCCGCGCACATGGGCTGTCGGTCGGCTCGTTCGCCAGCGCATGGATTCCCGTCGTCAGCCTTTCGACGCGCGGTTCCGGCCGGTTGGTCAGCAGCCGCGCGCCGCCCCGGTCGACCGTCAGCAGGTTGAAGGCGTTGAAGCGGTCGAGGTCGGCGCACTGCGGGTCGGCGAAGTGCCCGTCACCACGCAGCAGGTCGGCGACCAGTTCGCCGCGCGATTCACGGCCGGGATCGGGCGGGGCGCCGCGGACGTTGGTGACGACGACGACGCGCCCGCTTGCGGGATGCACCCCCAGCCAGGTTCCGCCCGCCTGCAGGTCGCGTCCGGCGATGATGCCGCTGCCGTCGCCCCATTCCGCGAGCGGCGCGGCGGCCCGCGCATGAAACTCGTCGCGGTTGCCGACAAGGATCAGCGGCCAGTCGGGATGGACGTGGCGGGCGAGGGCGACGACGCACATGCCGGCCATATCGTGCTTGGGTGATGATTTGCCAAGCGGGACATGATAGATATCGCTCCGTCTTTTCCGGGGGAGGGAGGAAGATATGAGCGAAATGGGCAAGGCGCCGTTCCATCTGTGGATCGTCGGCATTCTCACCCTGTTGTGGAACGCCATCGGTGCGTTCGACTATACGATGACCAAGCTGCGCAACGCCGATTATCTGAGCGCTTTCACGCCCGAGCAGCAGGCCTATTTCCACGGCTTTCCGCTATGGGCCAGCGCCGGCTGGGCGCTCGGCGTCTGGGGCGCGGTGCTGGGGTCGATCCTGTTGCTCGCGCGCAGCCGGCATGCGGTGACGGCGTTCGCCGCCTCGCTGGTCGGGCTTGCGGTCAGCAGCTTCTATCAGTTCGGGTTGCATTATGGCGATCTGGAGCGCCTGTTCGGGACGTTCCCCATGGTCTTCTATGCTGGCGTCTGGATCATCGCGATCGCGCTCTTCATCTACGCGCGGCGACAGGCGGCAGCGGGCGTTCTGCGCTGAACGGAAAAGGGGCGCCGATCAAGCGCCCCTGTCCATTTCCTTACCGCGCGCGGATGAAGGCGCGGATGTCGGACGCCAGCTTGTGGCGGTCCTCGTCGCGGATATACATCATGTGTCCCGCGGCATAATATTGATATTCGACGCGGTCCTGCGGGATGCCGGTGCGCGACAGCGAATATTCGGCGGCGAAGAAGGGCGTCGCGAAGTCGTAATAGCCCTGTCCGACGAACACGCGCAGTCCGCTGTTCTCGCGCAGCGCCTGCCCGATATAGGGCGCGACGTTCAGATAGGCGTTGGTGTCGCGCCCGCCGATGCGCCAGTCCCACAGCCGCCCGATGCCGCCGATCGACTGATATTCGCGGTCGGTCTTGAACCCCAGCGTTTCGCGCGACCAGCTGTTGATCGCGGCGGTATAGCTCGCGTCGATGCCATAGAAGCTGGGATCGTTGTCGGGCTCTTCGCCGGCATTGTCGTAGTCACGGCCGGTATAACGGCTGTCGAGCCGTCCGACGGTCAGCCCGCGATCGCGCAGCAATTCCTTGTAGAAACGGCCCGGCGTCACGCGCAGGTCGGCATTTTCCAGAAAGGTTTCGGACAGGCCGGTGAAGCGCGAAAGCTCGCGGCGGATCTGCGCGCGCTCGTCGCCCTGCAGCTTCTGCCCCTTCAGCAGCGCCGCGGCATAGGGGCCGATCGCCCATTGCCGCGCTTCCTCGACGAACTGCTCGACCGACGATGCGCTCGCCTTGCCGTGATAGAGCGCGGTTGCGGCCATCGAGGGCAGGTTGGTGATGAAGCCCAGCTCGTTGCCCGGCGCGTCGGACCCGGCCGCAAAGTCGAGCACGGTCGAGATCAGGATGATGCCGTTGAGGCCGACGTCATTGTAGGTGACGTTCATCAACTGGTTGGCGACCGCCGCCGAACGCGTCGTGCCATAGCTTTCGCCGCCCAGGAACTTGGGGCTGTTCCAGCGGCCATTGTCGTTCAGCCAGCGGCGGATCACTTCGGCGACCGCCTTCGCATCCTGCGTCACGCCGTAATAATCCTCGGGCTTGGCATTGCCGATCAGATGCGAAAAGCCGGTGCCCGGGGGATCGATGAATACGATGTCGGTGACGTCGAGCAGTGAATCGGGATTATCGACGATCGGATAGGGCGGAGCGCCGTCGTCGCGCGCGTCGCTGGGGATCGCCACGCGCTTCGGACCGAAGGCGCCCATCATCAGCCACACGGTACCCGAACCGGGGCCGCCGTTGAACAGGAAGGTCACCGGGCGGCTGGGATCGCGCGGTTCCCTGACATAGGATGTGGTGACGATCGCGGCCTCGGGCACGCCGTCCTTGTTCTTGAGGATCGTTTCGCCGATCGTCGCGGCATAGGCGACGCGCTGCCCCCCGAACGTGCCCGACAGCTTCGTCGTGCGAACCTGCGGCTCATAGTCGGTGGATTTTTCCGCCTTTACCTTGTCAGCGGGGGCATCCTCGGCATGCAGCATGGCGGGCGTTGCGAAGGCAAGCGCCAAGGCGATCAGCGACAGACCAGATTTCATCTCATTCTCCCCAGTTGCGCGCGGACCCTAGGCAGCGCACGGGAGGGGAGCAAGGGCGCTCGTCGGCGGGGATCGTCCTTTTGTCGAAGCGGTCAGGCGGCCTTTTTGGGTTGCACCGACAATTGCAGGCCGAGCGCGTCCAGCACGGCGGTCAGCGTTTCCAGTGTCGGGTTGCCGTTTTCCGACAACGCATTGTAAAGCGCCTGCCGGCCAAGGCCCGTTTTGCGAGCGATTTCGCTCATGCCTTTGGAACGGGCGACATCGCCGATGGCGCAGGCGATATGCTTGGGGTCGTTCCCTTCCATCGCTGCTTCGAGGTAGAAACGGATATCCTCGGCCGTTTCGATATAGTCGGCCGGGTCAAAGCGCGTCGTCTTCAATCCCATTGTCTGCTTTCCTTGCCAGTTCCTTGGCCTTCGCAATATCGCGCGCCTGACTATCCTTGTCGCCACCGATCAGCAGAAGTACCAGCGTGCTATCGCGCCACATATAATAGATTCGATATCCCGGCCCGAATGCGAGCCTCAACTCGTACACACTATCGCCGACCGGCTTCGTGTCGCCCGCATGGCCGGATGCAAAGCGCCTCAGCCTGTCGGCAATCCGCAACAGGGACCGACGATCCCGTAAAGCGCGGAGCCATTTATCGAACTGACGCGTTCGCCGAACTTCGATCACTTGTCCTTTATACGAGACATTATCGCTCATGTCAACCCAATCCTGATCCGCTGCCGTCCTTGGCCGCCGCTCATTCATAGTTTCGGATCGGATCGTGACGGGTGTCCGCTAGCGGACACCCATGCGCCAGGCGCGGCAATTCAATCGCCTACCGCCCCCACTTCGTCTTGCTCTGCTTCCCGAAGCGTCCCTTGCGCGTTCCCGGCTTGCCTTCGTTCGAGCGTCCCACGCGCGGTGCGACCTGTTCGTCCGGGGGCAGGCCCAGTTCGTCGGCTTCCAGCCGGCGGATCTCGTCGCGCAGGCGGCCGGCTTCCTCGAACTCCAGGTCGGCGGCGGCGTCGCGCATCTTCTTTTCGAGCTCGGCGATATAGGCGCGCAGATTGTGGCCGACCATATGGTCGGGCTTGTTGTCGCCCAGGTCGATCGTGACCTGATCCTTCGACGCAACATGCGCGATGATGTCACCGATATTGCGCTTGATCGTGGTCGGCGTGATACCGTGTTCGGTATTATACGCCTGCTGCTTTTCGCGGCGACGGTCGGTCTCGCGCATCGCGCGCTCCATGCTGCCGGTGATGCGGTCGGCATAGAGGATGACGCGCCCGTCGACGTTGCGCGCCGCGCGGCCGATCGTCTGAACGAGGCTGGTTTCGCTGCGCAGGAAGCCCTCCTTGTCGGCATCGAGGATCGCGACCAGCCCGCATTCGGGAATGTCGAGCCCCTCGCGCAGCAGGTTGATACCGACGAGCACGTCGAACACGCCCAGCCGCAGGTCGCGGATGATCTCGATACGCTCCAGCGTCTCGACGTCCGAATGCATGTAGCGGACCTTCAGCCCCGCCTCGTGCAGATATTCGGTCAGGTCTTCGGCCATCCGCTTGGTCAGCGTGGTGACGAGCGTGCGATACCCCTGCGCCGCGGTCGCCTTGGCCTCGGCGATCAGGTCGTCGACCTGCTCCTCGACCGGGCGGATGATCACCGGCGGGTCGATCAGCCCGGTCGGGCGGATCACCTGTTCGGCGAAGACGCCCTGCGTACGGTCCATTTCCCACGTGCCGGGAGTGGCCGAGACGCTGACCGTCTGCGGCCGCATCGCATCCCATTCGGCGAAGCGCAGCGGCCGGTTGTCGATGCAGGAGGGGAGGCGGAAGCCATATTCGGCCAGCGTGATCTTGCGGCGGTGGTCGCCCTTCGACATCGCGCCGATCTGCGGGATCGTCTGATGGCTCTCGTCGACGAACAGCAGCGCGTTGTCGGGCAGATATTCGAACAGGGTCGGCGGCGGCTCGCCCGGCAGGCGGCCGGTCAGGAAGCGGCTGTAATTCTCGATTCCCGCGCAGCTTCCGGTCGCCGCGATCATCTCGAGGTCGAAATTGGTGCGCTGTTCCAGCCGTTGCGCCTCGAGCAGCCGTCCTTCGGTTTCCAGTTCCTTCAGCCGTTCGGCCAGTTCGTGCCGGATCGCCTCGCTCGCCTGTTTCAGGGTCGGACCGGGGGTCACATAGTGCGAATTGGCGAAGACGCGGACATAATTCAGGTTGGCGATCTTCTTTCCGGTCAGCGGGTCGAACTCGGTGATTTCCTCGATCTCGTCGCCGAAGAAGCTGACGCGCCACGCCATATCCTCATAGTGCGAGGGAAAGATTTCCAGGCTGTCGCCGCGGACGCGGAAATTGCCGCGCGAAAAGGCCTGATCGTTGCGCTTGTATTGCAGCGCCACCAGCTTGCGGATGATCTCTCCGCTGTCGACGACCTGTCCCTTCTTGAGGTCGAAGATCATCGCCGAATAGGTTTCGACCGACCCGATGCCGTAAAGGCACGATACAGAGGCGACGATGATCACGTCGTCGCGTTCGAGCAGCGCGCGCGTCGCCGAGTGGCGCATGCGGTCGATCGCCTCGTTCACGCTCGACTCCTTCTCGATGTAGGTGTCGGAGCGGGGGACATAGGCTTCGGGCTGGTAATAGTCGTAATAGCTGACGAAATATTCGACCGCATTGTTCGGGAAGAAGCTCTTGAACTCGCCATAGAGCTGCGCCGCGAGGATCTTGTTCGGCGCGAGGATCAGCGCGGGGCGCTGCAATTCCTCGATCACCTTGGCCATGGTGAAGGTCTTGCCCGATCCGGTGACGCCCAGCAGCACCTGGTCGCGCTCGCCCGCGCGCGCGGTGTCGACCAGTTCGCGGATCGCGGTCGGCTGGTCGCCGGCGGGCTGATAGTCGCTGACCAGTTCGAAGCGCTTGCCGCCCTCGACCTTGTCGGGACGTGCGGGGCGGTGCGGGACATAATCGCCGCTGGTGTCGATTTCGTCGAGCGAGGTGCGAATCTGGATTGCCATCACGAGGAATATGGTATCGTTTGCCTGCCACGACAACGTGGCGTGACGGCAACCAAATGGATCGCATCGGGGTTATCGCCCAATCCAGCAGAAGGATGGAATATATGAGGAAATTTGTGACGATCGCGGCCCTTGGCGTTGCCATGGCGGTGACGGGATGCAGCAAGTCGGCAAACAGCGACGGCCCGGTGAAGCGCGAGGCAGGCAACTGGAAGACCGAGGTCAAGCTGGTCAAGTTCGAGGTCCCCGGCATGCCCGACGAGATGAAGGCCGGCATGAAGCAGATGGTCGAAGGCGCGAGCGGCATGGACCAGTGCTTCACGCAGGAACAGGTCGACAAGGAGGATATCGCGGCCGAACTCGCCAAGGAAGGTTCGGGCAACGGCGGCGAATGCAAATGGTCGAAGAAGGATGTCGCTGGCGGCAAGATCGACGTCGCGGGCACCTGCACCGCCAACGGCCAGACGATGGACATGGCGATGGCCGGAACGATGGAAGCGAAGAAGAGCGACGTGACCATCACGACCAAGGGCAAGATCCCGACCGGCGGCGACATGGAAATGGTGATGCAGGTGGTCAGCACGCACACCGGCCCGTGTCAGGCCGGCGCCGCGACGAAAAGCTAAAGCTGAGCCGAAGCGTTTCGGCAGCACCATGGGCGTCGGCACGAGCCGGCGCCCTTTCATCGCACGACGGATTGGCGCCGACGCCCGATATTGCGGGATACGGCGCGGACCGGACAAGTCCGGACACGCTTCTGATCGTGGTGATGAGGGGGGAGAGCGGACCTGCCGGAGGGGGCACAGGTGGGGCTATGTCCCCTCCGGCAAAGTCTCAGTGTATGAAGCCGACAGGTGTTGCGAAGAATGCCAGGGACCAGCTCGCATTCTTCAACCCACCGGCTTCAATTCGTCGAACTGAGAACATGTCTCAGACCAGACCACGGTGTTGTGGGGGGCACCGCGACGATTGAAAGGTGGCAGCGGTGACGGGGAAATGATAGTTACATGGGGTCACGTAGCGGGTTGTCGCTACTTGATAACCAAATGCTAAGATTGTTTCACCGGATTTTGGCCGGATTGGCGGGAACCAATTTTCAGCATGGCGCGTTCCGGCCTATCTGTTACCGTTACATGGCCGTAACGGTGTCTGGTCGTGCTCCGGGATTGGCGTATCTACCGCAGCAGCTCGTCGGGGAGCATCGAGGGTAGAATGAATCATACAGGAACGAACGAGTCGGAGAGCAGCGACGCCGGCGACCGGATCGTCGAACAGGAGCTGCGCCGCCTGCTCGAATCACCGCTGTTCGTTCGCTCGCCGGTGTTGTCGCGATTGCTGCAATATCTGGCCGATCACCGGCTGCGCGGCGCGCGGAGCGCGCCCAAGGCCTATGAGATCGCGACCGAGGCGCTGGGGCGCAGCCACGATTTCGATCCCTCGCTCGACAGCTATCCCCGCGTCATGGTCGGGCGCCTGCGCAACCTGCTCGACCGCTATTATGCCGATACGCCTTGGGTGCACCGCCTGCGCGTTCCGCAGGGCAGTTATGAAATCGTCGTCCAGCATCGTGCCGCGCCGCCGCCGGCCCGCTCCGCCGAAAATGCTGCGGAAGCGTCCGCCGCGGCATCGGTCGACCCGGTCGCGACGCCTTCGCACGAAGCCGCCGCGTTGCCCCCGGCGCGTTTGCGGCGCGGACGCCGCACTGTCCTGCTCGCCGTGCTCGTTCTGGCGGGGCTCGCGGCGCTCGCGGGATGGTGGGCCTGGCGCGGGCAGCAGGCGGTATTCCAGGGCAATATCGACCCGATGCCGCTGGTCGAGATCAGCGCCCCCGAAGCGGGGGAGAGCGCGGTTTCGCGGGCGCTGGCGCGCGCGCTCGACGGCAAGCTGCGCGACGGTATCCGCCGCTTCGAGTTCGTCGACCTGCTGAGCGCGCGGAGCCGCGAGGACGACCGGCGCGACCGCGCGGATTACCGACTCGACAGTTCGGTGGTGCGGACGGTCGAGGGGCCGGTCGATGTAACGCTGGTGCTCAATCGCGTCGCCGACCAGCGGGCCATCTGGTCGACGCAGGTGCGGGTGAATGACGGCGACGTGCCCGAATTCGGTCAGCTCGAGCCCGCGATCGCCCAGATCGCCGGCGATTACGGGGTGATCGTTCGCGACCAGCTCCGCCGTCAGCCCGACGATTACGCTCCCGGCTACCCCTGTCTGGCCCAGTTCAGCCGGATGCGGCAGAATCGCACCGCGGAAGGGGCGCGTAGGGTCGGCGACTGCCTGCGCGCGTCGGTCGAGCGCGCGCCGCGCGACCCGGTGCTGCTCAATGCGCTGTCCTGGCTTCGGTTCGGTGACTGGGGGCCGCAGCGGGGGACGCCGCAGGGCAAGGCGATCTTCGCCGAGGCGCGCGGGCTGGCCGAGCGCGCCTATGAAAACGGTCCGAACACGCCGGCCGGCCTGTTCGCGATCACGCGCGCCCATTTCTATGCCGGCGATTGCGCCGCGGGGGAGGCGATGGGCAATGCCGCGGTCCGGCTCAATCCCTATGATCCCGACATGGCCGGCTTCATCGGGCTGTTCAAGCTGACGTGCAGCGTCGGCGACAATGGAGAGGCGCTGCTGCGCCGGTCGCTCGCGCTCGACGCCAGCTATGCGGGGGTTCCGGCGGTCACGCTTGCGTTCGTGCTGTCGCAGCGCGGCGAAGTCGATGAGGCGCGCGCCATCCTCGACGGCATGCCGTCGCCCAGCAACATGGAGCCGCAATATCTGGTCGTGCGGTCGATCGTCCTGGCGCGGCAGGGCCGGCTGGCCGAAGCGCGCCAGCTCTGGCAGCGCCTGCTGACCTATACGCGGCAGCCGGAAGACACAGCGCCCGAAAAGGTGCTCGGCCAGTTCATGATTACGCCCGCCGTGGTCGGGCACGCCGCGGCGGCGCTGCGCGATTCGGGCGTGGTGCTGGCCACCCCGCGCGGTTGACCGGAATACGGCCCGCGCCGCTTTCCGGGGGCATGATCATCGCGATCGGCCGTGGGTTCGTCCTTGAAGCCGGCGGCTCTACCCCCTATTTCCGGGGACAGGTGGCCGAACAGCAGAAAGGGGGCGACGGTCGGCCTGCGCCTTGTCCGGGGGCGGTGTGTCGATGCGGCGCCTGGCCGCGGTCGCGACGCCAGCCTCTTGCCAGCCCCGCTGACGGACACTAGGGCAAATTCCAACATTCACGAGACAGTCAGAAAAAAGGAACTGTGCATGAGCGATTCGGCCGAAAAGGTTAAGAAGATCGTCGTCGAGCATCTGGGCGTCGAAGCCGACAAAGTCACCGAGGAAGCGAGCTTCATCGACGATCTGGGCGCCGACAGCCTCGATATCGTCGAACTGGTGATGGCGTTCGAAGAAGAATTCGGCGTCGAGATTCCCGACGATGCGGCGGAAAAGATCGCCACCGTCAAGGATGCGATCGACTATATCGAAGCGAACAAGGGCTAGGCCCGTTCGGTCCGGCGCGGCCGGACGCGGCGGCGACGCCGCCCACGCGTTTCCGGCTTCCCGGCTCCCAGCGCTTGCGCGCCATGGCCGGGAAGCCTTTTTTTTGGGCATGCCCCGACAAAGATGATGCCGCGCCCCGAAGAGGCGAGGCCCGACGAAAGGAATGACTATGCGCCGGGTTGTGGTGACGGGTTTGGGTTTGGTGACGCCGCTGGGCGGCGACGTCGAAACGAGCTGGGCCAATCTGATCGCCGGAAAGTCGGGCGCGGGGACGATCACCCGCTTCGACGCGTCGGACCAGAAATGCACGATCGCGTGCGAGGTGAAGCCGGCGGATCACGAATATGGCTTCGACCCGATGAAGCGCGTCGATCACAAGGTGCAGCGCCAGGTCGACCCTTTCATCATTTATGGCATCGACGCCGCCGGGCAGGCGATCGAGGACGCCGGCCTGACCGAGATGACCGACGAGCAGAAGCTGCGCGCGGGCTGTTCGATCGGGTCGGGGATCGGCGGCCTGCCGGGCATCGAGAGCGAGAGCCTGTTGCTCGCCGAAAAGGGCCCCGGCCGCGTCAGCCCGCACTTCGTCCACGGCCGCCTGATCAATCTGATCTCGGGTCAGGTCAGCATCAAATACGGGCTGATGGGCCCCAACCATGCCGTCGTTACCGCCTGCTCGACCGGCGCGCATTCGATCGGCGACGCGGCGCGGATGATCAAGGACGGCGACGCCGACATCATGCTCGCGGGCGGCGCCGAGTCGACGATCTGCCCGATCGGCATCGCCGGCTTCGCGCAGGCGCGCGCGCTCAACATGAGCTATAACGACCGCCCCGAACAGGCGAGCCGCCCCTATGACAAGGATCGCGACGGCTTCGTGATGGGCGAGGGCGCGGGCGTCGTCGTGCTCGAGGAATATGAGCATGCGAAGGCGCGCGGCGCGAAAATCTATGCCGAGGTGGTCGGCTACGGCCTGTCGGGCGACGCCTATCACGTCACCGCGCCGCACCCCGACGGCTTCGGCGCCTATCGCTCGATGGAGATGGCGCTGAAGAAGGCGGGCATGACCCCGGACGACATCGACTATATCAACGCGCACGGCACCTCGACGATGGCCGACACGATCGAACTCGGCGCGGTCAAGCGCCTGTTCGGCGACGCGATCAGCGACGTGTCGATGAGCTCGACCAAGTCGGCGATCGGCCACCTGCTCGGCGGCGCCGGCGCGGTCGAGACGATCTTCTGCATCCTCGCGATCCGCGACCAGATCGTCCCCCCGACGCTCAACCTGGACAACCCCGACGAGGGGACCGAGGGCGTCGATCTCGTCCCGCACGAGGCCAGGAAGCGCCCGGTGCGCGCCGCACTCAACAACAGCTTCGGCTTCGGCGGCACCAACGCCAGCCTGATCGTCAAGGCGGTCGAGGAGTAGCTCGAGCCGGACTGAAACCTCTTTCCTACATTGCGCCGCCATGCTTTAGCAGGCGCGTGCGCTCGACCGGGCCCGGCTTAAAGCCGCAAAGGACACAAAAGCATGCTGCACAAGCGAGGCTTTTGTGGCTTTAGGCCGCCGGGCAAGGACTGACGGGAGACTTGGGTGCGTCCGTTTCGCTGGCTGACGATTGCGATCTTCGCGCTGCTGCTCGCCGCCTGCTCGGGCGGCGCGCCGCGCGATACGGTGGTCGTCATCCCGCCGGGCGCGAGCATCGCGAAGGCGGGCGAGATCCTCGAGAAGGCTGGCGTCGCGTCGGCGTCCGCCTTCCGCAACCGGGCGCGCTTCCTCGGCTCTGACAAGCCGATCAAACCCGGCGAATATGAAGTGAAGAAGGGCATGGGCGCCGGCGATATCCTCGCGCTGCTGCAGTCGGGCAAGACCGTGCAGCGCTTCGTGATGATTCCCGAAGGCATGCCCTCGATCATGGTGTGGGAGCGATTGATGGCCGAACCGCGCCTGACGGGCGAGGTGGCGGTGCCCGCGGAGGGCAGCGTGCTGCCCGATACCTATGCCTTCACCACCGGCGAAAGCCGTGCCGCGGTGCTGAAGCGGATGCAGGCGGCGATGGACAAGGCCTTTGCCGAGCTTTGGGCGAAACGCACCCCGCGCACCGCGGCGAAGGACCGGGGCGAGGCGATCACGCTCGCCTCGATCGTCGAGAAGGAAACCGGCGTCCCCGCCGAGCGTCGCACCGTCGCGGGCGTCTATACCAACCGGCTCGCGGTCGGCATGAAGCTGCAGGCCGATCCGACGATCATCTATCCGATCACCAGGGGTAAGCCGCTCGGCCGTCGTATCCTGCGGTCCGAAATCCAGGCGGTGAACGGCTACAACACCTATGCGATGGTCGGTCTGCCGAAGGGGCCGATCGCCAATCCCGGCAAGGCGTCGATCGCGGCGGTTCTCGACCCTGAACCCAACGACTATCTCTTCTTCGTCGCCAAGGGCGACGGCGGCCATATCTTTGCGCGCACGCTGTCCGAGCATAATGCCAATGTGCAGAAATGGTATGAGATCCGGCGCGAGCGCGGGGAGATGTAGGACAAGCGCCGTCGCGGCGAAAGCCGGGACGGCTGGCAGCCTTGCGCCGTACGGATAGGGCCGCGCGTTCGGAAGGGCGAAGGAAAGGCGAAGCGACGATGGCGACCGCGAAACTCTTCCTCCACGGCGTTCCCGACAGCCCTGCGGTCTGGCGCCCGCTACTCGACGCGCTCGACCTCGGCGATGCGCCGGTCGCGGCGCCCGCACTGCCCGGCTTCACGGCCCCGCTGCCCGCGTATTTCCCCGCGACGAAAGAGGCCTATGCCGACTGGGCGGTGGGGGAGGCGGCGGCGCTGGCGCGCGCGCATGGCCCGATCGACATCGTCGGCCACGACTGGGGCGCCCTGATCGCGCAGCGCGTCGCGATGTTGCGCCCCGACCTCATCCGAAGCTGGGCGGTGTCGAACGCCGTGATCGACCCCGATTATCGCGGCCACCGCATCGCGCGGATCTGGAACACGCCGCTGCTCGGCGAACTGTTCATGGCGCTGAGCCGGCCGGCAGCGCTGGCGAAGGGACTCGCCGCGCAGGGGCTTCCCGCCGCCATAGCGGAGGAAGAGGCGCGGCAATGGGCGGGCAGGGACAAGCGCCGCGCGATCCTGCGCCTCTACCGCTCGGCGAAGGGGCTCAGCTTCCGGCACGACTGGGCGCGCGACCTTCCGGACCTTCCCGCGCGGGGCGCGCTGATCTGGGGCGCGAACGATCCCTATGTCGCTCTGGCGGTGGCGCAGCGCTATGCCGCCCGCACTGGCACGCCGCTGACGGTCATCGAGGATGCGGGGCATTGGGCGATCGCCGAACGCCCGCAAGCGGTCGCGGCGGCGCTGCATCGCTTCTGGAACAGTTTGTAACGGGGCGCTTTTTCGCTCTCATCGGCGCAGGCGATCATTGTGACCCAGGAAATCGATTGGATTGCCGCAAAGGATTGGCCGAAAGCGCCCGACATCGAGAAAGGGCGTCCCATGGACGATGGCCATCCCCCCTCCCGCCGCGCCCATCCCTTCTCGTGACTGGCGACCCGGGCAATCCCCCTCCCGTCCGGGCCTCTGGCGCCGCGCCCGTCGTCGTTACCGCAACGACGGGCGCGGCCGACCAGCGCTTCTTCGACGCGCTGCGGACCGCCCATTATCCGCCCAGCCGCAATCGCGTGGCGGCGCATATCACGCTGTTCCATCATCTGCCGCCATCGGTCCTCGACGAACTCGCCCGGCTGATCCGCGCCATCGTCGCCGACACGCCGCCGCCGGTGGCACGTGTTTCGGACATCTACCTGCTCGATCGCGGCGTCGCATTTCGCGTCGAAAGCCCCACCCTGCTGGAGATCCGGGCGCGCATCGCGGACCGTTTCGCGGGCCTGCTCGCCGCGCAGGACCGCGGCACGCCGCGCCTGCACATCACGGTCCAGAACAAGGCCGATCCAGCAGCGGCGCGCAAGCTGCTCGCCGAACTGCGGCGCGATTTCCGGGCCCGGCCGCTGACGATCGCGGGCCTCGCCGCCCACCATTACCGCGACGGACTGTGGGAAACGGCGTTTGAAAGGAATTTTCGCGGCATGCGCGGACGATATTGACCGGCGCAGACCGCCTGCTTATAGGCGCGGCTCGCCCACGGGCGGTCTTTCGGGGCGGAGTAGCTCAGCCGGTTAGAGCAGCGGAATCATAATCCGCGTGTCGGGGGTTCGAGTCCCTCCTCCGCTACCAACGGTATAACCCCCGGATGACGATAGGCCTTCCGGGGGATGCCCGGTTCCGCAAGGAACGGTTCCAGATAGCTTTCCACATAGATGCCCGTTGCGCCGTCCTCGTCCTTCGACAGGGTGACGGATTTAATCACGTCCCGGACAAGTTCCTGAAGCTCCCCCATGTCGTCCAGCATGTGCAAGGCGTATTCCAGCTTAGCGCGGGAGCCTGCCAGCTTGTGGGCGAAATGCTGGATTGCGGACGGGTGCACGATAATGTTGCTGGCTTCGGGAAGACTGGCCAGCTCAATCCGTAAATCGTCTCGTTCCCGGCCAAGTTCCTTAGACTTGGCCCCCAGCGTCTCGGCATCGCCAATGCCGCCAATCATCAGGTCCACCAGCTTGGCGTTTTCCTTTTCGATGGCCTTCAGACGGCTTTCGATCACCTTGCGCCGCTGGCCTTCATGTGCAGCCTTGGAGCGGCGTTCGCCCATATAGGATTTGGCATATTCGTAGATTTGCGACGGGCTGGCCAGTTCCTTGGTGAGGCTGTCCATAACCAAGGCTTCCACGTCCTCGGCATAGAAGCTCTTGGGGTTCGGGCAACTCCTGCTGCCGCGATGCAGGGAGCATTGGAGCCGGGTCCTGCCGGACTTGTCCCGGCCACAACGGACCATGCCCGAACCGCAAGCATCGCACTTCAGCAGGCCGGACAACAAATATTGCGGACGCTTATGCGCCCCCATGTTCTCTTCCCGCTGGCGATGGGAGCGGGCTGCAAGCTGCTCCTGAACAGCAGCAAATAGCTCGTCGGGAATGATGCGAAGGTGCGGGGCGTCCTGATGAACCCGTTTCTCTGGCAGGTTTGGCCGCGACACGCGCTTGCCCGTATCAGGGTCTTTCATCATCCTGTTTTTGTTCCAGACAGGTCGCCCCACATAGATGGGGTTTCGCAAGATGCCGCTGCCCCGCGCTTCCATGCCATGAAGGGCAGAAGGGTGCCAATGTCCGCCTCCCCGTGGTGGCTTGATATGCCTTTCGTTCAGCCCGTGGCAGATCGCTTTGGGGGAAACGCCCTTGGCGTAGGACTGAAAAATGTGCCGGACAATTATGGCTTCATCCTCGACGATCAGCAGTTCGCCCTTGGCGGCAGGATCGGGGGTGTAGCCGTAAGACTTGCCGCCCGCCGATTTCCCCTGTTTGACCAAGCCAGTCATGCCCCGGTGGATCATGCCTTTCAGGTCTTCGAGATACTGGCTGTCAATGACGGCGCGGATGCCATCGGTCAGGGCGGTAACGACGCCATCGCTGGGTGTCATCAGCGTGATGCCGTTGAAGTGGAGCCGCTTGCGGACGGCTGCACGGTCTTCCTGATCGCGGCCTATGCGGCTCATGCTTTCGGCCAGCACGACATCAAAGCGGCCCTGCTGGGCCTGTTCCATCAGATATTGAATGCCGGGACGGTTGTGCATGGAAGTCCCCGACACGGCTCGGTCCTCGAAGACATTGACAACGGCCAGCCCTTCGCGGGCGGCATAGGCCCGGCAAAGGTCTATCTGATCTTCAATCGACTTTTCGCTTTGCATGTCAGTTGAATAGCGGGCGTAGATGACGGCGCGGCGGGGTTCAGACATTATGCGGCCTCCCGCTGGCTGGTAAGGACGCGCTCCAGAATGGCAATAATCTCGCCGTTCATCTTCCGGTGATTGGCGTCGGCGCGTTCCTTCAGCATAGCTTTCAGGTCGGCGGGCAGGCGCAGCTTTATGTCACAGATTTTCATCTAGCGATCTCCTTATGGGGCATTAAACACCCCATAACGGGTATTTATGAATGGGGTTGCTGTCAACCCCTCTGTGGGGGTAATGCTACCCCATGGAAAAGACACCGCCGGATATGAAAGTTCGCCTATCTGCCGATCTAAGGCGGAAGATCGTGGATGCCGCCCAAGAAAATAACCGGACGTTAAACAGCGAAATCGTGTTTCGGCTGGAGGCGAGCTTTAGGGATGGTGCGGGTCAGCCTGCTCCGGCTGTAGATCAGGCCAGCGAGCTAGAAGCGTTGCGCACGCGGGTCCGGGCGCTGGAAACCCGCGTTCCTGCCGATCTCATAGAACGGTTAGGCCGGGTGGATACTCTACTTAATGAGCTAGATGGCAAGGTCGTCGTTACGGTCGATAAAGCCGATTAAGATCGTCGGGGGAATAATGGCCTTTTTGAAAGATGAAGATTTTGATGATTTACCGGACGACGATGGGGATGCGTTTGCGAAGTTAGAAGGCATTTCGCGCCAGCGCCTTTTAAGTCAAGAACGCGATCAGAATGACAATCTGCCGTTTGAAAATCTTGCGGGATATATGAATGAGATAACGGCGCTAGCTGAACAGCTTAACATTCCCAATATTGGGTTTAGCCTGCACGAAGAGAACAACATCCATTGGGAATACGCAGAGTTTACGCGTGCGGTGGAATATCGTCTTGTCCAGATACGCACACAGAGAGCGAGACGGGACAGGCGCAACAGCGTTGCGATTTCAGGGCCGGGCCGTGAACGTATCCAGCATCATATTGAGCGCTTGAAGGCGGAAATCGACGCGGCCAATATCCCGGAAAAGCGCAAGCGGGCGTTGATGGAGAAGATTGCCGATTTTGAAGCTGAATTGGCGAAAAAGCGGTTCAACCTCGCACAAGCTATGATGCTGGTGGCATTGGTCGCGGCATCGGCAAACGACTTGGGTGGCGCGTTTGATAGCGTGACAAAGATTGTTCATTCAATCTCGGAAACCATTGGGACGGAGAAGCTGGAGGATGAAGAGCGCCAGCGTCTATTGCCGCCCCGCGAACCATTCAAGGCAATCCCGGATATGCGCCAAAAGGAGCGCCAGCAGGTAGCGGCGTTCGATACGGACGATGACGAGGTGCCTTTTTAGAAAAACACTGGGGGGATAATGACAGAACTAGGAAAGTATGGGCTGAAACTGCGGTTCAGTGGCAATACAGTCGAAACGAACGGGTTGGACTTATATGATGGCGCAACGTCATTTTATGGCTTTGCACAATCTATGCAAATCGCTGTCCACGCATATATGACGGGGGAAATTGTATCCCGCGCTACCGCGTTGCGGGGTGCTGAAATGTATTTCGGCGCACCTCGCAGGGGGAGTGTTTTATATGACATAGTGACAATTGTAGAAGCATATCCGGTAACGGGTGCATTAGCTGGGGTTGTTTTCTATGACTTCATGAAGACTGCTTTTGCAAAGGCGACGGGTGTATTTCGTGCACCAGAAACGCCAGCCGTGCAAAAAGTCGCGCTCACAATGGACGAAACATTTTTTGATCAGCTTGCGGAAACCATGGAGGGGAGCTTGCAACGCGCTCACCGTGCCATTGATAATGGTGTCGCAAAAGTTACGCTGGAAAGGCCCCGATCCGAACTTGTTACCTTCGATCAATCAACTAGCGAATGGGTTAACACGAGGGATTTGAACCCGGATGTCGAAGAATTTTCAGGCAGTATCACCAGATATAATTCGATAAGTGGGAATGGAAGAGCCTTCATAAGGGAACTTGATAAGGTTATTCCTTTCCGTCCGGGAGATAGTTTCCCCGATAGTAAACGAGGCTTCCTCTCATGGTCACTGCATGGAAATACGGTTTCCGCTAATAAGGAACTCAAGTTTTGGGCCTCGAAAATTGAGGCCGCCAGCGGACAAGCGAAAAGGCTTATCCTCGCGGATTGCGCCCAAGCCTAGCAATCAGTTGTTCCGCGCTCCGGCCAGGCTAATGGCGGACTGGGCCTTCGCAAGCTGCTGGGTTTCGGAACGGCGGAAGGTGTCCGGGCGGCGGCTATCAAGGGGCCGCCCCACGGCCTGAACGATTTGACGGGCGGGACACACTCCGCTCGACGCATGTTTGCAATTAATTGCACAATGGGAGACATGATTTTCTCCCATTTGTAGGCTCTGATAATAGAGATTATCAGAGGTTAGGGCCGATCTGTCAGGCGGCATCCTGCAATCGACGCACGGGCGGCTGCTCGTGCTGCTGTGCGCACCACAGGTCATAGTTCGCCTGCATGGCAAGCCACGCCCGAGCGGTGCTTGCACCTGCCTGCTCAAGCCGCACGGCCAGATCGGGGCTGATCGCGGCCTTGCCGTTCAGCACACGCGACAGGGCAACCCGCGACAGGGCGAGCCGGTGGGCTGCCTCGGTGACGGACAGACCCAACGCTGTGATGACCTCATCGCGGAGCAATTCGCCGGGGTGGGGAGGATTGTGCATCATCGTCATCGCCTCAATGGTAATCCTGATAATCGACAAGTTCGGCGTCGGTGCCGACAAACCGGAAGGTGACACGCCAGTTGCCGTTGACCCAGATCGACCAATGGCCTTTCAAGTTTCCCTTCAGCGGGTGCAACTTGAAGGACGGCAGGTTCATGTCATCCGGCCCTGTCGCGACATCGAGCAAGCCGAGAATGTTTCGGAGCTTCTTCACATGGGGAGCCTGAACGCCCTTCGTCGTGCCGGTGCGAAAAAAGGCTTCAAGTCCCTTGTGCCGAAATCCGATTATCATGTCGCACTGTATCGCGTTGCGTTACAAGATGCAAGCATCGGCTGCTCTCATGCTATCTCTCGATGATCCGCCAATTGAGTAGCGTGCAGCTTGGATGACCCACCGCCCCAGTCGCGGCGCTGACATTGACGCCGCCAAAACCATTCCGGGCACGGAAGCTCATCCAGATGTGCTGCACACCGTCATCGCCGACTGGCTTGGCAATAGTCCGAATGAGTTGGAAGCTTCCGGGGTCATGGCCTGCTGCCGGTTTGGTGGACACCGAGATAGGGTGTTTCCACCTATCGGAGGTCCACAATGCAAAGAAGGAAGTTCAGCCGCGAGTTCAAGCTTGAGGCGGTGAGGATGATCCGCGAACGCGGGGTGACGATCGCCCAGGCATCGCGCGATCTGGATGTGCATGCGAACGTGCTGCGTAAATGGGTTCGGGAGCTTGCCGCCGATCCGGGTCATGCCTTTCCCGGTCACGGTCAGATGAAGCCGGAGCAGATGGAGATCGATCGCCTGCGGCGCGAGCTGGCCAAGCTGAAGGCGGAGCGCGACATCCTAAAAAAAGCCGCCGCCTACTTCGCGAGGGACTCGATATGAAGTTCCAGTTCATCGCGAAGCACCGAGGGATCTGGCCGGTGGCATGGATGTGCGGGGCGCTCGGTGTCTCGCGAAGCGGCTTCCATGCCTGGCTGATCCGCCCGCCGTCGCAGCGTGCCCGCGACGACGAGGTGATCGGTGCGAAGGTCCGCGCCAGCCATGTAGGAAGCTATCGCACCTATGGTGCGCGCCGTGTCTGGCACGACCTGCTGGCCGACGGGATATCCTGCGGCCTGCACCGGATCGAACGGCTCATGCGGGCACAGGGTCTGCGAGCCAGGCCGCGGCGACGCGGGCTTCCCAAGGATCATGGCGATCGCTCGGTCATCGCCGGCAACGTGCTCGATCGCCAGTTCACGGCCGACAGGCCGAACCAGAAGTGGGTGGCCGACTTCACCTATATCTGGACAGCCGAGGGATGGCTCTATGTCGCCGCGGTGATCGACCTGTTCTCGCGCCGGGTGGTCGGATGGTCGATGAGCGTCAACATGACGGCACAGCTCGTCACCGACGCGCTGATCATGGCGATCTGGCGGCGCGGCAAGCCCGACGCGCTGCTGCATCACTCGGATCAGGGAAGCCAATATACCAGCGAGCAGTTCCAGCGGCTCATGGCCGATAATGGGGTCACCTGCTCGATGAGCCGGTCCGGCAATGTATGGGATAATGCCGCCATGGAGAGCTTCTTCTCCTCGCTCAAGACCGAGCGGATCGGGAAGAAGGTCTACCGCACGAGGGCGCAGGCGAAGGCCGACGTGTTCGATTATATCGAATGCTTCTACAACCCGACCCGGCGTCACTCGACCCTGGGTTACCTCAGTCCTATCGACTTCGAACGCGAAGCTGGGGTAGCCTGAATGAACCTATCTCGGTGTCCATCAAACCGGCAGCAGGCCATCACGCAAATTCTGTTTCACGCTCTGCACGAGCTGCGGCATCGCCCCGTCATAGCGACTGAGGCAGGCAAATTGCGGGTCCGAGGTGCTACTCGCCGTCCCGCCGAGCATGTAATTGATCGCCATGTATCCGCCGATCATCACCGGAGCTAGAGCGAGACCCTGCAAGACCTTGAACCGCATCAACGGCCGCGACCTCTGGTCACTTCGCACATCGGTTGCGTTCGAGCCGGCACCCTGGTTTCGCGCGAGTGCGATCTGGGAGCGGTTCAACGAAGACGACAATCGCTCGCGTACTGGCAAGCAGCTTTGCCATCGTGACGATGGTCCGACGCATGTCGGCGGGGTCGATCTGGCCGATGGAGCGCTGCAAGACATAGCCCCCGAAATTCGCAGGGCGCTGTTTGGCCAGGGATGCAAGCCTGGAAGTCTTTATGATGATGCCGCCTTTGGTACGCCCAACGGCTTATCCTATAGTTTCATCCTAGCAGGCGTGGCGTACAAGGACGCGGGGCTGGGTATCGGGGTAGATCCAGACAAGTCCAGTGGCTTTCAATCTGTTATCCAGCCTATCGACCCCTATGGCGGCCTTATGCAGTCTCGCAACCTGCGAGAAGTCAACTCGATCCGCGATCCGAGGTACCGCGCGAAAGCTGATCTCCTCCAGTTCAATATCGATATCGATGTCACGCCGGAACTGACTTTTACATCCCAGACAGCCTATAATTCCGACAAGGTGTACTCATTACAAGATTATAATCGTTTTACCAGCCTTCCAATATTTACAGATACGAGCAGATTAGTTCTCCACAAGGGAGTAGGGCCGAGCGAATATAAAGATATGATACCTGGTGGAATATTCTGCGATCCCCAGATTGGATGCTCGAACACGCTCGCAGGGCTTGATATAAGCCAGGCGAAATCAAAGCAATTTAACCAAGAAATCCGACTGCAATCATCTTTCGATGGACCGTTTAATTTCAGCTTCGGAGCAAATTATACGCGATTTAAGACGTTAAATGACTATTATGTCATGTACAATGTCCTGAGCGCAATGGCCTGGGGAGGCGGGTTCAATAATTCGACATACTTTAGTGGCGTCCCATGGGATCCATCTGTATGCCCAAATACCCAGGGCAGCAGTCAACCTGTCGAGGCGAGCAATCCTCTTGCCTATTGTCCTTACGTCGATCCTAACCCAATCGAAAGTATCGATGGGAATGGCCACAATTACTTCCGTTCCAAAAATCCGTACAAACTCCAATCTTCGGCACTTTTCGGAGAAGTTTATTGGAACATCCGCGACAACCTTAAATTGACTGCAGGCCTTCGCTACACGGAAGATCGCAAGACGTTTATCCCGGTTCCGTCGCAAGTTTTGTTAGCGCGGAGCATTTTCGCCGGTGGGACTGTTTCTTCCGGATATCCCGAGAAGTCAGCTATCAAACAAAAATGGAGTGAATGGACAGGGCGAGTTGGCCTCGATTGGAAGCCGTACTTGGGATTCACCGATGATACGATGCTCTACGGCTTCTATTCGCGCGGCTATAAAGGGGGTGGCGCCAACCCCCCCAGTCCAGGTTTCGCGACCGAGGAAGAATTTATAGCCAACGCGCTCGCCGATGGAATGCCTGAGAACGTTTTCAACGTTTACAAGACTTTCGGGATGTTCCCGCCTCTGACGCTGACAGCCGTGGAATATGGTCCGACCTTCGAGCCAGAATTCGTCGATGCTTTCGAAATCGGCGCCAAAAACACGTTGTTGAACGGAAAGCTCACGTTGAACGCCTCTGCCTTTTACTATGATTACAAGGATTATCAGGTTTCCCAGATCAGGGATCGGACGGCCGTAAACGAGAACTTCGATGCTAAGGTATGGGGGCTGGAATTCGAGACGGTGTTCGCACCAACGCGCAATCTTCGGATTAACGCCAATCTCGGCTATCTCCGCACCAAGATCGGCAAGGGCGAGACATCGATCGACATCATGAATCGTACCCAGGGCGATCCTGACTATACGCTTGTAAAACCGTGGATGCAGCTGCCATCGAATTGCGTTATTCCTACGCATGTTGCAGCGGAATGGGCCAGAACGAGGCAGGGCCTTGTCCAATTTTATGGCATGTGCGGTGGGGTGAAAGGCTTGATCGGCGGGCTCTTCCCACCGCTCATTACTGATCCTGCCTTTGGTGGTGCACGCTATGATTTCAACAACTATCCGGAATTGAACGGCGGGGCCGGTCTAAAGGCCGATCTCAGCGGTAATGAACTGCCTAACTCGCCGCGTTGGACGGCCAATCTGGGCGCACAGTACACAGTCGATTTCGATCAGGACTGGAGCGCGACGATCCGTGGTGACGCCTATTGGCAGGCGAAGAGCTGGGCTCGTGTCTATAACAGCAACCCCTACGACCGGCTGCGTAGTTGGACCAACTTCAATCTTTCGCTTCGTGTCGAAGGTCCCGAGGACCTGACGTTCGAGGCCTATGTGAAGAATGTCTTCAACAAGTCGCCGATCACCGACTCCTTCCTGAACAGCGACGATACCGGTCTGACGACCAACGTCTTCACGCTCGATCCGCGCATCATCGGGTTCAGCATCGCCAAAAGATTCTAGAGTCCTCTCCACCCACTCCACTGGGTAACCTCGGGCCGATGCCGCGCTTGCTCCCGGCAAGCATCGGCCCGATTTTTCTGAGAGAGTACGGGAAGGCGCCGCGCGCCGGATTCAAGCCGGCTTGCCTCAATTCTGTCGAACTATTCGTCTTTCTTTCAGGAAAGAAAACGACGTCGTGACAGACTCGGAGCGGAAAAGAGGCAGCATGAAAAAGACGATCCTGATGACGATCCTGATCGCGGCCACGGGGGGAGGGACCGTGGCCGCCGCGCAGCAGGGGAGCGGCGCCATCACCGGTCTGTGGTCGACCGGCAGCCAGGGGGGGCGCGTCGAGCTGTATCGCTGCGGCGCGGCTATCTGCGGCAAGGTGGACGATGCCGCTCCCCTGCGTGCCAATCCCGACCAGCGCGACGTGAAGAACCCCGACCGCGCCTTGCGCGACCGGCGATTGAAGGGGCTGGTCGTCCTGCGCGGCTTCGAAGGCGGCCCGCGCGAATGGAAGGGTGGCCCGCTTTACGATCCGGAGACGGGCGACGGCGCCGCAAAGGGCTCTCTCACCCTGCGGGCCGACGGGAAGCTG
The DNA here is from genome assembly GCF_002953155.1 of Sphingopyxis sp. MG. Classification (NCBI taxonomy): domain Bacteria; kingdom Pseudomonadati; phylum Pseudomonadota; class Alphaproteobacteria; order Sphingomonadales; family Sphingopyxidaceae; genus Sphingopyxis; species Sphingopyxis sp. MG. The sequence continues at coordinate 1,084,600 of NZ_CP026381.1, forward strand.
GAAGTGAAGGGGTGCAAGGCGGCGGTCTTCTGCCGGACCAAGGTCTGGAGCCGGGCGCGCTGAATCCGGAACGGTGCGCCGGTGATCCGGCGCATCATCCCGTCCGGCTCGAACCGCCGATCAATCTTCGGTCAGGATGATCTCGTCGCTCGTCGTCGAAACGCGCTTCGCTATGCCATAGAGCTCGAGCGCCTTCACGAAGCCGTCGATGTCCCCGGCCGAGAAGACGCCGACGATCTGCTTGTCGGGGATGCTGCCGTCCTTGAACGTCAGCTTTCGCGTCGAATAGCGATTGACCTCCGCGACCGCCTTCGACAGCGGGTCGTGCATGAAGACGAGCCGCCCCTCGGTCCAGCTCGTCTCCTTCTTCACATCGACGTTGCTCAGCGTCCAGCGGCGGTCCGGGCTGATGACCAGCTGGCGGCCGGGGGTCATGTCGGTGCCGTTTCCGGGGCCGGTCGCGGGCTCTTCGACCCGGACCTTTCCTTCGGCCAGGACGATGGCCACTTCGCCCCCGTCCATGCTGACCTCGAAGGCGGTCCCGACCGCGCGCACCGTCTTGCCGTCGGCGTTGACGATGAAGGGCCGGGCGCGGTTGCTGGCGACCTGGAAGAAGGCGCGGCCGCGGACCAGGTCGACGCGGCGCTGGTCCGGGGCGTCGGCAAAGCGCATCTCGGTGTCGGAATCGAGCGTCACGACCGATCCGTCGGGAAGCGTGATCGTGGTCCGCTGTCCCGTCTCGGTCTGGAAAGCCTGCGCGGCGTGGTCGCGCTCGGTGAACAGCAGGCCGGGCAGGGTGGTCCAGCCGATCCCGACCGTCAGCAGGACGGAAGCGGCAAGCGCAAGCCCCCGCCGCCGGCCCAGCCTCTTTCCCCATCCGCGCCAGCCCCACGCCGGCGCGTCCTCGCCGTCCGGCTCGCCATATGGGGAGGCCGCGCCCGACAGGGCGGGGTCCGACGCGGCGGCGCCGGCGATGGTCCATGCGCGGTCGATCGACCGATAGGCGTCGCGGTGCGCGGCGGACTGGCCGATCCAGTCCTGAAAGCGATATTCCTCCTCCGCCGTCATGTCGCCGGAAAGCTGCTGGTTATACCAGTGCGCGGCTTCGGATCGAAGCGCGGCGCGCCCGGTGGATCGGTCGCCGCTCATTGGCCGGCCTCCATCTCTTCGGCGATGCGGACGAGCGCGCGGTGCATCAGGTCCTTCACGGACTCGCGGCTGATGCCCATGCGTTCCGCGATCGCCGGATAGGTCAGATTATCGAACCGGTGCAGTTCGAAGGCTTCGCGCGTCCGCGGCGGCAGATTGCAGATCGCTGTGACCACGCGTCGATATTCCTCTTGTCCGATGGCGATGCGCTCGGGGGACAGCGGGTCGCTGCCTCCCAGGCTGTCGCTCCATTCTTCATGCAGCAGGGTGACGCGCGCCGCCTGTTCGCGGTAGCGGCTGACCAGCACATTGTGCGCGGTGGCGAACAGATAGCCTTCGACATTGTCGATCGCCGCGTTCAGCCGCGCCGATTGCAGCCGCAGGAAAACATCCTGCACCAGATCGTCGACATCCGCTTCGGAAACGCGGCGCCTGAAATATCGCCGAAGACCCGGGCCATAGGTCGTCATCCATGCGCCGATATCGGGGTCTTCGCGCCGCGCAGCCATCATCAACCCATGCCCCGAAAGGGCAGGAGATGCCAGCCATCGCCCGTCTCACCCGTCATTCGTAACGTCCACGATCGTGTCGCGCCTTGCGTGCGCTTACCGGAGTAGACGCGCGCGACGGCAAACAGGGGGGTCGGGGCGCGAAATATCTTTCCCGCCCCCTCGTTAATCGTCATCCCGGACTTTTTAGAGCATCGAGCCTTAAATCTGACTCACCGTCCCGTTCGTGTCGAGCGAAGTCGAGACACCCATCGGCCTTGCGTTACGCCGATGGGTGTCTCGACTTCGCTCGACACGAACGGATAAGAGGCATTGCAGATTTAACGCACGATGCCCTAATCGTCATCCCGGACTTTTTAATCGTCATCCCGGATCAAGTCCGGGATGACGAAGGTGAGCGGGTGGCAGTTCCCCACCCCCCGCCGAAACCGCGCCCCAAAAAAAATTTCGAAGCCCGACCCCCCTCCCGAGCGCAATTTACGTCTATGTTAGTGGCGGGGTGGATCATGTGTAGAGTCGAGCCCCGATAACTATAACAGGGGAGAGTAAACACATGCGTCTTCGTGCGTCTGCATTACAGCACATTCTTTTGGGGAGCGTCGCTATTGGCGGTCTGGTCCTGACCGCGACGCCCGCCGCCGCGCGCGACAGCCTGGTCAATTACAATATTCCAGCGCAACCGCTCGGCCGTGCCCTGAAGGATTTCGGGCTGCAGAACGGCATGACCGTGATGGCGGACACCGCGGTCGTGCGCGGCAAGATGACGCAGGGAGTCAAGAATCGCGCCGATCCCGAAACGGCGCTGCGCATATTGCTGCGGGGCACCGGCCTGACCTATCGCCGCGATGGCAGCATCTTCGTCGTGACGCCCGTGGGAAACGCCGCCCAGCCCCGCGCATCTGCCGCTGAGCCGGCGGGCGCCGACAGCGAAATCGTCGTCACGGCGCAGAAGCGCGAAGAGAAGATCATCGACGTGCCGATCGCGATGACGGCGCTGTCGGGGGACGCGCTGGACGACCGGAAGATCGAAGGCGGTTCGGAACTGTTGCGCGCGGTGCCGAACGTCAGTTTCTCCAAGAGCAATTTCGCCAGCTATAATTTCTCGATCCGCGGCATCGGGACCAAGGCGCTGGCTGTTTCCACCGATCCCGCCGTCGCCATCAGCTTTAACAACGCTCCCCTCATCCGCAATCGCCTGTTCGAACAGGAATATTTCGACGTCGCGCGCGTCGAGGTGCTGCGCGGCCCGCAGGGCACGCTTTACGGCCGCAACGCCACCGGTGGCGTCGTCAACATGATCCCCAATATCGCCAGGCCGGGCGACGCGGCGGCCGACCTGAAACTCGAAACCGGCAATTACAAGGCCATGCGTGCGAGCGGGATGGTTAATGTGCCGCTGGGCGACACGCTGGCGGTGCGCGCGGCGGGCGCGTGGACAAGCCGTGACGGCTATGATGTCAACACCTACACCGGAAACCGCGTCAACGGCCGCGATCTTTGGTCGACGCGCGTCAGTGCCGCGTGGGAGCCGAGCGACAATTTCCGCGTCAACGCGATCTGGGAGCATTTTTACGAGAACGACAATCGCTCGCGAACCGGTAAGCAATTATGCCACCGAGACCCCGGCCCCTCTAGGATCGGTAACGCGGACATCAGCGCTTTGCCAGGTACGCGTGGGGCCTTAAGCCAAGGATGTCTGCCCAAATCGATCTATGATGACGGCGCTTTTGGCGTACCTAATGGCCTATCAATGCCACACGTAATTGGCGCTGGGCCAGTTGTTTTAGGCTATACGACTAATGTCACGGCGACCAGGCAACGCGTAACATTAATAGATGGAGGAGTTGACCCCTATGAAGGCGTATCTCAATCTCGCAATCTTAGAGAGATCAACACTCAATTAGATCCAGTATTCAGAGCTAAGAACGACGTATACCAGTTTAACATTGATATTGGTATTGTAGATAATATTAAACTATCATCTCAATCATTATATACCACAGATAATTACTATTCTACGCAGGATTATTATAGATTTGTTTCCAATGATGTCTGGAATGATAGCTCTGGATTGTTCAACTCCTTAAGACGGCCAAACGCATGGCAAGAGGGGATGACGCCTGGAGGGGTTTTCGATGATCCGCAATTGGGGGCTTCCTCGAAGCTCTTGGGAATGGATATGGTAAGGGCAAAAAGTAAGCAGTATTATCAAGAGATTCGATTGCAATCAGATTTGGGTGGTAGTGTCAATTTCAACATCGGAGCTAATTATACAAAATTCAAAATAGATGAAGATTATTTCGTTTTTAATAATCTTTTTACTGCCCTTTCTCACACCATTTTCTCGACATCCGGTATAGGTAATAATCTAGTTGATTGTGAAGTGGCTGTTGTAAATTTTCAAAATTGTGCATATGTGGATTATAATCCAATTGAAAAAATAGACGGGGATGGACACAATTATTTTAGAAGCAGAAATGTTTCTAAAACGGAGTCTTATGGAATTTATGGAGAAGTTTACTATAATTTAACCGAAAATCTGAAACTGACGGCAGGACTTCGCTATACCCACGATAAAAAAACGGCAACTCCTTACAAGTCGCAACTTTTGCTAGCGCCTGGGACGCTCGGGGGCGGGCTCATAGGAAAAGGACTGGTTGCAGATCCTGACATCATCCAGCGCTGGGGACGCATGACTGGTCGACTGGTTGTCGATTGGAAACCGTATGTGGATTTTGCAGATGATCTCTTGGTTTATGGCTCTTATGCGCGAGGATATAAAGGTGGCGGAGCTAATCCACCGCCCATCGGTTTCGACCCCACTCGATTGCAGGTTTTTGATCATCCAGCGACATTCGGCCCCGAAGGACTCAATGCGTTTGAGATCGGGCTGAAGGGCGCATTCGCTGATCGCAAGCTGACCGTGAGCGCCAGCGCTTTCTATTATGATTATGGCGGCTACCAAGTGTCGCAAATCGTTGACCGCTTGGCACTAAATGAAAATTTCGACGCCGAAATGTGGGGTGCTGACATCGAGTTGGCATATCGACCGAGTCGCAGATTCAAAATGGATGCCAATGTAGGCTTCCTGAAGAGTAAGATTGGGAAGGGTCAAGAGTCGATAGATGTGATGAATCGGACACAGGGCGATCCCAATTATGCGGTTGTCAAGCCTTGGTTACAATTGGCTTCAAATTGCATCGTTCCCGTCGCAGTTCTGGAAAAAATCGTATCTAGTACGAGACCTGACACTGCATCAGATTTGAACAAACTCTGCGGCGGCAACTACTTGGGCGATTTTAAGCCTGGGTCACTCATGGCTATGGTTTACGGCGTTAGCTTTGATCCAGCGGTTGATGCGCCGAATGGTGGGCGCGGCATTATGGCGCAACTCGGCGGAAACGAACTCCCGAATGCGCCCCGATGGACTCTGAGCTTGGGCGCTCAATATATGATCCCAGTAGGTGAGTGGGAAACGACTCTAAGAGCTGACTATTATGTCCAGGGTAAAAGCTGGGCCAGAGTATATAACTCGGAAATAGATAGGCTCAAATCGTGGAGCAACATCAATTTATCTCTATATGTCGAACGACCCGATAGCGGGCTAAGGTTTCAGTTATATGTGAAAAATATTCTTAATAGGGATTCCATAACTGACATATTCCTGAACAGCGATGATAGTTCTCTAACAGCAAATGTATTCACAGTTGATCCAAGATTGATTGGATTTCAAATAAGTAAGTCATTCTGAACTTATTATGTCATGAATAAACTAGGAAAGGAGTTAATCTTATTGAAATAAGCATCATATTTTATTCAAAAGGCAATTTTACATTTCAATTAAACTAACTGGGAGAAGGAAAATGATTAAATCAATTGCATCGTTCATTGGTGCCACTGCACTCGTGATGGCCCCTGTCGCGGCTTCCGCGCAGACCATGCTTCCTGATCATATTTACAGCACAGCCAACCCCCTCGTTCTTGAGGGCGATGCTTCACTTGGAAACCTTCAGTGCTATTTGATTCTCACGGCAACTTTGGACGATGATCATGGTTTAGGCCATGAAAATATTGATAATTACAATATAATTACTGATCTTTCTGGAACTAACGATCCTAGTCGCTCCGATTTTGATTGTCAGTTTATTTCTGTTGTCGGTGGATCTGGTGAGGTTGTCGATTCGGAGACTATTGTTCTCGATAGCTTGCTGATTAAAATTGGTATGGGTACGCCATGTGACGCTGGCACAGTTACCGTGGCGGCTGAAAATTATGGCGTTCAGCAAATTAATGCTCAGGTCGATCAAATGACGGGATGTGGTTATATCACCGCCGATTTGTTTAGCGATGAAGATGAGACCACTCGGATTCAGTAGGGAATACGCTATTGCACCCTAATTTTTGTTAGGGAGGATGTTCCGATCACAGTCGATCGGAACATCCCATCATCCACCGGATACTACTGGCCGCACCGCTGCCACGGTGCGGCCCTTTCCGGGCCAGCGACGGTGAACCGCCTTCGGCGCGGTCTCGATAAAATGGTCAGGCGGGCATCGCAATGTGTTTGCGCTGAAACGAGTTTCCACCCCATTGTTGCTGGGCATGACCGTTGCTACGGCCCCCGCCCATGCCGAAACCGATAAGGGGGACGTCGCGGCGGGGCCGGTTTCGCAAGGAACTGCCCCGCCCGGCGTTATTTTGCCGCCGCGCCAGTCGGATGAGGTCGACGAGATCGTCGTCACCGCCGACCGCTATGGCGAGGCGAAGGTCGCGGCGGAGAGCGAGTTCGACGAAGAGGAAATCGCCAGCCACGGCGCCGACAGCATCCAGGACCTGCTGGCCCGCCTGTCGCCTTTCATCGATCCGAGCGGCGAGGAGCCGGTGATCCTGATCAACGGCAAGCCCGCGGGCTTCGACCGCTCGATCCTCTCCTACCCGGCCGAGGCGCTGCAACGGGTGGCGGTGCTGAAGCCGGAGGCCGCGGCACAATATGGCGAACCCGCCGGCAAGCGCGTCGTCAACCTTGTCCTGAAAAAGCATTTCTCGATGTGGAACGCCGATGCGGGGGTCGATTTCGCGACCGCCGGCGGTCAGTATGGCGGCAAGCTGTCGGCGCGGCGCACCGCGATCGACGGCGATATGCGCTGGAACGCCACGGCGCGGATCGGCGCCGACAGCGCCTTTCGCAAGAGCGCGCGCGCGCTGCCGCCGCGCGACGGGGTCTTTGACAGCGTCGGCTTCGTCTCCGCCCCCGACGGCGGAGAGATCGACCCCGCGCTCAGCCTGATCGCCGGGGAGCCGGTGACCGCCGCCGCGATCCCGCCCGAATGGCTGGCGGGCGCGCCGGGAAGTGGGGGGGCGGGGGCGGGCGTGCCGGGCCTCGCCGATTTCGCCGCGACCGCGAACGCGCTCCACCCCGTCGATCCCAACGCCTATGAAACGCTGCAATCGTCGCGCCGCACCGCCTCGCTCGCCATCGGCGTCACCCGCCCGCTCGGCGCCTTCACCGCCTCGCTGAACCTCAACGCCAGCCGCAGCAGCAGCGAGGGGGAACGCGGCCTGCCGATGGTGTCGGTGCTGATCCCGGCGGGAAGCCCCTGGTCGCCCTTCGCCGACGATGTCTTGCTGACCCGCCCCTTCGCGGGCGAGCGCGCGCTGCGCAACGCCAGTGATTCGACCGCGCTCGGCGCGTCGCTGACGCTGAACGGCAGTATCGGAAGCTGGCAGACCAATTTCGGCATCAACTATGCGCGGGGTTGGTCGAGCAACCTGCTGGAGACCGGCGTCGACCGCGCGCGCATTCAGCAGGCGATCGCCGCCGACGCGGCCTTCGACCCCTATGGCCCGTGGGACGAATCGCTGCTGCTCGCCACGCGCGGCCGGACGCGCAGCGAAAATCTCAGCGCGCGGCTCAACGTCCGCAAGACCATCATCGACCTGCCCGCCGGGCCGATGGTCTGGAACCTGACCGCCAACGCCAGCCGCAACCGCTCGCATAGTTGGCAGGAGGGCGGGGGCGAAGGTGACGGCGGCGGGGACGCGGGGGCGGTGGAGCGCCGCACGACCCGTCACCAGACGAGCGGCCAGATGACGCTCAGCCTGCCGATCGCGCGGCGCGGGGAGGCGGGGCCGGCGTGGCTCGGCGACCTGTCGCTCGACCTGTCCGCCAGCACGCAGGCGATGACGGGCAGCCGCGCGCAAAAGCGCTATGGCGCCAATGTCAGCTGGTCGCCGTGGTCCATCGTCCAGCTTCGCGGGTCGATCGACCGCGCCGAGGCCGCGCCGTCCTTCGACCAGCTCGACGCGCCGATCGTCACCACCGTGACCCGCGTGTTCGACTATGCGCGGCAGGAGGTCGCCGAGCCGCTGTGGATCACCGGCGGCAATCCCGACCTGCGCGGCGGCAGCCGGCAGAGCGTGTCGCTGGCCGCGACGCTGCGGCCGCTCGGCGGCCAGGCGCTGACGCTCAACCTCGGCTATCGCCAGTCGGTCGCGAAGGGCGGCGTTGCGGGGTTCCCCGAGCTGACGCCCGCGATCGAGGCGGCCTTTCCCGAGCGCGTGACGCGCGATGCGGAGGGGCGGCTGGTCGCCGTCGATGCCCGCGCGATCAACATCGCCCGCGATACCGACGCCGAACTCTCCTCCGGCATCGCGCTGCGCCTGGGGCAGGCGCGCGCGGGCGAACGCAGCAAGGCCGCGCCAGAACCTTTGCAAATCAGCGTCTCCCTCAACCACCGCTACCGCCTGAAAAGCGAATTGCTCACGCGCTCCGGTCTCCCCGCGATCGACCAGCTTCGCGCCGGCGGGCAGTCGCGCCACAATCTGTCGATGCAGCTTTCGGTGGGCAAGCGCGGCATCGGCGCGAACCTCAGCGGCAACTGGAGCAGCCCAGGGCGCCTGCGCAGCGCGGCCGACGATGCGGATGCGGCCTTCCGGTTCAAACCGCCGCTGACCTTCAACCTGTCCGCGTTCGTCGAACCCGAACGCCTGTTCGCGTTGCCGGGCAAGAAAGGCGTGCTGAACGGTCTCAAGATTTCGGTCGATGTCCGCAATCTCTTCAACGGATACCGCCGGGTGACGCTCGCCGACGGCCGCGTGCCCTCCGGCTACAGCCGCAACGAAATCGACCCGCTCGGCCGCACGCTGAGCCTGACCGCAAGGAAGCGCTTCTAGCCGCGCCCGGCTTGTCACGACTTGCCGGCCATGCAAGGGACGCGCGACCCCGGGGGCAGGAGCGTTATCGATGTATTTTGAGGTATTGATTGTGGGCGGCGGTCACGGCGGTGCGCAGGTTGCGGTGATGCTGCGGACGCAGAAGTTTGCGGGGAGCATTGCGATTGTCGGCGACGAGCCGGAGCTTCCCTATGAGCGCCCGCCCTTGTCGAAGGAATATTTCGCGGGCGAGAAGGAATTCGAGCGCATCCAGCTGCGTCCGGCCAGATATTGGGACGAGCGCGACGTGACGATGCTGCTCGGCACGCGCGTCGTCAGCGTCGACCCGGCGGCGCACACCGTCACGACCGACGGCGGCGAGACGATCGGTTACGGCAAGCTCGTCTGGGCGACGGGGGGCGCGCCGCGCATGCTGCCGATCCCGGGCGGCGACCTGCCGGGAGTGCAGGGGGTGCGCACCCGCGCCGATGCCGATGCGATGAAGGCGGCGTCGGAGACGGCGAGGCAGATCGTGGTGATCGGCGGCGGCTATATCGGGCTCGAGGCGGCGGCGGTGCTGACCAAGGCGGGCAAGAAGGTCGTGCTGCTCGAGGCGCAGGACCGGGTGCTCGCGCGTGTCGCGGGCGAGGCGCTGTCGCGCTTCTACGAAAAGGAGCATCGCGAGCATGGGGTGGACCTCCGGCTCGGCGTCTGCGTCGAGGCGATCGAGGGCGAGGCGCATGTCACCGGCGTTCGCCTGTCGGACGGCGAGGTCATCCCCGCCGACCTCGTCATCGTCGGCATCGGCATCGTCCCGGCGGTCGAGCCGCTGCTCGCGGCGGGTGCCGAGGGTGGTAACGGCGTGCTCGTCGACCGCCATTGCAAGACGAGCCTTCCCGACATCTACGCGATCGGCGACTGCGCGGCGCACGAAAACCCCTTTGCCGAAGGCGCGGTGATCCGGCTCGAATCGGTGCAGAACGCCAATGACCAGGCCAATGTCGTCGCCAAGGGCATTTGCGGCGACGAGGCGCCCTATCATGCGATCCCGTGGTTCTGGTCGAACCAGTACGACCTCAAGCTCCAGACCGCGGGCCTGTCGACCGGGCACGACCGGGCGGTTCTGCGCGGCGACCCCGCGACGCGCAGCTTCTCGGTCGTCTATCTGAAGCAGGGCAGGGTGATCGCGATCGACTGCGTCAATGCGACTAAGGACTATGTCCAGGGCCGCATGATCGTCACCGCGGGGCTGCTGGCAACCCCCGGGCAGCTCGCCGACACCCGAATACCGCTCAAGGAACTCCTCGCACCCTGACGCTCACACAGCCCCAGGCGGCGCATCGCCCAGCGCCTGCTTCAGCGTCGTCCTGATGCCGCGAAGCAGACGGCGCAGCACCACGATGACAATCACCGCCGCAACCGCCAGAAGCACCGCAATCCCAATGGCAAGCGGAGGATAAGCGATGGCGAGCGCCAGCAGCCCGCTCGTAGCGACGTCTTCGCCGGTCGAAACGGCCGCATTGCTGTAGGGCTCGGGGCTGACGTTGACGACCGCGCGTGTCGTCGCCTTCGCGCCGTGGCTCAGCAGCGCGCCGCCGCCGCCGAGCAGAAAGGCCACCACCTGCCAGGCCGGGTTGGACGAGTCGACCAGCGCCAGCGCGAGCAGCGCGCCGCCGAGCGGGCGGACGATGCCGTGAACCCCGTCCCAAATCGAATCGACCCACGCCACCTTGTCGGCCAGGAATTCGGCGAGGGTGCCGATCGCGGCAACGCCCAGCACCCATGGGTTGGCCAGGATCTGGAGCGCCTTCAGATGTTCGGGCAGCGGCAACCAGCCGAAATGCATCGCGATGCCGGTGACGAGGATCGTCAGATAGAGCCGCCATCCCGCCAGCAGACTCAGGCTTCCGGCGACTCCCAATATCTCCAAGATTCCCAACGGTCCGCTCCCGCTGTAGCGCTGTAGGCGCCATCTTGCACCTGCAGGGGCGTCCCCGCAATGCCGGGATGACAAGCGCGGGCACGCGGCGTATCGCCTGGACCATGAATGATTCCACCTTGCGACCTTATGCGTCGCCGCCGGTGCCCGAGGGAGCGATCCCCGCCGCGACGCTCGTGATCATGCGGCCTTCCGACAACGGCGGTCCCGACGAGATATTGATGGTGAAGCGCGCAACGAACATGGCCTTTGCCGCCGGCGCGCTGGTGTTCCCGGGCGGGCGGATCGATCCCGACGATTATCTGGTTGCCGAGCGTCACGGCTTTGCGCCGCACGATCCCGAGGGCGCGGCCCGGGTTGCCGCGCTGCGCGAGACGATCGAGGAGACGGGGCTCGCGGTCGGCTGGGACGGGCTGCGCGACCGCGAAATCGCGGCCGTGCGGCGGGCGTTGCTGGGCGGGACGCTGCTGTCGGACATATTGGCGTCGCGCGACGAGCGGATCGCGCTCGACGCGCTCGTGCCCTTCGCGCGCTGGTGCCCCAATTTCAAGGAGGCGCGGACCTTCGACACGCGCTTCTATGCGGTGCCGGCCCCCGCCCACGGCCACGAACTCACCGTCGAAGAGGCCGAGCACAGCCAGATTTTCTGGGCGAGTGCGCATGCGACGCTGGCGATGGCCGAGCGTGGGGAGGCATCGGTGATCTTTCCGACTCGGCGCAATCTGGAGCGGTTGGCGCAGCGGACGGATTTCGAGGATTTTGCAAGACATGCAGAGGAGTATCCGATCGAGCTGATCACACCCTGGATCGAAGATCGCGGTGGACGGCCGTATCTGTGCATCCCGGAAGGGCTCGGATATCCGGTGACTTCCGAAGCCTTCGAGCGTGCGCGGCGCAGCTGATACCGGTCTATTTATCGGTGCATTAGCAATTTGATAGGAAATGATCGGCTAGGCCAAAACAGCATTGCAATTGCCGATGGTTACGCCTAGGAGGGCATTGCAGAACCAGATCGGGAGCGAGAGCTTTCTGGTGTGATTCGACAAGACCATTGATCCAGTGGACGGAGAATAAGATGAATCTGCTTAAGAAAGCTGCGGTCTCCCTCGCGGCGACCTCGATGATTGCGGCTCCGGTCGTGGCTTCGGCTGCTCCTGCGGCTGCCGCGTTCGACGGGGCTCGTGCGACCTCGACCGCCGAAGGCGAAAGCGAACTCACGGGGAGCGGTTGGATCATCGGCCTTCTCGCCCTGGCTGCCATCGTTGTCGGCATCGTGATCGCTTCGGACAACAACGACGACAACCCGACCAGCCCGTAATCGCGGCTCTTGTCGGAACCAGTTTCCGAACGGCCTCGAGCTCCTGCTCGGGGCCGTTTGCATATCTGGTGTCCGCGACTGCGTCGGTTTCTGACGGCGTTCATGCATCGTGACGCTTCGCGTGCCGTCGCATTGCCGCCGATGCTGTCGTTGCTGGAACATGATGACATCAGAAGGACTCGTCATTGCGAGCGGCGAAGCCGCGCGGCAATCCAGAGCGTGCGGTAACCGCTCTGGATTGCTTCGCTCCGCTCGCAATGACCAAGTGGGCAATCCAAAGTCATCAGAATCCGGAGGGGCATGTGTTTGATCCGCGACACCCCGTCATCGTTCGTTCTGAGCTTGTCGAAGCACCGTTCTTCCGTCGGCAGCGCCGAAAGAAATAACTGCCCTTCGACAAGCTCAGCACGAACGGATTGGGCACGATTCCGATTTATCGCACGCCGCTCTAAAGATCGAAGCAAGCATTTTCATTGACTGCCGGAAGGGCAGCGCCGTTTGCGGCGCGCTTGAACGGCCCCGGCATTTCCGAAACCGTCAGTCGTTCCGATCTCCTGCGCAAACGCTGTCGATTGTCGCCCGCCGCGCGGCGCGCGAGCGCGCCAAGGGGATGGCGGTCCGGGCTTCCCGCCGAGCCTCTTTCGCAATGGGTGCCAGCGCGAGCGTCGGGTCGCCTCCGGTCTCGACGATCTCGGCCAGAATGCGGCCCCACGGATCGACGGCCAGGCTGTGGCCATAGGTGGCGCGCCCGTCGGCGTGCGTGCCGCCCTGCGCCGCCGCGATGACGTGGCAGCCCGTTTCGATCGCGCGCGCGCGGAGCAGGACATGCCAATGCGCCGCGCCGGTCGGCACGGTGAAGGCGGCGGGAATCGCGATCACTTCGGCGCCGCGGTCGACCAGCGCGCGATAGAGTTCGGGAAAGCGCAGGTCGAAACAGATGCTCAGCCCCAGTCGGCCGAGCGGCGTATCGACCACGATCAGCGCGTCGCCGCCGGCATAGGCTGCCGATTCGGTCCAGTTCTCGCCCGACGGCAGCGTGACGTCGAACATGTGGATCTTGTCGTAGCGGGCCCGGATGCTGCCGTCGGCGGCGATGACATGGCTGCGATTGACGCGCCGGTCGCCCGTGTCGGCGAGCAGCGGCATCGAACCGCTGTGCAGCCAGATGCCATGGCGCAGCGCCATCGCCTGCAAAGCAGGCAGCCAAGCGCTGTCCGCTTCACGCCGGATATGCGGCGCCGACCGCTGACGATCGCGGTCGAGCAATAGCGACATTTCGGGCAGGAAGACCATCGAAGCCCCCTGCGCCGCGGCCGCCGCTATCGCGCGGTCGATCGTCGCCAGATTCGCATCGGGGTCGATGCCGCTCGTCATCTGGACGAGCGCGGCGAGCGGGGCGGCGGCTTGCTGTTCCATCCCGATTGGCTAGGCCGATGTCTTTCCGGGGACAAGAGGGCGACGGTTCAGTGGCCAGCAAGGTTTGAAGGCGATACACTGGCCCGATGTCAATTTCTCCCACGCGCGCCGTGTTGCGTCGCTTTTCCGTTCTGCTGGCTGCATGCGCGACCGCCGCGCTGCTGCTCGCGCCCGCGCATGCTCCGGCGCAGGAGGCGGCGACCTCTGCCCTTTCCTCCGTGCAGGCCGCTGGCGACGACTGGCTCTATGCCGGCAGCGACATTCCGCGCGACGCAGGGTGGCGCTTCGGCACGCTTGCCAACGGGCTGCGCTATGCGGTCCGCAATAACGGCGTCCCGCCGGGGCAAGTGTCGATCCGGGTGCGGATGGATGTCGGCTCGCTGTTCGAGACCGAGAAGGAGCGCGGTTTCGCCCACCTCCTCGAACATCTGACCTTCCGTGGATCGGTCCATATTCCCGATGGCGAGGCGAAGCGCATCTGGCAACGCTTCGGCGTCTCCTTCGGCAGCGACACCAACGCCCAGACGACGCCGACGCAGACGGTCTATCAACTCGATCTTCCCAGCGTGACGGCCGCCAATCTCGATGAAAGCATGAAGCTGCTGTCGGGCATGATTCGCGAGCCGCGCATCTCGGCGGCCGCGGTCGAGGCAGAGCGCGGCGTCGTGGTTTCCGAACTGCGCGAATCGGACGGGCCGCAAAAGCGCATCGCCGATGCCACCAACGCCCATCTCTTCGCCGGCCAGCCGCTTGCCGACCGCTCGCCGATCGGCACCCAGGAAACGCTCGCCGGTGCGCGCGCCGACAGCGTCGCGGCGTTTCACGATCGCTGGTATCGCCCCGACCGCGCAGTGATCGTCATTGTCGGCGATGCCGATCCGGCGGAATTCGAACGGCTGATTGCCCGATATTTCGGTGACTGGAGCGCCGATGGACCGAATCCGACGCCGCCCGATTTCGGTACACCCGACCCCAAGGCGGCGGTCGCGCGCGAGATCGTCGAGCCGGGCCAGCCCGCGGCATTGACGCTCGCGATGATCCGTCCGTGGAAGAAGCGGATCGACACGGTTGAGAATACGCGGCGCCTCTATCTGGAATATCTGGCGCAGGCGCTCGTCAACCGGCGGCTCGAAAACCGGGCGCGCAGCGGCGGCAGCTACCTCGTCGCCACGGTCGGGCAGGAATATGTCAGCCGCAGCGCCGACGTGACCATGGCGCAGATCGTGCCGCTCGGCGATTGGAAGGCCGCGCTTGCCGATGTGCGCGGCGTGATTGCCGACGCGGTCCAGACGCCGCCGTCGCAGGCCGACATCGACCGCGAGGCGAACGAGATCGAGGCGTTTCTCGCCAAGGAGCTCGAAAATGCGCGCAACGAACCCGGCGCCCGCCTGGCCGACGACATGGTGCGAGCGGTCGACATTGGCGAAACCGTGACCAGCCCGCAGGGGCAGGTCGACATGTTCAAGGCGATCCGTGCTTCGGCGACGCCGCAGGTGATGCTCGACATCAGCCGCGCGATCTTTGCGGCGCCGGTGACGCGCGTCGTGCTGACGACGCCGACGGCGGTCGAGGGCGGGGACAAGGCGCTGCTCGCCGCGCTCGCCGTCCCCGCACAGATTCGCGATGACCGGCTGGCGGTAGCGAAGGTGGACATCGGCGAGCTGCCCGCGATCGGCCAGCCCGGTACGATCGTGTCGGCGACGCAGATTCCCGGATTGCGGGCCGAACGGATCGAGTTCGCCAACGGCGTGACCGCGCTGGTGTCGAACAATGCGGTCGAGCCCGGCAAGGTGCGCGTCAACGTCCGCTTTGGTTCGGGCAATCGCAGCGTTGCCGCCGACGCGCCCAATCTGTTGTGGACGGGCGATTATGCGCTGGTCGCGAGCGGCATCGGTCCCTGGGGTCAGAACGAGATCGACCAGATCACCAACGGGCGGCAGATTCAGCTCAATTTCGATATCGACGACGATGCCTTCGAGCTGGCGGCGGAAAGCAGGCCCGCCGACCTCGCCGACCAGATGAAGCTGATCGCCGGCAAGCTTGCCTTCCCACGCTGGGACGCGGCGCCGGTCGAGCGGCTGCGCGTCGGCTTTCTGACCGGTTACGACGTCAACGACGCGACGCCCAATGCGGTGCTCGACCGCAATCTGCGCGGCTGGCTGACCGCCGGGGACGCGCGCTGGGCGGCGCCCGACAAGGCGCAGATCGAGGCGCTGACGCCCGCGGCTTTCCGCAGCTTCTGGGAACCGCGGCTCGCGAGCGGGCCGATCGAGGTGCAGCTGTTCGGCGATCTTTCTTCGGTCGATTATCGTCAGATCCTCGCCGATACGCTGGGGGAGCTGCCGCCGCGCAGCCCGCTTGCACCGCCCGAAGGGCAGGCGGTCGCTTTCGCGAAACACAGCAAAACGCCGATGATCGCCTATCACCGCGGCGAGCGTGGGCAGGCGGCGGCGATGACGGCGTGGCCGACGGGCGGCGGTCTCACGGCGCCGCGCGACGCGCGCGCGCTCGACGTGCTGGCGGCGATCTTCAACGACCGGCTCTTCGATCGGCTGCGCGCCGAGCAGGGGGCCAGCTACGGGCCCGTCGTTGACAGCCACTGGCCGACCGCCTTCGACAGCGGCGGTTATCTGCTGGTCGGCAGTCTGCTGGCGCCGAAGGACATCGACCGTTTCTATGCGATCGCCCGCGGCATCGCCGCCGACCTCGTCGCGCGACCGGTGAGCGCGGACGAACTGGCGCGCAATGCGGGCCCGATCCGCGAGCAGGTCGCGCGCGCCTCGACGGGCAATCTCTACTGGATGTTCCTGCTCGAAGGCGCGACCCGTGACCCGCGCGTGGCCGCGGCGGCGCTGTCGATCGGGGAGGATATCTCCGCCGTCACCGCGGCCGACATCCAGCGTCTCGCGCGGCGCTATCTGAAGCCCGACCGCCAGTGGTCGGGGGTCGTCCTGCCGCAGGGAATGTCGCTCGCCGATGCGTCGGCGCTTGGCCGCGCGGATGGACGGGCCGGCGGGCAATAGCGGAAAAGGACCTGCTCCCTAGCCGTCCTCGCCGGGCAACGGCCGCAGCCTCTGGATGCGCGGTTCGCGGTCGAGGTGACCCTTGGTCATGATGTCGTGGCGCATCTTCGCGCGCACGTCGTGGATCGACGCGATCACCGGCCCCATCGCGACGCCGAGGTCGATCAGCACCGCTTCGGCGAGTTGAAGCGAGCTTTCGAGCGTTTCGGGAACGGCATCGGTGGCGCCGGCCTGATAGAGGGCAGCGGCATGGTCGGCGCCGCGCGCGCGAGAGATGATCGGCAGGTCGGGATATTTGCGCCGCAGCCGCCGCGTCATGCGAAGCTGCTGCACCGGGTCGTCCATGGTCAGGACGACCGCTTCGGCGGTGTCGATGCCCAGCCGGTCGAGGCTGCCCGGCCGTCCGACGTCGGCAAAGCGCACCGCGAAACCATCGCGCCGCGCCGCGGCGACGGCGTCGATGTCGGCATCGACCGCGATATAGGGGCGCTCATGCTCTTTCAGCAATCCGGCGACGATGCGCCCGACGCGGCCGAAGCCGACGACGACGGTGCGCCGCGGCGGCGGTCCGTCGTCGTCGGCTTCGGCTTCGGCGACCCGTATCTCGATGCGCCGGGCGATGTCGTGGCCGACGCGTGCGAGCAGCGGCGTTATGGTCAGGCCGATCGCGGTGACGAGCTGCCAGAATTCGGCGGTGGTGCGGCTGATGATCTGTGCCTGGAGCGCGGTCGCGAGCACGATCAGCGTGGTTTCCGAGGGGCTGGCCATCAACAGCCCGACCTCGGCCGCGGTGCCGCGCCGCGCCGCGCCCGAAAAACGCAGCAGCGCGGCGGTGACGACCGCCTTGATCAGCACCACGCCGACCACCGCGGCGATGAGCTGCGGCCACAGTCCGGCAATCGTCCGCAGATTGAGCCCCATGCCGACGCTGATCAGGAACACGCCGAGCGCAAGTCCCTTGAACGGCGCGGTGATCGCCTCGACCTCGGTATGATATTCGGTCTCGGCGATCATCAGCCCGGCGAGCAGCGCGCCGACGATCGGCGACAGGCCGACCGCCGCGGTCGCCAGCGCGGCGACGATGACGACGAGCAGGCTGGCGGCCAGGAACAGTTCCGGATCCTTGGCGCGCGCTGCCTGCGCGAAGATGCGCGGCAGCAGGAACCAGCCGCCGATCGCCAGCGACGCGACGACCAGCGCCCCCTGCCACAGCGTGGTCAGCAGCAGTTCGGCGCTGTCGCCCGACGCCGCCGGCGACAGGGCCGCGAGGATGAAGATGATCGGGACGAGCGCCAGATCCTCGAACAGCAGCATCGAAAAGGAGGCGCGGCCGACCGCCGACTGGGTACCGGCGATGGGCAGGACGAGCGCCGTCGACGACAGCGCGAGCGCGATGCCCAGTCCATAGGCCGACGCCGTCGATTGATCGCTGACCAGCATCAGCGCCGTGCCGAGGATCGCCCCGCCCAGCAACAGCTCGGCGGCGCCGATCCCGAACACCAGCTTGCGGAGTTGCCAGAGGCGGCGGAACGAAAGCTCCAGGCCGATCGAAAAGAGCAGCAGGATGATGCCGAGCTCGCCGAACAGCGCGATATCGTTCGGCGACGAGATGGTGACGTGCCTCAGCCAGGGATAATCGGCGGTGAAGCTTCCCAGCCCCGACGGCCCGACGAGCAGCCCGACGAGAATGAAGCCGATGACCGGCGAGATGCGGAAGCGCGCGAAGGCGGGTATGACGACGCCCGCCGCGCCCAGCACGACGAGGGCGTTGCCGATGGCGGATGTTTCGGCTTCGGTGACCATTGGCCGACCTTATGCAGGTCGGCCGGTCGTATCTCAACTTTTTTGGTTGGTTAGCCGCCCATTTTTTTGTCGAGATTCTCGACGATCGCCTCGAAGAAGCCTTCGGTGGTCAGCCAGTTCTGGTCGGGACCGATCAGCAGCGCGAGGTCCTTGGTCATCTTGCCGCTTTCGACCGTGGCGACGCAGACCTTTTCGAGGTCGTCGGCGAACTGCGTCACCTCGGGCGTGCCGTCTAGCTTGCCGCGGTGCTTGAGCCCGCCCGTCCACGCGAAGATCGACGCGATCGGGTTGGTCGAGGTCGCCTTGCCCTGCTGATGCATGCGATAGTGGCGGGTGACGGTGCCGTGCGCGGCTTCCGATTCGACCGTCTTGCCGTCGGGGGTCATCAGCACGCTGGTCATCAGGCCGAGCGAGCCGAAGCCCTGCGCGACGGTGTCCGACTGGACGTCGCCGTCGTAATTCTTGCAGGCCCACACGAACTTGCCCGACCATTTCAGCGCCGACGCGACCATGTCGTCGATCAGGCGATGCTCATAGGTGATGCCCAGTTCGTCGAACTTCGCCTTGAATTCGGTCTGATAGATTTCCTCGAACAGGTCCTTGAAGCGGCCGTCATAGGCCTTGAGAATGGTGTTCTTGGTCGACAGATAGACCGGCCACTGGCGCGCGATGCCGTAGTTGAGGCTGGCGCGCGCGAAATCGCGGATCGAATCGTCCAGATTGTACATGCCCATCGCGACGCCCGACGACGGGAACTGGAACACTTCCTCGTCGATGACGGTGCCGTCCTCGCCCTCGAACACCATGCGCAGCTTGCCGGGACCGGGAACGCGAAAATCGGTCGCGCGATACTGGTCGCCAAAGGCGTGGCGGCCGACGACGATCGGGTCGGTCCAGCCGGGAACCAGTCTGGGCACGTTCTTCATCACGATCGGCTCGCGGAAGACGACGCCGCCCAGGATGTTGCGGATCGTGCCGTTCGGCGACTTCCACATCTTCTTCAGGCCGAATTCCTCGACGCGGGCCTCGTCGGGGGTGATCGTTGCGCATTTGACGCCGACACCATGCTTCTTGATCGCGTTCGCCGCTTCGACGGTGATCTTGTCATCGGTGCGGTCGCGCTCCTCTATGCCGAGATCGTAATAGTGCAGGTCGATGTCGAGATAGGGCAGGATCAGCCGCTCGCGGATCCATTGCCAGATGATCCGGGTCATTTCGTCGCCGTCGAGTTCGACGACCGGGTTGGCTACCTTGATCTTGCCCATGTGCGTGCCTTTTCCTGTGGGGAGTCGAATTGCAGGGCGCCTTAGGCAATGCGGCCCGATTGTTCAACCGCCGTGGTGATGCGCCTGATCGGGCGAGGCGCGGAACGATTGCACAACTCGATTGTCTCTTTGGAACCGCCCCCCTAGAAAGACCGCTATGTCCTCCACCATTTCCTCGAACCGTCCCGGCAGCGGCATCAAGTGGCGCTGGCCGTCGATCCATCCGGAGGGGCGCAAGTTCCTGTTGATCGCGGGCGTCGTCACCCTCTGCTTCTGGCTGCTGGGCTGGGAGATCGCCGGCTGGCTGATGTTCGGCCTGACCATCTGGGTTGCCGCCTTCTTCCGCGATCCGGTGCGCGTGACCCCGACGGCGCGCGACCTTGTCATCGCCCCGGCCGACGGGCTGGTCACCCAGATCGCAGAGGTTCCGCCGCCGATCGAGATCGCCGGACCCGACGGCCTCGGCGACGCGCCGATGCTGCGCGTGTCGATCTTCATGAGCGTCTTCGACGTCCATATCAACCGCACCCCGGTCGCGGGGACGCTGCGCAAGCTCGTTTATATCCCCGGCAAGTTCGTCAACGCCGACCTCGACAAGGCGAGCGAGGAGAATGAGCGCCAGCATTTTGTCGTCGAGCGCGCCGACGGGGTGCGGATCGGCTTCACCCAGATCGCGGGTCTCGTCGCGCGGCGGATCATGCCCTTCGTCAGCATGGGGAACGAGGTGACGACCGGGCAGCGCGTCGGGCTGATCCGTTTCGGCAGCCGCGTCGACGTCTATCTGCCCGCGGGCACGACGCCGCAGGTGCTGCTCGGCCAGCGCGCGCTGGCGGGCGAAACCGTCATCGCGCGGATCGGGCACGCCGAGACGATCGACGGCATCGGGCAATAGGGGCGGCGGCGATGGATGGTGCCGATCGACAGGCGGATGCAGCCGAACGCCGGATCGTCGGCCTGCCGCTGCGCGCCTTCGCGCCCAACGCGGTCACGGCGCTGGCGCTCTGCTTCGGGCTGACGGGGGTTCGCTTCGCGATCGGCGAGGAGTGGGAAAAGGCGCTCGCCGCGATCATCTTCGCGGGGGTGCTCGACGGGATGGACGGACGCATCGCGCGGCTGCTCCGCGCCCAGAGCCGCTTCGGCGCCGAGCTCGATTCGCTGTCCGACGTGATCGCCTTCGGCGTCGCGCCGGCGATGGTGATGTTCCTCTGGTCGCTGCAGGATGCGCCGAAATTCGGCTGGACCGCGGCGCTGGCGCTCGCGGTGTGCTGCGCGCTGCGCCTCGCACGCTTCAATTCGCGCATGGACGCCGATGTCCAGCCGCACAAGGCGGCGGGTTTTCTGACCGGCATTCCGGCGCCGGCCGGGGCCGGACTGGCCTTCGTTCCCGTCTATCTGTGGCTGGTGACCGGCGAGACGCTGTTCCGCGAATGGTATGTCGTGATGCCGTGGGTGCTCGCCATCGCGATGCTGATGATCTCCGCGATCCCCACCTATGGCTGGTCGTCGATCCGTCTGCGTCGCTCGTGGCGGCTTTTCGCGCTCGCCGGCGTCGGTCTGCTCGGCGCCGCGCTCGTCACCGCACCCTGGCACAGCCTGCTCGCGATCTGCGTTATCTATGTCGCATTGCTGCCGTTCGGCATCGCGAGCTATGCGCGGGTCAGGCGGCGCGGCTGAGCAGCGGCTGCGCGGCCATCGCGCGCGAAACCGAACGGACGGGAAGGCGGCGGGCAGGGCGCTGGCGCGTCGTCGCGGCGGCCGGAGCCGGGGAGGCCGGAACGCCGTCGGCCGGGAAAGCTCCGTCGCCCGCAAGCGCCGAAAGGATCGCATCGCCGTTCGATGTCAGCATCGCCAGGATCACGGCGAGACCAAGCCCCGCAGCAAGGGTGAAGAGGAGAGCGGCAGCGACCTGAAGCATCGACTTGTCCTTTCGGTTTCGGTCTGCGAAACCTCCCGCATCGGCATGACGGTTTCGCTATCCGCTTCGTTCCATGTTCATGATATGTTCTCAATCATCCTGCGATGAAGCGGTGCTTATCGTCGATGAATCGTTTTGACTGCGCCCGGCGTTCATGCGGCGGGCGTGCACCCGGCAGTGGCTTTTTCCTTGATTCCCGGCGGCGATGCGGCTAACGGCCCGCGCATTCCACATGGAAGGCGCACATACCGGTGCCGGGTCCATCCCTTCGCGGATGTCTCGGTTCTTGCCTTCCAGAGGACTAACCGGAAGGAGAAAGACCATGGCGGCACCTGTCGTCACGATGCAGAATCTTATCGAAGCGGGCGCCCACTTCGGCCACCAGACCCACCGTTGGAACCCGCGCATGAAGCCGTATATCTTCGGCGCGCGCAACGGCATCCACATCCTCGACCTGTCGCAGACCGTGCCGCTCTTCGCGCGCGCGCTCGACTTCGTTTCCTCGACCGCGGCTGCGGGCGGCAAGGTGCTGTTCGTCGGCACCAAGCGCCAGGCGCAGGGGCCGATCGCCGACGCCGCGCGCGCATCGGGTCAGCATTTCGTCAACCACCGCTGGCTGGGCGGCATGCTCACCAACTGGAAGACGATCTCCAATTCGATCCGCCGCCTCAAGACGCTCGAGGAACAGCTTGCGGGCGACACCTCGGGCCTCACCAAGAAGGAAGTGCTCAACAGGACGCGCGAGCGCGACAAGCTCGAACTGAGCCTTGGCGGCATCCGCGACATGGGCGGCATTCCCGACGTGATGTTCGTGATCGACGCGAACAAGGAAGAGCTGGCGATCAAGGAAGCGAATGTCCTGGGCATCCCGGTCGTCGCGATCCTCGATTCGAACGTCTCGCCCGACGGCATCGCCTTCCCGGTTCCGGCGAACGATGACGCCGCGCGCGCCATCCGCCTTTACTGCGAAGCGGTCGCCCAGGCGGCGACCCGCGGCGGCCAGCAGGCGCGCGTCGATCGCGGCGAGGACCTCGGCGCGGCGGTCGAGCCGATCGCCGAGCCCGTGCTCACCGAGGCCCCGGCGACCGAGGACGAGCAGGTTCCGGCCGAAGCGGCTGCCGAAACCGAGCGTCAGAGCGACGCGTAAGCGCGTTGCGTGACGGGCCGGCGCCGCGACAGGCGCCGTCCCTGTCATCCTCCTGTCTTGTCGCGCCGCCATGCGCGCGGCGCAGCGGCGGGCCGATCCGATGGCCCGCCCCCTTTTGGAAAGGATCACCCCATGGCTGAGATCACGGCCGCCCTCGTCAAGGAACTGCGCGAACGCACCGGCGCGGGCATGATGGATTGCAAGAAGGCGCTCGCCGAGAATGACGGCGACATCGAAGCGTCGATCGACTGGCTGCGCACCAAGGGGCTTGCCGCCGCCGCCAAGAAGGCCGGCCGTGTCGCTGCCGAGGGGCTGGTCGGCGTCGTCACCGACGGCACCCGCGGCGCGATGGTCGAGGTCAACAGCGAGACCGACTTCGTCGCCAAGAACGAACAGTTCCAGGGCTTCGTCCGCGACGTGACCCAGGTTGCGCTGGCCGGCGACATCGCCGACATCGACGCGCTGGGCGCCGCCGCCTATCCCGCGGGCGGCTCCGTCGCCGAGGCGCTGACGCAGAACATCGCCACGATCGGCGAGAATCAGTCGCTCCGCCGCGTCGCCATCCTCTCGGTCGGCTCGGGCGTCGTCACCGGCTATGTCCACAATGCCGCCGCGCCGGGTCTCGGCAAGATCGGCGTGCTCGTCGCGCTCGAATCGAGCGCCGGCGCCGATGTCCTCGAACCGCTTGGCAAGCAGCTTGCCATGCACGTCGCCGCCGCCAACCCGCTCGCGCTCAACGGCGACGAACTCGACGCCGAACTGATCGCCCGCGAGCGCGCGATCGCCGAGGAAAAGGCCGCCCAGTCGGGCAAGCCCGCCGATATCGTCTCGCGCATGGTCGACGGCACGATCGCCAAGTTCCGCAAGGAAAACGCGCTGCTGTCGCAGCCCTTCGTGATCGACGGCAAGACCCCGGTCGCCGAAGTCGTCGCCGCCGCCGGCAAGGACGTCGGCGCGGACATCACCCTCAAGGGCTTCGTGCGCTTCCAGCTTGGCGAAGGCATCGAGAAGGAAGAGAGCGACTTCGCCGCCGAAGTCGCCGCTGCCGCCGGCCGCTGATGACGATCCGCGGCTGCCGCCCGATCGGTGCGGCAGTCCGCTTGGCAATGGCGCGCACTCTGACTAGGGTGCGCGCCATTGGTTTTTCGACCCCTTGGTGAAGGTTCTCCTCGACATGGCATTGCCCGGCATGAAACGCATCCTGCTCAAGCTGTCGGGCGAGGCGTTGATGGGCACGACGCCGTTCGGGATCGACCCCGACACGGTCGCGAGCATGGCGGCCGAGGTCAAGGCGGCGAAGGACCGCGGCCTTGAAATCTGCCTCGTCATCGGCGGCGGCAACATCTTCCGCGGCATGGCTGGCGCGGCGAAGGGCATGGACCGCGCGCAGGCCGACTATATGGGGATGCTCGCGACGGTGATGAACGCGCTGGCGATGCAGAATGCGCTCGAACAGCTCGGCGTGGAGACGCGTGTCCAGTCGGCGATCGAAATGGACAAGGTGTGCGAGCCCGTCATCCGCCGCCGCGCCGAACGCCATATGGAAAAGGGGCGGGTGGTGATCTTCGCCGCCGGCGTCGGCGCGCCCTATTTCACCACCGACAGCGGCGCGGCGCTGCGCGCGGCGGAGATGAAGTGCGACGCACTGCTGAAGGGCACCAGCGTCGACGGCGTCTATAATGCCGATCCCAAGCAGGACCCGACGGCGGTGCGTTACGACCGGCTCGGCTACGACCGCGTGCTTGCCGACAATCTGAAGGTGATGGACGCGAGCGCGGTGGCGCTGTGCCGCGACAATCAGATTCCGATTGTCGTGTTCAACATCCGCGAACCCGGCAATCTGGCCCGCGTGCTGGCAGGCGATGGCGTATGCACCGTCGTGGGCGACGCGGCCTGAGACTGCATAGAAGAGGACAAGACGATGGCGAAATATGACAAGGCCGACCTCGATCGCCGCATGCACGGCGCGGTCGAATCGCTCAAGCACGACCTTGCGGGGCTGCGCACCGGCCGCGCGCATACGGCGCTGCTCGATCCGGTGACGGTCGAGGTCTATGGCTCGCACATGCCGCTCAACCAGCTTGCGTCGATCAGCGCGCCCGAACCGCGGATGCTGTCGGTGCAGGTGTGGGACAAGTCGAACGTCGGCCCGGTCGACAAGGCGATCCGCGCTGCCGGCCTGGGCCTGAACCCGATCGTCGACGGTCAGGTGCTGCGCCTGCCGATCCCCGAGATGACGCAGGAGCGCCGCAAGGAACTGTCGAAGCTTGCCGGCCAATATGCCGAAAAGGCCCGCGTCGCGGTGCGCAACGTCCGCCGCGACGGGATGGACGCGCTGAAGCAGGACGAGAACAAGAAGGAAATCAGCGAGGACGAGCGCAAGCGGTCGGAGACCGAGGTGCAGAAGCTGACCGATTCGGTCATCGCCGAAATCGACGCCGCCGCGAGCGCGAAGGAAAAGGAAATCCTCGGCTAGTGCCCTCCCGTCCCCGCCTCTCTTCCGTTCGCATCGAGCGAAGTCGAGATGCCCATCCTCGTTGCGCGATGCTGACGGGTGTCTCGACTTCGCTCGACACGAACGGATTCTGAAGGCGCTCTCGTGACCACCCCCTCCCACGGCGCACGGCATGTCGCCATCATCATGGACGGCAATGGCCGTTGGGCGAAGAAGCGCTTTCTGCCCCGCGTCGCCGGCCACAAGGCCGGGGTCGAGGCGGTGCGCAACATCGTACGCGCCGCGGCCGAGATGGAATTGGAGGCGATGACGCTCTACGCCTTCTCCTCGGAAAACTGGAAGCGGCCCGAGGAAGAGGTCAGCGATCTGATGGGGCTGATGAAGCGCTTCATCCTGAGCGATCTCGACGAATTCGCCGCCAACGACGTCCGGCTCAAGGTCATCGGCGACTGGCGCGCGCTGGCGCCCGACGTCGTCGCGCTGATCGAGGATGCGATCGCGCGCACCGCGGGGAACAGCCGCACGACGCTGGCCGTCGCGCTCAACTATGGCGCGCAGGACGAACTGGTGCGCGCCGCGCGCGCGGCCGCCGCAGAGGGCGGGATCAGCGCGCAGGCGATCGAGGCCCACCTCGACACGGCCGGCCTGCCGCCGCTCGACCTGCTCATCCGGACCTCGGGCGAGGTGCGGCTGTCGAATTTCCTGCTTTGGCAATCGGCCTATGCCGAGCTCTATTTCACCGATACGCTCTGGCCCGATTTCAAGCCGGCCGACCTGCGGGCGGCGCTCGACCATTTTGCGCGGCGCGAACGCCGCTTCGGGGGATTGTGACGATGGCGGCAGCAAAATCGGATCTGGGCGTCCGCGTCGGCTCGGCGATCGTCCTCTTCGCGATCGCGGGCGCGGCACTGTGGTTCGGCGGCATCGCCTTCGGGCTGCTGCTCCTTGTCGGCGCGGCGCTTTTGCTCGTCGAATGGTTCGCGCTCGTCCGCGCCATGTCGCTCGGCGGCGGCGCACGCGGGGCATTGACGCTGCTCGGTCCGCTGCTCGTGCTCGGCGCGGTGGGCGGTCTCTGGCATATCCGCGACCAATTGGGCGTCACCGCGGCGCTGTGGGTATTCGGCATGGTCTGGGCGACCGACATCGGCGCCTATTTCGCCGGCCGCGCTTTCGGGGGCGCCCGGCTTGCTCCGGCGATCAGTCCGTCGAAGACCTGGTCGGGACTGTTCGGCGGCATGATCGCGGCGCTGGTGGCCAGCGCGACGATCGGCGACCGCGCGGGGGTCGTCGGCATTCCGCTGTGGATCGGCCTGTTCATGGGGCTGCTCGCACAACTCGGCGACCTGGGCGAAAGCTGGATGAAGCGCCGCGCCGGCGTCAAGGATTCGGGCAGCCTGATTCCCGGCCATGGCGGCATCTTCGACCGTGTCGACGGCTTGCTGCCGGTGGCGCTGGTGCTCGGCGCACTGGCTTTCGCGGGACAGATCGCGGTGCGGGCGGCGGGCTGAGATGACGCGCCGCCTCTCGCTCTTCGGCGCCACGGGGTCGGTCGGCCAGTCGACCCTCGATCTCGTCCGCCGCGATGGAGAGGCATGGCGGGTGACGGTCCTGACCGCGAACCGCGACGTCGCCGAACTCGCGAAGCTGGCGCTCCAATTCCGGCCCGACGTCGCGGTGATCGCCGACGAGACGCGTTATCCGGCGCTGAGGGCTGCGCTGGCCGGAACGGGCATCGAGGCGGCGGCGGGCGCCGACGCACTCGTCGAGGCGGCGCGGTGCCCGGCCGATCTCGTCATGGCGGCGATCGTCGGCACCGCCGGCCTCGCGCCGACGATGGCTGCGCTCGAAGCGGGCACCGACGTCGCGCTCGCCAACAAGGAAGCGCTGGTGTCCGCGGGTGCGCTGATGACCGCGACCGCCCGCGCGTCGGGTGCGACGATCCTGCCCGTCGATTCAGAGCATAATGCGATCTTCCAGTGCCTGGCGGGCGGACGCATCGAGCAGGTGCGCCGGATCATCCTGACCGCGAGCGGCGGTCCCTTCCGCACCATGACGGCGGAAGCGATGGCACACGTCACCCCGGCGCAGGCGGTTGCGCATCCCAACTGGTCGATGGGCGCGAAGATCAGCGTCGATTCGGCGACGATGATGAACAAGGGGCTCGAACTGATCGAGGCACATCACCTCTTTCCGGTGGGCCTCGATCGGATCGAAATCCTCGTCCATCCGCAGTCGGTGATCCACAGCCTCGTCGAATATGTCGATTGTTCGACGCTCGCGCAGCTCGGCTCGCCCGACATGCGCATCCCGATTGCCTCTGCACTTGCGTGGCCGCAGCGCATGGCCACGCCGTGCGCGCCGCTCGACCTTCCCGCCATCGCCCGGCTCGATTTCGAGGCGCCCGACGAGGCGCGCTTTCCCGCGACTGCGCTCTGCCGAGCCGCCATTGCAGAAGGCGGCGCGCGACCGGCGCAGCTCAATGCCGCGAACGAGACGGCCGTCGCCGCTTTCCTCGGCGGACGCATCGCCTTTCCCGCGATCGTCGATACGGTAAAGCGGGTGCTCGACGCCGATGCGCCGGCGGTGCCGGCATCGCTTCAGGACATATTCAGCGTCGATGCCGCATCGCGCACGACCGCGCAGCATTTTGTGGACCAGCTCGAACATGCTTGACGTGCCGCCCTGGCTCTATCTGATCGCCTTCCTGATCGTCCTCGGGCCGCTCGTGTTCGTGCACGAATATGGGCATTATATCGTCGGCCGCTGGTGCGGGGTGAAGGCCGACACCTTCTCGATCGGTTTCGGGCGCCGGATATTCGGCTGGACCGACAGGCGCGGCACCGAATGGAAGGTCGGCTGGCTGCCGCTCGGCGGCTATGTCCAGTTCGCCGGCGACCGCGATGCGGTGAGCCAGCCCGATGCCGAATGGCAATCGCTGCCCGAGGCCGAGCGCGCGCACAGCTTTCCCGCGCAGCCGGTGTGGAAGCGCGCGCTAATCGTCCTCGCCGGGCCACTGACCAATTTCCTGTTCGCCATCGCAATCTTCGCGGCCTTTGCCATGGTTTACGGCGTCGCGACGACCCCGCCGGTGATCGGCGCGATCGAAGCGGGCAGCGCGGCGGACAAGGCGCAACTCGAGGTCGGCGACCGCATTGCCCGGATCAACGGACGTGCGATCGAGGATTTTATGGACATCCCCATGGCCGTTGCCTTCGACCTCGGCCGGCCGGTGGAAATCGGGATCGAGCGCGGCGGCGAGCAGCGGACCCTCACGCTGCGCCCGCGGATCGTGACCGAGACCGATCGCTTCGGGAACAAGGCCGAGCGCGCGATCATCGGCATCCGCCCGGTGGCGCCGGTCTATACCACGGTCGGACCGGTCGAGGCGCTGACTGCCGGCACCGCGCAGACCTGGGGCCTTGTTCGGATGACCGGCAAGATTCTCGGCCAGTTCGTGACTGGCCAGCGCTCGGTCAAGGATATGGGCGGGCCGCTGCGGATCGCGAAGCAGTCGGGCGAGATGGCGACGCTCGGCGTGGCGTCGCTGATCTTCTTCATCGCCTTCGTGTCCATCAATCTGGGGTTCATAAACCTGTTGCCATTGCCGATGCTCGATGGCGGCCATCTTCTCTTCCATGCCTATGAAGCGGTCCGGCGGCGCCCGGCGCCGCTGCAGGCGCAGGAATGGGCCTTTCGATTTGGTTTTGCGGTGGTCGTGACCCTGATGCTGGTCGTGACTTTCAACGATTTGGGCTCATTCGGCCTGTGGGATCGGATCGCCCGCTTGATTGGATAGCCGGTCTGGGGCAGGAGAGCGCGCAGGTCCGCGTTCGGCGGGTTGATCGCTTCGAGTTATTTTTGCGGGATGAACAGCGTGGCTTCACACAAATCTATGGCGCGGGCGCAGGTGTCGGCTCTCCTTATGGCGGGGACGATGCTGGCATGGCCCGCCGCGCTGCTGGCGCAGGAAGTCGCGCCGCCGGTTGTTCCGGCCCCGACGGTTCCGATCCCCTCGCCGGAAGCGGTGCCCGCGGCCTCGACCGTGCAGTCGATCACGGTGACGGGCAACCAGCGGCTCGAGGCGCAGACGATCCTCTCCTATCTCCGCCTGCGCGTCGGCCAGCCCTATGACCGCGCGACGCTCGACCAGGCGCTCAAGGACCTTGCGGCGACGGAGCTGTTCAAGGATTTCCAGATCACCGACAACAATGGGGCGCTGACCATCCAGGTCACCGAAAACCCGGTGATCAACCGCGTCATCCTGGAAGGCAACAAGCGCCTGAAGGAAGACAAGATTCGGCCCGAGATCAAGCTCGCGCCGCGCCAGATCTTCACCCGGTCGAAGGTCCGCGCCGATGTCGCGCGCATCATCGAACTCTACAAGCGCCAGGGTCGTTTCGCCGCGACCGTCGATCCCAAGATGGTCACGCTCGACCAGAACCGCGTCGACGTGGTGTTCGAGATCAACGAGGGACCGAAATCGAAGGTCCGCCAGATCAACATCATCGGCAACGAGAAATTCAGCGACGGTGAACTCAAGGGAGAGATGGCGACCAAGGAATCGGGGCTGCTCACCATCCTGTCGTCGAATACGACCTACGATCCCGACCGCCTCGCCTATGACCAGCAGAAGCTGCGACTGTTCTACCTGCAGAACGGCTATGCGGACTTCCGCGTCATTTCTGCTGTCGCCGAACTGACGAGCAACAAGCAGGATTTCATCATCACCTATGTCGTCGAGGAGGGCGAGCGGTACAAGTTCGGCGACATCGACGTGAAGAGCCAGATCCGCGATTTCCAGCCGGAGACGCTGAAGCGCCTGCTGCCGATGACCACCGGCGACTGGTACGACGCCAAGCAGGTCGAGGACACGGTCGAAAGCCTCAGCGAGACCGCGGGCCTGTTCGGCTATGCCTTTGCCGACATCAACCCTGAGTTCCGCCGCGATCCCGACAACCGGACGATGTCGATCACCTTCGACGTCGCCGAAAGCCCGCGCACCTATGTCGAGCGGATCGACGTCAACGGCAACACGCTGACCCACGACAAGGTGGTTCGCCGCGAATTCCGCCTGAACGAGGGCGACGCCTTCAACAGCTTCGGGATCAAGCGCACCCAGAACCGCATCAACAGCCTCGGCTATTTCCAGGAGAATCTGGAGATCGACCGCAAGGAAGGGAGCGAACCCGACCGCATCGTCCTCGAAACCAATGTCCAGGAAAAGCCGACCGGCGAACTGTCGCTCTCGGCCGGCTTCTCGTCGATCGAAAGCTTCCTGCTCCAGGCATCGATCCGCCAGCGCAACTTCCGCGGTCTCGGGCAGCAATTGTCGGCGTCGGTCAATTATTCGAGCTATTCCAAGTCGATCGAGCTCGGCTTTACCGAGCCCTATCTGTTCGACCGCAATATCTCGATCGGCGGCAGCATCTATCGCCGCGACCTCAATTCGTTCAACTTCATCGGCAATGATCGCCAGACGACCTTCGAGCAGACGACGACGGGCTTCCAGCTCAACGCCGGGGTGCCGCTGACCGAGTTCATGTCCTTCTTCGGACGTTACAGCCTCAATTACGACGATGTTTCGCTCGACGAGCGACTTTATTATTTCGGCGGCGAGTGCGATCCGTTGGTTGCGGGTCGCTATCTGTGCGATGCGATCGGCAAGCGCACGACCTCGCTCGTCGGCTTCACGCTCGCTTATGACGACCGCGACAATCGCCTGCGCCCGACGCGCGGCCAGTCGTTCAGCATCAGCCAGGATTTTGCGGGGCTGGGGGGCAGCGTCAAATATGTTCGCACCCGGGCCGCGGCGAGCAAGCACTTCAACCTCGGCAGCCGCTTCATCCTCAATGTGTCGGCAGAGGGCGGCTATATCTATCCGCTCGGCGGGCGCCCGACGCCGACCAGCGACAAGGTGCGCCTGACCGACCGCTTCTTCCTGGGCGAACCGCAGATGCGCGGCTTCGACATCCGCGGCGTCGGCCCGCGCGTCATCCGCTACGGCAATGTCGACCTGACCGACCCGGCGAACCCGATCCTCGACACCAGCCTGTCGAAACGCAACGGCCGGATCGACGACTCGCTGGGCGGCCGCGCTTATTATCAGGGCCGTCTGGAGGTCGACATTCCGCTCGGCACCGGCGCGAAGGAACTGGGGCTGCGTCCGTCGGTGTTCCTCGACGTCGGGTCGGTGTGGAGCGTTAAGCGCCCGACGCTGACGACGCTCGCCGATTTCCGGGAGACTGATCCGAACGCGCCGGGCTTTGGCCTGACCAAATATCTCTGTCGCAACGCGGCCACCGGGCAGCGGGTGTTCGCGACCGAAACGCCCAACGCCGACGGAACCCCTTCCGGTCAATATCAGACCTGCGATACCGCGAACGGCTTCTCGGCCCTCGCACCGTTCGAGGAACGCTTCTATGGCGATACCTGGATGCCGCGCGTCGCGATCGGCGCCGGGGTCAACTGGAATTCTCCCTTCGGTCCGTTCCGCATCGACTTCGCCTATGCCCTCCGAAAAGAAGAGGGTGACGATACCAAACGCTTCTCATTCAACGTAGGAACCCAATTCTGATGAAGAAAATTTTTGTCGCTTCGGCGCTGGCGATCGCCAGCCTTTCGGTCTCGCCGATGTTCGCTGCGCCCGCCGCCGCGCAGGCGCGCTCCACGGCGGTCGCCGACGTGCGCGTGGCCGCCGCCAAGTCGAACGCCTTCACCACCGCGTCGCAGCAGATCCAGACCACCTACAAGGCGCAGATCGACCAGCAGGAATCGCGCGGCCAGACGCTGCAGGCAGAGCTCAACGTGCTGGTAGCCAAGTATAACGAGGAAGCGAAGAAGACGCCGCAGAACCAGGCAGCGCTTCAGGCGGCGGCGAAGGCGGTGCAGGACAAGCGCCAGTCCGCCAGCGAGGAACTCGGCCGCATCGGCGCGCCGGTCGATCTCGCCATCGCCTATGTCGAGGATCAGATCAGCGTCCGCATGAACGAGGCGATCAAGGCTGCGATGACCGCGAAGAAGGTCGATCTGCTGCTCAATCCGGATGCGGTTCTGGCGCGCGAGACCAATGTCGACATCACCGATGCCGTCGTGACCGAGCTCAACCGCATCCTGCCGAGCGTGACGATCACGCCGCCGGCCGGCTACCAGCCCGGCCAGCTGGTCCAGCAGCGCAACCAGCAGCTGATGGACGCCGCGCGCGCGCAGCAGGGCACGGCCGCTCCGGCGGCGCCGGCGAACGGCAGCCAGCCGACGACGCGTTAAGCCGATGAGCGACGGCGAACAGGCTGCGGAAACGCTGGGGCCGGTCGACATCCGGCGCATCCTCAGCCTGTTGCCGCATCGCTATCCGATGCTGTTCGTCGACCGGGTGGAATCGATGGTCAGGGACCGGTCGATCCACGCGGTCAAGGCGGTGACGATCAACGAGCCCTTCTTTCAGGGGCATTTCCCCGGCCGGCCGATCATGCCGGGCGTCCTCATCGTCGAGGCGCTTGCGCAGGCGGGTGGGGTGCTGGCGATCGAGTCGCTCGGGCTCGCCGGCACCGGTAAGCTCGTCTATTTCATGGGCATCGACGGGGTGAAATTCCGCAAGCCGGTCGAGCCGGGCTGCCTGCTCGACCTGCACGTCACGATCCTTCAGGCGAAACGCACCATCTGCAAGTTCGAGGGCAAGGCGATGCTCAACGGACAGGTGGCGACCGAGTGCCAGTTCACCGCGATGATCGCCGACCCGCCGGAGGAATAAGAGGCTGACCCTGCTGCATCGTCACCCCGGACTTGATCGGCAATTATCCCCTTTCGACAGGTAAGCGTTCCCCGGCGAAAGCCGGGGTCCAGCTAAGTGTGCCTGCCTCGCATGGACCCCGGCTTTCGCCGGGGATCACCAGCGTCCTTGTCTCAAGGGTATAAACGCCGACTTGATCGGGGGGCCATTCGGCACTTCATCGCGGGCGCGGCGAGAATGGATGCCGGTCCAAGTCCGGCGTGACGCCAGAGAGAGGGGTCGGGTGTTGCATTTCCCCCCATTGCCCCCTAAAGGCGCGGGCTTCGCGTCTCCGGGCGCACAGACTCACGCGGCTGGTCGGAAACCAGCGGCACAGGAGCAGACGAGATGAAAAAAGACCTTCACCCCGACTATCACATGATCACGGTCAAGATGACCGATGGCACCGAATATCAGACGCGCTCGACCTGGGGCAGCGAAGGCGATGTGCTGACGCTCGACATCGACCCGACCGCGCACCCGGCATGGACCGGCGGCAACCAGCGCCTGCTCGATCAGGGCGGCCAGGTCGCGAAGTTCAACAAGCGCTTCGGCGGCCTCACCCTCAAGCGCTAAAGCGCTTTTCCCCTCCCGCTCGCGGGAGGGGCAGCGGGACTTGCGAACCTGTTCGCCAGTCGCAGCGGGGTGGGCATCGGAGCATCGCGCCTTATCGCGGCCTCCACCCCGATCTCTCTCTTTTCAGGGGAGGGCTCTACGCCGTCAGAATCTTCGCAAGCGCGCTTTGCCACCCGGCAAGGCGCGCTTCGCGTTTCTGCGCGTCGAGCGCCGGGGTGAAGCGCGTCGTGCGGCCGCGCATCGTCCGTGCCGCCTCGGCAAGGTTCGGATACAGGCCCGCGCCCGTCGCGGCCAGCATTGCGGCGCCGAGCGCCGTGCTTTCGACGAAGTCCGGACGTTCGACCACCAGCCCCAGCATGTCGGCCAGATCCTGCGCCATCCAGTTGTTCGCTGCCATGCCGCCATCGATGCGAAGGTCGGCCCAGTCGACGCCGTCGGCCGCGAAGGCGGTCTTGAGGTCGTGCGCCTGATAGGCCTGCGCCTCGAGCGCGGCGCGCGCGACATGCGCCTTGCTGCTTGCGAAGCTGAGCCCCGACAGCGCGGCGAGCGCATCGGGGCGCCAGTGCGGGGCGCCGAGCCCGGACAGGGCAGGGATCAGATAGACGCCGCCATTGTCGGACACCGACCGGGCCAGTCCTTCGCTCTCGCCGGCGCTCGCGAGCAGTCCCAATCCGTCGCGCAGCCACTGGATCAGGCTGCCGGCGACGAACACCGATCCTTCGAGGGCATAGCTGCGCCGGTCGCCTTCCTGCACCAGCACCGTGGCCAGCAGGCGGTTCGCCGAATGCGGGCGCGTCTCTCCGCTCGCCGACAGGATGAAGGCGCCGGTGCCGAAGGTCGCCTTGGTCTGGCCGGGGGCAAGGCACGCCTGGCCGATCGTCGCCGCCTGTTGGTCGCCCGCCATGCCGCAGATCGGAATGGCGCCGCCGAACAGCGCGGGATCGGTGGCGCCGACCCGGGTCGTGCAGCCCACGATCTCGGGCAGCAGGCCCATCGGTACGCCCAGCAGGTCGCACAGACCGGCATCCCAGCCGCCCGCCCCGTCGATCTTCATCAGCAGCGTGCGGGACGCGTTGGTCGCATCGCTGACATGGACGCCGCCGGTCAGGCGGAAAACGAGATAGGATTCGATCGTTCCGACCGCGAGCCGGTCGCCCGCTTCGCGTAACTGCGGCCAGTTTTCGAGCGCCCAGCCGATCTTGCTTCCCGAAAAATAGGGATCGAGCAGCAGGCCGCTGCGCTCCTGCACCGTCGCTTCGTGCCCCGCTTCCTTGAGCGCGGCGCAGGCGGCGGCGGTGCGCCGATCCTGCCAGACGATTGCGCGCGCAAGCGGTGCGCCGGTCGCCCGGTCCCAGAACACCACCGTCTCTCGCTGGTTGGTGATGCCGATCGCGGCGATCCGGTCGGCGCCGCCCGCCTTGTCGATCATCGTCCGCGTGCAGGCGAGCGTGGCCTGCCAGATTTCCTCGGCATCATGCTCGACCAGGCCGGGGCCGGGATAATGCTGCCGGAACTCGCGCTGTGCGCCACCCAGCGGCGTGCCGTCGGCGGCGAACAGCATCGTGCGCGTCGAGGTGGTGCCTTCGTCGATGACGATGATGTTTTCGGGCACCTGAATCTCCTCGGTTCGTGCTCGGCTTGTCGAAACCCTGTTCTTTTCTTTCGATTAGCAATGAAGAAAGAACGGCTCTTCGACAAGCTCGGGGCGAACGGGTTTTTGGACGAGGCTTCGGGTTCACGCAATCATCTTGCAATTTTGCGCAATATCCGCCATATGCTTGTGCAGCGCAGCATGGCGGCAGCAGGCCGCCCTCCACCGGCAGCGTGATTTTCCCGCCCGCGACAGGGTTGGACGAGCCGGTTGCGCTGAGTCCCTTGAGGCACCCTTTCACGCGGGTCGTTTCGAACCCGCCCGCCGTGCGCGGCCGTTTTGCGGCGCGTCCACGGCTTTATCGTGAGTAGATTATCAAAATGGAATTCAAAGACTTCGGCCTCCACGCCGACATCGAGCGTGCGCTGACGGCCAAGCGCTATACCCAGCCGACGCCGATTCAGAGCCAGGCGATCCCCGTTCTGCTCGAAGGGCGCGACCTGTGCGGTATCGCGCAGACCGGCACCGGCAAGACGGCGGCCTTCTCGCTGCCTTCGCTCGACTATATGCTGTCGAACCCGCGCCCGCGCACTCCGCGCGGTTGCCGCATGCTCGTCCTGTCGCCGACCCGCGAACTGGCGGCGCAGATCGCGCAGAGCTGCCGCGACTACGGCCGTTTCACCAAGCTCAGTGTTGCGACGGTGTTCGGCGGCGTGCCGATCAATCGCCAGATTCGCGACCTGTCGCAGGGCGTCGACATCCTCGTCGCGACGCCGGGCCGGCTGCTCGACCTGGTCGACCAGCGCGCGCTGCGCCTCGACGACGTCGAAATCTTCGTCCTCGACGAGGCCGACCAGATGATGGACATGGGCTTCATCCATTCGCTGCGCCGCGTCGCCAAGATCCTGCCGAAGCAGCGCCAGAATCTCTTCTTCTCGGCAACGATGCCGAAGGAGATCGCGGCGCTCGCGCAGCAGTTCCTGCACGACCCCGTCACCGTCTCGGTGGCGCCGCAGGCGACGACCGCGGAAAAGATCCGCCAGCGCGTCACCTTCGTCGAGCAGAAGGAGAAGCAGGCGCTGCTCCATCACGTCCTGCGCAGTGAGGAAA
The DNA here is from genome assembly GCF_002953155.1 of Sphingopyxis sp. MG. Taxonomy (NCBI): domain Bacteria; kingdom Pseudomonadati; phylum Pseudomonadota; class Alphaproteobacteria; order Sphingomonadales; family Sphingopyxidaceae; genus Sphingopyxis; species Sphingopyxis sp. MG. The sequence continues at coordinate 1,120,733 of NZ_CP026381.1, forward strand.
TCGACCGCGCGCTGATCTTCACGCGCACCAAGCACGGCGCCGACCGCGTCGTCCGCCATCTGAAAGGCGCGGGGATCGACGCCTTTGCGATCCATGGCAACAAGAGCCAGGGACAGCGCACCACGGCGCTTCAGGCCTTCCGCTCTGGGCAGGTGCGGCTGCTCGTCGCGACCGACATCGCGGCGCGCGGCATCGACGTGTCCGGAGTCAGCCATGTCATCAACTTCGAGATTCCGAACGTCCCCGAACAATATGTCCACCGGATCGGCCGCACCGCGCGCGCTGGGGCGGAGGGCATCGCGATCAGCTTCGTCGCGCCCGACGAGCGCACCTATCTGCGTGACATCGAACGCGTGACGCGGACCCGCGCCGAGCCGGTTTCGCTGCCCGACGGCTTTACGGAGATGGTTCGTAACCTGCCCAAGCCCGCCCAGCCGCCGCGCAATACCGGCGGCAAGGGCCGCGATCCGCAGCGCCAGCGCGAAGATGCGCTGCGCAAGAAGGCGGACGGCGCCCCGTCGCGCGGTCCGCGCCGCGAAGCGGCGGGCGAGGGCGCACAGCCCCAGCGCAAGCGCCGTTTCCGGCCGCGTCGCGGCGGCGTCGGCGCGCACAAGGGCGCGGTCCAGCGCGTCGGCTGACGCCGGCAACCTCGTCCGCTCCCGATCCTTTCCCGACCGCCGCCGATTGACGTGCCGTTCCGGCACGTTAGGGTCGGCGGGGGTCTGGGGAGGCGTAATGATCGACGAGGACGAGTTCGAACCGCTGCCGCCGCGGCGGCCCTTGCTACGCCGCAAGCGCGTCCTGATTCCGCTCGGGCTGCTGCTCGCGCTCGTCGCGCTGTTCCTCGCCCTGCGCACCCCCGACACCGATCGCGACGCGATGATCGCCCGATATGGCGGCGCGGACGCACAGTTTGCGGTGGGGCCGGCGGGGCAGCGCATCCATTATCGCGATCAGGGAAAGCGCGATGCGGAGGCGCTCGTCCTGCTGCACGGGTCGAACAGCAGCCTTCAGACGTGGGAGCCGCTGGTCCGGCGGCTGGGCGATCGCTATCGCATCGTCACGCTCGACCTGCCGGGGCACGGTCTGACCGGCGGCACTCCCGACAAGGACTATAGCGCCGACGGCATGATCGCCGCGGTCGATGTCGTTGCCGCGCGGCTCGATCTCGATCGCTTCGTGCTCGGCGGCAATTCGATGGGCGGTTGGGTGGCATGGCGTTATGCGCTCGCTCGTCCCGATCGCATCGACGCGCTGCTGCTGCTCGACGCCGCGGGGATGCCGCTGCGCGCCGGTGAAAAGCCTCCGCCGTCGAACATCGGCTTTCGCCTGCTGCAATATCCGCTCGGGCGCTGGCTGGCGGCGCAGATCACGCCGCGCTCGCTGGTCGAACGGTCGCTGCGCGGATCGGTGGAGCGGCAGGATATCGTCACCGACGCGATGATCGACCGCTATTGGAATCTTCTGCGCTTCCCCGGCAATCGCGAGGCGACCTCGCTGCGTGCGACGCTCGACCGCGAACCCGCGATGGCGGACCGCATCGGCGCGATCGCGGCACCGACGCTGATCCTGTTCGGCAAGCAGGACCGGTTGATAAACCCCAGCGCGGCGCAGACTTTCCATGAACGCATCGCGGGGTCGGAGGTGGTGATGCTCGACGGCGTCGGCCATCTGCCGATGGAGGAGGCGCCCGACGCGACCGCCACCGCGATCGCCGATTTCCTCAAGCGGCGGCTCGTTGCTCCGCCCGCGCCGGCTGGTCGAGAAACGCCCTGATCCGCGCCGCGACCGACGTGGCGTGAGTGAAGGGAAAAAGGTGCGACCCTGGCACGATTTCCAGCGTGGCGCCTTCGATCAGGTCGGCAATCGCCCGGCCGTGGCTGGCGGGCACCACGCCGTCGCGCTCGCCCATCAGCACCAGCGTCGGCAGCGCCCTCAGCCGGGGCAGCATCGGCGCGCTCGTCCATCCGGCCATCGCCATCGCCTGATAGGACAGGCCGAGCGGCGTCGCGGTCGGCAGCCGCAGGCCGCTCGCGAGCATATCGTCGTCGAGCAGCGCGGCCCAGCCGATCCCCGGCGCCGCGACGGTGGGGGTGGTCGCCATCAGCACGAGGCGGCGGATTCGGCCGGGAAATTGCACCGCGACCTGCTGCGCCAGCGCGCCGCCCCAGCTGAAACCGGCGAGGTCGAGCTGTCGGTGCCCGAAGCGGTCGGCGATCTCCATGACCGTTGCCGCCATCGTCGGCGCCGCATAGGGTAGCAGCGCGTCGGGCGAGCCGCCGACTCCCGGCATGTCGAGCGTCCACACCTCGCGCTCGCCGATCCGGGCAAGCAGCGGCGCGGCCGCGGTGATGTCGGCGCCGATCCCGTTGAGGAACAGCAGGGGTGGTCCGCCCTTGCCCGCACGCCAGCGCGCGACGCGCAGCGTCAGGCCATAGACATGTTCGGTGCTGACGGACGGCCGCCCGCTGATCCTGCTCATAGCACACGCCTTGGCACAGCTTGACGCGGGGCGAAAGGGGTCCGCCTTCGCCGCCGCGGTTTGCCGCGCGGCGGTATTTCAGCCGTCCGCTGCCGCTCTGGCCGCTTTCTCGTAGCGCAGGCAGTCGAAGATTTTGGCGCCCGCGAGGAATACCGAGCCGCTGCACGCAGCGAGCAGCAGCTTGCCGCCGATACCGGGATATTGGTCCAGATAGATCATCCCGCGCGCCATCGCCCCCACGCCGAGCGCGTAGATGATCAGGCACGCCTCGAAGCGCGTCTTGATGACGAACAGCCGTCCGATTTTCTTCAACATCACCATCAGCATCGCCGCCATCCGAAGCAAGGGACGTGCCAGCGGCGCAAATCGGGGAATCGATGCCGCGGGCCGATGGTAAACTGTAAGTTAACCCGACACGCAAGGGAAGGGGAAGAGCGCCGCCTTATACCAGTTCGCCGAAGTCCATCGCGTCCAGCAACGCCGCGCGGGCACGTCGGACGTCGCGGACCAGCGCCGCCGAAGCAAGGTCTCCCGGCGCGATCGCCTCGGGCCAATGCGCCGCGACCACCGCGGCAATACGGTCGAGCTTCGCCTCGTCGGCCAGAAAGCGCGGATCGACGGTTGCCGGATCGGCAACGACGCGCAGCCGCAGGCAGGCGGGGCCGCCGCCGTTCGCCATCGACTGGCGCACATCGACGGGCAGCAGCCTGCGGATCGGGCCGTTGCCGGCGACATGCGCCTCCAGCCAGGTCCAGACGCTCGGCGTCTCGCGCGCCTCGGTCGGCAGGACGAGTCCCATGCCGTCGCCTTCGGGCAGGCTGACGAGCTGGGCGTTGAACAGATAGGATCTGATCGCCTCGGGCAGGCTCACCGCGCTGGCCGGAACCTCGACGATTTCGACTTCGTGAAAGATGGCGCGGATTGCGGCATGCGCTTCCTCGCGGTTCTCGAACGCCGTTTCGTGCGTGAAGAGGACGCGCTCGTTGGCGACCGCGACGACGTCGTTGTGAAAGGCGCCGCCCTGGATCGCCATGTCCGACTGGCGAAGAAACAGCGTGCGCGCGGGATCGAGCCGGTGCCGTCGCGCGATCGCCTTCGATGCGTCGAGGTGCTGGCGCGCGGGAAAGCGGCCGCCGCCGATGCCATAGACGAAGATCTCCACCCCCGGCGCCCCATGCCCCGCGCACAGCCGCATATGGTTCGCCGCACCCTCGTCGCCGAACGGAGCCGGCACGGGACCGTGGACCGCGAAGGCCGGATCGGCGAAGGCAAGGCGAAGCTGCGCGAGCGTGCCCGGCCATTCGTGACTGCGGTGCGGCATGGTGACGAGGTTGGCGATGGTCAGATGGCATCGCCCGTCGTCGCTATCGGGCGCCGGCGACACGGTTGCGGCGTTGGCGGCCCACATCGACGAGGCGGACCACGCCTGTGCGCGCAGGTGCGGCTCGACCTCGTCGAGCGTGGTGGCGAGCGTTTCGAGCCACGCCGCGTCGGGCCGGTCGAGCGGCATGAAATATCCCTGCGGCAGGCCGAGCGCCAGATTGTGCCGCATCTTCTCGATCCCTTGCAGCGCCGCGGCGCGTGGCTGCGACACGTCGCCGGCATTGCTGGCCGAGGCGATGTTGCCGCGGCTGAGCCCGGCGTAATTGTGCGTGGGGCCGATGATGCCGTCGAAGTTGATTTCGGTGAGCATGGTTTTCTTTCCTGAGCCCCTCCCCTTCAGGGGAGGGATGCAGTTTCCTACTACCGCCCGATCCAGCTGATCTCGGCGCCTTTGCCGATGCCCAGCAGCCCCGCGCTTTTCGCATCGATCGTCCCATCCGCACCGACCTGTCCGAAGCAGCAGCGGAAATCGGCGAGGCGGCCGGTCGCGATCAGCGCGTCCTCGCCGCTCTCCGCAATTCCCGTCACCTCGACATGCCGCGCGTTCCGGATGCTCGCGACCTGATCGGTGCGCGCGGTCATCGTCGGGCCGCCGTCGAAGATGTCGATATAATTTTCGAAAGCGAAGCCTTCATTCTCCAGCATCCGCATCGCGGCGCGGCCGCTGGGATGCGGGACGCCGATCACCGATCGCGCGCTGTCGGGCAGCATCGCTATATAGACCGGATGCTTGGGCATCAGGTCGGCAATGAACTGGTTGCCGTGAACGGCGTTGAACTGGTCCGCCTCCTGAAAGCTCATCCCGAAGAATTTGCCCGCGACTCCGTCCCAGAAGGGCGAGCCGCCCGCTTCGTCGATCACCCCGCGCAATTCGGCGAGGATGCGATCGGCGAAACGCGCGCGATGCCGCGCGATGAACAGATAGCGCGACCGCGCGAGCAGCAGGCCGAGCCCGCCCGCGCGCGCCGCGGGGTGCAGGAACAGTCCGCCGACCTCGCTCGCGCCGTGCAGGTCGTTGCTCAGCATCAGCACCTGCGCGTGAAAGGTGCGGCCCAATTGCTCGCTATGCTTGCTGTCGGTGCCGATGCGATAGGAATAGAAGGGCCAGTGCTGCCCGACCTGCGCGAAAATCTGGCAGGTGCCGCGCACCTCGCCGGTTTCGACCTCTTCTAGCACCATCAGATAGAGTTCGTCGCCCGGCGCATCCTCCTCGCGCGCGAAACTCGCCTCGGCGCGTTCGAGCTTGGACCGTAGCGCCTGCCGGTCGGGGGGCAGGTTGGTGAAGCCGCCGCCCGTCAGCTTCGCCATTTCATAGATGCTCTGCAGGTCGCCCGGCTTTGCCGCCCGGATCAGATAATTCACGCTGTCCCCCGTTCCGCCAGTCTGAGCATGGTCAGCGCCGACAGCCGCGCGCGTTCGGGCAAACTGTCGACGATCAGAAATTCGTCGGCCGAATGGATGGCGCCCCCGCGCGGCCCCATCGTGTCGACCACGGGCACTCCGCAGGCGGCGATATTGTTGCCGTCGCACACGCCGCCCGTCGCCTTCCAGTCGATGGCGATCCCCAGCAGCGCGCCGCAATCGCGCACCAGTTCGAACAGCCGCGTTGCCGGCTCGTCGAGCGGCTTGGGCGGCCGGTTGAAACCGCCATGAAGGTGGCAATGCACGTCATGCTCCCGCGCCACCGCTGCCATGGCATCGCGCAGCGCCGCTTCGGCCGCCGCCATCGCATCGGGGGTCGCAGGGCGCATGTTGACGCGCAGGATCGCCTGATCGGGAACGACGTTATTCGGTCCGCCGCCGTCGATCTTCGCGGGGTTGACCTTGAGATCGGGCGATTTCAGCGCGTTCAGCCGGAGTGCGAGGTCTGCCGCGGCGATCAGCGCGTTGCGTCCCTCCTCGGGGTTGCGCCCGGCGTGCGCCGAACGGCCGTGGATCGACACCGAAAAATTACCGCTGCCCGGCCGTGCGCCGGCGAGCGTCCCGTCGGGAAGCGCGGGCTCATAGGTGAGCGCCGCCGCCTTGCCCTTCGCCAGTTCGGCGATCAGCGCGGCCGAGGCGTGGCTTCCCGTTTCCTCGTCGCTGTTGATCATCACGTCATAGCCGATGCGCGGGGCGAGCGGCGACGCTTCGAGCGCGGTCAGCGCCGCGAGGATCACCGCGATTCCGCCCTTCATGTCGGCGGTGCCGGGACCGTTCAACACGCCGGGTTCGCGCCATGTCAGTGACTGGAACGGGTGATCGGCCGGAAACACCGTGTCCATATGGCCGGTCAGCAGCAGTTGCACCGGCGCGTCGGGGCGCACGCGGACATGGAGATGATCGCCGCGCACGATCGTCTGGACCTGCCCCGCCGCGTCGAGGCTTTCGACAGGATCGGGCTCGACCAGCCGCACCGTGCCCGGCAGGACGGCAAAGGCGTCGGCGAGCATCCCCGCGATCGTCTTCAGCCCCGCCAGATTGCCGGTACCGCTGTTCACCGCCGCCCACGCCTCGACCGCGGCCAGCATCGGGGCATCGGCGGCGCGTTCGAGCGTCGCGATTTCGCTCGCAGTAAGGGCGATCATTGCATGCCTATAGCGGGGGGCGGGGGGCTTTTGCACCCCCAGCCTGGCATTTTGTCGGCACGATACCGTAAGTCACTGATGCCCAATAATCCTGCCAGTAGAGCCTCCAGGGAAGCCGACTGCCGATCGTGCCATTAACCAAAATTTGGTGGCCGCCTCGCTACGCGGTGCGGACCAATGGTGAGTGGGTCGATGACAGCTGCTTTCGTGCTTGGCATAAACATGGCCGTTGCGGGCATCTTTGCCGTGGCCTTCACCGTTGTCGCGGCGACGAACCGGAGCGCGTGCGGCGCATGGTGGCTGGCGCTCGGTTGCGGCGTCGGAATCGTCAACGCCGGCCTCGAATTCCTGCTCCGGCAACAGGCCGATCCGGTGCCGGTCAGCATCGCCATCTTCCTCGTTTTCCTTTCCGCGCTCAGCTTCGCGCTGATCGGGGTCGCGCGCCATTACCGCGTCGAGCCGCCGTGGACCGCGATGGCCGCGATCTGGATTGTCACGGTCCTGTTGGTGCCGGTCGTCTTCAGCATGACCTATGGCTCGCTGTCGCGGCTGGTGCTCTACCAGCTTCCCTATTTCGCCATGCAAGCGCTCTTCGGCATCATGATCTGGCGCTCGGGGCGCCGGCAACCGCTCGATCTGCTGCTCGTCGTGTTGCAGGCGGTCGGGGCGACCCTTTACCTGCTCAAGCCGCTGTTCGCGATGTTGGTGGGGACGGCCCGCACGCCGCAGGATTATATGGCGACGACTTATGCCGCGATCTCGCAAAGCGGCAGCGTCGTGGTGCTGATCGCGACCGGTCTCGTCATGCTGCTGGTGACCATGCGCGACACGACGGCCGAGATGATCGCCCGCTCGGAAACCGATCCGCTATCGGGCGTCTTCAACCGCCGCGGTTTCGAACGCCATGCCGAAGCGGCGCTTGCGCGGGAGGGCAAAGCGGCGCTGATTGCAGCCGACCTCGACCATTTCAAGCAGATCAACGACAGTTTCGGCCATGCCGCGGGCGATGGCGTGATCGCGCACTTCGCCGCGATGCTGACCGAAGCCGCTCCATCCGAAGCAATCGTCGGCCGCGTCGGGGGCGAGGAGTTCGCCGTGCTGCTGCCTGCCGCGCTGCTGTCCGACGGGCGCCTCTATGCCGAGGCGGTGCGCGCCGCCTTTGCGTCGGCGGAATTGCCCGTGCTCGGCGTCGACCGCCGTTTCAGCGCGTCCTTCGGCGTTGCCCAATGGATGCCGCCGGAGACTTTGCCCGACCTGCTCCATCGCGCCGACACGGCGCTTTACCGGGCAAAGTCGGGCGGTAGGAACCGGGTCTGCGTTGCGCTGGGCGATCTGCCGCCGACGCCGGTGCGCGGCGCCGCCTGACCGGCGTCGGCACCCTCCCATCCCTTTTCTTTCGACCCACCGCCCCATTGCCAAGCCCCGCCATTCGCGCCATAGGGCGGCGGCCCTTTCCTCCCCGGGTCCACTGGCGCGTTCGCGCCGACCAAAGGGTGCTTGCATGACTGATTTTCTCGATCGCCACGGCCTTTCCGTCGATTCGCGTCTGGCCGATTTTCTCGAAACCCGGGCGCTGCCGGGAACGGGGCTCGATCCCGATCGCTTCTGGGCCGATTTCGCGGCGCTGCTCGGCCGGTTCGCGCCCGAGAATGCCGCGCTGCTCGCCAGGCGCGAGGATTTGCAGGCGAAGATCGATGCCTGGCACGACGCCCGCAAGGGCGAAGCGCACGATCCCGCCGCCTATCAGGCATTCCTGCGCGAGATCGGCTATCTCGTTCCGGAGCCAGCGCCATTTCAGGTCGGCACCGCGAATGTCGATCCCGAGATCGCGACCATGGCCGGCCCGCAACTCGTCGTTCCCGCGCTCAACGCGCGTTTCGCGCTGAACGCTGCCAATGCGCGCTGGGGCAGCCTCTACGACGCCCTTTATGGCACCGACGCGCTCGACGCGCCGGCGGCGAAGCCCGGCGGCTACGACCCTGAGCGCGGCGCGGCGGTGATCGCGCGCGCCAAGGCCTTCCTTGACGAAGCCGTGCCGCTCGCCGCCGGTTCGTGGGCCGACTGGCAGGGCGGGGAACCGCAACTCGCCGACCCCGCGCAGCTTGTCGGCACGCGCGACGGCGGCATCCTGCTGCGGCACAACGGTCTGCACATCGAACTGGTGATCGACCCCGCCAGCCCGATCGGTCGCACCGACCCGGCGGGAATCGCCGACGTGGTGATCGAGGCCGCGCTGACGACGATCATCGACCTCGAGGATTCGGTCGCCGCGGTCGATGGCGAGGACAAGGTGCTCGGCTATGCCAACTGGCTCGGCCTGATGCGCGGCGACCTCGTCGAAAGCTTCGACAAGGGCGGCCGGACCGTCACCCGCGCGATGGCGCCCGACCGCGAATGGACCGCGCCCGACGGCACCGCCTTCACGCTGCATGGCCGCGCGGTCCTGTTTGTGCGCAACGTCGGTCATCTGATGACCACCCCGATGATCCGCCTGCCGGGCGGCGGCGAGGCGCCGGAGGGGATTTGCGACGCGGTGATCACCAGCCTGTGCGCGCTGCACGACCTCAAGCAGCTCGGCACGCTGCGCAACAGCCGCGCGGGCAGCGTCTATATCGTCAAGCCCAAGCAGCATGGGCCGGAGGAATGTGCCTTCACCGACCGCCTGTTCGACGCGGTCGAGGACATGCTCGGTCTCGCGCGCCACAGCGTGAAGGTCGGGGTGATGGACGAGGAGCGCCGCACCAGCGCCAATCTTGCCGCCTGCATCGAAGCGGTGAAGGATCGCATCGTCTTCATCAACACCGGCTTCCTCGACCGCACCGGGGACGAGATCCACACCTCGATGCACGCCGGCCCGATGATCCCGAAGGGGGAGATGAAGGCGAGCGACTGGATCGCCGCCTACGAGGATCGCAACGTCCGCATCGGCCTCGCCTGCGGCCTGTCGGGTAAGGCGCAGATCGGCAAGGGCATGTGGGCGATGCCCGACATGATGAAGGCGATGCTGGAGGCGAAGATCGGCCATCCGAAGTCGGGCGCGAACACCGCCTGGGTGCCGTCGCCGACCGCCGCGACGCTCCACGCGCTCCACTATCACGCCGTCGACGTGTTCGCGCGTCAGAAGGAGATCGCGGGCGAGGCGGTGCCGCCGCTCGACCGCCTGCTCGCCATTCCCGTCGCCACCGGCCGCAACTGGAGCGAGGCGGAGGTGACGCGCGAGCTCGACAATAATTGCCAGGGCATCCTCGGCTATGTCGTGCGCTGGATCGACCAGGGCGTCGGCTGCTCGAAGGTGCCCGACATCGACGACGTCGGCCTGATGGAGGATCGCGCGACGCTGCGGATCAGCAGCCAGGCGATCGCCAACTGGCTGCTCCACGGCGTCTGCACCGCCGATCAGGTCGATGCCGCGCTCGCGCGCATGGCAAAGAAGGTCGACGCGCAGAATGCCGGCGACCCGCTCTACGAAACGCTGACGCCCGACGGCATCGCCTGGCGCGCGGCGCGGGCGCTGATCTTCGAGGGCACGGTCCAGCCGTCGGGCTATACCGAGCCGCTGCTGCACAGCTTCCGGCAGGCGAAGAAGGCGGCGTAGCGCAGCGTTGACCTTCAGGGTGACGAAGATTTGAATGTGGGGGTGAGTCCTGTAGGGCTTCCGTCTCATTCATTCGATGGAGTTTCCCATGCAGATCGCGGTGCTGACGTTCGACGGCTTCAACGAACTGGATTCGTTCATCGCCGCCGCGATCCTCAACCGGCTACGCGGACAGGGATGGGCGGCGCATATTACGGCACCGACGGCGCGCGTGACCTCGATGAACGGCGTCGCGATCGACCGGCAGAAGCCGCTGGAATATGCTGAAGAGGCCGATGCCGTCATCGTCGGCAGCGGCGTCCGCACGCGCGAAATCGCGGCCGATCCGGCGATCCTCGACCGGATCCGGCTCGATCCGGCACGCCAGCTTGTCGGCGCGCAATGCTCGGGGACATTGCTGCTCGCGAAGCTGGGACTGATCGGCGATCTTCCCGCCTGCACCGACCTGACGACGAAGCCCTGGGTGATCGAGGCGGGGGTAGAGGTACTCGACGCGCCCTTCGTCGCGCACGGCAATGTCGCGACCGCGGGCGGCTGTCTCGCCTCGCAATATCTCGCTGCGTGGGTCATCGCGCGCCTTGCGGACGAAGCCGCAGCGGAGGAGGCGCTCCACTATGTCGCGCCGGTCGGCGAGAAGGCGCTTTATGTCGAGCGCGCGATGGCGGCTGTCCGGCCTTTTCTGCGGCATGGTGTCGTCGCGGCCGCCTGATCTTCAAATCGCCTGGCCGCGCGGCTATGGGCGTCGGCCATGAGCTTCACCGTCGCCGCCCTCTATCGCTTCGCGCCGTTCGACGATCCCGCCGCGTTGCGCCAGCCCTTGCTGGAGCTTTGCGCCGCCAATGGGGTCATGGGCACGCTGCTGCTGGCGCGCGAAGGCATCAACGGGACGATCGCGGGCAGCGAAACCGGTATCGCCGCGGTCGTCGCGCATATCCGCGCGCTTCCCGGCTGCGCTGACCTCGACGTCAAATATTCGATGGCGGCGGCGATGCCCTTCGGGCGCCTCAAGGTCCGGCTGAAAAAGGAAATCGTGACGATGAAGGTGCCGGGAATCGACCCGGCGCGCGAGGTCGGCGCCTATGTCGATCCCGCCGACTGGAACGCGCTGGTCGACGATCCCGACACGGTGCTGATCGACACGCGCAACGATTTCGAGGTCGGCTACGGCAGTTTCGACGGCGCGATCAACCCGCGCACCCGCAGTTTCGGCGATTTTCCCGACTGGTGGCGCGCCAATGCCGATCGCTTCGCGGGCAAGCGCGTCGCGATGTTCTGCACCGGCGGGATTCGCTGCGAGAAATCGACCGCCTTCCTGAAGCGCGAGGGCGTCGCCGACGTGGTCCATCTGAAGGGCGGCATCCTCGCCTATCTCGAACAGGTGCCCGAGGCGGAGAGCCGCTGGCACGGAAACTGCTTCGTCTTCGACGAGCGCGTCGGCGTCGGCCACGGGCTGGTGGAGATGGGGGAGAAGGCGTAGAGATGCGCGCGATTTGGCGTGGACATGTGCGGGACACGGCTTCAGGTCAATCCTTGCAGCCTCTTTCGACCATGTTAGGTTGTTTAGATGGAAATGATCGAGCTAAGCAAGTCGAAGCCGTCGGTTCGTGAACGGGCGGATGCCATAAAATCCTTCCGCTGCAAGAATCTGATCGCCGTTATCGAAAGCCCGTCCGACATCCGGAATATCGGGACCGTCATTCGCAATGTGAACGCGCTTGGCGTCGAAAAAGTCTATATCGTCGATCCGCGCAAAGCCCTTCCGGAGGATTGGCAGGACATGCGCTCGCGTAAGTCGCTCTCCCAGACTTCGGTGTCTGCCGTCAAATGGACTTTCGTCAAACGCTTCGACAGCACGGCCGAATGCCTCGATCACCTGGAAAAGCAGGGCTTTGTTTCAGTTGCGACCTCGCCCCAAGTAAAGGGAAAGAAAAGCGTTTATCTTCATGAAGGCGATTACACCCGGCATACCAAGCTCGCCGTGTGGTTCGGTAATGAAAAACGTGGGATCAGCGACATCGCGGTAGAGCGTAGCGAGATGTGCATCGCGATCCCGATGTTCGGCATGATAGAGAGCCTCAACCTTGGAACCAGTTCTGGCATCGTCCTTTACGAGGTGACGAAACAGAGGCGCGAGTATCAAAGTCGCTATCGACGAAGCCGGTTCAAAGGGGAACGAGGCACCCCTCTTCCCACGGTCATGCCTCTGGTGCTGGCTGACGAAGCTGCCGATCCGACGGCTTGATCGGGCCGCGGCTCTGGAAGAATTTTGCCGTGGCCGGCCTTCCGGCTCCATGAATGGTCGCGAGGCCGGGCAACGTCCCTTTCCGTCAATCCTTACCTCACCCCACCGCACGCGCCGCGCCATATTCGATCCAGCCGAACGGGCGCGGGGTCTTGGGCATATAGTGCGCGGCCTGTCGATCGACCGCAAAGCCGGCCTTGGCATAGGCGTCGGAAATCGGCCGCGTCAGGTGGCAATTGCCGCCGATGCGCTTCCACACCGGCTCGATCCGCCGCTGCCATTTCGCGACCCCCGCGTCGGGTGCGCCGCCATGTTCGAGGAACAGCGCGGTGCCACCGGGTTTCAGAACCCGGCGAATCTCCGCCAGTACCGCCGCCTGATCAGCGACCGAGCACAGGGTGAAGGTGGTGACGACGGTGTCGAAGCGTCCGCTGTCGAAGGGCATCGCCTCGCCGACCCCGCCCGCGATCGTCGCCTCGATCCCGCGCTCCTGCGCCGCGGCGCGGCTCATGGCGAGCAGCTCGGGCGACGGGTCGAGGCCCGTGAAGCTGGAGACCCGGCTCCAATCATAGAATTCCATGTTGATGCCGCCACCGCAGCCGAGTTCCAGCACGTCGCCCGACGCGTTCGGGACGACCTTGCTGCGCGCCTTCATGATCTGACCCTGCGAACAGGCGCAGCGGATCAGGCGCGGTACGGCGTGACGGTCCCACCAGCTAGCCATTGTCTCTCTCCCCTTGGCGCGCAGCCTGTCCCTTGCTAGCGCGCTTGGCAACACCCATCTGACCGGGCGGTTCGATTGTCGAAGAGACGGTCGAAACGCTCATCGATCACGCAGCAACAGGACGATCATGCCCACCACTCACCACACCAAGATGCTCATCCTCGGCTCGGGTCCGGCGGGCCTGTCGGCCGCCATCTATGCCGCGCGTGCCGGGATGCAGCCGATCGTGGTCCAGGGGCTCCAGCCCGGCGGCCAGTTGACCATCACCACCGACGTCGAAAATTATCCCGGTTTCGCCGAGGTGATTCAGGGCCCCTGGCTGATGGAACAGATGACCGCGCAGGCGGTCCATGTCGGGACCAGCATGATCTGGGACACGATCGTCGACGTCGACCTGTCGCAACGCCCCTTCCGGCTCATCGGTGACGGCGGCGACGTCTATGTCGCCGAAACGCTGGTGATCGCGACCGGCGCGCAGGCGAAATGGCTGGGAGTTCCCGGCGAGCAGGAACTGGGCGGCAAGGGCGTGTCGGCCTGCGCGACGTGCGACGGCTTCTTCTATCGCGGCAAGAAAGTGGTGGTGATCGGCGGCGGCAATACCGCGGTCGAGGAGGCGCTCTACCTCACCAACCACAGCGACGACGTGACGCTGATCCACCGTCGCGATTCGCTGCGCGCCGAAAAGATATTGCAGGACCGGCTGCTCGCCAATCCGAAGATCAAGGTCATCTGGAACAAGAAGGTCGATCGCTTCGTCGCGGGCGAAGGCGCCGCGGGGCTGGTCGGTGTCGACCTGATCGACACCGTCACCGGCGAAGCGAGCCACGAGCCCACCGACGGCGGCTTCGTCGCGATCGGGCACAAACCCTCGACCGAATTGTTCGTCGGCAAGCTGCCGCTCGACGATGACGGCTATCTGCAGGTGACGCCCGGCACCTCGCTGACCGCCGTTCCCGGCGTCTTCGCGGCGGGCGACGTGACCGACAAGGTCTACCGCCAGGCGGTGACCGCGGCAGGCATGGGCTGCATGGCCGCCCTCGACGCCGAACGCTTCCTTGCCGAGGCGGAGTATCGCGCCACGGTGGATGCGTAAACGGAGCCCGAACGGAGAGGCTTCGGTCAAAGCTGACATTCAGATTTCGTCGGCACCCTGAACTTGTCTGGTGTTTATACCCCTGAGACAGGGACGTTGGTGATCCCCGGCGAAAGCCGGGGTCCATGCGAGGCAGGCGCACGTAGCTGGACCCCGGCTTTTGCCGGGGAACGGTTACCTGTCGACGCTGGCCATGGAAGCTGAAACGAGTTCAGCATGACGATTTTGGAACGGGCAGTTCCTTGTCCCGAACCGGACGTCAGCCCAGTCTTTCCAATATCCGTGTCGCCAGCCAGTCGCCATCCGCACCCGCAAAGCTGTGTGATGCGCTGTCGAGCCGTTCGACCGGCAGCGCGTCCGGCCTGCAATTCTCCGCAAATGCCTGTGCCGTCCGGTCGCCCGTGGCGAGCAGGATCGTGGCGGGGCAGGGAAGCGCCGCCATCGCCTTGTCGAGCCGCGCGGCAAGGCTGTCGGGAGCCGTTTCCGGCTTCCGCCTGCCGAGCGCCGACAGGCCGCGCGCCAGCTTGCGAAGATCGATCTCGCCCTTCACCAGCCTGAGCAGGCTTTTGGGGTCTTTCAGCCGCGACAGATAGCGCGCCCGGATCGCCGCCGCCGGCGGCAGCGCCGGTTCGGCGTCCGCTTCGTCGTCGGCTTCCGCATCATAGGTCCACGGGTTGGCAAGGATCAGCGCGTCGAGCGGCAGCGGCTGATGGAGCAGCAGCGCGCTCGCCGCGTCGCAATTGCCGAAGGCGACGATCCGCGCGACCTGCGGCGCCGCGGTGCGAAAGGCGGCGATGGCGGCGGCGATGTCGGGGGCGCTCGACTCGAAGCCGCCGTTATCGTCCTCGCTGTCGCCGATGCCGCGGCGGTCGAAGCGAAAGACCGGATGACCGGCGTCGGCAATCCGCCGCGCGAGTATCGCCATGCCGCGATGCGCGCCGCTGCGGATTTCGTTGCCGCCCGACACGATCAGCAGCCCGCTCGTTCCCGGCGCGTCGTCGAGCGTCGCAGCAAGCGCCGCACCCTCGCAGGCAAAACTCAGCTGATGCCGCATGCCGCCCCCCAGGCCGCGATGTCGGCGGCGATCGCGTGCGCCATCGCGGCATCCTCGCCCGGCTCGGCGCGCAGCCACAATGGCGTGCCCGGCAGCGCGCCATCGCCGCTGCCGAGTGTGAGGCTGCGCAACGGCGCGACCGCCTGGACCTCGGCGCCGCCAAGCTGGGCGATCATCGCGGGCGACAGCAGATTGCCTGCGAGCAGCAGCGGGGCATTGCGCGCTTCGGCTTGCAGGTTTTCGAGCGACGAGGATTTTCCAGCCTCGCGGTCGGCACTGACGCGCGCGCGCAGCAGCGTGCGGAGCAGTGACGCGCCGGCGACCGGGGCCAGCCGCCAATGGGCCGCGGCCTTGGCGCGATGATCGACCAGGCAGCCGCCGCGCAGCGACGCGACGATCAGCGGGCCGTCGATTCGCTCTGCGACCGCGGCCAGCGCTTCGATCCAGCGCGCCAGATCGACCTCGACGAGCGGGGTCAGGCTTTCATTCTGTCCGGGCAGGTCGGGCAGCAGCGCGGCGAATCCGTCGGCCGCCAGCGCGCGCATCGCCAGCACCAGCGTGCGGCGCGTGCGGTTCGCTTCCTCGAATAGCGGCGGGACGAACAGGACGGTCGCGCGCGGCGTTCCGGCGGGGTCTATGCGCAGCCGATGACCGTCCATGCGCCCCCGCCTATCCTATGAACCTCGAACCTTGCGCTCGGCAAAGGCGAGCAGGTGGCCATAGGTTTCGAATATCTCGCCGTCGATCTCGTCGTCGTCGATCAGGATGCCGAGGCGATCTTCCATCTCGGTGAGGACGGTCGCGACCGCCATCGAAT
The DNA here is from genome assembly GCF_002953155.1 of Sphingopyxis sp. MG. Lineage (NCBI taxonomy): Bacteria > Pseudomonadati > Pseudomonadota > Alphaproteobacteria > Sphingomonadales > Sphingopyxidaceae > Sphingopyxis > Sphingopyxis sp. MG. The sequence goes on from NZ_CP026381.1 coordinate 1,136,690, forward strand.
CGAATTCGGGCAGTTCGCCGAACAGGCCGCTGTCGGCGGTTAGCGCGGCGGCGCGCTCTTCGCCCAGGCCGAGGATGTCGGCGAGCAGGGCGCGAAGTTGGGTATCGACGGGTTCGGTCACGATCCTGATCCTCATTCGCGCCCGAGGACCGAACGCGCAAAAGCCTTGAGTCCCGGTCCCCATGCCGCGATGCGCGCCGGATTGAAAGCCTCGATATGCCACAGCGGTTCGTGCCGGTTCATCCAGTCGCGCTTGTAGGCGTCGTTGCCGGTGCCGAAATCGACCCGGCACACGCGGTCGACTTCGATGACGTGGCGGAACAGCGCCGCCGACAGCAAGGTCCCCGGCGACGCTTTCAGGCTGTCCTCGACATGCGCGAGCTTGTGGATGAAGGCAGTGCCGTCCTCGACGGTCCAATATTGCGCGGCGACCGGCGCGCCCTCGATGCGCGCGAGCCCCATGCGAAAGGTACCGCGCGCGCTTTCGGCCTCGGCAAAGGCGCGCAGCAGCGCGGGGTCGCCTTCCTCCGGCTTCCAGCTCGCGGCGTATATCGCTTCATAGGCCGCCCACGCGTCGGCGTCGAAGGCGGTGAACAGTTCGATGTCGACCACGCCCTTCTTCGCCTTGCGCCGGACGGTGCTGCGCAGCGCGCCGGGGCGGCTCTCCCACCAGCCGTCATGATCGAGACCCGACAGGTCGAGCCAGTGCCGGTCGCCTTTCGGGCCGGCCTTCACCCACCAGCCCGCCGAGCGCAACGCGGAGGCGACGGCCTCCTGTTCGGCATCGGGAACGGGGTAGAGGGTCAGCCGCACGGCGCGCCGGCGCAGCGCCGCGAACAGGTCCGCGAGCGCCGCCGGGCGGTCGCCATCGCCGGTGTAGAGCGGCCGGATCGCGAAGCTGTACCAGTTGGTCAGCCCGGCATAATGGCCCGGCCGTTCGATGCGCAGGGGCAGGAGGGCGTGCGTGTCGCCGGCCGTGCCGCGCGCGTCATGGCGTCCCGCACCGGCAAAGCCATGCGCCGCGAGCAGATCGAACCACTCTTCGCGGTCGAAGGGCGAGGCGAAGCCAGCGCCCCGCGCCGGGGGGCGTTTCGCATCATTAGCGGGATGTTCACCGTTCCCTTGCATGGTCGCGCGCTCTATCACCCGTCTCCTAACAGCCGATGACCAAGATCGAAAATCCTCCGTCGCATCCGATCGACCATCTCGCGCTGCGCGGCGTTCCCGACGCGCCCGCGCTGCTGATCGGCGAGCGCGTCCTGTCCTTCGCCGACTTCGATGCCGGGGTCGGGCGGCTGGCCGCCTGGCTGCGCGAGCGCGCGGGCGGTCCGGGCGAGCGCGTCGCAAGCTGGGGCGCGAAGACGCGGGCGATCTGCCTGATGCCGCTCGCCGCGGCGCGCGCCGGGCTGATCCATGTGCCCGTCAACCCGCTGCTCAAGGGACCGCAGGTCGCGCATATACTGGCCGACAGCGGTGCGACGCTGCTCGTCACCAACGCGCCGCGCGCCGACATGCTCGGCGACGGCCGGCCGGCGGATTGCGCGTTCGAGGATCTGAAGGCCGCCGAAACGGCGATCGATTCGGACGGGCCGGCGCTGCCGCCCTCGCGGGCCGGAACGGACGAACTGGCCGCGATCCTCTACACCAGCGGATCGACCGGGCGTCCCAAGGGCGTGATGCTGAGCCACGCCAACCTGTGGCTGGGGGCAGAGAGCGTCGCCTCCTATCTGAAGATCGCGCCCGACGACCGCGTGCTTGCGGTGCTGCCGCTCAGCTTCGACTATGGCCAGAACCAGCTTCTTTCGACCTGGTACGCGGGCGGGGCGGTCGCGCCGCTCGACTATCTGACCCCGCGCGACGTGGTGAAGGCCGTGGCGCGATACCGCGCAACGACGCTGGCGGGGGTGCCGCCGCTGTGGGTGCAACTCGTCGAAAGCGACTGGCCCGCCGATACTGCCGCCCTGCTGCGCCGCCTGACCAACAGCGGCGGCGCGCTGACCCCGACGCTCATCGATGCGATGCGCGACACCTTTCCGAATGCCGCCATCTACCCGATGTACGGACTGACCGAGGCGTTCCGGTCGACCTGGCTCGACCCGGCGCTCGTGGCGTCGCATCCGACCTCGATGGGCCGCGCGATCCCCCATGCCGAAATCCTGGTGTGCCGCCCCGACGGCAGCGTGACCGACGACGACGAGCCGGGCGAACTGGTGCATTGCGGACCGCTCGTCGCGCAGGGTTACTGGCGCGACGCCGAACGCACCGCAGAGCGTTTTCGCCCCGCACCGCCGGCCTCGCGCCATGGCGGCATCGCGGTCTGGTCGGGCGACACCGTGCGCCGCGATGCCGAGGGCCTGCTGACCTTCGTTGGCCGCGACGATGCGATGATCAAGACTGCGGGCAATCGCGTCAGCCCCACCGAGGTCGAGGATGCGGCCGTCGCCTCCGGCCTTGTTTACGAGGCGGTCGCTTTCGGCATCCCCGATGCGCGGCTCGGCGCCGCGATCGTGCTGATCGTGCGCGGCAGGGGGGGCGATGCGGATCGTGACGGGCTGGCGGCGTGGCTGCGCCAGACGCTGCCCAACTTCATGCAGCCGCAGACGATCGAGTGGCGCGACACTCTGCCGCGCAATCCCAACGGCAAGCTCGACCGCGTCGCGATCGCTGCGGACTGGACGCGGCAGGTGGCGGCATGAAGCCGCACGGCCCGATCCCGCCCGGCTTCGCCGCCGACGCCGACGGCATGCTGCTGATCGGGGGCGCGCGCGCGGACCGGCTTGCCGATGCTGCGGGCGACACGCCGCTGTTCGTCTATGTCGGCGCGCTGCTGGCGGCGCGGATCGCCGAATGGCGCGCCGCATTTCCCGAAACGGTGCAGCTTCACTATGCCATGAAGGCGAACCCCTATCCGCCATTGCTCGCCTTCATGGCGGAGCGGGTCGACGGGTTCGACGTCGCCTCGGGCGGCGAATTGCGGGCCGCGCTGGCGAGCGGCATGGCGGCCGAACACATCAGCTTTGCCGGACCCGGCAAGCGCGACCGCGAACTGGAAGCGGCGATCGCGGCGGGCGCGACGCTCAACCTCGAATCGGCGGGCGAGGCGACCCGCGCGCTCGCTGTCGCCGCGCGGCTCGGCATCACGCCGCGGCTGGCGGTGCGGGTCAATCCCGACTTCGACCTCAAGGGATCGGGGATGAAGATGGGCGGCGGCGCCAAGCCGTTCGGCGTCGATGCGGCGGAGGTCCCGGCGCTGGTGCGGCGGCTGATCGACGCCGGTGCCGATTGGCGGGGTTTCCACATTTTCGCCGGATCGCAGGCGCTGGACGCCGCCGCCATCGCGGAGACGCAGGGGCAGACGGTGGCGCTCGCGGCGCGGCTGGCGAACGACGTCGGTGCGCCGCCGCCGCTCGTCAACATCGGCGGCGGTATGGGCGTGCCCTATTTTCCCGGCGATACCGCGGTGGATGCTGTGGCGGTCGGCGCCGCACTCGCCGATACGCTGGCGGCGCGCGATCCGGTGCTGGCGACCAGCCGCTTCGCGATGGAACTTGGCCGCTGGCTCGTCGCCGAAGCCGGCGTCTACCTGACGCGGATCGTCGATCGCAAGGTCAGCCACGGCGAAACCTTCCTCGTCACCGATGGCGGACTCCACCATCAACTGGCGGCAAGCGGCAATTTCGGCACCGTGATCCGGCGCAACTATCCGATCGCGCTTGCCAACCGCTTCGGCGGCGAGCCGGCCGAGACGGTGTCGGTAGTGGGCTGTCTGTGCACGCCGCTCGATCGGCTGGGCGATCAGGTTGCGCTACCCGCGGCACAAGTCGGCGATCTTGTTGCGCTTTTTCAGGCGGGCGCCTATGGCGCCACGGCGAGCCCGGCAGCTTTTCTCGGCCAGGGACCGGCGCGCGAAATGCTCGTCTAGACGGCGATTTCTGTTCCGAACAGGGACAGTTTGCGACAAGCGCGGCGCGAACCTACCCCAATACTAACGGTATGTTCACCCTTTTCGAGCATGGCTGACCCCGACGCAATGGATGTCATTGCGGGTTCCGGCGCGTTTCCGGGCCCGCGAGGGCGCCCGGCTATGCGAAAGGTGATATGAACATGCGATCCTTCCCCTCGCTCCGCGCCGCCCGCGCCGCGCTGGTTTCCGGCATCGCCGCGACCGCGCTGACCGGCTGCATGAGCGCCGGAACCGCGCCGCAATTGCCGAGCGCCAATTTCGTCGCGAACCAGGAAGGGCCGGGCGAGGAATATATCATCGGGCCGCTCGACGAACTGCAGATTTTCGTGTGGCGCAATCCGGAACTCGGCGGCAAGGTCCAGGTGCGTCCCGACGGGCGGATCACGACGCCGCTGATCACCGACATGCCCGCGGTCGGCAAGACGCCGACGATGCTTCAGCAGGACATCAAGCTGGCGCTCGGCCAATATATCACCGACCCGATCGTCAGCGTCATCGTCACCAGCTTCAACAGCACCTTCTCGCAGCAGGTGCGCATCGTCGGCGCGACGGAGAAGCCGGCGTCGATTCCCTATCGCGCCAACATGACCGTGCTCGACGCGATGATCGCCGTCGGCGGTCTCGGCGAATATGCCGCGGGCAACAAGGCGCGGCTCGTGCGCTACGATAAGGGAAGCGGCAAGCAGCACGAATATGCGCTGCGCCTCAACGATCTGATCAAGCGCGGCGACATCAAGGCCAATGTGAAGCTTCAGCCGGGCGACGTCATCATCATTCCCGAAAGCATGTTCTGACATGGACGGCCGACCCTGCCCCCCGATCCGAAGGACTGAACCCCGGCGATGAATGGTCTATATGACGAACTGCGGTTGGCGCTGCACAGCGTCTGGACACGCCGGTGGCTGGTGCTGGGCGTCGCCTGGGGTATCTGCATCCTCGGCTGGCTCGCGATCGCCTCGATCCCGAATCGCTACGATTCGCGGGCGCGCCTGCTCGTCGACATCAACCAGATCCTGCCCGACGATACGACCGCCGGTTTCGGCGGCCGTCAGCGGATCGATCAGATTCGCGAGACGCTGACCAGCGCGCGCAACCTCGAAAAGGTCGCGGTGACGACGGGCTTGCTGCCCGTCGGCGCGGGCGAGCGCGAGCGGGCCGGGGCGGTCGGCATGTTGCAGAAGAGCATCAAGATCGTTCCGCAACAGGATAATATCTTTGAGATCACGTCGAGCGTCGCCGTCGGCAGCCTGTCGGATGCCGACAATGCCAAGCTGGCTTCGGGGGTACTCGACAGCCTGATAACCGTTTTCCGTGACGACCAGTTGCGCGGCGGGCGCATGAACGCGCGCGAGGGGCTGAAATTCCTCGATTCGCAGATCGCCGACCGGGAAAAGGCGCTGCGCGAGGTCGAGGGTCGGCGCGCGGCCTTCGAGGCGCAGAACATCGGGCTGATTCCCGCCGGCGCCGGCTCGCCCGCGCAGCGCGTCGAAGCGGCGCGCGCCGAACTTGGTCAGATCGACACGCAGCTCGTTGCCGCGCAGGCTGCGCTTGCCGCGACCAACGGCCAGCTCGCCTCGACCCCGGCGACGATCAACGTGCCGGGTCTCGGTGCCACCGGCGGCGGCGTCGCGCGCCAGCAGCTGGCGGGCGCGCAGGCCGAACTGTCGGCGATGCGCGCGCGCGGGCTGACCGATGCGCACCCCGACGTCGTCGCGCTCAAGAGCCAGATCGCCTCGCTGAAGGCGCAGGCGGATCGCGAAGGCAGCGGCGGAAGCGCCGGCAACGCGCAGAACCCGGCTTATGGTTCGCTCGCCGCCATGCGTGCCGAGCGGCAGGCCACCGTCAGCGCGCTGAGCGCGCGCAAGGCGCAACTGACCGCCGATATCGCCAGGATCACGTCGCAGCAGATCCAGAATCCCGGCATCGCGGCGGAATATGACCGGATCAACGGCGAGTATACCGCGCTCAAGGCACAATATGACAAGCTGCTCGGGCAGCGCGAGCAGGTGCGCCTCCGCGGCGACGTGCAGACGGAAACCGACGCGATCCGCGTCGAGCTGCTCGATCCGCCGACCAAGCCGACCAGCCCCGCCGCGCCCAATCGCCCGCTGTTCCTGACCGGCGTCCTGCTCGCGGGTCTTGCCGGCGGCATCGGCGTGGCCTTTGGCCTCGCGCAGGTCCGCACCAGCTACGCGACGGCGGGCAAGCTCGAACGCGCAAGCGGACTGCCGGTGATCGGCTCGATCACCGAGGTGGTGACGCCCGAACGGCATGTCGAACGACGCAAGCGATTGATGTGGCTCGCGGGCGGGGCGGGCGCGCTCGTCGGCCTCTACGCCCTGCTGCTCGTCGCCGAGTTCGTCCAGCGCGGCATGGTCGCGTGAGCGGGGAGAAGGACATGAACGACCAACGCCCCGTCAAGCGCCCGCCGTCGCTGCTCGAACGCGCCGCCGACATGTTCGGCCTCGACCCCGCGGCGAACGCGCCGACGATCGACGTATCGAAGCTGCCGCCCGAGCCCGAGAAGAAGAAGGCGAAGGCCCGGCCGGCGCCCGCCGCCGAAACGCCGCAGGCGGAGGCATTGCCTCCCGAAGCCGTGGTCGAGGCCGCCCCCGCGATCGATCCCGCGCCGGCGAAACCTTCGCCGCGCAAGGAGGTCGCCAAGGCCGCGCCCGCGGTCGTGCCGACGCGCCAGGGGACGATCGACCGCGAGCGGCTTGCCGCGCGCGGCATGATCGTGCCCGGCGCGCCCGTCACCGGGATCGCCGAGGAATATCGTATCGTGAAGCGCGAGTTGATCCGCAACTTCGCGGGAACGGCGAACCGCCCGGTCGTGCCGCGCGGCCACCGCGTGCTGATCGCTTCGGCCAATCCGGGCGAGGGCAAGACCTTCTCCGCGGTCAATCTCGCGCTCAGCCTCGCGGTCGAGGCCGATCATGACGTGCTGCTCGTCGATGCCGACATCGCGAAGCCGAGCGTGCTCGAAACGCTGGGGCTGGAGGATGGGCCGGGCCTGATGGACGCGCTCGCCGATCCGCATCTGACGCTCGGCGATTGCCTGATCCAGACCGACATTCCGGGGCTGAAGGTCATGCCTGCCGGAACGCAGCATACGCACGATACCGAACTGCTCGCCTCCGCGCGCACAGAGGCGCTGATCGCCCAGCTCGAAGCGGGTGCGCCGGGGCGCATCATCATCTTCGATTCGCCGCCGGTGCTGGCGGCATCGCCGGCCGCGGTGCTCGCCGGCCATGTGGGGCAGCTCATCATGATCGTGCGCGCCGACGAAACGCTCGAATCGGCACTGCGCGACGCGATCGGACTGATGGGCGCCTGCCCGCACGTTCAGTTGCTGCTCAACGGCGTCAAATATTCACCGGGCGGTCGCCGCTTCGGCACCTATTACGGACAGGGAGGCGCGTCATGATGCGCACAACCAGCTTGCGCCGCGTGGGCGCGATCGCAGCGCTGCTGCTCGCCGGCACCGCGACCGGTGCGCACGCGCAATTTTCGGGCGATGGCGGTCCGGAGGCGGACGAGGCCCCCGCTGCGCCTTCCGCAGCCGGCGCGGGTTCGCGGTCGCGCGGACAGAAGAAGGTCGACGTGTCGCCCTATCTCGAAATCGGGCAGGTGCTGACCGCCGAGCTCAAGGGCGGCGGCGACGTGCTGACCTACACGACCGTTGCGGCCGGGGTCGACGCCGCGATCGTCACCCGCCGCGCCGAGCTGGCGGCAACGCTGCGCTACGAGCATCAGTTCGCCGAATCGCGCGGCTACAGCGATCAGGATATCATCAGCGGTCTGGCGCGCGGGCGGCTCGAACTCGTGCGCGGCCTCAACCTCGAAGGCGGCGCGCTCGCGACGCGAACGCGTGCCGACGGGCAGGGCGCCGACAACGGCATCTTCAACGGCCGCGCCACGAACGTCGCAAACCTCTATTCATTCTACGCCGGCCCGACACTGGTGCAGCGCATTGGCGATCTCGACATCGGGGCCGGCTATCGCTTTGGTTACACCAAAGTAGACGTAGAGGCGCCCGCGCTACTGCCTGGCGGTGCTGCGCGGCAGAATGTCTTCGACAGCTCGACGAACCATGCGGCGTGGGCCAGCATCGGCCAGCGGCCGGGCAATCTGCCCTTCGGCTGGCAGCTTTCGGGCGGCTACGAACGCGAGGATGCAAGCCAACTAGACCAGCGCTTCGAAGGCAAATATGCGCGCGCCGACATCACCGTCCCGATCAGCCCGACCGTCGCATTGCTTGGCGGTGTCGGCTATGAGGACATCGAGATCGGTCAGCGCGACCCTGTGCTCGACACGAACGGCATTCCGGTTCTCGACGCCAATGGCCGCTACGTCACCGACAAATCGAGCCCGCGCCAGCTTTCCTTCGATACCGACGGGCTGATCTGGGACGCAGGCGTCATGTGGCAGCCGAGCCGCCGCACCTCGCTGACCGCGCGCGTCGGCCGCCGTTATGGCGATACCATTTATACCGGCAGCTTCACCTATCGTCCCGATCACGCGACGCTGGTGCAGGTCGGCCTCTATGACGGCCTTTCCAGCTTCGGACGCGGCCTGTCGGGCGGGCTTGCCGCGCTCCCGACCCAGTTCGACCCGTCGCGCAACCCGGTCGGTGGCGACATCAATCCCTGTGTCTTCGGCCAGCAGAGCGCCGGATGCCTCAATCCGCAGCTCGGCAGCGCAACGGCGTTCCAGTTCCGCAGCCGCGGCGTTCAGGCGATGTACTCTTCGCGCTACGGGCGTTGGACCTATGGCGTCGGTGTCGGCTATGACCAGCGACGCTTGCTGGCACCGGCACTGTCGGCGATCGCCGATTTCGACGGTGTGAAGGATGAAAGCTATTATCTCTTCCTGTCGGCGGGCCGCGAACTCGGCGCCGATGCAAGCCTCAGCCTTGCGGGTTACGTCAACTATTTCGACAATGGCGCGCCGGGGGCCGGCGATGTGCGGTCGGGTGGGGTTTCGGCGGCTTATTCGCGTAGATTCTGGCGCGGGTTGACCGGAACCGCGGCGGCGGCGCTGAATGCGTTCGACCAGGACGGCTTCAACAGCCAGCTTATCGGTTCGGCGCTCGTCGGCCTGCGCTATAATTTCTGATCCAGACTCCCGGGGATAGACGATGTACGATCAATTTTACGGCTTCAGCGGGCGTCCGTTCCAGCTTACGCCCGACCCGGCCTTCTATTTCGAGAGCGGCACGCACCGCAAGGCGATGTCGTACCTCGGCTATGGCCTGGCGCAGGGCGAGGGGTTCATCGTCATCACCGGCGACGTCGGCGCGGGCAAGACGACGCTGGTCGGCCACCTGATGAACACGATCGACGCCAACCGGCTGACCGCGGTCAAGCTGGTGTCGACGCAGGTCGAGGGCGACGATCTGCTGCGCCTGGTCGCCGAGCAGTTCGGCCTGGAGTGGGAAGGGCAGAGCAAGGCCGAACTGATCCGCGCGATGGAACAATATCTGCGCGAGCAGGCGCGCGCGGGCCGCCGCACGCTGCTGATCGTCGACGAAGGCCAGAATCTCGCCATCTCCGCGCTCGAAGAACTGCGGATGCTGTCGAACTTCCAGCTTGGCGGGCATTCGCTGCTCCAGATCTTCCTGCTCGGCCAGCCGGAGTTCCGCCAGACCCTGTTCCATTCGCCGACGCTGGAGCAGTTGCGCCAGCGCGTGATCGCGACGCATCACCTCGACCCGATGGAGCCCGAGGAGGTCGAGCCCTATATCCTGCACCGGCTGGGCAAGGTCGGCTGGACGGGCAACCCGAGCTTCAGCCCCGAGGCGTTCGAGCTGATCTTCGATTACAGCGGCGGCGTGCCGCGCAAGCTGAACGTGCTGGTCAGCCGCCTGCTGCTGTTCGGCGCGGTCGAGGAACTGAACCGGATTTCGGGGCATCATGTCCGCAGCGTGATCGCCGAGATCGAGGCCGACCGCGGCATCGACGAAGCGACGCTGGCGCCGGCGCCGGTCGAGGAGGTTGTGGAACTTGCCGCCGCGATGGCGCCCGTCGCCGCGCCCGCGGCGCCGACGGAATGGCCGCCGGCCGCGCCCGACGCGGCGCCCTTTGCCGCACCGGTCGCCGCCGATCCGCCGGCGGTCGATCCCGAGCAGCTTGCCGCCCTGCGCGAACAGATCGCGCAGCTCGAGGCACGCGTCTGCGAACAGGACGACGCGCTGCGCCGGGTGCTTGACCTGCTGATCGAATGGGTCGAGCGCGATCCCGAGAATGCGCCCAATCCGGCGCGGTCGCAGGTATGGGCGGCCTGACGCAGCCACGATTCCCGGCTATGGGTTTCATGAGGTGAAGAACGATGCGGAACGGCCTGTCGGTCGATGTCGAGGACTGGTTCCAGGTCGGCGCCTTTGAGCGCACGATCGACCGCGCCGACTGGCCGACGCTCGAATGCCGGGTCGAGGCGAATTGCGACGCGGTGCTGCAGATGTTCGCCGAAGCCGGCGTCCACGGCACCTTCTTCACGCTGGGCTGGGTCGCCGAGCGCTACCCGGCGCTGATCCGGCGGATCGTCGCGGCGGGACACGAACTGGCGAGCCACGGCTACGACCACAAGCGCGTCTTTCAGATGAGCGCAAACGACTTCGCCGCGGACCTGAAGACAGCGCGCGCGATCCTCGAGGACCTGGGCGGCGTCGCGGTGCGCGGCTATCGCGCGCCGAGCTTTTCGATCGACGCGCGCACGCCGTGGGCTCATCCGATCCTTGCCGAACAGGGCTATGCCTATTCGAGCAGCGTCGCGCCGGTCGTCCACGATCATTATGGCTGGCCGCAAAGTCCGCGCCACGCATGGCGGCCGGTCGCGGACAGCGAGCTTGTCGAATGGCCGGTGACGACGGCGCGCGCCTTTGGCCGCACGCTCGCGGCGGGCGGCGGCGGCTTCATGCGCCTGCTGCCCTATGGCTTCACGCGCTGGGCGATTCGGCGGATGAATGCCGAGGGGCATCCGGCCATCCTGTATTTTCACCCGTGGGAGATCGACCCCGGCCAGCCGCGCGTGACCGACGCGCCGCTGAAATCGAAGATACGACATTACAGCGGCTTGTCGGCCATGGCTGGCAAGCTGAAGCAACTGCTCGCCGATTTCGAATGGACGCGAGCCGATGCGCTGCTTCCCGCGCAGCAGGACCGCGCGCGGCCGTGGCGCGCCGCGGCATGAACGCCCCCACCCATCCAGCCGCAGCGCCGGGCGTTTCGGCCGCGCCGCTCAGCGAAGCGACGGCGTGGGACGCCTATGTCGCGGCGCATCCCGCCGCGACGCCTTTCCACAGCCGCATGTGGTGCGAGGCGGTGACCGCGGCGACGGGACATCGGTGCCACCTGGTCGCGGCGCGCGACGCGACAGGGGCGCTGACCGGCATCCTGCCGCTTCATCATGTCCGATCGGCGCTGTTCGGCCAAGCGCTCGTCGCGACCGGCTTTGCCGTCGATGGCGGGATATTGGCGGACGATGACGCCGTCGCGGCGACGCTGGCAGACGGGGCGGCCGATGTCGCGCGGTCGCTGGGCGTGGCTTCGGTCGAATTGCGCGGCGGCGTGCTGCCCATGGCGGAAGGATGGACGCGCGAGGATGGCGTCTACGCCGGTTTCGCGCGCGATCTGGCGGCCGACGATGCCGCAGAACTGCTCGCCATACCGCGCAAGCAGCGCGCCGAGGTGCGCAAGGCGCTCGAAAGCGGCCTGACCGTGACGACGGGCCGGGACGAAGCCGAACGGCGCGACCATTATCGCGTCTATGCGACGAGCGTGCGCAATCTGGGAACGCCGGTTTTCCCGAAACGGTTGTTCGACGCGGTGCTCGACGCCTTTGGCGACGATGCCGACATATTGACCGTGCGCGAGAATGGCCGCGCGGTGGCGAGCGTACTCAGCCTCTACTGGCGCGGCGCCGTAATGCCCTATTGGGGCGGCGGGCTGGCCGAGGCGCGGGCGCTGCGCGCGAACGAGCTGATGTATTATGCGCTGATGGGGCATGCGCGCGCCAAGGGGTGCACGCGCTTCGATTTCGGCCGCTCGAAAGTCGGCACCGGGCCGTTCGCCTACAAGAAGAACTGGGGGTTCGAGCCGCGACCGCTTGTCTATGCGCGCTGGCTGGCGTCGGGCGAGACGCCGCGCGACACCAATCCCACCAGCGCGAAATACCGATTGCAGGTCGATCTGTGGAAGAAGATGCCCCTGTGGGCCGCCAACCGCATCGGACCGCTGATCGCGCGGGGGTTGGGATAGATGCCTGCCCCTCGACGGCCTTTTCCCGATGGCTGAAATCCTGTTCCTGGTGCATCGCGCGCCGTGGCCGCCCGATCGCGGCGACCGGATCAGAAGCTGGCACATGTTCGAGGCACTGGCGAAATGGGCACCGGTGCATGTTGCCGCGCTCGCCGACGATGTGGCGGATGCAGCGGTGGCGCGTGAGAAAATGACCCCGCTTTGCAAAAGTTTGGCAATCGAGGTTCGCAAGGTGTCGCGACCGGTGGCGCTGGCGCAGGCCGTGCTGCGCGGCGAGCCGGTGTCGAACCGGCTGTTCCGCAGCAGTGCGCTTGCCGCGCATGTGCGCGGGCTTCTGGCGAGCGGCCGGGTCACGCATATCGTCGGCTTTTCGGGCCAGATGGCGCAATATCTGCCGAAGCGGTTCGACGGTCCGGTCATCATGGATTTCGTCGATGTCGATTCGGCCAAATTCGCCACTTACGCACAGCAGGACGCGCGCCAGCCGCTCCACTGGGTTCATGCGCGCGAAGCGCGGGTGCTCGGCGCCTATGAAGCCAAGGTCGCGCGCAGCGCCGATGCCAGTCTGTTCGTCAGCGAGGCGGAGGCGGCGCTGTTCCGCCGGCAAAGCGAGGTCGATGCCGACAAGGTGCACGCGGTCGAGAACGGTATCGACACCGATCGCTTCGACCCCGCGCTGCCGCTGGCCGAAGTCGGGGCGGGCGAGGGGCCGCTTGCCGTGTTCACCGGCCAGATGGATTATCGCCCCAATGTCGATGCGGTAAGCTGGTTCGCGGCCGATATCCTGCCGCTGATCCGACGGCGGCATCCGCAGGCGCGTTTCGCGATCGTCGGCCGGGCGCCGACCGATGCGGTGCGCGCGCTCGAAGGCCAGCCCGGCGTCACCGTCACCGGCGAAGTGCCCGACGTGCGGCCGTGGCTGGCCGCCGCCGACGCCGTCGTCGCGCCGCTGCTGCTGGCGCGCGGGGTGCAGAACAAGCTGCTCGAGGCGATGGCGATGGCGCGGCCCGTCGTCGCCAGCGCCGCCGCCGCGACGGGGATCGACGCGGTCCGCGGCGATCAGTTGCTGGTCGCCGACGATGCGGCGGCGATGGCCGATGCGGTCGTCCGTCTGTTCGACGATCCGCAGGCGGCCGCGGCGATGGGCGCCGCCGCGCGCGCGCGGATGATCGCGCGCTATGGCTGGGACGCGCGGCTGGCCCCGCTCGGCGATCTGCTGGGACTGACGGCGCGATGACGGGGTGGCGGAGACATCTGGCCGCGCTGGCATTACTGGCGGGGGCGATCCTCGCGCTTTTCGCGCGCGACCTGGCCGATCTGGTCGGCATCTGGTGGCATAGTTCCACCTTCACCCATTGCCTGCTGATGGTGCCGATGATCGGCTGGCTGGTGGCGCAGCGTTGGCCGCAACTGAAGACGCTGACGCCGGCCTTCTGGTGGCCGGCGGTCGGCTGGCTCGCGGGTGCGGCATGCGTCTGGCTGGTCGGCGAGGCGGCGGGGGTGGCGCTGCTGCGACAGTTCGGCCTTGTGCTGATGCTGCAGGGAGCGGTCGGCGCGACGCTCGGCGAAAAAGTGGTTCGCGCGCTGCTCTTTCCGCTCGGCTATGCGCTGCTCCTCGTGCCGCTCGGCGAGGAACTGGTGCCGCTGCTCCAGACGCTCACCGCGCATATCAGCGTCGCGCTGCTGCATCTGTCGGGGCTCGAAGCGCATATGGAGGGCGTGTTCATCACGACGCGCGCCGGTTTCTTCGAGGTGGCCGAAGCCTGTTCGGGGGTCAATTTCCTGATCGCGATGCTCGCCTATGCGGTGTTCGCGGCGCATCTTTGCTTCCGAAGCTGGCCGCGGCGCGTCCTGTTCGTCGCTATCGCGCTGGCCGCGACGGTTCTCGCCAACGCGCTGCGCGCCTGGGGCACGATGGTCGCCGCCGAAATCTGGGGAATCGAGCGCGCGGCGGGGATCGACCATATCTTCTATGGCTGGATCTTCTTCGGTCTGGTGATTCTGGCGGTGATGCTGGGCGCGCGCCGCTGGTTCGACCGCCCGGCCGGCGATGCGGCGGTCGACGTCTCGCGGCTCGGCGGGCCTGTGCGCTATCGCGGCGACTGCCGGGCCATCCTGCCGGTCGCGCTGGCGATCCCGTTGCTGTTCATCGGCTGGGCCGCGCTGGTCGGCGGGCGTTCGGCGCCGCTGCCGGCGACGATGCCGGTCGAGACGCCCGCCGGTTGGCATGCGGCGGCGGCGCAGGGCCTGCGCTGGGGGCCGCGTTTCGACGGCGCCGACCAGCGCCTGCTGCGCCATTTCGCCGATGCGAAGGGGCGGCGCGTTGCGGTCGCGATCGGCGGTTACGAGCGGCAGGCCGAGGGGCGCGAGGTCGTCGCTTTCGGACAGGGGGCGGTCGATCCCGCCAGCAAATGGGCGTGGAGCGCGGCGCTTGCCCCGGTGGACGGCGGCCGGACCGAGCGGCTGCTCCACCCCGGCCCGGTGCTTCGCGACGCCGCGACCTGGTATGTCGTCGACGGGCGCGCGACCGGCAGCGCGCGCGCGGCGAAGCTGGCCGGGCTGCGGGCGCGGCTGCTCGGCGGCGACCCGCGCGCGCTGTCGCTGATCGTGTCGAGCGAGGCGGGGCAGGGCGGGCGCGATGCGATCGCCGATTTCCTTTCCGCGTCGGGCGGAGCGCAGGCGATGGCTGACCGCGCTCTCGAAAACCGCTAAGGCCCTGATCCATGTGTGGGATCGCGGGCATCTATCATCTCGAAACGGCGAAGCCCGTCGACCCGGCGCGCGTGCGCGCGATGCTGCACCCGATGGCGCATCGCGGCCCCGACGGATCGGGCGACTGGACCGCGCCGGGGGTCGGGCTCGGCCACCTGCGCCTGTCGATCATCGACATCGCGGGCAGCCCGCAGCCGATGGCGAGCGACGACGAGGCGGTGACGCTGACCTACAACGGCGAAATCTATAATTTCCGCGCGCTGCGCGCCGAGCTGGAGGATCGCGGCCATCGCTTCCGCACCAGCGGCGATACCGAGGTGATCATCGCCGCGTGGCGGCAATGGGGGCCCGATTGCCTGTCGCGACTCAACGGCATGTTCGCCTTTGCGATCCACGACCATGCGCGCGGCTGCCTGTTCCTCGCGCGCGACCGGCTGGGCGTGAAGCCGCTGCATTATGCGCGCCTGTCCGACGGTTCGATCGCCTTTGCGTCCGAGCTCAAGGGGTTGCTCCGCCACCCGCTGCTGCGCTGCGAGGCGAAGCTGACCGCGGTCGAGGATTATCTCGCTCTCGGCTATGTTCCCGACGACAGTTGCATCGTCGCGGGGGTCGAGAAACTGCCCGCCGGCCACTATCTGATGCTCGAACGCGGCAAGGCCGTTCCCGCGCCCTCCTGCTGGTGGTCGCCCGATTTTTCGAACCGCATCCGCGCCAGCGAAGGCGAGGCGGCCGAGCATCTCGTCCACCTGATGCGCGCCGCCGTCACCGACCGGATGGTCGCCGACGTGCCGCTGGGCGCGTTCCTGTCGGGCGGGGTCGACAGCAGCGCGGTCGTCGCGCTGATGGCGGAGGCGAGCGCGCGGGCGGTCAGGACCTGCACCATCGGTTTCGACCAGGCGGCGCTCGACGAGACCGCCTATGCGCAGCAGATCGCCGAGCGGTTCGCCACCGACCATCGCACGCGTACCGTCGCGGCGGCCGATTTCGCGCTGGTCGATCGGATCGCCGACATGTTCGACGAACCCTTCGCCGACGCAAGCGCGCTTCCCACCTACCGCGTGTGCGAACTGGCGCGCGAGGAGGTGACGGTCGCGCTGTCGGGCGACGGCGCGGACGAGGCGTTCGCGGGCTATCGCCGGCTGGTGTTCCAGCATCAGGAGGAACGGCTGCGCGCGATGATCCCGGCGGTGCTGCGGCGCAACCTGCTGGGTCCGCTCGCGCGCGTCTGGCCGCAGATGGACTGGGCGCCGCGCCCGCTGCGTGCCCGCGCGACGCTCGCCGGCCTGTCGAAAGGCGGGGCCGAAGCCTATGCCGAGGCGGTCGGCGTCACCGGTCCCGCCCAGCGCGCGCGGCTGTTCAACGACGCCGCGAAACGGGCGCTCGGCGATCATGTCGCCGAGGCGCGCTATTGGAAGGCGATGGTCGAGGCACCGGCGCGCGAGCGGCTCGACCGCGCGCAATATGCCGATCTGAAGATCTGGCTGCCCGGCGACATCCTGACCAAGACCGACCGGATGAGCATGGCGGTCGGGCTGGAGGCGCGCGAGCCGCTGCTCGACTATCGCCTCGTCGAATTCGCCGCGGCGCTGCCCGCCGCGATGCGCGTCAAGGGCGGAACGGGCAAGGCGATCCTCAAGCAGGCGATGGAGCGCTACCTGCCGCACGACATCCTCTATCGGCCGAAGATGGGGTTCGTGACGCCGGTGTCGCACTGGTTCCGCGGCGCGCTCGCCGATCAGGCGCGCGCGCTCGCGACCTCGTCGACGCTGGCGCGGTCGGGCTGGTTCGACATGGCGGAAATCGAACGCATCGTCGCCGCGCACCAGGCAGGCCGCCGCGATCACGGCCGGCTGATCTGGCAGTTCTTCATGCTCGAAAAGTCGCTGGCGAAGCTGTTCGGATTGTGACGGCTGAAGATCGGCCTACGGAAAATCCGTCGCATGAATCGCCACGTCATCTTAACGACTTGCTGTCAGGCTCGCCGCCGATGACGGTCTATCCCGCCTTTCCGGCCCACGATGTGGCGACGCACGAGGACGCCGCGCCGCTGGCGGTGCGCGTCGTCGATCCGCTGTCGCTGTCGCCCGAACTGGCGGCGTCGTGGGACGCGCTGGCGAACGAGGCGAGCGAACCCAACCCCTTTGCCGAACGCTGGTGCCTGCAGCCCGCGCTCCATCTGCTCGACCCCGAACGGCGGGCGCGGCTGGTGATGGTGCGCGACGGCGACGGCGGGCCGGTGATCGGCGTGATGCCGCTCGCGCCGGCGGACCGGTACGGCCGCCTGCCGCTGCGCCATGCGATCGGCTGGGCGCACCCCAACCATTTCCTGGGCCTGCCGCTGGTCCGCGCGGGGTTCGAGCGGCTGTTCTGGTCGATCCTGCTCGGCTGGTGCGACGCCGCGCCCTGGGCGAGAACGCTGGTCCACCTGCCGCGCCTGACCGAGGACGGGCCGTTGCACCGCGCGCTCGCCGATGTGGCGCAGGGGCGCGGCCGTGCGGTCGAAATCGTCCACCGCGAGGAACGCGCGCTGCTCGACAGCCGCCTGTCGCCCGACGCCTATTGGCAGGCCGCCGTGCGCGCCAAGAAGCGCAAGGAATTGCGCCGGCAGACGAAGCGTCTCGCAGATCAGGGCGAGCTTGCCTTTCGCCGCTGGCGGCCGGACGAGCCGCTCGACCCGTGGATCGACGCCTTCCTCGACCTCGAGATGCGCGGCTGGAAGGGGCGCGCCGGGTCGGCGCTCGCGAGCCATGGCGAGACCGAGGCCTGGTTTCGCGCGACGCTGGCGGGCGCTGTCGCCACCGACCGGCTCGCGATGAGCGCGCTCGATCTCGACGGCCGGCCGCTCGCGATGCTGATCCATTTCCTCTGCCCACCCGGCGGCTTCTCGTTCAAGACGGCGTTCGACGAGGCTTATGCGCGCTTCTCCCCCGGCGTCCTCCTCCAGCGCGAGAATCTCGACCTGCTCGCCGATCCGGCGATCGACTGGGTCGACAGTTGCGCGGTGCCGCATCATCCGATGATCGACAGCATCTGGCGCGAGCGCCGGCGGCTGGTCTGGGTCAATGTGCCGCTGTCCGCCGCGCCCGATCGCTGGCGCTTCGACGCGCTGACCCGGATCGAGGCGATCTGGCGGCGCTGGAAGCGCCCGCATTCCACCCCTTCCGACGCAATACAGGACCCGTCATGACCATGCATCAGGCGATCGCCACTCCGATCTTTCCTGCCGAGACGCTCGACCGCATGGCCGAACTCTATCCCTCGCAGGCCGGATTGCTGCACCATCGGCTCGATGAGCATCCGTTGCTGTCGCTGGGCGCGTTGGCGGCGCTCGGCGAGAGCCTGCCCGCGGGGCATGTCGAATATAATCCCGGCGACCTGCCGGTCGGCATCCGGCCCGAGGACGTCCCGTCGAACGGCCTGTCGATCGGCGAGACGATCCGCACCATCGAGACCAACCGGAGCTGGGCGGTGCTCAAGAATATCGAGACGGAGGCCGGCTATCGCGCGCTGTTGATGGACTTGCTCGGCGAGCTCGAACCGGTCGTCGCACCGCGCACCGGCGCCATGCTGATGCCGCAGGGCTTTCTCTTCATCTCGTCGCCCGGGTCGATCACCCCCTATCATTTCGATCCCGAGCACAACATTCTGCTGCAACTGCGCGGTCGCAAGGTGATGCACGTCTGGCCCGCGGGGGACGAACGCTTCGCCGACCGGCGCGAGCATGAGCGCTATCACACCGGCGGCCATCGCAACCTGCCGTGGCAGGACGCCTTTCGCGGCGGCGAGCAGCAGGTGCCGCTCGGCCCCGGCGACGCGGTGCTGGTGCCGGTGATGGCCCCGCATTTCGTCGCCAACGGCGATGCGCCGTCGATCTCGCTGTCGATCACCTGGCGCAGCGAATGGAGTTATCGCGAGTCCGAGGCGCACGCCGCCAACGCGCTGCTGCGGCGTTTCGGCCTGAACCCCACGATGCCGCCGCGCTGGCCGGACTATGCGCGGGTAAAGACGGTGGGCTGGCGGATCGCCCGGAAACTCAGGCTGGTGTCATGATGATTTGCCTCACGCAAAGGCGTAAATAAAGGCGACTATGTATTTTGCAAACGCGCTGGCGCCGGCCTTCGAGCGGAAGGCGACTGCCGGCATGTTTAGAATCTTGTCATTCCCGCGAAAGCGGGAATCCAGCGTGGGGGCAGCCGACGCATACCCTGGATTCCCGCTTTCGCGGGAATGACAAAGGTGGGGAAGGCAGGCGAATGTCCGCTTCCCACCCCAAAGCCGGCGTCCTCGCTTGCGTTTGCAATCGATATAATCGCCAAATAAAAGATCTCACACAAAGACACAAAGAGGGCGACTGCGCTCCGCGACATCGTGCATGATGCGCGCAGCGCTTTAAAAAACGACCGCCTGCGGCGGCAAGCACGCTTGCAAGGCGGCGCACCCTCTTTGTGTCTTTGCGTGAAGCAAATTCTTCATGCCTTCGGCGTGAAGGCCACCCCCGCGACAGATGGCTTTCCATTGCGCCGATTTGGCGTTATGGGCGCGCATCCGAATATTCGAGCCCCCAGAGGATAGATGGCGAAAGAAGAACTTCTGGAAATGCGCGGCCAGGTGGTCGAACTGCTGCCGAACGCGATGTTTCGCGTCAAACTGGAAAACGACCACGAGATTCTGGGCCACACGGCCGGCAAGATGCGCAAGAACCGCATCCGCGTGCTGGTGGGCGACGAGGTGCTCGTCGAACTCACCCCCTATGACCTGACCAAGGGTCGGATCACCTATCGCTTCAAATGAGCGGTGCGGCGACGATGCCCGCCCCCATGCGACATCTGGTCCTCGCTTCGACATCGCCGCGCAGGCGCGAACTGCTGGCGCGGATCGGCCTGACGCCGTCGCGCGTCGCCGCCCCCGAGATCGACGAGACGCCGCTGAAGGGTGAGAGCCCGCGCGCCTATGTCGCGCGCCTCGCCGAAAGCAAGGCGTGCGCGGTCGAGCGGGCGGCGGACGAGGTCGTGCTCGCCGGCGACACGACGGTCGCGGTCGGCCGCCGCATTCTGGAAAAGCCGGTCGACGAGGCGGATCTGCGCCGCATGCTGGCGCTGCTGTCGGGACGCCGGCACCATGTGTATTCGGGCGTCTGCGTCGTCGATGCCGATGGCAGGGCGCGGGGGCGCGTTGCCGACACCGTCGTCGCCTTCAAGCGGCTGACCCCTGCCGAGATCGACTGGTATGTCGCGAGCGGCGAGGGCATGGGCAAGGCGGGCGGCTATGCGATCCAGGGGCGCGCCGAAATCTTCGTCCGCTTCCTGTCGGGAAGCCATTCGAACGTCGTCGGCCTGCCGCTCTTTGAGACGCGGGCGCTGCTGACCGCCGCAGGCATTCCGCTTGGCTAAGTGGCTTTATGAGGCCGGGATCGGCGAGGCGCGCGCCGCGCTGGTCGAGGACGGCCGCATCGTCGAGGCGCGGGTCGAGCGCGAAGGCGAGGGACCGCGTGTCGGGGCGATCCTGACGGCACGGCTCGTCGAACCGGGCCGGCTGGCGCTCGACGCGCCGGGCGAGCCGGTCGCGACGATCTCCGCGCCGGGCGTCCCGCTCGGCAGCCGCCTGACGGTCGAGATCACCCGCATGGCGCTGCGCGAGCGCGGCCGCGACAAGCCGCCGCGCGCGCGGCTGGCGGATGACGGCACCCACCTTTCGCCGGGCCCCGACCTGCGCGCGCGGATCGCCGCCACCGGGATTCCCGTCGCTGATCTGCCCGCGACCGGGCCCGACCGGCTCGAAGCGGCCGGCTGGTCCGAACTGATCGACCGCGTTCGCACGGGATACTGGCCTTTCGCGGGCGGGGCGCTGTGGGTCGATGCGACCCCGGCGATGCTGCTGATCGACATCGACGGCGAAGGCGACGCTCTTGCGCTCGCCAGGGCGGGCGCGGCGGCGGCGGTGCATGTCGTGCGCTGCTGCGACGTCGGCGGCGCGATCGGCATCGACTTTCCGTCCTTGCCCGGGCGTGCCGAGCGGCAGGCGATCGACGGGCTGATCGATGCCCTGTTGCCGCAGCCTTTCGAGCGCACCGCGGTCAACGGCTTCGGTTTTCTTCAGATCGTGCGGCGGCGCGAACGGCCGTCGCTGATCGAGCAGGTGCGATTCGACCCGGTCGCGACCGATGCGGCGTTGCTGCTGCGACAGGCGGGGCGCGCGGTGGGGACGGGAGCGCTGCAACTTGTGACGCGCCCGGCCGTTGCCGAATGGATCGGCGCGCATCCACACTGGATCGATGCCTTGCAGAAGAAGAGCGGACGCGCCGTGACGGTCGCCGCCGATGCGCAGTTAAAAGGAGCGGGCCATGCCCAATGAACGTTCGGCGAGGGCGCGGCGCTGCCCGCTGTGCGGCAAGCCGCGCGACGAGGCCTACAAGCCCTTCTGCAGCCGCGGCTGCCGCGATCGCGACCTCAACGCCTGGTTCGGCGAAGGCTATCGGGTGCCCGTCGACCAGCCCCCGGACGGCGGCGCCGACGGCGGCCGGCAAAGCGAAGATTGAGAGGCGTGACGGACGCCACAAAGGCTCTGGACAGGATCGAAAGCCCTGCCTATAGCCGCCGCTCTCCCGCCCGGCCGTCAGCCGCGGCGGCGATGCCCGGGTAGCTCAGTTGGTAGAGCATGCGACTGAAAATCGCAGTGTCGGTGGTTCGATCCCGCCCCCGGGCACCATTTGGCCTTTTAAGGCAATGTCCGGGATCTCCCAGTAAGCGGCTGGTTTCCAGAACTTTTCTGAGCGAATCGCCGAACCATCGCCTGGATTTCGGGTTTCCAGAATTTCAGTCGAGTGGTCCTGCCGTTCCCAAATGCAATGCTCTTGAATAGCAGTTGACGACTTGCAGAACGATGATGAACAAGGGGGGATGGGAGGCGAAATATTGTGGGCGAACGGACGATCGAGCTTTGGGGATGGATAGTCGCTTGCGTCGCCTTTTTTGTTCCCATGCTCGCGGTCCTGGCGCTTTCATTCCTGGCCCTTTCTGACGCCGCTACCCCTGAAATTCTGGTCGACATCAGGCCATCCGAAAAGGCGATCGATCTTTTCGCCTCCTTGACACAGGTCATGATTACCATGTCGGTGGGGTTGGTCGTTGCGGCGCTGTGGTTGTTTCGGCAGCCGCTGAAGCCCAGATATCGGCGATTCCAGGGCGCGATGCTTATCGCATCCATGCTGGCGGCTCTTGTCACCTTTTATTCCGGCCTCCGATTTCTCTATGACAGCGGCGTCCAACTTACGCTGATGCCGTTCGAGTTCGGCCTTGTGAGATCGCGGCTCTATTGGGAAGGCATAGGCCTTCTTGCCCAGCTGTCGATCTTGTCTTTCACCGCCGTGGTCCATCATTATTATCGGGACGGCCGATATCGCACAGGGGGGCGCGGTTGATGCGATTATGCCATTTGGCGATGCTAGCGGTTCTCGGGGGATGCGGTGGCGGGGCGCGTGCGCAGGAGCCCGTTGCATCTTATGCCGAACGACAAGCTGCATTGAAAACTGCGGTCAGCCAGGAGTTTCGGCAAGTTGAGCGGGTGAACTGCATTCCCGCCCCGGATAATAATTGTGCTTTCTTCGGCCTGGTCATCGAATCTCAAGCCAGCACTATTTGCAGTGATACGGTCCTGCCAGTCGACCAGTATCGGTCGGCAACCGGCGTGAAGTACGGCCTTATCATGAAGGTCACGATCCGCGCGAACCACCCCGCGCCCGCAGACATCGAAACACCAATTCTGTTTTTATTGCCGCACGGCGAACCGCAAGGCGTCTGTGCGCCAGAACAGCTTTTGATTGCCAATACCCCCGTCTCCGTCCGCATCCCGCGTTGGAAACGGCTTTCGTGGAATGGACTTGAAAGCCTCCCGGACGCCGAGCGCGTCCAGCCCGATTTTGGCGATATCTTAAGCGGAAGCCTCGGGGGATTGTTGGGAGGCATCGCCACATCACAAGCGGCGATCCGCGCTCCAGGCATTCTGGACTGGATATTCAACAGCGGTCGGCAGGAGCCCGTTAAATTGCGCATCAGTTCACAGCCCGCCGGAGGAATCGTTTATGTTGGAAGCCGAATGATCGGCACGACGGAGCAGGCATTCGGCCTGACACCGACCCAGTTCAAGAACGCGTTTGTGCTGTTGAAGGGAAAAAAGATACCCATCAACACATGCACACAGATTGGCGGCGATTCCTGGGTCAAGATCGCCTGCCAATTGTCGGCGGAATAGTATCTTTTTCCTATAATTTTCTCCACGGCGGATCGTCTTCAATCGGCCGGAATAACCGGAACAAGTTGTCGAGCCGTCGCTCGGATGGGGAGCTTCGCGCTGAGCCTCCTTCCCTAAGTGGACCATCCGCCTCACAAATTGGTCAGGCTCCGCTGTCGGGGATGAGGACCTTGCCCGGATTGAGCAGATTCAGCGGATCGAGCGCGGCTTTCAGGAGTCGCATGGTGGCGATTTCTTCCGGGGTTCGGGATGAAGACAGCCAGGCGCGCTTTTCCAGTCCGATGCCATGCTCGGCGGAGATCGATCCGCCGATCGCTTCGAGCGGGCGATAGACGAGTTCCTCCGCGCGGTGGCGCGCCTCTTCGCTCCACGGGCGCGGAGCGACGCTGATGTGCAGATTGCCGTCCCCCAGATGGCCGAACACCATCAGCTTGCCCTGGCCCGCCCATTCGGCGTCGACCGAAGCGGTCAGGCCCGCGACATAATCGGGCATCGCCGTCACGGGCAGGCTCACGTCGAACACCGCGCAGGGCATCATCGCCTCCATGATTCCGGGGATATCCTCGCGGATGCCCCAGATCGCGCTACGCTGGACGCCCGACGACGCGATCACCGCGTCGGCGGCCAGTCCGCCGGCGAGCGTTTCCTCCATCAATGCCGTGAAGAACGTCTCGTCGCGCCCCGGGTCCATGCCGGACGCTTCGACGATGACATAATAGGCGTGCCCGGCGGGGAGGGGCGGTTGGTGCCGCCCGCTGTCGATCGCGATCGCCCGGTAATGCGATTGCCACATCACCTCGAACGAGGTCAGCATGGCGCCGAGCCTGCCGCTGCACAGCGAAAGCAGCCCGGTGATGCCATCGAAATCGCCCACCGCCAGCAAAGCGGTGGCGGTGGTCAGGGGCCTGGGATGCAACCGCAGGACGGCGCGGGTGACGAGGCCCAGCGTCCCCTCGCTGCCGATGAACATCTGCTTGAGGTCATAGGCGGCATTGTTCTTGAGCAGATGGTTCATCGACGACAGCACCGTGCCGTCGGCGAGAACGACTTCCAGCCCCAGGACATTCTCGCGCGTCATGCCATAGCGAACCACCTGATTCCCGCCGGCGTTGGTCGAGACGGTACCGCCGATCGTGGCCGACCCCCGCGCCCCCAGATCGACCGCATAGATCAGATCGTGCTCCAGCGCCGCGTCCTGCGCGGCCTGCAGCGGCACGCCCGCCTCGACCGTCATCGTTCGCCCGACCGGATCGACCGCTTCGACCGCGCGCATCCGTTCGAACGATATCTGCAGCTCGTGGCCGGCCGCGTCGGTGCCGTGGACCAGTCCGCTCAGCCCGCCCGCGGCGATGACGGGTTGGCGCCGCGCGTGGCACAGACGCATGATCCGGGACAGTTCGTCCGTCGAGCGCGGCCGGACGATGGCGGCGGCCATGCAGGACGAGAAACCGAGCCAGTCGCCCGGCCGTTTGGCAAGTTCGGCACCGGCGATGACGCCGCCATCCCCCGCGATGGCCCTGATGGCGTCGAGCAGATCGTCCTGTGGCATGGTTGCGTCTCCTGGCGGCGGGATATGGTGGGGTCAGATCAGGACTTCGATCAGGTGCGGTCCCTTGTCGGCCAGCGCTTCGTCCAGCGCTTCGCGTAGCTCTTCCGACGTTGTGGCCCGCCGTGCCGGCACCCCCATGCCCTCGCTGATCGAAACCCAGTCGATCGCCGGATTGCGCAGATCGAGCATCGACAGCGCCTTGGGGCCGGGGTTCTGCACGCCCACGCGCATCAGTTCGATGTTGAGGATGGCATAGCTGCCGTTGTTGATGAGGATCGTCGTGACATCGAGCTTTTCGCGCGCCATCGTCCAGAGCGCCTGGCAGGTATACATCGCGCTGCCGTCGGCCTGGAGCGCGATCACCTTGCGATCGGGGCATGCCACCGCCGCTCCCACGGCGAGCGGCAGGCCGATCCCGATCGCGCCGCCGGTCAGCGTCAGCCAGTCGTGCGGCGCGGCGCCCGCCGTATACGGAAATAGCGCGATGCCGGACGTGTTCGCCTCGTCGGTGACGATCGCGTCCTTCGGTAGCGCGGCCGCGATGACCGCACCCAGTTTCACCGGATCGAGCCGGCCGCCGTCGATGGGAGGCGTTCCCGCCTGCTGGACCAGCGCTGGCTCGGCCGGGGCGCCCAGCGCGTCGGCGAGATCGGTCAGCGCCCGTTCGGCATCCTCTTCCGCGGAGGCGAGCCGGGCCGTGCGCGCGCCATCGGGCGAAAGCCGGCTGGGCTTGCCGGGATAGGCGAAGAAGGACACCGGCGGTTCGCAGCCGCAAAAGACGATCGCCTTGAAATCCTGCAGATATTCCTGCGCCTGTTCGCCGAAATAGGGGAGTCTCTCCGCCGCAACACGGCCCGCCCCCCGCTGCAGCCGGGCGGGGAACGTCTCGCAGATCAGGCGCGCGCCCGTCGCCGCTGCAATACGCCCGGCCTGATCGAGCGCGCCTTCGCGCAGCGCGCGTCCGCCCAGGAAGATCGCTTTCGGCGCATCGGCTTCGCGAAGCAGTGTCGCGACCTCTTCGATCACCGCCGCCGGGACCGTCGGCGCGGCCTGCGCCGGGCGCGCAGTGACGCTCGCGCTGCCCTCGGTCCACGCATGGTTGGCGGGGGCGACGAGGGTCGCGATGCGTCCGGGATAGGCGGTGGCGACCGCCATCGCCTCGGCACCGGCCTGCGGCAGGTCGCGTTCGGACCGCGACGCCTTGACCCAATCGGACATCGGCCTTGCGACGCCCGCCAGATCGCTGGTCAGCGGCGAATTATATTGCAGATGATAGGTCGCATGATCGCCGACGACGTTGACGACGGGCGATCCGGCCCGCCGCGCATTGTGCAGATTGGCAAGGCCGTTGGCGAGGCCGGGGCCGAGGTGGAGCAGGGTCATCGCCGGCTTGTCGGCCATGCGGCCGTAACCGTCGGCCGCGCCCGTGACCACGCCTTCGAACAGGCCCAGTATCGCGCGCATCCCGTGCTGCCGGTCGATCGCGGCGACGAGCTGCATCTCGGACGTTCCGGGATTGGCGAAACATACTTCGACGCCTGCCTGGGCCAGGGTTTCAATCAGAGCTTCGGCGCCGTTCATACATATCTCCCCTTATCTTGATCGCGGCCGGTCCCGGGCGTGGCGAACCGATTGATAGCCGATGGCAGCCGCAACGAAATGACCTAGCGCAAAACGCACGCTTCTCCCGCATCAATTGTCGGCCGTCATGGCGATATCGTGCCTGCCTACGGTTTCGGCGATGGATTCCGATCCCGTCCATGCGCCGCAATGCAGCGATCTCATCGCATCTGTAATGACAAGGCCGCAACGCGCTTTGCCACCTTGCCGCCTTCCCGCGAACATCGCATCGCAAAGCGTGCGGCGGCAGCAGGAGAAGGAAGTCGTGTCGAACGACGTGCGAGCGCGAGCGGAGCTTTGGGCAAAGGGGCGGCTGTTCGAGGATTTCCACGAGGGGCAAAGATTCGATCATCATTGGGGGCGGACGATATTGGAGAGCGATACCATGCTCTTCTCTACCCTGACCCTGTCCTTCAATCCGCTTTACTTCAATCGCAGCTATGCGGTCGCTCATGGACATCCCGACATCGTGGTCAACCCGCAGTTGGTGTTCAACGTCGTGCTCGGCCTGACGGTCGAGGATTGCAGCGAGATCGGCGGGCCGTTCCTGGGCGTGTTCGACCTCGACTATCATCGCCCGGTCTATCCCGGCATTACGCTGCGTGCGCGTAGCGAGACGATCGAGGCGCGCCTGTCCGCCAGCAATCCGGCGAACGGTATCGTGACCTGGAAGACGGAAGGCCTCGACGACGCGGGCGAACGGATCGTGTCCTTCCGGCGCTCGAACCTGGTCGCGCGGCGCTTTCCCGAAGGAGCGGAGTGATGGACAAGCTGTCGAGCCTGACGGGCACAGCCAACTATTTCGAGGATTTTTCGGTCGGCGACGCGATCCGGCACCAGCGCGGCAAGACGATCACCCCGCTCGAAAACGTCCTTATCACCAACATGGTGATGAACACGGCGCAGGGGCATTTCAACGAGCATCATATGGCGAATTCGCCGTTCCGGAAGATATTGTCCTATGGCGGGGTCAATTTCTCGATGGTGTTGGGACTTGCGTCGCAGGATTGCTGCGAGAATGCGCTGGCGGAACTGCGGCTCGACAATATCCGGCTGACGAAGTCGGTCACGCACGGCGATACGCTCTATGCCTGTTCGGAGGTGCTGGAGAAGCGCGACGCCGATCGTGACGATGCGGGCATCGTCGTTTTCAAGCATTATGGCTACAACCAGCATGACGAGTTGGTCGCCGAGGTCGAGCGCACGGTGCTGCTGAAGCGCAAGAGCCATTGGGGCGACCGGTGAGCGCGCCGCGTTTCGGAGCGCTGTCCGACATCCGGATCATCGACCTGACGCAGATGCTGGCCGGGCCCTATGGCACGATGATGCTCGCCGATCAGGGTGCAGAGGTCATCAAGGTCGAGAGCCCCGAAGGCGACATGAGCCGCGCCGCGGCCGGAAGGGCGCAAGCCGCAGGCGAAAGGAAGCTTTCGGGATATTTCCAAAGCATCGGGCGCAACAAGGACAGCGTCGTCCTCGATCTCAAGACTCAGGGCGGCGTGCGGGCGCTGAAGGCGCTGGTCCGCGACGCCGACGCCGTGGTCGAGAACTTCCGCCCGGGTGCCATGGACCGGCTGGGTCTGGGCTGGGACGTGCTGCGCGCGATCAACCCGCGGCTCGTCTATGGATGCCTGCGCGGTTTCGGCGACCCGCGTACCGGGGCTTCCCCCTATCAGGATTGGCCGGCGTTCGACGTCGTCGCGCAGGCGATGGGCGGCATCATGGCGATCACCGGGCCCGATGCCGCGACGCCGACGAAAGTCGGGCCGGGGGTGGGCGACATCATACCAGGCATGATGCTGGGCTTCGGCGTGCTGGCGGCAATCCACCATGCACGGCGGACCGGCGAGGGGCAGATCGTCGACGTCGCGATGACCGACGCCGTGCTCGCGGTGTGCGAGCGCAGCGTGTGGCAGCGATCGTTCGACGGTGTCCTTTCGGGGCCGGAGGGCAATCATCATCCCTTCCTCTGCCCCTTCGGCATGTATCCCGCGTCGGACGGGTTCGTCACGCTGGCGGCCCATATCGACAGTTTCTTCGCCTCGCTGTGCGATGCGATCGACGCGCCGCAACTCGCGACCGATCCCGATTTCGCGCGGCAGGATGCACGGTCGGCCAATCGGTTGCGCCTGATTGCGATCCTCAGCGACATCACGCGGCGCTTCACCAAGGCGGAACTGGTCGTCCGGCTCGGCGGGCGCATGCCCTTTGGCCCGGTAATGAACATCGCCGAGATCGCCGAAGATCCGCATTTCGCCGCGCGCGAAATGATCGTGACGGTGGACGAGCCGGGGCAGCCCGACGCCACCGTGGCGGGCGTGCCCGTCAAGATGACCGCAACGCCCGGTGGGGTGCGCCGGCGCGCGCCTTTCCTTGGCGAACATACCCGCGTCCGCCTGATCGAGGCGGGCCTGACCGAAGACGAGATCGAAGGGCTGATCGCTCGCCGAGAGGCCGCCGGCTTTGATACCAACGAAAGGAATTCCGAATGACCCAGCGGCCCGCGCGTGCCCGCCGTTCCCAGCTCTCCGTCCCGGGAAGCAGCGAAAAGATGCTGGCGAAAGCGGCCGCCTCGGCTGCGGACCACGTCTTTTGCGACCTGGAGGACGCCGTTGCGCCATCCGCCAAGGTCGAGGCGCGGCAGAAGATCGTCCACGCGCTGAACACGCTCGATTGGGGCGGCAAGACCCGCTGCGTCCGCATCAACGACGTGACCACCCAATGGTGCCACGGCGACATCATCGAGATCGTCGAGGGCGCCGGCGCCAATGTCGATACGATCATGCTGACCAAGCCCTATTGCGCCGCGGACGTGATCTTCCTCGATCGCATGCTCGGCCAGCTCGAACAGAAGCTGTCGCTGGACAGGCGGATCGGCATCGAGGTTCTGATCGAAGAAGTCGAGGCGCTTCAGAATGTCGAGGAGATCGCCCGCTGTTCGGATCGGATGGAGGCGCTGATCTTCGGCATGGGCGATTATTCGGGATCGCAGGGAATCGAGACGAAGAATATCGGATCGACCGACGGTTATCCGGGCGACATCTTCCACTATGCCCGTTTTCGCATCACCATGGCCGCGCGTGCCGCGGGTATCGATGCGGTCGACGGGCCGTTCGCCAATTTCAAGGACGACGCGGCCTATCGCCAGGAAGCGGAACGCGCCAAGGCGCTCGGCATGGTCGGCAAATGGGCAATCCACCCGTCGCAGATCCAGCCCGCTCTCGACGTGTTCAGCCCCTCGCGGGAGGAAGTCGATCGGGCGCGCCGGATCGAGCAGGCCTATCGCGAGGCCGAAAGCGCGGGGTTGGGCGCGGTGCAGGTCGATGGCGTGATGATCGACGTTGCGGTGCTGCGCCTGACGCGCAATACGCTGCGCAAGGCCGAGCTCATAGGGATGTAGGATAGGAACATGTCACGGTCGGTGAAGTCGGCGGAACGGACGCTCGCGCTGTTCGAGCTGTTTTCGCGCCGACAGCAGCCGCTGACCGTGGGGCGCATTTCGGCCGAACTCGCGATCCCGCAGGCGAGCACCAGCATGCTGCTCGCCAATCTGCGCGACCTGGGCTACATCACCTATGACGCGCACCGGCGCACCTATGCGCCGACGATCCGCGTCGCGCTGCTCGGTAGCTGGATCAACCGCGAGTTCGACCAGGCGGGATCGCTGACCGCGATCCTGTCGGACCTTCAGCGCGAAGTGCAGGAAACCGTCTTTCTGGGTCTCCAGAACGGACCCTATGCCCAATATATCGCGACCATCCTGCTCAAGAAGCCGCGCGGGATGCGTGTGGAAGCGGGGCAGCACAAACTGCTCACGGCCTCGTCGGTCGGACGAATGCTGCTGTCGCTGAAAAGCGACGGCGAAATCCAGCGCTGGGTGCACCGCTGCAACGCCGAGGCGACCGAGGATCGGCTGCGGATCGGCGTCAGCGAATTCATGGCGATCATCGAGCAGATCCGGCGGCAGGGTTTCACACAGACCCGCGGCGACGTCACGCCGGAATTCGGGGCGATCGCCGTGACCGTGCCCGCACCGCGCGGCTTCATGCCGATGGCGCTGGGCGTCGGCATTCCCGTCGAGCGGATCGAGGCGAAGCATGACATGATCGTCGATGCACTGCGCCATGCCAGCGAACGGCTGAAAATCATCACGCTGCCGCAGCAGGAGCCGAGTTCGCGCGATACGATCCTTGGCCCTTAGATCGTATCGCCGCCGGGCGTCGCCTGTGCCGACCTCCCCGGCCTCATGTTCGAAGACGATTCTGCCCCGATCTCAAGCCGCGACACTGCTTTCCCGGGCACGGATTTCATCGAGCACGGGGCGAAGATAGCCGAGGAAGCGCTCGGGGTCTTCGCTCATCGGGAAATGGCCGAGGCCCGGCATCAGGCTGTACTTTGCGCCCTCGACGTGCCGCGCCACCTCTTCCGCCGCTTCGGGCGGCGCCGAATAATCATATTCGCCGCTGAGCAGGTAGAGCGGACAGACGGCGGTGTCGATATTGGCGACCAGCCCGTTGCGAAGGTCGCCGTCGTCGAAATAATAATAGAGATCTCCGGCAAAGACGCCGGGGCCGCCCTGCATATAATGCCAGATTGTCTCCCACCGGTCCTTGTGCGGCGCTTCCGGCCCGATCAGGCCGGAGATCAGCATCGAGCACATCTCGCCGCCGTGCGCTTCGGGGCGGTTCATGATCGCTTCGTCGCTATATTGGGCGTTGAAGACGCTTTCGGCATGAAGCCCCGATTGCAGACCGATCGCCGCCCGGAACTTCGGACCGTGGCGCAGCGCGAGGTGCAGGACGGCGCGGCCGCCGATCGAGCAGCCCATGACGATGGGGCGGTCGATGCCGAGCGCCTCGATCACCTTCATCACCGTCGCGACATAGCGGTCGCTGGTCAGCAGATAATCGTCGCGCTCCCACCCTTCGGGCGGCGACGACTTGCCGTGATAGGGCAGGTCGAAGGCGATCACCCGATATTGGGACAGCAGCCGTTCGTCGTTCATCAGCGCGCGATACTGGCGACTGTCGGCACCGGCGGTGTGCAGGCAGAGCAGGGGAATGCCTTCGCCGGCCTGCTCGACATAGACGCGGTTGCGGCGCCCCTCGACGTCGATGGTGATGTAGCGGCCGACGGCCGGTTCGAAACAGGGTGCGACGGTGGTCATCCGAACATCCTTCCGGTTGCGAGTTGCTGGAGAATGTCCTTGAGGACATAGGAATAGCGAAACAGCGTCAGGAAGTCGCCCGTCACGTCGGCGCGGCCCGTTTCCGCCATCGCATAGATGTCGTGGCATCCCGGCGGCGGCACCGGTTGCTGGAACGCGGCCCAGGCCTCCGGCGCGATCCGGATCGTGACGTCGGCAGTCTCGTCGGCCGCCGCCGATGCGACCTTTCCGTCGCGCAGCGCCAGCAGCCAACGCCGGTCGCCGGTCTCGATGCGCAAGACGCAGTTTGCGAATCGCAATCTTCGCTGGACCGACGGGTCCGCGTTCAAGGCGTCCAATATCTCGGTCGAAGGCATGGCTACACTCTCCCTGCGACGGCGGTTCGCGCCCGTCCTGTCCGATGCCCCTTGTCTTGCGCGCTTTGTCCTCGCTGTCGAGTTCGCACCTGCTGCGTGCACCCTTCCATTACACATGCGATGAAGCGGGTGGTCGCGTGGCGCCCGGACGCCGATCCGCATAGACGGGAAGCGAGGGCGCCGGTGCAGCGCCGCACGACATGAGATCGGGAGCTTGGCAATGGGGTGGATGACCGAAGAACGCCTGATGATTCAGGAAAGCGCGCGCGATTTCGCGATGAACGAAGTGCTGCCGATCGCGAACCGGCTCGATCCCGTCCAGGGGATCATCCCCGACGATCTGATCCGCAAGATGGGCGAGCTTGGCTATTTCGGCATCGTCGTGCCGGAAAAATACGGCGGCCTGGGATTGGGCGCGTTCGAATATTGCCTTGTCGCCGAGGAACTGGCGCGCGCGTGGATGAGCGTCGGCAGCCTGATCGCGCGCGGCAACAGCATGATCGGCATGGAAAGCATGAGCGAGGAATGGCGCGCCGACGTGCTGCCACGCGTCGCGCGCGGCGAATATCTCGGTGCCTTCGCCATGTCGGAACCGAACGCCGGCAGCGATGTCGCCAACATCAGCACGCGCGCGGTCCGCGACGGCGACGATTATATCATCACCGGCAACAAATATTGGTGCACCTTCGCCGATGGAGCCGACTTCGTCACCGTCATCGCGCGCACCGGAACCGATCCCGACCCGAAGCGCCGCCATGCGGGGCTGTCGGCCTTCGTTCTCGAAAAGCCGCGCGGCGAATTGCCCGCGGGCGTGCAGGGGTCGCCGATCCCGAAGATCGGTTATTTCGGCTGGAAGACATGGGAACTGGCGTTCGACGGCGTGCGCGTTCCCGCTTCGGCATTGCTGGGCGAGGAAGGCAAGGCCTTCTACATGATCGCGCACGGCCTCGAACGCGCGCGGGCGCACACCGCGGCGCGCTCGATCGGTCTCGCGCGCGGCGCGCTGGAGGATGCGCTCGCTTACGCCAAGGAGCGACAGCAGTTCGGCCGACCCATCGCCGAATTTCAGGACATAAGGTTCAAGCTGGCGCGGATGGCGACCGAGATCGAGGCATGCCGCCAGCTCATGTATCATGTCTGCGATCAGATCGACACGGGGCGGCGCTGCGATGCCGAGGCGTCGATGGTCAAATATCTCGCCTCCGAAATGGCAGAGCGCGTCACCAGCGACGCGCTGCAGATATTGGGCGGCGCCGGCTATACCACCCATTATGCCGTCGAGCGCTATTGGCGCGACGCGCGGCTGACCAAGATTTTCGAGGGCACGTCGGAAATCCAGCTGCGGATCATTTCCGACCATCTGCTGGGACGCTGAGCGGCGGGCGGCGGGGCGCCATTCCATCGCAGATGTAATGAGATGGGTGCCCGGCTTGCGCGGGACCCCGCGGCGATGATCATGGCCGGCGAACGAAATGACGGGAGGCGCCGGACAGGTCCGGCGGACGGATCATGCAGCACTATGACTATATCATCGTCGGCGCCGGCTCGGCCGGCTGCGTGCTCGCCAATCGGCTGAGCGAGAGCGGAAAGCACCGGGTGCTGTTGCTGGAGGCGGGGCCGGACAAGGAAAGCTTCTGGGTCCGCACCCCGGCGGGAGTTCCGTTCCTCTACACCGATCCCAGGCTCAACTGGATGTATCATTCGGAAGAGGAGCCGACGCTGGACGGCCGGCGCGTCTATCACCCGCGCGGCATGCTGATGGGGGGATCGAGCGCGATCAACGGCATGGTCTATATCCGCGGCAATCGGTTCGATTACGACCGGTGGGCGGCGGAGGGCAATGCGGGATGGTCGGCCGCCGACGTTCTGCCCTATTTCCGGCGCGCCGAAACCAATCTCGATTTCGTCGACCAGTATCACGGATCGACGGGGCCGATGCGCGTCGCGCGTGCTTCCTATGACATCCCGGTGGTCGACGCCTTCGTCGATTCCGGCCGCGCGGCCGGGCTGCCGCCGACGGAGGATTTCAACGGCGCGCAGCAGGAGGGCGCCCAGCTCTATCAGTTCACGATCAGCGAGGGGCGGCGCAATTCGACGGCCCACTCCTTCCTCCGGCCGGCGCGGCGCCGTCCCAACCTCGAACTGCTCGATCGTGCGCCGGTCAGCCGCCTGATCATCGAGGACGGGCGGGTGCGGGGCGTTTGCTATGTCCGGGGTGGTCAGGAGCACCGCGCCTATGCGCGCGAGACGTTGCTGAGCGGCGGATCGATCAATTCGCCCCAGCTTCTGATGCTGTCGGGGATCGGCCCGGCGGCGCATCTCGCCGAAAACGGCATCGCGGTCGTCCACGATCTGCCGGGCGTCGGCCGCAATCTTCAGGACCATATCAGCGCCCCGGTCAACTACGAGACGCGCGAGGGCATGTCGCTCAACAAGACCCTGTCGGGGGTGCGCAAATATCTCAACGGCGTGCGCTACCTGCTGACGAGGTCGGGACCGCTGTCGCTCGGAACGTCGCAGGCGGCGGCATTCATCCGCACCGATCCCGAAGCGGCGGCGCCCGACATCCAGATCAGCTTCCGCGCCTGGAGCTTCGATTTCAACGCGAGAGGCCAACTCAAGATGCACAGCTATCCGGGGGTACAGGCGGTGGCGATCCTGCTTCGTCCCGAATCGCGCGGAACGCTGACTCTCAATCCGCAGGATCCGCGGCAGGCGCCGGTGCTGCGCTTCAACTATCTGACCGAGGAATATGATCGCGCCACCCTGCTGCGGGGCATCCGATGGATGCGCCGCATCGCCTCTACCGGCGCGTTCGGCGATGCGGTCGTGCGCGAATGCGGGCCGGGCGAACAGCTCCAGAGCGACGACGAAATCCTGTCCTACGTCCGCGAATATGCGCAAAGCGTGATGCATCCTGTCGGTACCTGCAAGATGGGGACCGGCCCCGACGCGGTCGTCGATCCCCGGCTTCGCGTCCATGGCATACCGGGCGTGCGCGTCATCGATGCGTCGATCATGCCCTATGTCGTCAGCGGCAACACCAACGCCCCGACGATCATGATCGCCGAACGCGCCGCTGACCTGATTCTGGCCGACGCCGGCTGACTTCCGTTCGGAGACGCTTTCATGCGATTGCCTTTCAAGCCGCGCCGCACCGCGCTCTACCTGCCCGCGATCAATGCCAGGGCCGTTGCCAAGGCGCGGACACTGCCGGTCGATATCGTCATCCTCGATCTGGAAGACGCGGTCGCGCCGGAGCGAAAGGAAGAAGCG
Source organism: Sphingopyxis sp. MG (assembly GCF_002953155.1). Classification (NCBI taxonomy): domain Bacteria; kingdom Pseudomonadati; phylum Pseudomonadota; class Alphaproteobacteria; order Sphingomonadales; family Sphingopyxidaceae; genus Sphingopyxis; species Sphingopyxis sp. MG. The sequence goes on from NZ_CP026381.1 coordinate 1,171,839, forward strand.
CGTAACGCCGCCGTGGCGGCGGCGCAGGAGGGCGGTTTCGGGGACCGCGAGCTGATCATCCGCGCCAACGGACTCGACACGCCCTGGTGGCGCGACGATCTGGTCGCGGCTGCGCGCTCGGGCGCGGACGGCGTGTTGGTGCCCAAGGTTGGCAGCGCCGCCGACATCGCGCGCTGTGGGGAACTGCTCCGCGATGCGCCGGCGGGACTGTCGCTGTGGGCGATGATCGAGACTTGCGCGGCCGTTGTTGCATTGCCTGCCATCGCGGCCGCCGCGGAGGGCTCGCGCCTTGCGGCAATGGTTCTGGGCACCAACGATCTTGCGAAGGAAATGCGCGCGGCGCTCACGCCTGACCGGCTCGCTTTCCTGCCGATCCTGACCTCCGCCGTCATCGCGGCGCGCGCGCATGGGCTGATCGTACTCGACGGAGTCTGCAACGATTTTCAGGATATCGACCGCTTCGAGGCGGAGTGTCGGCAGGGTCTGGTATTGGGCTTCGACGGCAAGACCATCATCCATCCGCGACAGGTCGATCCGTGCAATGCCGTCTATTCGCCGACCCCCGACGAGGTGCGATGGGCGGAGCGCATCATCACCGCTTTCGATGCGCCCGACCATGCGGGGAAGGGGGTGGTGCAGATCGACGGGCAGATGGTCGAACGGCTTCACCTCGACGATGCGCGACGTGTGCAGGCTACAGCGGCCGCGATAGCACGCCGACGCGATGAATCGGTCGATTGAGAGCGCCATCTCATCACGTCTGTGATGAGTTCGCGTCGGATGGCACCGAATACTCGCACATCGGAGGCGATTGTGCTTTCGTAGTGGAGAAGGTTGGAAAAGGGCTGCCGACTCCTACTGATTTTCAACCTCTTCATCCTGTTTTCCAAATAATCCTGCGCTGCGGGAGGAGGAGTTGTTTCGCCTTTTCAGGCTCCGTTTCTCTGAATTTCTGAAAATGAAGTTCCATCATTCACAAGATATTCCATGCGCGAAGCATGAGATTTGGGAGGGAGTTTTGCGATGCTTACCAAAAGCATAATGCTTCAATCGGCCGCACTGGGGCTCATCATGGCGGCACCTGCCCATGCCCAGACGTCTTCGGACGAGAGCGAAGTCGCTCGTGCGACCTCGAGTGACGACATCGTCGTCACCGCGCAGCGCCGCGAGCAATCGATGCTCTCGGTCCCGATCGCGATTACCGCGGTAACGGGCGCCGCGCTCGCCAACGCGGGGGTCAGCGACAGCAGCCAGCTTGCGACGGTCGTTCCGAACCTCCAGATCAACAGCGCCTACGGCAAGACGCAGCCCAATTTCTCGCTGCGCGGTATCGGCGTCGGCAACGAATATTCCGCCAATCAGGCATCGCCGATCGGCGTCTATATCGACGATGCCTATATCGCGTCACGTACCAGCCAGGGCGCCCAGCTCTACGATCTCGAACGCATCGAGGTGCTTCGCGGTCCCCAGGGGACGCTGTTCGGCCGCAACACCACGGGCGGCGCGATCAACATGATCACGCGCAAGCCGGACCTGTCGGGCAGCAGCGGCTATGTCGAGGCGAGCTATGGCAATTATGACACCCTCCATGGACAGGCCGCGCTGGAAACGACGCTGGTCGAAGACCAGCTCGGCATCCGCATCGCCGCCAACTACGATCGCAACGACCCGACATTCAGGAATCTGATTCCCGGCAAACCCAGTCCGAACGGCGGAACGAGCTATTCGGGCCGCGTCCAGCTCCGCTGGAAGCCGGTGCCCGAACTCGACGTGTTGCTGAAGGCCTATGGATCAAAGGACAAGCTGACCCAGGGCGCGCTCCATTCGGTCGGCGCGACGCCGTCGGGAGCCAATCCGATCACCGGCTATACGCGCGACGGGCTGGGTTTCTACGAGGTCGAATATGGCTATGCCGGCAAGCGCCGGACCAACAGCTATGGCTTCCTCGGCAAGATTTCCTACGAGGCGAGCGACAGTCTCACGCTTCACTCGCTGACCAGCTACGATGGCGGCTATTTCCTCGTCGACAATGATGCCGACGCGCAGCCGCTCAGCCTGCTCGATTATACGCCGTCGTCGAAGACCCACCAGTTCAATCAGGAATTGCGGGCGAACCTGTCGACCGATCGCCTCGATCTGGTGCTTGGTGCCTATTACGGGACCGATACGACGCGGACCAACAACAATCTCGGCCTCTATTTCTTCCTGCGCGACCTCGGTGCGCCGCCCGATGTGACGGGTGCGACGGGCGGCTTCTCGATCAACCAGCGCTATACCCAGGATCGCCGTTCGACTGCGATCTTCGCGCAGGCCGACTACAAGCTGACCGACCAGCTCACGCTGACGGCGGGGCTGCGCTATACATGGGACAAGTCGAAGCTGCGCAATGCGCTCTCCTATTTCGGCGACTATGACTATGAGCCGATCGTCTATACCGTCACCGACCCGGCAAATTACGGTCAGCCGGTGCCGACCCAATATGGCAAGGACGGCGCGCTGACCGGCCGCCTCGCGCTCAATTACGAGTTCGACAGCGGGGCGATCCTCTATGCCAGCTACAATCGCGGCTATCGCGGAGGGACGTTCAACGGCGGCGCCTACGCCAGCGTCGCACAGCTCGACTATATCAAGCCGGAGACGGTCAACGCCTATGAAGTGGGCAGCAAGGGACGGCTGTTCGACGGCGCGATCAGCTATTCGCTCGCGGCTTTCTATTATGATTACAAGAACCAGCAGACCAACGAGGTCTGAACCGCCCCGGGATTGCCGGAGGCCCTAACTCCTGAGAGGAAGGGCCTACGATGAGTAAGACAACGAACAAATTTGCGCCTGAGGTTCGCGCACGTGCGGTACGGATGGTCCTGGATCACGAAGGCGATCATCCATCACGGTGGGCAGCCATCGTGTCGATCGCGGCGAAGATCGGCTGCGTTCCGCAGACGCTTCATGAGTGGGTGAAGAAGGTCGAGGTCGACAGCGGCAAGCGCGCCGGTGTGCCGACCGAGATGGCTGATCGCCTCAAGTCCCTTGAGCGCGAGAACCGCGAGCTGCGCCAGGCCAACGAGATACTGCGCAAGGCGTCGGCATATTTTGCCCAGGCGGAGCTCGACCGCCCGTTCAGGCGATGACTGCCTTCATTGATGAGCATCGTGAGGTTTATGGGGTCGAGCCGATCTGCCGGGTTCTGCCGATCGCCCCATCCACTTACCACGAGCGGGTCGCTCAGCGACGAGATCCTGAAAGGCTATCAGATCGTGCCCGGCGCGATCGGGATCTGAAGCCCGAGGTGGTCCGTGTTTTTGCCGAGAACTTCGGCGTTTACGGGGTGCGCAAGGTCTGGCGACAGATGAACCGCGAGGGCTTCGCCGTCGCGCGATGCACCATCGAGCGGCTGATGCGCGACCTGGGCTTGCAGGGTGTAATCCGGGGCAAGCCGGCGCGTACGACGATCAGCGACAAAGCCGCGCCTTGCCCGCTCGATCAGGTGAACCGTCAGTTCCATGCGCCGGCGCCCAACATGCTCTGGGTGTCGGACTTTACCTATGTCGCGACATGGGCAGGCTTCGTTTATGTGGCCTTCGTCATCGACGTTTATGCCCGCTATATCGTCGGTTGGCGGGTCAGCAGGACGGCGCATGCGAGCTTCGTCCTGGATGCGCTCGAGCAGGCCATCCATGATCGCCGTCCTGCCCACCGTGGCGGGCTGATCCACCACAGCGATCGCGGTAGCCAATATGTGTCGATCAAATATACCGAGCGCCTCGCCGAGGCCGGGATCGAGCCGTCGGTCGGGAGTGTTGGCGACAGTTATGACAACGCCTTGGCGGAGACGATCAATGGTCTTTACAAGGCCGAGGTGATCCACCGGCGAGGTCCGTGGCGATCCTTTGAAGCTGTCGAATATGCCACGCTCGAGTGGGTCGACTGGTTCAACAACAGGCGGCTGCTGGAACCCATCGGCAATATGCCGCCCGCTGAAGCCGAAGAACGATACTACGCCATGCTGGACGACGTCTCCATGGCTGCGTAACTTAAACCAAATGGCCTCCGGCAGTCCCGGGGCGGTTCAGTCATCAACTTCACGGGCTTCCTCCGCAATGCCGGTTCGGCGACCGTCTATGGCGGGGAACTGGAGCTCAACGGCCGCGTGTCGCCCGCGCTGTCGTTCAACGCGTCGCTGGGATTACTGCACAGCAAATACGATCAGCTCGTGCTCGGCCGCGATGTCGCGAGCGGGACGGTCGGCGTCGATCTGGCGGGTAATGAGCTGCCGTTCGCGCCGCACGTGACCGCCCAGGCCGGCATCGACTGGACGATGGCGCGGATCGGCGACGGCGACCTCAAATTCCTGCCGCGTGTCTCCTATACCGGACATCAGTGGTTCTCGCCGTTCAACGACCGCGAATCCTTCCCTGGCGACCCGATCGGCAACGAGCGTCTGCACCAGGACGGCTATGCGAAGGTCGATGCCCAACTGCTGTGGAGCAACGATCGGATCACCGCCGGTCTCTATGTCAAGAACCTGTTCCAGAAGCATTATTATCTCTACGGTCTCGACCTCCGGACCTTCTTCGGGCTCGATTTCTTCGCGCCTGCCGATCCGCGCACCTGGGGGGCGATGGTGCGCTTCAACTTCTGACGCCTGTCGCCTTCTCTCAGCCTGATCGGGCGCAGCCGCATGCGTGGCTGCGCCCGTTTTTTGCCTCGTCCGGGGCCAGAAAAAAGGCCGCCGCCATCGGTGGAACCGAAGGCGGCGGCCGTGCGGGGCGCCGAAGCGATACGGCGTCAGGGCAGCCGGACGGTCGGCTCGAACTCCAGCCGGAACGCATCGCCGTCGCGCACGACCGTGCCGCCGCCCGCGCCCGTCCAATGCGTGCCGAGGACGAGGCAGCCGTCCTCGGTCGCGTCGGTGAACAGCTTCCAGCGCGTCCTTTTGCTCATTTCGGGGTCGGCATCGACGTTGGTGCCCCAGTCGGGATGCGCGAGCTGGCAGGGATGATGAACGCAGTCGCCGGTGATGATCGCGCTTTCGTCTTCGGAGCGGACGACGATCGAGACGTGGCCCGGCGTATGGCCGATGGTCGGCGTCAGAAACACTTCGTCGGTGATCCGGTGATCGACCTCGACCAGATCGACGAGCCCGGCATCGATCACCGGCTGGACCGACTCCCGCTCGACCGAGGCGTTGCATTCGCGCCAGGCTTCGTCGACGTCGGGACTGTGGTGGGTCGCCTGCATGAAATCATATTCGACCCGCCCGAACAGATAGCGCGCGTTGGGGAAAGTCGGCACCCAGCGCCCGTCGACCCGGATCGTGTTCCAGCCGACATGGTCGAGGTGCAGGTGGGTGCAGACGACGACGTCGATCGATTCCGGCGGGAACCCCGCGGCCTTCATCTTCTCCAGGAAATCGGTCTGCATTTGATCCCAGATCGGCGCGATCTTCAGGTCCTTGTCGTTGCCGATGCAGGTATCGACCATGATCCGCTTCGTGGGTGTGTCGAGGATGAAGGCGTGCAGGCTGAGGCTCGGCTCGCCCTTTTCGGTGATGAATTCGGGGTAGAGCCACGGGATCGCCAGCAGCGCCTCCGGCGTCGCATCGGGCATCAGGCCCGGTATGCCTTCGGGCACGATCTGTTCGATGACCTGACTGATCCTGACCTTGCCGATTGTCCAGCTTTGCATTGGTTCATCCCTCACCCGATCGAATAGGGCCCGTCCGGACCCGGTCGCGCGAGGATAGCGGAGAAAGGTCCGTGCCCGAATGCGTCCGGACGATCCATTGCATATGCGATGAAGCGCGCGGGCCGTTTTGCGCCGCCGCCGAAAGCGATAGGGTCATGCGAAGGGAAAGGATCGCACGATGGATTGCCACCATTTCATTGACGGTCGCGAGGTCGTCGAACCGGGCGCGCGCTATCTCGACAATCTGGCGCCGGCGACGGGCGAAGTGATCGGACGTGTCGCGCTCGGCGGCGCGGAGATCGTCGACCGGGCGGTCCAGTCGGCGCGCGCCGCCTTTCCGGCGTGGCGCGACATGCGGCCGATGGAGCGCGGCCGTATCCTCGTCGACATCGGCCGCGCGATCCGCGCCCATGCCGCGCGACTGGCGGAGATGGAGGCGCGCGAAACCGGCAAGGTCATGGCGCAGGCGATCGGCGAGATCGAGATGTCCGCCCAGTATTTCGAATATTACGGCGGCCTTGCGAACATCTTCTACGGCGAAGTCATCAATATCGGTGCGCCCTATCACAGCTACACGCGCCGCGAGCCTTTTGGCGTCGTCGCGACGATCCTGCCGTGGAACGCGCCGCTGAATCAGGCGGCGCGCGCGATCGCGCCGGCGCTGGCGGTCGGCAATACGGTGGTGGCCAAGCCGTCGGAGGAAACGCCGTCGACGCTGGTCGAGGTCGCGCGCCTTGCGGTCGAGGAATGCGGCCTGCCGCCCGGTGTCGTCAACGTCGTGCTGGGCACGGGGCGCGAGGTGGGCGAACCGCTGGTCGCGCACGAGCGCATTCGCAAGGTCATGTTCACGGGCAGCGTGCGGGCGGGCCGCGAGATCGGCCGCGTCGCCGCGGAACGGATCATCCCGCTGACGCTGGAACTGGGCGGCAAGTCGCCGAACATCGTCTTCGCGGACGCCGACCTCGACGCGGCGGTGGCGGGCGCGGTGCGCGCCTTCACGATGAATGCGGGACAGGTCTGCGTCGCGGGAACGCGGCTGCTGCTCCAGTCGTCGATATATGATGCCTTTCTCGACCGGCTCGTCCCCGCGGTCGATGCGCTCAGATATGGCGATCAGGACGGCGCGGTCTTCGGCGCGACGACCACGGCCGCGCAGTTCGAGCGCGTGCGCCGGTTCCACGATCTGGCGAAGGCCGAGGGCGCGGTGCGGCTGACGCGCGAGCCGCCGGAACCGGCGGCGGGCAAGGGGCTCTTCCCGGCACCGGCAGTCTATGCGGGCGTGACGCCTGATATGCGGATCGCGCGCGAGGAGGCATTCGCCCCCATCCTGACCGTGCTGACGTTCGAGGACGAGGATCAGGCGGTCGCGATCGCCAACGACAGCGATTTCGGGCTCGGCGCGGGCGTCTGGACCCGCGACATCGGCCGCGCGCTCCGCATGGCCGCGGCGCTGGAGGCGGGCCAGGTCTTCGTCAACGAATATATGGCTGGTGGGATCGAGACGCCCTTCGGCGGATACAAGAACAGCGGCTATGGGCGAGAGAAGGGGATCGAGGCGCTGACCCATTATACCCAGCTCAAATGCGTAACGATCCGCATATGAGCGCGGAAAGCCGGATGGCAGGCGCGCAACCGTTCACTGCCTTGCTCGCTCGGTCGATTACGGCGTCGGGGAACGCGCGTCCCACGGACGAGCAATATGCCGCCGCCCGCCGCATCCTTGTCGATTGGCTGGGCGTCGCGCTGGCGGGGACGACCGAGCCGGTCGCGAAAATCCTCCGCGCCGAGTTTGCATCCGCCGAAGGCGCGGCGTCGGTGCTGGGCGGCGGCCGGGCGTCGGCCGCCGATGCGGCGCTGGTCAACGGCACCACCGGTCACGCTCTCGATTATGACGATGTTCAGCAGTTCATCGGGCATCCGGCGACAGTCGTGGTCCCGGCCGCGCTGGCGGTGGCGGAGACGGTGGACGCGGGGGGCGAGGAACTCGCCCGCGCGATCATCGCCGGTTATGACGCCGCGCGCTTCGTCGGGACGCTCGCCATGCCGGGCCATTACGACCATGGCTTCCATTCGACGGCGACGATCGGCGCGTTCGGGGCGATGGCGGCATCCGCCGTGCTGATGGGCCTCGCGCCGGAAGAAACCGAAAACGCGATCGGGCTGGCGGCGACGCAGGCGGCGGGGCTGAAATCGATGTTCGGGACCATGGCCAAGCCCTTTCACGCAGGCCGTGCGGCGTCGGCCGGCGTCATTGCCGCCCGGCTTGCCGCGCGCGGAATGACCGCAAATCGCGAAAGTCTGGAAACCGATCAGGGCTTTCTCGCCACTCAGGCGCACCAGCCGGTTCCGGCCGACTGGCGGGCGCCGCGATTCGGGGAGAGCCTCGACCACCTGCTCTTCAAATATCACGCCTCCTGCTACCTGACGCATTCGAGCATCGAGGCGGTCCGGCAGTTGGTGATCGAACGGGGGCTGATCCCGGACGCTTTGGAGAGCGTCGTACTTCGGGTTCCGGCCGGCCATCTCAAGGTCTGCAATATCGAAAATCCGGCGACCGGCCTCGAATCCAAATTCAGCCTGCGGCAGGTCGTCGCGTTGACGCTCGGCGGTTATGACACGGCGGATATCGGCGTTTTCAACGACATGCTCGCCGGCGACGAGGCGCTCGGACGCCTGCGCGGCAAAATCGGCGTGGTGGGCGATCTCGACAGCATATTCGGCGCGAGGGCGACCATCAGGATCGGCGATGATACGATGCTCGAGGCGGTTTGGGACGTGTCCGAAGCGGACATCGGACCGAATGATCTCGATGACAGGCTGGACCGGAAATTTTCCGTATTGGCGACACCCTTGATCGGCGCGGCACGCGTTCGCGAGGTCCTCGATCTTTCATACGACATTCGTAAAACCGATCTGGCGAAGCTGTCGGCCTCCCTCCATATCGCTTGAGAAACCGCGGTTCTCACGGCTTAAGATCGGCGGTCAGCCGCGCTTGGCGTTCCATGCGCGGACCGCAGCCAGCGTCTTTTCTATATGCGCCTGCGGGTTGCGGTCGGTGTAGCTCAGCAGGATGGTTCCGTCGGGTGCGATGACGAACGACGTCCGGTTGGAGATGAGCGTCTGGTTGGGGCCCGGCATGGCGGTGTCGTATTTGACCGCGACCTTGGCGCCCGGATCGGCCGCGACGGCGAATTTGTCGCGGCATTCCGACTTGGAGAATTCCGCCACGCGATCGATGTTGCCTGCGGTCACGCCGATGATGCGGGCACCTAACTGATTGAACTGGCTGTTCGCTTCCGCGAACAGATGGGCTTCCATCGTGCAGCCGGGGGTGAATGCGGCGGGGAAGAAATAGAGCACGACCGGCCCGTTCCGCAGCGTCTGTTTCAGCGTCAGGCTGAAGGATTTGCCGCCCTGCGCGGCGTTCAGCGTGAAGTCGGGCGCCTTCGCGCCCTGCTGGAGGGCCGCGATGCCCTGTACGGGGAGGACGGCCAGCAACAGGCCGAGGCCGAACGACGTCGCGATCTTGTTCCGGATTTTCATCTGGCTTCTCCAACTCGAACGGTGGGCGCGCGCCTCGTCCGGACTCTCTTCCGCTCTCCTCTTCGTCGGCGCGTGGCGAAAGGTTGCGACGGGAGACAGGATGATGAAAAAAAGCGGCGGCGTCTACACCGATCATTCGTTTCCCGTCCGCGCGCTCCCCGGGCCCCTTGCCGTCGCGGCCCCCACGATGCATCTTCAAGCGATGACCAAATATCTCATCTCCTTTCCGAGCGACGCCCTGGTCCTCACCGACGCAGAGTTCCCGATCGTGTCCGCCGACGCGCACGCGGTGATCGAGGAAGCCAGGGCCGCCGGCGTCTATGTGTTCGGCGGAGGGATAGCGGAGCAGGTTGCGCCCGTACTGGTCTCCGCCGACGGATCGGTGTCGGCCGAAATCTATCCCGGCAGCGGGCTCACGGGCGGCTTCACGGTGCTGGAACTGCCGTCCCGCGAGGATGCGGTCGAGTGGGCGAGCAAGATCGCGGCGGCCTGTCGATGCGCGCAGGAGCTTCGCGAATTCATGTACGACCCCGCGAGCTAGTCCATACTCGATTGCAGCGGCGCTGCGGCGTCCACGCGGCGGCCGATCATGCGGGAGAGCGTGTCGTCCCGCCACCCGAAGCGATGCACCAGAACCATCGCGACGTGCCCTGCGATCAGCGCAAGCAGCGTCCAGGCCAGCAAGCCGTGCACCGCATTGGCGGGGGCGGTCATCCACGCGATCTCCTGTCCCGTCGGTGCTGCGAACTCGATGCCGAACAGCGTCACCCCCTTGCCGCTTCCGGCCATGCGGAACAGCGCGAGCGCGGGCACGACGATCATCAGCAGATAGAGGAGGATATGGCCGATGCGCGCCGCCTGGCCGATCGCATTCGATGAATAGGTGGGGCGCCGCCGCCGGTTGCGAAGCGCCCAAAGCGCGCGGACGACGACGAGCGCGAGGATGAGGGCGCCGATCGATGCGTGCGTGCCGACCCAGAATTTCATCAGCGGGACGCGGCCGAGCACGCTCTTCATGATCATGCCGCCGAGCTGCCAGAACAGCAGCAGCGCCATCGTCCAATGCAGCAGCCGTGTCACCGATCCATAATGGTTGGGCGTGTCGCGCAGCAGCATGTCGGTTCTCCGTTCCTTAGGGTCAGGACCCCTTAATTTGCGGTTCGAGGCGTCGAAATGGCGAAGATATCGGGTTCGGGCGGATGCAGCGGGTAGCATCGCTACCCGCAAGGCCGCGCGGGCCTGAGATCGAAGCCATTTCGGCGTCCCTGCGGGATTTGACCGATTTCGTCCATGGCTTCGTCGGCAAGTCTTGAAATATCGACATATTCCTACGCCTTGCCTCCTCGCCCTGAACGAAATCGCTTCAAACCTCGAACCGCAAATTAATGGGTCCTGACCCTAGGTTTCGTTTACATTCAGGATTTCCATTGGCGCAGGATTGTGATTCAAGCTGCTGGCTGTTTGGAGGTCGGCATGGATGGATCGACAGGAAGTAAGCGACGCGCTTTGGGAGCGGATTGAACCTCATTTGCCGGGCAAGGCAGGCGATCCTGGCCGGACGGGCCGAGACAATCGGCTGTTTGTCGAGGCGGTCTTGTGGCTGGCGCGGTCGGGAGCGCATTGGCGCGTTCTGCCGAAGGAGTTCGGGCGCTGGCACACGGTGTATCAGCGGTTCAACCGCTGGTGCCGCAATGGGGTCTGGGAACGGCTTTTTGCGGCGCTGAGCGATGATGCCGACTTCGAGTACATCCTCGTCGACAGCACCATCGTGCGGGCGCATCAGCATAGTGCCGGTGCCCCAAAAAAAGCGATCGATCCGAAGATCGGTTTGAAGCTCACGCGCTGGGCCGATCAAAAGGCGGCCTGAGCACCAAAATCCATGCTGCTACCGACGCTTTGGGTAACCCGATCCGCTTCCTCCTGACAGGCGGAGAGCGCAACGACATCACCCAGATCGAAGGCCTGCTCGACGGATTGCAGGCCAGACATGTTCTCGCGGACAAGGGATATGACGGGCAGCGCGCCATGGACGCCATCGCCGCCAGCGGCGCAAAACCAGTCGTCCCGCGGCGCCGAACAACCGCGCAATGGCGCAGCTTCGACTCCCATCTCTACAAAGAACGTAATCTCATCGAACGCTTCTTCAACAAGATCAAACACTTCCGACGCATCGCAACCCGATACGACAAGCTCGCCAGAAACTACGCTGGCTTCCTCAATCTCGTCGCAGCCATCAAATGTGCCGCGTGAATGTAAACGTCGCCTAGCGCCCGGCCGCTGACGCAAGCCGCAATGCGCGCGGGATGGCGGCGGATATGATCGACGCATGATCTTCTTCGGCAAGCATCCGGTACTGGATGTTCGCGGGGCCGAGACGGTCCGCGAGTAGCGCCGCCATGTCGCGGGCGCGCGCCACCATCTGCCGCTCGGCCCGCCGGTTGCGGACCGCATCGCTGTCCTGCCGCGCGGCCTGCCAGGGCGGCAGTTCCTCCTCCCACTCGCCGACGCAGAGCAGGACGCGCTGGCCGCCGAGCGGTGCGTTCCGCAAGGCGTCGCGCAGGCCTTCGGGGTCCCACCAGATCGACGGGCTGATCGCGGCGATCGCGGCGAACAGATGCGGGCGATGCGCCAGCATCCACAGCGCATGATAGCCGCCGAGCGAATGGCCGAAGAGGGTCAGGCGTCGCGGATCGAGCCGCGCGTGTGCCGCGACGGCGGCGAACACATCGGCCTCGACGAAACGCGCGAAATCCGACGCCCCGCCGCGCGCGCCGAAATCGCGTTCGCGATGACGGTCCTGCGGGTCGCGGTCGGGCGACGACAGGCCGATCAGGATCATCGGTCCGGTTCCCGTTGCGTCGGGACGGCGACTCATCCGCCGCAAGGCTTCCACCGCGGTCGCGAAGCAGCCTTCGCCGTCGAGCATCAGCATCGCGGGCCAGCCCCCGACGGGTGCTTCGCCCGCCGGGACGTGGAGGTCGACGCGATAGGCCGCATCCCCGCGCGGCAGGCTCAGCGACAGGCATTCGGCGATGCGTGGATCGGTGGCGGGGGTGGCGGAAGCGGTCATGGTCCGATTAGGGCTGGAATTGCGAGCGGTTTTCAATAAGGCGGATGGCATCGATGCGCCGTTCGATCAACCCATGCCAATCCAAGGGAAACAAAATGTCATGATCCGGTTAGCCGGACCCTCTCCGACGATGAAAGCCATGCTGGTCGATTATCGGCGCACGGTGCGGCGGCGCGTGATGGTCATCGCGCTGATCGCGGCAATCGCGGTGGCGGCTTTCGTCGCCGATCTGGTGACCGGCCCGTCGGGGATGGGGGCGCGCGACGTGCTGTACGGCATCGCCTATCCCGACCGGATCACGCCGGGACAGCGGGCGATCATCTGGGACGTGCGATTGCCTTATGCTATGATGGCGGTGATGGTCGGCGCATCGCTGTCGCTCGCGGGCGCCGAAATGCAGACGATCCTCGACAATCCGATGGCGAGTCCCTTTACGCTCGGCGTGTCGTCGGCCGCTTCCTTCGGTGCGTCGCTGGCGATCGTGCTGGGGATCGGTCTGCCGTTCGCGGGAAGCTGGGCGGCCGACTGGATGGTGTCGCTCAACGCCTTTCTCTTCGCTTTCCTCGCGATGCTGCTGCTTCAGGCGGTCGCGCGGCAGCGCGCGGCGGGCGCACAGACGCTCGTCCTGCTCGGCATCGCGCTCGTCTTCGCCTTCAACGCGCTGACCTCGCTCGTGCAGTTCCTCTCGTCGCAGGAAGCGTTGCAGCAGCTCGTCTTCTGGACGATGGGGTCGCTGTCGCGTGCGACGTGGAGCAATGTCAGCGTGCTCGCGCTCGTCCTGCTCGCCGTCGCGCCCTTTTCGCTGGCATCGGCCAGGGCGCTCACCGCGCTCCGGCTCGGCGAGGACCGGGCGCAGAGTTTCGGGGTCGACGTCGGGCGGCTGCGTTTCCTGTCGCTCTTTCGCATCAGCCTGCTGGCCGCGACCGCGGTGGCCTTCGTCGGCGCGATCGGGTTCATCGGTCTCGTCGGCCCGCATATCGCGCGCATGCTGCTGGGTGAGGATCATCGCTATCTGCTGCCGGCCAGCCTGTTCACCGGTGCCGCGATCATGTCGGTCGCGTCGGCGCTGTCGAAGCTGCTGGTGCCGGGGGTGCTGATGCCGGTCGGCATCGTGACCGCGATGATCGGCGTCCCGATCTTCCTGTTCCTGATCTTTCGCAGCGGAAGGCAGGGGGCATGAGCGCCGGCATCCAGGTCACCGACCTGTCGGCGGGATATCGCGACCGCGCGGTGATCGAGCATCTGTCGCTGCCGCCGATCGCGCGCGGCGAAACGGTCGCGCTGCTGGGCCCCAATGCGGCGGGGAAGAGCACGCTGCTTCGTGCGCTCGCCGGCCTGACGCCCGCGCGCGGCTCGATCCGGCTCGACGGGGACGAACTCAACGGCCTGCCGCTCGCCGACCGTGCGAAAGCGGTGACTTACATGCCGCAGACGCTGCCGCAGGGAATCGCGCTCACCGTGCTCGAAACGGTGATCGGCGCGCTCGAAGCGTCGCCCACCGGGCAGGGCCATGGTGGCGATGCGGCGGAGCGCGCGATGGCCGTGCTCGGGCGGGTCGGGATCGAAGCGCTGGCGATGCGCGGAATCGATCAGCTGTCGGGCGGGCAGCGGCAACTCGCGGCGCTCGCGCAGGCGCTCGTGCGCGCACCGCGCCTGCTGCTGCTCGATGAACCGACGAGTGCGCTCGACCTCAATCACCAGGTGCGCGTGCTCGATCTGGTGCGTTCGCTGGCGCGCGAGCAGGACATGATCGCCGTGCTCGTGCTTCACGACCTGCAGGCGGCGGCGCGGATCGCCGACCGCGTCGTGGTGTTGTCCGAAGGGCAGGTGGCCGCCGCGGGGCCGCCCGAAGAAGCGATCACGCCCGCGGTGCTGGCCGACGTCTGGCGAGTGCGGGCGCGCATCGATCATTGCGAGCGCGGGTCGCTGCGCATGGTGATCGACGATATATTGTAAGGAAGCCGCCCGTTCCGCTTGGGATCGGGCGGCTTTCGATTCTTTCCGCGGCCGGTCAGGGGCGGATCAGCGTGACCGTGTCGCCCTTCGGATCGTCGACCGGCGGCGTCCCCGGTGCGGCGTCGCGCGGCAGGCCGCGCGCCTTGTTCGTCACATAGACGCTGTTGTCGGCGCGATTGATCGCGATCGTCTGCGGGAAGGTACCCGTTTCCAGATCGGCGAGCTTCTCATAGGTTTTCGCATCGACGACGCTAACCGTCCCGGCGCGGCGGTTCGCGACATAGATCTGGTCCACGGCGCCGTTGTAGGCGACGCTGAGCGCGCCTTCCCCGGTGGGGACCGCCTTGATCAGCGAGCCGTCCCTTGCGTTGATCACGCCGAGCACGCCGTTGCCCTGGTTGGCGACGAACAGGCGCTGTGCCGTGCCGTCATAGGCAACGTTGATGGCATTCTCGCCGCCGCTCGGCCAGCGGGCCTTCACCGCGCCGCTGTCGCTGTCGAGGACGATCACGTCGTTGCTGCTCATGCCGGTCGAGAAGATCCGCTTTTTCGCCGGATCGAGCGCCAGTCCGGTGAGCGAAATGCCCGGCACCGCGATGACGCGGTCGAGCGTGTTGCTCTTGCCGTCGATCACCCAGATGGCGCTGGGCGTGTCGCTGCCGCGCATCGCGCCGACGACGGTGACATAGACCTTGTTCGCGCCCTCATCGACGGCGACCTGACGGACGTGGGCCTTTTCGCCGACCTTGACGGTTCCGACGACCTTGCCCGTTGCGAGGTCGACTGCCGATACCGATCCGTTGCGCGTATCGGTGCCGTAAAGGGTCTGCGTGGTCTGGTTGATCGCGAGGCCGTAGAGCGGGCTGGTCGAGACGTCGATCGACCCCTTCGGCTGCAGAGTCTTGCCGTCGAGGCGGACGATCGCGCCCTTGTCTTCGCCGCGCGGGCCGACCGCTGCGATATAGATGTCGTTGTCGGCGCCGTTCTGCACGATCTCGTAGAGCCCGCCCGGAGCGACCTTGACCGAGCGGTCGACCGCCGGCTCCGCCCATGCGGCCGTTGCACCAGCTAGCGTGACGAGAGCCACCGACAGTTTGAAGGCATTGCGCATAACCATGTCATTCTCCTGTTGAAGCGGGGGAGGGCTGGAGATCGGTCCAGTAGCTTCCGGTGTAGGGGACCGCGAGAAACCGCCTGTTGATTGTGTCGAGCGTCGCCTGCGGATCGAGATCGCCGAACAGGTCGGGATGTATCCACCTGGCGAGCGCCTCGGTCGCGACGATGTCGATGGGCGAATTGATCATCTGGTGCGACAGGCCGTGGACGCGTCCGGCGCGCACCGCCGACAGGCTGGCGATCCCGCGGCGTTCGGTCACCTTCCGCAGCGACGCGCGCGACCGCGCCTCGTCATATTGCGGGCCGACGACGAAGCCGCCGGCCTTTTCCAGATGCGGGCCGCCGGTGGCGATGTAGACGTCCGGATTGCGGTCGATGACATATTCGAGGTTGAGCTTGCCGAACGGCGCCTTGATCACATCCTCGCCGATATTCCTGCCGCCGACGAAGCTGATATAGTCGCCGACGTTGCCCTTGCCGGGCGAATTGCAGCAATCGGGGCCGTTGCCGGCATGCGCCTCCAGAAACACCGTCGGGCGCTTGTCGGCGGGGATGGCGGCGACGCGCTTGCTGATGACGTCGAGCTTGTCCTGACGGAATTTGTTGTAGGCCGCCGCCTGCTCCTCGCGACCGATCAGGCGCCCGAGCAGGGTCAGGCTGCGCGCCTGGTTTTCGAAGGGGTGCGAGAAAAAGTCGATGAAGACGACATCGACGCCGGCGCCGGTCAGTTGCGCGACCTGCGCGTCGGTCGGGCCGGAACCCAGCGAGACGACCGCCGCTTTCGGCGCCGCGGCGAGCACCGCCTCGACGCTGAACTCGTCGGACGAGTTGGGCGTCCTGGGCAGCGTGGCGAGCTTCGGAAAGCGCGCGACATAGGCTTTATACTGTTCGGGGCTGATCCGGTTGACGTCGCCCGACCACCCCGACAGCAGGCTGACCGGATCGGGATGGATCAGCGACAGCGCGATCAGGTAGCGGCCGTCGTCGATCGTCAGCGGCGTCGCAGGCAGCGTCAGGTCGAGCGGGCGGTCGCGCAGGTCGGTGAGCGGGGCATCCGCGCCCGCCTTGCGCCTGTCGTCGGCCTTGCCGCAGCCGGCAAGCACCAGCGGCAGGGCGCCGAGCAGCGTCAGCGCCGCGCGCCGCGACGGGATCGATCGTTCGATTTGCATCCGATGAATCTCCATCGTCACCAGCGATATTGCAGGCGCGCGGTCGCGGTGCGGCCCTGGCCGTAATAGCAGGCCTGCGTCGCGGTGCAGGTCGCGACATAGCGCTTGTCGGCGAGGTTGCGGACGTTGACCGCGAGCGACAGGCCCGAATCGGGTACGTCGTAGCGGAGGAACGCGTCGAAGAGCGTGTAGGAAGGGATCGCGAAGAGCGGGTCGTTGCTGACGAGCCCCCAGCTGTCCCCGGTGTAGCGCACGCCGCCGCCGAAACCGAAGCCGTCGAGCGGTCCGGCCTTGATGCGATAATCGGCAAAGAGCGATGCCTGCCAGTCGGGAATCTGCGGCAGGGCATTGCCGATCTGCGCCGCCGCGCCTTCGGTCACCTTCGCCTTGATCCGCGTCGCCGTGGCGATCAGCGTGAGCGCGTCGGTCGGCGTCGCGCGGCCTTCGAATTCGAGCCCGCGATAGCGTCCTTCGCCAAGCTGGACCTGACAGGGCGTCAGGGTCGGGCCGCAGCGGGTCCCCGCCGGATCGGCCGTCAGCAGGTTCTGCTGCGTGATCTGGAAAGCCGAAAGCGTCAGATAGATGTTCTGCCCGGGCGGCTGATAGCGCAGGCCGAACTCATATTGCTGCCCCGTCGTCGGCACGAAAGGGCGGCCGGTGGCATTGGTCACCGGATCGTTCTGCAGCGGCAGGAAGGATTCCGAATAGCTGGCGTAGGGGGCGAGACCGAAATCGAAGAGGTAGACGCCGCCGATGTTCCAGGTGAAGGCCTCCGCCTTCAGGCGAGAACCCGTGTTGTTCAAGCTGTTCGACAGATTGTCGGTCGCCCAGTCGTTGCGTGCACCGATCGAAAGGCGCAGATTGCCGACCGAAAGCTGGTCCTGCAGATAGAGGCCGGTCTGTTTCGACACGGCGCCGCCATAGATCTGCGGACTCAGCGCCGTGGCATAGCCCGAGGCACCGCGCGGAACGGGGTCGAAAATGTCGAGGAGCGGCAGCACCAGCGCCGGCGCGACGCCATCGCGGTCGTGCGACCAGTCGGTGTGGAAATAATCGACGCCGCCCAGCACGACATGTTCGATCGCGCCGGTCGCGAAGCGCGCCTCGATCTGCGTATCGGTCGCCCAGCCTTCGGATTCGCCGCGCCCCTGCACCGCGCGCCGCTGAATCGTCTGGCCGGGAATGCAGCCGGGGATGTTGGCGGGACAGGCGGTCAGCGTGTCGCCGCCCATCACCACCGCGCGATAGAAGCTGTCGATCTTCGTATAGCGCGTGTTGTTGCGGATCGCGAAGCCGTCGCCGAAGCGATGCTCGAAGAAGGAGGCGACCAGATACTGGTCGCGGTCGAAATCGTTCCAGCCGGGCTCGCCGAGATTGGCGTCGAGCGGGATATACTTGCCGTTCGACGCGTTGAGCGTGCCGCGCATCGGCAGGAACTGGAAGGTCGAAGCGCCCTCGTCGCGCTGATACTGGCCGAGCAGCGTCCATGTCGTGTCGGCGCCGAGGCGGAAGGTCACGCTCGGCGCGATGTAATAGCGCGAGTTCGGCATGTCCTTCGCGCGCGTTTCGCCATGCGAGGCGAGGCCGACGAACCGCACCGCGACATTGTCCGACAACGGTGCGCCGACATCGGCGCCCGCCAGCAGGCGCGCACGGTCGAGGTCTCCGAAGGCCTGGCCCTGGAACAGCACCTCGCCATGCGCGCGGAAGGTCGGCTTCTTGGTAACGAGGTTGACGATCCCGCCGGGCGCGGTCTGGCCGTACAGGACGCTCGACGGACCCTTCAGCACATCGACCTGTTGCAACCCGAACGGGTCGAAGGCGGGGCGCGTCCACTGTCCCCCCGCGGGAAGGCGCAGACCGTCGACGAAATTGTTGTTGCTGCCGAAGCCGCCGGCGCCGAAGCCGCGGACCGTGATCTCGTCGACCCGGTTGTCGTTGCCCTGCGGCTGCGCCTGCACCCCCGCGACATAGGAAAGCGCGTCGGACACCGTATCGACCGCGCGAATATCCATCTCGGCGCGATTGACGACGGTGATCGTCTGCGGATTTTCGATCAGCGGCGTGTCGGTCTTGGTGCTGGCCGACGCGGTGCTCTGGCCGGTGGCGATCACGACGATCTCGTTCGACATGGCGTCGCTGCCGTCGCCGGCATTCGTCTGGGCGGCGAGCGCAGAGGGGACGAGCGCGGCAATGGTCAGGCCGGTAAGGCGGGCACGCATAATGGGCTCCTGTGAATGCCGCTCCCATCGGCGGCTTCCTGTCCGCTAATAGGAATTAGTCGCATTAGCAACACTCCTTTGTGTCAAATCATGTCGGATGAGCGATGCCACTTGCGGGCTGGTCGGGCGAAACGGGGCTGGGAGCGGCCGAAAGGTTCGTTCGCGCGCGCGGCTTCGAAAGCCGATGAGCGTAACCTTCGATCTTTCGCCGCTTTGCCGATCTCGATCCCTCGCAGGTTTTCCCATCGCAGACCCGACATTGCTTCCATCCGAGCCCGATTGCGTTCTATGGTCGGTTGGGATTTGGCGTTCGGCGCGCTGCCTCATCCGTTCGTCATGCTGAACTTGTTTCAGCATCCATGGCCGGACCCCTCCTTTTGCGCCGCCTTTCAGGTGAGGGGCAGACCATGGACCCTGAAACAAGTTCAGGGTGACGAAAGGGACAAACCGTGCCGCGAAAGGAGAATCGATGAGCCTGATCGTCCACCACCTCAACAACAGCCGTTCGCAGCGCATCCTCTGGCTGCTCGAGGAAATCGGCGCGCCATATGACATCCGCTTCTATGACCGCGACCCGGCGACCAACCTCGCGCCGCCCGAACTGCTGGCGGTCCATCCGCTCGGCAAGTCGCCGGTGATCGAGGACGACGGCCGCGTGATCACCGAGTCGGGGGCGATCGTCGAATATCTGTGCGAGCGGCACGGCGGCGGGCATCTGGTTCCCGCGCACGGCACCGACGATCATGTCCGCCATCTCGAATGGCTGCATTTCGCCGAGGGATCGGCGATGACGCCGATCCTGCTGCGCATCTACACCGCGCGGCTCGGCGAGGCGGCGGCGGTCCTCGAACCGCGGATCGTGCAGCAACTCGATGCGCATTTCGCCTATATGGAAAGCCGTCTCGGCACGAACGGCCATTTCATCGGCGACAGCCTGTCGGCCGCCGACATCATGCTGAGCTTTCCCGCCGAGATCGCGATCATGCAGGGCATGGCGCCGCGCTACCCGAAGCTGGCGGCGTTCGTGAACGCCTGCCACGACCGTCCGGCGTGGCGCCGCGCGCGCGACAAGGGCGGCGCCTATTATGGCTATTGATACTGCTCCCGTCCGGCGCATCGCATTGGCGATCGGCGCGGCGCTGTTCGCGGCCGGCCCCGCGATGGCGGCGCCGCCGCAGCTCGGCCCGGAGGTCGAGCGCGATGTCGTCGCGCCCGAAGGCGTCGCCTTCGCGCCCGCCGCGGCCGACGAGGAAGGGGCGATCGACCGCTTCGCCGCCTATGTCGCGGCGCTGGCGAAGCGCGATTACGATGCGGCCTATGCGATGCTGCGCCTGTCGCTGCAGGCGTCGAGCCCGCGGCTCGAATGGGAGATGAACCTGCGCAAGCGCGGCACATTGTGGGCCGACGGGAGGCTGCGCATCCTGCGGCTGAGCTGGTATCTCGACCCCGCAGGGCAGCCGCCCGGCGTCTATGCCGCGTTCGATTTCCGGGGCGACCGGGCGGATGGAACGATGGACTGCGGCTATGTCGTCGTCCATCGCGCCGCGCCGGGCGCCGGCTTCACCATCGTGCGCACCGATACCTCCGAAGTGCCGCCCGAACTGATCGAGGAGGGCGTGCCCAAGGCCGACGTGCTGCACCAGCTTCCCTGCTATCTGGGCAAGGGGATCGCGACGGCTTTCTGATGCGGAGGCGCCTGCCGCTGAACGGATGGAAGGCCGATAATCGTGCGGACCACTAATCACCTTGTCGCACCGCGCCAAAATCCCTAATTCGCGCGCATGACATCGACCAACGACATCCGCCGCTCCTTCCTCGACTATTTCGCGGGCGAAGGGCACCATATCGAACCGTCGGCGCCGCTGGTGCCGTTCAACGACCCGACGCTGATGTTCGTCAACGCGGGGATGGTGCCGTTCAAGAATGTCTTCACGGGGCTGGAGAAGAAGCCCTACAGCACCGCGGCTTCGTCGCAGAAGTGCGTCCGCGCGGGCGGCAAGCACAACGACCTCGACAATGTCGGCTATACCGCGCGCCATCACACTTTCTTCGAGATGCTGGGGAATTTCTCGTTCGGCGACTATTTCAAGGAACAGGCGATCCACCATGCCTGGACCCTCGTCCACAAGACGTGGGGCCTGCCCGCCGACAAGCTGACCGCCACCGTCTACCACACCGACGACGAGGCGTTCGACCTGTGGCGCAAGATTTCGGGGCTGCCCGAGGAACGGATCATCCGCATCCCGACCAGCGACAATTTCTGGTCGATGGGCGATACCGGTCCGTGCGGGCCGTGCAGCGAAATCTTCTATGATCATGGCGATCATATCTGGGGCGGCCCGCCGGGATCGGCCGAAGAGGACGGCGACCGTTTCATCGAGATCTGGAACCTGGTGTTCATGCAATATGAGCAGCTGCCCGGCGGCGAGCGCGTCGACCTGCCGCGGCCCAGCATCGACACCGGCATGGGACTGGAACGTCTTGCGGCGGTGCTGCAGGGCGTCCACGACAATTACGACATCGACACCTTCCGGGCGCTGATCGCCGCGTCGGTCGACCTGACCGGCGTTCCGGCCGAGGGCGCGACGCAGGCCAGCCACCGCGTGATCGCCGATCACCTGCGCGCGTCGAGTTTCCTGATCGCCGACGGCGTGCTGCCGTCGAACGAGGGGCGCGGCTACGTGCTGCGGCGTATCATGCGCCGCGCGATGCGCCACGCGCACCTGCTCGGCGCGCGGGACCCGCTGATGCACCGGCTGCTGCCGGCGCTGACCACCGAGATGGGCGCCGCCTATCCCGAGCTGATCCGCGCGCAGGCGCTGATCTCCGAAACGCTCGAGCGCGAGGAGATCAAGTTCCGCCAGACGCTCGACAAGGGGCTGCGGCTGCTCGACGAGGCGACGGTGGGAATGGCCAAGGGCGCGACGCTGCCCGGCGACGTCGCCTTCAAGCTCTATGACACCTACGGCTTTCCCTACGACCTGACCGAGGATGCGCTGCGCGCAGAGGGCATCGCGGTCGACCGCGCGGGTTTCGACGCCGCGATGGCGCAGCAGAAGGCAGCGGCGCGCGCGGCGTGGAAGGGCAGCGGCGAAAAGGCGTCGGACGAAATCTGGTTCGACCTCGCCGAAGCGAACGGCGGCACTGAATTCACCGGCTACACCTCGACCGAGGGCGAGGGCGAGGTGATCGCGCTCGTTCGCGACGGCGTTCCGGTCGAAGAGGCGAAGGCGGGCGACACCGTCGTCGTGCTCACCAACCAGACGCCCTTCTATGGCGAAAGCGGCGGCCAGATGGGCGACGCCGGAACGATCGACACGCTGGGCGGCGCGAAGGCGACGGTGCGCGACACGAGCAAGCCGCTCGGCCGGCTGCACGCGCATCAGGCGACGCTCGAGGCGGGCAGTCTCAAGGTCGGCGACACGGTGCGGCTGAGCGTCGATGCCGCGCGCCGCGACCGCATCCGCGCCAATCACAGCGCGACGCACCTGCTGCACGCGGCGCTCCGCAACCGGCTGGGCGCGCACGTCACGCAGAAGGGCAGCCTCGTCGCCGAGGACCGCTTCCGCTTCGACTTCTCGCACCCCAAGGCGCTGACCGCCGAGGAGATCGCCGACGTCGAGGCGCAGGTGAATGCGCATATCCGCGCCAACGAGCCGGTGTCGACGCGCCTGATGACCCCCGACGATGCGATCGCGGCGGGTGCGATGGCGCTGTTCGGCGAAAAATATGGCGACGAGGTGCGCGTGCTCAGCATGGGCAAGGCCGACGACCGCAGCTATTCGGTCGAACTGTGCGGCGGCACCCACGTCCGCGCGCTCGGCGACATCGCCCTGTTCAAGATCGTCAGCGAAAGCGCGGTGTCCTCCGGCGTGCGGCGCATCGAGGCGCTGACCGGCGAAGCGGCGCGCCAGTGGCTGATCGGGCGCGACGAGGCGCTGAAGGCGGCGGCGGCGGCGCTCAAGACCGCGCCCGACGAAGTGCCCGCGCGCGCCGCGGCGATGGCCGAGGCGCTCCGGAAGGCGGAGCGCGAACTGGCTGAGGCGAAGAAGGCGCTCGCGCTCGGCGGTAGCGGGGGCGGCGGCGCGGCAAGCGGCGGCCCGGCGGTCGACGAGGTCGGCGGCACGAAGTTCCTGGCACAGGTCGTCGATGGGCTCGACCCCAAGGGGCTGCGCGGCGCGGTCGATGACATGAAGAAGCAGGTCGGCAGCGGCGTCGCGATGCTCGTCGCGGTCAACGACGGACGCGCCTCGGTCGCGGTCGGCGTGACCGACGATCAGGCGGGCAGCCGTAGCGCGGTCGACCTCGTCAAGGCGGCGGTGGCGGCGCTCGGCGGGCAGGGCGGCGGCGGCCGTCCCGACATGGCGCAGGGCGGCGGCCCCGACGGCGCCGCGGCCGAAGCCGCGGTCGCGGCGGTCAAGGCCGCGCTGGCGGGGTAGTCATGCGCCTGATCTCCCCTCCCGCAGGCGGGAGAGGAGGCAGCCTACCCGCAGGCGATCAGCCTTCGATCCCCTTGGCTTTGCCCCATGCCCTTGCGGCGGTGTAGCCGAGGTAGCCCGTGCCGAAGAGCGCGTAGAGCGATTCGGGGATGCCGGCGAGATAGGCGTTCATGCCGTCGGCGATGCCTTGGGCCATCTCCGGCCGTGCTGCGGCGATCAGCCCCATCGGGATCGCCCACAGCAGCAGCGCATACATGACGTAGAGGAAGCTGGGCCGCGCGCGGCTGGTCCACGGGTCGGCGCTGTTGGCCTCGGCGATGATCGCGCTCATCCGGGTGCGGATCGTTTCCAGTTCCTGGCTGCCTTCGAGTTTCAGCAGTTCGAGCTTGGCGCGGTCGCGCGCCTCCGGATCGGGAATGATCTTGTCGATCAGGCCCGCGACGGGACCGATCAGCCCTTCGAAGATGCTCATGTCGATTGTTCCTTTCCGTAAGAGAATCCGTGCAACTTCACTGTGAATCGCATCGGGTCAGTTCTGCCCGATGCGGTTGGCGAGCCAGCCGTAGAGAAAGGCTTCCTGGCTCGGGCGGCGTTCGGCGAGCGCGATGTAGCGTTCGCCCTGCAGCGCCTCCATCGCGCGGAGCAGGATGGTCTCGCCGCCCTTGCCGCGCGCGGCGAGAAAGCCGTCGAGCGCCGACAGGGTGCGCGGGCCGATCAGCCGGTCGACCGCGATATCGGGATAGTCGCGCGCGCCGCGGTTGAGCGCGTTGAGCGCGCGCTGGAGAAAGCCCGTCGCGGTCGCGGTGCCCATGTTGACGCCGGTGTCGAACAGTTCGGCCGCGATCCGCGGTGCACGCAGCGCGACCCGGTCGAAACGCGGTTGCAGCCAATAGCGGCGGCGATAGATGGCGGCGGCCACCGTGCGCGGCAGCGCGCGCATGTCCCCGGCATAGCCCTCGGCGCGCGCGACCGCTTCGGTGATTCCCCAGCAGGTCGGGCCGCCGCGGTCGGCCGGGTGGTTTACATATCGGCCCTCGCGGTCGATGACGGCATCGATCAGGGTGTCGGCATCGCAGGTCGATGGATCGGCATTCGGCATGTTTCACTCCTGTGGTTTTTAGAAGTCATAAAACGAACCATATAGGGATAATATAGGAAAGGCTTTTTTGATGCGTGCGTTGCAGGTTCGCGAACTGCTGCCCGATCATGCCGGCGTCGCGCTTGCCGACCTGCCGGTGCCGCAGCCGGGACCGGGCGAGGTGCGAGTGCGGGTGCGCGCGGCGGCGGTCAATTTCCCCGACCTGCTGATGACGCGCGGCGCCTATCAGCTCAAACCCGACCTGCCCTTCGTTCCGGGGCTCGAATTCGCGGGCGAGGTCGATGCCGTCGGCGAGGGGGTGACGGCTTGGCACAAGGGCGACGCGGTGGTCGGCGGCAACCGCTTTGGCGCGATGGCCGAACATATCGTCACCCCGGCCGCCGCGCTGCGGCCGAAGCCCGACCGGCTGGGATGGGAGGCCGCCGCCGCCTGTCCGGTCGCCTATCTGACCGCCTATGTCGCGCTCGTTCGCTGCGCGCGCGTCGAGCCCGGCGACTGGGTGCTGGTGCACGGTGCTGCGGGCGGTGTCGGGCTGGCGACGGTCGACCTTGCGAAGGCGCTCGGCGCGCGCGTGATCGCGGCGGCGAGCAGCGAAGCCAAGCGCGCGGCAATCGCGCGCCTCTACGCCCCCGATGCGCTGATCGCCGCCGATCCGGGGTTCCGCGACACGGTGAAGGCACTGACCGGCGGGGCCGGCGCCGATGTAATCTTCGACCCGGTGGGCGGCGACGTGTTCGACGAATCGACGCGCTGCATCGCCTTTGGCGGGCGCCTGTTGGTGGTCGGTTTCGCGTCGGGCCGCATTCCCGCGGTTTCGGCGAACATCCCGCTGATCAAGGGGTTTTCGGTCGTCGGCGTGCGCGCTGGCGAATATGGCCGACGCTTTCCCGCGCGAGGGGTCGAGAATATCGCGGCGGTCGACCGGCTGGCGGCCGAGGGGACGATCCGCCCGCACGTCCACGCCGCCCTCGACCTTGCCGACTGGCGCGAGGCTTTCGCGATGCTCGAACGGCGCGAGGTGATCGGAAAGGTCGTGCTGCGGCCGTGAAGGGACGGCGGGTCAGGCCGCTTCGGTCGCCAGCCCGAGTTCGGGAATGTGGACCGAGCGCTGGCCGCCGAAGCTCGACCGCACCACGATGACGCCCTGTTTCTCCATATAGTCGAGCAGCCGCCGCACGCGCCCCTGCGACCGCGTCCCATAGGCGCGGCCGAGCGCTTCCTCGTCGGGGCAGGGCGCCCCGTCCATCGCCGCGCGGGCGATGAGCAGGAAGGGCGCGAGCATGTCGTCGGGCAGCCGCGCCGCCGCGCCGAGCAGGTCGCGCCAGTGCGGATCGGCCGGGTCGAGGATGCCGCCCTTCGCCAGCGCGAAGCGACGGCGGAACTCGGCTAGGTCGAACGGCGCGGCGCGCAGGCGCTGCATCCGGCAACGCACCGAGAAATCCTGATAGAGGATCGTCTCCGGCTGATAGGCGCTTTCGGCATCGCCGAGCATGTCGCGCAGCACCGCCTCGACCACCGCGCCGGCATCGATGCTGTCGGCGGCCGCGGGCGCCGATATGTCGTCCGCGGCGGACGCGTCGGCTTCGTGATGGGCGATGCGCTCGATCACCTCGGCCGCGGCGACCGGGACGGGACGCAGGGGCGCCGGCGGGGGCGCCGCGCTCTCCATCTCGGCGAACAGCATCGTGCGCATGTCCTGCGGCTCGGCGTCGGGCAGCGGCAGCAGGCTATGAGTTCCCGCTCGGCTGCGCGTCTCGGTTGCGCCGATGCGGATCGCGACCGGGCGCCGCGCGATCGCGGGACCGAGGCCCAGGAAATGCCCGCGTTCGAGGTCGCGGATCGCCTCCGCCTGCCGCCGCTCCATGCCGAGCAGGTCGGCGGCGCGCGCCATGTCGATGTCGAGGAACGTGCGCCCCATCAGGAAGTTGCTTGCCTCCGCCGCGACATTCTTGGCGAGCTTGGCGAGGCGCTGGGTCGCGATGGCGCCGGCCAGGCCGCGCTTGCGGCCGCGGCACATCAGGTTGGTCATCGCCGACAGGCTGGCGCGGCGCACCGCGTCGGACACGTCGCCCGACGCGCTCGGCGCGAACATCTGCGCCTCGTCGACGACGACGAGCGCGGGAAACCAATGCTCGCGCGGCGCGTCGAACAACGCGTTCAGAAAGGCGGCGGCGCAGCCCATCTGCGCCTCGATATCGAGCGCTTCGAGGTTGAGGACGACCGAGGCGCGATGCTCGCGGATGCGTGCGCCCATCGTCGCGATCTCGCGCTCGTTATAGTCGCCGGCGTCGATCGCGACATGGCTGTAGGCGTCGGCGAGGGTGACGAAATCGCCCTCCGGATCGATCACCACCTGCTGGACGAGGCCCGCGCTCTGTTCGAGCAGGCGGCGCAGCAGGTGCGACTTGCCCGACCCCGAATTGCCCTGGACGAGCAGGCGCGTGGCGAGCAGTTCCTGCACCTCGATGCGCACACCCTGACCGCGCTCGTCGATTCCGATTTCGATGCTGTTGTTCACCCCGCTGCCCCTAATCCGCGGCCCGTCCGAAGACAACCGAGCGGCGGCCGCGGCGTTGGAATATCGCGCGCGGTCTGCCACAAGGGCGCGGCCATGGATTTCGACGACCAGCTCTTTCGCTATTTCGGCACCCGCGACATGGGCGCGATTCCGCCCGCGGCGCTGGCGGCGGGGACTGAGCGGATGCGCGTTGATCTGGCGCTGGAGACGCATGCGGGCCGCCGCTTTGCGCTGTGGGCGCTGCTCTATATGCTGGGCGCAGCGCCCGATCTGGAAGTCGCCTTTCCCGATGCGGCCGACCGCGATTCGGCGCGCGATTTCATGGACATGATCGACCGCGCACAGGACGAATGACGCGGGTTCGCGTGGGCTTGTGGTTGCGGTCTTAGCGCAGCCAAGCGGCAGAGTGGCGGGACGAGACCTCCGCCCCCCGTTCGCCCCGGCGCCGGAACGGCAAAAAGGTGGGCACCCCATGGGATGCCCACCTTTCCCTTCGCCTCGATGCTATCGGGGGTCAGAGGCGAAGCTTGGCGCCGACCGTCACATAGGTGCCGATCGAGTCGTAGTGGACCGATCCGGCGGGGCTCAGCGGCGGATCGCGATCGAACAGGTTGTTGACGTTGGCGAAGAGCGTGAACCGCTCGTCGATATTCGCCTGCGCATTGAGGTCGACATAGACCCGGGCGGAGGTGTCGTTGTTCGAGATGTTCAGCAGATGGTTGTACTGCCCGCCGCCGACGTAGCGGACGCGTGCGGTAAAGGTCGCATGATCGTCGCCATAGGTGACGCTGCCGGTCCCGCGCCAGTGCGGCGTGCCGAAGGTGACGTCGCCGACGTCGCCGGCGCGGTCGATGACCGAGATGCCGTCGTCGATCACGACCTTCGACACATAGGTCGCCAGCGCCCGCAGGCGAAGCGTCCCGCCGCCGACCGGCTGCTGATAGCTCGCCTCGATATCGACGCCGCTGGTCTTGTACTGTGCAAGGTTCAGATAGGTCGAGTTGATCTCGGTCGGGCGGCCCTGGCCGTCGCGCGTGATCTGCGAGCAGGCGTTCTGGTTGCCGTTGCCGCAGGCGGTGATGACGTCCTGGGCGTTCGGCGAGGTGATCGCATCGCGCAGCTTGATGTCGAAATAATCGACCGCGAGGTTGAAGCCCGGCAGGAAGGTCGGGGTAAAGACCGCGCCGAGCGTCAGCGTGCTGCCGATCTCGGGCTTCAGGTTCGGGTTGCCGCCGCCGTAGCGCGTGACGCTGTACGACTGGCCGTTCTCGGACACCGTCGAGAAGGTGGTCGTGCGCGTCGTGAACAGTTCGGCAAGGCTGCCCGAGCGGATGTCGCGCGAGCGTGAGACGCGCAGCAGCAGATTGTCGAGGATGCGATCGGTGGCGCCGATCTTCCACGACCAGATGCCGCCGCTGGTGCTATAGTGGCTGTAGCGCGCGGCGGCGCTGAAATCGAGCTTGCTGAACGGCTGGTCGAGCAGCGGTATCGCGACTTCGCCGAACCCTTCCTGCACGTTGAACCCGCCGTCGAGCGGCGAGAAGTTGAAGCGGCTGAACCCGCGCGCCGTCGAGATGGGATCGATGCTGTTCGTCACCTGCTTTTCCCAGCGCGCCTCGCCGCCGAACGCGATCGAGACCGGGCCGGCCCAGGTCGAGAAGGGGTCGCCGCGCAGGCTGGCGCCCATGCTGTCGAGCTTGGTCGTGTAGACGACCTTGGCGAGGTCGCCGAACACATAGTCGATCGCGGCCGGATCGGCGCGACCGGCACCCAGGATGTTGAGCGGGCGGCACGCGGTGTTCGGGTCGGTCAGCGCGACCGCGCAGACGATGTCGCTGCCGACGCGGACCGCATCGAGCGCTTCCGTCATCTTCGCGCCGACGATCTGGTTGTGATAGCTCTGCATGTTGCGCAGTTCGCCATGGTTGTAGTAGGCGGAATAGCGCCACGCGCCGTCGGCGAAGCTGCCGTCGACGCCGATGCCGCCCTCGACGTTCTGGCGGTAGTAATCGAAGGTGCGCATGCCGTAATCTTCGAACACGCGGCCGATCCTGACCGTCGTCTCGCCCGCGCCGAGCTGGCTGCGGATGCCGTCGAGATAGGGGTTCGAAGCTTTCAGCGTGTAATTGCCATATTCGGCATAGAAGGGATATTTGGCCCAGATGCGGCTGTAGAGCCCGTCGATCCAGAAGGTCGCGTCGCCGACCTCGAAGCTGGCGCGGGCATAGCCGTTGACGCGCTGATAGGGGTTGGCGAGCGACTTCTGGTCGCCGATCCCGCGCCCTTCGCCGCCAACCATCAGCGTGCCGTCGCCGTTGATCATGCTGCCGTACTGATAGGGGCGCAGCGAGCCGTCGGCCGCGAAGGTCATGCCCTTGAGCGCACCGGTGGTGATCAGGCCGTCGAGGCCGGTATTCGCCGGATTGACGTCGCGGATCAATATCTGTTCGGTGCTGCCGGCGGGCGTGAACAGGTCGGCGCTGCCGACATTCTTGCGCGCGTTGCGGCTGAGGATGCCCTCGTCGTTCTGATATTCGCCGCCGATCATGAAATGGCCGCTGCCGCCCGCGAACTCGGTGCCGAAGCTGCCGTTGATGCTGTAGCGATAGCCGTCGCCGCGCGTCGACAGGCCGTTCTGGACGCCCAGCTTCAGGCCCGACAGATTGTCGTCGAGGATGATGTTGACGACCCCGCCGATCGCGCCCGAACCCCAGGCCGCGCTGGCGCCGCCGGTGACGATCTCGACGCGCTTGACCATGTCCTGCGGAATGCTGTTGAGGTCCGACGCGCCGTTGAAGCGGCGGTTGTTGAGCAGGGTCAGCGTGCGCGTGGCGCCCAGGCCGCGAAGGTCCATCGCCGAAGTGCTGGAATTGGTGTTGGCGTTGGTGCTGTTCGGCGACACGGTGGCGCGGAACTGCGGCAGGTCGTTCAGCACCTGCGCGATGCTGGGCCGCGCGCCCTGCGCCAGTTCGGATTCGCCGACGACGGTCGTCGGGGTCGGTGCGTCGAAGCCCTTGCGGTCGATACGCGAGCCGGTGACGACGATCGCCGAATCGGCGGCGGCGCCCTCGTCGCCGGCTTCCTGCGCCGCGGCCGTGCCGCCGCAGGCCAGCGCGAGCATCAGCCCCGCCGCGGCGCTGCCGCCCATCAACAGGGTTTTCAACCCGGTCCGATCGTTACGCATAGATATTCCCCTTTTTTGAATGTCGTTGAATGAAAGCGGCGGTCAGTCCGCGCGCGTGAAAAGCAGGTCGAAGGCGCGGTTCTCGCCGAAGCGGAGCGCGGTGACGGCACCCGCGGCATCGCGCTGGAACTTGACGATAATGCGCGAGGCGCGCGGCGTGGCGGCGCCGGTGAACACGTCGCGATAGGCCGGTGCGAGCGGCTGGCCGGTCCAGCGCGGACCGCTGTAGACAAGCTGGCCGCCGCTGGCCTGGAAGCTGAGGCAGGTTCCGGTTTCGACCGAGCAGAAGCGGCCGACATAAGGCGCGGGATCGAGCGCGGTCACGGCGTCGACCTTGCGATAGGGAATCTTTTCCCCCTCGCGCGTTTCGCGGACCAGGCTGCCCTTCGCGCCGAAGGCGAAGATATCCTCGCGCAGCATCCAGCGCCCCGGCCCGAACGGAACGAGTGCGCGGCCGTCGGCGCGCAGGCCGCCCTTGTCGTCGACCTCGAAACGCAGCGGCGCGCCGCTCACGCTGTCGGCATAGAGACCGGTCGGGGCGGCGCCGCGCGGCACATAGGTCCTGGCGTTGTCGGGCGGCAGGAAGATATCGGCGGCCGCGCGCCCCAGCGCCGGCGCATCGGCATCGCCCGCGTTGCAGAGCAGCGATACGGCGAGCCGCTGCGCCGGATAGCGCGCCATCCAGGCCCGATAGCCGCCGGTCGACCCCGAATGGCCGACCTCCTGCTGCCCGCGATGGTCGAGATTCACCAGCGCGAGCGCATAGGCGATCGGCGTTCCGTCGTTGAGCTTCGTCGTCTGCTGCATCTGGGCGGTGAAACCCGGCCCGAAGAAATCGCTGTCGAGCGCCGCCTGCCATTTGACGAGGTCGCCGACGGTGGTGAGCAGGCCGCCATTGCCATAGGCGTCCTCGATCACCTGTTCGTTGCGCCAGACGCCGTCTTCGAACTCATAGGCGCCGGTGCGGCCGGGCACGATATCGCCATGGTCGTCGCGCCAGCGCGTGCTGGTCATGCCCAGCGGGACGAAGATGCGGTCGCGGGTGAAATCGGCGAGCGACTGCCCGCTGACCCGGTCGACGATGATCGCCAGCAGGTTGTAGTTGCTGTTGCTGTAAAGATAGTGGCTGCCCGGCGCGAAATTGAGTTCGGCCTGACGCGCGGCGATCCGCAGCACGTCATCGTTGTTCGCGGTGCGCGAATTGCGCGGCCAGCCCTCGATCGCTGAAACCGATCCCCAGTCGCGCAGGCCGCTGGTGTGGTGCAGCATGTGCGCGATCGTGACCGGTGCGGCATAGGCCGGCATTTCGGGAAGATATTTGCGAATATCGTCGTCGAGCGACAATTTGCCCTCGCGCGCCAGCATCAGGATCGCGGCGGAGGTGAATTGCTTCGAATCCGAACCGGCTTCGTAGATGCTGTCGACGGTGGCAGGCACCCCGAGTTCGAGGCTGGCCATGCCATAGCTTCGCATCGCGATCGGCTGTCCGCCCCGCGAGATGGCGATCGCGCAGCCCGGCGTATCGTCGCGCGCCCAGCGTGCGAACAGTCCATCGAGCTGCGCAATGGTGGCGGCGTCGCCGGGCGCGGGCGCCTGAGCCACGGCCGGCGTCGCGCCGCACAAGGCCAAGGTCGCCCCCGCAAGCAGAGGCAGGCTGGTCTTCATATCCGATTCTCCCGTGGCGCTACGGACAAGGTTCGAGCGCGCCTCCCTAATCGAGGTCGCTGTCACGAAGCTGACACCAACGACGGCGGCCCGGCTTTCGGGTAATGAATGGAAAATTATCGGAGCCGGGCGTGACATTTCCGTATGCGGAGATAGAGGCTGGCCGTAATTTCTATCGCAACAGGGCAGGAGGCGAAGCGGAATCGGATCATGCGCGTGCTGTTGGTGGAGGATGACGAGCGCCTGTCGCGCGGCATGGCCGCCTCGCTGGAGGCGGCCGGCTTCGCGGTCGATTGCCTGGCCAATGGCGAAGACGCGCTGCATCTCGCCGAAAGCGAGCCCTACAGCGCGATCATCCTCGATCTGGGACTTCCCGACATGGACGGGCTCGACGTGCTGGGGGCGCTGCGCACACGCGGGGTGACGACGCCGATCCTGATCCTGACCGCGCGCGACATGATCGACGACCGGGTCACCGGCCTCGATCGCGGCGCCGACGATTATATGGCCAAGCCGTTCAGTCCGCGCGAACTCGAATCGCGCCTGCGCGCGCTAGTCCGCCGCAGCCAGGGCACCGCCGACCCGGTGCTGCGGATCGGCGCGCTGTCGTTCGACCGTTCGAGCCGGACGGTGACGCTCGACGGCCGGGCGATCAATCTGCGCCGCCGCGAACTCGCGGTGCTCGAAACGCTGATGGGGCGGCCGGGCAAGGTGATCCCGAAGGAAAGGCTGGCGGCGGAAGTCTTCAATTTCGACGATGCCGTGACGCCCAACGCGCTCGAAGTCTATGTCGGGCGCCTGCGCCGCAAGCTGCAACCGTCGGGCCCCGCGATCCGCACCGTGCGCGGCCTCGGATATATGATCGAGACCGATTGACCGATGCGCCGTCTTCCCCCCTCGCTGCGCTTTCGCCTGACCGCCGCCGTTCTCCTGCCGCTCACGGGGCTCGTGCTGTTCTTCGGCATCATCACGACGCTGGTCGCGCGCAACAACGAGGCCGATACCGTCGACCGGGTGTTGATCGGTTCGGTGCGCACCCTGAGTCTCGCGTACAACAGCCCGGCGGCCGACCGCGAACGGCTGATCCCGCTCGCGGTTCACCTGCTCAAGCGACGCGCGCGTCCGGTCGTGCATTACAGCGTCTGGCGCGGCGAGCGGCTGATCGCCGGCGACGCGGCGCTGCGCCCGCCCGCCGACTATAGTCCGACCGACGACGGCACGATCGACCGCCATCCCCCGACGGTCTTCACCAACGCCTATCGCCAGACCCGGCTGGTGCGCGGCTATCTCGACCCCGCCGATGCGCGCGCGGTGACGCAGGCCGCCTATCTGCGCGATGGCACATTGCACGGAAAGCCCGCGCGGATCGCGATGGAAATTCGCCGCGCGCACGGCGACGACCGGCTGATCGCGATCCAGATCGCCGATTATGTCGACGACCGCCTGGCGCACGAGCGCGCCTTCCTGCGGCAGGTCCTGATGATCGGATTGACGGCGCTGTTCGTGACCGGCCTGCTGTTCTGGCTGGCGATCCGCTGGGGTCTGCGCCCGCTCGGCACGCTGACCGAACAGGTCGAGGCGGCACGGCGCGCCGCCTCTCCCTCGGTCCGGCTCGATGCGGACGAGGCGACCCCGACCGAAATCCGTCCCTTTGTCGCCGCGTTCAACGGACTGATGGCGCGGCTGGAACGCGCGAGCGAATCGCTGCGCCAGTTCACCTCGAACGCCTCGCACCAGATGCGCACGCCGCTTGCGGTCGTGCGCGTGCAGCTCGACGTGCTCGAACGCTATGGCCCGCAATCGCGGCAGGGGCAGGCGGCGTTGACCGACATTCCGCACGCCATCGACACGCTCGAACAATTGCTGCGCCAGTTGATCGCGCTCGCGCGGAGCGAGGATCAGGGGATGATATCGGTGCAGCCGTTCGACCTCGCCGACATCGCCGCCGGCGTGACGGGCGAGCGCGCCGCGCAGGCCTCGGCCGACCGGCTCATCAGCTATGAAAAGGAGGGCGAGGGTCCGGTGATGGCAATGGGCCAGCCCACGCTTGCCGCCGAGTTGATCGGCAATCTGCTCGACAATGCGATACGCTACAGCCGCCCCGGGGGGATGGTCTCGGTCTGCCTGACGAACGACGCGCGCGGGCCGCTGGTCGAGATCGACGACGACGGCCCCGGCATTCCCGAGGCGGAGCGTGAGAAGGTTTGGGATCGCTTTTACCGCATCCAGGGACGCGGGCAGCCGACGGGGACCGGTCTGGGCCTGCCGATCGCGCGCGCGCTGGCGCAGCGCATGGGCGCGCAGATCGAACTGGCGGACGGCCGGAGCGGCCGGGGATTGTGCGTGACGGTGCGTTTTCTGCGCGCCGATTGACCGGTGACAGGTTGGTGTCAGCGCCGCCGCCTATTCGCTATGCTTCACATCAGGGGAGCATCCGCATGTCGACCAATTTCGCCCGTCCCTTTGCCTGCCCCAAGGTCCTGCGCATCCTGTTGCTGGCCGGATCGGCCGCGGCGGCGCTGACCGGGCTTTCGGTCCATGCCCAGCAGCGCGGCGGCCAGACGCTCGAAACCGTGCCGGTCCCCAGCACGCCGATCGCGGGCGATTTCAGCCTCGCCGCCGTCGGCGACCTCATCTATCTGCGCCCGATGCTGGCGACGCTGGAGAAGCAGGCACCCGAAATGCTGCGCATCCTGCGCGGTGCCGACGTGACCTTCGGCAATTTCGAGACCACCGCGCTCGACCTCGCGACCTTCAAGGGGTCGCCGCAGGCCGAATCGGGCGGGACCTGGATGCTCGCTGATCCGGCAGTGCCCAAGGACGTCGCCGCCATGGGCATCGATATCGTCGGCCATGCCAACAACCATGCGACCGACTGGGGCGTTGAGGGGATGATCGAGACGCTGAAGCTGCTCGACGCCGCGAAGCTGGTGCGCGCCGGAACCGGACGGACGATGGCAGAGGCGCGCGCGCCCGCCTATTATGACGGGCCGCAGGGGCGCGTCGCGCTCGTTTCGGCGACGACGACCTTCACCCCCATGACCCCCGCCGCCGACCCGCTGGGCCGGGTGCCGGGCCGTCCCGGCGCCAACACGATCCGCAGCACCGAGATCGGGCAGGTGTCCGAAGCCGACCTTGCGGTGCTGGCGCGCATCACCGGAACGAAGGCGGGCGCGACGGTGCGGATCAAGGGCCGCGACTTTCGCGCGGTCGATGCTCCGACGACCCCGATGACGATCGGCTACGATCTCAACCGGAAGGATCTGGACGCCAATCTGCTCGCGGTGCGGCAGGCGAAGCAGAACGGCAATTTCGTCGTCTTTTCGCTGCACAATCACGAACCCGGCAACGCCAGCCAGACCCCTGCCGATTTCGCGCCCGGTCTTGCCCGCCAGATCATCGATGCGGGCGCGGACGTCTATATGGGGCACGGGCCGCACCAGCTTCGCGGTATCGAGATCTATAAGGGCAAGCCGATCTTCTATTCGCTCGGCAACTTCGCGATGATGAACAATTCGCTCGACGAGGTGCCCGCCGACATGTTCGACCAGTTCGGCGTCACGCCGGGCAGCGTTACGACCCCCGAACTGCTCCAGGCGCGCAACGCGAAGAGCTTTTCCGATCCCAACCTCTATGAATCGGTGATCGCGACTACGCATTTCCGCGACGGACGGCTGACCGAGGTGCGCCTGTATCCGATCGACCTCGGCGTCACC
The DNA here is from genome assembly GCF_002953155.1 of Sphingopyxis sp. MG. Classification (NCBI taxonomy): domain Bacteria; kingdom Pseudomonadati; phylum Pseudomonadota; class Alphaproteobacteria; order Sphingomonadales; family Sphingopyxidaceae; genus Sphingopyxis; species Sphingopyxis sp. MG. Next base: position 1,207,221 of record NZ_CP026381.1, read on the forward strand.
GCGACGGGCGCGGCGCGCGGCGTGCCGAACATGGCCGACGCGGCAACCGGCGCCCGCATCCTCGAACGGCTCCAGCGGCTGTCGGCGCCTTTCGGCACGCGGATCGACATCGTGAAGGGCGTCGGCATCATCCGCGTCGCGAACTAGGCCGGGCGAGACCCGTGCCGCGCCCGCCGCCGGCCACCGTTTCATAGGAGTGAGACTTGCAGACCGCCGATTTCCTGATTGTGGGCGGCGGCATCGCCGGCGTGTCCGCGGCGGCGCGGCTCGCCCCGCACGGCCGGACCATCCTGCTCGAGGCCGAGGACGGTTTTGGCTATCATTCGAGCGGCCGCAGCGCGACCTATTATCATTTCGGCATCGGCAAATCGGTGGTGCGCGGGATGACGGCGTTCAGCCGCGCGCATTTCGAAACCGTGGGCGCCAACGGCACCGCGCTGTCGCGTCCTTCCTCCGCGCTGTTCATCGCGCCGCCGGAGATGCTTGCCGGGCTCGACGCGCTGGAGGCGGAGATGCGGCCCTATAGCGACGGGCTCGAGCGCCTCGACGCCGATGCCGTGCGCGCCGTCATGCCGGTCCTGCGTTGCGGCGGCGACGGGATCGTCGCCACAGTGCTCGACCGGACCGCGCGCCGCCTCGACAGCGAGGCGCTGCAACAGGATTACCGCGCCGCGATCAAGCGCGAAGGCGGCCGGTCGATCGCGGGCGCCCGCGTCGTCGCGATCGCCCGCGACGGCGCGGCCTGGGTCGCGACCACCGCGGCCGGCGATCGGTTCGCCGCCCCCGTCCTCGTCAACGCGGCGGGCGCCTGGTGTGACGAGGTCGCGCGGCTGGCGGGCGTCGCGCCGTTGGGCCTGCAACCGCTGCGCCGCACGATCATCGCCTTCGACGCGCCGCCCGGTCAGGAGGTTCGCGACTGGCCGTTCACCAAGACCGCGGTCGACGATTTCTACATGCTGCCCGAATCGGGGCGCCTGCTGGCGTGCCCCGTCGACGAAGTGCCGAGCGAGCCGACCGACGCCCAGCCGGAGGAATATGACATCGCGCTCGCGGCGGCGAAGGTCGAACATTATACGTCGCTTGCCGTCCGGCGGATCGGCCATAGCTGGGCGGGGCTGCGCACCTTCACGCACGACCGCGTTCCGGTCGCGGGCTTCGCCCCCGACGCCGACGGCTTCTTCTGGCTTGCGGGTCAGGGCGGATATGGCCTTCAGACCGCCCCGGCGATGAGCGCGATTGCCGAGGTGCTCATCACCGGCGGCGCATGGCCCGCGGGTCTGACCGACTGGGGCATCGCACCCGCCCATCTTGCGCCCGAACGGCTCGGGGTCGGGGCCGTCTAACGAGCGTGTGGCGTCGCCGTCGTGCGTCAAGCTTGCTGGGGGTGGATGTCGAAACCGGTGATGCCCGCGTCCCCGCGGATCGCGGCGACGAGGGCTTCGGCTTTCTCTTCCTCGAAGCCGTCACGACAGCGAGACGGGGATATGCGTGCGCAGTCCGGCCGGGCTCGCGCGATATTCGCGCTCGCCCCCGATCACCGCACCGGCGACGACGGCACCGGCGATCGGTCAGAGGAGATCGGGGCTGAGCATGTCCATGGCCTAACCGACCCCCCGCATGAGCCCGGGGACGAGCGGGATGCGCGCCGCGCCCGCGGCGTGCGCGGCATCGCGCGCGTCATTGCCCGCGCTCTGACCGCGGCGAACACCCCACAGTGTCGAGGAACAGCGCGGCGTCATGTTCGCGAAATATCGATTTGCATGATCAACCAACGCAAGCCGCGTCTCCCGGTTGCTCGACGCGGACGGCCCGCACCCCGATCGCAACTTTTCGGGCAGGGCTTCATTTCGACAGGGTAGGGCAAGGATAGGGACTGCAATGCGCACCTGCCGGATCGACCAATCCTCGATGATCGATCGCGCGGCGTTCGATCCGGATACGTCCATCCTTTGCATCCGCTTTCGCAATAGCGGCATCTATTTCTATTTCGACGTTCCGGAGGAACTGTTCGACGACTTGTGTCGGGCGGCGTCGGCGGGGACCTTCTTCAACGATCGGATCAGGGACCGGTTTCGCTGCGAGCGCGACCCCGAACGCCGCCGCTTCCGTCCCGATGGCTAGCCGGCAGTCCGGTGAGCGAGCCTTTCCTCCTGGACAAGCAACGTCGTCGTGCGTCGGGGACCTCCGCCCTCCCGAGCCTGGCTGTCGGCGTGCCTTGCGAATTGTCGGGCTCGCATGGCTGGCGGGCTTTTGTTGCGCTGGTATAGGGCAAACCGACCAGCAGCATGCCGGCGGAACTCCGGTTGCTTCGCTTTGACGACGAACCGGGGGGTGGAATGAGCATCGAACTGCGCGTCTTGTCCGGTCCCGAAATCCGCGAAATGCTGCCGATGTCGGCGTGCATCGAGCTGATGGAAACCACGATGGTCGCGGTGTCAGAAGGGCAATCGCTGCTGCCGCTGCGCAGCATCATGACGATGCCCGGCGACATCGGTGCGCTCGGGATCATGCCGGGCTATCTGGCGACCGCCGATATGTACGCGGTCAAGCTGCTCAGCCTCTTCCCCCGCAATGCCGGCACCGGCCTTTCGTCGCATCTCGGGATGCTGGTGCTGTTCGAAACCGGCCACGGCCACCCGGTCGGACTGCTCGACGCCGCCGAGATCACGGCGATCCGGACGGCCGCCGCCAGCGGCATGGCGACGCGCCTTCTCGCCCGCAGGGAAGCGACGCGACTGGCCATATTGGGCACCGGCGAACAGGCAAGGCGACATGTCGAGGCGATGATTGCCGTCCGGCCGATCGCGGACATCCGCATCTGGGGCCGCAATCCCGCGAAGGCGCAGGCTCTCGCCGCATCCTGTGCCGCCACCTATGATGTCGGCTGTCGCGCCGTCGAACAGGTGGCCGATGCCGTGGCGGGCGCCGACATCGTCTGCACCACGACCCATGCCTCCGAACCGATCCTGCCGGGAGCGTGGATCGAACCGGGCACGCACCTCAACATCGTGGGCTCAAGCATTCCGAGCACCGCCGAGATCGATGGCGATCTGGTCGCGAAGTCGCGCTTCTTCGTTGATTATCGGGATTCCGCGCTCAACCAGGCCGGCGAATATCTGCGCGCGATCGCCGCGGGTCTGATTGGTCCCGATCATATCCTCGGCGAGATCGGTGAGGTCGCGTTGGGCAAGGTGGCGGGACGCTGCAGCGACGACGACATCACGATCTACAAATCGCTGGGCATCGCCGCGCAGGACATTGCGGCGGGACATCATGTGCTGGCCCGCGCTGCCGACCGGAATATCGGACAATGTGTTTCGTTCGGTTGAGGGTCTTGTCGGCCTCGGTTTCCTTTCATTCTTGATCGGCGGCACCGAATGCGCGTCCGCACAAGTTGATCCATTTGAAGTTTTGCCGATTTTTGCGGCGCTCCCCTTGCTCCATGGGGAACTCCCCCATCGAGGGGCGCGTCTCTCCTGCATCTTGGAACGCCCGCAGGAGCTCGAAGATGGCGGAAAAGGACAAACGCGCCGACGGCGATGCCCGGTCCGAGCAGGCCGAGGGCGCTCCGACGCCGGGCGGACTTCCGCGGGAGGATGTCGAGGATCGCGATAATGTCGGCATCGTGAAGGCCGGGGACTATCCGCCCGATCAGCGCGCGTCGGCCGAGACCGCTGGCCTCGGACGGGACCGCGGCGAAAAGGGCAGGCCGGCGACGCCGCGTGCGAAGTCGAACCGGAGCGATTAGAGGAGGTTGTGATGGCGATCTGCGATCAATGCGGCAACGATTATGACAAGAGCTTCACCGTCGAACTCGGCGGGAAGACCTCGACCTTCGACAGTTTCGAATGCGCGATCGAAGCGCTGGCGCCGCGCTGCGTCCATTGCGACTGTCGAATCATCGGACATGGCGTGGAAGAGGGCGACGATATCTTCTGCTGCGCACACTGCGCCGGACAGAGCGGCGGCACTCAGATCAGGGATCGGGCATGACGGATAATCGGCATATCTGGGATTTGCGCGGCACGCTGACGCGCGCGCATGACGAAGAGAGCGGCATCGAATTGCCGCTGCTGGAAGATGATCTGCCAGCGGCGAGGCCGCTTCGCGAAATTCTTGTCGCGTTCCATCGGGCATCGCCGCAGGACCGCGAACATTTCACGCTCGTGCTGGAAAACGGCCAGGCGTTCAGTGCCGACGACATATCCGAACTTCTCTCGCGTCCTGATTCGCCGTTCCGCTGAAGCCTGTCTCATGGCGCGAACCTCAGTCGGCCACCTCGAACAGGCCGGCCGCGCCCATCCCTCCTGCCGTGCACATGGATACGACGACCCAGCGTATGCCGCGGCGGCGACCTTCGAGCAGGGCGTGGCCCACCAGCCTGCTTCCCGTCATCCCGAACGGATGCCCCACTGCGATCGCGCCGCCGTTGACGTTCAATCGAGCATCGTTGATGCCCAGAAAGTCGCGGCAATAGAGGCATTGGCTGGCGAACGCCTCGTTTATCTCCCATAATCCGATGTCATCGATCCCGAGCCCCGCACGTTGCAGCAGCTTGGGGATGGCATGGATCGGACCGACGCCCATCTCCTCCGGAGCGCAGCCCGCCGCCTGAAAGCCCCGATAAAAGCCCAATATCTCTTTGGCCTCCGCCTCTGCGGTCGACCGCTCCATCAACAATTGCGCCGATGCGCCATCGGACAACTGGCTGGCGTTTCCTGCCGTGACATGCTGTCCCTGTGCGATCAACTCACCGCCCTGGAACACGGGCTTCAGTCCGGCGAGCGCCTCTTTCGTTGTATCGCCACGAACACCCTCGTCGCGATCGATCCGGACCTCCTCGACACCCGAAACCATTCCTTCCCTGGAGCGAAGCGCGCGTTCCACGGTTATGGGCACAATCTCGTCGGCGAACAGGTTGCGCTCGATTGCTTCCGTGGCGCGGCGATGGCTCTCCGCCGCGAAGCCGTCCTGTGCGTCCCGCGAAATGCCATAGCGCTCGGCGACGAGTTCGGCCGTTTCGATCATGGCCATATAGGCGTGCGGTTGTCCCGAAATGACCGATCGGTTCTGGATCGGGGGCGGCGCCTGCGGAATGGCGAGGCTGACGCTCTCCATGCCACCCGCCAGAGCTATGTCGATATCGTCGGCGATAATGGACCGCGCCGCCAGTGCGATTGCGGACAGGCCGGACCCGCATTTGCGATCGAGCGTCATCGCGGGAATGCTGATCGGCAGACCGGATGCGAAAATCGACATCCGGCCAAGATTGGATCCTTGGGAGCCGTGCTGAAGGGCCGTGCCGAAATAGACATCGTCTATCCGCGCGGGATCGATGCCGGAACGTTCGACCGCGGCTTTCAGCACATGGCTGGCCAGCACCGGGGCTTCGGTGATGTTGAAGGCGCCCTTGTGTGCCTTGCCGATTGCAGTACGGGCGGTTGCGACGATGGCTACTTCACGCAAGACTCAATCCTTTCCGCCTAGGGTTCGGGACCATTCTCCGCCGCTTGCCGCGACATGGCGGAGCAACGCTGACGGCTGCCATCGGGGGCCCAACTCGGCACCCAGGCGCTCCGCCATCGCAACCACGCGGTCCAGCCCGGTCTGTTCGCCCCAGTACATCGGTCCTCCGCGATGCGCCGGGAAGCCATAGCCGTTGACCCACGCTACATCGATATCGCTGGCGCGCAGCGCTATGTCTTCCTCGATCTCGCGCGCGCCTTCGTTGATAATCGGCAGGAACAGACGGTCGCGAATCTCTTCGTCGGTGAAGCTTCGTTGCCGGATCCCCAGCTCGCGCGCGGCTGCCTGGATAATGGCGAGGGCTTCGGGGTCGGTGATGCGTTTTCGGCCTTCATATCGATAGAATCCGGCCCCGCTTTTTTGCCCCAGGCGCCCGGCCTCGACCATCTTTTCGATCAGCGGGGACAGCCGCTCCTCGGGCGGCAGCGTCCTGGCTCTCACGGATCGTACCAATGCGGCCACGTCTAGCCCCGCCATGTCGCGCATGGCCACCGGGCCCATAGGCATGCCGAACGCTTCCGCCACATGATCGATCTGTTCCGGGCTGGCGCCCTGCTCCATCAGAAATTCGGCCTGGCCGGTATAAAATTGAAGGGAGCGGTTGGCGATGAAGCCATCGCAATTCCCCGCAAGCACGGCAACCTTTCCCAACCGCCTGGCAAGCGCCATTCCCGTGGAAAGCGCCTCCGGGCTGCTGGCGCCCGACCGCACGACCTCAACCAGCTTCATGACGTGCGCGGGCGAGAAGAAATGCAGGCCGATAACCCGCGACGGGTGGTTCGACGCGGCTGCCATCCGGTCGATGTCCAGCGAACTGGTGTTGCTTGCAAGGATGGCATGGGCGGGAGTCACCTCGCCAAGGCGCGCGAAAATGCTTTCCTTGATCGCCATCCTTTCGGGGGCGGCCTCGATCACAAGATCGCAGGAAGAGAAGCTCCGATAGTCGGTATGAAAATGAATATGATTCTGCGCGGCGTGGCGCGCCGCATCGCTCATCGCGCCGCGTGCCACCGCACCCGCATGAATTTGTGCGATCCGTTGCTGCGCGGCCGACGTGGCATCCTGATCGACGTCGACAAGAATGACATCGATACCGGCATTGGCAAGGGCGACCGCAATGCCCGATCCCATCAGTCCGCCGCCAACGATTCCTGCCCGCGCCACCTCCAAGGCCGGAGCAGGGTTGCTTCCGAGCGCCTTGGCGGCGTCGCGCTCGGCAAAAAACGCGTAGGCGAGCGCTCTGTTCTGCTCGCCCCCCTGCAACGCGTCGAACTGCGCTCGTTCAAATGCCACGCCCTCCGCCCCAGGCAAGCGGCATGCGGCCTCGATGCAATCGACGATGGCATCCGGCGCCAGACGCCCGCGAGCACGCTTGCGATTGTTCGTCCGGGCATCCGTGAAGATCGCGGCATCGACGTTTGCGATGGCGTGGCTCCTTTCCAGAATCGGCGGCGGAACGTCGCCAGCGGCAAGCCGGTCGCGCAGAAAGCGGGCGGGTGCTTCGTGGGTGTCGGTCACGATCGCGTCGAATATGCCGAGATCGGACGCTTCCTTTGCATCCAGGCGCCGGCCGGAAAGTATGACGTCGAGCGCGACCCGTGGCCCGCAGAGCCGGGTAAGGCGCTGCGTGCCCCCCGCGCCCGGCAACAGGCCGAGCTTGACCTCGGGCAAACCGACCGTTGCATCGGGGAGCCCGACACGAAACGTGCAGGTCAGCGCGAGTTCGAGGCCGCCGCCCAAAGCGCTTCCATGTATGGCAGCGACGCTGGGCTTGCCTGCCTCGATCATGTCTTGGATATCCCGCACGGTCGGGGATTGCAGGTGCATGCCTTGCTGAAGTTCCTTGATGTCGGCACCCGCTATGAAGGTCTTGCCGATCGTCCGAAGTATGAGTCCGTCCACGAGAGGGTCGGCATTGGCGGCCGCAATCGCCCGGGCCAGCCCCTGCCTAACGGTCAGGCTCAAGGCATTGACCGGCGGATGGTCGACCGAAATGAATGCGAGCCCGTCGCTCACGTGGATATCTACTGGACCCACCTTCATATCCTCACTTGATCAGGAAACCGGCATCGACCGGAAGCGCCACGCCGGTTATGAAACGCGCCTCGTCGGAACACAGCCAGAGTATCGCATTCGCCACATCCTCCGCTTCCACCCATGGAGTCGGCAGAATATTGATGCGCGCGGCAGCTTTCTCGATGTCCGCAGCGGTCGGATGCTCAAGATCCGGTCTGAACAGCCGGAAATGAGCCTCATGCTCTATCATCGGGGTCCGGACGGTCGTCGAACACACCGCGTTCACGCGTATCCATTTCGGTCCCAACTCTGCGGCCAGGGATTGCATCAGGCCGATGACACCGTGCTTCGCCGCCGAATAATGCGAAACGCCGGGAAGCGCCTTGATGCCGGTGGCAGAGGCGGTGAAAATGATCACGCCATTTTCTGTCGCGCGCAGATGGGGGATGGCGGCGCGGCAGGTCCGCCAGGCCCCCGAAAGATTGACCTCGATCATTCGGTCCCATTGCTCTGTCGTCAACTGGTCGGAAGCACCCATTCCGGAAATTCCGGCGTTGGCGATCACGAAGTCGAGCCGGCTGAATGTTTTGACACCGCAGTCGATGGCATGCTCGATCGCCGCCAGATCCCGGATGTCTCCGTGCTTTGCGACGATCTGCCGGCCTTGCGCCTGAACGGCGGCGACGGTTTCTTCGAAATCGGCGGGTATCGAGGAAGGTGAATCCGGTGCGACCGCGCCGCATATGTCGAGGGCGATAATATCCGCTCCTTCGCGGGCGAATGCGACCGCGACCGCCCGGCCTTGCCCTCGCGCCGCCCCGGTGACGAACGCCACTTTCCCTTCAAAACGTCCTGTCATGCCCTGACCTTTTCAGGCGCCCATGCGTGAATGCCTGCACCCAGATGCGCGCCACCGTCGATTTGCAGCAACTGTCCGGTGATCAGTTGCGCCGCGTCGCTGGCGAGAAAGGCCACGAGCTCTGCAATGGCTTGCGTGTCGGTGCCGCGACCGAGCGGGATGGCGTCCATTCTTTCGAGCGCGCGTTCCCGCGCCGTCGGATCCAGATTCTCGGTAAAGACGATTCCGGGGCCGATGCAGTTGAGGCGGATTCCCTGGCTACCCCATTCGAGCGCGAGCGTTCTCGTCAGGCCGAGAACGCCCGCGCGGGCTGCAACGCCGTGGGCGGCGCCCATGATGCCCCGATCTATGCCGGTGAGCGACATATTGACGACGGCGCCGCGGCGTCTGGCCAGATGCGGGTGCGCCGCAAGGATAAGGCTGAAGACGGCGGACAGATTGAGATCGATCACGGCATCCCAGCCGCGTCGCGAAATCTGCGTCGCCGGAGCATAGAACTGGCCACCGGCATTGTTCACCAGCAGGTCGATTCCATGATCCCCCGCCACTTGCGAGATCATCTCGGCCGCCATGTCCGCGTTTCGCACGTCACATGCGACGGCCGCGACGCAACCGCCTCGCTCCCCGGCTTGCTTCGCCGTTTCCTCGAGCGTTTCAAGATGCCTCCCGACCCCCGTCACATGCGCTCCGAGCGCAGCAAGACGAAGCGTAATGGCCCGACCGATACCGCTCCCGGCACCTGTGACCAGACAACGCCGCCCGGCGAGGCATGCATCGGCGAGAACCTCAGCTGATCCGCCGCTCATGGCCGCTCCAATAGATATCTCGAAGGGTTCGCTTGAGGATTTTTCCGGACGCGTTGCGCGGCATTTCCTCAACAAAATCGATGGATTTCGGGCATTTGTAGGCGGCAATGCGTTCGCGCGCCCACGCGATCAGCTCCGCCTCGTCGGGCCGTTCGCCGCGCGGCAGCACGATGGCCTTTACCGCTTCGCCCCACCGCGCGTCGGGGACGCCGATGACGGCGACGGCATCCACGGACGGATGCGCGGCCAGGACATGTTCGATCTCGATCGGATAGACATTCTCGCCGCCCGTCACGATCATGTCCTTGATGCGGTCGGTGAGGAACAGATAGCCGTCGTCGTCGAGAAACCCGGCGTCTCCGGTCCGGAGCCAGCCGTCGCCGGTTATCACCGCGGCCGTTTCCTCGGGTTTTCGCCAATAGCCTTCCATCATGCCGGGGCTGCGGCCCCACACCTCGCCGACGACGTGCCTCGGGCAATCGCGGTCGGTTTCGGGGTCCACGACCCGCACGTCGCCCCACGGGACCGCCGTGCCGGCGGAACGAAGGCGCCCGCGATGTTCGTCGTCGAGCGCATGATCCTCGGACCGGAGAATCGTGATCGTGCCGTTGATTTCGGTGAGGCCATAGCCTTGCACGAGGCCGCACGGCAGCACGGTCAGCGCCCGCGCCAACACCGGTTCGGTTATCGGCGCCGCGCCATAGAGTATCTTGCGCAGTCGCGACAGGTCGCGTGGCGGACTGTTCTCGATGGCTCCGATCACCTGCTCGAGCATGATGGGCGCCATCATTGCATTGGTCACCTGCTCCGATGCCAGCAGATCGGCGACCGCATTCGCTTCGAACTCCGAGACCAGTATGTCATGCCCTCCGCACGAGAGGGCGAGCAGTCCCCAGCAGGCGCCGGCGGTGTGGAAGGTCGGCATGCAGACAAGGCTGACGCTATGCTCGTCAAAGGCCCACGCCTCGGCGGCACCGGGCATGATCGACCAGAGGCTTTGATGGGTGAAGGCGACGCCCTTGGCATGGCCGGTCGTTCCCGACGTGTAGCAGATCATGCAGATGTCGCCCTGACGGGAAACACGCGCCCGCGGAGCGTCGTCGGCGGATCGCATCCGGCGGGCGTAGCCGTCGGCAGAGGGGTCGTCGAAGTCGAGACGGATCGGAGGTTCGTTGAGCCCGCGGCACGCGTCGTCGAGCAGCCCCATGGCCGCCCGCGACGCCAGCGCGACACGCGGCGAGCAATCCTCCAGTTGCGCGGCGAGTTCAGCCGCGCTCAGCCGCCAATTCATGCCGACCGAGATCGCTCCCAGCTTCGCGACTGCGAATATAACGTCGAAATGCTCGGCACGGTTGCGGCCGAGAAAGGCGACGCGATCGCCTTGTGCGACACCCAGCCGGGCGAGCAGATCGGCGGTGCGATTGCTGTCGCGCTCGAGTTGCGCGAAGCTGCGTGTGCGCCCTTCGAAGCTGAGCGCGGGGTGGTCGGGCGTGGCAACTGCGAAGTGGCGCACGATGTCGTCAATGGTCTGCATGATATCCATTCTACAGCCAGACCTTGCCCGACTGCACCGCCATATGCTCGCTGTTGAGCACGGGAGCGGGCGCCAGATCCCCGACACCGGGCAGCGGGGGGCGGAGCCATCCATCGGCCGCGACTATTCTGCGCTCGCTGAGCCAGGGGTCCGCAAGCGCTTCCGAAGGGGTGAGCAGGGGGTCCGCCGGGACGCCGGCTTGCTCTAGCCGCTCGATCCATTGCGCCATGCCGCGGCTGGCGAAGGCGCGCGAAAGGATATCGGCCAAAACGGCGGCCTGGGCCCGGCGCTTGCGCCAGTCCCATTCTTCGCTTCCCGCAGGAAAGACGAAACCTTCCTCGCTCAAGGCGTTGACCAGCGCGCGCCACAGCCGCGGCTCGATGGCGCCGATCGCGATCGCGCGCCCGTCGCCGGTTTCATATATGTCGTTGGCGGGCTCCAGATAACGCGTCCAGGCCGCGTCGTCGCCACGCTCTTGCGCTGACGCCCGCCATGTCAGCCAGTGCAGCATGACTTCCTGCATCGCGATTTCCAGCGTGGCGCCGACGCCCGTCCGCGACCGCTGTATCAGCGCAGCGAGAATGGCCTGGACCGCCATGGCGGCACCGCCGAGGTCGGCGACAGGCATGGCGGGCCGGGTCGATCGCCGCCCTTGTCCCGACCATGTCGTCGGGAGAGCGAGTGCTCCCGACCGCGCCAGAAAATTGAGGTCATGGGCCGGAGCCGTCTCACGCGATCCTCGTCCGAACCCGCTGATCGCGCAATAGACGAGCCGCGGGTTCAATGTCCGCAGCATATCCGCACCGACACCGAGCCGGTCGGCGACACCGGGCCGGAAGTTTTCGACGACCACGTCGGCCGAGCGGGCGATATCGAGCAGTCGCTCTCGCCCTTCGTCCCGCTTCAGATCGAGCTCCACGGACCGTTTGCCGCGATTGTAGCTGTCGAAAAAAGCGCCGTCATAAAGATGTCGGCCCGGTTCTCCGCCGGGCGGCTCCACTTTCAGGACATCGGCCCCCAGCCAAGCCAGGTGCAGAGCGCAAACCGGGCCCGGGAGCAGCATGCCGAGGTCGATGACCCGAATCCCTGCAAGCGGGCTATCAGGAGTGGCTGTGCGGCTGTTCATAACGACCTACTGGGTAGTATGACGCAGGAATGTCCGTCAACCCCTCTTGACAGGGGTAGCTTAAAATACATACTACTGAGTAGGTCATAAAAATTGATCCTGAAGATAATGGGGTCCGGAAATCAATTGTGGGAGGAAATTTACATGCAGAAGCATCTCATACCATCGCTCCTGGCTCTGTCGGCGGGGCTGATTTCGGTGCCTGCGGTCGCGCAGGATTCCGCGGCGGACGCATCCTCTCCGGCTGCTCAGCGCGATCGATCGGGCAACCAGCTCCAGGACATCGTCGTTACGGCCCAGAAGCGTGAGGTCGGCCTGCAACGGTCGGCGATCGCAGTGAGCGCCCTGGGTGGCGAGACGCTCGCGGAAGACCGGATTCTGAGCTTTGAGGACGTCGCCAAACGAACGACGTCGCTGTCTTTCACCGCGATCTCCGGCCTCGACCAGGAATTCAACATTCGCGGCATCACAAACACCCGGCTCGATTCGCCGTCGGCCGACCAGTCAATCGGCATTTTCATCGACGATGTTTACGTCGGGCGCCCCGGGCTGTTCAATTTCGACCTTTATGACGTCGAACGCGTCGAGGTGGTGCGCGGCCCGCAAGGCGTGCTGCTTGGCAGAAATGTGGTGGGCGGTGCGATCAACATCATCACCGCCAGCCCCAGCTTCACGCCGTCCGGCAGCTTCAGCATATCCTATGGCAATCTGGACGACCTGCTGGTTCGCGGGCATGTGACCGGGGGCCTGTCCGATACCGTCGCGGCGCGGTTCTCGTTTCAGACTCATCGCAACAGCGGTTATTCACGCGACCTCCTCAACAATCGGAACCTCGATGATGTCCGCAGCCTCCAGGCTCGCGGACAATTGCTGTTCGAACCGCAGGATTCAGACTTTCGGGCACGCCTGATCGTTGACGTGACCCACGACGAATCGAACGGAATCGCGCAGATCGCTATCGACGGGCCCGATGCGGGCCGTGGACCGTGGAGCGCGGCACGGGAGCAAATCGGGGCTCTGCGCGGCAGGCCGCTCACGATCCGTGAGGCGTTGCCGCAGCATCCGATCTTCGCGGGCGATGCGGCCGCCACGCCCCAGGGCATGGTGCGCGACGCCATCGGCGTCAATGCGCAGATCAGCAAGGGCCTCGGCGACATCGCCACGATCGAAGCGGTGATCGGCTACCGGGACGGCAAGGCCAACAGCCAATATGACCAGACCGGTCTCGGACCCATCAACGGATATGGCGTTATTTCGCCCACGCTGTTCACCACGCCGGTCGGCGAAAGCGAAGATGCGCGCCAGTTCTCCCAGGAACTGCGGATCGTTTCCAAGCCGGTGGATGTCGGTTTCGACTGGATTGTGGGCGCCTATCATCAGCGCGACAATGTCACCAAGATCGACCATTTCTGGGGCGAAGTGCCGATGGTGGCGCTCGATCAGCTTTCCGGCGAATCGCTCTGGCATAACCATGCGATCAGCGAGACCTGGGCGGCGTTCGGCCAACTTGGCTATCGTTTCTCGCCTTCGTTGCGCGCGGTCGCGGGCCTTCGCTATTCGCACGACAAGAAGCGGGGAAGGGTGGCCGGAACGGCGGTCGAGACGGGTGACCGCTTCAATCCCGGCGGAACGGTGCCCCTGTCGCCGCTCGGGGTCGGGCTGGCTACTGGAGAATCCTTCGATGCCGACTATAGCGACAGCTGGAGCAAGCTGACGCCCCAGTTCACGCTGGAGTTCACGCCGACGCCCCGTTTCCTCGTCTATGCGACCTATTCTGCCGGCTACAAGGGCGGTGGATTTGAAGATACGCCTGCAAACGCCATCGCCGCGCGCATCAGCTACGATCCTGAAACCGTCCAGAATTACGAGCTTGGCGCCAAATGGGATTTTCTCGACCGACGCGCTCGCCTCAACGTCGCGCTGTTCCAGATGGATTACCGCGACCTTCAGGTGACGCAGACCGACAGCAATTGCCTTTGCAGCGTGACCGACAACGCGGCCGATGCGCGTATTCGGGGAATCGAGCTTGAGGCTCAGCTGATCCCGATCACCGGATTGCAGCTGTTCGGCAGCCTGACGGTGCTCGATACGAAATATATCGATTTCACCGACTCGCTCGGCAACGACAACACCGGAAAATTCCTGCAGCGCACTCCCAAATCGCAATATAATGTTGGATTCCAGTATGACCTGCCGGTCGGCGCGAACGGGGATGAAATCAGCCTGCGCGCCAACTATACGCACAAGGGCAAATCCTACTGGTTCCCGACCAATGCCCAATATGAGAAGCCTTACGGCCTTCTCGACGCGCGCATCTCCTTCAAGTCTGCGGATGGATGGACGGCGGCCCTGTGGGGCCGGAACCTCACGAACGAGGCCTATCGCGTCAACGTCAACTATGCGCTGAACGACGAAGTGTCGCGCTTTGCCGCCCCGCGCACCTATGGCGCGGAAATCTCGTTCCAATTCTGAAGCGGGCAGGCTGGTCTTGTGGTCAGCCTGCTCGACAAGACTTTGCGGGATGGAGTAGCGCTCGCTAGATAAGCATGAGGGGGAACCGAAGCTGACTGACATGACAGAACCCAAGCCGTCCGGAAAACGCGTTGCGACCAGAGCACGGCCGAACAGGAATGAAGAGGGACGGCAGGAGATTCTGGTCGCCGCCACCGACGCCTTCATGCGCCTTGGATATGCGCGGGCATCGATTGACGAAATCGCCGATCAGATGGGTGCGACGAAGGGCCGCGTCTATCATTATTATCGCAGCAAGGCGGATATCCTCATGGACATCCATCGCCATGTGCTGGAGATGATGTTCGACGCCGTCCAGGCCGAACGCGATGCAGCCGGTAACCCGGTCGAAGCGCTTCGCGCGATGGCGCGGCGCCACGCATTGATCGTGATGGAGAATCTCGCCTTCACGCGCGTCACGCTGTTGTCCACGACCGATTTGTTCGTGAACGAGAAGCAGCAGGATTTCGTAAGCGATATCGCGAAGATCAGGCGCAATTACGAAATGCTGTTCGTCGCCACGCTGGAACGCGGGATGGAAACCGGCGTGTTTCGCCAGACCGACGCAAAGCTGCTGGCCAAGCCGCTGCTGGGGTCGCTCAACTGGACCACGATGTGGTACATTGATCGTGAGCAGACGACCGATGAGGGGCGCGCCAAAATCGCCGACATCATCGTGGATTATATTCTGGAAGGCGTCACGGCGAGATAGCCGGCCGCGACATCCCGCAAAATGTCCTTGCGAACCTTTGTGGCGTTCGCACTGACGGTGACCGGGATGTCGAAATCCATCACGATACGCTCGGGTACCTTGTAGCGTGCGAGTGTGGAGGCGACGAACGACCGCAGATCGGCTTCCGCGACATCGGCGCCCGGACGAAGACGCGCGAAGGCCACCGCGACATCGCCTTCGTTCGGCCGCTTCGCGCCGACGACATGGGCCTCGTCGACCGCTGGGTGAAGGCAAAGGGCGGCCTCGATTTCGGACGGGTCGACCAATGTGCCGCGCAGGCGCAGGGCGTCTCCCATCCTGGCGATGAAATGAAAGCCGTCGCTAGCGCGCTCGCCGAGATCGCCCGTGCGAAACCAGCCGTCTTGCGTGAATGCCGCACGGGACGCGTCGCAGTCGTCAAAATAGCCCTGGGTCACGGTGGGCCCCGCCAACTGGATTTCTCCTTGCCCGCCGATCCGGGCCGGCTCGCCCGAATCCGGGTCGACGACACGAAATCTGGTCGCGCTGTCGAGCAATGGTCCGCCAGCCAGTTCGCGAAGCGCGCGGGGGGCTTCGGGGCCGCAGCCCGCCACGAAGGCCAGCGCTTCGGAGGATCCATAGGCTTGGGCGGCCCGCAGACCGGGACCGCAACGCTCCACGGCATCGATGACGTCCGCGGGCGATCGCCCGGTGAAGGCGCCGAAATAGCAGCTGCGCCAGGATCGCAGGGGTAACGCCGACGGGGCGAGGGCGTCGATGATGGCAAGGATGAGGTTGTCGCCGCCGTGCACATGGGCCACGGCGAGGCGTTCTATCGTCTTCCCGGCCTTTTCCGCGTCGAAGACGGGCATGAGCACCGCGGTTCCGCCCGCCATGAGCGTGGCGAGGGTAATGCCCAGGCCCCAGATCCCGCATAGAGGCAGCGCACAAAGGACGAGATCGCCTCCTTCGATGTCGAACCGGCGGCCTGCGGCGGAAAAGCGTATGGCAAGCGCGGACTGGCGGTGGACGGCGAATTTGGGCTGTCCCGTGGAACCGCTCGTTGCAAGCAGGTTGATGGGGGCGTCGGCGGTCAGGCGCCGGGCGGTCCCCTTGGCGAAGTCGGCGTGTGGCGGCGCGGCACCGGTCAAGGGCAGCTTCAGAACCGGCGCATGCGGACCATCCCCAGCCGCTTCGGCCAGAATTCCGTCGAAATCGACGTCGCAGAAGTCCATCGGGCGGATGATCAACGCTGGTCGCGTTCGACGAAGCAGATGACCGATTTCTGTCGCGCGCCACCGCGTATTGATCGGGACGACGACCACTCCGCTATAGGCCGCGGCCAGCTCGATTGCCGGCCATGCGGCAATATTCGGAAGCCACAGCGCGACCCGATCGCCCTGTTCGAGTCCCCTGGCGGCAAATAGCGCGGCCCAGCAGCGCGCCGCTTCGATCAACGTGCCGTAGCGGACGGGCTCGTCGCCTGTGTCGTGCGTGACGATGAGGGCCACGCGCTCGGAATCTTGTTGCTCGATGCGGTCAAACAGCCCTTCGCGCACGCCTGCCTCCTCAATAGGATCGCGGCAAGCCGACCACTTGCTGGGCGATATAGTTCAGCGCCATTTCCTGGCTGATGGGCGCGATACGCATCAGACGCGCTTCACGGAAATATCGCTCCACGTCATATTCCGCGGCATAGCCCAGACCTCCAAGCGTCTGGACGGCCCGGTCGGCGGCGTAAAAGGCCGCATCGGCGCAAAGGAGCTTTGCCATATTGGCTTCGGCTCCGCACGACTCTCCGCGATCATAAAGCCATGCCGCCTTGCGCGCCAGCAGTTCGGCGGCCTGCAAGTTCGCATGGGCCTGGGCTAGCGGGTGCTGGATGGCCTGGTTGGCGCCGATCGGCCTGTTGAAGACGACGCGCTCATTGGCATAGCGGACAGCGCGGCGCAGCGCCGCGTAACCGATGCCGAGAGATTCATGCGCGAGCAGGATCCGCTCGGGATTGAGCCCGTCGAGAAGATAGCGGAACCCTTCTCCCTCTTTCCCGATGCGGGCCGACGCAGGTACTTCGAGATCGTCGATAAAGACTTCGGTCGAGGCCACGGCATTGCGGCCCATTTTTTCGATCGGCCGGATCGAAATCTTCGAACGGTCGATATCGATCAGGAACAGCGTGATGCCATCGGTGGGCTTCGCGCATTCTTCTCGTGGTTTCGTCCGGGTGACGAGGATCATCTTTTCGGAATCGAGGGCCTTGGTGATCCAGATCTTGCGGCCGTTGATGACATAGCCGTTGTCCGTTCGCCGGGCGAAGGTCCGGATGCGTGTGGTGTCCGTGCCGGCATCGGCCTCGGTCACGGCGAAACAGACATGGCATTCGCCGCTCGCAACGCGGGGAAGGAGCGAGCGCCGCAACTCCTCAGAGCCATGTTTGGCCACGACATTGACGCCAAAGATGCTCAGATGCATGGGGCTGCAGCCATTCATGGCTGCGCCGGAGGCCGCGACTTCCTGCAGCAGGATCGCGGCTTCCGTGATGCCGAGGCCGCTGCCGCCATAGGCTTCCGGAATCGCAATTCCGAGCCAGCCTTTCTCGGCAAAGGCATTGTAGAAATCCCAGGGGAACTCGTGTTTCTCGTCGCGCTCGCGCCAATAGGCATCATCGAATGTTCCGGCGAGCGCTCGTACCGCCGACTGCACTTCTTTCTGGGTATCGCTAAGCTCAAAATTCATGGTCAATCCGCCTGTCGCTGTTCAAAAAGGTCGGTCCGGACGGCCGCGGCCGCATGCGGGAAGGGGATGGCTGTCGCTATCCGACGAACATCCGGTGCAACGTATCGGGATCGAGCGGGGCGCCGGGACGCAGGCCGTCGCTCGAGACGACCTTGTCCCACACCGCCTCCAGGCTGTCGCCGCCAGTGATCCGCGCGCCCGGAGAGACGGCTATATGAGCCGACGCGAACCAGTCGCCTCCCGCGACGATGATGGCTCCGCTGGTCTCGAGGTCGTCCGACGCCAGCTTCAAAACGGCGGGCGTCACCTTGTCCGGCGACAGGTTCGCGGCCAATTCGGGCGAAAGGAGATGCTCCGACATCGGAGTCGTCGCAATGGGCGCCAGGCTGTTGACGAGAATCCCGTAGCGCCTGCCTTCGATCGCGAGGACGTTCGCGAGCCCGATAATGCCCATCTTCGCCGCCGCATAGGATGCCTGGGAGAAATTGCCCCACAAGCCGGAGGGGGACGTCACGAGTATCAGCCGCCCGTGACGCTGTTCGATCATCTTCGGCCAGGCGGCCCGGCACAGATGGTGCGTGCCATGAAGGTGGACGTCGATCACGTCGTCCCACTGGCTTGCGGTGGATTTCGCATAGCTTTGATTGCGCTCGATCCCCGCATTGGAAACGAGGATGTCGATCCGCCCGAAAGCCTCTGTTGCCGCATCGACGATGGCTTGTCCCCCGGCGGCGGTGGCGACGCTGTCGGTGTTGGCGACAGCCTCGCCGCCTTTGTTGCAAATCTCCTTAGCCACCAGATGCGCCGTCGACGCGGGTCCCGTATCGGTTTCCGCGCGGCCGATGTCGTTGACCACGACGCGCGCGCCCGCGCGCGCCAGACCAATCGCGTAGCTGCGTCCCAGACCCTGTCCGGCGCCGGTTACCACCGCGACGCGTCCCGCAAGATGTCCCATCATTCGGCCGCTCCCGTCAAAAGCCCGCGCAGCGAAGCGAGATAACGCGCCGCCGTAAGGCCATCGACCATGCGATGATCACACGCGAGTGTCAGATACATCGTCGGCCGCGCGACGACGGCGCCATCGATCACGAAGGGACGCTGCGCCAGAGAGCCGACGAACAGCAAGGCGCTTTGGCGCTGGTTGATGGTGGGGAAGCCCGTATCGATGCCATAAGCGCCGAGATTCGAAATCGTCATCACGGCGCCTTCGAATTGATCGGGTGCCAGCCGCCGCGCGGCTGCGGCCGCTCGCAATTCGACGATCCGGGCGGATATTTCGGGCAATGTGAGGTCGTTCGCGTCCCGCAGGACGGGAGTCATCAACCCATGGTCGGTGGCGACCGCGACGGCGACTGAAATCGTGTCGGGCCTTTCGATCTTGCCGTTGGCGAATATGCCGTTGAGGGCCGGCTCCTCGACCAGCGCCGCTATGGCGGCATGGACGACGATATCGTTGATCGAGATGCGCGGCGCGACGGGATCGTCCGCAAGCCGCGCGCGTTCCGCCGCGAGGCGTGCCTGCATCGGGGCGGCATCGATCAGGATGATTTCGGCAAAATGCGGTATCTCCGACCAGCTTCGCGCCATCGCGCCCGCCATGGCCTTGGGTACGCCCGCCAGCGTTTCGAGCGTGGTGCCCATGTTAGTCCACCTCGTCGGCGCGTGCGATCACCGTTCCCACTTCGACGACATCCCCGTCGGACACCAGTATCTCGCGCAATATACCCGCCCGTGTCGCCTCGACTTCGGTCAGCGCCTTCTCGGTCTCGCATTCATAGAGCGGGTCTCCCACCTCGAATCGCTCGCCGACGGTTCTGAACCAGGCCGTCACCGTGCCTTCTTCCATGGTTTGGCCGAGCTTGGTCAGTTTGATGTCGAACATGTTCATCCCTTTATCCGAGAGGCGCCCAGCACGGTTTCGACTGCATCGACCACCGCCGCGACGGGCGGAGTCAGCAAGCCTTCTAGATCGAGATTCTGTGGCACATAGGTATCGACTCCGCCCACGCGCACGGGGGCGGCGTGAAGCGACGCAAAGCAGTTTTCCACGACCTTGGCGACCAGTTCGCCCGCCAGGCCGCCCGTGACCGGCCCCTCGTGCACGACGACGAGGCGTCCGGTGCGTTTCACCGATGCCAGGATGGCGTCCAGATCCAAAGGACGAATACCCCGCGGATCGATCACTTCGCAGGAAATGCCCCGATCGTTCAGCAGCCCGGCCGCTTCGAGCGCGATGGTGGCCATGCGCGACCAGGCAACGATGGTCACGGCATCGCCCTTGCGCAGCGTCGCGGCAACGCCGAGCGGCACGATATAATCGCCATCGGGCACCGGACCGCGTCGATTGTAGAGGGACTTGTTTTCGAGAAACAGCACGGGGTCGTCGTCCCGGATCGCCGCCTTCAGCATTCCCTTCGCATCGGCGGGCGTCGCCGGCATCGCGACCTTCAGGCCGAAGCTGTGCCAGAAATATTGTGCCAGCGATTGGGAATGTTCGGGACCAAGTCCCCCGACGACGCCCTCGGGCGCGCGAATGACGAGCGGCACGGTTTGCTTGCCGCCATGCATGTAGCGCCACTTTGCGGCCTTGTTGACGATTTCGTCCATCGCGATCAGGGCGAAATCCGCATATTGCAGTTCCACGATCGGGCGCGCCCCGGCGAGCGCTGCGCCCACGCCGCCGCCGACGATGAAGGCTTCGGAAATCGGCGTATCGAAGACGCGATCGGTTCCGAACATGTCGGACAATCCCTTCGAGACGCCGAACACGCCTCCGAATGGGCCGGCGTCTTGCCCCATCATGAAAACGCGCTCGTCGCGCTGCATCTCCTCGATCAGCGCCTCGCGCAGCGCCGCGCGGTAGCTCAGCGTACGCACGCCATTGGCCGGCTCTTCGCTCATGCGGCGCCTCCCGCGCTCAACAGTCCTTCGAAAATTCGCTCGGGCCCGGGCTTGGCGGCCGATAGCGCATGCTCGACAGCGCGTTCCATCGCCTCTGCCTCCTCGGCCCGGATCTGGTCGAGACGATGCTGTTCCACACCTCTTTCGAGAAGCCTCTGCGCCGCGATCGCCTGAGGATCGCGCGTTTTCATCGCTTCCAACTCCGCTTTGTCGCGGTAAGTCTGGGGATCGCCTTCATAATGCCCGCGAAAGCGGAGGGTTTTCGCCTCGATCAACGTGGGGCCATCGCCGGCCCGTGCGCGGCCCACCGCTTCCTCCACGGCATCATGCACCGCCTCTACATCCTGTCCGTCGACGATTTTGCTTGGCATTCCATATGCCAGCGCCCGGTCCGCCACATTTTCGACGGATGTCGCGTCCCGATGCGCGACCGAGACCGAATAACCGTTGTTCTCGCAAAGCCATACCATCGGCAGCTTCCAAAGCGCTGCGGCATTGGCCGCTTCATGGAAGGTCCCCCGATTTGCGGACCCCTCGCCGAAAATGTGGACGGAGACCCGGTCGTCGCCAAGCTTGCGAGCCCCAAGGGCCGCACCCGCCGAGAGAACGAAGCCGCCGCCGAGCGTCCCGCTCGATCCCATCAGGCCAAGCGAGGGGTCGACGGCGTGCACGATGCCCGCCCCGAGGCCGCCCGTCGCGCCGTCCACCCTGCCGAGGAAATCCCCCAGCAGCGGCCCGACCTGCATGCCCTTCGCAAGCAGCTGGGTTACGCCGCGGTGGCTGTAGAACAGCATGTCGTCCGGCCGCAGCGCAGCGCATGTTCCAGTGCCGATCGCTTCCTGCCCGCGTCCCGAATGCAGCAAGATGCGAGCCGTGCCATCCTCGATGAGGCGAAGCACGGCGCGCTCGAGCAATATCGAACGCTCCATGATCCGATAGGCATGCAAGAGCCGTTCGTCAGACATTTGGGCCAAGCGTTCTACTCCCTTTGCTGCCGGCATTCGCGCCGCGAATGTCGCTGTCACGATGCCCGACCAAGCCCCGCATCGCTATTGACCTACTGAGTAGTATGTGTAGATATCCACTGTCAAGCGGCAGGGCGTTCCGGTCTCGTCGCGCCCGAAGCCAAATGAGGTGAAACCCATGAATTCCACTGCGCGAACAGGTGCTTCCGCTTATATGGACGATCAAGCCCTTATCGATCGGGTCGATCGGCTGTGTCGCGACACGCTTGTGCCTATCGTGCGTTCATGGCCCGAACACGACCGCACCTGTCGCCCGCTGATCGAAGCGCTGGCGAGGGAAAATCTGTTCGGACTGGCCCTCCCGGAGGCCTATGGCGGTGCCGGCCAGCTCGACCGCTATTCGCATCTGTTGTGCCTGCTGCGCGAACGCTTCGGCTATCATGAGCCGCTGATAGATACGCATTTTGCCATCCAGGGCCTTGGCACCAGCGCCATCCTTCGCATGGGCAGCGATGACCAGCATGCGCGCTATCTGCCGGGTCTGACGTCGGGCAGCATGCTCTTTTCCTTTGCGCTGACCGAACCTCACAGCGGATCCGACGTTCTCGGAATGAAGACCCGTGCCCGCCGGGACGGCGAGGACTGGATCATCAATGGCTCGAAGATGTTCATTTCCGGCGCACCCGACGCCGATGTCTATATCACCTTCGCCCGGACCGGCGGCGAAGAGGACCGGCGCGCGGTGACGGCCTTTCTCATCGAAAAGGATACTCCCGGTTTCACCGCGCGCGGCGATATCCACCTCCAGGCTCCGCACGCGATCGGCTACCTCGATTTTGACGAATGCAGGGTGTCCGACAGGCAACGGCTCGGGGAATCGGGCGACGGGCTTCGGGCTTCCCTCGGCACGCTGGAGATCTTCCGGCCGTCGGTTGGCGCGGCAACCGTCGGCATGGCGCGGCGCGCGCTGGATCTCGCGCTCGACGTGGCGAAAAGCCGCCAGGCCTTTGGCGCGCCTCTCGCGGCGCTGCCTGGCATCCGACTCAAGCTGGGGCGCATGGCGGCGCTCGTCGCCGGCGGGGCCGCCCTGGTCGCACGCGCCGCGCAGCTTCGCGATGCGGGTCAGCGCACGGTCGTCGAAGGCGCGATCGCCAAGGCTTTCGCGACCGAAGCCGCGCTCGAGGTGATCCACGATTCCCAGCAGATCCACGGCGGACGCGGCGTGATCGTGGGTCAGGAGATCGAGGCGCTCGTTCGCGCCGCCCGGCCCACGACGATTTATGAGGGGGCGTCCGAGGTGCAGCGATCGATCATCGGCCGTGCGGAAGCCAGGCGGGGCGAGGCGGGCGGCGCTCGCGGGCTGACCGCACCCCCGCCCGGAAAGCTCGGCGATCTGCTGGGGGCAGTACGGGCGAGCTATGAAGCCTGGCTTGCCAGTGCTGCGGGGGGGCAGTCGGACGATCCCGCCTTCCATGTTCGCCTGGCCGAGAGTGCGATGGCGATCGAAGCGGCGGAAACGGTCGCGGACGGCGATGCGCGCATGTGGCTGGCGCTGGCCGCGGCGCGGACGCTGGCGGGCGACATTCAGCGCACCGGCAGCCGGGTCTCGACCGCGACGCTTGGCGATGCCGCGGCTGGACTGGGTGCGTCGGAGGACGCGATCGCGCTGCGCCTTGCGGATTCGCTCCTGTGAGCGGCCTGTGGTTCGAGCAGTTCGAGGTCGGCCAGCGGTTCGAGCATCCGTGGCGGCGTAGCGTGACCGAATATGACAACATGCTCTTTTCGAATCTGACGCTGAATGTTCAGCCGCTGCATATCGACTTTGAATTCGCGAAGACGACCGAATTCGGAAGACCTCTTGTGAACTCGCTCTTCACGCTCGGTCTGATGATCGGGATGACCGTGAATGATACCACCCTCGGCACGACGGTCGCCAATCTCGGGATGTCCGACGTGCGCTTTCCCAAGCCGGTCTTTCACGGCGACACGATTCGCGTCGTCACGATCGTCAAGGACAAGCGGGAGAGTGGCTCGCGCCCCGATCAGGGCATCGTGACCTTCGTTCACGAGGCTTATAATCAGGCCGATGAACTGGTGGCCGTGTGTGAGCGGGCCGCGCTGATGCACCGTATGCCCGCGGCATGATCGCCCCCTCGCTCCATTTGCTCATCTCCGCGCCGGCGAACGGCCTCGATGTCATCGACAAGTTGGCGCGGAGGTCGGCCGATCGCTTCGTGATCGACGGGCCTGCGGTAAGGCAAGCCGAAGCTGTGCCGACCGGAGCGAGTGACCGGGGGTGAGGCGCGTCGCGCCTGGAGCGATTGATTTCGCGGCGCTCGTACGTCCGGGCGATACAGTCCTCTTTGCCGAATGCGCGTCCGAGCCCCGGTCCCTTGCGGAAGCCTTTCTGGCGCAGCGATACGCGCTGACGGACGTCTCGGTTTTCGTCGGCATGGGCCTTGCCGGCACGTTTCGGGCCGAGCATGCCGACGCCATCCGCTTTCGCAGCTATGGGGCGTTGGGCACGACGCGGCGGCTCGCGGACGCGGCGGTGCTGGACATCGTACCCGTTTCCATGGGGCGCATTCCGCGATTGCTCGCCGCGCGCCGCATGGTTTTCGATGTCGTGATGATCGCTTTGCCGCCGCCGCGACCGGACGGAAGATATTCGCTCGGGCTGACGGCTCTTTATTTGCGTGATGCCATTCGTCACGCGCGCGTGGTCATTGCAGAGGTCAGCAGCGCGCTGCCTACGCTGCACGGCATCTCCGTGGGGCCGGAGGATATCGACGTGATCGTTCCGACTGATCGCGCGCCGCCGGAACTCGCGGTACATCCGCCCGACGATGTCGCACGCAGGATCGCCGGCCATATTGCCCCTTACGTCGAGGATGGCGCGACCTTGCAACTGGGCGTCGGCAGCGTACCCGAAGCCTTGACCTACCTTATCGGGGATCGCCGCGACCTTGGCATTCACAGCGGCCTTTTGAGCAAGGGATTGGCGGGCCTGATCGAGCGCGGCGCGGCCACGGGCGCACGGAAAAGCCGCAAGCCCGGAATCGCGACGATCGGTTCGGTGATGGGCGATGCCGCCCTTTACAGGTTCGTGGAACGTAATGCCGCCATCGAACTGGCCGGTGTGGATGAAACGCACCTCGGGGCGATCGAACAAGACAATATGGTCGCGGTGAACGGTGCCTTGTCCGTCGATTTGCAGGGACAGGTGAATGGAGAGATGGCGGGATCACGCTTCGTCGGCGCGATCGGGGGACAGCCCGACTTCGCGCGGGCCGCGGCGCAAGCTCCTGGAGGACGCAGCATAATCGCGCTCAACGCGAGTCCCGGCGACGGGTCCGCAAGCGGGATCACGGCGCGGCCCCTCGCGCGCGTTTCCACGCCGCGCACCGACGTCGACGTCGTGGCGACGCAATTCGGTGCGACGGAACTGCAGGGATGCGATGAGGCCGAGCGGCGGCGGCGTCTGATCGCGATCGCCGATCCGCGGCACAGGGACGCATTGGAGCGCGGCATCATATGACGAAAGGCGACGGCGCACCCACTGCACCCCTTCCGCTCTATCCGCCCGGTCGAACGGCGTGGTGGACGGTCGCCGTGCTGTTTGCCGCCTATCTGATTTCCTTTGTCGATCGGGTGCTCATCGGGCTGCTCGTCGAACCGATCCAGGCGGACCTCGATCTCAGCGACACCGAATTCGCCTTGTTGCAGGGGGTGGCCTTCGCGCTCCTCTACACGCTGCTCGGCCTGCCTTTCGGATGGCTGGCGGATCGTTTCTCGCGCCCTATGCTCGTCGCCGCCGGCAGCGCCATCTGGTGCGCCTCCACGGTTGCGTGCGGATTTTCGCATAGCTTTGGGCAGCTTCTGGCGGCGCGCCTGGGCGTGGGCGCGGGAGAGGCTGCCTTGCCGCCTTCCGCCATCTCGCTGATTTCCGACTCCTTTCCGCCGGAGAAGCGTGCCCTGGCGATGAGTGTCTATACCGCGGCATCGAGCATGGGCGCAGGCGCGTCCCTGATTGTCGGGGGCCTGGTGGTCGCTCTAGTCGCATCGACCCCAAGCTTCGCCATGCCGTTCGTCGGCGACATCGCATCCTGGAAAGCTGTCTTCATCATCGTCGGAGCGGGCGGATTCATCGTCACGGCGGCGGCGCTGACGATGACCGAACCGCGCCGTGGATCCGGCGCTTCGCTCAAGCCGCAGGGCGGACCATCGCTCTACGCTCATCTGCGGCTGCACCGCCGGTCGCTGGGGCCGCTCCTGATGGCGATGACGCTCTATGCCGTTCTCGCCTATGGGCTTCTGGGCTGGATTCCCGCCTTCTTCATGCGGAGCTACGGCATGTCCCCGGGCGAGGTCGGTCTGCAATACGGGCTGGTGCTGTTGCTTTTCGGCGGCGCCGGCGGGCTGTTCGGTGCCTGGCTCGCCGGCAGGATTCCGGCGCGGTGGGGGACGCCCTCGCTGATCGCATGCGCCGGCGCTGCGGCGTTGGTCGCTCCGTTGATGGCGCTCGGCTTTGCCAGCAGCACTGCCTCGGCGGCCCTCGCGTGGCTGGCGGCGGGCCTGTTCGCCTATACCGTGCCTTCCGGCCTCGGCATCGCGGCTTTTCAGGCGGCTATTCCGCCTCATCAACGGGGCATGGCCGCGGCGCTCTATTATCTGCTTATCGGATTGATCGGCATGACGTTCGGGCCGCTTGGCGTGGCCTTGATGTCGGACCTGTTGTTCGGCGCGGATGGTTTGCGGTGGTCGCTTGCGGCGCTGGTGGCCCTCTGCGCGCCGGGCGCCGCCATATTATTCTACGTTTCGGCGCGGCAGGACATGCCTGTTTCCGGGGATTGATCCCCGTTGATGGCCTCCGGGATTCGGACGACAAGGGAGCGCTTACGAGCCTTCCCGAGCGGCCAGGTGTTCTGGATTGACCGCACCACCAGTGCACCACCAGCGGGTGGCGAATAGGCGCGAATCGAAGTCCAGCCGCCAAGCGGACTCGCATAAGCGATTGAATATAATCGAAGAAAATTGGTCGGGACGAGAGGATTCGAACCTCCGACCCCCACACCCCCAGTGTGATGCGCTACCAGGCTGCGCTACGTCCCGACCGGCCCGATTGGGCAGGCGAGGCCCCTAGCGCGGCTTGGCCGGCGATGCAAGGCTCTCCTGAGGAGAGCCGGAGGCGATATGCGACGGACGGATGGCGACCCTTGATCGGCGCTGTCCGGTCCCCATCTTGCCGCGGCCTGTCGCGGGGAGGGCTCAAGCCGCCGGTTGCGCGCGCCGCCCCTGCGTGATAGGCGCCGCGCCAGATTTCTATGCGCCGGCCCTTCCTGCGGGCGGCGGCGCTTTCGAACGGAAAGTTTTCATCCATGTCGACGACACTGCTTCTGACCCAGGCGGCCGGATCGGGGGGCGGGGCCGCCAGCCTGCTGATGCTGGCGCCCTATGTCCTGATCTTCGTTGTGTTCTGGTTCTTCCTGATCCGCCCGCAGCAGGTGCGGATGAAGGAACATCGCGCCAAGATCGCGGCGGTGAAGCCGCGCGACCAGGTCGTTACCGGCGGCGGCATCGTCGGCAAGGTGACGCGCGTCGACGATGATTTCGCCGATGTCGAAATCGCGCAGGGCGTGAAGATCAAGGTCGTCAAATCGACCCTGTCGGACGTTCTCCAGCCCGGCGGCAAGCCCGCCAACGACTGATGCGGCGGCGGCGACCGCCGCTTCCGCCCAGACCAACGGAATCCCAGTCATGCTCGATTTCCCGCGCTGGAAGACCCTCGGCATCAGCCTCATCCTGCTGGCCGGCATCCTCTTTTCCATTCCCAGCTTCCTGCCGACGAAGGCATTCGAAAGCCTTCCCGGCTTTGCCCAGATCAAGGTCAACCTCGGCCTCGACCTTGCGGGCGGCAGCCACCTTCTGCTCGAGGCCGACGTCGCCGACCTGCAGAAGACGCAGCTGGCCAACATGGAAAAGACGGTGCGTACCGCGATGCGCGGCGAACGCGGCGCCGACGACGACATCGCGATCGGCGAACTGTCGAATGCGGGCGGCAAGATCAGTTTCCTCGTCCGCGACCAGACGAAGCTCGATGCCGCGCGCGAGCGGCTGTTTGCCGAGACGCAGGGCGCCGGGCTGACCGGCCAGCGCGACTGGAACATCGACGTCGTCGACACGACGCGCATCGTGCTGACCCCGACCCGCGCCGGGCAGGCACAGGCGGTCAGCCGCGCGATGGATACCGCGCGCGACATCATCGACCGCCGCGTCAACGCGCTCGGCACGCGCGAGCCGACGATCATCCGCCAGGGTGACGACCGGGTCGTCGTCCAGGTGCCGGGGCTTCAGGACCCGAAGGCGCTGAAGGACCTGATCGGCAAGACCGCGCGGCTCGAATTCCGCATGGTCGACGCCAACGCCGACCCGAACGAGGCGATGCAGGGCCGCGTGCCGGTCGGCAGCGAGATCGTGCCTTATGCCAAGGGCGAAGGCGGCGGGGCGCCTTTCGAGGTGTTGAGCCGACAGGTGATGATCAGCGGCGAGCAGCTCATCGACGCGCGGCAAAGCTATGATCCGCAGTCGAACCAGCCTGTGGTGACGATCCGGTTCGACGCCGCGGGCTCGAGCACTTTCGCGCGCGTCACCGCGCAGAATGTCGGCAAGCGCTTCGCGATGGTACTCGACGGCCAGGTGCTTTCGGCGCCCTCGATCAACGAGCCGATCCTAGGCGGCAGCGCGCAGATTTCGGGCAGCTTCTCGGTCGCCAGCGCCAATGCGCTCGCCATCTCGCTGCGCTCGGGCGCGCTGCCGGTGAAGATGACGGTGGTCGAGGAACGGACGGTGACCCCCGAACTCGGCGCCGATTCGATCGAGAAGGGCGTGATCGCCGGGATCATCGCGACCGTCGCGGTGCTGGTGCTGATGCTCGTCGTCTATGGCCGCTTCGGCGTTTATGCGAACATCGCGCTGATCTTCAACGTCTTCCTGATTATCGCGACCATGGCGGCGTTCAACGCGACGCTGACCCTGCCGGGCATCGCGGGCTTCGTGCTGACCATCGGTGCCGCGGTCGATGCGAACGTGCTGATCAACGAGCGGCTTCGCGAGGAGTTGAAACGCGGACGCCGGCCGTTCCAGGCGGTGGAGCTGGGCTATACCGAGGCGAGCCGCGCGATCTTCGACGCCAACGTCACCAACGTCATCGCGGCGGCGCTGATGTTCTGGTTCGGGTCGGGCCCGATCAAGGGGTTCGCGGTGGTGCTGACCATCGGTATCGTGACCAGCGTCTTCACCGCCGTCACCGTTACGCGCATGTTCGTCGCGCACTGGCTTCGCGCCAAGCGCCCGACGGCGATCCATATCTGAGGGAGCTGAACGATGCGCCTGCTGAAACTCGTCCCCGACGATACGAACATCGACTTTCTGCGCTGGCGGAAGGTCGCCTCGACCATGAGCTTCCTGCTCGTGGTCATCTCGATCGCGCTCGTCGCGGTGCGCGGGTTGAACCTGGGCGTCGATTTCGTCGGCGGCCAGTCGGTCCGCGTCGATTTCGTGGGCACGATGCCGCCGATCGAAGAGATCCGGAGCGAGGTGGACAAGATCGGACTCGGCGAACCGACGATCCAGCAATTCGGTTCGGACAGCGCGGTGTCCATCCGCACGGGATTGCCCGAAGGCGACAAGGAAAGCGCCGATCGTGCCGGCGAGCAATTGGTCGCCGGGATTCACAAGGCTTTCCCCAACGCGAAAACGGGCGCGGTTGAAACCGTTTCGGGCAAGGTATCGGACGAACTGCTGCGAACCGGCGCGATCAGCCTGGCGCTCGCGGTGCTGGGCATCTCCATCTACATCTGGATCCGCTTCGAATGGCAGTTCGGCGTCGGGGCGCTCGGCCGCCTGTTCCACGAGGTGTCGCTGACCTTCGGCTTCTTTGCGGTGACGCAGTTGCAGTTCGATCTCAACAGCGTCGCGGCGCTGCTGACGATCGTCGGCTATTCGCTCAACGACACGATCGTCGTCTATGACCGGATTCGCGAGAATCTGAAGAAATACCGCAAGATGGAAATTATTCCGCTGCTCAACCTCAGCATCAACGAAACGCTGTCGCGCACGGTGATGACCAGCGTCGCGATGTTCCTGGCGCTGGGCGTGCTGCTCGTCTTCGGGCCGGACGTGATCTTCGGCTTCACCGCCGCGATGCTGCTCGGCGTGTTCGTCGGCACCTATTCGTCGGTGCTGATGTCGACGCCGGTGCTGGTCTGGCTGAAGGTCGGCCCGCACAGCTTCGTGCCGCGCACCTCGGCCGCGACCAGCGGCGCCGAGCGTGTCGCGCGCTCGGACGACGGCGCGGTGGTCTGATACCCGGCGGGGCCTATCGTCCCGCGCAGCGACGCAGATGGTCGGCGAGTTCGCGGCCGTTGCGGTCCCAGTCGAAGCGGCCGGCGAGGCTGGCCGCGACCTCCGCTTGCCCGGTCGGCGCCGCGAGGATTGCGCGCACCGCCGCGGCGATGGCGTCGGGCGTGCGCTCGACAATGCGCCCGGCGGCCGGTGAAGCGACGAGTTCGGCCGCGCCGCCCGCGTCGCTGATCACGATCGGCGTACCGCAGGCGAGCGCCTCGACCCAGGCATTGGCCAGCCCTTCGCTGACCGACGGCATCACCACCGCATCGGCGGCGCGATAGAGCGTCGGCAGGTCGGCGTTGGCGACCGGGCCCATCATGTGGACCCGCCCGGCGACGCCGAGCCGCTCGGCAAGCGCGCGATAGCGGCCTTCTTCTTCCCCCGCGCCGGCAAGCCAATAGTGCACCCCCGGCAGCATGGGCAGCGCCTCGATCACCAGTGCCTGGCCTTTGCGCGGGATCAGCGCGCCGACGGTGGCGATGACGGGATCGGTCCCGATGCCGAGCGCCGCGCGCGCGGCGGCGCGGTCGCCGGGGCGGAAGCGCTCGCCGTCGATGCCGGTGTAATGGATCGCGACCTTGCCGGGATCGATTCCGATCGCCGCCATGTCGCGGCGCATCGCTTCGGAGACGGCGAGTAGCCCGGCGGCCCCGTCGGCGGCGGCGAGCAGCTGGGCCTTCGTCGCTGCGGCATGGCCGAAATGGCTGATGTCGGCGCCGCGCGCCTTGACCGAGAAGGGCAGGCCGAGCGCCGCCGCGACCCGCATCGCGGCGGGGCCGTCGGGATAGAAGAATTGCGCGTCGACGACGTCGAACGCCGCGCCGCGCACCGCCGACAGCACCGCGCGCGCCACCAGCGCGGGGTTGAAGCGTGCGCCATGGCGCGGGATCAGCGGGAAGTGCGGACGATGCACGGCGATGCCGTTCCACGTCTCGGTTCGCGGCAGGCTGCGCAGCGCGCGATAGCGCGGGTGGAGCGACAGCGGGAAGGGCGGCAGGCCGACCGGCGCGACGACGGTCAGGGCGATGCCCGGCTGCTGCGCCAGCGCGCGCAGGCTCCTTTCGACGAACAGCCCGAAGTTCGGCCGCGCCGCGTCGGGAAACAGCGTGGCGATCGAGAGGATACGGAGCGTCACGGCGACGGATAGACGGAATGCGTCATTGCGAGGAGCCGAAGGCGACGCGGCAATCCCAAGCGTGCGCGAACCGCCCTGGATTGCTTCCCCCGGATCGGGTCGGCGTACATAGCCTTCAGGCAAGTAAGGGCCTGTGCCCCGGCGAAAGCCGGGGTCCAAACGGGGCAGCGCTGTGCCATCTGGACCCCGGCTTTCGCCGGGGAACGGTTACCTGTGGAAAAGGAATAATTGCCGATCGGGTCCGGGGTCGCAAGGGCGAGAGGCTGGAACATGGGAGCGAACCTCACAGCGTGCGGATCAGCCGCACCGCGACCGCGGCCCAGAGCGGATTGCTCACCACCTGCTGCCGCTGCCCGACCCCGAGCGGCAGCAGATGAAGCTTTTCGCCGTCGACGTTGAGCAGGCGGGCGAAGATGTAGCGCCCGGCGGGGCGCGGCACGAGCAGGTCGCGGTTGAGCGCAGCCGTCCAGTCGCCCTCGATCCGCCGGCACCAGATTTCGTCGCCCGCGCGATAGTCGCCGATCGACGAGGTGACGCGCACCGCGACCATGTCCTCGCCCGGCCGCGCGGTCAGCGCCTGCTCGACCCGCGTCGGTGCCTGCGCGCCGTCGGCGCCGAGCAGCGCGGTGATCGTAAGCTGCGCGTCCTGCGGAAGCCGGACGAGTTCGGCCGCCTCGACGCCGAGCGCTTTCGCGATCCGGTTCATCCAGCCGAGCGAAAGGGTGCGCGTGCCGGTTTCGAGCCGGCCGATCGTCTGCGCGGTCGTCGGCGGGTCGCATCGCTGCGCGACCTCTTCCAGCGTCAGGCCCTTTGCGCGGCGGACGGTGCGGATGCTGTTGATCATGGTGCGGCTCCGATAACCAAATCGGTTTTTTCTTTCCTACAAAATATCCAGATGTCAAGCGCGGTTTGAACGCGAATCTTTCCGGACACCCCAAAGGAGAAGCCGATGACCGCACGCCGCCTCGAAACCCGCCTCCATCCCGACGACCGGATCGATCCTGGCAAGACGGGGCCGCAGGTGATGCGGCATGTCACGGTCAATGTCGCCGAAAGCCCGATCGCCTGGCTCGCCGCGCGCGGGTTGCTGACCGCGCCGCAGCTTGCCGCGGGCGAACGGCTGCGCGCCGATTATGAGCGCGCGGGGCTGGCGGCGCGGGTGACGATGCGCTGGGATGCGGCGCCGCCTGCGAAAAGCCGCGGCGGCGCGCGGGCATCGGACGCCTCGCTCGCCCGGATCGATGCGCACCGGCGCTTTCACGCGGCGATCGACCATGTCGGGCCGGGGCTCGCCGACATCTGCTGGCGCGTGATCTGCGCGGGCGAGGGGATCGGCGGCGCGGAAAAGGCGCTCGGCTGGCCGGCGCGGTCGGGCAAGCTGGTGCTGGGGCTGGCGCTCGACCGGCTGGCGCGGTTTTACGGGATAGGGTGATTCCGGATGGGGGCGGCTGCAAGCGAACCTCTCTGATCGTCATCCCTGATCAAGTCCGGGATGACGCAAGAAGGCCATGGCCGCTTACCACCCCTAAGTCGACGTTATCCCAGTGCCTCGACTTCCTCGGCGAGCGCCAGCCAGCGATCCTCCGCCGCCGCCTTTTCGTCGCGCAACGTGTCGAGTTTCGTCGTCAGCGCGGTGAAGCGTGCATTGTCGCGCGTGAACAGGCTGCCGTCGGACAGTTCGGTCTCGATGCTTGCCATTTCCGCTTCGATCTCCTCGATGCGGGCCGGCAGGAGGTCGTAGTCGCGCTGGTCCTTGTAGCTCAGTTTCTTGCGCGCCTGCGGCGGTGGCGGCGGAGCCGTGTCGGCCGTCGCGGTTCGGGCCTTCGCGGCCGCCGGCTTGCTGCGCTTCGCCTCCCAGTCGGCATAGCCGCCCGCGACGATGTCGACCTTGCCCGATCCGTCTAGACCCAGCGTCACCGTCACCGTGCGGTCGAGGAAATCGCGGTCGTGGCTGACGAGCAGCACCGTTCCCTGATAATCGGCGATCACCTCCTGCAACAGGTCGAGCGTTTCGAGGTCGAGGTCGTTGGTCGGCTCGTCGAGGACGAGCAGGTTCGATTCGCGGGCGAATTCGCGCGCGAGCAGCAGACGCGAGCGCTCGCCGCCCGACAGCGCGCCGACGCTCGCCTCGGCGACCGAGGGGTCGAAAAGGAAATCCTTCAGATAGCCCTGCACATGCTTGCGCGCCCCGCGCACGTCGACCCAGTCGCCGCCGTCGGCGAGGATGTCGCGCACGCTCTTTTCGGGCGACAGCAGGCTGCGCTGCTGGTCGATGACGATGCCGTCCAGCGTCGGCGCAAGCGTAACCGTGCCCTCGTCGGGCCGGATCTCGCCGGTCAGCAGCTTGAGCAGGGTCGACTTGCCCGCGCCGTTCGCGCCGACGATGCCGATGCGGTCGCCGCGCTGGACGCGAAAGGTGAAATCCCTGATGATCGTGCGGCCGCCGAACGTCTTGGAGATATTCTCCGCGACGATCACCGACTTGGACCGCACGTCGTCGTTGGCGAGGCCCAGCTTGGCGACGCCGGGGCCGCCGATCATCGCGGCGCGCGTCGCGCGCATTTCCTTGAGCTTTTCCAGTCGGCCCTGGTTGCGCTTGCGCCGCGCGGTGACTCCGCGCTCCAGCCAGTGCGCCTCCAGCCGAAGCTTGGAATCCAGCTTTTGCGCGGCGCGGGCTTCCTCGGCAAACACCGCCTCGGTCCATTCGTCGAAACCGCCGAAGCCGATTTCCTTGCGGCGGATGCTGCCGCGGTCGAGCCACAGCGTCTGGCGCGTCAGACGGGTCAGGAAGGTACGGTCGTGGCTGATCGCGACGAAGGCGCCGGTGAAGCGCGACAGCCAGGATTCGAGCCAGTCGATCGCCGCAAGGTCGAGATGGTTCGTCGGCTCGTCGAGCAGCAGCACGTCCGGGTTCTGCGCGAGCGCGCGGGCGATGGCGGCGCGGCGGCGCTCGCCGCCCGAGGCGCTGGCGGCGGCGCGGTCCATGTCGATGCCGAGCTGGTCGGCGATCGCCGCGACTTCATGCGCCTCGGGCGCGTGGTCGCCGCTGGTCGCATAGTCCATCAGCGTTGCATGGCCGGTGAAGTCGGGTTCCTGCTCCAGCAGCACGACATGGGTGCCGGGGACGATGGTGCGCTTGCCCTTGTCGGGTTCGATGTAGCCGGCGAGCAGCTTGAGCAGCGTCGTCTTGCCGGCGCCGTTGCGGCCGATCAGCGCCAGCCGGTCGCGCGCGCCGATATAGATGTCGAGATCCTGGAACAGCCAGCCGGTGCCCTGCACCAGGCCGAGTCCTTCGTAGGATAAGATAGGAGCCGCCATGATGAACGGCTCGCTACCGGTCCGTTCAGCCTCATGCAAGCGCCGCGCGGTCAAAGGCCGGAACGGGTTCGCTCCGTCGGCGTTACGGGGGGGACGATCATCAGGAACCGGACCTCCGGTGAACAGGAGAATGAAATGACGAAGCAGATGCTCACCGCTATGGCTGCCGGATGGATGCTGGCGGCCGCGGCGCCCGCGATCGCGCAGCAAGGGGCAGGAGGTTCGACGGTGACGACAGCGACGGCGCAGGGCCCCATTCTTTCCTTCAGCGTCAACGAAGAGGTGCGGGCGCGTCCCGACCAGGCGACGATCGGCGCCGGCGTCCAGACGACCGCGCCGACCGCGGTCGAGGCGATGCGCACGAATGCGGCGGCGATGGACAAGCTGATCGCGGCGGCGAAGAAGGCCGGGATCAAGGCCGAGGACATTCAGACAAGCGGCATCAACCTGTCGCCGCAATATGATTACAGCAATCGCACCGACGGCCAGCCGCCGCGTTTCCTGGGCTATCAGGTCACGAACAGCGTGCGCGCGACGACGGAGCGGATCGACCGGATCGGCGAACTGCTCGACACGCTCGTCGCGGCGGGCGGCACCAATATCGACGGGCCGTGGTTCGCGATGAAGGACCCCGACGCGATGCTGGTCGGCGCGCGCGGCGCGGCGATCAAGGCGGCCGAGGCGAAGGCGGCCGACTATGCGCGGCTCGCGGGTTATCGCGGCGCCGAACTGGTGTCGATCGGCGAAGGCGGCTTTTCGGGCCCGCAGCCGCCGATGCCCTATGCGCGCGGCATGGTCGCGCAGGCGGAGATGGCCAAGGCGCCGGTCGAGCCGGGGCAGGTCGGCAACACGCTGACGCTGAGCTTCCAGTATCGGCTGGTGCGGTAAAGCGCTCGAAGCGATCCCTCCCCTCCGGGGGAGGGGTGTCCCTTTTCCTGCAGGGCCTCGTTCCCCGGCGAAAGCCGGGGTCCAGAAAGGGTAGCGCTACCTCCGCGTGGACCCCGGCTTACGCCGGGGAGCAGGACCGCACTTGCTGGCGGATATACGAGGGGAGGGGCGTAGCCGGAAAATCCTGCGCAACGCCGCCGCGATGCGTCAGTCCTTGAGCTTGATCTTCCGCTCGATCCTGGCGGCCGCCTTTTCCTCGCGCTTCCGGCGGTTGAAGACGCGGCGCATGTAGCGGACGTCGGTGGCGCTCAGATGCGCCTCGGCGGCGACGAACTGCTCCTGCTCCTCTTCGCGGATATGGTGGAGATATTCGTCCTTCAATCCCGCAAACCGCCGCAGCCAGCCGGACGACGCCATGTCGCGCGCGGCGAGGTCGGCGAGCATGTCGTCGATCTCCTTGTGCTCGGCGATCGCGTGGCGCGCGAAGTCGGTGGTCTCGGGATCGCGCAGCACGCTCGACCACAGCGCCTGCTCCTCGGCCGCCGCATGCGCCTTCAGCTCCTTGGTCAATTCGCGGAACAGTCGCTGGCGGTCGGGCGACTTGCCCTCGGTCTCCTCGATCATCGCCAGCAGCGCGCGGTGGCGGTCGTGATCCTCGACCAGGCGGCCGAATATGTCGGCGTCGCCGCGGAATTTCGTCCGCGGCGTGCTGCCGATGCGCGCCGCCACGTCGGGCGCGACCGCCCGGGCTTTCGCGATCGCCTCGCTCTTGGCCTGCTGTTCCGGTTTGCGTTTCGCCGTGCTGCGGACGGCTGCTCGTGCGGTCATTCCACCCTCCCATCATGGCACCCGCGACGCTGCGCGGGCGAAAGGCTTTCGGCGATTGCCGAACGCTCTTTCAACGCCGGTTCGGGCAAGCGGTTCCGGATCGGGCGGGCCCTGCTGTTCGGCGGTCAGCCCAGTTCCCCGTCCGTCCACGGCCACGGCCGCTCGCGGAACCATTTGGTGATGATATATTTGCGTCCCTTGCGCACCTTCATCCCGTGGTGGAGCGTGTCGGGGTTCGGGGTGCCGTCGGCGCGGACATTGTTCCACGCGAGCAGCTTGCCGGTTTCGGGCTGGTGCAGCTTGCCGGTGGCGAGGAAGCGCGTCGCGCCGCCCGCCGCGGGTTCGTTGAGGTAGATCATCAGCGTCCAGCTGCGCTGGCCGGGCACCGCGCAGAAGGTTTCCCAATCGGCACCGTGCGGATCGAAATAGTCGGTGTGCGCCTTGAACTCCTCGCCGACGTCGTAGCGCTGGCCCTGCAGCGGCTCGCCATATTCGGGCGCGATGCCGGTGAGATCGTGGAGTCGCCGGTTGACCGCGGCGACCAGCGGGTCGCGATGATTGAGGTCGCAGGTCGAACTGGTGCGAAACGCCGTGTCGCCATTGGGGTCGGCGATGGTCGAGGGATGCGCCCCCGCATCGATCCGCTCGACCAGCGCGGCGCAGGTTTCGGCATCCAGGAAATGCGGCAGCATGAACTGCGCGAGCTTCGGGCTCGGCGCGCGCCGGATGCCGGGCACCGCGGCCAGCCGCTCGGCGGTGCGGTCGGCGCCGGAGGTCGCCATGTCGACATGCTCGTTTCCAGCCATGCCGCGGCTTTTACCGGCCGCGGCGCCCGCGAACAATGCTTGACGAACAGCGGTCCCCCGCCTATCGCCGCGCGCTGTCGATGGCGTTACGCCCGGCATGTGGCGATCGTAGCTCAGTTGGTTAGAGCACCGGTTTGTGGTACCGGGGGTCGTGGGTTCAAGTCCCATCGGTCGCCCCAGCTTTTCAAGAACTTAGCTCGAAAAGCACCGGAAGCCTAAGGTTCAAATGAACCCGCTTTCACGGTTGCGGACGGGTGTTCCGGCGGTCGTCGGGGAGACTTCGCATGCATCACAAACGCGGCAGATCCCGAAACCAGCGGGCCGGTTGCAAACTTTGCAAGCCGTGGAAGGTCAACGGCATCTCGGCTCTGGCCTATGGCAGCGAAAAGTTCGGCGATCATGCCCGGCGCATGGCTGCCCGGCGCGCGATGGCCGATATGTGAGCCGACCGCGCGCCCTCGGGCGCAAAACGGCGTGACTTTACACCTCTGTTTCTTTATTACGCGTGTGCGCAATTTTTGAATATGAGGTTCTGCCATGTCCGCCGTCTGGGATTTTGCCGATTTCGACGATCATGAACATGTCCATATGTTCCGCGATCGGACGAGCGGCCTGACGGCGGTCGTTGCGGTGCATTCGACGCATCTCGGCCCCGGTGCTGGTGGAGTGCGATACTGGCGTTATCCCGACAAGGCCGATGCCATCGTCGATGCGCTGCGGCTGTCGCGCGGCATGAGCTACAAGAATGCGATGGCGGGCCTGCCGCTGGGCGGCGGCAAGGGTGTGATCCTGGCCGAGGAAGGGCAGGCGAAGAGCCCCGAACTGCTCGCGGCCTTCGGCCGTGCGGTCGAATCGCTCGGCGGCGCCTATGTCACGGCGGAGGATGTCGGCATGTCGGTCGCCGACATGGTCGAGATCGCGCGCGCGACACGCCATGTCAGCGGCCTTCCGGCGGCTGGCGACAAGGTGGGCGGCAACCCGAGTCCGCTGACCGCGCTCGGCGTCTATCTGGGCATCAAGGCGGCGATTCGCGAAAGACTGGGCGCCGACAGCGCCAGCGGCGTCCGCGTCGCGGTGCAGGGCGTCGGCAGCGTCGGCGCCGGGGTCGCGCGGCGGCTGGCGGCCGAGGGCGCGGTGCTGACGCTGGCCGACGTCGACCTCGCCCGCGCGAAGGCGCTTGCCGAGGAACTGGGCGCCGACCTCGCCGATTCGGCGGCGATCATGGAGGTCGAGGCCGACGTGCTGAGCCCCAATGCGCTCGGCGCGATCCTGACCGAGGAGAGCATCGGGAAACTGAAGGTGTCGATCGTCGCGGGCGCCGCGAACAACCAGCTCGCGACCGAGGCCGACGGCCAGCGCCTGCACGATCGCGGCATCGTCTATGCGCCCGACTATGTGATCAACGCCGGCGGCATCATCAACGTCGCGCTCGAATATCTGGGGCAGGGCAGCCATGAAGAAGTCGAGCGCCGCATCGGGCAGATTCCGGGACGGCTCGCGGATATCTGGGCCGAGAGCCGGACCAGCGGCACCCCCGCGTCGGAC
The DNA here is from genome assembly GCF_002953155.1 of Sphingopyxis sp. MG. Classification (NCBI taxonomy): domain Bacteria; kingdom Pseudomonadati; phylum Pseudomonadota; class Alphaproteobacteria; order Sphingomonadales; family Sphingopyxidaceae; genus Sphingopyxis; species Sphingopyxis sp. MG. The sequence continues at coordinate 1,245,818 of NZ_CP026381.1, forward strand.
GTCGCCGACCGTATGGCGCAGGCGCTGATCGGACGCGGATAGACCAACGCCGCCCCAGCGAAAGCCGGAGCCGCTTGCAACCGTTACGCCATGCCGATAGCGGCCCCGGCTTTCGCTGGGCGACGATTGCCGGCTGGCGCGGCCTATGATTTCCGCTAAGCCAGCGCGCGATGAAGCGGCATTTCTTTCTTGTCAGCGGCTGGGCTTCGTTGGGCCTCGGGGCGCTGGGCGCCTTCCTGCCGCTGCTGCCGACGGTGCCCTTCGTCATTCTGGCCGCCTTCTGCTTCGCGCGCTCGTCGCCGCGGCTCGAAAGCTGGCTGATCACGCATCCGCGCTTCGGCCATCACATCGTCGCGTGGCGCGAAAAGGGCGCGATCAGCCGCCGGGGCAAGCTCGCCGCGACCGCGGCCTTTGCGTTCAGCATCGTGCTGGCGGCGATCTTTTCGCCATGGCCGTGGGTGATGGCACCGGTGATCGCCGCCGCCGTCACCGGAAGCTGGATATGGACGAGGCCGGAAGCATAGCTCCCGGCCTCGCCGATTTTCCATCCGGCCGCGCGGTCAGAAATCGACCGACACGCGCCCATAGACGAAGCGCCCGCTGAACCCGAACGGCGAGAAGGACGAATAGGGCAGGAAGCTGTTGTTCGCGCCATAATCGACCCCGTTCACCAGCCCGAAGGGCAGGCGGTCGGGATATTCGTCGAGCAGGTTGTTCGCGCCGACCGCGATCTGCACCGGCTGGACCGGGCGGAAGCGGACTTCCAGATCGACCACCCACTTCGGCGACAGCGTGATGTCGCCCGGCGCGTCGCCCGCCGCGATGCGGATGTCGTCGCGGATCGCGGGATTGTTGAGCGTGACGGGGTTGCCGTCGGCCGCCACGGCCGTCACGCTGTCGGGCAGGAACACCTTGCCGTAGCGATTGGCGTTCAGCGTCATGCCGAACTTGCCGATGTCCCACGTCAGTCCGGCGTTGAACTTGTTGCTCGGCTGACCGTCGGTCAGACGCAGCGATTCCTGCCGCGCGAACAGGCGCTGCGCGGTGAAGGCGCTGAAGACGCGGCGATCGGTGATCTTGGTGTCGTTCAGATTATAGCCGACGTTCAGGCGCAGCGTGCCGAGACCGAAATCGGGAACGCGATAGCTGCCGACGATGTCGAGACCCTGCGTACGCGTGTCGACGCCGTTGACGAAGAAGCGCGCCGACGTTCCCGGAACATTGGCGGCCTGCAGAAGCGCCAGGACGTCCGCTCCCGACAGCGTCTCGGTCAGCGTGATGCGGTCCTTGATCTTGATCCGGTAGTAATCGACCGTCACGTTCAGCCCCGGCACCATGTCGAACACCAGGCCGCCGCCGAAGTTGACCGACTTTTCGGGCTTGAGCGGCTGCGCGCCGAGCGCGATCGCGATCGGCGACGAGACGGGGAAGGTGCCGACTTCGACCAGCGTTCCGCCCTGGCTGATCGTCGAGGTGGTCGAGAAATACTGCTGCGCCATGCCCGGGGCACGGAAGCCGGTCGAGACCGATCCGCGCAGGGCGAGGCCGTCGACGGGCTCGAAGCGCGCCGCCAGCTTGCCGTTCACCGTATCGCCGAAATCGGAGAAATGCTCATAGCGGCCAGCAGCCTGCACGTTGAACATGTCGCTGAGGTCGGCGTCGAGCTCGACATATCCCGCGAAGCTGTCGCGCGACTTGTCGACCGCCGAGCTGGGCATGAAGCCGCCGAACACCTGCGACCCGACACCGGCGCCGTTGGTGTAGAAATAGGGGCCGACTGCATAGCTGGCCGGTTCGCCCGCGACGATCTTGTAATTCTCGTTCCGCCACTCGGCGCCAAGCGCCAGCGACGTATCGCCGAAGCCGAGGTCGAGGTCGCGCTGGGCGTCGAAGTTCACCGCCATCTGGCCATAGCGCATGCCGCCCGCGTCGAACTTGCGCGGGCTGTGATTGCCGCCGAGCGAGACGTTGACGGTGTTCTCCACGCCATAGTCGAGGCGGTTCGAGCCATAGCCGAACGACAGGTCGAGGTTCCAGCCGCCCGCCATGCCGCGCAGCCCGCCGGTGAAGGCGATGTCGCGGATTTCGCTGGTGATATAGGGCAGATAGCCGTCGGCGTAGATCGGCGCGCCGCCATTGTCCCAGTCGGCGTTGCGCGGGTCGAGCGCGCGGCGATAGAAGCCCGCGCCATTGCCGTCGCGCACGCCATAGCTGCCGAAGCTGTAGAGCTCCCAATCGGCGCCCACGTCCATGCCGGCGTTGTAGAAGAAGTTCATGTCCTTCGATTCGCCGTCGCCGAAACGGTGCCAGTAACGGTCGATCGTCACTTCGCGCGGATCGCCGGCCGCCGCATAGTTGCGGCGCAGGTCGGCGCCCGAGCGGTTCGTCGGCGAGCGGTCCTTATATTCGGCGGTGAAGTTCAGATAGCCGCTGTCGCCGACCGGCAGGCCGATGTTGGTCGCCATGGTATAGGTTTCGCCGTCGCGGCGCTTGCGGTCCTTGCCGGTGAAGCTGATCGCCGGATTGTCCGACGCGCCGGTGGTCGGCAGCACGTTCGCGACCTGCTCCACATCCTCCATCGTCGTGATATATTTGCCGTAGCTGATCTGCGCGCGGCCGCCGACGCTCTTCTTGAGCTGGACGTTGATGACGCCCGCGATCGCGTCGGAGCCATATTGCGAGGCGGCGCCGTCGCGCAGCACCTCGATCCGCTCGATCGCGAGCGGCGGAATCGTGTTCATGTCGACACCCGCCGAACCGCGGCCGACCGAACCGTTGAGGTTGAGCAGCGACGACAGGTGGCGGCGCTTGCCGTTGACCAGCACGAGCACCTGGTCGGGCGCAAGACCGCGCAGCGTCGCCGGGCGCAGCGAGTCGGTGCCGTCGGTCAGCGACGGCTGCGGGAAGTTGAACGAGGGGACGAGTTGGCCCAGCAGGCGGTTGGTTTCGGTCGAACCGCTGTTCTGGAGCGAATCGCTCGAAATGACGTCGATCGGCACCGTGCTGTCGGCGATGGTGCGGTCGGTGCGGCGCGTGCCGGTGACGATGATCGTCGCGCTGTCGGCGGCTTCGTCGGCCCCCTCTTGCGCGAAGCCGGGCGTGGTCCAGCCGCCCGCGACGAGCGCGGCGGCGAGGGCGAAGGTGGAGAGCTGAGTGGTACGCATGGTTTTCCCCTGTCGTTGCGGGTCCGTCGGGCCCGATCCGCTGCCAGATTGGGAGGGAGGCGGGCGGTTTCCACCCATGGTTTGAAGAATCGGGCTGATTTTCCGTGCTTTTGTCGGAATTGTTGCAAATTTGACACAGGTGGCCCGCGCCTTGATCTTCATGGCCGGACCGGAACGGCTTCGGCGCGGCAGCGAAAGCGGCGCGCATAGCGAGCAAATCGGCCGCCGCGGCCACCTACAGGCTGGACCGGCGTTGCCGGCTCGCCTAAGGCTTCGCGCGCCATGCACGCCTATGCCAATCCGACCCGTTTTCTGGCGATCGCGCGTCCGCTGACGCCGTGGCTGCTGGGGCTTGGCGTCGTGCTGTTGCTTGCCGGGGCCTGGGCTGGGCTGGCGGTGGTTCCCGGCGAGGCGAAGCAGGGTGAAACCGCGCGGATTCTCTATGTTCATGTCCCCGCCGCATGGCTCGGCATGGGGGGGTGGACCGCGCTCGCGGTCAGCGGGCTCGTGCAGCTCGTCTGGCGCCACCCGCTCGCGGGGATCGCGGCGCGCGCCATCGCGGTGCCGGGGATGCTGTTCACCGCGCTCTGCCTCGCGACCGGGTCGATCTGGGGCAAGCCGACGTGGGGAACCTGGTGGGAATGGGACGGGCGGATGACCTCGATGCTCGTCCTCCTCTTTCTCTATGCGGGCTTCATCGCGCTGACGATGGGCGATGCCGGTGGGAATGGGGGCCAGCGGCAGGGCGGATCGCTGTCGCGCGGCGCCGCCGTCTATGCGCTGGTCGGGGCGATCAACATCCCGATCATCAACCGCAGCGTCGTGTGGTGGAACAGCCTGCACCAGGGACCGAGCATCACGGTGCGCGGATCGAGCATCGACGGTGCGCTGCTGTGGCCGCTGGGCTTGACCTTGCTGGGTTTTTCGTTCCTGTTCGGGGCGATCGTGCTGATGCGGATGCGGCGGATCATCGCCGACAACCGCGTCGCGGCGCGGCTGCGGCGGCTCGCCGACGACGAAGGGAGCGGGGTGTGACCGGGGTCATCAGCGGAAGCGGCCAATGGGCCTATGTCGTCGCCGCCTATGCGCTGACCGCGCTGTTGATCGCGGCGGTGCTGGGGCATAGCTGGCGCGCGATGCGCAAGGCCGAACGCCGCAGCGACGCGCTACGCAGGGATCGGACATGAAAGCGAAGCATCAACGATTGATCCTGGCGCTGGTCGCGCTGGTCGGCGTCGCGGGGGCCGGGGTGCTCGCCGCGAGCGCGCTGCGCGACGAGGCGGCCTATTTCCGCACGCCGACGGAGGTTGCGGCGGGCGCCGCCGCCACCGGCGAGGCGATGCGGCTCGGCGGCATGGTCGCGTCGGGCAGTCTCCGGCGGCAGCCCGACGGGCTGACGATCCGTTTCGTCGCCACCGATGGCGAAGCGTCGGTGCCGGTCGAATACAAGGGCATCGTCCCCGACCTGTTCGCCGAGGATTCGGGGATGATTGCCGACGGCCGGATGCGCGCCGACGGCGTCTTCGTCGCCGACCGCATCCTCGCCAAGCATGACGAGCGCTATGTCCCGCCGCAGATGAGCCACCCGCCCAAGACCGGGAAAGCGGCGCCGGCGGCATGAGGGTCTCTCGAATCCCGTCATTGCGAGCGGAGCGAAGCAATCTCCGGCATGCGGCCTGCCATGGCGATGGCGGGAGATCGCTTCGTCGCTGCACTCCTCGCAACGACGAGCTTCGGACAGGCGGGCCGGCGCGATGATCGCCGAACTCGGCCTGGCCCTGTTGTGGATCGCGGCGGCGCTGGCCTGCCTGTCGCTGGTCGCGGCGATCGTCTATCTGCGCAGCGGCAAGGGCGAACTCGCGGCGCTGGTGCGCCCGGCCAGCGTCGCGCAGGGTGCGCTGACCGCCGCGGCCTTCGGCGTGCTGATCGCGCTGTTCGTGCGGTCCGACATGTCGGTCGAACTGGTCGCGCGCAACAGCCACAGCCTGAAACCGATGCTGTTCAAGGTCGCGGGCGCGTGGGGCAATCACGAAGGATCGATGCTGCTGTGGCTGACGATCCTCGGCCTGTCGGGCGCGCTTGTCGCGCTGTTCGAGAAGCGGCTGCGCGAGGATACGCTGATCGCGACGCTCGCGGCGCAGGCGGCGCTCAGCCTCGGCTTCTTCGCCTTCCTGCTGTTTTCGTCGAACCCGTTCAAGCGGCTGCCCGTCGCGCCGCCCGATGGGCAGGGGCTCAATCCGCTGCTCCAGGATCCCGGCCTCGCCTTCCACCCGCCGACGCTCTACATCGGCTATGTCGGCCTGTCGGTCGCGTTCAGCTTCGCGGTCGGCGCGCTGGTGACGCGCGAGATCGGGCCGGCCTTCGCGCGCGCGATGCGGCCATGGGTGTTGGGGAGCTGGATCTTCCTGACGCTGGGAATCACCGCGGGCAGCTATTGGGCCTATTACGAACTCGGCTGGGGCGGCTGGTGGTTCTGGGATCCGGTCGAAAATGTGTCGCTGATCCCGTGGCTCGCGGGCGCGGCGCTGCTCCATTCGGTCAGCGTCACCGCGACGCGCAACGCGCTGCGCGCCTGGACGGTGATGCTCGCGGTGATCGCCTTCTCCATGTCGATGGTCGGCACCTTCATCGTGCGCTCCGGCCTGCTCACCAGCGTCCACAGCTTCGCCGTCGATCCCGAACGCGGCACCTTCCTGCTCGTGCTGATGGCGCTCTACATCGGCGGCGCGCTGACGCTTTTCGCCTTTCGCGCCGGGGCGGTCGCCGAGGGCAAGAAATTCGCGCTGCTCAGCCGTGAAGGCTCGCTCGTCATCAACAATCTGCTGCTCACCACCATCCTCGCGCTGGTGCTGCTCGGCACGCTCTACCCGATCGTCGCAGAGGCGATGGGGGAGAAGATTTCGATCGGGCCGCCCTATTACAATCGCGTCGCCGGGCCGCTGGCGCTGATCCTCTGCCTCGTCATGGTGGCGGGGCCGCTGCTCAACTGGCGCCGCGACGACGGCCGGAAGCTGTGGTCGCGCTTGCCCGCGGCGGTGCTGGCCGGGGCGGCGGTGCTGTTCGGGCTCGTCCTGTTCGGCGGCCATGTCGGCGTGCTGCCGCTGCTCGGCATGACGGTCGCGGCGGTCGTCGGCGTGGCGAGCCTCGCCCCGCTGTGGGGCCGCAACCTGCGCCGCACGCCGTTGCCGACCTGGGGAATGGTGATCGCGCATTTCGGCGTCGCGGTCGCGCTGGCGGGAATGGCCGCCGAAAGCGCCTTCATCAAGGAACGGCTCGTCGCGGCGGCGCCGGGCGAGACGGTCAAAGTCGGTGATTTCGCGGTGAAATTCGTCGGCGTGCAGCCGGTCGCCGGGCCGAATTACACCGCGATCGAGGGCACGCTCGTCGCCACGACGTCTTCGGGCGACAGCTTCACGATGCGCCCGGCGGCGCGGACCTTTCCCGGGCTGATGGGCACGCCGCCGACCGAGACGAACGAGGCGGCGTTGCTGACGCGGCCGGGGGGGCAGCTTTATGCGGTGCTGGGGCAGCCGGTGACCGATGCCGACGGCCGCGCCGACCGCTACCAGCTTCGGCTGTGGTGGAAACCGCTGGTGTGGTGGATATGGCTGGGCGGAGGGCTGATCGCCGTCGGCGGGACGCTGGCGCTGCTCGGCCGCGCGCAGTTGCTCGCGCTATGGCGCGCCCGGCGCGCGCGCAGGAAACAGGAGCGGTTCGCATGAGGTCGCGCTGGGTGCTGTTCGTTCCGCTGGCGATCATGGGGCTGCTGTTCGGCGCCTTCGTCTATCGGCTGGTGACGCCCAACGACACGCTGATCCGGTCGCAGTGGATCGACAAGCCGATGCCGCTGTTCGACCTGCCGCCCGCGACCGCGGGGGTCGAGGGGCTGAGGAGCAGCCAGCTCGCCGACGGGCGGCCGCGGCTGGTCAACGTCTTCGCAAGCTGGTGCATCCCCTGCCGCGCCGAGGCGCCGCAGCTCGAAGCGCTGAAGGCGGCGGGGGTGCCGATCGACGGCATCGCGATCCGCGACCGGCCGGAGGATGTCGCGGCCTTCCTGCGCGAGAACGGCAATCCGTTCGACCGCATCGGTGCCGACATGCAGAGCAGCGTCCAGATCGCGCTCGGATCGTCGGGGGTGCCCGAAACCTTCCTGATCGACGGCAAGGGCATCATCCGCGAGCAGATTCAGGGCGTGATCCTTGCCGAGAATGTGCCCGAGATCGTCGCCAGGCTGGAGGCGATGAAATGAGCGCCCGTCTGCTGCTGCTGCTGGCGGCGCTTTTCGCGTTCCCCGCCATGGCGCAGGACCGCCTGCCGCCCGCGCCCTATGCCTATCAGCAGCTCGCCGACCCCGCGCAGGAGGCGCAGGCGAAGGCGCTGATGGAAACGCTGCGCTGCCTCGTCTGCCAGGGCCAGTCGATCGCCGACAGCGACGCGCCGCTGGCCGGCGACATGCGGCACGAAGTGCGCAGCAAGATCGCCGCGGGCGAAAGCCCCGATGCGATCCGCACCTGGCTGATCGCGCGCTACGGCAATTGGGTCAGCTATGACCCGCCCTTCGACGCCGCGACCGCGCTGTTGTGGCTGGGGCCGCTGCTGTTCCTCGCGCTCGGCGGCTGGCTGGCCTTCGGCCGTTTCCGCCGCGGTACGGATGAAGAGGGGGGCGAGGCGTGATCTGGCTGTGGCTCCTGCTCGTCGCGGCGGTGACGGCCGGGGGAATCGCCTGGTTCGGCCGGGTGCCCGCCGCGGCGCGGCCGCTCGCGGCGGCGGCGGTGATGCTGGGGCTCGCGGGCTATGCGTTGCAGGGCAGCCCGGCGCTGCCGGGCAAGCCGGTGGCGGCGCCCGAGGAGCCCGACGGATTCGGCGAGGCGATCACCGACCGGCGGCAGGGGATGGCCGACCGCTTCGGCCCCGCCGCGCAGTGGCTCGCGATGTCGGACGGCTTCGCGCGCACCGGCAAGACCGCGCTGGCGGCGCAAACGCTCGAGAAAGGGCTGCAGAAATATCCCGACAATGTCGACCTGTGGGTTGGGCTGGGCAACGCGCTCGTCGCGCACGGCGGCGGGATGATGTCGCCCGCCGCCGCGCTTGCCTTCGACGAGGCGGCGAAGCGCGATCCGACCCACCCGGCGCCGCCCTTCTTCGCCGGGCTCGCGATGGCGCAGAGCGGCGACCTGCGCGGGGCCGATGCGGTGTGGAGCGGGCTTCTCGCCCGCTCGCCGGCCGATGCGCCGTGGCGCGCCGACCTCGAAATGCGGCTGGACCAGCTGCGCCGCGCGATGGGGCCGCAGCTGCCGTCCGAAGCCGGGAACGGGCCGTGATTTCGATGCTATTCGACCGCAACGGGCTCGTCTAAAGGCGGCGGCATGACTGCTGAGTCGCAACAGGCGGCGGGGATGACCGGCATGGCCGTCGAAGGAGACGCGGGTGCCGGCCACGCGCCGCACGGGCACGCCGGCGACGGCCGGATCAAGCTGGCCGTCGGCGCGATCGGCGTCGTTTTCGGCGACATCGGCACCAGCCCGCTCTACGCGTTTCGCGAAACTTTCGCCGGGCATCATTCGATCGACGCCGACCGGCTGCACATCTATGGCGTGCTCAGCCTGGTCTTCTGGTCGATGATGCTGGTCGTCACCTTCAAATATGTGCTGACGATCATGAAGGCCGACAACAAGGGCGAGGGCGGCAGCCTCGCGCTGCTGGCGCTGATCAGCCGCTCGTCGGGCGAGGCGCGCTGGACCTGGCCGATCGTGCTGCTGGGGGTGTTCGCGACCGCGCTCTTCTATGGCGACAGCATGATCACCCCCGCTATGTCGGTGCTCTCGGCGACCGAGGGGCTGAGCTATGTCAACGAGGGGTTCGAGCCTTATATCGTGCCGATCGCGCTGGCGATCCTGATCGGCATCTTCGCGCTGCAATCGCGCGGGACGGCAAAGGTCGGGGCGCTGTTCGGCCCGATCATGCTCGCCTATTTCCTGATGCTCGCGGTGCTGGGCGTGACGCATATCGTCGATCATCCGTCGATCATCCTGCACACGATCAACCCGATCAATGCGCTGAAATTCTTCTATTACGACGGGTTCACCGCCTTCATCGCGCTCGGCGCGGTCGTCCTCGCGGTGACGGGGGCAGAGGCGCTCTATGCCGACATGGGCCATTTCGGCCGCGCGCCGATCGGCCTGTCGTGGCTCTGCTTCGTGCTGCCGGCGCTGATGCTCAACTATATGGGGCAGGGGGCGATGGTGCTCGAGGCCGATCTGGGACAGCGGCTCGGGCTGATCCAGGATCCCTTCTTCCTGATGATGCCCGAAGGCTGGCGCATTCCCGTCGTGATGCTGGCGATCGCCGCCACGATCATCGCCAGCCAGGCGGTGATCTCCGGCGCCTTCTCCCTGACCCAGCAGGCGATCCAGCTCGGTTTCATCCCGCGCCTGCGCGTCGAACATACCAGCGCTTCTGCGGCGGGGCAGATCTATATCCCGGTCGTGAACTGGTTCCTGATGACGATGGTCATCATCCTCGTCCTCTTCTTCGGATCGTCGAGCAATCTTGCCGCGGCCTATGGCATTGCGGTGACCGGCGCGATGTTCATCGACACCTGTCTGATGTGCGTCGTGCTGTTCATGCTGTGGAAGTGGCCGGCGTGGAAGGCGGTGCCGCTGCTCGTGCTGTTCTTCGTCGTCGACATCGCCTATTTCGCCGCCAACCTGATCAAGGTTCCCGACGGCGGCTGGGTGCCGCTGGCGATCGGCCTCAGCATCTTCACCATGCTTACCACCTGGTCGCGCGGGCGCAAGCTGATGCAGCAGCGGATGGCCGAAGGCGCGATGCCGATCCCGGTGTTCGTGAAGTCCGCCGCCGACAGCGCGACGCGTGTCCCCGGCACCGCGGTGTTCATGACCTCCACCGCCGACGGGGTGCCGCACGCGCTGCTCCACAACCTCAAGCACAACAAGGTGCTGCACGAACGGATCATCCTGCTGACGGTCAAGATCGCCGACGTGCCCTTCGTGAAGGAGGAGAATTCCTGCCTGCTCGAGGATCTGGGCAAGGGCTTCCACCGGCTGGTGCTGAACTATGGCTTCATGCAGCCCGTCGACGTGCCCGCGGCGCTGAAGCGCGTCACCAGTTGCGGCGGCGAATTCCGGATGATCGAGACCAGCTTCTTCCTGTCGCGCCAGACGCTGATCGCGGCGAGCAAGCCCGGCATGCCGATCTGGCGCGAGAAACTGTTCGCGTGGATGCTGCGCAATTCGGAAAGCGCGATGGAATATTTCCGCCTACCGACCAACCGCGTCGTCGAACTGGGCAGCCAGGTCGCGATTTAGATTCTGTCCTGTTTGGACGTGCGCGGCCCCGATCGGTCAGGGCTGAACCCGATGATAGGCGACGTGGGGCTGCGAGGAGAAGGACAAGCGCCAGCGTCCGTCCTCGCCATAAAAGCGCAATTGTTCATAAGGGCCGCCCGCACGCGCGCCGGTGACCTGTTCGAACAGCAGCGGGCCGATCCGTTCCCAATAGGTCGTCGATTTCTGGCGCGTGACGGTGATCGCATCGGCGCCCGCGGCGCTGATCCAGAGGTCGCGGTCGGGTTTGACGGGGACATTATAGTTACGCCGGTTGGTGCGATAGGCACCGACCGGCACGACCTCGCCCGCGGGCGCGGCGGCGCGCGGCGCCGGCTTTTGCGGAAAGATCCGGCCGATCAGCGCGTCCGTCAATTCGGTACGCGCGCCATAACTGCCCGGCCCGCCGGTTTCGGACACGAAGATGCCGAGGCCGGCTTCAGGGGCGAGGATCAGGCGCGAATGGAAATCGACGGTATTGCCGCCATGGCCGACGAGGCGCGGTCCGGCGTTGCGAATGACGAAGAAGCCGTGCGCCATGCCGGGCAGGCCGGGGGCATTGGCATGCGAATCGCGCATCAGCAGCGCGACCGATTCGGATTTCAGGATTCGCGCCGCGCCGATCGCGCCGCCGTTCAGCATCGCCATCATGAACCGCGCCACATCGGGGGCGCTTGCGGTTCCCGAACCGCCGGGCATGATCTGGCTGTACAGCTCGAACGGCTTTGCGACAAAACGCCCGTCCCTGAGCCGATAGCCCTTGGCCACGCGCGGGGCGAGCGGGGCGGGCAGGGGCTCGCGAAAGCTCGCCGATTCCATGCCGAGCGGCGCGAAGAGGTGGCGTTCGGCATAGTCGGCGAAGGGTTCGCCCGAAACCCGCTCGACGATATAGCCGGCCAGCGCCGCGCCATAGTTGGAATAGGATATCTTGGTGCCCGCGGGCCACAGCCGTTGCGGGACATGCGCTTTCAGCCAATCGCCATAGGGGACGAGTTCGTCGACCGACCGTGCGGTGATTCTGCCCGTATCGCTCATGCCCGGCGTATGCGCCATCAGATCGCGCACCCGGATCGGCTGCCCTTCGAACGGCGGAATGGGAAAGTCGATATAGTCGTTCACATCGGCATCGAGGCTGACGCGGCCGGCCTCGACCTGCTGCATCAGCGCCGCCCAGGTGAACAGCTTGGACACGGAGGCCAGCCGGAACAGGGTCCGTTGCGGGTCCACCGGGACGCCCTGGTCGACGTCCGCGAAGCCATAGCCCCGCGCGAGCAGCACGCGGCCTTGATGAACGACGATGACGACCGCGCCCGCAACCTCGCGCGTCGCGATCTGCTGGGCCATCACGCCATCGATGAAATCGGCGAGGCCGGCGAGTTGCTCCGTCGGGACGTTATAGGCGGTTTGCGGCGACGTCTGGGCAAAAGCTGCCGACGGCAGGCCGAGGGAGCCGAGCAGCGCGGCGCCAAGGGTGGCGTGCCAAATCCAGCGTCGCGACATGAAGGAACCTCTCTGGCGAACGAAAATATCCGTCGAGCGAAGGCTGGCAATCGAAACAATGCCGATGGGGTATAGGTCGACGCTATGCTGCGGGACGATGACCTGCCGCGCGGCGGCGGATTAACTTGTCGACAGGATCGCAATTAGCATTTGATCAAGGGCGCCCGTCCTGCGATGCCCGGTGCGATCGACGAAGGCCGGCGCGGCGATGGATGGCGACGACAACAGCAATGAAGGGACGAGGAGGCTGGTTGCGGCTGGTCCCTTTGCGCTGATCGTCGCGCAGGGTTTCGGGCGCCGGTCGCCGGCCGAGATCGAGCGCGCGCTGCGTCACATGGGCTTGCGACCGGAAGGCGTTGCGGCGGACGGGCAGGGCGGGCTGCTGGCGACGGGGCCCGACGCGCCGACATTCCACCTGCGGCTCGGCGCGACGGAACTGGTCGCCGGACCGGCGGGCGCGGCGGCGCTCGATTTTGCCGATCCCGACGCGCCGGCGACGAGCCAGCTCGCGGCAGGGCTGCCGCCCGACTGGCGAGAGGCCGGGCGATGCTGGGCGTTCGTCGCGCCGGGCGGCGCGACCCCATCCGCCGGGGGCGGTCAGGCCACGCGCATGCGCGAGCTGTTCAAGACGCTGGTGCTGCTGATCGACCTGTTCGACGCCAGCCACATCTTCTGGTCCCCCGCGCGGCTGTGGTCCGACGCCCCGCAGTTCCGCGCCGCGGTTGCCGAGATGCTGACGAGCGGCATGCCGCCCGTCCTGCACCTCGTCGCCTTTCGCCGGCACGAAACGGCGGGCGGCGCGCATGTCGGGACGCGCGGGCTCGCCGCCTTTGCCGGGCAGGAACTCACCGCCGCGATCCCGGCCGGCTGGACGGTGGCGGACATGGTGCGGCGGCTGGCGCGTCTCGCGCTCGACATCATGGTTAACGGCCCCATCGTCGAAAGACAGCGCGCGCGCGGGCTGCAACAGGGCGAATGGGTCGATCTGTCGCCGCGCCTCGATGCCGATCGGGGGCATGCGGTGGTGGACGTCGCCTTCGACCGCGGCGGCTGAGGCCGCGTTGCGGTGCGATTCGCGGCGATGGCGCGGGGCGCCGCCGCCGCGGCCCGGTTTCCAGCGCCATCACCTGCTGCCCGTCCTGCTGCTCCGCCGGCCGCAGATGGCGGCGATGTTCGACTGCCTGCGCGTCGAGGGCTTCCTGCTCCAGCGGTTCGACCTCAACGGCCTGATGCTGCCGGCAAGCGAGGGCGGCGCGCTGTCGTCGGGCCACGCGCTGCATCGCGGGCCGCACCCCGGCTATAGCGACGTGATGGTCGCGCGGGTCGAGCGTATCCGCGCCCATTTCGCCGCGCAGGCGTCCGGCGACCCGATCGCGGCGCGGCGGACCGCGGTGATGCGGCTGCGACTGTTGCAGGATACCGCGCGGCGCGCGCTGACCGACCGGCACGGCGCCGGCTTCTGGCTCAACCGGCGCGATCCGATGCGGATTTTCGCCGATCGCCCCTATCTGGACGACGCGATCGAGCGGCTGTTCGGCGGCGGGGTCAGCCGATGACCTTGCCTTGCAGTTCGCGCCACGCCTCGCGATATTGATCGGTCAGTTCGGCGACGAAATCGGCGGCGGGGCGCACCGCGCGCACCGACCCGATTCCCTGGCCGGACCCCCAGATGTCCTTCCACGCCTTGACCTTGGTATTGCCGCCCGAACCGAAATTCATCGTCTTGAGGTCGCCCTTCGGCAGCGCATCGGGGTCGAGCCCGGCGTTGACGATCGAGCCGCGCAGATAATTGCCGTGGACGCCGGTGAACAGGTCCGAATAGACGATGTCGGCGGCGCGCCCCTCGACGATCCCGGCCTTGTATCCGGCGTCGGCGTTCGCCTCGGCGCAGGCGATGAAGGCGCTGCCGATATAGGCGAGATCGGCGCCGCAGGCCTGCGCGGCAAGGATCGAGCGGCCGTGCGCGATCGCGCCCGACAGCGCGACCGGCCCGTCGAACCATTCGCGGATTTCCTGCACCAGCGCGAAGGGCGACTGGGTGCCGGCATGGCCGCCCGCGCCAGCCGCGACGGGGATCAGGCCGTCGGCACCCTTCTCGACCGCCTTGCGCGCGAAGCGGTCGTCGATGACGTCGTGAAGCGTGATGCCGCCCCAGTTATGGACCGCCTGGTTCAGCTCTTCGCGCGCGCCGAGCGAGGTGATGGTGATCGGCACCTTCCACTTCTCGCAGGTCGCGATATCGGCTTCGAGCCGGTCGTTCGAGCGATGGACGATCTGGTTGACCGCGAACGGCGCCGAGGGACGGTCGGGATTGTCGCGATCCCACGCCGCCAGTTCCTCGGTGATGCGGTGGAGCCATTCGTCGAGCAGCGTCTGCGGCCGCGCGTTGAGCGCCGGGAAGCTGCCGACGATCCCCGCCTTGCACTGCGCGATGACGAGGTCGGGGCCCGAGACGATGAACAGCGGCGAACCGATGACGGGCAGGCGAAGGCGGTCGAAAATCGCGGGAAGGGCCATGGGCGTCGCTCTCCGAATAGAGGTTTCGGCTGACCTTAACGTAAACGGAAGGCTGCGCAAGGGGGATCGCGGCTGCCTGTCACAAGCGCGAACGGGTCAGGACGGTGGGGGCGCGGTGGCGGTGCGGCCGAGCGCGCGCGGGCGCCGGTCGGGGCCGACGGCGACGAAGATGAAGACCGCTTGCGTCACCTTGTGTCCGTCCTCGGCATGGCGATCGCGCGCCCAGGCCTCGACCTCGACATGCATGGAGGTCCGGCCGATCTTCACCAGCCGGCCGAAAACCGACACCTCGTCGCCGACGAACACGGGGCGGTGGAAGGCCATGCCCTCCACCGAGACCGTGACCGCCCGGCCGCGCGCGTGGAGCGACGCGACCGAAGACGCGGCCAGGTCCATCTGTGCCATCAGCCAGCCGCCGAAGATATCGCCATAAACATTGGCGTTGGCGGGCATCGCGGTGACGCGGATCGTGGGCTGGTCCGCGGGCATGGTTTCGTCATGCATCATAGGCCTCCCGAATCCGCATCCGCTGCGCCGCGGCGACCATCGAGACGAGGGCCGGTCGCACCTCGTCCCACTTGCGCGTCTTGAGCCCGCAATCGGGATTCACCCAGAGTCGATCGGGCGGCAGGTGCCGTCCGGCGAGGGTCAGCAGGTCGGTCATCTCGCGCTCGGCCGGAATGCGCGGCGAATGAATGTCATAGACGCCGGGACCGATCTCGTTCGGATAGGCATAGCTTGCGAAGGCCCCGAGCAGTTCCATCTGCGACCGCGCGGTTTCGATCGAGATGACGTCGGCGTCCATCGCGCCGATCGCGGGAAGGATGTCGTTGAATTCCGAATAGCACATGTGGGTGTGGATCTGCGTGTCGTCGCGCACGCCGGAGGCCGCGATGCGAAAGCATTCGACCGCCCAGCCCAGATAATGCGGCCATTCGCCGCGGCGCAGCGGCAGCCCTTCGCGCAGCGCCGCCTCGTCGATCTGGACGATCGCGGCGCCCGCGGCCTCCAGGTCCAGCACCTCGTCGCGGATCGCCAGCGCGATCTGGCGGCAGCTCGCTTCGCGTGGCTGGTCGTCGCGGACGAACGACCAGTTGAGGATCGTCACCGGGCCGGTGAGCATGCCCTTCACCGGCCGGTCGGTCTGATCCTGGGCATAGCGCCACCAGTCGACCGTCATCGGCCGCGGGCGCGACACGTCGCCATAGAGGATCGGCGGCCGCACGCAGCGCGAGCCATAGCTCTGCACCCAGCCGCTGCGGGTGAAGGCGAAACCGGCAAGCTGTTCGCCGAAATATTGCACCATGTCGTTGCGCTCGAACTCGCCGTGGACGAGGACGTCGAGGCCGATCTCCTCCTGCCACTTGATCGCGGCGCGGGTTTCGACCTTCAGATAGCGGTCATAGGCCGCATCGTCGATTTCGCCCCGAATATGCGCGGCGCGCGCCTTGCGGACCTCCGCCGTCTGGGGAAAGGAGCCGATCGTCGTGGTCGGATAGCGGGGAAGCGGAAGGCGCCGGCGCTGCGCCTCGCGGCGGGCGGCGAAGGGCGCGGCCCGGCGCGCGGCGTCCGCATCGAGCGCGGCCAGGCGCGCGGCGACGGCGGGATCGTGGATGCGGGGCGAGGTCGCCCGGGCGACCGCGGCCATCCGCGACGCCGAAAAGGCGGCGAAGGCGGCATCCTCGCCTTCGTTCAACGCCCTGGCGAGCGCGGCGAGTTCCTCGATCTTTTGCGTCGCGAAGGCCAGCCATTGCGCGATTTCGGGATCGAGCGCGGTTTCGAGCGCCAGATCGACCGGGACGTGGAGCAGCGAACAGGATGGCGCGAGGATCAGGTCGCGCGTCGCCGCCAGTTCCTTGAGCCGCCAGTAAAGGTCGGAAAGGTTGGCGCGCCAGATGTTGCGGCCGTCGACGATGCCGAGCGACAGCAGGACGTGCGACCGCACCTTGTCGAGTGCCGGGCCGAGCTGTTCGGGCGCGCGGACGAGGTCGAGGTGGAGGCCGTGGACGGGCAGTTCGGCAGCGAGATCGAGATTGTCGCCGAGACCGCCGAAATAGGGGGTGAGCATCAGGCGTGGCCCCGCCGTCGCGAGCCGCGCATAGGCGCGCTCGAACGCGGCGCGCTGCGCATCGTCGAGATCGAGGACGAGGCAGGGCTCGTCGATCTGCACCCACTCGGCGCCCTGTTTCGTCAGCCGCGCGAGAATCTCGGCATAGGTGTCGAGCAGCGCGGGAAGCAGGGCGAGCGGTTCGACCGCCTTGCCCTTGGCGAGCATCAGGTAGCTGACCGGGCCGAGCAGCACCGGGCGCGTCTGATACCCCAGCGCCTTCGCTTCGTCATATTCGTCGAAGATCTTCGTCGAAGCGATGCGGAAGGTCTGGCCGGCGGTGAGTTCGGGGACGAGGAAATGATAGTTGGTGTCGAACCATTTGGTCATCTCCTGCGCGGTCGTATCGGCGGCGTGGCCGCACCCGGCGTGCATCGGATCGCCCTGCGCGCCGCGCGCCATCGCGAAATAGAGATCGGTATCGACCGTCTCGCCGTCCCAGTCGTAGCGCGCGGGGACGGCGCCGATCAGCGCCGAGGTGTCGAGCACATGGTCGTAGAGCGAAAAATCGTTCGACGGCAGGATGTCGGCCCCCAGCGCCTTCTGCCGCGCCCAATGGGCGACGCGCAGGCCAGCGGCTGCGGCGTGCAGGTCGGCGAGGGTCGATTTGTCCGACCAGTAGGATTCGAGCGCGACCTTGAGTTCGCGGCGAAGGCCGATGCGGGGAAAGCCTAAAGTGGCGACGCTGACAGTCATTTCGAGCACCTTGCAGGGGGCAAGGGCGACGGACAGACGCGAACGCACGATATCCCGCGTCCGCAGGGCAAGGGTCGGACGCAGCCATGCATGCGGCCTGACCGGGCACCCCGCCGGAGGACGTATCTGACGAGGCAGGTCTCCTGGCTCGCGGGTCGCCGCAGCGGTCTGGCCTTCCCGGTTCCTTGCCGAACCAGTGGCATGATCGACCGCCGCTCGCCGCTTACAGTTGCGGGGGCAGCGCCGGTTTTGCACCGGCTTCCCATCTTCGCTCCGCCCCGGATGCCCGGCGCGAAGAACCTCGACAGCATGCAGAATAGGCGCCGCGACGATCCTGTCAAGCACTATATAAAGAAATCTTTATATGTGTTTCGCGGCGTGGTGATTGCCCCTATCCTAAAAGGCAGTCGCCAGCAGCGCGGCGGTGGCGGCCGCGATCGCCAGCAGGAGCGCGATCTTCGGGCCGTGCGAGGCGAGAATATGGGTCCGCCGGCGATCGAAGGGCGGCCCTTCGACCGCATGAGAAAGCTCGGGTTCGGGCCGCGTGCGCGCCGCGAAGGCGGGCGGCGATGCGAGGGCGGGGCCGCTGATCCCGCTGGCGAGCGCCAGCTTCTCGAACGCCACCGCCATCTTCTCGCGGTCGAGGTGCCGGTCGATCGCCTCGCGCTCGGGGTCGGGATCGGGCGGCGGCGGCAGGCTTGCGACCCTGCGCTCGATTTCGCGGTCGAGCGCGTGGAGGCGGTCGATCGCCTCGACGATCCGCTGCCGGTCGCTGCTGGCGAGCGCCAGTTCGAGACGGGTCAGCGACAGCGCGCTCGCGCGGCAATATTGCAGGCTCCAGAACAGGTCGCTGCTTCCCCCGTCGGCGGGGAGCGGCCCGGCGGGCGCGACGGACGCGCTCGGGCCGCTGGCGGACGGGGCCTGGGATGCGTTCACGGGTCCTTCTCCTTCGCCGCCCCCCGGCTGCGCGCATCGGCTTAGGACCAAATGCGCGCACCGCGAAACGCCGATCGGGCCAGTCGTGACCGGGATGCGGCGGACGGGAGAGGGAAGGGGTGCGCGGAGGCCGGGGCGGCCCGCGCCGCCCCGGCCTCCGCGACCGGATCAGATCGCGTTCGCCGCCGACAGGATCGCGCGCACGCTGGCGGTCGCGACATCGGTGTCGAGACCGCAGCCGAACAGGCTGCGGCCGTCGGGGGTGCGGCATTCGACATAAGCGGCGGCCTGCACGTTGCTGCCCTGGCCGATCGCATGTTCCGAATAATCGACGATGTCCATCGCCGGGCCGCCCGATTCGGCCAGCGCGGCGACGACGCTCGACATCAGGCCGTTGCCGCGGCCGCTGATGCTGCGCTCGGCGCCGTCGATGGTCAGCTTGCCGGCGAAGATGCGGTCGGCGCCGCTCTGGCTTTCCGCCCAGCTCACGAGCTGGAAGCGCTTGCCGTCCGCCGCCAGATAATGCCCCTCGAAGGCGGTCCAGATGTCGTCGGCGGTCAGCTCGCGGCTCGTCTGGTCCGCCACCGCCTGGACGATGTGGCTGAAGCTCGTCTGCATCTTCTTCGGCAGCTTCAGCCCCTTGTCCTGTTCGAGCACCCAGGCGACGCCGCCCTTGCCCGACTGGCTGTTGACGCGGATCACCGCTTCGTAGCTGCGCCCCAGGTCGGCGGGGTCGATCGGCAGGTAAGGGACTTCCCACTTGTCGTCGTTCTGCCGCTCGCGCGCCGCGAACCCCTTCTTGATCGCGTCCTGGTGGCTGCCCGAAAAGGCGGTGTAGACCAGCTCGCCGCCATAGGGGTGGCGCGGGTGGACAGGCAACTGGTTGCAATATTCGACCGTCTGGATGACCTGATCGATGTCGGAGAAGTCCAGTTCGGGGTCGACGCCCTGCGTGTACATGTTGAGCGCGATGGTGACGAGGCAGGTGTTGCCGGTGCGCTCGCCGTTTCCGAACAGGCAGCCCTCGACGCGGTCGGCGCCCGCGAGCAGGCCGAGTTCGGCCGCCGCGACCCCGGTGCCGCGGTCGTTGTGCGTGTGCAGGCTGATCAGCGCGCGGTCGCGGTTCGGCAGATGCTTGCAGAAATATTCGATCTGGTCGGCGTAGATGTTCGGCGTCGCCGCCTCGACCGTCGCGGGCAGGTTGAGGATGATCGGCTTGTCCGCCGTCGGCTGGAGCACGTCCATCACCGCGGCGCAGCATTCGATGCTGAAATCGATCTCCGCGGTCGAGAAGGTCTCGGGGCTGTATTCGAAGCGCCAGTCGGTGCCGGGCAGGCGCGCGGCATTGTCGCGCAGCTGCTTCGCGCCGTCGATGGCGATCTGTTTGATCTCGGGCATCTCCATGCCGAAGACGATGCGGCGCCACGCGGGGCTGACCGCGTTGTAAAGGTGGACGATCGCGGTCTTCGCGCCCGCCAGGCTGTCGAAGCTGGTGCGGATCAGGTCGGCGCGCGCCTGCGTCAGCACCTGTGGCGTGACGTCGTCGGGGATGCGGCCCGAGCGGACGAGGTTCTGGATATAATCGAAATCGGTCGCGCCCGAAGCGGGGAAGCCGACCTCGATCTCCTTGAGCCCGCATTTGACGAGCAGGTCGAAGAAGCGCGTCTTCTTTTCGGCGTCCATCGGGTCGATCAGCGCCTGGTTGCCGTCGCGCAGATCGGTCGAGAGCCAGATCGGGGCCTTGGTGATCGTGCGGGCGGGCCACTGGCGGTTTTCCAGTGGGACCTGCGGAAAGGGTCGGTACTTGGCCGAGGGGTCGCGGAGCATGGGCATGGGTTGGCTTCTTCTGCTTGTGTGGATTCGGATGCTGTGTCGTCAGGCCCTTGAGCGCGTGGCCCGCCGCGAAAGGCGCAGGCCGAAAGTCACGCCCAAGGGCGTGTAAGTCGCAGAAGAAGGAGGCCGCGCATGCGCATCGCCCGCGCTCATGACCAAAAAGCGCGGGCTTGGCAAGAGGGCGGCCGCAAAAAGTGCGGTGGGAAGGCGCCTACTGCTTCTCGAACGCCGCGTGAATCTTCAGCTCGACACGGTCGCTGACCAGCGGGATGCCATAGAGGATGCCAAAGTCGCTGCGGCGAATCTCGCCCTCCGCCTCGAAGCCGACGGTTTCCTTCTTGCTGCCGGGATTGGTGCCCGCGCCGTGGAAATCGACATCGAGCGTCACCGGCCGGGTCACGCCGTTGAGCGTGAGGTTGCCCGTCACCTTCGCCTCGTCGCCATCGTCGTCGAGGACGACGCGGGTCGACACGAAACGCGCGTCGGCGGGATCGGGGCCGAAGAAATCGGGCTTGGCGCCGTCCTTGCCGGCACGAAGCAGATGGCCGGTCAGCCCGGCGCTTGCCGTCGTCACCTTCGACACCGGGATCGTCACGTCGACCTTCGCGGCCGCCGGGTTGGCGGGATCGAGGACGAGCGTGCCGGTCACGTCGCCGAAAATCCCCTGATATTTGCTGAAGCCGAAATGATCGACCTCCCACACGACGATCGTGTGACCGGGGTCGGCGGCATAGGTTCCGGCGGCGACGCGGCTCCTGTCGGGCGCGCCGGGCACGGCGGGGCCGCCCTGCGCAAGGACGACCGGGACCGCGACGACGGCGAGCGCGAGAGCGGCGAAGGGAAGGGTATGGCGCATGGGGGGGCTCCTGTTCCGAGAGCGGCGAGGCTAGGCGAGAGGGCGGCGCGGCGTCAATGTCGTCGCGGCGAAACGCACGGTTTCCGGACTGTGGGGTCTATGGGTGCGTCGCGCGCCGCGCCTCGAACCATTCGCGCAGCGCGGCGGCGGCGCAGCCCGTGAAGCCGTAGCTGCCGACCGGCGAACAGCTGTTCGGCCGGGTGGCGCGGGCGATCGTCTCATAACCCTCGACCTGCGATGCCCAGCTGCCGCCGCCGACCGGGGCGTCGTCCTTGATCTCCTCGCGCAATTCCTTGGGGACGCGGTAGCGATCGGATTCGGGCTGCTGCGCGCAGACGACGATCTCGTCGCCCTGCGCCTCGGGACAGGGTTCGTCGCCATAGGTATAGAGGATCGAGGTCTTTTGCGGCGGCTGCGCCGACTGCGCGAGGCTTTCCTCCTCCTGCGCAAGCGCCGGAACCGCGGAGGCGAGGGCCGCGAGACAAGTCAGAAGAGCGGCTTTTCCTGTCATTCCGGATCGCGTTCCCGATGTCGTGGCCTGCGACGATGGACGGCCGCAGATGAACCCAGGCCGAACTGCGGCCTGTGGATTCGGAGTTCGGCACGGTTTCTCGCTTTTATCGCCCTGAATTCTCCCTTCGTCACCCTGAACTTGGTTGGGACATATACCCTTCAGGCAAGTCAGGCGCTGTTCCCCGGCGAAAGCCGGGGTCCAACTGGCGCAGCGCGGCTTCGCATGGACCCCCGCTTTCGCCGGGGAACAATTATCTGTCGAAAAGGGGTAATGGCCAACCTGTTTCAGAGCCTGCCCCGGACCCGATCCGGGGGTCCATGGTCTGCCCTCGAATGGAAGGCGGCGCAAAAGGGGGGAGGCCGGCCATGGATGCTGAAACAAGTTGGCGTTTATACCCCTGAGACAGGGACGCTGGTGATCCCCGGCGAAAGCCGGGGTCCACGTGGGGCAGCGCTGTGCCATCTGGACCCCGGCTTTCGCCGGGGAACGCTCACCTGTCGGAAGGGGATAATTGCGAAACAAGTTCAGCATGACGAACGGATGGGGCAGCGCGCCAAAACCTGAATCCTCACACGCCATAGAGGCGCTTCCCCCTTCCTGGAGAATGCTTGAGCGGACGCTCCACCACTTACGGCGATGGATCGAGATCGAGCGATGCGGCGATCGCGTTCCAGACCTGCGCGAGTTCGCCGGGCGCGATGCAATAGGGCGGCATGACATAGATGCTGTTGCCGAGCGGGCGGAGCAGGACGCCGCGTTCGCGATAGAAAGCGATCAGGCGCGGCGCGAGCGTCGACAGATAGCCGCCGTCGGGGACGCGGACGTCGAGCGCGGCGATGGTGCCCAGCCGGCGCGGGTTCGCGATGCGCGCATCGCTGGCCAGCAGCGCCAAATGCGCCGCCTGCGCCTCGGCGAGCGCATCGATCCGCGCCTGCACCGGCTCGTCGCGCCAGATGGCGAGATTGGCGACCGCCGCGGCGCAGGCGATCGGGTTCGCGGTATAGCTCGACGAATGATAGAAGGTCTTCGCGCGGTCGGTCGAATAATGCGCTTCGAAGATCGGTTCGATGCACAGCGTCACCGCGAGCGGCATCGCGCCGCCGGTCAGCCCTTTCGACAGGCAGACGATGTCGGGGATCACCCCCGCCTGGTCGCAGGCGAAGCGGGTGCCGGTGCGGCCCCAGCCGGTCATCACCTCGTCGGCGATGAACAGGACGCCGTGACGGGCGCAGATCGCGCGCATCTCCGCGAGCACCCATGCGGGGTAGATCAGCATGCCGCCGGCGCCGAGGATCAGCGGTTCGACGATGAAGGCGGCGGGCTTTTCGGCGCAGGCGGCTTCGAGCGCGTCGAGCGCCGCCTGTTCGCGTCCCCCGGCGGGGAAGGGAATGGTGCCGACGTCGAAGAGCAAAGGCTGCCACGCCCGGTTGTAGACGCCGCGCTCGCCGACCGACATCGCGCCGATCGTGTCGCCGTGATAGCTGTGCTCCATCACCAGGATGCGGCTGCGCGCCTCGCCGATGTTGAACCAGTAACCGAGCGCCATTTTCAGCGCGACCTCGACGCTGGTCGAACCCGAATCCGAAAAGAAGACGCGGGTCAGCGGATCGGGGGTGATGCGGACCAGTTCGGCGGCGAGCGCTTCGGCCGGCTCGTGCGTCCAGCCTGCGAAGATGAGCTGGTCGAGCTTCTCGCTCTGCGCCCGGATCGCGGTCATGATGCGCGGATGCGCGTGACCGTGGGTGGTGACCCACCACGAGGAGATGGCGTCGATCCAGCTGTTGCCCTGCGCGTCGTAAAGGCGCGCGCCCTCGGCCCGGTCGATCAGCGGTATCGGCTCACCGAGCCCGTGCTGGGTGAAGGGATGCCAGATGGGTGACATAAGTGCGACCTCTCTTATCGCTCGTGCTGAGCTTGTCGAAGCACCGTTCTTCCTTCTGGCGCCGGATGGAAAAAAGGACAGCCCCCTTCGACTGCCTTGCAGGCGCTCAGGACAGGCTTCGACAGGCTCAGGGCGAGCGGCTTCTGGTTTCAGGTGAAGCCGGCGAGATCGAAGTTGGCGGCGAAGGCTTGCGCCAGCGTCTCGTCCGTCAGCGGATCGAGGCGGGGAAGGCGGCCCAAACGGCGGACGCCGCCAATTTTCGCGACGATCGCCTCGCTGTCCTCGACGGCGTCGCCGACGAAGGCGATGCCGTGGATCGGGACGCCGCGCGCGCGCAGCGCCTCGATCGTCAGCAGGCTGTGGTTGATCGTGCCGAGACCCGTGCGCGCGCAGACGATGACCGGAATCCGCCAGCGCGCGAACAGATCGGCATAGAGAAGCGTGCGCGTGACCGGGACGAGGACGCCGCCCGCGCCCTCGACGATCAGGTCGCCCGCGGGCGGGGTCAGCGCATCCGGATCGATCACGACGCCGTCGATCTCGGCCGCGAGGTGGGGGGAGGCGGGGGTGACGAGGCGATACGCCTCGGGCCGGACCGGCACCCCGGCCAGCCGCGCGACGACCTCGCTGTCGGTTTCGTCTTCGAGCCCCGACTGGATCGGTTTCCAATAGGCGGTGCCGAGCGCCCCCGCCAGCGCGGCGGTGAAGACGGTCTTGCCGATACCCGTGTCGGTGCCGGTCACGACGAAGCGCGGCATCAGGCGGCCGCCATCGCGTCGGCAAGCGCGCCGGTCATCGCGTCGATATCGCTTTCGGCGACGTTGAGCGTGATCGCGATGCGCAGGCGCGCGGTGCCCTGCGGCACGGTCGGCGGGCGGATGCCGCGGACGTCGAAGCCCGCGGCCTGCAACGCGCCGGCGACGCGCATCGCGCGGGCGTTGTCGCCGATCACGACGGGAAGGATCTGGCTGCCGCTCGCGGGCAGGCCGAGCGCGGCAAGGCGCGCCTCGGCATGGCGGACGAGCGCGTGAAGGCGCGCGGGCCGCTCGGGCTCGGTCGCCACGATCTCCAGCGCCTGGCGGACGAGCCACGCCATCAGCGGTGACGGCGCGGTGGAGAAGATGAAGGGGCGGCCCCGGTTGACGAGGAAATCGCGGACGATCTGCGGCCCGCAAAGCAGCGCCCCCTCGCAGCCGAGCGCCTTGCCGCAGGTGTGCAGCGTGATGAGCCTTTCGCGGGACGCAAGGCCGTGCGCGAGGCCCTGTCCGGCAGGACCGAAGACGCCGGTCGCGTGCGCCTCGTCGACCACCAGCACCGCGTCGTGGCGCGCGGCGACGATCGCGAGGTCGGCGAGCGGCGCCGTGTCGCCGTCCATGCTGTAGAGGCTTTCGACCGCGATCCACGGCGTGCCGGTGCCGCCCGCCTTGCGCCACGCGACGACGGCGTCGTCGAAGGCCTGCGCGTCATTGTGCGCGGCGGCACGGATGTCCGCGCGGCCGAGCTTCATGCCGTCGTGCGCGCTCGCGTGGATCAATTCGTCGTGGACGATCAGGTCGCCGCGCTGCGGCAGCGTCGCGAACAGCGCGGCGTTGGCGGCGAAGCCGGTGGGAAAGAACAGCGCCGCCTCGCTGCCATAGTGGCGCGCGGCATGGGTTTCGAGCGCTTCATGTTCCGCATGATTGCCGCGCAGCAGGCGCGAGCCGCCCGAGCCGGCGGGAAGACCGCGCGCTATGCCCTGAGAGAGCGCGTCGCGCAGCGCGGCGGAGCCGGCGAGACCGAGATAATCGTTCGAGGCGAAATCGATCCCGGCGCGCGGGACGAGGGTGCGGCGGCGGTCTTCGGCCGCGAGCGCAGCGAGATCGGCGCGGTGGGCGTGGAAGGGCTGCCTCATCATTTCCCTCCGTTCGTCATTGCGAGCGGAGCGAAGCAATCTCCAGCTATCGACCATGTGCGAAGTCGATGGCTGGAGATTGCTTCGTCGCTACGCTCCTCGCAATGACGAGGTTCCGTCGCTGTCCGGCGCGGTCAGTTGACCGCCTTGTCGACCAGCTTGTTCTTCGCGATCCACGGCATCATCGCGCGCAGCGCGGCGCCGGTCTGTTCGATCGGATGCGCGGCGGCGGCCTTGCGGCTGGCCTTCAGTTCGGGCTGTCCGGCCTGGTTGTCGAGGACGAAATCCTTGACGAAGCGGCCCGAGGTGATGTCGGCGAGGACGCGCTTCATCTCGGCCTTGGTCTCGTCGGTGATGATGCGCGGGCCGGTCTTGATGTCGCCATATTCGGCGGTGTTCGAGATCGAATAGCGCATGTTCGCGATGCCGCCTTCATAGAGGAGGTCGACGATCAGCTTGGTTTCGTGGAGGCATTCGAAATAGGCCATTTCGGGGGCATAGCCCGCCTCGACCAGCGTTTCGAACCCCGCCTGGATCAGGTGGGTGATGCCGCCGCACAGCACCGCCTGCTCGCCGAACAGGTCGGTTTCGCATTCTTCCTTGAACGTCGTCTCGATGATGCCGCTGCGCCCGCCGCCGACCGCCGAGGCGTAGCTGAGCGCGAGCGCCTTGGCGTGGCCGTTGCCCGCATTGCCGCTGGCTTCCTGCGCGACCGCGATCAGGCAGGGGACGCCGCCGCCCTTCTGATATTCGCTGCGCACCGTGTGGCCGGGGCCCTTGGGCGCGACCATGAAGACGTCGATGTCGGGGCGCGCCTCGATCAGGCCGAAATGGATGTTGAGGCCGTGCGCGAAGGCGAGCGCGGCGCCGGGCTTCAGATTGTCGGCAAGGTCGTCATAATAGATTTTCGCCTGATGCTCGTCGGGGGCGGCGATCATGATGACGTCGGCCCACTGGGCGGCTTCCTTGTTCGACAGCACCCGGAAGCCCGCGCCTTCGGCCTTCTTCGCGGTCGCCGAACCGGGGCGCAGCGCGATCGCGACCTCCTTGACTCCGCTGTCGCGCAGGTTCTGCGCGTGGGCGTGGCCCTGGCTGCCGTAGCCGAGGATGGCGACCTTCCTGTTCTTGATCAGATCCTGGTCGGCGTCGCGATCGTAGTAAACCTGCATGTCTTTCTTCCTCAATAGTGTGTCCCCGCGAAGGCGGGGACCCATCTGACGTTGACTGGACCCCCGCCTTCGCGGGGGAGCACGAAATTGAACTAAACCGCCTCCGGTCCGCGCGAGATGGCGACGATGCCGGTGCGCCCGACCTCGACGAGGCCGCATTCGCGCATCAGCGCGATGAAGCGGTCGACCTTGTCGCTGTTGCCGGTGATCTCGAAGACGAAGCTGGTCAGCGTCGTGTCGACGACCTTGGCGCGGAACACGTCGGCGAGGCGCAGCGCCTCGATGCGCTTCTCGCCGGTGCCCGCGACCTTGACCAGCGCGATCTCGCGCTCGACATGCGCGCCCTGGTCGGCGAGGTCGATGACCTTGTGGACCGGAACCAGCCGGTCGAGCTGCGCGATGATCTGGTCGATCACCGGCGGCGGGCCGGAGGTGACGATGGTGATGCGCGACAGCGCATGGTCGGCGGTGATGTCCGCCACCGTCAGGCTTTCGATATTATAGCCGCGCGCGGTGAACAGCCCGGTGATCTTGGCGAGCACCCCGGCCTCGTTGTCGACGGTGATGGCGAGCACATGGCGCTCGCCCGCTTCGGTGGTGATTTTCATGTCGGTTACACCAGAGCCTTGGCTTCGTCGTCCATCGTGCCGATGACGTCGCTCGGCTGGAGGATCATTTCGGTATGCGCCGCGCCCGACGGGATCATCGGGAAGCAGTTGGCGAGCTTGGCGACGCGGCAGTCGACGATCACCGGGCCGGGCGTATCGATCATGGTGCGG
Organism: Sphingopyxis sp. MG; assembly: GCF_002953155.1. Classification (NCBI taxonomy): domain Bacteria; kingdom Pseudomonadati; phylum Pseudomonadota; class Alphaproteobacteria; order Sphingomonadales; family Sphingopyxidaceae; genus Sphingopyxis; species Sphingopyxis sp. MG. Next base: position 1,273,008 of record NZ_CP026381.1, read on the forward strand.
ATGCCGTCCTCCAGTTCGCCCAGCGTGTCGATGCGCAGCCCCGTCCAGCCATAGGCCTCCGCCAGCTTCACGAAATCGGGCAGGCTGTCCGAATAGCTGTTCGAATAGCGGCTTTCATAGGTCAGTTCCTGCCACTGGCGGACCATCCCCATCCATTCATTATTGAGGATGAAGATCTTCACCGGCAGGCGGTGCTGGCTGACCGTGCCCATTTCCTGGATGTTCATCTGGAGCGAGGCCTCACCCGCGATGCAGATGACGAGGCGGTCGGGCCGCGCGACCTGCGCGCCGACCGCGGCGGGAAAGCCATAGCCCATCGTGCCGAGACCGCCCGACGTCAGCCAGCGATTGGGGGCGGAAAAGCCGAAATGCTGCGCCGCCCACATCTGGTGCTGCCCGACCTCGGTGGTGATGATCGGGTCGCGGCCGCGCGTCGCCTCGAACAGCGCCTTGACCGCGCGCTGCGGCATGATCTCCGCCCCGCTGTCCTTCTTCTCCGGGAAGTCGAGGCAGCGCGTCGCGCGCCAGCCGTCGATGCGGCGCCACCATTCGCCGAGGTCGCGCGCCTTGTGCCCCTTGTCCTGCCACGCGCCGATCAGCGCGTCGAGCGCGCGCCCCGCGTCGCCGAGCACCGCGACGTCGACGGGAACGATCTTGTTGATCGACGACCGGTCGATATCGATGTGGATCTTCTTCGCATGCGGCGCGAAGGCGTCGAGGCGGCCCGTGACGCGGTCGTCGAAGCGCGCGCCGACCGCGATGATCAGGTCGGCGCGATTCATCGCCATGTTCGATTCATAGGTGCCGTGCATGCCGAGCATGCCGAGCCATTTCGGATCGTCCGACGGAAAGGCGCCGAGCCCCATCAGCGTCGAGGTGATCGGCGCGCCGGTCAGCCCGACGAGCTGGCGCAGCGCCGCGCTCGCGTCCGGGCCCGCGTTGATGACGCCGCCGCCGGTGTAGAAGATCGGGCGCTCGGCCGCCGCGATCAGCGCGATCGCATCGGCGATCGCATCGGCGTCGGGTTCGACCTGCGGGCGATAGCTCTGGTGCTCGATCAGTTCGGGCATGCTGTAGGTGCCGGTCGCCACCTGCACATTCTTCGGGATGTCGATCACCACCGGACCGGGCCGGCCATGCGTCGCGATATGGAACGCCTCGTGGATGATCGGGCCCAGCCGGTCGGGGTCCATCACCAGATAATTGTGCTTGGTGCAGTGGCGCGTGATGCCGACCGTGTCGCATTCCTGGAATGCGTCGGTTCCGATCAGGGTCGTCGGCACCTGCCCGGTCAGCACGACCATCGGGATCGAATCGAGCAGCGCGTCGGTGATGCCCGTCACGGCGTTGGTCGCGCCCGGGCCCGAGGTGACGAGCACGACGCCGGGCTTGCCGGTGGCGCGGGCATAGCCCTCCGCCGCGTGGGTCGCCGCCTGTTCGTGGCGGACCAGAATGTGCCGGATCGTCGGGTGGTTGAACAGCGCGTCATAGATCGGAAGGACCGCGCCGCCCGGATAGCCGAACACTGTATCGACCCCAAGGTCGACCAGCGCCTGAACCACCATGTCGGCACCGCTCATTTCCGTCACGACACTGCTCCTTTTCTCCATTTCGCCCGCGCGCAAGGCCCGCGCTTGTGCGACGCAACAAGGCTGCGGGCAATAGGTATATGATTCTATCCTGTCAACAGTGCATGTTGTAATTTTATTGCTATTTCCTTTATGGAATCGACGGATAATGACGCTTCGTGTCGGGGCCATCCGGCCGGCGGCTGATGGCGCAGCCAGGTGAACTGGCGTTTCGCATATTGGCGGGTCGCGGCCTGCGCCCGGTCGAGCGCCTCGGCGCGCGACAGGGTGCCGCGCAGCAGGGCGGCGATCTGCGGCACGCCGATCGCGCGCATGACGGGAAGGTCGGGGTCGAGATCGCGGGCGATCAGCGCCGCGACCTCGTCGATCGCGCCACGCTCGAACATTTCGGCGAGCCGCGCGTCGCAGCGCGCGCGCAGTTCGTCGCGCGGCGGCAGCAGGACCAGCGGGACGAGCGCGACGGAGTCGGCGATGCCGCCCTCGCGCGCGCGCTGCCAGTCGGCGAGCGGCCGGCCCGTGGCGCGCACCACTTCGAGCGCGCGGGCGACGCGCGTCGTGTCGGCGGGATGCAGGCGCGCCGCCGCGGCGGGATCGGCCTTCGTCAGCGCGGCGTGGGCGTCGGCCACCGCCATCGCGCGCACTTCGGCGCGAATATCGGGGGCGATCGCGGGCACCGGCGCGATGCCGTCGAGCAGCGTGCGCAGATAGAGACCGGTCCCGCCGACCAGGATCGGGATATCGTCGTCCTCCCACGCGCGGGCCAGCGCACGGCGCGCTTCGGCGGCCCAGCGCGCCGCGTGATAGGCGCCGTCCGCCCCGTCGACATGACCGAACAGATGGTGCGGGACGCCCTGCATCTCCGCCGCGGTCGGGCGCGCCGACAGGATGGTCAGGTCGCGATAGACCTGGCTGGCATCGGCATTGATGACTTGCGCACGCCCCACCGCCTGCGCCAAGGCGACGGCAAGGGCGCTCTTGCCGCTGGCGGTCGGCCCGGCGATAAGCGCCACAGGAAGCCGCTGGCTCGAGGATGAAGAAGGAGATGCCATGTTCGTTGCGACGCTGATAGCAGCCGGAGCGCTGACGGGCGAGGTGGTGCGCGAGGCGATCGACCGCCTCGCCGCGACCGGGCACGACGTGGGCGCGCCGCACTGGCTCGACGAAGGCGACGCGGCCGACATCGTCTTTCAGGGCAGTCTGGTCAGCGCGCGCAGCGAGCTTGCGAAGATGGACCATGGCGCGCTCGACATCGTGGTCCAGCCGCTCGGCGACCGGACGAAGAAGCTGCTGATCGCCGACATGGATTCGACGATGATCACCGTCGAGTGCATTGACGAACTCGCCGACTATGCGGGGCTGAAGGCGCAGATCGCGGCGATCACCGAAAAGGCGATGCGCGGCGAGATCGACTTTCGCGGCGCGCTGGCGGAACGCGTCGGGCTGCTGGGCGGCATGGCGGAAACGACGCTGGCCGAATGCCGGATGGAGCGGGTCCGGCTGACGCGCGGGGCGCGCACGCTGGTCCAGACGATGAAGGCGCACGGCGCCTGGTCGGTGCTGGTGTCGGGCGGTTTCATGCCCTTCGCCGGGCCGGTCGCGGAAGCGGTCGGCTTCGACAAGGTGGTCGCGAATGAACTGGAGATCGTGGGCGGCCGGCTGACCGGGCAGGTGCGCGAGCCGATCGTCGATTCGGGCGCCAAGCTCGCGATGCTCCAGTCCGAGGCCGCGGCGCGCGGGCTGCCGCTGGCCGAGACGCTGGCGATCGGCGACGGCGCCAACGATATTCCGATGATCACCGCGGCCGGGCTGGGCATCGGCTATCACCCGCACCCCGCGGCCGCCGACGCCGCCGACGCCGCGATCCGCCATCACGACCTGACCGCGCTGCTGTGGGCGCAGGGCTATCCGCGGCGAAGCTGGGTGCTGGGGTAGGGATGCGGGGCCGTCCCGATTGCCGCCCCGTCCGGTTGGCCGGGGCCGCGGCGGCGATCCTGATGCTTTCGGCCTGCGCGGGCGGGAATTTCCGTCCGGTCAGCGATTCGCCGGTGCGGATCGGCAAGCCCTATGCGGTCCGCGGCACGACCTATGTGCCCGCCGCCGCCCCCGCCTATGACGTGGTGGGCTATGCGAGCTGGTACGGCAGCGAATCGGGCAACCGCACCGCCAATGGCGAGAAATTCCGCCCCGGATGGGTCACGGCCGCGCACACGACGCTGCCGCTGCCGACCTATGTCGAGGTGACGGCGCTCGACACCGGGCGGCGGATCGTCGTGCGCGTCAACGATCGCGGCCCCTTTGCGGGCGGCGGACGCATCATCGACCTGTCGCGCGGCGCGGCCGAACAACTCGGGATGAAGGCGCAGGGCCACGCCCCGGTGCGCGTACGGCGCGTCGAACCGTCGGAAAAGGACCGCGAGCGCCTTCGCAAGGGCAAGCCCGCCGCCGCGCTGGCGCCGCTGTCGCAGCGCGACCTGCAAAACCTGCGCGCGCGGCTGGCCGCCGGGGGGCGGTAGGGCGCGGTTGGAAAACGGGTATCGGACCGGACTGCTCGGCGGGATTATCATTGCGAGGAACCATCCTGGTTCCGCGCTGCCCCGGAGAACAATCGTTTGGGCTATAAAGCCGAGTGCTCCCGCGAAGGCGGGAGCCCAGAGCGGATGGAGCCATGTCGGCGTCTATCGCTCTGGGTCCCCGCCTGCGCGGGGACACGGCACGATTCATCCGAAGATGATCAGGCTAGGGAGCCATGCCTCGGATGGGCACCATTTTAAGGCGTGTGGGGGTTCATCTTGCGACTGTCCTTTATCGTGTGTCCCCGCGAAGGCGGGGACCCATCTGCGGTGGTTTCGAGATGGAACCGGCCGAAGATGGACCCCCGCCTTCCGCCTATGGCGGAAGTTTATCCTGAGCGCCCGCCCTGCGGGCAGTCGAAGGGCGGGGGAACACGGCTTTATACAATATCGCGGCGATAGACTCTGAATCCCCACAGACCTTAGAGAATCGTGCATTAAATCTGCATCACTCTTTCTGTCGTTCGTGCCGAGCCTGTCGAAGCACCGCCTTTCTTCCTGCGGCGTCAAAAGAAAGAACGGCCCTTCGACGGCCTTGCAGGTGCTCAGGACAGGCTTCGACAAGCTCAGCGCCTGCCCCCGCGAAAGCGGGGGGCGGACGGTTCGGATTTGACGCGCTACGGCCCGATGACATGGAATGGACTCGTCATCCGCGAGCGACAAAGCCACGCGGCAATCCAAAGCCATCGCGCCTCAGCGTATCCGCACGCCGCCTTTCCACAGCATCGTGGCGCGGCCCTGCATCGGCATGCCGTCGAAGGGGGTGTTGCCCGCCCACGCCGCCATCTTCTTCGCATCGACCTGCCACGGCGTGCCGTCGTCGATCAGGATCAGGTCGGCCTCGGCGCCGACCGCCAGCGTTCCGGCATTAAGGCCGAGCAGCTTTGCCGGGTTTGCGGCGAGCAGGTCGAACAGGCGCGCCGGGGTCGCATGGCCGTCGCGGACGAGTTGCAGCCCCATCGCGAGCAGCGTCTCGGCGCCCGCCATGCCGGGCAGCGCCTCGGCAAAGGGCAGGCGCTTGTCCTCGGGCCCGCGCGGGTCGTGGCCCGAAGCGAGCACGTCGATCGTGCCGTCGGCGATGGCGGCGAGGCAGGCGCGGCGGTCGTCCTCCGACCGCAGCGGCGGCGACAGGCGCGCGAAGGTGCGGAAATCGCCCATCGCGGTGTCGGACAGGAACAGGTGCGCGGGCGTGATGCCGCAGGTGACGGGCAGTCCCGCCGCCTTCGCGGCGCGGATCAGGTCGAGCCCGCGCCGCGTCGTGACCTGGCGGATATGCAGCGGCGCTTCCGTTTCCTCGACCAGCAGCAGGTCGCGCGCGATCGCCATCGCCTCGGCGATCGCGGGCGCGGAGGCGAGGCCGAGGCGCGTCGCCATCTCGCCATCGGTCGCGACCGCGCAGTGCGTCAGCCCTTCGTCCTCGGCATGCGCGATGACGGTGAGGCCGAGCGACGCGGCGTAGGAGAGGACGCGGCGCATCACGCCGGCGTCTGCGATCCGGTCCCGGCCCGTCGCCACCGCGCGCGCGCCCGCGCCCTTCATCAGCCCGATTTCCGCCAGTTCCCTGCCGGTGAGCCCCTTGGTCGCGGCGGCGAGCGGATGAACCCACAGGTCGGGCTTGCCGCCCTTCGCCGCGCGCTCGACGAGCCCCGCGCCGTCGAGCGGGCCGCTGTCGGGCATCAGCGCGGCGCGCGTGATGCCGCCGAAATGAAAGGCCGGCTTGTCGGTCGCGAAGACGCCGAGGTCGATGATGCCGGGGGCGAGCCACTGGCCCTTCGCATCGACCGTCTCGATGCCCTCGGGACGCTCGGCGGGGTCGATCGCGGCGATGCGGCCGCCGACCGCGAGCAGGCTGCCGACGTTGCCGCCGAGCAGGCGGGCGTTGGCGATGAGCAGCGGCTTCAGTTCCATCCGGGCACCCCCCGCTTGCGGCGGGTCAATATGTCGAGGCACGCCATGCGCACCGCGACCCCCATTTCGACCTGCTCGGTGATCGTCGATCGCACCGGGTCGTCGGCGATGCTGCTGTCGATCTCGACCCCGCGGTTCATCGGGCCGGGATGCATGACGATCGCGTCGGGCTTCGCCTTCTCCAGCCGCTGCGGCGTCAGCGCATAGAGCGCGTGATACTCGCGCGCGCTGGGCAGGTAGGCGCCGTCCATGCGCTCGTTCTGGAGGCGCAGCATCATCACGACGTCGGCGCCCTTCAACCCCTCGTCCATGTCGGTGAAGGGGACGGCGTGCATGCGGTCGAGCGCGGGCGGGATCAGCGTCGGCGGCGCGACGACGCGCACCTCGTTGCCGAGCAGCGTCAGCGCGAGGATGTTCGATCGCGCGACGCGGCTGTGCAGCACGTCGCCGCAGATCGCGACGGTCAGCCCCTCGACCTTGCCCTTGCGGCGGCGGATGGTCAGCGCGTCGAGCAGCGCCTGCGTCGGATGCTCGTGCCGCCCGTCGCCGGCGTTCAGCACCGGGCAGTCGACCTTGTCTGCGATCAGTTGCACCGCGCCCGATGCCGAATGGCGGATGACGATCGCGTCGGCGCGCATCGCGTTCAGCGTCATCGCGGTGTCGATCAGCGTCTCGCCCTTCTTCACGCTCGACTGCGCCGCGTGCATGTTGACGACGTCGGCGCCGAGCCGCTTGCCCGCGATTTCGAACGACAGCAGGGTGCGCGTCGAATTCTCGAAGAAGGCGTTGATGATGGTGAGGCCCTTCAGCGCATCGTCATGCTTCGCCGCGCCCGAACGGTTCAGCTCGACCCACTGTTCGGCGGCGTCGAGGATATAGGAAATTTCCCATGGGGCGAGCTGGGCGATGCCGGTCAGGTCGCGATGGCGAAAGGCATCGCCACCGGGCGGGTAGTCGCTGGCGGGTCGGGTGGTTGCGCTTGTCATTAAAGCGCAGCGTCTAGGACGCGCGGGCCGATCCCGCAAGCGAAGAAGCAGGGTGATGCCGTATCGAGGGCAGGGCGTTCAAAAACGGGCGGCGGCCGCCTCCAGCTCCGGGGTGAAGGAATCGAGATAGGCGAGCCGCTCCGGCGCGGTGGCTTTCGTGGTCTTGCAGGCGTTGATCACGCGAATATCGTGCAGGCCCATCTGCCGGAATATGTGCAGCAGATAGGGCAGCTGGAAATCCCCCGGATCGTCGTCGCCCGTCGAGGAACGGGTGAGGATGAACTGGACGGGGCGGTCGCGGAGCAGGCCGAAGTGCTGCCGGGTCGCGGGGTCGAACCCGAATGTCCGGCCGGGCTGCATCAGGTGATCGAGATAGCGCTTCACCGCCCACGGCACCGAATAGTTCCACATCGGGCACGACAGCAATATCTTGTCGGCGCGGTCGAAATCCGCGATCAGCCGCTCGGTATCGACCCACGCGACCGTCCCCGCTTCGCTCCGTTCCTCGCCGAACAGCGGCGCCAGCTTGTGGATGGCGTGGACCGCACCGAAATCGGGATTCGCTGCGGCGTCGAACACGTCGATGTCGCCGATCTCATGGTCGGGATGCAGGGCGCGATAGCGGCGCAGGAAGACGTCCGCCAGTTTTCGCGAAGCCGACCGCTCGCCCTTGGGGCTGCCCGCGATATGCAATATCTTCACCTCGTGCGTCTCCTCAGGCTGCGGCGAGATTGGCGATCACGCTGCGCAGCAGCCGTTCGAGCGTCGCGACCTCCGCCGCCGTGAAATCCTGCGTCGCCAGGACATGGACGTCGCGGGCGAGGGGGATCAGCACCGCCTCCAGCGCCTGCGTGCGCCGGGTCGGGAAGACCAGCATCTCGCGGCGGTTGCCGGCATTGCGCCGGCGGCTGACGAAACCCTTTTCCTCCAGCCTGCGAAGTGCGATGGTAGCCGTGGCTTCGGAAATTCCCAACCGGTTGGCCAGCTCGCGCTGGCAGATGCCGTCGGTGCGCCACAGCTGCCGCAGGAAGCTCCACTGGCTCGCCGACACGTCGTGCACCATGGTCCGGTGCTCCAGCAGCCGCTGGAAGGACTGGAAGACCAGACGTGCAAGATCGTGCAGCTGTCCGCCGTCGCCGGCGCCGCCGTCTTGCACATCCGGTCCGTTTTCCCGCAGAGCGTTCCGCATGGCAGGCCCCTCTGCAATGCCGGGTCAAAAGCCCTTGGTGACCTCCAGCGCGATGGTTCGCGACGGATTGACGAACACCGCCCAGCTTCCCGCCACCAGCGGCACGCCGAACGACTGGCTGAACGACACCTTGTTGGTCAGGTTGCGGCCGATCAGCGCGACCTCGAGGTCGTTCGCCTCGGACGCGAGCGCGAGCCGCGCGTCGAGCTTGGTATAGCCGGGCATGATATTGTTGGGATGGCGGTCGTCCTGATAGATGGAGGCGCCGGTATAGTCCGCCGCGACGCGGCCGGTCAGCGCCCAGTCCGACGCCACCGGCACCCGAACCTCGGCATAGCTGTTCCATTTCCACTTCGGCGCGCGCGTCAGCCGGTAGCCGGCGAGGTTCATCGTCGTGCAGCCCGCGGGCGCGTCATAGGTGCAGGCCGCCCCCGGATAATCGGTGTAATAGGCGTCGAGATAGGCCAGCGAACCGCCGATCGTCAGCATGTCGCCGATCCGCAACGCCGCGTCGCCCTCGATCCCGCGCGACCGCGCTTCGGCGGCGTTGCCGGTGGTGAAGGACGATCCGGTGAAGGAGGAGACCTGAAGGTTCGTGAAATCGGTCGTGAAGGCGGCCATGTTCAGGTGCAGCCGGTTGTCGAGCAGGCGCAGCTTGGCGCCGGCCTCCCACGACCGCGCCCGCTCGGGCTCGAACTCGACGCGCCCGGTCAGGCCGAGGCGGCTGTCGTTCGACACATAGCCGCCGCCCTTCGATCCGGTCGCATAGCTGAGGTAGACCTGCGCCGACGGGCCGAACTTGTAGCTGAGCTTCGCCGAATAATCCCACAGCGCCTCGCTGCGCGAGCGGATGAAGACGTAGCTGGGATAGGCGAGCACGCTCATTTCCCCGGCGACGCGCGCCTGCTTCGATTCGTGGTTGTAGCGCAGGCTGCCGCTGAAGGTCAGCGCATCGGTCAGATGCCAGTCGATCGCGGCGAAGGGCGACAGCGCCTCGCTCGTCTGGTGGAACGGCAGCCGCGCCGTCCCTTGCAGCAAGGGGCCGATCGGCGGGGTCAGCACCTTGTCGGCGCCGTTCCAGTAGATTTCCTGCAGGATGTCCGACCGCGCATAGAAATAGGAGCCGCCGACGATCAGGTCGACCGGCCCGACGGCGCCCGCGACCCGGATTTCCTGCGAAAGCTGCGAGCTGTTTTCGGTATGGATCGAATCCGAAAAGGCGATGGGGCTGATGTCGATATCGTTCTGCGTCCGGGCGCGCAGCCGCTGATAGCCCGAGATCGACGAAAGCTCGAACCCCCCGCCGAGGTCGAGCTTGGCGGTGACGGTGAGGTTGAGGTTGTTGGTGCGCGAGAATTCGGGATAGGCCGAACTTTGCGCGCGCTCGAACGAGGGGCGTTCGGGCGGGCCGCCGACGGCGGCCGACGCGGCGCGGATCTGGTCGCAGAAGACGCAGTTGCCCAGACCGTTGTAGGTCAGGTTGCCGCCCTTGTAGTTGTTCTCGGCATATTCGGCCTTGAACAGGATCGATCCGCCCCCGCCGGCGGGTTCGAACAGCAACTGGCCGCGGATACCCATATTGTTGTTGCTGTTGTCGTCGCGTCGGGTGACGCGGTTGTACATGTAACCGCCCTCGTGCCCGGCCTGAAAGCTGATCCGGGCGCTGAGGCTGTCGGTCAACGGACCCGACACGAAGCCGCCGCCGCCATAGCCGTCATTCTCGAACTCGTAGCGGCCGCGCAGTTGCGCTTCGAACTGCCGGGTGGGCGCGCGGCTGATCACGCTGATCGCGCCGGCGTTGGTGTTCTTGCCGAACAGCGCGCCTTGCGGACCGCGCACGACCTCGACCCGCGCGACGTCCATCATCGCGGTCTGCATCGACCGCGACCGGCCCGAATAGACGCCGTCGATGAAGAAGCCGACCGACTGTTCGAAGGCCAGGTTGCCGCCGCCCGAACCGAGCCCGCGCATCGACACGACGAAATTGCCGTTGGTCTGGTCGATCTGCAGATTGGGGACGCTCGACTGGAGGTCGTTGAACTGGCGGATGCCCATCGCTTCCATGCCCTCGCCGCTGACCGCCGCGACCGACAGCGGCACGTCGAGCAGCGTCTGCTCGCGCTTGGTCGCGGTGACGACGATTTCGGAATCGCGGGCGGCCGACGCGCCGTCGGTCTGGGCATAGGCGGATGTCGGAACGGCAAGGCTGGCAAGCAGCATCGAACGGAACAGCGTAATCCGGTTCATTTTTCCCTCCCATTTTCGGGCGCTCCGCCCCGTCGCCATGACGGGTTTCGCGGGCCCCATTTGTTGTCGGCGCCGGTCCTTTCGCCGCGGGCGCGCGCCTTTCGCCCGCCGCAAGCGATCAGTAGATCATCGAATTGGGTTCCATCCCCAGCATGGCGCGGCCGCGCAGTTCGGATGCCGCGTCGATGTCGTAGATGACGTGGTTCGACATGACGTTGATGTCGCGCAGATGCCGCTGCAGCGGATTGCCCCGCATGTGGGCGCCCGCGCCCGCCGCCTCGACCAGCGTGCGGATCGCCTCGCGGCAGATTTCCATCGCGTGCGCGATCTGCAGGCGCATGAAGCTGCGCTGCCCGAAGGTGGCGGGCACCGGTCCCGCCGCGAGTTCGACGTTGCGATTGACCGCCGCGCGCAGCAACATCTCCGCGGTCGCGATCTGCACGTCGGCATGGGCCAGACGCATCTGCGCCGCGGGCTTGTCCGATTGCCGGGTCGTGCTTCCCGGGATGACGCGTTGCTGAAGCTGTTCGGCAAAGGCGGCGACCGCCGCGCGCCCGACCCCGACGCCGCCGATCGCCGCGGTGACGCCCAGGAAGGGGGTCATCGGCTGGCGATAGATCGGATTGTCGTACAGGCGCGCGCCGTGGCCGGTTCCGGCCCGCATGTCGTTCATGTTCATCGTGCGATATTCGGGGATGAAGGCGTCCTCGATCAGCAGGTCGTGGCTGCCCGTTCCCTCCATCCCGTCGATATTCCAGGTGTCGAGCACCTTGACCTCGTTCGTCGGCAGGGCGCAGAACAGGGCGCGGCGCTCGGGATCGTCGGGGATCGCGCATGCCACCATCGCCCAGTTGGAATTCATGATCCCGGTGCCCCATTTCCAGCGGCCCGAGATGCGATAGCCGCCGTCGACCGGAATCGCCTTGCCCGGGGGCGCGGTCACGCCGGGCGCGATCACATAGGGGACATGGTCTCCGCCGCCGCCGAAAATCTCGTCCTGGAACGGCTCGGGAAATTGCGACAGCATCCAGACATGCTCGACGCAGAAAGCGGTGACCCAGCCGGTCGACGCGCACCCTTCGGCCAGCGGCAGCATCGCGTCGAGGAAGCTGTCGACGTCGAATTCCAGCCCGCCATATTTGCGCGGCATGAAGTGATAGAAACAGCCGGTCGCGCGGATGGCGTTCCACACCTCGACGATCGGGCGCCGTTCGCGCTCGCACGCCGCGGCGTGCCGTTGCAACAGCGGCTTGAGCGCGGTGGTGCGGCGGACCAGGTCTTCGGGCGTGAGCTGGGCCAGTTGCTCGCGCGTCAGGAAATCATCCCCGACCGGAATCGCGGGTTGGACGGTCGGCGGTAATTCCATGTCGGCCACGGCCATTCTCTCCCTCATGTCTTTGGAGGGAGTTTGTCAGGCTGCCTGACAAAGTCAATAGTATACTAACTATTTTCTTTCGGGCGCGCTCAAATCGGGAATGGGACCCCAGTCCGCCGAGATCGCGTCGTCGAGGGCGTCGAGGCGATCCTTCCCCAGGCGGGCGCCCAGATGCTGGTGCAAGGCGTTCATCACCGCTTCGGCGGCGTGCCGGAGCGGCGATGAATCGGGATGGAAGCTGATCTTGTGCGCGCGCCTGTCCTGCGGGTCGGGCCGGACCACCAGGATATTCTGTTCGACCAGCGTCGCGATCATCTCGCTCATCGACTGGCGCGTGATCCCCAGGTTGGCGGCGAGGCGGGCGGGGCGCGATTCGCCCATGGCGATGTTCGCGAACAGCATCGACTGGGTCCGCGTCGGGGTCGGCCAGCCGTCGCGGCGCAGGTTCGACTGGAGCGCCTCGTCATACCAATAGACCGCCCGCAACAGGTGGATCATCGTCATCGGGTGATGGGATGCTTGCGTCATGGGCGGGCCCGTTTCCTGCGTCCTGTTGCTCATCGGGGGCGGCGATGGACCAGATGCACGGCGTTGCCAACCCCGATCCCGCGCCGCGCCGGCCGGGATCGGGCGGGCATATATGGACTTCAGACATGCAAGGGCCCGTTCCCGGGCGAAAGCCGGGGTCCAGATGCCATGGTGCCGCGCGGCATGGGCCCCGGCGTTCGCCGGGGAACGGTTGGCTGGCGAAAAGGGGCCGTGACCGATCGGGCGATCGATCCCGCCCGCGCTACAGCAGTTCGAACACGTCGTAACGGACCGCGCCGCCGACGCTGGCGCCAAGGCCGACCGCGACGATGTCGTTCAGCCAGCGATAGCGCTCGTCGCCCGTTTCGAACATCGGCGTGGTGCGAAAATAGACTTCGGCCTTGTCTTCGGGAGTCTTCGGGCCGCCGTTCCGCGCATGCTTGTGCGCGGCCGAAAGCGGCCGCAGCACGCCGCGATAGGAGACGTAGATCAGGGCGCCGTCATGCGTTTCCATCGTAATGCGGGCGTCGAGCCGCAGCGTGTCGTTGTCGTCGATCGTCGCCCAGTCGCCGCCGCTCGGCATCACCCGGCCGCGCAGTCGCTCGCCTTCGACCTCGCCGCCGGTCAGCGCCGCGATCATCCGGCGTCCGAAATGCGCCTTGCCGATCATCTGCTGGGGTTCGGTGAAAGCGGCGCGATAGGAACAGAGGTAGCGGAAGCGGGGTTCGTCCATCGGTCATCCTTTCGGAAAAGAAGCGGGAAGCGAAAAAGGGGGAGGGCGGCTCCGTCGGGCGGAGCCGCCCGCCGCGTCAGAAGCTGAACGCGACCGTCGCCCCATAGGTGCGCGGCGGCGCATAGGGGGTCAGAAGCTGGCGATAGGCGGAGAACCAGGTGACATAGGTCGGCGTCAGCTCGTTCGTCAGATTCTTGCCCCACAGCGACAGCTCCCAGCCATCGTCGGGGTTCGACAGCGACAGGCGCGCGTCGACATTCTCGTGCGCGGGCCAAAGCTGCTGCGGAATGTTCGACGCCTCGAAATAGGCGTCGTCGACCCAGCTGTAATCGACCCGCAGCTTTGCCGTCAGGTCGCCGATCGGGCGCTCGAACTGGCCGCCGATGTTGAATTTGTTGCGCGGCGAGCGCGGCAGCTGGTTGCCCGTATAGTCGGTGCCGGGGATCGCATATTCGATGAACTTGGTATCGAGCCACGAATAGCTGCCGTCGATCTGGAGCCCGTCGACCGGGCGCACGACGGCTTCGACCTCGATCCCCTTGATCCGCGCCTTGGCGGCATTGCTGACGACAACGCAGCAAAGCGGGACGAGCTGCGAAATCTGCAGGTCCGAATAATCGGTCCGGAAGGCCGCGACGTTCAGGCGCAGCCGGCGGTCGAGCCAGTCGGTCTTGGCGCCGATTTCATAGCCCCAGGCGAATTCGGGGTCGTAGGGGGTGGAGGCGCCCGCCGCGGTGCCCGACAGCCCCTGGAACCCGCCGCTCTTGTAGCCGCGCGCGACCGAGGCATAGAGCAGGACGTCGTCGGTCGCCTTCCAGTTGAGCGCGAACCGGGGCGTGAAGGCCTTCCAGCTCTTCTTGCCCGTGACGTCGTAGCCGTCGAGCGACCCGAGCGGCGGCGGCAGGCCCGGGCCGTCGTCGGCCTTGTATCCCGCGAAGCGGCCGCTCTTGCGCTCCCACGTCATGCGCGCGCCGACCGTCGCGGTCAGCGCCGGGACGATCTCGACGTCGACCTGGCCGAAGATCGCGAAGCTGCGCGCGTTGACCGACTGCGGATAGATGCCGGTCCCCGATCCTTCGGGGGTCGGGAAATCCTGAATCTGCCCTTCGATGCGGTCGTTGTTCTCCTTGAGGAAATAGACGCCGGTCTGGCCTTTCAGGCGGCCGTCCCACGCGTCGAAGGCCAGGCGCAGTTCCTGGCTGAACTGGCTGTTGTTCTCCTCGCCGAAACTGGTCGATTCGATCTGCGCCGGCGGGTTGATGGGGTTGCTGAAGAAGGGCGTGACGAAGTTGAACTTGACCTTGCGCAGCGCGGTGAGCGAGGTCAGCGTCCCGAACGGCAGGTCGATGTTGACCTCGCCCGAATAGGTCTGGATCGTCCGCTTGATCTCGCCGTCGATATAGGCGTTCACGACGCGCGGGTCGGGATTGATGCCGACGCAGTGGATGCCGTCCTGAAAGCTGCTGTCGCAATTGTTGTGGCGCGGATTGCCCTTCTGGTCCTGGTGCGAGATGTCGGCGCGCAGGATGATGTCGAGCGTGTCGTTCGGGACGAAGCGCAGCGCCGCGCGGCCCGTCGTCAGGTTCAGGTCGTTGACGCGGTGGCCCGTCGTCTCGTTATATTCGAAGCCGTCGCGCTGCTTGTGCGAAACGCCGGCCGAAAAATAGATGGTGTCGGTCAGCGCCATGTTGCCGCGGGCGGTCACGCCGATGCGGTCGTAATTGCCGTAGGTGCCCTCGAAATGAAAGCTTTCCTCGTCGGTCGGCTTGCGGCTGACGAACTGGACGAGGCCGCCGATCGCATTCTTGCCGAACAACGTCCCTTGCGGTCCGCGCAGCACCTCGACCCGTTCGAGGTCGAGCGCGTCGAGGTCGGGCGTGCCGCCGCGCCCGGCATAGACGCCGTCGACGAAGACGACCACCGACGGGTCGCCGCCGGCATTCTGGCTGATGCCCGGCGCGCTGCCGATGCCGCGCATCGAAAAGTTGGTGTTGACCGGGTCGACCGCGCTGATCGCCAGGCCGGGGGTGCGGATCGCGATGTCCTGCACCGTCTCGATGCTGTTGTCGCGGAGCTGGTCGGCGCCGAAGGCGGTGACCGAAACGGGCACGTCCTGCAGCCGCTGTTCCTGGCGCTGCGCGGTGACGATGATGTCGTCGCTGTCGCGCGGCGCGCTGTCCTGCGCCGCGGCGGGCACGGCTATCGCCGCGGTGCCCGCGAGCAGCAGCGTGCTTATCCTGATTTCCGTTCTAGCCATCTCTCATCTCCCGACCCGCCGGCCCGCGGTTCATATCCGCTTGACTCAGCCTTATTTTTACTTAGCGTTCTAAGTAATATTTCATATATAACAGCATGATCGAGCGCGCAAGGGCGCGCCGTGCGCGAAGGGACGGGATGATGGCGAACGACGGCGCAACGACTCGATCGCGGCAGGAACCATCGCCCGACGCGGGCGCCGAATCCCCGCAATGGCCGCGTCCGGTCTATGGCTGGTACGTCGTCGGCGTCCTCCTGCTCGCCTATACATTGTCCTTCGTCGACCGGATGATCCTGAGCCTGCTCGTCGCGCCGATCCGCGCCGCGCTCGACATCTCGGATACCGAGGTCAGCCTGCTGATCGGGCTGGCCTTCGCGCTTTTCTACACGCTGCTGGGCCTGCCGCTGGCGTGGATCGCCGACCGCTGGAACCGCCGCAACCTGATCCTCGTCGGCGTCGCGCTGTGGAGCGTGATGACCGCGGGCTGCGGCTTCGCGGGAAGCTATGCCACGCTGTTCCTCGCGCGCATGGGCGTCGGGGTGGGAGAGGCGGCGCTGTCCCCCGCCGCCTATTCGATGCTCAGCGACACCTTTCCGCGCGACCGCCTGGCGCGCGCGCTGGCGGTCTATTCGATCGGGGTGCCGCTCGGCTCGGGCGTGGCGATGATCCTCGGCGCCTTCGTCGTCCAGGCCGTGCTCGCCGCGCCGATGGTCGATCTGCCGTTCGTCGGCCCGGTCGAGGCGTGGCGGACGATCTTCCTCTGGGTCGCGGCGCCGGGATTGCTGGTCTGCCTGCTGCTCCTCACGGTGCGCGAACCGCTGCGCCAGGGACGCCGGCAGGCCGCCGCCCACGCCGACGAGCCGCCGGCGCCCGGCTTTCTCGCCCACCTCGTCCGCCAGCGCGCGGCGCTCGGCGCGCTGTTCGTCGGCATGGCGCTGATCGGGCTCGTCATGTACGGCGTGATCGCCTGGGTTCCGACCTTCTTCTTCCGCACCTATGGCATGGAGGTGTCGCGGGCCGGGCTGTGGTTCGGCGTCATCATGGCGATCGGCGGCGCGGCGGGGCTGGTGCTCGGCGGCACGCTGGCCGACCGGATGTTCGGCAAGGGCGTCGCCGACGCGCATCTGCGCGTGATGCGGCTGTCGATCCTGCTGGGCGGCCCGCCGCTGCTCGCCGCGGCGCTGATGCCCGATGCGGTGCTGGCGTTCGCGATGCTGGCGCTCGCCTTTCCGATGCTGACGATGCACGGCGTCGGAACGGTGGCGTTGCAGCTCATCACCCCGAACGAATATCGCGCCCGCGTGACCGCGCTCTATTTCTTCATCGTCAACCTGACCGGGCTGGGTTTCGGTCCGATGCTGATGGCGCTGCTCACCGACCATCTGTTCGGCGACGATGCGGCGCTGCGCTATTCGATAGCGCTGGTGACCGGCGTCGCCATGCCGCTGGCGGCGATCATCCTGACCGTGGGTTTTCGCGCCTTTGCCCGCGAATTGGCGAAGATGTCGGACGGCGCCTGATCCCGTCCACGGCGATCCGCCGATCGGGTCAGGCGCTCACGCCCGCACCAGCGCGTCGATCGCGCCTTGCAGGATGAAGGCGGCGGCGGCGCTGTCGATGCGCTCGGCGCGTTTCGCGCGGCTGACGTCGGCGGCGATCATCGCGCGCTCGACCGCCGCGGTCGACCAGCGTTCGTCCCACAGCAGCACGGGCAGGCCCAGCGGCGCGAGGTTGCGCGCGAAGGCGCGCACCGACTGGGTGCGCGGACTGTCGCTGCCGTCCATGTTGAGCGGCAGCCCGACGACGAGGCCGACGACCGACTGGGCGGCGACGAGCCCGCGCAGGGCATCGAGATCGGCGGCGAACTTGCCGCGGCGGATCGTCCGGTCGGGGGTCGCGAAGCTCCACCCCGCGTCGCACAGCGCGACCCCGATCGTCTTCGTCCCGACATCGAGCCCGGCGAGGCGCCCGCCGTCGGGAAGCGCGGCGGCAAAATCGGGGGCGAGGGTGGAAATCATCGATCGGTCCTTATCGCCGGATTCCGTCATGCTGAACTTGATTCGGCATCCATTCGGCGCCTCGCCCGAAATGGGGCGCCGAATAGCCCCCGATCGAGGACCCGTTCCCCGGCGAAAGCCGGGGTCCACGCGGAGCGGCGCGATGCCGTCTGGACCCGGGCTTTCGCCGGGGAACGGGAAGATTGCCGATCAAGTGCGGGGTGACGAGGGAGCGGATGCGGGTGTTGCGGCAGCCGCTGGCGCCACGGCAGGCGGAACCGGCGAAGGCTTCCCCTCGAACGCCGCGAGCCGGCGCAGCACGTCGGCGCGGACGTTCGCCCAGAACAGGGTGATGTCGTAGACGTGATAATTGTTGCCCGGCAGCACATAGCCCGGAACGACATAATCCTTCACGACGTCGGCCTGCCCGATCATCAGGAAGCCGCGCGCATCGTCGCACGTCGCGCCGACCTTGCCGGGGATCAGGCGCCCCTCGGTGAACTTCGCCTCGGGTTTCAGCGTGCCCAGATTGGCCTCTGCCGGCGCATCGGTGTCCGGAATCCCGGTGATCGGATTGGTGCACAGCATCCGCGTTTCGGCGCGCGGGCGGCCGTCGAAGCCGATGGTGCCGTCATAGGCTTCGGTCACCATCGCCGGATCGGCGGGCTCGGCGAAGCTCGCCCACGACAGGATGCAGCCCTTCTGGTCGGGGGTCGTGCAGGCCGGAAGGCCGAGCGCGGGCAGGTCGGTTTCGACCGAGATCGGCCAGCCGACGATATAGGCGGCGACGACGCGCTTCGCGAGCGGGGTGCCGGCGACGCGGTTCTTCAGCAGCGTTTCGAGGTGCAGCGCGCCCTGGCTGTGCCCTGCGAGGATGATCGGCCGGTTTTTCGGGATCGCGGCCAGAAAGGCGTCGAACGCCTGCTCGACATCGCGATAGGCGGCGTCGATCGCCTTGCCCGCGGTGACGCGGTCGGTGGCGAGGAAAGCCCCCAGCGTCGCCTGGCGATAGCGCGGCGCCCACACCTCGCCCGCGTCGGAAAAGGCGCTCGCCATGCCGCGCACGAACAGGTTGGCGCGGTGGTCGGCGTCGCGGTCGGAGAGCGGGGCGTTCCAGCTCGACTTGCTGTAATAGCTTGTCGGATGGACGAAGAAGATCTCCGCGTCGCCTCGAACAGCGGCGGCGGATGCGGCGGACGGCGCGGCGGCGCGGGCGGGCGGCACGATCTGGCCGCGCGCCTGCGCCTCGTCGTCGCCGGAGGCTTCGCCCCCCGACGCATCGTCGGCAAGGTCGGGGCGCCATTTCGACGGATCGTCCTCCATCCCCGGCCGCGCGAACCACATCTCGGGATCGTCATAGGCGTTGGGCGCGGCAACGACCTGCGGCTTGAATTCGGCGCTGGGGACGAACGCGACCCGCGCGACCCAGCCGGGGAAAAGCTGATAGACGACGCCGGCGGCAAGGATCAGCAGGATGATCGCGGCGATCAGATAGAGGAATTTGCGGGCCAAATGCGGGCTCCATGGGAGAGAAGAGGCGAACATCCTTACCCGTTCGTGTCGAGCGAAGTCGAGACACCCATCGGTTTGGCGCTGCCCCGATGGGCATCTCGACTTCGCTCGATGCGAACGGGAAAAGAAAATCCCGTCGACGGGCGCCATGCTATCTGGCTTGCGCGCGTACCCGAAACAAGCCCAGATGTCGCGCATGACCGATGCGCCCGCCCGCCCGTCCGCCTCCGAGTCGCACCGTCTGGACGGCAGCGATCCGCCGTGGCCGCTGCGGCCGTGGATCATGGCGGCGGTCTGCTCGGTCGCGGGGCTCGCCTTTCACCTGCTCGTCGACCATTTGTACGAGGACCCGCTCGCCGCCTGGCGCAGCGCGCTCGCCGCCGCGGTCGCGGTGGGGACGATCACCTTCGTTCTGGGGGTCGAGCTTCGCCGCTGGCACTGGGCGCTGGGCTTCGCGCTGCTGTGGGGCGCGGTGATGGGGCTGATCGTCTGGCAGTCGGCGGGCTACAATATCCACGGATCGCCGGTCGAATGGCCGTTCTGGTCGGGGATGCTCGCGGTGCTCGTCGCGACGCCCCTGTTCCAGACGCGGCGCGACGTCGCGCCCGATGCCCGCTTCTGGCGGCTGTGGCGGATGCCCTACGACCGGCTGCACGGCCATGCGTGGACCGACGCCGTGATCGGCGCGGCCGGCCTTGCCTTCGTCGGCGTCACCTTCCTGCTCGTCGTGCTGATCGGACAGATGTTCAAGCTGATCGGGATCGACGTCATCGAACGGCTGCTCAATGACGAATGGTTCGGCTGGATGCTCGCGGGGGCGGCCTTCGGCGGCGCGGTGGGGCTGTTGCGCGAGCGCGACCGGCTGGTCGCGACGCTCCAGCGGCTGGTGATGATCGTGCTCGCGGTGCTGGCGCCGGTGCTCGCGGTCGCGCTGGTCCTCTTCCTCGTCTCTCTGCTCGGAACCGGATTGCAGAAGCTGTGGGATTCGGGCTTTTCGACCGCCGCGCTGATGATGGCGGCGGCGGCTTTCGCGGTGCTGCTCGCCAATGCGGTGATCGGCGACGGGCGCGAGGACCGCGCGACCAATCCGCTGCTGCGCTGGGCCGCGCCGGTGCTGGCGGTCGCGGTGCTGCCGCTCGCGGGCATCGCCTGTTATTCGATGGGTCTGCGCATCGGCCAATATGGCTGGACCCCCGAACGCCTGTGGGGCGTGATCGCGGCGGCGGTCGCGCTCGCCTATGGCGTCGCCGGGGTGTGGGCGGTGGTCCGCGGACGGCGCGATTTCGACGACTGGCTGCGCCCCTTGCAGCAGAAGCTCGCGATCGGATTGATGCTGCTCGCGCTGTTTCTGGCGCTGCCGATCCTCGATTTCGGGGCGATTTCGGCGCGCGACCAGCTGGCGCGGCTGAACAGCGGCGCGACCCCGGCGGCAAAGTTCGACTGGGCGGCGATGGCGTTCGATTTCGGCCCGGCGGGGCGGAACGCGCTGCGCGACATGACCCGGTCGCCGCAGAAGGCGCGTGCCGACGCCGCAAGGGCCGCGCTCGCGGCAAAGAATCGCTGGGACCTCGCCGGGCCGCGTGGGCCGACGCTGCTGAAACCCTTCACGGAGCGGCTGCGCATCGTCCCGGCGGACCGCGCGCTCCCCGCCGAAGCGCTCGCGCGGATCGAGGCGAGCTATATGTGCGCCCGCGCCAAAGCCTGCGTCGCGATATGGCTTTCCGACGACCGGATCGGCGTGCTGGGGCAGCAGGAAGCGGGCGAGGCGCTGCAATTCGACCATGTGACGCGCAATGCCGAGGGCCAGTGGGTCCAGGGCGACGCGACGAGCCCGCGTCCGGCGCGGCCGGGGCTCGACCTGTCGAAGGCGCGGGTTGAGGTCGAAACGGTTCGCCAGCGGCGCATCACGGTCGACGGCGTGCCCGAAACCGGCCCTTTCGATTAGGCGCCGCTTGATGCGCAGGGGGGAGGGTGCTAGCGGCGCGGCGTCCCCCGCACGAGGCAGGAAGCTATGGCAATCGATCAGGCAACGGTGAAGAAGATCGCGTCGCTGGCGCGCATCGCGATCAGCGATGCGGAGGCCGCCGCGATGGAAGGCGAACTCAACAATATCCTCGGCTGGGTCGAGCAACTCGGCGAGGTCGACGTGAGCGGGGTCGAGCCGATGACGGCGGTGATCCCGAACACGCTGCGGCTGCGCGACGATATCGTCGACGCCGACCCGCTGACCGGCGGCAACCGCCGCGACGACGTGCTGGCGAACGCGCCCGAGCCGCAGCACGGCTTCTTCGGCGTGCCCAAGGTGATCGAGTGATGACTGACGCTATGGTTCCAGCCGTTTGTCCTGAGCTTGTCGAAGGACCGTCCTTCTTCGACGCGGCCGGGAAAGAACGGTGCTTCGACAAGCTCAGCACGAACGGGTTTTGATGATGACTGATTTGACCAATCTCACCGTCGCGCAGATTCGCGACGGCCACCGCGCGGGCGATTTCAGCGCCGTCGAGGTCGCGGAGGCGTTCAACGCCAATGTCGCGGGCGCGAAAGCGCTCAACGCCTTCATCGTCGAGACGCCCGAACAGGCGCTCGGCGCGGCGAAGCAGGCCGATGCCGACCGGGCCGCGGGAACGCTCAAGCCGCTGTCGGGCGTGCCGATCGGCATGAAGGACCTGTTCGCGACCAAAGGCGTCCAGACCACCGCCGCGAGCCACATGCTCGAAGGCTTCGTGCCGCGCTACGAATCGACCGTGTCGCAGAAATTGTGGGACGCGGGCGCGGGGATGCTCGGCAAGCTCAACCTCGACCAGTTCGCGATGGGCTCGTCGAACGAGACGAGCTTTTTCGGCAACGTCATCTCGCCGTGGAAGCGGAACGACGGCGGGAACGCGGCGCTGGCGCCCGGCGGCTCGTCGGGCGGCAGTTCGGCGGCGATCGCGGCGCGGCTCTGCCCCGCGGCGACGGGCACCGACACCGGCGGCTCGATCCGCCAGCCCGCGGCGTTCGTGGGCATTTCGGGGATCAAGCCGACCTACGGCCGCTGCTCGCGCTGGGGCATCGTCGCCTTCGCCAGCTCGCTCGACCAGGCGGGGCCGATGGCGCGCGACGTGCGCGACTGCGCGATCATGCTTCAGAATATGGCGGGCTTCGACCCCAAGGACGCGACCAGCCTCGACCTGCCCGTGCCGAATTGGGAAGCCGCTTTGTCGAGCGATTTCAAGGGCAAGAAAGTCGGTATTCCCAGGGAATATCGACTGGAGGGCATCGATCCCGACATCGATGCGATGTGGGATGCCGGCATCGCGATGCTCAAGGATGCCGGGGCCGAGGTCGTCGAGATCAGCCTGCCGCACACCAAATATGCGCTGCCGGCCTATTATATCATCGCCCCCGCCGAAGCCTCATCGAACCTCGCGCGCTACGACGGGGTGCGCTACGGGCTGCGCGATCTGCCGCAGGGTGCGGGGTTGCAGGACATGTATGCCGCGACGCGCGCCGAAGGCTTCGGGCCGGAGGTCAAGCGCCGCATCATGATCGGCACCTATGTGCTGTCGGCGGGCTTCTACGACGCCTATTACACGCAGGCGCAGAAGGTGCGGACGCTGATTTCGCGCGATTTTTCGGCGGCGTTCGAGACGTGCGACGTGATCCTCGCCCCGACCGCACCGTCGGCGGCGTTCGGGCTCGGCGAAAAGACCGCCGACCCGCTGTCGATGTATCTGAACGACGTGTTCGCCGTGCCGGCCAGCCTCGCGGGGCTGCCCGCGATGTCGGTCCCCGCGGCGCTCAACCGCGAAGGCCTGCCGCTGGGCCTGCAGATCATCGGCAAGGCCTTCGACGAGCAGGGCGTGCTCAACGCCGGGCTGGCGATCGAGGAACGCGCGGGCTTCACCGCTCGCGCCGAGAGGTGGTGGTAAGATGACGGACTATCGCATCAAGGGCGAAACCGGCGAGTGGGAGGTCGTGATCGGCCTCGAGGTCCATGCGCAGGTCACTTCCAACGCCAAGCTCTTCTCGGGCGCCGCGACGGCGTTCGGGGCCGAGCCGAACACGCAGGTGTCGCTGGTCGATGCCGCGATGCCCGGCATGCTGCCGGTGCCGAACCGCGAATGCATCCGGCAGGCGGTGCGCACCGGCATGGCGATCGACGCGCAGATCAACAAATGGTCGCGCTTCGACCGCAAGAATTATTTCTATGCCGACCTGCCGCAGGGCTATCAGATTTCGCAGCTTTATCATCCGCTTGTCGGCGAAGGTTCGCTGACGATCGAGGCGGATGAGAAGGCGGGGATCAAGGAAGCGAAGCGCATCGCGATCGAACGCATCCATGTCGAGCAGGACGCCGGCAAGCTGATGCACGACCAGCATCCGACGATGTCGTTCGTCGACCTCAACCGCTCGGGCGTCGCGCTGATGGAGATCGTGTCGAAGCCCGACATGCGCTCGCCCGCCGAGGCCGGCGCCTATCTGCGCAAGCTGCGCGCGATCCTGCGCTACGTCGGCTCGTGCGACGGCAATATGGAAGAAGGCTCGATGCGCGCCGACGTCAACGTCAGCGTCCGCAAGCCCGGCGAAGCGCTGGGCACGCGCACCGAGACGAAGAACGTCAATTCGGTCCGCTTCGTCATGCAGGCGATCGAATATGAGGCGAAGCGCCAGGTCGAGGTGCTCGAATCGGGCGGCACGGTCGATCAGGAAACGCGCCTGTTCAACCCCGACAGCGGCACGACGCGGACGATGCGGTCGAAGGAGGATGCGCATGATTACCGCTATTTCCCCGACCCCGACCTGCTGCCGCTCGAACTCGACGATGCGTTCCTCGACGAATGCCGGGCGAGCCTGCCCGAACTGCCCGACGCCAAGCGCGCGCGCTACGAGGCGGCGGGGATTTCGGCCTATAACGCCGGCGTGCTGACCGCCGAGGTCGAGAGCGCGCGCTGGTTCGACGCGCTGCTCGACGCGGGCGCGGAGCCGAAGGCGGCCGCCAACTGGATGACCAGCGAGCTGTTCGGCGCGCTCAACCGGCTGGGCAGGGAGATCGCCGATTCGCCGGTCGGCCCGGCGCAGGCGGCGGAACTGCTCGGCCTCGTCGCCGACGGCACCATCTCGGGCAGCATCGCCAAGCAGGTGTTCGAGATCATGCTCGAAACCGGCGACGATGCGGCGAAGATCGTCGAGGACAAGGGCCTTCGGCAGACCAGCGACACCGGCGCGATCGAGGCGGTGATCGCCGAGGTGCTGGCGAAGAACCCGAACCAGCTCGAACAATATCGCGGCGGCAAGGAAGCGCTGTTCGGCTTCTTCGTCGGCCAGACGATGAAGGCGATGCAGGGCAAGGCGAACCCGCAGGTGGTGAACGAACTGCTGAAGAAGGCGCTGGGATAAGCGGCCGCGGCTCCGGCCGCGCCCCGGCTTAGAGCATCGAGCATTAAATCTGAACCGTTTGCCCCCCGCTTTCGCGGGGGCAGGCTCTGAGCTTGTCGAAGCCTGTCCTGAGCGCCTGCAAGGCAGTCGAAGGGGGCCGTTCTTTCTTTCGGCGCCGCAAGAAGAAGGACGGTGCTTCGACAAGCTCAGCACGAACGGCAGAAAGGGTGATGCAGATTTAACGCACGATTCTCTAGAACACCGCTTTCGCCGCATCGCCGTCGTTCGCCCGCGCAGGCGTCGCGATTGTTGATCCGAAAGGCGGCCTGCATCAGGATCGTTGCATTCAGCGCAACATCATGCATCAGCCCTTGGCATTGTCTTGGCCGCGACAGGCCCTAGACTTCGCTGGTTCCGGGCGGTTCCGGACGGATCGCGGAATCCCTATGCCTATCGACACCCTTCGCCGTATCGCCCGGTATCTGACCGGTCTTGCAGCCGCCGTCCTCGTCACGGCTCCCGCCGTCGCCCAGTCGCCGGCGCCCGATGTCGTCGCGCTGGTCGGCGGCGCGGTGGTCGACGTCGAAAACGGCCGCGTCATCGAGGACGCCGTCGTCGTCATCGAGGGCGAGCGGATCGTTCAGCTCGGCCCACGCGGCCGCCTCCAGCCCCCGCCGGGCGCGCGCATCGTCCCCGTCGACGGGCGCTGGCTGATCCCCGGCCTCATGAACATGCACGTGCATTTCGGCCTGAAGCTTCCCGGCACCGCCGGGGCCGAGTTGCAGAACGAGACCGACGCGCAACAGGCGCTGCGCATGGCGCACAACGCGCGCCTGTCGCTGCGCGCCGGCGTCACCTCGGTTCGTCTGGTGTCCGAGATCCACGGCAATGATTTCGCGCTTCGCCGCGCCATCGACCGGGGCGAGGCCGTCGGGCCGCGCATCGAAACGGCCGGCGAACTGATCGTGCCCACCGGCGGGCACGGCTTCCTTGAGGTCGACGGTCCCTACGCCTTCGCGCAGGCGGCGCGCCGGCAGATCAGCCAGGGTGCCTCGTGGATCAAGATCGCCATTTCGGGCGGCATCTCCGACACGCACGGCGCCATCGCCGCCGCCCCGATGACCAACGATGAATTGTCGGTCCTCATCGACGTGGCCCACCGCAACGGCGTGCGCGTCACCGCGCACAACGGTTCGCCCGAGGCGGCGATGCAGGCCTTGACCTACGGCATCGACGGTTTCGAGCACGGCTATCACCTGACCGAGCCGGTGCTGCGCCGCATGGCGAAGGACAAGGTGTGGCTGGTGCCGACGATCGTGGTCAGCCAGCCGGGCGCGCGCACCTTCTATCAGCGCATCGGGTCGCCGGACTGGTATCTGCAGCGGGTGGACAGCGTCGGCCGCGACCATTGGGCGATGCTGCAGTCCGCGATCCGCCTCGGCGTGCCGATCGCGCTGGGCACCGACCAGTTTCCCTTCGAGGACAATGAGGGCACGACCGCCACCGTGCGCGAGGCGGAGCTTTACGTCGACGCGGGGATGACCCCGCTCCAGGCGCTGCAGGCGGCGACGATCCAGCCGGCCCGCATGATGCGCCGCGACACCGACATCGGCAGCATCGCCGTGGGCAAATATGCCGACATCGTGCTCGTCGATGCCGACCCGACCCGCGATATCCGCGCCTTGCGCTCGATCGCCTTCGTCATGAAGGGCGGACAGGTCGTGCGCGACGACCATGGCCTTTCGGGCCAGGTCCGGTGATCCGGGCGGCGTGACTCCATGACGCTCCGATCCCTGCTGTCGCCGACCCACCGGCGCTACGCGCACCGCTGGCTCCTGCTGATTCCCTTCATCTGGCAGGTCGGCGGGACCCCGCTGGTCAACACCGCCGCCGTTCGCGTCTTTTCGCTGCCGCTGCCGATGCTGTGGCAGATGTGCGGGATTCTGGTGGCGAGCGCCACCATCGGCTTCGTCTTCGTGCGCGACGAGCGCATCGAGGCGAATGACGAGCCGGATTCCTTCCCCGAACCTTCCGACGAGGCGAAGCCCTCGTGATCCTCGGCCTGACCATCGCCATCGTTCTCGGCACCATGCTGGGGGCGCTGTTCTACGGCTATCGCAAGACCCGCGCCCGGACGGTCGCCGAATGGGCGGTCGGGGGGCGCCGGTTCGGCACCCTGATCTTCTGGTTCCTGAACGCGGGCGAGATATACACGACCTTCGCCGTTCTCGGGATTTCGGGCTATGCCTGGGCCTATGGCGCGCCCGCCTATCTGGCCTTCACCTCGGTGTCGCTGGCCGCGACGCTCGGCTATTGGCTGATGCCGCGCATCTGGCAGGCCGGGCGCGAAGGGGGATTCATCACGCAGGCGGATTTCTTCGCCGCCCGCTATGATGCGACCTGGCTCGGTTGCCTGGTGGGACTGGCCGGGATCGCGGCCATCGTGGTCTATGTGCAGATCCAGATCACGGCGCTCAGCCTGATCCTTCGCCTCACGCTGGGCACCGGCGTGTCGCCGACCATGTCGGCGGTCCTCGCCGCCGTCATCATGCTGGCCTTCGTCTATGTGGCCGGCCTGCGGTCGGCCGCCTTTGCGGCGGGGGTGAAGGACATATTGATGATCGTGCTGGTGGTGGGCCTCAGTGCGACCGTCGCCGGCAAGGTCGGGGCGTCGTCGATCCTCGACGTGTTCGACCGCGTGCAGGATCAATATCCGGGGATCGGCGTCTTTCCGGGGCTGGTTCCGGAGGCAGGCCTGTCGGTCACCTGGATGATGACCGCCGCGGTGAACGTGGCGCTGGGCACGTGGATATTCCCGCACATGTTCCAGCTCTGCTACGCGGCCGGCAGCCGCAAGGCGATCCGCCGTAACGCCGTCTGGCAGCCGCTCTATTCGCTGTCCTTCTTCTTCATCATCCTGCTCGGCTTCGGCGCCCTGCTGGCGGGCGTGTCCCCGCCGGACAACGACATCAACGCCGCGCTGCTGCAATTCGTGTCGGATTCCTATCCGGGCTGGATGATCGGGCTGCTGGCCGGAACCGCCTGCCTCCTCGCGCTCGTGCCCGGCTCGGTGCTGCTGCTCACGGCCGGCTCGATCTTCAGCCGCAACGTCGTCATGCCGTTGAAACCGGACCTGAGCGACCGCGCGACCCTGCTGCTGTCCCGGCTGTCGATGGTGGCCTTCGCGGTGATCGCGGTATGGCTGACGCTCGGCGCCACGGCCTCGCTGGTGGAGATCGGCCTGTCGGCCTATGCGGCGATCGGCATGCTGACGCCGGGGGTGTTCCTCGCCTTCCTGTGGCCCCGCGCCAATGCGCTCGGCGTCGCCACGGGCATCGGCGCGGGCTATCTGGCCCTGCTGCTGCCGGCGGCGCGGGACATGTGGGCCGTGGCCCTGCCGGATTGGGACATCGGCCTCGTGGCGATGGGGGTCAACTTCATCGTCGCGGTGATCGCGATCCTGCTCACCACGCGCGCCTCTCCGGCCGTCGCCGCGGCCGCGTGACGGCGATCACGCCGCGGCGGGACCGTCGCTTTCGCTCCATCCCTTGAGCCGCGCCTCGAAGGCCGCCATCAGGCGGGCCGGGGCGCCGTCCAGCTGGCGTCCCAGCCGGTGGATCAGGCTGACCGAGGTATGTTCGAGGTCGGCCTCGTAGATGGGCCGGGCGACGAGCCGGCCGTCTTCCAGTTCGGCGGCTGCGGCGATGCGCGGAAGGATGGTCACCATCCGCCCGGCGCGCGCGGCTTCGCGCATCACATAGATCGAACTGGTAGTGAGCACCGGTTCCAGCCAGACCTGCTCGCGGCGCTCCGCCTCGCGCAATATCTGGTGCAGCCGCAGGTTGGCGTCGGGCAGGCACAGGTCATAGGTGCTCAGGTCCTCCAGCGACAGCGACTTGCGCTTCGCCGCCGGGTGATCGGGCGCACAGATGACCATCAGCGGCTGGGCGACCGTCGCGCGGACCCGGATCTTGGGCTCGGTGCAATCGTTGAAGATCAGGCCGAAATGGGCGTCGTCCTCCAGAACCGCATGCACGATCTCGGATGTCGGCAGGACCGACGCGGTCACGGCGATGCCGGGATGCTGACCCTGGAAATCCTCCAGCACCTTGGAAAAGAATCCGCCCAGGAATCCCTCGCCGATGGCGATGCTGACCTTGCCCGCCTTCAACTGCCGATGCTCGTGCAGGCGGTTCATGAAGGCTTCTTCGTTGGCGATGCAGCCCTGATAATATTCATAGGCCAGGCGCCCGGCCTCGGTCATGCGGATGGCGCGCCGGCCGCGTTCGATCAGCGCCACGCCCATCGTTTTCTCCAGCTGCGCGATCTGGCGGCTGATCGATGAAACCGCCACGCCGATCTTGTCGCTGGCCAGTCGCATCGAACCCAGGCTGGCGGCTTCGTAAAAATAATAGAGAGCGTTTCCGTGCATGGCGGCCACATTATCGATCCTTGCGTTGAACGCAATGATTTCGGCCAATCATCCCGCCTTGCGGGACAGGGAAAAATGCAGGACAGGGGGCGCCATTTACGACTATGCCTAATTTCGAGGTGCTTGTGGCAACCAAGAGAACGCGCGTCGGGTGGCGCGGCTATATCCCGGCGATCACCACCCCTTTCGATGCCCAGGGTGACATGGACCCGCGCGGTCTCGGCCTGTTGGTGGAATGGCTTCATGCAGAGGGGATGCATGGGCTGGTGGTGGCGGGCACGACCGGCGAATGGACCAGCCTCAGCCCCCGGGAACGCAAGGCGCTGATCGCCGCGGTCGGCGCGCAGATGGCGGGCAAGCTGCCGCTGATCGCCGGATGCACGGCCTTCACGGCGGCCGAGGTGCTGGAATTCGCCGCCGAGGCGGCGGTTTCGGGCTTCGAGGGGATTCTCGTGACCCCGCCGCCCTACATCCGTCCTTCGGATGACGAGATTCATGCCTTTTACAAGATGGTGTCGGATGCCAGTCCGCTGCCGATCTGCGTCTACAACTGGCCTCCGGGCACCGGGGTGGACATGTCGATCCCGCTGCTGGAACGCCTCGCCGATATCGAGAATGTCGTCGCCATCAAGCAGTCGACCGGCGACCTGCGCCGTTTCGTGCAGACCTATTTCGGGCTCAGCGATCGGGTGCACGTCTTCGGCCACAGCATGGACGATTGCGGCCTCGCCCTGTTGAAGGGCGCGGGCGGCGATGGCACCATGGGGGCGGGCGGCGTGCTTGGCCGCGCGCAACCCGACTTCTACAATCATGTGTGGGCCGGCGATTTCGAGGCGGCCCGCGCATGCGGACGGCAGGACCGGGTCATCATGGACGAATGGTATACCAAGGATCTGGTCGGGCGCTTCGGTTCGGGGCCCGCGATTCTGAAGGCCGCGCTGAACATCCAGGGGCTGCCCGGCGGTCATGTGCGCCGTCCGCTGCTCGACGTGTCCGCCCCCGACCTCGATCGCATCCGCGCCACCTTGACCGCATTGGGACGCGTCTAGCCGAAATGGACGGCGTCGATGTCCTGGTGATCGGCGCTGGGCTGGTGGGATGTGCCGCCGCCTGTCGGCTGGTCCAGGCGGGGGCGCGGGTCGAAATCCTCGAAGCGGCGCGTCCCAACGCCGGCGCCTCGGGCGCCAACGCCGGTTCGCTGCATTTCCAGCTCGAGCGCCGCTTTCTCGAAAATGGCGAGGCGCTCGCCGATCAGGCGGCCTCGATCCTGGGCCTCAACCTGCTGGCGATCGAGGAATGGCGCGGGCTGGCCGACGAGCTGGGCCCCGACATCCGCGTCCATATGCGCGGCGGCCTGATGGTGGCCGAAACCGCGGACGAGGTCGCCATTCTCGAACGCAAGGTGGCGCGGGAGGTTCAGGGCGGCCTCGCGTCGCGGATGATCGACGGCGACGCGGCGCGCGCGCTGGCGCCCGGCCTGTCGGAAACGGTCGTGGCCGCCAGCCACCTGGAGGCGGAGGGGCACGCCGACCCCAAGGCGCTGACGCTGGCGTTCGCCGCCGCCGCCGCCGCGCGGGGCGTCCGGCTGCGCCGGCGGTGCCGCGTCGTCGCGGCGCGGCCGGTGCGGGGCGGCTATCGGCTCACCGTCGAAACGCCCGACGGTCCGGAGGATCTTACGGCGCCGAAGATACTGATCGCGGCGGGCGCGTGGAGCGCGCGGATCGGCGAATTGTTCAACCTGCACCTGCCGCTCTACCCCGTCGCGCTGCTGATGAGCGCGACCGAGCGGACGGCTCCGCTGCTCGATCCGCTGATCCAGCATGTCGGGCAGCGGCTGTCCATGAAGCAGGCGCATGCGGGGAATGTGCTGATCGGCGGCGGCTGGCCGTCGCGGATGCGGCTCGACGCCGCCGGCCGCTTCGATCTCGACCGGCCCGCGGAGATGCTGGCCTCGTCGCTGAGGGGCAATCTGGCCGTGGCGGCGCGGGTGTTCCCGCGCGTCGCCGAGCTGAACCTGATCCGCAGCTGGACCGGGATCACGGCGATCACCGCCGACCAGCTGCCCCTGGTCGGAGCGATTCCGCAGGCGCCGGGCGTTTTCGTGGCGGCGGGCGGTTCGGCCTTCACGCTCGGCCCCACCTTCGCGCGCCTGCTCGCACGGCGCATCCTCGACGAGCCCGAGGAGCGGCTGGAGATATTCTCGCCCGCGCGCTTCGGCCATCTCAACAGCTTCATGGGGGCGGCGGGTGCGTAGCGACGGCGATGTGCGGCGCGGGGCGCCCCTGACCCTGCTGGTCGACGGACAGGCGGTCGCGGCTTTCGAAGGCGAGACGATCGCGACCGCCATGCTGGCCCGCGACCTTCTGGCCTTTCGCCTTGATCGCGGTGGCAGGCCGCGGGGCCTGTTCTGCAACATGGGCGTCTGCGGCGAATGCCTCGTCACGGTGGCGCGCGGAAGCGCGTCGCCGCGCCGGCTGCGCGCCTGCCTGACCCCGGCGGCCGACGGCATGATCGTCACCACGCGCCCGGACGAACGGCGATGAACGACGACGCTCGCCCCGACTATGACCTCGCGGTCGTCGGCGCAGGCCCCGCCGGGCAGGCCGCCTGTCTGGCGCTGCCCGACGGCCCGCGCATCGTCGTGATCGACGAGCAGCTTCGGCCGGGCGGCCAGATCCTGCGCCAGCCGCCCCGTGCCTTTTCCGTGCGCGGCTGGCTGGAGGGCGCCGAATACCGCCGCCTCAAGGCCCGGTTGGCGGCCTTCGAATCGCTGGAGTCGGTCGAATGGCGCGGCGGCTGCTCGGTGCTGGGCGCGCGCGAAGCGGGGGAGGGGTGGCGCCTCGCCCTTTCGGACGGCGGCGGCGTGCGGGAGGTCACCGCCCGGCGCGTCCTGATCGCCACCGGCTGTTACGACATGGCCGTGCCCCTGCCGGGCTGGACGCTGCCGGGGGCGATGAGCGCGGGGGGCGTGCAGGCTTTCGTGAAGAGCCAGATGCTGGCACCCGGGCACCGCATCGCCTTTGCCGGATCGCACCCCCTGCAACTGCTGGCGGCCGATCAGCTGCGCAAGGCCGGCGGAACGGTGGCGGCGGTCGCGTTCAGCCAGCCTTTCCGGCGCTTCGTCCTGAAGGCGCTGGGGCGGCCCTGGACGGCGCTGACGAACCTGCCGCGCCTGATGTCGGTCCTGCTGATGGGATGGCGGCTGCGCGCGGCGGGCGTGCCGATCCATTTCGGCCGCGCGCCGACGGCCGTCGAGGGCCGCGACCGGGTGCAGGGCCTGCGCCTCGAGGACGGAGCGGTCGTGGCGTGCGACGCGGCGGCCTTCTGCTTCGGTTTCCTGCCGCAGTCGGACCTGCCGCGGGCGATGGGGCTGGCGGTCCGTCCGGCACGGCCGGGCGGCTGGAAGGCGTGCCATGACGCATGGATGCGGGCCTCGCGCCCCGGCGCCTATGTCGCCGGAGAGACGACGGGGGTGAAAGGCGCCGATGCCGCCGCGGCCGAAGGCGCGCTGGCCGGCCTCGCCGTCGCCGTGGACATGGGCGTCCTGCCCCTGCGCGAGGCCGTCCGCAGGGCGGCGCCGGTGCGGCGTGCCCGCGCCCGCGCGCTGCGCTTCGCCGCGCTGCTGGAGGCGGTCGCGGACCCCGGGCCGCTGCCCGACCGGGACCTGCCCGCCGACACCATCGTCTGCCGCTGCGAAGACGTGACGATGGGCGACATGCGCGCGGCGCTCGCCATCGGCGCCGACGCCGGCGGCGTCAAGCTGGCGACCCGCTGCGGCATGGGGGTGTGTCAGGGCCGCAATTGCGAACATGGCCTGCTGGCGCTGCTCGGCGACGTGTCGACCGAACCCCATGGATTCACGCCGCGATTCCCGGCGCGCCCGATCCGGATAGGCGATCTGCTCGCCGAAGATTGATTGCGTCCAGCGCAACGAACTTTGCAAAACCTGTCATTGTTCGCGACAAAGGGCGGACATAAAACCTGTCTCATTCAATGACGCAAAGGCGCGTTGCGAGAAGGGGAGAGGGTGGCGGAGATGGTGAAACAGGCGCGCAAGCCGTCTTTCCTGGTCGTCGATCATGTTTCGCGCACGGTGCCCGATCTGGTTCGCGCGCTGGCTTTCTATTGCGATGTGCTGGGGGGCCGCGAGCTCTATCGCATGGGCCCGATGGACGCGGCCGACATTCCGGTCGGCACCGATGGGCGCGACTGGATGGAATCGCATGTCGGCGTGGCGGGTGCCAGCCTGACCCTGGCGATGATCGAGTTCGACGGCGGCGCCCGTATCCAGCTCGTCCAGTACGACAAGCCTTCGGACCGCAGCGCTTCGCCGCCGCGCAATTGCGACCTCGGCGGGCATCATCTGGCGTTCCGCGTCGACGACGTCGAGGCGGCGGCGGCCTGGCTCGCGGAGCATGGATGCACGCCGATGGACGTGATCGAAATCGACGCCGGCCCGCTGGCCGGAAAGAAGAACCTCTACATCCTCGATCCGTTCGGGCTCCAGCTCGAACTGGTGGACTGAACCGGGATCCGCATCATGGGCAGCACGAAGATCAATCCGCCGAACCTTTACAAGAGCACGCCGTTCGGCTTTTCCCACGCCGCCGTTCAGGACAGCGGCCGGGTCCTGCATCTGGCCGGGCAGGTCGCATGGGACGCGCAGTGCAACGTGATCGGCGAGGGCGACCTTGCCGTTCAGGTCGAGGCCGCGCTCGCCAACCTCACGGCGGTGCTGGAGCATATGAAGCTGACGCCCGCCGACCTCGTTCGCCTGCGCACCTACATCGTCGACAACGATCCCGAAAAGCTGGGCGTGGTGGTCGCCGCGATTCAGCGCTTCTACGGGGGAGCGACCCCGGCGCCGAATACCGTCGTCGGCGTTCAATCGCTCGCCCTTCCCGATTTTCTCGTCGAGATCGAGGCCACCGCGCAACTCGACGCCTGACGTTCCGTCCAACGCGTCGAAAGAACGCGATTATCCTTCAACATCGAGTCCATGGAGCTTCCTCTTGACCTTTAGCATCACCCGTGAACGCCTTCTGGCGTCAACCATGATCGGCGGCTTCGCGGCCCTCGTTCTCGCCGCGGCGCCGGCGGCTGCTCAGGATGGCGCGACCGCCGCCGCGCAAGCCGCCCCGTCCGAAGACATCGTCGTCACCGGTTCGCGCATCGTCCGCAAGGACTACAGCTCGACCAGCCCCATCGTGACGGTGGGGCAGTCCGACCTGCAGGCGACCGGCTCGGTCACGGCAGAGACGCTGATGAACGACATGCCGCAGTTCATGCCCGGCACCAGCAATGGTTCGGTGAACCCCGGCAACGGCGGTCAGGCGAACCTGAACCTGCGCGGCCTGGGCAGCAACCGGACGCTGGTGCTGATGAACGGCCGCCGCATCGTGCCGTCGAACGCCAACGGCACCGTCGACATCAACCTGATCCCGTCGGCCCTGATCCGCAACGTGGAGGTCATCTCGGGCGGCGCGTCGGCGACCTACGGTTCCGACGCTCTCGCGGGTGTGGCGAACTTCATCCTCAACGACAATTTCTCGGGCGTTCAGCTCGACGCCCAATATGGCGTGACCGAACAGGGCGACGGCGCGACGCAGAGCTACACCATGACGATCGGCGGCCGATTCGACGACGGGCGCGGCCACGCGGTCTTGTCGGTCGGTCGCTCGACGCGCGAAGCGATCATGAGCAGCGCGCGCGGCTTTTCCGCGGTTTCGGGCCGCAACAGCGTGTCGCCGCTGGGCGTGACCACCTTCGACTCGACCAATCTGCCCAGCCAGGCTTTCATCAACAATTATCTGGGCTGCACCAACTGCGTCACGCCGACGGGCGAGTTCGGCTACAATACCGACGGCTCGCTGTTCAGCCATGTCGGCGCCTATAATTTCAAGAGCCCCGGCGGCCCCGAGTGGGACGCCTATCATCAACCCGGCGTGGCCTGGGCCTATAACACCGGCGCGACCGGCATGCTCAGCATTCCGCTGGAGCGTTGGAACGCTTTCGCGGCGGCGCGTTACGAACTGGCCGATTCCATCGAGCTCTACAGCAACGTCCTGTTCACCCAATATAGCGCGGACACCATCCTGTCGCCGACGCCCATGCCGGGACCGTCGCCGACCTACGGCTTCCGCGTGCCGTCGACCAATCCGTTCATCACCGCGGACCTGCGGGAATTTCTGGATGCCCGTCCCGATCCGACGGCGTCGTTCGGCCTGAACAAGCGCTTCAACGCGATCGGCGGCCGTCTGGCCCGCGACAGCACCACGGTCTTTCAGGTCACGGCCGGCTTGCGCGGCGATCTGCCGTTCGGCGACTGGCGCTACGACCTCAGCGGCCAGTACGGCCGCGTCGACAACTCGACCGAACAGTCGGGCAACGTCTCCCGTTCGGCCGTCCAGCGCCTGCTCGACGACCCGACCGGCGGCGCCAGCCTGTGCGAAGGCGGCTTCAACCCGTTCGGCCTGACGACCCTGTCGAAAAGCTGCATCGCCTACATCAACCGCAACAGCAAGAACTCGACCCTCAGCGAGCAGACCATCTTCGAAGGCACCGTCCAGGGCGGCCTGTTCCAGCTCCCCGCGGGTCAGGTCCGCGTCGCGCTCGGTGCGCAGTATCGCGAGGACAGCTTTGCATTCCGTCCGGACTCCGGCCTGTCGCAGAGCAATCCGATCGTTCCCCACCTCGGGGCCGACGGCCTGCCCGACGGCGGCCGGATCGGCGGCGTCGAGGTGGCGGGCTTCAACCCGGTTCAGCCGCTGACCGGCTCGACCAACTCCACCGAATTCTTCGTCGAGGCGCTGATCCCGGTGGTGACCGACCTGCCACTCATCAAGCGGCTGGAACTGACCCTCGGCTATCGTTACTCCGACTACAGCACCATCGGCGGCGTTCAGGCCTACAAGGCCGATGTGGACTGGACGGTGTTCGACAGCCTGCGGGTGCGTGGCGGCATTCAGCGCGCCGTGCGCGCGCCCTCGATCGGCGAACTCTACGGCAATCGCGACATCAGCTCGCCCCAGATCGGCGGGCCGGTGAACGCGCAGGGCGCTCCGGTCTTCGGCGGCGACCCGTGCGATATTCGCGGCGCCTATCGCAACGGTCCGGATGCGGCTCAGGTGCGCCAGCTCTGCCTCGCTCAGGGCCTGTCGGCCGCTGCGGTGGACAGCTATGTCTTCAACAGCACGCAGATTCAGGGCTTCGTCGGCGGCAACGTCAATCTGAAGGAGGAAACGGCCGATACCTGGACGGTCGGTGCCGTCTATCGCCCCAACTTCGGCAGCGCGCTGTTCTCCCGTCTTTCGGCTTCGATCGACTATTACAGCATCAAGATCACCGACGTGGTCGGCAGCATCACCGCGACGAACCAGCTTCAGGGCTGTTTCAACGCCACGGGTGTGACCAATCCGACCTATGACGTCAACAATGGCTATTGCCAGCTGTTCGAGCGCGATCCGCTGACCGGAAACGTGATCAACAGCCTGGGCCTCCAGCAGAATCTGGCGACCCTGAAGACGTCGGGCATCGATCTGCAGGTCGACTGGAGCTTCGATCTCGCCGATGCCGGTCTGGGCAATCTGGGCTCGCTGAACCTCAACTATGTGGTCGGCTGGCTGCGCGCCTGGCAGCGTCAGGACGCGGCGGGCGGACCGTTCAACGAGCGGGCTGGCACCATCGACTCGACCAACGGCTTCACCTTCCCGAAGTGGAAGATGCTGGGTTCGGTCAACTACAGCAACGGCCCGTTCGGTCTTGGCCTGCGCTGGCGCCGGGTCGGCAAGATGGACATCTACAACACCGCCAACAGCCTGCCTGCGATCAACTATTTCGATCTGCTCACCAGCTGGAACGTCAGCGACAGCTTCGTGCTGCGCATGGGGGTCAACAACCTGACGGACAAGGCGCCGCGCACCTGGACGCCGGGCATCCAGTCCAACACCGATCCGTCGACCTATGACATCCTGGGTCGCCGCTTCTTCGTTGGCGTGACGAGTCGCTTCTGATCCGCTCGGGGCGGCGACAGGTCTTTTTGTCCCGAGGGCCTGTCGCCGCTTCACCATGGATGGCTATGGTGGGGTGACGATATGGGCGCACGGTTCGCCCATCTGGATAAACCGCGCGGCCTTCGGGCGGGCGAACAAGGAACGAGGACGGACGATGAAAAGACGTGAACTCTTTGCGGGAGCCGCCGGCGTAGCCTCTCTGGCCCTGATTTCCCGGTCGCCGGTCGCGGCGGCGCTTGGTCAGCCGGCCGCGCGGGAACGCTTCGCCCAGCTGGTCCGCGACAGTCAGCAGGCCGACGATCTCCTCAACCCCATGCGCCTTGCCCGCCGCGGCAAGCGCCCGCTGGGGCCGGTGTTCGTCGATCCGCAGGGGGAGGCCTATGCCACCGGGCTCGAAGCGAACAAGCGCGCCGAACTCGCCGGCCTCGCCCGGATCGACCGGGCGGCGCTGCCGGAGGGCGACCAGATCGCCTATGACGTGTTCCGCTATCAGGCCGAAAAGGCGGTCGGGGAGTTCGACAGCGGCGTCAACGCCATCCGGCGCAAGGCGCCCCTGAACGCCTCCTTCGGGCTGCATGTGGAGTTTCCGGACTATATGTCGGCCAGCGTGTCGCTGGCGAGCGTCGAGGATTACGAGATCGCGCTGGAACAGCTCGACGGCTTCACGGGGTTCATGAACGACACGGTCGCGCGCCTGCGTCAGGGCATGGCCGACGGCTATCACCAGCCGAAGGTCGTGGTGAACAATGTGCTGAAGCAGGTGGAGGCGTTCCTGGCGCTGCCGGTCGAGCAGAACCCGCTCTATTCGCCCGTCACCCGCTTTCCCGAAGCGATCGCGGCCGCGGACCGCGCGCGTCTGGAGGCCGCCTATCGCAAGGCGGTCGAGACGCGCGCCTATCCGGCCTATGACCGGTGGCGCACCTTCCTGCGCAACGACTATCTGCCCACCGCCGCCGACGGCGCGGGCCTGTGGTCGATGAAGGACGGCGACCGGGTCTATGCGGCCGATCTGGTGCGGCACACCACCACGACGATGAGCGCGGAGGAGATCCACCGCGTCGGCCTGTCCGAGGTGGCGCGCATCCTCGAAGAGATGGAGGGCGCGCGTCAGGCCGCCGGCTTCACCGGCGATCTTCACGCCTTTTTCGAACATATCCGTACCGAGCCCCGTTTTTATTACACCAAACCTCAAGACCTTATCGACCATTTCGAGAGGATCGAAGCAAAAGTCTGGCAAAAAATCCCCACCCTCTTCTCACGGCGCCCGCGCGCCGAGTTCGAGGTGCGTCCGCTGCCGGCGCTGGGGGATCAGCGCGGCACGGGCTATTACCGCTCCGGCCCGCCCGACGCGTCCGAGCCGGGCGTGCTCTATTTCAACATGGCGATGCTCAACACGCGGCCGATCCCGACGCTGGAAACGCTCCAGCTCCACGAGGGCGTGCCCGGCCACCATTATCAGTCGTCGCTGGTGCAGGAGGATGAAAGCCTGCCCGACATGTTGCGTTTCCGGCTGGCGCCGGCGACGGCCTACACCGAGGGGTGGGGGTTGTACGCGGAGTCGCTCGGCAAGGATCTGGGCCTGTTCACCGATCCCTATCAGTGGTTCGGCCATCTCGACATGGAGATGCTGCGCGCCGTGCGTCTGGTGGTCGACACCGGCCTGCAC
Source organism: Sphingopyxis sp. MG (assembly GCF_002953155.1). Lineage (NCBI taxonomy): Bacteria > Pseudomonadati > Pseudomonadota > Alphaproteobacteria > Sphingomonadales > Sphingopyxidaceae > Sphingopyxis > Sphingopyxis sp. MG. The sequence continues at coordinate 1,311,367 of NZ_CP026381.1, forward strand.
GCCCTTCGCTGGGAGCGGCAGCAGGCGATCGATTATATGATGGCGAACACTTCCATGGCGCCGCGCGACGTGGTTGTCGAGATCGACCGCTACATTACCAACGCCGGGCAGGCGAGCGCCTACAAGGTCGGCGAGTTGAAGATTCAGGAACTGCGGCGCCGCTCGACCGAGAAGCTGGGCAACCGCTTTGACATCCGCCACTTCCACGACCAGGTGCTCGATACCGGCGCCTTGCCGCTCGACGTGCTGGAAGCCAAGGTCGACCGCTGGCTGGCATCGGCTTGAGGGTCGCCACCGGCCGGAGATGGGAATGAACAGAAGGCAGATGCTTCTGGGCGCCGCCGCCGGCGTCGCGATGATCGGGACGGGCGCGGGACCCCTGTTCGCGAGCGAAGGCGCCGACGCCCGGTTGAAAGCTCTGCTCGAGCGTCACGCGAACGCCTTGCGCCGGTTCGGCGCGGAGCCGGGCAATCCGGTCGGAGATCGGTCGCTGGCCGGTCGTGCGAGGGCGCATGCGGAGAATGCGGTCCGCATGAAGGAATTGGCCGGGATCGGCCACGGCGCGCTGTCACCCGCCGCACGGATCGACCACGATACGGCAGCCTTCGTCTACGGGGTTCTCGACGACCAGTTGGCACGGCCGGGAACGGTCGACCTCGACCTGCGTCCCAGCCCTTATGTGGTCAGCCAGATGAACGGCGCCTATTACTGGCTGCCGTCCAGGCTCGGCACGGGTGGGGCCAGTCCCGAAGCGGAAGATCGCCGCGCCTATCTCGACAATATCGAGGCCTTGGCCCAAGGCATCGACGAGGAAAGCGAGCGTATCGCACACGATGCCGGGCGGGGCGTTGTTCCGCCCGATTTTATCCTTGACGCGACCTTGTCCCAACTGCGTGCGTTGCGGGACAGCGCGCCCGCGGCCAATCCTCTTCTGGCGCCCGCTATCACGGCGTCGGGCACGGTCGGTGCGCAGGCGACCGAGCGCTTCAACCGCCTGATGAGGCCGGCACTCGACAGGCAGGCTCAGGCGCTCCAAGCACTGATGCCCCGCGCTTCCTCGAAGGGGGGGGTCTGGGCTCAACCCGACGGCGAGGCGACCTATGCCTCCTCGCTCCGCGCCAACACCACTGCCAATATCGGGCCGGGCGATCTGCACCGCATGGGGCAGGATTGGGTGCGGGAACTGAGCGCTGAGATCGATCACGATCTGCGTGCCCTGAATCTGACCCGCGGCTCGGTCGGCGAGCGCATTGCGGCGCTGAATACGGATGCCCGCTTCATCCAGCCGGACACCGACGCGGGCCGGGCCGAAGTCCATCGCCAGGCCAAGGCTTATCTGGTCGCTGCGCGGGGCCGCGCCGCCCGCGCCTTCAACCATTTCGTGGACGACCCCGTCGAGGTCCGGCGCATGCCGCTGACCAGCGAGGACAGTTCGCCCATCGCCTTCTACAACGGCCCGCGAGATGGCACTTCCGGCGCGGTCCTACTCAACCTCAAGAAGCCCAGCGACCTGCCGTCATGGCGCCTGCCGACGCTGGTCCACCATGAAGGCGTGCCAGGTCATCACATCCAGGCGGCGGTGCTGAGGGACACGGGCGGCCTTTCGCTTTTCCGGCGCACGGTGCGTTTCTCGGCCTGGACCGAAGGATGGGCGCTCTACGCCGAGGCACTGGCGGACGAGATCGGCGCTTATGCGGACGATCCCCTCGGGCGGATTGGCTATCTGCAGGCCCAGCTCTGGCGCGCGGGGCGCGTGGTTGTCGATACCGGTATCCATCACGAGCGCTGGACCCGCGAACAGGCTATCGCCTTCATGGTCGATACGGTCGGCGAATTGCCCGGGCCTACCGCGCGCGAGGTGGATCGCTATTGTGTCTACCCAGGGCAGGCTTGCTGCTTCATGGTCGGCAAGCAGCAGATTCGCGCCTCGCGCGAGGCAGCGCGACATGCCATGGGGCCGCGCTTCTCCCTTGGCGACTATAATGATCTTATCCTGCGGTCCGGCCCTCTGCCGATGGAGGTTCTGGACGCCCTGGTGCAACAATGGAGCGCTACCTGATGCGTCGTCGAGATCTTCTGACCGGCGCGGCTGCGCTGGGCGCCACCCTTTCTCTCACCGGCTGCGCCTCCGCAGGCCGTGCGGTGGGAACGTCCGCCGATGTCCGTCTCGCCGCCATGCTCGAGCGGCATGCCCAGGCCTTGCGGGACGAAGAGAGCGGACCGGACAGGCTGGGCGATTATTCCCTCGCGGCGCGTGCGCGGGCACGCCAGACCAATGCGGCGCGCCTGGCCGAACTGAACGGCGTCGATCGCTCCGCCCTCTCGCCCGCGGCCGCGCTGGACTATGACACCGCGCGCTTTGTCTATGGAGCTATGGACGATCAATATGGGCGCTACGGTTTCTCGGACATCAATCTGCGCCCCAGCCCCTATGTCGTCAGCCAGATGAACGGTGCCTATTATTGGTTGCCGGACGGCATCGCCGGTCGCTCCCCCCTGGCGAACGAAGCGGATGCTGAGCGGTATCTCGACAAGCTGCGGCAACTGGTGGTCGCCCTCGATCAGGAAACGGAGCAGATCGCCCATGACGCCGGTCTTGGCGTCGTGCCGCCGGCCTTCATTCTCGCCAAGACGGTGGCGCAGATCGCGACGCTGCGTGATATGCCCGCTGCTTCGAATCCCCTAATCGGGCCTGCCGTGGCCCGCGCCCGTGCCGCCGGCCTGAACGATCTGGAAAGCCGTGCCGCGGCGATCTTCGCCGCGCAGGTCGCACCGGCGCTTACCCGTCAGATGGCGGCGCTGGACGCCCTGCGTCCGCGCGCCGACGATCGGGCAGGCGTGTGGGCAAAGCCGGACGGGGAGGCTTATTACGCTTCGGGTCTCCACTCCAACACCACGGCCGGCTACGCGCCGGCGGAGCTTCACCGGCTGGGGCTGACGTGGGTGGCGGAACTGACCGCCGAGATCGATCGCCTGCTGCGCGCGCAAGGGCTCACCGAAGGCAGCGTCGCCGCACGGATGAGCGCGCTGGACCGCGACCCGCGCTTCCTCAAGGCGGACAGCGACGCGGGGCGGCGAGAGATCATCGACTATGCGACCGCGCGTCTGGCCCGGATAAGGAACCTCCTGCCTAGGGGTTTCGCTTTCGTGCCCGATCTTCCCGTAGAGGTCCGGCGGGTATCACCCGCGATCGAGAAAGGTGCGCCAGGCGGCTTCTACAGCGCCAGCAGCGATCCGGCCCAGCCATCGGTCATCTACATCAACCTTCGGTCGGTCGAAGAGAACGCCCTGTGGCGGATCCCCACGCTGTTGCATCACGAAGGTATCCCCGGCCACCATTTTCAGGCCAGCGTCCTGAAGGAAGCTGGCAAGCTTTCGTTGTTTCGCCGCACGGTGCGCTTCTCGGCCTGGACGGAAGGCTGGGCGCTCTATGCCGAGCAGTTGGCGGCCGAGATCGGTGCCTATGACGACGATCCGACGGGACGTATCGGCTATCTTCAGGGGCAATTGTTCCGCGCTTGTCGCGTGGTCGTCGATACCGGCATCCACCATGCGCGCTGGACGCGCGAACAGGCGATCGACTGGATGGTCGCCAATGCGGGCGAGAATCGCGATGCGGCCGAGCGCGACATCGACCGATACTGTGTATATCCGGGGCAGGCCTGCAGCTTCAGGGTCGGCAAGCAGCAGATCGTGGACCTGCGGGAGAAGGCCCGGGCAGACCTGGGCTCCCGATTTGATTCGCGGGCCTACAATGACATGGTTCTGGCCTCGGGGCCGTTGCCGATGGAAGTCCTCGGCGCGGCGGTGGACCAATGGACGACGTCGCTTCAGGGGGCTTGATGGCTTTCAGCTATTATGCCGGTGCTTTCCGGTAGCCGGGATCAGCCGGCCTTCGCCTCCCATACCGTCTCGCCCTCCTTCACCGTCTCCAGCACCTTGATGGCCTTGATGTCGTCGACCGGGGTGGTCAGCGGGTTGCGGTCGAGGATGACGAAATCGGCGAGTAGGCCCGCCTTGATGCGGCCCTTGCGATCCTCCTCGAACGCCTGCCACGCGGGGCCGGTGGTCAGCGCCTGGAGTGCCTCATAGGCGCCCAGCCGTTCGTCGGGTCCGCTGACCACCCCGGTCGGCGAGACGCGGGCCATCGACGTCCACAGCATGAAGCGCGTGTCGAGCGGCGTGACACTGAAATCACTGTGGTTCGATGCGATCAGTCCCGCGGCGCGCGCCGAGCGGAAGGGGCTGATGAAATCGACGACCTCCTTTGGAAAGTTGGTGCGGTGGACGTCGGCCCAATACCAGGCGTGATTGGAGAAATAGGCGGGCCCGACGCCGATGCGCCGATAATCGGCGAGTTGATCGGGGCGCTGGAACTGCGAGTGGATGACGATCGGCCGGCGGTCGTCGGCGGCGGTGATTCCCGCGGCGTCGAATCCCCTGATCGCCATGTCGATCGCAGCGTCGCCGTTTGCATGGACGAACAGCTGCCAGTCGCGGGTCGTTACCTTGCGGGCAAGATCGTCGAACGCTGGCTGGTCCATCGCGGGATGGCCATGCCACGGATGGATGCCGTCGGGGCTGCCGCGCTCGTAATCGCGGGTGAAATAGCCCGTGCGCGCCTGCACCGACCCGTCGAGGATGACCTTGATCCCCTGCAGCTTCACATGCCGGTCATAGGTGCCGAAGTGCAGGTCCGGCTGCGCCAGCAGCGCGTCGAGCCCCATGTAGATCGGCAGTAGCGCCAGATCGATCTTCAACTGGGCCTTCGCGTCGGGACCGGTGAAAAAAGCAAGGTCGGCGGGCATCGTCGCGCCGTCCTGCGCGTGGGTGTAGCCTTCGGCGAAATAACGCTGCTGCGCGGCGACGAGGCGTTCGAGCTTCTGCTCGGGTGTGAGCTGCGGCATCGCGGCGAGCATCAGGAAGGTCGATTTTTCGAGCAGCACGCCGTTCAGATGCCCCTCGGCATCGCGCAGCATCAGGCCGCCGGGGGGCGGTTCGCTGGCGTCGGTCAGCCTGGCCGCGTTGAGCGCGGCGCTGTTTGCGACGAGCGCGTGCAGCGACTGGTGCAGCACGACAATCTTGTGATCGGGCGACACCGCATCCAGTTCCGCGCGGGTGATGTGACGCTTTTCGGCCAGCTTCTCATTGTCATATTGCCAGACGACCACCCAGTCGTCCTTCGCGATGCCATGGCGCGCGATATGGTCGCGGATCACCCCCTGCAACGCGGCGATGTCGGTGATGGGAGGCAGCGCTGTATCCCACAGGTCGAGCCCACCCGCCATCTGCATCGCGATTCCGAAATGCGAATGGGCGTCGATGAAGCCGGGAAGCATCGTTGCGCCGCGCAGGTCGCGGATCGCGGCCTTTCCGCCGGCGGCACGGCGCGCGCGCGCCTCGTCGCCTGCGAACAGGATCTTTCCGCCCTTTGCGACGACTGCCGGCACGGTTTGCGGCGCGTCGCCGTCCATGGTGATGATCGTGCCGCCGCGATAGATGGTCGGCCGTTCCTGTGCAGTCGCAGGTAGCGCGAGCAGCGCCGCGAAAAGAGCCGTGGCCCGGATTCTGGATGTCATGCGTCTCTCCCGCCCCTACCGTGCGGATAGTCGGCGGGCGGGTCAAGGCCGGATTGGCGGGCCGGTCAGGGTTGCGGTGGCAACTCGTCGGGACCCCGGCCGGGCTGGTCGAGGTCGCCGCCGCCGGGGCCGTCGGGCAATTCGACGGGCCGGCCGGCCGGGTCTTCCAGTGGGTTCGGCTGCACCGGCTGCTCGGGCGGCGCCTGCGGCTCGATGGTATCGGGTTTGGGTTTGGGCAGCGGGTCGGGATTGGTCGCCATCATGCATCTCCTTGTCCTTTCAACGAATGGGATGATGCCATGTTCCGTTCCCCCGCATCCATGGGAAAAGGCGGCGTTCACCCTTGCTCTCGGCGTCCCGTCTGCTATAGCCCCGCGCGGCCCGCACGGGCGTGCGCGGCAGCGCGCGATTTCGTGCACCCGGCCGACAGCTCCTGCGGGCGTGGCGGAATTGGTAGACGCGCTGGTTTTAGGTACCAGTATCGCAAGATGTGGGGGTTCGAGTCCCTTCGCCCGCACCACCTCCGCGAGCTTCGATCGGGATATGGGGAACGCTGCCTTTCGGGCGGGGTTCATCGTTACGAGATTTTGAGCAAGGATAAGACCAAGGCAATGAAGACCGTCGAAACGCTGAACGAAGGGCTGAAGCGCGAGTATCGCCTGATCATCACTGCGAATGACATCGACGCGCGGGTCGATGACGAAGTGAAGAGCATCGCACCGACCGTGCGCATGCCCGGCTTCCGCCCCGGCAAGGTGCCGCCGAACCTCATCCGCAAGATGCATGGTGAGGCGCTGTCCGCTGATGCGCTCAACAAGGCGATTGACGAAGGCGTCAAGGTGCTGATGGCGGAGCAGAAGCTGCGCCCGGCGCTGCAGCCCGCGGTCACCCTCGCCGACGGTTACGAGCGCGGCAAGGATGCCGAACTGACCGTCGCGCTTGAGGTGCTGCCCGAAATCGAGGCGCCGTCGATCGACGGGCTGACGCTCGAACGGCTGACTGTCCCCGCCGACGACAAGGCGGTAATGGCGAAGATCGAGGAATTCGCTGTGCAGATGAAGCGCTTCGAGGACGCCCCCAAGACGAAGAAGGCCGCGAGCGGCGATCAGGTGATCATCGATTTCGCGGGCAGCGTCGACGGCGTCGCTTTCGACGGCGGCACGGGTGAGAACATGGCGGTCGAAATCGGCTCGGGCCAGCTCATCCCCGGCTTCGAGGATCAGCTCGTCGGCGTGAAGGTCGGTGACGAGAAGACCGTCAAAGTGTCGTTCCCCGAGGACTATCCGGTCGAGAATCTCAAGGGCAAGCCTGCCGAATTCGTCGTGACGGTGAAGGAAGTGAAGGTTCCCGCCGACACGAAGATCGACGACGAGTTCGCCAAGTCGCTCGGTCTCGAAAGCCTCGACAAGCTCAAAGAGCTGATGAAGGATCAGGTCGAGCAGGAGCATAACGGGCTCACGCGCACCTATATGAAGCGCAAGCTCCTCGATCAGCTCGCGGCGAGTCACGATTTCGAAGTGCCGCCGACGATGGTCGAGGCCGAATTCAACCAGATCTGGCAGCAGCTCGAACATGAAGCGAGCCACGAGGAAGACCCCGAGGCGGCAAAGGCCGAGCTGGAGAAAGATCGCGACGAATATCATGCGATCGCGGTGCGTCGCGTCCGTCTGGGCCTGCTACTGTCCGAGATCGGGCAGGCGAACGGGGTTCAGGTCAGCGCGCAGGAAATGCAGCGGCTGGTGACGCAGGCGGCGCAGCAGTATCGTCCCGAGGATCGCCAGCGCTTCGTCGAATATGTCCAGCAGGACGCGCTCGCCGCCGCGCAGCTCCGTGCGCCGCTTTACGAGGACAAGGTCGTCGACTTCCTGTTCGAGAAGGCCGAGATCAGCGATCGCGAAGTGACCCGCGACGAACTGGAAGCGGCGATCGAGGCCGATGACGACGGGCATGTCCACGGCCCTGGCTGCGGCCACGACCATGATCACGACGCCAAGCCGGCCAAGAAGGCGGCGGCGAAGAAGCCCGCCACCAAGAAGGAAGAGGCCGCCGAAGCCGCGCCCGCCAAGAAGGCGCCGGCGAAGAAGGCTGCGGCCGCCAAGGCCGATGACAAGCCGGCTGCGGAAAAGGCGCCCGCCAAGGCTGCCGAGGACAAGCCCGCTGCGAAGAAGGCTCCGGCAAAGAAGGCCGCCGCGAAGAAATAAGCTTCTTCGCGTCGCAAGAGACCGAAAGGCCGGGTGGGGAATGCTCCGCCCGGCCTTTTTCGTCGGTGTTCCCATTCCGGGACGCAGGGCGATCCAAAGGATCGACCTGCCGCGAAAATATACTAGGATCGACCCGGGCGAGATCGGGGGGATCAGCATGAACGAGCGCGAACGCGAAATACGGGTGCTTCGATTTTTCGAGGAATTGCTCGCGGTTGCCCCTGAGCGACGGGTTGTGTGGATCGACGCGCGAACGGCGGGTGAACCCGAACTGCGCGCGCGGCTCGAGTCGCTGTTGGCCGCAAGTGGCGACCCCGGTCTGCAGACCGGCATGGCTGCGTCGATGATCGACGACGAACCGGTTCCCGAACGGATCGGGCAGTATCGCATCATCGACGTCATCGGTCGGGGCGGCATGGGCACCGTCTACAAGGGGGAGCGGGTCGGCGGCGATTTCAACCACGTCGTCGCGATCAAGCTCATCAAACCGGGGCTGCTGTCCGAAGCGCTGATCGAGCGGTTTCAGCATGAACGCCAGGCGCTGGCCGATCTGGGCCATCCCAATATCGCAAGGCTTTTCGATGGCGGACAGACCGGCGGCGGCCTGCCCTATATCGTGATGGAATATGTCGACGGCGATTCGCTGGGCGACTGGCTGTCGAAGGAAAAGCCCGGCCTCGACCGGCGGCTCGATCTGTTCGAGAGCGTGTGCGACGCGGTCGCCTTTGCCCATCGCAACCTGATCATCCACCGCGACATCACGCCGTCGAACATATTGGTGACGCGCGACAGCGTCGCCAAGCTGATTGATTTCGGCATCGCCAAGCCGGTATCGGCGCTGTGGCAGGACCGCGCCGGCGTCGGCCCGTCGCTGGCGACGCTCAGCCTGACCCCCGGCTATGCCGCGCCCGAACGGATGACGGGCGGCGAGGCGACGACGCTGGTCGACATCTATTCGCTCGGCAAGGTGCTGGCGTTCCTGATTGACGGCGCCGAACGCGACCCGGAACTCGATGCCGTCATCGCCCGGGCGACGGAGGCCGATCCCGGCAAGCGATACGAGACCGCGCAGATGCTGCGCGGGGACGTCGCCGCGTGGCGCGCCGGCCGGCCGGTGTCGGCATATGGCGGCGGCAAGCGCTACCTGCTCGCCAAATTCGTCGGGCGCAATCGGTGGCCGGTCGCGTTCGCATCGGTGGCGCTGCTGGGGTTGACGGCGGCGCTGATCGCCGTGCTGGTCGCCAACGCCCGCGCCGAGGACGCCCGCCTGCGCGCCGAGGCCCGGTTCGACGACGTGCGCGCCTTGGCGAAGATATTGCTGTTCGACGCCTATGACGCCATCGACGCGGTGCCCGGAACGACCGATGCCAAATTGCTGCTTGCCGATAGCGGCAAGACCTATCTCGACAAGCTGGCTGCGGACCGCGACGCGCCGATCGATGTGCGGCTGGAGGTCGGCGAGGGCTATTTCCGCCTGTCGAAGCTGATCGGCTTCACCGGCGGCGGATCGCTTGGCAAGCGCGAGGAGGGGAAGCGGCTTCGGCAGCATGCGCTGAACCTGCTCGGGCAATTGCATCGCGACTATCCGCGCCGCGATGACATATCCTTGTCGCTCGGCCACCTGTTGGCGACCGCGGCCGGAGAAAGCTTGTACGGCGACGGCGATGCCAAGGTCGCGCGTGCACAGGCCCAGGAGGCGCAGCGGCTTCTCGGTGGGCTGGCGCGGCAGACGCCGCGCAGCGCCGGCGCCCTGGCCGGTGCCTATCTGTATCTGGGCGACAGCTATGGCTGGGACAATGACCTGCCGAAGGCGGGAGCGACCTACGAAGCGGGCATCAAGTTGGTGCAGACGATGCCGCCGGCTCTTCGCGACGAGCAGGCCACCCGCATTGCCCTGTCGGGCCTGTTGCGCCAGAGCGGCGAAGTCTACCGCTATGCCGACAAGCCCGACCAGGCGATCGCGCGCATGCGCGAAGCGGTGGCCCTCAACCGTGACATCGTTCGCGCCTCGAAGGGCGACCCCGCCACGGTCCGAAAGCTGGTCGCATCGCTCTGGTCGCTGGGCGACATGTACCGCGTCGCCGGCCGGCTGGACGACGCATTGGCGACGATCAACGAAGGGCAGAGCCTCGCGCGGGCGCAGCAGGCGGCGAACCCCAGGGATGCGGGCTGGCCCGAATCGGTGGCGCTGACCGGCATGGTGCTGGCCCAGATTCAAAGCGCCCGCCGCGACAGGCCGGCGGCGATCGCCGCGGCGCGGGAAGCGATCGCCATTCGCCGTTCGCTGGCCGCCAAGAGTGGCGGCAACAAGGGCGCTCGGTTGCATCTCGCCGTGGGGTTGAAGGACGGCGCCGGAGTCTATGCCGTCCTCGGGCGCCCGGATCTGCAATGCCCGGCCTTGCGCGAATCCCTGGCCATCATGCAAGCCTATCAGAAGGACGGAACGCTGTCGGAATATGACCGCGAAAACAATCTGAAACCGGTTACGCAGGCGTTGGCGCAATGCGCATCCTGACGGAGATTTCGGGGTAGGGGTAGGGACGTTAGATCACGTCCATGTTATAGCAGTGCCAACTGAAGATCGCCGCCGCGCCGCGGTGCGGGCGCCAGGGTTCGGCGAGTTCACGTACCCTTTTCTCGCTCGGCCGCGCGTCGAGGCACAGGATGCGGCCGACTGCTTCCTGCACCGCAAGGTCGCCCGCAGGCCAGATGTCGGGGCGTCCCTCGGCGAAGAGCAGGTAGATTTCGGCCGACCAGCGGCCGATGCCCTTGACCTTGGTGAGCAACGCGATCGCCTCTTCGTCGTCGGCGGGGAGGGCGTCGAAATCGAGCGCGCCGTCGAGCACGAGCTGCGCGAGGCTCTTGGCATAGCTCTGCTTCTGCGCCGACAGGCCGCAGGCACGCAGCGCGTCGAACTCGGCCGCGGCCATCACGTCCGCCGGGCAGCCTTCGCCGAACCCGGCCTCCAGTTTGTTCCAGATCGAATTGGCGGCGGCGACGCTGACCTGCTGGCCGACGATCGTGCGCAGCAAGGTCGTGTAGCCGGGCTCGCGGATGCGCGGTTCGGGATAGCCGGCGTTGCCGAGCGCGCGCGCGAAATTCGGTTCGACCGCCGCCAGCGCGTCGATTCCCGCGGTCAACTGCTCATGGCTCAGGCCCATTCGATATTCCCTTTTTGTTCCTGTCGTTTCCCTAGCAGCGCTTGATTTGCTGTGCAACGCGCGACATAGGCCAGCCGACTCGAAAATTATGGGGATGAGCATGGCCAAGCTGATTGTCGTGACGCGTGACGGGACCGAGCATGAGATCGAAGGCGACACCAGCCTGACCGTGATGGAGAATATCCGCGATGCGGGCTTCGACGAACTGCTGGCGCTGTGCGGCGGCTGCTGTTCGTGCGCGACGTGTCATGTCCATGTCGAAGAAGGCAGCCGCGATGCGATTCCCGCGATGAGCGAAGACGAGAACGACCTGCTCGATTCGACGAGCGACCGCGACGGCAATTCGCGCCTGTCGTGCCAGATTCCCTTCACCGCCGAACTCGATGGTCTGCGGGTGCGGATCGCCGAAGAGGATTGAGCCCGAAAGTCGCCCTAGCGAACGCTGGGACCTCTGGCCTTCTGTATAGCGATAGCGATCCCGGCTTTCGCCGGAACGCCGATCAGGCCGTCGTGGTCGCGACCGCGTAGAGCGCGACCGCCGCGGCGTTCGAGATGTTCAGGCTTTCCATGCGCGGCGAGATCGGTAGCCGCGCGAGCACGTCGCAATGCTCGACGACATTGTGGCGCATGCCATCGCCCTCCGACCCCAGCACCAGCGCCACCTTGCTGCCGTCGAGCGCCTCGCCGAGCGTCGTCCGGGTATCGCCGGTCAGACCGATGCGCCAATATTGCGCCTCGGCGATCTCATCGAGCGCGCGCGACAGGTTGACGACGCGTATCCACGGCACGGTTTCGAGCGCACCCGACGCGGCGCGCGCGATGACACCGCTTTCGGGCGGGCTGTGTCGGTCCTGCGTGATGATGGCGGCAGCATCGAAGGCCGCAGCCGAGCGAAGCACCGCACCGATATTGTGCGGGTCGGTCACCTGGTCGAGCAGGACGAGCGGGCGCCGGCTATCGGCATCGACCTCAGCCTGCAATATGTCGGCGAGGAAGATATCGTCGAGCGGATCAACTTCGATCACCAGCCCTTGGTGCGGCGCATCGCGTGCGACGAGTCGCGCAAGGTCGGCGACATCGGCATAGCTGATCGGAATCACCGGCGGCAGGTCGAGCTGACCGAGCGCTTCGCGCGTGCCCCAGATGCGCCGGACGCGGCGCTCGGGATTGGCGAGTGCGGCCAGCACGGCGTGCCGGCCCCAAAGCCGGACGCCCTGACCGCGCGGATTGCCACCCTGCGGGCGGCGATGACGGGAAATTTGTCGCATAGCGCGCGGCCTTTCCCACGACTGCCATTGACAGGCAAGCCTCGTTTCGCCATGGCACCGCTTCCCCGCAGGGGCCCCATGGACAGGTGGCCGAGTGGTTAAAGGCAGCAGACTGTAAATCTGCCCGGGTTTCCCGTACGCTGGTTCGAATCCAGCCCTGTCCACCATTTTTCCTTCCGGGGACTTCCGTCAAAGTCCCTAGAAATCCCAGAAAACCTAGCATATTATGCCTGCGGCTTTCCGCTCGCATCCGCTGCCGTTCGTGTGCAGCCGAAGCGTAGTGTGGGGAGAAATGTGGGGAGAGATCGGCTTGCTCCCACATTTTGACGCCTCAAAGTGTGGGGAGAGAATCCGATGGGTAAACTCACGGCGATAGCGGTCAAGGCGGCCCTGACTAATCCCGGCACCTATCAGGACGGAGACGGGCTGTTCCTGAAGGTGGACAAGCACGGCGGGGCCTATTGGCTCCTGCGCTTGCAGCGCGACGGCAAGAGGCAGGACATGGGGTTGGGCAGCGCCAAGCTGCTGACGCTGGCGGAAGCCCGCGAGAAAGCTGGCGGGCTACGCAAGGCGGTCAAGGTCGAACGGCGCGACGTTCTGGCGGAACGGAAAGATGAAGCCGCCGCCAAGGTGACGTTCCGCGAAGCAGCTAAGCAGTATCATGCCGAGAACAAGGCGGGCTGGAAAAGCGCCGTTTATGCTCGCCAGTGGCTCGCTAGTCTCGAAAACCACGCCTTCGCGAAATTGGGTGATATTCCGACCGGCGGCATCACCTCGCCCGATATCATCAACGCGCTGTCGCCAATCTGGCAGGACATTCCCGAAACAGCGCGTCAGGTCCGCAACCGGATTTGCGCCGTTCTCGACTATGCCCATGCGAAGGGCTGGCGTTCTGCCGAAGCCCCATCGGGTAATGGGAGCCTGAAAGCCGGGCGCGGCCTGCCTCGGCAAGTGAAGGAACGCGCGAACCGTAAGGCGATGCCCTATGTCGCGGTGCCTTCCTTCATGGTGGCGTTGCGGCGCAAGCCGTCGTTTGGGCGGATGGCGCTGGACCTACTCATCTTGACTGCTGTTCGTTCGCAGGAAGTGCGCCTCGCCACATGGGCAGAATTCGACCTTGAGAGCCGTCTATGGACCATTCCCGCCGATCATATGAAGCGGAGCAAGGCACACATGGTTCCGCTCTCCGACGCGGCTCTGTCGGTGCTTGCGAAGGCGGCGGCGTTCAGGATGGCAGGGAGCGATGTCGTGTTCCCCGGGGTGGCCGGCAAGCCGATGTCGGACATGACGCTGCTGAAAGTGATGCGCGACATGAGTGAGCCATATCACGTCCACGGCTTCCGTTCGGCCTTCACCGACTGGGCGGCGAACGAAGGCTTTGCCGATGCGGTGGTCGAGGCGGCGTTGGCCCACAAGACGCCAGATGCGGTGCAGGCCGCCTATCGCCGCACAACCTATCTTGGCACCCCCGACCAGCCGGGCGCGCGCGTGAAGCTGATGGCCGCATGGGGGCGCTATTGCGCGAACGGAGCGGCTGGCACGGGCAATGTCGTGCCCCTTCCGGGCAAGAAAGCGGGATAGTCTCCGCCTCCGATTCCCAGCGTCTTGACATAGTCCGATTTCCGCACACCCTCGCGCGAGGGAGGATTCGCGGGCGCAATGGACGATCTCGATCAATGGTTTGCCGAGCAGATATTGCCCTATGAAGGCGCGCTGACCGCCTATCTGCGGCGCGTCTGGCCCGATGCGTCGGAGGTCGCCGATCTGCGGCAGGAGGTCTATGTCCGCGTCTATCAGGGCGCGGCCAAGCAGCGCCCGCCCGTTGCCCGCTTCTTCCTCTTCACCGTCGCGCGCAACCTGCCACCAAGACCTTCGCCATCCCATCGGCTGAAATGACACCGCCACTCTTTTGAGCGGCCCCCCTTCGTGATAGATTGCTGCGATATTCACCTTCGGGGGGAGGGGATCGGGATGCGTCATCCGTTCAAGGCGGCCGCGATCGTCGGCATCGGCTTTTCGCTCGCCAGCTTCGCGCCCCTGCCGGGCTTTTCGACCGCGGCGCTCGACGCGCTCGACCCGAGCCGGCTCGCCGGACTGAACTGCGGGGCGCAGCGCGCGGGGTCGGCGCTGGCGCAGAATCTGCTCGTCGCGGCGGCGATGGCGGCGCCCGCCAGCCAGGTGCGGCCGATTCCGCTCTATCCCGATCTTGCCGCATCACCATTTCCCGTCTCGACACGCGATGCGCAGGCGCGAAGTTATTTCAGCCAGGGCCTGCTCCTCAATTACGGCTTCAACCATGCCGGCGCAGTGCGTTCCTTCCGCGAGGCGCAGCGCCGCGACCCGGACTGTGCGCTCTGCTGGTGGGGCGAGGCGGTGGCGCTGGGGCCGAACATCAACGCGCCGATGGACGAGCGCGACCGCACGGCGGCGCTCGATGCCATGGACCGGGCGATGGTGCTGCGGGCCGCGGCGTCGCCGATGGAGCGGGCGCTGATAGAAGCCGTCGCGCATCGCTATTCGCGCGATGCCGGCGCGGATCGCGCCGCGCTCGACGCCGGCTACGCCGATGCGATGCTCGGTGTCGCGCGCGCTTTTCCGGGCGACGACGATGTCGCGGTGCTCGCGGCGGAGGCGGCGATGGATACGACGCCGTGGAACTATTGGGAAGCCGACGGAAAAACACCGGTGGGCCGCATTGGCGAAGCGGTGCGGCTGATCGAAATCGTGCTGCGCCGCAACCCCGACCATGTCCAGGCGAACCACCTCTATATCCATCTGATGGAGGCGCGCGATCCGCAGCGGGCCGAGGCGGCGGCGGACCGGCTGGCGAAACCGCTGGCGCCGAGCGCCGCGCATCTCGTCCACATGCCGGGGCATATCTATCAGCTGCGCGGCCGGCACGCCGATTCGATCCGCGTCAACGTCGCCGCGGCGCGCGCGGACGAAGCCTTTATCCGCAGCGCGGGCGACGACGGTCTGGTGCGCTATGGCTATTATCCGCACAATGTTCACTTCATCGTCACCTCGGCGCAGATGGCGGGCGACATGCGCACCGCGGTCCGCGAGGCCCGGCGCCTGCGCAGCGTGCTCGACCCCGCGACCTCGGCGCGGATCGGCTGGATTCAGGCGATCGATGCGGCACCCTATTTCGCGATGGCGCAGTTCGCCGATCCGAAGGCCATATTGGCGATGGTCGCGCCCGATGCGCGCCTGCCCTATCCGACCGCGATGCGCCATTATGCGCGCGGTGCCGCCTATGCCGCGCTGCGCGATCGTGCCGGATTCGAAGGCGAAATGGCCGCGATGGCGAAGCTGCGCACGTCGGGCGCGCTGGCCGACCTGATCGAGCAGGGCCTGCCCGCGACGGATTTGGTGATGCTGGCCGAACGGGTCGCGCGCGGCCGGTTCGCGGCATCGCTCGGCCGCCATGACGAGGCGATCGCTTTCTATCGGCAGGCGATCGAAATCGAGGACGGCCTGCCCTATCAGGAGCCGACCTTCTGGTATTATCCGGTCCGGCAATCGCTCGGCGCGGCGCTGTTCCAGGCGCGGCGGTACGACGAGGCGAGCGAGGCATTTCGCGGCGCGCTGGCGCGGACGCCGAACAACGGCTGGGCGCTTTACGGGCTCGGTCGGAGCGAGTCCGCGCGCGGTCGCAGGCTCGAAGCCGCGGCCGCGGACCGGGCGCTGTCGAAGGCGTGGCTCGGCGACCGGCGCTGGCTTCGCATGGATCGTCTGTAGCTGGCGTCCGCCTCCGCAGCGCGCAGTCGGTTCCGGAAAGCGCG
This sequence comes from Sphingopyxis sp. MG, assembly GCF_002953155.1. NCBI lineage: Bacteria > Pseudomonadati > Pseudomonadota > Alphaproteobacteria > Sphingomonadales > Sphingopyxidaceae > Sphingopyxis > Sphingopyxis sp. MG. The sequence continues at coordinate 1,327,361 of NZ_CP026381.1, forward strand.
CCAGGCGGCGTTTCCGGCTCTATTTCCTCTCCTCCAGTTCGCGCAGCAGAAAGGCGTGGAGCATCGCCGCGCGCACGGCATCCTCGGCGTGATCGGCACCGACCGAATGACCGCCCTCCAGATATTCGTGGTAATAGACGCGGTTGCCGTATTCCTCCAGCTTCGCAGCGAACTTGCGCGCGTGGCCGGGGTGGACGCGGTCGTCCTTGGTTGACAGGTAGAGGAAGATCGGCGGATAGGAGACGCCGTCGCGCACATTCTGATAGGGCGAATATTGCGCCATGAAGGCCCAGTCCTCCGCCTTGTCGGGATCGCCATATTCGGCGACCCACGATGCGCCCGCGAGCAGGTGCGAATAGCGCTTCATGTCCTTGAGCGGCGAGCCGGAGATCACCGCGCCATACAGGTCGGGACGCTGCGTCATCGCCGCGCCGACCAGCACGCCGCCGTTCGACCGGCCCGAAATCGCGATCCCACCCTTTGCGCTGACCCCGGTCTTCACCAGATCCTCGGCGACCGCGTGGAGGTCATCGAAGCTGTTCTGGCGCTTCTCGCGCAGCGCCGCCTGATGCCAGGCGGGGCCATATTCGCCGCCGCCGCGGATATTGGCGAGCACATAGGCGTTGCCGTCCTCGACCCAGAACAGGCCCAGCGGTCCTGCGCGATAGGGCTGGCCGGTCAGATAGCCCGGCGTCTGCGCCGCGCGAAAGCCGCCATAGGCATGGACCAGCGCCGGGACCGGCCCCTTCGTACCGGTCTTGCGGACGAGGAAATAAGGGATTTTCGTTTCGTCCTTCGAGGTGGCGAAGCGCTTTTCGACCGTCATGCCCGCCGCATCGAAGGTGGCGGGCAGGCTTTGCACCGTTTGCGCCGCGCCGGTCTCGGCGACGGCATACAGCGTCGGCGGGTCGAGCATGGTCTCGCTGGTCGCCAGCGCGATATCACGCTTGCCGATCGTGCTCACGAGGTTGACCGTCGCATTGGTCGCGAGCGGCACCTCGCGCTGTGACCAGGCGCCCGTCGCCGCATCGCGGCGCACGGCGAAGAGCTTGCCCTCGACATCGTCGAGCGCCTTGACCCACAGCAGGTTATCGCTCGCCGCGACCTCCTCGATCGCCTGCGCGCGCGTCGGGGTCATCACTGGCACCATCGCCGTCTGGCGCCCCACTGCCATGTCGGCAAGCGACATCGCGACCAGTGAGCCTTCGGCGATCGCGCCCGCCGACTTGTTGAGGAAGACGATCGCCTGTCCGCCGAGCACGTCGCGCAGGTCGGCGGTGTCGGGGATCGGCGCGGTGACGAAGCGCGATCCGTCGGCGCTCGGGATCAGATAGTCGGTCGTGTAGAAGCTCTTGCCGCGCCGGATCAGCGTCCACAGCCGGTCGCCGTCGACGAGCGTGAAGGGCGCCATGCTGACGTCGCTCGTCTCGCCCTCGGCCACCACGGCGGCATCGGACAGCGGCGTGCCGCGCTTCCAGCGTTTGACGATGCGCGGATAGCCCGAAGCCGTCATGCTGCCCGCGCCAAAGTCAGTCGCGACCAGCAGCGTGTCGGCATCCTCCCACGCGACATTGCTCTTTGCTTCCGGCAGCGCGAAGCCGCCGTCGACGAAGCGGCCGGTCGTGCGGTCCCATTCGCGCACGACGTCGGCATCGGTGCCGCCGGGGCTCAGCGAGACGAGGCAGCGGCGATATTCGGGGGCGAGGCAGTCGGCCCCGTGCCAGACCCAGCTTTTTCCTTCCGCCTTGCCGAGTGCGTCGACGTCGATCAGCACCTGCCATTCGGGCTTGCCCGCCAGCCAGGCGTCGAGCGGGCTTTGGCGCCACAGGCCGCGGGGATTCTTCGCATCGCGCCACAGGTTGGTGACGACATCGCCGATCACCTCGTCGGGCATGGCGATCTGGCGTTCGTCGTCGAGGATCGCACGGGCGCGCCGGCGATCCGCCTCGAAGCCAGGGCGCGACAGGATCAGTTTGTCGGTGGCGGCATTTTCCGCCTTCACCCAGTCGAGCGCCTTCGCCCCCTCGATCTCCTCGAGCCACAGCCAACGATCCTCTTCTTCCGCCGCGGCCGGGGCGGCGGCGGACAGCGAACAGGCTAGGGCAAGCGCGGCAAGGCTGGCGCGGATCATCATCATCTCCCCTGAAGCATCCTTTGGCTGATGCTGTGCTAGCATCATCACACACCGCGAGGGAAGGGGCGACCGATGCGTCGGATCAGTTACCGCTCTTACTGGTCGATGACGACCGTGCCCGGATGATGCTTGTCGAGGTGCTTCTTGATGATCTTCAGGTTGCGCGTGTTCGACCGGAACAGCAGGTCGAAGGCGTCGCCCGCGAGCGGGATCGCGCCAAGCGCAGTGTCGACGCTCAGATTGCCGATCATCCGCCAGATCTGCCATTTCGACATGCCGAGGTTGCGCGCCTCCCATATGATATAGGCGCCCATCACCGCGGTGATCGCGTCGCCGACCACCGGAACGAGGCCGACGATCGCGTCGAGCCCGACCGGCCGGTTGATACCGGGGATGGTGAAGCTGCGTTCCAGAATGATTTCCAGCGTCTCGACGCGCTTGCGCAGCGCCGCCGGATCGCGCCGGTTGGGGATCAGCGCCTCGAAGATCGCGTCGGTATTCGGGGACGAAGGGGCCATCGGGGTCCTTTCAGCAAGCGCCCGAAGCTGGGCGCCGTCCGATCAGGTGGGGGCGGCGATCAGGCGATTCAATGGGTGCTGGGCGCGGGCGTTGGCGCGCAGTCCGGTGGTCCGCTGCGACGCGACCGACCAGCGCAGCGGCGTCGCGAGCGGGATGAAGGGGACATAGCGGGCGAGAACCGCCTCGGCCTCGGCGATCTGCGCCGCGCGCAGAGCGGGGTCGTCGTTGAGCGCGGCACGGTCGATCAGCGCCTGCGCTTCGCGATTGCACAGCGTGTCGCTGCGGCACGACAGTCGGCGCAGCGGCCACAGCGCATCGTCGTTGGGCGTCACCTCGTCGATCAGCTTGAGGTCGGTTTCGGCGTCGGCGTCGACGCGGCGGCTCGGCACCCCGATCGCCGCGAAATCGGCGGCGACATAGGCGAAGAGGATGCGCCCGCCGGGCGAATCGGGCACGGCGATGCGCAGCGGCGCGATGTCGCCGCGCGCCGCGCGCCAGCGGTCGACGACGCGCCGCGCCTGGATCAGGCGCGAATCGTCGTCGAAATCGGCCCACGCGGGCAGCAGCGGCGCCGGGCCGCCGTCGCGACGGTAAAGCGCCGGGCGCAGCGTCATCTGCGGCTGCCATTCGGTGAGCCCGAAGGCATCGACGAGCCGCTGCCGCCGGATCGCGCGCACCAGCGCCTCGCGGTTGGCGTCGGTGGCCAGAAATCCCTCGGCGCGCACGAACGCCAGCCCGAACAGGCCGGGAACCGGATCGACGACAAGGCGCGAGCGCCCGATATTCGACGCGACGAAATAGGGCAGCGTCGAAAAGCGCCCGCCGATCACCGCGTCGGCATAGCCGTTCTTGAACCGCGCCAGCGCGCCTGCGGGCGACGTTCCGACGAGTTCGATCGAGGCGGCGGGATCGTTGGCGGCTTCTTCGGCCTCCTCGGGGTCCTCCGCGAGCGGATCGGGAACGGGCGACAACAGCATCGCGCGGCCATGCCGTTTCGGTCGCATCGGTCCCCAGCCCATATCCTTGTCGACGATCGCCATCGACGGTTGGGCGAGCAGTTCGAGAATCGCGGGCTGCGGCGCGGCGAGGCGGATTTCGATGACGCTGTCGGTCATCGCCTTGATCGTCTCGATCTCGGGGAAATCGTCGCGCAGGACATGTCGGCTGCGCGGCGACAGATAGGTGCGCAGGATCGCGGCGACGCGTTCGGCCGTCACCTTGCGGCCGTTGCTCCATTTCGCCTCGCGGATGCGGAAGATATAACTGAGCCCGTCGCCGGTCACCGTCCAGCGCTCGGCGAGGCCGACGTCGATCTGCCCCTCTCCATCATAGCTGACCAGCCCCTGCGCGGTCGCATCGAGCAGTGCGGCATTGGCGGCCGACAATTCGCCGTTCGCCGGATTGGCGGCGGGATTGAGCGGCCCGATCGCCGCGACGCGGACCGGCCCGCGCTCGCCGAACAGCCCGCAACCGGCAAGCAAAAGGGCCAGAAGCCCGGCCGGGACGAACCGCGCGCCGTTGCCGCCAGCCTTCATGACCTGCCTCTCCTCGCTGGTGCGGACGGCGGGACTCGAACCCGCACACCCAGATGGATAGCAGATTTTAAGTCTGCTGCGTCTACCGATTCCGCCACGTCCGCGTGCCGTGCGCCGGTCAAGCCGAAGGGGGAGGGGAGGTCAAGCGATCTTTGCCGCTTCACCCGGCGAACGGGGTCGGCTAGACCGGCGCGATGACGGCCGTGCTCCAGATTTCCAACCTCGGCAAAACCTACAAGAGCGGCCACCGCGCGCTGAGCGGCGTCGACCTGACGATCGACAAAGGCGAGATCTTCGCGCTGCTGGGACCGAACGGCGCGGGAAAGACGACGCTGATCGGCATCGTCTGCGGCATCGTGACGCCGAGCGAGGGGGCGGTGACCGTCGGCGGGCACGATCACCAGCGCGACTATCGTGCCGCGCGGTCGATGATCGGGCTGGTGCCGCAGGAACTTCATACCGACGCGTTCGAAAAGGTCATCACGACGGTCAGCTTCTCGCGCGGGCTGTTCGGCAAGCCGCGCGATCCGGCGTTCATCGAGCAACTGCTGCGTGACCTGTCGCTGTGGGACAAGCGGAACGCGAAGATTCTCGAACTGTCGGGCGGCATGAAGCGCCGCGTGATGATCGCCAAGGCGCTGTCCCACGAACCCGAAATCCTCTTTCTCGACGAACCGACCGCGGGCGTCGATGTCGAACTGCGCCGCGACATGTGGAACATGGTGCGCGGCCTGCGCGACCGCGGCGTCACCATCATCCTGACTACCCATTATATCGAGGAGGCTGAAGAGATGGCCGACCGCGTCGGGGTGATCAGCAAGGGCAAGCTCATCCTCGTCGAGGACAAGGACGCGCTGATCAAGAAGCTGGGCCGCAAGACGCTGACGCTCAACCTGTCGGAGCCGCTGGCCGCCCTTCCCGCCGGGCTCGACGACTGGTCGCTCGAACTCGCGGGCGAGGGGCACGAACTCGTCTATGAATTCGACAGCCAGGCCGAGGCGACCGGCGTCCCGTCGCTGCTGCGGCGGTTGAGCGATCTTGGCATTCCCTTTCGCGACCTCCACACACGGCAAAGCTCGCTCGAGGAGATTTTCGTCGGGCTGGTCCACGAATCGAAAAGCGACGACGCGGGCGCGCAGGGGGCCACGGCATGATCGGGAATTTCCGCGGCATCCGCGCCATCTACGGGTTCGAAATGGCGCGCTTCGGGCGCACCTTCTGGACCAGCCTGCTGCTCCCGGTGATCACTACGACGCTCTATTTCGTCGTCTTCGGCTCGGCGATCGGCAGCCGGATGAGCGCGGTCGGCGACGTGCCCTATGGCGCCTTCATCGTGCCGGGGCTGATGATGCTGACGATGTTCACCGAAAGCATCAGCAACGCCAGCTTCGGCATCTACATGCCCAAATGGACGGGGACGATCTACGAGATGCTCTCGTCGCCCATGTCGCCGCTCGAACTGCTGATCGCCTATGTCGGGGCGGCGGCGACGAAGTCGGTTATCATCGGTGCGATCATCTTCGCGACCGCGCACCTGTTCGTCGATGTCCAGGTTGCGCATCCGTTGCTGATGGCCGCCTTCATGGTGCTGATGGCGGTGACCTTCTGCCTGTTCGGCTTCATCATCGGCATCTGGGCGCAAAGCTTCGAGCAGTTGCAGGTCATCCCGCTGCTTGTCGTCTACCCGCTGACCTTCCTCGGCGGCGCCTTCTATTCGATCGACATGCTGCCGGCCGCGTGGCGCGCGCTGACCTTGTTCAACCCGGTCGTCTATCTGATAAGCGGCTTCCGCTGGACCTTCTTCGACCGCGGCGATGTCGGCATCGGCGTCAGCATGGGCGCGGTCGCGATCTTTCTCGCGCTGTGCCTTGCGGTGATCTTCTGGGTGTTCCGGACGGGATATCGGCTCAAGAATTGAGGCAAGCACATCGCCAACCGCCGTAAGATGTGACCCCCTCAGTCGTTCAACCGTTCGCGCATTTCCTTGCCGGGCTTGAAATAGGGGACGTTCTTCGCCTTGACCGCGACCGGCGTCCCGGTGCGGGGATTGCGCCCCGTTCGCGATTCGCGCGCGCGCGTCGAAAAGGCGCCGAAACCACGCAATTCCACCCGTCCGCCCGCAGCGAGCTGCTCGATGATGGAATCGAAGAAGGCGTCGACGATCCTCTCGACCTCCTCCAGGCGCAAATCGCTGTTTTCGCTCGCGATCTTCTGAACCAGTTCTGACCGGATCATCTGCTTCCCCTAAATGTGCCACGCGCATCCCGCGGACGCGGGTTATCCGGCCGTTGCCGGCGACGATGCGTAGGACCCCTCCCGACGCGGCGCCGAGATTATCACGAATCGCTATCCCGTCAAAATCTATCGCCGAAAGAAAAAGGCCCGCAGAGGGACACTCTGCGGGCCTTTTCTTCGCTCTGGCGCGAAAGGAGGAAATCAGTCCTTCTTGCCGGCCTTCAGCGCCTCGCCGAGGATGTCGCCGAGCGACGCACCCGAGTCCGACGAGCCGTACTGCGCGACGGCCTGCTTCTCTTCGGCGATCTGCAGCGCCTTGACCGAGAAGGTCGGCTTCTTCGAACGGTCGAAGCCGGTGACCATCGCGTCGAACTTCTGCCCGACCTGATAGCGCTCGGGGCGCTGCTCGTCGCGGTCGCGGCCCAGGTCGGCGCGCTTGATGAAGCCCGTCGCGCCGTCGTCGCCGGCCTGCACTTCCAGCCCGTTGTCGCGGACTTCGAGCACGGTGACGGTGACGGTCTCGTTCTTCTTAAGCGAGCCGGAGCCGGCGCCGGCGCCGACCGCCGGAGCACCCTTTTCAAGCTGCTTGATGCCGAGGCTGATGCGTTCCTTCTCGACGTCGACGTCGAGAACGACGACCTGCACCTGCTCGCCCTTGCGGTGGAGATGCAGCGCTTCCTCGCCCGAGATGCCCCAGGCGATGTCCGACATATGGACCATGCCGTCGACGTCGCCGGGCAGACCGACGAACAGGCCGAACTCGGTCGCGTTCTTGACTTCGCCTTCGACGACCGAACCGATCGGATGCGCTTCGGCGAAGGCACCCCAGGGGTTCGACTGCGCTTGCTTGAGGCCCAGCGAAATGCGGCGCTTGTCGCTGTCGACTTCCAGGACGATGACGTCGACTTCCTGACTCGTCGAAACGATCTTGCCGGGGTGGACGTTCTTCTTGACCCACGACATCTCGCTGACGTGGACCAGCCCTTCGATGCCCGGCTCCAGCTCGACGAACGCGCCATAGTCGGTGATGTTGGTGACGGTGCCCTTCAGTTTGGCGCCGACCGGATATTTGGCGGCGACGCCTTCCCACGGATCGGCCTCAAGCTGCTTCATGCCTAGGCTGATGCGCTGCGTGTCGCGGTTGATGCGGATGATCTGCACCTTCACCGTGTCGCCGATATTGATCACCTCGCTCGGGTGGTTGACGCGCTTGTAGCTCATGTCGGTGACATGGAGCAGGCCGTCGATGCCGCCGAGGTCGACGAACGCACCGTAATCGGTGATGTTCTTGACCGCGCCTTCGATGATCTGACCTTCTTCCAGGTTCTGGATCAGGCCCGAACGCTGTTCGGCGCGCGTTTCCTCGAGGATCGCGCGGCGCGACACGACGATGTTGCCGCGGCGACGGTCCATCTTCAGGATCTGGAAGGGCTGCGGCAGGTCCATCAGCGGGCCGACGTCGCGCACGGGGCGGATATCGACCTGCGAACCCGGAAGGAAGGCCACCGCGCCGCCGAGGTCGACGGTGAAGCCGCCCTTGACGCGGCCAAAGATGACACCCTCGACGCGGGCTTCCTTGTTGAATTCTTCTTCCAGCCGGTCCCAGGCGGCTTCGCGGCGAGCACGGTCGCGGGACAGCATGGTTTCGCCATTGGCGTTCTCGACGCGGTCGACATAGACTTCGACCTCGTCGCCGACCTTCAGGTCGGCCTTCTGGCCCGGCATCGCGAATTCGCGAAGCGCCACGCGGCCTTCGCTCTTCAGGCCGATGTCGATCACTGCCAGGTCGTTTTCGATCGCGGTCACGGTGCCCTTGACGACGCGGCCTTCAAAGCCGCCGTCGGCGCCGCCCAGCGATTCATCGAGCATCGCGGCGAAATCGTCGCGCGTCGGAAAAGCCGTAGAGGCCATAGATGATTTCCTTACTTCACATGTTTCCGGCCAAGCGGTTGGGTCCGCTGGTCTTGTGGCCGAACCGTCCTGCCCGCCGAATGCGAAACAGGACGTCGTCGGGGCGCCTCGCAAGGTGAGCCACGGGCAAAGCAAAAAGGGCGCGACGAGGGTGCCCCGTCACGCCCGACGCTCCGGTGGGAGCGACGGTTCATCCGTGCCTCGACCGGCAAACCGCCCGTCGGACGGCGCGCATATAAGCGGGGAGGCGGTTTTCGGCAAGGAAAAAGGGCGTGCCGGTCGAGACGGCTGAGCCTTGAATGGTGGAGCAGATGATATTCGCGCAGAGGCGCAGAGATCGCAGAGGATTTTGGTTCACGCGGAGACGCGGAGGCGCGGAGATTATGGTTTGGGCCGATAGGCCCTTCTTGCTCCCCCGCATCGCGGTTCCAGATAGGTTGCAGAAGAAAGCCGCTTCGCGGCAAGCGCCATCTCTCCGCGCCTCCGCGTGAATCCTTTTCACTTTACCCTCTGCGATCTCTGCGCCTCTGCGCGAATATCTTCTTTCAGCCCCGCTTCCCGACTTTATCCTCGACAAATGCGATCGCTGCCATGATGCCCGCATCCCGGTCCAGCGTCGTATTGTCGAGCAGCAGTGCATCCGCCGCGCGGCGCAGCGGTGCGTCGGTGCGCCCGGTGTCGCGCGCGTCGCGGGCATGGATGTCGGCGAGCACCGCGTCATAGGTGACTTCGACGCCGCGCCCCAGCATCTCTGCATGGCGCCGCCGCGCCCGCTCCTCTGGCGTGGCGGTCACGAACAGCTTGGCGTCGGCGTGCGGCGCGATCACCGTGCCGATGTCGCGTCCGTCGAGCACCGCGCCGCCCGGCTGGTTGGCGAAATCGACCTGCCGCTGGAACAGCGCCGCCCGCACCGCGGGATGGATCGACACACGGCTCGCGAGGCTGCCGGTGCTTTCATAGCGCAGCGCCGGATCGTTCAGCAGACTGTCGGGAAAATCGCACGCGGCGAGCGCATCGTCCGCATCGTCGGGATCGCCATGGTCGAGCTGCGTCTGATAGCCGACGGCGCGATAGAGAAGCCCCGTGTCGAGCACCGGCAGCCCGAAATGCGCCGCCAGCGCGCGCGCGATTGTCCCCTTGCCCGAAGCGGTGGGACCATCGACGGCGACGATCATGCCTGCAGGCTTTCGAGCAGCGCCTCGAAATTGGGAAAGCTGGTCGCGACCGGGCCCATATCGTCGATCGTCACCGGTGCCTTGCCGACGAGGCCCGCGACCGCGAAGCTCATGCAGATGCGGTGGTCGAGGTGGCCGGCGATGGTCGCGCCGCCGGGCAGCGGGTCGCCGCCGGTGCCGTCGATTGCCAGCCCGTCCGCGCTTTCCTCGACCTGCGCGCCGATGGCGGTGAGACCGGCGGCCATCACCGCCAGCCGGTCGCTCTCCTTGACGCGCAGTTCGTCGAGGCCGGTGGTGACGGTGCGCCCTTCGGCAAGCGCGGCGGCGACGAACAGGATCGGATATTCGTCGATCATGCTCGGCGCGATGGCGGGATCGACCTCGATCCCCTTCAGCGCGCTGTGACGGACGTGCAGGTCGGCGACCGGCTCGCCGCCGACTTCGCGCGGGTCGAGCAGTTCGATATCGCCGCCCATTGCCTGCAGCACCTCGACCAGCCCGGCGCGCGTGGGGTTGAGGCCGACATTGGCGATGACGACGTCCGATCCGGGCACGATCAGCGCCGCGACGATGAAGAAGGCCGCCGACGAGGGGTCGCCGGGGACGGCGATCGTCTGCGGCCGAAGCTCGGCCTCGCCGCGGATGTGGATGCGGCGGGTGCCGTCGCCGTCGGTCTCGACGTTCAGGTCGGCGCCGAAGCCCTTCAGCATCCGCTCGCTATGGTCGCGCGTCGGGATGGGCTCGATCACCTCGGTGATGCCCGGCGTGTTCAGTCCCGCGAGCAGCACCGCGCTCTTCACCTGCGCCGACGCCATCGGCAGGCGGTAGGCGAGGGGGATCGCCGGCGCGAGGCCGCGGACCATCAGCGGCAGGCGCCCGCCGGGCGAGGCCGATATGTCCGCGCCCATCTGCGACAGCGGGTCGATGACGCGTCCCATCGGGCGGCTCGACAAGCTGGCGTCGCCCGTGAAGGTGACGGTGATCGGATGGCTCGCGACAAGGCCCATCAGGAGGCGCGTCGAGGTGCCGCTGTTCCCCATTTCAAGCGCTTCGCGCGGCTGGAGCAGGCCGCCTACGCCTACGCCGTCGATTACCCATTCGCCGTCGCCCGTCCGCTCGATGCTCGCGCCCATCGCGCGCATCGCCGCCGCCGTCGCGAGCACGTCATGCCCTTCGAGTAGCCCCGTGACGCGGCTCGTGCCGACCGCCAGCGCTGACAGCATCAGCGCCCGGTGCGAAATGCTCTTGTCGCCGAGAATCGCGATCTTACCTTTCAGCGGAGCGGAAGCGGAAAAGGCGCGCGGGCTGGGGTTGGGGTCTGTCATGGCGTGCGGCTTTTGACAGCGGGCAAACAATCTGGCAAGGCGCACGCCGATTTGGCGGGTGGCTGTTCCGGTGCCGCCCTTTCTCCGAAATTTATCTTATTCCTTCAAAGGGTTACGAGGCTTCTATGGTAAAGGCTGAATGGGGCGCGAAGCGAAGCTGCCCGAAATGCGCGACGCGATTCTACGATCTGACCAACGACGACCCGGTCACCTGCATCAACTGCGGCTATGCCTGGATTCCGGAATCGGTGCTGAAATCGAAGCAGCCGATGCCGTTCGAGGAAGTCGAGAAGCCCGGCAAGGCCAAGGAAGAGGCGGCCGACGACGATCTGGATCTGGACGTCGATGTCGACGAGGACAGCGATTCGCCCGACAATGACGTCGATCTGGGCGGCGACGACGATCTGGGCGTCGCGACCGGCGACGACGAGGACGACGAAAACTGACAATCGGACGCATGGGGCCAAAAAAGCATCGCGCGATGCATTTGGCCCCTTGCATATGGGACACGCGCTGGTAAAGGCGGCGTCCCGATCGCATCACCCAGAGCGATCGTCCGAAATGGCGCGGGGCCTTAGCTCAGCTGGGAGAGCGCTACAATGGCATTGTAGAGGTCACCGGTTCGATCCCGGTAGGCTCCACCATTTCGACAACCCGACCCGGAAACGGCCCGATGCGACAGCATGCGGGTCTTTTTCTTGCGAAACTGACAGGGGACGTCAGAGCGCGAGTTCCTCTTTCTCGAATAGCGGTTCCAGCATGATCGGATCGGCGAGCGTGATGCGGTCGAGGATCGAGGCGGTGTCGTCGCGCACCCGCAGCATCAGGCTGCGCAGCCGGCATTCACTTTCGGGCAGGCAGTTCTTGCAATGCTCGTGCGCGTTGCGCGCCGCGCAGGGCACGAGCGCTAGCGATCCGCGCGTCAGCCGGACGAGGTCGCCATAGCTGATGTCGACCGGCGGCAGCGCGAGCTGGTAGCCGCCATCGCGCCCCCGCTGCGAGATCAGCAGCCCCTCGCGCGCCATCTCGGACAGGATGACGGTCAGGAATTTGGGCGGGATGTTCTGCGCGTCTGCAATATCCGCAAGCTGCACCTGCCCCTTGCCCCAATGGTCGGCAAGATGCTGAAAGGCGCGGATCGTGTAGCGGGTCTTTTGCGAGAGCATGGCGGCGTTACTGTGACATATTCCAGCTTAATTCAACCTGTCTGGATGAGATTCGGGAAAGGTTGATGAAAATCACAGTGGGTGGCATGAATCGACGCCAATGGGATCGCGCAGTTTGCCCGTTTCGGGCGCGACAAGGAATAGGGCGATGCGGAAGCTATTCGAAGGCCCGGCGGTTCTCGCGGCGTGCATGCTGGTCGCTGGGCCGGCCCAGGCGCAGTTCGGCGGCCTGCTGCGCAAAGTGACGACGCCGGCACCGAGCCCGAGCAGTGACGACAATGGCGGTTGTCCCAAGGGCAAGAAGGGCAGCGGCGTCGGGCGCAGCATATTGGGCGGAGTGATCCGCGATGCCGTCGGCGACGCGGCGAGCAGGGCCGGCGTCTACAGCTATGTGCCGATCGCGGAGGTGAGCGGGACGCTGACAGATGCGATCGCCTGCCGGCTCGATCCCGCCGAACAGGTGCAGGCGGCGCAGGCAACCGAAGAGGTCACGCGCGGCGAGGCGGTGGGCGCGACGTCGAACTGGACCAGCGAAACGCGCGAGAATGTCAGCGGTTCGTCGACCGTCGCGTCGATCAATCAGGAGGACGGCGGCCGCAAGTGTATGACCGTCAACGATTTCATCATCGTCGACGGGGAAGAGACGCGCGTCACGAAGCGGATGTGCAAGGGGCCGGACGACGCGCGCTATGTCCTGGCTGCCTGACCTGTCCCGCGTGCTGGCGGGGGCACTGGCGCTGACCTCGCTGACCGCGGCGACCGAGCGTGACCCACTGAACCCCACCTGTCCGCTCAATCCCAACTGGTCGACCAATGCGACGATGACGCTGACCGTCGAGACGCGTGGTCGGATGAAGGTCATGCTGGCCGAAGGGCGGGTCGATCCGGGCCTGCCCGAACGCCTCGCCGCGGCGCTGAAGGCCAACCCCGACGTCAGCGAGATCTGGCTGCGTTCGCCCGGCGGCGACGCGCGCGCGGGCAATGCTGCGGGGCGCATCATCCGGTCGAACACCGGTCTCGGCACGCGCATCCCCAGCGGTTGGGCCTGCTTCAGCGCCTGCAACTTCGTGTTCATGGGCGGCGCCCCGCGAATCATCGAACCCGGCGGCGAGTTCATCGTCCACATGTTCACCAGCACCGGCGACCGCGCCGCGATCGACCAGAGCGTGGCGATGGGCACCGATGCGACCACCGAACTGATCGGCGACGTCGAACAGGACAGCGCGCTGCTGGCGAGCGAGGACAACGACTTCCTGATCCGGATGGGCGTGTCGCGCAAATTGCTGACCGAGGTGATGTATCGGCAAAAGGCGGTCAAGGGCAGCGGGGCGGACAAGTCGACCCGCCGCTGCCTGACGCTGGAGGAGGCGCTGAAATATGGCGTGACCTACGCGGTCGAGTGACGGGGGCGTCGCAACGGACGTTATCCCGCCGAAGTATCAGGCGGCATCACGATGAAGCGTCCGGAATCTTTCACTTCTCCGTCATTGCTGCCCCGGACCTGATCCGAGGAAAGCAACCCAGAGTGTGCGTAAACCGCTCTGGATTGCTTCGCTGCGCTCGCAATGACGACAATGCCGGATTCGGTGGTGAAGGGCTTACTGCCCCTTGAACGCGGCCTTGCGCTTCTGAAGGAAGGCCGCGACGCCTTCGACCGCATCGGCGCTGTTGCCGGCGCGATACTGGCCCATCGCCTCCGCATCGAGCGTATCGGAATAGCTTTGGGTCAGCCCGCCGCGCAGCACCTGGCGCATCGTGCCGAGCGCGACCGTCGGGCCGCTCGCAAGGCGCTTCGCCAGTGCCTGGGCTTCGGCCATCAGGGCGTCGTCCGCGACCGCCTTGTAGATCAGGCCCCAGTCTGCCGCCTGCTCGGCCGGAATCTTTTCGCCCAGCATCATCATCTGCGTGGCGCGCGGTAGGCCGATCAGCCGCGGCAGCAGCCACGACGATCCGCCGTCGGGGATGAGTCCGATGTTGACGAAGGCCTGGAGGAAATAGGCGCTCTTGCCCGCGAGGGTGAAGTCGCCCGACAACGCGAAGCTGCATCCGACGCCGGCGGCGGGGCCGTTGACCGCGGTGACGACGGGAATGTCGAGGTTCGCGAGCGCGAGCAGCATCGGATTGTAATGGTTGCGCAGCGCCTTGCGACTGTTAGCGCCGCCGCCGACCGCCGACGCGCTGCGGTCGCCTGCCAGGTCGGCGCCCGAACAGAAGCCGCGCCCTTCGCCGGTGATCAGCAGCGCCCGCGCGCCGAGCACGCCCATCCAGTCGAGCGCCGCGCGAATATCGTCGGCCATCGCCGGTGGCATCGAGTTCAGCCGCTCAGGCCGGTTCAGCGTGATGGTCGCGACATCGTCGGCGACGGCAAGCTTGATCGTGTCGAAGGTCGGAAGGTCGGTCATGGGGAAGAAATCCTCTCGGGGCTGCTTTACCTTTACGTTCACGTAAGGATGTGACCCATTTGTGGGGCGAGTGCAAGGGGGAGGGGAGATCGGATGGCGACGGCTGGAAACGACCGATAGCGGTCATGGGCGCCAACCTTGAATCGGATTCGCGCAGAGGCGCAAAGATCGCAGAGGCGCGCGCGCTTCATCTCTGCGATCTTTGCGCCTCTGCGCAAATTTCGTGGAATGCCAGGTATCGGCCGAAGCGCGATATTCCTTTTCTCGTCACCCTGAACCGGTTTGGCAATTATCCCTTTTCGACAAGTCACTGTTCCCCGGCGAAAGCCGGGGTTCAGATGGCACAACGCTGCCCCGCGTGGACCCCGGCTTTCGCCGGGGAACAGCTCCCTACTTGCCTGAAGGGTACATATCCCAACCTGTTTCAGAGCCTGCCCCGGACCCGATCCGGGGGTCCATGGTCTGCCGTTTCCTTCGGCGCGGCGCCGATTTCGAGTCCCGGCCATGGATGCTGAAACAAGTTCAGCATGACGAAGGTGAAGGGCGGGCGCTACTCCCGGAACCGCAGCGCTTTCCTAATATCGGGGCATGATAGCCCTTTCGCGATGCGCCGCTCCGTTCGCCCTCTCTCCTCCCTTCCGCCACGGCTTCAGCCCGGCTCAGGAGACGAAATGGAGGGGGACGTCGTGTGACTTTCGTATACTTTGAAATAAAATGTCGCGGGTGATTCGCCATATGTCGATAGGCCCTATTCGTCACCCACCCGCACGAACCGCATGGTGCCCTCGGCGCGATGCAATGTCAGGCCGCGCTCGGTGCGCTCAGCGCACGCACCCTCGAAATCGACGACGCCGATGTCGTTGGGTTCGATGATCACGCGCAGCTTGCCGCCGTCGGCTCCGGTCAGGTCGAAGCGCGGCGCGGTGATGCCGTAAATCGGCTCGCGCACCTCGATCCAGCGCGGGATGCGCGGGTCGTCGTCGGGCATCGTCCAGCCGTCATATTGGGTGTAGCCGTCGATCGGCGCGCCGCTGTCGAAACCGATCGTGAAATCGACGCCTGCGATGGTCCGGCCGTTCGGCCAGGTGACGAGGATGGTGGGCACCGCGCCGTCGATCTCGCCGGTCGTGCCTTTCGACATCGTCGGCGGCACCGGCTTGGGGTCGGTGGTCAGGCAGATCATGGCCCCGCGCGCTTCCCAGCGCCCCTCGGCGCGTTCGTCGAGCGCGCCCGCAGCGAGCCCATATTGGAAACGCCCGTCGTTCCTTATCAGCAGGCCGCCGCCAACGTCGGGGCCTTCGGCAAGGCCGTATTCGCCGATGAACGGTGAATCCTGCGCGGCGACGGGCGCGCCGATCAGCGCGAGGGCAAGAAGGGAGTTTCGCATTGTCCGCTCTTGCCTATGCGATGGCGGCGGCGCCAGCCCCTTTCCACTCGCCCCGCACCCTGCTAACCGCCCGCGCCATGTCCCAGAACCGTCCCGACCGCCGCACCTTCGCCATCATCTCGCACCCCGACGCGGGCAAGACCACCTTGACCGAAAAGCTGCTCGTCGCGGGCGGCGCGATCCACATGGCGGGCGAGGTGAAAGCGCGCGGGCAGGCGCGGCGCGCGCGCTCCGACTGGATGAAGATCGAGCAGCAGCGCGGCATCTCGGTCACATCGTCGGTGATGACCTTCGAGCATGCGGGGCTGGTCTTCAACCTGCTCGACACGCCGGGGCACGAGGATTTCAGCGAGGACACCTATCGCACGCTGACCGCGGTCGACAGTGCGGTGATGGTGATCGACGCCGCCAAGGGCATCGAGCCGCAGACGCTGAAGCTGTTCGAAGTGTGCCGCTTGCGATCGGTGCCGATCGTCACCTTCATCAACAAGGTCGACCGCGAAGGTCAGTCGCCCTTCGAACTGCTCGACGAGGTCGCCGACCGGCTCGCGCTCGACGTCTGCCCGATGAACTGGCCGGTGGGGATGGGCGGAACCTTCTCCGGCCTCTACGATCTCGTCGAACCGTCGCTGGCAGTCCCGGGCAAGGAAGCTTCGCGCGCATTCGAGGGCGAGCGGATCGCGCTCGCCGGCCATGACGATCCGAAGCTGGCGGCGGCGGTCGACTCGCGCGCGCTCGACCAGTTCAACGAAGAGATCGAACTGGCTTCGGCGGGTTATGCGCCCTTCGACGCGGCGGCTTATCGCGGCGGCGACCTGACGCCAGTCTATTTCGGGTCGGCGCTCAAGGAATTTGGCGTCGTCGACCTGCTCGCCGCACTCGCCGCGCATGCGCCGGGGCCGCAGCCGCAGCCCGCCGAGCCTGCGCCCGTGCGCCCCGACGACGATGCCGTCACCGGCTTCATCTTCAAGGTGCAGGCGAACATGAACCCCGCGCACCGCGACCGCATCGCCTTCATGCGCCTGTGCTCGGGCAAGTTCGAGCGCGGCATGCGATTGACGCAGGGCGGGACGGGCAAGGCGATCGCGATCAGCCGCCCGATGCTGTTCCTCGCGCAGGACCGCGAAATGGCCGAGGAAGCGTGGCCCGGCGACATCATCGGCATTCCCAACCACGGCACGCTGCGCGTCGGCGACACGCTGTCGGAACGCAGCGACGTTACCATCACCGGCCTGCCCAATTTCGCGCCCGAAATCCTGCGCCGCGTCGCGCTGGTCGATCCGACCAAGACCAAGCAGCTCCGAAAGGCGCTCGACGACATGGCGGAGGAGGGGATCATCCAGGTCTTCTATCCCGAAATCGGGTCGAACATGATCGTCGGCGTCGTCGGCCAGTTGCAGCTCGACGTGCTGATCAGCCGTCTCGAGGCCGAATATAAGGTCGAGGCGAAGCTGGAGGCATCGCCGTGGGACACGGCGCGCTGGATCGCGAGCGACGATCCGGCGGCGCTCAAGGCCTTTCAGTCGGACCATCGTGGCGCGAGCGCGGCCGACCGCGATGGCGCGCCGGTGTTCATGGCGAAGGACGCGTGGGAGGTCGGCTATGTGACGCAGCGCCACCCCGCCATCCGCTTCACCGCGACCAAGGAGCGGCGGTTCGCCGACGCGGGTTGATCGCCCGCAGCGATTCCGCCACCATGACGTCACGTTCGACCATGGGTGGGGAGGGGATGGATGCGCGCTTTGGGAATGATCGCCGCCGCGGCGCTGATGAACGGAACGCCGGCCGGGGCACAGCCTGCGATCGAACTGCCGATCGCGCCGGGTTTCTGGACTAACGACACCGAAAAATGCGCCACGGTGCATCACGGCTATGTCTTCGACGGAACGCGCTGGGGCGCGCTCTATTATTATGGCCCCAACGGCAGCATGGGCCCCGCCGCCGAACTCGAACCGATCACGCAGACGCGCGCGGGGCCGGACGGCTTCACCCAGATGCAGTTCGGCGGCTACGACGGCGCGGGCTATTTCCGCATCAAGCGGGTCGAAACGGATCGCGCGCTTTACCGCGTTGGCGCACCTTTTCGGGACGAGATTCAGGAAATGGACGAGCCGCTGATCCGCTGCGATTTCAAGGCGATGTCACCGAAGATGCAGGTGGCGATCCGCCGCTTCGCGCCCGCGCTAGCGGTCAGATAAGACTGAGCAGGTCACTAGGTGCGGCGGGGGCTTCCTCCTCCTCTTCCCCCTCGAACTTGCTCAGCGTCACCCCCAGCAGGCGGATGCCCTGCTCGACGGGCAGCAGCGGGGCCAGGATCGCCTCGCCCACCGCGAGCAACGCCGCGCCGTCGCCGATGGGGAAGGGGACCGATTTCGCCCGCGTGATCGTCCGGAAATCGGCGTAGCGCAGCTTGAGCGTTACCGTGCGGCCGCGCGCATGACGCTTGGCGGCGCGGTCCCAGACGACGGTACAGACATGCGCGAGCGCCTCGCGGATCTCGACGTCGGCGATCAGGTCGTGGAAGAAGGTCCGCTCGCCGCCGAGCGACTTGAGCGGCCGGTTCGACTTGACGCGGCGATGGTCGATCCCGCGCGCCAGATTGTGGAGCCATTCGGCGCTGTTGCCGAAATGCGCGGCGAGCCACGCCCTGTCCTTCGCCGCCAGATCGGCACCGGAAAAGATGCCGAGCCCCTCCATCTTCGCCGCCGTCACCGGGCCGATGCCGTGAAAGCGGCGGATCGACAGCGTCTGGACGAAGGCGGCGCCCCGGCGCGGCGGAATGACGGTCAGCCCGTCGGGTTTGTTCTGGTCGGAGGCAAGCTTGGCGATGAACTTGTTGTAGGAGACGCCGGCTGACGCGGTGAGGCCGGTCTCGGCGCGGATACGGGCGCGGATCGCACGCGCCGCGGCGGTCGCGCTGCCCAGTCCGGCCTTGTCGCGCGTGACGTCGAGATAGGCCTCGTCGAGCGCCAGCGGCTCGACCTCGTCGGCATAGTCGCGAAAGATGGCGCGGATCTGGTGTGAAATCTCGCGATAGGCGTCGAAGCGCGGTGGGACGAAGACTAGGTCGGGGCAGCGCCGCTTGGCGGTGACGCTCGGCATTGCGGAGCGAACCCCGAATTTTCGAGCCTCATAAGAAGCGGCGGCAACCACGCCGCGCCGCGATGAGCCACCGACCGCAACGGGCTTTCCGCGCAAGGCCGGGTCGTCGCGCTGCTCGACCGAAGCGTAGAAGGCGTCCATGTCGACATGGATGATCTTGCGCACCGGGCCGCCTGCGCCCTCCGCACCGCTGTCGCTGCCCTCGCTCACGCGCCCATCCTATCATGTTGCCATGATGTTCTCAATCGCGGCGCCGGCCCGCTGCCCCCGCCCGATCCGACGTCGACGCTTGACGAATGCGGGCCGAAATGGCAATCGCCGCCGACCTTGGAGACGCGGGTATAGCATAGTGGTAATGCTCTAGCCTTCCAAGCTAGCTAGGCGGGTTCGATTCCCGCTACCCGCTCCAGGCCCCCTTCCGAGAACGTCCGGTAACGTCCAGAGAATGGCTGTATTCCGCCATTTTTTCCGCTATACTCGTCCATGTTGATGCGACCGTATCCCGGTGCACCCGGACAATTTGGGGGTATATATGGGGGTATGTCGCGAGCGGTGATGGAGAGATACCCTCATGGCGCTTACGGCTGTAGCGATCAAGGCGGCGAAAGGCCGCGATAAGCAATACAAGATGAGTGATTCGGGCGGCCTCTATCTGCTCGTATCGCCATCCGGTCGCCGATACTGGAGAATGAACTATCGATTCCTCGGCAAGGAAAAGACCCTGGCTTTTGGTGTTTGGCCCGACCTAGACCTCGCTGGAGCCAGGGCCAAGCGCGACGAGGCGAGGCGACTTCTTGTCGCGGGTCGCGATCCTGCCGAGGAAGCTCGGCTGGAAAAGGCGGCAGCAAGCGTAGCGGCAGCAAACACGTTTCGCGCAGTCGCCGAGGAGTGGCTAGCGAAGGTCGCAAAAGAAGGTCTCGCACCTGCTACGCTCAAGAAAAACCGCTGGCTGCTCGACTTTTCCTACCCGTCGATCGGGCATCGGCCGATAGCTGAAATCAAGCCGTTTGAACTTCTGACCCTGCTCCGCAAATTTGAAACGAAGGGAAAGCACGAAACCGCCCATCGGCTGCGAAGCATATGCGGCCAGGTTTTTCGTTACGCGATCGCCACCGTTCGGGCGGACCATGATGTTTCCGCCGATCTGCGCGGGGCGTTGATTACGCCGAAAGTCACGCATCGCGCCGCCATTACGACACCAACGGAGGTCGGCGCATTGCTGCGCGCGATCGCGGGCTACGAAGGTCATCCAATCACGTTTGCCGCGCTACGCCTCATGCCCCATGTCTTCGTTCGGCCCGGGGAATTGCGCCATGCCGAATGGAAGGAGTTTGACCTCGACAACGCGGTCTGGACCATTCCCGAGACCAAGATGAAAATGCGCAGGGTCCACAAGATCCCGCTATCCCGTCAAGCATTGGAAATCATTGCCACGCTGGAACATGACGCCAGTTTGAGCCGCTTCCTTTTTCCGTCGCTACGCTCGGGTAGCCGCCCCATGTCCGAAAACACGATCAACGGCGCGCTGCGCCGGCTCGGCTATGCCAAGGATGAAATGACCGGGCATGGATTCCGGGCGATGGCGAGTACCCTGCTCAATGAAATGGGCCGCTGGAACCCCGATGCGATCGAACGGCAGCTCGCCCACGTGGAAGGCAACGCGGTGCGGCGCGCCTATAGCAGGGGCGAGTATTGGGATGAGCGCGTCCAGATGATGCAATCCTGGTCGGACGAGCTGGATCGCTTGCGGAAAACTCGCGAGCCCGAGAAGCGGGGCGTCGGGGAACGGAATTGAATCTCGCCGCGTGTCAGTCGGAATAGGTCCAGCCCCGTACGGCCGCGACAGACTTCAACACGCTCAGCGGGTTGGACATGGGATCATGGCATGCGACAGCTGTCTCGGCCCACTCAAGCCATTGTTCGACCGTCATGTCTTCAATCATCGCTTCCGGGTCGAGGTCCGCGCTGCGCAGCGATGCCACCAAATCGCGGACGAGGGCAGCTTTGCGAGACGCTTCCGCAAGTTCGGCTAGGCGTCGAAAGCGGTTTCGGTCGAGGCGTTCCATTTCCTCCTGTTCGCGTCGCCGTTCCTGCCTGATCTTATATTGCCGTGCTTCCTCCTCCCGTTCTTCGCGCCGCGCGGCAAGAACAGGAAATGCCGCGAGCATCGTGGCGACAATGTCACCCGCCTGGCCTTCGAGTCGATGTTTGGTCCCCTCACGCCAATTGCGGCGGAAGCCCGCTGGCACCCATGTCTTGATCTCGAATACCAGTTCGTCGGTTGGCTCGAGGACTTGCCGAAATGCGTCTCGCCCCTTGAATTTCCAGCGCCAGTCGTCCGGCGTGATCGCGATTTTGACTTGCTTCATCCGGTAGCGGAGTTGGAAGGCGATCGCGTCCTCGCCCATGCGCGCCGCGAGCTCGCCGCGTTCGTTCTTTTCGATGACCACCTCGCGTGCTTCGAGGCTTTTGCAGATCGCATCCAAGATGCGCAGCAGACGGCGTTCCGCGCTGTCGAGCGGGATCGCCTTGCTCCACTCCTCGGTGCCATGATCGTAGTTCTTGTCTAAGCCAATCTCGCCCTCTCTGAACGCGATCCGCTCGGCGACCACGGGGTGCGGGTTGATTATTCTCGTCAGCTCGAACGCGCCCGGGGCTCTTCATCAATCCATCCGCTTGGGACGTCTAAAGAAGCTGGAACGGCTCGGGCTGGCGACCCGGCACGGTGCGGCGCATTGGCGGCTGGCGCCCGGGCTTGCGGACACGTTGCGCCACATGGGTGAGCGCGGCGATATCATCCGCACCATGCAGCGTGCCCACGCGGCGAGGGAGATCGTTCCGGCTTGGGGGGACCAAGCGATCTTCGATCCAGCGGCTTCCGATCGCCCGCTCGTGGGACGCCTCATTGAACGCGGCCTGTCCGACGAGCATGCTGATCGTCATTACGTCATCGTCGAGGCGGTCGATGGTCGCACCTACTACGCCGAGATCGGGAAGGGCGAGGCGGTCGGCTCTATTCCCGAGAATGCGATCGTCCAGGTCTCGGCTCGAGGCAGTGGCGTTCGACCTGTCGACCGCACCATTGTTGAGGTCGCCGCTATGAACGATGGCCGCTACACGATCGACGCCCATTTGAAGCATGACCCGGCCGCCAGCGAGCGCTTTGCCGAGACCCATGTTCGTAGGCTCGAGGCGATGCGCCGTATCAGTGGAACCATCGACCGCGATGTCGATGGAAGCTGGGCCATCACCCCCGACCACCTGGAGAAGGTCGAAATATTCGAGGCGAGGCAGTTGCGCGATCGGCCCGTCGCCATCGAGATCCTGTCGGCTGGTTCGCTTGAAAAGCTGACGACTGTCGACGCCGCGACTTGGATCGATCGCGAACTGGTCGCCGATGCGCCGATCCCGCTTCGCGATGCCGGTTTCGGGCGCGAGGTCCGCGCCGCACAGGCCGCGCGGCGGCAATGGCTGATTGCAGAACAGCTTGCCGAGGAGCAGGGCGGGCACACGGTCTATCGACGCGGGATGCTGGCCACGCTCCAGCGGCGCGAGCTGTTGCGGGTCGCCGGCCAGCTGTCCGATGAGATCGGAATGCCGTTTGCGGAGACAAAGTCGCAGCAGGTAGTGCGCGGCCGGTTGGTCCGCGTCGTCGAGATGACGAGCGGACGCCATGCACTGATCGAGCGCTCGCGCGACTTCACCTTGGTTCCATGGCGCCCCGTAATGGAACGACACATTGGTATGAGTATATCGGGCGTCATGCGCGATAGTGGTGCAAGTTGGTCATTCGGGCGTCAGCGCAGCGGACCGAGTGTTGCATAACTTGGTCGATTTAGACCGGCGGTGGGAACCCCGGGGACCGCAGAACCTAGGGCTAGTCACAATTTGCATGCGAATTCCGAAGAGGCTAGCGCTCACATATGTTCTTTATCACTCAACCTGGCGATCGGCCCGATGGCTACGTGAATCTCTCGGAATCCGCAGATTGGGTTCCTTGGCTACATCGGAATATCCCGATGGATATCGACGCGGCGGTGCGTCACCGACTTACCTCCAACCTAAAGCACTTAATGGTCGGGCTCGAGCTAAAGACCGCGTTAGTGATCCCGCACCGGTTCCGCCCGCCGAACGGCCGACCTATGTTGTTCGAGCCATATTACCAGAACTTGATCCAAGAATTCTGCGTTGGTGCATTCTCGGTGATCGAGGGGCTCGGCGCGGCGCAATGGCTGAGTCAGAACGGCCATGACGGTTCCGATGGCCGGGGAGTTTCCCGGAACCAGTGGCGGGCCTCGCTACGCGCAGTTTACGACGATGTGGGTGAGCATGGGCTTGATGAATCCGTGGAGCGGACACTGAGCGTGCGGGACAAGCTGCATCAGGACCAGATCGGTGCCCGCGCCAACATCGACTGGCACGCGTTCTCCTATGAAGCCGCATTTGTCCCTGCGAGCCACGCGATCCGGACTATACTGCGCCGCGAGGCCCATGCCGTGCCGGCTACTTCTAACCTCCATGTTGAACCCCAGTGATTGAGGCTGCTTCGCATTCCGTAAACGAGGTGGTCAACGCGGCCGAGATGACCAAGAACTAAGTCCATTTCCACGTCCGCTTTTGCGACCCATATCCCGACGGTCCGCTATCGCGCACGTCCGCTTTTGGGCAGCAACTGGCTACCCCAGCATCAGCGCAGAACAGCTTTCCCCATAGCTCGGCTCATGACCACCGCGGTTCGGGCATCGAAGACTTTCCGACGCCCGCCGGCGTCCGAAACTCTCAACGGTTGCGGACAGTCTGCTTTCGGGGACTAAACAAAGAGAGCGGACGTTCCGAGGCAATCCAGAGCGCTCGCTCTCTAGGATACCGAGATTTGATCGTTAGACTTCGATGCCTTCCGCCAGAGTCAACGCATCTTCAACATCGACGCCGAGGTATCTCACCGTGTTTTCAATCTTTGTGTGACCGAGCAGAATCTGCACGGCACGCAGATTCCCAGTCGCCTTATAGATGATCGACGCCTTCGTTCTGCGTAGCGAGTGCGTCCCGTAATCCTCGCTTCGAAGGCCAACCGCCGTGACCCATTCGTCGACGAGACGTGCATACTGACGCGTGCTCATATGAGCAGAGTGGTCGATCCGGCTGGGGAATGCAAAATCCTCGATTGATCCACCACGCCGCTCAAGCCATGCCAAGAGGCTCCCGCGAGCATCCGACATGATTTCGAATTGAACTGGTCGATTGGTCTTTTGCTGGATCACCATCGCCCGCGTTCTCAACTCACCGCCGGCGACGAGATCACCGATCTTGATCTTCACAAGATCGCAGCCTCGCAACTTGCTGTCGATTGCGAGATCGAACAGCGCCCGATCTCGAAGCCGATGCTCTCGATCCAAGTGGAAGCGAATTGCCCAAATCTGCCGTGGTTTTAACGGCCGCTTTGCACCTACCTTTCGACCGGCATTCCACGCCGGTCGAGGAGGTAAATAGTCGAATTCTGACCTACCCATGATCGTTCTCCTATGGCCAAAATGGCCAAAAAGAGAAACGCACGGATGGAGGCGATTGGCTGGTTGGAGACTGTCCGCTTTTAGCGGCACACCAAAGAGAGCGGACGTTCCACAGCGTTCGAACGGCGTGGAAGTCCGCGACGGCGGGCTCCTCGCTGCTCGTCGTTACATCCGTAGATCTCGTTCCGAACCGGAATGCAGGAAGCCAAGTTTAGAACCGGGGAAGCGAGAGCAAAGCGACGGGTGGAAAACCGTGACGCGCAGCTTCTGCCATTTTGCCGTCCATCATCCGAGCGCCGAACGCTTCAAGACATTCTATCGGCGCAGTTTCATCCCGGACGAAGCCTTTTTCCAGACCCTAATGATGAACAGCCGCGCACTGGGCGAAGTGATGAACGACGATCTGCGTACAATCGACTGGGTCCCCGATGGCGACATCAAGCTGCGCCCGCGCACCTTTGTCGCGGCCGATGCGTTGCGGCTGACGCTGAGCCCAGACCTGTTCGCGCGTAAGTTCGATGCCGGGGAAGATGCGACAATTTTTGATCTGCTCGAGGCCCACCTGAAGACGCCCGCAGCGAACGTCTATGCGAGTGATCCAGCGGCACCGCTTCCCACGCCGGCGCACGCAGACGCCTGAAAGATCGGGGAGTGAGGCAACGGACCGAACGCGTTCCATTGCGATCGGCAAGATGCCGTTCTGGCCGGTTGCGGTCTGTCGGTTTTTAGAGCTGTCCGCAAAAAAGCTGCCGGATGCGCTTTCCGGGCACCGCTTGCAGCTTGGCTCCCCCTGCATCGCCTCGACGCGGCAAATCTTTATGACGTATCGGCCAAGCGGCGGGCGCAAGTTTGTGCTTGCGAAACGATCGCGTAAGCTGAAGACGGAAGAGCTTATGTGATCGGGGGCGCTGAAGTTTTGTGATTGAGATTGTGCAGAGACTTCTGGAGCGCGGCAATCAGCGAACCGAGGCGGATATTCAATCCGATATCCGGCAATTCATTCTTACTGCACCGTTCGAATTGGACGATGAGCAGGTCGTCAG
Organism: Sphingopyxis sp. MG; assembly: GCF_002953155.1. Lineage (NCBI taxonomy): Bacteria > Pseudomonadati > Pseudomonadota > Alphaproteobacteria > Sphingomonadales > Sphingopyxidaceae > Sphingopyxis > Sphingopyxis sp. MG. The sequence continues at coordinate 1,352,805 of NZ_CP026381.1, forward strand.
CCTTGAAGCGCCCGTAGGCGATCGACGACGCATTGACATCGAGGCGGGTTCGACGGTCATCGAGGTGAAGCGTGACTTGCGTCGCGCGCGAACCCGGCAGGACGCCATCGCGCAACTAGCTGGCTATGTAGCGGCACGCTGCGAACAGACCGGGCAGCGCTATGTCGGAGTGCTCACCGATGGGGTCGAATGGATTTGCTACGACCTGCAGAATGACGAATTGCGGGCTGTCACCGACATTTCGCTAACGGGTGTCGGCGACGTCGACAGGTTGCTTGTCTGGCTCGAAGGCGTGCTCGCGACGACCCGCGCGCTTCAGCCCACTGCTCAGGCCATTCACGCACGTCTGGGCGCTGGCAGCAGCGCATATGCGCTCGATCGCGCAACCTTGGCGGCCATTTACGCCGAACATGGCAGCAATCCCACCGTCCAAATGAAGCGCCGGCTCTGGTCGCGCCTGCTCACCTCTGCGCTCGGGACACAGTTCGAAGATACCGACGAGCTGTTTATCGAGCATACGCTGCTCGTAAACTCGGCTGAAATCATCGCGCACGCCGTCCTTGGCCTTGACGTCCAGACGATTGCGCCAGCCTCGCTGCTTTCGGGTCAGCGGTTTGACGAAAGCGGCATTTATGGCGTCGTCGAGCCGGACTTTTTCGACTGGATCACCGAAGTCGAGGGTGGCGAGCCTTTCATTCGCACCTTGGCGCGCCGCCTCGCGCGTTTCGACTGGAGCCAAGTCGAGCAGGACGTCCTCAAGGTGCTTTACGAGAGCATTATCGGCGCCGACACCCGCAAACGGCTCGGTGAATACTACACGCCGGACTGGTTGGCCGAAGCTGTGGTGGCCGACGCCATTCCGAACCCGCTGACCGAGCTCGTCGAGCACGATCAGGTCGAGCCGCGACAGCTGCGCCGCCAGGGTCCCGCCTTTGCCGATCCGGGTCTCCTCTTCGAGGCGTGTCACCAGATCGACGGTGTTGAAGTAGCGGGCGCGAGCGCCCCTTCGCACGACATTGGCGGTGATCGCGATGGCGAGGTGGGTCTTGCCTGTCCCCGTGCCGCCGACCAGCACGATATTGCGGCGAGGCGGGAGGAAGGAGCCATCGTGAAGGGAGCGGATCATCTCCTCATTGATCGGTGTGCCCTCGAAGCTGAACCGCTCCAGGTCCTTCACCACGGGCAGCCTCGCAGCCGTCATCCGATAGCGGATGGAGGCTGCATCCCGGTGGGTCGCCTCAGCACGGAGCAGGTCGGTCAGTATCTCCATGGTGGTGCGCTTGCGCTGGAGGCCGGTGGTGACCGCCTCGTCGAACGCCGCCGCCATGCCCTTGAGTCCGAGGCCGCGCATCGTGTCGATCATATCATGCCGCTGCATCATAGCCTCGCAGCAGATCATAGCGGGCACAGTCGGCGAGCGGAGGATGCTGCAGCATCCGGTCTTCCGAAGTGACGATGCTGTGGGGTGTCGCCGGCTCGCGGCGCCGGGAGAGGATGTTGAGGATCAGCTCGTCGCTGGCCGTTCCGTTCGCCAACGCTTCGCGCACGGCAGCCTCTACCGGCTCCAGGCCATCGGTGAGCACCGCCGAGAGGACCCGCACGAACCTGCGATCGGCCTCGTCCCCGGTGCCGAGCCTTCGCCGTAATCGGTGCAGGGCGGGCGGCAGATCCCAGTCCTGGAACGGTGCGCCGTTACGCAGCGCGCCGGGCTTGTGCGCGAGGACCGGCAGATAATGCCAGGGATCGTATATCGTGCGGTTCCGACCGAAGTGGCGCTCATGCTCCCCGACGATCGCATCGCCGCAGCGTATGACGATGCGATCGGCATAGGAGCGCACCTGAACGGTCCGGCGTGCGGCCGTCGACATGACCGAGTAGCGGTTGCGATCGAAGCTGATGAGGCAGGTGCCGGTGACGGCATGCTCGCTCTCATGGAAGCCGTCGAACGGTGCCAGGATCGGCTGCAGGGCCGGTCGCTCCATATCCAGCGCCTCGGCGACGGTAATATCCCCGCGTTCGGGATGGGCATGATGCTCGGCCCAGCGCCGGCACTCGGCCTCCAGCCACCCGTTGAGCTCGGCCAGGCTGGCGAACCGGAGCCGCGGCTGGAAGAAGCGGCCTCGGATCGTCTGGACCTGCTGCTCGACCTGGCCCTTCTCCCATCCCGCCGCCGGCGAGCAGGCGGTCGGCTCGACCATGTAATGATCGGTCATGATCAGGAAGCGGCGGTTGAACACACGCTCCTTGCCGGTGAACACGGCCGTCACCGCCGTCTTCATATTATCGTAGATACCGCGTCGCGGCACACCGCCGAAGAACGCGAACGCCCGGGCATGGGCATCGAACAGCATCTCCTGGCCCTCGCGCGGATAGGCCCGGACATAGGGTGCGCGCGAGTCGCAGAGACGCATATGCGCCACCTTCACCCGCATCGGCTTCACTTGGACGCGCTGCGAGATATCTGGGCGAGCAGCGATGCCCTCGTTCCGACCGATCTCGCGACGCTCAAGGCGTTCCTTGCTTGCGAGGCAAGCGACGCGCTGCAGCCGTTCCAGGTTGCCTGGGATCGAGACCATGGTCACTTGGCCCCGCTGGAGCGCGCGGTGCTCGAACATATCGAGAGCCACCATGGCCGGCTGGGCGAGGACGATGATGACGTCGTTCGCCTGGTTTCTGACCGGAAGGTGGCGCGTGCACCAGGATCATGCCTGGCAGGCCATGTTCAACGCCACCTCCTGGATCCAGGTGCCCCTGCCATGCCGCTCGACGACAGCCTGGCCCTGTTGTCCGTCCGTGATTCGCTTGCCGAATGCGAAGCCGCGGCGGCGATCGTGCAGCGATGGCTGGCTGACGATACAAGTCTCGTCGCCAGCGACATCGGCATCATCGTCCCGAACGGCGCGGAATATGGCCATTACCTGGCAGAGACCTTCGCGCACGCTGGACTGGTTGCCTCGTCGCTTCCCGGCACCGCCGAGCGGAGGAACATCGGTGCCGAGGCTCTCCTGCATTTCCTTCAATGCCGGCGCCGGCCAGCTCCCGCCATGGCGCTCGCATCGCTCTATTGTTCACCAGTCCTTTGCTGGCCCGAAGACGTGGGAACGGCCCTGGCGGCTGCCGCCATGGCGGGCGACTTCCAGCCAAGGGCGGCCCGTGACTTCACGGGCCGGCCGGCCGCCTTGTTCGCTCTCGTCCGCTCGGCATCGCCCTTGACCAACGGCGAGCTCAAGGAACAGGTTCGCTCCTTCCAGGGGCTGCTCAGCGAAAACGAGCTACGCGCCGAGGACGTCGCTGAAGCGAAGCGACAAGCATCGCGGCTGGTCGCAGCGCTTGGTAACGCCAACGACGCTGCAGAAGCTGAACTGGACAAGGCCATCCAGGTGGCAGCTGCCTACCAGGCGGCGCCATCGACAAGGGGCCCCTACTTCCTCGGTGGTATCGCGGTGATGGTGGACCACGAAACACCCAGGCGGCCGTTTCGTAAGCTTATCATCTTGGGGTTCAATGACGGTGCCTATCCGTCATCGCCCGCGGGTAACCCGTTTTTTCTTGATAGTGAAATTGCATCGATTGCAGACATGACTGGCATCCAGCTGCCATCGCGGGAGCAGCAACTTGCTGCCGCGCTGGAGCTCTTCACCCGCCAGGTCGGTGCAGCTAGCGAGCAGGTCGTCTTGCTCCTGTCGGAGCGTGATCGCAGTGGCAGCTTGCTTTCGGTGTCGTCGAGCTTGCCGCTCATTTCCCGGCTCGTGGAAGGGATCAAGGACCCGGAAGACCTGGTCGTGCCCATGGGCCACGGCGAGGGGACGATTTGGGACAGGCTGGTGGCTTGGAAGTCCAGGCCGGTGATCGAGCCGGCGCTGATGCCGGAGGTGCCGTCTCACTACGCGTTCGACTTCGACCTCTTGGGGCTCCGCCAAAAGGAGGACGGGTCGGCGCGAGCGCAGAGCCCGAGCCGGCTTGAAAAGCTCTTGGTCAGCCCCCTCGCTTGGGTCCTGTCAGAGCTCGGGGCCGAGCACGTGTCCTGGCAGCCCGAGGCGCTTGACGTCATGATTCGCGGATCTCTCGCCCACGAAGTTTTCGAGCGCCTGTTCGTGCCGGGCAAGCTGCATCCGTCCAGCGAGGAGATCGAAGCCAAGGTCCCCGGACTCCTGCTGGACCGCATTCGCACGCTGGCACCATTCCTCCAGGCCTCGGCATGGGCGGTCGAGCGCAACATGCTCGAGGCAGAAATCACCAACTCAGCGAAGCACTGGTCGTTGGTCCTCAAGTCACTGGACGCCGAGATCGTGGGCAACGAGTTCTGGCTGTCGGGAGAACTGTTCGGTCACCCCGTCCACGGCAAGGCCGACTGCCTGCTACGACTTCCCGATGGGCAGCCGGTCGTCGTGGATTACAAGAAGAGCAGCTCGGGCGCGCGGCGTCAGCGCCTCCAGAAGGGATGGGACCTGCAGGTCGATCTCTACCGGCGCATGGGCGTTCGGCTCGACGAGCGCAGCAGCGAAGACGTTGTTCGCATCGCGGAGGCGCTCGATGGGTGGTCGAAGCTCCCGGCCGTCGCCTATCACACGCTTAACGATGGCAACGTCCTGCTCAACGGGATCGACGAGCTCGATAGCGCCGAGGTCGAACTCGTCGCCGGCGATATTGCCGAGCATGCGCTGGCACTTATTTCGGCTCGGTTCGATGCTCTCAAGGCAGGCCGCCTCGATACCAATACGACAGCTGACGAGAAATTCTTCCAGCGGTCCGCCGCGCTCGGCACCTATGCCCTGGACGACAGCCCGCTGATCGCCGCTTTCATGCGCGACGACATCAACCCCTCGGTAGCCCTGGTGGACAATGAAGATGACTGAGCTCTCGATCGTTCCCGCCGGCGCAGGGGCGGGCAAGACCCATCACATCCAGGAAACCCTCACCCAGTGGGTGCGCGAAGGCAAAGTGCGGCCCGAGCGGATATTGGCCGTCACTTTCACGGAGGCCGCCGCTGGCGAACTGCGCCAGAGGATCCGTGGAGCACTGGTTGCTGATGGCAACCTGCAAGCGGCCTTGGCCGTAGAGCGAGCCTATGTTTCCACCATCCATGGCCTTGGACGGCGGTTGCTGGTCGAACATGCCTTCGCCGCAGGCTCCTCGCCGCAGCAACGTCTCATCGCCGAAGACGAGCAGGACCTGCTCATCCGCCGTTCGATCGCTGAGAACGAGGCGCTCAACGAGCTCTCCCGCAACCTCGGGGCCCATGGCTACCGGGGTAGCTTCACCTCGGACGACACGGCCGAAGACAGCTTCCGCAAGACGCTGCTCGGCGTCATCGCGCTCCTACGGACGCTTGGGCCGCGGGGAGGCGACCCGGCGATGGCCGACTTCGTCGAGGCGTCGATCAGGAAAGGATATCGCCAGCCTGTCGGGACGTCAGAAGCCTTGGCAGCAGCTTTGCAAAAGGCTGTAGGAGCGCTTCTCCTCGCCTTTCCGAGATCGCTGGCTGATGACGCCGGGAGTGCTGCCGCCAAGACGGCTTTCCGGGATAATTTCCGCGCGTTGAAGCAAGCCGAACAATTGCTTTCGAGCGGAAGGAAGGACTGGAGGTCCTGGCAGCGGCTGCGTGATCTTCGCCAGTCCAAGCGCGGCAGTCCGACTCCGGATGGTTATGACGACCTGGCCGGCGCGGTCATGGCAGCGGCCGACACGCTGGCCTATCACCCAGGCCCACTTGAAGACGCGGTTTCTCATGCGCGCGCGCTCGTGGAAGGCGCGCAATCGGCCATGGCTGACTACGAGACCCGCAAGCGGGAACTCGGCGTCATCGACTTCGGTGACATGGTAACGAATGCCGCGCGGATAGCCATGCGGCCATCTGCACCGCTACGCTCGGCCCAGGAGCGATAGAACTCCAAGGCGCGATAAGCGCGCTTGCCCAGCAAGGTCGGATCGATACACCTGGATTGTCTGCTTTGCAGGAACTTTGGCCAGCCTCGCTTGCGACACCGGTTGACCGCCTGGTCCACCAGGTCATCGAAGTATCCGGACTTCGCGGATGGTGCGACAAACTTGAAGACCCGGCCCAGATGAGAGCAGACCTGCTGCGGTTCGAAGCGGAAGCCGCGGCATTCATCGATGCTCACCGCGATATGCGGGAAGCGTCAGGCTTCTATGGACAGGGCGCCAACGTCTTTCTCGGCTGGCTTGAAAACAAGGTTGGCCTCAAGGGCGAAGACCTGCGACCCAACCCCTCGGGAAGCGAGGCCGACGGCGTCGAGATCGTCACCTGGCACGCGTCCAAGGGACGGGAGTGGCCAATCGTCGTTGTTTGCGGGCTGGACCATAAGCTCGATCCCAGGGCAGGCACGTTTAGCACCAAGTTCCCCGGGTTCGACGACCTCGATCACGTGATCGAGGAGGCAACGCTCGCCTATCCGCGACTGCATGTCGAGCAACCGATCGAGGTTCCTCTTTCAGATGGTGGAAGTCAGAGCATCATTCTGGATCTTATCGCTGAAGGCCCCAACGGCTTCATGATCGTCGATCACAAGAGTGGGGCGGTGGCAGATCATGAGCTGCGATTTGAACGATACTGGCCGCAACTGGCAGCCTACATCGATGCTGTCGATAAAAGGGGTGACAAGGCTGTGCGGGGCGCTGCCGTGTTCTGGACCGAGACTGGTGATTTGACACTCGGACAAGTGTTGTGTGGCGCTACCAAACGCATCGATCTTATGACACCTGACCGGGGGATGCGATGAGCGTCCAGTGGGGTACGTTTGCTCCCGACTCAGCTCCGTCATACCGCCGCCTACAGACGCTCGGATTGACGGTCGCAATCCGGCACTACAACGACCGATCCGTCCCAGGGCTTGGTGGGCTCAGCTTTGGCATGCCCATCGCGTGGTCTCTTCTCGGCGTCTGGTTAGCTGAGGAGATTGGTAATCAGGTTCGGCCGCTCTCGTGTGCCAATGCTATCGAAGCTGCCATCATGGTCCAAGCACTAAAGGAAGGACGCAAGAGAGCGCGAGGCCACCGCAAGCTCGCGGGTGTCTCTGATACAAGCTTCAAAGCCTTGAGCGCACGGGGGGCATACGTGACACAGCCCTACCGGATGGGGACTGTCGAGCCGCTGCTGCGGTTGGGCCTCGTTGTAGGCGCGAGTCAGCGATTTAATATGTATCGTTTGGCGCCGTCGGGCGAACGAGTTCTCCAAAGTTTGAAGCTAGAGCAGAACAAATTGAAAGCCTGGGCCAATGGCTCAAACTTGACGCGACTCGCGCGATTGGCTCCGGACGCCCCCTTGCCGACTGCTTCCGCCAAGTGGCCTGCTGCCGGTTTGATGGACACCGAGATAGGTTCATTCAGGCTACCCCAGCTTCGCGTTCGAAGTCGATAGGACTGAGGTAACCCAGGGTCGAGTGACGCCGGGTCGGGTTGTAGAAGCATTCGATATAATCGAACACGTCGGCCTTCGCCTGCGCCCTCGTGCGGTAGACCTTCTTCCCGATCCGCTCGGTCTTGAGCGAGGAGAAGAAGCTCTCCATGGCGGCATTATCCCATACATTGCCGGACCGGCTCATCGAGCAGGTGACCCCATTATCGGCCATGAGCCGCTGGAACTGCTCGCTGGTATATTGGCTTCCCTGATCCGAGTGATGCAGCAGCGCGTCGGGCTTGCCGCGCCGCCAGATCGCCATGATCAGCGCGTCGGTGACGAGCTGTGCCGTCATGTTGACGCTCATCGACCATCCGACCACCCGGCGCGAGAACAGGTCGATCACCGCGGCGACATAGAGCCATCCCTCGGCTGTCCAGATATAGGTGAAGTCGGCCACCCACTTCTGGTTCGGCCTGTCGGCCGTGAACTGGCGATCGAGCACGTTGCCGGCGATGACCGAGCGATCGCCATGATCCTTGGGAAGCCCGCGTCGCCGCGGCCTGGCTCGCAGACCCTGTGCCCGCATGAGCCGTTCGATCCGGTGCAGGCCGCAGGATATCCCGTCGGCCAGCAGGTCGTGCCAGACACGGCGCGCACCATAGGTGCGATAGCTTCCTACATGGCTGGCGCGGACCTTCGCACCGATCACCTCGTCGTCGCGGGCACGCTGCGACGGCGGGCGGATCAGCCAGGCATGGAAGCCGCTTCGCGAGACACCGAGCGCCCCGCACATCCATGCCACCGGCCAGATCCCTCGGTGCTTCGCGATGAACTGGAACTTCATATCGAGTCCCTCGCGAAGTAGGCGGCGGCTTTTTTTAGGATGTCGCGCTCCGCCTTCAGCTTGGCCAGCTCGCGCCGCAGGCGATCGATCTCCATCTGCTCCGGCTTCATCTGACCGTGACCGGGAAAGGCATGACCCGGATCGGCGGCAAGCTCCCGAACCCATTTACGCAGCACGTTCGCATGCACATCCAGATCGCGCGATGCCTGGGCGATCGTCACCCCGCGTTCGCGGATCATCCTCACCGCCTCAAGCTTGAACTCGCGGCTGAACTTCCTTCTTTGCATTGTGGACCTCCGATAGGTGGAAACACCCTATCTCGGTGTCCACCAAACCGGCAGCAGGCCATACCAATGCGCGCGAACTCCCGCCGAGTGGGAACGATGGGCCAACCGCCTCGATGAGCTCCTTGAAGCGATTACGGAAACCGAAAGTGAAATGATCGCTGCGCTGCGCCAGTGTGAAATTGACCCCCTCTCCACGCTGCTTGAGCCCATGTTCCAGCCGGTCGGCTTGGACGCAAAACAGCGAGACCGGCTCGTCCACGTGATCGCGCGAATTCGCAAACACTGGCAGTTGGAGAAATGCGCGTCGCTCGTGCCGACTAAAGGTCGAGCTGTATGACACTACAATGGACCGAGGTTGCCGACCGCCTGGACGCGATCGCCCGCAGTAAGTCTCTAGCAGATGGAACGAAACTGAAGGATGGCCAGCGCGCCGCGCTCCTGGCAATCTGCGAACGTCTGCGTCGAGGCCAACGGGCAGCACTACTTGCCGATGAAGTTGGCATGGGCAAAACTCTTATCGCCGCTGCGCTGATCAAATCGGTGCAGCGCAGCGGTGGACGAGCCGCGATCATCATACCGCCAGGCCTCGGGGCTCAGTGGCAGTCCGAACTGAGACGATTTGACATAGCGGATCACACGTTATCTCCGCTGCGGTCCTATTGGGCATTTATTCAAGCATATGCTCGCGCAGAGCATCTTTCAGATCGACAGCTTTTGCGCGAAAGGCGTGAACGAGAGTTGGCAGATCGGCGCTTGCAGTTGCAGCTACCCTCTGGGGCCTGGGCAGAGGAGCCTCTTCTCCTGCTGTCCCACACCCTTGGTCGTCTCGTGCAAACGGAAGGCACTGAGACCGAGTACCAGGCGCTGCTTGAGGCCATCTTGAAAGTGCATGCAGGGACGCGCGCTTATCGACGCGATCCGAACATAGGGGCCTTTCAGAACGTTGCGCGAGCGGCCGCCGAACGCATCTTGGCGGGGCTCCCCCATCATGAACAGCAGCGACTTTGTGAAGGCCTTACGCATCGAACTTCCGATCTTCGCACGGCTCTCTGCCTTGCCATGGGACGGGCTCTGGGCAAGTTTGATCTCATTGTCATTGACGAAGCGCACAAGACTCGCGGCGCCAAGAGTTCCTTATCACGCGTGCTGGACACATTGATCTGGAAGTCAGAGACTGCGTTTCATCTTGGCATGACGGCCACACCGGTTGAACTCGACCCTGATCAATGGACAAACACGCTCGCTCGGCTGGGCGTTCAAAGCGAACATCTGACGGAAATGACGGATGCGATCCAGCGGTACGATCGCGAGGTTCAGAACATCCAGGCTGATGAAGCTCTCACACTGGATTTAGTGAATCGATACACTGAAGCTTCCCGCGCTCTACATTCTGCACTTGCGCCATGGGTGTTGCGGCGAGACAAACGAGAGGACGACCTGCTCAAGCGCTTCGCGGAAACTTGTGGCTCGCATCGCGAGATTATTCCGATTGAAGTGCCGATCTCAAAAATGCCGTTAGCATGGCGACGGATGTTCCTTACCAGCGAAGCGCTTTCTCAACTGCATGAAGAGCGCTTGAGTCCTCAGGATCGGCGGATGCGGCTGTCGTTGCCTAGCGGTCGCTCTCTTCGCGACGCGGCTGGAGAAATGGCTCGATTGCAGGCATTTGACGACGAGCTAATGCAGGCGGATTCGCCGAGCGAGCCGATTGGCCCATGGCAGCGCTTTAGCCGCGAACTGCTTGGTGGGGAGGGCACCAGCTTGTTTGATCACCCCGCGGTAGTCCGTACTGCTGAGGAAATCGAACTCGCCGTAAGAGCCGGACACAAGGTTCTCGTTTTTGGCCGGTTCATCAAACCGATGCGCGCGCTAACGTTCTTGCTCGACGCGCGTGAGATGGTTCGACGGCTCTGCGCCGACGACAAGGTCGAAAACAGATGGCCTCAGGCCGGGCTTGGCGAACTCGACAGTGAACGAGAGGCTGCGCTGAAGGCGGCGCTGCGCGACCCGGCCGTGAACACGCGCGGACTCGATCGTGATGCGGTGGATAAGACCCTGCGTGAACGCGCAAGCCGTTTTGAGACCGCGCGCCGAGCCAATCTCGAAGCAATGCGCCGTGAACTCGCCGACGATCCAGAAGTGTCCGACCTCAGAGAGTTCTGGCTAGCAGACGCCGGAAGACGTGATGGCAATTCAGCGCTCCTAGCTGCGCTTGAAGATCAGCGCAGCTTCTCCGAGCGACATCAACATTGGACCAAGGGCGCCTTGTTGGCGGCCTTTCGATCCCTCGTTGCCGAAATCACAAGTGGGGACCAGGCAGACGATTCTGACATTGACGTGAAGGCGCGTCTCACCGAGCACCTGTTCGACTTCGCGGGGCGTGAGGGTCACTTTGCCCGTTTAATGTATGGTAATACGGCACCACAAACGCGGCGGCTCTTGCAAGCTGCGTTCAATCGCGAAGGAAGCTGGCCGCAAGTTCTGGTGGCGCAATCAATGGTAGGACGAGAAGGACTAAATCTCCATCAGTCATGCAGAATGGTTGTGTTGCTCCACCTGGAGTGGAACCCGGCCCACGTCGAGCAGCAAATTGGCCGAGTCGACCGAATCAACAGTAAGTGGTCGCGCGAGGCGGAAGCGTATTTGGAATCGGGGGATGTTTCGAGCCCACCCCCCAGGATTGTCATTCGCCCGGTCATTATTTCTGGTTCCTATGACGACCACCATTGGTCCGTGCTCAAGCGAAGATGGGATGGCATGCGAGCACAGCTTAACGGCGATATCATACCAGAGGCGGACGCTGATGCATCGGATCCAGAGCGGCGGGCACTGTTTGAAAAGATCAGAGCTGTAACGCCCAACTTCGCGCCACCTCCAATGGCGTCCCCCCGAAGGAGAGCGTAGGCGTGTTTGTCCGCGTCAGCATCCATGGCACAGATTTGATGTTGTGATGTAAGGAGGATTTGGTCTTCGTCGTAGTGACGAAGGAACGAAGATGAAGAGTAAGCGTGGTCAGGAAACCGCCATCGATTAGCTGTCGCGGGATTTAGCGTCGGCGTAGGCGGCTTTTCCCTGCGCCCTTCGCTTGGCGAGCTTTGCCATGCATGCGCTGATCTCGTCGGGGCTGATATCGGCGGGGTCGAAGGGTCGGCCATACCATTCGATCATGGATTTGCGTTCGGGATGACGCGGCTTGGACATGGCCTCAAGGAACTCTTCGAACCCTGGTGTGCCACCGACATCTTCGGGCGGGGCTCGCCGTTCGCCATCGACGAAGCGGGGGTAATTGGTGCCGGGAATGGTGGATGAGATCTCTTCGATCTCGATACGATGTCGCCAGTTGTCCCCGAAATGTACCCGTCCGGTGAGGCTTTCAATTACCCACAACTCGTCGTTGGCGTGATTCCGTTGGTCGCATGGCCGTTGCTTGCCCGGAATCGGACATGATTCCTTTCCTGGCACCTGAAACGGTTGGTGGGGTGCACAATGAGCAATTCTGTTTTCGATGCGGTCAAATGGGCCGATGAGGAAGTCGATCTCGGCGCATTTCGCGATAAGCGCTTGGGCGAGCGGCTGCGCACGATGCTGGGACAGATGGCGGGAGCGATTGGCGCGCCGATCCCGATGGCCTGTCAGGACTGGGCAAATACCAAGGCAGCGTACCGCTTTTTGTCGAATAGTTCGGTAAACGAAGGCAATATCCTCGCGGGCCATCTCCAGGCGACGCGGGCCCGCGTTGCCGCGACTGATGGGCTTATCCTCGTTCTGCAGGACACCACTGAATTCTCCTATCAACGGCGCGATCCCGAAAGAATCGGTGCCATTAGCCTGGTTCCCAGCCGACGCGATGAAAATGGTCGGCTGCGGCTTCATACGGTCTGCGGGCTGCTCATGCACTCCAGCCTTGCGGTCACGCCCGAAGGATTACCGCTTGGGCTGACGGCGGCGAAATTCTGGACCCGCACCAAGTTCAAGGGCACCAACGCGCTGAAGCGCCGGATCAATCCCACCCGCGTGCCGATCGAGGAAAAGGAGAGCTACCGCTGGCTCGAAAACATGCGCCAGTCGGCCGCCCTGCTGGGCGAGCCCGATCGCCTGGTCCATATCGGCGACCGCGAGAACGATATTTACGAATTCTTCTGCGAGGCCCAAGCGATCGGCACGCATTTTCTTGTCCGCACCTGTGTCGATCGCCTGGCCGGCGACGGTGATCACACCATTGCCGACGAAATGAGCGAAGTGTCCGTACAGGCGATACATCGGGTCGCCGTCAGCAAGGATGATCATGCCGACATCGAGCTACGCTATCGGCGTATCCAGGTCTTGCCGCCGATCGGGAAGCAAAAGCGCTATCCGCCCCTCAGTCTGACCGTCCTGCATGCCCGTGAATGTGGGGCCCCCGAAGGCCGGGCTCCTGTCGACTGGCGGCTTATCACCGATCTACCAGTGACGACGCCTGACCAGGCCATCGAAAAGCTCGACTGGTACGCCCAGCGTTGGAAGATCGAGCTCTTCCACAAGATACTCAAATCCGGCTGCCGCGCCGAGGATGCACGGCTCCGGACCGCCGATCGCCTTGCCAATCTGATCGCGATATTCTGCATCCTATCCTGGCGACTGTTCTGGGTGACCATGATCAACCGCGCCGCGCCTGCCGCATCCCCCAAACTCGCATTGACTGATGATGAAATCGCCCTGATTGATCACCTTGCGGCTTCTCGAAATAGGGCGCCCATGGGCAGAACCCTCTCCGATTACCTGACCCAGATCGCGCGGCTCGGCGGTTACCTGGCCCGAGCCCATGATCCGCCGCCTGGCAACATCGTGATCTGGCGCGGATGGTCCCGGCTTATGGATATCAAAATCGGCGCTAACGCCATCCGTTCGACTTATGGGTAATTGAAAGCTTCACACCACGGTTACGATGAAGACCAAATCCTCCTTGAAGAAATCGGCGCCGAAGGCCTCTGCTGAGCGGGTGGTGAAGGACATACGGCGCGTGACGCGCTGGCACTTCTCTGCAGAGGACAAAATCCGGATCGTGCTGAAAGGACTGCGCGGCGAGGACAGCATCGCCGAGATGTGTCGCAAGGAATGCATTGCCCAGAGCCTCTATTACATCTGGCCGAAGGAGTTCATGGAGGCCGGAAAGCGGCGGCTCGCAGGCGATACTGCCCGTGCCGCGACTACGGGCGAGGTCCACGACCTGCGCCGCGAAGCCCGTGCGCTCAAGGAATGCGTAGCAGACCTGACGCTGGAAAACCGCTTGCTTAAAAAGGATGATCGCTGATCGGGATGACGACGAATGAGGTATCCTGCATCCAGCATGAGCCGCGTTGCGACATAGCTCGCTAGCGCAGAAATCGGAGATGTGGCGATGGTATCGAACAAGATGCCCTTGGTTAGAATGGCGGGCCTGACGAACGTCGAATCGCTCCAAGTTTGGGACGCCAATTTACCGGCTCTGCTTCGGTTAGATTCCCTTTTTCGTACCAAAAAAAGATGAGGGTACATGTGTGGGTAGCCGTGCGATAAATGGTAATATTTCTGTTTAATTATATGGTATTAGTACGCCCTTGTGGTTCCCGCTACCGACATGTTCGGCCGCCTTCCGGTTCAGGCGCCCGGCAGGTTCAGCAGCCGTTTGGCGATGATGCCGAGTTGGACTTCGCTGGTTCCGCCTTCGATTGAATTGCCCTTGGTTCGCAACCATTCTCGCGCCGGTATGCCAAAAGCGGTGCGTTCGCTTTCCCATTCGAGCGTGGCGGTGCCGCCGAGCGCCATCCGCAGTTCGTGGCGGCGCTTGTGCAATTCGGTGGCGGCATATTTCATCAGGGACGGCTGCACGGGGTGCGCCCGGCCGCTTTTCAGCTCGTCGACGAAGCGCTCGCTCATCGCGCGAAAGGCGAGCGCGTCGACGTCGAACGCCGCGACCTCCGCCCGCAGGATGGGATCGGCCGCAAGCAGATCGGCAAATTCGGCGCCCAGCCCCTCCTCGGGGCCGAGCAGGCCGATGCCGGCGATCATCTCCCGTTCGTGGCCGAGCAGGAATTTCGCGACGTCCCAGCCTTTGCCGACCTCGCCGACCACCTGGTCTTTGGGAACGCGGACGTCGTCGAAGAAGGTTTCGCAGAATGGCGACAGGCCCGAGATCAGCCGGATCGGCCGCGTCGTGACGCCCGGGCTGGCCATGTCGAAAAGCAGGAAGCTGATCCCCCGATGCTTCGGCGCGGCGGGGTCGGTGCGCGTCAGGCAGAAGATCCAGTCGGCCTTGTCGGCATAGCTGGTCCATATCTTCTGGCCGTTGACCAGCCAATGGTCTCCCTTGTCGTCCGCCCGCGTCTGCAGCGCGGCAAGGTCGGAGCCGGCGTTGGGTTCCGAATAACCCTGGCACCACCGGATCTCGCCGCGTGCGATCTCGGGAAGGAAGCGGCGCTTCTGCTCTTCGGTGCCGAATTTCAGCAGCGCCGGGCCGAGCATCGAGATGCCGAAGCTGAACAACGGGTTGCGCGCTTCGATACGCGCCAGTTCCTGCTTCAATATCCGGCATTGCCCGGACGAAAGGCCGCCCCCGCCATATTCGACCGGCCAGTCGGGAACGGTCCACCCACGCGCTGCCATCGCCTCCATCCAGCGTCGCTGCGCATCATTCTTGAATTCGGGGTTGCGGCCGCCCCAGCAGTGATCCTCTTCGCCGTCGGCGGGGCCGCGCATTTCAAGTGGGCAATGGGTGTCCAGCCATGCGCGGACCTCGCGCCTGAACGGCTCGTCCGCATGGGAATCGGGCATATCGAGGGCTCGTTTCGTTCGGATCAGGACGCCGCGGCGGCGGTGTGCCCCTGGAGCGCGTCGAGCCGGTCGCCGCTTAGCCCCAGATCGCCCAGCACTGCGCGCGTATCAGCGCCAAGACTGGGGACGCCGGTCGGAACCGATCCGTCGGGCATCATGCGGAACGCCGCGCCCGGCACCGGCACCGAGCCGCCATCGCGAGCCAGTTCGGCGAAGACGATGGCGCTCGTCTCGTCGGCGCGCTCCTCCTGATAAAGCTGTTCGACGCTGCGCGCGACGCCGCACGCGATGCCGACCTGCTGCAATTCGGTGAAGGCCTGCTTCGAACTGCGCTCGGCGAGCCAGGCGGTTACGGCCTTCATCACCTCCATGATGCGCGCGGGATTCGACGCGAGGTCGAGCTTCTCACCCTTTTCGGGTATCCATTCGGGGTGGCCAAGCAGGCGGAACAGCGCGCTCCACATGTCGGGCGCGCCGGGCGCCAGGAAGATCGGCGCATCCTTCGTCGGGAACATGTCGAACATGCCGAAGCCGGAGCCGCGCCCGGCGACCTTGCCCTTCACCCCCGCCGAGGGGATGTGATAGCTGAGCTGCGAAGTCATCGATTCCATCATCGAGAGCGAGACGAAGCGGCCCTTTCCGGTGCGACGCTGTTCCCACAGTGCGCACATCGCGGCGAAGGCGGCGTTCATCGCGACCGAATGATCGGCCATGAAGAAGGGGCTGGCGAGCGGCGGGCCGTCGATCGTCGCGTTGAGCGCCGCAAAGCCGCTCATCGCCTGGATCGTCGGGTCGAATGCAAGGAAATCGCGGCGCGGATCGTCGGCGCCATAGCCGGTGATGTGAACCATCGACGCCGCCGGGTTGACCTCCTGCAGGCGGTCGAAGCCGAACCCCAGCTTTTCGGGTATGCCGGCCGCATAGTTGGTGACGACGATGTCGGCCCAGCCGAGCAGCGAGTCGAGGGCAGGGCGGTTCGCCGGATCGCGCAGGTCGATCGCGACGCTGCGCTTGCCGCGGTTGTGGCAGGCGAAGGCGAGGCTTTCGCCATTGTCGGCGAGGGGAGGCGATTGCCGCCCGGGATCGCCCGACAGCGGCTCCAGCTTGACGACGTCGGCGCCTTGATCGGCGAGCATCATCGCGCAATGCGGGGCCGCGATATAATGCCCGATTTCGAGTATTCTGACCCCCGCCAGCGGTCCGTCCGGCAACGTGCTGTCATTCGCTGACGTCATATCGTCCTCACCTATCCCTCGAGCGCATTCAGTTTTGATGGGTCTGCCCCGGAAAAATGGGCCGGCGCCGGAAACGCCGGCCCGAGGCGGCCCCGCCAAGCAAGGAAATCAGGCGGCAACCAGATGCTTGGGATAGCGCAGGTCCGGCGCGAGCGCTTCGCCCATCATGTCGATGTAATTTTCGCGCAGGAACGCGTCGAACGTCGCCTGCGGCAGGTTGGCGGCCTCCATCGAGGCGCGGAACCGCTTCATCGGATCGGTGCCGCCCTCCGGATGCGGGTAATCCGACGAATACATGCAGATTTCCGGTCCCGAATTGGCGATGATCCAGCCCGTGTCGTCGGTGGGGTAGGGCGTGACGCGCACCTGGCGGCGGATGATCTCGCTGGGCGTCGCGGACAGCTGGCGCAGCCGCTCCTCGTGCCGCGAAAAGGCCAGGACACTCGAATCGAGCAGTTTCATCAGGCTGGGCAGCCACGACGCGCCGAGTTCGATGACCCCGAACTTCAGCTTCGGGAATTTGCACATCACGCCATCGAACATGAGCGCCGAAAGCGTGAGCAGGATAGGATGCGGGATAGCGATCAGGCCCAGCGAATTGTGATCGCCGTCGCCGCCGCTCACCGTGTCGTTCACATTGGCGCGGCCCGTGAACTTGTACCCCTGCGGCAGTTCGGTCCCGGCGATATGGAAGACGATCGGCAGACCGGCTTCCTGTGCCATCGCCCACAGCGGTTCGAGGTCGATATGGGCGTGCGAATGCGTTGCCGGCGGGTGGGCCGGGATCATCAGTGCCTTGGCCCCCAGCTCGATCGCATAGCGAGCCTCCGTCACGGTGCGCTTCATGTCGGCGATCGGGATATAGGCCGTCGGCAGCAGTCGCCGGTCGACCGAGCAGTAATCGACCATCATCCGGTTGTGCGCCCGCGCCGAGGCATAGGCGAGGTCCATGTTCGGACCCTTGTCGAAGTCGAAGTTGCGCAGGCACAGCGAGGTGAAGATCAGCTGGCTGGCATAGCCCTGAAGATCGAGCACATGGGGGCGGTCATCGGCCCGGAAGGCGCCGAGCGCTTCATACATTTTGCGCCTGTGGACATTCTCGTCCGCGCCGGCGCGGAATTCGGGATCGTCATGTTTCGCCGCCCATTTGTCGAACGCCCCCATCTCGATCAGCGGGGCCATGCGCGCGCGGAACTCGCGTTCCTGATTGCGCGCCTCGTGATACACTTCGAGCATGCCGGGATCGAAATAGGGATCGAGGCAGTCGGGCATTTCGACGATATGGGCATCGGCGTCATGGACGATCTGGTTTTCAACATAAGGCATGTGCATCTCCTCTGGCTTGCGCAGGGCAAGGCTATCCCAATGATATATTTATAGTTGAATCATAGCACTAATTCAAAAAGCGGCAAGTCCCGAAACGGTCGGCTCCGGCGCCCGGTCCGTCCTTTGGGGCGACCCTCATCTAGAAGGCCTTCGAAAGACGAACGCCGATCAGGCGCGGCGCGCCGACGTAGCCGACATGACCGCCGGCGCCGAAGGGCAGGCCGTAGGTGAAGAGCAGATATTTCTTGTCGAACAGATTCTTGGCAAAGACTTCGACACTGAAGCCGTCGCCGGTTTCGATCCCGACACGTGCGTTCGCGACGCCATAGGGCGCGATGCGCGAATTCGGGTCGAGGTCCTGCGCGACGTAGGAATCGCTCTTCCATGCGTAGTCGAGTCGGAGATAGCCATCGAGACCGGTGGTGATCGGCGCGGAGAAACTGCCCCCGATATTGAGATTCCACTTCGCCGATCCGTTCAGGCGCTGGCCCGACAGGTCGCACGCGCCGGCGACGCCGGTGCACTGGCCGTTGGTGAAATCGGTGTAATGCGCGTCGACATAGCTGCCCCCGAAGAACAGCGAGACGTGCCGTGACGGCGCCCACTGGCCTTCGACTTCGATGCCCTGGGTCGTGAACTGCTCGGCATTGGCGGTGATGTAGCGCGTGCCGTCGAACGCCGTCGTCTGGAAGTCATTATATTCGGTGTAGAAAGCGGCGGTGTTCAGGGTAAGGGTGCGGTCGAAGAAAATGCCCTTCAGACCGATCTCGTAATTGATATTGGTCTCTTCCTCGAACATCAGGCCCGACAGGCTGGAAACGCGCGTCATGGTCATGCCGCCGGGCTTGAAGCCGCGCGCGACGCTGACATAGGTCGTCACCTCGGGCGTCCAGGCATAGCGCAGGTCGGCCTTCCAGGTGAGCGCCTTGTCCGTGCGGCTGCGATAGATCTGCCCGAAATTGGGATAGATATAGATCTGGGACTGCTGGTCGAAGCTGAACTTCTGCGGTTCCCATGTGTAGCGGGCGCCGAGCGCGGCGGTCAGCTTGTCGGTGAGCTTGTATTCCGCCTGGCCGAAGATGGCGTAGGTGCGGTCTTTGACCCGCGAATCGGTGATCGCCGCCTGTCCGGTGAGCAGCACGGGCGGCAGCGGATTTTTGCCGATGTGCAGATCCTCGTAGTCACGCGATCGCCGGTCATAGAAGAACAGGCCGGCGAGATAGGTCAGCGGCTGGTCTGCGGGCGAAGCGAGCCGCAATTCCTGGCTGAACTGGCTGTGCTTCTGATAGATCAGGAAATCGTTGAGGAAATTCCAGTTCACCGAATCGGGATCGTTGATCGAGCGAACGGTCCACTGGCGCCATGCGGTGAGCGACGTCAGCGTGTGATCGCCGACGGCGACGTTGATTTCGGCGCTGACGCCGCCGCCTTCGTTGGGATTCGTGCTGAGCCCGTCCTGGATCGTGATCCGGCTGTATGGCGAGCCGGGGGGCACGGTGACGGGATAGGCGCCCAGGCCGGTCGCCGGCGTGCCCGTCACCCGGGTGAAGACGGCGCTGCAGCAGATCGACGTTTCCTTGTGGTAGTCGGCCGACAGCAGGACGTCGATACCGTCGTCGGCATAATAGAGCTTGCCGCGAACGTTGAACTTGTTCTCGGTATCGACCCGGCGGTCGAGCACCGAATTGTAAAGAAGGCCGCCGCGCGTGCTCTTCGCGGCCGAGACGCTCAGGCCCAGCTTGTTCTCGATCAGCGGCGCGGTCGCATAGCCGCGCGCTTCCAGCGTATCATATTCGCCGATGACAACTTCGGCCCGGCCCGACAATTCGGACAGGTTCGGCTTGCGCGTGATGATGTGGATCAGGCCGCCGGCGGTGTTCATGCCGAACAGCGTGCCCTGTGGACCGCGCAGCACCTCGATGCGCTCGATATCGAGGAAATCCTGCGAGGACGCCATGCCGGTTCGCGCCATGAAAACCCCGTCGATGAAGACGCCGAGCGACGACTGGCGGCCGGGATTGCCCTGGACCGAACTGACGCCGCGCATGTTCATGGTCGATGCGCGGGCATCGCCGAGCTGCAGCGACTTGAAGCTCGGCGCGATGCGCTCGATGTCGTGGAAGCTGGTGATCTGCTCTTCCTCGATCCGGTTGCCGCCGATGACGGTCACCGCGATCGGAACGTCCTTCACATTCTGCACTCGCTTCTGGGCCGTGACGACGATGTCGCTCGCTCCGCCCCCGGTCGCTGCCATGTCGGCTGGCAAGGCGGCGTCCTGCGCCTGAGCGGCGGAAAGCGGAACGGCGAAGGTCGCGGAGACGAACAGCAGGGCGCGCAGGCGCCGGAAATTATCTGACATTTAGGCCTCTCCCCAGAGACATGTTGTGTTTGCCTCGTCGCGCCGTGTCGCCGTCTCGCAGCGGGATTCGGTGCAACATGTCGACGATAAAGCTATTAATTAGTGCACTCAATACACTAAATTGATGCAAGCGAAGTTTTTTTCTGTGCCGGCTCGGGCGTTTCCGCTTCGCGCTCCGCCGTCCGGTCGCGTTCGTCGAGTTGGCGGCAGATATCGGCGTGGGTCGTGGCGTCGAGCCGGTAACCGCGGATAACCCATGCGGTCAGCAGGCCGGTTGCGGCGGGAACGATCGCATAGAGGAAGCCGAGCAGCCACAGGCTCTCCGTGCTGTTGCGGGCGCCGAGCGCGATGTCGAAATCCGCAAGGCTGAGGGCATAGAGGGCGAGCCCGGTCATGACCGCTGGCCCGATCTTTCCGATCGACGACAGCAGCGACAGCAGCAGCGACAGGCGATCGACTCCCGTTGCGAGCCGGACTTCGTCGGCGACGTCGGCCATCATCGACCGGATGAGGATGGGCCCCGCATTGCTGGGCAGGCCGGCGATCGCCATTCCGGCGAGGGCGAGCGGCACATTGCCCGCCGGGACGAGCAGGATCGCCGACTGGACGACGGCATAGGTCAGCCCCGACCACAGTAGCGCGCGATGCTTGCCCGTGCGCTTCGCGATCCGGACCCAGATCGGTGCGCCCAGCATGCCGCCGACGAAATAGGCGAGCAGCGCCAGCCCGGCGAGGTCGCGCTCGATCAGCTTGAGGCTGTCGAAAAAGGCGAAGAGCAACGCCGCCGCGACCGACGGCCCGATGCCCCAGACGATGTCCGCGGCGATCAGCCGGACCACGAGCCCCCGGCGCAGCAACGCGAGCAGTTCCTGGCGCGAGGGGCGTACCAGCGTCGGCCGGCGGGGCGGCTCGCCGACCGCGGCGATCGCCAGCAGCGCGGTCAGCGGCAGCGAGGCGATCATCAGCCAGCCCATCGATTGCACGGCGTGCGGCCGCTCCCAGCCGAGGGTGAGGCTCAGCACGGGGGGCAGCGCCATGATCAGGAACATGCCGAGCACTGAAAAGACCATCAGCCAGCCGAAGATGTTGGACCGGTGATCGTAGGAGCGCGCCGCCGAGGCCGCCCACGAGATATGCGCCAGATAGCTGACCGACTGCCCGACGTTGGCGGCGGCCAGCCACAGGAAGAGATAGGCGCCCGACACGCCGACGGGGGCGTTATAGAGCATGTAGATCGCGATCGCCGCCAGCGGGATACCGCAGAGGAACCATGTCCGGTAGCGCCCCGTGCGGGGATGGCTGCGGTCCATCATCAGCCCCAGCACAGGGTCGAAGGCGATGTCGGCTATCCGCACCGTCGTCAGCACGAAGGCGACGACCGCCAGATCGACGCCGAGGTCGCGGGCATAATAATCGGGCAGATACATCAGCACCGGCAGCAGCATGGCCGTCAGCGCGAAGGACGGGCTCGCGAAGGCCATGGTCCGCCAGCCGTGCAGGGCGTTGCGCCGCTCCGCCGATTGCTCACGGCCAGGGGTGGCCGTCGATGCGTCTGTGGTCACATCCTCTCCCGCATGTCGTTGTTGTTTTCACGACCATGTGCGAAAGCCGCGGACTGCGCAATAAAAAGAGTGCACCAATTATGTTTCCGCGCCTCTTTCGGCCTTTTCGACCGTCGACGGGGCATTGAAACGAGGGATTCCCCATTTTATAGGACTATCATCGCACCTTATCCGGACTCTACGAGGGAATAAGCCTTTGGCAACCAGAACGAAGACGCCGCGCCGCGAGCGCGAACCCGTCGCCAAATCCCAGCCGATCCATGTTCCCAAGGCGGCCGAGATCATTGCCGAGAAACTGCGGCGCCGTATTGTTCTGGGCGAGCTCAAGGCCGGCGACGCACTGCCTGCAGAAGCGGAAATGATGCTTGAGTTCAGTGTTTCGCGTTCTTCGTTGCGCGAGGCGTTCCGCGTGTTGGAAGCCGAATCGCTGATCGAGGTGAAGCGCGGCGCCGGTGGCGGGGCGCGGATCAAGCTGCCCAAGGACGAGATCGCGGCCAAGTCGATCGGCACCCTGCTGCAAATTCGCGGCGCCTCGCTCAAGGAGGTGCTGGAGGCGCGCCTGATCATCGAGCCGCCGCTGATGCGCGCGCTGGCGACGACGCGCACCGACGATGACCTGAAGGCGCTCCGCGACCATCTGGCCAAGGAACGCGACAATCTGGAGAATTTCAACGTATTCGCGCTCGCGACCGCCGAATTCCACCGCATATTGATGCAGCGCGCGGGCAATGTCGTGCTGGCGCTGATGACGGGAATGCTCGACGACATATTCCGCCGTCACGTGACGCATTTCATCGCCCGCGCGCGCGAGGACCAGCTCGAGCTCAACAAGGTGGCGCTGGCGAACCACACGTTGCTGACCGACATGATCGAGTCCCGCAACGCCGAGGCCGCGGCCGCGGTGTGGCGGCAGCATATGCAGCAGCTCAAGGACATCGTGCTCGGCGAACTGGGCGAGGCGTCGGTACTCGATCTCTATGGGGGCCAGTTGATCCCGCAATAATATAGTGCTATGATTGCACTATATTATTGCGGGAGGGTTCCATTTCCTATCGTCGTCACGCATCGGCCTGCGCCGAAGCCGCCGCACCTGCGCCGCTCGTCCGGCCGGATCGCGTCCCATGACCGCCGCGCGCCACGCCTATGCGTCGCCCGGCTGGTGCGATGCAATGCGCGCGATCCTGACCGCGCTGGTCGACCGGCATCGGCACGATTTTCCCGACGCGGATTTCCGCATGTGCGAGGTGGTGACGGCGGTTCCGCCGGACGGCGGGACCGTGGTGCTCGCCGCGCGGATCACGGGCGAGAGCGTCGAATTCTTCGATACGGAGATCGACGCCGATGTCGTCGTCCGGGGCGACCATGACGCCATGCTGCCGGCGGCGCGACTGAACCGGCGCCGCGCCACGCCCGAGGAGAATGCGGCGCAGGCGGTGCATGCCATGGCGATGGCGAAGGCCGGTCGGGTTTCGATGCAGGGCGACATGGGCAAGGCGCCGAAGCCGCTGCTGCGCGTTCTTGCAGAGATGCACGACCAGTTGGCCGACATCACCCTTTAAGGCGTGTGGGGATTCATCTTGCAACTGTCCTTTATCGTGTGTCCCCGCGAAGGCGGGGACCCATCTGCGGTGGTTTCGAGATGGAACCGGCCGAAGATGGACCCCCGCCTTCGCGGGGGAACACGGCTTTATACAATATCGCGGCGATAGACTCTGAATCCCCACAGACCTTAGGCACGGCTTCGGCGGCCTCGCGATCGGGGCTGCCGCAAGCGATGCTCCGCGTTCCGCGCCGCAACCGCGCGGGGCGTTTTGCCCGTCCATCCATCGATCGAGGATAAGCCATGTTGTTAGCCAGCCAGGACCATCGCGATGCGGCCTTTCGCGCGGTCGAGGAACTTCCGGGCATCAAGGTCGCCACGATTCGCGCCGGAAACCGGATGCACCCGGTCCCGCAGGGGCGGATCATCGACCTGGGGTTCGATATCGGCGCGCATATGGCGAAACAGCGCAACGCCGGGTTGATCATCGTCCAGGATGGCGCGATCCGGTTCGAACGCTATGCGCTCGGCTATACCGCGACCGGCCGCTGGACGAGTTTTTCGGTCGCCAAGAGCATCACGTCCACGCTGGTCGGGGCGGCGCTGCAGGACGGATATATCGGAAGCCTCGACGACAGGGTGTCGACCTATCTTCCGGCGCTGCTGGGCTCGGCCCTCGAAGAGGTGACGGTGCGCCAGTTGCTCACCATGTCCTCCGGCGTGAAATGGAACGAGGATTATGAGGACCCCGCGTCCGACGTATCGCGGTTCAACAGCCAGAAACCGGTGCCGGGCGAGGATGTCTCCGTCAGCTACATGAAGGCGCTGCCACGCGAGGCGGCGCCCGGCACGACATGGGTGTACAAGACGGGCGAGACGAACCTGATCGGCGTCCTCGTTTCTGCGGCGACCGGCAAGCGGCTGTCCGACTATCTTTCCGAGAAGATCTGGAAGCCGTTCGGCATGGAGGACGATGCGGTATGGATGCTCGGCGCCACCGGGCACGAGATCGCGGGCTGCTGCATTTCCGCGAGGTTACGGGATTTTGCGCGCTTCGGGCTGTTCATGATGAGCGGCGGCGTGGCGGGCGGACAGCAGGTCCTGCCCGATGACTGGATCGCGCAGGCGACGACGAAGGCGTATGATGTCGACATTCCCGGCCGCGGCTACGGCTATCAATGGTGGACGAACGACGACGGCAGCTATTCGGCGCAGGGCATATACGGGCAGGGCATATTCGTCGACGCCGCGCGGCGGCTGGTCATCGCGTCGAACGGCAACTGGCCGGTCGCCACCGATCCCGACGGCCTCGTCGCGGAGCGCGAGGCCTTCTACAAGCGCGTTCAGGCGGCGGTAGACCGGGAACAGGCGGCGTAACGCCGGACAAGGGGTCGCGCCTCCATCCCGTGCCGGCCACGCCCCGGAACTTTCGGCCGGTGCGGTCGTTTGATCAGGGCCCTTGCTATTCAGCAGATTGCGGCGCGGCCAAGGGCCGTCCGTCCTTGGAAAACTGCGTTGACGCGCGTTTCCCAAGGCCGATTTGCGCGCCGGCTTGGAGGAGGTATCGGATGTTCAAATGGGCCCTTATTTTCGCCGTGATCGCCCTGGTTGCCGCGGTGCTCGGCTTCGGCGGCATCGCTGGCGCGGCGGCCGGCATCGCGAAAATATTGTTCTTCATCGGGCTGGCGCTGGTGGTTCTGTTCCTGATCCTGGGCGCCGCAGCGGCCCGGAAAGTCACCTGACCGCCGATTTTTTTAACGTCCATGGAACCTTCCCGCTTCGCCGGGCGTTTCCATGGCCTACTTGATCGAAAGAAAGAGTAGATTTGGTTCGCGTCTTCGGACGCAACCTAGGGAAGCCCCGCCGCAGAGATGCGACGGGGCTTACTTTTTGGTTCAGGCCGGAAAGGCGGCGCGCACCCGGTTCTCGAGCACCGCGAGCGGGATGCGACCCGCACCGAGCACGACGTCGTGGAAGCGCTTGATGTCATAGCCCGGCCGCCCCGACACCTCGTCGCGCAGCCGGCTGATCGCCGTCTGGCCGATCTTGTACGAACAGGCCTGGCCCGGATAGACGATATAGCGGTCGATCTCGGTCCGCGCCGCGCTGGGGGCCTCCGACGAATTCTGCACCATGAAGTCGATCGCCTGTTCGCGGCTCCATCCCATCGCGTGCAGCCCGGTGTCGACGACGAGGCGCGACGCGCGGAAGGCATAGGAGGCGAGGTAGCCGATCTTGCCCAGCGGATCGTCGTCGTACATGCCGAGTTCGTCGGCGACCTGTTCGGCATACAGGCCCCAGCCTTCGCCGAACGCCGTCACCGACGCCGTCTGGCGATAGAGCGGCAGCGCCGCATCCTCATATTTGAGCGCACCCTCGAACAGATGCCCCGGCGCGCCTTCGTGATAGGCGAGGGTGGGCAGGGTGTAGCGCGGCCATTCGCCGGTATCGCGCAGGTTGATGAAGAAGATGCCGGGGCGCGATCCGTCGGGCGTGCCCGCCTGCGCCGACCCGCCGGGGGCGCCGATCTCGATCTCCGGCGGCACGCGCCGGATCTCGTAGGGCGCCCTGGGCATGCGGCTGAACACCTGCGGCAGGCGCGCGCGCACCGCGGTCAGGCGTCCGTTCAGGTAGGCGAGCATCTCGGCGCGACCGGCGTCGTCGTTCGCGAACAACTGTCCCTCCGCCTTGCCCAGCGCGTCGAGCCGTTCGCGAAGGCTGCCGTTGGCGTAACCCTGCGCCTTGAGCAGTTCGTCCATGCGCGCGGTCAGGTCGGCAAGCTGCTCGCGGCCGATGCGATGGATTTCGGCGGCGCCCAGGCTGGTCGTCGTATGCTGCGCAAGCGTCGCGGCATAATAGGCCTCGCCATCGGGCAGGCGGCCGACGCCCGCCGCATCGCCCGCGCGCGGCAGCAGCGCGGTGAGCGCGTCGATCTGGCGGGAGAGGGCGGCGCGGATCGGCCCTTCGAAAACCGCGGCGGCGCGCTCGCCATAGCCGTCGATACCGATCGCGGCGCTGCGCCGCGCGATCGAGGCGACGAGCGTCTTGCTCGCGACGTCGCCGTCGCGCAGCCGCGCGAGCTGCTGGAGCGCCTGTTCGAGGATGAAGCGCGGCGCCACGACGTTCATCGCCGCGTTGGCGGCGACGATGCCGGTGTCGTCGTCGAGAAGCGCCGGGACCGCTTCGAGTCGCGCCATATAGGCATCGGCGTCGGCCTTGGTCGCGACCGGGTGCTGGCTGTCGAGGAAGGTGCTGACGCCGGTGTAGAAGCCGCCGAGCTGGGTCACGGCATAGGGACCGGCCCGGTGGCCGAAGCCGCCGCTGTGATAGGGGAAGCGCGCGAGCCGCTGGCGCGCGGTGAGGTCGAACTCGGCGCTGTCGTGCGCGGCGCGGGCGGTGTCGCCCAGCGTGTCGGGGTCGATCGCGCGCACCGCGGCGAGGTCGCTGTCGATGCGGCGGTCGCGCGCGGCGCGCCCGGCGGGCGACCAGTCGGGAAAGCGCGCGCGCAGGTCGGCGAGCGCGCCGGTGTCGAGCCCGAGCGAGGTGGCGCGGGTCGGGTCGTCGCGCAGCCCCGCCTCGAACTGCGCCGCGAGCAGCGCGTCGAGCCGCGCGTCGGCGCTGTCCGCCGCGAACGCCGGCCGGGCGATCGCGGCGACCGCGACGCTCCCCATTCCGGCGAGCCCCAATCCTGCGAGCAAAGTCCGTCGGTCGAGTGCGAAACCCCTCATGTCTTTTCTCCTTATCGATCGCGCGTGCTAGACTTCGCGCGGGCGGGCCGCAACCGGGCCGCCGGCTTGCGCCGTCATGAACGGACCGCCGGTTTTACGACAATTTGCGACAATTTTTCGTCGAGCGGGCAATAGCTTGGGACAAATGACCCCTAGAAGGCCGTCATCGGGACTGGCTTCTCTCCCCTCGGTCCCAGAACAAGGAGTTAGGTGACGTGAAAAAGAAGATCGCTTTTCTGACACTGGGCGCCGCGCTGATCGCGGGTCCGGTGCTTGCCGCCCCCGCGGGCGGCCCCCGCACCATGGGCGACGCCGATGGCAATGGCGTGCTGACCCGCGCCGAGGCGCAGGCGCACGCCGCGCGGATGTTCGCCAAGCTTGACGCCAATGGCGACGGCAAGCTCGATGCCGCCGACCGCGCCGCGGCGCGCGCCGCGATGCAGGCGAAGATGTTCGAACGGCTCGACGCGAACAAGGACGGCAGCATCAGCAAGGCCGAATGGGACCAGCGCGCCGCCGAGCGTCAGGCGAAGCGCGGCGAACGGAAGGAAAAGCGCGCCGCCGCTGCCGGCGAGGCTCGCGAAGGCCCGCGCGCGATGCGCGGCCATCACGGCAAGCGTGGCGGCCATGGCATGCGCGGCGGGATGATGATGAAGGCCGACACCAACGGCGACAAGGCGATCAGCCGCGCCGAGTTCGAAACGGCCGCCCTGGCGCGCTTCGATCGCCTCGACGCCAACAAGGACGGGCAGGTGACGGCCGAGGAACGCAAGGCGCAGCGCGAGGCGAAGCGCGCCGAGTGGCAGGCCAAGCGCAACGCCGCTCCGGCCCCCGCCACCAACTGATCGGCGCGCGGACGGCGGCCGGGCGGTCTCGCCATTGCCTTTGCCGCAGTCCGCTGCCAGCACGGTATCGCCCATCGGCCCCCGGCCGGTGGGCGAACCTCATGTTTCAGGCAGATCGACGATGACCGACAGCGATACCCCCCGCATCCTGCTGATCGACGACGAGCCGTCGATCCGCGAGCCGCTGTCCGAGTATCTGGAAGGACAGGGTTTTGCCGTCAGCGACGCCGCGAGCGCGGCCGAGGCGCGGTCGGTGCTGCGCGCCAAGAGCATCGACCTGGTGGTGAGCGACATCATGATGCCCGGCGAGGACGGGCTGTCGCTGACCCGCCACCTGCGCGAGACGAGCCATATTCCCGTCATCCTGCTGACCGCGCGGGCCGAGGACACCGAACGGATCATCGGGCTGGAGATCGGCGCCGACGACTATGTCGTCAAACCCTTCAACCCGCGCGAACTGGTCGCGCGCATCCGCACCGTGCTGCGCCGGACGCAGGCGAACGGCCGCGCGCTCGACGCCGGCGGGACGAGCTATGCCTTCGGCCCCTGGGTGCTGCGCGAGGTCGAGCGCGTGCTGGTCGATCGCGACGGGCGCGAGGTGGCGTTGTCGTCGGGCGAATATCACCTGCTCCACGCGCTGGTGCGTCACCCGCGGCAGGTGATGAGCCGCGACCGGCTGCTCGACCTCGTGCGCGGGCGGGAGGCCGACATTTTCGACCGCGCGATCGACAATCTGGTCAGCCGCCTGCGCAAGAAGATCGAGGACGATCCGGCGCGGCCGCAGATCGTCAAGACCGTGTGGGGCGGCGGCTATACGCTGGCGTGCGAGGTCAAGCGGCTGGACGCGGCGACATGACGCTGCGCCTGTGGCCCCGCAGCCTGATCGGGCAGCTTGTCTTCGCGGTTGCCGCGATGCTGTTCATCGCGCAGGCGGTCAATTTCGCGATGCTCGCGCGCGGGCAGCGGCAGCAGATCCTGGCTCACGGCGGCGGCATGGCGGTCGCGCGGATCATCGACGCGGTCGAACGCGACCGGCGCGGCGTGGCCGAAGCCGACGACAGCGATCGCAACCGGCGCGAGCGCGTGCAGCGGCTCGTCATATCGAACGAACCGACCCGGCCGCCGCCGCAGGCCGAGGCGGCCCCCGCGCTCGCCGCCTATGTCGCCGGGCTGCTCGACGAAGCCGACGTCCGCGCCGAGCGGGTCGATGCCTGGGCCCTGCCGCCGCGGCCGCACGCGCAGCGCACGGGCTTCTCCTCGCGGACGGTCGTCGTGTCGGCAAAGGTGGGGGATCGCTATTATGCGGTGCGCAGCCGGATTCCGACCGACGGAAAGCGGCTGCAGGGTTTCCTGCTGTGGCAGACGCTCTCGCTCTATCTGCTGCTGCTGGTGCCGATCCTGTTCATCGCCTGGCGCGCCGCCGCGCCGCTGCGCGACCTGACGCGCGCCGCGCGCGGCAATCCGGCGCTGCGCGACACGACCCCGCTCGTCGAGGCGGGGCCGTCGGACGTGCGCGACCTGATCAGCGCCTTCAACGCCTATCGCGCGCGGATCGCGGCGATGCTCGCCGACAAGGACCGGATGCTCGGCGCGGTCGGGCACGACCTGCGGACCCCGCTCGCCAGCCTGCGCGTGCGCGTCGAGCAGGTCGAGGATGCGCGGCTGCGCGACAAGATGATCGCGTCGATCGAGGAAATGACGGCGATGCTCGCCGACATATTGGCGCTGGCCCGCGCCGGCTCGGGCACCGAAGCGCGCGAGGCGGTGAGGCTGGACGTGCTGGCCGGCGACGTGGCGGCCGATTATCGCGAGCAGGGCAAGGACGTCTCGCTCGCCGCCGTCGCCGCCGTGACGGTGCAGGCGCGGCCGATGCTGCTGCGCCGGGCGCTGCGCAACCTGATCGACAATGCGGTCGCCTATGGCCTGCGCGCACGCCTGTCGGTGAAGGTCGCGGACGGCGAGGCGCGCCTGATCGTGTCCGACGACGGTCCCGGGCTCGCCGAGACGCAGATCGAAGCGCTGATGGAGCCCTTCGCGCGCGGCGAGGAATCGCGCAACCGCGCGACCGGCGGCGCCGGTCTGGGACTGGCGATCGCGCGCGAGATTGCCGAAAGCGAAGGCGGCCGCCTGACGCTGGCCAACCGCGCGGGCGGCGGCCTCGACGCGGTGATCGCGCTGCCGGTTCCGGAGTGAAGCGACGTCCTGCTATCGGCGGTTAGATCGCGATCGTCATGCGTACACCGCAACCGCCTGGCTACCGCTCAGCACCGGCTCGCCGGCGCGGTTCCACAGCATCATGTCCTGCACCGACAGCCCGCGGCGCGCATAGCCTGTCCTGGCCGACAAAAGCCACCAGCCGTCGTCGGTCTCGGGCGTCGCGGTGAGCATGTTGACGGTCCAGTTCATCGAGCTGATCGGCCCGAATTCGCTGAACAGCGCCATCGCCGCGGGCGGCAACGCGTCGCCGAGCGCGAGCAGCGCGACGGTGGGGTGGCACCGCGGTTCCTCGACGAAGCGCACCCAGGTCAGATACTCGCCGACCTCCTGCTTCCAGCCGAAGCGCGGGCCGGTGGTCGGGCGCATGTCGAAATGCTTCGAGAAGGTCGGGCGCACCTTGTGCTGAGGAACCGGTTCCAGCGCCTCGGGCGGCGGGGCGTCGGGCATGGTCAGGCGATTGTGATCGACGTGGCTTTCCCGGTCGGGCGAGAAGGCGAACACCGCGGCGGTGCCGAAACCCGCCTCGCTCGACACGCCCGCATCGACGAACAGGCTCGATTTCGACCGGCGCAGCACCCGTGTCTCGACTGTGCAATCGCCGGCGACCGGCCCGACGAAACTGATCTGGGCATAGCGCAGCGGCGCATCGGTCGGATGCAGCGCCATCGTGCCCGCGAGCGCCACCGCCGAACTGATCCCGCCATAGGCGGTGCGTCCCTGCATCCAGCCTTCGTCGATATGCGCGGTCGCGACATCGCCGTCGGTCCGCAGCGTCGAGAGAAGGGTGTCGAGGGGAGAGAGAGAGGAGAGGGTCATATCCGTCATTTCGTCATGAATCCGTTCGCACCGAGCCTGTCGAAGGGCCGCCCTTCCTTCGAGGGAAAGAAGAACGGTGCTTCCCCCGGACTTGATCCGGGGTCAGCACGAACGGAAGATGGGTCATTCCTCGATCTGGAAGCTCAACCCGGCCTCGGCGGTCAGCCGGTCGATCAACGCCTGCCCCAGCAGCGCGCCCGGCGTCCAGATGCCGCCTTCGCCCTCGGTCGCCAGCAGCGTCATGCCGGTTTCGGCGAGCATCTTCGACGTCGAGCCATAGCCGGGGTCGCGGTCGCCCCGCACCGAGGCGCGAATCGTCCGCCCGTCGGGATATTCGCCGATGAACAGGATGTCGTAGAAACCGTTCTCGCGGTCCTCCCTGCTCGGCCCTTCGCCGGGCTTGAGTTTCGCGTCGCCGAACGGATTCGCCTTCGCCATCGCTTCGGCCATCGCCTTTCCGGCGTCGCCGATCGCCGTCATCACCATTTCGTCATAGACGAGGTCGGTGCCCCAGCGGTGCCCGAGCAGGAAATTGGTGCGGTGGACGTTCTTGGTGTTGATCGGCGCCATCACGAAGGGCGCGGTCCAGGTGCCGGTCGCCGGATCATGTTCGGGAACCAGCCCGCTCGGCTGGTGCGGCCCTTCGAAACCGGGGGTGAGCGCGAAGCTCGATTTGAGCAGCAGCGCCAGCGACGGCTTCTTCGCGACGGCTTTCAGCGTCTCGGTCAGGCTGGCGATCGTGCCGCCCGATGCGCCGCCCTTCATCTGGCGCACCCGGCCCTTGACGCGCGGCGCGGGGGCGCCGTGGCGCTTCACCGCCTCGGCCTGCAGGAACAGCACGCCCAGGTCGAAGGGAATCGAATCGAAGCCGCACGAAAAGGTGATGCGCGCGCCCGACGCCCTGGCCGCGCCCTGGTGCGCGTCGATCATTTCGCGCATCCAGCCCGGCTCTCCGCACAGGTCGGCATAGGCGGTGCCCGCACGCACGCAGGCGGCGACGAGGGCGCTGCCGTAAAGCTGGTAGGGGCCGACCGTGGTCAACACCACGCGCGTGCGCGCGGCCATCGCGTCGAGGCTGCCGGGATCGTCGGCGTCGGCGACGATCAGCGGGGTTTCCTCGTCGGCGCCGATCAGGTCGCGCACCTCCGCCAGCTTGTCGAGGCTGCGCCCGGCCATCGCCCAGCGCGGCGCGTCCGCACGGCCCTTGTAATGATGCGCGAGATATTCGGCGACGAGCCGCCCGGTGAAACCCGTCGCGCCATAGACGATGATGTCGAGATCGCGGGATGCCATGAAACCCTCCCTTTACGTAAACGTCAAGCGAAGGCTAGCGCAGGCGGACCGCGATGCCAAGCGCGAAGCGTCAGAAGCGCCACCACGGCCGCTTGACGACGACCGGCGCGCCCACGGCTTCGGCCTGACCCTCGGCGCGCGCGGCGCGCAGTTCGGCCTCGTGCAATTCGATCTCGTCGCGGCGCCTGCGGCGCAGCGCATCATAGCTCCAGCGCGTGTGGCCATAGCCGAAGAGGCAGAGCAGGCCGCCCGCGATCGCCAGATTCTTCATCGCCGCCATCGCCTGCACGGGATCGGTGAAATCGCGGTGGAAGAAGAGGATGGTGAGCAGCACGAACGCCGCCAGCAGCAGCGAGAAGGCTCGCGCATAAATGCCGAGTGCGATGCAGACGCCCGCGATCAGTTCGAACAGCCCGGTCGGAACGGCGAGCCAGCCGGGCAGGTCGGCGGCGGAGATCATCGCGCTGGTGTCGTTGACGTGGATCAGCTTGTTGATCCCCGAGACGACGAAGATCAGCGCGATGAACAGGCGGCCGATGAAGACGGCGATCATGGACATGGAACATCCTCCGACACGCGCCCCTTCCGCTTGGGGAGATGACGCGCGAGAGGGCGGTGCGGTTCCGCGGGATCAGAGCTTGGGCAGCGTCACGCCCTTCTGCCCCATATATTTGCCCGCGCGGTCGGCGTAGCTCGTCTCGCACGGCTCGTTGCCCTGCAGGAACAGGAACTGGCACGCGCCCTCGTTGGCATAGATTTTCGCGGGTAGGGGGGTGGTGTTCGAAAACTCCAGCGTCACATGACCCTCCCAGCCGGGTTCGAGCGGGGTGACGTTGACGATGATTCCGCAGCGCGCATAGGTCGATTTGCCGAGGCAGATGACGAGCACGTCCCTGGGGATGCGGAAATATTCGACCGTGCGCGCGAGCGCGAAGCTGTTCGGCGGGATGATGCAGACGTCGGTCTTGCGGTCGACGAAGCTGTTCGACGCGAAATCCTTGGGATCGACGACCGCGCTGTCGACATTGGTGAAAATCTTGAACTCGTCGGCAACGCGCGCGTCATAGCCGTAGGACGACAGGCCATAGCTGATGCAGCCGTCGCGCCGCTGCGCCTCCACGAACGGCTCGATCATCTGCTGCGTGCGGGCGGCGTCGCGAATCCATTTGTCGGAAAGAATGGCCATGCCGCCGTCTTGTCGGCGCGCGCGCCTTTGCGCAAGCGGTCAGTCGCGGACGAGGCCCATATCCT
The DNA here is from genome assembly GCF_002953155.1 of Sphingopyxis sp. MG. Taxonomy (NCBI): domain Bacteria; kingdom Pseudomonadati; phylum Pseudomonadota; class Alphaproteobacteria; order Sphingomonadales; family Sphingopyxidaceae; genus Sphingopyxis; species Sphingopyxis sp. MG. The sequence goes on from NZ_CP026381.1 coordinate 1,386,257, forward strand.
TCGGCCCGAAGGCGGCGGGGAGCAGATCGCTCAGCCGATAGCTTTCCACCGCCGTGCCGTCGCCCGATGCGCAATGGACCCAGATGTCGGTCTTCGACTGCTCGGCCGCCTCGTTCAATATCTGGCGGCAGCGGCCGCACGGATGCACCGCCTCGGCACCGGCCAGCGCCGCGCCTTCGGGGCGGCCGCCGACGATCGCGACCGCGGCGAGTTCGCCGATCCAGCCTTCGTTGGCGATCTTCGCGATCGCCGCGGTTTCGGCGCACAGCGTCAGGCCATAGCTCGCATTCTCGACATTGGCGCCAGTGACGACGTCGCCATTCTTGAGCAATAGCGCCGCACCGACGTGAAAGCCCGAATAGGGGGCATAGGCGCGCGCGGCCGCCTCGCGCGCCGCGTCGATCAGCGCGTCGCGGTCGGCATCGGTCGGATCGTCGGTCATGGCGTGGTTCCTTCGGGGCGCACGACGTTCCAGCCGACCGTGCCGTCGGCGCCGGCGATGCGCAGATAATGGTTGGCCTGCCACATCACCCACGGATGGGCGCCATAGTCGGGCTCGAAGAAATCGCGGCGCAGCCAGGTGGTGCGCGCGATGCCGCTCGTCACTTTGTAATCGGCCTCGAACGCGGCGCCGGGTGCGATCAGGCTGCGCTTGCCCATATGCGCCTCGATCTGCGCCAGAAAGGTCGCGAGTTCGCTCAGCAGCAGCGCGCGCGTCGGCCGGTCGGGGCAGCGGTCGTCGTAATCGAGCCAGACCACCGGAGGCAGCGCGTCGGTGCGCCGCGGGACGTGGCGGATGAAATTGGCCGCCTGGTCGGTGGCGAGGCGGCACAGGCTGTAATGGTGGATCGGACCGGTGCGCACCCCGGCGTCGCGCGCCGCGGCCATGTTGCGCGCGTAGAGCGGATCGACGCCGCTGTCGCCGTCGGTCGCCGCCAGATAGGCGAAATCGGCGCCCGCCGCCTTGACCGAACCCCAGTGGACCTGGCCGTTCGAGGCGTCGAGCGTTACCCCCTGCAACGGATATTGCGCGCGCTGCGGCGTCCAGCGCGCCGCCCACCATAATCCGACCCCGATGGCGAGCACGGCCAGCAGCAGCACCCCGCCGATGCGCCGCAGGCCGCGCGCCGCCGCATCGCGCCAGCCGGTCGTCGCCGGCTTGTTCCTGCGCTGGATCGCCCCCTTCGCCATGCTCACCCCTTGATGTGGAGGACGCAGATGAGCGTGAACAGGCGGCGCGCGGTGTCGAAATCGACCGCGATCTTGCCGTCGAGCCGGTCCATCAGCATCTCAGCCGCATCATTGTGAAGCGCGCGGCGCGCCATGTCGACGGTTTCGATCTGCTGCGCGGTCGCCGACCGGATTGCCTGATAATAGGAATCGCAGATCGCGAAATAGTCGCGGATCGGGCGGCGGAAGCGGCCGAGGCCGAGGATGACCGCCTCGAGCGGCGAACCGTCCTCGCGGCTGATCTCGAAGATCAGCCGTCCGTCCTCGACCCGCAGCATCAGGCGATAGGGCCCGGCATAGCCGTCGGGATGGCCGCGCTGCGGCACGAACTTGTTGTCCTCGATCAGGTCGAAGATGGCGACGCGCCGTTCCTGCTCGACATCGGGATTGCGCCAGACGATCGTGCCCTCGTCGAGCTCGACCGAGATGATGCGCTGCTTCGATGGGTCGGCGTCGGTCATGATGAAGGTGCTTCTACCCGCCGCACGGCGAAGGGCAAGGGGGCGGCGAGGACTCCCTCCCGCCTGCGGGAGGGGGAGGCCGCAAAACTATCCCCAGAACGCTCCACGGCAGGCGTGGCTGCGACGATCAACGCCATTGCATATGGTTTCAGGGGGTTCCATTATGCGTCGCCATGCCCGAAGTCGCCCGTTTCCCGATCCCGGCTCCCGCCGGGGACGACCGCCAATTGCCCCGCAATATCGAGGCCGAGGCCGCGTTCCTGGGCGCGATCCTGATCGACAACCGAGTCGTCGAGGATCTGCCGGTGCAGCTTTCGCCCGCGCATTTCTTCGAACCGCTGCACGGGCGCATCTTCGCGCAGGCGATGGCGCTGGTCGAGCGCAACAGCATCGCGACGCCCGTGACGCTCAAACCCTTTTTCGAGGGCGACGAGGCGATGAAGGCGGTCGGCGGCGTCGGCTACCTCGCGCAGCTCACCGGCAGCGGCGCCGGGTTGATCGGCGTGCGCGACTTCGCGCGGCAGATCTACGACCTCGCCCTGCTGCGCGAGCTGGTCGGAGTCGGCCGCACGCTCGTCGACAATGCGCTCGACACCAGCGAGAGCGTCGATCCGCAGGCGCAGATCGAAGAGGCCGAGACCTCGCTCTACAAGGTCGCGGGCGGCGATGCCGAACTGGGGTCGGTCAAGAGCTTCAGCGCCGCGAGCCTGACCGCGCTCCAGGCGGCCGAACGCGCGCTCAATTCGGGCGGTCACCTGTCGGGCACGACGACCGGCATCGCGAGCGTCAACGCCAAGATCGGCGGCATGCACAATTCGGACCTGATGATCCTCGCCGGCCGGCCGGGCATGGGCAAGACCTCGCTGGCGACGAACATCGCCTATAACGCCGCCGAGCGCTGGCGCCGCGACGAGGAGGACGGGATTCCGCCCGAAAAGAACATGGGCGCGAAGGTCGCCTTCTTCAGCCTCGAAATGTCGGCCGACCAGCTCGCGACGCGCGTTCTGGCCGAGCAGTCGGGCGTGTCGGGCGAAGCGCTGCGCATGGGCAAGATCAGCAAGGAGCAGTTCCAGCAACTGTCGCGCGCCGCGCAGCAGCTCCAGACGCTGCCGCTGTTCATCGACGATACGCCGGGCCTGACGATCGCCGGTCTGCGCACGCGGGCGCGGCGGCTGCAGCGGCGGCACGGTATCGGGTTCATCGTCGTCGACTATCTCCAGCTTCTGCAGGGCTCGTCGCGCAGCGGCGACAATCGGGTGCAGGAGATTTCAGAGATTTCGCGCGGTCTCAAGACGTTGGCGAAGGAACTTAATGTGCCGGTGATGGCGCTGTCGCAGCTCAGCCGTCAGGTCGAAAGCCGCGAGGACAAGCGCCCGCAGCTTTCGGACCTGCGCGAATCGGGCTCGATCGAACAGGACGCCGACATGGTGCTCTTCGTGTTCCGCGAGGATTATTATGTCGCGGCACGCGAGCCGAAGCGCCCGGTGGAAGGCGACGACATCAAGATCCACGCCGCGCACGAGGAATGGGCGGCGGAGATGGAGCGCGTCTTCGGCCTGGCCGAACTGATCGTCGCCAAGTCGCGTCACGGCTCGACCGGCAAGGTGCGCCTGCACTTCGAGGCCAAGACGACCAAGTTCAGCGACCTCGCCGACGACAGCATGGCCTATGCGGATTACGAGTAGGCCGATCGCTCAATAGCGTCGTCATTGCGAGCGAAGCGAAGCAATCTCCAGCTATCGGTCTCGCACAAGGTCGATAGCTGGAGATTCCTTCGGCTCCTCGCAATGACAGAGCCTCAAAACGCCGGGTCGTTCGCCGGATCGTCGCCGATCGGCGTCACCGCTTCGTGGATGCCGCATTCGGTCTTGTCCCAGCCGCGCCAGCGGCCGGCGCGCGGGTCTTCGCCCGGCTTCACCTTCGAGGTGCAGGGCGAGCAGCCGATCGACGGATAGCCTTCCGCCTCCAGCGGATGGCGCAGCAGGTCGTGCGCCTCGAACCAGGCGTCGAGCGCCTCGCGTGTCCAGTTGGCGAGCGGGTTGAACTTGAGGCGGCCCGAGCTGCCATCGAGCTCGAAGCGCGGCAGGCCGGTGCGCGTCGCGGACTGGAAACCCTTGCGGCCGGTGATCGAGGCGTCGAAGTCGGCGAGCGCCTTTTCGAGCGGCCTGACCTTGCGGATCTCGCAGCAGCCGTCGGGGTCGTAGGACCAGCGCAGGCCCGTCTCGTCCTTCTTCGCCAGTTCCTCCGGATCGGGTGTCAGCGTGACGAGGTTGAGCCCGAGCCGCGCCGCGAGCGTGTCGCGATAGGCGAGCGTTTCGGGAAAATGCTTGCCGGTGTCCAAAAAGAGCACCGGAATATCGGGCGCCGCCCGCGTCACCAGATGGAGCAGCACCGCGCTTTCGGCGCCGAAGCTCGAAACGATCGCGGTGTCGCCGAGCAAGCCCGCGCCGAGCACGCTCGCGACCACCTCCGCGGCGTCCTGCCCGCGGAACAGATTGTTCAGGCGGACGACGTCGGCCTGCGTGAAGCGCGGCGCGACGTCGATCCGGTCGCGCCTCCTGTCATCCCCCGCATCACCGCTCGCATCGCGCGCGGTCGGGACACCCATCGGCCGCGCATGGCCTTGGGGCGTCTCGACCTCGTTCGACGCGAACGGGAGTTTAGAGGTGTCAGCCATGCCTCAGTTTCCAGATCGGCACCGCGCCGTCCGCCGCATGCTGATAGACATGATCGTACCGGCGCAGCGACGCATCGATGTCGGCGCGGTTAAGCTGGCTGTGCGGGGCGAAGCTGTCGATGCCGCAGCGCCGCATGAAGGCGACGAGGTCGACGAGCACGTCGCCTTCGGCGCGAATCTCGCCCTCATAACCCGCCTCGCGCAGGATGCGCGCCGCGGTGAAGCAGCGGCCGTCGCGAAAGCGGGGAATGCCGAGTTCGACCAGCTTCACCCGCCCGAGTTCGGGAATCAGCCGCCGCGGGTCCTCGCCCGCTTCGAGCCGCACCGCGCTGGCGTCGGGCTGTTCGAGGAAGGCGTCGAGCGTGACCGCGGGTTCCTCGACCGGTTCGTCGTTCCGAAAACGCAGGGCATCAGCCATAAATGGCCTCCTTGAAGGCGTCGAGGCCGACGCGGCGATAGGTGTCGAGGAAGCGTTCGTCCCCGGTGCGCAGTTCGCGGTAGCGCTCGATTGCGCGCTCGACCGCATCGACGACGCCGTCCTCGTCGAAGCCGGGGCCGGTGATCTTCGCCTGCGTCGTGTCCTCCGCGCCCGATCCGCCGAGCAGCAGCTGGTAGTTCTCGGTGCCCTTGCGGTCGACGCCGAGGATGCCGATGTGCCCCGCATGGTGGTGCCCGCAGGCGTTGATGCACCCCGAAATCTTGATCTTGAGCTCGCCGAGGTCGCGCTGGCGATCCATGTCGGCGAAGCGCTGTTGGATCTTCTGCGCGACCGGGATCGACCGCGCGTTGGCGAGGGTGCAATAATCGAGGCCGGGGCAGGCGATGACATCGGTGACGAGGTCGAGGTTGGCGTCGGCGAGCCCCGCCGCCTTCAGCGCCTGCCACACCGCATGCAGGTCCTGTTTGCGGACATGCGGCAGCACGACATTCTGGGCATGGGTCACGCGCAGATCGTCGAAGCTGTAGCGTTCGGCGAGGTCGGCAAGCGCCTCCATCTGCTCGGCGGTGACGTCGCCGCCGATGCCGCCGATCGGCTTGAGACTGACGTTGACGATCGCATAGCCGGCCGCCTTGTGCGCCACGGTCTGGTGATCGACCCACAGCGAGAAATCGGGGTCCGACCGGTCGATGGCCGCGGACAGACCCGCCTCGAACGGTGGCGGCGCGAAATAGGCGGCGATGCGGTCGTATTCGGCCTGCGGAAAGTCGGTGCCGAGCGTCAGGAAATGCTGGAACGCTTCCTCGACCTGGCGGCGGAACTCCTCTTCGCCCAGATCGTGGACGAGGATCTTCATCCGCTGCTTGTGGATATTGTCGCGCCGCGCGTGGAGGTTCCACACGCGCAATATCGCCTGGAGGTAGGAGAATATCTGCGACGCCGGGCAGAAATCGCGGATCTTGTAGGCGATGAAGGGGGTACGTCCCATGCCGCCGCCGGCATAGACCTCGAAACCTTCCTCGCCCGCTTCATTGCGGACAATGCGCAGCGCGCAGTCGTGCCAGCGCAGCGCCGCGCGGTCGGCCGGCGACGAGATCACGCAGATCTTGAACTTGCGCGGCAGATAGCTGAATTCGGGGTGAAAGGTCGTCGCCTGCCGCAGCAGTTCGGCCCAAGGGCGCGGATCGCATATCTCGTCGGCGGCGGCGCCCGCATATTGGTCGGCGGAGATGTTGCGGATGCTCTCGCCGCTGGTCTGGATCGCGTGCATCTCGACCGTCGCCAGCTCGGCGAGGATGTCGGGCGCGTCTTCCAGTTTGATCCAGTGATACTGGAGATTCTGGCGCGTCGTGAAATGGCCGTAGCCGCGGTCATACTTGCGCGCGATCTCGGCAAGCTTGCGAAGCTGCGTCGAATTGAGCGTGCCATAGGGAATGGCGACGCGCAGCATATAGGCGTGAAGCTGGAGGTAGAGCCCGTTCTTGAGCCGCAGCGGCTTGAACTGGTCGTCGTTCATGTCGCCCGCGATGCGGCGGCGGGTCTGGTCGCGGAATTCCTCGACGCGCGCATCGACCATCGCGCGGTCATATTGGTCGTATTTGTACATGTCAGATCACCCAGTCGCCGGCCACCGGATCGGCGGGCTTCAATGTCAGGTCGGGGCGCACCGTCGGGCCGCGCGCGCGGATGCGGTCCTTGATATGCGCGGGGCGCGGTCCCTTGGCGGTGTCCACCGCGTCGATCAGATAGCCGCCGTTGACGCGGCGCGCGCCGTCCTCGGCCGACAGGATCGCCTCGCCATGTTCGCCGACGTCGGCGGCGTCCTCGACGTGGATCGACCAGCCGCGGCCAGTCCACCAGATCACGGCGCCCGTCTTCAGATCGTTTCCGGTCAGGAGTCGCATGCCATATCCTTCAATGAAGCAATCAGTCCCGGCGCGCCGAGGCAGTCGAGCGCGTCGGCGCGCGCCGCGACCTTGCCGACGATAATCAGCGCGGGGCTGGCGACCCGCTCGCGCGCGACGAGATCGCCGAGGTCGGTGAGCAGGGTGCGCAGCACGCGGGCGTCGGCGGTGGTGCCGCGCTCGATCACCGCGACCGGCAGACCGGGCGAGACCCCGTCTGCGATCAGCTTGTCGGCAATCGCCGAGGCGGTCGCGAGCCCCATATAGATGACGAGGGTGCGGCCGTGACCCGCGAGACCCGACCAGTCCTGATCGGTCAGATTCTTGCACTGACCGGCGACGAAGCTGACCGCGCTGGCATCCTCGCGGTGGGTGAGGGGGAGGCCGGCCTGCGCGGCGCAGCCCGCCGCGGCGGTTATGCCGGGAACGACCTCGCAGGCGATGCCCGCGTCGCGTGCCGCGTCGAGTTCCTCGCCGCCGCGCCCGAAGATGAAGGGATCGCCGCCCTTCAGCCGCACGACCCGCCGCCCCGCGCGCGTCTCGCGGATCAGCAGCGCGTTGATCGCCTCCTGCTTCATCGTGTGGCGGCTGCGTTGCTTGGCGACCGAGATGCGCTCGACGTGCGGCGGAATCAGCGCGAGCACGCCCGCACCGACCAGCCCGTCGTGAACGATCAGGTCGGCGCTTTCGAGAAGGCGCGCCGCGCGCAGCGTCAGCAGGTCCGGATCGCCCGGACCGGCGCCGACAAGCCACAGCTTGCCCTGGGGGAGAGGATGCTTGTCCATGCCGCCGGTGTGGCCGTCGGCCCGAAAGATGGCAAAGCAGGCTTTTTTTGCTGGGGTGAAGCAAAATTTGCGTATTGAAATTCAGCCTCGCACCAGATCCTCCATTCCGACGCGCAGCGCGCGTGCCAGCCGCGCTATGGTTTCCACCGATCCCCGCTTTCGGCCCGATTCGATATCGGCGATCTGGACCCGGTTGACGCCCGACGCCTGTGCCAGGCCCTGCTGGGTCCATCCGCGCAGATCGCGCCAGACGCGAAGCGGATTTTCGCCGTCAAGGATGCGATCGGCATATTCGGCGGGAACCAGCTCGTCTTCGCCCGCATCAAGACGCGCCTTCGCCCGATCATAGGCGCGAAGGTCGACTAGCTCCTCCGCCGCTTCGCGAAGGCGGTCATATTCGTCTTGCGGGATCGTCACCATCTTGTTCACGCCATCGTCCTTCACTCATAGATGCTGCCGCGCGAGCCGATTTCCAGAACCGCGACAACGACCCCGTCTTCCATGATCACACGCCAGTCGCCGACGCGAAGGCGGACGGCGTCGCGCCCCTTCAAGGCTTTGACATTGTTCGCCAGCGATGCGGGATCGCTTGCATATTGTTCGATCTTCGACCGGATCAATCGCGCCGTATTCGCCGGCATACGGCCCAGCGTCCTGATGGCGGACCGGGTGTAGGCGATGGGCTTCACGCGCACGATGTAGCCCGTGGCTTCATTTCTGTCAATCGCGGGATTGGCCCGCGCTCAGAGAAAACCCTTGCGGATCAGCTTCGACCCTTCGGGATCGCGCAGGCCGATGCCGATCGAGGCGCGCATCGCGTCGCTTTCGGACGACGCCACCGGATAGGCACAATAGTCCGCGGCGTAGAAGGCGCTCGGCCGGTGATTCCCCGACAGCCCGATGCCGCCGAAGGGCGCGGCGGACGAGGCGCCGTTGGTCGGCCGGTTCCAGTTGATGACGCCGGCGCGGGCATTGGCCCAGAACTGGTCGTAAAGTTGCGGATTGCCGCCGATCAGCGCCGCCGACAGGCCGAAGTGGGTGTTGTTCGCCTCGGCGATGGCCGCCTCGAAGCTGTCGACGCGAATGACCTGGAGCAGCGGGCCGAACAGTTCGACATCGGGGCGCTCGCGCATGTCGGTCACGTCGATGATGCCGGGGGTCAGGAAGGGGCGACCCTCGACCGGCCGCGTCATGTGGCGGACGACCTGACCGCCGTTGGACATCAGGATCAGGAAGCTCTCGGTCAGGCCGTCGGCCGCCTCATTGTCGATCACCGGCCCCATATAGGGGGCGGGGTCGGCGTGCGGATGATCGACGATCAGCCGGTTTGCGAGCGCCTTGACCTCCTCGATCAGCGCGTCGGCCATGCTGTCCCGGACGATCAGCCGCCGCGCGTTGCTGCACCGCTGCCCGGCGCTGAGGAAGGCCGACTGGACGATCAGGATGGCGGCGGTACGGATGTCCGCGGTGTCCCATGCGACGATCGGGTTGTTGCCGCCCATTTCGAGCGCCAGTATCTTGCCCGGCTGACCGGCGAACTGGCGGCTCAGCGCGACGCCGGTCCGTGCCGATCCGGTGAACAGCAGCCCGTCGATGCCCTCGTGCCCCGCCAGCGCCTTGCCCTGATCGGGGCCGCCGACGATCAGCCGCAGCACCTCTTGCGGTACCCCCGCTTCGTGGAACAGTTCGACCAGCTTCGCGCCGACCGCCGGGGTCTTTTCCGACGGCTTGAACAGCACCGAATTGCCCGCGAGCAGCGCCGGGACGATGTGGCCGTTCGGCAGATGCGCCGGGAAATTATAGGGGCCGAGAACCGCGAGCGTCCCGTGCGGCTTGTGCCGCACCGCGTTGCGCAGGCCCATCGCGCCCTCGATGCGGCGGTTCGGGGTGCGTTCGGCATAGGCCTTGATCGAGATGTCGACCTTGTTCGCGACCGATTCGACCTCGGTGCGCGCTTCCCACAATGGCTTGCCGGTTTCGCGCGCGATCAGGTCGGCGAGCGTCTCTCCCTCCGCCTTCACCCGGTCGGCAAAGCGGCGCAGCGTTTCGGAGCGGAAGGTGAGCGGCTTTGCCGCCCATTCGGGCCAGCCGCGGCGGGCGATCGCGACCTCTGCGTCGACATCGCTGATCGCGCCGCGCCAAAGCTCTTTTCCGGTGGCGGGTTCGAAGGAAAGCAGGGCTTCGCTCATGGTCGCTCGCCTCTTATCGGTGAAAGCCGCCCGCGGCAACCGGCGGCGGCGCGGGATGGCTTGCGCGGCGCGCCGGGTTGGCGATAGACGCAGCAGGGCGTCCGTGCGGACAGGAAGGGGACCCGCCATTTTGGCAAGACAGGATCATCGCCGCGAGTGGGACGACCATTATTGGTGGTCGGCCGACGGCGTCCGGCTGCACGCGCGCCTCTATCCCGGCCCGGAGGAGGCGGCTGCGCTGCCACCGATCCTGTGCATGCCGGGGCTCGCGCGCAACGCCCGCGACTTCGAGGCGGTGGCGCCGCACATGGCGGCGCGGCGGCGCGTGATCGTCGCCGAATTCCGCGGGCGCGGCGAAAGCGCCTATGCGAAGGACCCGATGACCTATGTCCCGCTGACCTATGTTCAGGACATGGTGGCGCTGCTCGACGAACTGGGGATCGGGCGCTTCGCGACCGTCGGGACCTCGCTTGGCGGGCTGGTGTCGATGCTGATGGCGGCGAGCCTGCCGGGGCGGCTGGCCGGCGCGTTGCTCAACGATGTCGGGCCCGAACTCGAAAGCGCCGGGCTCGACCGCATCCGCGACTATATCGGCGTGGGGGGCAGCCAGCCGACGTGGATGCACGCTGCGCGCGCGTTCCGCGACCTGAACCACGCGGTCTTTCCGCACTATGGTATCCACGACTGGCTGCGGCTGACCAAGCGCACCCATCGGCTGACCCCGGAGGGGCGGATCGTCGCCGATTACGACAAGCAGATCGCCGCGCCGCTGCGCCTGCCCGCCGGCGACGGGGTCGACCTGTGGCCCGCCTATCGCGCCTTCGGCGACGCGCCGGTGCTGATCCTGCGCGGGGCGCTGTCGGACATATTGGCGGGACGCGCGGCCGCGAAGATGGCGGCGGCCCTGCCGGGCGCGCGGCTGGTCGAGGTGCCCGGCGTCGGCCATGCCCCGACGATGGACGAACCCGAAGCGCGCGCGGCGATCGACGCGTGGATCGCGGACCTGCCCGCGGCGTGAAGGACCGGCCCGCGATCGCGCGCGAGCGTCCGGTTCGCCCCGCGATCGCGCGCGATCGCCCGGTTCGCATCGTCCACCTCCACTCCAGCTTTTCGCTGGGCGGCAAGGAGGTGCGGGCGGTGCGGCTGATGAACCTGATGGAGGATCGCGCGCGGCACGTCGTGCTGTCGGCGGTGCCCGGCGCGCTCGGCGCGCGCGACGCGATCGCGCCGGGCATCGACGTGCGTTTCCCCGCCGACGCGCCGTCGCTCGCCGGGCGGCCGTCGCTGGCGCGCTACCGCGAGATCGCGCGCTACTTGCAGGATTTCGATCTCGCGCTCAGCTACAATTGGGGCGCCATGGACGGGGTGATGGCGCATCGGCTCCATCGGCGCGGCTTGCCGGGCCTGATCCACCATGAGGACGGGTTCAACGAGGATGAAAGCGCGCGGCGTAACTGGAAGCGCAATCTGTTCCGTCGCCTTGTGCTGCGTTCGGCGGAGGCGCTCGTCGTGCCCTCGACGCTGCTCCAGCGGATCGCCGCCGCCGAATGGGGCGTTGCCGACCGCACCCGGCTGATCCGCAACGGCATCGACGTCGCCGCCTATGGCCTCGCGCCGGATGTGCCGATCCCCGGCCTCATCCGGCGCGAGGGCGAGGTGGTGATCGGCACCGTTGCCGGGCTGCGCAAGGTGAAGGACCTGCCGCGCCTCGTGCGCGCGGTGGCGACGTTGCCGCCGCACGTGCGGCTCGCGATCGTCGGCGAGGGGCCGGATCGCGACGCCATCGCCGCGGAGGCGGCGGCGTGCGGCATCGCCGACCGTCTCGTCATGCCCGGTTTCATGGCGCAGCCGGCGCGCTGGATCGGCCATTTCGATCTGCTCGCGCTGTCGTCGCTCAGCGAACAGGCGCCGATCGCGGTGATCGAGGCGATGGCGGCGGGGCTTCCCGTCGTCAGCCCCGACGTCGGCGACGTCGCGGCGATGGTGTCGGACGCGAACCGGCCGTTCGTCGCCGGCGACGAAAGCGCGTTTCGCGCCGCGCTGGCGCGGATGGCGGGCGCCGCCGCATTGCGGGCGGCCGTCGGCGCGGCGAATCGGCGCGTCGCCGCCGAACGCTTCGACGAATCAACGATGGTCGCGGCCTATGAAAAGCTTTATGCTCGACCGCTGGGTGGATATGGCCTGTTCGGCGGCGAACGGGTCGCGATCGATTGACAAAGGGGGCCGTCTTCCGCTTACGGAAACGGAAAATGGGGGCCGGAGCCGAGCAGGCGGTTGGCCGAGAGAAAGAGGTATAGAGTGTTCAAAGGTTTGAAGCCCATCCTTTACGGCGGCCGCGAAGTCTGGCCGCTGGTCGAGGGGGGCAAGGGCGTGTCGGCGACCAACCACGCCTCCAGCGGCGCCTGGGCCGCGGCGGGCGGGATCGGCACGGTTTCGGCGGTCAACGCCGACAGCTATGATGCGGAGGGCAAGATCGTCCCGCAAGTCTATCGCGCGCTGACGCGGCGCGAGCGGCACGACGAACTGGTGCAATATGCGATCGACGGCGCGGTCGAGCAGGTGACGCGCGCCCACGACATCGCCGGCGGCCAGGGTGCGATCAACATCAACGTCCTGTGGGAAATGGGCGGGGCGCAGCGCGTGCTCGAAGGCGTGCTCGAACGGACGAAGGGGCTCGTCACCGGCGTCACCTGCGGCGCGGGCATGCCCTACAAGCTCAGCGAGATCGCGGCGCGGCACAATGTCCATTATCTGCCGATCATCTCGTCGGCGCGTGCCTTCCGCGCCTTGTGGAAGCGCGCCTACAACAAGGTCGCCGACCTGATGGCGGCGGTGGTGTACGAGGACCCGTGGCTCGCCGGCGGCCACAACGGCCTGTCGAATGCCGAGGACCCGCTGAAGCCCGAGGATCCCTATCCGCGCGTCAAGGCGCTGCGCGACACGATGCGCGCAGAGGGGATCGCCGACAGCGTGCCGATCGTGATGGCGGGCGGCGTCTGGTATCTGCGCGACTGGGAAGACTGGATCGACAATCCCGAACTCGGCCAGATCGTATTCCAGTACGGCACGCGGCCGCTGCTGACGCAGGAAAGCCCGATCCCGCAGGCGTGGAAGGATCGCTTGCGCACCCTAGAAGACGGCGACGTGCTGCTCCACCGCTTCTCGCCCACCGGCTTTTATTCGAGCGCGGTGCGCAACCCGTTCCTGCGTGACCTCGAGGCGCGCTCGGAACGCCAGATTCCCTATTCGAAGCAACAGGCGGGCGACCATGTCGTCCAGCTCGACGCCGGGGTGAAGGGCAAGAATTTCTGGGTCACCCCGCACGACCGCGACCGTGCGCGGGGCTGGGTCGCCGAAGGCTATACCACCGCGCTCAAGACCCCCGACAACACGGTGGTCTTCGTCACCGAGACCGACAAGGCCACGATCCGCAAGGACCAGGCCGACTGCATGGGCTGCCTGTCGCATTGCGGCTTCTCGTCGTGGAAAGACCATGACGATTATTCGACCGGCTATCTCGCCGACCCGCGCAGCTTTTGCATCCAGAAGACGCTGCAGGACATCGCGCACGGCGGCGACGTCGAGCAGAATCTGATGTTCGCGGGCCACGCCGCGTTCAATTTCAAGACTGACCCCTTCTACTCGAACAACTTCACCCCGACGGTGAAGGAACTGGTGGACCGCATCCTGACGGGGGATTGAATATGTCCCCGTCATTGCTTCGCTGCGCCTCGCAATGACAAGCTTCTATTGATGTGAGGCCATGCGCGAACGTCAGCCGGCGGTCTATATCATGGCGAGCCGGCGCAACGGGACGCTGTATACTGGCGTAACCTCGAACTTGGCGCAGCGCGTGTGGCAGCATCGCGAAGGATTGGGCGGCTTTTCCGGTCGTTATGATTGCGGGATGCTTGTGTGGTTTGAAATTCACGCAAACATGGAATTTGCCATTGCGCGGGAAAAGCAACTTAAAGCTGGCAGCCGCGCGAAGAAACTGGCGCTGATCGAGGCGGAAAATCCGCTCTGGCGCGATTTGTGGCCTGACATTCTCGACGGCAGCGAGTGACACTCTGGATTGCTTCGCTTCGCTCGCAATGACGGAGTTTCATAGCGCACCGTCATTGCGAGCGAAGCGAAGCAATCCAGAGCGGCTCAACGCGCCCGTTGGGAAACTACACCCACCCCTCCAGCACCTGGTCCGGCGGCCGGTGGCCGTCGGCCCAGGCGCGGATGTTGGCGATGACCTTTTCGCCCGACGCCTCGCGCCCCTCGATCGTCGCCGAGGCGAGGTGCGGCAGCAGTACCGCATTGTCGAGCGTCAGCAGTTCGGGATCGACCACCGGTTCCTGCGCATAGACGTCGAGCCCGGCGCCCGCGATGCGGCGGCTCTTCAGCGCCGCGATCAGCGCCTTTTCGTCGATAATTTCTCCGCGCGCGGTGTTGATCAGATAGGCGGTCGGCTTCATCGCCGCGATCCGCGCCGCGTTCACCATCTCGTGCGTCTCGGTGGTGTGCGGGCAGTGGATCGTCACCACGTCGCTGATCCGCAGCAGCGTGTCGACGCTCGCGTGATAGCTCGCGCCCAGTTCGTCCTCGATCGCTTCGGGCAGGCGCCGGCGGTTGTGATAGTGGATTGACAGGCCGAAGGCGCGGGCGCGGCGCGCGACCGCCAGCCCGATGCGCCCCATGCCGATGATGCCGAGCAGCTTGCCCCCGACGCGGCGGCCGAGCATCGTGCTGGGCGCCCAGCCTTCCCACCGGCCCGATCGCATCAGCTTCTCGCCCTCGGCCAGCCGGCGCGGGACCGACAGGATCAGCGCCATCGTCATGTCGGCGGTGTCCTCGGTGAACACGCCGGGGGTGTTCGCGACCATGATGCCCTTTGCGCGCGCCGCGGCCAGGTCGATATGATCGACGCCGGCGCCGAAATTGGCGATCAGCTTCAGCCGCTCGCCCGCCGCCGCGATGATCTCCGCGTCGATGCGGTCGGTCACCGTCGGAACGAGCACGTCGCAATTCTGCACCGCGGCGCGCAGTTCGTCGATCGTGAAGGCGCGGTCGCGCGCCGAGAGGGTGACGTCGAACAGCTCGGCCATGCGCCCTTCGACGTGCGGCATGAGCTGGCGGGTGACGATGACGCGCGGGCGCCGGGGACGGGAGGAATCGGACATGACCGCCGATAGAGCGTGCCGCGGCGAAGGGGTCAAGAGGGGCGGGCGCGACGAAGCCTGTGGACGAACCGTGCCGCGCGTGCCGCGAGCGGTTGAAAAAGCGGGCGGAGTTTGACAAGGCATCGGCCATGAAAAGCCGCCAGATTCTCGCTGTGCTGGCGCTGGTGGCCGTGATCGGCCCCGCCGCCGCCCAGTCCGACCCGCAACTGCCCTATTGGGCCTCGATCAGCGTCGACGAGGCGCGGATGCGCAAGGGGCCATCGCCCGACGTGCCGGTGATCTGGGAATATCGCCGCAGGGACCTGCCGGTGAAGGTGATCGCGCGGCACGAACTATGGCGCAAGGTCGAGGATCCCGACGGCACCCGCGGCTGGATGGCGGCGCGGCTGCTCAGCCGGACGCGCACCGCGATCGTCACCGGCGGAACCCGCCCGATGCGCGAATCGCCGAACGAATCCGCGCCTGTCGCCTATCGTGCCGAAGCCGGCGTCGTCGGCCGGATCAGCGATTGCCGCGACGGCTGGTGCCGCTTCGACGTCAAGGGCCGCCGCGGCTGGATCGAAACCGCGCATATCTGGGGCGATTGATTTTTCGCGCGCGCGCGGTCGATCGGGGCCGCCATTAATCGAATTTTATGCGCGCGCCGCTAACAGGCGGACCATGAGCGCATCCCTCCATCGTGAACCCGAATCACAGGGTTTCGACGACGCGTCCTGGCTGCTCATCGGGCTCTGCCTGCTGTTCCTGATCGCTTTCCAACTTGCCGCGCCTTTCGCTTTCGCGGCGAACGGCTTCGGCGGATCGGCCGCGATGATCGGCCTGCTGTGGACCACCGACCGCTTCTATACCCGCTATCGCGTCCGCCCGGCCTTTGCCGCGCTGGTCACGTCGGTCATGCTGATCATCCTCTTCTCGATCGTTGGCGGCATCCTCAGCTATCTGGTCGCCGCGCAGGGCGGGGCGCTCTGGGATGCGCGGCTTCAGCGCTGGGACCTGGCGCTCGGCTTCGACTGGCTCGGCTATGCGCGCTGGGTCAACGATCATCCGACGCTCGCCACCCTCTATCGCTGGGCCTATGTCAGCATGATCCCGCAGCTTCTGGTGATGGTGCTCGCCCTGACCGCCACGAACCGGCTGCGCGAGATGCGGATCGCGATATGCGCCGCGATTCTCGCGGGGCTGGCGGCGGTGCTGCTTTCGGGCCTGACGCCGGCGGTCGGAAATTATATCCACCTGAACCTTGGTCCCGGCGATCTGCCGAACCTGCGGCCCGCGGCGGCCGTCGTCCACTACGCCGACCTGACGGGGCTGCGCGACGGCAGCTTGCGTCTGATCGACGTGACGCGGATCGAGGGGATCATCACCTTTCCCAGCTATCATTCCGCGCTCGGCGCGATCTTCATCTGGGGATTTGCGCAGCTGGGCCGCGCCGGATGGGCGGGGATGCTGTGGGCCGGTCTGATGCTGTTGGCGACGCCGATCGACGGCGCGCATTATCTGGTCGACGTTCTCGCGGGGATCGCGCTGGCCGCGGCGGCGCTGATCGCGGCCGGTCGGCTGGTGCGCCGCCCGTGGCTCCGGCCGGTTGCCAAAGCCGCCGGCGACAAGGCCCCGCTGCCGGCGCCCTCGACCCTTCCGGCCTGACCCTTCTTGGTCAGGACAAGGAAAAAGGGCCGGGCGCGAACGCCCGACCCTTCGACCGCCCGCCGGTGATCAGCGCCAGCGGAAGTGGTTGCGGTAAACCTTCATCACCTTGCCGCTGCGCACATTGACCAGCAACAGGTCGTTGTAGTGGCGGACATAGGCGAGGTTACGGCCCGCACGCGGCACGCCCCAGCGGCTGTCATAATTTAGCCGATAGGCCGGCGCATAATAGTTGGAGCGCAGCGTCGAACCGGCGCGGAACTGCTGATATTTGAACGGGGCGCGCCAGTTCTGATAGCGATTGTCGCGGCGCCAGTCGCGGACGTCCTGGCGATATTCGCGCTTCGCATCGCGCACGTCGCGCTGGTTGCCGTGCGTCTGCGCATAGCGGATGTCCTGCCGGTCGCGGCGCAGCTCGTGCGTCTGGGCCTGCGCCATCGCGGGAACCATCATCGCGGCAATCAGGCCGGCGGTGAGAATTTTATTCTTCATGGTGCCATTCCTTTGATCGGTCACGGGGGAGGGGATCTGCCCGATGACAGGGAAAGGATTAGGCGAGTCGGTTTGAACGAACCCGGAATGCCGCGTTTATCTTCGGCTCATCAGTGTCGCAGTTTGTCGCGGTCGAATGGCGGGAGGAGCGAAGCCCCGCGGCAATCCAGAGCGGGCGGTAACTGCGCTGAATTGCTTCCCCCGGATCGGCTCGGCAATATCCCTTTTCGACCGGCAACCGTTCCCCGGCGAAAGCCGGGGGCCATGCGGGCAGCGCCGTGCCATCCGGACCCCGGCTTTCGTCGGGGAACAGGCCCCTACTTGCCTTAAGGATATATATGTCGATCAGGTCGGGGGTCGCAAAGACGAAGTCTATGCCCTGTCAGACCAGTTCGACCGCCACCGCCGTGGCCTCGCCGCCGCCGATGCACAGGCTCGCGATGCCGCGCGTCTTGCCGTGACGCTGGAGCGCCGCGATCAGCGTCGTGATGATGCGCGTGCCGCTCGCGCCGATCGGGTGGCCGAGCGCGGTCGCGCCGCCGTGGACGTTGATCCTGTCATGCGGAATGCCCAGATCGTGCATCGCGAACATCGCGACGCAGGCGAAGGCCTCGTTGACCTCGAACAGGTCGACATCGGCAATCGACCAGCCCGCTTTTTCCAGCACCTTGTTGATCGCGCCGACCGGGGCGACGGTGAAATCCTTGGGCTCCTGCGCGTGTGCGGCGTGGGCGACCAGCTTCGCGACCGGCTTCGCGCCCTTCGCATCGGCGACCGACTGGCGCGTCAGCACGACTGCGGCGGCGCCGTCGGAAATCGACGAGCTGGTCGCGGCGGTGATCGTGCCGTCCTTGGAGAAAGCGGGGCGCAGCGTCGGAATCTTGTCGGGGTTGCCCTTGCCGGGCTGTTCGTCGGTGTCGACGACGACTTCGCCCTTGCGCGTGGTCAGCGTCACCGGCGTAATCTCGGTGGCGAAGGCGCCGCCCGCGATCGCCGCCTGCGCGCGCTTCAGCGATTCGATCGCATAATCGTCCTGCGCCTGACGGCTGAGCTGATAGGCGTCGGCGGTGTCCTGTGCGAAGGTGCCCATCGCGCGGCCCGCCTCATAGGCATCCTCGAGCCCGTCGAGGAACATATGGTCATAGGCGGTGTCGTGGCCGATCCGCGCGCCGGAGCGATGCTTCTTGAGCAGATAGGGCGCGTTGGTCATCGATTCCATGCCGCCCGCGACGACCAGGTCGATGCTGCCCGCCGCCAGCGCCTCGGCGCCCATGATCACGGTCTGCATGCCCGAACCGCACACCTTGTTGACGGTGGTCGCCTGCACCGACTTGGGCAGGCCCGCCTTGATCGCCGCCTGCCGCGCCGGCGCCTGACCCAGCCCGGCGGGGAGGACGCAGCCCATGTAGATACGCTCGACATCCTCGCCCTTCACCCCGGCGCGCTCGACCGCCGCCTTGACCGCGGTCGCGCCCAGATCGGTCGCACTCGCGTCCGACAGCACGCCCTGCATGCCGCCCATCGGGGTGCGGGCATAGGAAAGAAAGACGACGGGATCGGTTGCGGTCATGATGCGAGACTCCGGTGGAAAAGGTCGGACGCCGGTCTAGCGGAAATGCTGCACGTGCGAAAGAAGATTGAGCCGTATCGTCGATCGAGCGCCGGGCGATGACGGAACCTGGCCACCGTCCGTCTTCAGCCCAGTGACGACCGCCAGTCGCGTGGAGTCATGCCGAAGCGGCGGCGAAAGGCCTTGGTGAAGGCGGACGGGTCTTCGTAGCCGCTTTGCAGGGCGACCTCGCCGATGTCCAGGCTCAGGTCGCGCAGCAACTGGCGCGCACCGTTCAGCCGAACATCGCGAATATATTCCGCTACGGCCACTCCGCGCCGATCGAACAGGCGATAGAGGCGGGCGCGCGAGCAATGAAGCGCCTGCGCGACCGCGCCGACCGTCAGGCGCGTATCAGCGCGATGCTGATCGATAAAGCGGCAGGCGGCGGCGAACAGCGATCGGTCGGCCATGGGCCGGTTCACCCCGAACCGCTCGCCGCATTGTGCAAGATAGGCGCGGACCAACAACCCGAGCGAATCCATGGCCGCACCCGATGCCGCGGCGTCCATCTTCGGGCCGAGTTGCGCCATCGCCCGCAGGTCGATTGCAATCATTCGCGCCAGCGGCGTATCGGGAAGGCGCATCAGGGGGTCGTCTCCCCGCAAGGAGGACAGGCCGGTTGCCCGGTGCACCAACGCGCGAGGCAACGAGATATAGAAAGCGCGATAACCGGCGGGCGAATTCGCCGTGCGTGCGCGCTGCGCGTCGAACAGGGCGATGCCTGACGCGTGTGAAAAAAGGGTCCGGCCGTCGCCGCGGTCGGTCACCTCGATCGCGCCGCCGCTGACCAGCGCCAGGCACATGTCCCGCTCGTCCACTTCGGTAAACCGGGCTTTGGTGGGAGCGCAGACCGTTTCGGAAAAGCCGATCCCGTCGTCCCCCTCGCAGCCGATGACGCCCGCGCCATAGTGGCTGTGATCGAGCAGCGGCATCGGCGCCAGATCCACCTCGGGGAAATGCGATCGCCAGAATTCGAATGCATCGTCCGGAGCGACACCGTTCGTATTGACCGAAAAGAAACGCGCCGCTCGTTGAGCGCTCAAATTGCGTTTTTTCTCCATATTCGCCCCCCCTTTTTTCTAGCGTATCTCTCGATGGCGTTCAACTGGCCGGGATTCGCTTCATCGAGACAAGCGGCCGAAGGCTGAAACAGCCGCACTAACGGCCGGGCATCCGCCGCGTCTATGCAGGCGACCGATTTGATCTGCGGCCGGGGCCCGACGCGCCCGGTCTGACCAAGGAGGTAGAGATGGGGCGATTGTCGAATGGGTTTCACAAAGTCAGCGCTGCCGCACGCGCGGAACGTCGGCTGCGTCTGGTCCGCCGGGATCGTTTCATATGGCCGGGAAGCGTCCTGGGGGCCGCCGGCTTCCTGTTCGCCCTGTCGCCTTCGGCGGCCCTTGCGGACGATCCGGCCTATACTTTGTGTCCGGGTGGTTTGATCAGTTTCACCGGCTTTTGCCCCGCCGATCCTCCACAACCGACCCCAACCCCAGCCCCAACCCCAACCCCAACCCCGACCCCAACCCCGACTCCCACGCCGGTCGATCCAGAGGCGAGCTTCGCCACCGGCGATCTGTCGGTGGCGATGGGCGAAGGCGCTGTCGCCGTCGGCGTGTCGAACACGGCCAGCGGTCAGCGCGCCATCGCGGTTGGGACGGCCAATCTGGCGGATGGCTCGAACGGCGTCGCCATGGGCGCCGCCAATGAGGCGCTCGGACAAACGAATGTGGCGATGGGGATGCAGAATGTCGCGGACGGCGCGGCCGTCTCGGTCGCGGCCGGTATCGGCAATCACAGCTCCGCCACCGGAAGCACCGCATTGGGCATCGCAAACACCGCGAGCGGCATAGTAAGCTCCGCTTTCGGTTACGGCAATGGCGCATCCGGTACATTCAGCCATGCCATCGGCACCTACAGCACCGCGCTGGGCGACTACAGCACCGCGCTGGGACTGAATGCCGCCACCGGCGTGAGCGCCGCCGGCGGCCTGGCGCTGGCTGGCTGGTACGACCGGAATGGCGACGGCAACTTCCTGTCCCCCGATTATCTGAACGTCGACACCGACGAAACCGCAGCGGCAATGGGCATAAGCGCCGTCGCGGTAGGCAGCGGCGTTCGCGCGTCGGGCGACTACAGCAGTGCGTTCGGCGTCAACGCAATCGCCATCGCAACCGGTTCCACGGCCATCGGTTTCGGGGCAGTCGGCGACGTCGCGGGCGCGCTTTCGGTCGGTTCGATTGATGCCCCCGGACGCATCGTTCATGTCGCCGCCGGGCAAAGCGGAACCGACGCGGTCAATTTGGGGCAACTCGATGCCGTGTCCCAGCGCGTTTCCCAACTGGAAACCAGCATTCCGTCAGGTGTCGTCGCTGGCCTTGGCACGCTCGCGCTTGGCAACGGATCGAATGCGTCCGGCGACACATCGCTCGCGATGGGGGGCAATGCGTCATCGCAGGGAACGCAGGCCGTTGCCATCGGCGCCTCTTCGGCGGCGTCGGGGGAGCAGGCGCTCGCCCTCGGGGGCAAGGCGGATGCGGCAGGCAAGACATCCATCGCTATCGGATCGGGTGCACGCACGGGTGGCCGGAGCTTCGATATCCTTTCGATTCCGACGGGTTCGATCCTGTTCGCAGCCGCGGCTGCGGTTGAAGACGAGAGTGCGAATGATGCCATCGCCATCGGGACAGATGCTTCGGCGAGCGCCGACGACGCCATAGCGATCGGCAAGGGCGCTTCGGCGTCTGCTGCAGGCGCTATCGCATTCGGCGCCGGATCGCTGGCGGATACGGCGAACACGCTGTCGGTCGGCAACGCGTCGCAGACTCGCGTCATCACCCGCGTTGGAGCGGGCGCAATCGATGAAAACAGCAGCGACGCCGTGACGGGCGCCCAGCTTTATGACACCAACCAGGCCGTGGCGGGACTGGAAGGGCGTGTCGCTACGCTGGAAGATCAGGCGGGTGCGGCGGTTCAGTCGAGCGTCGCGGCAACCTCTGCAGCGCGGGATGCCGCGCAGTCGGCCAATTTGGCCGCTGCGGGCGCAACGACCGCCGCAGCGGATGCCGTGAATGCGGCGGCAGGTGCCCGCACCGCTACGGTCGAGGCAACCGCTGCGGCTGAGGATGCACGCAGCGCGGCACAGGAGGCCCGCGTCTCGCTTGCCCGGACCGAGCATATCGCCATCAGCGGTGAGGGCGACGCACCGGTCGCCAGTGGTCCCAATGCGGTTGCCATCGGTGGCGGCGCTCAGGCTACGGACGGCAACGCGGTGTCGATCGGCTTCGGCAATATCGCCTCTGGCAATGGGGCCGTTGCCATTGGCGACCCCAATGTCGCAACCGGAACCGGCGCGGTTGCCATCGGCGAAGACAATGTCGCGACGGGTATCGGCGCCATTGCTCTTGGCAATGCCAATCAGGCCTATGGCGCCGGCGCGGTTGCGCTGGGCAATGGTGCAAGCGCCACCGGTGACGGCGCGGTCGCCATCGGCCCCGATGCGGTGGCCGGGCGCGCCAATCAGGTGGCGCTGGGTAGCGCGCGCTCGACATACAAGCTGGCGGGCATCGCGTCGGACGCCAGTCGTGCCGCCCAGCAGGGCGCGGTCAGTCTCGTGACGTCCGACATCGCGGGCAATCTTGCGACGCTCGATCTCGACGTCAACGCTCTCCAGAATTTGGGAAACAGGCTCGATGCGATCGAAAGCGGCGTTAACGCGATCGGCAGCGCCCTGAACCGCGCGACACGCCGTGCTGACGGCGGGATTGCCACGGCCATGGCGTTGGGCGGAACGGTGATGCCCGCCGATGTCGACTTCGCCCTGTCGTTCAATCTGGCGACTTTCCGCGGGCAGCAGGGATTTTCAGGGTCTCTGGTGGCCCGTATCAGCGAGCGTGTCTGGGTATCGAGTGGCATCGCCGGATCGACCGTCGGAGGATCGACGGGCGCGCGCGCCGGTATCACGTTCGGCTGGTAGGGAGGGGGCATGGTGAGCAATCCTCCTCTCCTGCGTCCGCCTGCCGGCGAGGGGAGGAGGGCGGTGGCCCCCGTGGTTTTTGTTTGCCGAAAACCGCTGTCCTACAATCGTTCGCTGCGTTATTCTTGCATGCTTTCCACGCGGCCTTCCGCCCGGTTGCGCGCGCGTCAGGCGGGTTTCATCTTGCAACCCGCCGCGCGGCATGGTCAATTGCCGGCCGCAAGTCATAGGGGAGACGGTCATGGCCACCGCCATCAAGCAGGATATCGCCGGCAAAGCCGCCCGCATGCAGCAGGTCCTTGCCGCGCAGAAGGCGAGCTTCACCGCCGCCATGCCCGAAAGCCTCGCGGTGCGCCGCGACCGCATCGATCGCGCGATCGCGCTGCTCGTCGATCATGCGGAGGATTTCGCCAAGGCGGTCAGCGAGGATTTCGGCCACCGCAGCCGCGAGCAGACGCTGATGACCGACATCATGCCCTCGGTCAGCGCGCTCAAGCATGCGAAGAAGCATCTCGCGAACTGGGCGAGGGGGGAGAAGCGCAAGCCGACCTTCCCGCTCGGCCTGCTCGGCGCGAAGGCAGAGGTCATGTACCAGCCCAAGGGTGTCGTCGGCGTCGTGAGCCCGTGGAACTTCCCGATTGGCATGGTGTTCGTGCCGATGGCGGGCATCCTCGCCGCGGGCAATCGCGCGATGATCAAGCCGAGCGAGTTCACCGAGAATATCTCGACGCTGATGGCGCGGCTCGTTCCTGACTATTTCGACGAAAGCGAGATGGCGGTGTTCACCGGCGATGCGGAGGTCGGCATCGCCTTCTCGAAGCTCGCCTTCGACCATCTGATCTTCACCGGCGCGACGAGCGTCGGACGGCACATCATGCGCGCCGCCGCCGAAAATCTGGTGCCGGTGACGCTCGAACTCGGGGGCAAGTCGCCGACCTTCATCGGGCGCAGCGCGAACAAGGACCTGGCGGGACAGCGCGTCGCGATGGGCAAGCTGATGAACGCCGGACAGATCTGCCTCGCGCCCGACTATCTGCTCGTTCCCGACGATCAGGAGGCGGCGGTGATCGACGGCGTCGCCAAGGGGGCGGCCGCGCTCTATCCGACCCTGCTCGCCAACGACGACTACACCTCGGTCGTCAACACGCGCAATTACGACCGGCTGCAATCCTACCTTGCCGATGCGCGCGACAAGGGCGCCGAGGTGATCGAGGTCAACCCGGGGAACGAGGATTTCGCCAGTTCGAACGGCCACAAGATGCCGCTCCACATCGTCCGCGGCGCGACCGACGAGATGAAGGTGATGCAGGAAGAGATTTTCGGCCCGATCCTGCCGGTGCGCACCTATCGGACGATCGACGATGCCATCGACTATGTGAATGCGCACGACCGTCCGCTCGGCCTCTATTATTTCGGCCAGGACCGGAGCGAGGAGGAGCGCGTGCTCACCCGCACTATCTCGGGCGGCGTCACCGTCAACGACGTGCTGTTCCACAACGCGATGGAGGATCTGCCCTTCGGCGGGGTCGGACCGTCGGGGATGGGCAATTACCACGGGGTTGACGGCTTCCGCACCTTCAGCCACGCGCGTGCCGTCTATCGTCAGCCCAAGTTCGATGTCGCGGGGCTGGCGGGTTTCAAGCCGCCCTATGGCAAGGCGACCGAAAAGACGCTGGCGCGCGAACTTAAGAAATAGGGACATACGGCGCGCCGGCCGAGGCGTCGCGGGGCCAACGATAGGCTATGGCCATCCCCCGCGCGCATCCTTATAGGGGCGAATCTGTCGATCGGCCCGCCGGGCGGTCGCCGTGCGGGTGTGGCGGAATTGGTAGACGCAGCGGATTCAAAATCCGCCTCTGGCAACAGAATGCCGGTTCGAGTCCGGCCACCCGTACCAGCTTTTTCGTGATTGTCAGAGCATCGAGCCTTAAATCTGACCCATCGTCCCGTTCGTGTCGAGCGCAGTCGAGACACCCATCAGCGTGGCGCAAGGCCGATGGGTGTCTCGACTGCGCTCGACACGAACGGATATAGGGGCGTTGCGGGTTTATGGCACGCTGCTCTAAATCTGAACCGTTGCCCTGAGCTTGTCGAAGCCTGTCCTGAGCGTATGCAAGGCAGTCGAAGGGGGCGGTCCTTTTTTTGGCGCCGCAACAAAAGGGACGGTGCTTCCCCAGGATCAGGTCGGCAATCATCTCCTTCCGACAGGTGAGCGTTCCCCGGCGAAAGCCGGGGCCCATGCGAGGCAGGCGCACGTAGCTGGACCCCGGCTTTCGCCGGGGATCACCGGCGTTCTTGTCTCAAGGGTATAAACGCCGACGTGATCCGGAGTCAGCACGAACGGCAGAAAATGGATGCTGAAACGAGTTCAGCATGACGAACGGATGAGGTAGCGCGTCGAAACCCGACTTAGACCGCCGAGCTGAACCGCCGCGGCGAATGCTGGCGATAGGGGTCGAAGGCCGCCGCGATGCTTCGGGCATAGGGCAGGCCCTCCGGCGGAATCGCCACTGCCCCATGGTCGAACGAGCACAGCCCGGCCTCGACATAGGGTGCCAGCCGTTCCCACGCCTCGTCGACCAGCGGCTTGTCGGCCCGGGCCCGCCCGTGGCAGAGCAATTCGCTGATGATCGCGCCGCGCCGGCGATCCTCGACGTCGCGCGCCTTGCCGAGCGCGATCGGCAGGATGTCGTGCGACAACAGCATGCGATAACGCCCCGAATTCTTCTCATTCTGTGCGAGCAGCGAGGGAAAGCTGCTGATCGCCGAAGCGCCGAGGCCGATCAGCGCCGGCGCGCCGTCGTCGGTGAAGCCCTGGAAATTGCGCCGCAGCCGCCCGGCGCGCGCCGCCTGCGCGATCGGATCGTCGGGCAGGGCGAAATGATCGAAGCCGATCGGGACATAACCCGCCTCGACCAGCGTCCGATGGCCGAGCGCCGCCATGCGGAACCGCTCGGCTTGCCCCGGCAATGCGCTGTCGTCGATGCGCCGCTGGCGCGGGATCAGGTGCGGGACGTGGGCATAGCCGAACAGCGCGATGCGGTCGGCGCCGAAGCGCACCGTGCGGTCGAGCGTATCGGCCAGATCGTCCTGCGTCTGCCCCGGCAGTCCGTACATCAGGTCGAAGTTGAGCGATCGGATGCCGCCGCGGCGCAATGTCTCGACGCTTGCCTCGATCGTCTCGACCGGCTGGATGCGGCCTATCGCGGCCTGCAGATGCGGGGCGAAGGTCTGGACGCCCAGGCTGGCCTGTGTCGCACCGACCCCCGCGACGACATCGCCCCATGTCGACGACATCGCACGCGGATCGAGTTCGATCGAGATGGTCGGATCGTCGAGCGGGAAATGGATGACCAGCGCTTCCATCAGGTGGATGAAATCGGTCGGCGCGATCGCATTCGGACTGCCGCCGCCAAAGGCGATGCGGCGCACCCGCGTGCTCGCGGGCAGCAATCCGGCGACCAGTGCGATCTCGCGGTGCAGCGCGGTCAGATAGCTGGTCAGCCGTTGCGCCTTGTTGGCGGCGCCCGTGTTGCAGCCGCAATACCAGCAGATATGCTCACAATAGGGGATATGGAGATAGAGCGAGACGTCGCCGGTCGCGGTGGCGACCGCTTCGGCGAACCGGTCGGGACCGACGTCGGGGGTGAACTCTGCCGCCGTCGGAAAGCTGGTGTAGCGCGGCACCGGCGTTGCGAGCAGATCGGGATGATAGGGCCACATGCAGGCGCTTGTCGCCGAAGACGGGCGGGCTGTCATTGCGCCCGGTCAATTTGCTTGCGCGAACGGCTGTTGTGGCACCCCTTCGCGCAGCAGGGCGCGGGCGTGTCGCCCGAAGGCGCCTGGCCGCCGAGCGGAACCGACGTCGCGCCGCCGCCGCAAAGCATGACCGCCAGCATTCGCTGCGACGTGCCCGGTAACGGCCCGGTCATCGCCGGGATCAGCGCCGACAGCGCGAAGAGCAGCGGGCTGGGCGTCATATGTCTTCCTCGTCGATCAGGATGCGCGCCGCAGAGCCGTCGGGATCGTCGAACTGGCCGTTCCGAAGCGCCCAGAAGAAGGCGCCGAGGCCGAGAAGGCCGAGCGCGAGCGCGGCAGGAATCAGGATCGCAAGGCCGGTCATCGCGCGATCCTCGCCAGACGCAGCGAATTGCCGACGACGATCAGCGAACTGATCGACATCGCCAGCGCGGCGATCAGCGGCGTCACCAGCCCCGCGATGGCGAGCGGCACCGCGAAGATGTTGTAGAGGATCGCCAGCGCGAAATTCTGCCGCACGATGCGCATCGTCGCGCGCGATGCGCGCACGGCGCGGGGCAGGGCGATCAAAGAATCCTGCACGAAGACGAGGTCGGACGCCTGCAATCCGACATCGCTGGCCGTGCCCGGCGCGATCGAGGCGTCGGCGGCGGCGAGCGCCGGGCCGTCGTTGAGCCCGTCGCCGACCATCAGCACATGGTGTCCGGAGGCGCGCAGCCGGGCGATCGCCGCCTGCTTGTCGGCGGGCGTCGCGCTCGCCTGCGCCGTCAGCCCGGTTTCGCGCGCCACCTCGGCGACCGCGGCGATGTTGTCGCCCGACAGGATCGAGCATTCGACGCCGAGCGCGCGCAGTCCGGCGAGTGCTTCCGCCGCATCGGGACGCAGCCGGTCGCTGCAGACGATCAGCCGGGCGGGGGCGCCGTCTATGTCGAGCACCACGGCGGTGCCGGTCGCCTGTTCGGGGCGGCGCAAGGCCACCGCGCCATCGTCATGATGCGCGAACACGCCTTCGCCGGGTCGCTCCTCGACGCCCCACAGGCTAGCGGCGCGGACGCCGCGGGCCGCAAGCGCACCGGCCAGCGCGCGCGACAGCGGGTGGCGGCTGTGCGACGCCAGCGCGAGCGCGATTCCGGCCTCGGTCGGCGGCAGCGCGTCGAGCGCGGCCGGATCGGGCGTCAGGCGCCCCAGCGTCAGCGTTCCCGTCTTGTCGAGCAGCGCGCGGTCGATGGTCGCAAGCCGTTCGAGCGCCGAGCCGTCCTTGACCATCAGCCCCGCCCGCATCAGCGCGCCGCTCGCCACGACCTGCGCCACCGGCACCGCAAGGCCGAGCGCGCAGGGACAGGTGATGATCAGCACCGCGACGCCGATGACCAGCGCCTCGTACAGGCTCGCCCCCCCGATCAGCCAGCCGATCACCGAGACGGCGGCGAGCGTGTGGACCGCGGGCGCATAGAGGCGCGATGCCCGGTCGGCGATGCGGACGTAGCGCGACCGGCTCTGCGTCGAGGCTTCCATCAGCCGCGCGATCTCGGCGAGCGTCGTGTCCTGCCCGGCATGGCTGACGCGCACGTCGACCGGCGCGTCGAGGTTGAGCGTGCCCGCGAGCGCGGCATCGCCGCGATGCAGCGCGATCGGCGCACTTTCGCCGGTCAGCAGCGACTGGTCGAAGCGGCTCTGACCCGCGACGATCTCTCCGTCGGCGGCGAGCCGTTCGCCCGCCGCGACGCGCATCACCATGCCGGCGGCGAGCTCGTCGGCCTTGCGCCATGCCAGCGTGCCGTCGGCGGCGACCACCGTCGCGCCCTGCGCCGCCTGGCGGATCAGCGCATCGACACCGGCGCGCGCCTTGTCGCGCATCATCGCGTCGAGCACCCGCCCCGCGAGCAGGAAGGTCAGTAGCATCAGCACGCCGTCGAACCACGCATGCTCGCCGCCGACGGCGGTCTCGTAGAAGCTGAGGCCGGTAGCGATCAGGACGCCGATCGAGATCGGCACGTCCATGTTGGTGCGCCCGTGCCGCAGCACGCGCCATGCCGAGGCGAAGAAGGGGCGTCCGGCGTAGGCGACCGCGGGGATCGCGATCGCCGCCGAAATCCAGTGGAACAGCGATCGCGTCGCGCCGTCGGCGCCCGACCAGATGCTGACCGACAGCAGCATGACGTTCATCGCGGCGAAACCCGCGACCGCGAACGGGGCGAGCAGCGGCTTCACCGCCGACAGATTGGGTGCAAGTTCGTCACGGCGCGGCTGCGCCTCGAACCCCAGCACTGCAAGTGCATCGACCAGATCGCGTTCCTCGACGCGGTCGCCGTGCGCGACGGTCACCGTGCGCGCCGACAGGTTGACGCGTGCGCCCGAAACGCCGGGCAGGGTGCTCAGCCCGCGCTCGACCTTGCTCATACAACCGGCGCAATGCATCCCCGGCACCGCGAGCACGGTGCGCAGCGGCGCGACGTCGGGGCGCGGCTGTGCGCTCATTGCAGTGCTTCTTCGCGGCGCCAGCGCTGTGCGCCGTCGGCGACCGCGAGGCGCAGCGTCCACCGGCCCTCCGGCACGGCTTCGTGCGACAGATAGCGGCCCTCGCCGATCGCCTCGAAGCGGAGCGCCCGGTCGGGCAGGCGGCCGAGCGGATGGCGCGCGACGCCGGCCACGCTGGCCTCCTCACCCGGCCCTTTCAGCGTCACGAGCAGCCGGCCGTCGGGGCGCCATGCGGTCACCGCGTCCCAGCCGAGCGCGCGTTCCGCCTCCGCATCGTCGAGCCACTTGTTGAAATGCTGGCTCGCGACATAGCTGTTCTCGACCACGATGCCGCCGAAGGTCGACGCGGCATAGCGCGCCATGACGACGTTGACCGCGATGATCGTGCCGAAGAAACCGACGAGGACGAGCGCCATGTGGCGGCCGGTGAAGGGGCGGTTCATGGATTGACCTCCGGCGCTTCGAAGCGCGTTTCGCTGCTGTCCCGCTCGCCGCGCTCGTCGAGCGAACGGACGGCGAAGGTGATCGCCTGCGCCGGCGTGTCGCGCGGCGCGACGACATAGAGGCGCAGCGGCTGGGTCGCGTCGGCGGGGACGGTCAGGGTCAGCGACCGTGCCGCGTCGGCCCGGTCCATCTCGTCGGTCCACATCATGGCGCCCCGGACGCCGTCGATCGTGATCGCCATGTCGCGCGGACGGCTTTCCATGTTGCGCAGCTTGATCGTGTAGGCGTTGCGGACGCTGCCGTCGCTGAGCAGCATGAAGGGCGGGTTGCGGTCGGGCGCGACCGAAATGTCGGTGCGCGTCCGCGCGCCGAGCAGGAACAGCAGCCCGAGGCCGATCCCACCCCAGGCGAGGAAATAGACGATCGTGCGCGGGCGCAGCAGCGTCTTCCACGCCGGACGCGGCGTTTCGCCCGCGG
This sequence comes from Sphingopyxis sp. MG, assembly GCF_002953155.1. Lineage (NCBI taxonomy): Bacteria > Pseudomonadati > Pseudomonadota > Alphaproteobacteria > Sphingomonadales > Sphingopyxidaceae > Sphingopyxis > Sphingopyxis sp. MG. The sequence continues at coordinate 1,415,995 of NZ_CP026381.1, forward strand.
CTTCGCGCTTGCAGTCGTCGAGCGTCGCATAGTCGATCAGTCCGCGCGGCCGCCCGATCTCGCCCATCACCCGGTCGCACGCGTCGATGCACAGCGCGCAGGTGATGCAGCCGATCTGCGGCCCCTCGCGAATGTCGATTCCGGTTGGACAGACCGCGACGCACTGGTTGCAATCGATGCAGTCGCCGAACGCTCCCGGGTCCTTCGCCGCCTTCTTGACGCTGCCGCGCGGCTCGCCGCGCCAGTCCTTGTAGGTGACGATCAGCGATTTCTCGTCGAGCATCGCGGTCTGGATGCGCGGCCACGGGCACATGTATATGCACACCTGCTCGCGCATGAAACCGCCGAGGGTGAAGGTCGTCGCGGTCAGGATGGCGACGGTCGCATAGGCGACGGGCGCGGCGTCGCCGGCCCAGAAATCGCGCGTCAGCGTCGGCGCATCGGCGAAATACATGATCCACGCGCCGCCGGTCCAGAAGCTGATGACCAGATAGATCGTCCATTTGACCGCGCGCTTCGCGATCTTCTCGGCGGTCCACGGCCCGTTGGCGAGCCGGATCTGCGCGTTGCGGTCGCCGTCGATCAGGCGGTCGACGTGCTGGAACAGGTCGGTCCAGACGGTCTGCGGGCAGCTATAACCGCACCAGGCGCGCCCGACGGCGCTGGTGACGAGGAACAGGCCGATGCCGGCCATGATCAGCATGCCCGCGACGAAATAGAATTCGTGCGGCCATATCTCGATCCCGAACATGTAGAAGCGGCGATGCGCGAGATCGACGAGCACCGCTTGGTCGGGCGCATAGGGACCGCGGTCCCAGCGGATCCACGGCGTGATGTAATAGATGCCCAAGGTGACGAACATCACCAGCCATTTGAAGCGGCGGAACGGGCCCTGCACCTTCTGCGGGTAGACGCCCCGGCGCTTTTCGTAGAGCTGCGGCTCGTTCTCGGGCGGGGGCGGCGGCGTGCGTTGCTTGCGGGACGATGCACGCAGCGCCGCGGCGTCCGCCGCGAGTACGGACAGGGGGTCAGGGCCGGACATCGCCCGCCTCTTGCGGCGCCGCGCCGGCCTGCGCCGCGGCTATTTCACCGGGCGCCGCAGCGGTGGCCGCAAAGGCTTCGCCGCCTCCCAGCGAATGGACATAGGCCGCCAGCATCTTGATCGTCACCGGATCGAGCCGCCCGCCCCACGCGGGCATCACGCCGAGCCGCGCGTTGCTGATCTGTTGCACGACCTGCGCCTTCGATCCGCCATAGAGCCAGATGGCGTCGGCGAGGTTGGGCGCGCCGAACTGGCGATCGCCCTTGCCGTCGGCGCCGTGGCATGCCGCGCAATTGTCGGCGAAGATCTGCGCGCCGGTCGCATTCGGTTTTGCCCGGCCCGACAGGCTCAGCACATGGTCGGCGACCGCCGAAATCTGTCCGTCGGTCAGCATCTGGTCGCGGCCGAAGGCAGGCATCAGGCTGGTGTGCGTATCCTTGCCGCCCGGCTGGCGCGTGCCATGGATGATCGTATATTCGATCTCCTTCAGATTGCCGCCCCAAAGCCAGTCGTCGTCGTTGAGGTTCGGATAACCGATCGAACCCGCCGCGCCGGCACCGTGGCACTGGACGCAATTGACCTTGAAGGCGGCGCGCCCGCCCGCAACGGCGGCGCGCATCAGCGCCGGATTGTCGGGCAGCTTCTCGATCGGCATGTCGGCGAGCGCCGCGACGGTCGCGGCGCGCGCCTTGTCCTGTTCCGCGATCTCGGTCGCGAGTTGTCCGCGGCTCGACCAGCCGAGCACGCCCTCGGTCGCGCGATCGATCATCGGCCAGGCGGGATAGGCGATCACATAGGCGATACCCCAGACGATCGTGGCGTAAAAGGCCCAGAGCCACCAGCGCGGCATCGGCGTGTCGAGTTCCTCGATGCCGTCCCATTCGTGGCCGACGGTCTGCGTGCCCGTCGCTTCGTCCAGGCGGCTACCGGCTGCGAGCTTGTCATTCGCCATCGTTGTCGTCCTTGAAAATCGCCTCGGCGGCTTCCTGATTGCGCGACCGGGCGCCGGGCCGGAACGGCCATGCGCACAGGATCACGAACACGACCAGCATCGCGAGCAGCCCCCAGCTGTCGGCGAGATGGCGCAGCGTTTCATAGGTCGAATGATCGTTCATCGGCCCTTCTCCGACGCCAGCTCTTCCTGCGCCGCCGCGCTGTTCACGTCGACCAGCGTGCCGAGCATCTGGAGATAGGCGACCAGCGCATCCATCTCGGTGACGCGGCCGGGATTGCCGTCGAAATCGCGAATCTGCGCCTTGGGATAGCGCTTCGCGAGGTCGCCGGCGTCGGCATCAGGGTCGGCCTGCGCGCGCAGGTCGGCCTCCGCCTGCTCGATGTCGGCCTTCGTATAGGGCACGCCGACCTTGCGCAGCGCTTCCAGCCGCGCGGCGGGATCGCCGACCTTCAGTTCCTTCTCGGCGAGGAAGGCGTAGGGTGGCATGATGCTTTCGGGCACGACAGACCGCGGGTCCTTGAGGTGCTGGACATGCCATTCGTCCGAATAGCGGCCGCCGACGCGCGCAAGGTCGGGCCCGGTGCGCTTCGACCCCCACTGGAACGGGTGGTCGTACATGCTTTCCGCGGCGAGGCTGTAGTGGCCATAGCGCTCGACCTCGTCGCGGAACGGACGGATCATCTGGCTGTGACAGGTATAGCAGCCCTCGCGGACATAGATGTCGCGCCCCGCCTGTTCGAGCGGCGTATAGGGACGCATCCCCTTCACCTTCTCGATCGTGTTGTCGATCCAGAACAGCGGTGCGATCTCGACGATGCCGCCGATCGCCACCGCGATGAAGGCGAAGACGCCGAGCAGGGTGACGTTGCGTTCCAGCTTCTTGTGATGTTGGGTGACACTGGCCATGGCGACTATCCTTATTCGGCCGGGGCGGGCGCGATCGGGCGATCGGCGGCCGCGTCATAGGGAGCGGAGGACATCGGGGCCTCCTCGCGCTGGCGACCCTGGATCGTGCGCCAGACGTTGACGACCATCAGCACGCCGCCCGCGAGGTAGAGCACGCCGCCGAACGCGCGGAGCAGGTACATCGGGTGCAGCGCGGCGACCGTGTCGACGAAGCTGTTCACCAGATAGCCGTCGGCGCCATATTCGCGCCACATCAGCCCCTGGGTCACGCCGGCGACCCACATGGCCGAGGCATAGAAGACGATCCCCAGCGTCGCGAGCCAGAAGTGCCAGTTGACCATGCGCAGGCTATAGAGCCGCTCACGGTTCCACAGCCGCGGAACGAGGTAGTAGACTGCGGCGAAGGTGATCATCCCGTTCCAGCCGAGCGCGCCGGCGTGGACATGGCCGATCGTCCAGTCGGTATAGTGCGACAGCGAGTTGACGACCTTGACGCTCAGCATCGGGCCCTCGAACGTCGCCATGCCATAGAAGGCGAGGGCGACGACCATCATGCGGATGATCGGGTCGGTGCGCACCTTGTCCCACGCGCCGTTTAGCGTCATCAGCCCGTTGATCATACCGCCCCAGCTCGGCATCCACAGGATGACGGAGAAGACCATGCCCAGCGTCTGCGCCCAGTCGGGCAGCGCGGTATAGTGCAGGTGGTGCGGGCCCGCCCAGATGTAGAGGAAGATCAGCGACCAGAAGTGCAGGATCGACAGCCGATAGCTGTAGATCGGCCGCTGCGCCTGCTTGGGCACGAAATAATACATCATCGCGAGGAAGGGCACGGTCAGGAAGAAGGCGACCGCATTGTGCCCGTACCACCACTGGACCAGCGCATCCTGCACGCCGGAGAAGGCCGAATAGGACAGCGATCCCGTCCACGACACCGGCACCGCCAGATTGTTGAGGATGTGCAGCATCGCGATGGTGATGATGAACGACAGGTAGAACCAGTTCGCCACATAGATATGCGGCTCCTTGCGCTTCAGCAGCGTGCCGACGAACACCGCGCCATAGAGGACCCAGACGATCGTCAGCCACAGGTCGACATACCATTCGGGCTCGGCATATTCGCGCGACTGCGTGATGCCGAGGACATAGCCGCTCGCCGCGAGCACCAGGAACATTTGATAGCCCCAGAAGACGAAGCGGGCGATCCCGGGGAAGGCCAGCCGTGCACGGCAGGTGCGCTGCACGACGTAGAAGCTCGTCGCGATCAATGCGTTGCCGCCGAAGGCGAAGACGACCGCAGAGGTATGCAGCGGCCGCAGCCGCCCGAAGGTCGTGTATTCGAGGCCGAGGTTCAGCGCCGGAAAGGCGAGCTGCAGGGCGATGTAGAGGCCGACCAGGAAACCGACGATTCCCCAGAAGACGGTCGCGAGCACGCCCCAGCGCACCGGATCGTCGTCATAGGTTGTCTCGCCCGACGGCATCCGCAGGACGCCGCGCGCGATCGTGCTGTAATCCGCCTTGGAGACGCCGATCGCCATGATGACCAGCGCCGTGAAGGCGACGATCGTCATGTGGATCGAGAAGCCGGCGTCCTTCGCGGTGGCCGCGGCCACCAGGGCCACCAGCATCACGGCGATCCAGATGCCGCCGCGCGCTACGACTTTGTCCATGAATCTTACCCCTACTGAACGGGGCCGCCCTGCGCCCCGCCTGTCGGTGAAACATTGATCCGGATCAATTATCAAGCCGGGAACGACCAATATTTCGCGCCGCTTCGGCGGGGCGGAACCCTTTTTGCGCAGGATCAATGTAGCGGGTCGTGAAGCGGCGCAGCAGGCCGCCGCGCCATAATCACCCTGGGCCGCGAAGGGCGGCCGCTATGGCGCACGGAGACTATCAATGCGTAAGCTTCCCCTCCTGCTGGCAACCGCTGCCTTCGCCGCGGCCGTCCAGCCCGTCCATGCCCAGGAAGGGCAGGGCCGGTTGCAGGTCAAGCTGCTGGCGACGGGCGTGCTGCCCGACGGCAAGATCGACAAGGTGCGCACCGACCTGATCGGCCTCCCGGCGGGCACGCAGACCAGCGCGAACGATAATGTCGTCCCGACGCTGGCCATCGAATATTTCGTCTCGCCCGCCGTGTCGGTCGAAACCATCTGCTGCATGACGCAGCATGACGTCGACGGAACCGCGGGTCTTCCCGGCGCCGAACTGGTGTCCAACGCAAAGCTGGTGCCCGCTACCGTCACGGTCAAATATCATTTCAATCCCGGCGGCGTGTCGCCCTATGTCGGGGCGGGGCCGGCCTATTTCCTGTTCTTCAAGGAAAAGCCCGGCGCCGCGACGCGCACGCTCGGCGCGACGCGCTTCGACATGTCGAACGAACTCGGCTTCGCTCTGCAGGCGGGTGTCGATATTCCGGTGAATAACAGCGGGCTTGCGGTCAGCCTCGATGCCAAGCGCTATTTCATCGACACCAATGCGCGTTGGTTCGCCGGCACCACGAAGGTGCTGGAAACGCGCCACCAGCTCGACCCGTGGGTGATCAGTGCCGGGGTCGCGCTGCGCTTCTGATCAGCCGGCAAGCGCCTTCAGCTCCGCGCGGTCGCGAATGACGACCGCGCGGCGCGATGGCAGGTCGACGATTCCGTCGCGCTTCAGCTTGGTGAACTGACGGCTGACGGTCTCGATCGTCAGCCCCAATATATCGCCGACCTGCTGGCGCGAGAAGGGCAGGTCGAAGCGGTCGAGCGGCTGGTCGGGCGTGTCGCAGCCCGGATCGACGAGCCGTTCCGACATGTCGAGCAGGAAGGTCGCGACCCGTTCCTCGGCATTCTTGCGCCCGAGCAGCAGCATCCAGCGTCGCGTCCGGTCGAGCTCGGTCAGCGTGCGCTGGAGCAGCTTGTGTTCGAGCGCGGGGTGGCGGCTCGCGAAGCCGTCGAAATCGGTGCGCGAAAAGACGCAGACCTTCGCTTCGGTCATTGCCGTCACCGAATGCGGCGTCGTGGCGCCGAACGGCCGGCCGATGAAGTCCGAAGGATAGACGACGCCGACGATCTGCTCGCGCCCGTCCTCGGTACCGGTGGACAATTTGAGCACGCCTTCGACGACATTGGCGACGAGGACGGACTCGCTGTCCTCCCAGATCAACGACTCTCCCGGCTCCAGCGTGCGGCGACGGCCGATCGCATTAAGCGCCTCGACCTCGACGGAGTCGAGCGCAGCGCATATCGACCGGTTGCGGACGACGCAGGCATCGCAAGAATTCATGATTTAAAGGTACCATCGGTCCGTCGCGGACGCAATGGAGCGAGGGTCAGACGTCCTCGACCAGCCGGCCATAGAGCTGCGGGCGGCGATCGCGGAAGAAACCCATTCCCGCCCGATGCTTAGCGGCGCGGTCGAGGTCGATCGTCTCGATCAGCACGCCCGTTTCCACCGCTCCGAACGCCTTGGACAAATTGCCCCACTCGTCACTGATGAAGCTGTGGCCATAGAAATCGGATTCGCCCTCGGTGCCGATGCGGTTGGCGGCGATTACCGGCATGCAGTTCGAAACCGCGTGCCCCTGCATCGCGCGGCGCCACATCTGGCTCGTATCGAGATCGGGGTCATAGGGCTCCGATCCGATCGCGGTCGGATAGAAAAGCAGTTCGGCGCCCATCAGCGCCATCGCGCGCGCGCATTCGGGATACCATTGGTCCCAGCAGACACCGACGCCGATCCGCGTACCGAACAGGTCCCAGACCTTGAACCCCGTGTTGCCGGGGCGGAAATAATATTTCTCTTCATAACCGGGGCCGTCGGGAATGTGGCTCTTGCGGTACGTTCCCATGATGGCGCCGTCGGGACCGATCATCGCGAGCGTGTTGTAGTAATGCGGCCCGTCCTTCTCGAAGAAGCTGGTCGGGATGGCGACGCCCAGTCGGGCGGCGAGCGCCTGCATCGCGACGACGCTCGGGTGCTCGGTGGTTGGCCGCGCGCCGGCGAACAATTCCTCTTCCTCGACCTGGCAGAAATAGGGGCCTTCGAACAGTTCGGGCGGCAGGATGACCTGCGCGCCTTGCGCCGCGGCCTCTTCGACCAGTGCCGACACGGCCGCGATATTGGGTTCGATGGGGCCGGGCAGGGGAAGCTGCAGCGCGGCGACGGTGAGGGTGCGGGGCATGGCGGATCCGTGATGGGCTCGAAACGAGCCGGAATATAGGGGGCTTTGCGCCCGATGCTAGGACGGAAGCTGCTGGCTCGAGCAATGGAAGCTGCCACCGCCGACGATGATTCCGCGCGCATCGATCCCGACCGTGCGGCGATCGGGGAACAGCGCGCCGATCGTATCGACCGCCGCGCGATCATTCGCGGCGTCATAGGTCGGGACGACCACCACGCTGTTGCCGATATAGAAATTCATATAGCTCGCCGCCGCAAGGTCGCCGTCGATTTCGATGCGGCCGGGCGAGGGTAGATCGACAATCTCGATCCCGCCGAACGCCGCGGCGCGCGCGCGCGCGTCGGCATAGACGGAGGCGTTGGGGTCATGATCGTCTGTCGCCACGGGAATCGCCAGCCGCCCCTCGCCGACGAAGCGCGCCAGATTGTCGACATGCCCGTCGGTATGGTCGCCGATCAGTCCATTGCCCAGCCACAGCAGTCGCTCGATGCCGAGCGACTGGCGGAGCCGCACCGCGATATCCTCGCGCGTCAGCGTCGGGTTGCGGTTCGTGTTGAGCAGGCATTCCTCGGTCGTGACGCATAGGCCGGTGCCGTCGACGTCGATGCCGCCGCCTTCGAGCACCCAGTCCTGATCGTCGACCGGCAGTCCGCCTGCATGCGCGAGCGCGGCGCCGACCTCCTGATCGCCGGGCATGACGAATTTCTCGCCCCACCAGTTGAATTCGAAGTTTCGCGCCCGTCGCGCCGCGCCGGTTCCGGCGACGATCGGCCCGGTATCGCGCAGCCAGATGTCGCCGAGCGGCTGGACGATGATGCGTGCCGCCGGATCGACGAGCGCCGCCGCGACCTCGGCCTGGCGCTCGTCGTTGACGACGAGCCGCACCTCTTCGCCCTTGCCGCCGTCGTGGACCGCATTGGCGAACGCCGCGACGTCGCGGCGCGCGGCGTCAATCCGGCCCGCCCACTCCGCGTCGAGGTGCGGGAAGCCGATCCACACCGCTTCGTGCGGCGCCCATTCGGCGGCCATGCGCAACGTCATGTCTGCTCTCGATCCTTGTTTCCTGCTCCGCCATGGCGAGCAGGGCAAAGCAATCTCCAGCCGGCGCCCCTTTCGGGACGGCAGCCGGAGATTACCGTGCCGCGTCGCCCCTCGCCATGACGAGGAGCGGACTCCGGCCTACTTCGTCGGGCGCGACTTGTCGCGCGCGGCGCGGAACTCGTCGCCCTTCACCCAGTTCGGCCAGGCGTCGGTCGATGCGAGCATGCGGCCGGCGGCATAGAAGAGCTTGAGATCGGCGAGCATGCCGTCCCAGTTCTTGATCGCCGCATATTCGTCGGCGGGGGCGTGATAGCGGTTCTTCTCATAATCCTCCGACGCCTTCTTGCCGGCGTCGGTGCCGCCTTCGACCAGATCCTGGCCGGCGCCGAAGTTGAAGAAAGGCACGCCGCGCTTGGCGAAGCTGAAATGGTCGGACCGGTAATAGAAGCCCTTTTCCGGCGTCGGTTCGTCGACGATCGTGACGTTCGCCGCCTTGGCGATCTTTTCGAGATAGGTATCGAGTTCCGACTTGCCGCGCCCGACGACGACGATGTCCTTGGCGGGGCCGCTGGGATTCAGCGCATCCATGTTCACCCCGCCGACCGTCTGGGCGAGGGGGAAGATCGGATTGGCGGCATAATATTCGGATCCGAGCAGCCCCGATTCCTCGGCCGTGACGGCGACGAAGACGACGCTGCGGTCGGGTGCCCCGGCCTTCTGATAGGCCTGCGCGAGCGTGATCAGTGCCGCGGTACCGGTCGCATTGTCGACCGCGCCGTTGCAGATGCCGTCGCCGTTCACCGGCGTGCAGCGGCCGAGATGATCCCAATGCGCGGTATAGAGCACATATTCGTCGGGCCGCTTGGCGCCCGGCAGGATGCCGACCACATTGTGCGACAATTTCTTGGTGATGGCGTTGTCGAAGCCTAGCGAGGCCTTGACCCCGGTCAGCGGAACCGCCTTGAAGCCCTTCTTGCCCGCGGCTTCGCGCAGCTTGTCGAAATCCTGCCCGGCGCTCGCGAACAATTCCTTCGCCTTGCCGAGTTGGATCCAGCCGTTGGCGGCGGTCTGGTCGGCGCCGCCATTCTGGCTGTCGGCCAGATATTGCGTGCCGGTGTTGCTCGACTCGACGACGTTCCAGCCATAGGCGGCGGGTTCGGTGTCGTGGACGATCAGCGCCGCGGCCGCGCCCTGCCGCGCCGCTTCCTCATATTTATAGGTCCAGCGGCCGTAATAGGTCATCGCGCGGCCGTTGAACTCGCCCTTCGCTTCCTTCGTCTGCCAATCAGGATCGTTGACGAGGATGATGACCGTCTTCCCCTTGACGTCGAGCCCGGCATAGTCGTTCCACCCCTTTTCGGGGGCGTTGATGCCATAGCCGACGAAGACGACGTCGCTGTCCTTGACCTCGGTCTTCGGCTGGACGCGATAGCTGAACGCGACATAATCCTTCGCATATTGCAGCGTTACCGGCATCTTTCCGCCGGTGAAGGTCAGCGGCGTCGCATTCTTCGCGGTGATCTCGACCAGCGGCACGTCCTGCGTCCACTTGCCGTCGTTGCCCGGCTGAAGGCCCGCCGCCTCGAACTGCCTGATCAGATAGGCGAGCGTCTTCTCCTCGCCCGCGGTGCCCGGCGCGCGCCCTTCATAGGCGTCCGACGACAATTCCTTCGTCGCGTCCTGAAGCGTCTGGAGCGACAGTTCGGGAAACTGCACGTCGGGCAGGGCGGAAGAGGCCGCCTTGTCGGGAGCGCTGCACCCGGCAACGGCGAGCAGCGCCGTGACCGAAAGCGCGACCAGAGAGGTGCGGGGCATGGAAATTCCTTCTCGAAAATCGACGAAGGGCGTCTTTTGGCAGCCCGGTCGGACCGATGCAAGGGCGTGGAGACCACACATGAACAGGGTGGCTTGACGATGCCCGGCAGCAGGACCCATGAAGGGAGTCTGCCATGCCGCTCTCGTTTTCGCCCCCTTTTTGGAGGGCGGGCGGAGCATTGGGGAGGGTCGCATTTGGCGGGGGCAAAAGAAAAGGGGGCAAAAGATGACGGGTCTGAAGCGTAGGCGGGTGCTCGCGTGCGGTGTTGCGGTCGCGGCGATGGCACCATTTTGCGGATTGGCGTCAGCACAGGAGGACGATGCGGCGCGGCGCTTCGGAACGCTTCCCGGCGTCATGCAGGCCAGCCTGTCGCCCGATGGACAGCGGCTGGCGTTTATCGCTCCCAACAAGGGGCAGGCGAATGACCTCTATGTCGTCGACATCGCCGATAACAGTGCGCCTCGGCGTATATTGCGGTCGAGCGGTGATCCCGAATGGTTGTACTGGTGTCGATGGGCCAACGACCGGCGGCTCATCTGCCAGGTCGGCGGTGTGCAGAAATATGGCGACGAATTGCTGGGGTTCAGCAACATCGTCGGAGTCGATGCCGACGGTCGCAATGCGAAATCGCTGAGCGTTCGCCGCGGACGCAACGCACTGGGCTATGATCTGCGGGGCGGAGGCGTCATCGACTGGCTGCCCGATCAGGAGGATTCGATCCTGATGACGCGCAGCCATGTTCCGGAGGTCAACCGCTATACATCCTCGTTGATTACAAAGGATGCGGAGGGGCTGGGAGTCGACCGAGTCGACGTGCAGTCGGGCAGCGTGCGCGTGGTTGAAAAGCCGCACCCCGATGCCGTCGAATTCATCACCGACGGCAAGGGGCGTCTGCGTATCATGGGGACGCATCCGATTAAGGGGCGGACCGATAATCTGAGCCGCACGCTTACCTATCTTTTCCAACCTGCCGCCGGCGGCAACTGGCAGCCGCTGTCGACGGTCGACGTGCTGACGTCGGACGGGTTCGATCCCTATACCGTCGATGCCGCGACCGATCGTGCCATCGGTTTCGACAAGGTCGACGGGCGCCGCGCGGCGGTCGCCAGGCGACTCGATGGATCGGGGGCCACCGAAACCCTCTTCGCGCATCCGCATGTTGATGTTGACGGGCTGGTTCGCGTGGGCCGCGATCAGCGCGTTGTCGGCGTGACTTTCGCCACCGAAAAGCGCCAGATGGTCGTGACCGATCCCAAGGTGGAGGCGATGGCCCAGGCGCTGGCGCGCGCGCTCGGCGACAAGCAGGTCAATTTTATTGATGCGTCGGCCGACGAAAAGCATTGGTTGCTGTGGGTGGGATCCGACACCGACGCCGGACGCTATTATCGCTATACGCCTGCCGCCAAGGAATTGCGTCCGTTGCTCGATGAGCGACCGCTGCTGGCGGATATCACTCTCTCTCCCGTTCGTCCGATCCGCTATGCTTCGGCCGACGGCACGTCGATCCCTGGCTATCTGACGCTCCCGCCGGGGCGCAGCGACGCGAAAGGGCTTCCCGCCATCGTCATGCCGCATGGCGGCCCATCTGCGCGCGATGAATGGGGCTTCGACTGGCTCGCGCAATATCTCGCGCACAAGGGTTTCGCCGTCGTGCAGCCCAATTTTCGCGGTTCGGCCGGCTATGGCGACGAATGGTTCGTGATCAATGGTTTCCAGTCGTGGCGGACCGCGATCGGCGACATCGACGATGCGGGCCGCTGGCTGCTGTCGCAGGGCGCCGATCCCGCCCGCCTGTCGATCGTCGGCTGGTCCTATGGTGGATATGCGGCGCTGCAATCGGGCGTCGTCGATCCCGGCCTATTCAAGGCCATCGTCGCGATCGCGCCCGTTACCGATCTCGAAATGCTGAAGAACGACAGCAAGAAATACACTTCGGAGCGCATCGTGCGCGACTACATCGGGTCCGGGCCGCACGTCCGCGAAGGGTCGCCGTTACGGAACGCTGCTGCGATCCGGGTGCCCGTGCTGATGGTGCATGGCACGTTCGACCAGAATGTCGACATCGAACAATCGCGGGCGATGAAGCGCGCGCTCACGGCCGCGGGCGGCCGGGTGGAACTCATCGAATATCCGGGGCTGGCGCACAGTTTGTCTGACAGCAAGAGCCGGACCGAGATGCTCACGCGCATTGCAGCCTTCCTGCCGCGCTGAAACGAAAAGAGGCGGCCCGTTGCCGGACCGCCTCTTTGATTTCGTGATCCGGAACGATCAGCGCGAATAGAATTCGACGACCAGGTTCGGTTCCATCTTCACCGGATAGGGCACTTCGTCGAGCGCGGGGACACGGACGAAGGTCGCCTTGGTGCCGTCGACCGCGACATATTCGGGCAGGTCGCGCTCGGGCAGGCTCTGCGCTTCGGCGACCAGCGCCATTTCCTGGGCCTTCTTGCCCAGCGTGACTTCGTCGCCCGGCTTCACGAGGCGGCTCGCGATGTTGCACTTGACGCCGTTCACATAGACGTGGCCGTGGCTGACGAGCTGGCGGGCCGAGAAGATCGTCGGCGCGAACTTGGCGCGGTAGACGATCGCGTCGAGGCGGCGTTCGAGCAGGCCGATCAGATTCTGGCTCGTATCGCCCTTCATTCGCGCGGCTTCGATATAGTTCTTCTTGAACTGCTTTTCGGTGATGTCGCCGTAGTAACCCTTCAGCTTCTGCTTGGCGCGAAGCTGGATGCCATAGTCGGACATCTTGCCCTTGCGGCGCTGGCCATGCTGGCCGGGGCCGTATTCGCGGCGGTTGACCGGGCTCTTCGGGCGGCCCCAGATATTCTCGCCCATGCGGCGGTCGAGTTTGTACTTGGCGCTGTGGCGCTTCGACATCGGTCGTCTCCAATCTGCTGTGTGCCGAGGGATTTCGGCTTGTGTCCCGGGTCGCACCACAGGAAAGCCTTCCTGCGCGACCGCCGCTTCACCGGGGTGCGGGGTCCATTGCGAAGGCGCGCCGTTAGACGGAGCGTGTGTCCGAGTCAAGTGCGGCGACCCGCTCGACAGCGCCGAAAAAGCCGCTAAAGGCGACGCACATGACAGCCAAACCGCCCGAACAATGCCAGACGATGATCGAGGTGCGCGAAGGGGTCGACCAGGTCGACCGCGAACTGGTCGCGCTGCTGGCGCGTCGCTTCGGTTATATGGACGCGGCGGCGCGGATCAAGGCCGAGCGCGGCGCGGTCCGCGACGAGCCGCGCAAGGCGCAGGTGCTCGACAATGTGGGGCGCGCGGCCGAAGCGGCGGGGCTCGACGCGGCGCGCATCCGGGCGGTGTGGAACGAACTGGTCGAACAGTCGATCGCACACGAGTTCGACCGCTGGGACGATCTGCGCGCCTAATTATCGTCGCCGCGAGCCGATTTCCGCGCTTTCCCCAGCGTCGTAACGATGCCGTGCATCATCCTGATATCATTGTGCGACCATCCGGTCTTGGTCAGCGCGGTGCGCAGCGTGCGCAGCGTCGCGGTGGTGCGTTCGGGCGGAAAGAAATAGCCCGCCGCATCGAGATCGCGGACGAGGTGATCGATCAGATCCTCCAGTTCCCGATGCGGAGCAGGGGGATCGAGCGGCACGTCGGGCGGGCTCGCGAGCGCTTCGCCCTTCGACCATTCATAGGCGATCAGGATCACCGCCTGCGCGAGGTTCAGCGATCCGAAAGCAGGATTGATCGGCACGGTGACGATGTTGTGCGCGAGCGCGACATCGTCGCTGTCGAGCCCCGACCGTTCGGGGCCGAAGACATAGGCCGAGCGACCGGACGTGGTATGAACCTGCGTCGCGGCGGCTTCGGGCGTCAGCACCGGCTTGGTGACGCCGCGCTTGCGCACGGTCGTGGCGTAGACGTGAGTGCAGTCGGCGACCGCATCGGCGAGCGTGCCGAAGACCCGGGCGTTGGCAAGCACGACGTCGGCGCCCGACGCCGCGGGGCCGGCGGCCGGATTGGGCCAGCCGTCGCGCGGGGCGACGAGGCGGAGTTCGGTCAGCCCGAAGTTGAGCATCGCGCGCGCCACGGTGCCGATATTCTCACCGAGCTGCGGACGGACGAGGACGATAACCGGGACGGGCGCCTTGGTCACGAGCCGCCCTTGTGCGCTGCTTCGTTGATCGTCGAGGCGAATTCCTCGAAATCCTTCGCTTCGGTGAAATCGCGATAGACGCTGGCGAAGCGGATATAGGCGACGCTGTCGAAGCCTTTCAGCGCCTCCATCACCATCGCGCCGATCTGCGAGGCCTTCACCTCATTCTCGCCCGATGTTTCGAGCTGACGCTGGATGCCCGACACCAGCCGCTCGATGCGCGCGCCATCGATCGGGCGCTTGCGGCACGCGATCTGGACGCTGCGCATCAGCTTCTCGCGGTCGAAGGGTTCGCGGCTGCCGCCCGCCTTGAGCACCGCAACCTCGCGAAGCTGGATGCGCTCGAAGGTGGTGAAGCGCGCGCCGCAGTCCTCGCACTGGCGGCGGCGGCGGATCGCGGCGCCGTCCTCGGTCGGACGGCTGTCCTTCACCTGGCTGTCTTCATGGCCGCAATAGGGACAGCGCATCGCTCAGCGTTTCACCCGGCCATAGAGCGCGATCGCCGCCCCCGCGAGCAGGCCGACCGGCCAGCTCACGACGGGCAGCAACGCACCGGCGACCGCGCCGATCGCCCCGCCGGTCAGCACCGGGCGCGTCGAGGGATGGTCCATCCCCTGACGGCCCATCGCCTTGACCTCTTCGATCGTCAGTTCGACCAGCGTCGGCTCCTCGGGGTGCTGGCGCGCCATCATCCTATCCCTGATAGATGGGGAAGCGTTCGCACAGGGCGCGGACGCGCGCGCGGACGTCGGCCTCGACATCGGCGTCACCCTGCTCGCCCTTGTCGCGCAGCGCTTCGAGCACGTCGGCGACCATGTCGCCGATCGCCTCGAATTCGGCGATGCCGAAGCCGCGCGTCGTGCCGGCGGGCGATCCGACGCGGATGCCGCTGGTCTTGACCGGCGGCAGCGGGTCGAAGGGGACGCCATTCTTGTTGCAGGTGATCGCGCTGCGTTCGAGCGCTTCGTCCGCGTCGCGGCCGGTGATGCCGAGCGGGCGCAGGTCGATCAACGCAAGGTGCGTGTCGGTCCCGCCCGCGACGATATCGGCGCCCCGAGCCTTCAGCCGGTTCGCCAACGCCTGCGCGTTGGCGATCGTCGCCCTGGCGTAGGTCTTGAACTCAGGGCGCAGCGCTTCGCCGAAGGCGACCGCCTTCGCGGCGATGACATGCACCAGCGGGCCGCCCTGCAGGCCCGGGAAGACCGCCGAGTTGATCCGCTTCGCGATCGCTTCGTCATTGGTCAGCACCATACCGCCGCGCGGGCCGCGCAGCGTCTTGTGCGTCGTCGTGGTGACGACATGCGCATGTTCCATCGGCGACGGGTGCGCGCCGCCCGCGACGAGGCCCGCGAAATGCGCCATGTCGACCATCAGCAGCGCGCCGACATCGTCGGCGATGGCGCGGAAGCGCGCGAAGTCGAGCGTGCGCGGATAGGCCGAACCGCCCGCGATGATCAGCGCCGGCCGATGCTCCTTGGCAAGGCGTTCGACCTGGTCGAAATCGACGAGATGATCGTCGGCGCGCACGCCATATTGGATGGCGTTAAACCATTTGCCCGACAGCGCCGGCGCGGCGCCGTGCGTCAGGTGGCCGCCGGCGTCGAGGCTCATGCCGAGGATCGTCGCGCCCGGCTTGGTCAGCGCCAGCATCACCGCACCGTTCGCTTGCGCGCCCGAATGCGGCTGAACGTTGGCGAAATTGCAGTCGAAAAGCTGCTTCGCGCGGTCGATCGCCAGCGTCTCGACCTCGTCCGACGGACCGCAGCCCTGATAATAGCGGCGGCCCGGATAGCCTTCGGCATATTTGTTGGTGAAGACCGATCCCTGCGCCTCGAGCACCGCCTTCGAGACGATGTTCTCGGACGCGATCAGTTCGATCTGATAGCGTTCGCGTTCCAGCTCATGCTGCATCGCCGCCGCGACCGCGGGGTCGGTCGTGCCGACGCCGTCGGTGAAATAACCGGCCGATTTGATGGGCTTGTCGAGCGTGTCTGTGGTCATCGGCTGGTCTCCAGTTGCGGGTTGGAAAGCTTGTCGACGCGGCGCGCGTGGCGGTCGCCGGCGAAATCGGTGGACAGGAAGGCGGTCAGGCACGCCTTCGCCATGTCGATGCCGGTCAGCCGCGCGCCCATCGCGATGACGTTCGCGTCATTATGCTCGCGTGCGAGCCTCGCCGACAGCGGTTCGGAAACGAGCGCACAGCGGCACGCCGGGTTGCGATTGACCGAGATCGAGATGCCGATGCCCGACCCGCACAGCGCGACGCCGCGCTCCGCGCCGCCGGTCGCGACCGCATCGGCGAGAGCGTAGCCATAATCGGGATAATCGACCGATTCCGGCCCGTTGGTGCCGAGGTCGGCAACCTCGTGCCCCTCGCCGCGCAGCCATTCCGCCAGCAGGGCCTTCAGCTCATATGCGGCATGGTCGGATGCAATGGCGATGCGCATGGCGCGTCTCCCGCTGGGTTTCGAGGGAATCGGATGAGCGCGCTTTAGGCGAAGCCGCCCCGCTTTGCCATAAGCGAGGTGGTAAATTTGTGACGCGGGCGATAAGGCGGCGCGATGTCCGACACGATCATGTCCGTTCTGGTGTTCACCGGGGTCGCGCTGACCGGCGGCGGCGCCTATCTCTTTCGCAAGGGAGACCGGCGCCGCGCGCTGCTGATGTTCGTCGCGGCGCTGGTGATGTTCGCCAATGTCGCGATCTGGCTGATCCCGACGACCTGATGCGTCGCCCCCGCGACGGGTTGTTACCGGATCGGTGAATCGGGCGCGAGCCGCATGTCCAGATAATTGTCGAGGCTCTTCATCAACTGGTCGAGTTCATGCTCGAAGAAGTGGTTCGCGCGCGGAATCTCGTCGTGATGGATGGTGATGCCCTTTTGCGTCCGCAGCTTGTCGACCAGCTTCTGCACCGCGGTGGGCGGCACGATCTCGTCCGCGCCGCCCGCGACGATGATCCCCGACGAAGGGCAGGGCGCGAGGAAACTGAAATCATACATGTTCGCGGGCGGCGCCACCGACAGGAAGCCCCGGATTTCGGGGCGGCGCATCAGAAGCTGCATGCCGATCCAGGCGCCGAAGCTGAAGCCGGCGACCCAGGTCGTCTGCGCCTCGGGATGGATGGACTGCACCCAGTCGAGCGCCGACGCGGCATCGGAGAGTTCGCCGATGCCGTTGTCGAACGTCCCCTGGCTGCGTCCGACGCCGCGGAAGTTGAAGCGCAACGTCGCAAAGCCGCGCGCGACGAAGCTCTTGTACATCGCCTGGGTGATGCGGTCGTTCATCGTGCCTCCGCCCTGCGGATGCGGATGCAGGATCAGCGCGACCGGCGCGCGCGGGCGCGGCGGGGGAGAGAAGCGGCCTTCGATGCGGCCCTCGGGGCCGGGGAAAATGACGTCGGGCATGGAGCACCTTTATCTGTGTCGGGCTGGCCACCGATTCGCGTGGGGTACGGGGTGGCGGAGCGGAATTGGCGCCTATATAGAAAATCGGTGGCAAGTTGCAACTTTTGCGAATCGTTCGCAATAAGTGCTTGTTCGTCACCCGGATTTGATCCGGGGTCCATTCTTTCGACGCTGCGTGAATGGACCCCGGATCAAGTCCGGGGTGACGATGATGAGAGATGGAAGAGCAGAGACCGGCGGAATGATCTACCTCGACTACCAGGCCACGACGCCGCTCGCCCCCGAAGCGCGCCAGGCGATGCTGCGCTGGCTGTCCGATGACGGCGACAGCTTCGCCAATCCGTCGAGCACGCACAAGGCCGGCCGCGCCGCCGCCGCCGCGGTCGAGGTCGCGCGCGACCAGGTCGCGGCGCTGCTGCCGAAGGGAGGGCGCGTCTTCTTCACCTCGGGCGCGACCGAGGCGCTCAACTGGGCGCTGCTGCGCGGCGCGGAGGCGAAGCCGGGCGGCGTCGCGGGGCTCGCCATCGAACATGCCGCGTCGCTGCAATGCCTCGAACGCCTGAATGCGGCGGTCCTGCCGGTCGATGGCGAGGGGCTGGCGCTCCCCCCCGATGCGGCGCTGATTCCGGAGGGCGGCATCGTCGCGGCGATGCTCGTCAACAATGAGGTCGGGACGATCCAGCCGGTCGCCGATTTCGTCGCCGCCGCGCATGCGAGGCAAAGCCTGCTGCTGTGCGATGCGGTGCAGGGTTACGGCCGCGTCGCGATTCCCGATGGGCCGGACCTGATCGCGCTGTCGGCGCACAAGATCCACGGGCCGAAGGGGATCGGCGCGCTGTGGGTGAAGGACGGCGTCGACCTGCCGCCGCTGCTGCTCGGCGGCGCGCAGGAACAGGGAATGCGGTCGGGCACCGTGTCGCCCGCACTGTGCGCCGGCTTCGGCGCGGCGGCGGCACTGATGGCGGAGCGCGCGGACACCGACGCGCGCCATGTCGAGCGCCTCTGGTCGCTTGCGCTCGACGGCCTGCCCGGATGGACGGTGAACGGTTCGGTCGAGCGGCGCTATCACGGCAATCTCAACATCCGGCGCGAGGGGGTGAACGGACTGCGCCTGATGTCCGATGCGCGGAACGTCGCCTTCTCGCTCGGCAGCGCGTGCGGCAGCGGCTCCGGAAAGGTCAGCCATGTGCTTCGCGCGATGGGGGTAAGCGAGGCCGATGCGCGCGCCTCGATCCGCCTCGGCTGGGGGCGCTATACCAGCGAGGCGGAATTGCGCGACGGCCTGACCGCGATCAGGGACGCGGCGCGGCTGCAGGGAGTCGATTGATGCGCGTCACTTTCATCCACGCCGATGGCAAGGGTCGCACCGAGGCCGAGGCGGTCCCCGGCGACGTCCTGCTCGACGTCGCGCAGGCGCATCTGATGCCGCTCGAGGGCACATGCGAAGGCCAGATGGCCTGCTCGACCTGCCACGTCATCGTCGTGCGCGAGGATTTCGACCGCCTGCCGCCCGCGAGCGAAGAGGAAGAGGATATGCTCGACCTCGCCGCCGGCGCCCGCCGCACCAGCCGCCTGTCGTGCCAGATCGTGCTGACCGAGGCGCTCGACGGACTGACCGTGCATATCCCGGGGGAAAGCCGCAACATGCAGGGCGCGCGTTGAATCGACCTCAGACGATACCATGCTCTTTCAGAAGCGCCCGTTCGTCGCCCGATACCCAGCCGAAAACCTTTGGTTCGTCCTCCAGTTTCTGAACGAAGTAGTGAACGTCGAAGTCTATTGCCACATCCGGTCGATCCTTGCGGGCATAATGTGCCGTCCAGGCGACATGGGCCACGCAATGATGCTCATCCATGGGGGAAACGCGGATGTCGCGTATCCGCATCTCCTTCGTCCCCATCGCCCGATAGCGTTCATAGCCCTGCGCCATGACCTGTTTCAGCTGATCGTCGTTCTTGCCGGTCACCACGCCCGCAGGCGATGCTGCGATGAACTCCGACGCATATAGCGCCGCGACCTCCGTCATATCGGTGTCGCCGGCGAGGGAGCGGTTGAAGACGCTCTCATATCCTTCTTACGCTGGCTTCCATCGTCCGTCCTCCGGGTGCCGCCATGATCTGTAGGAAGCCGGAAATGGAAATTCAAATCCGAAAGATGTCTACAGAACGGCTCCTGCTTGCATTTCGCGCGATCCGCCGCCATATCCGCGCCGGGAGTCGGGCGGACGCAGTCTTCGCCAACCCGGTCAGGTCCGGAAGGAAGCAGCCGCAACGAATTCGCTGCGGGTCGTTCCGGCTCCCACCCTCACGACATGTCTGAATCGTCACCCCGGGATGACGTAAGCATGTGGGTGCGGCGGCCTCGCATTCCCCTTCGACAAGCGCTCCGGCCGCCCCTAAGACGGGCGCATGAGCGATTCCGCCGACGATGAACCCGCGATGCCGGGAATGGACCTGCCCGAAACGCCGGCGCAGCCCGCCGCGCAGGCCGGGCCTTACCGCGTCCTTGCGCGCAAATATCGGCCGCAGACCTTTGCCGAACTGATCGGCCAGGACGCGATGGTCCGCACGCTCGGCAATGCGATCGCCCGCGATCGGCTCGCGCATGCTTTCCTGATGACCGGGGTGCGCGGTGTCGGCAAGACCTCGACCGCGCGGCTGATCGCCAAGGCGCTCAACTGCATCGGTCCCGACGGGCAGGGCGGGCCGACGATCGATCCGTGCGGCGTCTGCGAACCGTGCCGCGCGATCACCGAAGGCCGCCATATCGACGTGATCGAGATGGATGCCGCGTCGAACACCGGCGTCGACGACGTGCGCGAGATCATCGAGGCGGTGCGCTACGCCGCGGTGTCGGCACGCTACAAGATCTACATCATCGACGAAGTGCACATGCTGTCGCGCAACGCCTTCAACGCGCTGCTGAAAACGCTTGAGGAACCCCCGCCGCACGTCAAGTTCCTGTTTGCGACGACAGAGGTCAACAAGGTGCCGGTGACGGTGCTGTCGCGCTGCCAGCGCTTCGACCTCCGCCGCATCACCCCCGACATGCTGTTCGCGCATTTCAGCGCCATCCTCCAGA
Organism: Sphingopyxis sp. MG; assembly: GCF_002953155.1. Lineage (NCBI taxonomy): Bacteria > Pseudomonadati > Pseudomonadota > Alphaproteobacteria > Sphingomonadales > Sphingopyxidaceae > Sphingopyxis > Sphingopyxis sp. MG. The sequence goes on from NZ_CP026381.1 coordinate 1,436,530, forward strand.
AGGAAGGGGTGGAGGCGGAGGCGCCGGCGATCTGGCTGATCGCCAATGCGGCCGAGGGTTCGGTGCGCGACGGGCTGTCGATCCTCGACCAGGCGATCGCGCACGCCGATCTCGAATCCGGCGGCGGCGGTGGCCGGATCGCCGCCGAGCAGGTGCGCACGATGCTCGGCCTGTCGGATCGCTCGACGATCGCGCAACTCATGGCGGCGATCCTGGAGGGCGATGCGGGCGGCGCGATCGACCTCGCCCGCGCCCAATATGCGCTGGGGATCGAACCGGTCGCGATGGTGCGCGGGCTGATGGACCTGACGCATGCCGTCACCCTTGCCAAGGTGTCGCGCCACGAGGACCCGGCGCTGTCGGACGATGACCGCGCGCGCATCGGCGACTGGGCGCAGAAGCTGGGCTTCGCGCCGCTGAACCGCCTCTGGCAGCTCCTGCTCAAGGGGCATGAGGAGGTGCTGCGCGCGAATAATCCGCTCGAGCATCTCGAAATGCTGCTGCTGCGCGTCATCTACGCCGCCTCGCTGCCCGATCCGGGCGAGCTCGCGAAGCGCATCGAGGCGGGCGGTGCGTCCGCCCTGTCGGCGCCCCCTTCGCCGGGTCCCGCGGCGGCCGGACCGGAGAGCGCGGCAGTGGCGCCCGCCGAGACTCCGGCGGTGGCGCTCACGATCCGGCAGATTCATCATCTTCTCGACAGCAGCGGGCACCAGCAGCTCGCACGGCAGGTCCATGACGAGGTGCGCGTGATCGAGCTGGAGCCCGGGCTGCTGGTGTTCGCCGCGGTCCCGACGCTCGACGGCGATTTCGCGCGCCGGCTGGGGGAGGTGCTGCGCGCGCAGACGGGCAGTCATTGGCAAGTGCGCGCCGGCGAAGGCGAGGCGCGCCCGAGCCTGAAGGACGTGGCGGAAGCGAAGAGCGCCGACAATGACGCGCGGATTCGCGAACTGCCTGTCGTGAAGGCTGCCCTGGCGGCTTTTCCCGACGCAAGGCTTGTCGAGGACGAGCATCATCAGCAAAGGTTCCAGTCATGAAATCCATCGAGGAAATGATGAAGGCGGCGCAGGAAGCGGCCGCTTCGGTGCAGGCGCAGATGCAGGAGGCGCAGGCCAAGCTCGACACGATCGAGGTCGAAGGCGTCTCGGGCGGCGGGCTCGTGCGGATTCGCGCCAGCGCGAAGGGGCGGATCAAGGGCATCGCGATCGACGACAGCCTGATGGTCCCGGGCGAGAAGCAGATGCTCGAGGACCTGCTCGCCGCCGCCTTCAACGACGCGCGCGACAAGGCCGACCAGGCGAGTAACGAGGAAATGGGCAAGATGACGAGCGGCCTGCCGCTGCCCCCGGGCTTCAAGCTGCCGTTCTGAGGTCTCCCCGGCGCCCTGAACCCCCGTTCGCGGAGTTGGGAGGTCGCCGTTCAGCCCCGTGTCATTGAATAGGCGGCAGGTTACGCCATATTAGCGATAACGACCCTATGAACAGGGAGGCGCGTCCGCTCGGAGCGCCTTCCAGGAGCCCTGATGAGCCAGACCTTTCCCCTTCTTCCGCTACGTGACATCGTCGTTTTCCCGCACATGATCGTTCCGCTGTTCGTCGGCCGCGACCGTTCGGTCGCGGCGCTCGAGACGGCGATGGAGGCCGACAAGGAAATCTTCCTCGTCGCCCAGCTCGATCCGGGCGAGGACGATCCGGTACGCGACGACCTCTACGATACCGGCGTAATTGCAACGGTGCTCCAACTCCTGAAGTTGCCCGACGGCACCGTCCGCGTGCTCGTCGAGGGCAAGCAGCGCGCCCGGCTGATCGACCTCGCGACCGAGGACAAGGCCGTGATGGCGACCGTCGATCCCACCGCCGACGCGGTCGACGACAGCGTCGACACCGCCGCGCTGATGCGGTCGGTGGTCGACCAGTTCGAGCAATATGCGAAGCTCAACAAGAAGATGCCCGCCGAAACCGCGGTGCAACTCTCGCAGATCGACGACGCCTCGCGCCTCGCCGATTCGGTCGCCGGCAACCTCAACATCAAGGTCGCCGACAAGCAGGCGCTGCTTGTGGAAGAGGCGCCCGCCAAGCGGCTCGAAATGGTGTTCGCCTTCATGGAGGGCGAACTCGGCGTGCTGCAGGTCGAAAAGAAGATCCGCGGCCGCGTGAAGCGGCAGATGGAGAAGAGCCAGCGCGAATATTATCTCAACGAACAGTTGAAGGCGATCCAGCGCGAACTCGGTAACGACAATGGCGAGGGTGGCGACGATCTTGCCGAACTCCAGACGAAGATCGACACGCTCAAGCTGTCGAAGGAAGCCAAGGCCAAGGCCGAAGCCGAATTGAAGAAGCTGCGTGCGATGGCGCCGATGTCGGCCGAGGCGACGGTCGTCCGCAACTATCTCGACACGCTGCTCGGCCTGCCCTGGGGCAAGAAGTCGAAGCTCAAGAAGGATATCGCGACCGCGCAGGCGGTGCTCGACGACGACCATTATGCGCTCGAAAAGGTCAAGGACCGCATCGTCGAATATCTCGCGGTGCAGGCGCGGACCAACAAGCTGAAGGGGCCGATCCTGTGCCTCGTCGGCCCGCCGGGCGTCGGCAAGACCTCGCTGGGCCGCAGCATCGCCAAGGCGACGGGCCGCGCGTTCGTGCGCCAGTCGCTGGGCGGCGTGCGTGACGAGGCCGAGATTCGCGGCCATCGCCGCACCTATATCGGCTCGCTGCCGGGCAAGATCGTCACCAACCTCAAGAAGGCGGGGGCGATGAACCCGCTGATCCTGCTCGACGAGATCGACAAGCTCGGCCAGGATTTCCGCGGCGACCCGGCGTCGGCGCTGCTCGAGGTGCTCGATCCCGAACAGAATGCGAAGTTCCAGGACCATTATCTGGAAATCGACGTCGACCTGTCGGACGTGATGTTCGTGACGACGGCCAACTCGCTCAACCTGCCGCAGCCTTTGCTCGACCGCATGGAGATCATCCGGCTCGAAGGCTATACCGAGGACGAGAAGGTCGAGATCGCCAAGCGTCACCTGATCGCCAAGCAGGTCGAGGCGCATGGGCTGAAGCCCGACGAGTTCGAACTGACCGAAGACGGGCTGCGCGACCTCATCCGCTATTACACGCGTGAAGCGGGCGTCCGCACGCTGGAGCGCGAGATCGCGCGGCTGGCGCGCAAGGCGCTGCGCCGGATTCTCGAAGGCAAGGTGACGAGCGTCACCATCACGCCCGAGAATCTGGCCGAGTTTTCCGGCGTGCAGAAATTCCGCCACGGCGTCGGCGATCGCGAGGATCAGGTCGGTGCGGTCACCGGCCTTGCCTGGACCGAGGTCGGCGGCGAACTGCTGACGATCGAGGCGGTGACCGTCGCCGGCAAGGGCCAGGTGCGGACGACCGGCAAGCTCGGCGAGGTGATGACCGAATCGGTGCAGGCGGCGCTGTCGTTCGTGAAGGCGCGCGCCCCGGCCTATGGCATCAAGCCCAGCCTGTTCGCGCGCAAGGACATCCATATCCACCTGCCCGAAGGCGCGGTGCCCAAGGACGGTCCGTCGGCGGGCGTCGGCATGGTCACCGCGATGGTGTCGACGCTCACCGGCATCCCGGTGCGCAAGGATGTCGCGATGACCGGCGAGGTGACGCTGCGCGGGCGGGTGCTCGCGATCGGCGGGCTCAAGGAAAAGCTGCTCGCGGCGCTGCGCGGCGGCATCACGACCGTCCTGATTCCCGAGGAGAATGAGAAGGATCTGGTCGAGATTCCGGCGAATATCACCGAGAAGCTCCGGATCGTGCCGGTCAGTCACGCCGACCAGGTCCTGGCCGAAGCGTTGACCGGACCCGTCGAACCGATCGAGTGGACCGAGGCCGACGAACTGGCCGCGTCGCCGCCGCTGGCGCCCGGCGCCGACCCCGAATCGGCGATCCGGCACTGACCGGGCGTGGCGTACGGAGCGCTTTTCGTCGCAAAAACGCCGATTCGGGGCGTTTTTCCCCGTTTTTTGCTTTGACAAGGCGGGGTGAAACGGCGTTAGTGACGCGCCATGGCAAGGCCATGAATCACTTACAACCACTCACAGGGGTTCCTTAGGCATGAACAAGCAAGACCTGATCGCCACCGTCGCTGACTCGAGCGGCCTGACCAAGGGCGATGCGAGCAAGGCGGTCGAGGCCGTTTTCGACGCGATTACCGCATCGCTGAAGAAGGGCGGCGAAGTCCGTCTCGTCGGCTTCGGGACGTTCTCGGTCAGCAAGCGCAAGGCGTCGACCGGCCGCAACCCGCGCACCGGCGAGACGATGACCATCGCGGCGTCGAACCAGCCGAAGTTCAAGGCCGGCAAGGCCCTCAAGGACGCCTGCAACTAAGGCAGGCGCCTTTTGGCGAACAAATCTCGGGCCGCGGCGCAAGTCGCGGCCCGATTTGCATGCGGTGCGTGCAAAAGCCCGTTGCAATCATCGCCGCAGCGGTTATGGACGACCCGCTTTCGGACGCGGCATCAGCCGCAACATGCCGGAACGGGCGCGTAGCTCAGTGGTAGAGCACACCCTTCACACGGGTGGGGTCGCAAGTTCAATCCTTGCCGCGCCCACCATGATCCGGACGGCCGAACCCGAAGCGATATGGGGGCTGACCACGTCATTCATCGCCTATTCAATGCGTCGGACTTACAGGATGCGGTCATGACCCGCGCCCTGATCCTTTCGCTCGCTTCGGCGGTCCTGCTTTCGACGGGCGCCCCCGCGGCCGCGCGCGGCGACCGCGATCAGGACCATCTGCGCGAGGCGGCGGCGCAGGGCGAGGTGATCCCGCTCAACAAGCTGATCGCGGAGGTGCGCTCGCGTCCGCCCTATAATGGAATGACCTATCTCGGCGGGCCGCAGTTCATCGCCAGCCAGATGGTCTATGCGCTCAAGTTCATGGACGGCAGCCAGGTCGTCGTCGTCTATGTCGACGCGCGCACCGGCCGCATCGTGGGCCGCAAGCCCTGAATTCCTTCCGCTGAATCCCGCTTCGTGCAACGACATTTTGCGATGATCGTTCGGAGTTGTTAGACAGTCGCAACCCAGGCGGCCGGCGGGTGCCGGTCCGCGGCAGAAAGGCCTTTGAATGCGGATCCTGATTGTTGAAGATGAACCCACGCTCGGGCCGCAGCTCAAGGCGACGCTCGAAGCAAACGGCTATGCCGTCGACCTTGCCACCGACGGCGAGGAGGGGCATTTCCTGGGTTCGACCGAAAGCTACGATGCCGCGATCCTCGACCTCGGCCTGCCGGAGATCGACGGGCTGACCGTGCTCGACCGCTGGCGCAAGGAAAAGCGCAATTTCCCCGTGCTCGTCCTGACCGCGCGCGACAGCTGGTCGGACAAGGTCGCCGGGCTCGACGCCGGTGCCGACGACTATCTCGCCAAGCCTTTCCAGACCGAGGAACTGATCGCGCGGCTGCGCGCGCTGATCCGCCGTGCCTCGGGCAATGCGTCGAGCGAACTCGTCGCGGGCAAGGTGCGCCTCGACACCCGCTCGGGCCGCGTGACGCTCGGCGGCGAGCCGGTGAAACTGACCGCGCAGGAATATAAGCTGCTCTCCTACCTCCTGCACCACAAGGGCAAGGTGGTGTCGCGCACCGAGCTGATCGAGCATATCTACGATCAGGATTTCGACCGCGATTCGAACACGATCGAGGTTTTCGTGACGCGCATCCGCAAGAAGCTGGGCGCCGACATCATCACCACCATCCGCGGCCTCGGATACCAGCTCGACGATCCACAGGATTGACCGTCGGCCGATGACCGAGGGGGATGCGGCGAAAGCGGAAGCGGCGAGCGACGATTTCGCATCGCGCCCGGCGCTGACGAGCCGCATCACCGGCTCGCTGGCGCGGCGCATGATCGCGATCGCCGCGCTGTGGATATCGCTGCTGCTGATCGGCGGCGGCTTCGCGCTCGACCGGGTGCTGACCGGCGCGATAACGCGCAATTTCGATTCGAACCTCGAATATGTGCTGATCGCGATGATCCGCTCGTCGGAAATCGGTCCCGACGGCGAGGTGCGGATGATCGAGCCGCTCGGCGATCAGCGATTCCTCGAACCGTACAGCGGCCTTTACTGGCAGATCAGCGGCGGCGGGCAGGAACCCTATCCGTCGCGCTCGCTGTGGGAGCGTCGCCTCGACACGTCGGACAAGCACGACGACCGGCAACTCCACACCTATGACAGCCGCCAGTTCCCCGATGAGGAACTGCGCGTGCTCGAGCGTGATGTCGTGCTGCCCGGCAGCAGGGTCAACTGGCGCTTCCAGATCGCCCAGTCGCGCGAGGCGCTCGACCTTCAGATCCGGGCGGTGCGCGCGACGCTGATCCCCAGCCTGGCGCTGCTCGGCCTTGGCCTGATCGTGCTCGCGGGCTTGCAGACCTTCTATGGCCTGTGGCCGCTGCGCCATATCCGCCGCGCGATCGCGGCGATGCGCGGCGGGGAAAATCGCCGCATCATCGCGCCGCTGCCGCTGGAGGTGCAGCCGATGGTCGATGAACTCAACGCGCTGCTCGCGCACAATGAAAAGCAGGCGGAGGAGGCGCGGCTGCACGCCGGCAACCTCGCCCATGCTCTCAAGACGCCGCTGACCGTCCTGCTCACTAGCGCCACCGGTTCGACGAGCGACCTCGCCGACATCGTGCGGCGCGAGGCGGCGGCGATGCGGCGGCAGGTCGACCATCATCTGGCGCGCGCGCGCGCGGTCGGTCGGCGCGGCGCGGCGCAGGCGCGCGCCAATGTCTTCGCCAGCGTCGACAGCGTGTCGCGCGCGGTCGCCGCACTCTATCCCGACGTGCGGCTGGACGCCGCGGGCGACAGGAATGTCGTCGCGCGCGTCGAGCGCCAGGACCTCGACGAACTGGTCGGCAACCTGCTCGACAATGCCGCCAAATATGGTGGCGGCAGCGTCTTCGTCACGGTGCAGCGCGACGGCAACATGGCAGAGATATTGATCGAGGACGACGGCGCGGGCATTTCGCCGACCGATCGCGATCGCATCTTCGACCGCGGCGTACGGCTCGACAGCAACAAGCCCGGAACCGGTCTGGGCCTGGCGATCGTCCGCGACGTCGCCGAAATCTATGGCGGCAGCGTCGCGCTGGAGGAAAGCGAGGACCTGGGCGGCGCGCTCGTGCGCCTACGGCTACCGGCGGGGTAGCGGTACAGGTTGCTGGAGCGGTGGACATTCCCCATCTTCGTCATCCCCGCGAAAGCGGGGGTCCAGAGCATGCGCCAGCTGACCTTTCCCTGGCTTCCCGCTTTCGCGGGAACGACAAGGTGAAAGTAAGAAGGGCGCTCCACCTCCCGGCTCACCGAACCCGCGCGAAATTCCGCTGTCCTGCATTATCCGGCCGTGCCGGCATGACGATGACTCTTTGACCCGTTCGCCGTTCGCCTGCCCAATCGCGCATACGGGGCTTTTGTGGCTTAAGCCGCCCCGACCTCCAGCCCGCGCTGCACCGCCGGCCGCGCGAGCCCGCGGTCGAGCCAAGCCTGCACGTTGCGGAACCGCTCGAACCCGACGATGTCGGCGGCGTCGTAGAACCCGATCAGGTTGCGCACCCAGCCGAGCAGCGAGATGTCGGCGATGCTGTAACCCTCGTCCATGATCCACGTCCGTCCATCGAGCCGGTCGTCGAGCACCCCGAGCAGCCGCGCGGATTCGGCCGCGTAGCGGTCGCGCGGACGCTTGTCCTCATAGTCGCGTCCGGCGAACTTGTGGAAGAAGCCGAGCTGGCCGAACATCGGGCCGGCACCGCCCATCTGCCACATCACCCACTGGATCGTTTCGTAGCGGGCGTTGGGATCGGCGGGCAGGAACATCCCCGTCTTGTCGGCGAGATAGATCAGGATCGCCCCCGATTCGAACAGCGCCAGCGGCTTTCCGCCCGGTCCGTCGGGATCGTAGATCGCCGGAATCTTGCCGTTGGGGTTCAGTGCCAGAAAGGCCGGGTCATGGCTTTCGTTCGCCATGATGTCGATGCGATGCGCCTCATAGGGCAGGCCCGTTTCCTCGAGCATGATGCTCGCCTTGACGCCGTTGGGGGTCGGCGCGGTGAAGAGTTGCAGCCGCTCGGGATGGCGCGCCGGCCATTTGGCGAAAATGGGGTGATCGAGGGTCATGCACCGGCCTCCCTTTTGAAATGTTCGTGGTGGCGGATCACTTCGTCGATGATGAAGCGGAGGAATTTCTCGCTGAACTCGGGGTCGAGGTCGGCCTCCCGGGCCAGGCCGCGCAGCCGCTCGACCTGGCGCGCCTCGCGGTCGGGATCGGCAGGCGGCAGGTCGATCCGTGCCTTCAACTCGCCCACCGCCTTCGTCACCTTGAACCGTTCGGCGAGCATATAGATCAGCGCCGCGTCGATATTGTCGATGCTCTGGCGGTAACGGCTCAACTGGTCGTCCATGCGCGGCTCCTCTCGTGCCCGGCACGCTTGGCACCGGCGGGGGGCGGCTGGCAAGCCGAAAGTCGTTGCAAAATCGGGATGGCGCGGCCAAGGCTCGCCGCGTCATGACTGCCGAAATCCTCCAGCTCCACGGCGACCGGCCGCCCTCGCTCGACCCGATGATGGCGCTCGTCGCCGCCGATATGAACGAGGTGAATGCGGTCATCCTCGACCGCATGCAGTCGCAGGTGCCCTTGATCCCCGAGCTGGCGGGTCATCTGATCGCGGGCGGCGGCAAGCGGATGCGGCCGATGCTGACGCTGGCGTGCGGAAAGTTGCTCGATTATCCGGGCCACCGCCATTGCAAGCTCGCCGCGGCGGTCGAGTTCATCCACACCGCGACGCTGCTCCACGACGATGTCGTCGATGGGTCGGACCTGCGCCGCGGCCGCAAGACCGCGAACATCATCTGGGGCAACAGCGCGTCGGTCCTCGTCGGCGATTTCCTGTTCAGCCGCGCCTTCGAGGTGATGGTTGAGGACGGTTCGCTGAAGGTGCTGAAGATCCTCTCCCGCGCGTCCGCGGTGATTGCCGAGGGCGAGGTGAACCAGCTTTCGGCGCAGCGCCGGATCGAGACGAGCGAGGACCAGTATCTCGAGATCATCAACGCCAAGACCGCCGAACTGTTCGCCGCGGCGTGCAAGATCGCGGCGGTGGTCGCCGAGCGCGACGAGGCGACCGAGGCGGCGCTCGACGCCTATGGCCGCAATCTCGGCATCGCCTTCCAGCTTGTCGACGATGCGATCGACTATGTCTCCGACGAGGCGACGATGGGGAAGGGGGTCGGCGACGATTTCCGCGATGGCAAGGTCACGCTGCCCGTCATCCTCGCCTATGCGCGCGGCACGGCGGAGGAGCGCGAATTCTGGAAGCAGGCGATCGTCGGCCACCGGACCTCGGACGACGACCTCGCCCATGCGACCGCGCTGCTGCTGAAGCACGACACGATTGCCGACACGCTGGCGCGGGCGCGTCACTACGGCCAGCGCGCGGTCGATGCGATCGGCGGCTTCCGTGCCAGCCGGGCCAAGGCGGCGCTGACCGAAGCCGTCGCCTTCGCGGTCGCCCGCGCCTATTGAACCGGGGATGACGCGCGGGTCGACGATCCTGCCGATCGACGCGGTGCTGCCCGACATATTGGCGGCGCTGACCCTGAAACCCAATGCTGTCGTCGTCGCGCCGCCCGGTGCGGGCAAGACGACGCGCGTCGCGCCCGCCCTGCTCGACCAACCGTGGTGCAAGGGCGCGATATGGCTGCTTTCGCCGCGCCGGCTCGCGGCGCGCGCCGCGGCCGAACGGATCGCCGAGGAAATGGGCGCCGCGGTCGGTGGGCTCGTCGGCTATGCGACGCGGCTCGACAGCCGCCAGTCGCCCGCGACGCGGCTGCTGGTGATGACCCCCGGCCTGTTCCGCAATCGCATCCTCGCCGACCCGGAGCTTCAGGGCGTGTCGGCGGTGCTGTTCGACGAGGTCCACGAACGCAGCCTCGACGGCGATTTCGCGCTCGCGCTGGCCATCGACGCGCAACAGGGGCTGCGCGACGACCTGCGTCTCGTCGCCATGTCGGCGACGCTCGATGGCGCACGCTTTAGCGCCCTGCTCGGCGACGCGGCGGTGATCCGGAGCGAGGGGAAAAGCTGGCCGCTCGACCTGCGGCATGTCGGCCGCCGCGCCGAGGATCGGCTCGAAGCATCGCTGCTGGCGACGGCGCGGCAGGCGATGGCCGACGAACCGGAGGGCGACATGCTCGCCTTCCTGCCCGGCGCTGCCGACATCGAGCGCGCCGCGGCGGCGGTCGAGGCGGCCGGCCTGCCTCTCGTCGTCCATCGCCTCCATGGGCAGGTCGACCCGGCGCAGCAGCGCAAGGCGCTGGTGCGCGACCCCGATGGCGGGCGCAAGCTGATCCTCGCGACGAGCATCGCGGAGACCAGCCTGACCATCGACGGCGTGCGCATCGTCATCGACGCCGGTCTGTCGCGCCGCCCGCGTTTCGACAAGGCGGCGGGGATCGCGCGGCTCGTCACCGAACGGGCAAGCCAGGCATCGGCGACCCAGCGTGCGGGGCGTGCGGCGCGTCAGGCGCCGGGGGTTGCCTATCGGCTGTGGGAAGCGGCGGCGACCGCGGGCATGCCGCCGTTCGACCCGCCCGAAATCCACGAGAACGACCTGATGCCGGTCGTGCTCGATTGCGCGAGCTGGGGCATCGTCGATCCGCGGCAGCTCGGCTGGCTCGATCCGCCGTCGCCGGCCGCGGTCGCCGAGGCCAAGGGGCGATTGCAGGCGATCGGCGCGCTCGGCGACGACGGGCGGATCACGCCGCATGGCCAGGCGCTCGCGGCCGTGCCGCTGCCGGTGCCGCTTGCGCACATGCTGCTCGACGCGGCGGGGGCGGGTGAGGCCGGTCTCGCGGCGCGGCTCGCGGTGCTGCTCACCGAGCCGGGGCTTGGCGGTCGCGGCGTCGATATCGAGGCGCGGCTCGGCCGCTGGAAGGCGATGAAGGGCGACCGCGCCGAGGGCGCGATACGTCTGGCCCGGCGCCTTGTCGCGCTGGGCGAGCGATTGGCGGAACCGTCCGGGTCGGGCGAAACGCGCTCGATCGGCGGCTGGATCGCGACGGCGTGGCCCGACCGCGTCGCGCGCCGGCGCGCCGGCCAGCGCGGCGAATATCTGAGCGTCGGCGGGCGCGCCTATCGCATCGACCCCGTCGATCCGCTCGCGGGTAGCGAATGGCTCGCCATCGCCGATGCGCAAGGGCATGCGGCGGGCGTGCGCATCCTCGCCGCGGCGGCGATCGACGCGGCCGAGGTCGAGGCGATCTTCGCCGACCGCATCGTTCAGCAGACGGCGAGCCGCTACGACGCCGATAGCGACCGCGTCGATCACCGCCGCGAACGGCGGCTGGGCGCGGTTGTGCTGACAAGCGGCCGGACGGCGCGCGAGGCCGGGGCCGAGGACGACGGTGCGGTGCGGCTTGCCGCGGTGCGCGACAAGGGGCTCGGGCTGATCGGCTGGGGCCCGGCATCGCAGGCGCTGCGTCAGCGGGCTTCTTTCGCCGGACTCGACGCGCTGTCGACGGCCGCGCTTGCCGACAGCCTCGACATCTGGCTCGAACCGTTGCTCGGCAGTTGCCGGGGGCTGCGCGACATCGGCGACCGGCGGCTGGCCGACGCGTTGGCGGGCCTGCTCGACTGGCCGGCGCGGCAGTTGCTCGAAAAGCTGGCGCCCGCCGACTATGCGACGCCGGCGGGCAGCCGCCACGCGATCGACTATGGCGCCGAGGGCGGGCCGGCGGTCAGCGTGCGGGTGCAGGAGATGTTCAGCCTCGCGCGCCATCCGACCGTCGGCGATCCGCCGATGCCGCTCGTCCTTGCGCTGACCTCGCCGGCGCATCGCCCGATCCAGACGACGCGCGACATCGTTTCATTCTGGAAAGGAAGCTGGCACGAGGTGGCGCGCGAGATGCGCGGACGCTATCCGAAACACAGCTGGCCCGACGACCCGGCGAGCGCGCGGCCGACCTTGCTCACCAAGGCGGCGCAGGCGCGGCGCGACGCGCGATAAGCCCTCTTTCCGGGCGCGCCGCAAATGGCTAAGGCGGCGGCATCGGCACCAGCACCAGTTGAGGACGAACCATGAAAGCGCGGATTTTCCAGAAGCCCAAGAATGCGATGCAGTCCGGCCGCGCCGGAACGCAGCGCTGGATGCTGGAGTTCGCCCCCGCCGAACCGCGCAAGGCCGATCCGCTGATGGGCTGGGCGGGCAGCGGCGACACGCAGCGTCAGCTTCGCCTGGGCTTTGCGAGCCGCGACGAGGCGCTCGCCTATGCCGAGCGCGAGGGTCTGGAGGTCGAAATCATCCCGACGCCGACGCGCCGTCTGAAGATCCAGGCCTACGCCGACAATTTTCGCTGACCATCATCCCGGCAAGGAAGCGGGTATCGCGGCGGGGCTGAGGGTCTGGCGAAATCCGTCAAGGCGGCTTCGGATCAGGGCGCGATAGGCATCGAGCGGCATCTCGCGATCTTCGACGGCTGCGACGCCGCGCGAGGCGGAAATGAGCACGGGCCCGGTCGGCGTCGCGAGGGCGGAAGTCGCGCGCGGGTCCCCGCCCTGAAAACCCAAGCCCGGCGCGAGAAAGATCGAGCGCGGCATGACGGTTCGCAATCGTTGCCCCTGCGACGGGTAAGTCGTGCCGACAACGGCCGACCGCGCCTATCCCGCAATCGCCAAGGGTTTCGTCCGCCCACTCGGCCACGGTTTCGGCTACGCGCTCCGACACGGGAGCGCCGTCCACGCTTTGATCCTGAAGCCAACCCGATCCGGGATTGGAGGTCTTGACGAGAATGAAGAGCCCCTTGCCGTAATCGCGGGCGCAATTGACGAAGGGCTCGAGCGTTTCCGGCCCCAGGAACGGGTTGACCGTCAGGCAGTCGACTTCAAGGTCCGAGCCGCCCGGCACCAGATAGGCGCGCGCGTAAGCATCGGCGGTCGATCCGATATCTCCGCGCTTCGCATCGAGGATCACCGCCATCCTACGTTCGCGCGCGATCGCGATGCATCGTGCGAGGCTGGCCACCCCGTCGCTGCCGAATGCCTCGAAATGAGCCGACTGGAATTTGACGAAGCCGACCTTGCCTTCCGCGCCGTCGAGAAGGGCCGTGACGTATCGTTCCAGGAACAGATCGGACCGGTCGCACAGCGACAAGGGCGCATGATCCGGCGCCGGATCGATTCCCAGAACGAGGGAGCCGACCGTTTCGATCTTCGATTTTACGGTGTCGCCCCAGTGCATATCCCGTTCCCACCGATCCAGCGCCGGTCATCTGCCACTTCGTCGCCAAATCCGCAAACGATTAGCGTGGACGGAGCAGACGGCGGATGTGGGAAAGGAAACGAGTGATCGCGGCTTGCGGCAGAACGACGGATCAGGCGTCGGCGTCGGGCTGCAGCAGTTTGTGCAGGTGGACGACGACATATTTCATCTCGGCGTCGTCGACGGTGCGCTGCGCGGCGGCGCGCCATGCCTTTTCGGCGGCCTTGTAGTCGGGGAACAGGCCGACGATGTCGAGGTTGTTCAGGTCGACGAAATCGAGGCCCTGGGGATCGCTGACGCGACCACCGAAGACGAGGTGCAGCTTGCTCATTGTCTATATTCCTTGGCGTGCAGCGCTGGGGAGGGAAGGGCGCGCCCCTAACAGCCCCGCGCCGTTACGGCAAGGGGCCGCCATGGTCGCAGCAGACCACCGCGGACCTGCTTCGGCGCTCCCGGCTCAGCGCGCCGGCTCAGTGCGGATGACGGCCTATTCGGAATCCCCGCGCTTCGGCAGCAGCGAGCCGAGCAGCGCCCCCACCGCCGCGGCACCCGCGAGCAGCGCAAGCGGCTGTTCCTCGGCCACGGTCTTGAGCTTGCCGCCCGCGCGCTTCGCCTGGGCCTTGCCCTTCTCATAGGCTTGCTCAGCGGCCTCGCGTGCCGCGTCAGCCTGTTCGCGGCCTTTGGACGCGAGCTCGCTCGTCGCCGCGCGCGCGCGGCCATAGCCTTCCTGGATGCGCGCCTTTGCCGCCTCGGCGGTTGCGCGAGCATTTTCGGCGGTCTTCTCCGCAAGTTCATTCGCTTTCGCCTGCGCGTCGCGGGCGGTTTCACCGAAGGGCTTCATCGTCATTCTCCATCGTCTGTGCACTTTCGTCCGCAGCCGTGTCGGCGGGGCGCAGTCGTTCGGCGAGCGCGTTCGCGAGATCGCGTGCCTTGCGCCCGACCGTGGGGGCGTACGTTCTGATCGGTTCGCGAAACATCCATGCGAGCCCGGCGACGGCGGCCAGCGTGATCGGCAGGCGGTTGTCGCGAAACTGCTTGCGGACCGCGTGCGCGGTGTCGTCGACCGCGGCGCTCAGGCGATATTTGCCGCGATCGACGAGCGCCTGCGGTTTGAAGGCCTGCTGCGCCACGTCCAGTTTGCGGCGCAGCTGCGCGCGCTGCATCATCGACCGGCGCGCGGCGTTGATCAGGCGGTTGCGCGATGCGGGCATCAGTCGTCGTCTCCCTCGTGCATCAGATCGCGGCGCAGCGCCGTCCTGACATCGCCGACGCTGACCTTCGCGCGCCAGCCGGCGAAGCCCGCAAGCGCGATCAGCGACGCAAAGACGATCAGCGTCGCGAGCAGCGGTCCGACGTGCGGGGCGAGGACCAGGATCGCGCCGAACGCCACCGCCAGCATCGCCACGAGCAGCGCGCAGGCGGCGACGAAACCCCAAGCCGACGCCCATTTGATTCCGTGTCCGGCGAGCGCGCCGCGTGCTTCGAGCAGCGCCAGTTCCGCTCTGGCGGTCGTCGACAGATTGTCGACGACATCGCGGACGATGTCCTCGATCGGCACCGGTGGCGGCGGCGCGGCGGGACCGTTGGGCGCGTAACCGTGGCTTACGCCATCGAAGGCGCGCCTATCGGAGGCGGGCGGCGTGTCGGGATCGTGCGGCGGCAAGACAGATCAGCCGTTGTTCGAGCCCTTCAGCATCCGGGCGAGAACGAAACCGATCACCGCCGCGGCGCCGACAGCGACCGCCGGGCTCTTCTTGACGAAATCGCGCGTCGAAGCAGCGAGTTCGTCGAGGTCCTTCTGGTCGAGCGTCGAGGCGAGGCCCGCGACGGTCGAGGCGGCCGAGCGAGCATAGTCGCCATATTGCTTGCCGAACTTGCTGTCGACGGTACCGGCGCTGTCCTCGAGCATCTTGGCGAGGCTGCCGACGGCTTCGGCGGCCTTGTCCTTGCCCTTGGCTGCCGCGTCGCGGGCCTTCGTCGATGCCTGGTTGGCGAGCGTCGTCGCTTCGTCCTTCAGCGAGGCGGCCTTCTTGCCGGCTTCGGTCTTGATCGTGTCGCGCGTCGCGGCAAGCTGATCGCGGATCGGATGGTCCTTCGCCGCCTTCACGGTCGCGGGATTGCGAGCCGGGGCAGCCTTGGTCGCACCGGCCTTTGCCGGTGCCTTGGCGCGGGGAGCAGCCTTTTTCGTCGCGGGAGTAGCGGCTTTGGCCATCACGTCATCCTCTTCATCTGTGTCGAACGCCACGCCTGCCGTGCCGTCGATGATCCTGTCCCCATTATATAGCAAGGCGCGCCGAATGGTTCCATAGCGCCGCGAATTTCCCGCGAAAATTCCCGCGGCACCGGTTGCCTTGCCGGCGCGGCGTCGATAACAGGCGGGCGCCTTCCTCATCCGGCCAGCGATGGCCTTTTCAACAGGACCCGACCCATGACCGCGATCATCGACATCCACGGCCGCGAAATCCTCGACAGCCGCGGCAATCCCACCGTCGAAGTCGATGTGCTGCTGGAGGACGGCAGCTTCGGCCGCGCCGCGGTGCCCTCGGGCGCCTCGACCGGCGCGCACGAGGCGGTCGAACTGCGCGACGGCGACAAGGCGCGCTATCTGGGCAAGGGCGTGACCAAGGCCGTCGCGGCGGTGAACGGCGAGATCGCCGAGGCGCTGATCGGCCTCGATGCCGAGGACCAGCGCGAACTCGACATGGCGATGATCGACCTCGACGGCACGCCGAACAAGCGTCGCCTCGGCGCCAATGCGATCCTGGGCGTCAGCCTGGCCGCCGCGAAGGCCGCGGCCGATGCGCGCGGCCTGCCGCTCTACCGCTATGTCGGCGGCGTGTCGGCGCGTACCCTGCCGGTGCCGATGATGAACATCATCAACGGCGGCGAGCATGCCGACAATCCGATCGACGTGCAGGAATTCATGATCATGCCGGTCGGCGCGGGCAGCATCGCCGATGCCGTGCGCTGGGGCAGCGAAATCTTCCACACGCTGAAGAAGGGGCTCGCGCAAAAGGGGCTCGCGACCGCGGTTGGCGACGAGGGCGGCTTTGCCCCGAACCTCGCCTCGACGCGCGACGCGCTCGACTTCATCGCCGCGTCGGTCGAGCAGGCCGGGTTCAAGCTGGGCAGCGACGTCGTGTTGGCGCTCGATTGCGCCGCGACCGAATTCTTCAAGGGCGGCAAATATGAGATCAGTGGCGAAAGCCTGTCGCTGACCCCCGAACAAATGGCCGATTATCTCGCCGCGCTGGTCAGGGATTACCCGATCAAGTCGATCGAGGACGGGATGAGCGAGGATGATTTCACCGGCTGGAAGGCGCTGACCGATCTGATTGGCGACCGGTGCCAGCTCGTCGGCGACGACCTGTTCGTCACCAACCCGGCGCGCCTCGAAGAGGGGATCAAGAGTGGGCTCGCCAATTCGCTGCTCGTCAAGGTCAACCAGATCGGCACGCTGTCGGAGACGCTCGACGCGGTCGATATGGCGCATCGCGCGCGCTACACGGCGGTGATGTCGCACCGTTCGGGCGAGACCGAGGATGCGACGATCGCTGATCTCGCCGTCGCGACCAACTGCGGCCAGATCAAGACCGGCAGCCTCGCGCGGTCCGACCGGCTCGCCAAATACAACCAGCTCATCCGCATCGAGGAGGAACTGGGCGATATGGCGCGCTATCCGGGTGCGTCGATCTTCGGTTGAGCTACGCGGCTTCGAACAGCGCCATGTCGATCGTGAAGGAGCCGTCGGCCTCGATCGCATAATGGCGCGCGACCGTATCGCTCGCCGCCGCCTGCAACGCGCGGATCGCTTCGACCTGGACGGGCGGCGTTCGCATGCGCGCGGTCCAGTCGGCGAAATCCATTCGCAGCCGCGCCGTGACGACGGCGCCGACCGAGAAGCCGGCGCGCGCCAGCATCGCGGTCCATTCGGCCTGGGAATAATCGCGGACATGCGACGTATCGCGCAATAGCTCGACCGACTGAAGATGCGTGTCGCGGGCGGCTTCGCCGGGGGACACGATGTCGATGAACAGGGCCGGGGCCCCGCGCGCCAGCACGCGCCGCGCTTCGCGCAGCCCCGCCTCGGCGTCGCGCCAGTGATGGGCCGAAAAGCGGCAGGCGAGGAAGTCGAAGCCGCCGTCGGGAAGGGGCAGGGCTTCGGCCGAGGCGACGATCGTCTCGATATTGCCGATCTGCCGCCGCGCGGCTTCGGCCTCGACCGCCGCGAGCATGTCGGACGACAGGTCGCACGCCGTGACGGCACCCGCGTGCGGCGCGATCGCATAGGCGACATGGCCTCCGCCGCAACCGAGGTCGAGCGCGCGCCGCGGACGCAACGCCGCGGCGCGCGCGGCGATCCGCGCAAGATCGTCCCCCGTCGCATGCACGGCGCTGGTGACATAGGACCGGGCGGTCGGGCCGAACTGTTCGCGGACGCGATCATCGTGATGGCTGCTCATTTCGGGCGTCTTCCCACAGGCTTTTGCCCCGCGCAAGCCCGGTTCCCGCCTGTTTCGTCCGAAGGCGGAGGAGGATCGCATCATGCCGCTTGACGTCTGGAATCACTTGTGATTCAACGCCCGAATGACGCAGCGCCACAAATTCCGCAAGTCGATGAGCCGGGCCGTCGGTCCCGCCGTGGCGCTGATCGCGGTGCTGGCGATGATCGGCTATATCATCTTCGGTCCGACCGGGCTCTACGCCTGGGGCGACTACAGCCAGTCGGTCGAGAAGAAGCGCGTCGTGCTGAGCGAACTGGCCAAGAAGCAGAACGAACTGCAGAACCGCGTCAACCTGCTCGATCGCCGGCGCGTCGACCCCGATCTGGCGGACGAATATGTGCGCGAGAAACTGGGCGTCAATCACCAGGACGAGGTGATCATTCCGATGGACGGATCGGAAAAGCCCTAGGTCACAGACCTAGACGTCCCGACGGGACGGAAAAACCCGGAAAGGCATATCGGGCGGCCCGAAGCGGGCGTTGCCAATCATGGCTGGGCAGTCCTATAGGAGGCCTTGCCGTAACGGCTAAACGCAAAGGAAACCGCCTTGGCCAAAGCACCTGCGCGCAAGACTGCCGCGCCAAAAAAAACTGCATCCACCCCAGCCCCCACATCCAACCGCGAAACACCGCGCGATCCCGCCCCCTATGAGGCGACACCGGAGGAACTCGAGACATTCTATCGCGAGATGCTGCTCATCCGGCGTTTCGAGGAGAAGGCCGGCCAGCTCTACGGCCTCGGCCTGATCGGCGGCTTCTGTCACCTCTATATCGGGCAGGAGGCCGTCGCGGTCGGCCTGCAATCGGCGCTCGACGGCGACAAGGACAGCGTCATCACCGGCTATCGCGACCATGGCCACATGCTCGCCTATGGCATCGATCCCAAGGTGATCATGGCCGAACTGACCGGCCGCGCCGCGGGCATTTCGCGCGGCAAGGGCGGTTCGATGCACATGTTCAGCGTCGAGCATAAATTCTATGGCGGTCACGGCATCGTCGGCGCGCAGGTCGCGCTCGGTACCGGTCTTGCCTTCGCGCACAAATATCGCGGCGACGGCGGCGTCGCCATGGCCTATTTCGGCGACGGCGCCGCGAACCAGGGTCAGGTGTACGAAAGCTTCAACATGGCCGAGCTGTGGAAGCTGCCGATCATCTTCGTGATCGAGAACAACCAGTATGCGATGGGCACGTCAGTCAACCGCTCGTCGGCCGAGGATCAGCTCTATCGCCGCGGCGAGAGCTTCCGCATTCCCGGCATGCAGATCGACGGCATGGACGTGCTCGCGGTGCGCGGCGCGGCCGAGGCGGCGCTCGAATGGGTGCGCGCGGGCAAGGGACCGATCCTGCTCGAACTCAAGACCTATCGCTATCGCGGCCACTCGATGTCCGACCCCGCCAAATACCGCAGCCGCGAAGAGGTGCAGGCGGTGCGCGACAAGTCGGACGCGATCGAGGGGCTGAAGAAGCTGATGCTCGATGCCGGGATCGGCGAGGAAAAGATCAAGGAGATCGACAAGGAAATCCGCCAGGTCGTGAACGAGGCCGCAGACTTCGCCGAAAGCGCGCCGGAACCGGAGCTTTCCGACCTTTATACCGATGTGCTGGTGGAGCAATATTGAGATGGCGATCGAACTGAAGATGCCGGCGCTGTCGCCGACGATGGAAGAAGGCACGCTCGCCAAATGGCTCGTCAAGGAAGGCGACGAAGTGAAGTCGGGCGATATCCTCGCCGAGATCGAGACCGACAAGGCGACGATGGAATATGAAGCGGTCGACGAAGGCACGGTCGCGCAGATCCTGATCCCCGAAGGCACCGACAATGTGAAGGTCGGCACGGTGATCGCGCTGATCGCGGGCGAGGGGGAGGAGGCCGCTACGGCAACTGCGCCTGCCCCCGCCCCCGCTCCCGCGGAACAGGCGCCGACGGCGGCCGAGGCGAAGAGCGAGAGCGAGGAGGCGCCGAAGAAGGCCGAATCGGGCACCGATCAGCTTGCCGTCAAGGCGAAGGCGCAGGTCGCGGACCCCGATATTCCCGCCGGCACCGCGATGGTCAAGCTCACCGTCCGCGAGGCGCTGCGCGATGCTATGGCCGAGGAAATGCGCGCCGACGATCGCATCTTCGTGATGGGCGAGGAGGTCGCCGAATATCAGGGCGCCTACAAGGTCACGCAGGGGCTGCTCGACGAGTTCGGGGCGCGGCGCGTCGTCGATACGCCGATCACCGAATATGGCTTTGCCGGGCTGGGCACCGGCGCGGCGATGGGCGGGCTGCGTCCGATCATCGAGTTCATGACCTTCAACTTCGCGATGCAGGCGATCGACCACATCATCAACTCGGCGGCAAAGACCAATTACATGTCGGGCGGACAGATGCGCTGTCCGATCGTGTTCCGCGGCCCCAACGGCGCCGCATCGCGCGTCGCGGCGCAGCACAGCCAGAATTATGCCCCGTGGTATGCGAGCGTCCCCGGCCTGATCGTGATCGCGCCCTATGACGCGGCCGATGCCAAGGGTCTGCTCAAGGCCGCGATCCGCAGCGAGGACCCGGTGGTCTTCCTCGAGAACGAGCTGCTCTATGGCCGCAGCTTCGAGGTTCCCGATGTCGAGGATTATGTGCTGCCGATCGGCAAGGCGCGGATCATGCGCGAAGGCAGCGACGTCACGATCGTCAGCTATTCGATCGGTGTCGGGCTCGCGCTCGAGGCGGCCGAGGCGCTGGCGGGCGAGGGCATCGACGCAGAGGTCATCGACCTGCGCACGCTGCGCCCGCTCGACACCGCGACGGTGCTCGCCAGCCTGAAGAAGACGAACCGCATGGTCGTCGTCGAGGAAGGCTGGCCGACCTGCTCGATCGCCAGCGAACTGGCGATGGTCGCGATGGAGCAGGGGTTCGACGATCTCGATGCGCCCGTGATGCGTGTGACCGACGAGGATGTGCCGCTGCCCTATGCTGCCAATCTCGAAAAGGCGGCGCTGGTCGACACGCCGCGCGTGATCGCGGCGGTGAAGGCCGCGTGCAACCGCGGTTGACCGCATCTTTGCCATGACCGTCGCCCGCGCGGAGGCGGGGCGACGGTCGGGCGGCAAGCGATGAGTGTGTCGAGGTCGCAATGACGGCTTTGAAATGATAGCGCGCCGCACATGACCGGCGACGACGAATCCGAGGTAAGCCTCTACCCCGACCTGCGCGATCCGCGCGTCATGGTCGCCGTGCCGCGCGACCGCCGCGCCGCGATGACGGCGCTGTGGGCGCTGGCCGAGCGGCTGGGCAAGTTGGTCCGCGATGCGCGCGAGCCGCTGATCGCGCAGATCAAGCTCGCCTGGTGGCGCGACATGATGGCGACGCTCGAAAACGACCCGACCGCGCTGCCGAAGGGCGAGCCGCTGCTCGCCGAACTGCAGACGGACTGGGCGGGGAAGGCCGGGCTTGGCGCGCTTCCCGATGCCGCCGAGGCGCTGCTGCTTGCCGACGATGGTGCGGTACGGAGCGCGGCCGCGTGCGACTTCGGCACGGCGCTTTTCGCTCTGTCGGGCGGCGGCGGCGGTGAGCGCTGGGGCCTCGTCTGGGCAGCGACATTGCAGGGCGAAGCGGAGGCGGCGCACCGGCTGTTCGCCGATGCCCGCGACCGTCCGCGACCGTCGCGGGCCGCCGTCGGTCATCGCGCGCTGCTGATGCTTGATCGCTGGGCTGGGGCGATCGCCGCGCATGGGGGCGAGCGCCGCTGGCGCCGCGAGGAACTGCTGCTTTTCCGGATCGGGCTTCTGGGCCGCTGACGAAAGTGCGGCGCCGGGGGTGGAAATGCGCCCGCCGAACCTCTATCTTGCCGCGAACAAGACAGGGTCGCAGGGGAAAAATGCGATGTTCAACGGGCTCGTCGCCTATCTGGATTCGATCAAGGCGCGCGACCCCGCGCCACGGACCCGCTGGGAAATCCTGCTCTATCCGGGCTTGCTCGCGGTCGGCATGCACCGCATCGCGCACTGGCTGTTCGAGGCCGACCTGTTCTTCCTCGCCCGCTTCGTCAATCATCTGGCACGCTGGCTGACCGGGATCGACATCCACCCGGGCGCGACGATCGGCCGCCATCTGTTCATCGATCACGGCTTTGGCGTCGTCATCGGCGAAACGGCGGAGATCGGCGACAATGTCTCCATCTATCAGGACGTGACGCTGGGCGGCACCGATCCCGCCAACGGCATCGGCGGCAAGCGGCACCCGACGCTGTGCGACGATGTCATCGTCGGATCGGGCGCGCAGATATTGGGGCCGGTCGTCGTCAACGCCCGCGCGCGCGTCGGCGCCAACGCCGTGGTGACCAGGGACGTGCCCGAAGGTGCGGTGATGGTCGGCATTCCGGCGCGCTCGACGCTGGTCGATGCGACCGAATATGCGCGCGAGTTCGTGCCCTATGGCACGCCGTGCAGCGAAACCTTCGATCCGGCGACGCAGAAGATCGAGCTGCTCCAGTGCCAGCTCGACCAGCTTCAGAAGCAGCTCGCCGCGTTGATCGCGGAACGCGATGCCGACGGGGCCGAGGACAATGCGCCGCGGCGCAAGGGAGGTCGGAAAAGCGCCTGATGGGGACGGTCACGCCGCTCCCCTTCGCCGGTCGCGCCGCTCCGCGGCAGACGGGGTTCGACCGGCACGAACTGACCCGCATCCTCGATCTCTACGGCCGCATGGTCGCGGCCGGGAAGTGGCGCGACTATGCGATGGACTTCCATCACGACGTCGCGATCTTCTCCGCCTTTCGCCGCAGCGCCGAGCGTCCCGAATATCGCATAGAGAAACGCCCCGCCTTGCGGAGCCGCCAGGGCATGTGGGCGCTGGTGTCCGAGGGCGGGGCGGTGCTGAAGCGCGGGGACGAGCTGACGAATGTGCTCGCCCCCGTCGAGCGCAAGCTTATGAAGCTGGTTGTGGGCGGATCGTAGCGGGAAGCTGTTCCGCCAGCCCGGCGGGCAGCATCGCGACGATCACCGCGCGGGCGTTCTGCCAGAAGGCGGAAAGCAGCAGCAGCGCCGATCCGATCACGAAAGCGGTCAGCGCGACGTTGAGTTCGACGGCGCCGAAGGTGCGGAAAAGCTGGGTCAGCGCGAAGAGCACATAGGCGAGCGCCGAAACGAGCAGCGCGCGGCGGTCGACCGCCAGCGCGATCAGCCCGAACAGCACATAGATGCCGACGACCATCACCGCGGCGGCGCTGGAAATATCGTCGCCCTGCGTCACGCCGAGCAGGTGGAAGATCGGGTGCGCGATCATCGGCGCCGCGAGCAGGTGCAGCCAGAAGGCGACGTCGCTGCGGCGCGTCGTGCGCGTGCGGTCGCTGCGGTCCCACCACATGGCGAGCGCGAAAACGCCGAGCCCCGCGACCAGCACCAGCGCCATCACCAGGTCGGGCGACCCGAAGCTGCCGACGACCGACAGGATCAGCGCGACCGCCGTCGCGGCGAGCGCGGCGGTGCCGGCGGCGACGGTGATCGGCACCATGAAGCGCTTCCAGTGCAGCCAGGTCGCCGCCGCGGTGACGAGCGCGATGCCGCCGATCAGCAGGGCGCCGGCCGTGTCGCCGAGACGCGGACCGAACAGCGCCTCGCCGTGCCGGAAGAGGAAGCCGAGCATCGCCGCGCAGACGCCGCCCGAAAAGGCGAGGACGAGCACGATGCTGGGGAGCGCCATCCGGCGATGCCGGGTGAAATATTCGGCGAGCAGCCACGCCGACGCCGCGACGAAGGCGCCCGCAAGCGCCGTGTGGATCGATTCGCCGATCCAGCCCACCGCGACGAGCAGGATGACCGCCGCGATGCTGACGAAAATATCGTTGAATCCGGTGATGAGACGGAAGGATTCCTCGTCCGCTCCGGGGGCGTCGCGCACCGATGCAACATGCGACCGAAAGGCCTGAACGGCTTCCGGCGTCAACACCTTCGCATCGACCGCGGCTTGCAGGTCGCTTTCACTATACATCGGGGTCGTCCTTTTCGTCCGATCCCCTTGCCCCGCGACGGTTATCGCATGGGCGTGTTAGTGTGTCAATACGGTGAAGCGCTGCGGCCTCCCCATCGCTATGCGACAGGGAGGGTTTTTCGCGTCAGCCCAGCGCCTGCAACGCCTTCATCACGATCATCGACTGCTCGCTGCCCGATTGCGGGACGATTTCGCCGTTGCGGTCGATGATCTTCTCCCATGCCGCGGCGATGCCCTCGGGCGTGCGCTCGTCCTCGGGCAGCGCGACGCCCGGCGTGGCGGTGACATAGGCGGCATGGAAGGCCCCGGCGCCCGCGCCGACGATCATGTTGGTCGGGGCGTCCTCGCTGACGAGGAACAGCGCGGCGGGCACGACGTTTTCGGGCGTGAACTTCTCGAACAGTTCGGGCGGGAAGATATCCTCGGTCATGCGCGTGCCCGCGACCGGGGCGATCGTGTTGCAGCGGACGTTGTATTTCGCGCCTTCGAGATGCAGCGTCTTGGTCAGGCCGGCCAGGCCGAGCTTCGCCGCGCCGTAATTGGCCTGGCCGAAATTGCCGTAGAGGCCGGTCGACGAGGCGGTCATCAGGATGCGGCCATAGGCCTGGTCGCGCATGATGTCCCAGCACGCCTTGGTGACGTTGGCGCTGCCGAGCAGGTGAACCTTCACGACGAGGTCGAAGTCGTCCATCGTCATCTTCGCGAAGCTCTTGTCGCGCAGGATGCCGGCGTTGTTGATCAGGACGTGGACGCCGCCCCATTCTTCTTTCGCCTTGGCGACCATTTCGACCATCTGCTCATATTCGGTGACGCTGCCGCCGTTCGACATGGCGGTTCCGCCGGCGGCGCGGATTTCCTCGACCACCTGCAACGCGGCGTCCGAATGGCCGGTGCCGTCGCGCGCGCCGCCGAGGTCGTTGACGACGACCTTTGCGCCGCGCCGCGCGAGTTCGAGCGCATAGGCGCGGCCCAGTCCGCCGCCGGCGCCGGTGACGATGGCTACACGTCCGTCGAATTTGATCGCCATGATGATCTCCTGAATTGAGCCGTCCGCGAAGCGTTGCGGAAGAAAACGGGGATGTCCTTAGCCGTTCGGGCCGTGCTGGCAAGGGGGAAGGACACAAGGGCGATATTCATCGAAATGTCATTCAAATGACGTGCAACTGTCATCTATCGGTCATACGGCCCCCGAATAGCCACCCTTTCGCAATGGAGCGATTTCGATGCGCCTCGCCTGTCCAGCGGCCCTGCTCGCGACCACGATGCTTTGTCTGCCTGCAACCGCGCACGCCCAGGCCATGACCGCCGAGGAGGCTTCGGCTCTCCGCGCGGAACTTGCCGCGTTGCGGACGCAGGTGGAGAGGCTGGAGGCGCGGCTCGATGCGGCGGACGCGGGATCGCCGGGCGCGCCGCGCGCATCCGCACCGGCCCCCGCGGCATCCGCCGCACCGGTGACGACGTGGAAGGGCGCGCCCGAGATCGGCAATGCCGACGGGTGGAGCTTCAAGCCGCGCGGGCGGGTGCAGATCGACGTCGCGGGCATCGACACGCCCGGCGCGACCGGGAACCGCGGCGGTATCGGGAGCGAATTCCGCCGCGTCTATCTGGGCGTCGACGGCAAGATTCCGGGCGGTTTCTCCTATCGGATCGAGGCGGACCTGGCGAACGGTTCGGTGGAACTGACCGACGTCTACCTGACCTATGGTCCGGGACCGCTGTCGGTCACGGCGGGGCAGATCAAGCCCTTCTGGTCGCTCGACGAGATGACGAGCGACCTGTTCACCAGCGTCATGGAGCGCGCCGCCTTCACCCAGGCATTCGGATTCGAGCGCCGTCTGGGGCTGTCGGCGCAGTATAAGGGTAAGGCGTTCCTCGCGCAGGCGGGCGTCTTCGGCGACAATGCCAACGACCTGCTCGACGATGCCAACAACAGTTTCGGCGTCGACGGCCGCGCCGTGTGGATGCCGAAGTTCGGCGACACGCAACTTCATCTCGGCGGGTCGGCGCATTGGCGCGACTTCAACGATTCCGCGACGACGACCCGTTATCGCGCGCGCCCGTTCGCGCACACCACCGACGTCCGGCTGGTCGATACCGGCGCGATCGCGGCGACCGGCGAGCGCGGGCTGGGGCTGGAGGCGGCGCTGTTGTCGGGGCCTTTCCATGCCGCGGGCGAAACCTTCTGGCAGACGGTGCGGCGGCCGGGGCTTCCCGATCCGACCTTCTTCGGCGGCTATGCGGAGGTCGGTATGGTGCTGACGGGCGAGAGCCGGACCTACAAGGACGGCGCCTTCGACCGGCTGAAACCGTCCAGCCCGATCACCGCGGGCGGGATCGGCGCGTTCGAAGTGAACGCGCGGTACGACCATCTCGACCTCAATGATGCGGGCATTGTCGGGGGACGGCAGAGAGCGGCCCTGGTCGGGCTGGTCTGGGCACCGATCGACTATGTCCGCATCACCGCCAACTACGGCAGGCTGTGGATCGACGACGCACGCATCGCGACGGCGGCGGGCGACCGCGATTATTCGGCGGATACGTTCGGACTGCGGACGCAGATCGATTTCTGACGGGCGGCTTTGAAGGGGCGGCGAGCGTTCCCCAAATTCCGTCATCCCGAACTCGATCGGCATATACACCCTTCAGGCAAGTCAGGAGCTGCTCCCCGGCGAAAGCCGGGGTCCAGATGGCACAGCGCTGCTCCGCATGGACCCCGGCTTTCGCCGGGGAACGGTTGCTTGCCGGAAAGGGATAATGGCCGACTTGATCCGGGTTCCATTCACACCCGCGTCGAGCAAATGGATCCCGGATCAAGTCCGGGATGACGATGGGGGACTCCGGTCTATCCCTGCAGCCACTCCATGATCCCTATACGCTATTCGCCGCATCCAGCGCATAGCCTGCCGAGCGCACGGTGCGGATGATATCGGCGGTGCCGGGCAGGTTGATCGCCTTGCGCAGCCGGCGGATATGGACGTCGACCGTGCGCAGTTCGATGTCGCTGTCCTGCCCCCACACGCTGTCGAGCAACTGCCCGCGTGAAAAGACGCGGCCCGGATGCTCCATGAAATGGCGCAGCAGGCGGAACTCGGTGGGGCCCATGCTCACCAGCCGCCCGTCGCGCACCACCTTGTGCGCGACCGAATCGAGTTCGATATCGGCATAGGTCAGCATCTCGCCCGCCAGCGCCGGGCGCAGGCGACGCAGTACCGCCTGGACGCGCGCCACCAACTCGCGCGGGCTGAAAGGCTTGGTCACATAATCGTCGGCGCCGGTTTCGAGACCGCGGATGCGGTCCTCTTCCTCGCCGCGCGCGGTGAGCATGATGATCGGCACGTTCGCCGACTTGGGGTTGCGGCGCAGCCGGCGGCATACCTCGATGCCGGGCAGGCTCTCGATCATCCAGTCGAGCAGCACGATGTCGGGCACCCGTTCCTCGACCAGGATCAGCGCCTGTTCGCCGTCGGGGGTCTGGCGCACCGAAAAGCCTTCGCGCGCGAAATGCCAGACGATCAGTTCGGCGATCGCCTCGTCATCCTCGATCAGCAGCAGGTCGGGCTGCGGCATCAGCCTTGCTCCTGCTCCGCGGCGCCATCCTCGGGCTGCTCGCCGCGCTCGCGCTCCTCCATCCGCTCGCCGGTCACGACATAATGGACCATTTCGGCGATGTTGGTCGCGTGATCGCCGATCCGTTCCAGATTCTTGGCGACGAACAGCAGGTGCGCGCTTTCGGTGATATGCTTCGGATTTTCCATCATGAAGGTGACGAGCGCGCGGAAGATGCTGTTGTAGAAATCGTCGACCGTCTTGTCGCGGATCGTCACCCGCACCGCGAGGTCGGCATCGCGCGCAGCGAAGCTGTCGAGCGCGTCATGGACCAGTTCGACGACGAGCGACGACATCGACATCAGCAGCGGAATGGCCTCGATCGAGCGGGTCTGGTCCATCAGCGCGACGCGCTTGGCGATATTCTTCGCATAGTCGCCGATCCGCTCGACCACCGACACGATTTTCAACGCCGCGATCATCTCGCGCAAGTCGTCGGCCATCGGCGCGCGTAGCGCGATCGTCTGGACGGTCAGTTGCTCGACCTCGGTTTCGAGCGCGTCGATCTTCTTGTCGCCCTGCACGACCTGCGCCGCGAGGTCGAGGTCGCCCATGTTGAGCGCGGTCATCGCCTGGAGCAGCGCCTGTTCGGCGCGGCCGCCCATCTCGCTGATCAACCCGCGCAGGCGGTTGAGGTCCTCGTCGAAGGCCTTGACGGTATGATCGTTGACTATTGCCATCATGCTGTCCTTTCGCGCCTATGGCTCAACCATAGCGGCCGGTAATATAATCCTTGGTGCGTTCCTGCTTCGGGTTGGTGAAGATGTCGGTGGTCTTGCCATATTCGACCAGCGTCCCGAGGTGGAAAAAGGCGGTGCGCTGCGACACGCGCGCCGCCTGCTGCATATTGTGGGTGACGATCACGATCGCATATTTGCCGCGCAGTTCGTGGATCAGCTCCTCGATCTTCGCCGTCGCGATCGGATCGAGCGCCGAGCAGGGCTCGTCCATCAGGATCACCTCGGGATCGACCGCGATCGCGCGTGCGATGCACAGGCGCTGCTGCTGGCCGCCCGACAGCGCGGTACCGCTTTCGTTCAGCCGGTCCTTGACCTCGTCCCACAGCCCGGCGCGGGTAAGCGCGCGCTCGACGATGACGTCGAGGTCGGCCTTGTTCGCCGCGAGCCCGTGGATGCGCGAGCCATAGGCGACATTGTCGTAGATCGACTTGGGGAAGGGGTTCGGCTTCTGGAACACCATGCCGACGCGCGCGCGAAGCTGCACCACGTCCATCGACGGCGCATAGATATCCTCGCCGTCGAGTTCGATGCGTCCGGTGACGCGCGCGCTCGCGACTGTGTCGTTCATCCGGTTGAGCGAGCGCAGGAAGGTCGACTTGCCGCAGCCCGACGGACCGATGAAGGCGGTGACGAGGTCGGTGCCGACGTCGATCGACACGTCCTTGATGGCCTGCTTTTCGCCGTAGAAGACGTCGACGCCCTCTGCCCGCATCTTGGGGTCGGCGATGATAAGATCGTCTTGAGTCATGATCACCAGCGTTTTTCGAACTTGTTGCGAAGATAGATGGCCAGCGCGTTCATCGACAGTAGCACGATGAGCAGCACGATGATCGCGGCGGAGGTCTTTTCGACGAAACCGCGGTCGACCTCGTCCGACCAGAGGAAAATCTGCATCGGCAGCACGGTCGAGGGGGCGCAGATGCCGTTCGGCACGTCGCCGATGAAGGCGCGCATCCCGATCAGCAGCAGCGGCGCCGTCTCGCCCAGCGCGCGCGCCATGCCGATGATCGTGCCGGTCAGGATACCGGGCAGCGCGAGCGGCAGGACGTGGTGGAACACCACCTGCACCGGGCTGGCGCCGACGCCGAGCGCCGCGTCGCGGATCGACGGCGGCACCGCCTTGATCGCGTTGCGCGCGGCGATGACGATCACCGGCATCGTCATCAGCGCCAGCGTGAGCCCGCCGACCAGCGCGCTCGCCTGGCAGAGCCCGAACCAGTTGATGAACACCGCGAGCGCGAGCAGGCCGAAGATGATCGACGGCACCGCGGCCAGATTGTTGATCGACACTTCGATCAGGTCGGTCCAGCGGTTCTTGGGCGCATATTCCTCGAGATAGAGCGCCGCGAGCACCCCGGTCGGAAAGGCGATCAGGAAGGCGATGACGATCGTCAGCACCGACCCTTTCAGCGCGCCCCAGATGCCCGCGACCGCCGGATCGGTGGCATCGGCGTTGCGGAAGAAGGGCCAGTGGATTCCGGTCGACAGCCGTCCGTCGCGTTCAAGCGCATCGACCCGCGCGCCCAGTTCGCCCTTCGCGTCCTCCTTGGCGGCAATGTCGATGGCGCTCGACGCGGGCAGTTCGAACACCGTCCGGCGCTTGAGGAGATCGGGGTCGGCCTTGATCGCGTTGCGGACCTCTTTCCAGGCATTCTCGCTGATCAGCGCCGATCCGCCATCGCCCAGCGCCTCGTCGGCGGCAAAGGCGACGATGTCGGACAGGCCGGCGCCCGCGATCGCCTGATCGGCGTCGGGATCGGACAGGCGGGCGGGGTCGATCGCCAGCGGCGTCGTCCGGAAATCGACCGGCACCGCGACATGCGTATAGGTGAAGCCGCGCGCGCCATTGCCGACCATGACGATCAGCAGGAAGGCGAGGAAGGCGCCCGAAAGCAGCACCGCGCCCAGTCCGAGCGCCTTGAAGCGGCGCTCGGCGGCGTAGCGCCTGGCGATGCGGGCCTGCATCGCCCGGCCTTTCCAGTCGGTGGGGGCGGTCTCGCTATTCATAGGCTTCGCGATACTTTTTGACGACGCGCAGCGCGACGATGTTGAGCAGCAAAGTGACGAGGAACAGCACGAGGCCGAGCGCGAAGGCGGCGAGCGTCTTGGCGCTGTCGAATTCCTGGTCGCCGGTGAGCAGCTTGACGATCTGCGCGGTCACGGTGGTGACGCTGGCGAAGGGGTTGGCGGTCAGGTTGGCGGACAGCCCGGCGGCCATCACCACGATCATCGTCTCGCCGATCGCGCGGCTGACGGCGAGCAGGATGCCGCCCATCACGCCGGGCAGCGCGGCGGGGATCAACACCTGGCGGATCGTCTCGTTCGGCGTCGCGCCCAGCGCGAGGCTGCCGTCGCGCATCGCCTGCGGCACCGCGTTGATGCTGTCGTCGGCCATCGACGAGACGAAGGGGATGATCATCACGCCCATCACGATGCCCGCCGCGAGCGCGCTCTCGGTCGACGCGTTGGGGATGCCGAGCATCACCGCGAACTCGCGCAATGCCGGTGCGACGGTCAGCGCGGCGAAATAGCCATAGACGACGGTCGGCACCCCCGCGAGGATCTCGAGGCACGGCTTCACCCATTTGCGCACCGTCGGCGCGGCATATTGGGTCAGGTAGACGGCGGTCATCATGCCGATCGGGATCGCGACGATCATCGCGATGATCGCCCCGATCAACACCGTTCCCCAGAACAGCGGAATGCCGCCGAACGTGCCGGGCTGCGGCGCGCCGCTCTGCGGGTTCCAGTTGGTGCCGAACAGCAGCTCGGTCGCCGGAACGAGGCGGAAGAAGCGGATCGATTCGAACAATAGCGACAGCACGATGCCGAAGGTGGTGAGGATCGCGACCAGCGACGCGAGCAGCAGCACCCCCATCACGATCCGCTCGACCCGCGTCCGCGCGCGAAAATCGGGGCGGATGCGCGTGAAGGCATAGAGCCCGCCCGCCAGCCCCAGCGCGAGCATCGCCGCGATGCCGATCCACGCATATTCGCGCGTCGCCTCGGCATAGGGCCGGACCAGCGGCGCGGCGGCGGGGAGGCGCACCGCAGCCTGCCTGCCCTGCGCGACGCCCCGCGCGTCGGACAGGATCGCCCCGCGCTCGAAACCGAAGGCGGGCAGGTCCTTCGCCGCTTCGCTGGTCAGCACCTCGTTGGTGATCAGCGCCGGCGAGACGCTTGTCCACACGGCGAGGAAGATCGCGGCGGGCGCGAACAGCCACAGCGCGACGTACCAGCCGTGATATTGCGGGCGCGAATGCAGCTTCGCACCCGTGCGGCCCGCGAGCATCGCCGAACGCGCGCGGCCGGCCAGCCAGCCGATCAGCGCAAGGCCGAGGATCAGGAGCAGAAGGGCAGCAGGGTTGAAGGTCACGGAGTAATTTCGGCCTATCTTGTTCCGTTCGCATCGAGCGAAGTCGAGATGCCCCTCGGCCTTGCGCGTCTTCGATGGGTGTCTCGACTTCGCTCGACACGAACGGGGTCAGGGAAAATCGGTGGCGGGGGAGAAGCTTATTTCAGCACCGACCCGTCGAGCGGCGTCATCGCCTTCGCCGCCGCGTTGGCCGCATCCGCCACCGCCTTCGGCGACACGATCAGCCCCTTTGGCGCCAGATAGCCGCCTTCGGCGCCGCCCTTCAGGATTTCGGCGACATACCCGGCCAGGCCGGGCACCACACCGACGTGCGCCTTCTTGACGTAGATGAACAACGGCCGCGATCCGGGATAGCTGCCGTCGGCGATCGTCGCATAGGTCGGCGACACGCCCTGCACCGGCACCGCCTTGATCTTGTCCTTGTTGGCATCAAGGTAGGAAAAGCCGAAGATACCCAGGCTGCTCGGGTTCTTGTCGAGCTTCGAGATGATCAAATTGTCGTTCTCGCCCTGCTCGACATAGAAGGGCGCGCCGCGCAGGCCGGTGCAGACCGCTTCATGCTTGTCCTTGTCGCTGTCCTTCAGCGCCTTCATCGCGGGGTCGGCGTCGCAGCCCTTGCCCATGATCAGTTCTTTGAACGCGTCATAGGTGCCGCTGGTCGACGGCGGACCGAAGACCGAGATGCCGACCGCGGGGAGGGCGGGGTTGACGTCCTTCCACGTCTTCGCAGTGTTCGGCTTGCCATAGGGATTGGCGGCGAGCGCCTTGTAGACGTCTTCCTCGGTCAGCTTGAAACCGGGGCCGCGCGCCGCTTCGCCCAGCGCGATGCCGTCGATGCCGATCTGGATTTCGACGATGTCCTTGACGCCGTTCGCGGCGCAGCTGTCGAATTCCTTCTTCTTGATCCGGCGCGAGGCGTTGGCGATATCGGGCGTGTCGCCGCCGACGCCCTGGCAGAAGCGCTCGAAACCGCCGCCGGTGCCGGTCGAGTCGATCTTCGGCACCTTGTTGCCGGTCGCCTCGGCGAATTTCTCGCCCGCCGCGGTGGCAAAGGGATAGACGGTGGAGGAGCCGACCGCGCTGATATAATCGCGCGCGCCGCCGCCCGATGCCGCCTGATCCTGACAAGCGGACAGCGCCAGCGCGCAGGTCGCGGCGCCGATGGCAAGGGCAAATGTCTTGGCCATGGAAAAATCCTGTCGGGAGTCGCTATCCAACCAAGCCGCCACCCCCGAGGGCGACTCGCTGAGCCGCCAATGGGGGTTCTGTGTGACGTGTTTGTGACAGGGAGTGTCATGGAAGTGTCATGGAGTGTTTGGCCTTCTTGTCCTGATCATTCGTTCGGGCTAACCTTCGTTAACTACTGCCACTGGTGATTTTGGAGATTTGACTTGGAGCGGCTAGACTTATTGAAATCTTTGTCTTTCGGTTCGCAGGTGGCCGAAGATGAAGTTGCCAAGCTTCAAGAGTACTTCGTTCAAACAGACCAATGGAATCGGATAGAGCGTGGCGATATCGACATTGTCAGGGGTGAAAAAGGTGCTGGAAAAAGCGCGCTGTATCTTCTTCTCGATAAGAGGAAGGATGCACTTTTTGATCGAGGTGTTTTAATAGTTAGCGGTGAGAACCCTAGGGGTGCCACCGTTTTCAAAGACCTTATTGCTGATCCTCCGGCAACGGAACGCGAGTTTATCGTTCTTTGGAAACTGTATATACTTTCTTTGATCGCACATGAAATGCGCAGCTTTGACATTTCGACGGCAGATGCTCGCAGCGTCTACGGCGCGCTAGAAGAAGCAGGTCTTCTTGAGCGAGAGCTCAATTTGGGGCCTATATACTTGTGTGACCCATTGACTTGGGTCAATTAAACACCTATAACAGCGTCATCGACACGGAGAACCGCGATGACGACGACTTTCAACAGCCTGCTCCAGATGATGCAAGCCATCCCCGACGAACAGGCGGCGATTGACCATTTCACCGGCATCCGGTGGAAAAACGGCGCGTTCTGTCCTCATTGCCAATCGACCAAAGTCTATCATTTCTCCGACGGCAAAACGCACAAGTGCGGCGACTGCCGCAAGCGGTTTTCCATCCGTGTCGGCACCATCTTTGAGGATAGCAAATTGCCGCTCCGCACTTGGATGCTGGCGATCTGGCTTATCACGTCCCACAAGAAGGGCATCGCCAGCACCCAGCTGGCGAAGGATTTGGGGATCACGCAAAAGAGCGCGTGGTTCGTCACCCATCGCCTTCGTCATGCGATCCGCACCCAATCGTTCAATCGCCCGCTAGCTGGCGAGGTCGAGGCCGACGAGACTTTCATAGGCGGCAAAGAGAAGAACAAGCACGCTTGGCAGCGCACCGGCGGCAAGCAGGGCGGCAAGGGCAAGATTGCGGTGCTGGGCATCCTAGAGCGCGACGGTGAACTTCGCACCGGCACCACCCCCACGCTGTCGGCCCGCAATGTGCAGAGCGTCATTCGCAGCCAAGTCGAGCCGGGTTCGGCCCTGATGACCGACGAGCATGGTTCTTTCGTCGGCCTTGGTCGCGATTACAGCCACCATCGCGTCAATCATTCGGCGGGCGAATATGTCCGCCACTTCTGCCTTCACACGAACGGCATCGAAAGCGTGTGGGCGCTGTTCAAGCGCCAGATTGTCGGCACCCATCATTGGCTTTCGCCGAAGCACATTAACGCCTACCTTGGCGAAATGACGTGGCGCTTCAATCTCCGCTCGATCGACGAAGGCGACCGCGTGAACGCGCTCCTGTCGCAGACCAATGGCCGCTTGACCTACAAGGCGCTGATCGCATGACCGGCCAGCGCGAGCGGCCCTTGGGGCTGGACATGCCATTTGGTGAGGCACTGGAGCGGTTCATAGGGACCGATCCCAAAGAGCTGCCCGATAAGGTGAAGCTGACACGAAAAAAGCCCCCGCCGAAGCGGGGGCCAGGTGACGAAACCGAAGCCGAGCAACCTTAGCTACTGGGTGCGGAAGTGGGCGCGGACGTATTCAACACGTCCGAACCTGATGCGGAAATACGCTTGGATATAGACCATCGGTCCCTCCATCGCATGATGTGGGTTGCATCCGGGTCCGATTGGTGCGACTGTTTGATTGCTTAGATCGGTCGCTTCGGCACCGGCACGAAAGGTCACCCGCGAGGGTGGCCTTTTTCGTTTCTGCTAGATCATGGTCCCATGTTTCGCTCCATCGGTTGCCCGGCTTTCCGGGTTGATGGAGCAAATCTGCCGTTCGCGAATTGCGCGGTCAATTTGCGCGGCAATTGCGCGGCATTTAAGCGGAATTTATCCGCCTAATTGCCAGTTTTCTTGGTTTTTCCGGGGGTTTTCGGCCCCTGAATTGCGCGGAATATCACGCGGAAATTGTCGCGAGATATGGATTTGTCGGGAAAAAAGAGCTGCGCTTTTTCGTGCGCCCAGTCTTGTGAAGCCTCTGGCCACCCAGCGACAATCGCCGCTGCGAACCGCCTTGCCTCGGCATCCGACAACGGACTGGACGGAGGCTTTTGCTCTCTTGGCTCGCCGTCCGTCGAGGCGCCGGAATCTCGAAGGATCGTGTCTATCCCCGCCGGGTCGAGGCGGATGCCAAAGCATTCGATGGGATAGCGGTTATCCGTTCTGTAAGGGTCAATCGGGCGGGTGAGCGTATGGGTCCCGCTCTTCCAGAAATTCTCATACTCTTTCGGTTCGCTATTAGTCTTCCAGAGGAATGCACCGAGCTTTCCGTATTCCCGCACTTCAACAGAGCCTTTTCCATACCAATTGGCCGTTCTTGCAACGCAAAGTAGCGCGCCACCGCACAATCGCTGGTAAATCTCCCTCCGAGCACCGAAGTCATCCAAAAATGGCTGTAGTTTTTGGATCGCAATACGCGGCTGAACCCAGCGCTCATACTGCGAAGCGCTGATCGGTTCGATGTCGCTATGCTTGCTCGAATCGCCCCCTGCCATTGGCCGATATTGCCGCATTCGGATCGTGGGTCAAACAGGTATATAGGCCCCCTCAATTTGGCGGGTTTGCTCCGAAGTACGCAGAGCTTTGCTCGAAGGCTGCTGGGAATCACGGCTCTTGAAGGCGGCCTGAATATCGATGCGATTACGGGGCTCCCGACAGGCGTCGTGGGAAAGATTTCGCTAGCAGAGCCTTCCGGTGAACTTCGCAGCGCAGGTATAAATTCCATCGATGGCATGTTTGAGAAGCTCAACAAGGCTTTGGCAGAGCGGAAGCTAACGATCTGGGTATTGCTTGATCGGCTCGATGTCGCCTTTGCTGACAGCCATGAATTAGAAGCGAATGCCATCAGGGCGCTGATTAGAGCTTATAGCGATCTGAATGCTTTTGATCGTATAAGCCTAAAAATTTTTCTGCGCGAAGACATTTGGAAAAGAGTAACGGATGCAGGTTTTCGGGAAGCAAGCCACATAGTTCGCTATGAGGTGATGCAATGGACTGCTCCCATGCTCCTAAATCTTATTATGCGGAGATTATTGAGTAATGATGTTATTTGTGATGAATATGGATTAGACAGGGATGAAATCCTATCTTCTGCCGATAGGCAGAAGGAGGTATTCGACAAGGTTTTCCCGCTCCAAGTCGATCAAGGCTCAAGGAAGGCGGCGACCTTTGATTGGATGGTGGGACGATGTGCGGATGCTTCGGGAAATACGGCTCCTCGCGAGTTGATTCATCTTTTAAATTGTTTGAGAGATGAAGAGATTCGGCGTCTGGAGAGAGGCGAAAACCCGGCGCCTGATCTACAGATTTTTGACCGATCGGTGTTCAAGCAGGCACTACCCCGAGTTTCTGAAACTCGGCTCAATACGTATCTTTTTGCGGAGTATCCCGACGAACGGCCGTTTCTGGAAAAATTGAGGGGAGAAAAAACAGAGCAAACTCCAGAAAGCCTTTCTTCGATTTGGGGAATGACCCGTGACGAGGCCATCACCAAGGCACAGGTTCTAGTAGATTTGGGATTTTTTCAGGTAAGAGGAACTCGCTTGGAACCGACGTATTGGGTTCCCTTCTTGTATCGCGATGCTCTGCAGTTGGTTCAGGGTCGGGCAGGCGGCAGTATGAGTGAGGACGAAGAAGACGCATGATCCTCATCACCGGCCACATCATCCTCAGCCCCGAGCATCGCGACCGCATGATTGCACTCGGCGCTGAACATAGCGCGCGGTCGCGGAGGGAGGCTGGGTGTCTGGCGCATCATTGCCATGTCTGCGCAGTCTCTCGCCCGAACCGCCCGTGATCCGCATCTACGCTGCCGAGGATATCACCGCGAAGCTGATGGGCTGAGATTTCCTCCCCTCCCGCTTGCGGGAGGGGCAGCGAGACTTGCGAGCTTGCTCGCTAGGCGCAGCGGGGTGGGCCACTGCAACGTCGCTGCCCACCCCCGGCCCCTCCCGCGAGCGGGAGGGGAGTCATCATTTCCCCAGCAGCGGCGCCAGATACTGCCCGGTGAAGCTGCGCTTCTCCTTCACCACCTGTTCGGGCGTGCCCGCGGCGACGATTTCGCCGCCCTTGACGCCGCCTTCGGGGCCGAGGTCGACGATCCAGTCGGCGGTCTTGATGACGTCGAGGTTATGCTCGATCACCACCACGCTGTTGCCCTGATCGACCAGCGCCTGCAGCACCTCGAGCAGCTTGCGGACATCCTCGAAATGCAGTCCCGTCGTCGGTTCGTCGAGGATGTAGAGCGTCTGCCCGGTCGAGCGCCGCGACAATTCCTTCGCCAGCTTCACCCGCTGCGCCTCGCCGCCCGACAGCGTCGTCGCCTGCTGCCCGACCTTGATATAGCCGAGGCCGACGCGGACGAGCATCGCCATCTTGTCGCGGATCGCTGGCACCGCCTTGAAGAATTCCGCCGCATCCTCGACCGTCATGTCGAGCACGTCGGCGATGCTCTTGCCCTTGAACTTCACCTCCAGCGTTTCGCGATTGTAGCGTTTGCCGCCGCACGTCTCGCACGTCACATAGACGTCGGGCAGGAAGTGCATCTCGATCTTGATCAGCCCGTCGCCGGTGCAGGTCTCGCAGCGCCCGCCCTTGACGTTGAAGCTGAAGCGGCCGGGCTTGTAGCCGCGCGCCTGCGCCTCCGGCAGCCCCGCGAACCAGTCGCGGATCACGGTGAAGGCGCCGGTATAGGTCGCGGGGTTCGAGCGCGGGGTGCGGCCGATCGGCGACTGGTCGATGTCGATCACCTTGTCGCAATGTTCGAGCCCCGACAGGCTGTCGTGCGGTCCGGCGACCATGCGGGCGCCGTTCAGCGTGCGCGCCGCGCTGGCATAGAGCGTGTCGATGACGAGGCTCGACTTACCGCTGCCCGACAGCCCGGTGACGCAGGTGAAGGTGCCGAGCGGAATCTTCGCGGTGACGTTCCGCAGATTGTTCGCGCGCGCGCCCTTCAGCACCAGGTCGAAGCCGTTGCCGGGGCGGCGATGCGGCGGCACCTCGATCCGGCGCGCGCCGGTCAGATAGGCGGCGGTCAGGCTCTTCTCGTTCGCCAGCACCTGTTCCAGCGTGCCCTCGGCGACCACCTCGCCGCCATGAACGCCGGCGCCGGGCCCCATGTCGACGATATGGTCGGCGGTGCGGATCGCATCCTCGTCATGCTCGACGACGATCACCGTGTTGCCGAGGTTGCGCAGCCGCTTGAGCGTCGCGAGCAACCGGTCGTTGTCGCGCTGGTGGAGGCCGATCGACGGTTCGTCGAGGACGTAGAGGACGCCCGACAGCCCGCTGCCGATCTGGCTGGCGAGGCGGATGCGCTGGCTTTCGCCGCCCGACAGCGTGCCGCTGGTGCGGTTGAGGTTGAGATAGTCGAGCCCGACGTTGTTGAGGAAGCCGAGCCGCTCGTTGATCTCCTTGAGGATGGCCTTGGCGATCTGCTTCTGCTGCGCGTTCAATTTCGCTTCGAGCGTGCCGAACCAGTGGAGAGCGTCCGCAACCGACCGCCGCGCCGACTGGCTGATGTCCTCGCCCGCGACCTTCACCGCGAGCGGTTCGGGGCGCAGGCGCGCGCCGTGGCAGGTCTCGCAGGGCTGCGCGGTCTGATATTTGCCGAGTTCCTCGCGCGTCCACGCGCTTTCGGTCTGGAGCATGCGGCGGTTGAGGTTGCCGATCACCCCCTCGAACGGCTTGTGCGTGGTATAGGTGCGCTTGCCGTCCCGGAAGGTCAGTTCGACCGGCTTGCCGCCGCTGCCGTAGAGGATGACGAGCTGCACCTCGCCGGGCAGGTCCTGCCACGGCGTTTCGAGGCTGAACCCATAGGCTTTGCCGAGGCTTTCGAGCACCTGCATATAATAAGGGGAGGGCGGGTTCGATTTCGCCCACGGCACGACCGCGCCCTTCTTGAGGCTGAGCGCGTGGTTGGGGACGACAAGGTCGGGATCGAATTCGAGCCGCTCGCCCAACCCGTCGCATGCGGGGCAGGCGCCCTGCGGCGCGTTGAAGCTGAACAGGCGCGGTTCGATCTCGGCGATGGTGAAGCCCGAGACCGGGCAGGCGAATTTTTCGGAAAAGATGATGCGGTTGGGCGGTATTCCAACATTCTTCATCCCCGTTCGCCCTGAGCTTGTCGAAGGGCCGCCCTGTTCTTCGGAAGACAAGGACGGTGCTTCGACAAGCTCAGCACGAACGGACGAACTGGAATCCGTAGTCTTACCATTAGACGACTGGGCCTCCGCCACCGTCGTGTCCGCCAGATCGACATAGGCCAGCCCCTCGGCCAGCTTCAGCGCCGTCTCGAAGCTGTCGGCGAGCCGCGTCTCGATGCCCTCGCGCACCGCGATGCGATCGACGACGACCTCGATGTCATGCTTGTATTTCTTGTCGAGCGCGGGGGCATCCTCGATCGCGTGGAATTCGCCGTCGATGCGGACGCGGGTAAAGCCTTCCTTCTGCCACTGCGCCAGTTCCTTGCGATATTCGCCCTTGCGGCCCCGCACGACGGGGGCGAGCAGATAGGCGCGCGTGCCTTCGGGCAATTCCATCACGCGGTCGACCATCTGGCTGACCGTCTGCGCGCTGATCGGCTCGCCGGTGGCGGGCGAATAGGGGATGCCGACGCGCGCCCACAACAGGCGCATATAGTCGTATATTTCGGTGACCGTCGCGACGGTCGAGCGCGGGTTGCGGCTCGTCGTCTTCTGCTCGATGCTGATCGCCGGCGACAGCCCGTCGATATGCTCGACGTCGGGTTTCTGCATCATCTCGAGGAACTGGCGCGCATAGGCGGACAGGCTCTCGACATAGCGCCGCTGCCCCTCGGCATAGATGGTGTCAAAGGCGAGGCTGGACTTGCCCGACCCGGAAAGGCCGGTGATGACGATCAGGCTGTCGCGCGGCAGGTCGACGTCGACGCCCTTGAGATTATGCTCGCGCGCGCCGCGCACCGAAATGTGGGTGAGACTCATGGGAGGGGTGTGTTCCAGATTTGTTCTCGACGCGCAAGAGGCGAGCGTCGCCTCTTAAATAGGAAGCGCGAAGGTGGCCCGCAATGCGACGATCGACGCGAACTTTCCACCAACCCGCCGAAGCTTTCGACCAATGTTCGCCCGCTCGCTTGACCCCCTGCCGCCAAGGGCGAACAAGCATGGCATATCCGCCGTCCGACCGCGACGGCGTGCGAAACGGGGAGAAGAAGATGAAGTCGATCCACATGGGGGCGGCGATGCTGGCGATGGCCGCGATGCTGGCGGGGATGCCGGCGCCGGCGCGCGATACGGCGGCGTCTGCCGCAGCGGCAGATGCGGACGCGGCGTCGCTTCGGGCGCTGACCTTCGGGGCGTGGGGCGTCGACCTGGCGGCGCGCGATCCGTCGGTGAAGCCGGGCGACGATTTCGACCGATATGCCAACGGCGGCTGGTCCGCGCGCACCGAGATTCCGGCCGACCAGCCGTCGGCGGGGGTCGATTACGACGTCTATAATCTGACCCAGCGCCAGCTCCGCCAACTGGTGACGGGCGCACCGGCGACCAGCCAACTCGGCGGCCTCTACCAGAGTTTCATGGACGAAGCGCGGATTGAGGCGCTGGGCCGCAAGCCGCTGATGGTCGACATCGCCAGGGTGCGGGCGATCGGGGACAAGAGCGCGATGACGCGCTTCATGGGGCAGTCGCAGGGCGCCTTCGGTTTCAGCGTCGTTTCCGGCGAGCCCTATGCCGACTCGGCCGATCCGACGACGAACGTGCTGTGGCTCGGCCAGAGCGGATTGGGACTGCCCGACCGCGAATATTATCTGTCGGACGATTTCCAGGCGCAGCGCGATGCCTATCGCGCCTATATCGTGCGGACGATGACGATGATCGGCGATCCGGCGCCCGAAAAGGCGGCGGATGCGATCCTGGCGTTCGAAACCGGAATCGCCCAGGCGAGCTGGCCGATCGCCGACCGCCGCGACCTCGGCAAGATCAACAACCCGATGTCGTCCGACGAACTGGCCGCCTATGCGCCCGGACTCGACTGGGCGGCCTGGTTCGCTGGCGCCGGGATCGCGCCGCAGAAGCGCATCATCGTCAACGAAAACACCGCCGTTCGCGACATCGCTGCTCTCTATGCGAAGACGCCGCTCGACACGATCAAGGCGTGGCAGCAGTTCCACGTCGCCGACAATGCGGCGAACTATCTGTCGAAGGACTGGGTCGACAGCCGGTTCGAATTCACCAAGGCGATGAGCGGTGTCGCGGAGTTGCGGCCGCGCTGGAAACGGGGCCTGCGGCTCGTCGACGGCAGCCTCGGCGAACTGGTCGGCGAAACCTATGCCCACGCCTATTTCCCGCCGAGCGCCAAGGCGGAAATGGAGAAGCTCGTCGCGAATCTGAAGCTGGCGATGGCCGACCGCATCCGCGCCAACGACTGGATGGCGCCCGCAACGAAGGAGGCGGCGCTCGCCAAGCTCGCACGGATGGACGTGATGGTCGGCTACCCCGACAAGTGGCGCGACTATTCGGGACTGAAGATCGATCCTGCCGACCTTTATGGCAATGTCGAACGCAGCGCCGCTTTCGAATATGCCTATCTGCTATCCGACCTCGGCAAGCCGGTCGATCGCAAGAAATGGGCGATGAACCCGCAGGAAGTGAACGCCTATAACGGCGGGCTGGAAAACAAGATCGTCTTTCCCGCCGGCATTCTTCAGGCGCCCTTCTTCAGCGAGTCCGTCGACGACGCGGTCAACTACGGCGCGATCGGGGCGGTGATCGGGCACGAGATCGTGCACGGCTTCGACGATCAGGGGCGCAAGATCGACGCCGAAGGCGCGGTGCGCGACTGGTGGACCGCCGAGGACGCCGCGCGCTTCGAGGCGCAGGCGAAAGGGTTCGGCGCGCAATATGCGACCTATGAGGCGGCACCGGGCGCCTTCATCAACCCCGAACTGACGATGGGAGAGAATATCGCCGACCTGGGCGGGCTGGAGATCGCCTATGACGCCTACCACCGCTCGTTGGGCGGTAAGGAGGCACCGGTGATCGACGGGCTAACCGGCGACCAGCGCTTCTTCCTCGCTTTCGCGCAGGCGTGGCGCAACAAGGCGCGCGACGATGCGATCAAGCAGCAGGTGGCGAGCGACGAACACAGCCCGTCACGCTGGCGCATCATCGGGCCGCTGCGCAACGTCGATGCCTGGTACAAGGCGTTCGATGTGCCGGCGGATGCGAAATATTATCTGAAGCCAGAGGCGCGGACACGGATCTGGTAGGTCGCGATCGGCGCGCCTGTGGCGGCCGTCCGCACCCGGGAACCGTCTGGGAACGGCTTCGCGGCGAAGGCGTTTGCACGGCAGGCAATCGCCGTTGCCGTGAAGGAGAAACTTCGATGACCAGGATGCTATTGGCCGCCACCGCCGCGCTGGCGCTGTTCGGAGCCGGGCAGGCTGCTGCCCAGACCGAACCCGACGCCGCCGACACGGCCGCTGCCGTCCAGACCAAACCCGACGGCACGACACCGGAAGAGCGTGCGAATACCGCGCGGCTCAACGCGGAACAGGCGGCGCGGGCGAAAGCCGAGAATGTCACCTATGAGCAGGAGGTAGCCGCCGCCGCTGCGCAGGAACAGGCGGAGCAGGAGAAATACGCCGCCGAAACCGCGGCCTACGAGGCGGAGAAGGCCCGCGTCGCGGCGATGGGCGCCGAGGAACGGATGCAGTGGGAAGCCGATGTCGCGGCCTGCAAGGCCGGTGACACCACGCGTTGCGCGCATCCATTGCCCGAACCGCAGCGCTGACATGAGGCGCTGATACGGACGCCGTTGGTCGATCGTCGGGCGACTTTCGTCGGTCCGTCGACCGGCCACAGGAGTCGATCGAAAGCGGGCCGAGAATCGCCGCACCGCGCGGCATGATGCGGATGTGGAACACGGAGGCGGCGGTCTGCCACGGTCCGGGCCTGCGTGTTCCGCTTCATGCCGGTGGCTATGGCGGGATCACCGCCCCTGCATGATCGCCTTGACGTCGTGCAGGTAAGTGCGACCGATGCGATGCAGCCCGCCTTCGCCCAGATCGACGCTCCACGCGCCGTCGCCATGATGCTTGAGCCCGACGATGCCGCCGCGGCGGACCATCTTCGATCGGTGGATGCGGATGAACTGATCGGGATTCATCCGTTCTTCGAGCGATTTGATCGTCTGGTGGATCAGCCAGCTCCGGCTGCCGACATGCAGGCGCATATAATCGCGCTCGGCTTCGATCAGGTCGACCTGCCCGGCGTCGATACGCAGCATCTCGCCGCGATTCTGGACCCAGAATTCGTTGATCCATCGGCTTTTGATGTCGTGGCTGTGGTCGGTCTGGCGCCATTCGCGCACGCGCGCGATCGCGCGGGCCAACCGGTCGGGAGACACGGGCTTGAGCAGATAATCGACTGCCGCGACATCGAAAGCGGCGACCGCATAACGGTCGAAGGCGGTGACGAAGACCACTGCCGGCGGGTTGTCGAGCTTGTCGATCACCGCCGCGACCTCGATGCCGTTGAGGTCCGGCATCGCGATGTCGCACAGCACGAGATCGGGCGCGAGCGCTTCGACCATACGCAGCGCAGAGGCGCCATCGCCCGCGGTGCCGACGAGCGCGATGCCGTCCTGCTGCCCGGCGAGAATCTGCAGCCGCTCGATCGCGAGCGGCTCATCGTCGACGATCAGGGTGCGCAGCGTCGGCGGCATCAGCATCCGTCCCGCGCCAGCGGCAGCCAGAGCGAGACGTAGAAGCCGCCCTTTCCGGACCGCCCCCACTCGCACCCCGCGACGGGTCCATAGCGCGTGATCAGCCGCTCGCGCACATTGCCGAGCCCAAGGCCGATCCCCGGATCGGGCGCGGGCGCCGCGGGGTCGACGTCATTCTCCACCCGCAGGATCAGCAGGCCGTAGTCGCTCGACACGGTGACGCGGATGCCGATGCGGCCCTTGCTGGGCGCGACGCCATATTTGATCGCATTTTCGATGACGGGCTGCAGGATCAGGACCGGGACGCACGCATTGCCGAGCGCGTCGGGTACGTCGACCGCGACCTGCAGCCGGTCGGGGAAACGCGCCTGTTCGATGTCGAGATAGAGACGCTGGAGCGCAATCTCCTCGTCGAGGCTGACCAATTGTTCGGGGTCGACCTCGAGGCTCGACCGCAGGAAGGAGGAGAGGTTCATGATCATCGCCTCCGCCTCGCTCTGCGAACCGCGCATGACGAGCGTCGACAAGGAATTGAGCGTGTTGAACAGGAAATGCGGGTTGACCTGATAGTGCAGCGCGCGAAGCTGCGCATTCTTCGCCTCGA
This sequence comes from Sphingopyxis sp. MG, assembly GCF_002953155.1. Classification (NCBI taxonomy): domain Bacteria; kingdom Pseudomonadati; phylum Pseudomonadota; class Alphaproteobacteria; order Sphingomonadales; family Sphingopyxidaceae; genus Sphingopyxis; species Sphingopyxis sp. MG. The sequence continues at coordinate 1,480,780 of NZ_CP026381.1, forward strand.
GGCGATAGGCGTTGGCGCGCCGTTCGACCGCGCGCATCTCGTTCGCGTAGCCGAGCGCGACGTAGAGCGCGGCCCACACCGCGAAGAAGAAATACCAGCGGATCGAGCTGTCGAGGATGAGCACTAGTTCCCAGGCGATCGGATATTTGTCGTGCAGATCCTCGATGATCTTGGCCGTCTCGTCCGACGGAAACCAATAGAAGAAGACGAGCATGTTGATGCTCGCATAAAGGGCGACGAGCGGCACCGCCGCCCCCATCGCGACGGCGAGCCGCGCGCCGAAGCTGCGCGGCTGGACACGCTGGAGAAGTTGATAGAGCAGGAAGGTGCAGAGGATTCCGGCGACCACCACGATACCGCGTTGGTTGATGAAGGACCATTGCCCCGGCGCGCCGGTCAGCGCCGAAAGCCCCGTCGTGATCAGGAAATAGAGCAGCCACATCGCGATGATCGACCCGATGGCGACGCGCGGGTTGACGCGCGCGTCGGACGCACGCCAGTCGGGCGCCGCCGCAAGCATGCGCGCGCGCTGCTCGCGCATCGGGTCGGGGTGGCGGTCGCGGTTCATGGCGCCGGTCTAGCCGTAAAGGCGGGGACGAGGCCAGCGGGCTTCGAACCGCCAGTCGAAGCGGCGGGCGCCTTGGTCGAAAGTCGTCGGGTGCCGCGCCCTCATCCGACCCCCGGCTGCGGCATAGTTCTGCGCCAGTTGCCGCGCTGATACACCCACCAGGCCATCGCCAGCGAGGTGAGCGACGATAGCGGGAAGCTCCACCAGATCGCGTCGCCGCCGAGCCATGGATAGGCGAAATGATAGATGCCGAGACGGATCGGGAACATCGACAGGAACAGGATGATCAGCGGCGGCACTACCGATCCGTTGGCGCGCAGCGTGCCGATCAGAACGATCGTCGTGCCGAAGGGAAGGAAGGTCCAGGTCGCGATATATTGGGCGTGCCGCGCGACGTCGACCGCCTCGCTGCCGCTGCCGAGGAACAGGCCGAGCGCGGCGCGGTCGAAAGCGAGCAGGAGCGCGATCAGCACCCCCGTCATCGCGAGGTTGATCGCCATGCCGCTGTTGGTGATCGCGGTGACGCGGTCCCACCTGTGCGCGCCGATATTCTGCGCCGCCATCGCGCTGACCGCGGCGCCGACCGCGAGCGCGGGCATCTGGACGTAATTCCAGAGCTGGAGCGTCGCGCCATAAGCCGCCGCCGTCACCAGCCCCTCGCGGTTGACGAGGCCGACCATGACCAGCCCGGCGCCCGAGATGACGAGCATCTGCGCCCCCATCGGTACGCCTTTGGCGACGATGAAGCGCAGTTCGTCGATCTTTGGGACCAAGTAAGCGAGTTCGCGGCCGCGCAGGCGCAGGACATGATCCCTGGCGTAGAACCAGACAAGCATCGCGACGAGGCTGATCGTCCCGGAGCTGGCTGTGGCGAGCGCGCTCCCCGTGATACCGAGGCGCGGGAAGGGGCCCAGGCCGAGGATCAGCACGGGATTGAGCACGATGTCGAGCACGACCGACAGGATCATGAAGCGCAGTGGCGTGACTGCGTCGCCCGCGCCGCGCGACGCCATCATCAGAGTGACCATCAGCATGCTGGCGGGGATTGCTATGAAGGTGACGCGCAGATAGTCGTGCGCGAGCCCAAAGGCTTCCGCCGGGGTTTCGAGCAGGCGCAGGATCGCATCCGAGGCGAACCAGCCGACGACCGCGATGACGAGCGAGAAGAACAGCGACAGGCCGATCGCGCCGCCCGATGCGCGGCGCGCGGCATCGATGTCGCCGCGGCCGATCGACTGGCCGATCAGCACCGTCGCCGCCATGCCGAAACCGAAGAAAGTCGCGAACATCAGGAACATGACGATATTCGCATTGGCGGTCGCGGCGAGCGCGCTTTCGCCGAGGAATTGCCCCACCCACACCGAATTCACCGAGCCCGAGAGCGTCTGGAGAATATTCGACGCCAGCGTCGGCAGCGCGAAAAGGACCAGTGTCCGCGTGATCGGCCCGTCGGTCAGGTCGAGCCGCCCGTTGCCGCGCGCGGTCTGGCGCGGCGGCACCGGCCCCGAAGCGGGGTCGGCCGCGGCGACGACGGGCGCGACGGGTGCCTCTTCCTTCACCCCAGCCGCGCCAGTGCGGCGGTCAGCCGGTCGGCCTCGGCCGCCTTGGCATCATGGTCGGCGCGCGCCTTGTCGACCGCTTCGGGTTTTGCGCGCTCGACGAAATTCGGATTGGCGAGGCGCCCGGCGAGGCTGTCGCGTTCCTTGACGGCTGCGGCGAGCGCCTTCGACAGGCGGTCGCGCTCGGCGGCGGTATCGATCACGCCTTCGAGCGGAACGGTGATCGTCTCTCCCTCTACGACAAGCTGCGCCGAGGCGCCCGCCGGCGCGGGATCGAAGTGGATCGCGTCGAGCCGCGCGAGGCGATCGAGTTGCGCCGCGAGCGTATCGGTGCGTCCCTTCAGTGATGCCGGGAAATGCGCGGTCAGGCGCGCGCCCGGCGGCAGGCCGAGCTCGGCCTTGGCCCCGCGCAATTCGCCGACCAGCTTGATCAGCCAGTCGATGTCGGCGCTTGCCTGCGCATCGCGCTGCGCCTGCGGCTCGGGCCATTTCGCGGTGATCAGCGGGTAACCTTCGCGGTCGCCGAGGCCGGTCCAAAGCTCTTCGGTGATAAAGGGCATGAAGGGATGGAGCATGACGAGAATCTGATCGAGAACCCAGCCGGCGACGGCTTTCGTCTCCTCATCGATCGAACCCTTGATCAGTTCCAGATACCAGTCGCAGAAACGGTCCCACGCAAAGCTGTAGATCGCATTCGCGGCGTCGTCGAAGCGGAAGGCCGCAAAGGCTTTTTCCATCGCCGCGACGGTGTCGACGACCTCGCCGATGATCCAGCGGTTGACGGGCAGGCTCGCCGCGGGCGCTGCGAGGCTGGTCGAGGCCGAAATGCCGTTCGCCTCGCAAAAGCGCGCGGCGTTCCACAGCTTGGTCGCGAAGTTGCGATAGCCCGCGAGACGCGCGTCATCCATCTTGATGTCGCGGCCCTGGCTTTCCATCGCCGCCATGAAAAAGCGCAGCGCGTCGGCGCCATATTGGTCGATCAGGCCGAGCGGATCGACGACGTTGCCCTTCGATTTCGACATCTTCTGCCCGTCGGGCGCGCGGACGAGGCCGTGGAGATAAAGCGTCTTCCACGGCACCTCGTTCATGAAGTGCATCCCCTGCATCGCCATGCGCGCATCCCAGAAGAACAGGATGTCGAAACCCGAGACGAGCACGTCGTTGGGATAATGGCGGCGCAGCATCTCGGTATCGTCGGGCCAGCCGAGCGTCGCGAAAGGCCAGAGGGCGGAGGAGAACCAGGTGTCGAGGACATCGGGGTCGCGGGTAAGGGTGACGCCTGCACCTGCTTCGGCCTGCGCCTCTTCCTCGGTCTCGGCGACGAAGATGCGGCCGTCTGCGGCATACCACGCCGGAATCCGATGCCCCCACCAGAGCTGGCGCGACACGCACCACGGCTGGATATTCTCCATCCAGTTGAAGAAGGTCTTTTCCCACGTCTTCGGGACGATCCGGATGCGCCCGTCGCGCACCGCCTGCATCGGCGGCTGGGCGAGCGTCTTGGCATCGACATACCATTGATCGGTCAGCATCGGTTCGATCACCACGCCGCCGCGGTCGCCGAACGGTTGCATGATCAGCTTGTTCTCGACCTTGATCATCAACCCTTCGGCGTCGATGTCGGCGACGACCCGTTCGCGCGCCTCATACCGGTCGAGCCCGCGATAGGCTTCGGGGACGAGGTTCAGCTTGTCGATCTCGGCGGCCGTGGCCGTCTCGCCCATGGCGATGGCCTTCGCGCGGGCGGCGGCCTCCGCATAGCTGGGGCCATCGGTCCGCATCGCCGCCACTTCGTCCATCAGGCGGTACATGGGGATGCCGTTGCGCTGGGCGACGCCATAGTCGTTTTCGTCGTGCGCGCCCGTGATCTTGACCGCACCCGAACCGAAATTCGGATCGGGATAATCGTCGGTGATGATCGGGATCAGCCGCCGATGCTCCTTTGGGCCGACCGGGATTTCGCACAGCTTCCCGACGATGGGGCGATAGCGCTCGTCGTCTGGGTGCACCGCCACGGCCCCGTCGCCCAGCATCGTTTCCGGCCGCGTCGTCGCGATCGCAATATAGTCGCGCTCTTCCTCGAACAGGATGTTGCCGTCGCCGTCGCGCTCGACGTAGCGATAGGTTTCGCCGCCCGCGAGCGGATATTTGAAGTGCCACATGTGGCCGTTCACTTCGCGGGCATCGACCTCGAGGTCCGAAATCGCGGTCTTGAGCTTGGGGTCCCAGTTCACGAGGCGCTTGTCGCGATAGATCAGGCCCTGTCGGTGCAGGTCGACGAACACCTTGACCACGGCACGCGTGAAATGCGGGTCCATCGTGAACTGCCCGTTATTGTCTCTGGAATTTAGGCTCCAGTCCATCGAACAGCCGAGGCGGCGGAGCTGGCGGGTGATCTGGCCGCCGCTTGTCGCCTTCCATTCCCAGACCTTCTCGACGAATTCGTCGCGCGTGTAGTTGGTGCGCTTGTCCTGCCGCGCTTCCAGCTGGCGCTCGACAACCATCTGGGTCGCGATGCCGGCATGATCGGTGCCGACCACCCACAGCGCATCCTTGCCGCGCAGCCGCTCGTAGCGGACGAGCACGTCCTGCAGCGTGTTGTCGAGCGCATGGCCGATATGCAGCGCGCCGGTGACGTTGGGCGGCGGGTTGACGATGGTGAAGGGCTGCGCATTCGGGCGCGCGGGGCGGAACAGCCCGCGGCTCTCCCACTCATGAGCCCATTTCGCTTCTATGGCGGCGGGATCGAAGGTTTTTTCCATCGGCATGACCGGGCCTTTGCCAGCCATGCTGCGATGCGGCAAGGGGGTGATCGTCTCGCCGCCCTGCCTCTTTCGTCATGCCGGACTTGATCCGGCATCCCGCTTTCGTGGGATCAGCGGGACCCTGGATCAAATCCGGGGTGACGAGAGGCGGGAAACGGAAGCTATTTCTTCAGATAGCGCTTCATCCAGTCGAACACCGTGCGGTGCCACTGGACGCTGTTCGCGCCCTTCAGCACCCAGTGATTCTCATCGGGGAAGACGAGCAGTTCGGATGGCACCCCCCGCCGCTGGAGCGCGGTGAAGGCGGCGAGGCCCTGCGTATAGGGAATGCGGAAATCCTTTTCGCCGGTGATCACCAGCATCGGCGTCTTCCACTTGTCGACATGGTGCACCGGATTCCATTTCTCATATTCTTCGGGAACCGCGAAATAGGGGCCGCCGTGCTCCCATTCGTCGAACCACAGTTCCTCGGTCTCATAGGCCATGGCGCGCGCGTCGAAGACGCCGTCGTGCTGCACCAGGCATTTGAAGCCGTCGGTCCATTGCCCGGCGATCCAGTTCATCATGTAGCCGCCATAGGAGGCCCCGAGCGCACAGGCGTTGCCGATGTCGAGCTGCGCATCCTTCTGCCCCGCGGCGGCAAGGCCGAGCTTCAGGTCTTCGAGCGGCTTGCCGCCCCAGTCCTTGTTGATGCTGTCGGTGAAGGCCTGACCATAGCCGGTCGAGCCGTGAAAATCGACGGTCACCGCGCCATAGCCCTGCTGCGCGAACAGGCGCGGGTTCCAGCGCGTCGACCAGCTGTCGCCGAAACTGCCCTGCGGTCCGCCGTGGACGAGGAAGGCGACGGGCAGCTTGCCGGTGGCATCGGCGGGCTTGATGATCTGTCCCCACACCGTGTCGCCGTTCGCACCGGCGAATTGCATGCGTTCGACCTTGACCGGATCGAGTTCGGCGAGAATCGCGGCATTGGCGTCGGTGATCTGGGTCACCTTGCCCTTGGCATCGCGGAGGTAGAGGTCGGTCGGCAGCAGGATCGAATTGCGCGAATAGAGCAGACCGCCATCGGCGAGCGGGGTCACGTCGCCGATATTGCCCTCGGTCGCCGCGTTCGACGCCTTCAGGCGCTCGACCTTGCCTGTCGCGACATCGACGCGGAAGACGGGATGGTCGAGCACCTCCTGCGCGGTGACGTAGAGCGCCTTGCCGCCGGGCGCCCAAGCAATCGAGGCGACCGAGCGATCCCAGGCGTCGGTCAGCTTGCGTGTCTCGCCGTTTTCGAGATTGCGCAGCATCAGCACCTGCCGGTCGCTTTCATAGCCGGGTCGCGCCATCGCGGCATAGGCGAGCCACTTGCCATCGGGGGAAGGGGTGGGCAGCGTGTCGGTCGCCTTGTTGGCTTCGGTCAGGTTGATCGGCGCGATGCGCGCATCGACCTTCGCCTGATAGATATCGAGGTTGGTCGAGGTCGGTTCGTCGCGGTCGGCCTTGCGCAGCGTGAAGAAGATCGTGCGGCTGTCGGCGCCCCAGGCGAGTTCCTCGCCGCCGCCGAAGGGCTTCGACGGCGTGTCGCCGATCAGCGCGCCGTCGACCGCGCGCCCCGCGGTCGCTTTGCCGTCGACGAGATCGAAGACGAAGGGGCGGCTATGGGTGCCCGGCGTCTCCCATTGGTCCCAGTGGCGGACGAAACCGACGCCGTCCTTGTAGTGGCGGCCGCTGCCCGGTCCGACGAGCGCGCCTTTTTCCTTCGCATCGCAGCCGAAGCTCGTGCACTCGCGGGGCACGTCGCCCCAGACGAGCAGGCGCCGGCCATCGGGCGACAGCTTGAAGCCCGCGACGTCGGCCTTCTCGCTGGTGACCTGCGTTGCCGGGGCGCCGCTGTCGCCGACGGCGATCCGCCAGAGCTGGTCGCTGCCCGACGCGTCGGAGAGGAAGTAAAGCGCGCCATCGGGGCCGAACGCCGGGCTCGTCTCGTTCTTGCCCGGGGTGTCGGCGACGCGCACCGGCACGGCTCCCTTCGCCTTGCGGTCGAGAAGCCACAGGCCGGTCGAGCGCTTGTAGGACTCCGCCTCGGTCTCGGTGATCTGGAATGCGACCCAGCGTCCGTCGGGCGAGGCGGCGGGAGCGGCAACGCGTTTCATTGTCGCCAGATCGACCTCGGTCATCGGCCGGGCGAGGGCGGGGGTGGACAGGACGGCGGCGAGCGCGATCGCGCTGGACAGGAGATGGTTTCGCATGAAAGCGGTTTAACGCCGCCACCGCGCGGCGCAAGGGCACTACTGCGGACGGACAGAGCTTCCCGCGTCAGCGCGGTGGGTGTGCGGCCAGATATTCGACGATCGCCTTGACTTCCTGCGCGCGCTCGCGCGGGATGACCAAGATGTCGTCGCCGTGCGTCACCACGATCAGGTCGGACACACCGACCACGGCGATGCGCTTGCCGCCATCGGCGCGCAGATAGTTGCGTTCGGCGTCGAGCGTGACGACGTCGCCGATGCGGACGTTGCCGGCGTCGTCCTTGGTCCCGAGCGCGTGCAGCGCTGCCCAGCCGCCGACGTCGGACCAGCCGGGATCGACCGGCGCGACGACGACCCGGTCCGCGCCCTCCATCACCGCATAGTCGATCGAATCGGCGGGGCTGCGCAGGAAGGCGTCGGTGTCGGGATGGACGCGTCCGCCATCCTGCCGTGCGTCCGTCATGGCAGCGGTGCAGGCCGCGGCCATCGCCGGTTGCTGGCGTTCGAGTTCGGTCAGGAAGCGATCGGTGCGCATCAGGAAGATGCCGGCGTTCCAGTAATGGCCGCCTTCGGCGAGCATCGCCTCCGCCCGCTCGCGTGGGGGTTTCTCGACGAAGCGCCGCACGCTGTGGACGCCGGGCGCATCGGGATGCGCTTCGCCCGCCGCGATATAGCCATAGCCGGTTTCGGGATGCGACGGAGCGATCCCGAAGGTGGCGATCGCGCCCGCTTCGACCGCGGGACGCGCCGTGTCGATCGCGCGCAGGAATGCGGTGACGTCGGTCATGACATGATCGGCGGGCATGACGAGAAGCAGCGAATCGGGGTCGCAGGCGCGCGCGGCCAGCGCGATCGCCGGGGCGGTGTTGCGCGCCGCGGGTTCGACGATGACCCGCGCGTCGGCGATTCCCGCCGCCGCCAGATCGGCCTCGACTGGCGCGACGTGCCCGGGGCCGCACACGACCAGCGGCGCGGCGAAGCGCGCGCGATCGGCGACACGATCCAGCGTCTGGCGAAACAGGCTGACTTCGCCGATCAGCGGTTGGAACTGCTTGGGCGCGGCGCTGGTCGACACGGGCCACAGGCGGGTGCCCGATCCGCCGGACAGGATGACGGGGACGATCATGGACTTCCTGTTACCACCCTTCGCCCGGCATCGCCATCAGCAGGACCAGCACAGAAGGGCGCGGGCATCCGGGGCCAGCGCGATGCCGCTGGCGCGGTCGATGACGACGCATTCGCCGAGCGCCACCGCCTCGTCATCGACGCGGCACCCCGGCGAGAGCGGTACGAAGCTGTATGCGCCGTCGGTCTGGGGCAGCATTGCCGCGGCGTCCGGGCCCGCCAGATGCAGCAGGCGGAAATGCGGGCCGTCGACCAGCAGGCAGTTGTCGCCCGGCTCGACGCGGCCGTCGCGCGGATCGGGGCGCGGCCCCGGCGCCGCGACCGCCAGCCCGGCGTCGAGGTGCAATTCGCGCGGCCGGCCGTAATCGTAGAGCCGATAGGTGCAGTCGACATTCTGCTGCACCTCGACCACCGTCAGCCCGGCGCCGATCGCGTGGATCGTCCCCGCCCGATTATAGACGAAATCGCCTTCCCGTGCAGGCCGCCAGTCGATCATGTCGACGATCGATCCGTCGAGCGCGGCGTCGCGCAGCGCCTCGCGCGAAGTTTCGGCGACCAGCCCGACTCCGAGTTCGGCGCCGGGATCGGCATCGAGCACCAGCCAGCACTCGTCCTTGCCGCGCGCGAAGCCGGCGGCCTGCGCCGCCGCGTCGTCGGGATGGACCTGAATCGACAGGCGTTCGGAGGTGAAGAGGAATTTGATCAGGATCGGCGCATCGTCGCCATCGGGATGGGCAAACCAGATTTCGCCGATCCGGCGGCCGCCGAAATCCCCGAAATCCCTGGGTATGTCGGTTCGGCCCCAGGGCTTTTCCACGACGAGCGTTTGCAGGCGCACGAGCATGGCCGACAGATGTGGAGGCGCTCCCGCCGCGTCAAGCGGAAAAGGGTCAGGCCGCCCGGTGCAGACGGTGGCTGGTCGCCGCTCCAGGCTGGTCGGGCCACAGGCCGCGCGTGTCGTAGACGATCTTGTCGGCACGCTCCTCGAGCGGGATCGAGCGGAACAGGTCGTGATCGACGAGCACGATCAGGATGTCGCACGACGCCAGCGCGCTATCGAGATCGATTAGTTCGGCACCGGTATCGGCGAACGCGGCCGGAAGCGTGCGCGCGAAGGGCTCGACGATATGGATCTGCGGGCCGAACCGACGCGCGAGCGCTGCGGCGACCTCGACCGCGGGGCTTTCGCGGAAATCGTCGATATTGGGCTTGAAGGCGAGGCCGAGGCAGGCGACGCGCGCCTCCGGATGCTGCGAGACGAGCATTTCGGCCGCGCCGACGACATGCGCGGTCTTGGCGAGGTTGACCTCGCGCGCGGTGCGAATCAGGCGGCTGTGCGCGGGCGCGCCATGGACGAGGAACCACGGATCGACCGCGATGCAATGCCCGCCGACGCCCGGCCCGGGCTGGAGGATGTTGACGCGCGGGTGCCGGTTGGCGAGGCGGATCACCTCCCACACGTCGACCCCCATTTCCTCCGCCATCATCGACAGTTCGTTCGCGAAGGCGATGTTGACGTCGCGATAGCTGTTCTCGACCAGCTTCACCATTTCGGCGGCGCGCGCCGAGGTGGTGATGCAGGCGCCGCGCACGAACTGGCGATAGAAGGTCATCGCGCGCCGTGCGCAGCGCGGGGTGATGCCCCCGATGCAGCGGTCGTTGTCGACCAGTTCGATCAGGATGCGGCCGGGCAGGACGCGTTCGGGGCAATGGGCGATGAAGATGTCGGCGGCGCCGCTGCACGCGCCCGGTACTTTCAGATCGGGGCGCAGTTCGGCGATCAGCGTCGCCACCTTTTCGGTGGTGCCGACGGGCGAGGTCGATTCGAGGATGACGAGATCGCCTGCCTTCACCACCGGCGCCAGCGCGCGGGCGGCGGACAGGACATGGTGGATGTCGGGGCGATGCTCCTCGTCGTGCGGCGTCGGCACCGCGATGACGAACACGTCGGCGGGCGCGACCTCGGTCGAGGCGGTCAGCGTGCCGCGCGCGACGACGCCCTGAACGAGGCCGTCGAGGTCGACCTCCTCGATATGGACGTGGCCGCTGTTGACGGTGTCGACGACATGCCGGCTGACGTCGACGCCCGTGACCCGGCACCCGGACCGCGCGATCAGCGCGGCGGTGGGCAGGCCGATATAACCGAGGCCGAGGACGGTGACTTTCTGTTCGCTATCGATGGGCACGCGCAACAATCTCCGCTATTCGCTCCGCCGCATGCCCGTCGCCGAAGGGGTTGTGGGCGCGGGCCATGGCGTCATAGGCGTCCTTATCGTCCAAAAGGCTGAAGATTTCCGCAACGATTCGATTGCGGTCGGTTCCGACGAGGCGTGCGGTGCCAGCCTCGATGCCCTCGGGCCGTTCGGTCGTCTCCTTTCTCTTGACTGGAAACTGCAAAAGTTGGCCCCGGATAAAGGAATTGCTCGTCGATTCATAACCTCCAAAAATATGCAATTAATTGCATATTTTTACCTCCGTTTTCTTTCATTTATGCTCTGAGTTTTTTGTTTTCCCTTAAGGCAATTTTCTGAGTTTGAACGCGAATCTATGATCAAAAATAATCTTTTTATAACAATAAAATAATAAAAATCTTCAAATCAAAAGGGGTAATTTTTCTATATATTTTAAGTAGAAAAATTATCTATTTTGCGTAGAAATAAATATGTATGTCGCGTAGAATTCTGTACCCACTATTTCTGCATAGGTGAATCGGGCGATGTTTGACCTCAACGATCCCATTTTCAGCGATGTCGAAAAGGCTCGCGAGCATCTGGAACGGCTGAGATGGCCGAAAGGTCCTGTCTGCCCGCATTGCGGGGAGAAAGAGCGCGTTCATCGCTTGCAAGGCAAGTCCCATCGCGCCGGATTGATCCAGTGCAATGCGTGCCTCAAGAATTTCACCGTCACGGTCGGCACCGTCTTCGAGCATAGCAAAGTGTCGCTGGACCGGTGGTTACTGGCGGTCTTCCTTCTCTCGTCGAGCAAGAAGGCTGTCAGCATATCTCAGCTTCAACAACTGATCGGTGTTACCTACAAGACGGCGTGGTTCATGACCCAGCGTATCCGGGAGGCGATGGGGCATCGGGCTATCCCGGGGAGCGGCGAAAGCAAAGCTAAACGGAGCGAAAACGTCACTGCCGGGCGTAAGGTTCGTTCCGGCATCATACGCTTGCCTGCCAAGAGAAAGGCGTAGCGGTCGACTGCACCATTTGCTGCAATGTGCGCGGCTACGACGCGAGGCATTCATCGCGCCCCGGCATCGTTTATGATCCGCCGCGATGTGAATCCTGCGGCGATCGCGAAACAGATTTGCGATCTCGTGGGTGGCCTGGCTCTTCCCTATCGGAAATGGGCGATGTCGCCAGCATTCGCTTAAGCACCCGGTTCATTTTCTTTTGGTCAGCTTTTTTCATGATTGATGGTCCTGTGGAAAAGGGTGTTCCGCGTTCGATGCTTCTGGGTGGATTGCTCGCGACATTAATTGCAAATTCGCGGGTGCCTAATCCATTTTAAGCAGGGCTGGCACGATATTTCATCGCCTCAGCGAATTGATTGGCCAGCGCTGTGAGGGGGCTCGTGCAAAAGATGGATTCCGTAGCGTGTCATCGGCCTGACAATCAGGAATACACACGATCGCCTTCTCGCGGCGCTCGCCGCGCGTCGTTTTATGAAGATTTAAGTATTAATTTGAATACTCTGCTTGTCTTTATCTAATTAATGGGGATGGACAGCTATATTTATCTTTATTATAATGAATATTTTAACTCATATAATTGATAAAAAGTATTTTTACTTGATCATGGATGGATTTATGTTTATAATTTATCTCTAAAATGGAGATTGTAATTATGTCTATAAAGCCGCCAAATCTTTCTTCGCTTTCTAAGGCCGTTGCAAACGCGTTGACCAAGGATTTCCTGATACTCGCCTGTCGATTGCGCGAGGTTCAAAATCTCGACCCCGATATGTTCCCGCAAGTAATCAAGATCGCCGGCATCGGTAGGCGCAGGGCTTATGCGTTGATTCAGATCGACAATAGCTTCCGAAAATTGGACTTTGATCGAGATCGGCTTTTGGGTGTTGGTTGGGCCAAGGCGGTGATTCTCGCCCGGCATATTGACCAAGAGAATTGCGAGAAACTTCTTGGGTTCGCCGAAGAGTACACCGTCCATGATCTTGCCGTCCTGCTATCTGGAGGGACCCTCAACGCCAACCAGCGCGTCGTCTTGCTGTATTTCTCGATGGAGGAATATGAACTGTTCGAGCAGATGGTTCGGTTCTTTGGCGCGATCCGCGAAGGGCGAGGTCTGGCTGGTAAGGAGCAGGCTCTTGTTGCCATGATGCGGGCGCTTCGCATGCATATGTTGAAGGGCGTGTGATGCGGTGGTATCGAACGAGAAAGCTGAGGATCAAGCGCGTCGCCCTTTGCCTGCCATGGTGCTGCGTGTTCCGTCTGCTACCCCGTGACCGGGATGGTGATCAGGCTATTTTTGATAATGAAATCTGACGTCATACCTGTTCCGACCCTCTATTGTGCCATTTGTGCCAAGCCGCTTAGGTCGGACGCATAGGGTAGTAATCGAGTATAAGGTTGCGATATTGCCGCCCCCGTTTCCAATGGCCTAACATCCTCCGTGGGGAGATTGGCTATGGATGATGACGCTCGCGAGGCTATCGGAACCGTGTTGGCTGCGATTGGTGGAATATTGGAGCGCGACGGAGTTTGCTCGACCTATGAACTTGCCGAAACTTTGGGCGGCGTGGCGATGATGACGGCTGAGGCCGGCGAGCAATTTCAATGGCGCGCTGCCTATATCGGATCATGGGCAATGATGGTGAATGCCGCGGCGGATGGGCGGCAGCGTGTCAACTGAGTGGCGACGGCTCATTCCATTAGGGTGAGGCGTTCCGTGGCATCGGAGTGGCCATCCCCTCGGTTATGTGTTACATCTGATTCAGCGAGATAATAATGCGGGAAGAAGGCGAAATATGACCGATGTCACCTTCACATTCCGGCTCGCTCGGCCTTTGAAGGAGGCCTTCTCCGCCATGGCGGAGAAGCAGGATTTTTCCGCAGCCCAGCTTCTTCGCCGAATGATGCGGGAAGCTGTCGAACGCCATGAAGAGGAGGTCGCGCACGAGCGTTGGCTGCATCGCGAGATCGACGATGCGATGCACGATACCGGCAAGCCGCGGTCGGAGCGTTTCTCGAACGAGGCGATCACCGGGGAATGGGAACGGGAGAGGGGCGAGATAGAGCGCCGTGACGAATCCTGAATCCCTGCCTGTCTATTGGTTGCCCAAGGCGAACGACAGTCGAGCCCGCCAGCTTGGATATCTCGCAAAGCGTAACCCGAAACTTGCTATCGCCGTCGGCGATGCCATCATGGCAGCGGTGGCGAAGCTCGCGGACAACCCCGATCTGTCGCGTGTTGGGCGGGTTGCTGGCGCCCGCGAATATCGGGTGCCCGACACTCCCTTTCTACTCGTCTATCGGATCGAGCAGGATGCCGTTGTCATCCTGCGCCTGCTGCACCACCGGCGGCGCTTTGTGACGGTTGAGGATGCGGGTATCGACCGCAAGGACAAGCGGAAGCCGCTGGCGCCGCGCACGATGGAGGCGATGACCAAGGCCGTGAGTGATTTGCAAGCCCGTATCGCCAATCTCCCCCGTCGCGCGCAGCGCGACATGGAAAGCGCCGTCCAGATTCTGCTCGAGGAATTCGCGAAGGCGACGGGCGGGAGCACCGCCGACCATCGCCGCAACGGCCGCGTCCTGAAGATCATCCTCTTCGGCTCCTACGCGCGCGGCAAACATGTCGTCGATCCGGTGGGACGCTATTTCTCGGATTACGATCTGCTCGTCATCGTCGATCACGAGGATCTGACCGACGCATCCAAATATTGGTACGAGGCGGAAGACCGAATGGTCGACATGCTCACCGAGCGCGGCTGGCCGCAACCGCTCAATCTGATCATCCATAGCCTCGACGATGTGAACTATCAGCTTCGGCGGGGCCGATATTTTTGGGTCGACATCTACAAGGAAGGGATTGGGCTGTTCGAGGAGCCGGGATACCCGCTGGAAAAGCCGGGCGAACTGACCGAGGAGGAAGCCCGCGAAGAGGCGGCACTCTATTATGCGCGCGAGTTTGATGGAATTGAGCGCTCGCTGAGAACCGCAGAACTTCAGCGCGCCGAAGGTGCGCGTCAGAATGATCCGGACAAACAGGCGAAGTGGCGTAAGGAAGCCGCCTTCAATCTCCATCAGGCGATGGAGCGAGCCTATTATTGCATCATGTTGGTGCTGGTTCTTTACCAGCCAAAATCGCACAACCTCAACTTCTTGTCGAAACGCGCCGAACAGCTCGACGAGCGCCTGATAGGGGTCTGGAAGGCCGACACGAAGTTCGGGAAACGATGCTACGAACTGCTGCGCGCTGCCTACGTCAAGGCGCGCTATTCGGAGCATTACAAGATCGACGACGACGAACTCGACTGGCTGACCGACCGTATCACCGACCTCCAGGCGCTGACCAAGACTATCTGCGAAGAACGGCTTGCGCAGTAGCGTCATCAGCCCTCGTCTTCTTTAAGGGGCATTGGTAGCGTGGCGAGATGTGTACGCTTTGCCGTCGCCGAGGAATCTTTTGGCCCGCTCCTTGGCTTCTGTCCGATTGACTGCCGATTCGGCGTTGTCGCATTCGCCTCCGCGAACCGACCCATCCCGGCAACCCTCGACGACCTGCCGAGCCTCGTCGATATGAACGTCGAAATATTGCTTGCTGCGCGGTTCCGCCTGACCACAGCCGGAGATCGCCGTTCCGATGAGCATTGCTCCGATGGCGCGGGCTTTCATGAGATCCTCCTGTTCTGCGCAAGCGTATCATACGATCCGGGGGAAATCGGTGGTCCACGCGGATTGCTGAATGAGACGCCGCCTGATAGGCCATTTTCCGGTGCCGCGTTATGGACCGGACTTCGTGCCGGGAGGGGTGTGGCAACGCACAGGCGTGTTCGGACAGATCGCGGGCTTCTGCATAGGAGGTTCCAACACCCACCCCTCCCATCATTTGCCTTCTTTCTGACGACCCAATTGAAAATCGGCCGAAATCTGCGGATTATTTCGGGCTTGTCACGATCGGCGAAATGACTCAGTCTAAAGGCGCCACTGGAAGGCCAGTGGCAGGGGCGTGGAACCCCCTATGCAATGAACCGCCCCGACGCCTCGCTGCGGCGAAGGGTTATCGACCGTTTCCGGTCGACGGTGGCGTGCCGCTGTCCGCGCGCATGCCGCGCTCCCGCATGGGTGTTCCGGGCGGCCGAAAGGCCGGCGCCTCTTTCTCGAGAGGTGAAAGGGTGGCGCGGTGGCCGACACCTTTCTCAAGGCCGAGGGCACGCTCGAACCGAGTGAGTTGGAGGGGCGAGCGCTACGCGAATGGCACGGCTCGCATTCGGCATGGCTGCACGGCTTCCTGTGCCGAACGCTACGCCTTCAACCGTCGGATGCCGATGATATCGTTCAGGACACATGGCTGCGGGTCATCCGCACCTCGCTTGGGGACGTCGAGCATCCGCGCGCGTATCTGTCGCGCATCGCGCTCAACCTGTTTCGCGATCGCTATCGTCGCGACAAACGAAGGATCGCGCATCTGCGCCTCGTTCGCATTGAGGAAAGCATCGATCCGGCCGCGATGGCGGAACAGGAAAGCCTGCTCGAACTCGAACGCGCGATTCTCGATTTGCCGGAAAGCCTGCGTGATGTATTCGTGCTCAGTCGATTTCGGCGGCTGACGAACAAGGACATCGCCGATCAACTCGGAATCTCGGTGAAGACGGTCGAATGGCGCATCGGCAAGGCGATCGAGCTGTGCGCCAGCAGGTTGCGGAGCTAGCGGCGGCCTATGAACGACAAGGAAAGCGAAACGGAGCGGCGGCGTGCCGAGGCAGCGCAGTGGTTCGCCCGGCTGAAGACGCTTCCCGTTTCGCACGGTACGCTCAATGACTTCTTCGCCTGGCGACGTCAGCCCGGCAACGGAGAGGCTTTCGAGGAGGCCGAACGTTTCTGGTCCTCGGCGGAACGTGTTGGTGAAAGCCCTGAAATCCTGCGCGCAATCGAAGCCGCCGAACGCCGCAAACCCGCGCGTCGCCACTTTGGTGTGGCTGTGCGCCCGGTGAAGTGGCTGGCCGCGAGTATCTTTTTCCTGCTTCTCGTCGGTGGCGGATACGCTGTTCTTGCCCAACGGGGGCAGGCTTTTGAGACCGTTGCTGGCGAAAGGCGGGTCGTCGCTCTGGACGACGGTTCGCGCCTTGATCTCAATAGCGGTACCGCGGTGCGCGTTCGCTTCACCGATAATGGACGGACGCTGACGCTCGAGCGGGGTGAAGCCCTGTTCAGCGTGGCAAAAGACAAGATGCGGCCTTTCACTGTCAAGGCCGGCGGGGCGCTCGTCACAGCGACCGGCACGAAGTTCGACGTGTCGAAGCATGGCGAACAAATATGGGTTACGTTGCTGGAAGGTAGCGTCACGGTGCGCGCGCCCGACGGATCGATTCAGCGGCTGCGGACGGGTCAGCAGTGGCGCTGGCCCGCTAGCAGCGGCAGCATAAGGAAGGTGAGAACCGCTGATGTCGCGGCCTGGACGCGCGGGCGGATTGTCTTCGACGCATCTCCGCTGGTCGATGCGATTGCCGAGGTCAATCGTCATGGCGGCAAGCCGGTTGTGCTCGACGCAGTGCAATTTGGGACCAGGCGCATCAGCGGATCGTTTGAAGCCGGCGATGCAGATAGTTTTGTAACTGCTGTTACGGCCTTCATGCCGCTGCGGCGCACCGAGGACAGCCAGGGACGAATCCACCTCACGGTCGATCCAACGCCGACAAAAGAAATTCCTGTCACCGATTAGGGTCGCCCCATTCGCGGAGCGTCTCATCCCCGACAACCAAAGCACGGCGAGACCGGAATCCATGTCTCGACCCGCGCGCCATAATGGGGATAGGGTGATGGTCTTGAAGGGAATGGCGGCAATTTTCAGAAGTTCGGCGGTCTGTATGGCCGTCACGACCGGGTTGGTGGCGGGCCCTTCCGCCCATGCGCAGTCCGTCGCGCGCCCTGGCGTCGCGTTCGACATTCCGGCGGGATCGTTGCAGTCGGCGTTGGCAGCTTTCGCCAAACAATCGGGAATGCAGCTCATCTATGCGCCTGAGGCCGTTGCCGGGCGACGCGTCGGCGCGCTCAAAGCGCGCCTCTCTCCAAATGCCGCGCTTAGGAAACTGCTCGCCAATAGCGGTCTCGTCATCCGGCAGGTCAATGCGAAGGTCATCATGATCGAGCCTCGGCGGTCGGTCCCGCGGACGTCGTCGAATTCGATCGGCACTCGGAACGGAGCCACCCCGGAAGAGGAGACGAGGAAATCGCAAAGCGATTTTTGGGCGAACGAAGATATTATAGTCACGGGATCGCACATTCGCGGTCAGGCCCCCGTCGGCTCGCACGTTCGAACGATCGATCGCGACGAGATCGATCGCAACGGCTATTCGACCGTCGCTGAACTTCTTCAGGGGTTGCCCGGCAACTTTGGCGGCACCGCGACCGAACAGAGCGCATTATCCCTCGCCGACCGCACCGGCACCAATTCGACGCTATCGACCGGGGTCAACCTTCGCGGTCTCGGTGCAGCGGCTACGCTCGTCCTCGTCAATGGGCGCCGGATCGCTGGCGCGGGATCGCTTGGCGATTTCGCCGACGTCTCCAACATCCCGATGAGCCTCGTGAAGCGCGTCGAAGTGCTGATGGATGGGGCATCGGCCATCTATGGCTCGGACGCAGTTGGCGGCGTGATCAACGTCGTGATGAAGGATCATGTCGAGGGTTTCGAAACGGCGGCTCGTTTTGGCACGGTCACCCAAGGGGGACTGCGCGAATTCCAAATCTCCCAGACCGCAGGCACCAATTGGGGTTCGGGAAGCGTCCTCCTGTCCTACGAATATTATCGCCGGACGGCGCTCAATGCCGCCGACCGGCGGTTTGCGCGTTCCGCAGACCTGCGGTCGCTGGGGGGAACCGATCACCGCTATATTTACAGCCTGCCCGGCAATATTCTCGGAACCGACCGGGTCACGGGAGGTCTCGTCGTTACCCATGCGGTTCCCACCGGACAGGATGGCACCGATCTTGAGCCCGGCGACTTCATCGCGGGAGGCACCAACCTCGAAAATTTTCGGCGCGGCGTCGATCTTTCGCCGCAGCAAAAGCGGCACAGCCTTTATGCACATATCGGGCAGGATATCGTGGACAAGGTCCATTTGTCTGTCGAGGGCCGATACACGCGACGCAACTTCGAAAGCCGTTCCTCCGGCTATCCCACCATCCTCACGATTACCGACGCTAATCCCTGGTTCGTCTCGCCGACGGGTGCGTCGTCCGATCTCATAGGCTATTCGTTCGGACGCGAGGCAGGGCCAACGCGCGATAGCGGCTGGTCGGATACGATCGGATTGGTCGCGGGGGTGGATGTCGATCTCCCCGCGGGGTGGAAGCTATCGGCCTATGGAGCCTATGCGCGCTCCAAGGAACTGCATCTCACCGACAATCTTCCCAACGAAGCCATTATCGCCGAGGCGCTGGGAACCGCGCCCGACGATCCGGCGACGACCTACAGCCCCTCGCGCGACGGATATTTCAATCCCTATGGGGATGGCGGCGCCAATTCACCCGTCGTGCTCGCAGCAATCGCCAGCGGGTTCAACGAAAGCCGTAATGCCAATCACATCACGACCGGCAATGTACAGGCCGACGGTCCTTTGTTCGATCTTCCCGCCGGCACCGTGCGCATGGCATTGGGCACCAATATCCGGCGCGAATATTATGAAAGCCGCTACACATCCTTCTTCGTGACCGCGACTCCGCGGGTTCGCAATCCCGTCGAACGCGGCCGAACAATCTCGGCGGCTTTCGGCGAGCTTCGCATCCCGCTTTTCGGGTCCGGAAATGCCCGGCCCGGTTTGCGGCGGCTCGAACTCTCGCTCGCGGGACGCATTGAACATTATCCAGATTTTGGAATGACCGCCAATCCGAAGCTCGGGCTGAGCTGGTCGCCTGCCGCTGGCGTAATGTTTCGTGGCACCTACGGAACCTCGTTCCGCGCGCCGAATCTCGGCCAACTCCGCGATGCCTCGGGCGTAAGCAGTACTATATTGACCAACGCTGATGGCGTGCCGGTTCGCGTTCTTCAGTTGTCGGGCGGCAATCCCGACCTTGAACCCGAACGCGCGCGAAGCTGGACGATCGGTGCCGAAATCGCACCGTCCGCGCTTCCTGGATTCCATGTCAATGTGACCCTCTTCCGCACCATCTTCGATCGTCGCATCGATCGACCCGCCGCGCGCGGATTTCGCAATGCGTTGACCGACACCAGTCTCGCACCTTTCGTCCGGTTCGTCGCGCCGGCGACCAACGCGGCAGATCGAGACTATGTGCAGACGCTGCTCGATGCGATGGTCGGGGGCGGCACATCCTTTCCGGTCGACAGTATCGCGGCCGTTGTCGACACGCGATACGTCAACACGGCGTCAACGGACGTGCGCGGTATCGATCTCATGATCGGCTATACTGCCAAGCGTGGCGCCAACACGTTTTCCATAGACGGCAACGCCACATGGCTTCTGGCTTTCGAGGAGCGGAACACACCGACGTCGCCGGCCGTCGACCAACGCAATATTGCGGGCCGCCCGGTCGGTTTTCGCGGACGGGTGACTGCTGGCTGGCGGCGCGGCGGCTTCGATGCGCTTCTCGGCGTCAACTATGTCGACCGATATCGCGAAGCGATAACGGGCGCGCGCATCGGCGCATGGACGACAGTGGATGCGCGGATCGCCTGGAATTCACCTGCGGAGAGCTGGCTCGGCGACACCAGCATCGCTCTTGTCGCGCGCAATCTCTTCGACCGAGATCCGCCCTTCTACGACTCGCCCGCTGGCCTTGGATATGATGCCACGAACAGCGATGCGATCGGTCGCCTCGTCTCGCTCCAGATCACCAAGCGCTGGTAGGCGTCGTGTTTTGGCGGGTGATTCCGATCGCCGTCGCCGCGCTTCTTCTCGGGCCGAGCGAAGCGTCGGCAGCGCGAAGCTATACGGTCGACGATCTTTTGCGAACCGAAGGATTCGGCGACGCGCTGTTCGATCCACAGGATCGATGGCTGGTCTTTCAGCGGTTCGCGCCGTTCTCCGAAATGAACCGCTTCGACAAATTATCGCGGGCCAGCGTTTTGCGGTCACTTCTCTACCGCGTCGATCTTCGGTCGCCCGGGCGAGCAGTGCCGCTACTTCCCGATACGGAACCCGGTACCATTGCCTATGGCTTCTCAACCGACGGCAGCCGGCTGGCGATAGGGAGATTATCCGGCGATCAGTGGCGACTCGGTGTGGTTGCCATGGCGGACGGTGCGGTTCGCTGGTTTGATATTTCGCCCGATTACACCCCGTTCAACACGACGCTGCAATGGGTGTCTGCCGACGAATTGGTGGTGCTCGCCGTCCCCGGCCGCGAACAGCCATGGTGGCTGCGTTCCGAGGGCTATCCGGCGGAGATCTTTCCGAAGCGCTGGGAGGCGACGCGCCGGGGGCAAGAACCGGCAGTGACCGTGGTTGGAAGCGGTCATTTCCGAAAGAGCGGATCGCCGCCGCCCCAGATGTCGCTGGTACTGGTGAATGCCGCGTCGGGGCATCTGGAAACGCTCTTCGCGGGGCCTTTCCTTTCGATGGACATTGCGCCCGATCACAGGAATCTGCTGCTGATCGAACGGGGGGAACCCGCAGCATTGCCACAGGATCGGCCCGTTAGTCAGATGGACGGACCATTCCGTCAGGTCCCTTTGCTTTATGATCTTCATCGCCGAAAAATCGCTCGGCCCTGTGCCGACTGCGACCTGCTCGGCGTGCCGAACTGGTCGCCTGATGGGAAACGTATCGCGTTCGTCGCGCGGCGTGGACGGCAAGATTGGCTGTCCGCGAATCTGTGGAAACTCGCCGTCGACTCGCACGGAGAGCCGCAAGCGGTGGCCTCGGCGGTAAGGCCCGTCATTACCGAATTTGCCGACGGCACCGCGCGGGCGGCATTCCAATGGCAGGGAAATGCCTTGTTGCTCTTCGGTCGGTTCGCTTCCTCATCGAGTCAGCGCGGCGACTGGTATCACGTGGACGATCGTCATGCGGTCTCGCTGACGTCGACGCTTGCGCACGTCAGTCCCGATATAATGTCGATGGAAGGATGCGTCGCTGCGATGACGGCATCCGATGGCGTCTGGTGCCTCGACGAATGGCCCCCGAGGAGCCTGTTCGAGGCCGGGATTCAGCGTGCGAAGGGAGGGGGGCCCGGTTGGCGGAAGGATTCGGACGGGATTTCGCTCATCGGAGGCCGATGGTCAGGTCGCCAGATCACGATTGACGCTGGCGAGCATATAGAAGCTGTTGACGCATCCTCGACTGGGAGCGCGCTCCTCGTACGCCGACAGACCATCCGAGGTGTCAAAGCGCTGACCCTGATGACAAAGAGTGATACCGCGATGATCGCGACCGCCAATCTCCATTTGCGCGACGTTCAGCCGGCGCGCCCGAAGCATTTGACCTATAGGCTGCCCGATGGGCGCGAGGCGACGGGATGGCTTTACCTTCCACCATTCGAGAAGGAAACCGGGACCTGGCCGCTCGTCGTCATTCCATATCCGGGTGCAACCTATGGCAACGACGCGCCCGCCGGACAAGGGCCGGGCTTCGGTCGCTTCCATACGAGCGCGCAGCTTCTCGCCGGGCACGGATATGCCGTCTTGCTGCCAAGCCTGCCTTCGCGTCCGCTGGTCAAGGGAGGGCCTCCCGGTTTCGTTGGCGATGTCGATCGTGCGGTTGACGCCGCTATTGCGACGGGATTGGTCGATCCCACGCGGATCGCGCTCTGGGGGCACAGTTTCGGGGGATATGCGGTGGCGATGATGGCCGCGGGGGGCTGCCGCTATACCGCTGCGATTGCATCGGCGGGCGTCTATGATCTCGGGGCCATTCCCGGGACCTTCGGCCCCACGACCCGATTGGCGCCTGAACGGAATCTCGCTATCGGCTATAATTTCGCATGGGCCGAAAGCGGGCAGGGTGGGCTTGGTGTGCCTCCCTGGAACGACCCGGCCCTCTATGCCGCTGCGAGTCCGGTCTATCTCGCCGACCGAATTCGCTTGCCGTTGCTCATCGTTGCGGCAGATCGCGATCCCGCTCCCTTGCAGGGCGCGGAGCAACTCTTCTCGGCGCTGTTCCGGC
Source organism: Sphingopyxis sp. MG (assembly GCF_002953155.1). Classification (NCBI taxonomy): domain Bacteria; kingdom Pseudomonadati; phylum Pseudomonadota; class Alphaproteobacteria; order Sphingomonadales; family Sphingopyxidaceae; genus Sphingopyxis; species Sphingopyxis sp. MG. The sequence continues at coordinate 1,503,338 of NZ_CP026381.1, forward strand.
AAGGCAAGGATACCGAGCTCGTTACCTATTGGGGGGAGGGACATGTGGTCGGAAGCCCGGCAAATGTAAGGGACCTCTATCACCGTGTGTTCAGTTGGCTCGAACATATGCCTCGGCGGACAGCCCATTGTGATTCTACGCCATTGCCTCTAGCCTTTCGGTCCACGCCCGCACCCAATACTCCATGATCAAGGCCGATAGGATCTTCGCGTAACAATCGAAGCGCATCAGGAAATCGCGATCGAGCATGGCCCCTAGCCGAACTGGGTCGAGAATGCCGTGTCTGACGAGCAGGCCGTCGAGCAAATAGGAGCGTAGGAAGGGAACGCTTGCGGCGAGCGACCGGCCGAAGAAGGAGCTCAGCGAACCTTTGCCTCGGCGTTGGATGGTCGATATCGGCACGTCGTCAGCGAAGGCTTCGCGTGCGAGCGCCCGATCGCGCCGACCTTGCGTCAGGTGAAAGGTGTCGGTCGCAATCGCAAGTTCGACGAGGGGCTGCGAGAGAAGCGGATGGATGACAGTCAGCGATCGACGCCGCCACGATGGGCCAAAGGCGCCACGGTCGCCGGCGATGGCTAGGATTTGCGCCTTCTTCGCTGGCGGGATGCCATCGACATTGCCTGCCCAACTAGAAGGTGGTTCGCGAAAGCGTGCATTGATCGGCAGCCTCGACATTGCGGTGTCGGATGATTTACACGCGGGAGCGCGCTGCAGGAAGGCATGACGGGCCACCGTCCAGATGGATGTTTTGCTCCATCGGGCAAGATCGACATAGGCGCCGAAATGCGTTCGAGGAAAGGAGGGATCGGCTGCAATCGCCGCGGTCGGGTGCTGGAAGAAGACGGCGTCTCCTCCATTCCCGGTGAACAACGCGCCGACCCTCGCCGATGTCGCCAGCTCTGCCGACAGTCGATCGTGAAAAAGCGTGGTGCTACCGAGGCCTGGGCGCACGCCGATGGGCATATCCTCGAGATCGGCGTCATCAAGTCTCCCCACCGGCATGAGCATTTCACGAAGCGTGACCCCGGTGTGGGCTGCGACATCGCGGGCATAGCGGCGTTCGTCTCCTGCGATATCGTCGGCGAAGAAGTTGATCCCGAATTCTATCCTGTGCCCGCCATTCCCGATGACCGCTGCGACGACGGCGGAATCGAAGCCGCCTGAGATTTCGAGCATGCTGACCGGATAGGCAGTATTCCAGGCATTGATGCACTCCCTAACGGTTCGGTTCAATTCGGCGGAGGTCGTTTTGGCGCCGGAACCAAGATAGAATTGACGCGGCAACCAGAGGCGATGGGTTTCGCGGATGGCGCCACGATATTCCGTCATGACACCAGGCGCGACCGTTTCGACGCCGACTAGAGGGGGCGCTTCAGCAACCGTTGACGAGGAACGAAGCAGTTCGCCGATCCGCTGCCAATCGATTGCGAGGTCATTTGGCGCTGATAGGGGAAGCCAAGGCATCGGATCGGAGGCAACCACGCGAACGGAGGTCTGCGCCCAACTGATGACATCGCGCATTCCGATCGGATCGCGAAAGACCGATATTCCATCAGGGGCAAGCTGGATGGCGGTGTAGGAGCCCCAGAAATCTGCCGCCAACTTGGCGCAGAACATACCGAAACCGGTCGCCTCCGAAATGAGCCGCTCGAGATTTTGCCCGGTGCGCGGGAAAATGTCGCCGATAACAAAGATCGAGCAGCCCTCTGTCATCCCCATTTTGACGCGGCCGTCCTTTGCAACAGCGATCAACCTGCCTGGGTCGGCGAGAAGTGTTCGCCATCGGCCGTTCGACGCGTTAAGATATGCTTGGACGTTGTCCGCAATCCTTGCGGATCGATCGCTATTTTGAGGACCAGAAAGAGCGACAAATGCGGTCATGTCGCGGCAGCGCTTACGGTCCAGATGACGCGGTAATCCTCGATCCGATGTGGTGCTTCATTGAGGAGTTCATCGTCGATAGCCAGCCAGCAGTGCGCGCGGAACGGAAACAGTTGGACGGCAAAAATCCAATCGGCGCGAAAGCCATAGAGCGATAGAAAGTGAAGAAGGCAAAAGGAGGAAAACAGGCATTCAAGCTTCAGTGGAGTGCAGATCAGCATATGCTCGAACAAATCCGCGATCTCGCCGGGCGTAAGGTCGTCGCAACGTGGCCTTATCGGGAGTGATCGTGCCACAGTGGCGAGTTGACGCAGCGTACGTCCTCTATAATGAAAGGTCGCGCCGGCCAGAGCGCGGCCAAACTGTATCCAGTCGCACACGGCAGGACGCCGATGGGCTGATATATTCGGCTTGTGCCAAACCGCACTGCGAAGTGACTGCTTCGAACCGATATCGACTGCGCATGCCGATGCGCTCAGTGTGCGATAGGCTTCGATTGGATGCTCGCGCTCGTAGCGGCAGGCATATTCGTCTTCGTAAAGATCGAGAAAGACAACGCCATCGCCCGTTCGAGTGTCGAAGATGGTGGGAGCGATCTCATCATCGGTGATCGGCGCGGGCGTACGGGGTTCCATACGCACTCGGCGGACGAAACCCCGCATTTTTATTCAGCCCCCGATGAAATAGAGCCTGTCGTCGCCGATTTCGTTCTTGTCGCCATCGAAGCTCGACCGGGTGAGGCGTTTCGCCTTCCCGAGTTTGATCGTGCCTTTGGCCGTTGAGTGATTCACAGTCTTCTTCATGATCTCTTCCTCTTCCTGTTTTGAGAACCGGCCTGCATTCACAAGCCGTGATCAATTAGGATATTTTTTTGAAATCAATTCAAATCATATTTGGAATATATTTCTAATATAGAATGGTTGTTCCTATTTGTCGGTCATGGATTTCCAGATTTCAGCAGCCTGATTCGTGCAGGCATGATGGAAATCGCGCGAGGCCTTTCGCGCAGCGGCGACGTCTCCGCGGGTCAGCGCGAGCTTCAGAGTCCCGGTTATTCCGACATATCCAGCGAGGACCACCTCGTGACTGCGCGCAAGGGCGAGGCGGCCCGATATATGATGCTGCATGGCCGCGAGCGCATCGTCGCTCGATCGGTCCGCGAGCATGTCGAACAACTTCCACGCGCTTGCGGGGCGGCCGCTGAGCATTTCGGCACCATTCCAAAGGCACAGCAAGGCATCGGCGATGCGGTCGTGGGCCGCATAATAAGTACGGAGTGCGGTGCTGCTGACCGTCGCGGCATAGAATCCTTCGCCCGGCCGCTCGGTCAAGACGCCTTGGCCGACAAGCTGGTAGAAGGCCTCGCGCACCGGAATATCGCTTGTGCCAAGACTGTTGGCGATTTCGCGCGGCATGATCCGCTCGCCGGGATCGAGCTTGCCTCCTTCGATCCGTCTCATGACTGCCCGAATGATCTTCGGGCCAGCCAGGCGACGCTTGCCGCTCACCATCTCACCGTCGTCATCATCCCGAATAATTAGGATGCGATCGGTCCGAGGGTCGAGTGTCCGCCATTCCATGCGGCCTCTACGGGACAGAATATGCGGACGATGGGAACCGTCGGTGGTGCGGCCCGCTGCAACATTGCGGATGATCCGCAAGTTTGATGCGATGCTGGTCAGCGGCACGCCGAGCATTTTGTGGGCGTCCAGAATAGATCCAGATCTGCCCCAAAAAACCCGTTTCGCGATGAAAAGGAATACCATAGGCTCTATCACTGGCGGGCGAACCGAATAACGGAATGCAAGCCGATCAATAGCGGAGGCTTGCAGGCATGGACGTATCCTCCGTCCAGTTTTCCGAGGGACGACAGATTCTAGCCCGCGCCGTCCGTGACATCCGACGGCTACGCGATCTACGCGCGAACGTCGTAGCGGAGCGAATGGGGATGCCGTTGCGCAGCTACGAACTCTTTGAGGCTGGGGGTGGGCGATTCGACATGCAGCGGCTCTTTGCCTTCGCCGAAGCAACCGACAGCGATCCGTTCGCGATTATATTGTCGGTGCCATTCGAATCTCCCGAATTCGCGGTCGCTTGTGCCGATACCAAGCTGGCGCTCATCATGATGATGCATCTGCAAGGCTTCCATGAGGACCGTGGGGTGGACATCGCCTATCTCGATCCGCCCAATATCATCGGCGGCTTCGAGCGCGTGTTCAAGGAACTGGGTACTAAGCTCGACGACAATGAGGCTTTCCTGCGTCACTGGTTCGATGGACGGAAAGGGGCTTCGATCAGCCTTGGTTCGCTGAGCGTGCGCGGCCTCCGACGACGCAAGGGCTAGCAGCTACCGGCGACGAGCGCGAAATGCTTAGACTCTGCTGAGAGCGAAGGGGCGGGCGTTGGAACCTTTATGCAAAGGCCCGCTACTTCGGTCCGTGCCGGTCACCGATTGCCCCCGGTCGCTGGCACGCACCTGTCTTACGGCGCCCGCGCTTGCGGCGTAGCCGCACTCCGCAGTCGTATCAAGGCAGGGGCCTTGGGGTCTGTGCCGTCGCGCGAGAACGGTCGATTTTGTCCGGGTCATTTCCGACCATTTACTTAGCACTACTTTGGCAGAATCTCATTCGATTGTCCGGTCAGGCTACATCCGCAGTGGGGACATTGGTCCGGCGGTGATGTTGACGTCGCGGTAGCTGTTCTCGACCAGCTTCACCATTTCGGCGGCGCGCGCCGAAGTGGTGACGCAGGCGCCGCGCACGAACTGGCGGTAGAAAGTCATCGCGCGGCGCGATGCCGCCGATGCAACGATCGTTATCGACGAGCTCGACAAGGATGCGCCCCGGCAGCACGCGTTCGGGACAATAAGCGACGAAGATATCGGCGGCGCCGGCGCAGGCGCCCGGCACCTTGAGATCGGGGCGAAGCTCAGCGAGCAGCGCGGCGATTCTCTCGGTGGTGCCGACCGGTGAGGTCGATTAGAGAATGACGAGGTTGCCGGCCTCCAGCTTCGGCGCGATCGCGCGTGCGGCCGAGGGGACATGGTGGATGTCGGGGCGATCCTCCTCGTCGTGCGGCATCGAAACCGCGACGACGAAAACACCGGCGGGCGCGACTTCGGTTGAAGCAACGAGCGCGCCGCGCGACACGACGCCCTTGACGAGGCCATCGAGATCGACTTCCTCGATGTGCACCTTGCCGTTGTTGATGGTGTCGACGACGTGCCGGTTGACATCGACGCCGGTGACCTTGCTGCCCGAGCGCGCGATCAGCGCAGCGGTCGGCAAGCCGATATAGCCGAGGCCGAGGACGGTAACCTGCTGGTCGTTATCGATGGGCACGCGCAATAATCTCCGCTATTCGTGTGGCGGCGCGGCCGTCCCCGAAAGGGTTATGTGCGCGCGCCATGGCATTATAGGCGCCTTCATCGTCCAAAAGGCTGAAAATTTCCGAAACGATGCGATTTTTGTCGGTGCCGACGAGCCGCGCGGTGCCCGCTTCGATCCCCTCGGGGCGTTCGGTCGTCTCGCGCATCACGAGCACCGGCTTGCCGAGAGAGGGCGCTTCCTCCTGCACCCCGCCGCTGTCGGTGAGGACGAGATGGCTGAGGCCGAGCAGGCGGACGAAGTGCGGATAGTCGAGCGGATTGATCAGCGCGACGTTGGCGAGATTGCCGAGGATCGGTTCCATCGCGCTGCGCACATGCGGGTTCGGATGGACCGGGAAAATCACCGCGACGTCCTCGCGCGCCGTGATGCCGGCGATGGCCTCGGCGATCGCCTTCATGCCGTCGCCAAAATTCTCGCGGCGGTGCGAGGTAACGGCGATGATGCGCTTGCCCGCGAAGCGCGCGGCGAGCGGGTCGAGACCGGCGGCCAGCGAAGGCTCCTCACCGAGCCGCGCCTGGGTTGCGAGCAAGGCATCGATCACCGTATTGCCGGTTATGTGAATGCGGCCGGCGGGCACATTCTCGGCGCGGAGCGCGGCGGCGGCGGCTTCGGTCGGTGCGAAATGCAGGTCGGCGACAGCGCCTGCGACCTTGCGGTTCACCTCTTCGGGCCAGGGATGATAGATATTGCCGCTGCGCAGCCCCGCCTCGACATGACCCACCGGAATCTTGCGGAAATAAGCGGCAAGCGTCGCGGCCATCGTCGTCAGCGTGTCGCCGTGGACGAGGATGCGGTCGGGCTTTTCAGCGTCGAACGCTTCGCCGAGACCGGTGACCAGCCGCGCGAGCAGCCCGTCGAGCGTCTGGTTCGCCTGCATGACGTCGAGGTCGATGTCGGGGTTGATCCGCGCAATATGCAGAACCTGATCGAGCAAGTCGCGATGCTGCGCGGTGACGCAGACGCGCGCTTCGATCCCCGGCTGGCCGCGAAGAGCGTGCACGACGGGAAACATCTTGATCGCTTCCGGCCGCGTGCCGAAAACTGCTACTATCTTCATTTGTCGTTCCCTGAATCGCGCGGCTCGATGTTTCGCGCCAGGATATCATGATTCTTCATCGATTTAGCTTTGGTTTAGCTTGCAAATGCTTTCGGCTCTCTTAAGCACGAAATCCGCCTGCTCGAAAAATTGAGAGATGGGGCGCAACTTTTCGCGCCTGGCGGTGTATGTTGTCATCCACGGGGCAGAGGGCTAGGGGGAAATAGTGCGGCGATCGCGCCGCCTGAGCCCCGTTATTCGAGATTTTGAGGTTGGATTGGTTCGCTAGTCATGTTCTGGAAGCGCAGCAAAAGCCCGGCCCCGTCCGCGCCCCGGGGACATGAAATACCGGCGGGCAGACGTGTCTACGCCATCGGCGACATCCACGGACGCGACGATCTGTTCGCCGAGATGATCGACCTGATCCGCGCCGATCACGCCGCGCGCGGGCCGGCTGAGATGACCTTGATCCTGCTGGGCGATCTGGTGGACCGCGGCCCAGCGTCGGCTGAGGTCGTCGAACGTGCGATGCGGCTTCATGACGAGTTTCCCGACGTCCGACTGCTGATTGGCAATCACGAGGAATGTTTTCTAGCGGCGCTGACGGGCGACGTGCGGCGCCTTCGCTATTTCATGCGGATTGGCGGCGACGCCACGATCCGCAGCTATTGGCGCGACGATCAGGATTTCGCGAAGGTGAGTTTCGAGGAGGTTGCCGAGCGGCTGCCTACCCTAGTGCCGCTGAGTCATGTCGATTTCCTTGGTGGCGGTGAGGACATGGTCGAGGTTGGTGATTATGCTTTCGTCCATGCCGGTGTGCGTCCCGGCGTTCCGCTCGAAAAGCAGGCGATGTCCGACCTCCGGTGGATTCGCGACGATTTTCTCGATGATGTCGGCGATCATGGAAAGATGATCGTCCACGGCCACAGCATCACAGCCGCGCCGGATGAACAAATGAACCGCATAGGCATCGATATCGGCGCATTTCGTAGCGGGGTTCTGGCGGCGATCGGACTCGAGGCGCGTGATCGCTGGTTTATCTTCGCGCGGGAAGAACTGTCCGAACGCATCGCTTGATCGCGGTAGCGGAGCGGATGTTCATGCTGGATGCGACCTGATCCCGTGTCTGCGCGAATAGCTGTTTCTATCGCTTGTCAGGCTCCATGCGACCGTCTAAGCCGCGTGCCGACAAAAGGGGCCGGCATTCCGTCGGCCGGGATATTATCCAAGCTTTCATGAGCGCATCTCCAAAAACAGCCTCCGTGTCCCGACATAACCTCAGGCAAGAGCTTCCTGCTTGGATTCCCGTTTTTTTCCTGTTGTTCGTCTTTCTCTTGGGCGGTAGCTCGCGAAGCGATATCGCCTCGCTTCCGCTGCTACGCGGAGGAGTCCTGTTATTCGCTTTTTGGGCGGCTTCGGGCATTAAAGCTGAGGGTTGGCGCCGCATCCGTGTTCCGCTTGTGCTGTTGTCGCTGCTGACGGCGTGGATCGCGACACAACTGATCCCGCTTCCCGCCGATGTCTGGCACGGTCTTGCCGGCCGCGATACGATCGCGTCGATCGACCAACTGCTCGGTCAGGCGGATATTGCCCGACCGATATCGCTTACTCCGTCGCAGACTTGGAATGCCCTATTAGCGATGACTGTGCCGTTCGCAGCATTGCTTGTCGCGGCACGAACGGCGGCGGAAGATTATCCGCGGCTATTGATGGCGATCGTGGTCATCGCCTGCTTGAGCGGTGTTCTTGGTTTTTGGCAGGTTGCATCAGGCGTTGGCAGCGCCGCCTACTTCTATCGTATCACCAACTCCGATTCGATGGTGGGGCTGTTCGCCAACCGCAATCATCACGCGGTTTTCCTTGCGTGCGCCGTTATTGTTGCCGCGATGTTGCTGCGTGACGAATTGATGCGCCGGCAGCAGCGGGGCCTCGTGCGCGGGGGGCTGGCTTTCGCTGCTGTGACGCTTACCGCCTTTACTGCACTGATTGGCTCGCGCGCTGGCCTTGCGGCGGGTGCCGTCGCTTTCATTGTCGGCTACGCGATTGTCGTCCCCGCGTGGCGCGCACGTGAGATCGGCGTCCGGGATGCCCGCCGTCGACCGCGCGCGACGACTCCTTCGCTATACGGAAACTGGTTTGTCTATCTGGCACCGTTGTTGCTGACGGCGCTACTTGCCACGGCCTATCTGACCTCCGACCGCGCGACCGGCCTGAGGCGTTTCGTTGGGGAGGATGTCGCCGGCGACCTCAGGGTTCGAGCTTGGCCAACGGTGCAACAGATGATTGAAACCCACGGGCTGTTCGGCGCCGGCTTTGGATCCTTCCCTGATGTCTTCAAGATGTTTGAGCCCGACAATCTCCTCAATCCGAGCTATTTCAACCATGCACATAATGACTGGGCTGAATTGCTCGTCACAGGCGGGCTGCCATTCGCGTTGGTTGTGGCCGCTGCGCTAATATGGTTCGGCCGCAGGGTCATGGCGCTTGGCACGCGCAATCTCGTTAAAGGATATCGCGGTGACATTCGTCTGCCAGTGATCACGATCGTGATCATCCTCGCGATCGCAAGTGCTGTCGACTATCCGCTCCGTATTCCTTCGCTGCAGGCGGTGGCTATCATGCTGATAGCCTTTCTTTGCGCCGCGGCACCAGCCCGATCCAGACCCGATTAGGCTTGCGGGGGATCATGTGACGTCTATAGCGTGTCAACTCTTCCAGCCGTGGATTTTTAAGTAATCAAATCATGACCGTTCCATCTCGTATCCTTCCCCTCGCCCTGGTGGCGATCGCGCTCGCCGGATGCGGCGGAGCTCCTGCGCCGGTCGCCAGTGTGCCTAACGCCCCCGTGACTAAAATCGACGAACTGCCTGTGCCCGTCGCGGCCGATGTCGTCAATTCAACGCGGACAGCGCTCATCGGCCCCTTTAGCGAGCTGCGGGTTGAGGTTTTCAACGTTCCAGAGATGCAGCAGGACATCCTAACCGACGGCAAGGGCAATTTCGCCTTTCCACTGATCGGAACCGTTGAGGCGGCCGGCAAGGCGCCGAGCGAAGTGGCCGAGGAAATCCGTGGGCGGTTGGTCGGTCGGTTCGTGCGCGACCCCAAAGTGACGGTGAATTTCAAATCGTCGTTAAACCCGCTGGTGCAGCAGGCAATGTCGGCCTTCGTCGACGGCGAGGTCAAGCGCTCGGGCTCCTATCCGATCGTTGGTCACGTCACGTTAATGAGGGCCGTGGCGATGGCCGGCGGCGCTGACGAATTCGCCAAGCTGCAGGATGTGGTCATTTTTCGTGAAGTCGAGGGTAAGCGATATGTCGGCCTCTATAATCTGGAGGCGATCCGTCGCGGCAACTATGGCGACCCCGAAGTCTATCCGGGCGATATAATTATCGTTGGCGATTCGGTGGCGCGGCGCCGGATCAAGGATGTGATGCAGGTCGTCCCGACGCTCCTTGCTCCGCTGTTCTATCAATTGTAAATGAGACCGACCTTCCGATGAGCGATATTTCCAACAGCGGTACGATGCTGGTTCCCGTCGATCCCCCTCCGGGCTATTATATCGACGACGAAGGCAAGCGGTCGTCACTGCCCATGGTCGAGCAAGTCCTGACCGCCATCCTGAATCACCGCAACTGGGTGATCGGAGCGATTGCCGGCTGTCTTTTGCTCGGTCTGCTTGTGACTTTTCTTGCCACACCAAAATATACATCGACCGCACGCATCGAAATCCTCCCGGATTCACCAGTCGCCACCTCGGTTGAAGGACAGCGCGACAGGGCGCTAATCAATGAGCTTTCGTTTTATAATACGCAATATTCGTTGCTGAAATCGCGTTCGCTGGCCGAACGCGTCGTTCGTGCCGGCAATCTGACTGCTGACAAGGACTTTATCGCGGCCTTCAATCTTGACAATCCCGAAGTGGGGATGTCGAGCGCCGAGCGAGGCAATCTGACCAACGAGGCCGTAGAGGCTTTGCTCGATCAGTTGACGGTGACGCCGTTGCGTACGTCCAGCTTGGTCGATATCAGCATTTCGACTCCTTCCCCAAAGCTCTCGGCTAAAATCGCCGACCTGTGGGTATCACAGTTTCTGCAGGCTACGATCGATCGCCGCTTTGCTGCGACTTCGGACGCGCGCCGGTATCTTGAGACGCGTCTTGATACTCTGCGTCAAAATTTGGAAGCGTCGGAACGCGCGTTGATCAGCTACGCCACCGAAAAGGGCATTGTGACAATCACGTCGCAGACCGACGTTAACGGCAAGACACAATCGCAGACGTTGATTGCGTCGGACATTGCGCAGATCGGAAAAGCCCTGACCGAGGCGCGGCAGCTGCGGATCGCGGCCGAAGCCGACCTCTCGAATACGCTGACCGGCGCCGCGCAGCTCAATGCCCTGACTATCGGCAATCTTCGTCAAAAGCGCGCCGAAGCCGAGGCCGAATTGGCGCGTCTTCGCACGACCTTTGAAAATGACTATCCTGCTGTGGTTTCCGCTCGTGCGCTTGTCGCCACGCTCGATCGGAGCATCGCAGCGGAGACGTCACGTTCGTCGCAGGGTAATCGTCAAGCATATAATGCCGCAGTCAAGCGCGAGCGTGACCTACAGGCGGCACTTCAGACCCTAACCGACAAATATAATGCGCAGCAGCGGGAATCGATCCAGATGGCAATTCTGCAGCGCGAGGTCGATTCGAACCGCCAGCTCTATGAAGGACTGTTGCAACGCTATAAGGAAATCGGCGTTGCAGGTGTCGGCACCAATAACATATCGGTTGTTGATCGTGCCAAGGTGCCCGACAAGCCATCGAGTCCCAGCCTGATCTTCAACGTCGCGCTGGCCCTCCTTGCAGGGTTTGGTCTCGCTGCGGCGACCGTCTTCATTCTCGAGAAGCTGGATAGTTCGATCCGCGATCCACAGGACGTCACGACACAGTTCGGCCTGCCACTGCTCGGAACCATTCCGGAAATCTTCGATCAGCCGTTGGCCGAAGCGATCACAGACAAGAAGTCGATGATTTATGAAGCTTATCTCTCGCTTATGACGAATCTGACGTTTTTGACGACCCACGGGGCGCCGCGGACGATCATGCTGACCTCGTCGCGGCCGAAGGAAGGCAAGAGCAACTCCTCGCTGTGTTTGGCAACCGTGCTCGCTGCGACCGGCAAGTCGGTTGTCATGGTGGATGCCGACGTTCGCAACCCGTCGTTGAACCGCTATCTGGACATCCCTAACGACCGTGGCCTTAGTCATTATCTGTCAGGCGATGATGATATCGACAGCATGATCTCAAAACTTCCGACCTATGGCTTCTCGATCCTCACCGCGGGAAAGACGCCGCCGAACGCGGCGGAACTCCTGGGCGGCGATCGGTTCGATCTGCTTCTTGAAACTTTGCTGGGCAGGTTCGACCATGTCCTTATCGACTCACCGCCGCTCCTTGGTCTCGCAGACGCGCCGCTGATCGCACGCAGGGTGGAGGGCGTTCTGTTCACTATAGAGGCGAATTCGACCAAGAAGCGTACGATCGCGACCTCGCTGGCGCGGCTTCGCATGTCGGGCGCCAAGCTGTTCGGAGCGATCGTTACCAAGGTTGGCGCGAAGAACCAAGCCTACGGTTATGGCTATGGCTATGGCTATGGCTTCAGTTATGGCGATACCGGCAAAGACAAGAATTGATAGCTTTCGGAGAGCGTGAGTTCGGGAAGCGCAGATGAATATTGTTCGCATAACGGGCTGGCTGGCGACGACGGTTCTGGCAGTAGCCGTCGGGCTATCCAGTCTGGTCATCGCCAATCAGTCGAAAAATCCAGCGATCTCGATCGCGTTGGGTTTCGGACCGCAGGGCAGTGCGAAGGCCAATCTGGCAGTCGCCGCTTATTCGGCTCGCGTTACCAGGAATCCGAAGGCGGCGGTTACGGCCGCGGAGCGGGGGATGGCACGCGATGCTTATCGCAATGAGCCGTTGTCGCCGACGGCCGTCGGAATCATCGCCGCCTCGATGCGGCGACCGGCTGAAGCGAGGCAGCGCGAAGCCCTCCTCGACCTTGCAGGTCGCCTATCGCGCCGCAACTCGCTGGTCGCAATGCAGATACTTGAAGTCGCGTCGCTCAACGACGACAGCCGCAAATTCTTTACCTGGCTGTCACGGTTGATAACGACCAACGACGAGCGGCGCACGCTCTATGTCGGTGCCATGGCCGATGCCACAGCCCGTGAGGACTCGGTCGAAGCATTGGTGCCTGTCATCGGTCAGACGCCGCCCTGGGAAGAAACGTATTGGTTGCAGGTGGTTCGGCGTCCCGCGAGCCTCGTCAATGCGGCTCGGGTGCGGATCGGAATCGCAGGGAAACCTTGGGAGCAGACTGCGATTAAGACGACGGATCGCGATTTGGCGTTGAAGCTTGCCGAGATCGGTGAGTTCGATACAGCGCGTCGGCTCGGTGTTGCGCTGGGGCAGAGTGTCGCAGAGGGGCGCGCGGGCGGTAGCCTTCTCATCAACGGAAATTTCTCTCGCCTTCCGCAGCTTCCGCCGCTCGACTGGGAACTCACGGCGCTTGGAAATCTTGGTGCGTCGATCTCTCCCAAGGAAAAGACACTTGCGATATCAGCGATCGGTGGTGCGCGGGGCATAGCAGCGCGGCAACTCATTCGCCTGCCGAGCGGACATTATAGTTTTGGCTGGACCCAGTCGAGCACCGCGCCGTTTGCGCCCGGCGCGTTGATCACGCGGATACAGTGCGCCGAGCCTAAGAGCGCCCCGCTTACCGGAACGACGATTCCGCTCGTGGCTGGCAAGCGCGTCGCCCAGGTTCAGATTCCGGCCGATGACTGTATGTGGCGCTGGATATCGATTCAGGTGGCCGTGGCCGATGATTCTGCCGGTATCGACGCCATTCTGCGTAACCTGTCGCTAGTGTCGGCGGGGGGGGGCGCCGTGCAGGATTCGTCTCGGAGGCCTTGATGGCGTTCGGCAAGCAGTCCAGGAGCTTTCCAGTGCAACGCAAGATTTTCGTGACCGGAACCGCGGGTTTTATCGGTTTTCATCTCGCACGGCGACTACTTGAGGAGGGTTTCGCGGTGCTCGGCTATGACGGCATAACCGATTATTATGATGTCGTGCTGAAACGGCAGCGGCATCAGATGTTATTGCAGAATTCGCATTTTCGCGCGGTTGAGGCGATGCTGGAGGACCAGCGGGCGCTCGACGCGGTGGTAGATGCTTTCGAGCCCGACGTAATCGTCCACCTTGCGGCTCAGGCGGGGGTGCGTTATTCGCTCGAGCAACCCAAGGCCTATCTGGAAGCCAATGTCGTCGGAACATTTCACGTCATGGAGGCGGCGAAGCGGCATGCAGTCCAGCATCTGTTGATGGCATCGACCTCGTCAGTCTATGGCGGCAATGAAGAGATGCCCTTTGCCGAAACCGACAAAGCTGATACTCCGCTCACCATTTATGCTGCGACTAAGAAGGCAACCGAGGCGATGGGCCACGCCTATGCTCATCTATGGGATTTGCCCACGACCATGTTCCGCTTCTTCACGGTTTATGGTCCATGGGGACGCCCTGATATGGCGATCTACAAATTTGTCGACGCCGTTCTCGATGGCCGACCGATCGATCTCTATAACAACGGCCACCTCTACCGCGATTTCACTTACATCGACGACCTGGTCGAGGCGATCAGACTCCTGATCGACGCGGTGCCCGAGCGGCCGGCAAGTGCTGCTGACATTGAGCCCGGAGACAGTCTGTCGAACGTCGCGCCATTTCGCGTCGTCAACATCGGCAACAACGGCAGAGTGCGGTTGCTCGATTTTGTTGCAGCGATAGAGGCGGCAACCGGAATGCCGGCGCGGCGTAACCTGATGTCGATGCAGAAAGGGGATGTCGTCGCTACTTGGGCGAATGCCGATCTGCTGCATCGGCTTACTGGCTATCGTCCCAGGACAGATGTGCGCGATGGCGTCGCAAGCTTTGTCGCTTGGTATAAGGATTATCGCAGGGTATGACATATGTGGCTCGGTATCTTTTGCTACGTTAGTGAAATGTCGCGAAGGCCTTGGAATGACGGGACTTCAGCCTGATCGGAAGCGCTTCCCAGCCGAAACGGGTTGTACGATGCAGATGACGCAATTAGAGAAAGCTAACCGTACCAGTCGAGTACCGCTGTTCTTCGGCTCGCTTCGCGTCCAGGCGGTCCTTTGCCTTTTGTTCGGGGTAGCGATTCCGATCTTCACCTATTTTCAGGGTAACGTCGATTTCGTTTTCAGAAATCCTTCTGCGCTCAACTCTATTATGGTTGCGGCCGTCGCGACGCTCAGTGGTGTGGTGGCGGTCCGCAAGTTCGGGGCATTCCCCGGCACGATTGCCGCCAGCTATGTTTTTCCGGCTTTTGCTGCCTGTTACAGTATTGCTGCCGCCGCGATCCTACTCGCGCGAGAGCCCTATAGCGGTACGTTGCTGACGCTCACTTTCCTGACCGCGCTTGGCGTCCGTTTTGCAATCAGCGCGCTCGAGCGTAGTGATCCCAGTCGATACTATCTGGTGCCGGGTGGCGATATCGACCGGCTGCGGTCCGACGTCGGGCTGGCATCAATGACGCTTCATGTCCCGGCGCTACCGATTGAGCCCGACGCGGTCATCGTTGCCGACCTGCATTATGATCATGCGCCCGAGTGGGAACGCGTCTTTGCGACGGCGGCGCTGAACGGGCTCGGTGTGTATCATTACAAACAGGTGTGGGAAGCGCAGACGGGCAAGGTTCGCATCGAGCATCTTGCGGAAAACAGTCTCGGCTCGCTGCTACCTAGCAATTCCTA
The DNA here is from genome assembly GCF_002953155.1 of Sphingopyxis sp. MG. Taxonomy (NCBI): domain Bacteria; kingdom Pseudomonadati; phylum Pseudomonadota; class Alphaproteobacteria; order Sphingomonadales; family Sphingopyxidaceae; genus Sphingopyxis; species Sphingopyxis sp. MG. The sequence continues at coordinate 1,518,467 of NZ_CP026381.1, forward strand.
TGCAAAGGCAAAACGGGCAGTCGATATCCTGTTCAGCCTGATCATGATTCCGGTACTAATCGTGCCGTTTGTCATCACGGCGATGATCATCCGCCTCGATTCTCCCGGGCCTGTTTTCTTTCGCCAGGACCGCATCGGGTATCGCGGCAAAGTGTTCAGCGTACTGAAATTCCGCACGATGTGCGTCGCGACGCCGATGCATGGCGCGGCGGACCAACTCCACGCAGCGATTACCCAGGACGACGACGTCCGCATCACCAAGGTGGGGCGCTTCCTGCGGAAGACGCGCATCGACGAGTTGCCGCAGATATTCAACATTCTGCGCGGCGAGATGAGCTGGATCGGCCCACGGCCGGAAGCGCAGCCGCTGTCCGAATGGTATGAGCGCGAAATTCCTTTCTACCTCTATCGCCACATTGTGCGGCCCGGAATTACCGGCTGGGCTCAGGTGAACCAAGGGCATGTCTCGGGGATTAGCGAGGTTCATGACAAGTTGCGCTTCGACTTCTATTATATCAAGAATTTCTCGATGTGGCTCGATCTTCTGATCCTCTTCAAAACGGGGGTCGTGGTCATTCGCGGTTCGGGCGCAAAATAGGATCCCGACCGGGGTGGGCTAAGATCGTCCATTGTGCTGGCGGTGGTTGCGATCGATCGCAAATCGATCCCCGCGTTGTTTTCTGCCCTGATAAGTTCTTGCAAACAGGCGAGGATCGATTACGCGTTCACGCGTGAACGAGGCTGTGACACGGCGACCGACTCTGTCGGCCCGATGTGGATGGCGTTGGCGGATACCCTAATGATGACTGATTACAGGATTGCGATACGCAGGGAGGATGTCCGTTTCCGTGTGCTTCGCCTTATCGAAAGGCGCCCCGAGGCATCGCAGCGGGAAATCGCCGATGCGCTCGGGGTCAGCGTCGGTGCGGTCAACTTCTGCATGCGTGCGCTGATCGACAAAGGGCATATCAAGGTCGCCAATTTTCGCGCGTCAAAGAACAAGTTAGGTTATGTGTATGTGCTGACGCCGGAGGGAATCTCGCATCGCGCCAGCTTGGCGGTCCGCTTCATCGAGCGAAAGCTCGCCGAGTATAATGCGATCAAGGACGAACTTGACCAATTGCAGAGCGAATTTTGGGATATTGCCCAAGGATCAGATGGCCTTGGGCAATGAGCGAGGCCATTGCCAGTTTCGGGATAGCCGGTCTGCAAATGAGCAGAGCGGCTCGGTGCGTGGCTAGGCGATTGCGGGTTCTAACCGCCTTCGGAACGCGGCCTGAAGCCATCGAGATGGCGTCCGTGGTATGTGCGCTCTACATATGTGGCTTGGCGTTCAAGTCCGACGTCGACGATCTGCGCGAAAGTCCCGCGCTCGAAACCACGCGCGACCTTGTCGCGAGCCATCCAGGGCTGGTGCGGATCGTCGAGTCCAATTTCACGAAGCTGCCCTCCGCTATGGGGCAGGGCGAATTGCAGCAGTTCGATGCAGTCGCTGACACGGACATTCATATCCTGCTGGTCGATCACTGCGAATTCCTGTCGCGGCAGAAGCCAGCAAAAATCACTATTTGCATGCGAGGCATATGGGAAAATCAAATGGGTGCGGCATGATGTACGACGCTTCCGAAGCGCGGATCGCTGTGATTGGGCTGGGCTATGTCGGTCTGCCGCTGGCGGTGGAATTTGCCAAGCTAGGCGAGGTAACTGGCTTTGACATAAGCGCCACGCGTATCGCCGCGCTGCGCGAAGGCCGGGACGAGACGCTGGAGGTCGAGCCCGGGGAACTTGCCGCCGCGACCGCACTGAGCTTTACCGACGATCTGGAAGTGCTGCGCGCCGCAAATTTCTATATCATCACGGTCCCGACACCGATCGACAGGTCGAAGCGCCCTGATCTGACTGCGCTTGTCCGTGCGTCCGAAACGGTGGGCAAAGTGCTGAAGGTCGGCGATATCGTCGTTTATGAATCGACTGTCTATCCGGGTGCGACCGAGGAGGATTGCGTTCCGGTGCTTGAAAGGACGTCGGGCCTGATATTCAATCATGATTTCTTCGTCGGCTACAGCCCGGAGCGGATCAATCCGGGTGACAAGGTTCATCGGCTTCCCGACATCCACAAGATCACCTCGGGATCGACGCTGGAGGCGTCCGAATTGGTCGATGCAGTTTATCGGCGGATCATCCGTGCCGGGACGCATAGGGCCGCATCGATCCGTGTGGCCGAAGCTGCGAAGGTGATTGAGAATACACAGCGCGATTTGAATATCGGGCTAGTCAACGAACTGGCGATCATCTTCAACCGCATGGGGATCGATACCGAGGATGTGCTCGCTGCGGCGGGAACCAAATGGAACTTTCTGCCATTTCGCCCCGGTCTTGTCGGAGGCCATTGCATCGGCGTCGATCCTTATTATTTGACGCACAAGGCGGAGATGGTCGGCCATCTGCCCGAGATCATTCTCGCGGGTAGGCGCCTTAACGACGCGATGGGCAAATATGTTGCCGAACAAATGGTGAAGGCGCTGCTAAAGCGACGCATCCATGTGAACGGTGCGCGCATCCTGGTGCTCGGGTTGACCTTTAAAGAAAATTGCCCCGATCTTCGCAATACGCGGGTTATTGACGTGATCGACGAACTGCGCGAGTTCGGTGCGGTCGTCGATGTGTATGATCCTTGGGTCCATGCAGGCGAGGCGATGACTGAGCTTGGGTGCCACCCGATTGAAGAGCCCGAAGCGGGCAATTATGACGGAATTATTCTCGCTGTCGCGCACGAGCATTTCCGCGAGCGCGGTAGTGGCTGGGCGCGCACTTTCGGCAAGCCCAATCATATCTTCTATGACCTCAAATCTGTATTTCGGTCGGATCAGTCCGACATGCGGCTGTAATTTACTCAAATGGACGAGATAACATGAAAAATTTTGCGATCATCGGTGTCGGCGGATATATCGCCCCCCGCCACATGCAGGCCATTCGCGACACGGGCAACCGCTTGGTCGCCGCGCTCGACGTCAATGACTCGGTGGGGATTATCGATAGCTATTTTCCCGAGGCGCACTTCTTCACCGAGTTCGAACGCTTCGACCGGCACATCGACAAACTGCGGCGCCGTAAGTCTGACGATGTCGTTCATTATACCTCGATCTGTTCGCCTAACTATCTTCATGATTCGCACATCCGCTTCGCGCTACGCTCGGGCAGCCATGCGATCTGCGAGAAGCCGGTGGTGCTGAATCCGTGGAATATCGACGGGCTGCTCGAAATCGAAAAGGACACGGGATGCCGGATCAGCACGATCCTTCAGCTTCGCCTTCACCCGTCGATCATCGCGCTGAAAAACAAGATCGCCGCCGAAAATTCGGACCGCAAGCATGAGGTCGACCTGACCTACATCACGTCGCGCGGCCACTGGTATTTGCAGAGCTGGAAAGGCGATGAGCAGCGTTCGGGCGGCGTCGCGACGAATATCGGCGTCCATTTCTTCGACATGCTGCACTTCCTGTTCGGCGAGTTGCAGCAGAATGTCGTGCACCATTCGGAGCCGACGAAGCAGGCGGGCTATCTGGAATATGAGCATGCCCGCGTGCGCTGGTTCCTGTCGATCGACATCGACGACGTGCCCGCCGAGCTCCGTACCAACGGGCAGCGCACCTATCGTTCGATCACGATCGACGGCGAGGAAATCGAGTTTTCGGGCGGCTTCACGGACCTGCACACCCGCAGCTATGAGGAAATTCTCGCGGGCAACGGTTTCGGCGTCGAGGAAAACCGCGTCGCGATGGAATCGGTCGCGACGATCCGCAGCGCGCAGCCGACTCCCTCGATCGGCGAACGCCACCCGTTTCTCGACCGCCGCTGAAGTACTCCGGTCATGAGTGTGCAGATCCATCCGAGCGCTATCGTCGACGAGGGCGCCGTCATCGGCGACGGCAGCCGTGTCTGGCATTTCGTTCATGTCTGCGGCGGCGCCCGCATCGGTGCGCGCGTGTCGCTGGGACAGAATGTCTTCGTCGGCAACAGGGTGACGATCGGGGACGACTGCAAGATACAGAATAATGTGTCGGTCTATGACAATGTCACGATCGAGGATGGCGTCTTCTGCGGGCCGAGCATGGTCTTCACCAATGTCTACAACCCGCGCGCGGAGGTCGAGCGCAAGAGCGAATATCGCGATACGCTCGTCCGCCGGGGGGCGACGCTGGGCGCCAATTGTACGATCGTTTGCGGCGCCACCATCGGTGCCTATGCCTTCGTCGGCGCGGGCGCGGTGATCAATCACGATGTCCCCGACTATGCGCTGATGGTCGGCGTGCCGGCGCGGCAGATCGGGTGGATGAGCGAATATGGCGAGCGTTTACCGCTGCCGTTGACGGGCGAGGGCAAAGCCGTTTGTCCGCGCAGCGGAGCAACCTATCGCTTGAAGGACGGCGCCGTGCGCCGCGGAGAGGAATGACGATGCAGTTTGTCGATCTGGGCGCGCAACTGGCGCGCATTCGTCCGCTGGTGGATTCGGGGATCGCCCGCGTTCTCGAGCATGGCAAATATATCCTTGGCCCCGAGGTCGAGGAACTCGAGGCGCAACTTGCCGAATTCGCGGGCGCGCCGCATTGCATTTCGTGCGCGAACGGCACCGATGCGCTGCAGATCGCGCTGATGGCGCTCGGCGCCGGTCCCGGTGACGAGGTCATCACGCCGGGCTTCACATATATTGCGACCGCCGAGGCCGCAGCAGTACTCGGAGCGCGGCCCGTCTATGTCGATATCGATCCAGTCACCTACAACCTTGATCCCGCACTGATCGAAGCGGCGATCACGCCGCGCACGCGGGCGATCATCGCGGTGTCGCTCTATGGCCAATGCGCCGATTTCGACGCGATCAACGCCGTGGCCGCCCGGCACGGTATCACGGTGATCGAGGATGCCGCGCAAAGCTATGGCGGCACCTACAAAGGGCGCAAGTCGGCCAGTCTGACGACGATCGCCTGCACGAGCTTTTTTCCGTCGAAGCCGCTCGGTTGCTATGGGGACGGCGGCGCGATGTTCACGACCGATGATGAACTCGCAAAGAGTCTCCGCCGGATCGCGCGCCACGGACAGGAAGGACGCTACAACCACGTCTGCATCGGCATGAACAGCCGGCTCGACAGCATTCAGGCGGCGGTGTTGCTCGCCAAGATGACGATCTTTCCCGAGGAACTGGAACTGCGCCAGGCGGTTGCCGATCGTTATGACGCGCTGCTTGCCGAAGCAGGGCTCGATTGCGGTCCGATGGTCGTGCAGGGCAACCGCAGCGCGTGGGCGCAATATACGGTGCGCCTGCCCAACCGCGCAGCGGTGCAGAAGGCGTTCGCCGACGCGGGGATTCCGAGCGTCGTCCACTATCCCGCCCCGCTCAACCGCCAACCGGCGGTCGCCGATCCGGAAGCGGTCCTGCCCGTGGGCGATCGTGCGGCCGAGGAAGTGCTCAGCCTGCCCATGCACCCCTATCTCGAAGCCGGGCAGCAGGCGCGTGTGGTCGAAGTGCTCGCGGGTGCAATGCACGCCGCCGAAAACGCCGTCGTCTGACGCGAACCTCGTCGGATCACCCCATGCGCAGCGATGCCGCGACTTTCTGGAGAAATACCGCCTCGGTCCTGAGCGGCACCGTCGTTGCGCAGGCGATCCCGCTTGTCGGGACGCTGATCATGGCGCGGCTTTATGCGCCGGCGCATTTCGGAACCTTCGCGGCCTGGCTCGCGATCGTGACCGTGCTCGCGGTCGCGCTGACGGGGCGTTTCGAGTCGAGCCTTGCCGTCGTCGACGACGGGGAAGCGCGCGAAACCGCCTTCTTCGTGACGCTTGCGACGGTCGGCCTCTTCGGCATGGCCGCGATGCTGATCGTCGCGGTGCTGGCTGCGGCGGCACCGGCGCTCCTCGGGATGCCCCCGCTGCTCATGGCGACGCTGGTCCCGGCAGCGATTGCCTATGCCCTGTCGCAAAGCTGGGAATCCTATGCGGCGGCTGAGGGATCATACCGCTGGCTGTCGATCTTGCGGATCGTACAGGCGGCGCTGGTCCTTGCAATCCAGGTGGGGACCGGGATCGCTCACCCGTCTGCAGAGGCTTTGGCGTGCGCTTTCACCCTCGGCGTAGGGCTGACGCTGCTGGTATCGAGCCGGGTTTTTCCAGCGAGGTTGCCACCTGCTGGTACGCGCTGGGCAGAGCTGCGAGCCTTCTGGCGCGAACAGCGCAGCTTTCCGATGTTCGCGCTGCCCGCCGATACGATCAACACCTTCTCGGCGCAGCTGCCCGTACTCATCGTCGCGAGCCGGTTCGGCGCAGATTATGCGGGCTATCTGGCGATGACGATCCGGCTGCTCGGTGCGCCGGTGACGCTGCTTGGGCGGTCGGTACTCGACGTGTTCAAGCGCTATGCCTCGGTCAGCTTCCGCGAAAAGGGACATTGCCGCGAGGAATATCTGCAGACGCTGCGGACGCTGGCGCTCGGCGCGCTCGCCTTTTGCATCGGGATGTTGTTGTTCGGAAAGACCGCCTTCGTACTGCTGCTCGGCTCGAAATGGGCGATGGCCGGCGAGATGGCAATCTGGCTGCTGCCGCTGTTCAGCCTGCGTTTCGTCGCCAGTCCGCTCAGCTATACCTTCTATATCGTCGGGAAACAGCATTTCGACCTGATATGGCAAATCGTCTTGCTGGCGATGACGGTCGCCACGCTGAACATGGCGGCAAGCGCCGATATGGCCCTCAAGACCTACGCCTATGGCTACAGTCTGCTTTACCTTGCTTACCTCTATCTATCCTATCGTTGCAGCCTCGGCGTGAAGCAAAAGAAATCAATGGTATAATGAGAAGATCATGAAGAGTGCCATCTACATCGTGGATTATGGACAGGGCAATCTCGGCTCGATCCGCAACATGCTGCATTTCCTTGGCTATGATTCGCATATCACGTCGAACCCGGACGATGTGCAGGTCGCCGGAAAGTTGATCCTGCCCGGCGTCGGCGCTTTCGACAGCGCAGTGCGCGAACTCGAACGACGCGGCCTCACCGACGTGCTGCATCGCCGTGCGATCGAAGACAAGGTTCCGATACTCGGCATCTGTCTCGGGGCACAATTGATGACGCGTGGCAGCGAGGAAGGCGACCGGCCGGGGCTCGGCTGGTTCGATGCCGAAACCGTGCGCTTCCGCTTCGACGAGACCGAGCAGAAACTGCCAGTGCCGAACATCGGCTGGCGTCACGTCGTTCCGCACGGCGAGGCGAACCTGATGCAGGGATGGGATGGCCCGGCGAAATTCTATTTCGTCCATTCCTATCACATGCGCCAGACCAGCCGAACGGACATCGCCTTTACCTCGAGCTACGGCCACGAATTCGTTGCCGGGCTGCAGCGCGACAATATCTACAGCGCGCAGTTCCACCCCGAAAAGAGCCACAAATTCGGCCTTCACCTGATGCGGAGATTCGCCAATGTTTGAGGCGCAGCCACGGATCATCCCGACGCTGCTGATGCGGGACGAGGGACTCTACAAGACGCGCAAGTTTCGCGACGGCACTTATGTCGGCGATCCGGTGAACACGATCCGTATCTTCAACCAAAAGGAAGTCGACGAGCTGATCCTGCTCGACATCGGCGCCGCGCGACAGCCTAAGGCCATCGACTTGGGATATCTGGGCGAGATCGCGTCGGAATGCTTCATGCCGCTGAGTTACGGGGGCGGCATTCGCGATGCCGGGACTGCAGGCAAGCTGTTATCGACGGGCATCGAGCGCGTGATCATCAATACCGGCGCGCACGATAATCCCGAGTTCGTTGCAGGGTTGACGCGTGAATATGGCGCGTCATCGGTGATCGGGTCGGTCGATATCGGCCTGCACCGGGGCGAGCGCGCCGTTTTCGTTGCAGGGGGACAGCGGCGCATTGACGCCGATCCGATCGAATGGTGCCGCCGCATGGAAGATATGGGTGTCGGCGAGATCATGGTCAACGCGATCGACCGCGACGGCGAGCTTTGCGGCTATGATATCGACCTGATTGAACGGGTTTGCGCCAGCGTGTCGATCCCGGTCATCGCCTGCGGCGGGGCACGATCCGTCGAGGATTTTCGGGCGGCACGCGTTGCCGGCGCGCAGGCGATGGCGGCGGGCGCGATGTTCGTCTTTCGCGGCAAGCATCGTGCGGTGCTGATCCAATATACCAGCGCCGACCATGTTTTCGGAGAAGTTTGAGTGGTTTCCTATCAGATTTGTCGCCGATGCGTAATGGATTCGTCGATGCCTGGTACAATCTTCGACGACGAAGGTATTTGCAGTAATTGTCATACCTTTGACGAACAGGCGCCGGTCACTTGGTTTCCGAACGCTGAGGGTGGACGCCGACTTGCTCAGATGGTGGAGACGATTAAGACGCGCGGCAAGGGCCATGAATATGACTGTATCTTCGGCCTGTCGGGTGGAGTTGACAGTTCTTATCTAGCACTGAAGCTAAAAGAGTGGGCGCTCAACCCGCTCGTCGTCCATGTCGATGCGGGATGGAATACCGAACTTGCGGTGCAGAACATCCAAGCGGTGCTCGACTATACCGGCTTCGATCTCTGCACCGAAGTCGTCGACTGGAAGATGATGAAGGATTTGCAGGCCGCTTATTTCCGCAGCGGGGTCACCAATCAAGACGTACCGCAGGATCATGTCTTCATGGCGACGCTGTTCCATTATGCAAAGAAATTCGGGATCAAGTCGATTATCAGTGGACATAATTTCGCAACGGAATCGGTACCGATACCATGGCAGCATAATGCTATGGACCGGATCAACCTGCGCGCTATCCACAGAGCCTATGGGCATCGCCCGCTGAAGGGATATCGCACGGTATCATTCCTCGATTTTTATCTACTCATTCCCCTGCTGCACCGGATCAAATTCTATCGCCCCTTGAATCTCATCCCCTATAACAAGGACGAGGCAATCGCTGCGCTCGAGACGGTCGGCTGGAAACGGTACGCGCGCAAACATGGCGAATCCGAATTCACGAAGTTCTTCCAAGACTATTATCTTCCGGTCAAATTCGGCATCGACAAGCGACGCACCCATCTGTCAAGCATCGTACTGTCGGGTGCCATCACCCGCGATCAGGCGCTCGCGCAGTTGCAGCAGCCCAATTATGACGAGGACAGCGTCCATCGCGACATTGAATATTTCTGCAAGAAGATCGGCGTCGACCAGGCGGAGTTCGAGGATGTTGTCGCGCGTAAGCCGGACGTCCATTTGGATTATCCCTCATGGAACCCTTTGTTGGCGTCGCTTCGCTGGATGAAGCGCCTGATCCGCGTTTCGCCGATGGGTTGAACGCTCTTTGTCCAGATCGAAATTCAGAGGAATTGAACGAGATGAAGATTGTAACGGTCGTTGGCGCTCGCCCACAGTTCGTGAAGGCCGCGGTGGTGTCGCGTGCGCTGGCGGACGCCGGAGGGATCAACGAGGTCATCGTCCACACTGGCCAGCATTATGATCCCAACATGTCCGCAATCTTCTTCGAGGAATTGAGCATCCCGAGCCCGCAGCACCATCTGGGCATCGGCAGCGGCCCGCACGGCGCGATGACGGGGCGCCAACTCGAAGCGATCGAGGCGGTGCTCATCGATGAAAAGCCCGACTGGGTGTTGGTCTATGGCGACACCAATTCGACGCTTGCCGGCGCGCTCGCCGCTGCCAAGCTGCATATTCCGGTCGCGCATGTCGAAGCGGGCCTGCGCTCGTTCAACCGCCGGATGCCGGAAGAAATCAATCGCATTCTGACCGATCATGTCGCCTCGCTGCTTCTGACTCCCTCGGCGGCATCGGACCGGAACCTCGCCAACGAAGGGATACCTGCGGACAGGATCATCAATGTCGGCGATGTGATGTTTGACGCGACATTGTTCTACAAGCCGCGCGCTAAACGCCCGCCGGAACTGGAAGCAGGGCTGGCGGAGCCGGGAGATTTCTTGCTCGCAACGATCCACCGCGCCGAAAATACCGACGATCCGGCGCGGATGCGCGGCATACTTGAAGGGCTGGCGCTCGTCGACCGGCCGATCGTCGTGCCGCTGCATCCGCGCACCCGGAGCAAGCTTGAAACGCTGGGTATCCTGCTTCCCGGAAAGCTGCGGATCATCGATCCTGTCGGCTATCTCGAAATGCTTTGGCTCGAAGAGCATTGCGCGGCGATCATCACCGACTCGGGTGGGGTGCAGAAGGAAGCCTATTTTCACGGCAAGCGCTGCGTGACGATGCGCGATGAAACCGAATGGATCGAACTCGTTGACCTTGGAGTCAACGAACTGGTCGGTGCCGATGCGCAGCGCATCGCTGCAGCGATCGCGCGGACTGGCGAACCAATCGTCCGCGACGACAGCTTGTTCGGCGGCGGCGATGCGGGACGGCAGATCGTAAGCGCGTTGACGGCGGTGTGAAGCGACGAACGATGATCACCTATCATGTTTACAACACGGATTGCACCGGTGCGTCGCGCGTTATGCTTCAGTCTGGATGGGAAAACGGGCAATCGGTGTTCATTCACCGGGCCAAAGCCGGCCGCAGCAGCCCAACCGCCGTGCCAGAAATGCCCTTTGCACTTGGCAGCATCCTGAGTGCGATGAAGGCCACGAGGCCGGATGATCCAGCCTGTTTTGTCTTTCACGCCCAATCGTCGCTGCCGTTGCTGCTCCTCGCCTATTTGCTGCGCCGTTTCTTCGGCGGACGTGATGCGATCTTCGTGTATGACATCCACGATCTCCACGAGGGAGGCGAGCCCTATCTCACTACCATTGAGAAGGTTCGATACGGTCTAGTTCGTCATTATTTCCTCGCGCTCCTCGAGCGAATTATTCTCGGTATACGCGGGATTCGGACGCTGACCGTGTCGGCGGGACTCAGCCGCACGATCGTCGACTGGTATGGTTGTCCGGCGCCTACGGTTGTACACAGCGCAATGTATCCGCGCCGCAACGCAGCCGAGTTACAGGCTATACCCCGACGTGCGAACGCGCTGCTCTTTTTCGGCACGCCCGAGCGGTTGCCGGTGGACCTGATCGACGCGATCGGTGCTGCCGGGCTGGAACTTCACCTCTATGGCCGGTTTCAGGGACGCGAAGGCGTCGAGGCGCAACTCGGTCGTTTGCTCCCCGGTCATGTGCAGGTCTTTGGCGAATATTCGCCAGACGATCTCGATTTCGTCTGCGGTTATCCATATCTGCTGCTCTTTAGACCTTCGGATCGGAGGCTCAATTTCCGCTACTCCCTTCCAAACAAGCTATTTCAGAGCCTCGGCTATAGCGTTTCGTTGATTCTATCCGAAAATTTCGAGGAAATGGCCGACGTGCTCGCGCCAGTTTCGGGGGCGGCGGTCGTGCTGCGCGACAGCAGCGAACTCGCTGGGGCAATGGCTGAACTAGAAAAACGGCGAACCGGCGGCTATTGGACCGCTTCCAGCGCGCTTGCCCGGCGATTGCACGACGACGCGAAAAGCCGTTATCTGCAGCAGACCCGGTTTGTTGGACATGGATAAGGACAGGATGGCTTCCCCCCGCATGGACCATATCGCAGCCCCCTTTTGCCGAGTGAAGGCCTGATATGGAAATCGACCTGGTCCGGGCGGTCGAACTCGCTTTCGCGACAATCCTGCTGGCGATTTTTGCTTTTCGTATTGCTGTTGGTACCGAACAGCGTCTGATCCTACTCGGACTGCTCGGTGGTTTTCTGGTCTATAGTGGTATCGGTACGACCTATACCGATGTTCCGCCCTATCTGATGGTTTCCTATTTCGTCGGCTCGCTCGCGATGATGGCGGGATTCGCACTCGGAAAGACAGTTTTCGCTCGGATGGGTGAGATCGTCGGTACCAAGAGCGTCAGCCTGTTCGATCGCATCGGCACGAGGGTCTTTGCGTACAGCTTCATTGCCGCGATCATCGTGATCAAGCTTATCAATCTGGTCTATCCCGAATTCAAGCTCGACCAATTCGTCCGACCGCCGGCGCCGGATATCACGAACTGGTTCAACGCCCGCTTCGAAATCGACGAAACAGTGTTCGAAAAGATCATTCGCTATTTCGAGATTCTGATTACGCCATTCTTCTATGTCGCACTCTATTTCTTCCGGCGGAATCTTTTTTTGCTTGTCACCGTGATCTTTGTCATCAGGTACATGGAATATATCGATGTAGCCTATATAGCGCGTGGCACCGTGGTGTCCGATTTGCTGATCATCAGCCTCATCACCTGGCAGGAGCGAAAGGAGTGGCGCCCATTCCTGATGATCGGCGCGCTGATCAGTTTGCCCATGATTCTCTATCTACTCGGACAATATTCGGTTGCTCGTATGGGCGGCTATTATCAGGGTTCGGGGGTTTTCGATGGAGCGCTGAATGTTCTGCGCGAAGAGACTAGCTTTCTTTCACAGGGCGGCACGCTAGTGATTGAAAGTGGCCAGCACGTGAATATGCCGAGTTATTTGACCTGGATTGCGACACTTCCGATCCCCGATTTTCTGAGGCAGGGTTTACCCGTAGCGCTGGTCAACTATGAAATCTCAACACTGGTAATTGGTCGCCAACCTGGCGATCCGGGCTTTTATGTCTCGCTGACAGGCTTACTCGCGGAAAGCTACTATCTGTTCGGACCGATCTTTTTCTGGGTCCACGGCCTCTTTTGTGGTTTCTTGGCGGCGATGTTTGCTCGTATCTGTGAGCGAGTACCCTATTATCGAATTCTTTCGATATATGTAGCCGTCATTTTCCTGCACAACCTCAATCGCGGTGGTATCGCGTCCGTTATGCCGGGATTGACCAATGGATTTCTAGCTTTCTATCTGTTTTTATTCATTATTCCGTCAATCTGGTGGCGTCAGAAGCCTGCTTCGACATCGGACACGTGGGTATCTAAGCAATAGGCCAACCGGCGGCGGCATTCCTTATGAAAAGGAATGCACATCGATGAATCTTCGCATATGTCGTGGATATGGGTTTATTTGTAAAATTTATGCTATTTTATCTTATTGTAATTATATATATTAATCGCAATTAATTCAGTACACATTAATAGTGATTATAGCAATTCGCATTTTCACTATAGGGTTTCTAGCATGGATGCGCCATCAATATTGATCTTTGTTTCCGCCTATCTTCCCGGTTATAAGGGTGGGGGACCGATACAAAGCATCGCCAATCTCATCGATCGGCTGGGAGGCGAATTCAATTTTCGCATCGTCGCGGCTGATCGCGACTTAGGCGACGCGTTGCCCTATCCGGGCGTGCGGCCTTTGGTGTGGCATCAGATTGGCAAGGCGCAAGTGATGTATCTGCGCCCTAACCAGCGCGGATTCTCTTCGATCGCCCGTATTCTGCGTGAGACGCCGCATGATCTATTGTACCTCAACAGTTTTTTCGATCCGCATTTCTCTTCCATCCCTTTGCTAGCTCAGTACCTTGGCGTTTCGCCGCGCAAGCGTGTGTTGTTGGCTCCCCGTGGGGAGTTCTCCGAAGGCGCGCTGCGACTCCGGGCGGCAAAGAAGCGCTTGTTCATGGCGGTGACTCGCACAATCGGGCTGCATCGCGATCTGATCTGGCAGGCGACCGCGCTGCCTGAGGTTGAAGATATAAGTCGTGTGATCCGGGGCGCCGATGTCCGGCTGATCCCTAATTTGCCTCGGCCGAAACAGGATATCGAGCGCGTCGCCCGTGCGCCTGGTCTGCCGCTGCGCATTGTATTTTTGTCACGAATTTCACCGAAGAAGAATCTGTTGTTTGCACTGAACGTGCTAGAGCGAGTCCGCACGCCGGTGGATTTTACCATCTATGGGCCGCATGAAGATGCGACTTATTGGGATCGCTGTGCTGCCGTCATTGATGCGCTGCCGTCGCATGTTCGGGTCAACGATGCTGGACCGCTGGAGCCGACGCAGGTTGCTCACGCGCTGGCGGCTCACGACCTGTTCTTTCTGCCGACGTTAGGTGAAAATTACGGTCATGTGATTGCCGAGGCGCTGGAAGCAGGACTTCGTCTGTTGCTGTCTGACCAGACACCGTGGCGTGGATTGGAAGGCGAAGGGGTGGGATATGATTTGCCGCTGTCAGACCCTGCTGCCTTTGTTGCAGCAATTGAGGCTGAAGCCGCAATTATGCAGACGGTGGGCATCGCCGAGCGGCTGGCGAAATACCGCGAGCGGATGTTGCGGATCGATATGGCGGTCGAATCTAATCGCCAGCTGTTTAGTGAAGCGGCAGTTGCTGTTTGAGGGAGCCTCTCGACGCAACGGGAATGAAACGCCTTGTTTGAAGAGGCTTATCATGTCCTGTGCTTTTCATTTCCTTTCCCGATATAGCTTTTCTATGTAAGGCCCTACGGGGCGACCCTGCCTTTTCTATAAGGACGCCTCCCAGCGATGACCGTGGATACGCAGCAGAAACTTTCGCAAGACCAGATTGCCGAATTCTATCATGACGTATTCGTGCAGGATCAGGCGCGCGACTTTAGTGCGCTCGTTGCGCCGCTTGATGGCGTGATCGTCGATATCGGGGGAGGGGTCGGCTATTTTGCCGAACGGATCCGCGCCGAACATGGCAATCCAGTGCGCGTAATCGACATGGATCCGGAATCCATCGCGCGATGTTCGGAGCGAGGGGTGCCCGCGCAAGTCGGCGATGCCTTGAATCCCCCAGTCATCGGGGATGAAGGCTGTGTCTGCTTTAACCTGATTTTGCATCATCTGGTCGCGCGCGGCGAAGCGCAGACACGGGCCCTGCAGAAGGGGGCTCTCATGGCTTGGCGGGATCACGAGACGCCGATTTTCGTCAATGAATATATATATCAGTCCTTTCTGGGCACCGTTAGTGGGCGGCTGATTTATGCGATCACTGCGAGCCGGATATTATCGGCGCTGGCAGGTTTCGCGGCGCGGTTCATCCCGGCCTTTCGTGCCAATACCTTCGGCGTCGGCGTCCGCTTCCGGGCCCATGAAGAGTGGATGGCACTGTTCCGCGAGGCCGGCTTCGTTCCCGAAGCGGTACGGATCGGCGCGGAAGAGCAAATTAAGCCGCCACTGCGTCTGCTGCTGATCAAGACAATTCGCCGCGACAGCTTCATTCTGAGACCAGCAGGGACGGCCTGAAAGTAGCTTGGCAGGCACGCGGGCTGCGGCTAAGGCCCACGCGACAATATTCTGGCGTGCATCGGTGGCAAAGGATGGTCTGTTCATGCATAGCAGAGAATGTCTGCGGTGCTGATCAACCCCATTCATCTCAGCGCAACGTGACTTTTGATCCAGCGCCCGAAACGCGATCACGGAGTTCAGAATGACGGGTAATTTGTTTTCAGGTCGTACTTTGCTGGTCACCGGAGGGACAGGCTCGTTTGGCAACGCCGTGCTGCGCCGCTTCCTCGATTCTGACATCGCCGAAATCCGTATCTTCAGCCGCGACGAGAAGAAGCAGGATGACATGCGGAAGCGCTACAATCATCCGAAGCTGAAATTCCATATCGGCGACGTGCGCGATTATGGTTCGGTGGTGAATGTCGCCCGCGGCGCCGACTTCATCTTTCACGCCGCCGCGCTGAAGCAAGTTCCATCGTGCGAGTTCCATCCGCTTGAAGCGGTGAAGACCAATGTGCTGGGCACCGAAAATGTGCTGGAAGCCGCGATCAGCAGCGGCGTGCGGCGCGTGATCTGCCTCAGCACTGACAAGGCGGTCTATCCGATCAACGCGATGGGTATTTCCAAGGCGATGATGGAAAAGGTCGCTGTGGCTAAGTCGCGGAGCAGCAACAGGACTACAATCTGCGCGACGCGCTACGGCAATGTCATGGCTTCTCGCGGGTCGGTGATCCCGCTGTTCGCCGACCAGATTCGCGTCGGCATGCCTATCACGATCACCGATCCGAACATGACGCGCTTCATGATGACACTTGACGATGCGGTTGAGCTCGTCCTTTATGCGTTCCAGAATGGTAATCCAGGCGACATCTTCGTTCAGAAGGCGCCGGCGGCAACCATCGCGACGCTGGCCGAGGCGATGTGCAAGCTTGCCGACGTGCCGGCGCATTCTATTCACGAGATCGGGACGCGGCACGGGGAAAAGCTGTTCGAGGTTCTGCTGAGCCGCGAAGAAATGGCAGCGGCTGAGGATTTGGGTGATTATTTCCGGGTGCCTCCCGATCTGCGCGATCTAAATTACGGAAAATATGTCGAGCAGGGCGAGAAAGGCATTTCGAATGCCGAAGACTATAATTCGCACAATACGACGCGGCTCGATGTCGACGGGATGACCTCGCTGCTGCTCAAGCTTCCTTTCATACAGGCGATGACCGGAGGCCAGAGCATCCCGCCCGAGGAATGACATGAAGATATTAGTCACCGGCGCCAACGGTTTCATCGGCAAGACATTGCTGGTACGTCTGGCGGAGGAAAAGGATTTTACGGTCGACAGCTTCACGCGGGACGACGATCCCGCGAACCTGCCGACGAGGGTCTCGGTTGCTGATGCGATCGTGCATCTAGCCGGAGAAAACCGGCCTGCCGAGCTCGCTGCCTTCATGGTCGTGAACGGCGATCTGACCGCGCGGCTGTGCGAAGCAGTGCGTGCCGCGGGGCGACCAATTCCGCTGATCTTCACCTCGTCGATCCAGGCGGAGCGTCCCAATCCCTATGGTGTTAGCAAGCGCGCCGGGGAGGATGCCGTCGCGCGTCTTGCCGACATGCCGGGGCAGTCTTGCACCATTTTTCGCCTGCCCAACGTGTTCGGCAAATGGTGCCGCCCCAATTACAATTCGGCGGTCGCGACCTTCTGTCATAATATTGCGCGAGGCGAGGCGATCCGCGTCGACGATTCCGCCGTACCGCTGTCGCTCGTCTATGTCGATGACGTCGCCGACCGGATTATCGAGACTCTGCGCAGCCACAGCCCGGGACTTGTCTGGGGGATGGTCGACCCAGTTTACTCAACCACGGTCGGCGAGGTCGCCGACCTCATCCACAGCTTCCGCGCCAGTCGCGATACGCTCATGACGGAACGTGTCGGAACCGGACTCGTCCGAGCGCTCTATTCGACCTATGTCAGCTATCTGCCGACCGATGATTTTAGCTATGGGGTGCCGGTCCACGGCGATTCTCGTGGCGTTTTCGTGGAAATGCTGAAAACGCCCGACAGCGGTCAATTCTCTTTCTTTACAGCGCATCCAGGGATCACGCGCGGCGGACATTATCACCACAGCAAGACCGAAAAATTCCTAGTCATCAGAGGCCGAGCGCGTTTCGGCTTTCGGCACATATTGACCGATGAATATCATTCGATCGAGACCTGCGGCGACGTGCCGCAAATCGTCGAAACGGTGCCCGGCTGGAGTCATGACATCACCAATATCGGTAGCGACGAAATGGTTGTCATGCTGTGGGCGAACGAGATTTTCGACCGCAGTCGGCCTGATACCATTGCTTGGAGCGTTTGAGACATGAGCAAGCTGAAAGTGATGACCGTCGTTGGGACGCGACCGGAAATCATCCGCCTGTCCCGTGTCCTCGCGAAGCTCGATCGCTATTGCGATCATACGCTGGTCCACACCGGCCAGAATTACGATTATGAGCTGAATGGCATTTTTTTTGACGACCTGGGTATCCGTAAGCCCGATCATTTTCTTGGGGCTGCGGGCGCTAGCGGGGCAGAAACGATCGGGCGGGTGATCATAGCTGTCGACAAGCTGCTCGAGATCGAAAAGCCCGATGCCCTGCTTGTGCTGGGCGACACTAACAGCTGCACGGCGGTAATTCCGGCAAAGCGGCGCAAGATTCCGACCTTTCATATGGAAGCAGGCAATCGCTGTTTCGACCAGCGCGTGCCCGAGGAAATCAATCGTCGCATCGTCGACCACACTGCCGATATCAATATGACATACAGCGACATTGCGCGCGAATATCTGCTGCGCGAGGGGCTGCCGCCCGACCGTGTGATAAAGACAGGTAGTCCGATGTTCGAGGTGCTGGCGCATTACCGACCTAAGATCGCGGCTTCGGACGTGCTCAAACGGCTGGGGTTGCGGGCCGGCGAGTATTTTCTCGTCAGCGCACATCGCGAGGAGAATATCGAGCCTGACGCAAGTTTCGGCCGCTTCGTCGAGATATTGAATGCAATCGTCACGCAATTCGACCTTCCCGTGATCGTCTCGACGCATCCGCGTACGCAAAAACGAATTGACGTTGCCGGCATCAGCTTCAGTGAGAAAATCCGTCTGCTCAAGCCGCTGAGCTTTTCGGATTACAACCACCTCCAGATGGCGGCGCGTGCAGTGCTGTCGGACAGCGGGACGATCAATGAGGAAGCTTCGATCCTGAACTTCCCCGCGCTCAACATCCGCGAGGCGCACGAACGACCTGAGGGGATGGAGGAAGCGGCGGCAATGATGGTTGGCCTGTCGCACGAGCGCGTGATGCAGGGATTGGCAGTTATTGCTGACCAGCCGCGGGGGGATGATCGGCTAATCCGTCTCGTTGGGGACTATTCGATGCCCAACGTGTCCGACAAGGTCGTCCGCGTCATCCACAGCTATGTCGATTATGTGAACCGTGTCGTGTGGAAGAAGTATTGACCGGTCATGCGCATTGCGATCATTGCCGACGCCTATCCGCCTCTCCGTTCGTCGGGTGCGGTCCAGCTTCGTGATCTGTCGCGCGAATTCGCGCGGCAGGGACATGAGACGACGGTGCTCGTCGCGAGCCCGGATCTCGATACAGCATATCGGATCGACAAGGCCGACGGCATCACCGTAGCTCGGCTCGGATCGCCGCCGACGAAGGACATCGGATATGTCCGCCGAATGGCGAACGAGTTTCGGATGCCGTTCGCGATGATGCACAACCTGAAGCAATCGCCGATTGTGGACCACAGCTATGAGGCTATTATTTGGTACTCGCCGACGATTTTTCTGGGGCCGATCGTTCGCTGGCTGAAGCGTCGCAACGACTGTCCATCCTATCTGATCATCCGCGACATCTTTCCGCAATGGGCTGCGGATATGGGGCTGATATCGCGCGGTCCGGCTTTTCATTTGCTCGATGCCATTGCCGGATACCAATATCGATCGGCTGACGTGATCGGCGTCCAGACGTCGGGCAATCTAGAGTTCTTCGATGATTTTCGGATCCGTCATCCGGGACGCCGCGTCGAGGTGTTGCATAACTGGCTTAGTAAGGCGTCGGATGAGCCCTGCTCGATCGACCTTGGTACCACGGCCCTCGGTGGTCGCCGTATCTTTGTCTACGCTGGCAACATGGGCATCGCGCAGCAGATGGACAAATTGCTCGATCTTGCGATCGCGATGCGTGATCGCGATGATGCGGGTTTCCTGTTCGTCGGTCGCGGAAGCGAAGCGCAGCGTTTGCGTGACGCGGCGGTAGCGCAGGGGCTTCGCAATACACTGTTTTGTGACGAAATTGCGCCCGAAGAGATACCGGCACTCTACCGCCAGTGCCACGTTGGGATGATCAGCCTCGACAGCCGGCATAAGACCCACAATATTCCAGGGAAATTCTTAACTTACATGCAGGCGGGGCTACCTGTTCTGGCGAGTATCAATGACGGGAACGATTTGAAAGCACTGGTCGAGGATAACGGAGTGGGCCGGGTGTCGGTTGAGCCCCGGGGGCGCGATCTACCCAATCTCGCCGCGGCGATGATGGAGCGGGAGGTTCGCAACGATTCCATACGCGGGCGTTGCATCGGTCTTTCCGAAGCCCTCTTTTCTGCGCGAGCGGCGGTGGAGCAGATCGTGCAGTCGGTCGGCGGTCGGTGAAGGCCCTCGATCGCGTCTTTCTCGACGATCTTGGTCGGCGGGCTGCCGCCTCGCCACGTCGGCGTCAGCATTTCAACCTGCACGCAAGTCATGCCGATCCATGCCAGCGCCTCGTCAATTATCTTTGGGGCGACAGCTATATCCGGCCGCATCGTCACTCCGCCGACCCCAAGCCCGAAACACTGATCGCGCTTCAAGGTGCGATGGGGTGCATCGGTTTCGACGACAGCGGCGCCGTCACGTGGCTTGTTCGTTTCGGGGCGGGAGCCGATTGCAGTGCGATCGTTGTCGAGCCTGACGAATGGCATACGGTTGTGGCACTCAGCGACACGGCAATATTGTTCGAGGTGAAGGCTGGGCCGTTCGATCCGTGGGCCGCAAAGGAGTCCGCACTATGGGCGACCGAGGAGGGCAGCGAGACGGCAAGCGCCTATCTGCTGCAATTGCAGGCGCTGTTCGACTGACTACGGCGTCAGTCGCCGTCATATCCCAGCGGATTTTCCGATTGCCAGCGCCAGGACGAAGCACACATGGCGTTGATGTCGAGCGAAGCGCGCCAGTCAAGGGTAAGCGGTGTTTTCAGCCCACGGCACTCCATGGCATGAGGTCGCCGACGCTGTTTGCGGGATGACCATTGGCCAGGCTGGTGAGGGTTTCGGTCAGCCAGATATTCGGGTTGGTGCCGGAGAGTTTGCAGTTCTCGATGAGCGTGGCGATCACCGCCCAGTTGTCGCCGCCTTCATCGGAGCCGGCGAACAGCGCATTCTTCCGATTGAGCGCGAGGGGGCGGATAGAGCGTTCGACGGTGTTGCTGTCGAGGTCGATGCGACCATCGTCCAGGAAGCGTGACAGGCCATCCCAGCGGTTGAGCGCATAGCGGATCGCTTCGCCGATCTTGCTCTTGGCGCTGACCTGGCGATTGCGGGCATCGAGATATTGGCGAAGGTCATCGACGATGATGCGGCTGCGGTCGTGGCGTACAGCCCGGCGTTGCTCCGCCGATGATCCTCGCACCTCATCTTCGATGGCATAGATCAAGGCGACGCGACGCAGCACTTCCGTTGCCACCGGAGAGCTGTCGGCCAGCTCGTAGAACTTGCGCCGGACGTGTGCCCAGCAAAAGGCAAGGCTGATCTGCTGACGACGCCTGGCGAGCGCGGCATAGCCGCCATAGCCATCGACCTGCAGGATACCTGCAAAATCGCCGAGATGCGCTTCTGCCCGTTCGCCCCTGCGATCGGCCGCATAGACATAGGCGACCATCGGCGGATCATCGGCGCCCCAAGGTCGGTCGTCGCGGGCATAGGCCCATAGCTGGCCGGTCTTGGTCCGCCCACGCCCCGGATCGAGCACCGGCGCAGTCGTCTCATCGGCGAACAGCCGCTGTGATCGTCGCAATCGCTCGAGAATATGATCGCGCAGTGGCCGCAGATACCAGGCTGCCCGCCCCACCCAGTCGGCCAGGGTGGATCGATCAAGCTGGATACCCTGCCGGGCGTAGATCTGCGCCTGGCGGTAGAGCGGCAGGTGATCGGCATACTTGGCGACCAGCACCTGCGCGATCAGCGCTTCGGTCGGAATGCCGCCCTCGACGATCCGTGCCGGTGCTGGAGCCTGCACGACCGCGCTCTCGCAGGAACGGCAACCGTAGCGCGGCCGGCGGGTGACAAGAACGCGGAAGGTCGTGGGTACGACATCGAGCCGCTCAGCCACGTCCTCGCCGATCTGGTGGAGTGCGCCGCCACAGCATGGGCAAGCCTTGTCGTCGATATCGACAACCTGCTCGATCCGCTCGAGATGGGCCGGCAGCGAGCCCCGGTTGGCCTTGCGCAGCCGCTCGGCCGGTGCCCGGCTTGCATTATCCCTGGCATGTTCTGCCTCGGCCAAGGCCGTCTCGACTTCTTCCAGGGCCAGCTCAAACTGATCGGGATCGAGCTGCTCCGACCGGCGCCCGAAACGATGACGCTGCAAGGCGTCGATGATCGCCTTCAGGCGTTCAATCTCAGCCTTGAAAACCTTCAGCGCGTCGATCTCGCGGGCCTGTTCGAGGACGAGCGCACGGAGCGCTTGAACGTCATCGGGAAGGTCCGCTTCCATAAGCATGAAGGCAGTGAATCAGCACATGAAAGCCCCGTCAACCAGCAATCTGCGGGGCAATGGGGCGACGTCCGCCATGCACCCGGCGCCAGTCCAGACCTTCCAGCAAAGCGCCAAGTTGCGCCGCCGTCACGCGCATCACGCCGTCCTGGATGCCCGGCCACTTGAACCCGCCGCTCTCCAGCTTCTTGGCCATCAGGCACAGGCCGGTGCCGTCCCACCACACCAGCTTGATCCGGTCTGCGCGCTTGGCCCGGAACACGTAGATCACCCCCGAATAGGGATCGCCGCCGTACTCGGCGCCGACCAGCGCCGCGAGCGAATCCGCACCCTTGCGAAAATCCACAGGTCGTGTCGCCACCATCACGCGCGCCCCGGCGCCAGGTCCGATCACCGGGGCGTCCTGAGCGCTTCGATCACCGCGGTAATCGTGCCCGCGTCAGCGCCGCGGCCGATCTTCACAGCGACACCATCGATCTCCAACTCTACGGCGGCTTCGGTCGCGCGGCGTCGGCGACGAGGGCGACGCTTGGCAACAGTATCCGCCGCCACGCTCGGTTCGACCACGGCGGGCACAAACGACGGCGCTCCCGGTTCCGTCGGCGGTACGATTACCCCCTCGGCCTCGAGCTGCTTGCGCAAATCCCGCCGCCACGCGTAAACTTGCGAGGGATCCAGTCCATGCCGACGCGCCACGGCACTGACGCCTTCGCGGCCGGTATAACACTCCGCGACAATCGAGGCCTTCACTTCCGGCGGCCAATCCCGCCGCTTGCCGGCGCCCGTGAACACCTCAAACCGATGCGCGCCTTTGCTCACAGGATCATCACCCGAGACTATCATAGTAGCAGCGCTCTCCAGCCCGTTCAGGGCCAGGAAACTCAGAGGTGGTGCCGGTTTTCTGGACAGGGTGTTAAGCTAGTCCCGACCTGAAGGAATGGTACGGGATGAAGACGACGAGGAAGCGCTACAGCGCAGATTTCAAGGCGAAGGTGTCGCTGGAAGCGATCCGTGGCGAGCTGACGCTGACGGAGCTGGCCGCAAAGCATGGCGTTCACCACACGATGATTGCGTCGTGGAAGCGGCAGGCCATCGCGGGGATGGCGGGCACATTTTCCGGTGGGGGCGAAGCGTCCAGGGCAGCGAGCGACGCGGAGGTGGACAAGCTGCACGCCAAGATCGGGCAGTTGCTGGTCGAGCGGGATTTTTTAGCGAAAGCCTCCGGTCGATGAGCGTGGCACGGAGGCGATCGATGATCGAGCCTGCTCACCATCGCCTGTCGATCGCGGCGCAATGCCGGCTGCTGTCGATCAGCCGGTCGAGCTATTATTACGCGCCGGTGCCGGAGACCGAGGAGGCGCTGGCGCTGATGCGAGTGATCGACGCGGCGTTCCTCGACATGCCGTGGTACGGCAGCCGGCAGATGGTCCGGCATCTGCGCCGTAATGGTCATGACGTTGGGCGACGACGGGTGCGGCGGCTGATGGCGAAGATGGGTCTGTCGCCGATCTACCAGAGGCCTCGCACGAGCGATCCGCACCCGCAGCATAGGGTCTATCCTTATCTGCTGCGCCCGCTGGCAATCGAGCGGCCCAACCATGTGTGGTGCGCCGACGTGACGTACATCCCCATGCGTCGGGGCTTCCTTTACCTGGTCGCGATCATGGACTGGGCCACCCGAAAGGTACTGGCCTGGCGGCTGTCGAACACGATGGATGCCGGCTTCTGCGTCGCGGCGCTGGAGGAGGCTCTGACCCGCTACGGCAGGCCGGAAATCTTCAACACCGATCAGGGTAGCCAGTTTACCAGCTTCGCCTTCACCAGTGTGCTGCGCGAGGCCGAGGTCCGCATCAGCATGGACGGTCGGGGCCGATGGATGGATAATGTCTTCATCGAGCGCCTCTGGCGATCGCTGAAATACGAATGCGTGTATCTGCACGCCTTCGAGACCGGCTCCGAGTTGCGGGCTGGTCTTGGCCGGTGGATCACCTATTACAACACCCAGCGTCCCCACTCGGGCCTTGCCGGGAGAACCCCGGCAGAGGCCTATCGGCGGATCGGGCAATCAGATCATGGGGGGCATGCCCCCCATGATCTGATGATCAAACAGGCGGCATGAACGACAACCGGGATTAGCT
Organism: Sphingopyxis sp. MG; assembly: GCF_002953155.1. Classification (NCBI taxonomy): domain Bacteria; kingdom Pseudomonadati; phylum Pseudomonadota; class Alphaproteobacteria; order Sphingomonadales; family Sphingopyxidaceae; genus Sphingopyxis; species Sphingopyxis sp. MG. The sequence continues at coordinate 1,542,514 of NZ_CP026381.1, forward strand.
TAACTTAGCCGCCAAACTGTCCAAATAGGCGGGACCACCTCATGTTGCTACCATGGCTGCGTCAGGACGCGTGCCGCATTAGTTACGCTTTTAGCGATATTATATTCTTCAATCGCGATGCCTGCGAAATGATTAGGCGAAATGACGACGTCGCGTACAGCACCTCCGGTGGTTCTGAGATCGACGCCGTAGGGGAAGTTCTCGGCGTAGTTCCCACCGATCTGAATGTGCGACGCAGGGCCGTTGGTGCGAATTCCTGATCCTTCAGACGCCTCGCCCGAGACGAAGCTGTTGTCGCTGATCGCGACGTCATGGCCTCTAAAAAAGATGCCGTTGGCTCGGCCATCGACCCCACTGTCGAAATTGTTCGCCGTCATCCTGACATGATCACCAGCGCTGGTAATGAACGTGCCGGCAATACTCGTTCCGGCGTTGCCGATAATAGTGACATTGCTGCCGTCGTTCATAATGCCTGCGCAAATCTTTGCTGGCGTCACCCGGCTCAATATGTTCGCGGAGATGGCGACCCAGTCGCAGTTGTTGAGAATGCCGGCATAGTGGCATCCTTCCACAATATTACCGGAGATTTGGCCGAAATGCTGCTCTGCTTTCGACGATCGGTTTTTTTCGGTTGTTGTGATGCCAACAGCGTGCGGAGTGACGGCACGCGAGGGAACTGCCCCGTCGGTGATCATGTTCCCTGATATGGAAAAGCGACTGCTGTTCTGCACCTTGATGCCTGCATAGGTGAAATAGCGTATCGTTGCGCCAGAGATGATGATGTTTTCCGCGCCATTATAGATGTCGATGGCACCAGTCACATTTCCGCCAGCGTTGGTGGAGCAACCTATAAGAATAGGGTTACTAATGTTAATGGTTTTGAACCGGACTCCATCGACCCCTGATGCCGTTATGAAAATTCCGGTAGGATTGAGGTGCAAATTTTCAGGGTCTATACTAGTCCCATGGAAGTATCCGCCATTGATACTAATGATCTGATTCCTCGTGTTCTCAGTGGCGATGCAGGTGATATAATAGGTTACGCGTTCCTTTCCGCCTGACAGGCCATTGTGGGGAGCGCCTTCGATGAAGGAACAGTTCATGTCGGTCGAGAGCGATGCCCCCGAGATGAAGACTGCGGAAGCGAAAGAGCGCCGGAAGGCAACGCCGCAGAGGGTGAGCGTTCCTCCGATTTGTTGCAGCGTGATATTGTTGAAATAGGGGAGCGATTGCGCTGCATTCTTCCAGTCATAATCGAGAGTGATTCCTTCAATGCGGTTGTATCCAGTTAGATTGAGCAGTACGCCTTTGGTCCCGGGTTTCTTTCTAAGGGTGCCGGGACCATAAAGATGGATGTTTTCACCGTTTATGCTGCCGATGATATAAGTTCCGCGCGGGAGGAAAATTGCGCCCACGCCGCTCGCGAACGCCTTTTGGAGTGCGAGGGTGTCGTCTACGACGCCGTCGCCGACGGCACCGAAATCCTGTACGCTTATCGTTTCTCGAACCTTGTCTTGAAGGGTACGGGCCGTGACGCCGGTACCGGCCTGCGCAAAGCCGATAGAGTTAGCGCCGTCAGATGCTGCGAGCGCAGTCGACAATGCGCGATTCGAGGAATTGGTGACAGCGCTTTTCGAGGGAGGTACGGGACCGGTTTCCGCGCGGTGATTGAGCATGGACGCTGTCGCCGCGCCGGCGGCCAGGATAAAAGATTCTCGGCGACCTATCGTCATATATCTGCCTTTTCACTGCGGCATGAATGCCGATTAAATTCCCGAATCCCATCCAACGATATTGTGTCTTAGGGACTCTTCGAACAGAAGCTGTATTGATCCCTTTTGCCCTGCTGCGCGCCATCGAGGTCGGACTGTCAGCTTGACGACGGCTATAAACGCATATGCCATTATTCAGGCCTGACATAATTCTTCACGTGTTTTGCGTAGCCTATATAGCGCCTGTGGACGTCGCTTTAGATACAAGCAAATTTGTTAGCACACGGCCGGATACTGTCGCCTGTCAGACTTCGATGGCCTACCCTGCGACGCTACGATCGCTGCCCCGCGTTTCAGCTTTCATAACGACCAAAAATGGACTGCCTAATGATCAGTATGTCCCTGCGCCGGGAACAATGGATCGTGGCGCGGAACACTTGCATTCGTGACGCCAACGCTCGACATACAACACAATGAATCTCGCATTCGACAATAGTTTTCATTACGCCATGGAAGGCTTCTACGCCCCCGCGGAAGCCGCGAAGCCCGCGGCGCCGAAGCTGCTCGCTTTCAATCATGCCCTTGCGAGCCGGCTCGGGATCGACGGTGCCGGCGCGGGCGACGAGGTGATCGCGCGTCTCTTTTCGGGTCAGGAACTGCCCGATGGCGCAAACCCTCTGGCGCTCGCTTATGCCGGGCATCAGTTCGGGCATTTCTCGCAGCAACTCGGCGACGGCCGCGCGCTGCTGCTTGGCGAAATCGTCGCGCCCGATGGCGCGCGCTTCGACGTGCAGCTCAAGGGATCGGGACCGACGCCTTTCTCGCGCAACGGCGACGGCAAGGCCGCGATCGGCCCGGTGTTGCGCGAATTTCTCGTCTCCGAAGCGATGGCGGCGATGGGCGTGCCGACGACGCGTGCGCTGGCCGCGGTCGCGACCGGCGAACGGGTGCAGCGCGAGCAGGCGCACCCCGGCGCGGTGCTGACCCGCATCGCGAGCAGCCACATCCGTGTCGGCACCTTCCAGTTCTTCGCTGCGCATTTCGGCGCCGATCATGTCGTCCAGCTATCGGACTACAGCATCCGCCGCCATTTCCCCGACCTTGTCGAGGCGCCCAATCCGCATCTTGCCCTTCTCGACCGGGTGATCGGGCTGCAATGCGATCTCGTCGCGCACTGGCTGGGCGTCGGCTTCATTCACGGGGTGATGAACACCGACAATGTCGCGATTTCGGGCGAGACGATCGACTATGGTCCCTGTGCCTTCATGGACCGCTTCGCCGCGAACACCGTCTTTAGTTCGATCGACGCCAATGGCCGCTATGCCTATGGCCGCCAGCCGCAGATCATGCACTGGAATATGGCGCGCTTTGCCGAAGCGTTGCTTCCCGCGATCCATTCGGTCGATGCGGCCGATGTCGATACGGCGAAGGCGTTGGTGGCCGAGGTGCCAGGCCGCTTTGCGGCGGTCTGGCATGGGCGGTTGCGCAGAAAGCTGGGGCTGACCGAAGCGCAGGACGGCGATGTTGCGCTGTTCGACGTGCTCTTTGCCGAACTCGAACGCCACCAGGTCGATTTTGCCCTGTTCTTCCGCGGCCTCGCGATGATGCTGCGTGGCGACGGATCGGAGCTCGAGGCGCAATTGCCCGATGCCGAAGCGATGGTGCCGTGGATCGCCGACTGGTGGGCGCGGCTGGCGCGCGAGACCGACGCGCCGCTGAATCGCGCTGATGCGATGGATGCGGTGAATCCGCTCTATATCCCGCGCAACCATCTGGTCGAAGCGGCGCTGGGCGCGGCCGAGGCGGGCGACCTCACCGCCTGGTTCGAATTGCTGGAGGTGGTACGCAATCCCTACGTCCGGCGCCCCGAATGGACGCTGTTCGAGGGGTCGGCGCCTGCCGAATTTGGCCCCTATAAAACCTTCTGCGGCACCTGACGCCGCCGTTCCGGTTGAGCGCGCGCGGCGCAGTTGCTAGGGACGCGCCGACACTCATCAGAGGATAGACCATTGCCCCCAGCCAGTGCCGAACAGGCGTCGCCCCCCAAGATCACCGTCGTCGGAACCGGTTATGTCGGCATCTCCAATGCCGTGCTGCTCGCCCAGCGCAATCGCGTGGTTGCACTCGATATCGACGCGCGTAAAGTCGAGATGATCAACGCGAAGACCTCGCCGATCGCCGATCCCGAGATCGAGGATTATCTGGCGAACAGGCCGCTCGACCTCCTCGCGACGACCGACCGGGCGCTTGCCTATGACGGCGCCGATTTCGTCATCGTCGCGACGCCGACCGATTACGACCCCGACACCAATTATTTCAACACGAGCACGGTTGAGGCGGTGATTGCCGATGCGCTCAAAATGGCGCCGAACGCACTGGTCATCGTCAAGTCGACCGTGCCGGTCGGTTTCACCGACCGGATGCGCGCCGAGACGGGGTCGGACAACATCGTCTTTTCGCCCGAATTCCTGCGCGAAGGGCGCGCGCTCTACGACAATCTCCACCCGTCGCGGATTATCGTTGGCGATACGCACCCGCGCGCCGAGACCTTCGCCCGGATGCTGCTCGAGGCTTCGCTCAAGCCCGGGTCCCCGATCCTCCACACCGGCAATACCGAGGCCGAGGCAATCAAGCTGTTCGCCAATACCTATCTCGCGATGCGCGTCGCCTTCTTCAACGAACTCGACACCTATGCGGCGACCCACGGCGTCGATTCGCGGCAGGTGATCGGAGGGGTGTGCCTCGATCCCCGGATCGGCAGTTTCTACAACAATCCGTCCTTCGGCTATGGCGGCTATTGCCTGCCCAAGGACACCAAGCAGATGCTGGCGAACTACAGGGAGGTGCCGCAGAATCTGATTGCCGCGATCGTTGCCTCGAACACGACGCGCAAGGATTTCATCGCGGCGGAGATCATCAAGCGGAACCCGCGCGTCGTCGGCATCCACCGGCTCGCCATGAAGGCGGGATCGGACAATTTTCGCGCCAGCAGCATTTTGGGCGTGATGAAGCGGGTCAAGGCCAAGGGGATCGAGGTGATCGTCCACGAACCGCTGATCGAGGAGGATCGGTTGTTCAATTCGCGCGTCGTGCGCGATCTCGATGCTTTCAAGGCCGAGGCCGACATCATTATCGCCAACCGGGTGACCGACGAACTCGCCGATGTCGCGGACAAGGTATACAGCCGCGACCTGTTCGGCGCCGACAGCTGACGCCTTTCCCTCGCATCGCCGCCCCTCAAACCGCCGCATCGCCGGGAACTGTCCCATTGCCGGAGAGTTGGCTTGGAAACAGGGGAGATTCGGGTTGCACAGCCACGCCTCGCGAGCCACAAGTGCGCATCGGTCGGGACATGATGCGTCATATTGATAAATCTTGCGAATTTGACGCCGCGCCGCTGATGCGGCGTCGACGGCAGTTGATCCTGACCGCATCGCTGTTCGGCCTCGCCTGGACGAGCGTTGCGGCCGCTCAACAGGCCGACGTCGCGCCTCCTGCGGTCGTGCCGACCGTGACGCAGCAGACCACCGACGCCGAACTGCTGCCCGATATCGCCGTGCCGACCCCGCCGCCGCCCGAGGCGCAATTGCCCGAGGTCGCGCCAATCATCCCCGACGATGAGTTCAAGTCCGCGATTCCGCCGATCGGCGCTGAGGACGAGCCCGAGCTCGACAAGCCGCTCGAATCGATTGCGGAATTCGAGCGCCGGCAGGTCGAGGCGGCGAAGGCGAAGGAAGCCGGAACGCCGGCTGAGACCACCACCACCGCCGACGTGCCGCAAGTCGATGGCACGCCCGTGCCGGCGCTGGCGGACGGCGACAGCGTCGAAGCCATTGGCGCTGCTCCGATCAGCGACAGCGAACTCGCCGCGCCGCTTCCCCCGCTCGACAGCTTCAACGTCGAACCCGTGCAATTCGCCGAATCAGAGCCCGATCGCGACGATGTGAAGATCGCATACAGGGTGGAGGTCAACGGCTTGGCCCCGGCGGACGAATCCACCGACATCGATCTGGCCGACCTGTTTCACGACCTTTCGGCGCTCTACGATGGCGACGGCGAGGCTGCGAATGGTGCCATGATCCGCGCGCGCCTGTCCACCGATGCCGAACTGATGCAGCGCATCCTTGCATCGGAAGGCTATTACGATGCCGTGGTCGATACGCGGATCGACCGCAGCGGACGCGAAAAGGGCGATCCGCTGAAAGCGGTGATCGATGTGACCCCGGGCGCTCGCTATACATTCTCGGAAATCACGATCACGGCCGACCCGACGGTACCGCCGCGACTGATCGACGATAATTTCCCATTGAAGATCGGCGAACCCATCGTCGCCGAGCGGGTGCAGGGGGCGGAAGCGGCGCTCGCGCTCAAATTGCCGCAGGAAGGCTATCCCTTCGCTACGGTCGAGCAGCGCGACATATTGCTCGACGGCGCGACTGGCGAAGGCGCCTATACCCTGCCAGTCGACATCGGTCCGCGGGCGCGGTTCGGTGGTTTCGAGACGACCGGCGACCTGGCTTTCGATGCCCAGCATGTCGCGGTGCTTTCGCGCTTTGAACGCGGCGATCTTTACGACAGCCGGATGGTCGATGATCTCCGCCAGGCGATGGTCGCCACGGGCCTCTTTTCGACGGTGGCGGTCGAACCGCAACGGACCGGCGAAAGCGCCGGCGACGACACAGAATATGTGACGATGATGGTGACGCAACAGGCCGGCCCGCCGCGTACGCTGGCGGCGAGCGCGGGCTATGGAACCGGCGAGGGCATACGGCTGGAGGGGAGCTGGATGCATCGCAACCTTTTCCCGCCCGAAGGCGCGCTGATCGTGCGCGGCGTTGCCGGGACGCAGGAGCAGGGGCTGGGCGTCACGTTTCGCCGTTCGAACGCCGGGCGACGCGACAAGACTTTTGAGCTGGTCGCCGAGGCGACGCGCAGCGACTATAATGCCTTCGAGGCACTGACCGGGCGGGTCGGCGTGCGCTGGAGCTATGATTCGACGCCGTTGTGGCAGAAGCGATGGACCTATGCCTATGGTGCCGAGCTGATCGCGACGAGCGAGGATGATTATGATTTCACGCGGGGCGCCCGCCACCGCGATTTCTACACGATATTCGGCCTGACCGGGCAGATCGGGATGGACCGGACGGACAGCCTGCTCGATCCGACCAAGGGTTTCCGTATCACCGCGCTCGTCCAGCCCGAAGGCTCCATGCGCGGGCATTTCTCTCCCTATGCGCGCGTGCGTGTCGACGCGAGCGGCTATTATCCCGTGACCGATAGCATCGTGCTCGCCGGGCGGGTGCGCGTGGGTTCGATCATGGGCGCGGCGCGCGAGCGGCTGGCACCGTCGCGGCGCTTCTATGCCGGCGGCGGCGGATCGGTGCGTGGCTTTGGCTATCAGGAGCTTGGTCCCAAGGATCCGAATAATGATCCGATAGGCGGTCGCAGCCTCAACGAGGCGGCGGTCGAGGCGCGCTATCGTTTCGGCAATTTCGGTGTCGTCGGCTTCGTCGACGCTGGACAGGTCTATCGCGGCTCGACCCCGACCTTTTCCGACATGCGTTTCGGCGCCGGAATCGGTGCGCGTTATTACACCAATTTCGGACCGATGCGGCTCGACGTCGCGACACCGATTAACCGTCAGCCGGGTGAAGCGCGGATCAGCGTTTATGTCTCGATCGGTCAGGCGTTCTGATGGCGGAGGAAGCTGCGCCTGTTGAGCCCGGGTCGGCAAGGACGCGTATGAGCCGGCCGTGGCGCATCGCGCGCGGGGTCGGCATCGCACTGTTCGGGATTATCGCGCTGCTGGCGTTATTCCTCGTGGGGCTGAACAGCGACGCAGGCCGACGCTTCGTGGTCACCCAGATCGAGAAATATGAATTCGAAAACGGAATGAAGATCGGCATCGGCCGGCTCGACGGATCGCTCTACGGCCAGATGATCGTGCGCGATTTTTCGTTGTCCGACCCCAAGGGGCGTTTTCTGACCTCGCCCGAATTGCGGATCGACTGGAGGCCCTTCGCTTATCTGGCGAACCATGTCGACGTCCGGTCGGCGACGGCCAGGATCATCACGGTTCAGCGCCTGCCCGAGTTCAAGCCGGTTCCCGACACCGGCGAGCCGCTGCTGCCCGACATCGATATCGATGTCGGGCGCCTGTCGGTCGATCGCATCGTCTTTGCCCCCGCCGTGGCGGGAGAACGGCAGGAAGCCCGGCTCGCCGGCAAGATCGCGATCGCCGACCGGCGCGCGCTGGTGCAGGCCGATGCAGAGACGATCGGGGCGAATGGCAAGGGCGATGCGCTGAAGCTGCTGCTCGACGCGGTTCCGGACAAGAACCGGCTGGCGATGACGCTCGACCTCACCGCGCCGCGAGGCGGCGTGCTCGCGGCGATGGGCGGGTTCGATGAGCCGCTCGTCGCACGGCTCGATGGGCGCGGCGACTGGAAGGCGTGGAATGGCAATCTGACCGCCGATCTCGGCACGGGGCCGCTGGCGCGCATCGCTCTGTCGGCGCGCGACGGCACGTTCGCGGCGAAAGGGGCGACGCAGGCTTCGCGCCTGTTCGACGGCCCGGCCGCATCGCTGCTGGGGGCGCAGACCGACCTCGACGTGACGGCGCGCCTGGCCGAGCGCAAGGCCGATCTCGATGCACGCGTCGCATCCGAGGCGTTTCGGCTGGGGATCAGCGGCGGCGTCGATCTCGGCGCCAATCGCTATGAGGCCTTGCAACTCGCGTTCGTGCTGTTGCGGCCAGGCGCGTTGGCGCCGGCGGTACGCGGCAACGACGTGCGCGCGACAGCGCGGCTCGATGGCGCCTTCGCGCTGCCGACCGTCGATTATCAGGCGAGCGCCAAGGCGTTGGCCGTCAACGACATCGTCGTCGAATCGCTGAATCTCTCGGGCAAGGCGCGCGTCGATGCAGACCAGATCGTGGTTCCCGTCGCCGGGCGCGCCGCGCGCATCCGCGGGCTCGACACGGTTGCCGGAGGAACGCTCGTTTCGGTACGGCTCGACGGCGATCTCGCCTATGCGGACGGGCGCATCCTCAGCGACAATCTGCGCCTACGGTCGCCGCGCATCGATGCCAAGGCCATCATCGTCGCCGACATGAACCGCGGCTTCTACACCGGCGCGATCGACGGGCGGGTCAACGATTACCGGATCGAAAGCGTCGGTATCTTCGATATCGACACCGATGCCGACCTCAAGACCGCGCCCGGCGGCGGTTTCGAAATTGCGGGCCGGGTGCGTGCGCGCTCGACGCGGCTCTTCAATTCGGGCGTGCGCGACTTGCTCGGCGGCAATGCGGTGGCGACCAGCGACGTGCGTTATGGCACCGATGGCGTCGTCCGTTTCGCCAACCTGCGGCTGACGTCGCCGCTGCTGAGAGTCGTCAGCGGGCAGGGAAGCTACGCCCCCGACGGGCGCGTCCAACTCAGCGCGCGCGCCGATTCGCGCCAATATGGCCCGCTCGGTCTCCAGCTTGCCGGAACGATCAGCGACCCGCGCGCGACGCTGACCGCGAAGCGCCCCGGTCTGGGCATCGGTCTCGCCGACCTCGAAGCGCGGATCACGGGAGCGCCGAAGGGCTATCGCCTCGCCGCGAAGGGCACGACCGATTATGGCCCGCTGTCGGCCGATGTCGTGCTGCTCACCGCCGCCGGGCCGCTGACGATCGACGTCGAACGCGCCGATCTGTCGGGCATCGGCATGACGGGCCGCCTTGTCCAGAGCGCGGCGGGACCATTCACCGGCCAGCTCGACGCGGCAGGGCAGGGACTTGGCGGAATCGTCCGGCTGAGCGCCGACGGCAAATATCAGGCGGCATCGGTCAATTTGCGCGCGAACAATGTCGTTCTGCCCGGACCGGCGCGGCTTGCGGTCGGCTCGGCGATCGTCGACGCAGACGTTACCCTCTATGACCAGCCGCGCGTGATCGCCGATATTCAGCTCGCCGACACGCGCATCCGCGAATTCGACATCGCGGTCGGGCGCGTGAAGATCGATTATCGCGATGGCCGCGGCAAGGCGCAGGCGCTTGTCGAGGGGACGAGCGGCGTGCCGTTCCGCATCGCCGCCAATGCGGACCTTCAGCCCGAGCTGTGGCGCGCCTCGGTCCAGGGCCGTGCGACCGGCGTCAATTTCCGGACTGTGTCTCCCGCGCGCATCGTGCCGGGCAAGGACGGCTATGAACTGTTGCCGACGACGATCGACCTCGGACGCGGCAGCAGCGCGCGTGTCGCGGGACGCTTTGGAGAGGGCATCATGCTCCAGAGTCGGCTCGACCGCGTCAACATGGCGCTGCTCAACGCCATCTACCCGGATATGGGGCTGGGCGGGCACGCGACCGGCAGTCTCGACTTCGCGCAGGCGAATGCCGACGCCTTTCCGCGCGCCGATGCCCGGCTGACGATCAACGACTTCACCCGTACCAGCGCCGCATCGGTGAGCCAGCCGGTCGACGTCAACTTCGTCGGCAAACTGCTCCCCGATGGTGGGGAGGCGCGGGCGGTGATGCGCAAGCGCGGCACCGTGATCGGACGCCTGCAAGCCTCGCTGCGGCCGCTCGGGCCAGAGGTCGGCCCGTGGACGACGCGGTTGCAGGCGGCGCCGCTCGGCGGCGGGCTGCGCTACAACGGTCCGGCGGATACGCTCTATTCCTTCTTCGGCCCCGCCGATCAGGGGGTTTCCGGTCCAATCGCCGTCGCCGCCGATTTCAGCTGCCGCGTCGCCGACCCCTGCCTCAACGGCGTCATACGCGGCAAGGACATGGTCTATGAGAACCAGACCTATGGCACGCGTCTGACCAACATGGTGGTCAACGGCCGCTTCACCGGCAATCGTCTCGAAATCGACGATCTTGCCGCGACCGCGGGTGACGGCACCGTCAAGGCCAAGGGGTTCGTCAGCCTCGCCGCGGCCGACGGCTACCCGATGCATGTCGAGGCGACGCTCGACAATGCGCGTCTCGCGCGCAGCGACAATATCGCGGCGCGGGCAACGGGCAATCTGACGCTCGACAAGGTCGCGGGCCAGACCGCGCTGCTGTCGGGGGACCTGCGCCTCCCCGAAACCCGCTATCGCATCGTACGCGAAGGGGCGGCGAGCGTCCCGGTGCTGACCGGTGTGCGCCGCAAGCCCCCGGCGGGCCGGCGCCGTATCAGTGGCGACGGGCTCGCGGCAGCAGGCGGCAGCCTGTTCGACCTGATCCGTCTCGATATCCGCCTGCGCGCGGGCGACGAGGTCTATGTCAGCGGCATGGGACTCGAGTCCGAATGGCAGGCCGACATCACGCTCAAGGGCACGACGCAGGCGCCGCGCGTGACCGGCGACATCGAACTGGTACGCGGTACGCTGGGCTTCGCCGGGCGCTCCTTCGACCTGGAGGAAGGAAAGGTGACCTTCCCGACCGGCGATGCCTATGACCCGTCGATCCAGCTTCTCGCCACCGACACGATCGAGACGGTGACGGTGAACGTCAATGTTTCGGGCCGCGCGATGAATCCGCAGGTGACGTTCTCCAGCGTTCCCGGCCTGCCGCAGGACGAAATCCTCTCGCGCATCCTGTTCGGCGACTCGATCACCACGCTGTCGCCCTTGCAGGCCGTCCAGCTCGCGGCTTCGCTCAACACGCTGCGTGGCGGCGGGGGAGGGCTCAGCCCGCTCGGAGCCCTGCGATCGGCGACGGGAATCGACCGGTTGCGCGTGCTCGGCCCCGACGACACCGTCGGGCGCGGCACCGCGCTCGCCGCGGGACAATATATTTCGAAGGACATCTATCTGGAGGTGATCACCGACGCGCGCGGCTATACCGCGACCCAGCTGGAGATCAGCCTGACCCGCGCCCTGTCGCTGCTCAGCCAAGCCGGCGGTTCGGGGCAGTCGAACCTCAGCATCCGCTATCGCAAGGATTATTGATGGCTCGCGCCCTCATGATCCTGCCGATCCTTCTGCTCGCGGCCTGCGACCGGGAGCCCGATTTCGACACCCGCTATGACGCGGCCGCCAGCGAAATAGAGGCGCGCGCGAAAGCCATGGATGCCGCCGTGGCGGCCTCCGAAAAAGCCGCCCGCGCAGCGGGCGAAACGGAAGGGGGCGGTTCCGCCTTGCCAACCGACGACAAGGCGGCTACCCCGCCGCCGTCATCTGGGGAGTAGCCAGCCGTCGATCCGACGGGCCACCGCGTCAACATACTCGGCCGAGAGGTCGTGGCGCGATGGAAGCGGGACACCGCTTGGGCGAGACCAATGGCATCGACCCCACGTCCGGGCTGGGCGGCGGGGTACGATGACCGTTGGAGTTCGCTGCGCCGCCCGGCCCCGGAGTGTCTTTTCATGGAAGCCCTGTTCACTTCGACCGCCGTGGTCGCGCTGGCCGAGATCGGCGACAAAACCCAGCTTCTCGCCATGCTGCTTGCGACGCGCTTTCGGCGTCCGCTGCCGATCATATTCGGCATCTTGGTCGCGACACTGGCCAATCACGCGCTCGCCGCACTGGTCGGTGCGCAGGCGGCCGCTTTCCTCGACAGTCCGATCTTTCGCTACGCGGTCGGCTTCTCTTTCATCGCCATGGCGGCGTGGACGCTGATCCCCGACAAGCTCGACGACGAAGAGGCGCCGCGGCCGCGTTTCGGCGCCTTCCTGACGACACTGGTCGCCTTCTTTCTCGTTGAGATGGGGGACAAGACGCAGATTGCCACCATCGCCCTGGGTGCGCGCTTTCACGACGTTGTCAGCGTGACGGCGGGCACGACACTCGGCATGATGATCGCCAATGTTCCCGCCATCTTCCTCGGCCACGAGCTGTTGAAGCGTATCGACCTCGCCAAGGTGCGGCTGGTCGCCGCTGGCCTGTTCCTGATCATAGGGCTGTGGGTTCTTGCCCAGACCGCTGGCTGGATCGGCTAACCGCTATTGCGCGTCGCCAGCATGCGCTCGAACTGCCAGGCCGATGCGCACATGGCGTCGAGCCCGCGGCTCGCTTGCCAGCCCAGTTCGTCGCGCGCCTTGGCCGGGCTGGCGTAGCAGGTCGCCACGTCGCCCGGGCGGCGCGGCGCGATGCGATAGGGGATCGAGACGGCGTTCACGCGCTCGAAGCTGCGGATCATGTCGAGGACCGAATAGCCCTGCCCGGTGCCGAGGTTCCAGATCGAGAGCGGCCGGTCGATGGTCGTCAACGCTGCCAGCGCCGCGACATGCCCTTCGGCCAGGTCGACGATATGCACATAATCGCGCACGCCGGTGCCGTCGGCGGTATCGTAATCATCGCCGAACACCGACAGTTCGGGTAGCCGGCCCGCGGCGACACGACTGATGAAGGGCATCAGATTGTTGGGGGCGCCGTTCGGATCCTCGCCGATCAACGCGCTGTCATGTGCCCCGACCGGGTTGAAATAGCGCAGCACGCCGATGCGCCAGCCGGGATCGGCGGCGGCGATGTCGCCCAGCATCTCCTCAATCATCAGCTTGGTCCGGCCGTAAGGGTTGGTTGCCGATGTCGGGTGGGCCTCGTCGAGCGGCAGATATTGCGGCTGGCCGTACACGGTCGCGCTCGATGAGAAGACGAGGCGGCGGACACCGCATTCGGCCATCGCTTCGACGAGGACCAGCGTCCCGCGCACATTGTTATCGTAATAGAGCATCGGCTTTTCGACCGATTCCCCGACCGCTTTCAGCCCGGCGAAATGCACGACGGCCTCGATGGCATGATCGGTCAGGGCGCGGCGAACGGCCTCCCGGTCGCGAATGTCGCCGACGACCAGCGGAATGCGCGCGCCGGTGATACTTTCGACCTGCTCGACAACTTGCGGCCTGCTGTTCGACAGATTGTCGAAACAGACGACCTGATACCCCGCAGCGATCAAGGCGACTGCGCAATGGCTGCCGATATAGCCCGCGCCGCCCGTCAGAAGAACCTTCATCGCATCTCCATTCGCCCGCCGATCCGTGGGAGCGGAATCCTGTATATCGGTCAAACGCTAATAGGGATTTCCCGTCGCCGGGGAAACTTCCTCATACATCGACGGGGAGAAATGCCGGCGTGCCCGTAAAGGATATTGAACAATATTATTGCACGGAGGGTTAGGCCATGATAGCGGGCCGCTCGCTTCGCAGCAAAAGGGTTCCGCCCGCTGCCGGGCGGTGCCGCGAATGGCAACGGGCCCTTAGCTCAGTCGGTAGAGCAACTGACTTTTAATCAGTAGGTCGCTGGTTCGAACCCAGCAGGGCTCACCATAGTTTCGATGCTTAGTGCATTTCTCACGACGAGGCGAATGGTCCGGATCGTAGCAGAGCAGACGATCTCTACAACGCCGTCGCTGATCGTCCCGACAAGACCGACGGAGTGGTCGCGCTGAGGCACTGTTGATCATAGTTTACTCCAGAAAAACCAAGACTTGATTGTAGCCTGTCGAACACGCCATTATGCCTCTGTGCGGGGGACACGGGAACAGAATGGCGCAAGAGGATGAACATCCTAAGCTGGGCAGGGCGCGATTGACCGAAGGCGAACTGATTTGCCTGCGAATGGTCGCCGAGGGCATGGGGTCGAAGCAGATTGCGCGGACTGTCGGCATATCGCCACACACCGTTGATGCCCGGCTGAAATCCGCTTGCCAGAAACTCGGCACGCGATCGCGCTTCGTAGCCGCGAATATGATCAAGGAACCCAGCGGAAATCAGGAACAGGTTACGGTAACATCCCCTGAGGCCAATTTGGCATATGAAAACTTGGGCCTTCTCGACCATCGCTTGACAGGCGACAAAGCGTCGTCGGCGGAGGAAGGTGACGGCTCCGGCGATCTCGAAAAGCATCGACATCGACAACTGGAAACCCAAGGGGATTCCGGTCGCGACCGCGGCTGGTTCGAGCCTAACAATCCGATCGCCAAATTCTTCGGGGGCGAAAACAGACTATCGATTGGCGAGCGCCTGCTGATCATTTCCGCCATTGCGTTGGCTTTTGCCTTCGCCTTCGGCCTTTTGGTGAATGGTGCGATCGGGCTTTCGAGAATGCTGGCGTCATCCTGAAGAGGTCCCTGTCTATCGGCGGGGATTAGGGGAGATAGCAATGCTCAAGGAAAGACTGGAAATCGCCCAGAAGCTGGCGAAGGAAGTGCACGACGTCGAGAATGCCATCGACAACGCCATTCTCAAGATCGGTGTGCTCACGTCGTCGATGCCAGAGGCACAGGCGGCCGCGAAGCTCTCGGCCGTTGCGAGCGACGGAGCTTTCGCTCACCTTCAGGGTGCGATAGCGGCAATGCTCAGTGGACGGTCCAGCGTCGTCGCGCTCCACAATGAGCTCGCGAGCATCAAGGACAAGGTGGGGCTGAAAAACATCGTCGTGGGCTATGGCGATGCTGGAAAGCTGCTTCCCGCTAAGGCGCGTGCCAACCGCGATATGGCCTCCGCGAAGGCGGCATGATGCACCGGCCCCCTAGACAATCAGTGTTCGGATTACCCGCACGTCGATGATCTGGGGGGCCATCTATGTCAGCGCGCTTATGCTCGTGGCGATCGTCGTCCTACGCATTGGGGAGCGGGAATCGAGTTTTGCGGTTCTAACTGCAATCAGTGCCAACGCCCTCACGGTCGCCGGCCTTGTGATCTCGGGCTCGCGTTACGATGTCTTCAGCGTGCTCGTCATGGGTGTCGACTTGTTCGTGCTTGCGGTTTTCACTGGCCATGCGCTGCTCAGCCGCCGGTATTGGACATTGTGCTTGCCGGCCTTCCAGTTGGTCACCTGTGTGACCCACGTCGTGAAGCTGGTTGCGCCCGAAATTGTGCCCCGCGTCTATTCCGCTGGGCAGGGCTTCTGGGCCTATCCTTCTATGCTCGTCATCCTGATGGCTGCTCTGTGGCATAGGCAGCATGAGTCGTCCGATACCGGGAAGGGCAAGCCCGCAAATATGTGAGGGAGGCAGTTCATGCCGATCCACCGACCCGATTATCGGCCGCCGGAATATATCCTCAAATCTTCGACCATCCTGAATTGCATAAGGTCGGATAATTGCATGCTCAGCGATGTTGCCTATGCGACGGCATTCGCGCGTACGACAGTTATTCGCGTTGTGGCGGTCCTTGTCGAAGACGGCATTGTCGAGGCACGACTGGTCGATGGTGATGTTCAACTGTCGATGGTGCGCTGGGCTTTCCCCGGCTATCGAATCTGACATATTCCCCCCGGGTGCGTCCTTTGCTATGGCGACGCGCCTCGCCTGCACGCCAGATGACGCTGAGGCGACGGGGGTTGAGGCTCATGACAGCGAAGAAGGAAGAGGCCATCCGCGCCGTTCGCGACAGACTACGTTCCGAGCTGGCGGAACTCGATCGCCTCGGCGAGCGCATGGCTGCGATCGAACTGAATTCTGCGATCGAGCTATTGACCGAACGGCTGGGCGAAGTGACCAGCGAGACGGACATTCAGAAACTTCAAAACCGCTTCTTCGGTAATTGAGCGGCGTACCCGTCAGCCTTCGAGATCTTCGAAATAGGCATCCAGGCGACATCGCGATTCTTCCGTCAGGGAAATGAATATGCGGCGGCCATCGTTCGGATCGCTTTCGCGAATGAGCAGACCTTGATCGCACATGGTCTTGATCCAGCGCAGCGCCGTCGTGGCCGGCACGTGCGCAGCGATACATAGGCTCGATACGGACACCGTTCTTCGCTCATAGTGTGAGGCGTAGAGATCGAGCAGGATATCCCACGCCGGGTCAGCGAACAGGTCCGCGGGAAAATGCCGCTCTCGCTGAACCCTCCGGCGAATCTCGCGGCGAACCATCCTGGCACGGCCTGCAGGAAATGATGTTTGCGGAGCATTGGTGCGCTTGAGCATCGCCGGATCGAATGCGGTGACGGCTGGCGCCTGATTTGCAGCTAAAGCCGCGCTGTTTTGTTGCGCGTTCTGGACCAGTTCTGGCGGCAAAATGGATAGCAGCTGGAGTATTTGCGCTTCGATCGCCCGCACGCGATCATCGACGGACGAGCTCGTTAACTGCCCACAAGCCTTCGACTCTTCCATGTTTTCCCCCAACATGATGTCAGTCTGGAATATGCCCCATTCTGGCACTGGAATCTCCACGGAACCGCTCCATTCCGGAGAAAAATAGACCCAAATTGGCAGCGATGAGAGCTGCTGAGCAGCGGCTTTTGAGCGCCGCAGTGTCAAACGGCGTTCAAAAGGGACCCCCTATCGGCGTCGAAGAGGGACCCCCTTTTCGGATATGATGTTGGTTAGTTGAGGATCGCCTTGCGCTGCGTGCGGCGGAGGGCGGGCGTAGCCCGACCGGAGGCGCGCGCAGCGCAAGATAGATTTTTGAAGGCGCCGAAGGTGGCGGTCAGCTGCGGTTTTTGAAGCGCCAGCTGTCGTTGCCCGTCTCGATGATATCGCAGTGGTGGGTGACGCGGTCGAGCAGCGCCGTAGTCATCTTGGGATCACCGAAGACGGTAGGCCACTCGCCGAAGGCGAGGTTGGTGGTGATGATGACGCTGGTGCGCTCATAAAGCTTGCTGATGAGGTGGAACAGCAACTGCCCTCCGGAGCGGGCGAACGGCAGATAACCGAGCTCGTCGAGCACGATCAGGTCGAGCCGCGACAGCTGCGCCGCCAGGGTGCCCCCCTTGCCGATCCGGGTCTCCTCTTCGAGGCGTGTCACCAGATCGACGGTGTTGAAGTAGCGGGCGCGAGCGCCCCTTCGCACGACATTGGCGGTGATCGCGATGGCGAGGTGGGTCTTGCCTGTCCCCGTGCCGCCAACCAGCACGATATTGCGGCGAGGCGGGAGGAAGGAGCCGTCGTGAAGGGAGCGGATCATCTCCTCATTGATCGGCGTGCCCTCGAAGCTGAACCGCTCCAGGTCCTTCACCACGGGCAGCCTCGCAGCTGTCATCCGATAGCGGATGGAGGCTGCATCCCGATGGGTCGCCTCGGCGCGGAGCAGATCGGTCAGTATCTCCATGGTGGTGCGCTTGCGCTGGAGGCCGGTGGTGACCGCCTCGTCGAACGCCGCCGCCATGCCCTTGAGTCCGAGGCCGCGCATCGTGTCGATCATATCATGCCGCTGCATCATAGCCTCGCAGCAGATCGTAGCGGGCACAGTCGGCGAGCGGAGGATGCTGCAGCATCCGGTCTTCCGAAGTGACGATGCTGTGGGGCGTCGCCGGCTCGCGGCGCCGGGAGAGGATGTTGAGGATCAGCTCGTCGCTGGCCGTTCCGCTCGCCAGCGCTTCGCGCACGGCAGCCTCGACCAGCTCCAGGCCATCGGTGAGCACCGCCGAGAGGACCCGCACGAACCTGCGATCCGCCTCGTCCCCGGTGCCCAGCCTTCGCCGTAATCGGTGCAGGGCGGGCGGCAGATCCCAGTCCTGGAACGGTGCGCCGTTCCGCAGCGCACCGGGCTTGTGCGCGAGGACCGGCAGATAATGCCAGGGATCGTATATCGTGCGGTTCCGACCGAAGTGGCGCTCATGCTCCCCGACGATCGCATCCCCGCAGCGTATGACGATGCGATCGGCGTAGGAGCGCACCTGAACAGTCCGGCGTGCGGCCGTCGACATGACCGAGTAGCGGTTGCGATCGAAGCTGATGAGGCAAGTGCCGGTGACGGCATGCTCGCTCTCATGGAAGCCGTCGAACGGCGTCAGGATCGGCTGCAGGGCCGGTCGCTCCATATCCAACGCCTCGGCGACGGTCATATCCCCGCGTTCGGGATGGGCATGATGCTCGGCCCAGCGTCGGCACTCGGCCTCCAGCCACCCGTTGAGCTCGGCCAGGCTGGCGAACCGGAGCCGCGGCTGGAAGAAGCGGCCTCGGATCGTCTGGACCTGCTGCTCGACCTGGCCCTTCTCCCATCCCGCCGCCGGCGAGCAGGCGGTCGGCTCGACCATGTAATGATCGGTCATGATCAGGAAGCGGCGGTTGAACACACGCTCCTTGCCGGTGAACACGGCCGTCACCGCCGTCTTCATATTATCGTAGATACCGCGTCGCGGCACACCGCCGAAGAACGCGAACGCCCGGGCATGGGCATCGAACAGCATCTCCTGGCCCTCGCGCGGATAGGCCCGGACATAGGGTGCGCGCGAGGCGCAGAGGCGCATATGCGCCACCTTCACCCGCATCGGCTTGCCGGCGATCTCCACATCCTCGTGGCTCCAGTCGAACTGGTAGGCCTCTCCCGGCTGGAAGGTCATCGGGATGAACGCCGGTGCGCCTTCGCCCGCATCCTTCCGCCGCGCAGCACGCCAGCGCGCCGCATAGCGGCGCACCGCATCATAGGATCCATCGAACCCCTCGCGCACCAGCAGGTCATGGATACGCGTCATCCGTAGCCGATCGCGGCGGCCGCAACCCTCGTTCTCCTCGAGCAGCGCATCGAGACGATCCTGATAAGGACCAATCCGCGGCAGCGGCTGGACTTTGCGCTGATAGTTGAACGCCGCCTCCGGCGACCGGATCGCCTTGCGGACTACCTTCCGCGACAAACGAAGGTCGCGCGCGATCGCCTTGATCGCCTTCCCCGCTGCATGCTCACGCCGAATCCGAACCACTGTCTCCACGATCAACATCCCGTTCTCGCCAACTGATCAAAACCAGTCGGCCGACTATAGACCCGGGATGAAGGGGGTCTTTTTGCACGCCGATCACCCCACGAAGGGGGTGCCTATTGCACGCTGATCCTCAGGCAGATGTTTTGGATGACGATAACCCGCCGCCGAGGGAGAGGTTTGGGCTATAATATTTGCGACTAAGTCTTACCCGGCTCCAATTGCCGTTTGGCTGCTGCTCCGGTCAGATCGTGGTTCGACATGCCTTCGGCAATGAAGCGGTCCAGGCTTGTCAGCAGGCGGGGCCGCAGTGTGATCTGCCGGCGGACCTGATCGATTTTGACCAGTTCCCGCTCCTCGGCCGCCGACAGGAGTTGGCGGACGTGCGTGCGCGAGACCGCGAAGCGACGGCCAAGCTGCGCCAGCGACAGATCGGCGGTCGGCGTCTCGCGGTTCAGCGCCTCCCTCGCGAGCTCGATCAACACGAAAATGCCGGCGTCGTGAACGAGGAAGAGCAGGATGTCGGGATTGCGGAGCAGGACCATCGCCGATTGCACAAATATGCCGGTCGCAACCTGCCGCTGCGCCCGCTGGAACGCCTTGTCCCCCTTCAGCGGAAGGGCATAATCACTTTCGCCGAACAGCACAGCCAGCGGCGCGTAATGCGCGATCAGCCAGTCCTGATCGTGCGTCAGCATCCTGGCGGTCGGGATCAGCAGGCGCGCGCGCCGGTCCAGTGGCGAGACACGGCTTTCGAGGAAATCGGTCTGCACCAGCCTCCCCACGATCTGTTCGATCCGCCGCGGGCTGGCGAGGCCGAACAGCGCCAGCGCCTTTTTGAGGTTGCCGATCGTCGGCCATGTGTCCCGATCGTTCGGACGATATCCGGCCTCCATGCAGATGGCTACGGCAAAGACCACGATCCGCACCGCCTCCATCAGCAATTTGTTGAGGAACGGATCGTCGCCGTAGAGTGCCAGAACCTTGTCGAAATAGGCTCTGCGCGCGTGCGGGAAATCCGGATGGCGAAGGATCGATTCCGCGGACCAATAATCGACCTTGAAATGGGGGTCATGGGTTTTGGTGGAGCTGGCTGCGTTCACGCTCTTACTTTGCGATAATCGACGTCTATTGAGCGAAAAAGCGTTTAGGAACTATGGATTGGAAAATATACGCAAAAATTTCCAGCGCCAGCCCGGCCGGAGTGCGCTAGCGAGCCAGAAGGGAGATACGGGCGGACGGCGACGGTCGATGGAGCGGACCCGCATCGAAGCCATCTCAAGGGGGAAGACCATCATGTCGATGCTGCGTTCGTTTGCGTTTCCACTCCTGCTCAGCGGAACGGCGATGCCGGCGCTCGGCGCGGAGTATCAACCCGGGTCGGACCGCATCATCGGAGCCGTCAGCGTGGCGCCGAAGAGCGCCGCCGAGGTTGCCGCGCAATGCGACACCCGTCTCGATGCGCTGGCGAGCCTGCGCGCGCGCGTCGAGGCGATGCCGCTGTCGACCGAGCCGCTGGATTTGCTCGCCGCCTATGACGACCTTTATAATCTTGCTTTCACCACCGCCTACACCGAACCGGGCGTCATCAAGGATACGAACCCCGATGCGGCGATCCGCAAGGCGGCCGAGGACTGTTTTCAGCGCGCCAGCGCGGTGCTGGTCGATCTGGGCATGTCCCGGCCGATCTATGAACGCCTGCTGACGGTCGGACAGGCGGATATTTCGCCCGCCCTGCGCTATATGGTGGACCGCCAGCTCGATTCCTACCGCCGCCTGGGCGTCGACAAGGACGCGGCGACGCGGGCGCGCATCGGCGAGCTTCAGAATGGCATCACCGCCGCATCGATCGAGTTCGAGGGGAATATCTCTGCCGACACCCGCACCGTCACGGCGACCCCCGAAGAGCTTGCGGGTATGCCGCAGGACTGGCTAGCGGCGCGCCCGGCCGGCGCGGACGGGCTGGTGCAGATCGGCATGAGCTATCCCGACGTCATGCCGCTGTTGCGCTATGCCGACCGCGCGGACGTGCGGAAGCGCGTGATGACGGCCTT
Source organism: Sphingopyxis sp. MG (assembly GCF_002953155.1). NCBI lineage: Bacteria > Pseudomonadati > Pseudomonadota > Alphaproteobacteria > Sphingomonadales > Sphingopyxidaceae > Sphingopyxis > Sphingopyxis sp. MG. The sequence goes on from NZ_CP026381.1 coordinate 1,563,832, forward strand.
CGCGGACCGCGCCTATCCGACCAACGACGCGGTGCTGCGGCGGCTCATCGACGATCGGGCCCAATTCGCCGGCCTGCTGGGCTATTCCGATTTCGCGGGCTACGACTTCGCCAATCGCATGGCGGAAAATCCCGGACGAGTGCAATCTTTTCTCGACGAGATCGATCGTGTGGCCCGGCCGATCGGCGAGGCCGAGGCGGGGCGGATGCTGGCCCGGCTGCACAAGGACGATCCGTCACTCGCCTCGCTCGGCTCCTGGAACAGCAGTTACGCCCTGCGGCTCATCCGCAAGGAGGATTATGCGGTCGATCCGGAGCAGGTCCGTCAATATTTCGCGTTCGACAAGGTCCAGGCCGGCATTTTCGACCTGACGCGCGATTTGTTCGGCGTCGAAATCCGGCCGTGGGCAACCGAGGTCTGGCATCCCGATGTCGGCGCGTTCGAAATGGTGCAGGACGGGTCGGTGATCGGCCGCTTCTACCTCGACATGCATCCGCGCGACGGCAAGTTCACCCATGCCCAGATGGCTCCGCTGCGATTCGGCATCAAAAATCGCGTGCTGCCCGCCGCGGTGCTGGAGCTTAACGTGCCGAACGGCCTGATGGAGCATAGCGACGTCGTCACTTTCCTCCACGAATTCGGGCATCTGCTGCACTGGATCTTCGCCGGCGGGCAGGATTATGCGGCGCAAAATCCGATGGAGCTGGAGAATGACGTCATCGAGGCGCCATCGCAGCTGCTCGAGGAATGGGTGTGGGATTACGACACGTTGAAGCGGTTCGCGACCAACGCCGCGGGCGAACCGATCCCGGCCGCTCTGGTGGAGAAGATGAACGTCAGCCGCCGTTTTGGGGAAGCGTTCGGGACGATGATGCAGCTCGGCTATGCCGGCGCCTCGCTCGCTTTCTATTCGGGCGTTCCCAAGGATCGCGATCTGGCCGCGGTCTATGACGCGGCTTATAATCGCTACGCTCTCGCTCCCGATCCCGAAGGCACGCATGGCTATGCCGCTTTCGGCCATCTCACCGGCTACGGCGCTTCCTATTACACCTATCAATGGTCCAAGGCGCTTTCGAGCGACCTGCTGAGCGAATTCCGCAAACATGGCCTGCGCGATCCGGCCACGGCGAAGCGCTACCGCGATCTCATCCTCGCTCCCGGCGGGTCGGCTTCGATGAATCAACTCGCCAGGAATTTCCTTGGCCGCGATTGGACGGTGGACGCCTATCGGGCGGAACTGCAACTGGCCAGATAGCGGACACGCCGACCGCCGGGTTCAGGCCTTGGGGCGCGGCTGAAGGACCGCATCGCGGCGCTTTTCGGGGCGGATGTAGATCGAACTGATTTCGGGTGACGCGGCCTTCAGTTCGGCTTCGATCTCTTCGATCAGGCGCTCGCCGTCGCCCATCGTCAGCGCATCCTCGAAATCGGCGCTGACCGCCACGAAGATCGCATCGGGCGCCGTGTGGATGGTACGGACATGGTTGACGGCGCTGATCTCGCGCCGCCGCTCGACGATCCGCCAGATCATCGCGATCCGCGCCGGATCGGCCGCTTCGCCGATCAGAAGCTCCTTCGATTCGCGCGCGAGCAGCGCGGCGACCGCCGCCAGGATCAGGCCGATCAGGATCGAGGCTACCCCGTCGATCCGCGCGTCGCCCGTCGCGTGACTCAGCCAGACGCCGGCCGCCGCGATGACCAGCCCGGCCAGCGCCGCGCTGTCCTCGAACAGCACGATGAAGCCGGCGGGGTCCTTCGACCGCCGGATCGCCTGCCACCAGCCCAGCCCGTTGCGGCCGGCATCGAACTGGCGCACCGCGATCGTCCAAGATGCGCCTTCGAGCACGAAGGCGATCGCGAGGACGATATAGTTGATCGTCGGGTCGCGCAGCGGTTCGGGCGCGGCGATATGCGTCCAGCCCTCATAGATCGAAATGCCCGCACCGACCGCAAAGATCAGGATCGCGACGACGAACGCCCAGAAATAGAGTTCGCGGCCATAGCCGAAGGGATGTTGATCGTCGGGCGCCTGCTTCGCCCGCGCCTGGCCGTAAAGGAGCAGAAGCTGGTTGCCGCTGTCGACGAGCGAGTGCACTCCTTCGGACAGCATCGACGACGAACCGCTGATCGCCGCCGCGACGAACTTCGCGGCGGCGATGCCGAGGTTGGCGAACAATGCCCCGTAAAGGACGATGTTCGCCTTGATGTGCCCGATGCGCGGACCGTCGGCCATGGCGGCGGATTACGGCAAGGCGTAGGCGACGACCTCGTCGCCGATCGGCGTCTCCATGAAATGATGGCCGCCGGCATAGATGACGACATATTGCCTGCCGTTCGCTTCATAGGTCATCGGAGTCGCCTGTCCGCCCGCGGGCAGCACGTCGGACCAGACGGTCTTGCCGGTGGCGAGATCGATCGCGCGGATCAGATTGTCGGTCGCGGCGGCGATGAAGATCAGCCCGCTCGCGGTGACCACCGCGCCGCCGTTGTTCGGCGTCCCGATCGTCACCGGCAGCATCGACGGGATGCCGAACGGCCCGTTGGTGCGCGCGGTGCCCAGCGGGCGGTCCCAGATCGTCTTGCCGGTCGCGATATCGATCGCGCGGATGCCGCCATAGGGCGGCTGCTTGCACAGCATGCCGGTGAAGGGCAGGCGCCAGCCCGCATTGACGTCGATCGCATAGGGCGTGCCGGCCTGCGGATCGCCGGCGCCTTCGGGACCGCCGATCTCGCCGCGGGCCTGGTCGCGCGGTGCCCAGCCCTTCCTGTCGGCCTCGGCGCGGGGGACGAGGCGGACATAGTTGGGCATGTCGTTATAGTTGGCGACGATCACGCCGCGCACCGGATCGACCGCGACGCCGCCCCAGTCGGTGCCGCCATTATAACCCGGATATTCGATCGAGCGGCCGTTGCTCGTCGGCGGCGTGAAGAAACCCTTGTAGCTCGCCTTGCGGAACTGGATGCGGCAGATCATCTGATCGATCGGCGACATGCCCCACATGTCGCGCTCGGTCAGGTCCGGCTTGCGCAGCGTATGCCACAGCGACACGATCTGCGTCGGCGACCGCTCGGCGGGCTCGACCCCGCCGCCGGGCGCCTTGATCGTGCCGACCGGGGTCAACGGCTGGCCGGTGCGCCGGTCGAGTACATAGACGTCGCCCTGCTTCGACGGCAGAACCAGCGCGGGGACCGTCCCGCCCGCGCTCCGATAGTCGATCAGCGTCGCCTGCGCGCCGAAGTCATAGTCCCAGACGTCCTTCTTCACCGCCTGAAAGCGCCAGCGCGGCTTGCCCGTCGTCACGTCGAGCGCGACGAGCGAGGTTGCATAGTCGTTCTCGGCCGGGCGGCGCAGGCTCGAATAATAATCGGCGGCGGCGTTGCCCATCGGCAGATAGACGAGGCCGAGCTGCTCGTCGCCCGATGCGATCGTCCACATGTTCGGCGTGCCGCGCGCCCATGTCTGTCCCGGCGGAGGATAGCCGTCCCAGTCGGGGTGCATCATGTCCCACGCCCATTGGAGCTTGCCGGTCACCGCGTCGAAGCCGCGGATCACGCCCGATGGCGCCCAGCGGTCCTGCCCGTCGAGCACCTGGTGCCCGGTGACCACCACGCCGCGCACGATGGTCGGCGGCGAGTTGATCGAGACATAGCCCGGCGGCGTGTCGCCCATGCCGATCTTGGTATCGACCTGGCCGTTGGCGCCGAAATCCTGACACGGCCGCCCCGTCGCGGCGTCGAGCGCGAACAGCCGCGCGTCGAGCGTGCCGAAGATGATCCGCCGCGCGCACGCCTGTCCGGCGGCGGCGCCGGGCACGGCATAATAGCTCACGCCGCGGCAGGCGGCGGTATAGGGGATCGCATCGTCGGACACCTTGGGGTCGAACCGCCAGCGCTGCTTACCGGTCGCGGGGTCCAGCGACAGGACGATATTCTTCGGCGTGCAGACATACAGGCTGTCGGCGACCTTCAGCGGCGTATTCTCCGCGCCATAGGTGCCGCGCACCCGCTTCGACGAGGGCAGGTCGCCGGTGTGGATCGTCCACGCGCGCTTCAGCTTGCCGACATTGGCCGGGGTGATCTGGGCCAGCGGCGAATAGCGCCGCGCGCTGTAGGTGCCGCCATAGGCGGGCCAGTCGGCACCGGCCTGCATCGGCGCGGGATCGGCCATCGCCCAGCGTGGCGTGGGAAGCGGCTGCAGCGGCCGCGCGCTGTTGAGCCAGCCGAGCATCGCGCCACCCGCCGCGCAGAGCAGAACGGCTACGGCGCTGCTCGCCAGCGCGAGCCGCCAGCGGTGCGGGCGGACCGACAGCGCGGCCATCGCGAACAGGACGAGGACCAGCAGCACGACCGGCGCGACGACCCGCGGCACCAGCGCCCAGCCATTGCCCCCGACCTCCCAGAAGGCCCAGAGCAGGGTGAAGAAGACGACGGCGACATAGATCCAGCCGCCGAGCAACCGCCCGCGCATCAGCAGCAGGCCGGCGGCGAGCATCGCGACGCCGGTCGCCAGATAATAGGCCGATCCGCCGAGCGCGGCGAGCCAGACGCCGCCGATCAGCAGGACCAGCGCGATGACCGCGACGATCAGCCCGGCGATCAGGGTCAGGAGCGGGGCGGGGAACATCTGGCGTAGCCGTTTCATCGCCATATCCTTCACTGTCGGGGCGGATGCGCCCTGCGGTGCAACGCACTGCGTCAACGAACGATGCATCGCTGGCTTGAGATTTGCCTCGGGAATGGAGCATCGCGGCAGGCTCGGCCGATCCGCGATGGAGCTAGCGGTCGATGACCGATACCGGTTGCGCGAACGGATCGTCGCGCAGCGAGCTGCCCGCCGTCTCGGGCATGAAGCGCAGCGCGACGAGGCCGATCAGGCACGACAGGATCATGTAATAGGCGGGCATGAGCTGGTCGCCCGTCCAGCCGATCAGCGCGCTGCCGATCGCCGGAGCGGTTCCGCCGAAGATCGAGGTCGAGACATTATAGGCGATAGCGAAGCCCGCGAAGCGCACCGGGGTCGGGAACAGCGCGGGAAAGGTGGCCGAGATGGTCGCGAGCTGCGGGACGTAAAGCAGGCCGAGCAGGATGAAGGCGATGGTCGCACCAGCAAGGCCCGTGCCCATCAGCATGTAGAGCGGCACCACGCCGACCAGCAGGCCGATCAGCGAGACGCGCCACATCGGCCGCCGCCCGACGCGATCCGACAGCGCGCCAGCGAAGGGCAGGAACAGCATCATGAAGAACATGCCGACGATCGGCACGATCAGCGCCTCGTCGGGCGACAGGCCGATGCGCCGCTGGAGATAGGTGGGCATATAGCTGAGCAGCGTATAGTTGACGACGTTCAGCGCGACGACGAGCCCGCCGACGACGAGCAGCGGGCGCCAGTGATCGCGCATCAGCGTGCGCAGGCCGGGGGCTTGCCGTGCTTCGGCAACGACGCATTCCTCCAGGAAGATCGGCGTGTCTTCCATCCGCGAGCGCAGATAGGTGCCGATCAGCCCCAGGGGCGCGGCGATCAGGAAGGGGATGCGCCAGCCCCAGTCGTGCATCGCCGCGTCGCCGAGCGTCAGCGAGAAGATCAGCATCAGCGAAGCGCCGAGCGAGAAGCCCGCGAGCGTGCCGAATTCGAGGAAGCTGCCGAAAAAGCCGCGGCGGTCGTCGGGCGCATATTCGGCCATGAAGGTCGCCGCGCCGCCATATTCGCCGCCGGTCGAAAAGCCCTGGATCATGCGCAGGACGATCAGCAGCGTCGGCGCCCAGAATCCGATGCGGTCATAGGAGGGGATCAGCCCGACGCACAGCGTCGCGCCCGCCATCATCAGGATGGTGAGCGCGAGCACCGACTTGCGCCCGATCCGGTCGCCGAGCGGCCCCCAGAACAGGCCGCCCAGCGGCCGCACGAGAAAGGAGATGGCGAAGGTCGCGAGCGCGAACAATATCGCCTCGTCGGTATCGCCCGGGAACAGCGCTGCCGAGATATAGGTGACGCCATAGGCATAGATGCCGTAGTCGAACCATTCGGTCGCATTGCCCAGCGCCGAGGCGGCGATCGCGCGGCGCAGCGTCGAGGGATCGGCGCTGGATGGCGCGCAGGCGGGTTGCGCGAGGGTTTGCGTGGTCATGTCATCACCTGTTGTTGCGGGTCTGCGGCGGGATCGAGCAGCGCGGCGGTCGGGGTCGTGCGCGGCAGGATCTGGAAATCCTGCTGCGCCTCGCCCGGCACCGCGTCGGTCACCGCGAGGCGCCAGAGCCCGAAGACGAGCATCGCGCCGGCTGCGAGCGCGATGAAGAGGAAAAGGCCGCCAGCGCCCGCAAGCGTCATCGCCGCCGCGCCGCCGATCGGGCCGAGCGCGGCGCCGACCGAATAGAGGAGGACGAGTTGCCCGCTCGCGGTCACGCGCTCCGAAGGCAGCAGCCGGTCGTTGGCGTGCGCGACGCTGAGCGGATAGAGCGCGAAACCGAGCCCGCCGAAGGCGAAGCCGAGCGCGAGCAGCAGTGTGCCCGACGGCTGCATCGCCAGCGCGACGCTGACCGCCAGCGTCAGCGCGAAGCCGCCGACGATCACGCGGCGGCGGTCGTAGCGGTCGGACAGGTGCCCGAGCGGCCATTGCAGCGCCACCCCGCCGAGAATCACGACCATCATGAAGGTCGCGGTCGCTGCGAGGCTGAGCCCGAGCCGCCGCGCATAGATGGCGGCGAGGCCGTAGAAGGCGCCGAGCAGCAGTCCGGTGATCCCGGCGCCGACGACGCCGAGCGGCGAAGCGGCGAACAGGCGGCGGAGCGGCAGCGACGCGGCTTCCGTCAGCGCCGGGGCGGTGCTGCGCGTCAGGCAGATCGGGATGATCGCGAGCGAGATCAGGATCGAGGCGAGTTCGAACGGCACCTGCGGCGCCGTGCTGCCCGAACGGAGCAGCAACTGGCCGATCGCCTGTCCCGAATAGAGGGCGACCATGTAGGACGCGAGCACCGTGCCGCGCGTATCGGGCTCGGCGCGGTCGTTGAGCCAGCTTTCGAGGCAGACGAAGACCCCCGCGACGCAGACGCCGTCGATCAGGCGCAACACGCCCCACAACAGGGGCTGCTGGACCAGCGCATAGGCAAGGGTGCTGGCCGAAAGCAACGCAACGAACGCCGCAAAGGACCGGATATGCCCCACCCCCCGCACCACGCCCCCGGCGCGCAGCGCACCGATCACCAGCCCGCCGAAATAGGCGGTCGCGACGAGGCCGATGACCATCGTTCCGCTACCCTCGCGTTCGAGCCGCAGGCCGATCAGCGTCGACAGAAAGCCGCTGCCCGCCATCATCACGAAGATGGCGATCAGCAGGCTGCGGACCGGGCGGATCGAGGCGAGCATGGGCGGCGCGTCAGGCGGCGCGCCGATCCTCCGCCGGCGCCGCCTCGTTCTCGACCAGCGCCCCATCCTCGACCAACACCTTGTGCAGTGCGCGCACCGCGGTATCGAAATCGTGCGGCGCGACGAGGAACTGCACGTCGACGTTGCGTATCTGGTGCTGCATCGCGATCATCGACACCCCCGCCGCGTCGAGCGCGCGCAGCGCCTCGGTGACGAGGCCGGGGCGCGAGATGTCGCTGCCGATCACCGACACCATCGCGACCGGCTGCGCGGTGATCGACGCGTCGGGATATTGGTCCTGCAATTCGGCGGCTGCCCGGTTCACCGCGGCGGCATTCGCCGACAGATAATGGGTGATGGTGTTGGCGTTCGACGATTTGCTGACGATCCACAGCTTGTGGCGGGTCAGCGCGGCAAGGATCGCGGCATCATACCCCTTCACCCCGACCATGTCCTGCTCGAAGAATTGCAGCGCCTGCATCTGGCGCAGGCCGGTAACGATCTCGACCCGCGGGACGTCGGAGACATAGTCGCCGGTGACGAGCGTCCCCGCATCCTCGCGGTCGAAACTGTTGCGGACGCGCAGCGGAATGCCCGACTGGCGCAGTCCGCGCCCCGCGCCCGGATGGATCGCCTCCATGCCCAGATTGGCGAGCTGGTCGGCGACGTCGTAATTGGTGCGGCCGATCTTGCGCGCCCACCGCTCGCCGACCAGCTTCGGGTCGGCGCTCGACAGGTGAAACTCCTTGTGGATGATCGCCTCGCGCGCGCCGGTCAGGACGGCAATGCGCGAAAAGGTCATTTCGGTGTAGCCACGCGCATAGCGCCGCACCATGCCGCCCTCGCAGCCGGCATAGCCGGTGACGATCGGCAGGGTGGTGCGCAGGTCGATCGCCGCGAACGCCTCTTCGATCCGCGCGTCGAGGCTGCGCACGTCGTCCTCGTCCCACAGCGTCAGGTCGACGAAGCGCGCGTTGACGTCGCGGTCGCAGAGCAGCAGCGCGGTGCTGTGCGCGCTGTGTGCCTCGCCGATCCCGGCGAGCAGTTCGCGCACCGTCACGAACTGGTCCTTCAGGCTGAATCGCCCATGGCTGCGCAGCCGCGCGAGATCGTCGAGGCAGGCGGCGACGGCATCGACCCGCGCATCGACGAAGCGGTCGGCTTCGGCACGGCTTTCGGGCCGCGCGAACATCTCCGCATTGCGCGCGCGCATCGCCGCGCGCACCCGCTCCATCGCCGCGCGCCATGCCCCGGCATCGTCGTCGTCGACGAAATGGCCATAGACGCCGGGTTCGCCGCTCTTCTTGTTCTCGAGCAGCAGGTCGGTCATCCCGGCATAGGCGGAGACGACGAAGATGCGGTTATAAAGGTCGCCGCCCGAACGTCCCGCGATCAGCACATTGTCGAACAGGGTCGCGGTCGCGGCCATCGAGGTGCCGCCGACCTTCTCGACGCTATGATGCCTCCTCATGCCGGCACCGCTTCGACGAGCGGGCCCGACGCGACCGTCAGCGGCTCGGGCTCGCCGCGATGGGCCAGGAACCACGGCCGCGGCTTGTCGACGCCGAACGGCTTTTCCAGCCGGTTGCTGACCGCATTATAGACGAGGAAGGCGTTGGCGCGGGGGAAGGGCGTGATGTTGCCGTTCGATCCGTGCATCAGGTTGCAATCGAACAGGATGACGGTGCCGGGCTTGCCGGTCGGCGCGACAATGCCATGATCGTGCGCCAGTTCGGCGAGGTGATCCTCGTCGGGCACGCCATATTCCTGTTTCCTGAGCGAACTCAGATAATGGTCTTCGGGCGTCTCGCCGACGCAGGTCAGATAGGATCGGTGCGACCCCGGAATGACCATCAGCGGCCCGTTGTGCGGCGTATTCTCGGCGAGCAGCACCGACATCGACAGCGCGCGCATCCGCGGCATGCCGTCCTCGACATGCCACGTCTCGAAATCGCTGTGCCAATAGAATTCCTTGCCCTTGAAACCCGGTTTATAGTTGAGGCGCGACTGGTGGATGTAAACCTCGTCGCCGAGCAGGAAGCGCGCGACGTTGGCGAGCCGCGCGTCGGACGCGAGCCGCGCCATCGCGTCGCTCTGGCGGTGAATCTCGAAGATCGAGCGGATTTCACGGCTCTGCGGCTCGGCGACGATCGTCTCCGCGTCGAGCGCGGCGGGATCGGCGAGCAGCTTGCTCGCCGCCGCCTGCAGATGCGCGACCTCAGCGTCCGAGAAGACGCCTTCGAGAACGAGATAGCCGTCGCGGTCGAACCGGGCGGCCTGCGCCTCGCTAACCGGCGCATCCGGGTTCCAGTCGCCATGGACGACGGGGTCGAGACGCGGCAGCAGTTCGGCGCTCGCCGCGTGCCGCGATGGGTAGAGGTCTTTCACGGGACGTCCCCCTGCTGATGATGGATGGACTCAGTCGGCGGCGACGAGATCGGCCTCGGCCGGATAGGCACCGTTCTCGTCATGCACTTCCTTGCCGGTGACCGGCGGGTTGAAGACGCACGCGGTCAATATGTCGGTCTCGGGCCGCACGACGTGCCGGTCATGGTCGTTGAGCGCATACATGACGCCGGGCTGCAGCCTGTGGATTTCGCCGGTCGCGAGATCCTCGATCGTCCCGGTGCCCTTGAGGACGAGCACGGCTTCGAGGTGGTTTTGATAGTGCATCTTCAATTCCTCGCCGGCGAACATCGTCGTGACGTGGAAGGAAAAGCCCATATCGTCGTCCTTGAGCAGCAGGCGGGCGCTGACCCAGCCGTTCGAGCGGACGTTGCGATCCGATTTGCGGATATCGCCGAGATTGCGGATGAGCATGGTGTATCTCCTGTTGGTTATTCGGCGGCGACGGCGAAATCGTCGGCCATCGCCTCGCGCAGGCTCGTTTCGAGAATGTCGAGGCCGCCCGCGAGCAGCGCGTCGTCGATGATAAGCGGGGCGAGGATCTTGATGACCTCGCCGTGCGCGCCGCTGGTCTCGATGATCAGACCTGCATCGAAACAGGCGGCGGTCACCGCGTCGGCAAGCTCGCCCGATCCGACATTGATGCCGCGCATCATGCCGCGACCGCGGGTCTCGAAGCCATGCTCGGCGGCCATCGCATCGAGCCGCGCCGCGAGCAGGTCGCCGCGTCGCGCGATATCCGCCGTGAAGGCCCCGTCGCTCCAGAAATGGCGCAGCGCGGCGGTGGCGGTGACGAAGGCGTGGTTGTTGCCGCGAAAGGTGCCGTTATGCTCGCCCGGCGACCATTGGTCGAGTTCGGGCCGGAACAGCGTCAGCGCGAAGGGCAGCCCCATGCCCGACAGCGACTTGGCCTGCGTGACGATGTCGGGCGTGAAACCCATCCCTTCAAAGCTGAAGAAGGAGCCGGTTCGTCCACAGCCGGCCTGGATATCGTCGACGATCAGCAGCGCGCCATGCGCTTTCGCCAGCGCGGCGATGCGGCGCAGCCATTCAGGCGATGCGGTGTTGAGGCCGCCTTCGCCCTGCGCCGTTTCGACGAGGATCGCGGCAGGGGCGTCGAGGCCGCTCGACGGGTCGGCGAGCCGCTGCGCGAGCAGGTCGGCGGTATCGACTTCGGGCCCGTGATAGCCGTCATAGGGTTCGTGGCTGACATGGGACAGCGGCACGCCCGCGCCGCCGCGCTTCGCGGCATTGCCGGTGCAGGCGAGCGCGCCCAGCGTCATGCCGTGAAAGCCGTTGGTGAAGGCGACGACCATCTCGCGCCCCGTGACCTTGCGCGCGAGCTTGATCGCCGCCTCGACCGCGTTAGTGCCGGTCGGGCCCGTGAACATCGCGCGATAGTCGAGCCCGCGCGGCTTCAGGATCAGCGCCTCATAGGTTTCGAGGAAGGCCGCCTTCGCGTCGGTGTGAAGGTCGAGGCCGTGGGCGATGCCGTCGTCGGCGATATAGTCGAGCAGCGCCTGCTTCAGGATCGGATGGTTGTGCCCATAGTTGAGCGTCGAGCAGCCCGACAGGAAATCGAGATAGCGGCCGCCGCGATTGTCGTGCATCCACACGCCCGCCGCCTTGCCGAACTGGCGCGGCATCGACCGGGCATAGCTGCGGACCCCCGATTCACGGCGCTCATAGATGCTCCTGTCCGGAATCGCGCCGGACGGTTGAGGTGTCATGGTCATGATTATCCCTGTGCTTGCTGAAACTTGCTGCGATCGATCGGGCCGATGCGGGCCTGATATTCGGTGGCGTGCGCACCGGCGAAATGGGTCTGGTTGTCGAACAGGACGCTACGCTCGAACGGCGCGTCCCAGGCGCGCGCGAGGCCGCGAAAGAGCGCCCACGAGGCATCATTGTCGTCGGTGACGGTCGTCGTCAGGTGCGTTGCGTCCTGCTGCGCGGGGCGGGCGAACAATGCCCCGATCATCCGGCTGGCGAGTCCTTTCCCGCGCCCCTCGACCGCGACCGCCACCTGCCACACGAAAAAGGCGTGCGGGTCGGACGGCGGGTGGTGGCCGGACACCCAGCCGACGATCCGGCCGTCCTTTTCCGCCACGATGCACTGATCGGCGAAATGCGCGCACTGGATGAGGTTGCAATAGGCGGAATTGCGATCGAGCGGTGGACAGCGCGCGATCAGGGCGGTGATTGCCGGTCCGTCTTCGGCAACCGGTTTGCGCAGTTGCAGACCCGGCATCGATGCCGGCGCCGCGTCCGACACAGGCCTCAAGGGCAAGGATTCATTATTCTGGCGTTGATCCAGTATCGTTCATCTCCTGAAATATATTTCGGAGTCGCATGAAAAATTGCGAGTGGGATGTGCAAAAACATACGCATTATTGAGAAGCGATCAACCCCTGCGGGGAAAAATGGTTCATAAAGCGAAATATATTTACCCGCATTCATCGGGAAGAATGGGATTGGTGCCGCCCCTCCGTGCCGCTAACAGGGGCGCATGCAGACCGAGATTGCGAATGCGACCCTGAAGGCCTTGCGGCGTATCCTGCGCGCGACCGATCGTGGGAGCCGCAAGCTGGCGGCGGCGACCGGCCTGACCCCGTCGCAACTGCTCGTCCTGCGCGAGGTCGAGGCGCGGGAAGAGGTCACGCCGGGAACGATCGCCCAGCGGCTCCAGTTCAGCCACGCCACGATCACGGCCATCACCGACCGGCTCGTCGCCCTCGGCCTCGTGACGCGGCGGCGCAGCGAGCGGGACAAGCGGCAGATATTCCTGGATGCGACCGCGGAGGGCCGGCAGCGGCTCGCCGATGCGCCGGATGCGCTGCAGGAAATCTTCGCGCACCGCTTCGCCGCGCTGCCGTCGTGGGAGCAGGCGATGATCCTCGCGAGCACCGAGCGGCTGGCGGCGCTTCTGGGCGCCGCGGATATCGACGCCGCGCCGCTGCTCGACACCGGGCTGATCGACCGGGAGGGAACCGGCGCTCCGTAGATCGGGCGCGAGCCGATGGAATAACCGGGCCGCGACAGGCGTATGCCTGTCATGTCCGGCATTTTATCACGTTCCTCTCCCTTGCTTGTCCAGCCCCGGTCCACGCGGACCGCCCCTTTGCGAATCGCCTTGTTTTCCGGAAATTATGATTGCGTTCGCGATGGCGCCAACCGCGCCCTGAACCGGCTGGTGGACCATCTTCTGCGCCAGGCTGGCGCGCAGGTGCGCATCTATTCGCCGACGGCTCCGCAAAAGGCTTTCGCTTCGGTCGGCGACGTCGTGTCGGTCCGCTCGGCCTGCATTCCCGGGCGGCCCGAATATCGGCTCGCGCTCGGCTTCACGCGCTCGGCCCGCGCGGACATGGAGGCTTTTGCACCCGACATCGTCCACCTGTCCGCGCCCGACATTCTCGGTCGGCAGGCCCAGAAGTATGCGCGGGCCGCCGGCATCCCGGTGGTGGCGAGCCTGCACACCCGGTTCGAAACCTATCTCGACTATTATCGCCTCGGCTTCCTTCGGCGGCCCGTCGTCGATTATCTGGCGCGCTTCTACGGCGACAGCGATCACATCCTCGCGCCGACGCCGCCGATCCGCGACGAGATGGCCAGCCGCTTCGGCGACCGGAAGGTCTCGATATGGTCGCGCGGGGTCGACCGCGCGATGTTTCATCCGGCGCTGCGGAGCGAGGCGCTGCGTGCCCGGCTGGGCTACAAGCCGGACGAGATCGTGCCGCTGTTCTTCGGCCGGCTGGTGCTCGAAAAGGGGCTCGGCCTGTTCGCCGAGACGATCGCCCGACTGCGGTCGCAGGGGTTGGCGGTGCGCCCGATGATCGTCGGCGACGGTCCGGCGCGCGACTGGATCGCACGCCGTTTGCCCAACGCGACCTTCATGGGCCTGCTCGAAGGAAGCGAACTGGGCCATGCGGTGGCCAGCGCCGATCTTCTCATCAACCCCAGCGTCACCGAAGCCTTCGGAAACGTCAATCTGGAGGCGATGGCGTCCGGCCTCGGCGTGGTGTCGGCCGATGTCGCGAGCGCGTCGGCGCTGATCGATCACGAACGGACCGGCCTGCTGGTGCCGGCGCGCGACGCCGGGGCCTATGCGGCCGCAGCGGCGCGGCTCATCGGCGAACCGGTCCGTCTTCGCCTGCTGGGCCGCGCGGCGAGCGACGCCGCCGACCGCTTCCGCTGGAAAGAGATACTGGCGGAGGTCGCGCGCGTCTATGAGCGCGTCGCGCGCCGCGAATCCGTTCCGGCCTTGGCGAAAGTCGCCTGACGATGGCGAAACCGGTGCTTTTGGTGCATATGAGCCCGCGATGACCGATCGCCATGAAGACGACGATATCGCCGGCGAGCTGGCCGCGATGCGACGCTATGCCCGCGCGCTGGCCCGCGATCACCACGACGCCGACGACGTGGTGCAGGACGCCGTCGTTCGCGCGATCGAGCGCGATGCCGGTTACGAGCGGGGCCGGAGCCGCCGGCGCTGGCTGCTCGCGATCGTTCACAACGTCTTCGTTTCCGGGCTCCGGCGGCGGGCGGCCGAGCGACGGCGCGACGACCGCTTCGCCGAGACGCTGGTCGCCCATTCGGACGCGGCGCAGGAACATCACGCCCGGCTGACCGATATCGCGCGCTGCTTCGCGGCGCTGCCCGAGCATCAGCGCGCGGTGCTGCACCTGACCGCGGTTGAGGGACTGAGCTATCAGGAATGCGCCGACCTGCTGGATGTTCCGGTCGGGACGGTGATGTCGCGGCTCGCCCGGGCGCGCACGGCGCTTCGCGAACTGGACGAGCAGCCGGTCCCGACGACCGCGCTGCGCATCGTGGGAGGGCGGGGTGACTGACGGACCGAGCGATATGGAGATCGATGCCTATATCGACGGCGAGCTCGATGTCGAAGGCCGCTTCGCGGTCGAGGACTATCTGCGCCGCCATCCCGAAAAGGCGGCGGCGGTCCTTGGCGACATGGGGCGGCGCAGCGCGTTGCAACTCCTCGCGCGTGGCCGGCAGCCGGTGCCGGCGCATCTGATCGAGGTGGCGCGCTCGCTTTTCTCCGCCGCACCCGCGCGGCGCCGGCTCTGGGCGCCGCTGGGCGGGCTGGCGGCCGCAGGAATGGCGGCGCTGGTGCTGACGGTCGTCATCCGCACGCCGCCTGCCTATGTCGACGATGCGCTGACCTCGCACCGCGTCGCCCTTTTGCGCGCGGCGATGGATTCGCAGGTCGAGGCGCCGCGCTTCAACGCGCAGGAAATCCGCCGCGCGACCAACATCGCCGTGCCTGCGGTTCCGGAGGACTGGACGGTCACCGACGTGCAGCTCTTTCCGACGGAGCGGGGCCCGGCGCTGCTGATGGCGGTGCAGACGCAGGAGGGCGACCGGCTTTCCATCTTCCTACAGCGCCGGAAGAATGGCGCGCCCGAACAGCCCGACGCGATCCGCGAGGGCGCGCAGTCGGTAGCCTACTGGCGGCGCGGTGACATGTCCTACGCGCTGGTCGGCGAAAGCGAACCCGGCGAGATGGACGCGAGGGCGGAAGTGCTTGCACGCACATGGTCCTGATGCGGTATAGGGCAGCCGTATGGATCGATTGTTCAGGCTCTTCTTCTGGCTGGCGCTGCTCGTCACGCTCTGGTTCGCATGGTCTCCGCAACCCCCCATGCTGATCGAAAGCGACAAATCGCAGCATATGCTGGCTTTCGTGGTGCTGACCCTGCTGTTCTTCCTGGCCTATCCCGCCGTCCGCTGGTTTTGGGTCCTCGCGGCACTGGCGTCACTTGGCGCGTTGATCGAATTCGTGCAGGCGGTGCCGACGCTGCACCGCGACAGCGACATCGGCGACTGGTATGCCGACCTCGCCGCGATTGCGCTGACCATCGCGCTTTGCGTCGCGGTTCGGAAATTCGCCCGAAGGGAACGGGCGGGATAAAGCCTTCGACGAGGGCGGCCGACACCGGAACGCCCGCGCTGCAAGGGCGTTGGGAGACACATGTCGGTCAGGATCGGAACGGCGGGCTGGAGCATCGCGGCGCGTTATGCCGATGGCTTTCCGCACGAAGGCTTCGCGCTCGAACGCTATGCCGCGCGGCTTTCGTGCGTGGAGGTCAATTCATCCTTCTACCGATCCCATCGTCCCGAGACATGGTCGCGATGGGGCGCCATCGTGCCGCGCGATTTTTGTTTTTCGGTCAAGGTGCCGCGTGCGATCACCCATGAAAGGTCGCTGGTCGATTGCGGCGACCCGATTGCGAAGCTGCTCGACGAGACGGCCGGCCTTGGCGACAAGCTGGGCGTGCTGCTCGTTCAGATGTCGCCGAAGCTCGTCTTCGATGCCGCTATTGCCGGCACCTTCCTTGACCAACTCACCGCGGCGACTGCGGCTCGCGTGGTGTGCGAACCGCGGCATGCAAGCTGGTTCGCGGCCGAGGCCGACGCCCTGCTTGCCGGCCTGCGGGTCGCGCGGGTCGCCGCCGACCCCGCCCGGGTTCCTGCGGCGGCGATGCCCGGCGGATGGCGCGGCTTTTCCTATTGGCGGCTGCACGGGTCGCCCGTCATCTATCATTCGCCCTATGGGGCCGATCGGCTGAAATCCTATGGCGCGCAGCTCGGGCAGGCGGGATCGACGGCGCCGGCGTGGTGCATCTTCGACAATACAGCGTCCTTCGCCGCGCTGGGCGATGCGCTCGCGCTCGAAAGTCTGCTTTCGGCCGATAGCGCGCAGCGCGAAACTGACGGGCTCGCACCGCGCGTGCGTTCCTAACCTTTGTTATGGAAGCCATTGCGAGCGGTCCATATCGTCCTTGCAGCCCACAGGCATAGACAATGGAGTCGCGATATGGGAGCCAATGCCGATCATGATCTGTGGGGCCAGGCGCTCGCGTTCGAAAGCCGTTATGGCGACGATGCGCCGCGGATCATCGCCGGCAAGATCGAGCAGCTCAGGGCGTCCGGCGAGATCGCCGAAGCCGATTTCTGGGCCCAGGTTGCAGAGTGCCTGACCGATCTGCACGCGATCCGTTATCAGGGCTATGCGACACCCAGGGAAGTGCCGCTGGACCCGACCATCGTCGCGCCCGCTCCGAACGGCTCACCTTCCGGAGCCTAGTCCCCCGACCGTCCGCCGGCCGCGTGCGCCTGTGTCTTGCCGTCGATGGGCCTCGGGCGTTCGAGTCTTCGCAGCAATTGGCGGATGCTGTGCTGCGCCAGCGGATGGCGCCAGTGCGGCGCGATCGTCGTCAGGGGACGCAGCACGAAAAGGCGCCGCGCCATCTCCGGATGCGGGATGGTCAGCGCCGCGTCGCTCCACGCTCCGCCCGACCAGAGCAGGATATCGAGGTCGAGCGTCCGCGCGCTCCAGCGCTGGCCCTTGCGGCGCCCGAAGGCCGCCTCGATCGCCTTCAGTCGATCGAGCATTTCGGGCGGGCTGAGCGGCGACGCGACGAGCGCGACCGCATTGGCGTAACGCCGCCGCGACGGGCCGAGCGGTGCGCTGGCGATGATCGGACTCGCGTCGACCGGCTCGATCCCGACGCTCTCCATCGCGGCGAGCGCGGCCAGCAGCACCCGCCGCGGATCGCCATGGCGCGCATGGCGACGGTTCGACCCGAGCCCGATGGCATAGAGCGCCAGCGGCTCGGGAACATGGGAGGGCGCGTCGCGCATGCGGCGGCGCCTATCGCAAGCGGCCGGCGATTGTAAGCCTGGTGTGCAATCCGTGGGGTGTGCGCTTGGCGCATCCTATCCGAGTCACCGTCCCGTTCGTGTCGAGCGAAGTCGAAACACCTAATCGGTGTAGCGCAAGGCCGATGGGTGTCTCGACTACGCTCGACACGAACGGATTGAGATGGGCGCCGTTTAGCGGAGGGCGGATACGGATCCTGAAGCAGTTGGTGAAGATCCTTTCCGGCAAGGAACAACCGTTCCCCGGCGAAAGCCGGGATCCACGCGCGGCAGCGCTGTGCCATCTGGGCCCCGGCTTTCGCCGGGGAACAGACCTTATCTGCCTGATGGGTGCATATAGGCCAAGCAAGCTCAGGATGAGGAAAAGAGAAACCGCGCCGAAACCGTATCCCCACAGAATCTAAACGAGCGGGCGGAACTCCTCGACCACGGCGCGATAGAGCGCGCGCTTGAACGGGACGATCAGCCTTTCGAGCTCGTCGAGTTCTGCCCAGCGCCACGCGCGGAATTCCTGATGGGGGGTGACGATATGGACGTCGGCATCCTCGCCCATGAAGCGCATCAGGAACCAGTTCTGGCGCTGCCCGCGATAGCGGCCGCCCCACACCGTGCCGATCAGATCGTCGGGAAGGTCGTAGAGATGCTCGGTCCGGCTGCGCGCGATGATGTCGACCAGCCCCGCGTGGACGCCCGTTTCCTCCTCCAGCTCGCGCAGCGCCGCGGCTTCGGCGTCCTCGCCGGGGTCGATGCCGCCCTGCGGCATCTGCCAGGCGTCGGCGCTCGAATCGATCCGCTGGCCGACGAAGATGCGGCCGGTCCGATTGGCCAGCATCACCCCCGCGCAGGGGCGATAGGGCAGGGCGCCGGTGTCGCTCATGCCGTCTGTTCGGCCACGATCGCCTTGAGGACGGTCAGGTTGCCGCGAATATCGTCCCTGGCGCTGGGAACGCCCTGCGAAAGGCAGATATAGCCGTGGATGGTGCCCGCCGCCTCGCGATAGGTCGTGGGCACGCCCGCTTCGATCAGCTTGGCGGCATAGGCGCGGCCCTGGTCGCGCAGCGGGTCGAGGCCCGCGGTGACGAGCAGCGTCGGCGGCAGGCCTTCGGCAGGGAAGTTCAGCGGCGCGGCGCGGTAATCGTCCTCGACCCACTGATATTGGTCGCCGAACCAGGTCATGCCGGCTTCGGTCAGCAAATGGCCTTCCTTGAAATCGCGGTAGCTCTGCCAGTCGTTGTGGGTCGACACGGCCGGATAGATGGGATGGATGGCGATCACCGGCTTCGACGCCGGCCGGTCGCGCAGCGACAGCGCCGTGACGATGGTCAGGTTGCCGCCCGCGCTGTCGCCCGACAGGACCAGGCCGGTGCAGGGAAAATTGTCGGCGACCCAGCGCGTCGCGGCTTCGCAATCCTCGGGCGCGGCGGGGAAGGGGTGTTCCGGAGCCAGGCGGTAATCGACCGCGATCACCGGCATGTCGAGGATGCGCGCCGCCTCCGCGCAATAGGGATCGTGGGTTTCGAGATCGCCGATCACGAAGCCGCCGCCGTGATAGAAGACCATCACCGGCCCCGCTTCGCGGTCGGGCCGGTCGTCGTAGATGCGGATCGGAATCGCGCCCGCCGGCCCCGGGATGGTGCGATCCTCGACCTTGGCGATGGCGCCGCGCGGGACGTCGGCAAGCTGCCCCATCGCGCGCATCATCCCGCGCGCGCCCTCCGGCGGCAGTTCCTCCATCTTCGGGCCCTCCTGCGCGTTCAGGAAGGCGAGAAAACCCGCCACATCGGGGCGGACATAGGGGGTGGTGCCGTCGGTCATCCTGTCGATCCCTTGCTGTTGTCTGCGCAAGCTATTCGGCATCGCCGCGGATAATTCAATGGCATTTGACAACTGGTTTTGGAATGGCGGGTGCGCGGCTGCTTGGCCGCCGACAATTTTTTCTCAATTGCGGCTTGGCGCGGACGAGCCTAGGCCGAATCACGGTTCGCAGGTTTTGAAGGCAGAAGATAGAATGGCGACAGCGGTAGCGGACGAGGCGGCAGCACCCGAGTCCTCCCTTTCCGATGCGGTGGTGGTGCGTTTCGCGGGCGACTCGGGCGACGGCATGCAGCTCACCGGGGGGCAGTTCACGCTTTCGACCGCGCTGGCCGGAAACGATCTGGCGACTTTCCCCGACTTTCCCGCCGAGATCCGCGCGCCGCAGGGCACGCTGTTCGGCGTTTCGGCTTTCCAGATCAATTTCGGGTCGAGCGAGATCACGACCGCGGGCGACGCGCCCGACGTGCTCGTCGCGATGAACCCCGCGGCGCTCAAGACCAATGTCCCCCAGCTTAAGCCCGGCGGGCTGATCATCGCCGACGAGGGCGAGTTCAACGACCGCAACCTCGCCAAGGCGAAATATGACGCGAACCCGCTCGAGGACGGCAGCCTCGCCAAATGGCAGCTCCTCAAGCTCAACATCAGCCAGGCGACGATGGACGCGGTCAAGCCCTTCGGGCTCGGCAACAAGGAAGCGCTGCGCTGCAAGAACATGTGGACGCTGGGGCTGGCGCTCTGGATGTTCGACCGCGACCGCCAGCCGCTGATCGAATGGCTCAAGGCGAAGTTCGCCAAGGACCCCAATCTCGCCGACGCCAATATCGCGGCGCTCAACGCGGGCCACGCCTTCGGCGAGACGGCCGAGCTGTCGGGGCCGCTCAAGCAGCATCACGTTGCGCCGGCGCCCGTCGCACCGGGCCTCTATCGCACGCTGACGGGGGCCGAGGCGATCGCGCTCGGCCTCGTTGCGGGCGCGCAGCTTGCGAAGCTGCCGATGTTCTTCGGCGGCTATCCGATCACGCCTGCGTCGGCGATCCTCCACCATCTGTCGCGGCTCAAGGAATATGACGTCACGACCTTTCAGGCCGAGGACGAAATCGCCGCCATCTGCTCGGCGATCGGTGCCAGCTATGGCGGTTCGCTCGGCGTGACCAGTTCGTCGGGGCCGGGTATCGCGCTCAAGGGCGAGGCGATGGGGCTCGCGATCATGACCGAGCTGCCGCTGGTCATCGTCAATTCGCAGCGCGGCGGCCCCTCGACCGGCCTGCCGACCAAGACCGAGCAATCCGACCTCTATCAGGCGGTCTATGGCCGCAACGGCGACGCGCCGATGCCGGTGATCGCCGCGCGCTCGCCGGGCGACGCCTTCGAATGCGCGATCGAGGCGTGCCGCATCGCGACGCAATATATGACGCCGGTGATGCTGCTGACCGACGGCTACATCGCCAATGCCGCCGAACCGTGGAAGGTCCCCGACCTGACCGCTTACGAGGCGTTCCCGGTCGAGTTCCTGACCGAAGTGCCGGAGGGCGGATTCAAGCCCTATGGCCGCGACGAAAAGCTGGCGCGCCCGTGGGTGAAGCCGGGAACGCCCGGCCTGCTCCATCGCATCGGCGGGATCGAGAAGGAGGTCGACACCGGCCACCTCAACTATCAGCCCGCCAACCATCAGGCGATGACCGACCTGCGCAAGACGAAGATCGACGGGGTCAAGGTTCCCGACCAGATCGTCGAACTCGGCGCCGAGGGCGGCCGGCTCGCGGTCGTCGGCTGGGGATCGACCTATGGCCCGATCCACCAGGCGGTGCGCCGCAAGCGCGCCGAAGGGGCGGACGTCAGCCACATCCATATCCGCCACATCTGGCCGCTGCCCGCCAATCTGGGTGCGCTGCTCAAGAGCTACGACCGGGTCATCGTGCCGGAGATGAACACGGGCCAGCTCAAGACGGTGCTCCGCGACCAGTATCTGGTCGACGCGAAACCGGTGAACAAGGTTTCGGGCCAGCCCTTCCGCATCGCCGAGATCGAAGCCGCCATCGAGAAGGCGCTGGGCTGACGCGAAAGCGTCGTTGCCCCGAGAGGAAACAGCATGAACGAGATGACCACCATCGCCCGCACCACGACGCTCAAGGACTGGGAGACCGATCAGGAGGTTCGCTGGTGTCCCGGCTGCGGCGACTATGCGATCCTGAAGGCGGTGCAGCGCACGCTGCCCGACATCGGCGCGGTGCCGGAAAATACGGTGTTCATCAGCGGTATCGGCTGTTCGTCGCGTTTTCCCTATTATGTCGAAAGCTATGGCTTCCACACGATCCACGGCCGCGCGCCGGCGTTCGCGACGGGGCTGAAGCTCGCCAACCCGGACCTCGACGTGTGGATCATCACCGGCGACGGCGACGGGCTGTCGATCGGCGGCAATCACACGATGCACGTCATCCGCCGCAATCTCGACTGCCAGATCATGTTGTTCAACAACGAGATTTACGGCCTGACCAAGGGGCAATATTCGCCGACCAGCCGCGTCGGGACGAACAGTCCCTCGACCCCCTTCGGTTCGATCGACCGCCCGGCGCAGCCCTGTGCCTTCGCGCTCGGCGCGGGGGCGCGCTTCGTCGCGCGCGGCTTCGACGTGTCGAAGGAGCTGCCGAACGTGCTGAAGGCCGCGCACGCCCACAAGGGCGCCGCCTTTATCGAGATTTTTCAGAACTGTATCGTCTATAACAAGGACGTGTTCGAGGATTTCGCCGCGCCCAAGGGGGCGGAGGACCGCCAGCTCTGGCTGAAGCATGGCGAGCCGATGCTGTTCGCCAAGGGCGCCAAGGGGATCGCGCTCGACCATGCGGCGCTGACGCTCAAGGTCGTCGACGTGGCCGACGGCGACTGGCAGGCGGCGGGGGTGATCGTCCACGACGTCACCAACCGCAGCGTCGCGCACATGCTGGTCGAAATGCGCTTCGGCGAGTTCCCGATGGCGCTCGGCGTCCTTTACGACGACCCGCGCCCGACCTTCGAGGCCGATGTCTGGCGCCAGAACGAGGCGGCGGCCGCGGGCAAGACGGCCGACCTCCAGGGGCTGCTCAAGAAGGGGCAGACCTGGACGGTGAAGGAAGGCGGACCCGACCTTTAGGGTTCCGCCGTGCGCGCGGTGCCGGACCCTGACGTCATGGCGCCGCGCGACAGGCGATTGTCTTGCGCGCTGCTTTGCGGCACACAAGGTCTATGAACACGCATGTCAGGAAGGCGCGCGGCGAGAGGCTGCTGGGGGCGGAGCGTTCGTTCCGCTCCGGCGGGCTCGCGGCGCGGCTGATCCGGCACGCGCCTGCCGCCTTCTTTCACCGCCAGCTCGACCGCATCGACGCGGGGCTCGACCATGGCGCGATCGAGGGGCATCTGCCCGACGGCAGCGTCCGCATGCTCGGCGGCCGCGGCAAGGGACCGGTCGCGGTCGTCCATGTGCAGAGCTGGTCCGCGCTGGCGCGCCTCGCGCTCTCGGGCTCGGTGGGCTGGTATCGCGCATGGGATCGCGGCGAATGGTCGTCGGTCGACCCGGTGCCGCTGTTCGACCTGTTCATGCGCAACGCGGAGTCGCTGGGCCGGGCGGCGCGCGCGCGTGGACCATGGCGCTGGATCAACCGCGCCGCGCATTTCCTCAACCGCAACAGCCGCCGCGGCGCGCGCCGCAACATCCTCGCGCATTACGATCTCGGCAATGATTTCTACCGCCTGTGGCTCGACGCGGGGCTGAACTATTCGAGCGCGCTGTTCACCGACGCCGCGCAGACGCTGGAGGAGGCGCAGGCGGCGAAGGTCGATGCGATCCTCGACCGGCTCGACCTGCGGTCGGGCAGCCGCCTGCTCGAGATCGGTTGCGGCTGGGGCGCGCTGGCCGAGCGCGCGGTCGAGCGGCACGACGTCCTCTACACCGGCATCACGCTGTCGCCGGCGCAGGCGGAGGTCGCCGCCGCGCGGCTCGCCGCGGTCGACCTGTCGGACCGCTCGCGCATCGCTCTGTGCGACTATCGCGACATGACCGGCGCGTTCGATGCGATCGCGAGCGTCGAGATGGTCGAGGCGGTGGGGCAGGCCTATTGGCCCGCCTATCTCGACACGATCGCGCGGCTGTTGCGGCCCGGGGGGAAGGCCGCGATCCAGTACATCGCGATCAACGACGCGCTGTTCGAGCGCTATGCCGCGAGCAGCGATTTCATCCAGGCCCACATCTTTCCCGGCGGCTGCCTGATCTCGGAAAGCCGCTTCCAGGCACTCGCCGAAGCGCGCGGGCTTGCGTGGCGCGACGTCCGGCGGTTCGGCGGCGACTATGCCGAAACGCTGCGCGAATGGCGCGCGCGCTTCGACGCGGCGGTCGGCGACGGGCGCCTGCCCGCCGGTTTCGACGACCGCTTCGTCGGCCTGTGGCGCTATTATCTGCAATATTGCGAGGGCGGTTTCCGTGGCGGCGGCATCGACGTCGCGCAGGTCACGCTCGAAAAGGCGGGCTGAAAAACAGGAAGAAGGGGAGACGGATTTGCGACGATTTGTGATGGCGGCGCTGCTTTGCGCCGCGGCGGCCGTGGGGAGCGCCCCCGCATCGGCCCAGACGACAACCCAATTGCCGGAGGATCTGAACGTGCTGTTTTGGAGCCAGGACCAGCGTGACCTCGCCTTTCGCACGATGGAGACGGTCCCGAAGGTGGTCGTCCACACGGTCGAGGCGGGCGGCCCGGTCCATCCGCTGCCGCAGGGCGCGCCGATCGACCTCGGCGTCGACGTCGATGCCTATATGGCGGGGCAGCGCAACGCCGGGCTGATCATCGTCCAGGACGGGAAGATACGCCTCGAGAAATATGCGCTCGGCTATGCCGCCGATGGGCGCTGGACGAGCTTTTCGGTAGCCAAGAGCTTCACCTCGACGCTGGTCGGCGCCGCGGTGAAGGACGGCTTCATCAAGAGCCTCGACGACAAGGTCACCGCCTATATCCCGGGGCTGAAAGGTTCGGCCTATGACGACGTCAGCGTCCGTCAGCTGCTGACCATGACGTCGGGCGTCAAATGGAACGAGGATTATACCGATCCCAAATCCGACGTCGCGCAGTTCAACCTGCAACAGCCGGTCCCGGGCGAGGATATAACGGTCAGCTATATGAAGACCTTGCCGCGCGAAGCGCCCGCGGGGTCGAAGTGGGTCTACAAGACCGGCGAGACCAATCTGATCGGGGTGCTCGTATCGAGCGCGACCGGCAAGACGCTGTCGGCCTATCTGTCCGAAAAGGTCTGGCGGCCGTTCGGGATGGAGCAGAACGCCGTGTGGATGCTCGGCCCGACGGGGCACGAGATCAGCGGCTGCTGCCTGTCGGCGAGCCTGCGCGACTATGCGCGCTTCGGCAAGTTCATCCTCGGCGGGGGCGTCGCGGGCGGGCAGAAGGTGCTGCCCGACGACTGGCTTGCCGCCGCGACGACGAAGCAGGCCGATATCGACATGCCGGGGCGCGGCTATGGCTATCAATGGTGGACCAACGACGACGGCAGCTTCGCCGCGCAGGGCATCTTCGGCCAGGGCATCTTCATCGACCCGAAGCGGCGGCTGGTGATCGCGTCGAACGGCAACTGGCCGACCGCGACCGACCCCGAGGGCGTCGGCGCGGCGCGCGAGGCTTTCTACAAGCAGGTGCAGGCGGCGGTGGACCGGGAAGGCCAATAGCCATCCCGCGAAAATCACGTTGCCAGCGAAAACCGGGACCTTCATCAGCATCCACGCGAAGGCGCGGAAACTTCTCCTTCATTGCGAGCGGAGCGAAGCAATCCAGAGCAGGCGTAAACCGCCCTGGATTGCTTCGCTCCGCTCGCAATGACGATTCCTTCCAAGGCGTCATGCTGTATTCCCGGCGCTCACCGGGGCCGCGGATCAGGGCGCCGCGACGGCGGTGGCGCGTTGCGCGGCCCATGCGGCGGCGATCGGGATCAAGATGCCGAGCAGCATGATCCACCAGGCATCGGCGAGCGTGACCGCGCGATAGACGCCGGCGCCGATCACCGCGCCCGCGACGATCCATCCCGCGCCCGCGCCGCCCGACACGCGCATCGCGACCCAGCCGCCGGCGAAGGTGCCGACGAACCAGCCGACGAGAAGCGCGACGGTCGAACCGACCGGGATCAGCACTTCGCCGGTCTGCGGATCATAGACATCGGGCGACAATTCGCTGCCCGCATATTGGGCGAGCCAGATCAGGCCGAAGGCGATGACGATGCCGGCCACGGCCGCGATCGCCGAACGCAGGATGTTGCTGCTCATTCCCGATGCCTTTGCGAATTGGTCCTGTCGAGCAAGCCTGTTGCCACAGGAAAGCAAAGATCGCGTTAAGCCTCTTCCATCACCTTGGGAAGCGTATGGTAGGCGGTGCTGTCGAAGCCCTCGATCATCAGCTGCGCGACATATTCGCCGACCGCCGCCGGGTCCTTGATGCTCTGCGGGTCCTCGCCGGGATAGGCGCGGGCGCGCATCTGGGTGCGCGTGCCGCCGGGGTCGAGGATCGCGGTGCGCACGGTCGAGATGTTGCGCATTTCGGCGCCATAGCAGGTCACCAGCGTCTCGAACGCCGCCTTGGACGCCGCATAGGCGCCCCAATAGGCGCGCGGGTTCCGCGCGACGCCGGTCGACAGCGCGAGCAGCCGGCCGTTCGCCGACCGGCGCAGCAACGGGTCGAAATTGGCGATCAGCGCCTGCTGCGCGATCAGGTTCAGCGTCAGCAGCCGGTTGAATTCCTTGCCGTCGATCGCGGCGACGGGGGTCAATGTGCCGAGCATCGCGGCGTTCATCACCAGCATGTCGACCTGCTGCCAGCGTTCGGCCATCGCGCTCGCCAGCCGCGCGATGCTGTCGCCGTCGGTCAGGTCGAGCGGCGCGATCGTCGCGCTGCCGCCCGCGGCATGGATGCGATCCTCCAGCTCCTCGAGCCCGCCCGCGGTGCGCGCGGTGATCACGACATGCGCGCCGCGCTGCGCGAGCGAATAGGCGATCGCCTCGCCGATGCCGCGGCTCGCGCCGGTGACGAGCGCGACCTGCCCCGCCAGTTCTTCGGATGTTTTGGTCATTTCGTCAGACAACCCGCTCGGCAAGCAGTGAAAATTGATCTTCCAGGCTGTTCTCGTCGAAGTCGGTCAGCGTGGTCGGATAATCGCCCGTGAAGCAGGCGTCGCAATATTGCGGGCAGGCGTCGGTGCGCCGCGCTTCGCCGAGCGCGCGATACAGGCCGTCGATGGTCAGGAAGGCCAGGCTGTCGGCATTGATGAAATTCGCCATCTGTCCAACCGTCATCTGCGCGGCGAGCAGCTTTGCGCGCTCGGGCGTGTCGACGCCATAGAAGCAGCTGTGCGAGGTCGGCGGGCTCGCGATGCGCATATGGACCTCGGCGGCGCCGGCATCGCGCATCATCTGCACGATCTTGAGGCTGGTGGTGCCGCGCACGATCGAATCGTCGATCAGCACGACCCGCTTGCCGTTGATCAGCGCGCGGTTGGCGTTGTGCTTCAGCTTGACGCCGAGGTGGCGGACCTTGTCGCTCGGCTGGATGAAGGTGCGCCCGACATAGTGTGATCGGATGATGCCGAGTTCGAAGGGAATGCCCGACTCCTGCGCATAGCCGATCGCGGCGGGCGTGCCCGAATCGGGAACCGGGATGACGAGGTCGGCATCGACCGGATTCTCGCGCGCCAGTTCCGCGCCGATCGCCTTGCGCACCGAATAGACGCTGGTGCCGTCCACGATCGAGTCGGGGCGCGAGAAATAGACATATTCGAAGATGCAGGGCCGCGCCGGATGGCTGGCGAAGGGGTGGTGCGAGATGAGTTCGCCGTCGCGTACGATCACCAGTTCGCCCGGCTCGACCGTGCGGACGAATTCGGCGCCGACGACGTCGAGCGCCACCGTTTCCGACGCGAAGATATAGGCGTCGTTCAGCCGGCCGATGACGAGCGGCCGGATGCCGAGCGGGTCCCGGCAGCCGATCATGCCTTCCGCCGTCAGCACGATCAGCGAATAGGCGCCCTCGACCTGCTTCAGCGCGTCGATGAAGCGGTCGAGCAGGGTGCGATAGCTCGAGGTGGCGACGAGGTGGATGATCACCTCCGTGTCGCTGGTCGACTGGAAGATCGCGCCGCGCCGCACGAGCTGTTTGCGCAGCGCCATGGCGTTGGAGATATTGCCGTTGTGCGCGATCGCGAAGCCGCCCGTGGCAAGCTCCGCGAACAGCGGCTGGACGTTGCGCAGCGCCGTCTCGCCCGTCGTCGAATAGCGGACATGGCCGATCGCCGCGGCACCCGAAAGCTGGCGGATGATGTCGTCGCGGTCGAAATTGCCCGCGACATGGCCCATCGCGCGGTGGGTATGGAAATCGCGGCCGTCGAAGGCGGTGATGCCGGCGGCTTCCTGTCCGCGATGCTGCAGCGCGTGCAGGCCGAGCGCGGCGACCGCGGCGGCGCTGTCGGCGCCATGGATGCCAAAGACGCCGCACTCCTCGCGGAGCTTGTCGTCGTCGAAAGGATGGGTCGTCAGCATGTCAATCCGGGGGCAGGGGGCTGGGACTGCCGCGCATATAGGAGCGGCAATGGCAAATGTCGCCCCCTCATTTCGCCTTCCGGCCGTCCGGACGGGCCGCGGTGGGGTGACAGCCCCGCCGATCCTGCTCTAAAGCGCCGTTTCATGGACCTGTCCCGCGATGCAACCGACCGTTTCCTGCCGCGCTTCGACGCCGCAGGCCTCCTGACCGCGATCGTCGTCGATGCCGATCGTTCGACCCTGCTGATGGTCGCGCATATGAACGAGGAGGCGATCGCGCGGACGCGCGCGACCGGGCAGGCGCATTTCTGGTCGCGGTCGCGGCAGGCGCTCTGGCGCAAGGGCGAAACCTCGGGCAACGGGCTGACGGTCGTCGAGATGCGTGTCGATTGCGATCAGGACGCGCTGCTGCTTCGCGTGCGTCCGGCGGGACCCGCGTGCCACACCGGGCGCCGGTCGTGCTTCTATCGCCGGGTCGAGGCCGACGGCGGCCTGACCTTTCTGGACGACGATGCGCAGGGCTGACGGCCTGCTGTTCGGCGCGCTGGCACTGCTTGCCGGATGCGGCTCGCCGCCGCCGGGGGACGGGGAGGCCGCGATCGACACGCGCAACCCGCTCGAACGGGCGGCGCGCGAACGCGGTATCGTCCGGGCCGAGGCGAGCGAGCCCGCCGGCGTGTTCGAGCGCGCCCACGATCTGGGCCGCGACGCGATGTGCGTGGTGCCCGACGGACCGGGGCGGTGGCGGTTCGCGCTCACCGCCGCCTTCGGTCCGGGCCTTTCCTGCACGACGAAGGGAACGCTCGTGCGCGCGGCGGAAGGCGAGGGGCGGTGGCGCCTGTCGTTCGCCGGGACGCCGGGGTGCGACGTGGCGGTGCGCGAGGAGGATGACGAGTTGGCCCTTCCCGGACGCCTGCCGCCGCAATGCGACAATCTCTGCCCCGAGCGCGCTTCGCTCGCCGGTCTCCGCCTCCCGCGCGCGAGCTGGTCGGAAGAGGATGCGAGACGCTTGCAGATCGCCGGAAAAGACGGCAACAGGTTCCGGCCGTGCGATCGCTGACTCGTGGGCTCTCCACCCCGCCTGCTGCCCTTGACGTTCACGTCAACGGAAACTAGTCTTGCCCGCATGACCGAAGAATACGGCCACGCCCATATCGACACGCCCGATCATCTGGGGCGTGAGCAATATAGCATTACCGATCTTTCTACCGAATTCGGCGTGACCGCGCGCGCGCTGCGCTTTTACGAGGACGAAGGACTCATCAGTCCGTCGCGCAAGGGATTGTCGCGCATCTATTCGAAGCGCGACCGCGCGCGGCTGGCGTGGATCTTGCGCGCCAAGCGTACCGGCTTCAGCCTCGCCGACATCCGCGAGATGATCGACCTATACGACGTCGGCGACGGCCGCAGGCTGCAGCGACAGGTGACGATCGAGAAATGCCAGGAGCGCATCTCGCTGTTGCGTCGTCAGCGTGACGACATCGACAGCGCGGTCGAGGAGTTGACGCGCTTCATTGATACGGTGAAAAAGGTCGATCAAGGCGAAAAGGCCGACTGAAACCCTCCCCGGGACGGACATTGTTGCCAACCTGACTTTCGGAAAGATGACCCATGCCCGTCTATCGCGCCCCCGTGAAGGATTCGCTGTTCCTGTTGAATGAGGTGCTCGGCATCGAACGCTATGCCGGGCTTCCCGGTTTCGCCAACGCGACCCCCGACATGGTCGAAGCGGTGCTGACCGAGGCCGGACGATTCTGCGAGGAAGTGCTTTTCCCGATCAACTATTCGGGCGATCAGCAGGGTTGCACGCGTCACGAGGATGGCAGCGTGACGACGCCCGAAGGGTTCAAGGACGCGTACAAGGCCTATTGCGAGGCCGGCTGGACGTTGCTGACCCAGCCGGAGGCGTTCGGCGGGCAGGGGCTTCCCCACGTCGTCGGCTTTCCGGTCGAGGAATATCGCATGGCGGCGAACCAGGCCTTCGCCATGTATCCGGGGCTGACGCAGGCGGCGGTCGCGGCGATCCTCGTCAAGGGATCGGATGAGCAGAAGGCCGTCTATGTCCCGAAGATGATCTCGGGCGAGTGGGGCGGGACCATGAACCTGACCGAGCCGCATTGCGGCACCGACCTCGGCCTGATCCGCACCCGCGCGGTGCCGAACGGCGACGGCAGCTACGGCATCACCGGGACCAAGATCTTCATCTCGTCGGGCGAGCACGACCTGACCGACAATATCGTCCACCTCGTCCTCGCCAAGACCCCCGATGCGCCCGACAGCGTCAAGGGCATCTCGCTGTTCATCGTGCCCAAGTTCCTCGTCGATGAGGACGGCGCGCTGGGCGAGCGCAACACGTTGTCGTGCGGTTCGATCGAACACAAGATGGGCATCCACGCCAACGCGACCTGCGTGATGAACTACGACGGCGCGAAGGGCTGGATGGTCGGCGAAGAGAACAAGGGGCTCGCCGCGATGTTCGTGATGATGAACGCGGCGCGCCTCGGCGTCGGCATCCAGGGACTGGGACAGGCCGACATCGCGTTCCAGAACGCCGTGCAATATGCGCAGGACCGGCGCCAGGGCCGCGCGCTCACCGGCCCGCAGGACCCGCAGGAAAAGGCCGATCCGCTGTTCGTCCATCCCGACGTGCGCCGCATGCTGATGGATGGCAAGGCGGTGGTCGAGGGCCTGCGCGCGCTCTGCCTGTGGGGCGCCCTGCAGGTCGACCTGTCGCACGCCGCCGAGAGCGAGGCGGAGCGCCAGCAGGCCGACGACCTGATCAGCCTGCTGACCCCGGTGATCAAGGGCTATGGCACCGACAAGGGATTCGACGTCGCGGTCAACGCGCAGCAGGTGTTCGGCGGGCACGGCTACATCGAGGAACAGGGCATGTCCCAATATGTCCGCGATGCCCGCATCACGATGATCTACGAAGGCGCCAACGGGGTGCAGGCGATGGACCTCGTCGGCCGCAAGCTCGCGCAGAACGGCGGGCGGGCGGTACAGGCCTTCTTCGGAATCGTCGACGCCGAATGCGCCGCGGCGAAGGACGGGCCGCTTGCCGACCTCGCCGGGCGCCTCGAAAAGGCGAACGGCGAACTCAAGGCCGCGACGATGTGGTTCATGCAGAACGGCATGGCCAACCCCAACAATGTCGGCGCGGGCGCGCATCACTATATGCACATCATGGGGATCGTCGCTCTGGGGCTGATGTGGCTGCGCATCGCTGAGGCGGCACAGAAGGCACTGGACGAAGGCCGCGGCGACACCACTTTCCTCGAAGCCAAGCTGGTCACGGCGCGCCATTTCGGCGAACGCTTCATCCCCGACGCGGGGGCGCTGCGCCGCAAGATCGAGGCGGGCAGCGAAGCGATGATGGCGCTGACGCCGGAGCAGTTCGTCGGGGCCTGACGATGGGCGCGCGCAACCATTGCCGCCGTCGTGCGTGGCGATGGCGATGAGCGCGGCCGACCTGACCCCGATCGTCGCCGAGGGGCGCAATTGCTGGCGTATCGCGCGGGCGCGCAGGGCGCGGATGATCGTCGATGCCGCCGATTATTACGCCTTGCTCGCGCGGCTGATGGCCGATGCGAAGGAGCGCATCCTGCTGATCGGCTGGGATTTCGACCCGCGGATCGCGCTGACCCCCGATGACGACGGCAGCGGCGAGGCGCTCGGCCATTACATGTTGCGGCTGGCGAAAAACTGCCCCGACCGCGACATCGACATATTGCGCTGGAATTTCGGCGGCCTCAAGCAGCTCGCGATGCCGAGCATCTTCACGATGGTGCTGCGCTGGAAGGTGACGCGATCGATCAGCTTCCGGCTCGACAGCGCGCATCCCGTGGGATGCAGCCATCATCAGAAAGTCGCGGTGTTCGACGATCATCTCGCGGTGTGCGGCGGCATCGATGTCGGCGCACGGCGCTGGGACACGCGCGCGCACGCCGACGCCGACCCACACCGCACGACCCCCGACGGCAAGCCCTATATGCCCTGGCACGATTCGACGATGATCCTCGCCGGACCCGTCGGCGAGGCGCTGGCCGAACTCGGCAACGAACGCTGGCAGCGCGCGACGAACAAGCCGCTACGCGACCTGAGCGGCGCGGGCGAGCCGTGGCCCGAGGGGCTGGAACCCGATTTCCGCGACGTCGATGTCGCCATCTCGCGCACCCGCGCCGAATATGACGGCTATCCCGAGATACGCGAAATCGAGCAGCTCTATCTCGACCTCATCGCGGGTGCGAAGCGCTTCATCTATTTCGAGAATCAGTATTTCACCTGCGGCAAGATCGCCGCCGCGATCGCCGAGCGGCTGAACGAGGAAGATCCGCCCGAATTCGTGCTGGTGATGCCGAAACAGGCCGACGGCTGGCTCGAACAGATGGCGATGGATGCCGCGCGCGCGAAGCTGGTGCGCGAGATCGCCAAGGCGAAGCACGGCGACCGGCTGCGCATCTATGTTCCGCATACCGAGGGCGGCGATCCCATCTATGTCCATGCCAAGACCGCGATCGTCGACGACCGGCTGATCCGTGTCGGATCGGCCAACCTCAACAATCGCTCGATGGGGCTCGACAGCGAATGCGACGTGACGATCGACGCCGCGCTACCCGCCAATCGCGACGTCGGGCCGACGATCCGGCGCCTGCGCGAATCGCTGATCGCCGAGCATCTGGGCGTCGAACGCGACGACGTCGCGCGCGCCTTCGACCGCACCGGATCGTTGATCGAGACCGTCGAGGCGCTGCGCGGCGACGGCCGCTCGCTCGAATGGCTCGACCTGATCGCGCCCGGCCCGCTCGACGAATATATCGCCGAGAACGAATTGCTCGACCCGACGAGCCCCGACGCCATGTTCGAAAGCCTGACCGAGCGCGGCCTCCGCAAAAGCTGGCACCGCGGCAAGGCGTGGATGAAGCGCCACCGGCCGTTCAAATAGACGATCGTCATCGCGAGGAGCGTGGCGACGAAGCAACCTCCCCCTCGGTCGGCACGCTTCTGACCTTTTGTCACCCTGAACTTGTTTGGCGTACATATCCTTCAGACAGAGGTGCTCCCTTTCACGGAAGGGCTTGTTCCCCGGCGAAAGCCGGGGCCCACGCGGAGCAGCGCCATGCCATATGGACCCCGGCTTTCGCCGGGGAACGGCACCTGTCCAAAAGGGGCGACGGGCGAGAGCGCGGGCCATGGATGCCGAAACAGGTTCAGCAGGACGAAGGTTAGGATAGCCGCGCTTCCTGCCCCCTCGCTTCGCGATGAAGGAAAGCCGTGGGTCAGTCGGCCAGCGACAGGATATGCCGCGCCTGTTTCAGGTGCGGCGCGTCGACCATCTTGCCGCCGAGTTGCAGCACGCCCGTGCCGGGATTGGCCGCGAAGGCATCGACGATCGCCTGCGCGCGCGCGACCTCTTCGGCGGAAGGGGTGAAGGCGGCGTTGATCGGCGCCACCTGCGCCGGGTGGATCGCCATCATGCCGGTGAAACCGTCGCGCCGCGCGCGCGCCGCATAGGCCGCCAGCCCGTCCGCGTCGCTGATCGCGGGAAACACCGTGTCGATCGCCGCGACCCTGGCGCCGTGCGCCGCGAACAGGGTCAGCGCGCGCGCGACGCGATAGGGGTCGGTATAATCGCCGTCGGCCTCGCGGCTGGTCGCCGCGCCGATTGCGGCGGGCAGGTCCTCGGCGCCCCAGGTCAGGCCGATCAGCCGCGCGCCGACCTCGCGATAGCTGCCGAGCGTGAAGATGGCGGCGGGCGTTTCGGTCGCGATCGGCAGGATCGGCGGCAGCGAGGCGCCGGCCGGACTTTCGCTGCGCAGGATCGTGTCGAGCTGCGCGATCGCCGGTGCGCCTTCCGCCTTGGGCAGCATGATCGCATCGGGCCGCGCCGCCGCGATCGCGGCGACGTCGGCGGCGGTCATGTGCCCGTCGAGCGGATTGACGCGGACGAGCGTGATGACCTCGCGTTCTCCCGCCAGATAATCGGCCACCGCGGCGCGCGCGGCCTCCTTGTTCGCGGGCGACACCGAATCCTCGAGGTCGAGGATGATCGCGTCGGCCCCCGACGCCGCCGCCTTGGCGAAGCGTTCGGGCCTGTCACCGGGAACGAAGAGGAGCGAACGAAGACGCATCAGGGGCCTTTCCTTTTGATCAGCGCCGACCGTTCGCACTGGCAGACGATCTCGTCGCGCTGGTTGAGGCAGCGGTGGAGGAAGGTGACGATACCCGCATTCGGCCGCGATTGGGACTCCCGCAGGCCGATCACCTCGCTCGTCGCGCGCAGCGTGTCGCCGAGGAACACCGGCTTCGGCATCACCAGCTTGTCGTAGCCGAGGTTGGCGACCAGCGTGCCGAGCGTCGTGTCGCCGACCGACAGGCCGACCATCAGGCTGAAGGTGAAGGTGCCGTTGACGAGGATCCGCCCGAATTCCGACGCCTTCGCCGCCTCGATATCGAGATGCAGCGGCTGCGGATTATGCGTCATCGTCGTGAACAGCAGATTGTCGGTTTCGGTCACCGTGCGGCGGATATCGTGCGACAGCGTGTCGCCGATGCTCCATTCGTCGAAAAATCGTCCTGCCATTGTCAGTCCCTCAAGTGCAATTTCATGCCGACGTGGCTCTGCACGAAGCCAAGGCGGGCGTAGAAGCGGTGCGCGGCGGTGCGTGTAGCAGACGAAGTGAGCTGGACGAGCTTGCAATCGCGCGCGCGGCATTGGTCCACCGCCCACAGGATCATCTGTTCGCCCAGCCTTTGCCCGCGCAGGTCGGCGACGATGCGCACCGCCTCGATCAGTCCGCGCCAGCTTCCGATGAAGGAAAGCCCCGGCAGGAAGCTCAGTTGCATCGTTCCGACGACGCGGTCGTCCAGCTCGGCCGCGATCAGCCGCTGGTTCGGGTCGGCCTCGATCGCCTCGAACGCGGCCAGGTAGCGCGGGTCCGTCGGGTCGGCTTCGCGGTTCGCCGGGATCGTTTCCTCTGCAAGCATCGTCAGGATCGCGGGCAGGTCCGCCGTCGTCGCATCGCGCAGGACCAGATCGCTCATCCGGCCGGCTCGATCCGCGCGAGCAGCGCCTCGACCTGCACCTGCGCCCCCGGCGTGGCGTTGAGTTCGGCGACCACGCCATCGAAAGGCGCGATCAGGCTGTGTTCCATCTTCATGGCCTCCAGCGTCAGCAGTTTCTGTCCCTTCGTCACCGGCTCGCCGGCGGCGACGGCGACCGCGATGATCTTGCCGGGCATCGGCGACAGGATCGCGCCATCGCTTGCCGCGCCGCCCGCGCCCCCCTCGACGCGCCACGGGGTGAGTTGCCATACGGCCCCCGCTTCGGCGACGAGCATCGCGGGTGCGGGTTCGTCGGTGCCGGGTCCGTGGAGCGCCACGTCAACCCGCTTCCCGTCGAGCAGGAAGGGCGCACTACGCACGTCGGGGGCGTTGAGGCGGAAGCCTGCCTGCAACGAACGCGGCACCATCGCCATCGCGGCCTTGGTCAGCGCCGCGGCGGAGGGCTCCGGCGCGGCCGCCATCGCTTCGCCGTCGCGGCCGATCAGCCCGGTGTCGATCGCTCCCGCGACGAAATCGGGATGATCGAGCGCGCGGATCAGGAAGGCCGCGTTGGTCCTGACCGGCCAGACCGCGCTGTCCTCCAGCATCTCCGACAGTGTCTCGCGCGCCGCCTCGCGGTCGTCGCCGTGCGCGATCAGCTTGGCGATCATCGGGTCGTAGAAGGGCGAAACGTCCGCGCCTTCATGGACGCCGGTATCGACCCGGCCGATATGGTCGGGCAGCTGAAACAGTTCGAGCGGGCCGGTCGAAGGAAGGAAGCCCCTTGCCGGGTCCTCGGCGTAGAGGCGCGCCTCCATCGCCCAGCCGTCGATCGCAAGATCGTCCTGCGTCAGCGGCAGCGGCTCGCCCGATGCGACGCGAAGCTGCCATTCGACGAGGTCGACGCCGGTGATCTCCTCGGTCACCGGATGCTCGACCTGCAACCGCGTGTTCATTTCCATGAACCAGATGCGGTCGGCGCGCAGGCCTTCCGACGCATCGGCGATGAACTCGATCGTGCCCGCGCCGACATAATCGACAGCCTTGGCCGCGCGCACGGCGGCGGCGCAAAGCTGCTGCCGGGTCGCGTCGTCCATGCCGGGGGCGGGGGCTTCCTCGATCACCTTCTGGTGGCGGCGCTGGAGCGAGCAGTCGCGCTCGAACAGGTGGACGACATTGCCGTGCGTGTCGCCGAACACCTGCACCTCGATATGGCGCGGGGTCAGGATATATTTCTCGATCAGCACATGGGCGTTGCCGAACGACGCCGCCGCTTCGCGCTGGCACGAGGCGAGCGCGTCGGCGAAGTCCGCCGCGCAGTCCACCTTGCGCATTCCCTTGCCGCCGCCGCCCGCAACCGCCTTGATGAGGACGGGATAGCCGATCTCGGCTGCCTGTTGGGCGAGAAAGGCGGGGTCCTGGTTCGCGCCCATATAGCCCGGCGTCACCGGCACCCCGGCATCGGCCATCAACGCCTTGGCGGCGTCCTTCAGTCCCATCGCGGTGATCGACGACGGCTTCGGCCCGACCCACACAAGCCCGGCGTCGATGACCGCCTGCGCGAACTCGGCATTCTCGGACAGGAACCCGTATCCCGGATGGATCGCCTCGGCCCCCGTCGCCTTCGCGGCGGCGATGATCTTTTCGCCGACCAGATAGGATTCGCGCGCCGGCGATGGCCCGATATGCACGGCCTCGTCGGCCTCGCGCACATGCAGCGCCTTGGCGTCGGCATCCGAATAGACCGCAACGGTCCGGATGCCCATCTCGCGCGCGGTGCGGATGATACGGCAGGCGATCTCGCCGCGATTGGCGATGAGGAGGGAGTTAATCATGGCGTGATGCGTATCCAGTTGGGTTCGGAGCTGGAGATTCGTCGATGGAGATAGGCTGTCATCACGGCGGTGATTTGCGCCAGGCTATCGTCGTATTCTTGATATTGGTCGAAGTCGCTTTTTGGTAGGATCGCTTGGAAATGACGCCCGGCGCTACCCTCGCGCTTCTGCAGGATGAATTCGCTCTCTTTCGAGAGGACCTGCATATAATCTTCAGATGCCCGCTCCAGAACTGCGAAATCGCCGATCGATAGGGCCGCAATGGCGCCGTGTAATTCATCAGCGGATACTTGAGTGCGATCGATACCGTTTACGATCAGGCGCACGGAACGGGATTGGGTAGGCGATGAATGCGCCGAACTCCGAACATTCTTATCCGTCGGTGCCAACTGTCTACGGACGAAATGCACCAGCGCGTCCGCTTCGCGGCGGTCCTTAGAATTGATCCACAGGGTTAAAGGCAGACCAATACCAAAGAGGAGACCGATGACCACATACGATCCCGTCGACCCCTGTCCGTAACGGGCCATCTGAAAGGTCAGCCATGCCATTAGCGGCGTAAGAAACAGGAACAGCGCGGTTCCGTTCAAGTCGGCACCGGCTCGTCCAACGATTTTGGTTTTTATACCGTCATGTCTTATGAATCCCAAAACCATTGGTCCATGCCGGTCAAAAGCGCTTTGCCAAAGGCAAAGAAAGGGACCGATGATCCAGCCTCGCGCGCCATTTTTCGAATCGAACCATCCCATCTTTTCCCGACGAATCCTGCGTTTCGCTTCTCCCAGCGAAAGTGCGGAGGTGATTTCAAATCGATAACCGAGCGGCTGAAATGCCATAGCAATCACATCCTGAACACGCCGAACCCGCGGTCCTCGACCGGGGCGTTCAGCGTCGCCGCAAAAGCCAGTCCCAGCACGTCGCGCGTCTGGGCGGGGTCGATGATGCCGTCGTCCCACAATCGCGCGGTCGCATAATAGGGATTCCCCTCGTCCTCGTAGGTCTGGCGGATCGGCGCCTTGAAGGCTTCGGCTTCTTCCGGCGTCCATGTGTCGGCGTCGCGGTGGACGGTCGCCAGCACGCTCGCCGCCTGCTCGCCGCCCATCACGCTGATCCGCGCATTGGGCCAGGTGAACAGGAAGCGGGGCGAATAGGCCCGCCCGCACATGCCGTAATTGCCCGCGCCGAAGCTGCCGCCGATCAGCACGGTGATCTTGGGCACCGTCGCGGTCGCGACCGCGGTGACGAGCTTCGCGCCATGCTTGGCGATCCCCTCGGCCTCATATTTGCCGCCGACCATGAAACCGCTGATGTTCTGGAGGAAGAGCAGGGGGATGCGGCGCTGCTGCGCCAGTTCGATGAAATGCGCGCCCTTCACCGCGCTTTCGCTGAACAGCACGCCGTTGTTGGCGAGGATCGCGACCGGAATGCCCCAGATATGCGCGAAGCCGCAGACGAGCGTCGTGCCATAGGCGGCCTTGAATTCGTGGAACTCGCTGCCGTCGACGATGCGCGCGATCACCTCGTGCACGTCATAGGGCGCGCGCACGTCCTGCGGGATGATGCCGTACAGTTCCTCGGCGTCATATTTTGGCGGGCGCGGGTCCTTCATCGCCACTTCGAAGCCTTGCTCGACGCCGAAGGTCGAGACGATATCGCGCACGATCGTCAGCGCATGTTCGTCATTCTCGGCGAGATGGTCGACGACGCCCGATTTGCGCGCGTGCAGGTCGCCGCCGCCCAGTTCCTCGGCGCTGATCTCCTCGCCCGTCGCGGCCTTTACCAGCGGCGGGCCGGCGAGGAAGATCGTGCTCTGGTCCCGGACGATCACCGTCTCGTCGCTCATCGCGGGGACATAGGCGCCGCCCGCGGTGCAGCTTCCCATCACGCAGGCGACCTGCGGGATGCGCTTCGCCGACATCGTCGCCTGGTTGAAGAAGATGCGGCCGAAATGGTCGCGGTCGGGAAACACCTCGGCCTGATGCGGCAGGTTCGCGCCGCCGCTGTCGACGAGGTAGATGCAC
The DNA here is from genome assembly GCF_002953155.1 of Sphingopyxis sp. MG. Taxonomy (NCBI): domain Bacteria; kingdom Pseudomonadati; phylum Pseudomonadota; class Alphaproteobacteria; order Sphingomonadales; family Sphingopyxidaceae; genus Sphingopyxis; species Sphingopyxis sp. MG. The sequence goes on from NZ_CP026381.1 coordinate 1,602,547, forward strand.
GGCAGGCGGTTCGCCTCGGCGATCTCCTGCGCGCGCAGATGCTTTTTGACCGTCATCGGATAGTATGTGCCGCCCTTCACCGTCGCGTCGTTGCAGACGATCATCGCCTGCCGTCCCGCGACGCGGCCGATGCCCGCGATCATCCCGGCGCCCGCGATATCGCCGCCATACATGTCGCATGCGGCGAGCTGGCCGATCTCGAGAAAGGGCGAGCCCGGATCGAGCAGCCGCTCGACGCGTTCGCGCGGCAGCAGCTTGCCGCGGCTCGTGTGGCGCTCGCGCGCCTTCTCGCTCCCGCCCCGTGCCGCCGCGGCGACGCGCGCCCGAAGCGCGTCGCGCAAGGCGCGGTTGTGCGCGGCATTGGCGCGGAATGCGTCGCCGTCCGCATTGACCATCGTTCCCAGAACCGGTGCGCTCACCTTCGTCTCTCTCCTTTGCAGGCGTGTCGGCCTATCCCGCCGTTCGTCGGTTGGGAAGGACCGCAGGCCGAATTTGGTTGGCATTGAAACCGGCTGGCCGCAGGCTTATGCCTCTCGACCGACCCCCAACAAGCAAGGCCGCTTCCATGAGAAAAACCGTCTTCGTCCTTCTCCTGTCCACCGCCGCGATCGTCGCGGGGCCCGTCGCCTGCTCGAAGGGCGGCGACAAGCAGGAGGCGAGCTACACCGTCGGCACCGAGCTGGGCATCAGCAAGGCGGCGATGGACACGAGCGTCAAGCCCGGCGACGATTTCTATGCCTATGCGAACGGCAACTGGCAGAAGACCACCGAGATTCCCGCCGACCGCTCGTCGACCGGCGCCTTCTATACGGCTTTCCTCGAAACCGAGAAGCGCACGCGCGAACTGGTCGACGCGACCGTCAAGCGGGGCGGGGATGCGGACAGCGACGCCGGCCGCATCGCCGCTTTCTACAAGGCCTATGTCAGCACCGACGCGATCGACGCTGCGGGGATGAAGCCGGTCGAGGCCGACCTCGCGCGCTTCGCGGCGATCGGCGACAAGGCGGCGCTGGCGAAGGTGCTGGGCCAACAGACGCGCGCCGACGTCGATCCGCTCAACGCGACCGACTTCAACACCGAAAACCTGTTCGGCATCTTCGTGACGCAGGGCCTCGCGACCCCCGGCGACGTCATTCCCTATATATTGCAGGGCGGGCTCGGGCTGCCCGAGCGCGAATATTATCTGTCGGCCGATCCGAAGATGGCCGCGCTGCGCACGCAATATCAGGCCTATATTGCCAAGCTGCTGACCGCGGCGGGGCAGCCGGACGCCGCGGCGAAGGCGAAGCGCATCTACGATCTCGAGGTCAAGATCGCGCGCGCCCATGCGACGCGCGAGGCCAGCGAGGATTTCACCAGATCCGCCGACGTATGGACGCGGGCCGACTTCGCGAAGAAGGCGCCGGGCATCGATTGGGACGCTTATTTCGCGGCGGCGGGTCTCGACAAGGCGGCGAAGTTCGGCGCCTATCATGCGAAGGCGATCACCGGCCTGTCGGCGCTCGTGGCGTCGGAGCCGCTCGATGCGTGGAAGGACTGGCTGGCGTTCCACCAGATCAACAGTCACGCCGAGGTGCTGCCGAGCGCGATCGACACGGCGCATTTCGCTTTCTACGGGACGGCGCTTTTCGGCACGCCGCAGCAGCGCAGCCGCGACAAGCGCGCGCTCGACGCGCTGAACACATATCTCGGCGACGCGGTCGGCCGCGTCTATGCCGAGAAATATTTCCCGGCGTCGGCGAAGGCCGAGGTCGGCGACATGGTGAAGGGGATCAAGGCGGCGTTCGCGAAGCGCGTCGGCGCGATCGACTGGATGGCCCCCGAAACCAAGAAGGAAGCGATCAAGAAGGTCGAGACGATCGTCGTCGGCGTCGGCTACCCGGAGACGTGGCGCGATTACGGCAGTTACACGATCAGCGCCGACAACGCCTATGCGAACGAAATCGCGGGCGAAAAGGCCGAATATGTCCACCAGCTCGCCAAGATCGGCAAGCCGATGGACAAGGCCGAATGGTGGATGACGCCGCAGACGGTCAACGCGGTCAACCTGCCGGTGCAGAATGCGCTGAACTTCCCCGCCGCGATCCTGCAGCCGCCCTTCTTCAACGCGGCCGCCGATCCCGCCTATAATTACGGGGCGATCGGTGCCGTGATCGGGCACGAGATCAGCCACAGCTTCGACAACAACGGCGCGGCGTTCGATTCGACCGGCGCGCTGCGCAATTGGTGGACGGCCGCCGACCTCAGGAAGTTCGAGGAAGCGGGCGCGGCGCTCGCGGCGCAGTTCGACACTTACAAGCCGTTTCCCGACCTCGCGGTGAACGGCAAGCTGACGCTGGGGGAGAATATCGCGGACGTCGCGGGGCTCCAGGCCGCCTATGACGCCTATCATGCGTCGCTGAACGGCAAGGACGCGCCGGTGATCGACGGCTTCACCGGCGACCAGCGCTTCTTCATCGCCTATGCGCAGACCTGGGCGACCAAGATGCGCGACGAGGCGCTGCGCCAGCGCGTCGCCACCGACGGCCACGCGCCGGGCATGTATCGCGCACTGACCGTTCGCAACCTCGACGCGTGGTACAAGGCGTTCGACGTCAAGGAAGGCGATGCCCTCTACCTCGCGCCCGACAAGCGCGTGCGCGTGTGGGGGTGATTTAGCTCCGTCATTGCGAGGAGCGAAGCGACGCGGCAATCCAGAGCGGGGTGCGTTAAATCTGAGACACTCCATCGTCCGTTCGTGCTGAGCTTGTCGAAGCACCGCCCTTCTTTTGCGGCGCCAAAGAAAAGAGCGGCCCTTCGACAAGCTCAGGGCAAGCGGTGTAGATTTAAGGCTCGGTGTAGAGCGTGCGGTAATCGCCTTGGATTGCGTCGCTCCGCTCCTCGCAATGACGTCAATCATTTGAGGCATGTTTGCCAACCGGCTTCCTGCGGATCAGGTGACGATAGACGCCGACGCAGTTGATACAGAGCAGCGCGACATTCTGCCATCCGATGCCTTCGCTGTCGGATTGCAGGAAGCCCCACGCGATCAGCGCGAGGCTGCTGGTCACGAAGATGACGAACGCCCAGCCGTTCCACCGCTCGCCGAGGTTGAGCGAGACGAGCAGCGCCGCGATCGTCGCCGCGGCGGCGCCATAATATTGCAGCGCGTCGAGCATCGTCTCGCTCATGCCGCCCCCAGCAGCGCGAGCGCGCCCGATGCGGTGAGGAAAGGCCAGCCGATGTGCCGCCCGCGCGTATGGATGGCGTCGAACAGCCCGGTCGCGGTCCACGCCGCGCCGATCAGCAGGATCAGCCCGCGCGGCGTTCCCGGCCAGATCACCGCCGCCGCCGATACCAGCATCAGCAGCGACAGCGCATGCCAGGCGAGGCGAAAGACGCGGCGCGCCAGATCGACGCCCATCACGCCCTGATCGAGCATCATCAGCGGCCCGATCAGCCGCCGCTCGCCGAGGACGCCATGGACGAAGGCCGTCGCCGCCATCAGCGCCGCCGACAGCCAGAGCAGGCTCACGCCCCGGCGCCGATCAGTTCGCGGCCGATCAGCATGCGTCGTATCTCGTTGGTGCCCGCGCCGATGTCGAGCAGCTTGGCGTCGCGCCAATAGCGCTCGACCGGCCAGTCCCTGGTGTAACCCGCACCGCCGAGCGCCTGGATCGCCTCGCCCGCGACCTTCACCGCGCTCTCGCTCGCGAGCAGGATCGCGCCCGCCGCGTCGAAGCGCGTCGTCTGCCCGGCATCGCAAGCCTTGGCGACGTTGTAGACATAGGAGCGCGCCGACTGGAGCGCGACATACATGTCGGCGACCTTCGCCTGCATCAGCTGGAACGAACCGATCGGCTTGCCGAACTGCCGGCGCTCGCGGACATAGGGGATGACGGTGTCGAGGCACGCCTGCATGATGCCGAGCTGGAGCCCCGCCAGCACGACGCGCTCGTAGTCGAGCCCCGACATCAGCACGCCGACGCCGCCATTCTCCGGCCCCATGACCTGTTCCTCGCTGACCTCGCAATCGGTGAAGACGAGTTCGGCGGTGGGGGAGCCGCGCATGCCGACCTTGTCGATCTTCTGCCCGATGGCGAAACCCGGCATGTCCTTTTCGATCAGGAAGGCCGTGATGCCGCGCGATCCTGCCTCGGGGCTGGTCTTTGCGTAAACGACCAGCGTGTCGGCATGGGCCGCGTTGGTGATCCAGTATTTCGTGCCGTTGAGGATGAAGCGGTCGCCTTTCTTCTCGGCCTTCAGCTTCATCGACACGACGTCGCTGCCCGCGCCGGCTTCCGACATGGCGAGGCTGCCGACATGCTCGCCCGAAATCAGCTTCGGCAGATATTTGCGCTTCTGCGCTTCATTGCCCCAGCGGCGGATCTGGTTGACGCACAGGTTCGAGTGCGCGCCATAGGACAGGCCGATGGCGCCCGACGCCCGCGACACTTCCTCGACCGCGATCACATGCTCCAGATAGCCGAGCCCGAGCCCGCCCCATTCCTCTTCGACGGTGATCCCGTGCAGGCCGAGATCGCCCATCGCGGGCCACAGTTCAGCGCGCGGGAACCAGTCCTCGCGGTCGGCGCGGTCGGCCAGCGGCGCGATCACCTCGTCGGCGAAGCGGGCGGTGGTGCCCTGGATCATGTCGGCGGTCTCGCCGAGCGCGAAATCGAAATCGGGGGTGGCGCGCATCAGGGTTCCTTCGATCGGGAGCGGAACAGGGCCTCCGCCCGCGCGAACGGCCCGCACGAACGTGGTCGCCGCGAAGTCTGCCGCAAAGCCGCACCATATGAAAATTGAAACTTCATGCGTTTCAGCATAAAAAAAATTTATGATAAAGCGCGCGCACATCCGCCAGTTCCTCGCCGTCGTCGATGCGGGCAGCTTCACGCGCGCCGCGCAGCACATCCGCGTTACCCAGCCGGCGCTGTCGACCGGCATCGCCGACCTCGAACGGCTCGTCGGCGCGCCTTTGTTTATCCGCAACCGCCGCCAGATTCGCCTGACCGAGGCGGGCGGCCGCTTCCTACCGATCGCGCGCGACCTCGAACGCGGCTTTCGCGCTGCCGACACCTTCGGCCGCGCCGAGGAAAGCGACCGGCCGGCGTTGAAACTCGGCACGATCCGGTCGGTTCCCGGCGAGTTTCTGCAGGCCGTCGCGGCGCTGCTCGCGCGTGACTTCGCGATCGAGATCGTCGAGAATGGCGAGTCGGACCTGCGCGCCGGCGTCCACGGCGGGCGGCTGCATATCGCGCTCGTCCCGCTGCGCCCCGGCGAGCGCGGGCCGCATGTCGTCCCGCTCTATGACGAACCGCTGGTGATGTTCGTCGCCGCCGACCACCCGCTGGCCGGGCGCGGGGAGGTCGGCCCCGAGGAACTGGCGCCCGAGACGATGATCGCGCGCCGCGCCTGCGAATTGCTCGACGCGACCAGCCGCTTCTTCACGCGCCACCGCGTTCGCCCGCGCTTCGCGCTGCGCAGCGACAGCGACGAACGCTGCCTGCGCATGGTCGCGGCGGGGGTGGGCATCACCACCGCGCCGGTGTCGCTCGCGATCGACGGCATCGTGCCGCTGCGGGTCGGCGGCTATGACCTGCGCCGCGAACTCGGCCTGCTGATCCATCCGGCGTGGCGCGCGCAGGCCGATGTCGTGCCGCGGCTCGCGCACGCGCTGCCCGCGATCGAGCGCGCGGCGACCGACTGGCGCGCGGCGAAGGTCGATGGTTGAGCCGCACAAGTCTGGCTTGCACCGGGAAAAGGGCATACAGCTTGCCCGGCGCGAAGCGGGACGGCAAGGGCGGGGGATGATCGATACGCTGACCCATCTGGACCGTCTGGAGGCCGAGAGCATCCATATCCTGCGCGAGGTGATGGCGGACGCCGCCAGGCCGGTGATGCTCTATTCGGTGGGCAAGGATAGCGCGGTGATGCTGCATCTGGCGCGCAAGGCCTTTTATCCCTCGCCGCCGCCTTTCCCGCTGATGCATGTCGACACGACGTGGAAGTTCCGCGCGATGTACGAGCTGCGCGACCGCATGGCGGCCGAGAGCGGGATGGAACTGATCGTCTATCAGAACCCGGAGGCGAAGGCGCGCGGGATCAACCCGTTCGACCATGGCCCCCTCCACACCGATATGTGGAAGACCGAGGGCCTGAAGCAGGCGCTCGATCTCCACGGCTTCGACGTCGCCTTCGGTGGCGCGCGGCGCGACGAGGAAAAGAGCCGGGCGAAGGAGCGCATCTTCTCTTTCCGCACCGCAAGCCACGGCTGGGACCCGAAGCAGCAGCGCCCCGAGCTGTGGAACCTCTACAACGCCCGCAAGGCGAAAGGCGAAAGCATCCGCGTCTTCCCGATCTCGAACTGGACCGAGCTCGACATCTGGCAATATATCGCGCGCGAGAATATCCCGATCGTGCCGCTCTATTTCGCCGCGCCGCGCCCGACGGTGGAACGCGACGGCCTGTTGCTGATGGTCGACGACGACCGCTTCCCGCTGCGCGATGGCGAGGTGCCGGTCGAGCGCTCGGTGCGCTTCCGCACCCTCGGCTGCTATCCGCTGACCGGCGCGGTCGAAAGCGAGGCGGCGACGCTGTCCGCGGTGATCCAGGAAATGCTGCTGACCACCACCAGCGAACGGCAGGGCCGCATCATCGACAAGGACGGCGGCGACGCGTCGATGGAGAAGAAGAAGCAGGAGGGGTATTTCTGATGCTGCCCTTTCATTATTTCCCTCCGTCCGTTCGGGCTGAGCTTGTCGAAGCCCCGTCCTTTCTTTCGACGACAACAGAAAAGAACGGCCCTTCGACAAGCTCAGGGCAAACGGACTATTGTGTTCGGGGATTCGCGCAATGACCGACCCCGTCTACGTCACCGACGCCCTCATCGCCGAGGACATCGACGCCTATCTCGCGCAGCACGAGCGCAAGTCGCTGCTGCGCTTCATCACTTGCGGTTCGGTCGACGACGGCAAGTCGACGCTGATCGGGCGGCTGCTCTACGACAGCAAGATGATCTTCGAGGATCAGCTTGCCGCGCTCGAAGCCGACAGCCGGCGCGTCGGCACGCAGGGGCAGGAGATCGACTTCGCGCTGCTCGTCGACGGGCTCGCCGCCGAGCGCGAGCAGGGGATCACGATCGACGTCGCCTATCGCTTCTTCACCACCGAAAAGCGCAAGTTCATCGTCGCCGACACGCCGGGGCACGAACAATATACGCGCAACATGGTCACCGGCGCTTCTACCGCCGACCTCGCGGTCATCCTGATCGACGCGCGCAAGGGGGTGCTGACCCAGACGCGGCGGCACAGCTTCCTCGCGCATTTGCTCGGCATCCGGCACATCGTGCTCGCGGTGAACAAGATGGACCTCGTCGGCTACGACAAGGCGGTGTTCGACCGCATCGCGCTCGCCTATCGCGCCTTTGCGAGCGAGATCGGGATCACGAATTTCACCGCCATTCCGATCTCGGGGTTCAAGGGCGACAATATCACCGCGCTGTCGCCGAACACCCCGTGGTTCAAGGGGCCGGCGCTGATCGAACATCTGGAGAGCGTCGATGTCGGTGGTGCCGCCGACGAGGCGAAGCCGTTTCGCATGCCGGTGCAATGGGTGAACCGCCCCAACCTCGATTTCCGCGGCTTTTCGGGACAGATCGCGAGCGGTCGGGTGGCGCCGGGCGACGCGATCCGCATCCTGCCAGGCGGCAAGACCACGACGGTCAGTCGCATCGTCACGATGGACGGCGACCTTTCCGAAGCCGTCGCGGGCCAGTCGGTCACGCTGATGCTCGCCGACGAGATCGACTGTTCGCGCGGCGACGTGATCGCCGCCGCCGACGCGCCGCCCGAAGCCGCCGACCAGTTCGAGGCGACGCTCGTCTGGATGGCCGACGAGGCGATGATTCCCGGCCGCGCCTATTGGCTCAAGCTCGCGACGCAGAGCGTGTCGGCGACCGTGCAGGCGCCGAAGTACGAGATCAACGTCAACACGCTCGACCGCCTCGCGGCCAAGACGCTGGAGTTGAACGGCATCGGCGTCGTCGAAGTGTCGACCGACAGGCCGATCGTGTTCGAGGCTTATGCCGACAATCCCACGCTCGGCGGCTTCATCCTGATCGACAAGTTGACCAATGCGACGGTCGCGGCGGGGATGCTGCATTTCAGCCTGCGCCGCGCGCAGAACGTCCACTGGCAGGCGACCGACATCGATCGCGAGATGCGCGCCGACCTCAAGAATCAGCGGCCCGCACTGCTGTGGTTCACCGGCCTGTCGGGGTCGGGCAAGTCGACGATCGCCAATCTGGTCGAAAAGAAGCTGCACCGGATGAACCGCCACAGCTTCCTGCTCGACGGCGACAATGTCCGTCACGGGCTCAACAAGGACCTCGGCTTCACCGAGGCCGACCGGATCGAGAATATCCGTCGCGTCGGCGAGGTCGCGAAGCTGATGACCGACGCCGGGCTGATCGTCATCACCGCCTTCATCTCGCCGTTCCGGGCGGAGCGCGAGATGGTGCGCGCGATGCTGCCCGAGGGCGAGTTCATCGAGATCTTCATCGACACGCCGCTCGCCGAGGCCGAGAGGCGCGACGTCAAGGGCCTCTACAAGAAGGCGCGCGCCGGGCAGCTCAAGAATTTCACCGGTATCGACAGCCCCTATGAGGTTCCGCAAAACCCCGAAATCCGCATCGATACTACCGATATGACGCCCGAGCAGGCCGCCGAACTGATCGTCGAGCGGCTGCTGGGATGAGCGCGCCCGAAAGCGACGAGCAGCTGGCCGAACGGCTCGCGACGGCGGCGGGGCGCCTGCTCGACGAACTGCGCGCCGATAGTGGCCTCGAAGGCAAGGCGCTTGGCACGGAGGGCGATGCGCGTGCCAATGCGCTGCTGTGCCGCGAACTGCGGGCCGCGCGCCCCGACGACGCGCTGCTGTCCGAAGAGGAGAAGGACGACGCCGCGCGCCTCGCGCACCGCCGCGTCTGGATCGTCGATCCGCTCGACGGCACGCGCGAATATGGCGAGGGGCGCCGCGACTGGGCGGTGCATGTCGCGCTCGCGATCGACGGCGTGGCGCGCGTCGGCGCGGTGGCCTTGCCGGGGCAGGGGGTGACGCTGACGTCGGGCGCTCCCATCGCCCTGATCCCCGCCAACACGCCGCCGCGGATGCTCGTCAGCCGCACGCGGCCCGCCGCCGAAGCGGTGTTCGTCGCCGAGCGGCTCGGCGCCGAACTCGTCGCGATGGGATCGGCGGGCGCCAAGGCGATGGCGGTAGTGCAGGGTCAGGCCGATATCTACCTCCACACCGGCGGCCAGTATGAATGGGACAATTGCGCCCCCGCCGCGGTCGCCGCCGCCGCCGGGCTGCACGTCAGCCGCGTCGACGGGTCGCCGATCCGCTACAACAATCCCGATCCCTATCTGCCCGACCTGCTGATCTGCCGGAAGGAACTCGCCGACGCGGTGCTGCGACTGGCAGCGGCATATCGACCCGCGCAGGGGTGAGGTCGCCATTGCCAGCCGGCACGCGCTCGCCTAGATCGGTTGCATCGAGAAACTGAAAACCGGGAGATATGCGATGACCGACCTGCCAGCCACCAACCTCGTCATGCTGACGCTGGTCAAGCCCGAGGGCGAACTCGAGGTCTTCTTCGAGCGGCGTCCGATGCCCGAACCCAAAGCGCACGAGGTATTGGTGAAAGTGCTGGCGACGCCGATCAATCCGTCGGACCTCGGCCTGCTGTTCGGCGGGGCCGACATGACGACGGCACGCGCCGCGACCCGCGACGGCCTGCCGGTCGTCACCGCCGACATTCCGCCGCAGGGGATGCGTGCAATGGCGAGCCGCGTCGGCGACGCGCTGCCGATCGGCAACGAAGGCTGCGGCCTTGTGGTCAAGGCCGGCGATTCGCCGGAGGCGCAGGCGCTGCTCGGCCGGACGGTGGCCTTGCTCGGCGGCGAGATGTACGCCGAATATCGCTGCCTGCCCGTCCAGATGTGCATGCCGCTGCCCGACGGGACCGATCCGAAGGACGGCGCCTCCTGCTTCGTCAACCCGCTGACCAGCCTCGCCTTCACGGAGACGATGCGGATGGAGGGGCACAGCGCGATCGTCCACACCGCGGCGGCGTCGAACCTGGGCCAGATGCTGGTGAAGATCTGCGCGAAGGACGGCATTCCGCTCGTCAACATCGTGCGCAGCGCCGCGCAGGTCGAAATCCTGAAGGGGCTGGGCGCGAAGCATATCGTCAACAGCAGCGACGATGATTTCATGGACCGGCTGATCGCCGCGATCACCGAGACGGGCGCGACGCTCGGCTTCGACGCGATCGGCGGCGGCAAGCTGGCGGGACAGATATTGTCGGCGATGGAGGCCGCGGCGGTGAAGCGGATGACCAATTACAGCCGCTATGGCTCCGACAGCTTCAAGCAGGTCTATATCTATGGCGGGCTCGACATGGGGCCGACCGTGCTCAACCGCAGCTTCGGTTTTTCCTGGTCGCTCTCGGGCTTCCTGCTCACCCCCTTCATGCAAAAGGCCGGTGCCGAGGTCGTCGGCCGCATGCGCCAGCGCGTCGCGGACGAACTGACCACGACCTTCAAGAGCCACTACAGCCACGACATCTCGCTGGTCGATACGCTGTCGCTCGATGCGGTCGCCGCCTATAACGCCAAGCGGACGGGCGAGAAATATCTGATCCGTCCGCACGGCTGATCCGGGGCGGGCATGAACCCGCTCGTCATTGCGAGCGGCGAAGCCGCGTGGCAATCCGGAGCTTGTGGCAACCGCTCTGGATTGCTTCGTTCCGCTCGCAATGACGATGGAACGGAGTCGCCTTACCGCTTCATGCACTGGCGCTTGTCGTCGCGCTTGTATTCGGTGCAGTTCCACAGCGCCTTCTCGAACGCCGCCTTGTCGTCGCGCAGATAGGAAAAGCTCATCGCCGCGCGTTGGATTTCGCTCATCGCGTCGGAATCGGGCTTCAGCACCGGGTTGGTCCAGCCCATGAACTTGCAATAGGGCCGGTCGCCGCACAGCCGCAGCGCCGTGGCCACGAAGCTTTCGGGCGCGGCGCGGTGGTCGAGTTGGACATAGAGGGCGTCGCGCCCCGCGCCGCCGCCGGAACCCGGAACGATCCGCGTCTCGCCGATCTCGGCCTTGGCATCGACGCCCGCCAGTTCGACCGGCGCGGTCAGCGCCGCCGCATGGAACGGGGACAGCGCCGCAAGCTTGGCGACCGGGCCGTCGCTTCCCGCGACGGCGCCGCGAAAGGCGCCGGGCGTGCCCCAATAGCCCGGCCAGCGGAAGAACAGATGCGTATCGACGACCGCGATCTTCTCGAGGCTGTCGCTCCAATAGGGGCGGACCCAGTCGGTATGATAATGGGTGGCGAGCCCGACCTCGGGGTCGGTCGATCCCGACAGCATCCGGTCGGCGAGCGCGCGGGCGCGCGTCCACGCCGCATCGGAATAGCGGCGGTCGAGCGCCCCGTCGCAGGTGAAGGTGAACTGGCATCCGGTCGCCCGCTCCGACCCCTGGAACACGACGCCGCAGATCGACTTGGGAAAGGCGGGGTGGCGGACGCGGTTGATCACGACCTGTCCGACCGCGCGCTGGCCCTTGGCATCGTCGCCAGCCTCGTAGAGCATCGCCGAGGCAAGGCAATCGCGCGCGCGGGCGCGATTGTCGCCGTTGCCGGGATAGACGAAGGGTCGCGCCGCGACGAAACCCTTCTTCACCAGCGGGATATGGGCGTTTTCGGTGCGTGCATCATCCTCGGTGAGGGGAGCGAGTTCGGTCGGCAGCACCGCGGGCACGACGTCGGGCGGCGGCGCGACGGGGTGCGGCCGGACGGCGGCGTCCGCGCCCGGCCCACGCCCGCTGGCATGGAGGACGGCGACGATCGCGATCGCCGCCAGCAGGACGAACAGCCATCCCGCGCCGTCGCGCCGCAAGGCCGGCGGATCGCGCTCGTCGCTGCCCGGCATGGCGGTGATCCTAGATTTCGGGCAGGAAATCGGGGACCGACAGATAGCGCTCGCCGGTGTCGTAGTTGAAACCGAGAATGCGCGCGCCCGCGGGCAGGTCGGGAAGCTTCTGGTGGATCGCGGCGAGCGTCGCGCCCGAGGAGATGCCGACGAGCAGGCCTTCCTCCGCCGCGGAGCGGAGCGCCCATTGCTTGGCATCCCCCGCATCGACCTGGATCACGCCGTCGAGCAGGTCGGTGTGCAGGTTGCGCGGGATGAAGCCGGCACCGAGGCCCTGGATCGGATGCGGACCCGGCTGGCCGCCCGAAATGACGGGCGACGCGGTCGGTTCGACCGCGAACACCTTCAGATCCGGCCAATGCTGTTTCAGCAGCTGGGCGCAGCCGGTGATGTGGCCGCCGGTGCCGACGCCGGTGATCAGCACGTCGATCGGCGAATCGGCGAAATCGGTCAGGATTTCCTGCGCCGTCGTGCGAAGGTGAACCTCGACGTTGGCGTCGTTCTCGAACTGCTGGGGCATCCAGGCGCCGGGGGTCGTCTCGACCAGTTCGATCGCGCGTTCGATCGCGCCCTTCATGCCCTTTTCGCGCGGCGTCAGGTCGAAGGTCGCGCCATAGGCGAGCATCAGGCGCCGCCGCTCGATCGACATGCTTTCGGGCATGACGAGGATCAGCTTGTAGCCCTTGACCGCGGCGGCCATCGCCAGGCCGATGCCGGTGTTGCCCGACGTCGGCTCGACGATGGTGCCGCCTTGCTTCAGGCTGCCGTCACGCTCGGCCGCCTCGATCATCGCCAGCCCGATACGATCCTTGATCGACCCGCCGGGATTGCTGCGTTCCGACTTGATCCACACCTCCGCGTCGGGAAACAGTTTCGCGACGCGGATGTGCGGCGTGTTGCCGATGGTTTCGAGGATCGAATTGGCTTTCATCGTCTGTGTGCACTTTCCCTATGTTCGAAGCGGGGATCGCGACGGACCCGGTTCGGCCAGTCTCCCGAGCGGATCCAAAGCCTTTCGTCGGCCAGCGCGGGCGTCGGCGCAGGTTGTAACGAGGCCAGCAGATACTGTCCATAAGGCCAGTCCCCGAGCCCCGAGTCGGCATTGAGGTGACCGAAGGGACCGGCGTTGACGAAGCGCGCGTCCCATTGCCGCGACAGGCGCCACACATGGGCGGTCTTCGCATAGGGATCGTTGTCGCTGGCGACGACGGTCATCGGGACGCGCGAGGTGAAGGCGGGCGCATCGGCGAAGCCGGTCAGGCCGTGATCGTTCCGCAGGCGCGACAGGTCGGGCGGGGCGACGAGCAGCGCCCCTGCCAGCCGCGCGCGGGCCAGTCCGCCGGCGGCGGCGAACCAGTGGGCGAAGGCATGGCAACCCAGGCTGTGCGCGGCGACCAGGATCGGTTCGTCGTCGGTGGCATCGGCGATCGCATGGTCGATCCGCTCGACCCATTCGTCCTTGTCCGGGGCATCCCAGCGGCCGAGGTCGATGCGCTCGCAGCGGGAGAATTTGCGCTCCCACAGGCTCTGCCAATGGGTGGGCCCGCTGTTGTTGAGGCCGGGGATGGTCAGGATCCGGTAGCGGATGGTGGCATTGTGCATGGCGGTTTCTCCATCGAGGGAAGAGGAAGCCGCGGTGACGGGTGCGCTCACCATAATTCAACCAAATAAATAGACAATAGCTTTTGGACGGGGCGAGGGCCTTTTGCGACCAGCGGTGACGCGCTCAGCGCGCCGCCGGTTCGAACTGCGGCTTGAAGGTGCGCGCGTGGCGCAGTTCGGGGAACAGCCAGGCCCAGATCGCGGTGACGCCGATCGCCGCCGCGCCGCCGACGACGACCGCGCCGATCGGGCCGAGCACCGCGGCCATCGCGCCCGCGCGCATCTCTCCAAGCTCGTTCGACGCCGAAATGGCGAGGCCCGACACGGCGCTCACGCGGCCGCGCATATGGTCGGGGGTGTTGAGCTGGATCAGCGTGCCGCGCACGAAGACCGAGAACATGTCCGCCGCGCCCATGACGATCAGCAGCAGCATCGAGAGCGCGAAGTTGGTCGACAGGCCGAACGCCACGGTGCCGGCGCCGAACACCGCGACCGCCCACAGCATCTTGACCCCGACGTTGCGCTCGATCGGCCGGATCGCGAGCCCCAGCGCGACGATCGCCGCCCCGATCGCGGGCGCGGCGCGCAGGAAGCCCAGCCCCTCCGACCCGGCGTGCAGGATGTCGCGGGCATAGACGGGCAGCATCGCGGTGGCGCCTGACAGGATCACCGCGAACAGGTCGAGGGTGATCGTGCCGAGCAGGAAGCGCTCCTTCCAGGTGAATTGCAGCCCGTCGACCATCTCGCGCAGCGGGTGGCCGCGCACCTCGGCGGGCGGCGGCAGCACGGGGCGCACCCGGCCGAGGGTGAGCGCCGACAGCGCGAGCAGCACCGCCGCGAAGACATAGACCGAGGCCGGATGCGCGGCATAGATCAGCCCGCCCGCGGCGGGGCCGACGACCGCGGCCGACTGCCAGGCGATACTGCTCATCGCGATGGCGCGCGGCAGCACCTCGATGGGGACGATATTGGGCGCGATCGCCGACATCGCCGGGCCGGAGAAGACGCGCGCCACGCCGTGCAGCGCGGCGAGCGCGAACAGCAGCGGCAGCGTCAGCCCTCCGGTCCAGGTGAACCAGCCGAGCGTCGCGGCGATGCCGATGTCGATCAGGTTGGAAAAGATCGCGACGCTGCGCCGCTCGAACCGGTCGGCCGCCCAGCCCGCGACCGGGGTCAGAATCGCCAGCGGCACGAACTGCACCAGTCCCAGCAGGCCGAGCTGGAACGACGCCTCGCGGATCGACATGCCGTAATCGGTGCGCGCGGTATCGTAGAGCTGATAGCCGATGACCACCACCATCGCCATCGTCGCCATCACCGCGGTGAAGCGCGCGAACCAGTAATATCGGTAATCGGCATAGCGCAGCGGGGAAGGGGCTTTGGCCGCGGCATCCCCCGGCAGCACGGGCTCTTCGTCGGGCGGTGGTGGGATGGTGGCCATGGTCCCGCTCCTAGCCCGGCAATCCCGGCTGTCCAGAGGCGCGATGCTGTCGTTCGTCGATTATCGGGTGCCACGCGCGGGGGCGGATGCCAGAAGAGGCGCCATCGGAAAACAGGGAGATACCCGCATGAAACCCAGATTTGCCCACCTCGGCGGGGCCGCGATGGCGGCCGCGCTCCTCGTCCTGACCGCCTGCAACGCGTCGGGCGACGCATCGGGCGGCGCATCGGGCGACGGGGCCGCCTCGACGCAGCAGGCGAAGAACTGGACCGAGTTCCGCGACAATTTCCTCGCCGGCTATTTCCCGCTCAATCCGAACTTCGCGGTCTATCAGGGCAAGCATGAATATGACGGGCAACTGCCCGACTGGTCGCCCGAAGGCATCCAGAAGCAGATCGCCTATCTCGAAAAGACGATCGCCGACGCCAGGGCGTTCGACGCGCAGATGACCGATGCCGAGAAATTCGAGCGCGACTATCTGGTCCATGTGGCCGAGGGGCAACTCTTCTTCCTGAAGGACGCGGACTTCCCGCACCGGAACCCGGCCTTCTACGTCGGCTCGCTCGACCCCAACGTCTATGTCTCGCGCCCCTATGCCGACGCTGCGACGCGGATGAAGGCGTTCATCGCCTATGCGCAGAAGGTCCCGGCCGCCGCGGAGCAGATCAAGGCGAACCTGACGCTTCCGCTGCCCGCGACCTTCGTCAAGTTCGGCACGGCGGGCTTCGGCGGCTTTGCCGACTATTATACCGGCGACGCCAAGAAGGCCTTTGCAGAGGTCAAGGACCCCGAACTCCAGAAGCAGTTCGACGACGCGGCGGCAAAGGCGGCGGCGGCGATGAAGGACCTTGCGGCCTATGTCGGCTCGAAGCCCGGCACCGCCGACGGCTGGGCGCTGGGGCCTGACCGGTTCGCGAAGATGCTGCTCGCCAACGAGGGGGTCGACACGCCGCTCGACGAACTCGAACGCATCGGCCAGGCCGACCTCAAGCGCAACCAGGACGCGCTCAAGGCCGCCTGCGCGACCTATGCCGCGGGCATGACGATCGCCGACTGCATGAAGAAGATGAACGCGGACAAGCCCGCCGACGGTCCGGTCGCCGAGGCGCGGCGGCAACTGCCCGCCCTGCGCGCCTTCCTCGTCGAAAAGGACCTCGTCACGATCCCCGGCACCGAACAGGCGCAGGTCGAGGAATCGCCGCCCTATAACCGGCAGAACAGCGCCTATATCGACATCCCCGGGCCGTATGAGAAAGGCCTGCCGTCGGTCTATTACATCTCGCCGCCCGACCCCGCGTGGGACAAGCAGACGCAGATGGATTTCGTGCCGGGCCGCAAGGACCTGATGTTCACCTCGGTCCACGAGGTGTGGCCGGGCCATTTCCTCAACTTCCTCCACTCGAACCGCGCCGAGAGCATCTTCGGCAAGTTGTTCGTCGGCTATGCCTTCGCCGAGGGCTGGGCGCACTATACCGAGGAGATGATGTGGGATGCCGGGCTGGGGGACGGCGACCCCGAAACGCATATCGGCCAGCTTTCGAACGCGCTGCTGCGCGATTGCCGCTATCTTTCGGCGATCGGCCTGCACACCAAGGGCATGACCGTCGCCGACTCCGAAAAGCTGTTCAAGGAACAATGCTGGCAGGATGAGGGCAACGCCCGGCAACAGGCGGCGCGCGGCACCTATGACCCGCTCTACCTCAACTACACGATGGGCAAGCTGATGATCCGCAAGCTGCGCGAGGACTGGACAGCCAAGAACGGGGGGGCGGGCGACCGGACCAAATGGAAGGCCTTCCACGACCAGTTCCTGTCCTACGGCGGCCCCCCGATCCCGATGGTGCGTCAGGCGATGATGAAGGAAGACGCGCCGAAGGCGGTGTTCTAGAAAATTGTGCGTTAAATCTGCATCACCCTTTCTGCCGTTCGTGCTGAGCTTGTCGAAGCACTGTCCTTCTTCTTGCGGCGCCAGAAGAAAGAACGGCCCCCTTCGACTGCCTTGCAGGCGCTCAGGACAGGCTTCGACAAGCTCAGAGCTTGCCCCCGCGAAAGCGGGGGGCAAACGGTTCAGATTTAATGCTCGATGCTCTAAGCCTGCGGGGCTTGTGGTGGAAATTGGTGTCCCCGCGAAGGCGGGGACCCAGAGCGTGACGGAAGAGGCACGCCGATACGCTCTGGCCCCCCGCCTTCGCGGGAGCACCCGGCTTTCAGGGCATAGGCTGCACGCTGAACCCTGCCGTCAGCAGGATGGCGCCTCCAGCCGTGCGACGAAGAAACCGTCGAGACCGCCGCGGTCAGCGAGCATCGTCGGTAGCGTGCGGACGAAGCCCGACGCGTCGGGTTCGACGCCCGCCGGCAGTTCGTCGGCCGTCGCGGGCAGGACGACCCACCCCGGATGCTCGTCCAGAAAGGCGGCGATCCGCTCTTCGCCCTCGGCGCGTTCGAGCGAGCAGGTAGCATAGACGAGCCGCCCGCCGGGCCTGACCCACGCCGCGGCGCGGTCGAGCAGGTCGGCTTGCAGCGCCGCCATTTCGGTGATCTGCGCCGCCTCGACGCGGTGGAGCACGTCGGGGTGGCGCCGGAAGATGCCGGTCGCCGAGCAGGGGGCGTCGAGCAGCACCGCATCGGCGGGCTCGTCGGGTTGCCAGCGCCGGATGTCGCCCTGCACCACCTCGGCCTGCAAATTCGTCTTCGTCCGCGCGAGATTGGCCCGCAGCCGTTCGAGCCGCTTCGCGCTGGCATCGACCGCCACGACCTGCCACCCGGCGGCGGCGAATTGCATCGTCTTGCCGCCCGGCGCGGCGCACAGGTCGAGCACGCTTCGCCCTTCGCCGCGGCCGAGCAGGCGCGCCGGGATCGACGCCGCCAGATCCTGTACCCACCAGCCGCCTTCGCGATAGCCGGCGATCTCCTCGATCGCGCCGCCGCGCGGCAGGCGGCGATGCAGCGGCGCCAGCGCCAACGCCTCGGGCAGCGGTTCGGGCGGCTCGGCGGCGAAGCTCAGGTCGACGGGCGGTGGCGCGCTCCACGCGGCGGCGGCCGCCGCGACCATGTCCGTCCCCCATTGCTCGGCCCAGCGCGCGGCGGTGGCGGCGGGCAGGGCGGCATGGTCGGGCAGTTCCCATGCCTCTTTCTGCGCGCGCGACAGCAGCGCGTGGACCAGCCGCCGGGGCCCGCCCGCGACGAGCGGCAGCGCCGTCGCCACCACCGCATGGGCGGGGCTGCGCAGCACGAGCAACTGGGCCAGCGCGATCCGCAGCACCGCGCGCGCCTTGACGTCCTCGGGCAGCGGCTGTTCGGTGGCTCCGTCGATCAGCGTGTCGATGGCGGTCAGCCAGCGCAGCGCTTCCGACACGATCGCGATCGCAAAGGCGCGGTCGGGCGGCGTCAGGCCCTGTGTCGCGGCATGGGCGGCAAGATCGAGCGGCTCGCCGCGTCGCAGCACGGCGTCGAGCAGCCGCAGGGCCGCGCGGCGCGGCGCGGTGCCCGGCGGATCGCCCGCATCGGCACGGCCCCGCCTGCGATTGCGGGCATCAGCCACGGCGCGCTCCTTCCGTGCCATCGCGCTTGGCGGCGGCGCCAAGGCGGCCTATGGGATCGGCATGACCGATAGAGCGAAACAGGACATCATCGGCGGGACGCCGCGCGCGACCCGGCGTCCGGCCCATGTCAAGGCGCCGGCAGGCTGGACCGCCACGCCGGTTCCGGCCTCCGCGGCCGCCGCACCCGCCCCGGCGGAAAGCCAGCCGGGCGGCCGCGACCCGGTGCGCTATGGCGACTGGGAATATAAAGGACTGGCGATCGACTTCTGACGCGGGGGGAGCGGTGCCTGTCAAAAGGGATTCATCCGCGCGTTGACCCCCGACCGGTCGACGAACTGGTGCTTGAGCGCCGCCAGCACATGGACGATCACCAGCGCCAGCATCGTCAGGCCCAGCATTTCGTGCCGTTCGTGCATCGTGTCGGCGAGCGCCTTGCCCGGCGCGGCGATCGGGGGAAGGGTGAACAGGCCGAAGAAATCGATCGGCCGATCCGCCGCCGACATCCAGACCCAGCCCGACAGCGGCAACAGGATCAGCAGCGCATAGAAAAGGAAATGGACGATCCGGCTGAGCGGGCGCTGCCATGCCGGAACGCTTGCCGGAAGCGGCGGCGGCCGGTGTCCGAGCCGCCACGCGATCCGGATCAGGGTCAGCGCCAGCACCGTGACGCCCAGCGCCTTGTGGATCGCCATCGCTTCGCGGTGGGTTTCGCGCGGCAGGCCCTCGGTCAGCATCGCAAGGCCGATGTTGACGATGACCGCGGCGCCGATCAGCCAATGAAGCCAGATGGCCACCTTCGTGTAACGCGGGCTCGCGGTGGTTCCCGCCGTCGCGTCGGTGGCCATGGCTCGTTCTCCCTCAGGCGGTCGTCGGGGCGACCGTCACCGCCGGCATCTTGCCGGCCTTCACCTGTTCCGCAAAGATCTCGCGCATCAGTTGCAGCGAGAAGAGATGCGCGAAGATCAGCGCGAGGATGCCGTTCTGCATCATCTTGCGCAGCACATCGCCGCGCAGTTCGCGCAGCTTCGTTTCGTCGACCATCTTGAAGCCGCGATAGACGAAGGGCTGTTCATAGCCGTCGGCCTGGATGCTGACTTCGCCGTCCATCAGCAGGTCCGCCTTCTGCAGTTCCTCGACGAACTGGCCGGTGCGCTGGCCCGCTTCCTCGAAATTCTTGCAGAATTCGAGGATATTGTTGACCGCGTCCGACGGCTTGCCGTCGACGAACAGCACATCGCCCTCGTCGAACTTGCCGATCGCGCCCGAGGTCGGATCGAAGCAGAGCGAAAGCTCGTCGGTGTCGGGGCGCAGGCGGGCGAGCATGAAGGGATAACGGCGGATATAGGCCGGGACATAGACCGGATTGATCAGCTTGCCCTCTTCGCTGACGAAGGTGTTGATGCCCTCGTTGAGGCCCATCAGCGCGAGCGGAACCGGATTGTCGCCGGCCGAGAAGACGATCGGATAGTGGCGCGACGCGGAAACGAACTCGTCGGAGGTCAGCGGCACGGCGTGCTGGTTGATCAGGAAATCGGCGCTGTCGAGCGGGCGCGCATGGAAATCGGCGTGGTCGACGCTCGAAAGCGGCACCAGATCCTTGTAGAAGAGGGGCAGATTGGAAGCGGTCGGCGCCGTGGCCATCATGATTCTCCGAAACAGGTTTCCGCGTGGCGGAAGAAAGCGGTTTTCGCGCCTTATTGGGCCGCGCCGCGCCGCGCAAGAGGCCGATTGCCGCCGACGCGCGGTTTATGCGTCAGACGAGCTTGCCCGGGTTGAGGATGCCGAGCGGGTCGAGTCCCGCCTTGACCCCGCGCAGCGCCGCGAGCCGCGCCGGACTGTCGATTTCCGCCAGCATGGCGCGCTTCGCCTGCCCGATGCCGTGTTCGGCGGAGATCGAGCCGCCCAGTTCGACGACGTGGCGATAGACGAGCCGGCTGGCCGCCTCGCCATGTTCGGCGATCCATGCCTTGCCGTCGCAGCCAGCCGGCGGCTGGACATGGTGATGGACATTGCCGTCGCCGAGGTGGCCGAACGACAGCGCGCGCGCGCCGGGAAAGGCGGTGGACAGGCGCGCCGGATTGTCGGCGATGAAGGTCGGCATCAGGTCGACCGGCACGCTGATGTCGTGCTGGAGCGCGGGCCCCTCGGCGCGCTCCGCCTCCGAGATCGAATCGCGCAGGCGCCAGAAATCCTCGCTCTCGCGCTCGTTCTTGGCGATCGCGACATCGCGGACGAGCCCTTCGTCCAATGCCGGCGCCAGTTCGGCGAGCAGCGCCGCGTCGAGCGCTTCGGCATCGTCGCCCGCGAGTTCGATCAGCGCATACCAGGGGCAGGGCGCGGCGAGTGGCGCGCGCGTCTGCGGAATATGGCGCAGCACCGCGTCGAGGCACGTGTGCGGGACGATCTCGAACCCTTCGAGGGCGTCGCCCAGCGCCGCGTCGAGCCGCCGCAGCAGGACGAGTGCCTGGTCGGGCGATTCGAGCCCGATCCACGCGGTGGCGCGCGCGGCCGCGACGGGAACGAGGCGCAGGCAGGCCGCCGTCACGATTCCCAGCGTGCCCTCGGCGCCGCACAGCAGGTGGCGCAGGTCGTAACCGCGGTTGTCCTTCTTCAGCGGCGCCAGACCGTCGAGGATGCTACCGTCGGGCAGCACCGCCTCGATTCCCGCGACCAGCGCGCGCATCGTGCCGTGGCGCAGCACCTGCGTGCCGCCGGCGTTGGTCGAGACGAGCCCTCCGATCGTCGCCGACCCCTTGCCGCCGAGGGTCAGCGGAAAGCGCAGCCCGTGGGCGAGCACGGCATTGTGGAAATTCTCGAGCACCACGCCGGCCTCGACGACCGCCAGCCGTGCCGCCGCGTCGATGGCGCGGATGCGGTCGAGCCGCCGGGTGCTGAGCAGCAGCTGCGTGCCGGTCGCGTCGGGAGTTGCGCCGCCGACCATGCCGCTGTTGCCGCCTTGCGGCACGATCGCGGCACCGGCCTCGCCGCACAGCCGCACCGCCGCCGCCACCTCTTCGGTCGTGGCGGGCGACAGCATCGCCGCCGCGGCGCCGTGATATTTGCCGCGCCAGTCGGTCAGCCACGGCGCGAGAACCTCGGGATCGGTCATGAAGCCCTTGGGGCCCAGCAGCGCGGCAAGATCGGCAAGAAGCGAGGGAGAGGGTGGGCGTGTCATCGGGTCCCGGTCCGGCTTGCTGCCGCGCCTGCCCGCGCACGATTCCGCCTCGGGGCTCGACAGCAATTCATTTGATGTTCAATCATGGCGGTTAAAGGTGCAATGAACGATCGGCGGGGCGCCGTCCAGCTTGGGGGTGCGGGAGGCACTGGTGAAAAGCATTATGGGTCAGCACGGGGCAGGAGCGGTCGCAAGGCCGTGCTGACGTCCGCTGCCCTGCTGATGGCCGCCGCGGCGCCGGTGGCCAATGCCGCCAACGCCCCCACGGCCGCGCCGCCCGAGCCGCTGGTGTCGCTGGTGCCGCCGCCCGCCGAACCGCCCGCCGCGCCCTATTGGCAGGTGGTGATCGAGCAGGAACTGATCATCCGCGTGCCCGCGCGCCGCAGCCCGATCAACAATTTCGCCGCAGGCCCGATGCCGCAGCGATCGCCCCGCCCGACGACGATCGTGTGGAAAGAAAAGAAGGCGCCGAAATGCATTCCGATGCGGAATATCATGGGAATGCAGGCGGTCCAGCGTGACAGCATCGACCTGATTACGCGCCAGAACCAGCTCTTGCGCGCCCAGCTCAACCGCGGCTGCCGGGCGCTCGATTTCTATGCCGGCTTCTACATGCAGGGGAACAAGGACGGAAAGCTCTGCGAGGATCGCGACCAGATCCACGCCCGGACCGGCGCCAAGTGCGAGATCGACAAATTCCGGCTGCTCGTGCCCGTCCCGCGCGAGGAGGATTGATCGCGCCCGTCCCGCCGCATGGCTTTTTAACGGCATTCCTTGACTTTTACCGGCCTTTTGCCCAATGGCCGCGGCAGCGACGGCTGGCGTGGGACGCCGCGCTCGAACCTATCCGGACAGTTGACCTTTATGAAATTTGCCGACCTCGGCCTCTCCGATGAACTTTTGCGCGCTGTCACCGAAGCGGGCTATGACGAACCGACACCGATTCAGGCGGGAGCGATCCCGTCGGTCCTGATGATGCGCGACATGATCGGCATCGCCCAGACGGGGACCGGCAAGACCGCCTCTTTCGTGCTGCCGATGATCGACATCCTCGCGCAGGGCCGTGCCCGCGCGCTGATGCCGCGCTCGCTGATCCTCGAACCGACGCGCGAGCTTGCCGCGCAGGTGGCCGAGAATTTCGAGAATTACGGCCGGTATCACAAGCTTTCGATGGCGCTGCTGATCGGCGGCGTGCAGATGGGCGATCAGATCAAGGCGCTCGAAAAGGGCGTCGACGTGCTGATCGCGACGCCGGGCCGCCTGATGGACCTGTTCGAGCGCGGCAAGATCCTGCTCACCGGCTGCAACATGCTCGTTATCGACGAGGCGGACCGGATGCTCGACATGGGCTTCATCCCCGACATCGAGAATATCTGCACCAAGCTGCCGACGAATCGCCAGACCCTGCTCTTCTCCGCGACGATGCCGCCGCCGATCAAGAAGCTTGCCGACAAATTCCTGTCGAATCCCAAGACGATCGAGGTGGCGCGGCCCGCGAGCACCAACGTGAACATCGCCCAGTTCCTCGTCAAGACCAGCGAGCGCGCCAAGCGCGAGACGCTGCGCGACCTGATCGAGGAAGAGGGCGTCGCCACCGCGATCATCTTCTGCAACCGCAAGACGACGGTGCGCGAACTCGCCAAGTCGCTGAAGCGGCACCGCTATCGCGCGGGCGAGATTCACGGCGACATGGATCAGTCGAGCCGCATCGCCGAACTCGACCGCTTCAAGAACGGCGACATCAACATCCTCGTCGCGTCGGACGTCGCGGCGCGCGGGCTCGACGTCAAGGGCGTCAGCCACGTCTTCAACTTCGATGCGCCCTGGCATCCCGACGATTATGTCCACCGCATCGGCCGCACCGGCCGCGCCGGGGCGAAAGGCCGCGCCTTCACGCTGGTGACGCCGTCGGACGACGAGGCGATCGACAATATCCAGAAGCTGACCGGCTCGAAGATCGCGATCCTCGGACGCACCGAGAGCGCAGGCGAGCCCAAGGAAGAGGCGCGACCCGCGCGCGACGGCAAAAGACGTGAAGAGGGGCGCCGTGAAGAAGGGCGCCGCGAAGAGGAGCGCAAACCCCGGGCGAAGCGCAGCGAAGCGAAACCTAGGAGCGGCGACGGCCATGCCGCGAAGAAGGACGCAGGCCGCAAGCCCGCTCCCGCGGCGACTCGCCGCGACGACGATGGTCCCGACGATGGCTGGAACGGCCCGATGCCGGACTTTCTCTCGGTCGGCTTCGGCACCTGACGGTCAGAGGCGGACGAGCATCTTTCCGATATTGGCGCCGGCGAAGAGGCCGAGGAAGGCTTCGGGTGCCGACTCGATGCCGTCGCGCACGGTCTCGCGCATCGTCACCGCGCCGCTCGCGATCAGGTTGCCCATGTCGGCATAGAATTCCTCCATGCAATCGAAGAACTGGTCGGTATAGATGAAGCCTTCCATGCGGATGCGCGCGGGGATGGCGCGGATCAGATATTTCATCTCCTGCGGATGCCCGTCGTTATAGACGTCGATCATCCCGCAGATGGCGAAGCGGGCGAAATCGTTCGCGGTCGCGAAAGCGGCGTCGAGATGGTCGCCGCCGACATTGTCGAAATAGACGTCGATCCCCGGCTTGCCGAGCGATTCGAGCGCCCCCGCCAGCCCGTCCAGCACCTGCCCCGCCTTGTAATCGACGGCGGCATCGGCGCCGAGTTCGCGGACCCAGGCGCATTTCTCCGCGCCGCCCGCGGCGCCGATCACCGTCATTTCGCGCGCCTTGGCGATCTGCACCACCGCCGATCCCACCGCGCCCGCCGCTGCGGACACGAAAACGGTATCGCCGGCCTTCGCCGCCGCGACGCGCAGCAGGCCGATCCACGCGGTGCCGCCGGTCAGGCCCATGTTGTGCAGGAAGGTCTGCGGCGCCATCCCCGCCGCCAGCGCCTCGGCAGGCAGCTTGAACGGCGCCATGTCGAGGCCGATGACGCCGCCGTCGCGCCAGCCGCCCATGTGCAGGATCAGGTCGCCGGGCGCGAAGCCCTCCATCCGGCTTTCGACGACCTCGCCGATCGCGCCGCCGGTCATCGGCTGGTCGATCTGGAAGCTCGCGGTATAGCTTTTCGCGTCGTTCATCCGCCCACGCATATAGGGGTCGACCGACAGCCACAGGTTGCGGACGCGCAGCTGATTCTCCTGCAAGGGATCGTCGGGCAGGTCGCGCAATGCGAAATGTTCCATCGTCGGCAAAGCGGAGGGGCGGCGGGTCAGATGCCATGCCTTGGCCATTCGATATCTCCCCAATTTTCGCGTTTCGCGAAAGATCGTCAGAAAAGCCGTTGCCAGTGTCAAGCAGGCTCGTTAAGAGCCGCCCGGTCGCGGGGCCGTAGCTCAGATGGGAGAGCGCTGCAATCGCACTGCAGAGGTCAGGGGTTCGATTCCCCTCGGCTCCACCAGCGACCCTTTTCCCTTATCCGTGGTCGGATTCGTCATAGGCGGCGATCGCCGTGAAGATTCGCGCGAGCTGTTCGCGCTCGTCGGCATCGATATCGGGCCGCCAGACCTCGAACAGCAGCACCGTGCGGTCGCTCGTGCCGCGATTCCACGCCTCATGCTCGAAACTGTCGTCGAAGATCAGCAGTTCGCCTTCGCGCCATGCGCGCGTTTCGGCGCCGACCCGAATCGCGCAATCTTCCGGCACGATCAGCGGCAGGTGGCAGATCAGCCGTGTGTTGAGCAGCCCGTGATGCGGCTGGATATGCGTGCCGGGGGTGAGGCGGGAGAAGAGGGCGATCGGCGCGCGTTCCGGAATGACCGGTTGCGGCGCCGCTTCGAGCGCCGCCAGCGTCCGCGGGCACAGCAGGTCCATGCCGTCGACGATCCGGCCGCTCTGCCACAGCCAGGCCGCGCCCCAGTCGGGTTTGTCGAGCAGCGGATTGTTCGGCGGCGGTCGGTCGGGATGCGCGGTCACATAGGGCGCGAAGCGGTCGCCGGCATCGGCGATGAGCGCTTCCAGCTCGCCGCGAATCGCCGCCGTTTCGGCCTCGATCGCAGGCACCCAGTCGAATTCCTCGCGATCGAAGAAGGCCCGCTGCGCCAGGCCGGGAAAATAGAACATCGCTGGTTGCTGGAGGTAGAGCGCATGCTCGCCCGTCAGCAGGCGCAGCGCTTCGGCGACCCGCGGCGGCGCGCTGGCGGCCGAAATTCCTGCATCGCGCAACTCGGTCGCCAGATGTGCCGCAAGCATCTTCTCGCTTTCGGCGATGAATTCCTGGCCGCGGATCAGGCCGGCGTGCAGCGAGGACGGCACGTTGGGCATGATCGCCGCCGTGCTCAGCGCCAGCCGGTAGAAACTGCATGCGGCACGCGAGTCGTCGCGCCGCCGCTTGGCCTCCGCCATGGCGAGCAGCGCCAGGATATTGCCCCGGTCGGCGCGGATCGCGCCTTCGAGCGCCGCCATCTCGCCGGCATCGTCGCCGCGCTGAAACGCCGCGCGCGCCTGTCCCATCCAGTCCCCACCCTGCGTCATGACCCCGGCATAGCGCGGCGCGGCGTGTTTGCAACAAGGCTGGTGGAGCGATCGCGGGCGCCGCGCGTCGCGTCGGAGAATGCCGGTCGTTCGATCGGTATCGGGGCTTTCCTGCATTATCCGGCCGTGCCAGCCCGATTCTCCGGCTCTTTTGCCCGTTCGCCCGCATGTGTTCGGCTGCCGGCGCTCTCCTCAGAGCGGGATGACATCGACTGGAACCGTCATTGCGAGCGGCGAAGCCGCGCGGCAATCCAGAGTGGCGGTAACGGCCCTGGATTGCTTCGCTTCGCTCGCAATGACGAAGTGTCGATCCAATACATGAAGGACGGAACGTCCCCCATCGTCCCGCCCACGCCCTCAGGCGGCGCGGACGAAGCCGTCGAGGACCCGCTTGGTGCCCGCCTGCTCGAATTCGACCTCCAGCTTGTTGCCGTCAACGTCGATGATCCGACCGTAACCGAATTTCTCGTGAAACACGCGCATGCCGATCGCCAGGTCGGCGCGCGGCTTCGCGCCGACCGAGGCGGCGGGGGCGCCTTCGCTCGGCGCAGGGGCCCGGGTGATGGTCGAGGACGCGGCCAGCGCGCGCTGCCATGCCGGGCCGCGGGTCGCCGTGCGTGCCGGGCTCTGCGTCGCGACATGCGCGAACGGGTCGCCTTGCGCCGACCAGTTGGCGCGCCAAAGCGACGCGCCGCCGCCGAAGCTGTTCTTGCTGTCGACGAACTCGGGCGGAATCTCCGCGATGAAGCGGCTCGGAATGCTGCTCATCCACTGGCCGTAGATGCGGCGGTTGGCGGCGTGATAGATGCTCGCGCGCTGCCGGGCGCGGGTGATCGCGACATAGGCGAGGCGGCGCTCCTCCTCCAGGCTCGCGGTGCCGCCCTCGTCCATCGCGCGCTGCGACGGAAAGACGCCGTCTTCCCATCCGGCGAGGAAGACATGATCGAATTCGAGGCCTTTCGCGGCGTGGATCGTCATGATGGTGACGGTCTCCGTCTGGTCGTCGTTGTCGCGGTCCATGACGAGGCTGACATGCTCGAGGAAGGCTTCAAGCGAATCATATTCCTCCATCGCGCGGACGAGTTCGGAGAGGTTCTCGAGGCGCCCCGCCGCTTCGGCGCTGCGGTCGGCCTGAAGCATCGCGGTGTAGCCCGATTCGTCGAGGATCAGCTGGGTCAGCTCGGGGTGCGGCAGGTCGTTCGCCTTCGCCTGCCAGCTGCGCATCATCGCGACGAAGTTCGCGAGCTGGCGGCGCGCCTGCGGGGTCAGCTCGTCGGTCTCGGTGATCCGCGCCGCGGCATGGAACAGCGGCGTGCGCTCGATCCGGGCGAACTGGTGGATGCGCGACACCGCCTTGTCGCCGAGCCCGCGCTTCGGCACGTTGACGATCCGTTCGAAGGCCAGGTCGTCGGCGCTCGACTGGACGAGGCGCAGATAGGCGAGCGCGTCGCGAATCTCCGCGCGTTCGTAGAAGCGGTAGCCGCCGACGATGCGGTAGGGGAGGCCGATGGCGATGAAGCGATCCTCGAACTCGCGGGTCTGGAACTGCGCGCGGACGAGGATGGCGGCGCGGTCGAGGCTGGTGCCGCGGCGCTGGAGGTCTTCGAGCTCCTCGCCGATCCGCCGCGCTTCCTCGGGGCCGTCCCAGACGCCGACCACCCGGACCTTGTCGCCCGCGTCGAGATCGGTCCACAGCGTCTTGCCGAGCCGCCCCGAATTCTGGGCGATCAGCGCCGAGGCGGCGGCAAGGATCTGCGGGGTCGAGCGGTAATTCTGTTCGAGGCGGATCACGGTCGCGCCGGGGAAATCCTTTTCGAAACGCAGGATGTTCGCCACCTCGGCGCCGCGCCACGAATAGATCGACTGGTCGTCGTCGCCGACGCAGCAGATGTTCTTGCGCGCCTGCGCGAGAAGGCGGAGCCAGAGATACTGGCTGGCGTTGGTGTCCTGATATTCGTCGACGAGGATATATTTGAAGCGCTGCTGATACTGTTCGAGCACGTCGCGGTGCGTCTTCAATATCACCAGCATGTGGAGCAGCAGGTCGCCGAAATCGCAGGCGTTCAGCGTCTTGAGCCGCGCCTGATAAAGGGCATAGAAATGCTGCCCCTTGCCATCGGCATAGGCTTCGCGGTCCGCGGCGTCGAGGTCGGGCGGGGTCAGGCCGCGGTTCTTCCACTTGTCGATCAGCCCCGCGAGCTGGCGCGCCGGCCAGCGCTTCTCGTCGAGCCCTTCGGTCTGGATGAGCTGCTTGAGAACGCGAAGCTGGTCGTCGGTGTCGAGGATGGTGAAATTGCTCTGCAGTCCCACCAGTTCGGCGTGACGGCGCAGCATCTTCGCCGCGATGCTGTGAAAGGTGCCGAGCCACGGCATCCCCTCGACCGCGTCGCCGATCATCCGGCCGATGCGCTCGCGCATCTCGCGCGCCGCCTTGTTGGTGAAGGTGACGGCCAGGATTTCGGACGGCCACGCGCGCCGCGTCGCGATGATGTGCGCCAGCCGCGCCGTCAGCGCCGCCGTCTTGCCGGTGCCTGCCCCTGCGAGCATCAGCACCGGGCCTTCGGTGGTCAGCACCGCCTGCCGCTGCGGGCCGTTCAGCCCCTGCAGATAGGGCGGGTCCGATGGGTGCGGCGGGGGAAGATCGGGCGGGGAGGCTGGGCGGCTGTTCACGCGCGAACGATTAGGGAACGGCGCCGATGCTGTCCAGTGCAAGGCGGCGGGACGCGGCGGCGCTGCGCGGCGGACGGTCTTTGGTCTTGCGCCGGAGCGCATGATCCGTTCAAAGCGACCCGCCATCACGAAGGGAAGGGGCGCCGCCCGTGGATCTGACACCCTATCGCGCGCAGGCGCGCATCCTGACCGCGAGCCTCGTCGGGACCGCGGTCGAATTCTACGATTTCTACATCTACGGCACCGCCGCGGCGCTGGTGTTCGGGCCGCTGTTCTTTCCATCCGAATCACCCTCGGCGCAGTTGATGCTGAGCTTCATGAGCTTCGGGCTCGCTTTCCTGGCGCGGCCCGTCGGGGCGATCGTCTTCGGCCATTACGGCGACCGCATCGGCCGCAAGTCGACGCTCGTCGCCTCGCTGATGCTGATGGGCGCCTCGACGCTGCTGATCGCGTTCCTGCCGACCTATGCGATGGTCGGCTGGGTCGCGCCGCTGCTGCTGTGCATCCTGCGTTTCGGGCAGGGGTTCGGGCTCGGCGGCGAGTGGGGCGGGGCGGCGCTGCTGGCGGTCGAGAATGCGCCGCCGGGCTGGCGTGCGCGCTTCGGCATGTTTCCGCAGCTCGGCGCGCCGGTCGGCTTCATCGCCGCCAACGGCCTGTTCCTGCTGCTCGGCCTGTGGCTCAGCGATGCGGAGTTCGCGGCGTGGGGCTGGCGCATCCCCTTTCTCGTCTCGGCGGTGCTCGTCGGGCTCGGGCTCTGGGTGCGGCTCAAGATCGGTGAGACGCCGGCCTTCGCCGACGCACTGGAAAGGCAGGCGCCCGTCGCGGTGCCGCTGGGCGAGCTGTTCCGCCGCCACCTCGTCCCGACGCTCGCGGGCACTTTCGCGGTCGTCGCCTGCTTCGCGATCTTCTATCTCGCGACCAGCTTCGCGCTGGCCCACGGGACGACGGCGCTCGGCTATCCGAAGGAGCAGTTCCTGCTGATCCAGCTCGGCGCGATCCTCTTCATGGCGGTGGGGATCGTCTATGCCGGCTACCGGAGCGACGCGGTCAGCGCGCAGCGGGTGCTGACCTGGGGGTGCGGCGCGACGATCCTGATCGGGCTGCTGTTCGGGCCGTCGCTGGCGTCGCAATCGTGGCCGCTCATCTTCCTCGGGCTCGCGGCATCGCTGTTCGTCATGGGGCTGGTCTATGGCCCGCTCGGCAGCTGGCTGACCGCGCTGTTCCCCGTCGAGGTGCGCTACACCGGCGCGTCCGTCGCCTTCAACGTCGGCGGCATATTGGGCGGCGCGCTGGCGCCGATCATCGCGCAGGCGCTCGGCGACTGGGGCGGGACGCAGGTCGTCGGCCTCTATCTGGCGCTGGCCGGGGTCGTCAGCTGGATCGGGCTGCTGATGGTGCGCCGGCAGGGCGCCGCCGCCGGCTGAACGATGGTCAGGCGCGGCGCAGCAGGGTCAGCTTCGCCTTGCCGACGCGGCGCTCCGCCTCGATTCCGAAGCCGGGGACATCGACCGCTTCCCGGTCGGCGGTCTCGATCGAAACCCAGCTGTCGGGGCCGGCCCAGCCGAGGCGGGCCAGCTTGTCGAGCGCGACGCTGCCGGCGCCGGTGCCATAGGGCGCGTCGAACAGCAGCAGGTCGCAGGCGCGCGGCGCGGGACCGAGGGAAAGGACCGATCCGGCGCGAATCTCGGCGCGCTGCCCCGCACCCAGTGTCGCGAGGTTTTTCCGCAGCGCGTCGAGCGCGTCCCTGTCCTGCTCGCCGAACAGGCAGTGCGCGGCGCCGCGCGACAGCGCCTCGATGCCGAGCGCGCCCGAACCCGCGAACAGGTCGGCGACGTGCAGCCCCTCGAAACTGCCGAGGCGGCTCGCGAGCATCGAGAACAGCGTCTCGCGCGTGCGGTCCGCAGTCGGCCGCGTCGCGTCGTTCCGGGGCGCGAGCAGCTTGCGGCCGCGCCACTCGCCGGCGATCACCCGCATCCTCAGCCCATCCGCCGGCGAAACTGGAACAGCGCGTCGCGCGGCACGATCTCGACCGCCCCGCTGTCGAGCCCGTCGAGGGAGAAGGCGCCGTAGCGCGTCCGGATCAGCCGGCTGACCTGCAAGCTCAGATGTTCGAGCACGCGGCGCACCTCGCGGTTCTTGCCCTCGGTCAGCGTCAGTTCGATCCACTGGTTGCGCCCGGTGCGGCGTTCGAGGTTGGCGTCGATCTTTCCATAGCGGATGCCGTCGATGGTGATGCCGAGCGCCAGTTCCTCGAGCTGCGCCTGGCTGATCTCGCCAAAGGCGCGCGCGCGATAGCTGCGTTCGACCCCGCTCGAGGGCAGTTCGAGCTGGCGCTTGAATTCGCCGTCGTTGGTCAGCAGCAGCAGCCCCTCGGTGTTATAGTCGAGCCGCCCCACCGGCATCAGCCGCGGCAGGCCTTTGGGCAGGATGTCGTAGATCGTCTTGCGGCCCTTGGGGTCGCGCGCGGCGGTGAGGCAGCCCGCCGGCTTGTGGAAGCGATAGAGGCGTGTCGAGACCGGCTTCGCGACCGGATTGCCGTCGACCGTCAGGCCTTCGAGCGAGGAGAGCAGCGGCGCGGGCTGCGCGATCGCCTGGCCGTTCAGCGCGATGCGGCCTTCCTCGATCATCCGCTCGACGTCGCGGCGCGAGCCGACTCCGGCGCGGGCGAGCAGCTTGGCGATCCGTTGCGGCCCCTCTTCCTCGCGTTCGGCGGTGGCAGGGGGGCGGGGTTGCGCGGAACGCGCGGCGCGGCGGCCGCGCGGTGCGGCGGGCTGAGGGGCGGAGCGGGGCGGTCGGCGTGTCGTCATCGGAACGCAAGCGGCTTTCATGGCGTTGAGGGGGGAAGGAAACTGTGGCCTTGTGGTCACGCTCATAGCCGGAAACGCATCGCTTCGTCGATGGCATGCCGAAGCGATATTGCAGGACGGGCGAGAGCGCGCCATGGCGCCATCGAAGGGAGTTTTCATGCTCTTTGCGTCCCGCCCGTCGTGCATCAAGCGCCTGCTGATCGTCGAAGACGATCCGCTGATCGCGTTCGACAACGAACGGACGCTGAAACACGCGGGCTACGACGTCGTCGCGACGGTCGATTCGGGCGAGGCTGCGGTGCAGGTGCTGGCGATCGACCGGGTCGACGCGCTCGTCCTCGATCTGAATCTCGCGGGCCACATGACGGGGCGCGAGGTCGCCCGGATTGCGCGCGATCGCGGCATTGCGGTGCTGCTCGTCACCGGCCTGCCGCCCGAGGATGCCGCCGAGATCGCGCTCGCCTGCCTCGCCAAGCCGCACGCCGCCGCCGCGCTGATCGGCGCGCTGCGCGCGATCGAGACGATGATCTGCCAGAAGAAGAAGCCGCGCAAGATCAGCGGGCTTCAGACCTATTGGCGGCCCGAGGCAGCCTGAGGCGACCGGCCGCCGCCACGATCCGTCGGACCGCCAAATCACCGCTTCCAATTTGGCGCCAAGGCTTTAGGCCTCTGGCTTGAAGCGAGAGATGCCGCCGCGTCGGCATGTGAGGGAGGGCGCGCGATGCAACTCGGTCTGGATAGCCTGGTATTGGTCGCAGTGCTGTTGGCCGTTGTCGGCCTCGCTTATCTCGTTCCGAGTTTTGCGCCTTACCGCAAGCCGATGCCGATCGTCGCCTTTTTGCTGGGTATTTCGAGCGGTTTTCCTTTGACACTGCTGTTGGGTACAATGGCATTCTGGTTGTCGAAGGTCGGAATCGAAAAATCGACGATCGGCTTCGCAATCGGCCTGACCACGCCCTACACGTTGAAATTCCTTTGGGCCCCTTTGGTCGATAAATTGCCCATCCCGGTCCTGACCCGCCTTTTTGGACAGCGGCGAAGCTGGCTGTTCCTGATTCAGATGCTGTTGGTCGTCGCGATCTGGCAATTGGGGGCGAGTAATCCGACCAACGACAATCTGGCGCCGTTCGCGATCTGGGCGATCATCGTCGCTTTTCTGTCGGCCACACAGGACATTGTCATCGACGCCTATCGTATCGAGATTTTGAGCGATGCCGAGTTGCCCCACGGCACGGCAATGAACCAGTTCGGCTATCGCACCGGCAATCTGATCGCCGGGGTCGGCACGATCGCGCTGGCTTCTCCCGAAGGATTTGGGCTGGGTTGGGCAGCGGCTTACGCCTTTACCGGGCTTGCGGTGCTGCCTGCCGTGGTCGGCGCTCTCCTGGCTGGCCCCGGGAGGTTCCATCCATCACAGGCGCGCGGGGGCGAGCAAGGTTTTGGTGCATGGCTCAACGAAACGGTCATCAGCCCCTTTCGCGAATTTCTGGGGCGTCATGGCGCGGTCCTGATCCTGCTTTTCGTGCTCATCTACAAGGTCGGCGATGCGATGGGGCAGGGGATGCTCAATCCGATGATCGTCGAACTGGGGTTCACCGACACCGAGTTCGTTGCGATCAACAAGGGCGTCGGCTTTGTGGCGCTGATCATCGGGTCGGCTTGCGGTGCTCCCTTCATCGCGTGGCTGGGCATGGGGCGGGCACTCCTGATCTCGGGCCTGATGATGATGTTCAGCAATCTGTTGTTCGCCCTGCTGGCCTCCGTCGGTCATTCGCCACTGATGCTGGCTATAGCGGTGGGGACCGAGAATTTTACGAGCGGGATCGGGCTCACGGTGTTCGTGACCTATCTCTCCGGTCTGTCGAGCCTGGCCTATACTGCGACGCAATTCGCTCTGCTGTCGTCGTTCGCA
Source organism: Sphingopyxis sp. MG (assembly GCF_002953155.1). Classification (NCBI taxonomy): domain Bacteria; kingdom Pseudomonadati; phylum Pseudomonadota; class Alphaproteobacteria; order Sphingomonadales; family Sphingopyxidaceae; genus Sphingopyxis; species Sphingopyxis sp. MG. Next base: position 1,636,181 of record NZ_CP026381.1, read on the forward strand.
GCCGTCGGGCGGACGTGGCTCGCTGCGCCTGGCGGCTATGTGGCCGAGACGCTGGGCTGGGTTGGCTTCTGGCTGTTCACCGTCGTCATCGCCGCGCCCGGAATGCTCCTGCTGTGGTTGCTGTGGAAGCGTGGCTTCGTCGTCCAGACGGTCCGCCAGCCGAGCACCGAGGATGACGGCCCCGAAATCGCTTCCGCCGAAGCTATTCCGGCAGTTCCCCGTTCGCCCTGAGCACTTCGCCCGCGAGATAGAGCGAGCCGGCGATCAGCACGATATCGCGCGCCGGATCGACCGTCAGCGCGCGCAAGGCGGCTTCGACGTCCGTGGCGTATCGCGCTTCGGATCCGAAAGCCGCCGCATCATGATGCTCGTGCCCCGGCACCGGCACGACGGTCAGCGAGGCGAGGCGGTCGCGCAGCGGGTCGAGGATCGCCTCGGGATGCTTGTTGGCGAGCATGCCGGCGATCAGATGGATGCGGCGCGGTTCGCTGGCGAAATGCCGCGCAAGCTGGAGGCCGGCATCGCCATTGTGCGCACCGTCGAGCCAGACCTCGGTCGCCGGCGGCAGCAGCCCGGTCAGCGGCCCCGTCCCCAGTCGTTGCAGGCGCGCGGGCCAGAAGGCGCCGGCGACGCCGCGCGCGATGGTGCCCGCGTCGGGCTTCGGCCCCGGCGCGATATGGAGCATCGCGATCGCCAGCCCCGCATTGCGCATCTGATGCAGCCCGGCCATGCCCGGACGCAGCACCCCGGCCAATGTCCCGTCCATCGACGTCCAGCGGAAGGCGTCGCCGACGGGCTCGACCGACCAGGATTCGCCCTCCGCGAAGGGAACGACACCGGCCTCCTCGGCGCGGCGCGCGATGACGCGCTGTACCGCGCGCGGATAGGCGAGCGTCGCGAGCGCGCTGCCCGGCTTGACGATCCCGGCCTTTTCCCACGCGATCCGCTCGGCGGGGACGGACGGCGTTCCGGCTTCGGGGGCGAGCAGGAAGGCTTCGTGATCGATGCCCAGCGAGGCGATGCCGCACACCGCGGGCGGCGGGATGATGTTGGTCGCGTCGAGGCGTCCGCCGAGCCCGACCTCGAGGATGCAATCGTCGGCGGGATGGCGCGCAAAGGCGAGGAAGGCGACCGCGGTGGTGACCTCGAAGAAGCTCGCCTCCAGGTCGGCGGCTTCGTCCAGCACCTCCTCAAGCAGCATCGCGAGCAGCCTGTCGTCGATCAGTGTGCCGTCGATGCGGAGCCGCTCGTTGAAGCGGACGAGGTGCGGGCTGGTGTAGGCGTGGACGCGGCGGCCGCTCGCCTCCAGGATCGCGCGCAGATAGGCGCAGGTCGACCCCTTGCCGTTGGTCCCGGCGACGTGGAAGGTGCGCGGCAGGTGCTCGTGCGGGTTGCCGAGACGGCGACACAGTTCGGTAATGCGCTCCAGCCCGAGGATGTCGCGTCCCGGCGACAGCGCGGCGAGGCGGTCGAGCTGCGTCTGGACAGCGGGGTCGGCGGAATGGGCGTGGTCGGGCATTATACGGCTTTGTCATTCCCGCGGACGCGGGAATCCATGGTCGATACTATCGGTTGAGACCGAACCACAGATCGCGCCAATCGGGGTTCTGCGTCTCGATCAGTTGGATTTTCCACGCGCGATTCCATTTCTTGAGCCGCTTTTCGCGTTGTATCGCATCGCGGATGTCCTGAAATTCTTCATAATGGACGAGATGCTTCACCCGATATTTTGGGGAGAAGCCGGTCAATTGCCCCTCGCGATGTTCGTAGGTCCGCCGGATAATGTCGTTGGTCACGCCAATATAGATCGTGCCGTTCTTTTGGCTGGCCATGATATAAACGTAATACAGTCACGACACCTCGGATCATGGATTCCCGCGTTCGCGGGAATGACAAGGTGAGGAGGATGCCTGGGATCAGGCCGCCTTTTCGGGCGCCAGATAGGCGATCAGGCGGCCGAGCGTCGCGGGCAGCTCCTTGCGGTGCACGACCATGTCGATCATTCCATGTTCGAGCAGATATTCGGCGCGCTGGAATCCTTCGGGCAGTTTTTCGCGGATCGTATTCTCGATCACGCGTTGCCCCGCGAAGCCGATCAGCGCGTTGGGCTCGCTGATCTGCACGTCGCCGAGCATGGCATAGCTGGCGGTGACGCCGCCCGTCGTCGGGTCGGTGAGAAGGACGATATAGGGCAGCCCGGCGCGGCGCAGGCGGGCGAGCGCGACGGTGGCGCGCGGCATCTGCATCAGCGACAGCGTGCCCTCCTGCATTCGTGCGCCGCCCGCCGCGGTGATCGCGACATAGGGACAGCCGCGCCGGATCGCCTGTTCGACCCCGGCGACGAAGGCCTCGCCGACCGCGACGCCCATCGATCCGCCCATGAAGGCGAAATCCTGCACGCCGATCACCACCGGGCGGCCGTCGATGCGGCCGAAACCGTTCTGATAGGCATCGCGGTCACCGGTCTGCGCGCGCGCCGCCTTGATGCGGTCGACATATTTCTTGGTGTCGCGAAACTTGAGCGGGTCTTCGGGCGCGGCGGGGGCGGGCAGAACCTCGTACAGGCCGCCGTCGAAAAGCTGCGCGAAGCGTTCCTTGGCACCGATGCGGTCGTGATGGTCGCAGCGCGGACAGACGTTCAGATTGTCTTCCCACTCCTTGACGAAGACCATCTGCTGGCACTGGCGGCACTTGTGCCACAGATTGTCCGCCGTATCGCGCTTCGCGGCGAAGGGCAGGGCGTTGCGGACGCGTTCGAGCCAGCTCATGCGGCATTCTCCTTCGCGCCGTGAATAGCATCGGCGAGGGTGCGGGCGAAAGCCTCGACATGCGGAGGGGCGGCATCGCCGTGCGCGGCGATGATCTCGACCAGCGCCGATCCGACGACGACCCCGTCGGCGACCTTGGCGATCTGCGCGGCCTGTTCGGGGGTGCGGACGCCGAAACCGACCGCGACGGGCAGGTCGGTGGCGGCTTTCAAGCGAGCGACGGCATCCTCGATGCTCGCCTGCGCGGCCTGCTGGAGCCCGGTGATTCCCGCGACCGAGACATAATAGAGGAACCCACCCGCACCGTTCAGCACGTCGGGCAGGCGCGCCGCGTCGGTAGTCGGCGTGGCGAGGCGGATCGGGGCAACCCCCGCGGCGCGCAGCGCGGGCCCCAGTTCCGCGTCCTCCTCCGACGGGATATCGACGCAGATGACGCCATCGACGCCCGCTTTCGCGCATTCGGCGGCGAACCATTCGGGCCCGCGGATCGTCATCGGGTTGGCATAGCCCATCAGGACGAGCGGCACTTGCGGATGGCGCGAGCGAAAGGCGGCCGCGATGGCGAAGATGTCGGCGGTGGTCGTGCCCTTGCCGAGCGCGCGCAGATTGGCGGCCTGGATCGCGGGACCGTCGGCCATCGGATCGGTGAACGGCATGCCGAGTTCGATCACGTCGGCGCCCCCCGCGACCAGCGCGTCGAGATTGGCGGCGGTATCGCCATCGCCCGCGGTGATGAAGGTGACGAGCGCGGAGCCTTTGGAAAAGGCCGAAGCGAAGCGAGTCATAGAGCCCTCTCCCCTTCAGGGGAGAGGGTTGGGAGAGGGGGAGTCAAGAACGACGCAAGCTGCTCCAGAACCCCATCCATATTCGTCAACACGTCGCGGTTGGTAAATCTGATCACTCGATAACCCTGTTCTTCGAAATAAGCCGTCCTGGCCCGGTCATATGCCTCCCGACCTGCATGCGTGTCGCCGTCGATCTCTATCACCAGCATCGGCTCTCTGGACGAGAAATCGGCGATATACGGACCAATGACCTTTTGTCTGCGGAATTTGATTCCTTGAAAACGTGCCGCACGCAGTTCGAGCCACAAGCGGGTTTCGGGCTCGGTCTGTTCGCGGCGCATCTGCTTGGCGAACTCGATCAGCCTTCGGTCCCGCATTCGTCCCCCTCTCCCAACCCTCTCCCCTGAAGGGGAGAGGGCTTTTAGAGCGCCACCCCCAGCGCATCCGCGACCGTGAAGATGTCCTTGTCGCCGCGGCCCGACAGGTTGACGATGATGATCTTGTCCTTGCCCAACGTCGGCGCGATCCGTTCGGCGGCGGCGATGGCGTGGGCCGACTCCAGCGCGGGGATGATGCCTTCCAGCTTCGTCAGCTTCTGGAAACTGGCGAGCGCCTCCGCATCGGTCACGGGTTCGTAGCGAACGCGGCCGATGTCGTGCAGCCAGGCATGCTCCGGACCGATGCCGGGATAGTCTAGGCCCGCCGAAATGCTGTGCGCCTCTGTGATCTGGCCGTCCTCGTCCTGCAACAGATAGGTCTTGTTGCCGTGGAGGATGCCGGGGCGGCCGCCCGCGAGGCTGGCGGCATGTTTCCTGTCGAGCCCTTCGCCCGCGGCCTCGACGCCGACGATCTCGACCTCGGCATCGTCGAGGAAGGGGTGGAAAAGGCCGATCGCGTTCGACCCGCCGCCGACGGGCGCGATCAGCATGTCGGGCAGGCGCCCTTCCGCCTTCAGGATCTGCGCCTTCGCTTCCTCGCCGATCACCGACTGGAAATCGCGGACGAGCTCGGGATAGGGGTGCGGGCCGGCGACGGTGCCGATGATGTAGAAAGTGTCGTGGACGTTGGCGACCCAGTGCCGCAGCGCCTCGTTCATCGCGTCCTTCAGCGTCTTCGCGCCCGATTCGACCGCGACCACTTCGGCGCCGAGCAGCTTCATGCGGAACACGTTGGGCTGCTGCCGCGCGACGTCGACCGCGCCCATGAAGATGGTGCACGGCAGGCCGAACAGCGCCGCGACGGTCGCGGTCGCGACGCCGTGCTGCCCCGCGCCGGTCTCGGCGATGATCCGCGTCTTGCCCATCCGTTTCGCGAGCAGGATCTGGCCGATGCAATTGTTGATCTTGTGCGCGCCGGTGTGATTCAGATCCTCGCGCTTCAGATAGATTTTTGCGCCGCCCAGATGGGCCGTCAGCCGCTCGGCATGCCAGAGTGGGCTCGGACGGCCGACATAATGTTCGAGCAGATGCTCGAATTCGGCCCTGAACGCCGGATCGGCCTGGGCGGCGCGATATTCGCGTTCGAGGTCGAGGATCAGCGGCATCAGCGTTTCGGCGACATAGCGGCCCCCGAAGGCGCCGAAATGACCGCGCGCATCGGGCCCGGTGCGCAGGCTGTTCGATAGGGCGGAGCGGGGGGGAGCGGCTTCGGTCATGGCTGGCTGTGTCCCTTAGGCGCTATGACGCCCTTGTCCATAGCCTCGATGCGCTTCAAACAGCGGCGAGGGTCACGGCAAGGAGGCAGACGGATGAGCGGGGGCATGAATCGGCGCGAATTGTTGATGGCGGGCGGCGCGGCGTTGGCGACGGCGGCCGCCGCACCGGCCATTGCGCGGGACCGCGGCGGATCGCGGCTGCGGATCGGCGTCATCGGCACCGGCGAGCGCGGACGCGTCCACCTGCGCGAACTGCTGCGCCGCGACGACGTCGACGTGACCGCGATCGCCGACATCGACCCCTTCGTGCTCGAAGCCGCGAAGGGGCAGTTCGATGCGGCGGGAAAGCCGCGCCCCGCCAGCTTCACCGGCGACGCCGAGGCGTGGCGCGCGATGCTGAAACCGGGAACGCTCGACGGCGTGCTGATCGTCACCCCGTGGGAATGGCACAAGCCGATGGCGATCGCGGCGATGGAGGCGCGCGTCGCGGTGGGGTGCGAGGTCGTCGCCGGCATCACGCTTCAGGACCATTGGGACGTGCTGGCGGCGCATGAGGCGACGCGCACGCCCTATATGCTGCTGGAAAATGTCTGTTATCGCCGCGACGTCATGGCGGTGCTGAACATGGTGCGGCAGGACCTGTTCGGCGAGATAATCCACCTCGAAGGCGGCTATCAGCACGATCTGCGCGACGTGAAATTCAATTCGGGCATTCCCGGCCGTCCCTATGGCGGCGGCGCCGAATTCGGCGCGAAAGGCTGGTCCGAGGCGCGCTGGCGCACCGACCACAGCGTCCGGCGCAACGGCGATCTCTATCCCAGCCACGGCATCGGCCCCTGCGCGATGTGGACGAATATCAACCGCGGCAACCGCTTCATCCGGCTGACCAGCTATGCGAGCAAGGCGCGCGGATTGCACGATCATGTGGTCGCGCAGGGCGGCGCGGACCACCCCAATGCGGCGGTGCGTTTCGCGCTGGGCGATGTCGTGACGACCAGCATCGCCTGCGCCAATGGCGAAACGATCCGGCTGACCCACGATACCAACCTGCCGCGCCCCTATTCGCTCGGTTTCCGGGTGCAGGGGACGCGCGGATTGTGGATGGACGTCGCCAAATCGCTCTACATCGAAGGCCGCAGCCCCGAACCGCATCGCTGGGAACCGGCGGAGACCGTGCTCGGCCAGTACGACCATCCGTTGTGGAAACGTCACGCCGACCAGGCGGTCGGGGCCGGGCATGGCGGGATGGACTGGTTCGTTCTCAACGCCTTCGTCAAGGCGCTGAAGGCCGGCGCGCCGATGCCGATCGACATTTACGACGCGCTGACGTGGAGCGCGATCACGCCGCTGTCCGAACAGTCGATCGCAGAGGATAACCGGACGCTGGAGTTCCCCGATTTCACGCGCGGCGCGTGGCGCGAACGGCGGCAGGATTTCGCGCTGAGCGACGCTTATTGAGCGGCGCGCACCGCCGCGCAGAAAGCGGCGATCCGGTCGAGATCCTTGACCCCGGGCGCGCTTTCGACGCCCGAGGAGACATCGACGAGCGGCGCGCGCGTCGCCGCGATCGCGGCGGCGACATTGTCGGGAGTCAGGCCGCCGGCGATGCCCCAGTCGATCGTGTGACGGTGGTTGGCGAGTAGCGACCAGTCGAAGCGCGCGCCGTTGCCGCCGGGCAGCGCCGAGGCGGGGGCGTCGAACAGAATGCGGTCGGCGATGCCGCGATATTTCTCGATCCGTTCGAGCGTCCCCGCGTCCTTGAGCCCGATCGCCTTCCATATCTCCGCCGGAACCAGCCGCTTCACGACCGCCAGCCATTCGGGAGTCTCGGTGCCATGGAACTGGACGACATCGGGCCGCACCGCGGCGAGCGCCTGCCCGGTGAGTTGCTGCGAGGCGTTGACGAGCAGCAGCACCACCTTGACGTGCGCCCCGGCACGGCGCCGCAATTCGGCGGCGGTCCGAAGGTCGACATGCCGCGGGCTCGGCTCGTAATGGACAAGCCCGATGTAGGCCGCGCCCCGTTCGATGGCCGCATCGACCGCTTCGGGTGTCGAGAGACCGCAGATCTTGATGAGTGGTGGCATGCGAGGGTCTTTGGGCTGCAAATGGCATCAAGGCAACCGCAGATACCTATGGTTGGCAGCACGCCGGTCGTGGTACAGCCTCGCGGGGGAGGTTGCGATGCACCGCATATTATGGATGCTTTTGTTTCTGGGCCTGACGGCCTGCAATCCTGCGAACATGGCCACCGATGTCGCCGCCTCGGAAAAGGCGGTCGATGCATTTCACGACGACGCCAATGCCGGAAAATTTGACGACATCTACTTTGCTTCCGGCGAGGAAATGCAGCGTTCGGCGGATGTCGCAGAATTCGAGGAGTTTCTTGGTGCCGTGCAGCGCAAGCTGGGCAAGGCGGGAAACACGACGCAGCGAGGATGGCAGGTCAATATCGTGAACGGGCGGACCCTGACGGTCCTGAATATGGAGACGATCTACGAAAAAGGCCGCGCCGTCGAAACTTTCACATTCAAATCTTCACCGAATGGACCGGTGCTTGTCGGCTACAACATTCAGTCCCCGGCGCTTGTTATCAACTGACGCGTGGGACGGATCGACATTCGGAAGATGGCGAGCCGGAGTCGAAGACGACCACAGGTCAAAATGGTGGATTTCCGGGACCCGCAGCGCAGCGTGCTGACGGCACGTGGCCACCGGAGGCGCGAAAAGCCGCCATTCGCAGGCCGCCAGAGCTGAATGTCGATCCGGCCTAAGGCTTGTGGGGGTTCATCTTGCAACTGTCCTTTATCGTGTGTCCCCGCGAAGGCGGGGACCCATCTGCGGTGGTTTCGAGATGGAACCGGCCGAAGATCGACCCCCGCCTTCCGCCTATGGCGGAAGTTTATCCTGAGCGCCCGCCCTGCGGGCAGTCGAAGGGCGGGGGAACACGGCTTTATACAATATCGCGGCGATAGACTCTGAATGCCCACAGACCTTAAAGCGTCGCCTCGATCGCGCGCGCTGCGAGGTCGGGGTCGTCGGACTGGCTGATCGGGCGTCCGACGACGAGGATCGAGGCGCCGTCGGCCATCGCCTCGGCCGGGGTGACGACGCGTTTCTGGTCGCCCAGCTTGCCGTTGGCGGGGCGGACGCCGGGAACGACGAAGAAGCCGCCGGGCCAGGCCGCGCGCGCGGCCTTGACCTCCTGCCCCGAGCAGACGATGCCGTCGAGGCCGGCGCTGCGCGCCAGCGCCGCGAGGCGCACCACCTGATCGTGCGGGGTTCCGCCAACGCCGATGTCGTCGAGGTCGGGCGAATCGAGGCTGGTCAGCACGGTCACGGCGACCACCTTGGTGTTCGCGCCCGCCGCCGCTTTCGCCTCCTCCATCATCGCGCGGCCACCCGCGCCATGGATGGTCAGGATCGCCGGTTCGAGCGGGCGGAGCGCCTGGATCGCCTTGGCCACCGTGTTCGGAATGTCGTGGAGCTTGAGGTCGAGAAAGATCGGCAGACCCAGCTTCGCCATTTCGAGCACGCCATGATGCCCGTTGGCGCAGAAGAATTCGAGCCCGAGCTTCAGCCCGCCGACGTGATGGCGGACCTTCTGCGCCAGCGTCTGCGCGGCGTCGAGGTGCGGCGTGTCGATGGCGAGATAGAGCGGCGACGTCATGCGGACTCCAGGGGCGAGGGCGGGATATCGTTGACCGGCACGGTCGAAGGCGCGGGATCGGCAGGGCGATTGGCCATCGCGCGCAGGTCGGCGAGCTGGCGCTCGCTCGCATCGAGACGACGCTTCAGCGACCAGCGCGTCGCGCGCAGCGCGATCCACGTCGGCAGGCTGCCCAGCGCGAAGGCGACGAGCACGATCACCGGCAGCTTGGTCTCGGCTTCCCAGCCCGGCCAGATGGTCACCGTCACCGCGTTCCAGTTCGCGAAGGCGAACAGCAGCAGGACGATGGTCAGCAGGACCCAGATGATGGTGCGCAGGATTCCCACTGTTCCGCTCCTTGCTTGGCCTCGGACGGTTTCTAGGCGACTTCGGCTCCGGACGCCAGCCTAAGGCGTGTGGGGATTCATCTTGCGACTGTCCTTTATCGTGTGTCCCCGCGAAGGCGGGGACCCATCTGCGGTGGTTTCGAGATGGAACCGGCCGAAGATGGACCCCCGCCTTCCGCCTATGGCGGAAGTTTATCCTGAGCGCCCGCCCTGCGGGCAGTCGAAGGGCGGGGGAACACGGCTTCACACAATATCGCGGCGATAAACTCTGAATCCCCACAGATCTTAAAGCATTCTGAAGTCGGCTGGCACAGCCGACGACTCGCAGAATGCGGAAAACGAAAGCAAATAGAGCAATGGCCGATTCAATCTAATCGGCCGTTGCTCTATGCGGCTCCAAAGACGCGCGCGAAGATCGTATCGACATGCTTCATGTGATAACCGAGGTCGAACAGGTCTGTGAGTTGGTCGGCGGACAGGCGCGCGGTCACGTCGGCATCGGCCTTCAGCAGGTCGAGCAGCGACAGCTGCCCATCCGATTCCCAGACCTTCATCGCATTGCGCTGGACCAGCGCATAGCTGTCCTCGCGGCTCGCGCCCGCCTGCGTCAGCGCCAGCAGGACGCGCTGCGAATGCACGAGCCCGCCCATGCGATCGAGATTCTTCTGCATCCGCGCGGGATAGACGAGCAGCTTGTCGACCACGCCGGTCAGCCGCGCGAGCGCGAAGTCGAGCGTGACCGTCGCGTCGGGACCGATGAAGCGCTCGACCGACGAATGGCTGATGTCGCGTTCGTGCCACAGCGCGACATTCTCCAGCGCCGGAGTCACCGCGCTGCGCACCATGCGCGCAAGCCCGGTCAGATTCTCGGTGAGCACCGGGTTGCGCTTGTGCGGCATCGCCGACGAGCCCTTCTGGCCCGGCGAGAAATATTCCTCGGCCTCCAGCACCTCGGTGCGCTGGAGGTGGCGGATCTCGACCGCGAGCCGCTCGATCGACGAGGCGATGACGCCCAGCGTGGCAAAGAACATCGCGTGGCGGTCGCGCGGGATGACCTGGGTCGAGACGGGCTCGATCGCCAGGCCGAGCTTTGCCGCGACATGCGCCTCGACGCGCGGGTCGATATTGGCGAAGGTGCCGACCGCGCCCGAAATGGCGCAGGTCGCGATCTCGGCGCGCGCCGCGATCAGGCGGGTCCTGCACCGCGCGAATTCGGCATGGGCTTCGGCGAGCTTGAGCCCGAAGGTGACGGGTTCGGCGTGGATACCGTGACTGCGGCCGATCGTCGGGGTGAGCTTGTGCTCATGGGCGCGTCGCTTGATCGCCTCGAGCAGCGCGTCGAGATCGGCGAGCAATATGTCGGCCGCCTGCGTCAGTTGCACGGCAAGGCAGGTGTCGAGCACGTCGCTCGACGTCATGCCCTGATGCATGAAGCGCGCTTCGTCGCCGACATGCTCCGCGACCCATGTCAGGAAGGCAATGACGTCGTGCTTCGTCACCGCCTCGATGGCGTCGATCGCCGCGACGTCGATCGCCGGTCCGGTCGCCCACCAGTCCCACAATGCCTTGGCCGCCGATTGCGGCACGACGCCCAGTTCGGCCAGCGCGTCGGTCGCGTGCGCCTCGATCTCGAACCAGATGCGATAGCGATTCTCGGGCGACCAGATCGCGGTCATCTGGGGTCGGGCGTAACGCGGAACCATTGAATTTCCTTCCTTTTGCGGCGCCTTGTCGCGTTATGCAGGCGGAATCGCGACCAGCCGCCCCCTAGCAGGGGCAGGCGGCTACGCCAATCGGGCGCCTGCGGCAACTTTCGCGGCGCGCGGGCGGTTGTTCTCATGCCCCTTCGAACCAAGGCCGCGGGTTGTCGAATCCGGCCCCGTCGCCGCCAATGGAGACAGATCATGTTGAAACATATGCTTATGATCGGCGCGGCCGCGGTGAGTTTCCCCGCGTTCGCGCAGACGGAAGCCCCGCCGCCCGACGATGCGACGCAGACCGCGCCCGAAACGATGCCGCCGGCTGAAACGACCGCACCGGCACCGGTCGAACCGGACACGCCGCCGCCGGTGGACGACATGACGGCCCAGCCGGCTCCGTCGAGCCCGCCGCCGCAGTCGAGTCCCGCCCCGTCGGACAGCGCTGCGACCCCGAGCCAGATCGCGCAGATCGTCGAGCAGGAATTTCCCACCTATGACGGCGACGCGAACGGCGAACTCAGCGAGACGGAATTCTCCGCCTGGATGAAGAAGCTGCGCACCGCGACCGACCCGACGGTCGATCCCGAATCGGAGCAGGTGAAGAGCTGGGTTGCCCAGGCGTTCGGCGCCGCCGATGCCGACAAGTCGGGCGGCGTCAGCAAGACCGAACTCATCGGCTTCCTGTCGCGCGGCGCCTGAATGCGTCCCTGACCTGAATAGGTCCCAGACACGGCGGAACAGCCGTCGGAGCGATCCGGCGGCTGTTTCCGTTTGTCCGCGGTGCGCGTGGATCAGGCGGCTTCGGCCTGCGTGACGCGGACGATCGACAGATTATGATCCTGCCCGTCACGGTCGGGCCAGCGGATGGTCTGGCCCTCGCGCAGGCCGATCAGTCCCGCCCCGACCGGGGTCAGGATCGAGATGCGGCCCGCGGAGATATCGGCGTCGCGCGGGTAGACGAGCTGCAGGGTCCGCGCCGCGCCGCTGTTCTCGTCGACGAACTCGACGGTCGAGCGCATCGTCACGACATCGGACGGAATGCGCTCGGCCTTGTGGATGGTGGCGCGCGCGATTTCGTTCAGCAGCATTTCGCTGACCTGCGGCAGATCGTCTTCCTTGGCGATAGCAAGGTCGGTCAGCGCGTCGGCTTCGGTATCGATCATGTGGATGGGCGGCCGGCGGGTCGCCTTGCTGGTGGTCGTCATGGGTTCTTTTTTTCCGAAAGAGGATTGCGGGCGAGGCTCGGCTGCGCCGCTGGAATCGGGTTGGGTGGATTTTCGCCCCGGGTTCGGGGCAGGAGGCACCGGACCCGGGGCTAGAGGCCCACGAGAATCTGACCCGCGCGGAGGTCGAAACGGGAAGGGGTGCACTGAGTCGGCATGGCGCGATGATGTCGTGCCGCGCGGCGCAAGTCAAACATTCCGATGGCGTCGCGGCGCGGGCCGGAGCCGGGCGCGCGTCCGCGCCGCCTTACAACAGGCCCATCGCGCGGAAGCTGCGATGATCGCCGCCGCCGATGATGATGTGATCGTGGAGCATGATCCCCAGCTTCCGCGCCGCCTCCGCGATGTCGCGGGTGATCGCGATGTCCTGCCGGCTCGGTTCGGGGCTGCCGCTCGGGTGGTTGTGGACGAGGACGATCGCCGCCGCGCCCAGTTCGAGCGCGCGCTTGACGACCTCGCGGACATAGATGGCGGACTGGTCGATCGACCCTTCGCTCATCACCTCGTCGCGGATCAGCATGTTGCGCGCGTTGAGGTAGAGGACGCGGACGCGTTCGATGTCGATCGGCCCCATGTCGGCGCGCAGCCAGTCGAGCAGCGCGTCCCAGCTCGACAGCAGGGGCCGATCGCGAAATTCGCCCTTCAGCATCCGCAGGCTCGCCGCCTGGACGATCTTCAGCGCCGCGACCGCCGTGTCGCCCATGCCGGCGACGCGGCGCAGCGATTCGGGGTCGGCGCTGACGAGCTGCGCCAGCGAACCGAATTCGCGCAGCAGCGCCTTGGCGAGCGGCTTGGTGTCGCGACGCGGGATGGCGAGCGCGAGCAGATATTCGACCAGCTCGTAATCGGCCATGCCATCGGCATCGCCGCCGAGCAGCCGCGCGCGCAAGCGAGCGCGATGACCGGCGTGGTCCGGGATCGGGGCGGGCGCGTCGGCCATGTCGGGACCGGAATAACCGCCTTGTGAGGCACGCTCAACGGTCATAGAAACGCTTTTGCTTCGATGCGGTGCAATATCTTGCAGCGAAACGGGAATTCCGGCGTTGCTGACAGGAAGGGCAGACCGGGGACGGGGAACGGGCGAGATTGGAATATGACCGCATGACGTCATCGCCGGTTTCGCGATCCGCCACTTTTTCGTCGCGGTCGCGCGCATGAACGAGCCTGTCGCCGCAGATTCGGCATCGCGGCCCCGGCTCCGCAAGCGCTGGATCGCGGGCGGGGCATTGATCGCGATCGCGGCGGGCCTGTGGTTCGCGCGCGCGCCGATCGCCGACAGCTTCATTCGCGACCAGCTCGACCAGCGCGGGGTGCCCGCGCGCTACACGATCGAACGGATCGGTTTCCGCACCCAGCGGCTGACCGACATCGTCATCGGCGATCCCGCGCGTCCCGACCTGACCGCGCGCCGCGTCGAGGTCGTGCTCGACTGGGGCTTCACCGGTCCCTATGTGGCGCGGATCGACGCCGAAGGCGTGCGTCTCTACGGCGCCTTCGCCGACGGGCGCCTGTCTTTCGGCGCGCTCGACAAGTTCCGCGATCCGACGAGCACGTCGCCTTTCGTGCTGCCCGATCTGGCGGTGACGCTCGACGATGCGCGCGCGCGCGTGAGGACGCCGTGGGGCGCCGTCGGTGCGGCTCTGAACGGGAAGGGCAATCTGCGCCGGGATTTTGACGGAAGGCTCGCGCTGGTCGCGCCGACGCTCGCCGCGGCCGGGTGCAGCGGTCGCGACGTCAGCTTTTACGGCAGCGTGCGCGTGCGCGACGTGCGGCCGCAGCTTGTCGGGCCGCTCCGCGGCGCAAGCCTCGCCTGCGCCGAAGGCAAGCTGACGGCTGCGTCGCCGCAGATTGCGCTCGATCTCTCGCTGTCCGAGGATCTGCGCCAATGGCGGGGTACCGCCGATGCCAGCATTGTCCGGCTCGCGGCGGGACCGGCGGCGGCCGAACGGATCGGCGCCCGCGCGCAATTCTCGGGCGACGCCGGTCGCACCGCGATCAGCGTGGAGGCGGCGATGGCGGGGCTGCGCGCCGATGCCGTCACCGCCGAGCAGGTGGCGCTGACCGCCAGGGCCACGGTCGGCGAGCAGGCGCCGAAGGTCGACGGCGAACTGACATTCGCCCGCGCCCGCGCCGGCGAAGCGCTGCGGCGCGCCATCGTTCAGGGTGGTCGCTCGCTCGACGGCACCCCGGTCGGCCCGTTGGCGGAGCGCGCGGCGACGGCGCTTGCCGCCATGCTCGCCGAAACCGGAGGCAAGGCGCGATTCGCGCTGGCGGGGGAGGGGAAATCGGCCCGGATCGAGCTGATCGCTCCCGAATTGCGCGGTGCCAGCGGCGCTTATTTCACCGGCAGCGACGACAGCCGCATCGCCTATCTGCTGGGCGCGCCCGAATCCGCCGTGATCGCCGCCGGACAATGGGCATTCGGTGGCGGCGGCCTGCCGTCGGGATCGCTCCAGCTCGACCGGCACGCGGATGGCACGATCGCCGGCGTCGCAACAGTCGAACCCTATGCCGCCGGCGGCGCGCGCCTTGCGCTGGCTCCGGTGCGATTCTCGGGCGGCGCGCTGCTGCGTTTCGCGACCCGCGCCGAGCTGTCGGGGCCGGTCGGAGATGGGCGCGTCGAGCGGCTGTCGGTGCCGCTCGCCGGCGTGCTGGCGCCGAACGGCGCGCTCGCGCTCGACGGCGGCTGCACGCGAATCGGCGCCGACCGGGTCGATGTGGGCGGGTTCCGGCTGGCACCCACGCGAATCGACTTGTGCAGCCGTCCCGGCGCGCCGCTGCTGAGCGCGGGGCCGCAGGGGCTGCGCGGGCATATCCGCGTGCCGGGCATCGCGCTGCGCGGGACGAGCGGGACCTCGCCCTTCGCTTTCGATGCGCGCGGTGCCGACATCGATCTGGCCGCGATGCGCTGGGCGCTGGCCGGCGCCGAGGTGCGGCTGGGCGAGGGGGACGGCGCGACGCGTTTCGCCGCCGCATCGCTGACCGGTCGCCGGGCGGCGCAAGGGATGGGCGGCGACCTCAAGGGCGCGGGCGGCAAGATCGGCGCCGTTCCGCTCATCCTGTCCGACATTGCGGGGGCATGGCGCTGGGACAGCGGCGGGCTGACGCTCGACGGCGGCGTGCGCCTGACCGACGCAGAGCCCGACGCGCGCTTCTTTCCGCTCGTCGCCGAAGGCGCGCATTTGCGCTTCGCGAACGGCGCGATCGATGCCGAGGCGGCATTTCGCGAAGAGAAGAGCGGGCGATCGGTCGTCGACACGACGATCACCCACCGGCTCGACAGCGGCACCGGCGCCGCCGACCTCAAGGTCCGCGAACTGCGATTCGACGACCGGTTCCAGCCCGATCAGCTCACCCGCCTCGCGCTCGGCGTCGTCGCCAACGTCCAGGGATCGGTCGTCGGCGACGGGCGGATCGAATGGACGCCCGATGGCGTCACCAGCCACGGCACCTTCGCGACCGCCGACGCGAATCTGGCCGCTGCCTTCGGTCCGGTGACGGGGCTGACCGCGACCTTGACCTTCGACGATCTGATCGGCCTGCGGTCGGCGCCGGGGCAGGTGGCCCGGATCGACGAGATCAACCCGGGCATCCCGGTGATCGGGGGGACGATCACCTATCGGCTGCTCGGCGACAATCGCGTGCGGATCGACGGTGGGCGCTGGCCGTTCGCGGGCGGTGAACTGTCGCTGCACCCGACGACGCTCGATTTCAACGCCAGCCAGACGCGGCGCCTGTCGTTCGACATCGTCGGCGTCGATGCGGCGATTTTCCTCCAGCAGTTCGGCTTCGACAACATCAACGCGACCGGCCTGTTCGACGGGACGCTGCCGGTCGAATTCGACGGGCTCGGCGGGCGCATCGTCGGCGGGCGGATCGACGCGCGCGCCGGCGGCGGGACGCTCGCCTATGTCGGCGAACTGTCGAACCACAATCTGGGCGCGATCGCCAATTTTGCCTTTGGCGCGCTGCGATCGCTCCAATATGACGACCTGACGATCATATTGAACGGGGATCTGGACGGCGAGATGGTGACCGACATCCGCTTCGGCGGCGTGGGGCAGGGCGAGGGCGCGACGCGCAATTTCCTGACCAAACAGATCGCCCGATTGCCGCTGGTCTTCAACGTCAAGATCCAGGCGCCCTTCCGCCAGCTCATCACATCGGCCAAGGGATTCTACGATCCGACGCTGCTGATCGAACAGAATCTGTCGACCCTGTTGCGCGTGCAGGAAGAGGCCGAAGCCGCGGCCGCCGCCGCATCGAAACCCGTTCAGCCCCCAGAAAGCGAGCCCATGCCATGACCGCCATCAAGACCGGAGCAAGGAGGCATGCCATCGGCGCGCATGCTCTGGCGAGCCTGATCCTTGCGCCTGCCCTCGCGGGCTGCGTACAGATCGACACGCCGGACAAGCCGATCGAGATCAACCTGAACATCAACATCAAGCAGGAAGTCGTGTATAGGCTGGATGGCGATGCGAAGAAGCTCATCGAGCAGAATAGCGAGATATTCTGACGCGAACTGGATTGGGGACACAAAAGAGATGCGTGTGAAACAGTGGAAACCCGGCACGATGGCGATGGCGGCGATTGCAGTCACCGCCGCGGTGGCGGTCGCCGTTCCCTCGGCGATGGCGCAGCGCGATCCGGCCTATGAGCAGGCACGGGCCGACGGCCAGATCGGCGAGCAGCCCGATGGCTATCTGGGCTTCGTGTCGACGCCGACCGATGCGGTGCGCAAGCTCGTCACCGACATCAACATCAAGCGCAAGGCCGCCTATACCAGCAATGCGCCGCAGGGCAGCACGGTCGAGCAGTTCGCCTTTGCGACCGGATGCAACCTGATCGCGAAGACCAGGGCGGGCGAGAAGTACAAGGCGCCCGACGGCCGCTGGCTGACCCGCGACAGCGGCGCGCCGGTGCGGGATTCGCGCTGCCCCTGAGATCAGAGCTTCGCAGCGCCCGCGGGCGCTTGATGCCGCCGCGCCCCTAAACGCGGCGGCATTTTTGCGTCCGCAAGAGGCACGCTCCGAACGATATTGCCGCAGCGCAGCAAGATTAAGCCGCGCGCTCGCGTGCGGGCATTGACTTCATGGGGCGGCGTTTCTAAACGGACCGCGCCTCAGGGGTCCCCCGATTTTTCGGGCCTTTTTTCGCAGGCAGAATCGGGGCATTCCGGTTCTGTTTCAGGAGGATGGCGGAAGATGACGGGGAATGGCAGCGATCCGGAACCAGCTTCGGAGG
Source organism: Sphingopyxis sp. MG (assembly GCF_002953155.1). NCBI lineage: Bacteria > Pseudomonadati > Pseudomonadota > Alphaproteobacteria > Sphingomonadales > Sphingopyxidaceae > Sphingopyxis > Sphingopyxis sp. MG. The sequence continues at coordinate 1,653,551 of NZ_CP026381.1, forward strand.
ATTCGCGCCTGGTCTCGCTCGAAGAGCGATTGGACCGGGCCGAAGCCGCAGAAGCCAGGCGGGCCGGGGTCAGTGCGCCCGAATCCGACGCCAATTATCGGCTCGGAAACCGGGTTCTGGCCGAATTGCTGGGCGGGATGCTGGGCGGTGCGTTGATCGGCTGGCTGATCGACCGCTTCGCCGACACCTCGCCCTGGGGTTTGTTGGGGATGCTGGCTCTCGGGGTCGTCGTCGCCTTCAGGAATATCTTTCGGATCGCCAATGCCGCATCGCGCGACAAGGGCGGTTCGGCATAGGCTCAAGGTTCAGCCCGGCACCGTCAGGCGCGGGGATAGTTTGGAGTGACGCGCGTGTCCGCAGAGGCCGGTAAATTCGACCCGATGCACCAGTTCACCGTCGAACCGATCGCGAAGCTGTTCGCGGTCGAGGGACGGGAGGTGTGGCTGACCACCAGTGCGGTCTGGATGGCCGCCGCCGCCGTCATCCTGTGGCTCTTCATGCTCGGCGGCATGAAGCGGCAGCTCGTTCCCGGGCGCTGGCAGATGGCCGTCGAAGGTTTCACCGGTTTCGTGTCGTCGATGATGTCGACGAACATCGGACCGGAAGGGCGCAAGTATACGCCCTATGTCTTTTCGCTCTTCATGTTCATTCTGTTCTGCAACGTGCTGGGAATGGTGCCTTTTGCGCTGGCCGGCCTGCACCCGCTGACCGTGACGAGCCACTTCACCATCACCGGCATCCTCGCGATCCTGTCCTTCGCGATCGTGCTGGTCGTCGGCTTCTGGCGCCACGGGCTGCATTTCTTCTCGCTCTTCGTCCCGCACGGCACGCCGTGGCCGATGATCCCGTTCATCGCGCCGATCGAGTTCGTGTCGTTCATGGTGCGCCCGTTCAGCCTCGGCCTGCGACTGTTCGTCGCGATGACCGCCGGACACGTGCTGCTGGAGGTGTTCGCGAACTTCATCGTCCAGAGCTCGGGCGCCGGCGTCGCGATCGGGCTCCCGGTCGGCATCGCCAGCCTCGCCCTGATGATCGGTATCAGCGCGCTCGAGCTGCTGGTCGCGGGCATCCAGGCCTATGTTTTCGCCCTGTTGACCTCGCTCTATATCAACGACGCGGTCAATCTTCACTAATCCCGTTTTAATCCAAACGTTTATCTCAAGGAGTTAAGTTCATGGACGCACAAGCAGCGACGCTCATCGGTGCCGGTCTCGCCGCGATCGGCGCCGGCATGGCCGCGATCGGCGTGGGCAATGTCTTCGGCAGCTTCCTGGAAAGCGCGCTGCGCAATCCGGCGGCGGCCGACGGTCAGCAGGGCCGTCTGTTCATCGGCTTCGCCGCGGCGGAGCTTCTGGGCCTGCTGTCGTTCCTGATCGCGATCCTGCTCTATCTGAAGGCGGCCTGACGGTCGACGCCGCGCCGGTTCCGCCGTGTGGCGGGACGGCGCGGCGGCCTTTCGGCGCGCGTGCGCCGGGCAGTCGTCAATCGGAAGAAGAGAAATGCCACAGATCAACCAGCTTGCGGAAAATTGGTTCTTCGCATCGCAGCTTTTCTGGCTCGCGCTGATTTTCGGCGCGGTTTTCGTGGTGATCGGTCTCGGCATGTATCCCAAGATCGAGGCGACCGTCGACGCGCGCGACCGCAAGATCGCCGACGATCTGGCCGCGGCCAAGGCGGCGCACGCCTCCGCCGACGGGCTGGAGGAACAATATCGCCAGCAGAGCGACCTCAGCCGCGCCGCCGCGCAAAAGGCGGTGCAGGATGCGAAGGACAAGGCGGCGCGCGACGCCGAAAAGCGCCTTGCCAAGGTCGATGCCGAACTGGCTCAGAAAATGACGGCGGCCGAAGCCGCTGTCGCCGCGGCGCGCGGATCGGCGATGGCCGAGATCGAGTCGGTCGCGGCGGAAGCGGCGAGCGAACTCGTCGCGAAGCTGTCGGGTGTGAAGGTCGCCGCCGCGGACGCGAAGCAGGCGGTGAAGGCGGTGCTCCATGGCTAATCTGACTCTGATCCTGTCCGAAGCCGCCGGTGCGGCGCATGGCGGCGGCGCGGCGGGCTCGATCCTGTCGTCGCCGAGCTGGTGGGTGGCGCTGGCGATGACGATCTTCCTCGGCGTTCTCGTCTGGAAAAAGGCGCCCGCCGGGATCGGCGCGATGCTCGACAGGAAGATCGCCGAAATCGCCAGACAGCTCAGCGAAGCCGAACAGCTCCGGCTCGACGCCGAATCGCTGAAGGCCGAATATGAGGCGAAGCTCGCCCACGCGGCAAAGGAAGCCGAGGAACTGCGCGCCCGCGCCGAAGCCGAGGCCGAGAGTCTCGTCGCCAAGGCGAAGGCCGACGCGACCGCGCTGATCGGGCGCCGCAAGCAGATGGCCGAGGACCGCATCGCGGCCGCCGAAGCCAGCGCGCTCGCCGATGTGCGCGAAGCGGCGGCGAAGGCCGCCACCGACGCGGCGGCCGCTCTGATCGCCGCCCGGCACGATGCCAAGGCGGACGCGGCCCTCGTCGATAAGGCCATCGCGGCGGTCGCCAAGGGCTGATCGTTCGGCATCGCCGGACCAAGGCGCCCGCGGAAAATCCGCGGGCGTTTTTGTTTCTGGGGGCTATCGCGGCTTTCTGGCCCGCCCCTATGGCGACCCGTCGCGTCATCGCCTACATGGCAGCCATGGCTCGCCCTAACGCTCCCGACCGGTTCAACGAAGAGAAGGCGACCTATGTCGTCCGCGGCAGCGGGGCGGAGGGCGACAAGCCCGACCTGACGCGCGGGGCCGAGGTGATCCGCGGCGTGGTGCGCAAATTGCCGGTGCGGCCCGGCGTCTATCGCATGCTCGATGCGCGCGGCGACGTGCTCTATGTCGGCAAGGCGCGCGCGCTGAAGAACCGCGTCACCAATTACACGCAGGTCGCGCGATTGCCGCAGCGGCTCCAGCGCATGGTCGCGCAGACGCGCGCGATGGAGATCGTCACCACCACCAGCGAGGCCGAGGCGCTGCTGCTCGAAGCGCAGCTCATCAAGCGCTATCGCCCGCCCTACAATGTGCTGCTGCGCGACGACAAGAGCTTCCCCTTCATCCTGCTGCGCGCCGACCATGATTTCCCGCGCGTCCAGAAGCACCGCGGCGCGCGGCGCGCCAAAGGGCGCTATTACGGGCCGTTCGCGAGCGCCGGGTCGGTGAACCGCACGCTCAACGCGCTGCAAAAGACCTTCCTGCTGCGAAGCTGCACCGACAGTTTCTTCGCCAACCGCTCGCGTCCCTGCCTGCTCTACCAGATCCGCCGCTGTTCGGCGCCGTGCGTCGGGCGGATCGGCAAGGCGGATTATGCCGAACTGGTGAGCGACGCGCAGGATTTCCTCGAAGGCCGCTCGACCGCGGTGCAGAAACGGCTCGGCGCCGCGATGACCAGGGCCGCCGAGGCGATGGACTATGAACTGGCGGCGGTGCTGCGCGACCGGCTGAAGGCGCTGACCTTCATCCAGGGCAGCCAGTCGGTCCACGCCGACGGGCTGGGCGACGCCGACGTCTTCGCGCTCGCGGCGAAGGGCGGGCAGCTTTGCGTCGCGGGCTTCTTCATCCGCGGCGGGCAGAACTGGGGGCATCGCAGCTTCTTCCCCGCGCACGTCGCGGGGGTGCCCGAAGCCGAGGTGATGGCGAGCTTCCTGATGCAATTCTACGAAGGCGTGCCGCCGCCCAAGCTGATCCTCGTCGATCGCGAGCCCGACGATTGTCCGCTGCTCGCCGAGGCGTTGAGCGAAACGGCAGGACGCAAGGTGGAGATCAGCGTGCCGCAGCGCGGCAACCGCCGCCGTCTCCTCGAACAGGCGGTGCGCAACGCGGGGGAGGAACTCGACCGCCGGCTGGCGGAAAGCAGCACGCAGGCGAAGCTCGGCCGCGAACTCGCCGAGCTGTTCGACCTCGACGAGGCGCCGCAGCGCATCGAAATCTACGACAACAGCCATATCCAGGGGACCAACGCGCTCGGCGCGATGGTCGTCGCGGGCCCCGAGGGCTGGATCAAGGGCGCCTATCGCAAGTTCAACATCAAGCGCGCTGAGACGCAGCCCGGAGACGATTTCGCGATGATGCGCGAAGTCTTCCAGCGCCGTTTCGCGCGCGCGATCGAGGAAGATCCCGAACGGACCAGGGGCGAATGGCCCGATCTGGTGCTGATCGACGGGGGGCGCGGACAGGTGTCGGCGGTCTCGACCGTGTTCGCCGAACTGGGGATCGACGATCTGCCCTATGTCGGCGTCGCCAAGGGGCCCGACCGCAACGCGGGGCGCGAGACCTTCTATCTGCCCGACGGGCGCGAATTCACACTGCCCCCCAACAACGCGGTGCTCTTCTATATCCAGCGCCTGCGCGACGAGGCGCACCGCTTCGCGATCGGCGCGCATCGGCAGAAGCGCGCGAAGGCGATGGGGTCGTCGCCGCTCGACGAGGTGCCGGGGATCGGGCCGGCGCGCAAGAAGGCGCTGCTCATGCATTTCGGCACCGCGCGCGCGGTGCGCGGGGCGAGCCTCGAGGATTTGCAGAAGGCGCCCGGAGTGAGCGCGGGCGTCGCGCAGGCGGTGTATGATTTCTATCATGCGGGGGGATGATCTTTGATGCCCTCCTCTTCAGAGGAGGGGGTGAAAGGGAAGGATAGACTATGGATTTTGCAGCCGCGATGCCGCTGGCAGGAACGCTGGGCGTCACCATCCACGAAGGAACGAAGGATCGCGTCGCGGGCAAACTGCCCGTGCGCCCCGAAATCTGCACCGCCGGGCATATCGTCCATGGCGGCGCAATCATGGCCTTTGCCGACTGCCTTGGCGCGGTGGGCGCGTTCCTGACGCTGCCCGAGGGGGCGAGCGGCACGACGACGATCGAGAGCAAGACCAATTTCCTCGGCGCCGGTCCCGAAGGGTCGGTGCTGATCGGCGAGGCGACGCCGGTCAGGATCGGCAAGCGGCTCTCGGTATGGCAGACGCGCATCCGGACCGAGGACGGCGCCGATGTCGCGCTGGTAACGCAGACGCAGATGGTGCTTTGGCCAGCCTGACCGCCTGATTCTTGGGTTGAATTCTCTGAAGGTGGGAAAGGGCTGAGCTGTGAACGAAGAAATAGTGCAGGCATTTGCTCGAATCGCGCGCCTCAAGCGACAAGAGGTGTTCGATGATGAGCGTTTGATGCCCCAAACGTCAGTTGATGATGCAATGCAGGCCGCACCCGGTTGGGTGGGTTCTTCATGGGATGGTGGTACGCTGCTCGTGGGAATCAACCCAGGCGGCGGTGGCGACAACTATCGTGGCAATCCCTCTGACAAAGCACTTTATGACGCATGTCGCCGCCTCAAAGAAGCCCGCTCTGTATCAGATCAGAAAGAAGCAATGGGCGCATTGTCTAGTTTATGGATGCAGACGCAAAGAACTCACAATATTTGGCGCATCATTTCCAAAATCATCGACGCCACAGGAGAAAGGGAATCGGACATTGCCTTCATGAACATTCTGCCCTTTCGAACTCGGCAAGATGTCCAGCCACGGCGCGGCGAAATCGGAAGAGTATGGAGGATGACAACGCAACCGGCGATATCTGCGCTAAGACCGGCACGTATCATCGCTCTAGGTGCCAAAGCATACAAAGTGCTTGACGCGCAGCTATCGACCAGAAGTTGGCAGATTATCGAATTTAAACGAAGAATCGGAGACACATCGATTCATCCGGAAGCTACGATTGTACTCCGTCAATTGCAGGCAGGCATCCGGTAGCGCTGTGCAATTCTCTACCGAGGCCATCGTCTGCGCAGTGCGCGCGCACGGCGAGCATGGCGCGATATTGCGCGCGTTGACGCGCGAGGCGGGGCTGGTCGCGGGCTATGTGCGCGGTGGCCGCTCGCGGCGCCTGCGGCCGATCCTGATGCCGGGGAATCTGGTCGCGCTCGACCTGCGGGCGCGGACCGAGGAGCAGCTCGGCGGCGCGACGGTCGAGCTGCTGGCGAGCCGGGCGCCGCTGCTTGCCGAGCCGCTGCCCGCGGCGGCCATCGAATGGGCGACCAGCCTGACCGCGGCGACGCTGCCCGAAGCGCAGCCCTATCCGGCCCTCTACGTCGCGCTGGCCGCCGTTCTCGATGCCATCGGCGTTGCGCCATCGGCGCGGCAATGGGCGCTTGCGCTCGGGCGCTATGAATTGTTGCTGCTCGCCGAACTCGGTTTCGGGCTCGACCTCGGCGAATGCGTCGTGACGGGAACGTCCGACGATCTGGCCTATGTCAGCCCGAAGTCGGGTGGCGCCGTAAGCACGGCCGCCGCCGCCGGATATGAAAGCCGGCTTCTCCGCCTGCCGCCGTTCCTGCGCAACGATCGGCCCGACGGGACGGCGGCCGAACCCACGATGACGGATGTCATCGATTTTCTGGCACTGACCGGGCATTTTCTCGACCGCGACGGGCTCGACGGGCGCAACCGCGACTTGCTGACGGCAAGGGAAAGATTGCTCGACCGGCTCAAGAGGGCGGTTGCGTGAAGCGACCAGCCTGCTTAGAGCGTCCCCGTCAAACCAAGGCCATCCGCTTCCTCCGTTTGTGCTGAGCTTGTCGAAGCACCGTCCTTCTTTCGACGGCGTGACAGAGAAGACCAGCCCGGCGACACGTTCAGGGCGAACGGCCAGATCCGGACGGGAAGGCGAAGCATTGAAGATCCTGCTGCTGGCCGGCGACGGCATCGGTCCCGAAATCATGGCGGAGGCCGGGAAGGTGCTGGACGCGCTGGCGCTGCCGGTGACGCTCGACCGCGCGCTGGTCGGCGGCGCAGCCTATGAAGCGAGCGGCCACCCGCTGCCGCCCGAAACGCTGGCAAAGGCGAAGGCGGCCGATGCCATTCTTTTCGGCGCGGTCGGCGATCCGCGCTTCGATGCGGTCGAGCGCCATCTGCGGCCCGAACAGGCGATTCTGGGCCTGCGCGCCGAACTGGGGCTGTTCGCCAACCTGCGCCCCGCGAAGCTGTTTCCGGGGCTCGAAGACAGCTCCGCGCTGCGTCCAGAGGTCGCGTCGGCGATCGACCTGCTGATCGTCCGCGAACTCAACGGCGACGTCTATTTCGGCGAGAAGGGCACGCGCACGACCGCAGGCGGCGAGCGCGAGGGCTATGACGTCATGGCGTACAGCGAGAGCGAAGTGCGGCGGATCGCGCAGGTCGCCTTCCGCGCGGCACAGGGGCGCGGCAAGCGGCTCTGCTCGGTCGACAAGGCCAATGTCCTCGAAACCTCGCAGCTCTGGCGCGACGTGGTGATCGAGGTCGCGGCCGAATATCCCGACGTCGCGCTCAGCCACATGTATGTCGACAATGCCGCGATGCAGCTCGTCCGCAATCCCGGCCAGTTCGACGTGATCGTCACCGGCAATCTGTTCGGCGACATATTGTCCGACCAGGCGTCGATGTGCGTCGGCTCGATCGGCCTGCTCGCCTCGGCCTCGCTGGGCAAGGGACGCCGCGGGCTCTACGAGCCGATCCACGGCAGCGCACCCGACATCGCGGGCAAGGGGATCGCCAACCCGCTGGCGATGATCCTGTCGCTCGCCATGCTGCTGCGCCATTCGGGCGGCGACGAGGCGAATGCGGCGCGGATCGAGGCGGCGGTGGGGCAGGTGCTCGCCGACGGTTGCCGCGGCGCCGACCTTGGCGGCACGATGGGAACGACCGCGCTCGGCGATGCGGTGGTTTCGGCTTTGAACGGACAGGGCAGATGAAGAAGACGACGGGTTTCGATCGCGACAGGACGCGCCGCTGGCATCCGGCCACGCAGGCGGTGCGCGGCGGCACGTGGCGCAGCGAGCATGGTGAGACGTCGGAAGCGCTCTTCCTGACCTCGGGCTACAGCTACGACAGCGCGGAGAGCGTCGCGGCGCGCTTCGCCGGCGAAGAGCAGGGCATGACCTATTCGCGCCTGCAGAACCCGACCGTCGCGATGCTCGAGGAACGCATCGCGCTGATCGAAGGGGCCGAGGCGTGCCGCGCGCAGGCGAGTGGCATGGCGGCGATGACCACGGCGCTGCTGTGCCAATTGTCGGCGGGCGACCATATCGTCGCGGCCAAGGCGGCGTTCGGGTCGTGCCGCTGGCTCGTCGACACGCTGTGCCCGCGCTTCGGGATCGAATCGACGGTGGTCGACGGGCGCGACAATGCCGCATGGGAAAGGGCGATCCGCCCCAATACCAAGGTCTTCTTCTTCGAGACCCCCGCCAATCCGACGCTCGACATCGTCGACATGGCGCATGTTTGCGGGCTCGCGAAGGCGCACGGCATCACCAGCGTCGTCGACAACGCCTTCGCGACCGCGGTGCTCCAGCGCCCGCTCGACTATGGCGCAGACGTCGTCGCCTATTCGGCGACCAAGCTGATGGAAGGACAGGGGCGCGTGCTCGCCGGCGCGGTGTGCGGCAGCGCGGCGTTCATCAACGACGTCCTGCTGCCGTTTCAGCGCAACACCGGTCCAAACCTGTCGCCGTTCAGCGCGTGGGTGGTGTTGAAAGGCCTCGAAACGCTCGACCTGCGCGCGCGGCGCCAGTCGGAGAATGCGCTCGCGGTCGGCAAGGCGATCGAGGGACGCGTCGCGCGCATGCTGCATCCGGGGCTTCCCAGCCACCCGCAGTACGAACTGGCGGCGCGCCAGATGGAGGCGTGCGGACCGATCTTCGCTTTCGACCTGCCCGGCGGCGCCGCGCAGGCGATGGCCTTCCTCAATGCGCTCGAACTCGTCGACATCAGCAACAACATCGGCGACGCGCGCAGCCTGTGCTGCCATCCGTGGACGACCACCCATTATGGCGTCAGCCCCGACGTGCGGCTCGACATGGGCGTCGGCGAGGGGCTGCTGCGCGTCAACATCGGGCTGGAGGATCCGCGCGACGTCATCGCCGACCTCGACCAGGCATTGACCAGGGTGGGGCTTTGAGCGACCTTGCCCGGACGATGATCGACTCTCTCTTCCCCTTTGCGGCGACCACCGGGCCGATCACCGTGCGCGTGGCGGTGAGCTATCTGCCCGAACAGTCGCATCCGGCCCTCGGTCGCTGGTTCTGGGCCTATCACGTCCGGGTCGAAAATGACGGCGCGGTCGCGGCGCAACTGATCAGCCGCCATTGGCGGATCAGCGACGGACGCGGCCAGGTGAGCGAGGTCGAGGGTGAGGGCGTCGTCGGCGAACAGCCGCTGATCGCGCCCGGCGCGTCGTTCGACTATGTATCGGGCTGTCCGCTGTCCACCCCCGAAGGGTCGATGGTCGGCAGCTATATGATGGAGATGGGCGACGGATCGCAGATGCTCGTCGCGATCCCGCAATTCCCGCTGGTGGCACCGGCAACCGCGTCATGAAGCGCACCCACCTGCCGCTGAACGCCCTGCGCGTGTTCGATGCCGCTGCCCGGCACCTCAGCTTCACGCGCGCCGCCGACGAACTGGCGGTGACTCCCGCCGCCGTCGGGCAACAGATACGCGCGCTGGAGGATATGCTCGGCGTCGTCCTGTTCCGCCGCACCCCGAAGGGGCTGGAACTGACGGGAGAGGCGACCGCCGGGCTCGACGCGCTGCGGCAGGGGTTCCTGATGTTCGAGGAATCGGTGCGCGCGATGCAGGCGGGCCAGTCGTCGCAATCGCTGACGATCGCCGCGCCGCGCGACCTGACCGCCAAATGGCTCGCGCCCAGGCTCGCGCGTTACAGCCAGCAGGCGCCCGACGTCCGCTTCACGCTGGTGTCGGCCGACGACGGCATCGACTTCACCGAGGCGAACCTCGACCTCGCGATCTTCTGGACCGACGGCGCCGGCGAGCATGAGGGCGTGCCGCTGTCCGAAGCGCATATGGTGACGGTCGCGGGACACGGCAGCGAGAGCGAGACGCGCATCGCGTGGCCCGGCTGCCCGGTCGAGGACGGCGAGCCCGCGCTGCGGCTCGGCGATGCGGGCCTTGCGATCGACGCCGCGGCGAACGGGCTGGGGCAGGCGAATGTCCCGGCGATGCTGGCGGAGGCCGATCTGGCGGCGGGGCGCGTCCGGCTGGTGCGCGAGCCTTTCGCCGTGAAGCGCGGCTACTGGCTCGTCGCCCCCTTGCCGCAATGGCGGCAGGCGAAGGTCAAGGCGCTGGTGGCGGCGCTGACGGCGTGACGCCATCCCTCGCCGCGAGGGCGAGGAGGCGCGTGACGAGGCCGACCAGTTTCGCGCCGTCGAGGTCGGCCTTGTCATTGTTCCAGCTTGCCGTGACGACGAACCATTTGCCGTCGACCTTGCGCCGTCCGAGCAGGCTCATCGACAGCACTCCCAGTTCGGACCCGCCCTTGTAGCCGAGCCACGACCAGTCGGCGGCGGCCGCCGGACCCACGCCGTTGTTGATCGCCATCGCCGCCATCGCGGCATCCGACCGGCGCGCCTTCAGGTCGACGAGCACCCGCGCGACGTCCATCGGCGAGGCGAACCATTCGAGATTGTCGATGAAGCGCGGTTCGCCGCCGAAGCTGACGCCGTCGACCTGGGCGAGCGTGAAACGATGGCGGTTCGCGTCGAGGATCCGCCGTTGCTGCGCGTCGTTTCCGGCGATGAACGGCGCGCGCAGGTCGGCGAAATTGTCGCCTTTGAGCGCAAAGGCCTCGACCGTGGTCAGGAAGGGGATGTTGCGCGACGGCGCGCTGTGGCCGGCGGCCCGCATCCGCGCCTCGATCCGCTCGCGGCCCAGCAGGTGGATCAGCGTGTCGGCCGCGCCATTGTCGCTGACCGAGATCATCCAGTTGGCGAGCGTCTGCAGCGTGACCGGCGTGTCTGGCGGCCAGTTTCCGGTGGCCGCGGAAGAGAAGCTGAGGTGCGACAGCGGCACGACGTCGCGCCAGCGCCGCTCGCCCGCCGCGACCGCCGCCGCCAGCTCGTCGAGGACATAGAGCTTGAAGGTCGAGCCGGTGGCGAACTGCCGGTCGGGGTTGGCGCTGGCGATCGGGCGGATCGCGTTACCGTCGATTTCGGCGACCAGAAAGCCGCTGCGCCCCGGCAAGCCCGCGATTTCCCCCGTCACGCGCTCCATAGTGTCGTCGGACACCGTGAAGCCGGTGAACTGCAGGCCGGTGATCCGCGCTTCGGGCGGCGGTCCGATGTCGAGGCGGACCGTCGCGATGCCGCGCTCGAACCGCAGCCGCACCGTTCCCGACCGGCCATTGTCGGACGCCGTGCTGTCGACCGCGATCGGCTGGCCATATTGCGCGATCAGGTTCGCCGCGATCGCGCGGAACTGCGCCTCGGGAACCGCGGTCTGAAAGGACGGGGCAAAGCTGTCCGCAAAGGGAACGCGTCCCGTGAGCAGGCCGACGATCTGTCCCGCGCGCGCGTCGAAGGATGCCGCCGCCGGCGCGGTAGTTTCTGCGGGCTGGGCGAACAGCGCGGGGGCGGGGAGCGCGGGGGCGAGCAGGAGGGAGGAGAGCAGGGCGGTGCGGAGGCGGGTCATGGCGTCGTTTTCCCTTCTGCCCTCTTCGCCTTCAGAGGCGTTGACCCGCCTCAGGCGTCGATCGCCGCCTCGTCCAGCGTCGCGGCATTGGCCTGGATGAACTGGAAGCGATGCTCGGGGTGCTTGCCCATCAGCCGGTCGACGAGGTCCTTGACCTGATGCCGCCCTTCATATTCCTGCGGCAGGGTCACGCGCAGCAGCGAACGCGACTTCGGGTCCATCGTCGTTTCCTTGAGCTGGTTGGGGTTCATTTCCCCCAGCCCCTTGAAACGGCCGACCTCGACCCGCTTGCCCTTGAAGACGCTCGCTTCCAACTCGGCGCGATGCGCATCGTCGCGCGCATAGGCCGTCATCGCGCCCGCCGTCAGCCGATAGAGCGGCGGCTGCGCGAGATAGACGTGCCCGTTCCGCACGATGTCCGGCATCTCCTGAAAGAAGAATGTCATCAGCAGCGTCGCGATATGCGCGCCGTCGACGTCGGCGTCGGTCATGATGACGATCTTGTCGTAGCGCAGCCGGTCGGCGTCGCAATCCTTGCGCATGCCGCAGCCGAGCGCGAGCGCGAGGTCGGCGATCTCCTGATTGGCGCGGATCTTGTCCGCGCTGGCGCTCGCGACGTTCAATATCTTGCCGCGGATCGGCAGGATCGCCTGCGTCTTGCGGTCGCGCGCCTGCTTGGCGCTGCCGCCGGCGCTGTCGCCCTCGACGATAAACAATTCCGTGCCTTCGGGGCCGTCGTTCGCACAATCGGTGAGCTTGCCGGGCAGGCGGAGCTTGCGCGCGCTGGTCGCGGTCTTGCGCTTCACCTCGCGCTCGGCCTTGCGCTTGAGCCGCTCCTCCATCCGTTCGAGGATCAGGCCGAGCAGCGCGCGGCCCCGATCCATATTGTCGGACAGGAAATGGTCGAAATGGTCGCGCACCGCATTTTCGGTCAGCCGCGCGGCTTCGGGGCTCGACAACCGGTCCTTGGTCTGGCTCTGGAACTGGGGATCGCGGATGAACACCGACAGCATCATCTCGCCGCTGTTGAACACGTCGTCGGCGGTGATCTGCGCCGCCTTCTTCTGCCCGATCAGTTCGCCGAAGGCGCGCAGCCCGCGCGTCAATGCGGCGCGCAGCCCCGCCTCGTGCGTGCCGCCCGCCGGGGTGGGGATGGTGTTGCAATACCAGGCGTAGCTGCCGTCGGACCACAGCGGCCAGGCGATCGCCCATTCGGCGCGTCCCTGATCGCCCGGAAAATCCTGCCGCCCGACGAAAGGTTCGGCGGTCGCGCATTCGCGCGTCCCGATCTGGTCCTTCAGATGGTCGGCGAGGCCGCCGGGAAACTGGAATACCGCTTCGGTCGGCGTGTCGTCGCCGATCAGTTCGGGCGCGCATTTCCAGCGGATCTCGACCCCCGCGAACAGATAGGCCTTGGCGCGCGCCATGCGGAACAGCCGCTGGGGCTTGAAACGGCCATGCTCGCCGAAGATCGCCGGGTCGGGAACGAAGCTGACGCTGGTGCCGCGCCGGTTCGGCGTCGTGCCGAGCGCTTCGAGCGGCCCCTGCGGAACGCCGCGAGAGAAATGCTGGCGATACAATTGCTTGCTGCGCGCAACTTCGATGGTGGTTTCGACCGAAAGCGCGTTGACGACGCTGACGCCGACTCCGTGCAGGCCGCCCGACGTCGCATAGGCCTTGCCTTCGAACTTGCCGCCCGAATGGAGCGTGGTCATGATGACCTCGAGCGCCGATTTGCCGGGAAATTTCGGGTGCGGGTCGATCGGGATGCCGCGGCCGTTGTCGACGATCGTCAGCCGGTTTCCGACATCGAGCGTCACCTCGATGCGGTTGGCATGACCGGCGACCGCTTCGTCCATGCAATTGTCGATGACCTCGGCGGCAAGGTGGTGCAGCGCGCGCTCGTCGGTGCCGCCGATATACATGCCGGGACGGCGGCGGACAGGCTCCAGCCCCTCCAGAACCTCGATCTGCGAGGCGTTGTAGCTGTCGGTCGCGGGGCTGGCGGCATCGAACAAATCGTGACTCATGGTCTGGCTATAGGAGGGCGCAAAGGGGGCTGGCAAGCGCGGTTTTCGGACCCTTTCATGCATCGTGCGCGGCGCTCGGCTCGTCGCATTTCGCGGTGGCGCAGGAACTTCGCGCGCACACCGCGGGTTTGGGGGGCGGCTGCAAAGCCACCGAATAATGGAGAAATAACATGCGATTCCCCTCCCTTCTTGCCGCCACGGCGGCCACGATCCTGGCCGTCCCGGCGATGGCGCAGGACAATCACGACCCGGCGCAGGACTTCAACGGTCCCTATGTCTCGATCGGCGGCGGCGGCACGCTCCAGGGCAGCGACCGCGGCGAGACGCTGGTCTTCGACACCAACCAGGACGGCGCCTATGGCGACCCGGTCCTCGACGCGGCGGGCGGCGATGTGTTCGCGCCCGGTTTCTGCAACGGCGCCGCGACGAGCACCGCCAATATCGGGTGCCGCAACGACAAGGACGGCCCCGAATATTTCGGGCGGATCGGCTATGATCGCCGCATGGGCAATTTCGTGCTCGGCGCCGTGATCGAAGGCGGACGCAGCGAGGCGCGCGACAGCGTCAGCGGTTTCTCGGACGCGGGTGACAGCTATATGATGAGCCGCGAGGCCGACTGGCAGGCGGGCGCCCGCCTGCGCGCCGGTTATACGCCGGGCGGCGGCGCGCTCTTCTATGTCACGGGCGGCGGCGCCTATGCGCGGCTCAACAACAAGTTCGCGACGACGAACAGCGTGAACAGCTTCGCCGACAGCGGCAAGACCAACGGCTGGGGCTATTCGGCCGGCGGCGGCGTCGAGGTGATGGCGGCGAGGAATCTGTCCGTCGGCCTCGAATATCTCTACACCGACCTCAAGGACGACGACTATACCGTCAGCGTCGGCCAGGGTAGCGCGCCGGCGCCCGATCCGCTCACCGGTGTCGACATCCAGCGCAGCGACCCCCATTTCCGCACCCACAGCGTGCGCGGAACGATCAGCTATCGATTCTGATCCAGCGCAAGGGTCTGATCCAGCGCAAGGGGCGCCGGCTCGGCAGAGTCGGCGCCCTTTTCACGTGCCGCGTCGGGCGCCGCGAAGATCGCGAAGTTCCCGTTGGCACTACATACCATTCGCCCATCCTGAAACAGGCGGGCATCGATGTTGGCGATGCGCTTGCCGCGATGGACCACCTGCGCCTCGCACGTCAGCAGGCCTTCGCGCACCCCGACATGATAGTTGCATTTGATCTCCAGCGTCGCGCACCACTGGTCGTCGTCGAGCAGGCTGGACAGCGCGCCGCCCATCGCCGTGTCGGCCAGCGTGTAGGCGACACCGCCGTGCGCGACGCCATGCGGATTGAAATGCCGTTCGGAATCGATCGCGATCGCCATCTTGCAGCCGCCGCCGCCGCGCTCGATCATCTGGAGGCCGAGCGTTCGCGCGAAATGGAAATCCTGACCGAACGGCGTCACCGGACGCGGGGTCCGCCAAAGGGCGGCGGCGGCGGCGGGCGGCGTGTGCCGCGCGGCAGTTGCGCCTGATAGGCGCGGCCGCAATGCTCGACGCAATAAGGAAAGCCGGGATTCACCGCTTCACCGCAAAAATGGAAATCCGGCTCGCCCGGATGCCCCATCGGCCAACGGCAGATGCGGTCGTTGAGGTCGAGCAGGCTCGTCTTGTCGGCGATTTCCGGGCTCGGCTTGGCGGGCACCAGACGGCGCGGCGGCGCGGGCGGAATCGGCGCCTGCTGGTCGCCCGGTCCCTGCCGGATGAAGCCGCCGGGTCCGATCGAGACGATCCGCGGTCCATCGGCCTTCGGCGCCGCATCGGGAGCGGGCGTCGGCGGAACGGCCGCCGCCGGGCGCGGCTCGGCGCGCGGCGCCGGGGCAGGGCGAGCGGACGCGGGCTCGGCAGCGCGCGGCGCGGGCGTCGGTGTCGGCGCGGCCGGTTTCGGCACCGGGGCGGATCGCGCCGGCTTCGCCTTTTCGGTCGCCTTCACGGGCGACGGACGCGACTTGAGGCCAAGGCGATGCGCCTTGCCGATCACGGCGTTGCGGCTGACACCGCCAAGCTCGTCGGCGATCTGGCTGGCGGTCAGCCCCTTTTCCCACATGCTGCGCAGCTGCTCGATGCGCTCATCGGTCCATGACATGCTCTATTCCTCATCTTTACCGGTCGCCGGTATCGCGACGCGAACCGGCGGGCCAGGGCGTCAAGGCCCAGCTTGCGGTGAAGTCGGGGAGGCGATAGGCGAGAACGCCATGAACGACCAGCCCCAAATTTCGCGATCCGACTCCGGCGTTCCGGCTGCGACGCAGCCCTTCGCCGAACCCGGAGTCCCACGCATCCGCACGCTCAACATTCCCGGCACACAGGCCCTTTATGTCAAGGAGGTGCGGCGCTTTTTCAAGGTCCAGCTGCAAACAATCTGGGCGCCCGCGGTCACGACCCTGCTGTTCCTGGTGATCTTCACCGTGGCGCTGGGCGGGGCGGGGCGCCAGGTCATCGGCGTGCCGTTCGCCGATTTCGTCGCGCCGGGGCTGATCATGATGGCGATGCTCCAGAACAGTTTCGCCAATTCGAGCTTTTCGCTGCTGGTCGGCAAGATTCAGGGCACGATCGTCGATTATCTGATGCCGCCGCTGGGCGTCGGCGAACTGATCGTCGCGATGATCGGCGCCGCGGTCACCCGCGCGGTGCTGGTCGGACTGGCGCTGTGGGCGGCGATGCTCCTGTGGCCCGGTGTCGACGTGATGCCGCGCCATCCGGGTGCGGTCGTGGCCTTCGGCCTGCTCGGCGCGACGATGCTCGGCTTTCTGGGACTGATCACGTCGGTTTGGGCCGAAAAGTTCGATCATGCCGCCGCGGTGACCAATTTCGTGGTGACGCCGCTCGCGCTGCTGTCGGGCACTTTCTATTCGGTCGACCGGCTGGCGCCGTGGTTCCAGTCGATCACGCATGCCAACCCCGTCTATCATGCGATCATGGGGTTCCGCTACGGCTTCATCGGCACCGTCGATTCCTCGATGGCGCATCCGGTGCTGACCGCGGCGCTGATCCTCCTCGCGGTCAATGTCGCGCTGGGCGTCCTGACCTATCGCCTGCTGGCATCGGGCTGGAAGCTCAAGGCCTGATCGCGCGGCGGATCAGTGCCGGTGGATCGCGCGGACGCGGTAGCGCCCGCGGTCGAGCCCGTCGAACATCGCCGCGAGCTGTGGATGATCGACCGGCCCGGCTTCGCCGTCCGCCACCAGATTCTGCTGGCTGACATAGGCGATGTAGGAGGAGTCGTCGCTCTCGGCCATGAGGTGATAGAAGGGCTGCTCCTTCGCCGGGCGGATCGCCTCGGGGATCGCCTCATACCATTCTTCGCTGTTCGAGAAGACGGGATCGACGTCGAAGACCACGCCGCGGAAATCGAACATGCGGTGGCGGACGATGTCGCCCGGCGCAAAGCGCGCGCGCTCGATCAAGGGGGCCCGCACGCCGGGCATGTCGGTGAAGGGCGAGGATTTTGCCGTCATGACGCCAATTTATGACCGCGGCGCTGCGTTTCAACCGCCTGCCGGTGAATCTTGCCGTCCACGACACGGCCGCGAACCAGGAAGAAAATGGAGGAGAGTGAGGGATTCGAACCCTCGGTACCGTTGCCGGCACTTCGCATTTCGAGTGCGACGCTTTCGACCACTCAGCCAACTCTCCTCGCTGAGGCCGTCGCCCCTAGCGGCGATGCCCCGCCTTTGCAACCCTCAAGTCGCAAAAGCGGAGCGTCGCCGCCCGATGGTCAGGGACGGTCGGATTCCCACCAGTAGGGCGCGCGCTTCCGCGCCCCGGTATCGACCTCGTTCATCGTCGACGGGTCATAGAGATGGCCGCCCAGCATCACGCGATGGATGCTTTCGCTGTTGCGGATATTCTCGGTCGGATCGGCGTCGAGGATGAGGAGGTCGGCGAGCTTGCCGACCTCGAGCGAGCCGACATCCTTCGCATAGCCGAGCGCGGTCGCGGGCATGATCGTCGCGGCGCGTAGCGCGTCGATGGCGCTCCAGCCGCCGCGGACGAACGACCACATCTCCCAATGCGCGCCGAGGCCCGCCTGCTGGCCGTGCGCCCCGATCGACACGTTGCGCCCGGCCGCCGCGATCTTCGCCGCCTCGCGCGCCGAATCGTCGTCGACATAGTCGCTTTCGGGCGCGATCACGCGGCGCTTGTTCTCCGCCGCGAGGATGGTCGGCGGAATGTGCCGCGCCAGCACCGGCTGCTCCCAGACATTGGTGTGCGCCCGCCAATAGGGATCGCCCGCGAGGCCGCCGAAGGTGACGACGAGCGTCGGCGTATAATCGACGTTGGTCTGTCCCCACAGCTGCACCAGATCGCCGTAGAAGATGTGGAGCGGGATATTGTGCTCGACCGTCGCGTTGCCGTCCTGGATCAGGGTCACGCCCTGCGCGTACATCGACCCGCCTTCGGGCACGACGGTCATCCCCTCGGCCTGCGCGGCGCGCACGACCATCTGGCGCTGTTCGCGGCGCGGCTGGTTGTAGTTCTTGACGCTGTGCCCGCCCTGCGCCTTCAGACGCCGGACATGCGCGAGCGCATCGGCATAGCTGTCGATCTCGGCATAGATGCCCGCCGCCTTCGCGCCATAGATCGCCTCGCCGGTCGAAAAGATGCGCGGCGCGAGGATCAGGCCCGCGCGCTGCATTTCGGACGAGACGAAGATTTCGGAGGCGCGCGACGACGGGTTGTGGCTGGTGGTCGTGCCCATCGCCAGATTGACGATCTCCGACCAGTTCTGCTGCGGCACCAGTTCGTCGTCGCCGTGCGGGCCGTGCGCGTGACCGTCGACGAAGCCGGGAACGATGGTCTTGCCCGCCGCGTCGATCGTCACCGTGCCCGCCGGGACGGTGAGCGACCCCGCCGGGCCGATCGCCGCGATGCGGTCGTCCTCGATCAGGATCGCGCCATTGTCGACGATCCCGCCCTGCTTGTCGGCCATGGTGACGATCTTCGCGCCGGTGATCAGCACCGCGCCGCGATGCTTCGCCGCCCTCTGCGTCATCGACAGCGACACGCCGGCGGTGGGCGGTGTGAAGGCCGCCTTCGCGCCCGGCGCGCCGGCGAACAGGGCGGAAAGGTCGGCGCTGAACAGCGTCGGGCCGCGCGTCCAGTGAAGCCGGCGGCCGCCGTTCGACCAGTGGACATAATCGGCGCCGCTGTCGCTGACGCGCGTCACGGGCAGCGCGCCGCCCTTCATCCCCAGCGCGACATCCTGCGCGCCCGGCATCAGCGGCGTGACATAGACGTCGTGGTTCTGGCGAAAGGCGAGGGTGCGGCCGTCGGGCGAAATCTCGTAATCGCTGACCAGTTCGCCGCTGGCATGAACGCGCTTGTCCTGCCCCGACAGGTCGGTGCTGACAAGCTGGCTCTTGCCGCCGCCCGATGCGACCATGAACAATCGGTCGCCCGATCCCCCGAACTGCGGCTTGGCGCCGTCCGCGTCGACGAGTTCGGGCGTGCCGCCGGCCGCCGCGACGCGATAGACGCCGGGGTTCGCGCCCCAGCGTCCGGAGGTCAGGTAGCCGCCGCCGCGCCGTTCGAAGACGATCGTCCCGCCGTCGGGAGAGAAGCGCGGCTCGGCATAGTGGCCGGGCACGCTCGTCACCCTGCGCGTCGCGCCGCCGCCGGCGCCGACGACGTGGACTTCGCCGAGCCCCGCATCGGTCCAGCGCACGAAGACGACCGACTTGCCGTCGCGCGACCAGCTCGGCCACATCTCGAACGCAGCATCCTTCGCCGCGGTCAGGCGCCGGGCGGTGCCGCCGGTCGCGGGCTTGATCCACAGCTTGCCCAGCGTCTCGAACACGACCTGACCGCCGTCGGGCGACACTTCGGCCCAGCGCGGCATCTGCGTCTCGAAACTGTCGGGCGCGACTGCCACCGCGGGATGGACGGCGTCGACGATCACGCGGTCGTCGGAGATGCGGAAGGGGATGACGCGCGCTTCGCCGCCGTCGCCCGCCACGCGGCGCAGCTTGCCGCCGGCCCAGAACAGGATGTCGCGGCTGTCGGGGGTCCACGCCATGTTCGGATAGACGCCGGTGACGGCCCAGGTTTCCTGCACATCCTGATCGAGCGCGTCATAGAGCTTGCGCTCGGCGTCCGAGGCGAGGTCCTTCACATAGAGCTTCGATTCCATGCCTTCGCGGCGGACATAGGCGATGCGCTTGCCGTCGGGCGAGGGCGTCGGCCGCACCGCGCCGCCGGGACCGCCGGCGACGGTGGTGATCGCGCCGCTGTCCATGTCATAGCGTTCGATATGGAACAGGTCGGTGTTGCTGTCCTGCGCATATTCGAAGATCGGGCCGGGGGAAACGTTGCGGGTGTAATAGACGCCCTTGCCGTCGGGCGCGAAGGTCGGCTCGCCGAGTTCCTTCTGGTGGCGCTCGCTCGGGCGCTTGACCAGCGGAACGCCGCCGCCGCCAGAAATATGATACAGCCACACCTCGCCGGTGCCGAGCGAGCGGCCGGTGGTGAAATGCTTCTTGGCGACGATGAACTGGCCGTCGGGGCTCCAACTCGGCTGGTTGAGAAGGCGGAAATCCTCCTTGGAAAGCTGGCGCTTGTCGCTGCCGTCGCGGTTCATCACCCAGATATTGTCGCCGCCGCCGCGGTCGGAGACGAAGGCGATGCGCGAACCGTCGGGCGAGAAGCGCGGCTGCTGTTCATAGGCGAGCCCCTCGGCGATCCGCGTCGGCGTCCCGCCCTCGATCGGCATCGTATAGATGTCGCCGAGCAGGTCGAAGGCGATGGTGCGGCCGTCGGGCGCGACGTCCACGTTCATCCAGCTTCCCTCGTCGACCGCGATCGGCACCGTGCGCGTCGTCATGCCGGGCGGGGCGTTGACGTCCCACGTGTCGGTACCGGTTCCTTCGGCGGCGGCCTGCGCGTGAGCCGAAGTCGAACAGGCCAGAGCCGCCGCGAAGGCGATTGCGAAACGCGCCATGAATGATGATCCCCTGTTGAAATATGCCGCGACCATATGACCTTGCCCCATCATTGCAAGGCGCGGCTTTCGATGAGAAGCCTGGCAGGCTCGACAGGTGACGGTCGTCCCATGTCGTCCTATGGCCTGTGGGGATTTGGCGTTCGGCGCGCTGCCTCATCCGTTCGTCATGCTGAACTCGTTTCAGCATCCATGGTCGGAGCTCTCCTTTTGCGCCGCCTTTCAGGTGAGAGCAGACCATGGACCCTGAAACAAGTTGGCGTTTATATCTTAGAGACAGGGACGCTGGTGATCCCCGGCGAAAGCCGGGGTCCATGCGAGGCAGCGCTGTGCCATCTGGACCCCGGCTTTCGCCGGGGAACGCCCACCTGTCGGAAGGGGATAATTGCTAAACAAGTTCAGGGTGACGAAAGGGACAAACCGTGCCGAAATCCGAATCCCCACAGGCCATGGGACGGTGGCGAAGCAGGAGGAGAAGCATGTCTTGCCGCTGACGGGAATCAGGGTGCTCGATTTCGGGCGCTATATCGCCGGCCCCTATTGCGCGGCCTTGCTTGCCGACTATGGCGCCGACGTCATCCGCATCGAGGCGCCGGGCGGCAACGACGACCGCTTCACCGTCCCGGTCGCCGCCGACGGTTCGGGGGCGATGTTCCTGCAGATGAACCGCGCCAAGCGCTCCCTGACGCTGAAGCCGGCCAGTCCCGAAGGGCGCGGGATCGTCCGGCGGCTCGTCGAGACGGCGGATGTCGTCGTCGCCAACCTGCCGCACGATGCGCTGGTGAAGCTGGGGCTCGACCATGACAGCCTGTCGGCGATCAATCCGCGGATCATCCTGGCGACGGCGTCCGCCTTCGGCCGCGATGGGCCGCTGTCGCGCAACGTCGGCTTCGACGCCATCGGACAAGCAATGTCGGGCACCGTCCATCTGACCGGCACGCCCGGCCAGCCCTATCGCGCGCAGGTCAATTATGTCGATTTCGGCACCGCGCTGCATCTGGCCTTCGGCGTGCTGCTCGCGCTGCGGGAGCGCGAGGCGACGGGGCAGGGGCAGTGCGTGTCGGGATCGCTGCTCGGCACCGCGCTCGCCATGTCGAACGGCCTGACGATCGACGAGGCGCTGAACGGCATCGAGCGCCAGCCGATCGGCAATCGCAGCTTCGGATCGGCGCCGACCGACCTGTTCCGCACCCGCGACGGCTGGATCGTGACGCAGATCGTCGGCGGCCCGATCTTCGCCCGCTGGGCGGCGCTGGTGGGGCGGCCCGAACTGCCCGCCGATCCGCGCTTCGCAAGCGACATCTTGCGCGGCGACAATGGCGAGGAACTGAGCGCGATCATGCAGGGCTGGTGCATCGCAAGGACCAGCGCGGAGGCGCTGGCCGAACTCGCAGAGGCGCGCGTTCCAGCGGCGCCCGTGCTCAAGCCGGGCGAAGCGCTGGCGCAGCCGCAGGTCGCCGCGATGGGGCTGGTCGAGCCGGTCGCCTATCCCGGCACGCCCGCGCCGGCGCCCGTCATCCGCGCTCCGATCGACCTGTCCGCCAGCGCGAAGATTCCGCCGTGCCGTGCGCCGCAGGTCGGCGAGCACAGCGACGCGATCCTGGCCGAACTCGGCTATGACGCCGACGCCATTTCGGCTTTGCGCGCGCAAAGGATAATTTGAACGGCGCGGCGGTGGACGTCCGGCCGACGCCTTCCTATGGTCTGCGGGGATTTGGGTTTCTGCGCAGTTTCTCCCTTTCGTCACCCTGAACTTGTTTCAGGGTCCATGGTCTGCCCTCGAATGAAAGGCAGCACAAAAGGGAGGGTCCGGCCATGGATGCTGAAACGAGTTCAGCATGACGAACGGATGATGCAGCGCGCCGAACGCTAAATCCCCCCAAGACCTTAAGTTTGGGAACCGACCGATAATCAGCGCGAGGAGCCTCCGATGACCGAGCAGACCGACTATGTGCCGCCCCGGGTGTGGACGTGGGACAAGGAAAGCGGGGGACGCTTCGCCAACATCAATCGCCCGATCGCGGGACCGACGCACGACAAGGCGCTTCCGATCGGCAAGCATCCGCTCCAGCTCTATTCGCTCGGCACCCCCAACGGGGTGAAGGTGACGGTGATGCTGGAGGAACTGCTCGCGGCCGGGCACGGCGGCGCCGAATATGACGCATGGCTTATCCGCATCCACGAGGGCGACCAGTTTTCGAGCGGCTTCGTCGCCGCCAACCCGAACAGCAAGATTCCGGCGCTGGTCGATCGCAGCGGCGCCGATCCGATCCGCGTCTTCGAATCGGGCGCGATCCTGATCTATCTTGCAGAGAAATTCGGGGCCTTCCTGCCGACCGAGCCCGCGCAGCGCGCCGAGACGCTGTCGTGGCTGATGTGGCAGATGGGCAGCGCGCCTTTCCTGGGCGGCGGATTCGGCCATTTCTATGCCTATGCGCCCACCAAAATGGAGTATCCGATCAACCGCTACGCGATGGAAGTGAAGCGGCAGATGGATGTGCTCGACCGGCAATTGGCGGAGAATGAATATATCGCGGGCTCCGCCTATTCGATCGCCGACATGGCGATCTGGCCCTGGTACGGCGCGCTCGCCAAGGGGCTGGTCTATGACGCCGGCGAATTTCTGGGCGTGCAGGATTATCGGAACGTCCAGCGCTGGACCGACCAGATCGCGTCGCGCCCCGCGGTGAAGCGTGGCCGCATGGTCAACCGGGTCATGGGCGACCCGGCGAGCCAGCTTCACGAACGGCACGACGCGTCGGATTTCGACCTGCGGACGCAGGACAAGGTGCAGGCCGAACAGCCCGCCGAATGACGCAATTGCACGGAAAGGCGCCTGCGGAGCCCTTCAGCATTCGATAAGCCTTTCCCGCAAGCGGTTGGCAGAAAAGCATTTTTCTGCCGATTGCGGCGCGGCGATTTTACGCATTTCCGGTAAAAGCGCCGAATCGCCCTCGCGACCGCCTTTTTACGTCCATCGGCGATGATCGGACCCATGACAGGTCCGCATTCCCTCGATCCATCGACCCGCCGTGCCGCCATTGCGACCCCGGACCTGATCGGGATACATACCCTTCAGGCAAATGGGGAGCTGTTCCCCGGCGAAAGCCGGGGTCCATGCGGGGTAGCGCTGTGCCATCTGGACCCCGGCTTTCGCCGGGGAACAGTCACCTGTCGAAAAGGGATAATTGCCGACCTGATCCGGGGTCGCAATGACGGGTCCATTCGATGTCATCATGCGCTTGCCCGATGCGACCGGGGCGCGGCGGTGATCGAAATGGCGCTCGTCCTGCCGCTGTTCATCGCGCTGCTGATGGGCGTGCTGGTCTATGGCCAATATTTCCTGCTCGCGCACGCGGTGCAGCAGGCCGCCAACGACGGCGCCCGCGCCGCGATCGTCGGGCTCGACGCGGCGGACCGGCGCGGCATCGCGGAGCGAGCGGTCGACCGCAGCCTCAGCGGCGTCGCGGGGTTTTCCGCCCGGGCGCGCACGGTCGCCGTGACCGAAACCGCCGACGCGCTGACCGTCGCCGTCAGTTTCAGCGTGCCCGAAGACAGCTTCCTGCGTTCCTCGCTCGTCCCGTCGCCCGCCGGCCCGATCCGGTCGAGCGCGACCTTCGAACTGCCGGTGGATTGACCATGCTCCAGACATATCGCCTTTCCGCTTTACCTTGCGACCGGCGCGGCGGCGTCAGCGTCCTGACCGCCTTTGCGATGACGATGCTGATCGGCTCCGCCGCCTTCGCGGTCGATATCGGCTCGCTCTATCTCGACCGCCGCCAGCTTCAGGGGATTGCCGACGCCGCGGCGCTCGCCGCCGCCGCGCATCCGGGCGCCGAGCGCGCGGCGGCAGAGCGGATCATCGCCGCGAACTGCGATTGCGGCATAGCGATCGCCGCGCTCCAGCCCGGACGCTATACGCCCGACTCCGCCGTCGCGGCGGAACAGCGCTTCGTCGCCGGGGGCGTATCGCCCAACGCCGTCCGCATCCGCCTGACGCGGCCGAGCCCGCTCTATTTCGGCGGTTTCCTGACCGGCCGAAGCCATAGCGTCGTCGCGGTCACCGCCACGGGCGCGCGGCGCGGCTATGCGGCCTTTTCGTTGGGCTCGCGCGTCGCGGCGCTGCGCGGCGGCGTTCCCAACGCGCTGCTCTCCGCGCTGACCGGAAGCCGCGTCGAACTGTCGCTGATGGACTATCAGGCGCTGGCGAGCGCCGATGTCGATCTGCTCGCCTTTTCCGAAGCGTTGCGGACCGAACTGCACGCCGACGCGCTGACGTTCGGCGAGACGCTGGACATGCAGGCGACGTTGCCGCAGGTGCTGTCGGCGCTGGCGCGCGCGAGCGACGGACAGGTCGCCGATACGCTGGAGACGATCGCCGACAAGGCGCTGCCGCGCGCCCTGATCCCGTCGCGCGCGATCGACCTCGGCCCGCGCGCGTCGAGCATCCGCGCCGATGCCGCCGACCGGGTCGACGTGAACCTGATGAGCCTGATGCAGGCGATGCTGGCGCTCGGCAACGCCAACCGCCAACTCGAACTCGCGCTGGCCAGCGACCTGCCGGGCGGCTCGGCGATCGACGTCGCGCTGCTGATCGGCGAGCCGCCGGCGCAATCGCCGCTGATCGCGGTGACCGACGATCAGGACGTGGTCGTCCGCACGGCGCAGGTGCGGCTGAAGATCGTCAGCCGGATCGCGACGCCGCTGCTGACGAGCGTCGAACTGCCGATCGTCGCAGAACTGGGATCGGCGGCGGCGCGGATTTCGGACATGGATTGCGGCGGCAGCGATCAAGGCGTGACGCTGGCCGTCACCACCTCGCCCGCGACGTTCGCGATCGGGACGGTCAGCAACGGCGATTTCGCGAACATGCAGCGCCCGCTCGCGCCCCAGATGGCGCGCGTATTGCGCCTGCCGCTCGCCAGCGTCGATGCCCGGGCGCAACTGACGCTGGCGGACCAATCCGAAAAATCGCTCGCCTTCTCGCGCGCCGAGATCGCGGCGGGCACGGTCAAAACGGTCGAGAGCAGCGGCCTTGCCGGCGGGGTGGCGCGCTCGCTGGCCCGCGACATGGATTTGCGGGTCAACCTGCTGGGCCTCGGGCTCAATGCCGGCGCGCTGACATCGCTGGTCGGCGAAACCGTGGGCGCCGCGGCGCCGGCGCTCGATGGGGTGATCGAGGGGCTGACGGGCGTGCTGGGCCTCCACCTGGGTGAGGCCGACGCGCGGGTCAACGCGCTGCGTTGCGGACGGACCCGGCTGGTGTGAGGACCGATCCGGTGCCGTTCCGGACGCGAATCCGCATTTTTGCGTCGGGTTTCGAGGCAAATGCCGCACCGGCATGCCATAATGCGAGGGAAAGGCTCGATCCGGGGAGACGGATATGGAGACGGTCAGGGAACCGCAGCGCGTGCCCGCTGCCGAATTCATTCGCGGTTTCGCGAACTGGCGCCTGCAGGCGTCGCGCAAGCCGGTCATGGTCACGCATCACGGCAAGGATGCGCATGTGCTGATCTCGCTCGCCGACTATCGCCGCCTCGACGGCAAGGGGGAGGCGGAAGGGCGCGACGCGTTGGCGGCATCGCAGGCGGCGCTGATCGAGGCGATCCGTGACGCGGTGATCCTCGTCGACCGCACAGGCCGCGTCGCGGGGGTCAATCCGGCGGCCGCCGATCTGCTCGAACGGGCGGCGGCCGCGCTGATCGGCCGGCCCTTGCCCGACGTCCTGCCGGGGTTCGCGCGCTCGGTGCTGTTCGCGCATTTCCTGCGGATGCTCGACCATCGCGAGCGTTTCTCCGGCGAGGTGCCGGGGCTGATCGAGCCGCAGCGCTGGCTGCGTGTCGACCTCCTCCCGCTGCCGATCGGCGGGGCGATGGTGCTGCGCGACATCAGCGACGCGTGGGGGACGCGCGCCGAACAGGACGCCCGGCGCGCGCTCGCCGACGCGGTCGAGATCGACGGGACGATCGGGGTCGCTCGCGTGTCGGTGCGCGAGGCGATCGAGGCGGCCAACCCGGCGCTCGCCGCCATGATCGGCGCAAAACAGTCCGCAATCCCCCACCTCCGCTTCTCAGCGCTGCTCGCGGCCGGGCAGCGGCACGCTTTCACCGAGGCTTTCGAAGGCCTGTTCCGTACAGGCGACCCTGTTCGCATCGCGTCGGAACTGGTGACTCGTGGCGGCAGTGTTGTGTCAGTCACGCTCGCCATGGTCGAGCGGCGATCGGCCTATGCGAGCGAAGGCGCGGTAATCCTGGCGGTGCGCCGCTAGAACCAGCTTCCACGATCGATCGCACGGCTGCCGACTGGCAGGGAGAAATATTGCCCGTCCTCGCCGACAATGATCGGGCCGTCGAAGCGATTATCGGCGCCGTCGAGCAGCGCCGCGTCGAAGTAGCGCGAAGGGAGGGGCGGGACGATGTGGCTGAGGACGAGCATCCGGACGCCCGCGCGGCGTGCGCTGTCGGCGGCCTGCGCGGGGCTGGCATGATAATCGAGGATGTCGTGCATGATCCGGCCCGTCTGAGGCCGCCCGGCGGCCGTCAGGCGATCGGAGAGGTGCTGTACCATCTTCGGCTGGAGAGCCTCGTGGATCAGCAGGTCTGCACCCTTCGCCGCGGCTTCGAGCGAAGGCGACGGCGCAGTGTCGCCGCTGATCACAACGCTGCGTCCCTTGTAGTCGAAGCGATAGCCGACCGCGGGCCACACCGGGCGATGATCGACGGGAAAGGCCATGACCTGCAAACCATCCGCCGCGTAGATGGCGGTCGGCGCCGTAGGCATTGCAAAAGGCATCGCGACGGCGCCCGCCGCCGCCGGTGGCGTGATCGTAGCGCCGTGGTGCGCGGTACGGTAGCCATTATCGGCGGCATAAGCGGCGTTGAAGCCGGCAATCACCGCCTCGACGCCTTCTGGGCCGTGGACAGGAAGGGGGCTTTCGTTGCCGCTCGCGGTCCAGCGCAGCAGCATCATCGGCCCCATGCCGTCGATATGGTCCGAGTGGAAATGGGTGAGAAACAGGTCGCGGATCCGGGGATTGGGCAATCCCATCAACGAGATGTTGCGCGCTCCGCCTTCGCCCGCGTCGACCACGAACATCGCCTTGCCGGCGATCACAACGGTGCATGATCCGGCGCGGCGGCGATCGGGCAAGGGCGATCCGGTGCCGCATAAAGCGACGTGCAGGCCGTCGGGCAGGTCCGCCAGCCGATCGCGTCCGGCCGCCCGCTCGGCCCCGCGCTCAAACAGCCACAGCCCGATCGGACGCTGGAACAGGAAAGCCGCCGTGGCGGTCATACCTACGATCAGCAGCGCCCAAAGCGCCGCACGCCTGCCTCTTGTCATCATGTCCCCCACTTGTTTCCCCCTTCATGCGGCACGGAAGGCCGCTGGACAAGCCGTGCCGTTCGGCGCAACCTGCGCCCTGTTCACAGTGGTGAAGGTTGCGAGGCGCAACTTGCCGTTTACGTAAAGGTGAGCGCCCGTTAAAAGGGGCCACTGCCCAAGGGAGAATCAAAAGATGGACATGGAGTTCAGCCCCGAAGACCTCGCCTTCCAAAAGGAAGTGCGCGACTTCATCGCCGAAAACTATCCCGCCGAACTGCGCGGCAAGCAGGACGAGGGCGATGAACTCACCAAGGAGGATTTCCTCTCCTGGCACCGGATTCTCTACAAGAAGGGCTGGGTGGCGCCCGCGTGGCCGGTCGAATATGGCGGCACCGGCTGGACGCCGACGCAGCGCTTCATCTTCTCCGAGGAAACCGCTCGCGCCGACTGCATTCGCCTGATGCCGTTCGGCCTCGCGATGGTCGGTCCCGTCATCTACACCTTCGGCACGCCGGAACAGAAAGCACGCTTCCTGCCGCGCATTCTGTCGGGCGAGGATTGGTGGTGCCAAGGTTATTCGGAGCCGGGGTCGGGGTCCGACCTCGCCAGCCTGCGCACCGTGGCGGTGCGGGATGGCGACGAATATGTTGTCAACGGCCAGAAGACCTGGACGACGATGGCGCAATATGCTGACTGGGGCTTCTTCCTCGTCCGCACCGACAAGGATGCCAAGCAGCAGGAGGGCATTTCCTTCCTGCTCATCGACATGAAGTCGCCCGGCATCACCGTGCGCCCGATCATCACGCTGGGCGGCGAGCATGAGGTGAACGAGGTGTTCCTCGAGGACGTCCGTGTTCCCGTCGACCAGCGCGTCTATGAAGAGAACAAGGGCTGGACCTGCGCCAAGTTCCTGCTCGCGCACGAGCGCACCGGCATCGCCGGGGTCGCATCGTCGAAGCGCGGCGTCGAGCGCGTCAAGGCCATCGCGCGCACCGAACTCGACGGCGATCGGCCGCTGCTTGCCAACCCCTTTTTCAAACGCAAGCTCGCCGAGTTGGAGATCGACCTGACCGCGCTCGAATTCACCGAGTTGCGCGGGCTTGCCGGTCCGAACGCGGGCAAGGGGCCGGGACCGGAGTCGAGCCTGCTCAAGATTAAGGGCTCCGAAATCCAGCAGCGCCTGACCGAACTGACGCTCGAAGCGGTCGGCCATTACGGCGCGCCCTATTTCCGAGGCTTCGGAGAAGGCGACAACGAGCATCCGATCGGGCCTGACTATGCGCATCGCGCCGCGCCGACCTATTTCAACATGCGCAAGACGACGATCTATGGCGGGTCGAACGAGATTCAGCGCAACATCATCGCGAAGATGGTTCTGGGATTGTGACGGCGGCGTCCCCGCGAAAGCGGGGGCAGCAATCGGCCTTATTCGGCGCCGCAATGTGAACCTACAGCGGCCCCCGCCTTCGCGGGGGCGACGGGGATAGAAAAAATGGATTTCACTTACACCGAAACGCAGGACATGATCCGCGACACGCTGTCGCGTTTTCTGGCCGACACCTATGGCTTCGAGACGCGCCAGAAGTTCATTGCCAGCGACACGGGCCGCGACCCGGCGATCTGGACCGCGCTTGCGCAGGATCTCGGCATGCTCGGCGCTTCCTTTGCCGAGGAGCATGGCGGCCTGGGCGGCGGCGCGCTGGAAAATGCGATCATTATGGAGGAACTGGGCAAGGTCATCGCGATCGAGCCCTATCTTCCGACTGTCGTCATCGCGGGTGGCGCGCTGAAGGCGGTGGGCGGGGCGCAGGCCGACGCGCTGATCCCCGAGATCATCGCGGGCAACGCCATCGTGGCCTTCGTCTATGCTGAGCCGCAGGGCCGCTATGACCTTGCGAACCTGAAGACCAGCGCGAAGAAGGACGGCGCCGGCTGGGTGCTGAACGGGCACAAGGGCGTCGTCTATGCGGCGCCGTGGGCGACGCACCTGCTCGTCACCGCGCGCACCGGCGGCGGCCAGCGCGACCGCGACGGCGTGTCGCTGTTCCTGATCGACGCGAAGCTGCCCGGCATCGTCCGCCGCGATTATTCCACGGTCGACGGCAACCGTGCGTCCGAAATCTATTTCGAGAATGTCGCGATCCCCAGCGACGCGTTGCTCGGACAGGAAGGGGACGGCCTGCCGCTGATCGAGCAGATCGTCGACGAAGCCACGGTCGCGGTGTGCGCCGAGGCGACCGGCGTGATGCAGAAACTGCACGAAGGCACGCTCGAATATACCCAGCAGCGCAAGCAGTTCGGTGTACCGATCGCCAAGTTCCAGGTGCTTCAGCACCGCATGGTCGACATGTTCATGGAGGTCGAACAGGCTCGTTCGATGACGATCATGGGGACACTGAAGCTCGACCTGCCCGCGGCGGCGCGCATGGCGGCGGTATCGGCGGCGAAGAACAAGGTCAGCCGCGGCGCGAAGTTCGTCGGGCAGAATGCGATCCAGACCCACGGCGGTATCGGCATCACGCAGGAACTGGCGATCGGCCATTATTTCAAGCGCGCGACCCTGATCGAAGGCCAGTTCGGGAGCGCCGACTATCATATGGATCGTTACGAGCGGCTCGTGCTGGCGGAGTGAGGCGAGGCCATTCGCTTTCGGGCTTTTTCCATTCGAAATCGAATCACTCCTTACTCTCAGGGGAAGGGGCGACGCGAGCCGACCGCGATGGGCTTCGAGGCGCGTAATATTATTTCAAAGTATACAAAGGTCACATTACGTACCCCTCGTTTGGCCTCCTATGCCGGCGCGCGCCTTCCGAAAAAGCCTTCCTTCTGACAGAAGGCCGCCTGTTCCATGCGATGAAGGGGCCATGCACGGAGGCTGGCACGCGGCGATGTGGGAAAGCGCTTTTCTGGCACGCAAAGACGAGGCGGGTCGATCTGGATTCCGTTGACTTTCGATTGAAGTAGTTCGTCATCGCGAGCGAAGCGAAGCAATCCAGGGCGTTTGCCGCACAACTCTGGATTGCCGCGCAGCTTCGCCACTGCTCGCAATGACGAGTCCGCCCAATGTCATCATGTTCTAATAGGCGACGTCCACCGCGATCCGCAGCGTGCGAGGACGAAGCGGGGTTGCGTAGCCCGGCCCGTCCTCGACGAACGGCGTGCCCAGCGAAAAGCGATTGCCGCGGGCGTCGAAAAGGTTGGTGAGGGTCAGCGACAGCCCGCGCCGGGCATTGCCGAATCGCATCGCGAACCCGGTGTCGACATAGTCGCCTTGGCCTTCGCCGAGCACCGGGCCAATGCCGAGGCGCGACGGACCGACATAGTTGGCCCAGCCGCCGACGCGCAATTCCTCGTCGCCGACCGGCGCGACATAATGGACCGCGCCGCGCACCGCGTGGCTGGCGACATTGGGGATGCGGCCAAGTCGCGCCGGCGCCGCCATCGCGATCGGCGCGATCAGCGACGACAGTTCGTCGACCCGGCTGTGGTTGTAGACGGCGCCGAGTTCGAACGACAGCGCCGGACCCGGCTGCCAGGCGAGCGCGCCTGAAACGCTGGTAATCCGGCCGTTGCCGATATTGGCGGTGGTCGGAAAGCCGCTTGCGTCGATGAAATCAGCCTGGATGTCGCGCCAGCGGCTGTAGGATAGCGAGATATTGGCGTCGAAGGGGCTGGTCCCCCGTTCGCCGAAGCGCACGCCGGCTTCCCATGTCCGCACCTGGTCGTTGCGGAAGCGGCGGACGAAATGGCTGTCGATCGCGAGCCCGCCGGGGCGGAATCCCTCCTGATAGCGCGCATAGAGTGTCAGATTGGCGAAGGGCGAAGCGAGCAGAGAGGCAGAGGGCAGGAGATCGGTTTCGGTCCGGTGCGCGGTGATCGCGCGGCCCGCCATCGCGATGACGAAGGGCACGTCCTCGCCGCTGCCGCCCAGCCGGGCGTGCGACAAGCGCAGCCCGGCGGTCGCAACGAGGCGCGGAAGCAGTTCGAGCGTCGCTTCGCCATAGCCGGTGAACTCGGTGATCCGGTTGGTGACTCCGGTCAGCGGCGCGCGCAGCACCGTAGCGCCATATTCGCGGCGCTGCCGGGTCCGATTGTCGATGACACTCGCGCCGACGACCCAGCCGAGCCCAGCGTGGAAGGGGCGCGACAACCGGCTCTCGCTGACGAGCATGCGCGTTGCACTATATTGGTCGAGCACCTGCGAGGCGTTCTGCTCGCCGGTTGCGTCGAAGCGTTCGTAGAGGCGATGACGGATGAAGGCGTTATATTGGTCGAGCACCTGCGAGGGGTTCTGCTCGCTGGTCGCGTCGAAGCGCTCGTAGAGGCGATGACGGATGAAGGCGTTCGACGACTGGAAATGCAGCCCGTCCCAATCCTTGGCAATGACGATCGTGCCGAGCCCGTAGCGGGCCTTAGCATTTTGTTCGACGAGCGAATTGCGGGTGAGCGGTGGCGCGTCGCGGTCGGCATATTGCGCATCGTCGGAGACGATCGCCTGATAGACGCCGCCGAGGTCGATCGTCCACGCGTCGCCCGCATCGAAGCGGAAGGTCGCACGGCCGCCGCGCACATGGACGCGGTTGATGTCCTTCTGCCCGCGCAGCGGATTGTCGATATAGCCGCCGTCGGTGAGCATGTAGCCGACGAGGCGCAGCGCGTGGCCATCGTCCCCGACCGGCAGGTTGGTGATGGCGGCGATGTCGCCGCCCGGATCGCCATGCTGGGTGATCGAGGCGCCCGCGATCGCCTGAAGCTCCATGGCGCCTGGATTCGGCGCCTTCGGCACGACGCGGATGATGCCGCCGAGCGACCCCGCGCCATAGAGGGTGCCCTGAGGCCCCTCGAGCACCTCCACCGCGTCAACGTCGTACAGGCGCAGGTCGGGATCGGGCGCGTTGTAGCTGAGACGGATGTCGCCCAGATATTGCCCCACGGTCGCCTGCGTCGGCCCCGTGAAGCTCGAATCGGCGATGCCGCGGATGAACAGCTTGTTGCGCCCCGAGCCAAGGTGGGTCGAGGACACCGTCGCTACGCGTGAGAGGATCGAATCCATCCCGCGCTCGCCCCCGAACGCCAGATCGCCGCCATCGAGGATCGTGGCGACGCCCGCGAAACGCGAATAGGGGGTGTCGGCCTTGCTCGCCGTGACGATGATCTCGTCCTCGGGCCGGGCGACGAGATGATCGGGCACCTGCGCCCGCGGCGGCGGCGTTGCGCGCGGTGGCGAGGTTGACCGCCGTGCGACCCGCTGAACCGGCCGGCGCTCGATCCGCCAGCTCGTGTCGCTGACGCGCACGGCGCGCGCCTGCGTTCCGTCGAGCATCCGCCGGATCGCCGCATCGACGCTCATCCGCCCGCGCACCGGGCGGACGCGGCTTTTCCACAGTTCGGCGTCGGCGACGCTGATGCTGACCCCGGCCTGCCGGCTGAGCAGCGGAAGGGCCGCCGACAGATTGCCCTTCGGGACATCGAACATGCACTCCTCGGCCGCCTGCGCCGGCGCGACCAGCGCCAAGGCTGCGCCAGTGACAAGAAGGGGGTTAAACAGGAGGGGGGAGAGCCGGAACCGCATCGTCAGCGCGACAGCACCCAGCCATCGCCCTGCCGCTCGGCGCGCGTCCCCGACAGCGCAGCGAGGTCTGTTACGGTGCGGGCGGGGTGTTTTGCGAGGATCAACGCGCCGCGGAAGCGGGTGTCGGCAGCGTTGGGGGCGATCCGCAGGTCGATGCCGGCGGTGCGCCGCAGGTCTTCCGCCACGTCGGTCAGCCGCGTGTCGTTGTAGACGAGCAGCCCGGTGCGCCAGCCGCCGACGTTGGCGACGTCGATCGCGTGCGGCGCCGGTGCCGCGCGGTCGCCGTCGCGGGCCTCCAGCCCCTGTCCGGCGACGACGCGGACATTCTCGCGCCGGGGGTTGTAGGCGACCACGCCCTCCGACACCGCTACCGCGGTGCGGCCGTTCGCGCGCACGACGTTGAAGGCGGTGCCGAGGTCGACGAGTTCGGCGCCGCCCGCTTCGACGACGAAGGGTTCGTCCGCACGGTGGACGACATGGAACATCGCTTCGCCGCGTTCAAGCCGCGCGAACCGGGGGCGATCGTCGTCGAGGATGAGGAGCGAGGCGCCGTTGACCTCGATCCGCGATCCGTCGGCCAGCGCAAGGGTACGGTGCTCGCCCGCCGCGGTCTCGATACGGCTGGTGCCGTCGAACAGGCCGAGGCTCGAGAGGCTGATGGCCCCGACCAGCGCCGCGGCGACCGCGCCACCGAACCACGCCCGCCGCGACGGTCCGCGCCGCACGGACGGCTCGGATCGCCGGGTGGGGGGCAGGGCGTCGAGATCGGCATCGAGGCCGGCAATGGCGTCATAGGCCGCGCCGTGCCCCGGATCGGCCGCGAGCCAGTCGGCAAACGCATCCCATTCGGCAAAGCCGGGATCGCGCTGGCGCACGACCCAGTCGATCGCCTGCGCCTCGATGGCGGAATCGCGATCAGGGCGCATCGAATTGCCTCCTTGCCGCCGCGAGCGCGGCATAGACCTTGCGCAGGTCGGCTTCGACCGTGCTGAGGCTCACCCCCATCTCGGCGGCTATATCGCGCTGCTGGACGCCGTCGACCCGGAAACGGCGAAAGATGTGCGCGGAGCGCTCGCCGGTCGCCGCGATCGTGCGTTCGACCATCGCCAGCTGCTCGCGCGAGATCAGCGCGCGCTCGGCCGACGGAGGCTCGGCCGCCGCCGTCTCGCTCCACGCCCGGTCGCGCAGCGCGCGTTGGCGCGCGGCGCGATAGCGGTCGAGCATCAGGTTGTTGGCCGATCGCATCACATAGGACAGCGGGTTCGCGATCGGCCCGGTCGGCCGTTCGGTCAGCCGCATCCACAGATCCTGAAACAGATCCTCCGCCTGGTCGCCCGCGCCGCGCAGTTCGAGGAAACGGACGACCTGCGCCCGGTGGGCGAGCAATACGCCTTCGATGCCGTGCGCGGCCTCGTCTCGATCGGTCGCCTGGGTCATGAAATACCTGGTTCGGAACGTCGCCTGCAGTGCGCCGGCGCCCACGCCGCCGGCCCGGTCCTCCGGTCCCCTGATGGCGCCGTGATATAGCGCCACCTGCGACATCCGCAACCGTGACGCGGCGATGCCGGACGGCATCGAGGTCGGGCGGGGAAGGGTGAGGGCGGTCATGGCGGTGTCCGATGGGCGTTTGGCGTCGGCCGGTTGGCAAGGGGGAAGCATGGGTGAGGAGGGGCGCTTCCCCCTTGCCGCGAGGCTGCCTCGGGGGTTAGAGGCCGACCCGCAAGCTCGCACGGAATGCCCAGCCGAAGTGGCTCTGCTGCTCCTCCGCCGACAGTTCGGCGCCGACCTGGAAGGCCGAATTGCCGCCGATGCCGCGGATGCGGCCGATCCAGCCGCTGGTGCGCGCATCGGGGGTCAGGGTGAAGGGCGTGCCGTCCTTGAACGAAGCGACCGTCGTGCCGAGCGTGCCACTGACGATCTCGCGCCGCCCGCCCTCGATCTCGAAACGCGTCCAGCCGTCATATTGGTCGGAACCGCCGAAATCGAGACCGAGCGCCACGGTGCCCGACACCGCCAGTTCGTCACTGTCGCGGCCGAGGACGTTGAGGTCGAGCGCGTCGCCGCCGCCCGTTTCCTGATAGCCGTCCTCCTTCAGCTTGTAATAGTCGACCGCGACCGTCGGACGGAAGGACAGGCCGCCGAGGCGCCCGTCGTGCGCGACCGAACCCGAAGCCGACCACAGCGTCGCGTCCCATTTGCCGCGCATCGTCTTTTCGATTGCCTTGCCGTCCACCTCGGCGCGGAATACGCGCGTGCCCTTCAGGCTGACCGGGGCGCCCGACACGCGGGCGTTGGCCAGCCAGCCGTTCGAGCGCAGCCGCCAGTGGAGCGCGCCCTCCCATTGGCTGGAGCTGACCTCGTTGTCGTTGCTGCCGTTGCTGTCCTTGCCGCTGAGGAAGGCGACCGACCCGCCGAAATTGCCGACGCCGGTCTCGATCTCCGCCCCGAGCGAAATGCCCCAGCCCGAGACGTCGTAGCTCGCGGTGTTGCCGAGCCCCTTGGACGTGCCCCAGACTGCCTGGTTGACCCAATAGCCCCATTTCCCCTCGTCCTGATAGGGTGCGTTGGGGTCCTGAAGGTGGCGCGCCAGCGCGCGCGAGCCCGAAGTGAGCGTTTCGAACACCCCGCCTTCATGTTCGGGGAGCATCTGCTGCATCTGGCCGCGGAACTGTTCGCCATCGGTGATCCCGAGAAAGGCGCCCTCGATCGCCTCGTCGGCGGTGAGCGCCTCGAACACCGCGTCGAAGGCGCCCGCTTCGGAGCGGTTGAGGCCGAGTTCGGCCACGCTCTTGCGCGAGACATCGACGATGAGCTGGGTCGCGGTCGAACTCAGCACGCCCTTGTAGAGGAAGGGAAGCAGCGTCGTTTCGGCGGTCAGCTTGTCGGCGCCGGTCAGCGACCCCGCTGTGACGACGATATGTTCGCCCTCGGCATTTTCGATGCTCGACAGCTTGAGCGCGAGCTTCGATCCTTCGCCGAAGCCGGCATTGCCCTGCACCGTCAGCGCGGTTCCGGCAGCGCCGTCGTCGAGCGTCACGCCGAGGACGCCGTTCCCCGCGACCGAAAGCGACTCGATGGTCGCGGCGCCGGTCACGTCGAACGTGCCGCCGTCGACGCTCACCGCCAGCCCCTGCGCATTGGAGAGACGGCCCGAGAACAGGCCCTTGCCGGCGATCGACAGCGTATCCGCCCCGCCGCCGAAATCGACGTCGCCCCGGAAACTCGATGTGCCCGCGAGCGTCACGCTGTCATTGCCGCCGCCGAAGCTGGCGTTGCCGGTATAGGCCGCGTCGCCCGAGAGCTTGAGCTGGTTGTCGCCGGCACCGAAAGAGGCGTTGCCCTTCACCGTGCCGTCGGCGACGTCGAAGATGTCGCTGCCGGCGCCGAAGCGCACGTCGCCGACGATGGAGGGCGCGGCAACGCCAGCCGTGACCTCGGTCTGCTTCACGGTCGCGCCGGCGCCGTTCGCCGACAGGTCGATCGCGACATTGCGACCCGAGCCCACCGCGGCGCCGGTGGCGCTGATCGTGCCGCTGTTTTCGATCAGGTCTACGGTTCCCGACGCGTCGAAGATCGCGCGCGCGGTACCGTCCTCGCCGCTTGCCTTCGCGCTGATCGTGCCGCTGTTGCGGACCAGTGCCACATCGGCGCCGCTGTCGATGCGCAGCGCGGTGGAGATGGCCGTCGCCGTGCCGCCGCCCGCGGCCTCGACCTTGCCGGCGATGCGGACCTCCGGAACCGTCGCGCCGGCACCGATCAGGATCGCGGTCGCCGAACTGTCCTTCGACAGCGCGCTGACCGTCCCGGCGACGCCCATGCCGCCCGCGATGTCGACCGCGCCGCCCATGCCGCCGATCTGCACGCCGAGCCCGTCGATACCTGCGTAGAGCCCGTTGCCCGTGACGGTGCCGTCGATGATCAGCCCGAAGCCGGTTCCGGTGCCCGCAACCGCGCCGATCGCGATATCCCGGCCCGTCGCGCCGATCCGCATCGCGGGCGCCGAGCCATAGGAGCGGACCGCGGCGGAGCCTTCCTTCGCGTCCTCGATGCCGTCATTATCCTTGTCGGTGCCCGTTCCGCTGCCGTCCTTCGGAGGCACGGCGAGGATGATGCCGCCGGTCACGTCGCCCTCGATCGACAGCGCCGGACCGCCGATCAGCAGATCGTCGGCATCGAGCTTCGACGGGTCGGCCGGCGGGGTCGTGGTGCGATAGCCGGTCGCCGTCAGGCTTCCCTGCACGACGAGCGCGCCGTCGATGTCGCCCGCCAATCGCGCCGCGGTGGCGTTCTGGCCCGTCGCGGCAATGGTCCCGGCCAGCCGGACATTGCCCGTCACATCCTGCAACCCGACGCCCAGCGCATTGTCGCCGAGCACGGTGACGGTACCGTCGTTGGTGAACTTGCCGGTCAGGGGGCCGCCGAGCCGGATGCCCGCCGAATCATTGCCCTCGATCGTGATCGCGCCCGAATTGACGATATCGCCCGTGAAGGCGCCGCCGGTCGCGATTCCCGTGCGGTTGCGACCGACGGCGAAAGGTCCGTCGATGTCGCCATCATTGTCGATGTCGGTCGGTGCGTAGGATTCGTCGATGATGATCTTGCCCGTCGCCGCGTTGGTGATCGAACCCGTCGTTCCCGCGCCGGCGAAGATTCCGGTGGCGTCGTCGGCGTCGCCGATCGCGATCGTGCCTTCGTTCGCGACCTTGTGGTTGCTGTCGATGGTCACGGCGGTGCCGCCGGTCGGCTTGATCGAACCGTCCTTGCCGATCCGGATGTCGTCGGCCGCGCCGGCGTTGACCGTGGAGGTCCGCACCGGGGTCGTCGTGGCGGTGCCGATCGTCGTTTCGGCATGAACGGGCGCCGCCGTCATGGCGGCAAGGCAGGTCGATGCCAGCAGGGTCTTGCGCATGGAAATCCTCTTTTGATCGCAGGGAATGTCCTCCCGGGACAATCGCAAGACGGAGCCGCCACGCCGCGGCCTTGAAACATATTTTCCGGACAGGCGTTCTCCATGCGAAAGTCGGGGGAGGGCTGATCACGCGGAACAGTTCATCGCGTAATTCCAAGCATCTATCCCGACGACACGCCGAAGCCGGCAACCTTCCGGAACGATTTCGGAATGGCGCACGTTGCGCTCCTCGATCTGCATGGAACGGCAGATTGAGCGCGGGGAGGACCATTTTTTCTCTCCGCCACGCAGTCAATTCAAGGAGAGATCATGCGTAAGAATGCGATTATGTCCGTCGTGGCGGCGAGTTTCCTCATTTCGCCGGTCGCCGTGTTCGCCCAGTCGACGGACACCCCGGACCCGACGGAAGAACCCGCTCCGGCGCCGACCGAAGAACCGGCCCCCGCGCCGGCACCGCAGCCCACCGAAGAGCCGGCGCCCGCCCCGACGGACGAGCCCGCACCCGCTCCGACCGAAGAGCCCGCACCGGCTCCGGGCCCGCAGGCCTGATCCAATCGGATCGGAAAAGAAGAAGGGCGGCCGGCGCGATCCGGTCGCCCTTTTTCTGTCCCATACCCCCTCTATAAGCTGTCCGGGGGGCCGGCCGAGCGAACGGCGGACGACCTCGACCTGCCCCACATATTTGTCGGGGACATTTCCGAGGGGGAAGGGGCATGACGAGGGGAAGCGACAGATCCGATCCGCTGGCGCCGCGGACGGGCCTTGCCGATCTGTCGCCGGCCTATTTCGGGCTGGTCATGGCCACCGGCATCGTCTCTCTCGCGGCCTCGATGATGGCGCATCCGAACATCGCCCGCGCGCTGTTCTATCTCAATATCGTGCAATATGCCGTGCTGTGCCTGCTGTATGCGGCGCGGGCGTGGCGCTATCCGCGCCGGTTCTTCGGCGACATGGTCGAACATCTGACCGGGCCGGGCTATTTCACGGCGGTCGCCGGCACCTGCATTCTGGCGAGCCAGTTCCTCATTCTCGACGGCAATGTCGCGGCGGGCAAGGCGCTGTGGCTGTTCGCTGCCATCCTCTGGCTTTGCCTGACCTACACGATCTTCACCGCCCTGACGGTGCGGCACAACAAGCCGACGCTCGACAAGGGGATCAGCGGAAGCTGGCTTCTGGCGGTGGTGGCGACCCAGGCGATCTCCGTTTCCAGCGCGCTGCTCGCCGCGCGCATCGGCCAGCCCTACCGGCTCGAGTTTAACCTGCTGGCGCTGTCGATGTGGCTGTGGGGCGGCATGCTCTATATCTGGATGATGTCGCTGATCTTCTATCGCTATGTCTTCTTTCATTTTTCGCCGGGCGACCTTGCGCCGCCCTATTGGATCAACATGGGCGCGATGGCGATCTCGACGCTGGCCGGCTCGCTACTCATCCTGAACGCGCCCCACGCGCCGTTTCTGACATCGCTGCTGCCGTTCCTGAAGGGGGTCACGGTGTTCTACTGGGCGACGGGAACCTGGTGGATCCCGATGCTGGTCCTGCTCAGCATCTGGCGGCACGGTTACGAGCGTTTCCCGCTGCGCTACGACCCGCTTTACTGGGGCGCGGTGTTTCCGCTCGGCATGTACGCGGCCAGCACATGGCAGATGAACCGGGCGATGGAACTCGATTTCCTGTTCGCGCTGCCCCGCGCCTTCTTCTGGATCGCCCTGACCGCGTGGACGATCACATTCTACGGCATGCTGCGCGCGCTGATACGCGGGGCGCGGCCGAGCCGGAGCTGATCCTTGCCGGCGGGGTCATATTGGCGGACAGGGTGGTTTTGTTAAGTGAAATCTATGTATTTGAAATAATTTTTCAAATTACATCCACGTGATTTCGGACCCACACGGTTCCACCGCGCATCTGAATTCATGATTCAGTCCGTGCAACTCTTCTGCCATGAAACGCTATCATTGTCTATTGTTTTCCTGCTTACGCCATAGACCTCATCAACGGAAAATATCGTTAACGTCATGGCGCAGAGGTCGCGGGGATTAAAGGTCGGCTGCTTTGAGTTAGATGTTCCCTTGAAGCCTGTCCTGGCCGACTGATCCAATCGGTGAAGTCTTGCTGGGTTATTCGCCCCACCTTGAGCTGAACGAACGCCTCAGCAATGTCGTCCGCGTTGACGACGCAAAGGTCGGTACAGTTTGCGAGCTTTCTCGGAACGTCAGGGCTAATGTATGGTTGACATACGGTGACTTTAAACGCTGCGCCGTAGCCGTTTACTCCGGCCTTACGAATTACGTCGGTAGCGTCGTTGAATGTCACCGCCTCGCCAACGACTTTCGATTTACATTCTATCGCCAGTTGTTTTCCAAGCGGTGATACCACGAAATCAGGGAACGAGGTCGTGCCTGGTTGATCTCGGGCGTCTATCGAAATTCCGAAGCACCGGAATATCTCCTCTAGCACACCTTCAAACTCAGTTTCCCTCGTGCGGTAGAAGCGGAGCAGCACGTCCCTACATTCAGCCGGTAACCGTTTGCGCTGGGATTCAATCAGACGATCCCGCTCTTCTAATCTCCATGTCCGGGTTGCCTGCTGCACGTTTTGAGCCGATGCCATGCTCGTGTTCGACCTTGGGCCGAAAGCGTCCAGCAGTTTGGGAAAGTTACCCGGATCCAGCAGGTCCGTTGGGCTCAGCATTCCAGCTTCTCGTAAAAGCATTATTTCGTTCCGGGTCAAAACCGGCACGCCGTCAAGCGTAAGGCTTCGCATCCACAAAACATCGTCAGGTAAACCGGCATCCAGCCGCGAGGCGATCCGTCGAATCGATGCGATGATAGTATTTAATGTCGGTGTAGCCGAAAGCGGTACCCCAGTCGGCAGTTCGTTGACTGACTGCGGGGAGGTTGCAGCGTACAAGATGTCGGCAACACCGCGAAGGATGTTGGCGGCGTCCGCGAACATCGCAGAGAGGACGCCGCTTCGCACATCGAGGGCAGACTCTAGTTGCCGCATTGGCACGCCCGACATCCAACGCCTTGCGAGTATGGCGGCGTTAACAGCGTCGGATTGGTGTGGCTGAAAAAGCAGATTTCGTAGCCTAATCTGCGGGCCTGTCATTTCCGCAGTGAGCAACTGATATGGAAGAAATCTGCGCCTGATCTGGCTCCGGCTGTACTCCGTGCTGCTATAGGCGGCGTGGACGAGCACGAACGCGAAATCGTCGCAATCCTCCAGCTCGCTGTTTGCGCAAGAAATCATAAGCGCAGAAAGTTCAGCGGCCTTTGATGAAAGATACGAAAGGAGCTCATGAGCCGTCGACGGGAGCAAGCCTGAGCGCGCTACTGCGCGGCCCGCATTTGTCACTCGCACGCTCACGCGACGAAGCCCCAATTTCGCAATTCGGAGAGCGACTGCGTAACAGCTTGGCGCCAAATCTGAGGTTGGCTAGGGTTTCGTTCCAGTTCGCGTTCCGCGCTGAATGTATTTTGGAGGAATGCACAGAGGCTATCGTCAGTATCGACCACGTTCGCGGCGAACAACTGCAAGGCAAGCGGTGAGAAGCTGACAGGGTCGATGCGGGGGGCGAATTCGTCCAACTCCCACCACGATAAATATCGACCGGCGGCGCGAGCTTCCTGGCCATCAGCGGCAAAATAAATCACTCTTCCCGGCGTATCCACATGCGACAGTCGGCCCGCCCTACCAGCCATATTATGGAATTCGGACCGCTGGATTGGGACATAGGACCTCGTTCGGCTATCCCATCGGCGCCACGAATGAATAATTACAGTACGAAAGGAATAATTCAATCCAGCAGCGAGAGTAGTTGTAGCAAAAACCACTCGCAACGTGCTGCTATCAAGACGCGTTTCGACGGCTACGCGTTCGTCTTCATTTAAGTCCGCAGTGTGATAAGCAAAGCGGTGCGGCAAATAACGACCCAGCTCCTCTGAAGAGGTGGTCGGCTCGCGGAACAGAGGGAGGTCTTCAGTTCGTGTGGCACCGAGACGACCGGCCTCAACCGCCCATGCTTCGGCCAGATCAAAAACTTGCTTTTTTGTCATGCAGAACACTGCAATCGGCTCGTATGTCGCGCCTTCGCGCAGAAGCTCCTTTAAAATCTCAAGAGTGCCAGAAACGCGCTTTTCCAAGCGTTCCGGCCCATCTTGAGAGCGAGTCGATGTTTCGTAGGTCGCTTCAGATGTTCGAAGTTCGTAAAACAACTCTATCTCACGCTCTGTCTCAAACACTAACTCAGCGCCTAGCCACTCGCTTAACTGCGTAGCGTAATGCCGCTCTAGAACAGCCGAAAGTCCAACAATCTGCCCGACAGATTGTCGCAGCAGCGTCATTAAAATCTCAACGTTTTGGCCTCGCGTGACGTCTCCGATGAGCTGAATCTCGTCGGCTATAAGACAAGTGTTGGCCGCGCCTAAATGCAAACCCGACCCGGCCAGCATATTAAGATACTTTTCGTACGTTGCGATCAGGACTGGCGCGGCGAACGCATCGACTGCGGCATCGCCATTTCCGTCGATGACGTCATCGCCCGTTGCCAGCACAATCTCCGTCGGAGCCAACGTGAACAGCGGCGCAAATCGCCGCCGCAGTTCCTCGAACTTTTGCCGCGCCAAAGCTCTGTGGGACGTCAGAAAGGCTACCCTAGCTCCATCCGCGAGCCCGCGATGAAGCCAACTAGCGGCTGCAAACAACCCCACGTCGGTTTTCCCGCTGGAGGTGGGGGCCACCGCCAAAATGCTCGTTCCGCTTGCGACACCTGCCTCTAGCGCTGCATACTGAACATCGGTAAGCTGATATTCGCCGAACTCATCGCGATGCAATAACCCGCTAGCCAGTAGCTCAGGTGGAAGGCCATGGCCTTCGGGTAATCCAAACTTCATAGACTTTCCCCCCTGCAATGGGATGGACGATAGTTGCAGCGACAACAAGGTCTATCAGTCGTTAGTACAAATATTTGACAACGACTGGGTCGAGGAGACGATTTGGCGGTGGTAGGAAAAGATTTCCATCTCATAAACTATTCGGACCACCCCTTTCTGAACCAGCCGGATACCCGGCGTATCGCAGATTGGCTGTTTTGAAGACCGCCGACCTGCGCTACGTCATTCTTCTCCTGCGCAGCGTGCGCCTGATGATTCTGCATACCCGACCCGCGAAACGGCGCGCAGCCGCGTGCTTTTCGTATGGCATTGGGCTGATTGGGGGTGAATTCAGGCTCTGGCTTCGAGTTCGGCGATCCGCTCCGAGCAAATCGCGTGGACCGCGCGGCCGAGTTCCTCGACGCAGCTACCAAGCCACGTCAGCTCCTCTTCGGTGATGCGATAGTGCTTCGAATAGCGGGCCTTCACATAGGCCTCTTTCAGCTTCTCAAACCGCGCTCGATCTTCGCGGCGCTCGCGCGGCCAAGCATCGACGAGCCGCATGTCGATCCGTTCGGCCTGTG
The DNA here is from genome assembly GCF_002953155.1 of Sphingopyxis sp. MG. Classification (NCBI taxonomy): domain Bacteria; kingdom Pseudomonadati; phylum Pseudomonadota; class Alphaproteobacteria; order Sphingomonadales; family Sphingopyxidaceae; genus Sphingopyxis; species Sphingopyxis sp. MG. Next base: position 1,697,286 of record NZ_CP026381.1, read on the forward strand.
TGCGCAGGAAGGCGAGATTGTGGACGTGCGGCGTGTAGAAGGTGCAGACCAACAGGACGCAGTGGTAGAGTGTCTCTGCTGTTTGATGATACTCAAATGCCGCGTGCTTCAATAGGCCTTCTTGGACCGCGTATCGAGCGAGCTTTTCCCGGCCCATTGCTGACGGAAACCACTCGTCGAAATATTCGCGCGCCATCGCCAGCGCCTGTTCGGGCGTCTTTGGCTTAGGGGTGTGAAGCGGCTTGTCGTCATATTCGTATAGCGCGATCCCGTCGCGCGCGACGTCCATGAAGAAATAGCGGCCGTGGGCGAGCCCGTCGTTCACTTCCTGCAAGGTGTGAACGATGAAGTTGACCGGCGTCTTGAGCGTCTTGTCAATCGCCAGTTCGCGAATGAGTCGGTCTTCGAGCTTTCCCCAGAAATCGACCTTCTCGGTCAGGCGCTTATCGTTGACGATGATGAGAAGGTCGAAGTCCGAGCGGTAGCCCTTTGCCGTATGAGGCTCATCGACCCAGCCGCCGCGCGCATAGCTGCCATAGAGGATGATCTTATCGATCCGACCCTTCTTCTTCCAGCTCATCGTGCCAAGCGCCAGCGCGTCCTCGAATTCCTCGAAGATGATTTGCTTCACGCGCTCAAGTTCGCGCTGCTTGTTGGCGGGAAGATGGTCGAGATCGGTTTTCATCGCTGGCGGCACCCTGTCGGCGCGGCGGCTGATTGGCAAGATCGAACCCGCTTCAGCGCCGCCAGAATTGCCACCATCTGCGCTTCTTTCCATCGACCGACTGGGCGATGACCTGCAAACTACGGATCATAGCCTGTTCGACCTCGGCAACGCTGACGCCATGGCGCTCCGCAAGGTCGCGATAGCTCAGCTCCTCGACGCGGTGGCCGAGGAAGATCGCACGATCCTCCTCGTCGATCCGATCGACTGCGCGCTCGTACTTACGGAGCAGGTGGCGCCGCGCGCGGGTGTAGCGGCTCACCGCTTCCTCCCATCGCAATAGTTTGCCCAATCCTCCATCATGACGCGCCGCTTTTCGAGAAGGTTGCCGCGCCGATAGGCAGCTTCAACCTTGTTCGCGACCGTGTGCGCAAGGGCAGCTTCGGCGACGTCGCTCGGATGGTTCGTTTCTTCGCTGACCCAATCGCGGAACGACGAGCGAAAGCCATGCGCCGTGTAAGGCTCGCCCATTTCCTTGAGCAGTTTGGTCAGCGTCTGATCCGACAGCGGGCGATTGCGCCGCAGACCGGGAAAGACAAGGTCGCAGCCCTTGATCCGCAATCGCGCGCACCGCTCGACGATACGCAGCGGTCGGCGGGTGAGGGGGACGACATGCTCCCGATATGCCTTCATGCGGTCCTTGGAGAGCTTCCACAGCCCCTTTTCAAGGTCGAACTCTCCCCACGTCGAGCCACGAACCTCGCCGGACCGGGCGGCGGTGAAGATCGCAAATTCGAGCGCGAGGCGGCTGAATGATTCTCGCTCGCGGAGACGCTGCACGAAGGCAGGCACATCTTCATAGGGCATGGCCGCAAAATGATTGTCGCGACGCGGCTGGCGAGGCAGGCCTTTGGTGATCGCGCGCATCGGAGCATCGGTTTCGCGGTAGCCTGACGCATAGGCCCAATCGAGGACCGCGCCGATCCGCTGCCGGACGCGGCGCGCGGTCTCCGGCTTGGCCAACCAGATTTCCGCAAGCAGGTCGCGGATCATCGGACCGGTAATCTGATCGACCTTGAACTTCCCGATGTGCGGGAAGGCGTAAAGCTCCATCGTGCGCATCCATTGCGCATGATGCTTGCCGTTGCGCCACGTCTTCGAGTGTATCTCGTAGGTCTTCGCGGCGGCTTCCGTGAAGGTCGGTACCGCCTGCCGCTTGCGCCGCTCTATTTGCGGGTCAACGCCCATCTCGATCTGGCTACGAATTTCCTGCGCCAGTTCGCGCGCCTGGGCCAGACTGACCTTCTGGCAGCTGCCAAGGCCAAAGTCGCGGCGCACGCCATCGCTCTGGACCCGGCACACCCAGCTGCTGGTGCCTCCCGGCCGTTCGAGGCGCATAAGGCCGTCACCGAGACTCACACGCCGCTGTTTATCCTTGGGCTTCGTCAGCCCGTTCGAAGTGCTTTTCATCCCTCTGATCATAAAATTTAGTCCCACATTGGCAAAAATGTCGGCCTGGACCATGTGGGACGCACAGGGATACGAATCGCACCTCAAACCCGCAGCTAAGCTGGGGTCTCGGAGACGGTTCGGGAAAGAGTGGGATTGAAACCTGGCGGACAGGGTGGGATTCGAACCCACGGTGAGCTTGCACCCACGGCGGTTTTCAAGACCGCTGCCTTAAACCACTCGGCCACCTGTCCTTTGCGGACGCCATAGCGTGCGGATGACACGCGGCAAGCGAAACATCCCGCCACGGCCCGGCGCGGCTTTGACTCGGGTCGTCGCAGCATCGCGCGTTCAAGGCTGGTGCATCGGCGTCATTCCTTGCCTATGGGTAAGCGATGACACGCAGCAAGCAATTCGGATTCGGGCGCCTTTTCCGTTCTTCGGCCACGATATTGTCGGCTTGGCTGCTGGCCGCTTCGGCGCCGGTGCAGGCCCAGGCGAGCGGCGACGCGGGGTTCGATACCTATGTCCAGTCGCTGTGGCCCAAGGCGCAGGCGCGCGGCGTATCGCGAACGACTTTCGACAGCGTGACGGCGGGGCTGCGCTACAATGCGCGGGTGGTGGCGCTCGACCGCGACAATCTGGGCAGTCCGCCGACACCCGACACGCCGATTCCGGCCTTCGCTCCGTACAAGGCCAAGCATGTCGACGCCGCGCGGATCAACGGCGGGCGACGCGTCCACGACCGGCTGCTGCCGCTGCTGTCGCGCATCGAGCAGCGCACGGGTGTTCCGACGAGCATCATGATCGCGATCTTCGGCCACGAAACCGCCTATGGCGCGGTGACAGGCAATTTCGATCTGCCCGAAGCGCTTGCGACGCTCGCCTATGAGGGGCGGCGGCGCAGCCTGTTCGAGCCCGAGTTCCTCGCGACGCTGGAAATGGTCGAGAAGGGCGTGCCACGCAGCGTGCTGAAAGGAAGCTGGGCCGGCGCCTTCGGCTATCCGCAATTCCTGCCCTCGGTCTATCTGCAGGTCGCCGAGGACGGCGACGGCGACGGCGTCGCGCGCATCTGGTCGAGCGAAGCCGACGCGATCGAATCGATCGGCGCCTATCTGCGCCGCGCCGGCTGGCGGCAGGGCGAGCCGTGGGGCGTCGCGGTGCGCGTTCCGGACGGCTTCGACCGCGTCCGCTTCGCGACGCGCCTCCAGCCGACGCGCTGTCCGCGGGTGTTCGCGCGCTACAGCCGCTGGCGCAGCATGGCCGAATGGCGCGCCGACGGTTTCCAGCCGATCGGCGGCCGCTGGCCCGACGGCGCGATCCAGGCGACGCTGCTCGAGCCCGACGGCCCGGGCAAGACCGCCTATTTGCTGACCGGCAATTATCGTGCGATACTCGACTATAATTGCTCCAACTTTTATGCGCTGTCTGTGGGGTTGCTGGCCGATGAGATCGATCGTTAGGGGCGGGGTACTGGCCGGAGCGGCATTGCTGCTGTCGGCCTGTGGGGGTTTCGGCGGCGAGCGCGGCGGGTCCGCTCCGGGGCCTGCGCCCGCACCGGTGCCCGCGACCGCCGACGGCCCGGCGATGCTGGGCGAGCCCTATGCGATCGGCGGCGTCACCTACACCCCCGCCGATATCCCCGATTATGACGAGGTCGGCTACGCGGGCCTGTATGGCGATGAACGCGCCGGAAACCCCACCGCGAACGGCGAGACCTTCGACCCCGCCGCGATCAGCGCGGCGCACAAGACGCTGCCGCTGCCAAGCTATGTCGAGGTCACCGCGCTCGATACCGGACGCACGATCCTGGTGCGCATCAACGATCGCGGGCCGATGGCGAACGACCGGCTGATCGACCTGTCGCGCGGCGCGGCGCAGCAGCTCGGCCTGACCGACGGCGTGGCGGCGGTGCGCGTGCGGCGCACCAATCCGCCCGCCGCCGAAAGAGCGCAGCTTCGCGCGGGCAGGGCAGTGCCCGAGCGGCTGGCCACTCCCGATTCGCTGCTCGCCATTCTGCGCACCAAGCTGAAGGACGTGCCGAAACCCAAGCCCGCTGCCGTCGCGGCGCCGCAGCCGGCCGCCCCGATCGCGTCGGGCCACGCGAAGCCGGGCGACGACCGCTTCATCGTCGAGGGACCCGCTGCCGCGGCCGCGCCCAAGGCACCGGAAAAGCCCGCGGCGGCGCCGGCAGCGACCGGCGGCGGCTATGTCGTGCAGGTCGCGGCGTTCAGCACCGAAGCGCGCGCCGCCGCCGCGGCGAAGACGGTCGGCGGCACGGTAAGCCGGGCCGGCAAGCTGTGGCGCGTGCGGATCGGCCCCTTCGCCAGCGACGGCGAGGCGCAGGGCGCGCTGGGCAAGGCGAAGGCGAAGGGGTTCCGCGACGCCGTCGTTATACGCGACCGCTGAGACGCCTCGCATGATGTCGCAACGCTTCCCGATCGCGAAGGGCGGTGGCGCCGCGCTGGCCGCGACGCTGGCGCTGCTGCTGGCGCCGGCCGCGGCGCCCGCCGACGGCGGTCCGCCCGCGGCGCCGGTCAGCCGCCCGCTCTATGTGACGCAGGCGCCGATCGTGATGCTGAAGGACATGGATTCGGGCGCCATCCTGTTCGAGCGCGGCGCCGACAAGCGCTTTGCGCCGGCATCGATGGCCAAGGTGATGACCGCCTATGTCGTGCTCGACCTGATCGAGAGCGGCAAGCTGTCGCGCGACGCCGTCTTCACCGTCAGCGAGGCGACGTGGCGGAAATGGAACGGCGGCAACGGCGGATCGACGATGTTCCTGCGCGCGGGCGAGAAGGTTTCGGTCGACGAGCTGCTGAAGGGGCTGATCACCGTTTCGGGCAATGACGCCGCGGCGGCGCTGGCGGTCGGCATCGACGGCAGCGAGGAAGCTTTCGTCAAGCGAATGAATGTAGTGGCGGCCGGGATTGGCATGACGTCGAGCCGATTCGGAACCCCGAGCGGCTGGCCCGACGGCGGTATCACCAAGGTCAGCGCGGCCGACCTGATCACGCTGGCCGACCGGCTGATCCGCGACCATCCCAAGGGTTATGCGCGCTATTTCGCGATCCCCAAACTCCAGCATGGCAAGGCGCCCGACGGCACGCCGATCGTCCAGCCGAACCGCAACCCGATCCTCGGACGCTTTGCCGGTGCCGACGGGCTCAAGACCGGACACACAGCCGAAGCGGGCTATTGCTTTCTCGGCTCCGCGAAACGGGACGGCCGGCGGCTGATCATGGTCGTCGCCGGCATGGCCAGCGAAAAAGCGCGCCGCGACGAGGCCGAGCGGCTGATGAACTGGGGCTTCGGCGCGTGGGAAGGGCGCGAGATTGCCTCCGCCGGCGCGGCCGTCGGCCGTCTCGCCGTCGAGCGGGGGAGAGCCCCGGTGGTCGCCGCCGAAGCGGCGATCCCGGTGCGCATGACGGTGCCCAAAGGCTATCAGGGCGGATTTCGCGCGACGATGCGCGCCACGGCGCCGCTGACCGCGCCGGTCGCGCGCGGCGACCGGATCGCCGAGCTGGTCGTCGCGCCCGACGGCCTGCCGCCGCAAACCACCCCGCTGCTGGCCGCCGCCGACGTCGGCCGGGGCGGCTGGTGGGCGCGCATGCGCACCGGCTTCTATCGGCTGACCGGCTGGTGAGCGGGCGCTTCATCACGCTGGAAGGCGGGGAGGGGGTCGGCAAGTCGACCCAGATCCGCGCGCTGGCCGCCGCGCTCGCCGCGCGGGGACTCGAGGCGCTCGTCACGCGCGAGCCGGGGGGCAGCCCCGGCGCCGAGGCGATCCGCGCGCTGCTGATGGAGGGTGCCGACGACCGCTGGGACGCGCGCAGCGAGGCGCTGCTGTTCGCCGCCGCGCGCGCCGACCATGTCGCGCGCACGATCCGCCCGGCGCTCGCGCGCGGGGCGTGGGTGCTGTGCGACCGCTTCGTCGATTCGTCGCGCGCCTATCAGGGCGGCGGCGGCGGAATCACCGACGCCGATATCCTGATGCTCCACGGTTTCGGATCGCTGGGACTGTTGCCCGACCGGACCTTCCTGCTGACCGCGCGCGCCGAGGAGGTCGGGCGCCGCCTGGCGGTGCGCGATGCCGACGGCGCCGACCGCATGGGAAGCAAGCCGGATGATTATCAGGCGCGGCTCGTCCGCCGCTTCGCCGAAATGGCGGCCGCCGAGCCCGGCCGCTGGCGCGTGATCGACGCCGAGGCGCCGGCGGAGGCGGTCACCGCCGCGATCCTGACCAGCCTTGCGGACTGGCTGCCGTGATGATCGGGCATCAGGAGGCCGAGAAGGCCATCATCGACGCGTGGAGCGCCGGGTGCCTGCATCATGCGTGGCTGCTCGCCGGGCCGCAGGGCATCGGCAAGGCGGCCTTCGCGTCGCGCGTCGCGCGCTTCCTTGTCACCCACGATGCCGGTGGAGAGGGCGGGGCGATCGCGCTCGACGACCCCGGCGACGGCGCGGCGGGGCGGCTGGTCGAGGCGGGCAATCACCCCGAGATCGTCCGGCTGGAACGCCAGCCCAAGGAAAAGGGCAAGGACCTCGCGCGCAACATCACCATCGACCAGGTGCGCACGATGATCCGGCGTCTGTATCTGTCGCTGTCGCTCGGCCACTGGCGCGTGGTGATCATCGACGCGGTCGACGACCTCGAGACTGACGGCGCCAATGCGCTGCTCAAGACGCTGGAAGAGCCGCCGGCGCGGACGGTGTTCCTGCTGGTCAGTCATTCGCCGGGGCGCTTGCTGCCGACGATCCGGTCGCGGTGCCGGACCCTGCGTTTTCAACCGCTTGACCCTGACGTCATGACGGCGTGGCTGCACGAATTGCGCCCGATGCTCGACCGCGCAGAGGCGCGCGCGATCGTCGCGGCGTCGGGCGGGGTGCCGGGCAAGGCGCTGGCGTTGATCGACAGCGACGTCGCCGCAATGGAGAAGAAACTGCTCGCGATCGCAGCGGGCGGCGATCCCGACAACCGGCTGCGCGAGGCGCTGGCGCGCGAGGTCGGGGGGGCGAGCAATCGGGCGCGGCTGGAACTGGTGATCGACATCGTACCGGGTCTGCTCGCGCGGCTCGCCCGCGAACGCCCGGTGAGCGAGATCGCGCCGGTGCTCGCCGGTTGGGACCGCGTGCAGCGCACCGTCCGCGACGCGGTGCGCGGATCCTACGACGGGGCGATGGTCGGGTTCGAGATCGGCAATTGCCTGGCGGAACTGGCGCCGCGCGAGGGGTGAGGGGCCGGATTTGGGTATTGTCCGGTTAGACTTTGATGACTTTGGATTGACCTACTTTCGTCATTGCGAGCGGAGCGAAGCAATCCAGAGCGGTTACCGCACGCTCTGGATTGCCGCGCGGCTTCGCCGCTCGCAATGACGATTCCATTCTATGTCATCACACTCTAGAAACCGTTCCCCGGCGAAAGCCGGGGTCCATGCGGGACAGCGCTATAACATCTGGACCCCGACTTTCGTCGGGGAACGAACCTTAATTTGCCTGAAGACAGATATGCCGGTTTGTTTCAACACGACGATGATGAAAGGAGAGCTATCGATCCGCTTCAGCCTTTGTGACGGCCCGGCCCTTTCCCAACGGCGCCGCAGCCGCTAAGGCGCGCGCATGTCCGCAGAGAAAATCCCCTTCTACATCACCACCGCGATCAGCTATCCCAACGGTCGCCCGCATATCGGCCATGCCTATGAGGCGATCGCGACCGACGTCATGGCGCGGTTCCAGCGCGCGCAGGGGCGCGACGTGCGGATGGTCACCGGCACCGACGAGCATGGGCTGAAGATGTTCCAGACGGCGCGCGATCAGGGCCGCGCGACGATCGATCTCGCCGATGAAATGTCCGGTTATTTCCGCGAGATGTACGCCAAACTGAATATCGGCTACGATCATTTCATGCGCACGTCGGACCCTGCGCACCACCGGGCGTCGCAAGCGATCTGGCGCGCGATGGAGGCGAACGGCGACCTTTATCTCGACCGCTACGAGGGCTGGTATTCGGTTCGCGACGAGGCCTTCTACGACGAGGACGAACTGACCGAAGGGGAGGGAGACGTCCGCCTGTCGCCGCAGGGCACGCCGGTCGAGTGGACGGTCGAGGAAAGCTGGTTCTTCCGCCTGTCGGCCTATCAGGACCGATTGCTCGCGCTGTATCGCGATCATCCCGACTTCATCCGCCCCGAAAGCCGGCGCAACGAAGTGCTGCGCTTCGTCGAGGGCGGTCTAAAGGATCTGTCGGTCTCGCGCACCAGCTTCGACTGGGGGGTGCCGGTGCCGGATTCGCCGGGGCACGTCATGTATGTGTGGGTCGACGCGCTGACGACCTATCTGTCGGGGATCGGCTATCCCGACCGCGACGGCGAATTCGATCGCTTCTGGCCCGCCGACATTCACATGATCGGCAAGGATATCGTGCGTTTTCATACGGTTTACTGGCCGGCTTTCCTGATGAGCGCCGGCCTGCCGCTGCCGAAGCAGGTGTTCGGGCACGGCTTTCTGCTCAATCGCGGCGAGAAGATGTCGAAATCGCTCGGCAATGTCGTCGATCCGATGGACCTCGCCGAACGCTTCGGGGTCGATACGCTGCGCTATTATCTGCTGCGCGAGGTGAGCTTCGGCCACGACGGCAGCTATTCGGCCGAGGCGATCGTGCGCACCGCCAATGCCGACCTGGCGAACAGCTTCGGTAATCTGGCGCAACGCAGCTTGTCGATGATTTTCAAGAATCTGGACGGCGACGTTTCGTCGGATTATCAGGAAGCGCCCGAGGATGCGGCGCTGCTGGCCGACGTGCTGGTGATGGCGCGCGACCGGCTGCCGCGTGCGTTCGGCGATCTCGCTTTCTCGGTGGGCATCGAGGACTGGCTGCGCGCGGTCTTCGCGTGCAATCAATATGTCGACACGCAGGCGCCGTGGGCGCTGCGCAAGACCGATCCCGAGCGGATGCGCGCGGTGCTGATGACGCTGTTCCAGGCGGTGCGCGCGCTGGCGATCGCGATCCGTCCCGTGGTGCCTGCCTCGGCCGACCGGCTGCTCGACCAGATGGGCGTCGCCGCGCGCGACAGCGCGGCGCTCGCCGACGACGGCTGGTTCGCGGCGCTGGCGGCGAGCGGCTTCGCGGTCGGCCAGCCGGTGCCGATCTTCCCGCGCCTCGACCTGCCCGAAGGGGAGGAGGCGGCCGCCTGATGCTCGTCGATTCGCATTGCCATCTCAATTACAAGGGGCTTGCCGAGCGGCAGGGCGAGGCGCTCGCCCGCGCGCGCGAGCGCGGCGTGACCGCGATGCTCAACATCGCGACGCGCGAGAGCGAATGGGACGCGGTGCTCGCGGTGGCCGAGGCGAACGCCGACGTCTGGGCGAGCGTCGGGATCCATCCGCACGACGCCGACGGCCATCCCGACGTCGACACCGCGAAGCTGGTCGAGCGCGCCGCGCATCCGCGCGTGATCGGCATCGGCGAGACGGGGCTCGACTATTATTACGACAAGAGCGACCGGGGCCGGCAGCGCGACAGCTTTCGCCGGCATATCCATGCCGCGCAGCAGAGCGGACTGCCGATCATCGTCCATACGCGCGAGGCCGAGGCCGACACGCTGGCGCTGCTGGGCGAGGAGATGGGCAGGGCGCCCTACGCCGGCGTGATCCACTGCTTCACCGCGAGCGACGATTTTGCGCGCGGGGCGCTCGACCTCGGCCTCTATATCTCGATCTCGGGCATCGTGACCTTCCGCAACGCCGCCGACCTGCAGGCAACGGCGCGCTGGCTGCCGCAGGAGCGGCTGCTCGTCGAGACCGACGCCCCCTTCCTCGCCCCCGTCCCGCACCGCGGCAAGCCCGGCGAACCCGCTTTCGTCGCTGATACGCTGGCCTTTCTTGCCGAACTGCGCGGCGAGGACCGCGGCGCGCTCGCGGCCGCGACCAGCGAAAATTTCTATCGTCTTTTCAGCAAGGCGCAGCCATGACGTCGCACCACGTATGAAGCTGCGGATTCTGGGTTGCGGGACGTCGTCGGGGGTCCCGCGCATCGGCGGCGACTGGGGGCGCTGCGACCCCGACAATGCGCGCAACTTGCGCAGCCGTGCCTCGATCCTCGTTTCGCTCGGTGGGTTCCGGCTGCTCGTCGACACCAGCCCCGACATGCGGCTCCAGCTGCTCGACGCGGGGGTGGGCGAGGTCGATGCGGTGATCTGGACGCACGAACATGCTGACCATTGCCACGGGCTCGACGATCTGCGGCAGATCATGCATCTGCGCGGCTCGGCGGTGCCGGCCTATGCGCGCGGCAATGTGCTCGACATATTGAAATGGCGCTTCACCTATGCCTTTGTCGGCAACGCCGGCTATCCGGCGTCGGTCGATCCGATCGATCTGGCCGATCATCAGGCGATCGGGCCGATCGAAGTGTCGGCAATCGACATGCCGCACGGGCCAATCAAGGCGACCGGGCTCATCTTCAGCGACGGTGCGCACAGGATCGGCTACGCCACTGATTTTTCGAGATTTACCGACGATATGGTCGATTTCTTCCAGGGCGTCGACCTGTTCGTCATCGACGCGCTGCGCCGCTATCCGCACCCGACGCATCCGCATCTGGCGATGACGCTCGAAGGATTGCGCAAGGTCGGCGATCCGCGCGCGATCATCACGCACATGGACAACACGATGGATTATGACGAACTGGCGGACGAATTGCCGCCGGGCGTCGAACCGGGCTATGACGGGTTGGAGGTGCAGCTATGACGATGGAAACCGGCGCCAACATCCTGTGGTTCGCGATGGCCTTCACGCTGGTGCTGAGCGCGCTGGTCGTGCGGCGGCTGCCGGCGGCCGACTGGATCAAGATGGGGCTCGCGTGGGTGGCGATCTTCGCGCTCGTATTCCTGGCGATCCGAACCTATCAGCTCGCCGCGGGGTGAGGTCCACCTCCCTTCCCGTATCGAATATTATTTAACATAATATATATTATCGGATAAATATATGCCCCAGGATGCGACCGGCTCCCCTCCATCCCCCATCGGCCGGCTGCGCGCCGTCATGCGGCGGTTGCGCGATCCCGACGGCGGATGCGAATGGGATCTGGCGCAGGATTTCGCGACGATCGCGCCCTATACGATCGAGGAAGCCTATGAGGTCGCCGATGCGATCGCCGGCGGCGATCCTGCCGCGATATGCGACGAACTCGGCGACCTGCTGCTTCAGATCGTCTTTCAAAGCCAGATCGCGGCCGACAAGGGCCTGTTCGATTTCGACGACGTCGCCACCGCGATCGCCGACAAGATGGAACGGCGCCATCCGCATATCTTCGGCGATGCCCAGACCGGCGACGTCCGCCAGCAATGGGAGCAGATCAAGGCCGCCGAACGCGCCGCCGATGGGCCCAGGGGCGCGCTCGACGGCGTCGCGCTGTCGCTGCCCGCGCTGCTGCGTGCGCAGAAATTGCAGGCGCGCGCCGCGCGCGTCGGCTTCGACTGGCCCGACGCCGAAGGGCCACGCGCCAAGATCGCCGAGGAACTGGCCGAAGTCATGGCGGCCGACAGCGATGCCGCGCGCTTCGAGGAGGTCGGCGACCTGCTGTTCGCGGCGGTCAACTATGCCCGCCATCTGGGCATCGACGCCGAAGAGGCGCTGCGCGCCGCGAATGCTAAGTTCCAGCATCGCTTTCAGGGGGTTGAGGCGCGAGCCGCAGGTCGCATCGCGGACCTGCCGCTCGACGCGCTCGAAGCGCATTGGCAGGCAGTCAAGGCGTCGGAGCTATAGAGCGCGATGTTTTGCGAGCGTAACGAAGCAATCTCCAGCTATCGGTATTGCGCAGGACGATAGCTGGAGATTGCTTCGTCGCTACGCTCCTCGCAATGACAAAGTGGGTCAATCCAAAGTCATCACACTAACCCGCCGGCAGCATGCCGTTTCATTCAATGCCGGTCAGGCCACAGCCGTTCAAAGCGCGCGCGGTCGGCGGGGTCGAGCCGCACGGTCAGCAGATGGCCGTCGCCCTGCGGTTCATCGGCCAGCACTTCGCCGCGCGCGTGCAGCCATGCCATCGCCTCGCCCTGATCGAAGCGCAGGCGCACACGCAGCAGTTCGTGCCGCGCGGTCAGTTCGGCGGCCATCAGGACGCGCGCCGCCTCGACCCCCTCGCCCGTCGCCGCGGAGATCGGCGCGACGTCGGGGCGCCGCGCCGCCATCGCCTCGATCTCGGCGCGACGCTCGGGATCGGCGGTGTCGATCTTGTTCCATATCTCGATCTGCGCGATCGGGGGGGCGCGGTCTTCGCCATCCCCTTCGCCGCCGCCTGCTTCATTGACGCCCAGCGAATCGAGAATCGCGCGCACATCGGCATATTGCGCGTCGGTGTCGGGATGAACGATGTCGCGGACGTGGACGATCAGGTCGGCGGTCGTGACCTCCTCCAGCGTCGCGCGGAAGGCCGCGACGAGTTCGGTCGGCAGGTCGGAGACGAATCCCACCGTGTCGGACAGGATCGCCTTGTCGATTCCGGGCAGGCGGATTTCGCGCATCGTCGGGTCGAGCGTCGCGAAGAGCATGTCTTCCGCCATGACGTCACTGCCGGTCAGTCGGTTGAAAAAGGTCGACTTTCCGGCATTGGTATAGCCGACCAGCGCGATCACCGGCCACGGCGCGCGCTGCCGCTTGGCGCGCTGGAGCTGGCGCGTGCGGCGCGCATCGTCGAGCTGGCGGCGGATGCGCGCCATGCGGTTGCGGATCATCCGGCGGTCGGCCTCGATCTGCGTTTCGCCGGGACCGCCGAGGAAGCCGAAACCGCCGCGCTGGCGTTCGAGGTGGGTCCAGCTGCGTACCAGCCGCCCGGCCTGATAGTCGAGGTGGGCGAGTTCAACCTGAAGCCGCCCCTCCGCCGTCGCGGCGCGTTCGCCGAAGATTTCGAGGATCAGCCCGGTACGATCGATCACCTTGGCGCCGAACTCGGTTTCGAGATTGCGTTGCTGGATCGCGGTCAGGGCCGCGTCGACGATGACGAGCTGCGCCGCGTTTTCGGCGATGCCGGGCTTGATCGCCTCGATCTGGCCGGCGCCGATCAGGGTCGCGGCGCGCGTCTGGCGCAAGCGTAGCGGATGCACGGCCACCACATCGAGACCGATGGCCAGCGCGAGCCCTTTCGCTTCGGCAACGCGCGCGTCGAGGTCGCGCGAAAGCCCCTGCCCGTGCCACTCGGGCACGACCAGCACCGCCGCGGCACCGCGCGTCACCTCGCCCTGTGCGGCGTCGTCCATCGGATCAGTCGCCGGAGTCGCCTTCCCCGCTGTCGGCCAGATTGATCGGACCGTTCGGCTGCACCGTCGAAATCGCATGCTTGTAGACGAGCTGAACCTGCCGTTCGCGCTCGAGCAGCATGCAGAACAGGTCGAAAGCGACGATGTCGCCCTGCAGCATCACGCCGTTGACGAGGAACATCGTCACCGATTCCTCGGACCGGCGCACCGCGTTCAGGAACACGTCCTGCAACGCCTTCCCCTTGCTGGGCGGCGCGTCGCGGACATTGTCGCCGAGCAGCGCCAGGTCGAAATCGTGCGACGGCATGATCGTCGAGATCGCATGCTTGTAGACAAGCTGCGACTGCCCGTCGCGGCGGAGCAGCAGCGAGAAATTGTCGAACCAGGTGATGATCCCCTGAAGCTTGACGCCCTTGACGAGGAACATCGTCACCGGGGTCTTGCTGCGGCGCAGGGCGTTTAGGAAAAGATCTTGAAGATTCTGGGTTTTATCGGACACATTGGCCTCCTGTTCTTGGCGGCAAAAGCCGCAGCGCGACACCGGCGGCGCCGGCAGCCTGCATCTTCGCAGGCGCAATATGGGGCAAAGCGCGGCACAGGTCCAGTGGTCTCTATACTATGGAAAAAGCGGGATGTTCCCGCGAAGCGGGTCCGAAGCACGCGCCTGTCGCCAGAGCCCGCCCCGACCGGTGTCGTTTCGAACCGGTCGGCGACGGTTCCCGGCGCGCGTTCGCCCACCCAGAGCGGTGTGCCATAAACCTGCACCGCCCCTTATCCGTTCGTGTCTCGACAAAGCCGTGTCCCCCCGCCCTTCGACTGCCCGCAGGGCGGGCGCTCAGGATAAACTTCCGCCATAGGCGGAAGGCGGAGGTCCATCTTCAGCCGGTTCCATCTCGAAACCACCGCAGATGGGTCCCCGCCTTCGCGGGGACACACGATAAAGGACCGTTGCAAGATGAATCCCCACACGCCTTAGAAGGACTCGGCATTGCGAGCGGCGAAGCCGCGCGGCAATCCAAAGTCATCAGGGTCTAGCCGTCGCCGTCGGGATGCTCGGTGAGGCCCAGCAGCTTGAGCTTGCGGTGCAGCGCGGAGCGTTCCATGCCGATGAAGGTCGCGGTGCGCGAGATATTGCCCGAGAACCGGTTGATCTGGATGCGCAGATATTCGCGCTCGAAATTCTCGCGCGCTTCCTTGAGCGGGATCGCGGTGATCGATTCGGCGTGCGGCAGGATATCGGTGCCGCCCCGCATCAGCTCGGCCGGCAGCATGTCGGCGTCGATCCGCGCCAGCCGGTCGCTGGGCGCGAGGATCATCACGCGTTCGATCACATTGCGCAGCTCACGCACATTGCCCGGCCAGTCGTGCGCCTGGAGCGCCGCCATCGCCTCTGCGCTGATCTCCGGCGGGGGGACGCGGCGGTCGGCGGCATAACGCCGCACGAAATGATCGGACAGGCTGGCGATGTCGTCGCGCCGCTCGCGCAGCGGCGGGATATGCACCGGCACGACGTTGAGCCGGTAATAGAGATCCTCGCGAAACCGTCCCTCGGCGATCTCGATCTTCAGGTCGCGCGCCGACCCCGAAATGATGCGGACATCGACGCGGATCATCGTGCGTCCGCCGACGCGGTTGAAGCTCTGGTCGGTCAGCACGCGCAGGATCTTGCCCTGCGTGGTCAGCGGCATGTCGGCGACCTCGTCGAGGAACAGAGTGCCGTCGTGCGCCTGTTCGAGCAGGCCGACACGGATCGAGCCATCGTCCGATTCGGTCCCGAAAAGCTCTGCCTCCACCGTCTCGGGGTCCATGCGTGCCGACGAGATTACGCGGAAGGGCGCGGTCTGCCGCCCGCTCCAGCCGTGCAGGACGCGCGCGGCAACCTCCTTCCCCACTCCCGGCGCGCCGGTGATGAGGACGCGGCTGCCGGTCCCCGCCACGCGCTTCAGCGTCGCACGGACATTGTTGATCGCGGCGCTGGTGCCGGTCAGTTCGTCGGCCGGGCCAGCCTTTTCGCGAAGCTGCTCATATTCGAACTTCAGCCGCTCGCTTTCGGTGGCGCGCGCGACAAGATGCAGCAGGCGCTCGGCCTCGAACGGCTTTTCGATGAAATCGAAGGCACCGCGGCGGATCGCCGCCACCGCGGTATCGAGCCCGCCATGGCCCGAAATCACGATGATCGGCAGCGTCGGGTCGAACGCCTTGATCGCCTCGACCAGCCCGAGCCCGTCGAGCCGTGATCCCTGGAGCCAGACGTCGATCAGCGCGAGCGACGGGCGGCGCTGGCGGACGGCTTCGAGCGCGGCGTCGCTGTCCGACGCGGTGCGCGCCTCATAGCCCTCGTCCTCCATGACCCCGGCCACTAGCTCGCAGATGTCGCGTTCGTCGTCGACGATCAAAATATCAAGCGCCATGATCTTCTCTATCCTGTCGGGTGCGGATGCGGCCCGGAACCGATTCCGCCTGTCCTGTCGATCCCCCTCCCCCTTTTCCGGCCAGCGGGCGCAGCCGGTCGGGATGCAGCGTCAGCGTGACGCAAGTCCCCTGCCCCGCCGGATTGTCGGTGAATTCCAGCTCGCCATAATGTTGTTCGACGATCTTCTTGACGATCGCGAGCCCCAGCCCGGTGCCGCCCCGCCGCGTCGTCATATAGGGTTCGGCGATGGCGTCGCGCGCCTCCGGCAGGCCGATGCCGTCATCGGCGACGGTAATGCGCACCGCTCCGTCGTCGGTCGTCTCGAGGCTCGCCTCGACCCGGCCCACCGCCGGTTCGGTCGAATCCTTGTATTTCTCTTCAATAGCTTCGACCGCGTTCTTGACGATATTCGTCAAGGCTTGCGACAGCAGGCGCCGGTCGCACACCAGCGGGTCTATCTCGCCCGGCGTACGGATGCGAAAGGCGATGTCGGGCTTGGCGACCTCGAACAGGAAGACGGCCTGGCGCAGGATGTCGCGGGGGTCCTCGACCCCAAATGTCGGCTTGGGCATGCGCGCGAAGCTGGAGAATTCGTCGACCATCCGGCGCATGTCGTGCACCTGCCGGATCACCGTGTCGGTCAGCTTGCGGAAGGTCGCGGTGTCGCCCTCGACCTTGTCGCCGAAACGGCGCTGGAGGCGTTCGGCGGCGAGCTGGATCGGAGTCAGCGGATTCTTGATTTCATGCGCGATGCGGCGCGCGACGTCGGACCAGGCGGCGCGGCGCTGGTCGAGAAGCTGCTGGGTGATGTCCTCGAAGCTGAGGACGAAGCCATCGCCCTGCGCGACCGCCTTGGCGGCGAGCGTCGCGGGCTCGGCATCCTTGCGGGCGAGCTGGACGATCGCCTCATGCTCCTCGCTGTCGAGCAGGCGCGCGAGTTCCGGCGCCACCTCGGCGAGCGGGCGGCCGGTCAGCCCCTCGCCATCGGGTTCGATCAGCCGCTCCGCGGCCGCGTTGGCGAGCAGGATGCGGTGATCGGCATCGACCGAAATCACCGCCGACGACACGCCGCTCAGCACCGCCTCGATGAAGCTGCGTCGTGCCTCGAGCTGCTCGTTGACGTTGACGAGGGCGCTCGTCTGCCCTTCGAGCTGTTCGGTCATGCGGTTGAAGGCGCGGGTCAGCACCGCGATTTCGTCGTCGCGGCGCGGCGGCGAGACGCGGACCGACAGGTCGCCGCCTGCCGCGGTGCGGGTGGCGCCGATCAGCGTGCCGAGCGGCCGGACGATGCGGTCGGCGACGACGATCGCCGCGATCACCGCCAACGCGAGCAGCAGCAGCGATCCGAGGTAGAGCGCGCCGTTGAACTGCAACTGCAACTGCTGCGATCGTTCGAACAGGTCGTTATAGTCGGCGAGGACGTTGCTGGCGCGGAGCGATTGCTGGAACCCGGGCACGTTGAAGTCGCGCGATGCGTAGAGATAGGCGCGCCGCGTCCCCGGCAATCGCGTCGCCGCCTCGATCCGGTCGGGCTGGCGGACGACGACGACGTCCTCGCCGGCATCGAGCCGGGCGAGGATCGCGGGTGAAAGCCGGTTCTCCGCCTCGCGGTCGTCGGGATTGATCGCCGCCGCGGTGCGCGCGACATTGTCGACCCCGATCTCGATGATCGCCGATTCATTCAGGTTTCGGACGACGACCTGCTGGAAATAATAGTTGGAGAAACCGGGATCGTCGGTCGAAGCGCGCTGGAGAAAGGCGCCGAGGTCCTTCGCCATCGCGCCGGTGTTCGCCGCGACTTCGCGCTGGTTCTCCTGATAATAGCCTTCGGCAAGGCTGGCGGCATTTTCGAACATGCCGCGCGAGCGGTCGGAGAACCAGAAATCGACGCCATATTGGAACAGCAAAGAGGCGAAGATCACGACAAGCAGCGTCGGGACCGCCGCGATCAGGGAGAACAGCGCGACGAGGCGGACGTGGAGGCGACCGTTGCCGCCACCCATCGACCGCGTCGCGCGCGCCCGGGCGATGCGGCTGCCGACCAGCACGATCAGCGCCATCGCCGGCACAAGGTTGGCGACCATGATCGCCGCGACCAGCGCCGGGGTCAGCAGCCGCTCGCTCTGCGCGTCGCCGGTGACGAAGATATAGGTCGCGATCGCAACGCTGGCGATCACCGCCAGCGTGTAATATTCGGGCGCGGCAAAGCGCCAGATCCCCGAGCGAGCGGCCGCATCGTCCGAATCGATATCGAGGGCGAGGCGGGCCGGCTGCACCATATGTTGCGTCGATACGACAAAGCTGTTGCATAGAGAACACACAAACTGCGTTATTTTTGCCGACCGGCGCGCCCGCCGCCCGGTCCGGCGCGGGATTTTGTGGCTGCGGCGCCCGCTCAGGGATGCGTGGGGTCGATCGCGAGCTGGCCGAGCCGCTTGCGCAGCGTGTTGCGGTTGATGCCGAGGCGGCGCGCCGCCTCGAGCTGGTTGCCGCGTGCCGCGCGCAGCGTGCGGCGGAGCAGCGCGGCCTCGACGATCGCCAGCAGCCGCGCGTGCAGATCGCCCTCCGCGCCCGCATCGGCGAGCTGTTCGCGCGCCCAGTCGTCGACCGCGCGTGCGATCGATTCCGCCGTGCCCGCGTCCGCTTCCTCCCCGTCGTCGCGGAGCACCGACGTGACGTCGTGCGCGGTGACGACCGTGTCGCGCGACAGCACCGCGAGGCGCTGCACGACATTGCCGAGCTCGCGGACATTGCCCGGCCAGTCGTGGCGTTCGAGCAACTGCATCGCGGCGGGCGCGAACTGGCGGTCGGGCAGTCCGGCATGACGCCCCGCCTCGACGAAATGGCGGACGAGCGCGGCGATGTCGCTGCGCCGTTCGCGCAGCGGCGGCAGGGTCACCGGGATGACATTGAGCCGGTAGAACAAATCCTCGCGGAACCGTCCGTCGGCGACGAGCGCGCGCATGTCGCGGTGGGTCGCGGCGACGACGCGCACATCGGCCCGAAGCGCCTGGCTGCCGCCGACAGTTGAATATTCGCTCGTCTGGAGGACGCGCAACAGCCGCGTCTGCGCCTCGATCGGCATGTCGCCGATCTCGTCGAGGAACAACGTGCCGCCCGCCGCTTGCTCGAACCGCCCGGCGCTGCGGCTGGTCGCGCCGGTGAAGGCGCCCTTTTCGTGGCCGAACAGATCGGCCTCGATCAGCTCGCGCGGGATCGCCGCCATGTTGATCGCGACGAACGGGCCCTTGCGCCGCAGCCCGGTGGCATGGATCGCGCGCGCGACGACCTCCTTGCCGGTCCCGGATTCGCCGAGGATCAGCACGGCGAGGTCGTTGGTCGCGAGCCGCGCGATGGTGCGATAGACCGCCTGCATCGCCGGGGCGCGGCCGACGAGGCCGTGGCTGTCGTCGGTCGCCGGCTCGACGCGCTCGCTGGGCAGCACGCGCCGCTGGAGCGCGGCGCGCACGCTGGCGGTCAGTTCGTCGAGATCGAAAGGCTTGGGCAGATAGTCGTAGCTGCCGATCCCCGTCGCGCGCACCGCAGTGTCGAGCGTGTTGCGCGCCGACAGCACGATCACCGGCGTCAGCGGGTCGACCCCGGCGCCGGGCAGCGAATCGATGCCGTCGCCATCGGGCAGCACCACGTCGGTGATGATGAGGTCGGGGCGGTTCTCGGCCAGCCATGCGTTGCGCTCGGCGATGCCGGTCACCGATGCGAAATGGGCGCACTCCCCGGCCAGCGTCTCGCGCACGATCAACGCGATCGCCGGATCGTCCTCGACCAGCAGGATCGTCTTGCCGCCCGCCGTGCGTGCCTGCGTCATGGCGTCCCTTTCCGCCCGGCCGCCGGCAGATGGACGCGGAAGCGCGTCCAGTCGCCGTCGCGGACATGCTGCACCGTCCCGCCCATGTCGCGCGCCAGCTTGGCAACAAGCGCGAGGCCGAGGCCGCGCCCATCGCGCTTGGTGGTCACGAAGGGCGCGAACAGGTCGCCGCGCATGTCCATCGGCACGCCGGGGCCATTGTCGCTGACGCTGAGTTCGATCGGCAGCGCGATGCGCCCGCGCCCGTCGCCATTGTCGATCGACAGGCCGTGGCGATAGGCGGTGGCGATGCGCACCACCCCGTCGTCGCGCCCCGCCAGCGCCTCGCACGCGTTGGTGACGAGGTTGAGCAATATCTGAACCATGGCGTCATGATTACCGAGCACCAGCGGCAGCGACGGGTCGAAATCCTCGGTGAAGCGAACGCCGGGGAATTGCCGGGCGCGCGCGGTTTCCATCGCCTGATGGATCGGCGGATAGAGGTTGATCGCCGAACAGGCGAGCGGTCCGCCGCGCGAGATATGTTCCATCTGGTCGATCAATGTCGCGATCCGGTCGACCTCGGCGCAGATCAGCGTCGTGAAACGTTCGCCGCCCGCATCGACCTGCCGCGCGAGAAGCTGCGCCGCGCCCTTGATGCCGGCGAGCGGGTTCTTGACCTCGTGCGCGAGCATCGCGGCAGCGGCGCCCGCGGCGCGGCCCGAACGGCCGATCGCGCCGCCCATCAGTTCGGCCTCGCTGTCCGAAGGAATGAGCGCCAGGATGCGGTGCCCCGCTGTGCCATAGGGCACCATCTGCATGTCGACGACGATCGTCCGGCGCCCACCGACCGCGATCTCGGCCCGGTGCGCGAACAGCGCCGCGGTCGCGGGGTCGTTCATCCGCTGCCGATAGCCGCGGTCGAGGGCGATGACGTCATGGATGCGGCGCCCGACCATCGCCGACCGCCCAGTATTGCAAAGCTGTTCGGCGGCGGCGTTGACGAACAGCACCACACCGCCGCGGTCGATCAGCAGGGTCGCGACCGGGTGCGACTGGATGAATTCGTCATGATCGAAGCTGGGGATGCTCGACGTGAGCGCGGTCACGCCGCCGCCTTGCTGAGGAAGGGGCCATAGAAGGCGGCGAGCGCGTCGAGGACGCCGCGGCTGTCGGGAATCTGATTGACCTTGTTGCGGAACTCGGCCGAACCGGGCAGCCCCTTGACATACCAGCCGAGGTGCTTGCGCGCGATATTGACACCCGTCGTCTCGCCATAATGGTCGAGCATCGCGCGATAGTGCGATGTAATGACGGCATATTGTTCGTCGATGCCGGGATCAGAGCGCTCGCCCTCGCCGCGCAGCGCCGTCATCACCTGGCCGAGCAGCCACGGGCGGCCATAGGCGCCGCGGCCGATCATCACCCCGTCGGCGCCGCTCTGCGCTAGCGCCGCGCGCGCGTCGGCGACCGAACAGATGTCGCCGTTGACGATAACGGGGACCGACACCGCATCCTTGACCTTGCGGACGAAGCTCCAGTCGGCGGTGCCCTTGTACATCTGGTTGCGCGTGCGGCCGTGGACGGTGATCATCTGCGCGCCAATATCCTCCGCGATATGCGCAAGTTCGGGCGCGTTCAGGCTGTCATGGCACCAGCCCATGCGCATCTTGACGGTAACCGGAACCTTCACCGCCCGCACGCAGGATTCGATCAGCGCGGCGGCGAGTTTCGGTTCGCGCATCAGCGCCGATCCTGCGTCGCCGTTGGTGACTTTGCGCACCGGGCAGCCCATATTGATGTCGATGATCGCCGCGCCGCGATCCTCGGCCAGCTTTGCCGCCTCGCCCATCTCATAAGGCGTGCAGCCGACGAGTTGCATCGACACCGGCTCTTCGACCGGGTCCCAAGCGGCTTTCTGGATCGACTGGCGCGTCTCGCGGATCGCCGCCTGGCTCGCGATCATCTCGGTGACGTTGAGCCCCGAGCCGTAACGGCGCACCAGCGTGCGGAACGGCCGGTCGGTGACGCCGGTCATCGGCGCGAGGATCACGGGGTCCTCGATGCGGATCGGGCCGATCTGGATGGGCCGCAACGGCGCCATGGCGGATGCTTTCGTCGAATTGCCTAAAAAATGAGCACGCCACCTACACGCTTAGCGGCTTTCCCGCAAGCGGCGGCTGCGCTAACCGGCGCGCGTCATGACCGAGTCGGCTCCCCTTCCCGCGCCGCGCGCCGTCGCGATCCTGCTGGCCGGCGGCCAGGGCGCCCGCGCCGGATTCGACCAGCCGAAGCAGATGCAGACGCTGGGCGGCAAGCCGGTGCTACGCTGGAGCCTCGACGCCTTCGCCGCACATCCGGCCATAGCGGAGGGCGTGCTGGTGGCGAGCGGTGCCGTCGCCGCAGCGGCGGGCGACCTGCCCCGCGGCTGGACGATCGCCGCGCCGGGCGCCGAACGGCAGGATTCGGTCGCGAACGCGCTGGCGGCGCTGGCGGACGAGCCCGACGAGACGCCGCTGCTGGTCCATGACGCGGCGCGGCCGGGGGTCGAGGCCGGCGTGATCGACCGGCTGCTGACCGCGCTCGATACGGCCGAAGCCGCGATCCCGACGCTGCCGGTCCCCGACACGCTGGTCGAACATGGCGGGAGCGAAGCGGGCGCGACCGTCGACCGCAGCGCGCTCGCCCGGGTCCAGACACCGCAGGCCTTTCGGCTCGGCACCCTGCGCCGCGCGCATGTCGCCGCGGCGGCGAACGACGCGACCGACGATGCGCAACTCGTACGGCGGCTCGGGCTCCGCGTTGCAACGGTCGAGGGCGATGCGCGGCTGCACAAGCTGACCTATGCCGCCGATCTGACGATCCTGTCGGGGCTGCTGGAAACGGAGGGGCGTATGCGGACCGCGGTCGGAATGGGGTATGACGTGCACCGGCTGACGGCGGGCAAGCCACTGTGGATCGGCGGCATCGAAATCGCGCACAGCCACGGGCTCGAAGGGCACAGCGATGCCGACGTCGCGCTCCACGCGCTCACCGATGCCATCTTCGGCGCGCTGGGCGAAGGCGACATCGGCGATCATTTCCCGCCGAGCGACCCGCAATGGCGCGGAGCCGCCTCGTCGCGCTTCCTGGCCTTTGCCGCCGAGCGCGTCGCGGCGCGCGGCGGCCGGGTGTCGCACGCCGACCTGACGATCATCGCCGAGGCGCCGCGGATCGGCCCGCACCGCGCCGCGATGCGCGAACGGATCGCGGAAATCCTTGCGGTTTCGCCCGATCGCGTTAGTGTGAAGGCGACAACGACCGAGCGGCTGGGTTTTGCGGGCCGCCGAGAGGGGATCGCCGCGCAGGCCGTCGCTACGTTACAACTTCCGGAGAATTGATCTTGCAGCCTGTCGATGAAACGCGCCGAGTCGCGCGTGAAGAGGTCGCCGCGTCGGTTCTGGCCGCCAATCGCGCGGCGGAGCGCCGGGTCGCGGTCGCCGAAAGCTGCACCGGCGGCATGGTGTGCGCGGCGCTGACCGATATCGCGGGGAGCAGCGACGTGTTCTCCGCGGGCTTCATCACCTATTCGGGCGATGCCAAGCAGCGCCAGCTCGACGTCAGCAGCGAAATCCTCGAAACCTTCGGCGAGGTGTCGCTCGCGACCGCGTGGGCGATGGCGGCGGGCGCGCTCGCCAATAGCGACGCTGACGTCGCGGTGGCAATCACCGGCATCGCGGGCCCCGGCGGCGGGTCGGAGAAGAAGCCGGTCGGACAGGTCGTGTTCGCGCGCGCGCTGCGCGGGCAGGACCCCGACGACTATTTCTCGCAGGTCGTGCGTTTCCAGTCGACCGAACGCGCCGCGATCCGCCACGCGGCGACGCTGTTCGCGCTCGACCTGCTTCAGCCCGAGAAGGACTCGCTGCGACCGTCGTCCGACGACATCGAGCTTCCCGCGCCGTAAAGGACCGCCGCGCGGTCCTCGAACGCCGCGATCATGCGGCGCAGCGCCTTGTCGAACATCTGTCCCGCCAGCGTTTCGAAGACGCGGTTGCGGAACGAGAAATCGACGAGGAAATCGACGCGACAGCCGCCGCCGTCGAGCGGCGCGAAATGCCATTCATTGTCGAGATGGCGCATCGGTCCGTCGATATAATGGACCGCGACATGGGTCGGCCGATGCTTTTCGACCCGGCACGAAAAACTCTCGCGCAGCCCCTTGAAGCCGACGATCATGTCGGCGAGCGCCGCGTGCTCGTCCTGACTGCGTACGCGCAGGGCGACGACCCATGGCAGAAATTCGGGGTAACGCGCGATATCGGTGACGAGCGCGAACATCTGTTCGGCGCTGTAGGGCAGTTCGCGGGTTTCGTGGTGCCGGGGCAAGGTCAGTCGGCGGCCGCACGCGCCAGCTGCGCCTCGCGCGCCGCACGCATGCGCTCGAAATCGTCGCCGGCGTGATAGCTCGACCTGGTGAGCGGCGACGAGGCGACCTGGAGGAACCCCTTGGCGCGGGCGATCTGGGCATAGGCGTCGAACGCCTGCGGCGTCACGAAGTCGATCACCTTCGTATGGCGCGGGGTCGGCTGAAGATACTGGCCCATCGTCATGAAGTCGATATCGGCGCTGCGCATGTCGTCCATCACCTGATGAACCTCCATCCTTTCCTCGCCGAGGCCGAGCATGACGCCCGACTTGGTGAAGATCGACGGGTCGCGGCGCTTGACGCTTTCGAGCAGGCGCAGCGAGGCGTAATAGCGCGCGCCGGGGCGGATCGTCGGGTAAAGCCGCGGGACGGTTTCGAGATTGTGGTTGTAGACGTCAGGACGCGCGTCGACGATCGCCGCGACCGCGCTGTCGGGCTTGTTGCGGAAATCGGGGGTGAGAATCTCGATCGTCGTCGTCGGCGTTTCGCGGCGCAGCGCCTCGATCACCTTGACGAACTGGCTCGCGCCGCCATCGGGCAGGTCGTCGCGGTCGACCGAGGTGATGACGATGTGCGTCAGCCCCATCTTCGCCGCGGCGATCGCGACATGTTCGGGCTCGAACGGATCGACCGCGCGCGGCATGCCGGTCTTGACGTTGCAGAAGGCGCAGGCGCGCGTGCAGGTGTCGCCGAGGATCATCACCGTCGCGTGCTTTTTCGTCCAGCATTCGCCGATGTTCGGACAGGCCGCTTCCTCGCACACCGTATTGAGGTTGAGGTCGCGCATCAGGCGCCGCGTCTCGGCATAGCCGGGGCTGGTCGGCGCCTTGACGCGAATCCAGTCGGGCTTGCGCGGGCGCAGGGTCGAAGGGCGGGCGGGCTGTGCGGGTGCGGTCATCGCGCTCACATAATCGCGTGGCCCGCTCTTCTCAACTCCGCATCTTCGGTTTAAGGCGCGCCCATGACTCACTTTGCCGATTTGCTCGATGGCTATGCCCGGTTCCGCGCTACAGGGTGGAAAGAGCAACGAGAGCGATGGGAGCAGCTGGCCGAGGGGCAATCGCCCAAGGTGATGGTGATCGCCTGTTCGGACAGCCGGGTCGAACCCGCGCAGATCTTCGACACCCACCCTGGCGAGATTTTCGTCGTCCGCAACGTCGGCGCGCTCGTGCCGCCCTTCGAAACCACGCCGGGCCGCCACGGCGTGTCCTCCGCGCTCGAATTCGCCGTCCAGATATTGCATGTCGAGGAGATCGTCGTTCTCGGCCACGGGCTTTGCGGCGGCTGCCATGCCGCGCTGCACCGGACGATGGAAGGCACCGAGCCCGGGCATGGCGGCTTCATCGCCGACTGGATCTCGATGCTCGACGAGGCGAGCGCGGCGGTGCGCGCGCGCCACGACGATCTGCACAGCAACGGCGCGCGGCGCGACATGGAATTTTCGGCGGTGAAGGTCAGTCTCGACAATCTGCGCACCTTCCCCTGCATCAGCCAGAAGGAGGAGCGCGGCACGCTGAAGCTGCGCGGCGCGCTGTTCGCGGTCAGCGACGGCATCCTCCACCTGCTCGACGAAGCGACCGGGGAGTTCAGCCCGGTGCCGGTTGCGGCGGTGGATTAGAGATCTTGAGGATATCGGATCGATCCGCCCCGTCATTGCGAGGAGCGTAGCGACGAAGCAATCTCCGGCTATCGGGATCGCAGGACGATAGCTGGAGATTGCTTCGCTTCGCTCGCAATGACGCAAGGGGGTCGATGTAAAGTCATCATCATGCTGGCATGGCGGAGCAATGTAGGAAAGCCGTTTGTCGCGGCGTTCCCGCTGCTCACGGAATCGCGTAGGTCACGTTCGCCTGCCCGATCGGCCGTTCGGGATCGTCGGTCCACAATCGCACGTCCATGACCGCCAGCCGCTTGCCGAGCCGCAGCATGTGCGCGTCGGCCATCACCGGGCCGGGGCGGCACGGGCGCAGGAACTGATAGTTGAGCGCGCTCGTCACCGCCATCGCGACGGGGCCGATATGCGCGAGGACGAGCGCATAGGCGGCCATGTCGGCGAGCCCCATCTGGGTCGGGCCGGACACCAGCCCGCCCGGACGCAACGCCTGTTCATTGGGATCGAGCCGCGCCTGCACATGCCCCGGCGCGACGGACACGACATGTCCGCGCGAACCGGGGCGCGAATGCGGGAAAGCCTCCGCCATGAAGGCGTTGAGCGCCGCCGCGTCCATGCGGATCGCGTGCGACGAAATCGGCTCTGCGGCGGACGCCGCTTCCCCTTTCATGCCGGTTCCCCCATCATGCCGGTCAGCGCGTCAGCTTCTTGTAGGCGACGCGCGTCGGCCGCGTCGCCTCGTCGCCGAGGCGGCGGATCTTGTCCTCCTCATAGGCCTCGAAATTGCCTTCGAACCATTCGACGTGGCTGTCGCCCTCAAAGGCCAGGATATGCGTCGCGAGACGGTCGAGGAAGAAGCGGTCGTGGCTGATGACCACTGCGCAGCCGGCGAAATTCTCCAGCGCCTCTTCGAGCGCCGCGAGCGTTTCGGTGTCGAGGTCGTTGGTCGGTTCGTCGAGCAGCAGGACGTTGCCGCCCTCCTTCAGCATCTTGGCCAGGTGGACGCGGTTGCGCTCACCGCCCGACAGCATGCCGACCTTCTTCTGCTGGTCGGTGCCCTTGAAGTTGAAGGCGCCGACATAGGCGCGCGTCTGCATCTGGTGCTTGCCGATCGTCATCAACTCGTGCCCGCCCGAGATTTCCTCCCAGACATTCTTGTTCGGGTCGAGCGCGTCGCGGCTCTGGTCGACATAGCCGAGGCGCACGGTATCGCCGATCGTGATGCGGCCGCTGTCGGGCGTTTCCTGCCCGGTGATCAGCTTGAACAGCGTCGACTTGCCGGCGCCGTTCGGACCGATGACGCCGACGATGCCGCCGGGCGGCAGCGTGAAGGACAGGTCCTCGAACAGCAGCTTGTCGCCGAAGGCCTTCGAGATGCCTTCGACCTCGATCACCTTGCCGCCGAGGCGCTCGGGCACCTGGATGACGATCTGCGCCTTGCCGGGGGCGCGATTTTCCTGCGCCTCGACGAGCTGGTCGAAGCTTTTGATACGCGCCTTCGACTTGGCCTGGCGCGCCTTCGGCGACTGCCGGATCCATTCGAGTTCGTCGCGGATCGCCTTCTGGCGGCCGGCTTCCTCGCGCGATTCCTGTTCGAGGCGCTTCGCCTTCTTCTCGAGATAGGTCGAATAATTGCCCTCGTAGGGGAAATAGCGGCCGCGATCGAGTTCGAGAATCCAGTTCACGACATTGTCGAGGAAATAGCGGTCGTGGGTGACGAGGATGACGTTGCCCGGATAGTCGACGAGATGCTTTTCGAGCCAGGCGACGCTTTCGGCGTCGAGGTGGTTGGTCGGCTCGTCGAGCAGCAGGATCGATGGCTTTTCGAGCAGCAGGCGGGTCAGCGCGATCCGGCGCTTTTCACCGCCCGACAGATTTGCGACGCTCGAATCGCCCGGCGGGCAGCGCAGGGCCTCCATCGCGATTTCGAGCTGGTTGTCGAGCGTCCAGCCGTCGACCGCGTCGATCTTTTCCTGAAGCTCGCCCATCTCGGTCATCAGCGCGTCGAAATCGGCATCCTCGGGCGGGTCGGCCATCAGCGTGCTGATCTCGTTGAAGCGGTCCATCATGTCGGCGACCGGGCGGACGCCGTCCATGACGTTTTCCTTCACCGTCTTCGCCGGATCGAGCTCGGGCTCCTGCGCCAGATAGCCGAGGGTGATCCCCTCGCCCGGCCACGCCTCGCCGGTGAAATCGGTGTCGATGCCCGCCATGATCTTCATCAGCGTCGACTTGCCGGTGCCGTTGGGGCCGACGATGCCGATCTTCGCATCCGAATAGAATTGCAAGTGGATGCCGTTGAGCACCGGCTTCTGCGCACCGGGATAGGTCTTGGTCAGACCCTTCATCACGAAACTATATTGGGCGGCCATCGAAACGCTCCGAAACTGGCTGGGCCGCTGGTTGCGGCCGGGAGGGGAAAGGAAGTCGGGGGCCGGTTAGCGAATGGGCGGCGGATTGGCAATCGGCGCTTGCTCCCGCCCCGAGGCGGCGGTTAGGAACAGGCCATGCCAAAACGCCCCGTATCCGCCTGCGCTGCAGGCCTCGCCGCCCTTGTCGCCACCCTCTCCGCCGCCCCGGCGCCCGCTCTCCAGCCCGCGGCGCCGGGCGCGCTCGATCTCGCGCTGCACGGCGAGGACCCGGCCTGGTCGATCACCGCCGACCTGACGACCGAAATCGGTCCGCGCCCCGCCGGCACCGAACGCGAGGCCGCGGCGCGGCGCTGGGCGGTCGCGCGGCTGAAGGCGATGGGCTTCGCCAATGTGCGCGAAGAGACCTATGACATGCGGACCTGGGTGCGCGGCGAGGAGAAGGCCTGGCTGACCGCCCCCTTCCTGCCGCAAAGCCTCGCGATCACCGCGCTCGGCAACAGCGGTTCGACCGGCGCCGCCGGTTTCGAGGGGGATGTCGTTTACTTCGCCGGCTTCGACGCGTTGCAGGCGGCGCCCGACGCCGCGGTGAAGGGCAAGATCGTCTTCATCGACAATCAGATGAAGCCGACGCAGGACGGCAGCGGCTATGGCTATTACGGCCGCGGGCGCTTTCAGGGGCCGAACGTCGCGGCGAAGAAGGGCGCGCGCGCGATCGTCATCCGCTCGATCGGGACCGACAACCATCGCAATCCGCATGCCGGCGTCACCAATTTCGACGATGGGGTGAAGCCGATCCCCGCCGGTGCGATCTCGAACCCCGACGCCGACCTGCTCGTCGGCCAGCTCCGGCGCATCAAGGCCGGTGCCGCGGCGCCGGCAGCGCTGCGCATGAAGCTGCTCCTCACGCCGCGCGACCTGGGGCGGCAGAAATCGGGCAACGTCATCGCCGAGGTGCCGGGCAGCGACCCGCACGCCAGCCCGGTGATCCTCGCCTGCCACCTCGACAGCTGGGACCTCGCGACCGGCGCGATCGACGACGCGGCGGGATGCGGCATCATCACCGCTGCGGCGCGCCACGTGATGGCGGCAGGCCAGCCGCGCCGGACGATCCGCCTGCTGTGGGCGGGGGCCGAGGAAGTCGGCGCCTTCGGCGGCCAGGCCTATTTCGATGCGCACGGCGAGGAGCGCCATGCGGTCGCGCTGGAATCCGACTTCGGCGCCGACCGCATCTGGCGCGTCGATTTCGGCCTGCCCGACAGCGCGAAGCCGCTCGCCGACCGCATCGCCGCCGCGCTGGCGCCGCTGGGGGTGACGCGCGGCCGCGACCGGGCCGGTGGCGGCGCCGACATCGGCGCGCTGGTCGCGGCGGGTGTTCCGGCGATCGACCTGCAGCAGGACGGTACCCGCTATTTCGACTGGCACCACACACCCGACGACACGCTCGACAAGGTCGATCCGGTCCAGCTTCGCCAGAATGTCGCCGTCTGGACCGCGACCGTCGCGAGTCTCGCCGAAAGCAGCGATACCGAGCTGCCGTGATTGTTACGGTAAAGTGAACCTTTTCTGCCGCTTCGTCCCATCTCAATTATTTTTGTTGACGATTGGTACGGAAAGACTAAATCCCGCGGCTCGCGGGAAGGGAAAGTTTCCCCAGCGCGGAAAGGCATTTTAGGGAGCCCACACATCATGAAGAAGTTTGCTGCTATCGCCGTTGCTGCCAGCATGTTCGCCCTCGCCGCTTGCGGTGAGAAGGCCGCTGACGACGCCGCCACCACCGAAGCTCCGGCCGCTGACGCGGTTGCCGAAGACGGCGCTGCCGCGACCGCCGAAGGCGCCGACGCTGCCGCCGCCGGTGCGGAAGCCGCCGCTGCCGGTGCCGACGCTGCTGCCGCTGGCGCCGACGCTGCGACCGCCGCTGCTGCTCCGGCCGCCGACGCCGCTGCTGCTCCGGCCGAAGAGAAGAAGTAAGTCGCAGCCCTTCGGGGCATCGACCGAAAGAAAAGAGGCGGTCTTCCCGATGGGAAGGCCGCCTTTTTCTTTGGCACAAAGCGGGCCGGTCAATGCGGAGCGAGGATCGCGGCGACCAGCGCGACCAGCACGAAGGCCGCCAGCCCCGCCGCGAAGATCAGGCGGCGGCGCCGGGTCCGCAGGATAATCTCGCCGCCGCGCACATCCCGCGCCCGATGCAGGGGTTCGGTCGGATGCGCCATCGTCAGAGCATCGGATAGCCGAGGCCGTAATATTCATAGACGGTACGGCCGTAGGTATCGTTGTATTCCGGCGTTTCCTCGCTGCGATAGCGCGGCGCCCCTTCGACCTGGTCCTTGGTCAGGTTGACGACATAACCGCCCTTGTCGGTGTCGTAGGTCAGCATCTCCCACGGAATGGGGTAATGATCGCTGCCGAGGCCGAAGAGGCCGCCGAATTCGAGAACGGCATATTCGCTCTTGCCCGAGCGCTTGTCGATCATCACATTCCGGATCGTCCCGAGCCGCTCGTCCTGCGGGTTGTAGACCGTCGTGCCCTCGACCTTGTCGGACGCGATCAGGCGGTCGGTTTCGTTTCTTTCGATAGTGTCGGCCATGGCTCCTTCTCCTTTTTCGGGGGGAGGAAGCGGCGACGCATGGCTGGCGGCACCGCCACCTTTCCAAGCAACGGATGCGGGGCGCCGATGTTCCGCACCCCGTCGCAAGCACGCCACGGCTGCGCGCCGGGACGGCGAAAACAGGAAGGCGTCCAGAAGGACAGGCAGCATCTGGGAGAGAATTGGTCGGGGAGACAGGATTCGAACCTGCGACATCCTGCTCCCAAAGCAGGCGCGCTACCGGGCTGCGCTACTCCCCGACCGGCCCCGCGCCTTAGCCGCGCCGGGCGCGCGAGTCTATCCCGCCGCGGTCGCGACGAGCCGCGCGTAGAAGTCGATCATCCGCTTGAAGCTGTCGACGCGCATATGTTCGTTGGTGCCGTGGATCATCGCCGATTCCTTCAGCGAGAAATGCATCGGCATGAAGCGGTAGACGTCTTCCGACACCGGTTCCATGCTGCGGCTGTCGGTGCCCGCGACGACGAGGATCGGCGAGAGCACGGCGCCCGGTGCGTCGGCGCGCGCGGCGGCGGCGATCCATTTCCATCCCTGCGAATTGGTCGACGACACGCGCGACGGTTCGCGCGGCGGCTTGACCCAGCTCAGTTCGACCTTCGCGTCGCCCACCGCTGATTTGGCGCGCGCCATGATGTCGGCCGAGCGGTTCCACGGCGCGATGCGATAGTTGATCAGCGCGGAGGCGGTCTGCGGCAGAACATTCTCCTTCGGGCTGCCCTCCAGCATCGTCGGGGCAATGGTGGTGTGGAAGGCAGCAGCGGTCGACGGGACGGCCGCGATCTGGCGCTTGAGCAGCGGGCCAAAAAGCCATTGATTGGCGACCGCCATCCGGGTCGTACCGCCCTTTGCCGCAGCCAGCGCCTCGAGCATCGACGCGCCCGGACCCCGGACTTCGTAGGGGAATGGATCGCCGCTGATGTCGAGGATCGCCTGGGCAAGCGTCTGGACCCCGGTTTCGGTCGGGGGCATCGAGCTGTGCCCGCCCGGCGCGTTCGCCGTGACCTTGAGCGTCGCATAGCCCTTTTCGGCGATGCCGATCATGATCGCCGGGCCGTTGATGACGGGCGTATCGGTGAGGACGAGGCTGCCTTCGTCGATCGTGAAGATCGCCTTCACCCCGTCGGCCTTGAGCTTCGCGGCCGCGGCGATCGCACCCGATCCGCCCGCTTCCTCGTCATGCCCCGAAACGAGATAGATGCCGCGCTTTGGCTGGAAGCCTGCGTTCGCCAGCGCCTCGAGCGCCTCGAACAGCCCGATCAGCGATCCCTTGTCGTCGACCGTCCCGCGGCCCCAGACCGCCTGTTCGGCGATCTGGCCCGAAAAGGGCGGGTATTTCCACTCGCCCTCGGTCCCGGGGGTCACCGGCACCACGTCCTGATGCGCCATGACGATGATCGGCGCGAGCGCCGCGTCGCTGCCCGGCCAGTGATAGATGAGCGTCCGGTTGGGCAGCACCGTGCGCGTCATCGCACCATGAACCGCGGGATAGGTCGCGGCGAGCCACGTATGCAGCCGATCCCATTGCGCGACGTCATTATCGGCCGGGTCCTGATGCGAAATCGTCGGAATCTGCGCCGCGGCGCTCAGATGCGCGACCGCCGCGTCGAGGTCGTAGGACGGGACCGCAGCGAGCCGGACATCGCTGCCGTCGGCGATATCCTTTGGCGCGAAGGTCGCAGTGCGGACCGCCACGGCGCCTGCCACGACGGCGACGACGGCAAGGCCGCCCAGAAAAATCGTGCGGCGTCGCGCCATGATCCCCTCCCCATGCTGTCGAGGCTTCTATGGAGCGCCATGGGTTGCAATTTGCAAGGGAAATGGTGGGCCCGGCAGGACTCGAACCCGCAACCTAGCCGTTATGAGCGGCCAGCTCTAACCATTGAGCTACAGGCCCCCGAGGGGATCAGCGCGCGATAGCGGAGCCGCCGCGCGCTTGGCAAGCGGCATCGCTCATCGCGCGCATCGCGCCAATATGTCGGCGGTGCCAGCGGGGCGCACGCCGCGGCGGTCGAGGTGCGCAAGGACGACGTCCCACCAGCGATAGAAATTCGCCAGATCGCGATCGGTGCGGACATACGGCGTGTTGCCCGGCTGGAGCGATGGCGAATGGAAGGAGAAGGTCAGAATGGGCAGGCGCCGCGCGATCGCGACGTCGATCGCCCGGCACGCGCGGTCGGCGGGAATGCCTTCGGGCGTCAGGGCGATCCGCTCGACGAGGCCGAGCCGGGCCAGCCCCGCCCCGGCGCGACGCCCCACGCGGGCGGCGCCGCGATAGAGCGCGGGTCCGGCGCGGCCCAGCAGTCCCGCGAACACCGTCGTCACCGGCACCTCGACGAGCGGGCCTGCCGGCGTCTCCAGCCGCCAGGGGTGCAGCGGCGCCTTGCGATAATCGGGTCCCTGCCCCGCCCGATAGTCGAAGGCGGATCGCACCGACGTGTCGCACCGGAAACCCAGTTCGGCCAGCATGGTCGCGGTCTCACCCCCCAGGCCGTAGCGCCCGGCGCGATAGACCGTCGGCGCGGTGCCGAAGCGATCACGGATCGCGTCGCGCAGCGCCGTCATCTTGGCGCGCTGGAGCGCGAGTGGGAGATTGCCGGTGTAGCTGTTACGCTCGTTCACCTCTTCGTCGTGCGGCGGCGTCACCCATGGGTGAAGCTGGGCGCCGATGTCGCAGTGCCCCGCGGCCTGCGCCGGGCCGAGGATCGCGAGCGCGCGGTCGTCGGCGACGATCGGCCAGTCGACCAGATAGATGGGACAGACGCCGGCGCGCTCGAAATAGCGCTGACAATCGGCGAGCGCCGGCACCGAATCGAGGCGATAACCGGTTCGCGCGAAGGGCGCGCCCCAGTCGAAATCCTCCTCGGTATCTATCGTGACCCAGAAGACGGGATGGTCGCCTTCCGCCAGGTCGATGCGATCCTTTGCGGCCGGATAGGCCAGCAAATCCGCCGTCCGCTGCAAACGCCCCTCTCCCCTTCAACGCGCGTCGATCGAAGGCCCGATCACTCTCCCCCCGGAGCGGCGCGATCGGCTTCGTGCAACGGGTTGGCCGACGGCAGGTGCAAGGTCAAGGCATTGTCTCCGATCTCGAGACGTCCGCCCGCGCCGTGTGCGAGGCTGTCGACCAGCCGCATCGAGAAGCCGAGGCTGAGGATCGCCGCGCCCGGCGCCTCGCCTTCGGGGCTGAAGCCGGGATCGAGAAGCTCGGCCGCGGAGGCGAACCGGATCGCGGCGGGGCGCACGACACGCAACTGCACCATGTCGCCGGGCGCCGCTTCCGCAACAAGCTGGCCGACGAGCGCGGCCCCTGGACCCGATATATCGACCAGCGCGGTCAGCAGCCGCCCGATCATCCGGCGCGCATTCGCATCGACGGCGCGCGCGGCGAACGAGCGCCCGACGCGCGACAGGCTGAGTTCGACCCGCTGCTGCGCGAGCAACGCGGCCAGATCGCTTTCGACCTGAACCAGAATGCTGTTGAGGTCGGCGATGTCGCCCGGTGCGGGCAGCGCCGGCGCCTGCCCGGCGCGCGCCGCGGCTTCGAGATCGTCGATGATCGCCTGCACCGCCGCGGAGTCGGCGACGATCTGGTCGGCCATCGCGCGATAGGATTGGCTGACCGGGCCGAACATCTGCCCCGAGATGATCTGAGCAAAGCCCGAGATCGCGTTGAGCGGGCTGCGCAATTCGTGGATGAGCTGACGGATCGAGTCGCCCGCGCCATCCGATTCCGGCGCACCATAGGGCGTCTCGTTGCGGTGTGGGCGGCGGGCGGTGCCGCGATAGCCGCGGAACTGGCCGGTCGCCGGATCGAACCAGGGCAAGGCCGAAAAGCGCCATTCGCCGGCCTCTTCGCGCGTCCCTTCCAGCATCATGCGCGCATTGACGATCTCGGCACGCTGGCGAAAGGCCCCGGCGGCGAGGCCGTCGGTCCCGGGTTCGCCGCCGAAGGCCGCCTCAGCAATCGAAAGCCCGACCACCGCGCCGCGCGTGACTCCGTCGACCCAATGGATCAGCCCGTCGGGGCCGGTCTCGAACAGGAAGCGCGTGCGTGGGGGCTTCGGCGCCGCCTGATGACGCGCCGCCTGAAAGCGGTCGATCCGGCGCACCAATTCGCTGATCTGGCTGGGCGCGACGCTGACGACGGGTTCTTCGCGGGATTCGGGCTGCGATTCGGAAGACGGCGCATTCTCAGGCACCGTTTCGCGCATTACGGTAATGGACTCGGCGACGGCCCCCTCGGGCCGCGGCAGGGCCATCGATGCGCTGCCGAGCGCGGCGAGCGCCCGCCGCGCCGCCTGCGGCAGGTCGGTGCGCCCTGCCAGGATCGACCGCGCGGTCGCGTCGGTCGCCGGCAACAGCGCCAGCCAGTCGGCTTCGGTCAGCCGCGCACCGCGCAGCATCGCGGCGGACACGGCGGGAACGTCATGCGCGTAGAGCGCGACGAGGGGGGCGAAGCGGCCGTGGTGCGCGATCGCCTTCGCGCAGTCGCGGCGAATCTTTTCCGGCACCTGCGGCCGCAGCACCGCAAGCGCATGGAGCGCGCGGCGCACATCGGATTCGGGGAGTTGATTGCCGCGCTGCGCGAGAATATCGGAGAGCTGACGCCAGGCCGCGATGCCGGCCCGACGGCTCGACGGCGCCTGACGCAATATGGTCGCGATCATCGAGTCAGCCGTCACGTCGAACCCGCCCCACACTCATTTCGTTGGTTAGCATTTTCTTAGCGGCTAGCGTGAATCCACCGGCCATGAAAGAGGCTTGGAACCCCGCGTCGCATTGTGGGACAATTGCATTCGGCTGAAATAATATTATGGTCACCGCAAGCTTGGAAAGCGGAAGTTACAAGATGGCGATCCAGAAGTTCGATCAGATCGATCTGCAAATTCTCGGTGAACTGCAGAAAAATGGGCGGATGACGAATGTCGAGTTGGCGCAGATGGTGGGGCTCACGGCCCCGCCCTGCCTGCGCCGCGTCCGTGCGCTCGAGGAAGCGGGGGTCATCCGATCCTATCACGCCGACCTCGATCCCGCGAAGCTCGGCTATGGCATCACCGTCTTTGCGATGGTC
Organism: Sphingopyxis sp. MG; assembly: GCF_002953155.1. Lineage (NCBI taxonomy): Bacteria > Pseudomonadati > Pseudomonadota > Alphaproteobacteria > Sphingomonadales > Sphingopyxidaceae > Sphingopyxis > Sphingopyxis sp. MG. The sequence goes on from NZ_CP026381.1 coordinate 1,732,937, forward strand.
AGCCTGCGTAGCCAGGCCGAGGCCGATTTGAAGGCGTTCGAGGACTATGTCGGCCAGCTCGCCGAGGTCCGCGAATGCTATATGCTCAACGGTGAAATCGACTTCCTGCTCAAGGTCGTCGCGCGCGACCTTCAGAGCTTCCAGTCGTTCCTCACCGCGCACCTGACGTCGGCGCCAAACGTGACGAGCGTCAAGACGTCGCTGACGATTCGCACCGCGAAGCAGCTGGCGGGCATCCCGGTCGATACCTGACCGCAGGACTGATCGGTCCGGATAAGAGAAAGGGCGCCAACTGCGAGGTTGGCGCCCTTTTCATTTCATTCGCGAATCGCGACTCAGTCGCCGGTGGCAGGAGCCGCGGCCGGGGCCGCGCCGTTGCCCAGCTTGATCAGCCACAGGTTGGCGAGCGGCTTGCGCGAGCCGGCAACCTGCGCGAAGGTCGCCTGTGCGCCCGCCGTGTCGCCCGACAGGGCCTGCGCGACGCCCAGGCGATAGGTCCACAGATCCTTGTCGCCGCCGTTGAGCGCCGCCTTGTAGAGCGGGATCGCCTCGGCATAGCGGCCGTAGCCGACCATCGCATCGCCGGTGGCGCCCGCCACCTTCGGGTTGGACAGCGTCGACGGCTTCTGCGCATAGGCCGCGAGGGTCGATTCCTCGTCGCCGATCCGGTCCTTCTGGGCCTTGAAGGCCTCGTCGAAATTGGCGTCGGGGGTCGGGATCACCTTGCTCGCCCGGCCCTCCTTGATCAGCGAGACGACCTCGCCCGGAAGCGCCGCTTCGGTCGCCAGCGCCGTATATTCGAGATATTCGGCGCGCTGGAGCATCGCCTTGCTGGCGCGCATCAGGCGCAGCGTGTCGAGCGTCACATCCTTGGTCATGCCCGGCTGCTGCAACAGCACGAACAGCGTCTGCCGCCACACCTCGGGCGCGCTATAGTCGCGGAGGCGGAGCGCCAGCATCTCATTGGCCTCGGCGTCGCGCTTCGCGGCCTGGAGCGCCTTGATCGGCCGCACGTAAAGCTCGTCCGACGGCTGCTGTCCGGCGGCACGGGCGGCCTCGATCGTCGCCTTGGCGGTCGCGACGCCCTGATCGACCTGTCCGGCGTTCAGATAGCTGTCCATCAGCAGCAGGCCGAGTTGCGGCTCGGTCGAACCCGCGGCGCGGGCGGCCTCGAGCCGCTGGACGGCCTTCGGATAATCCTTTGCGCCATAGGCGAAGTTGCCGGCGAAGAAATTATAGGCGGCAAGGCTCTCGGGCGGGGTGATGCCCGAATCGAGCATCGCGTCGAGCCCCTGCCGCTGGAGCGACTGGTCCTTGTTCAGGATGCCGAGCTGCAATTGATAATAGGCCAGCCAATAGCGATCCTCGGTCGTCGATGCGGTGCCCTGCCCCTCGGTCAGCGCCGCCTGCAGCGCGGCGGCGTCCTTGGCGGCGGCGGCATCCATCATCTTCTTGACCGACGGCGTGAAGCCCTTGCTCGCGGAAATGCTGGTCCCCTTCGTCTCCTTCTTCGGCTTTTCCTTGGCCGCGGCAGGAAGGGGGGCGGTCGTCATCAGCGCGCAGCCCAGGACAGCGGCGATCGCCGTTGCGGGCATCGAGCGGAAACGGTTGAACATCAAGATCTCTCCTCTGAATCGGTTGCCTGGCCGATGATCCCGGGCGTAGCGGGGGCAGGCCGCGGTTCGATAACGCGGCTAAACCCCCTGCGTTGCCAAGGCAAGACGCCAGCATCGATATTTGCAGTGGAGGACGGCGGCTGAACGGGGTTTGAACCCGGTCCACCGATCAGCCGACGCCGTCGATCGCGCCGTGGATACGCCGCAGCACGGCGGGGTCGCCAGGCACGCCGGCCATTGCCTCTTCGGCGAGCTCGATCAGGGGAACGATGCCGAAGGTCGCCGCCAGCCCCTTGAGCCGCAACGCGGCGACGTGCCAGTTGGCGTCGCAGCGGGCGCGGAGCATCAGGTCGGCAAGGTCGCGCGCGCTGCCGGTGAAGGCCTGGCGCAGATCCATCATCATCGCCGCGTCGTCGCCGACCGCGGCCATCAGGTACCGATCGAGGGGGCCGCTATCGAACGACATTCCACAGCCCTGTCATGCCATGGTTAAGTTTCCGTTTCATGGTCGCCATTTGCTGCTAAGATGGAGGGATGGCAGGGGAAAAGAAGATCGTAGGGTTGTGGCGGGATTCCACGGAAAATCCGGCAGGCGGCGCCGAAGCGCCGGCCGCGCCGGACGCCGCCGCCGCGCCCGATGCGGCGACGCCGCAGGACGAAGCGTCGGCCGAGCGCGACTGGCTCGACCGGTCGGCGCTGATCGACAGCGAGACGATGGACGAAACCTCCGATCATGAATCCGGCGCGCGCCGGCGCGACCGCTTCGTCCCCGCGCTGCTGTGGGCGACAGGCCTCGGCTGGACGATCTTCGCCGCGGCCGCCGCGACCGATGGTTTCGCGCGCGCGCCGGCTTTTACCGAATGGTCCGCGCTGATCGCCACCATCGCGATGCCGCTGGCGCTGCTCGGCATCTTGTGGATGGCCTGGCTTCGCTCGGGACGCTCCGAACAGGCGCGCTTCGCGCATGTCGCGGCCGAGCTGCGCGAGGAAAACCGGGCGCTCAACGATTCGATGCAGGCGCTGGCCCGGCATCTTGCCGACGCGCAGCAACAGCTTTCGGATCAGGCGCGCACCGTGCAGCAGCTCGGACTCGATACCGTCGCGCGGCTGCACGAAAGCAGCGACCGGCTGGCGAGCAACGCCTCGGTGATCGCCAATGCGCACGACCAGCTTGCCCGTTCAGGCGATGTCGCGATGCAGCGCATGGACGGACTGCTCGCGGGCCTGCCGCGAATCGACGATGTGGCGCAGCGGCTCGCGGTGAATTTCCGCGAAGCCGGCCTCGTCGCGCATCAGCAGGGCGCCAACCTCGAAGCGCGGCTTGCCGCGCTGAGCGAGGAAAGCGCCCATGCGGCGCAGGTCGGTGAAGCGGCCGCCGCCAGCCTTCACGAAACGATCGGCGCCTTGCAGGCACAAACGAAAGAGACCGAGGCGAAGCTGCTGTTGGCGTCGGTGCAGGTCACCGAAGCGCAGGACGCTGCCCTGGCCCGGATGACCGACGGAAGCGCGGCGGCGCAGACGGCGCTCGAGACGGCGGTCGGCGCGATGGGCGCGCGGATGGCCGAGACGTGGGACGGGTTCCGCGACAGGCTCGCCGCCGCCGGACAGCAGATGGACGAGCGCCTTTCGGCAGCCCGCGACGCCGGCGATGCGATGGGCGCGCAGCTCGCCGCACATGGCGAGGCCAGCGAGGCGCTGGCCGCGCGGGTCAAGGCGCATGTGACCGAGATCGGCCAGCAGCTCGAGGTGCTCGATATCAGCGTCTCGGCCAGCACGGGCGTGATCGGCCGCGCGATCGACGACACCAAGGGGCAGCTTGCGACCTTCATGGCCACGGTCGAAAGCGGCAACGGATCGGCGCACCAGCTTATCGCGCATGCCGAATCGCTGCTGCTCGCGCTCGACGCCGTCACGCGCGAACTCGACGAGACGCTGCCGCACGCCCTCGACCGCCTAGGGGCGCACGGCAAGACGACGCAGGCAACGCTGGCGCAGATGCGCCCGATGCTCGAAGCCTCCGAAATGGTGGCGCAGTCGACGCTGTCGCACGTCAACGCCGTCCAGTCGGCGCTCGCGACCACCGAGGAGCGGATGGCGAGCCAGGCCGAAAGCCAGGAAGCGCTCGCCGGACGGATCAACGCCGTGCTGGCGGAAGCCGACGATGCGCTCGCGCGGCTGCGCGCCGGCGCGGACGCGTTCGCCGAACAGGGCGGCGCCCGGATGACCGCAACGCTCGACGAGGTGCGGACCACCGCCGAAGCCGCGGCCGCCGATGCGCGCCGGACGCTCGACGCGCTCGTCGCCGGCGCCCGCGAAACGATGACTGCCACCGCGACGGGCGCAATCGATGCCGCATTCAAGACCGAGGTGATGCAACAGCTCTCCGCGATCGAGGAGGCTTCGGCCCGCGCGGTATCGGCGGCGAACGGCGCCGCCGACCGGCTGATGCGGCAGCTCATCACGATCATGGACACCAGCGCCAGCGTCGAGCAGCGCGCCGTCGAGGCCGAACAGGCGATTGCCGCCTCCGACCGCGATTCGCTCGCCAAACAGGTCGGCGTGCTGACCGAGGCGCTGAAATCGACCGCGATCGACGTCACCAAGATCCTGTCGACCGAGGTCAGCGACACGGCCTGGGACGCCTATCTGAAGGGCGACCGCGGCGTCTTCGCCCGGCGCGCGGTCAAGCTGGTCGAGAATAGCGAAGCGAAGGAAATCCTGCGCCTTTACCAGAATGACGACGGGTTCCACGCCGCGGTGAACCAGTTCATCCACGATTTCGAGGCGATGCTCCGCCTGCTGCTCGGCGCGCGCGACGGGTCGGCGATCAGCGTCACCTTGCTCTCGTCCGACATCGGCAAGCTTTATGTCGCGCTCGCGCAGGCGATCGACCGGCTACGGGGCTGAACTCGCGTCGTTTGGGTAATGGCGCGGCTCGAAGAGAGCGTGTGCTCCCGCGTAGGCGGGAGCCCAGAGCGGCTATAGCATCGAGCCTTAAATCTGACCCGTCGTCCCGTTCGTGTCGAGCGAAGTCGAGACACCCATCTGTGTGGCGCAAGGCCGATGAGTGTCTCGACTTCGCTCGACACGAACGGATAAGGGGCGTTGCAGGCTTATGGCACGCCGCTCTAAAGCCAAGTTTGGCGTTTTGCCGCTCTGGGTCCCCGCCTTCGCGGGGACACGGCATATTCACTTTATTTATTGAAAAGCGGTCTGCCGATCGCTGGAGCGCCTCGCGGGCGGCGCGTCAGGCGCGGCCCGCGATCACGTCGGGATCGACCCAGCCCTGCTTGTACGCGATGTAGAAGGCGAGGAAGATGGCGGCGCTCAGCATCGTCATCTGGGCCAGCACGCGCAGCGGCCGGAAATGCGCCGGCGCACCCGGTTCCTGCCCCCTGACCAGCGGCACGGCGTCGTCACCGGCCCGCCGCCCGTGAAACGGCAGCACGAAGAAAGCGCTGAAGATCCACAGCAGAAAATAAATGGCGACGGCCGAGGTCCACTTCATCGCGTCGTCTTCCCCATCACAGATCGACGACCAGCACGTCGACGATCGGCTTCTTTCCGGTCCAGTCGGTCGCTACGCGGCGCACGGCGAGGCGGATCGCTTCCCTGAGCGCATCCGGGCTTCGCGCCGGACCGGTCGCGGCCTGCTCGGCCGCGTCGTTCATTTCGTCGAGGAAGGCGTCGCGCTCATCCTCGACCGGCACGCCGCGATAATGGATGCGGTTGTCGGCGAAGCGCCCGCCGTTGAACACGACCGCGACCGAAATCTGGCCGTTGATCGCCAGCTTGCGCCGTTCGTTGATCGTCTCGCCATCGGCGGGCAGGATCACGTCGCCGTCGAGGATCAGCCGCCCCGCGCGCACGCGCTCGACGATCCGCGCCGGCCCCGGCGCGAGCCGCACGAGGTCGCCATTTTCCTGCACCAGCGCATCGGGGACGCCGCGTTCGCGCGCGAAACGCGCCTGTTCGTGCATATGGCGGATTTCGCCGTGCACCGGCACGATCAGCTTCGGCCGCAGCCAGCCATAAAGCGCCGCGAGTTCGGGCTGGCCGGGGTGGCCGCTGACATGGATATGCGCCTGTTTCTCGGTGACGGTCAGCACGTCCTTTGCCGCGAGCTGGTTCATGATCCGCCCGATGGCGATCTCGTTGCCCGGAATCTGCTTCGAGGAGAAGACGACCGTGTCGCCCGCTTCGAGCTTGATCTGATGACCGTCGCCCGCCATGCGCGCAAGCGCCGCGCGCGGCTCGCCCTGCCCGCCGGTCGCGACCACCATCAGCTTGTCGCGCGGCAGCCGCATCGCCTCGTCGAAATCGACGGTGGGCGGGAAATCCTTGAGATAGCCGACCGCCCGGGCGACGCCGAGGATGCGGTCGAGCGAGCGCCCCGCGACGCACAGGCTGCGCCCCGTCGCCCGCGCGACATCGCCCAGCGTCTTGAGTCGCGCGGCGTTGGACGCGAAGGTCGTGACGACGACGCGGCCGCGCGCCGAACCCACCGCTTCGAGCAGGCCGTCGTGCAACGCGCCTTCGCTTCCCGACGCCTGCGCATTGAAGACGTTGGTCGAATCGCAGACGAGCACGTCGACGCCCTCGTCGCCGACCGCGGTCAGCGCGGCGGCGCTCGACGGCGTGCCGAGCACCGGATCGTCGTCGAGCTTCCAGTCGCCGGTGTGAAAGATGCGGCCGTAGGGCGTGTCGATCACCGCCGCGCTCATCTCGAGGATCGAATGCGCGAGGGGCATCAGGCGGATGCCGAAGGGGCCGAGTCGGAATTGCGCGTCGAGATCGACGGTGCGGATCTCGACCTCCTTCTCCAGCCCCTCCTCGGCCAGCTTGTGCGCGATCAGTCCGGCGGTGAAGCGATTGGCATAGAGCGGCACGCCGAGGTCGGCGGCGAGATAGGGAAGCGCGCCGATATGATCCTCGTGCCCGTGCGTCAGCACGATGCCGAGCAGGTCGGCCTTGCGATCTTCGATGAATTCGAGATCGGGCATGACGATGTCGATACCCGGATAATCGTGCGACCCGAAGGTCACGCCGAGGTCGAGCATGATCCACTTGCCGTCGCAGCCATAAAGGTTGGCGTTCATGCCGATCTCGCCCGATCCGCCGAGCGCGACGAAGAGCAGTTCCTTGCCGGGGGTCGTCATGCGTCCTGTCCTCGCTGGTGATAGAGGTGCATCAGGCCGTTCAGCGTCAGGTCGGGCTCGATATGGTCGAACAGATGCGCGTGCTGTTCGAACAGCGGCGCGAGTCCGCCGGTCGCGATGACGGTCATCGGCGCGCCGACCTCCGCCTTCATGCGCGCGATCAGGCCTTCGATCATCGCGACATAGCCCCAATAGACGCCGATCAGCATCTGGCTTTCGGTCGTGCGGCCGATGACGCTGGCGCTGGCCGGCGCCTCGATCGCGATGCGCGGCAGCTTGGCCGCCGCGGCGACCAGCGCCTCCAGCGACAGGTTGACGCCGGGCGCGATGATTCCGCCCATATAGGCGCCCTCCGGCCCGATATGATCGAAGGTGGTCGCGGTACCGAAGCTGACGACCAGCTTGTCCCGCCGCGGTGCGATGGCCTGCGCCGCGATGGCATTGCAGGCGCGGTCGGCCCCGACCGATTGCGGCTCGTCGACTCTGAGCGCGATGCCCCAGCTCACCGGATCGCGCCCGGCGATCAGCGCTTCGACCCCGAAATATTTCTGCGCGAGCAGGCGCAGATTATGCAACGCGCGCGGCACGACGGTCGAGATGATGACCGCGTCGATGGCGCGCCGGTCGCGCCCCTCGATGCGCAGCAACTGGTCGAGCCAGACCATATATTCGTCGGCGGTGCGGCGGTCGTCGGTCGCGATCCGCCAGCGCGCGAGCGGCTGCCCCGCCGCGCCGTCGTACAGCGCGAACTTGGCGTTGGTGTTGCCGACGTCGATTGCGAGCAGCATCGCTTACTCCCCTTCCCTGACCGGGCGGCGAAGCTCGACATCGCCCGCATGGATCAGCATGACCGTCCCGTCCGCGCCGCGCAAGCGCAGCGCCCCGTCGGGCGCGAGGCCGTCGAACGTCCCGTCGATGCCCTGTTCCGACACATGGAGCGGCGTTCCGACCGGATGGCCGAGCGGCAGCCAGGCGCGCACGATGCTGGGGACGCCTTCCTGTCGCCACGTCCACAACGCGTCCATCAGCGCCACCGCCAGCGCGTCGGCAAACCGGTCGCGGTCGATGGCGACGCCGCGGCTTGCAAAGGAAAAGGTCGGGCGATCCGGCAGATCGGGCGCGACGGCCAGATTGACGCCGATGCCGATCACCACGGTATCGCCCGCCCTTTCGAGCAGGATTCCCGAACATTTCGCGCCGTCGACGAGCAGGTCGTTCGGCCATTTGACCTGGATCGGAATCTGCGGCGCAAAGGCCGCGAGGGCCCGCGCCAGCGCGACCGCTGCGACCAGCGCCAACGTCGAGGCCGGCGGATCGGCGGCGGTCAGCCGCACCACGGTCGAGCCCATGAAATTGCCGAGCCCGTCGCCCCATGGCCGGCCGAGCCGCCCGTGTCCGGCGGTCTGGCGATCGGCGACCAGCCAATGGCCTTCGCCGACATGCTCGCCGCCTGCCAGCCGCGCCAGCAGGTCGGCATTGGTCGAACCTGTCTGCGCGATCCGCTCGATCGGCGGGATCAGAACAGCACCGATGCGGCGCCCGCCGCGGCCACCGCCAGCATCGGGATGAACAGATAGCCGATCACCGACAGCCACAGCGCGCTGACGCCGATCACCGCGCCCTCGATCCGCGATCCGTCGTTGCGGATCACCGCATCGGCCTCGTCGTCGAAGAACATCGTCTTGACGATCGCAATATAATAGAAGGCGCCGATCACCGACACGACCACCCCGGCCACCGCCAGCGGGACGAGCCCGGCGTTCACCGCGGCCTCGAACACCAGATACTTCGGCCAGAATCCGAACAGCGGCGGGATCGCAGCGAGGCTGAACAGGAACACCGCCATCGCCGCGGCGAGCCCCGGCTGGCGCTTCGACAGGCCGGCGTAGGCGGGAATGCTTTCCACCATGCGCCCATCGGCGTCGCGAAGCTGCATCACGAACAGGAACGCCCCGATCGTGGTGACGACATAGACGAGCAGATAGGTCAGCACCGCCTCGACCCCCTGCTGCGTCCCGGCGGCGAGGCCGATCAGCATGAAGCCGACGTTGTTGATCGACGAATAGGCAAGCAGGCGCTTGATATTCTTCTGCCCGATCGCGCCGACCGCGCCGAGGATGATCGAAGCGAGCGACAGGAAGATGATGATCTGCTGCCACGCGGCGAGCGCCGGGCCGGCCGATCCCATCGCGTCGATCACGACGCGCACGAGCAGCGCCATCGCCGCCACCTTGGGTGCGCTGGCGAACAGCGTCGTCACCGGGGTCGGCGCGCCTTCGTAGACGTCGGGCGTCCACATGTGGAACGGCACGGCGCTGATCTTGAACGCGAGGCCCGCGATCACGAAGACGATACCGAACAGCAGCCCGATGTTGATCCCGTCGCCCATCGCGCGCGCGATGCCGGCGAAATCGGTCGTGCCCGAGAAGCCGTAAAGCAGCGAGATGCCGAACAGCAGGAAGCCCGACGCCAGCGCGCCGAGGACGAAATATTTGAGCCCCGCCTCGCTCGACCGGTCGTCGCCGCGCATGAAGCTGGCGAGCACATAGGAGCCGAGGCTGTTGAGTTCGAGCCCGATATAGAGCGTCATCAGGTCGCGCGACGCGGCCATGATCCCCATGCCGAGCGTCGCGAAGACGATCAGCGCCGAATATTCGGCGCGCATGCCTTCGCCGAAATAGCGCGGCGCGATCGCGATGCAGACGAAGCTCGCGGCATAGATGATCAGCTTGGCGAAACCGCCGAAATCGTCGACCGCGAGGGTTCCCGAAAAGACCGAGGCCTGGGTCCCGAACAGCGCCACCACAGCAGCCGCGCCGGCAGCCAGCGTCAGCAGCGACGCAAGCTGGTAGAGCCCGACCCGGCGGTCGCCGCCGAACGTACCGAGCAGCAGCGTGACCAGCCCGCCGATCGTCAGGATCAGCTCGGGCCAGATGAGAGCGAGATCGGCGGTCATTGCACGCCTCCCGCATGGTGTGCGTCGCCCGTTGCGGCGGCTTTCGGCTTGGCGGCGGCAAGCTGCGCGTCGCCCGCGGGCTTGGTCGGGGCCAGCCGCGCGACCACCGTCGTCACGTCACCACGCATCGGCGCGAGGAAGCTTTCGGGATAGACGCCCATCCATAGCGTCACCGCGGCCAGCGGCACGAAGATCGCCCATTCGCGCGGATTGAGGTCGGGCATCGCCTTCACATCGTCCTTGGTCAGTTCGCCGAACACGACGCGGCGGTAGAGGTAAAGCATATAGGCGGCGCCGAGGATGATGCCCGTGGTGCACGCCAGCGCGGCCCAGCTCGACGCCTCATAGAGGCCGGCAAGGCTCAGGAATTCGCCGACGAAGCCGCTGGTCCCCGGCAGGCCGATCGACGCCATGGTGAACAGCAGGAAGAACAGCGCATAGGCCGGCATGTTCACCGCAAGCCCGCCGTAGCGGTCGATCTCGCGCGTGTGCAGCCGGTCATAGATGACACCGACGCAGAAGAAGAGCGCGGCCGACACGACGCCGTGGCTGAGCATGACGATCAGCGCGCCCTCGATCCCCTGCTGGTTGAAGGCGTAGAGGCCAGCGGTGACGATCGCCATGTGCGCGACCGACGAATAGGCGATCAGCTTCTTCATGTCGCTCTGCACCAGCGCGACGAGGCTGGTGTAGATCACCGCGACCATCGACAGCCCGAAGATCAGCCACATGAACTGTGCCGAGGCGTCGGGGAACATCGGCATCATGAAGCGCAGGAAGCCATAGCTGCCCATCTTCAGCAGCACGCCCGCCAGGATCATCGACCCCGCCGTCGGTGCCTGGACGTGCGCGTCGGGCAACCAGGTGTGAACCGGCCACATCGGCATCTTGACCGCCATGCTGGCGAAGAAGGCGAGCCACAGCCAGGTCTGCATCTCCGGCGGGAAGTCGTAGTTGAGCAGCACCGGGATTTCGGTCGTCCCCGCCTCGCGGATCATCGCGATCATCGCGAGCAGCATCAGCACCGACCCGAGCAGCGTGTAGAGGAAGAATTTGTAAGCCGCGTAACGGCGGTTCGCTCCGCCCCAGATGCCGATGATCAGATACATCGGGATCAGCACGCCTTCGAAGAAGATGTAGAAGAGCAGCAGGTCCTGCGCCACGAAGACGCCGATCATGATCACTTCCATGATCAGGAACATCGCCATGTAGAGCCCGACGCGCTCCTTGACCGATTCCCAGCTCGCGAGGATGCACAGCGGCATCAGGAAAGCGCTGAGCACGACCAGCATCATCGCGACGCCATCGACGCCGAGCGCCCACTGGAAGCGGCCGAACAGGTCGGCGCGTTCGACGAACTGCCACTGCGCGCCGCCGATGTCGAACTGCGTCCACATCAGCACCGCGAGCGCGAAGTCGAGCAGCGTCGCCGCGAGCGCGACCTGGCGTGCAGGCCGCGCCTCCAGGAACAGGCAGAGGATGGCGGCGACCATGGGGATCGCCAGCATCAGCGACAGGATGGGAAGCCCGCTCACAGGAAATTCACCATGGCCCAGCTGGCGAGGCCGACAAGACCGAGCAGCATCACGAACGCATATCCATAAACATAACCCGATTGCAGCCGGACCGCGAGCCGCGTGCCCCCCTCGACGAGCGCCGCGGCGCCATCGGGACCGAAGCGGTCGATGGTGCCCTCATCTCCCCGCTTCCAGAAGAAGCGGCCGATCGCGAAGGCGGGCTTCACGAACAGGATGTCGTAAAGCTCGTCGAAATACCATTTGTTGTACAGGAAGCGGTGCAGCAGCTTGAACTGCGCGACGAACTTCTCCGGCAGGCTGGTGTCGCGGATATAGCTGTTCCACGCGAGGAACAGGCCGATCGCCATGACCGTGAACGGCATCCACTTGACCCACAGCGGCACCTCGTGCGCGGCGTGCATCAGATGCTCGTCGAAGAACAGGCTGCCCTTCCAGAAGGCCGCGCCTTCCTCCGGATAGATGAACTGGTGGTGGAAGAGGATGCCGGCGAACACCGCGCCGAGCGACAGCACCACCAGCGGGATCAGCATCGACAGCGGGCTTTCGTGCGGATGATAGCCCGCGGTGCCGTCGCCGTGCGCTTCATGATGATGCGCGTGATCGTCGTGGCCGTAGCCATGATCGTCGTGCACCGCGTGCTGGATATGCTCGCTCTGCTCCCAGCGCGGCTTGCCGTGAAAGGTCAGGAAGACGAGCCGCCACGAATAGAAGCTGGTGAGCAACGCGGCGAAGATGCCGACCCAGAAGGCGATGACGCCACCGCCGCCCGACGCGAAGGCCGCCTCGAGGATGCCGTCCTTCGAATAGAAGCCGGCGAAGCCCGCGACGCCCGCGATCCCGACGCCGGTGATCGCCAGCGTCCCCGCCATCATCGCCCAATAGGTGAGCGGGATATGCTTACGGAGCGCGCCGTAATAGCGCATGTCCTGTTCATGGTGCATCGCGTGGATGACGCTGCCCGCGCCCAGGAACAGCAGCGCCTTGAAGAAGGCGTGCGTGAACAGGTGGAACATCGCCGCGCCATAGGCACCGACGCCCGCCGCGAAGAACATGTAGCCGAGCTGCGAACAGGTCGAATAGGCGATGACGCGCTTGATGTCCCATTGCGTCGTGCCGACCGTCGCGGCGAACAGGCAGGTCGCGGCGCCGACGAAGGTCACGACGCCGAGCGCGACCGGCGCCGCCTCGAACATCGGCGACAGGCGGCACACCATGAACACGCCCGCCGTTACCATCGTCGCGGCGTGGATCAGCGCCGACACCGGGGTCGGGCCCTCCATCGCGTCGGGAAGCCAAGTGTGCAGCCCGAGCTGCGCCGACTTGCCCATCGCGCCGATGAACAGCAGCAGGCAGAGCACGGTCATCGTGTCGAGCCGCATGCCGAGGAAACCGATCGTCGTGCCCGCCATGCCCGGCGCGGCGTCGAGGATCGCGGGGATCGACACGGTGCCGAACACCAGGAAGGTGCCGAAGATGCCGAGCATGAAACCGAGGTCGCCGACGCGGTTGACGACGAACGCCTTGATCGCCGCGGCGTTGGCGCTCGGCTTCTTGTACCAGAAGCCGATCAGCAGATAGGAGGCGAGACCGACGCCCTCCCAGCCGAAGAACATCTGGACGAGGTTGTTCGCGGTCACCAGCATCAGCATCGCGAAGGTGAACAGCGACAGATAGGCGAAGAAGCGCGGCTGGTCCGGGTCCTCGGCCATATAGCCCCAGCTGTAAAGATGGACGAGCGCCGACACCGTCGTCACCACCACCAGCATCACCGCGGTCAGCGTGTCGACGCGCAATTCCCAGTTGAACTGGAGCGCGCCCGACTGGACCCAGTGCAGCACCGGCGTCACGCTCGCCTCGCCCGTTCCCGCGACGAAGGAGAGGAAGATCGGCCAGCTGAGCACGCAGCTCGCGAACAGCGCGCCCGTCGTGATGATTTTCGACGGCACATTGCCGATCACGCGCTGGCCCAGCCCTGCGACGAGAGCCGCGAGCAGCGGCAGGAAAACGATAGCCTGGATCACCGGCTTACCCCTTCATCCGGTTGGCATCGTCGACGGCAATGGTGCCGCGGCCGCGGAAATAGATGACGATGATCGCGAGCCCGATCGCGGCTTCGCCCGCGGCGACGGTCAGCACGAACATCGCGAAGACCTGCCCGACCAGATCGCCGAGCGCGGCGCTGAACGCGACGAGATTGATGTTCACCGCGAGCAGGATCAGTTCGATCGCCATCAGGATGACGATGATGTTCTTGCGGTTGATGAAGATGCCGAGCACGCCGAGCGTGAACAGCACCGCCGAAACGGCAAGATAATGGCCGACCGAAATCACAGTTCCATCCCCTGCCCGACGCCCGGATCGACCAGCCGCGTCGCTTCCCACGGGCGGCGGCGGTTCTGCGCGGCGATGTTCTGGTTGCGCGTGCCGCCGCGCCGGCGATGCGTCAGCGCGATCGCGCCGACCATCGCGACGAGCAGGATCAGGCCCGCCGCCTCGAACAGGAAGATGTAGCGCGTGTAGAGCAGTTCGCCGATCTGCTGGATATTGCTTGTATCGCTTGCGATCGGCGCGGCGCGATTGGCGAGGTCGATCCCGCCCGCGCTCCATGCCCCGACGGCAAAGACCAGTTCGGCGGCGAGGATGATCGCGACGAGCGCGCCCAGCGGCAGATAGCGCACGAAACCGGCGCGCAGTTCGGCGAAATCGATGTCGAGCATCATCACGACGAACAGGAACAGCACCGCGACCGCGCCGACATAGACGATGACGAGCAGCATCGCGATGAACTCGGCCCCCGCGAGCAGCATCAGTCCTGCCGCGTTGAAGAAGGCGAGGATCAGCCACATGACGCTGTGGACCGGGTTGCGCGCGAGGATCACCATCGCGGCCGCGGCGATGGTGACGGTTGCGAAGAGATAGAAGGCGATGAGCTGAATCATGTCCGCGCGCCCTTACCGATAGGGCGCGTCGGCGGCAAGATTGGCCGCGATCGCGCGCTCCCATTTGTCGCCGTTGGCGAGCAGCTTGGCCTTGTCATAGAGCAGTTCCTCGCGCGTTTCGGTCGCGAATTCGAAGTTCGGCCCCTCGACGATCGCATCGACCGGGCAGGCTTCCTGGCAGAAACCGCAATAGATGCACTTGGTCATATCGATGTCGTAGCGCGTCGTGCGGCGCGACCCGTCGTCGCGCGGTTCTGCCTCGATCGTGATCGCCTGCGCCGGGCAGACCGCTTCGCACAGCTTGCACGCGATGCAGCGCTCTTCGCCGTTCGGATAGCGGCGCAACGCATGCTCGCCGCGGAACCGGGGCGACAGCGGATTCTTCTCGAAGGGATAGTTGATCGTCGCCTTCGGCTTGAAGAAATATTTGAGCGTCAGCCAGTGCGCCTGCACGAACTCCCACAGGGTGAAGGTTCTGACGAGATGGGCGATGTTACTCATGAATACCTCGTCAGCATCAGATAGCCGGACACCAGGAACACCCAGAAGAGCGAGATCGGCAGGAAGACCTTCCAGCCCAGCCGCATGAGCTGGTCGTAGCGGTAACGCGGGACGGTCGCCTTCACCCAGGAAAAGACGAAGAAGAAGAAGAAGATCTTCGCGAACAGCCAGATCCAGCCGGGCACGGCATAGAGCGGCGCCCAGTCGATCGGCGGCAGCCAGCCACCCCAGAACAGGATCGCGTTGAGCGCGCACATCAGCAGCACATTCGCATATTCTCCGAGCCAGAACAGCGCGAAGCTCATCGACGAATATTCGGTCTGATAGCCCGCGACGAGCTCGCTTTCGGCCTCGGTCAGGTCGAACGGCGTGCGCGCGGTCTCGGCCAGCGACGAGATGAAGAACAGCACCGCGAGCGGGAAGAGCAGCAGGTTGAAGCCGAAGGCGTTGACCAGCCCAAGCCCGTGCCCCTGCTGCGCCTTGACGATCTCATTGAGGTTGAAGCTGTCGGCGAACAGCACGACGCCGATCAGGATGAAACCGATCGACACTTCATAGGAAATCATCTGCGCCGACGCGCGAAGCGCGGAAAAGAAGGGGTATTTGGAGTTCGACGACCAGCCCGACAGGATGACGCCATAGACGCCGAGCGACGAGATGGCGAGGATGTAGAGCAGCCCGATATTGATGTCGGCGAGCACCGCGCCCGAATTGAACGGGATCACCGCCCACGCCATCAGCGCCACCGTGAAGGTGATGATCGGCGCGATCAGGAACAGGCCGCGGTTGGCGCCCGACGGGATGATCGTTTCCTGGAGGAACACCTTGAGTCCGTCGGCGAAGCTCTGGAGCAGGCCGAAAGGTCCGACGACGTTCGGCCCGCGCCGCAGCGCCATCGCCGCCCAGATCTTGCGGTCGGCATAGATGATCATCGCCACCGCGAGCATCAGCGGCAGCGCGATCAGCAGGATGCCGCAGATGGTGGCAAGCCCCCACGCCCATTCGTAGGACAGGCCGAGATTCTGGAAAAACTCGGTCATTCTGCCGCCTCCGCAAAATCGACGCCGTGGAGCAGTTCGTCCGAGCAGCGCTGCATCGTCGGCGAGGCGCGGCAGATGGCGTTGGTCAGGTAGAAATCCTTGATCGGCGACGGAATTTCGCGCGCCTCGGGCTTGGCGGGCAGCTTGGGTAAGTCATTAAAGTCTTCTGGCCAGCCGTAATCGACCAGCCCTTCGATACCCAGTTCCGGCACCGCCGCAATCATCGCCGCGCGGCACTCGTCAAAGCTGTCGAAGCCGACCGAAACGCCCAGCGCGTCGGCGAGGGCGCGGAAGATGCTCCAGTCCTCGCGCGCGTCGCCGGGCGCGAACACCGCCTTGTCGCTGCGCTGGACGCGGCCCTCGGTGTTGACCGTGGTGAAATCCTTCTCGGTCCACGCCGCGGCGGGCAGGATGACGTCGGCGGCGTGCGCGCCCTTGTCGCCGTGATGGCCGACATAGACCTTCAGCGTTCCATCGAACGCCGCGAAATCGACGTCGTCGGCGCCAAGGAAGAAGGCCAGCTTCGGCTTGGCCGCGATCACGTCGTTGATGCCGCCCGGCTGCGAATAGCCGAGCATCAGCGCGCCCATGCGCGCGGCGGAGAAATGGACGACGTTGAAGCCGTTCCAGCCGTCCCTGACCGCGTTCACGCTCCTGGCGAGTGCGAGGCCGGCGCCGTGGACGCCGGGCACCGACAGCGCGCCGCCGCCGAATATGAGCATCGGCCGCTCGGCGCCCTTCAGCGCATCGAGCGCCGCCTTGGGCAGCTTCGCGACGAGCGAGGCGTCGTTGCCAAGCCATTCGACCTTGTAGGTCAGGTCGATCTCGGGCCCGATGCCGAACACCTTCGCGCCCTTCTTGTACACCGCCTTGCGGACGCGCGTATTGATGAGCGGCGCTTCCCAGCGCAGGTTGGTGCCGACGAGCAGGATCACGTCGGCATTCTCCGCCTCGGCGATCGTCGTGTTGAAATTGACCGCCGACAGGCTGGTGACGTCATAGGCAAGCCCGGTCTGGCGCCCCTCGAACAGATGGCCGCCGAGCGCGGTCACCAGCGCCTTCGCCGCGAACATCGTCTCGCAGTCGGCCATGTCGCCCGCGATTGCCGCGACCGAAGCACCGGCATTCGCGGCCCTGATCGCCTCGAACGCCTCGGCCCAGCTCGCCTCGACGAGCTGGCCGTCCTTGCGGACATAGGGACGGTCCAGGCGGCGACGGATCAGGCCGTCGACATGGTGGCGCGTCTTGTCGCTCGCCCATTCCTCGTTCACGTCGTCGTTGACGCGCGGCAGCACGCGCAGCACCTGTCGCCCGCGGCTGTCGATGCGGACGTTGGTGCCGACAGCATCGCTCATGTCGATGCCGAGCGTCTTGGTCAGCTCCCACGGCCGCGCCTCGAACGCATAGGGCTTGCTGGTCAGCGCGCCGACCGGGCAGAGATCGACGACGTTGCCCGAAAGCTCGCTCGCGACCGCACGCTCCAGATAGGAGGTGATCTGCATATTCTCGCCGCGATAGAGGGCGCCGATATCCTCGACCCCCGCGACCTCTTCCGCGAAACGGACGCAGCGCGTGCACTGGATGCAGCGGGTCATGATCGTCTTGACGATCGGCCCCATATATTTCTCGGTCACCGCGCGCTTGTTCTCGTGAAAGCGCGATCCGCCGCGGCCGTAGGCGACCGCCTGATCCTGCAGGTCGCATTCGCCGCCCTGGTCGCAGATCGGGCAGTCGAGCGGATGGTTGATGAGCAGGAACTCCATCACCCCTTCGCGCGCCTTCTTGACCATCGGGCTGTCGGTGCGGATGATCTGCCCGTCGGATGCGGGCAGCGCGCACGATGCCTGCGGCTTCGGCGGCCCCGGCGACACCTCGACCAGGCACATGCGGCAATTGCCGGCGATCGACAGCCGCTCATGATAGCAGAAGCGCGGGATTTCCTTCCCCGCCATCTCGCACGCCTGCAGGACCGTCGCGCCCTGTGGAACATCGAGTTCGATGCCGTCTACGGTTACTTTAGGCATTATTCCGCGGCCTCCATCATGCCGCCATTTTCGCGGATACGGCGCTCCAGTTCGGGGCGGAAATGGCGGATCAGGCCCTGGATCGGCCACGCCGCCGCGTCGCCCAGCGCGCAGATGGTGTGGCCTTCGACCTGCTTGGTCACGTCGAACAGCGTGTCGATCTCATCGATCGTCGCGTCGCCGGTGCGCAGGCGTTCCATCACGCGCCACATCCAGCCGGTGCCCTCGCGGCACGGGGTGCACTGGCCGCAGCTTTCGTGCTTGTAGAAATAGCTGATGCGGCTGATCGCCTGGACGACGTCGGTCGACTTGTCCATCACGATCGCGGCGGCGGTGCCGAGGCCCGACCCGAGCGCCTTCAGCCCGTCGAAATCCATCGGCGCGTCCATGATCTCGGCCGCCGGGACCAGCGGCACCGACGATCCGCCGGGGATCACCGCGAGCAGATTGTCCCAGCCGCCGCGGATGCCGCCGCAATGTTTTTCGATCAGTTCGCGGAAGGTGATGCCCATCTCTTCCTCGACCACGCACGGCCGCTCGACATGGCCGCTGATCTGGAAAAGCTTGGTGCCCTTGTTGTTTTCGCGCCCGAAGCTCGCGAACCACGCCGCGCCGCGGCGCAGGATCGTCGGCACGACCGCGATGCTCTCGACATTGTTGACCGTCGTCGGACAGCCATAGAGGCCCGCGCCCGCCGGGAACGGCGGTTTCAGGCGCGGCTGCCCCTTCTTGCCTTCGAGGCTTTCGATCATCGCGGTTTCTTCGCCGCAGATATAGGCGCCGGCGCCGCGGTGGACGAAGACGTCGAAGTCGTAGCCCGATTTCGCGGCATTCTTGCCGAGCAGGCCGGCGTCATACGCCTCCTGCACCGCGGCGAAGAGCGTTTCGGCCTCGCGGATGAACTCGCCGCGAATGTAGATATAGGCCGCGCGCGCGCGCATCGCATAGCCGGCGATCAGCGCGCCCTCGATCAGCTTGTGCGGATCGTGGCGGATGATCTCGCGGTCCTTGCACGACCCCGGCTCGGATTCGTCGGCGTTGATGACGAGGAAGCTCGGACGATCCTCGCGCGGCTCCTTGGGCATGAACGACCATTTGAGCCCCGTGGGGAAGCCCGCGCCGCCGCGTCCGCGCAGGCCCGACGCCTTGACCTCCTCGATGATCGCGTCCTGGCCGCGCTTCAGCAGATCCTTGGTCTTGTCCCAATCCCCGCGCGCCTGCGCGGCCTTCAGGTTCCACGGCTGGAACCCGTAGAGGTTGGTAAAGATGCGATCCTTGTCGGCGAGGCTCATGCGTCCCCTCCTGCCGCATCGTCACCCCGGACTTGATCCGGGGTCCATTCGGCGCTCACGCCAATGGACGAAGGAAGAATGGATGCCGGATCAAGTCCGGCATGACGAAGGAAAAGGGTGTCGGCTCTCATCCTCACCACTCCTTCCGGTAATCGTGGTTCGCCGACACCATTTCGGTCAGCGTCGTCGGGCCGCCCTCGGGATCGCTGGTGTGGCGCTTCGGGTTCTGCGTCCCGGTCTTCGGCTGATTGCCCGCCGCCAGATCGTCGAGGATGCGGGTCATGCTGTCGTAGTCGAGGTCTTCATAATTATCGTCGTTGATCTGGACCATCGGCGCGTTGGTGCAATTGCCCATGCACTCGACCTCGGTCAGCGTGAACAGGCCGTCGGGGGTGGTCTTTCCCTTGACCATGCCGCGGTTCTTGCACGCCGCCATGACATCGTCCGACCCGCGCAGCATGCACGGCGTCGTCCCGCAGACCTGCACATGATAGCGGCCGACCGGCGCGAGATTGTACATGGTATAGAAGGTCGCGACCTCGTAGGCGCGGATATAGGGCATATCGAGCTGCGCGGCGACATATTCGATCACCGGTATCGGCAGCCAGCCCTGCGTGTTTGTCGCTGCCCCCACCTGCCGCTGCGCGAGGTCGAGCAGCGGCATCACCGCCGAGCGCTGCCGTCCCGCGGGGTAGCGCGCGATGATGACCTTCGCCTGTTCGGCATTTTCGGGCGTCCACGCGAAATCGCCCCAGCGCGCGCGGACTTCGGCTTCGTCGGGGATGTTGGGTGCGTCAGCCATTAGCGGTCACACTCTCCGAAAACGACGTCGATGGCGCCGATGATTGCAGTCGTGTCGGCGAGCATGTGGCCCTTGGTCATCATGTCCATCGCCTGAAGGTGGCTGAACGCCGTCGGGCGGATCTTGCAGCGGTACGGCTTGTTGCTGCCGTCGCTGACCAGATAGACGCCGAATTCGCCCTTCGGGCTTTCGGTCGCCACGTAAACCTCGCCCGCGGGGACGTGGAAGCCCTCGGTGTAGAGCTTGAAGTGATGGATCAGCGATTCCATCGAGCTCTTCATCTCGGCGCGCTTCGGCGGCACGACCTTGCGGTCGAGGCTGGCGACCGGGCCGCTCGGCATGTCGCGCAGGCACTGCTTGATGATGCGCGCCGACTGATAGACTTCCTGCACGCGGACCATGAAACGGTCGTAGCAGTCGCCGCGCGTGCCGACCGGAATGTCGAATTCCATCTGCGCATAGGCGTCATAGGGCTGGCTCTTGCGGATATCCCACGGAATGCCGCTGCCGCGGATCATCGGGCCCGAGAAACCCCATGCCAGCGCGTCTTCCTTGCTCACCGTCGCGATATCGACGTTGCGCTGCTTGAAGATGCGGTTGTCGATGACGAGGCTCATCGCATCGCCAAACAGCTTCGGCAGGCGCGTCTCGCACCATTCGCCGATGTCGACGAGCAGCTTTTCGGGCGCATCCTGATGCACGCCGCCGGGGCGGAACCACGCCGAGTGCATGCGCGCGCCCGACGCGCGTTCGAAGAAGTTCAGGCAATCCTCGCGCAGTTCGAACACCCACAGGTTCGGGGTCATCGCGCCGACGTCCATCACGTGCGACCCGATGTTGAGCATGTGGTTGCAGATGCGCGTCAGTTCGGCGAACAGCGTCCGCAGATATTGCGCGCGCGCCGGCACCTCCAGATCAAGGAGCTTCTCGATCGCGAGGACGTAGCTGTGCTCCATCCCCAGCGGCGAGCAATAGTCGAGCCGGTCGAAATAGGGCAGCGCCTGAAGATAGGTCTTGTATTCGATCAGCTTTTCGGTGCCGCGGTGGAGCAGGCCGACATGCGGATCGACGCGCTCGATGATCTCGCCGTCGAGCTCCATCACCAGCCGCAGCACGCCGTGCGCCGCAGGGTGCTGCGG
The DNA here is from genome assembly GCF_002953155.1 of Sphingopyxis sp. MG. Classification (NCBI taxonomy): domain Bacteria; kingdom Pseudomonadati; phylum Pseudomonadota; class Alphaproteobacteria; order Sphingomonadales; family Sphingopyxidaceae; genus Sphingopyxis; species Sphingopyxis sp. MG. Next base: position 1,753,943 of record NZ_CP026381.1, read on the forward strand.
GCCGAAGTTGATCGTGTAGTTCGTCACCGCCTGGTCGCCCGCCGTGTCCGCGGTGTCGACCGGATAGCCTTCGAACATGTCGCTGCCGTGATGCCGGACCGTGGGAGAATCGGTCATGCGTCACCTCCTTTGGGCTTGCGCGGCGCGCGCGGCTTGGCCGGAGCCTTCGCCTTCGCGGGGGCCTTCTCGGCCTTCGCGGTCGCGGGCGTCTTCGCCTTCGACGCGGGCTTGGCCTTGGCGCCGTCTTCGCTTGTCTTCGCGGCGGCGTCGTTCGCCTTGCTCCCCGCGCCCGTCTGCGTCGGCTTGTCGGTGGTCTTGGGAGTCGGCGGCGGCGCGGCCTTGGCCTCGTCGGCCTTCTTGACCTGGTCGGCAGTCATCGGGGTGGGCGCGCCCTTGCCCGGTGCCTCGCCCGTGCCGCCCGCCTTTTCGTCGCCCGGCAGGATATAGTCGGCGCCTTCCCACGGCGACATGAAGTCGAAGTTGCGGAAATCCTGCGCCAGCCGCACCGGTTCATAGACGACGCGCTTGTCCTCTTCCGAATAGCGCAGTTCGATATAGCCGGTGAGCGGGAAATCCTTGCGCTGCGGATGGCCCTGAAAGCCATAGTCGGTCAGGATGCGGCGCAGGTCGGGGTTGCCGCTGAACAGCACCCCGTACATGTCGAACACCTCGCGCTCGAGCCAGCCGGCCACCGGCCAGACGGGCACCACGGTCGGCACCGGCGTCACCTCGTCGGTGGTGACGCGGACGCGCAGGCGATGGTTCCGGGTGACGCTGAGCAGGTGATAGACGACCTCGAAGCGCTCCGGGCGGTCGGGATAGTCGACCCCGGCAATCTCCATGAGCTGCTGATATTCGAGCGCGTCGCGCAGCGTCACCATCACGCCGTCGACCGCGTCGCGGCGAACGGTGATGCTGTCCTCGCCGACGGCCTGGACATGCGCGAGCAGATCCTTGCCGAGCAGCTTCTTCAGCGCCTCGGCGAGGCCTTCGCGCGGCGCGATCAGGGGAGCGGGGCTGGACATCAGCGTTCGATCGTCCCGACGCGGCGGATCTTCCGCTGCAACTGCATCACGCCATAGAGCAGCGCCTCGGCGGTCGGCGGGCAGCCGGGGACGTAGATGTCCACCGGCACGATGCGGTCGCAGCCGCGCACCACCGAATAGCTGTAATGATAATAGCCGCCGCCGTTGGCGCAGCTTCCCATAGAGATGACATATTTGGGGTTCGACATCTGGTCGTAGACCCGGCGCAGCGCAGGCGCCATCTTGTTGCACAGCGTCCCGGCGACGATCATCACGTCCGACTGGCGCGGGCTGGCGCGCGGCGCGGCGCCGAAGCGCTCCATGTCATAGCGCGGCATGTTGACGTGGATCATCTCGACCGCGCAGCAGGCGAGCCCGAATGTCATCCACCACAGCGAGCCGGTGCGCGCCCAGCCGAACAGATCCTCGGTCGTGGTGACAAGAAAACCCTTGTCGCCGACTTCGGCGTTGAGGTCGTCGAAAAAGCCCTGGTCCGGGGCGGTGCCCGGCGCGACCGGCATCTGGCCGGGGGTCAGGATGGAGGTGTTGCTCATTCCCAGTCCAGAGCCCCTTTCTTCCACGCATAGACAAGGCCGATCGCGAGTTCGGCCAGGAATATCATCATCGTCGCCCAGCCGGCCCAGCCGATCTCCTTGAGGCTGACCGCCCACGGAAAGAGGAAGGCGGCTTCGAGATCGAAGATGATGAAGAGAATCGCGACGAGATAGAAACGCACGTCGAACTGGCTGCGCGCATCCTCGAATGCCGGAAAGCCGCATTCATACTCGCTGAGCTTCGCCGGATCGGGCTGATGGGCGCCGGTGAGCCGGGCGATTCCCATCGGCAGGAAGACGAAGGCAGCCGACAGCCCGACCGCGACGGCCAGGAAAATCAGAATCGGCAGATATTGCGTCAGGTCGACCATGAAGCACGCAGTCCTGTGTTCGTTTCTGGGTTGTTCGCCACCCGTTAGCGGGGCGCTTTAGGCCAGCGCGTCGCGCCTCGCAAGCGCTGCGGGCATGAAATTCCCAGCATGCTGTGATCCAGAGCATAAACGGCGCTGGCAAGGCGCGCCAGGGCTGTGATAGGCCGATGATGGGGGCCGGCCGACGGCCCGGATCGGGTCCGATTGCGAGATGGGAGCATATATGGGACGATTTCTTCTGCGGGGCGCCCTCGCCATGGCGACGATCGCCACGCTGGCGGCCGTTCCGGCCCACGCCGAACTGGTGAACGCGTCGAATCCGGCGACGATCAAGGCGATCGTCGAGTCGCAGGGCTGGCCCGCGACGCTGGTCAGCAAGCCGGGCGACGACCCCTATATCGAAAGCAACCGCAACGGGCTGAAATTCCTGGTCCTGTTCATGAACTGCACCGAAGGCCGGAACTGCAAGACGCTGCAATATTACATGGGATTCAGCGACGCCAAGCAGGTGCCGCTCGAAAAGTTCAACCAGTGGAACAAGGAAAAGCGCTTCGCCCGCGCCTATCGCGACGACGAGGGCGATCCGGTGCTCGAAATGGATGTCGACGTCGATTTCAACGGCATCCCGCGCGAGAATATCGGCGAGACCTTCAACACCTGGTCCTCGCTGATGGACACGTTCCGCGAATTCATCTTCGAAGACTGAGCGCCGGGCGCCGACAGGTGATTGTTCCCCGGCGAAGGCCGGGGTCCATGCGGAGCCGCGCCATGCCATCCGGGCCCCGGCTTTCGCCGGGGAACAAGCTCTTACTTGCCTGAACGATATATACGCCAAACAAGTCCAGAGTGACTCAAGGTTGAAAGCCGGTCGTCTGCCCCGTGCTTTCTTCTCAGGCGCCGCGCAAGGCGCCGGCGACGAGCTTTTGCAGCTTCGAATGCACCGCCGCGCTGCCGGCGACGAATTCGCGGCGCTCGATCGTGCGGTCGCCGCCGCGGAAGTCACTGACGAATCCGCCCGCCTCACGCACCAGCAGCATTCCCGCCGCGACGTCCCAGATCGCGAGGTCGCTTTCCCAGAAACCGTCGAAGCGGCCCGCCGCGACCCACGCGAGGTCGAGGGACGCCGCACCGAAGCGGCGGATGCCGGCAACCTCGGGCGCGACGACGCCGAAGACGCGGCCCCACTGCGCCATGTCGCCATGGCCCATATAGGGGATGCCGGTCGCGATCAGGCATTCGTGCAGGCTACGGCGCGACGAGACGCGGAGGCGGCGGTCGTGCAGCCACGCACCGCGGCCGCGCTCGGCCCAATAGCTTTCGTCGGTCACCGGCTGATAGACGAGCGCCGCGGTGACGTCGCCCCAGCCGCCGCCGAGCTTCGGTTCCTGCACCGCGATCGAGATGGCGAACTGCGGAATGGCGTGCAGGAAATTCGACGTGCCGTCGAGCGGGTCGATGATGAAGCGCGGCTTGCCCGCTTCTCCCTCGATCTCCCCCGCCTCTTCCATCAGGAAACCCCAGCCGGGGCGCGCATGGCTCAATTCGTCATAGAGGGTGCGCTCGGCCGCCTGATCGGCCTTCGACACGAAATCGGCGGGCCCCTTCTGCGAGACCTGAAGATGCTCGACCTCGCCGAAGTCGCGGCGCAGCTTCGTGCCCGCCTTGCGCGCGGCGCGTTCCATGACGGTGATGATGCCGGAAATGGCCATTTTCTATCTCCCCCCTCCCGCCTGCGGGAGGGGCCGGGGGTGGGCAGCAATTGTGGGCGGGCCTGTCGCTCACCCCTAACCCCTCCCGCTTGCGGGAGGGGGACTCAATCAGTCGGCGCGCCGCACATATTCGCGGTCATAGACATTGACCACGATGCGGGTGCCGCTGGTGATGTGCGGGGGCACCATCACGCGCACGCCGTTGTCGAGGATCGCGGGCTTGTAGGACGAGGACGCCGTCTGGCCCTTCACCACCGCGTCGGCCTCGACGATCGTCGCTTCGATCTGTTCGGGCAGTTCGACCGAGATCGGGCGTTCTTCCCACAGTTCGAGCACGACCTCCATCCCGTCCTGCAGGAAATCGGCGGCATCGCCGACGACATCCTTCGAGATGTTGATCTGCTCGTACGTATCCTTGTCCATGAAGACGAGATCGTCGCCCTCGGCATAGAGATACTGGAAATCCTTGGTGTCGAGGCGGACCTTCTCGACCGTGTCGGCGCTGCGGAAGCGGTTGTTGAGTTTGCGGCCGTCGATCAGATTCTTGGCCTCCACCTGCATATAGGCGCCGCCCTTGCCCGGCTGGGTGTGCTGGATCTTGGTGACCTTCCAGATGCCGCCCTCATATTCGATAATATTGCCGGGACGGATATCAACGCCGGAGATTTTCATCGCGCACACTCACTTGAACAAGGATGGTAAAGAGCCGCCGGCGCGTGCGGAGCGCACCGGTCACAGGAGCGCGCCCTTAGCGGTCGGCGCGGCGGAGAGCAAGCGGCTTACGGCGTCGCGTCCGCCGCCGCCCGCGTCCGGCGATAGGTGAAGGCGATCACGCCGACGAACAGCAGCACCCCGATCAGGATCGCGTTCGTCGCGAACCCCTCGCCCACCACCGCGAGCGGCGCGTCGCTTCCCGAACCCGCGACGACGCCCGCGAAGAGCACGCCGAACAGGCTTTCACCGACGATGAAGCCGGTCGCGAGCAGCACGCCCATGCGGCTGTAGAATTCGGGCTTGGCGCTGCGCGCCGCGCGCTTCTCCCACAGATGGCCGATGGCGGCGCCGATCGGGATCAGGATGGTGAGCGACATCGGCAGATAGATGCCCATGCCGACGCCGAGCGGCGGCAGCCGCATCTTGCCAAGCCGCCCCAGCAGTTCGTCGACCGCGATCACCACAACGCCGATTAGCGCGCCATAGCCGATCAGGTCCCAGCGCAGGTCGCCGCCGAGCACGCCCTTCGCCAGCGCGCTGATCAGCGCCGCCTGCGGCGCGGGCAGCGCATTGGCCCCCGCCCCTTCCGCACCGGCGAAGCCAAACGCCTGGTTGAGCAGGTCGAGCACCGGCGGGATGATGAGCGAACCGAAACCGACACCGATGACGAGCGCGAACTGCTGCTTCCACGGCGTCGCCCCGACGAGTTGGCCGGTCTTCAGGTCCTGAAGATTGTCGTTCGAGATTGTCGCCACCGAAAAGACGATCGCGGTCGTGAACAGCGCATAGGCGACGAGCGCCGCCGTATCGGCCTCGCTGTGATTGCGCCCGAAGAAGAAGAGCAGCATCAGCGACGCCGCGATGACCGCGAGGATGCCGACCCCCGACACTGGGCTGTTCGACGCGCCGATCAGGCCCGCCATATAGCCGGTGACCGCGGCGATGATCGCGCCGACGAACAACACGAAGACCAGGGTCGCGGCGATCACCCCGACGGGGTGCGCGGCGATCGGCCCGCCCTGCGCGAAAAACCACAGCAGCCCGGCGATCGGGACGAGCGAGCCGAGGATGGTGCCGACGACGATGCCGAACGACAGGTCGCGTTCACCGAGCGCGACCGTCTCGCCCGCGCCGCGCGCGCGCGACGAAGCGATCGATCCCTGGATGCCCCGGACGACCGGCCCGACGATCTTGAACAGCGTCCACAGCGCGGCGACGCCGATCGTGCCCGCGCCGATGAAACGCACCTGCTGCGAAAAGACCGCGCCGACGACATCGTCGACCGATCCCGCGACGCCCTGCGCCGCGGTCAGCACCGGCATCAGCCCGCCCCACGCGATCAGCATGCCGAGCAGCATGGCGAGGCCGACCGACAGGCCGACGAGATGGCCGACGCCGATCAGCGCGAGCGACAGGCTGGCGCTCGCCCCGCTCGCGCCCGCGCCGATCTTGAAATTCCGGCCGATCTCGGTCGCCGCCAGCTTCATCGCGCCGAGCAACGCGAACCCGGCGCTGACGAGCGAGCCGAGCAGGATCGTTCGCAGGCCGCGCTGATTCTCCTCGGCGCCATCGCCGGCGCGCGAACCGACCTTCAGCACCTCGGCGGCGGCGACCCCCTCGGGATAGGGCAGGTCCGATCCGGCGACGAGCGCGCGCCGCAGCGGTACCGAGAACATCACGCCCAGCGTTCCACCGATGAAGCAGACAGCGGCGGTGGTCCAATAGGGAAAGCCCTGCCACCAGCCGACGATGACGAGCCCCGGCAGCACGAAGATGATCGCGGCGAGCGTCCCCGCGGCGCTGGCAATCGTCTGGACGATATTGTTCTCGAGGATCGTCGCGCCCGACAGGAAGCGCAGGATCGCCATCGAGATCACCGCCGCGGGAATCGAGGTCGCGAAGGTCAGTCCGACCTTGAGCCCCAGATAGACATTCGCCGCGGTGAAGAGCAGCGTGATGAGCCCGCCGAGGATGATCCCGCGAAGCGTCAGTTCGCGCAGGTCCGCGGCGCGTCCGCTGGTGTCGATCATCTTTTTCCTCCCCACTCGCCTCTACGCGGCGGCCGCGCGTCCGTCCGATCCCACACCCGCGCCGAAAGGCGACGAGCCGAAGCGGGTTTGACGCATTGATCCAATATTCCGATTTCCGCCGTCGTCATAGTGTTTCGCATGACGCTGCATCCGCCCCCTGCCCCGCCCGGCGCACAGCCGCACCATGCGCCCTGTGCCGGCCTGTTCGGCTGGCGCAAGGACGCGGCCGCGCCGCGCCGTGAGGCGGAGGAGGCCGACGAGCCGGGAAAGGATTATCCCCCCGACCGGAGGTCGAGGATCGCGGCGAACGCCCGCACCGCCTCTGCGGGACCGCCGGGATAAGCCCACACGCCCGCCGACACCGCGAGGAAATCGGCGCCCGCATCAATCAGTATCCGCGCATTGTCGGTGGTGATGCCGCCGATCGCGACGCAGGGCAGCTCGAACAACCCCTGCCACCAGGTCAATATCTCGGGATCGGCGCGATGCTCGACCGCCTTGGTGCTGGTCGGGAAGAAGGCGCCGAACGCGACATAGTCGGCGCCCGCCTCGCCCGCCTCCATCGCGAGATGGCGGCTGTTGTGGCAGGTAACGCCGATCTGCGCCTGCGGCCCCAGCAGGCGGCGCGCCTCCTTCGGATCGCCGTCACCCTGCCCCAGATGCACGCCGTCCGCGCCGATCCGCCGGACAAGCGCCATGTCGTCGTTGACGATGAAGGCGGTGCCGTGCGCTGCACAGATCGCCTGCAACGGTTCGGCGAGCCGGGCGGCTTCGTGCTGGGTCGCATCCTTGACGCGAAACTGAAAGGCCGCGACGGGCGCCGCCGCCAGCGCCTGCTCGAGCTTCTCGGGAAAATCACCCCCGACGTCGAGCGGGGAAATCAGGTAGAGCTGGCAGGCTGGCGTGGTCATGGCGGGTTCATAGCGGCGCGTTCATGGTCCGGCAAATGCAGAAGCTTCCCTCTCTCGCGTTCCTCCCCGCTCTCGCCCTCTCGGCCTGCGCCGCGACGGGCCAGCAGGCCCCGCTTCCCGACGGTAGCAACGTCGCGCTCGGCCAGCGCGCCTACGTCGACGGCCCGATCGTGCAACCGGAGGAGGTGCTGGAGGACAGCCGGTGTCCAGCGAACGTGCGCTGCGTTCATGCGGGGCGGGTGCGGGTGAAGATGCTGTGGCTGCGCCCGACCGGAGAAGAACAGCCGTTCGAGGTCATGCTGGGCGGAGCGACCCCGCTCGCCGACGGCAGCGTCCGCCTGCTGGCGGTGCGCCCGGACAGACGCACCGACACGGCGATCGCGCCCGAGGATTATCGCTTCTCGTTCCGCTTCGACGGCGGGCTGTAGCGCTCCACGCAGGCAATCGGTCGGAACGTCGGCGCTCGTTCCCCGGCGAAAGCCGGGGTCCAGATGGCATAGCCCTACCTCGCGTGGACCCCGGCTTTCGCCGGGGAACGATGAACTGCCGAAAGGGAAGAATTGCCAAGTGGTATCAGCGCGCCCGGGCCCCCGCCTGCTCCGGCGAGAAATCAGCGCACTCGCGCCAGGACGAACCCGTCCCATTTCTTGACGCCGACCGTCTGCACCGCGGTCGCGTCGATGCGCGCGTCGGCGTTCAGCATGTCGAACAGCGCCCGCGTGCCGTCGATCCGCGGATCGCCGCTGTCCGGATCGAGCACACCGCCTTCGCGCACGACATTGTCGACGACGATCGTGGTACCGCTGCGGCCGAGCCGGATCGCTTCGGCGACATAATGGGCGTTGCCCTGCTTGTCGGCGTCGATGAAGACGAAGTCGAACGGCGCCGCGCCGGTCATCGCGGCGAGACTGTCGCTCGCCGGCCCGACGCGGATATCGACCCGATCCGACACCCCCGCACGATCGAGATTTGCGCGCGCGACGCGGGCGTGCGCCTCCTCGATCTCCAGCGTCACCAACTCGCCGTCTTCGGGCAGCGCGCGCGCGAGCCAGATCGTCGAATAGCCGCCGAGCGTCCCGATTTCGAGGATGCGGCGGGCGCCCGCGATCTGCGCGAGCAGGAACAGCATCTTGCCCTGCGCCGCCGAAACGTCGATCGGCGGCAGGCCATTGGCCTCGTTGTTCGCAAGCGCAGCGGCGAGCGCGTCGTCATCGCCGAGCAGTTTCCCGGCGATATAGGCATCGACGGCTCGCCAGCTGTCGCTCATCAAGCCACCGAGGCGGCGTGGATTTCGTCGATCGCTCCGCCCAGCGAGGCGTCGAACGCCGCGTCGTCCATCGAGGCGCGCAGGTCTTCGAGCAGCGCGCGGCTGAAGCTCGCGATGATGCCGGGGTTCTTGGCCAGTTCGACGCAGGCTTCGGGGCGCTTGTAGCCGCCCGACAGCGCGACGACGCGCAGCACCTTGGGATGGTCGACGAGCGGCTGGAACAGGCCGGGCTCGGTCGGCAGCGACAGCTTCAGCATCACCGGCGCGCCGTCCCACGCATCGAGCGCCGCCAGCGTTTCCTGGAGCAGCAGGCGATCCGCCGCGGCACGCTCGGCGCTCTTGATGTTCACTTCTGGCTCGATGATCGGAACCAGGCCGTGCGCCGCGATGCGCTTCGCCTCGGCGAACTGCTGCTCGACGATCGCCTTGACGCCCGCCGGGTTGGCGAGGTTGATGACGCTGCGCATCTTGGTGCCGAACACCCCCTTGGCGACCGCACGCTGGCACAGCGCGTCGAGATCGGGCATCGGCTTCATCATCTGGACGCCGTCGGCCTCGGCCTCCAGCCCCTTGTCGACCTTCAGGAACGGCACCACGCCACGCTCCCACAGCAGCGCCGGCACCGGCTTGCCGCCGGCCTCGCCGTCCATCGTGCGTTCGAACAGGATCGCGCCGATCACCTTGCCGCCGCCGAAGCAGGGCGCGGTGACGATGCGGCTGCGCATCGCGTGGATCAGCCCGAACATCTCCTCGTCGTCCGACCAGGCCCCTTCGTCGATGCCATAGCCCTTCAGGGCCTTGGGCGTCGAGCCGCCGCTCTGGTCGAGCGCGGCGATGAATCCCTGACCCGATTTGATCTTGTCCAGCATCTCGGCATTGGCGGCAGTCATGTCATCTCCATTGGGCTGCATAGATTGGGGGAGCGATAGCCCGCGCCCCGACAGGAAGCAAATCGCGGGGCCGCGTCAGACCCTCAGCGCATCGACACCCGGCAGCGGCTTGCCTTCCATCCATTCGAGGAAGGCGCCGCCGGCGGTCGAGACGAAGGTGAAGTCGTCCGCCACACCCGCGTGATTGAGCGCTGCGACGGTATCGCCGCCGCCGGCGACCGAGGTCAGCGACCCTTCGCGCGTCAGCGCCGCCGCGGTTCGGGCGAGCGCGACCGTCGCGGTGTCGAAAGGCGGCGTCTCGAAGGCGCCGAGCGGCCCGTTCCACACCAGCGTGCGGCAGGTCTTGAGCACATCGCCCAGCGCCTCGATCGCCGCCGGGCCGACGTCGAGGATCATCTCGTCGGCCGCAACCTCGTGGACGTTGACGGTGCGCGTCGGCGGATTGGGCGCGAACTGCTTCGCGACCACCACGTCATAGGGCAGATGGATCGTGCATCCGGCCTTATCGGCGCTGTCGAAGATGGCGTTGGCGGTCTCGACCAGATCGTGCTCGCACAGCGACTTGCCGACATCGACCCCGCGCGCGGCGAGGAAGGTATTCGCCATGCCGCCGCCGATGATCAGGTGATCGACCCGGCCGACAAGGTTCCGCAGCACGTCGATCTTGGTCGACACCTTGGCGCCGCCGACGACCGCCGCGACGGGATGCGCCGGGTTGCCGAGCGCCGCGTCTAGCGCTTTGAGCTCGGCCTCCATTGCCCGCCCGGCATAGGCCGGCAGGCGATGCGCGATGCCTTCGGTCGAGCCATGGGCACGGTGCGCGGCGGAGAAGGCGTCGTTGACATAGAGGTCGCCCACCTCGGCCAGCGCGTCGGCGAAGGCGGGGTCGTTCTTCTCCTCGCCGGGGTGGAAGCGCGTATTCTCCATCACCGCGACGTCGCCGGGGGCGAGCACCGCGACGCCGGCCTTCGCGCCCTCGCCGATGCAGTCGGGGATGAACATCACCGAATGGCCGAGCACGTCGATCACCGCATCGATGACGAGGCTCAGCGACTGGGTGGGATTCTTCGCTCCCTTCGGCCGCCCGAAATGCGCGAGCAGCAGCACGATCGCGCCCTTGTCGGACAGTTCGCGGATCGTCGGCATCGCCGCGCGGATGCGCGTGTCGTCGGTGACCGCGCCGTCGGACATCGGGACGTTGAGGTCGACGCGCACCAGCACTTTCTTGCCGGTAACGTCGCCGATGTCGTCGAGGGTTTTGAAGCCGGCCATATTCAACTCCATTCGCCCCGATCGCGTCGAAGCATCTTCGCGTCTCTATATCCCGTCGGTGCGAGATTCCGAAGGGGCCGCGGCAATCTCCGGCCGGTGGCTCATGCGCCATGGCTGGAGATTGCTTCGTCGCTGCGCTCCTCGCAATGACGATATGCGAATTGCCTTACAGCAGCCCGGCGATCACGCCCGCAGTATCGACCATGCGGTTCGAGAAGCCCCATTCATTGTCGTACCAGCTGACGACGCGAACCAGCTTGCCTTCGAGCACCGAGGTTTCGAGGCTGTCGACCGTCGAGCTGGCCGGGCAATGATTATAGTCGATCGACACCAGCGGCTCGTCCGAATAGGCGAGGACGCCCTTCAGCGCGCCTTCCGACGCATCCTTGAGGATCTTGTTCACTTCCTCGACGCTCGTGTCACGGCCCGGCGTGAAGGTCAGGTCGACGAGGCTGACGTTCGGGGTCGGCACGCGGATCGCCGAACCGTCGAGCTTGCCCTTGAGCTCGGGCAGCACCTCAGCAACCGCGCGCGCGGCGCCGGTCGTCGTCGGGATGATCGACATGCCGGCGGCGCGAGCGCGGCGCATGTCGCTGTGGATCTGGTCGAGAATCTTCTGGTCGTTGGTATAGGCGTGGACCGTGGTCATCAGGCCGCGCTCGATCCCCAGCGCCTCGTGAAGCACCTTGGCGACAGGCGCGAGGCAGTTGGTGGTGCAGCTCGCGTTCGACACGATCTTGTGATCGGCGGTCAGCTTGTCATGGTTGACGCCATAGACGACGGTCAGGTCGACGCCCTTGGCGGGGGCCGAGATCAGCACGCGCTTGGCGCCGGCGGCGAGGTGCTTGCCCGCGCTTTCGGCGTCGGTGAAGAAGCCCGTGCATTCGAGCGCGATGTCGACGCCGAGCTCGCCGTGCGGCAGGTTCGCGGGATCGCGTTCCTTGGTCACGCGAATCGCCTTGCCATTGACGATCATCTGATCGCCTTCGGCCTTGACCTCGCCCGGGAACGGGCCGTGGACGCTGTCGCGCTTGAACAGCAGCGCATTCGCCTTCGCATCGGCGAGGTCGTTGATCGCGACCAGTTCGAGGCCGCAGTCCGGCCGTTCGAGGATCGCGCGGGCCACCAGGCGGCCGATGCGTCCAAAACCGTTGATTGCGACTTTCACTGCCATGTCGAAACGTCCTTTCTGCGGAAGAGGTCGGGCGGGTCCTTATTGACCGAGCCGGGCCAGGATCTGGGGAGCGATGGCATCGGCGGTCAGGCCGAAATGCCGGTAGAGATCGTCGATCGGCGCCGAAGCGCCGAAGCTGTCGATGCCGAAGCGCAGACCGTCGCGGCCGGTATAGCGTTCCCATCCGAAGGTGGTGCCCGCCTCGATCGAGACGATCAGCGCATCGCGCGGCAGGACGTCGGCGCGATAGGCGGCATCCTGTTCGTCGAACAATTCGGTCGAGACCATCGAAACGACGTCGGCACCCTGCCCCGCCGCTTCGAGCCGCTCGGCAACGTCGAGCGCAAGCGACACCTCCGAACCCGTCGCGACGAGCACGACGCGGCGCGCCGCCGCTGCGTCGCGAAGGCGGTAAGCGCCTTTCAAACAAAGATTTTCGGTGACGTCATGCCGCAACGGCGGCAGGTTCTGGCGGGTCAGCGCGAGCAGCGTCGGGCGATTGTCCTGCGCGAGCGCGATCGCCCAGCACTCGGCGGCCTCCACCGCGTCGGCGGGGCGCATGACGAGCAGGTTCGGCATCGCGCGCAGCGACTGCAGATGCTCGATCGGCTGGTGTGTCGGACCGTCCTCGCCCAGTCCGATGCTGTCGTGCGTCATCACATAGACGACGCGCTGGCGCTGGAGCGCCGACAGGCGGATCGCACCGCGGCAATAATCCGAAAACACCAGGAAGGTGCCGCCATAGGGGATGACGCCGCCATGGAGCGCCATGCCGTTCATCGCCGCCGCCATGCCGAACTCGCGGATGCCATAATAGATATAGCGGCCCGAATAATCGTCCTTGGTCAACGGCTTGGTCGACGACGTTTTGGTATTGTTTGAACCCGTCAGGTCGGCGCTGCCACCGACGAGCGCCGCGATATCGGCGGTGAGCGCGGTCAGGGCATTTTCCGACGCCTTGCGCGTCGCGACCTTGGGCGGTTCGGCCACCAGCGAGTCGAGATAGGTGCGGAAAGCGTCGCCCGGCGCGACCTTGCCGCTTAGCCGATCTTCGAATTCCTTTTTATTCCCGTTCGTTGCAAGCCGATCATTCCATTCGGCATGAAGTGCCCGGCCACGCGCGCCGAACCCCTGCCACGCTTCGGCGATGTCGGCGGGAATCACGAAGGGCTCGGCCGTCCAGCCGAGATTGGCGCGCGCCGCGGCGATCTCGTCGGCGCCGAGCGGCGATCCGTGCGTCGCCGCGGTGCCCTGCTTGTTCGGGGCGCCGAAGCCGATCAGCGTCCGGCAGGCGATCAGCGACGGGCGGCCGTCGGCGATGGCGGCGTCGATCGCGCGGCGGATATCGGCGGGATCGTGCCCGTCGCAGCTTTCGACGTGCCAGCCGGTCGCCGCATAGCGCGCCCGCACATCCTCGCTCGTCGACAGGTCGGTCGAGCCGTCGATGGTGATGCGATTGTCGTCCCACATCACGATCAGGCGGCCGAGCCCCAGATGTCCGGCCAGGCCGATCGCTTCGTGGTTGATGCCCTCCATCAGGCAGCCGTCGCCGGCGATCACCCAGGTGCGGTGGTCGACCAGCTCGTCGCCGTAGATCGCGTTCAGATGGCGCTCGGCGATCGCCATCCCGACCGCGGTCGCGAGCCCCTGCCCCAGCGGCCCGGTCGTCATCTCGACGCCCGCCAGCTCGAAATTCTCGGGATGTCCTGCGCACGGGCTGTGCAGCTGGCGGAACGCGCGGATTTCGTCGATCGTCGGATGCGCATAGCCCGCGAGGTGCAACGTCGCATAGGCGAGCATCGAGCCATGCCCCGCCGAAAGAACGAATCGGTCGCGATCGGGCCATGCCGGATCGCTGGGATCGAACTTCAGATAATCCGAATAAAGCACCGTCGCGACATCGGCCATGCCCATCGGCATGCCCGGATGGCCGCTGTTCGCGGCCTGGACGGCGTCCATCGCGAGCGCGCGGATCGCGTTGGCGAGCTGACGTTCGGGCAGTGTCATCATTCCCCCGGAGTGGACAGGCTGGTTGCGCGACAGCCCTTTGCGGGGGCAGTGCCCAGAGTCAACCGCTCGCGGCAGAATTTCGCCCGCATTTCGGCGTGGAGAGGCGATTGCACCCCCTTCGCGGCGCTGCTAACCCTTGGTCATGGAACTCGATCTCGACGAATCCAGCCTGGCCATCGGCCGCATCGAGCGGGCGCTGAGCCGGATCGAAAAGGCGCTGGCCGATCGCGAAAGCAGACCGGCTCCTGCCGCCGCACCGTCCGAAACCGCCAGTCAAAGCGCCCTGAAAGCCGAGGTTGCGGCGGTCATCGGCGAACTCGACCGGCTGATCAACGAGGCGAAACATGGCTGACGTCAAGCTCCAGATCGCCGGCCGCCCCTATGACGTGCATTGCGCCGACGGGCAGGAAGAGCGGCTTCACCAGCTCGCGGGGATCGTCGACACCAAGGCGCGCACGATCCAGGGTGGAACCGAAGTCCGCCAGCTGCTGTTCACCGCGCTTCTGCTCGCCGACGAGGCGCACGAGGCGCGGGCCAAGGCCGAAAAGGCCGAACCCCAGTCCGATTCGCTGCGCGCCGCAGTCGCGCTCGCCGAAAGCCGCGAGGCGGCGGCGCACGACGCCCTGCGCGAAGCCGAGGCGCGCGAGCAGGCGCTGCGCGCCGAACTCAACGCCGCACGGCAGGCGTCAGCGCCGCCACCGCGCAACCCCCACGACCGTGCCCTGCTCCAGATCGCCGAGCGGATCGAAGCGCTCGCCGACCGGGCCGAGCGGATGCCCTGACGGAATGGGTTGAGACCGGGCGCCGGCATCCCTAGATAGGGGGCGGCGGGCACTGCCCGGCACGAGCCGCTGCGAATATCCCTGAGGCGATACATCATCCAAGGGAGCTGTCCCTGCCCGGACCCTGGTCCGACGTACATGGCCCCCACCTGACGTTACTGGCGTCAGAGGATTTTCCGGCAAACGACCACGGTGGTCCCGCCACCCACCGCGCAAGAGAGGCTGCGACAGGCGATGACCGACCCGGCCCCCGACCTGGCGCAGCGAAAACAGGAACTGCGCGACAGGCTGCGTTTCCGGCGCCGGCATTTCGCGGCGAATCTCGATCCGATGGCGCGGCTCGCCGCCTTCCGCGCGCTGCCCGCCCCGCTCGCCGAGCGGCTGGCGGAGGAGCCGCTGGTCGGCGGCTATGCGCCGTGGGGCGATGAACCCGACATCCTGCCCGCGCTGGCCGGCATCGCGGCGCGCGGCGCGCTTGCGCTGCCCCATCATGCGGCGCGCGACGCCGCCATGGCGTTCCGGCACTGTCCGAAGGGTGCGGCGCTGGTGCGCGGGCCGTGGGGCTCACCGCAACCGGGCCCCGACACCGAAAGCGCGATCCCGTCGATCCTGTTCGTCCCGCTCGTCGGTTTCGACCGGCACGGCGGCCGCCTCGGGCAGGGCGGCGGGCATTACGACCGCTTCCTTGCGGACCACCCGTCCCTCCCCCGCATCGGCGTCGGATGGTCGGTGCAGGAGGTGGACGCGCTTCCCGTGTCGGCGCTCGACGCGCCGCTCGATGCCATATGGACCGAACAGGAATTCATCCTGTGTGGAGACCGTCTATGACCGCTGCCCCCGATCCCCAGCCAAGCTGGCGCAAGCCCGCCGGAATCGCGCTGATCCTGCTGCTGATCGTCGCCTGGGCGACGATCGTCGTCGCGCTTTCGCCGTGGGTCGGCACTTGGCCGGTGCTGGTGCAGGGCCTGTTCTATCTGGTGGCGGGGATCGTGTGGGTGCTGCCGCTGAAACCGCTACTGCGCTGGATGGAACTCGGCCGCTGGCGCGGATAGATCGAGGCCGAACGGCTTCGGTCGACGACAGCGCAACGGTTTTTCCAGATATTTTTGGGAGGGGCGCCTTCCCGCCTTGGACAGGGAATGGCGCGAGTGACGGGACTCGAACCCGCGACCTCCGGCGTGACAGGCCGGCGCTCTAACCAACTGAGCTACACCCGCTTGCGCTTGGGAGCCGCGCCAATATGGCCCCTGTCCCGACCTGTCAACCGTCGCTTTCCATCTCGGTGCGATTTAACCGGTCGCGCATCTCCTCCACTGTCGTCAACGTGCCGCGCTCGAACAGGAAACCGGCCAGATCGGGGGTTCCCGTCGACTGCAGCACCGTCTGGAGAATCAGCAGCAGCGGTACCGCGAGCAGCGCGCCGGGCGCCCCCCAGACCCAGCCCCAGAAGCTCAGCGAGACGAGGATCAGCAGCGGATTGACCGTCAGCCGCCGTCCGAGGACCAGCGGCGTGATCAGATTCGCCTCAACCAGATGGACGCCGACGAAGATCAGCGCGGGCAGCAGCGCGAATCCGACCGCGTCGAACGTCATCAGCCCGCCCAGCCCGAGCAAAGTCGCAGCGACGATCGGGCCCAGATAGGGTACGAAGTTGCACAACGTGACGATCCCGCCCCACATGAAGGGCGACGGCATGCCCAGCGCCCAAAGCAGCAGCGCGACGACGAGGCCCAGGATCGCGTTGATCATCGTGATCGTCGCCAGATAGTCGGCCGTCGCATCGACGACATTCTGGATCACGCGCGCCGTCTGCATCGCGCCGTCGAAGCTGCCGCGGCGCCGGATCGTTCCCTTGCGCAGCCGTGTCCAGCCGGCGAGGAAGAAAAAGATCACCAGCACCGCGAAGAAGAGCTGGATCGCCGCCGACGGCGCGGCGGAGATGAAATAATCGACCACGGAGGTCGGCGCGGTCGCCGCGACCGCCTGCGACGCTGCTTCGGTCCCGCTCGCGACCGAGGTCAGCGTCCGGTCGACGAACTTCTGCAACGTCGAATAGAAGTCGATCAGCGGCGCGAGATTGCTCTGGATGCGCGGGATCGATTCGGGGAGCCGCGCGAACCAGCCGGTCGCGGGAACGACGATGATCGCCAGCGCGGCGTTCACCAGCATCAGGAAGGCCGACAGCGACAGGAAGGACGCGAGCGCCGACGGCACGCCGCGCCGTTCGAGCCATTCGAGCAGCGGCACCAGCGCGATGGCGATCACGATCGCGGCGGTCAGCGGCAGGAAGAATTCGGCGCCGGCCTGAAGCGCGAAGGGCAGCCCGAGGCAAAAGGACGCGCCCAATATCAGCGCCAGCGCCGCGAGCAGCCGATCGCGGCGAAAATCGTCGATCTCGATCTGCTGCAGGGGATTGCCGCGCGCCGGGCGCGCGCCCTTCCTCCCCCTGTCCTCGCTCACGTGGGCCTCCTGGTTAACCGCTTCGTCTTAAGCGAGTTTCCCGGACCGCGCCAGCCGGCCGCTGAGGCGAGACGCGAAAAACCATCCTGTCCTGTTTCGAGCCAGAATGCCGCGTCCCTACCGGCAATTTAACCAGAAATTTTCCTTTTTCCGCGATGACCGTCGGCACGGACCAGCCTTCGGAGTCACATATCATGGTAAAAGCGCCTGTGGGGGGCGCGCAGCGACCGCTTCGTACACCCTTCCCTTATTCCCTCGTCCTGCTCGCGGCATTGGCCGTGCCGATGCAGGCCCAGGCCGCCGGCACCCGTGCCGGTTCCACGATCAGCAACACCGCGACCGCCAGTTTCGACAATGGCGGGGGACCGCAGACGATCGATTCGAACAAGGTCGACCTGCGCGTCGACGAACTGCTCGACGTCACCGTCGATTCGAGCGACCCGGGCGACGTCGTCACGACGCCGGGCGCGACCGAGCAGCGGCTCACCTTCTCGGTGACGAACAACGGCAATGGCGAGGAGGCCTTCGTGCTCGGCACGGTCGCCAACGGCGGCGGCGACGATTATGATCCGGCCGTCACCCAGATCTACATCGACAATGGCGACGGCGTCTTCGATGCCGGCACCGATACGCTCTATACGCCGGGCGCGAACGACCCGCTGCTCGATCCCGACGAGAGCGTCACGATCTTCGTGCTCGCGACGACGCCGGGCACCGTCAGCGACGGCCATCGCGGCATCGTCAGCCTGACCGCGGCCGCCAAGACCGGAACCGGCACGCCCGGCACCAGTTTCGCCGGCCTGGGCGAGGGCGGCGGCGACGCGGTCGTCGGATCGACCGGCGCCGACGGGCAGGATGCCGGCGCGTTCAAGGTCTCGTCCGCCACCGTGGCGCTGGTGAAGGTCGCCACCGTCGCCGACCCCTTCGGCGGCAGCGAACCGGTTCCCGGCGCCACCATCACCTATGCGATCACCGCCACGGTCAACGGCAGCGGATCGGTCAACGGTCTCGCCATCACCGACACGGTCCCGGCGGACACCAGCTATGTCGCCGGCTCGATCAGGCTGGGCGGCACGGCGCTGTCCGACGCCGCCGACGGCGATTCGGGCGATTATGACGGAACGCGGGTCCATGTGGCTCTGGGCGCCGTCGCCGGGGGCGAAACCCGCACCGTCACCTTCCAGACGAAAATCAACTGATGGAGAAGTCCATGCGCACCGCCATTCTTCTGTTGCTCGCCGCGGGCCTGCCGGGCCAGGCGCTCGCCGCCGACCAGGTCGCGCTGGCCAACAGCGTGTTCGTCGAACGGGTGACCACCGATGCCGCCGGCAAGCAGCGCGTCTCGCTGGAGGAGCCCAAGGTCGTCACGCCCGGCGACCGGCTCGTCTTCGTGCTCGACTATCGCAACGCCAGCGCGCGCCCGGCCGAGCGTTTCGTCGTCACCAATCCGCTTCCCGATGCGATCCGCTTCACCGACGCCGCGAGCAGCCCGCTCGTTTCGGTCGACGGCGGCCGGAACTGGGGACTGCTTGCCGACCTGACGGTCGCGCTGCCCGACGGCAGCCGGCGCGCCGCGCAGCCCGCCGATGTCACGCATATCCGCTGGGCCTTTCAGAAACCCATTCCGGCCGGTGGCGGCGGCAAGCTCATGTTCCGGGGGGTTGTCAAATAACTCCCTGAAACAAACCGCTTAACGGTCGCGGCGGTGGGGACAGCGACCAATCAAGGCCTAGGAGCTCAGCTATGACCAGCAAGCTGACGACCACGGGCGCCTTCGGTTTCGCGGCGATCGCAAGCATCGCCGCCACGCCGGCCCTTGCGGCCGGCACGACCGCGGGCACCCCGATTACCAATATCGCAAGCGTCCAATATCAGGTGGGGGGCGTCGATCAGGGCACCACGACCGCGTCGGACGAGTTCGTCGTCGACCGCAAGATCAACCTGCTCGTCGAAGAGGCCGGCAATGCGACGACCGAAGTTGCGCCGGGAACGACCAGTGCCGTCACCACCTTTCAGCTCACCAATTCATCGAACGAGGTGCTCGACTTCGGCCTGACGGTGACGCAGCCGGCCGGCGGGTCGGCGCCGCACGGCGGCACCGATTCGTTCAACGCGACCAATGTCCGCATCTATCGCGACAGCGCCGGTGGAACCGTCGGCGCCTTCGATCCGTCGGATACGCTCGTCACCTATATCGACGAACTCGCGACCGATACGCCGATCACGCTGTTCGTCGTCGCGGACATCCCCGCCGGGCTTGCGACGGGCGCCAAGGCGGTCGTGCAGTTGCAGGCTACCGCGTTCGAGGGCAATACGCCCGGCACGCAGGGCGGCGCGATCAGCCAGACGACGGGCGCCAACACCGCGGCCAAGGACACGGTGTTCGCCGATACCGGCGGTGCAATCGACGGCAGCCGCGACGGATCGCACAGCGCGGCCGACGACTATACGGTCAAGACCGCGACACTGACCGTCACCAAATCGAGCCGCGTCATATCCGACCCCTATAATCACGGGACGAATCCGAAGCTGATCCCGGGGGCGACGGTCGAATACTGCATCGCAGTCGCCAACGCGCCGGGCGGTGCGGAGGCGACATCGGTGGCGATCACCGATCCCGTTCCGACGCAACTGACCTTCGTCGCCGATTCGATCCGGCTCGACGGCACGGTCAGCGGCGGCGTCTGCAATGCCGACGGCAACGCGGGCGGCGGCTATTCGGAACCGAACGTGACCGGAACGATCCCGACGATCGCGGCGGGCGACACCCGCACGCTCGTCTTCCGCGCCACGGTCAACTGACGAAAGCAGGGATGGCGCAGGGGGTGCCGGCGCTTCCGGCACCCCCGCCTTCCCTACGCACGGCCGATGACATCGATCGCGAAATCCCTGAGCCTTGCGGGCGCTCTCGCCGCGGCAGCCATGCTGTGCGCGGGCCCGCCGACGCGCGCGCAGGATGCCCCGAGAATCATCTCGAACACGGCTTCTGCCCAATGGAATGACGGCATCGGCGATTCCGCGCGGATCTCGTCGAACCGGGTCGATATCGCAGTCCGGCCGCGTTCCCCCGAAAAGCCGACGATCGCCACCTATCGCCTGACCGACGGCGGTGGCGGCAAATCGATGCCGCTGATGCCGACGCCGTGCGACGGCGGCGCTTCCAACGGAGCCTCCGCCGCGCGAGGCGGTGCGCATCTGATCCAGGTCGCGGGCGCCTATGCCGGCCTTTCGACCGATCCCGCGGCGCTCGAACAGAGCGGCAGCTTCCGCGCCGGCGAATTGCTGGTGATCGGCGTGACGCTCGCTTCGGCCAATCGCGATCCGTCGCGGCGCGATACGCTCCCCGTCGTCCTGGCGCTGGAAAACGGCGACAGCGAGCGCGTCACCCTCACCGAAACGGCGCCGGACAGCGGCGAGTTCGTCGGTTTCATCAACACCATCGGCACGCCGCCGGCGATTGCGGCGGGCGACTGCCGCCTGTCGGTCGAGCCCGGCGCCACGATGACGCTGCACATATCCGACCAGGCCGGCGCGGGAATGACCGCGCTCGCGACGATCGATTTCCTCGTCGATCCCTTCGGCATCGTGTTCGACAGCGGCGACGGCGCCCCCGTGGCGGGCGCCCGCGTGACGATCGTCGATGCGGCGACCGGCAACCCGGCGCCGGTGTTCGGCGACGACGGCGTGTCCGCCTATCCTTCGTCGGTCGTCACCGGCCAGTCGGTGACCGACGCGGGCGGCACCGTCTATCGCTTTCCCGAAGGCGACTATCGCTTTCCCTTCCTCGCGCCCGGCCGTTATCGCCTGGTCGTCGAGCCGCCGGCGCCCTATGCCGCCCCCTCGGCTTCGAGTCCGGCCGAACTGGCCGGTCTCCGCCGTCCCGATGCGGATCACCCCTTCACGATCGGCGATGCCAGCTATGGCCGAACCTTCACCCTTGCCAGCCCGGCGCCGGTCCGGATCGATATTCCGGTGGACAAGCCCGGCCTGCCGCTGGCGCTGCGCAAGACGACCTCGACCGAAGTCGCGGTTCCCGGCGACATCGTCCAGTATCGCATAGAGGTCGCCAATGGCGACGCGCGGCGCACCACGGGCGCGGTGACGGTCCGCGACACGCTGCCCGCCGGCATGCGCCTGCGGACCGATACCGTCCGCGCCGACGGTGAGCGCGTCGAGGCACAGGTTGCGGCGAACGGCCGAGACTTCGCGGTCACGCTGCCCGGCGTCGCGCCCGGCCGTTCGGTGTTGCTGACCTATCTGGCCGAGGTGATCGTCTCGGCGCAGCCGGGACGGGCGCTCAATCGGGCATCGGCGTCCGACAACCGCGGGTCGGCGAGCAATGTCGCGGAGGCGGCGATTGCGATCAAGCGCGACCGGCTGGGCGATCGAATGACGATCATCGGCCGCATCGCCGATGGCGGATGCAGCGTCGATCCGGGCAAGGCGGCCGGCGTCGCCGGCGTGCGCGTGATGCTGCAGGACGGCAGCTATACCGTCACCGACGAGGACGGCCGCTATCATTTCGAGGGCGTGCGCCCGGGCCTTCACGTCGTCCAGATCGACCCGTCGACGCTGCCGCTCGATCGCGAAGCCGTCGATTGCGCGCGCTCGACGCAAAGCGCCGGCAGCCCCATCTCGCGCTTCGTCGAGGGACGCGGCGGATCGCTGAAGCGCGCCGACTTCCGCGCCGCGCCCGCCGCTCCGCGGATCGCGCCCCGGACCACGGCCCCCGAAGCGACGGCGGTACCCGGCGATGCAGACGCCGCGGGCGCGCATCGCGACTGGCTGGCTGGCCAGGAACCGGGCATCGCATGGCTCTTTCCCGCCCCCGATCACAATCCGCGCGCCAAGTCGGTGCGGGCGGCGATCAAGCATCTGCCCGGCCAGAGCGTCGCGCTCCGCATCAACGGCAAGCCCGTCGACCCGCTCGCCTTCGACGGCATGACCAAGTCCGCCGACGGCCGGATCGCGGTCAGCGTCTGGCGCGGGATCGAGATTCACGAAGGCGACAACAGCCTGACCGCGGAAATCCGCGGTGTTGACGGTGTCATCATCGAAAGGATCGAGCGCAAGGTCCATTATTCGATAACCCCGACGCGCGCGACGCTGGTGCGCGAACGGTCGATCCTCGTCGCCGACGGCGTCACCCGTCCCGTCATCGCGGTGCGGCTGACCGACCGCGACGGCAAGCCGATCCGCAAGGGGCTGACGGGCGATTTCAGCGTCCCTGCCCCATATTATCCCGCTGTCGAGGCCGATGCGCAGCAGGCCCGCCAGCTTGCCGGGCTCGAACGGGCGCGCCCGCTGTGGAAAACCGCGGGCGACGACGGCATCGCCTATATCGAGCTCGAACCCACCACCGCCTCGGGCACGCTGACGATCGATTTCGCCTTTCGCGACGACAAGGTCGAGCGCAGGCAGACGCTCGACATGTGGCTCGACCCCGGCGACCGCCCGTGGACCGTAGTCGGCTTCGCCGCCGGAACGCTCGGCTACAATACGCTCGACGACCGCATGGAATCGGTGGCCGAAACGCTCGACGACCTTCACACCGACGCGCGGCTCGCACTCTATGCCAAGGGGCGGGTGCGCGGCAAATGGCTGATGACGCTCGCCTATGACAGCGACAAGGAGCAGGACGACGCGCGCTTCGGCGGCGTGATCGACCCGCGCGCCTATTACACCGTCTACGCCGACCGCAACGAGATGCGCCATGATGCGGCGTCGGTACGCAAGCTCTATCTGCGGCTCGAACGGCCGCAATTCTATGCGATGTTCGGCGATTTCGAGACCGGCATCTCCGATCCGCAGCTCGCGCGCTACAATCGGGCGCTGAACGGCGGCAAGGCCGAGTATCGCGGCCGCACGCTTGCCGCGACCGCTTTCGTCGCCGACACCCCCTACCGCTTTCGCCGCGACGAGATCCAGGGCAACGGCCTTACCGGCCCCTACCCGCTCGGCGCCCGCGATATCCTGCCGAACAGCGAGCGGATCACGATCGAAACGCGCGACCGCCTGCATAGCGAGCGCATTGTTGACAGTGTTACCATGACCCGCCACGTCGATTACGATATCGATTATCTGGCTGGAACGCTGCGGTTCCGCTCCCCCATTCTCAGCCGCTCGTCGAACCTCGATCCCCAATATATCGTCGCGGAATATGAGGTCGACGGCGTCGGCGAGCGCGTGCTCAACGCGGGCGGCCGCGTCAGCTATCGGTCGCGCGACGAAAAGCTGCGCGTCGGCGCAACCTTCATCCACGACGAGGATAGCGACGCCCGCACCGACCTCGGCGGCGTCGATGCGCGCTATCGCCCCGGCGCCGATACCGAGATCCGCGCCGAACTCGCCCTGAGCGACGCCAGCACCCGCGCGGGCGGCAAGGCCGCTCGCGGCACGGCCCGCGCGTGGCTGGTCGAGGCCGAGTATCACAGCAGCCGCGCCGACCTGCTCGCCTACGCCCGCGAGCGCGAGGCGGGATTCGGCACCGGCCAACTCGGCGGCGGAGAGGACGGCACGCGCAAGATCGGAGTCGATGCCCGTCTGCGCGTCGGTTCGGCGCTGTCGATGACGGGAAGCGCGTGGCAGGAAAGCTTCCTCGACGCCGGCACCCGCCGCCGCGCCGCGCGCGCGCTGGTCGAATATGATCGGAGCGCGGGCGGGAGAACGACCGTCGCGCGCGCCGGCCTGACCCATGCCGACGACCGGCTGAGCGACGGCACGCGCAACCGTTCGGACATCGTCCAGTTGGGTGCGACGCAGCGCCTGTTCGAAAAGCGGCTTGAACTCGACGCCCAGACCGAATTCGCGCTCGGCGGCCGGGATGCGAGCGTCGATTTCCCGAGCCGACACCGCCTCGGCGCACGCTTCGCGGTGACGCGCGACGTCAATCTGGTCGGCAGCTACGAGATTGCCGACGGCGACACGGTGAAGGCGCGCACGGCCCGCCTCGGCTTCGATCTGACGCCGTGGGCCGGCGCTCGCCTGCTCGCCGCCGCCAACCAGCAGCAGATCAGCGAATATGGCCCGCGCAGTTTCGCCGCCTATGGTCTGTCGCAGTCGCTGCGGCTCGGTGAGCGCTGGTCGGTCGACATGGCCGTCGACGGCAACCGGACGCTCGGCGGTATCCGAGCGCGCGATGTTATCAATGTAAACACCCCGGTCGCCTCGGGCGGTTTCCTTGGCAATCCAGGCACGCTGACCGAGGATTTCGTCGCGATCAGCAGCGGCGCCACCTATCGCGCCGACCGCTGGACGCTGACCAGCCGCGCCGAATATCGCGACGGCGAACTGGCCAACCGCTATGGCCTGACGCTCGGCGGTCTCCGCCAGCTCGGCGAAGGCCGGGCGCTCGGCGCGCTGCTCAGCTGGACGCGGGCGAGCGGCAGCGGCGCGATGCCGAGTACCGAAACGATGCAGTTCGAAGCGAGCTGGGCGCATCGCCCCGCGGATTCGCGCGTGTCGTGGCTGAACAAGGCCGAATATCGGTCGGACGAGGTGCGCGGCGCCGTTGCGGGCCAGCCCGGTCCCGTGGGCAGCGCCCCGCTGACCGTCAGCGGCGACGTGACGAGCCGCCGGCTGCTCAACAGCCTGTCGGTGAACTGGACGCCGCTTGCCGCTCGCGACGCACGGCAGGCCGAAGGCCGTATGTGGTACGAACGCGGCGAATTCGGCTTCTTCTGGGGCACGCGCTACAATTTCGACCGGTTCGGCGCCGACGATGTGAAGGGCTGGTCGAACCTGTTCGGCGCCGACCTGCGCCTCAACCTCGGCACGCGGGCCGCGATCGGCGCTTCGGGCACGTTGCGCGTCGGCACCGACGCCAATACCGTCGCCTGGGCCGGCGGTCCGACGCTGACGATTGCGCCGGTTGACAATGTCAACATCACCCTCGGCTATAATTTCGCGGGCTTTCACGACCGCGATTTCGAGGAAGCGCGCTTCGCCCGCTCGGGCGCCTATGCGACCTTCCGGCTGAAATTCGACCAGACGAGCTTCGCGGGGCTCGGCCTGTAGGGCAAGCCTATCAGTCGGCGAACAGCAGCACTGGCGTTTCGACCAGCCGCTTGAGCGCCTGGACGAAGCTCGCGGCGTCCCAGCCGTCGACGACGCGGTGATCGCAGCTGATCGACAGGTTCATCAGCTTGGCGCGGCGGATGTCGTCGCCCCCTTGAGGATTTTTGGCGAACACCGGGCGCTCGACGATCTTGTTGGGGCCGATGATCGCGACCTCGGGCCGGTTGATCACCGGCGTCGTCGCGATGCCGCCGAGCGGGCCGAGCGAGGTGACGGTCAGCGTGCCGCCGGTGAGTTCGTCGACCTTCGCCTTGCCGGTACGCGCGGCTTCAGCCAGGCGGCTGATTTCCGACGCCAATTGCCAGACATTCTTGTCCTGCGCGTCGCGGATCACCGGGACCATCAGCCCGGCGTCGGTCTGCGTTGCCATGCCCAGATGCACGGCGCCGTGCCGCGTCACCACGCCCGCTTCGTCGTCGTAGCGCGCGTTGATCATCGGAAATTCGGGAATCGTGCGGCAGATCGCGACGATCAGGAAAGGTAACATCGTCAACTTCGGCCGATTTCCGCGATTTGCGTTCAGATCGGCGCGCATCGCCTCGAGCGCGGTGACGTCCATTTCCTCGACATAGGTGAAATGTGGAATCGCGCGCTTCGAGGCGGCCATATTCTCGGCGATCTTGCGGCGCATGCCGATGACCTTGATCGGTTCGTCGGCGCGGGCGCGCGATGCGCCCGGCGCCTGATAGCCCTGCCCCGCGCCATAGCGCAGATAGGCGTCGAGATCGGCGTGGCGGATACGGTCGCCCTCGGCCTGGACCTGCGACAGGTCGACGCCGAGATCACGCGCCCGCGCGCGAACGGCGGGAGACGCCAGCACCGCCCTGTCCTCTTTCCCGCCTGCGGGAGCGGCCGCGGACGGGCTTGCTTCGGCAACGGCGGCAGGCGCTTCGGCTGACTCCTCGACGGAATCTTCGGAAGTCTCTGCAACTTCTTCTAAAACCGTGACTTCATCGGTCGATTCTCTACTCGAACCATCCGCCGGCGTATCGGATGCTTCCGCGTCGGCATCGGTTTCGATGACCGCGAGCGTCGATCCGATCGGCACCATGTCGCCGACCTCGCCCGCCAGTTCGACGATCACGCCCGACACCGGCGATTCCATCTCGACGGTCGCCTTGTCGGTCATCATGTCGGCAAGCTGCGCATCTTCTTCGATGCGGTCGCCGACCCGGACGTGCCAGGCGACGATCTCGGCCTCGGCGATCCCTTCGCCGATATCGGGCAGGCGGAACGAATAGCGGGCCATGGCGGTCAGTCCTTCATCAACTTGTCGAGCGCGGTCGCGATACGCACCGGACCCGGGAAATAGGCCCATTCGAGGCTGTGCGGATAGGGCGTGTCGAAACCCGTCACGCGCTCGACCGGCGCCTCGAGATGATAGAAGCAGCGTTCCTGCACCAGCGCGGCGAGCTCGGCGCCGAAACCCGACGTGCGCGTCGCCTCGTGGATGATCAGGCAACGTCCGGTCTTCTTCACCGACGCCTCGACCGCCTCGATGTCGAGCGGCAGCAGCGTGCGCAGGTCGATGATCTCGGCGTCGACCCCGATCTCCTCGATGATCGTCTTCGCGACATGGACCATCGCGCCATAGACGAGCACCGTCACCGCCTCGCCCTCGCGCACCGTCGCGGCCTTGCCGAGTTCGATGCGGTAATAATCCTCGGGAACCGCGCTCGCCGCATGCTTCGACCAGGGCTCGACCGGGCGGTCGTAATAGCCGCTGAACGGCCCGTTGTAGATGCGCTTGGGTTCGAGGAATACGACGGGGTCGTTATCCTCGATCGCCGCGATCAGCAGCCCCTTCGCATCATAGGGATTGGACGGAATCACTGTCTTCACGCCGCAGATATGCGCCATGATGCTTTCGGGCGACTGGCTGTGCGTCTGCCCGCCGAAGATGCCGCCGCCGAACGGCGTGCGCACCGTCATCGGGCAGATATAGTCGTTGGCAGACCGGTAGCGCAGGCGCGCCGCCTCGCTGACCAGCTGGTCGAGACCGGGGTAGATATAGTCGGCGAACTGAATCTCCGGCACCGGCCGCAGGCCATAGGCGCCCATGCCGACAGCGACTCCGATGATGCCGCATTCGTTGATCGGCGTGTCGAAGACGCGGGTCCGGCCATGCTTTTTCTGCAGCCCCGCGGTGGCGCGGAAAACGCCGCCGAAATAGCCGACGTCCTCGCCCATCACGACGGTGGCGGGGTCGCGTTCGAGCATGATGTCCATGGCGCTGTTGATCGCCTCGATCATGTTCATGGTCTTCACGGGCGCGCTCATCACTCGGGCTTCCAGTCGGGGCCGAACTTGGCCCTTTGTTCGGCAAGCATCTGTTCGCATTGTTCCTGAAGATGCCAGGGCATGTGCTCGAACACATCCTCGAACATGGTTTCGAAGGGCTGGTGCATGCCATGCCCCAAAATTCCAAGTTTTTCAGACTGCTTCTGTGACGTCTTTATCAGATCGTCGAGTTCCTGCTTCAACGCTTCGTGACGCTCGCCGTCCCATTCGCCGAGCCGTTCGAGATGCTCGCGCAACCGCATGATCGGATCGCCGAACGGCCAGGCGCTGGCCTCCTGCGCCGCGCGATAGGCGTTCGGGTCGTCGGAGGTGCTGTGCCCCTCGGCGCGATAGGTGAAATGTTCGATCAGCGTCGGGCCGTTGTTCGTCCGCGCACGGTCCGCGGCCCACTGGGTCGCTGCATAGACCGCGAGCGGATCGTTGCCGTCGACGCGCAGCCCGGCGATGCCATAGCCGACCGCGCGCGCCGCGAAGGTGGTGCGCTCACCGCCGGCGAAACCCGAAAAGCTGGAGATCGCCCACTGGTTGTTGACGACGTTGAAGATGACCGGCGCATTGTAGACGGTCGCGAAGGTCAGCGCCGAGTGGAAGTCGCCCTCGGCCGACGATCCCTCGCCGCACCATGTCGTCGCGATGCGGCTGTCGCCCTTCGAAGCGGACGCCATCGCCCAGCCCACCGCCTGCGGATATTGGGTCGCCAGATTGCCCGAGACGCTGAAGAAGCCGTAGTCGGGCGCCGAATACATGATCGGAAGCTGCCGCCCGAGCAGATGGTCGCCGCGATTCGAATAGATCTGGTTCATCATCTGGACCAGCGGATAGTCGCGCGCGATCAATATGCCCTGCTGGCGATAGCTGGGAAACACCATGTCGGCGCGGTCGATCGCCATCGTCGAGGCCACCGAGGTCGCCTCTTCGCCGGTCGATTTCATGTAGAAGCTGGTCTTGCCCTGCCGCTGCGCGCGGAACATGCGGTCGTCGAACGCCCGCACCGTCATCATGTAGCGCAGCATCGTGCGCAGCCGCTCGGGCGCCAGCTTCGGGTCCCACGGTCCTTTCGCCTGCCCGTCGAAATCGAGCACGCGCACCAGGCCGTAACACAGGTCGCGCATCGCGTCGGGTTTCGTCGCCTCGCCGGGGCGCGGCGTGGCATCGACGGCAGGAACCGGAACGTCGCTGAAGTCGGGGGTATCGCCGGGGCGATAGCGCGGTTCGGGAATATGGAGCGACAGCGGCGGCAGATTGCCCGCCGGGCGCCGAGGCGTCTCAGGCATGTCTTCTTCCCTTCGACGCGAATCACGCGCCGTTTAGTTATATTTCAATGCGGCGACATATTATTACCGTCGCCGATCCATTGCAATGCCTGCGATCAGACCGCGACGGGCGCCGGAATATGCGCCTGCGGCGCATAGGCCTCGACCGCGAAATCCTCGAAGCGATAGGCAAAGATGCTTTCCGGCCGCCGCAGGAGGCGCAGCTTTGGCGCGCCGGCCGGGGTCCGCCGCAACTGCTCTTCGACGAGCGCGGTGTGGTTGAGATAGAGATGCACGTCGCCGCCGGTCCACACCAGTTCGTGCGCGTGCAGGTCGCATTGCTGCGCGATCATCCGCGTCAGCAGCGCCGCCTCGAATATGTTGAACGCGAAGCCGAGCCCCAGGTCGCACGAGCGCTGGAACAGCAGGCACGACAATCCGCCGTCGCTGCGCACATGGAACTGATAGGTCATGTGGCACGGCGGCAAGGCCATGCGATCGAGGTCGGCGACGTTCCAGCCGGTGAAGATGTGCCGCCGCGACCCGGGATTGCTGCGCAGCGAATCGATCAGCGCCGCGATCTGGTCGTGCCCCTTTTCGGCCCGGCGGAACAGACCATCCCCCGCGGGCTCGTAGCGCGGCCAGTTCACCCATTGGTGGCCGTAAACGGGACCGAGATCGCCCCATGCCGCCGCGAAATCGGAATCCGAAAGGATGCGCGCCTCGAAATCCTCCGCGCCGATATCTTCGCCGGTCTCGCGGCGATAGCGATCGAGCGGCCAGTCGGTCCAGATCCGCACCCCCTGCGCGACCAGCGGGCGGATATTGGTGTCGCCGGTCAGGAACCACAGCATCTCGCGCAGCGCGGTTTTCCAATAGACCCGCTTGGTGGTGAGCAGCGGGATCGCATCGTCGGCGAGCGAGAATCGCATCGTCTCGCCGAACAGCGAGCGCGTGCCGACGCCGGTGCGGTCGACCCGCTCGTCGCCCTCGGCCCAGATTCGGCGCATCAGGTCGAGATATTGCAGTTCATAATGGATGGAATCGGGCAAGACCTGCTCCTGTGTTGCGGGCCCCAGTGCTAAGCGCGCGACGGAAGGACGGCAAGGGCGGCAGCAGCCATGACTCTCCGTTACGGCGCAGATGCCGATTGGAGCGCCGGCCTCCGCGCCGCATAGACGGCGCGATGAATCTCTCCGATCCGCTTGGCAACGGGGCCGACATGGCCGCGACCGGCTTCGTGCAATGCGCGGACGAGGACGATGTCGCGCGCCACCTGCTGCGCCCGTCCTTCACCAACGACGGCGAAACCGTCCAGTTGCTGGCCTTCGATGGCCATGCACGGCTGATTTCCGCCGAACGGATCGAAGCGACGCTGTCGGGGCGCTGCACCATTCCCCCGATGCGTTGGCGAAGGCTGCTCGGCCCGGCGGTGACCGGCGTGCTGATGGCGCACAACCATCCCTCGGGCGTCGCCTGGCCCAGCGAAGGCGACCTCGCCTGCACCCGCGCGGTTTCGCGGCTCCTTCGTCCGATGGGGATCGATCTGTTCGACCATCTGATCTTCGTCGACAGCGGTCATTTCAGCTTTCGCCGCGCGCACCTGCTGTAGGTCCCGATCCTGGTGCGATTGCCGCTTGCAGTTCCCGGGCGGCGCGTCTAGAGGACCGCCCTGCCTTCGCGCCGCTTCGTCGGCGCTGGAGATCGGTCGGGGAGTAGCTCAGCCTGGTAGAGCACTGTCTTCGGGAGGCAGGGGCCGGAGGTTCGAATCCTCTCTCCCCGACCAAGTTTTACGCCATTTCCGCCCCGAAAGAGACAGGGGTTGGCGGTTCTTATTGAACCTCATGCGCTGATTCTCCCTTTCTCGATCGCATCCGCGACGCGCTTAAGATAGCCCGGCGAATATCGAGCGTAATGCTGTTGCGTCGTTCTGTCGTCGTCGTGGCCCAGCATTTGCGCCAATTCTGACATAGGAACACCCGCCTCGGCCGCCCAAACGGCGCCGGTGTGGCGCAAAGTATAAGGAGTTGCGCGGACACCGCTCCTTTCGGACGCCGCTTGAAACGCCTTTTTGATGTTCCCGACCTGCTTCCCAGCCCTTTCCACGACATAGACCGACGTGCGCGCCGCATAAGCTTCCTGCAATGCCGTCATCAGCCGATCCCCAATTGGAACGACTGGCCGGCGCTTCGCCGTCTGGGTGCGGCCAGCGGGGTT
This sequence comes from Sphingopyxis sp. MG, assembly GCF_002953155.1. Lineage (NCBI taxonomy): Bacteria > Pseudomonadati > Pseudomonadota > Alphaproteobacteria > Sphingomonadales > Sphingopyxidaceae > Sphingopyxis > Sphingopyxis sp. MG. The sequence goes on from NZ_CP026381.1 coordinate 1,784,959, forward strand.
CAAGTCGATCTGGCCCCGCATGAAATCCACCCGATCCCATGTCAGGTCGAGGATGGCGCCAGGCCTCGCGCAAGTGAAAAGGCCGATGAGCGCATAGAGCCGAGCGTGCGGAGCGACCATGCCACTAAGGAAGCGGTCAAACTCTGGCCGGGTCAGGTGCCGTGTTTTGCGTTCTGGCTTCGGAGGAAGCCAGACTTCTCCGCGCACGCTGATATGCTTGTGCGGCGGCTTCATCGCCCAGTTGAGCGCGGTCGATACCTTCATCAATTCGAGGCGGGCGGTGGCATCCCCGACGCGGCGCGTGGCGCGATAGTTGCGGCACATCGTCTCATCGACCGTCGCCGGGTCCACGTTCTCCCAAAAAGGCTTCATTGCCTTCCATGCGTCCTTCGTCCGGCTATGCGACGGCTTTCCTTCGATGGAGGCGATGTAGCCCGTCATGATCCGCCCCACGGTCCATGCACTATCGTCGGCCCCTTCCCAGACAGTGCGGGCCTCCGCTTCGGCGCTCGCCCTATCTTGCGAGGCGAGTTGACGACGGTGCCTTTTCGGTTCCGCGGCGGGGTCGCCGTCATCTCGCTCCCACCAGACGAGGGCGAAACCTCCCCGGAATCGTTGGACGGAATAGGGCTGGTCGGCTCCGCTGGACATTTCTCATACCTCTCAACTTCGGCTGCGCTGATGCGGATATGTGTCCAGTGCGTCGGGCGGTGGCCGTAAATCGCTTCGATGCCCTCGTAATAGAAGGCGGCGGCCAGATGGTATCCGAAGCGCCGGATCGCGTTTGAGAAGCCGTGGGGCGAGCAATATTCGGGCGCCATGAATTTGAGGTCCGACACGGCCCGCACCGGGGCGCCACGAAGAACGCTACTCGGAAGGAAGTCGGGACGGCAGCGAAGCCATACCCCGGTTTCCTTGTCCTGCCAGACCAGCGTCACTTCGGTGTCGCCGCCCTTCATGGCCAGCTTGGCGACGTCGTGCAGGCCGATGGCGTCCGCGACTTGCCGGACAACCTCCGCTTCCTGATGGCGCAGGATCGTCATGCCGCTTTCACGCGCGGCTTCCAATTCCTCGATTTCGGCGGCAAATTTCTTCGTGAACTTCTCATTGAAGCCCTTGGGCAGCACGAAATATTTGTCCGCGATCCGGTCGGGCGTCAGGAGGAAGTCGTGCGCCATCTTGCCGATCGCGAAGTGCGGCTTTTCCTCGCGCTCGGGCGGGTTCGGATTGAGCGGACTCGCGGCCCAAAAGTGCAGCGGCGACCGGTTGATGATCGTCTTTGCGCCGCTGGCGGACAGTGACGGTCCCGGCAGCAGGTTCGCATTGCCATGGTAATCTTCGATTGGAATGTCCGGGTAGGCGCCCGGCTTCTCTATTAAAGGTGTGCCCACGCTTCCCTCCTGAGAACTTTGCTGATGGTGGAAACCGAGACGCCAAACTCTTTGGCCGCACGAGGGCATTCACCGCGCTTTCCCGGCACGAAGCGGCGCCGAATTTCCCGAACTTGGTCATCGGTTAGGAGCGCGCGGCCATGAGCCATCCCGGGGGCGCCGCGCATTACGTGGCGCCCCTTGGCCATCATGTCGGCAACGTTATCCTTGGCTGTTCCGAGAAACAGGTGGTCTGGTCGGACGCAGCGACGATTGTCGCAGCGATGGCAAACGAACATCCCTGGGGGAATCTGCCCATTCGCTAATTCAAATGCAAACCGATGGGCATAAACCACCTTGCGATCATCAGCATGAAACTTGCCATACCCCAGACCTTTAAAGACGGCGCTTTTCCATTCCCAGCATCCGTTTCCGGCGAGGAAATGGCGAGAGAAGCGCTTTGCCGCCGGGACACGGTTGGCCAAGCAACCGGAGAAGGGAGACGGCGCATGACCCGCCTCACCGAATGGTTCGCCACCCTCGCGACCCCGAACAAGGCGGTGATGATCCTCGTCGCGGTCGGCCTGCTGGTGATCGCTGGCGTCACGGCGCTGCATGTCGTCGACACGCTCACCGAGACCGCCGAGCAAAAGGGCGCTGTCACCGAGCGCGCCCAGACCCAAGCCGACATCATCAGGAATGTGGAGAAAGCCAATGCGGCAAAGCAACATTATCGCAGTGACCCTACTGTGCGCCATGACGACTGCCTGCTCGATGCAACCAACCCCGAAGACTGTTAGCGATCATTGCCTGATCGACGCGCCGCTGCCCTACACGCTGGTGCCGAAGGTCGAGCGGGACGCGGCGCAGGCCGAAGGGCGCGAGGTGCACGACGACGGCAACAAGGCGGACAGCGATGCGCTGCGCGATCAGATCGGCGAGCATAATGCTCGGTGGCGGGCGGTGTGCGAGCCGAGAGAGTAACTTGCGGAAAGCACAATTTGCTCTCGGGTTGTGGCCCTATGTCAACCGCGAGGCCCAATGCAGAGTGGACGACTACCCCGGGCGCTACGTCCGAAACCGGCTCGCGGCTTGTGTTACGGCGACCCGTCGGCCCCCTCCGCAACGCGGGGGCTATAACCGATCCGTTCAGTTTCTTCCAGTCGGATACGCACGCTCCATATCTCGGACGCGCCGATAGACCATCCGCCCCATCGTCCGCGATCGGCGCACCATGTAGCGTCCGGGCAGGATGAGGCGCATGTTCGCATCGTGCCGCGTGACCAGCATACCGATCCGGGGAACCAGCACGGTGCGAGGGTGCCATTCATAGACATCGGGTGACACGCGTCGCTTATCCATGACGCCTCTCCTTTCCTTGCATAAAGCGCAAAGAAGTCGTCGAGCGGATCACGGCGCGACGAACTGAGATGGAGAAACGCGCAGGCGCGAGAAAGGGTGCGGGGCTTGATTAAAATTCGGCCTGTGGCATGCTGGCCCCGGCGGGCAAGGCCATGGTCGCTATTCCCTTTCACGACAGGCCGGCACGACGCAGCGCGCGTGCTCCGAAAGGATACCCCGCCACCTTATTTCCGGCTATCGGTTCCATCGCTCACCGCCAGTCATTCCGGATGACAGCGTGGCCCTCGCGCACGAGTTGATCGCCGACGTCTTTCCCATTGACTGTGACGCGGCAGAGGGCGCGCTTGTAGCGATCGGTCCCGTTGCAATGCAACTTGGCCGGCTGCCGCAGGATCACCCTCAGGCGGTCTCTCGCGGCGATGCCAGGCGCAGGGTCGCAGCGATGGCACCGCGGGCTCCCGGGAAGCTCGGGCGCGTCCATGGGGCCGCTTTGGGCGACGAGGCGGACGCGCTCACCGGAACAAGTTCGAAAAGTGTCCCCATCATGCACGGACGCGATGCATGCGTTGCCCTCCGCCCCCTCGCCTACGGAGGCGCCACCCATGCCAGTGACGGCACCAACGAAGCCACCGGCAAGCGCGGCCGGGACAAGGATCGAAAGCATCTTGCCCATCATTCCCCCTTTAGGATGGCGCGGACGGCGAGGCCAAGGGCCGTCAGCGCGCCGCTCTTGTCGGCAACCAGCCCTTGCTTGATCAATGCCCGCCGTGTCGGTGTCCAGTGCGTGTGAGGCCCTTCCTTCACGTAAAGTCTCTGCGCCTCGCTCAGTCCCTTGGCAATCGTCTCAGTGGCCTGCTGCCGGTTTGGTGGACACCGAGATAGGGTGTTTCCACCTATCGGAGGTCCACAATGCAAAGAAGGAAGTTCAGCCGCGAGTTCAAGCTTGAGGCGGTGAGGATGATCCGCGAACGCGGGGTGACGATCGCCCAGGCATCGCGCGATCTGGATGTGCATGCGAACGTGCTGCGTAAATGGGTTCGGGAGCTTGCCGCCGATCCGGGTCATGCCTTTCCCGGTCACGGTCAGATGAAGCCGGAGCAGATGGAGATCGATCGCCTGCGGCGCGAGCTGGCCAAGCTGAAGGCGGAGCGCGACATCCTAAAAAAAGCCGCCGCCTACTTCGCGAGGGACTCGATATGAAGTTCCAGTTCATCGCGAAGCACCGAGGGATCTGGCCGGTGGCATGGATGTGCGGGGCGCTCGGTGTCTCGCGAAGCGGCTTCCATGCCTGGCTGATCCGCCCGCCGTCGCAGCGTGCCCGCGACGACGAGGTGATCGGTGCGAAGGTCCGCGCCAGCCATGTAGGAAGCTATCGCACCTATGGTGCGCGCCGTGTCTGGCACGACCTGCTGGCCGACGGGATATCCTGCGGCCTGCACCGGATCGAACGGCTCATGCGGGCACAGGGTCTGCGAGCCAGGCCGCGGCGACGCGGGCTTCCCAAGGATCATGGCGATCGCTCGGTCATCGCCGGCAACGTGCTCGATCGCCAGTTCACGGCCGACAGGCCGAACCAGAAGTGGGTGGCCGACTTCACCTATATCTGGACAGCCGAGGGATGGCTCTATGTCGCCGCGGTGATCGACCTGTTCTCGCGCCGGGTGGTCGGATGGTCGATGAGCGTCAACATGACGGCACAGCTCGTCACCGACGCGCTGATCATGGCGATCTGGCGGCGCGGCAAGCCCGACGCGCTGCTGCATCACTCGGATCAGGGAAGCCAATATACCAGCGAGCAGTTCCAGCGGCTCATGGCCGATAATGGGGTCACCTGCTCGATGAGCCGGTCCGGCAATGTATGGGATAATGCCGCCATGGAGAGCTTCTTCTCCTCGCTCAAGACCGAGCGGATCGGGAAGAAGGTCTACCGCACGAGGGCGCAGGCGAAGGCCGACGTGTTCGATTATATCGAATGCTTCTACAACCCGACCCGGCGTCACTCGACCCTGGGTTACCTCAGTCCTATCGACTTCGAACGCGAAGCTGGGGTAGCCTGAATGAACCTATCTCGGTGTCCATCAAACCGGCAGCAGGCCACAGCGTCCATCGCTCTGCTCCATGATAGAGGATAGGGCGGCGCGAAGTGGATTATGAAGATCTTCGGCAAACGCGACCGCAGCCCTATCCAGCACCTCATCGCTCCCGAGATATTCCCGGACCGCGGAAGCGATAATATCCGCCGATGACGGCCCGCCAGCGCATAATGCACCTAGCATCGCCTCGCTGGTTAGCGCCTCCGCTATCACCTCTGCCAGCTTATCGCGCATCGGTGCCTCCTTTGACCTTGGCGATGGCGGAATCGTAGGCGCCGAGCGCTTCGTCAAGGTCGCGAACAGCCACGCCCCGCGATACCTTTTTGAACTGACCAATCAGATATTCGGCCGCCTCCACCAGCGCATCCCTCTCTTCGGTAAGGCGGGCGTTCTCGGCGCGGAGGGATTCTGTGGACGCCATGCGATGGCGCGCGAAGCTGACTATCCACGATACCGCCTCTTCCAGCGAAAGCGCGTCCCATTGGTTGAACTCGTCGGCAATGGCATTCCATGCTCTCTTTGCCGCATCGCGATCCGCATCAGACCATTCCAGATCATCCGCCATTGTCGGTCCCTTTCGTGGTGGTAAAGGGTAGCACTTCGGCGCTACCGATGCTTGCCCCGTCCTGTCGGAGCCAGCGCGCGGCAGCGAGAATATGGACACGCTCTGAACCCTCGGCCCTGCTCGCCATCGCCTCTATGACGCGCGCCGCGCGCAACGCAGGATTACCACTCTTGAAGCAATCACCGTCGTGAAGGCAGGTGTGCGCATAAGAGCAGTCAGGCGGGAAGCCATCGCAGATGCTGACCATCGCTTTGGCAAAAAGGTCGTCATCCGCCTCAAGGCCAAGGTGACGCTCCATCTTTCCATAGATTCGAGCGCCCATCACACCCCTCCATCCGTGCGGTATTTAAGGCGGGCGTTCTCGGCGCGGAGCGTGGTGATTTCCTCTGCGGCTTGGTGGGCGAGAGCAGCTAAATCAACTACCGCCGCTTCCAGTGCCGATTCGTCGCATGAAGGAATCAGTATAGAGAGACGCGCTTCGTGCCGCAGCCGTTCGATCAGGTTACTCATGGTTCACCGGCTCCTTGATGGGCGGCCGACAATCCGGTCTTGGTCTGTCGGATGAAATAATCCTTCCCGTTGATGCGATAGGACCAGCCCCAACCAGGGCCGCGCGATTGGGCGAACATCGGGATTTCCTCGATCATCTTGGCGAGCACAGCGGGTGCGTCGGCGGGATCGGCGTCAACGATGAACTTCATTCCCCCTCTCCCGCATCGTCAGACAGCGCCGAAGGGGTGAGAGCGGCGAGATACCCGTCGCTCGATACGGTCAACTCTCCCCGCTCAAGGGCGGTTTGTATCGCATCGTTCACTCGCTTGTTTTGCAGGATGACTTTGCGCTCATTGTCTATCCCGACGTCTCCGGGGAGGGAGTGAGCTTGGCGGTGGCGGGCGAAGGCTTGGACACCATCGTCGTCGTCATCCAGTCCGGATCGGATGCTTTCTAACTGGAACTTGTCAGCCGGAGACAACGGCTCGCCCAAATCGCAGGTGAGCAAGTCCGCTGCAGCGTCCCTGTCCGCCTGCGTCACGGTCACGTCAGTTGCCTTGTCGGTCATTGGTCGTCCTTTTGAGCGGGCATCTCGGTATCTCGGACCTCGACCACGCTCATGTCGAAATCTTGCGGGCCGATGTTCCATTGATCCATGAGCGCCTCTATCGCCTGGTCGGGCAAAGCGTTCTCACCGTCGTCTTCAAATTCGACGGTGACGCTCATATTGATGTCGGCATATTTCTTCATTGCGGGTCCTTCCCGTAGTGCTTGCCCGCGCGGAAACTGGTCTGCGCTATCTGGACAAAGTCGCCCCATGACGCCGGACAGCCAGCGGCTTCCTCGTCTGGCTCGATCGTCGAAAGATATGCCGCCGCTCGCTCGGTCGTTTCGATGATGGCTGCGAGGGCGATCTGCATCACCTCCTGCGCGCTGAAATTACACTGGCCCCGGTCTAGCCCGTCCATGTAATTCGAGTTGGCGTTGACTATCCGCCGCGCCATCGCGCTTTGCTCGGGTGTCGCTTCATCCTTCATGGGAGGGGTTCCTTGCTTTGAGGGCGGCCGACAGCAGCGCCCGAACCGGATCGCCGCCTTGATGCTCGCCATATCCGGGCCAGCTTGTCTGGTGATCGCGGTTGAGGCCGACAGTCGCCCGCGCCACGCCGTAGAGCGTCGTCAGTTCCCATTCGTCGTTGGGGTCGATCAGAGAGCGAACAGCGTCCATGCTGGCTGTGAATTTGACGGGGTCGTCCACGCCGGGGTTTCCACGGCTTCTCCCGGCAGAGGCGTCCGCCCAACGAAGGACTGGATATGCGCCAGACCGATCAATCCAAAGCTCACCTCCCGACTTGGCAAGCCAATCAGGGCGCATGTCGAGCGCGACCGCGATAGCAAGATCAATCTCGCGATCCGCCCCCTCGCTCTTCTCTATCCGTTCGATCAATGAGGATAGGTCGGTCATGTTCCATTCCTTACCCAGCGAGCCACGCGCATTTCGCAACCCATGATGAGACAAATGCCGTTCGCCATGCCGCGGTGCGTCGCCCGTCGATTACAGCCGCATCCGCAGCGCCGGCGCGAAAAGCGATGAACCTTTTCGGCATAGCGATGATGTTCGAGCGCCGATCCGCGGCGCTTCCACTCCTCTGTGCCGTGGCGCCGGTAGCGTTCCTCAAGGTCGCGCGGGGTAGATAGGTCTGGGGTGGTCATGCGGCCTTTCCGGCTTCGTGGCGTGCGTCCATAAACCCCTTTGCCCAGCGATTATGGGCCATGGTCCCGGCACGATACGGATTGCCCGCCTTGCCGTCGCGGTAGGCCCTACGTCCCTCGCGCTCGAATCGTTCGGCGGTTTCGTCGTGGAGGCCCATCACGCGCCTCCCGCTATAGGAGGGGTGGGAGACAGTGCTCCAAGGTTCGGATTGAACCTTATTCGCGGACGAATCGGGAACATGAGGTAAGAAGCGGCACTGGACGGAAAACGAAGTGACGTATTCGCGTCGATGCACGCAGGATCATCGTTTTCGGGAGGCAGGGGCCGGAGGTTCGAATCCTCTCTCCCCGACCAGTTTTCTTTCGCAACATTATTTCTTTCCGCTTCTTGTAACGCGGCGCGGAACGTCCTAGATTGTCGGTACGCCGTCGTGGTTGCCCCCTTTCCACTGCGGCGAGTGCCCCGTCCCATGACGCGGGTGCGTCCTCCCTGGACCCTGGCCACCTCGTACTTCGGTACGAGGTGGTTTTTTATTCGGCCGCTTGCGGCAGCCCTTCGTCGCCCGAAAACAGGCTGTTTGCGGCGGCGACCAGTTCCGCGAGCCAGCGCGAGAGCCGCGCCACGCCCGCGGCGTCGGGTCTGCCCATCCCGTCCAGATACAGGCGTCGATCGATCTCGATCTGAACCGCATGCTGGCCGTCCGCGGGGCAGCCGTGGGTCCGGATGATATGACCGCCGGCATAGGGCTGGTTGCGCGTTACCGGCTCGCCAAGCCCCGCCGCCGCATCGACGACCAGATCGACCAGCGCCGGATCGGCCGTCGCGCCGAAACGGTCGCCGACCACGATCCGCGCGCCATGCCCCGGCTGACCCGACGGAATCGGCGGCATGCTGTGGAGGTCGATCAGGATCGCGTGGCCGAAGCGCGCACGCAGGGCAGCCAGCTCGGCCGCGAGCGCGGCATGATAGGGCCGGTGCAGCGAATCGAGTCGCCAGCGCAGGCCGGCCGCATCCATGGGGCGCTTCCACAGCGGCCCGCAATCGGCGAGGCGCGTCGGGACAACGCCCAGCCCCGCCCGCTCCTTGCGGCCGGGCGCCGAGAATTGCGGGCGCAGCGTCACCGCGACCTCGCCCGGCGCCATCTGGCCTTCGCCGCGATTGCAGTCTGCGACCGCGCGCGCCCACAGGGCCTGGACGACCGTGCCGCCCGCCGCCGTCACACCGGCCGCCAGCAGGTCACACCAGCCATCCTCCAGCCGCTCGAGCATCGCGCGGTCGACGCGCGCCGCCGCCAATATCTCGGGCGGATAAAGACGTCCCGCATGGGGAACCGAGACCAGAACGGGGCCGCTGACCGCAGGCCGATTGACAGCGATGGCGGCGCTCTGGAAGATAGGCTGCGGCATGCGGCCAAGGTGGCAAAATTCGCCCGGCGAATCCAGCGTCACCGAATTTGTTAAGCCTCTGCCACTATGGCGGGCATCGCGACGACGGCAGGATCCCATGGGGCGACGCCGCATGACCAGGGGGCGAATTGACAGCATGATCCGGATTTTGCTGGCCGAAGACGATGACGTGATGCGCGAATATCTGGCGCATGCGCTGACCAGCGCCGGCTATCACGTGACCGCCGTCGACCGCGGCACCGAAGCGGTGCCCTATATCGATTCGGGGACGTTCGACCTGCTGCTGTCCGATATCGTGATGCCGGAGATGGACGGCATCGAACTCGCGCAGCACTGCGCGAAGGCGGCGCCGCAGACGCAGGTGATGTTCATCACCGGCTTCGCCGCCGTCACGCTGCGCGCGGAAGAGAATGTCCCGCAGGCGAAGCTGCTGTCGAAGCCCTTCCACCTCAAGGACCTGGTGCGCGAGGTCGACCTGCTGTTCGGGCGCGCCGACCGGTCGCACCAACAATAATCATCGCCGGGCGCGCGAAAGGCTTGCCAGCCTGCGCCAAGCCCATTAAGGGGCGCGTCACCCCAGAACGTGTGGGCGTGTAGCTCAGTGGTAGAGCACTGTGTTGACATCGCAGGGGTCGCAAGTTCAATCCTTGCCACGCCCACCATTCCCTTCCCATCGCCGCCGACCTGGCCGCGCCGTACATGGCACGGCGCGTCCGTCACAGGCCTTGGGTCTGGTCGATGCGCGACGCATCGCCGACCTGGCTGCCCCCGTCGCAATCGAGGATCGTTCCGGTGATGTAGGCGGCCGCCGGCGAGCAGAGGAACACCGCCGATTCGGCCACTTCCTCGACCTTGCCCCACCGCTTCATCGCAATGCGCGCATAATGCGCCTCGCGGGTCGCCGCGTCGGGCGCCAGCCGCTTCATGCCTTCGGTATCGGCGATCGGCCCGGGCGAAATGCCGTTCACCCGTACGTCGGGGCCCCATTCGAGCGCGAGCGTGCGGACGAGCTGGTTGATCCCGGCCTTCGCGGCGCAGGCATGCGCCTGAAGCGCCATCGCGTTGACCGCCTGCCCCGCCGTGATCGCGATCAGCGACGCGCCGGGCTTGTTCAGCAGGTCGTGACACCCCCGGAAGACGTTGAAGGTGCCGTTGAGATCGATGTCAACGACGGTGCGAAAGGCGTTGGCCGACATGCCGAGCACCGGGGCGAGGAAATTGCCCGCGGCGCCCGAAATGACGATGTCGATCGCCCCCAGCCTGTCGGCGACCGTCTCCATCACCCCGCGAATCGCATCATAATCGCGCACATCGCCCGACAGGCCGAGCGCGCCCGCGCCGATCTCGGCCGCCGCGCGCGCCGCCTTGTCGGGATCGCGCCCGGCGACCGCGACCTTCGCCCCCAGTTCGGCGAAGCGCTTCGCGATGCCGAGGTTGATGCCGCTGGTTCCGCCGGCCACGAACGCCGTCTTGCCGGCCAGCAGATTGTCCCGAAACGTCGTCATCCGTCCTTGCTCCTCGCTCGATTTTCGCGCGGCGACCGCACCCCGATCCGCAAAGCGGGTTGACGGATCGGAATCGGTCGCCTTTTGAAACGCGACCAGACAGCAAGGACGAACCGATGGCAAGTGGCCCCACATCGCACAGCTTCATCTCGCAGCGGCTCAAGCTGCATTATGTCGACTGGGGAAATGACGACGCGCCGCCGCTGCTGCTCGTCCACGGCGGCCGCGATCATTGCCGAAGCTGGGATTGGGTCGCGGAGAGGCTGTGCGACCGTTATCATGTCATCGCGCCCGACCTGCGCGGCCATGGCGACAGCGCCTGGTCGCCCGACGGCAATTACGACATGGACGCCTTCGTCTACGATCTCGCGCAGCTCATCCACCAGCTCGACCTCGCGCCGGTGACGATCGTCGCGCATTCGATGGGCGGCAATGTCGCGCTGCGCTATACCGGTCTCTACCCCGACAATGTGCGCAAGCTGGTGGCGATCGAGGGACTCGGCCCTTCGCCCAAGATGCTCGCCGAACGCGCCGCGAAACCCGTCGCCGACCGCTTCCGCCAATGGATCGAGGACAAGCGCCAGGCCGCCGGGCGCATCCCAAAGCGTTATGCCACGCTCGACGACGCGCTCGCGCGGATGATGGCGGAGAACAGCTATCTGACACCCGAACAGGCGCGCCATCTGACCGTGCAGGGGATCAACCGCAACGAGGACGGCAGCTGGAGCTGGAAGTTCGACAATTATCTGAACGTCTGGTCGGGTTTCGACATGCCGCAGGACGACATTGCGTCGCTGTGGGCGGCGATCGCCTGCCCCACGCTGCTTCTCTACGGCGCCGACAGCTGGGCCTCGAATCCCGAAAAGGACGGGCGGCTCGAGCATTTCCGCACCGCAAAGGTGATCGAATTCGAAAAGGCGGGCCACTGGCTGCATCACGACCAGTTCGATCGGTTCATGTCCACGCTAGAGGAGTTTCTCTAGAATGTCGTCGCGGCGCACGCGGGTGCGCGGAAGGAACGGCGCACGATGGTCTATTCGGGGGTCTATTCGGGGCAGGCATCGAAGGGCGAGCGGGTCGCGGCCGGCACGGCGTCGCTGCTGGTCGCGGCCGCGATCGGACTCGGCCTCGCGAGCGGCCTCGATCTTGCGGTCGTGCGCCGCGCCAGCGAGACGATCGCGGCCATAGCGATTCCCGCACCCCGGCCGGAGCCGGAGGTCGCTCCCGCCCCGCAGCCGACCCCGTCCCGCAGCGCCAGCGGCAAGGCGTCTCCCGCCAACAAACAGGCGAAAGCGGCGGCGGCCACGGCCCCGAAACCGCTGGTTCCACCGCCGAATCCTCCGCCGATCGCGGCCGCCCCGCGCCCCGGCGAGGGAAGCCAGGCGTCGGCGGGTGCCGCCCCGGTCGCCGGACCGGGCTCGGGCGCCGGAGGGCGCGGCGACGGCACCGGCGCCGGCGGCTCGGGGAACGGCACCGGCGGCGGGACGCGGCCGGTCTGGCGCAGCGGCACGATCCGCGACAGCGACTATCCGAAGGCGGCCAGCCGCGCGAAGATCGGCGGAGAAGTCGAGGTCCGCTTCACCATCCAGCCGACCGGGCGCGTCACCGCCTGCCGCGTCACGCGGTCGAGCGGCGACCCCGCGCTCGATTCGACCACCTGCCGGCTGATCGAAGAGCGCTTCCGCTTCCGCCCCGCCACCGACGCGGCGGGCCGGCCGATCGCCAGCAGCTATGGCTGGCGCCAGAACTGGTGGCTCGAACGCCGGCGCTGACCAAATGGGAAAAGGTGGCGGAGACGGAGGGATTCGAACCCTCGGTACCGGATTTACCAGTACGACGGTTTAGCAAACCGTTGGTTTCAGCCACTCACCCACGTCTCCGCATGGCCCGCCGCAAGTGCGACGGTGTTGGCCTGAGCGGGGCCTATAGCCAGCCCCGTGCCAGCCCGCAACGCCTAAGATTCGGCATTTCACGGCTCGTTCGGCGCATTTGACGGCCCGCGCGATTCGGTCCAACGCAAATTCGACTCGGGTCATCGCCGGTTCATTGCCCGAAGACCAAAGCGAGTCATGATTAACGCGACCTTCGGCCCGTCGATGCGGGCCGGACAGCTGTTGGGGGAAGAAATGCGCCGAACGCTCACCACCTTTGCGACCATGGCCCTCGCGTCGATCGGGATGGCGCTCGCGCCGTTGCCGGCGGCCGCGCAGATGACCTCGGTCGATCCGAATACCGCGATCGATTCGGATCTCGACAACCCCGCCCCGCCACCGCCCGTCGATACGCCCTCGACGGCGCCTGAAAGCGAATCCTATGACAGCGACCTCGCGACGGGCAGCGAGCAATATGGCACCACGCCCGACACGACGACCGCAACCACCGATCCGGCGACGGCGGCAACCAGCGCCCAGCCCGGCACGACCTACAAGCAGGACGACCTGATCGGCGCCGCCGAAGGCGTGTTCGGCAAGGGCGCGCAAGGGCTCGCCGCGATGATCGAGGACATTTTGCGCAAGCAGGGCGAACCCAACGCCTATATCGTCGGCCGCGAGGCCAGCGGCGCGCTCGGCATCGGGCTGCGCTATGGGTCGGGAACGCTGTACCACAAGGTCGAGGGCGAACGCCCCGCATATTGGACCGGGCCGTCGATCGGTTTCGACGCGGGCGCCAACGCCGGCAATACCTTCGTGCTCGTCTACAATCTCTTCGACAGCGAAGATCTCTACAAGCGCTATCCGGCGGGCGAAGGCGCCGCCTATCTGCTCGGCGGCTTCAACGCCTCCTATCTGCGCCGCGGCGACGTCGTGCTGATCCCGATCCGCGTCGGCGTCGGGGCGCGGCTCGGCGCCAATGTCGGCTATATGAAGTTCCGCAAGAAGCAGAGCTGGCTGCCCTTCTGATCCCGCCCCGCCAGGGATGAGACGGCTCGCGCTTCGGCACCTGGGCGACGTTCATCTCCCCTCCCGCAGGCGGGAGGGGCTGGGGGTGGGCAGCGACAGTGCAAAGGCCCGCCCCGCTGCGACTAAAGCGTGATGACATCGAATGGAATCGTCATTGCGAGCGGCGAAGCCGCGCGGCAATCCGGAATGTGCGCAAACCGCTCTGGATTGCTTCCCCCGGATCAGGTCCGGGGTCGCAATGACGAAGTGGGTCAATCCAAAGTCATCAGAGTCTAACGAACAAGTTCGTAAGCCTCGCTGCCCCTCCCGCCTGCGGGAGGAGAAAACGGGGCATGGCCCAAACCTCCGCTTCCCACCCCGAAACCGCCGCCGGATTCCCGTTATTCCCCGTCGAAGGCGATCAGCGTTTCGCATGCCAGCCCGGCGGCTGCCAGCCGCGCCGAACCGCCGAGGTCGGGCAGGTCGATCACGAACAGCGCGGCGGCGACCTCGGCTCCGGCGCTGCGCATGAGCTGTGCGGTGGCGAGGATGGTGCCGCCGGTCGCCAGCAGATCGTCGATCAGCACGACGCGATGGCCCGGAAGCACCGCGCCTTCGTGCAGTTCAAGCCGATCGACGCCATATTCGAGCTCGTAATCGACCCCGATCGTCATGCCGGGCAGTTTGCCCGCCTTGCGCACGGGAACGAGCCCCAGCCCCATCGCGGTCGCCATCGCCGCACCGAACAGGAAACCGCGCGCCTCCACCGCCACGATCAGGTCGGGGCGATGGATCGCCGCGCGGTCGCAAAGCCGGCGGACGCTTTCGGCGAAACCGGCAGCGTCGCCAATCAGCGTCGTGATATCCCGAAAGGAAATCCCCGGCTTCGGAAAGTCGGGGATCGTGCGGACGAGCGCCGCGAGGTCGAGATCGGGACGGGGCGGAAGGGCGATCATGCAAGCGGCCGCCCTTCCGTCACCGATCAGTGCTCCTTGTCGGCCCAGATGTTCCGATAGGACAGATAGGTCAGCGTGCTGAAGATCAGCAGGAAGATGAAGGCGCCCCAACCCACCTGCACGCGCTTAACCAGCTTCGGTTCGGCGGTCCAGACCAGAAAGGCCGTCACGTCGCTCGCCATTTGGTCGACGGTCGCCTTGGTGCCGTCGGCATAGGTGACCTGACCGTCCGCGAGCGGCGGCGCCATCGCGAGGTTCAGGTTGGCGAAATAGGGGTTGTAGTGCAGCCCGGTGCCGGGGCGCAGTTCCTTGGGCAGGTTCGCCGGCGGGTTCTGAAAACCGGTCAGCAGCGAATAGATGTAATCCTTGCCGCCTTCGCGCGCCTTGGTGATCAGCGACAGGTCGGGGGGCAGCGCGTTGTTGTTCGCCGCACGCGCCGCGACCTCGTTGGCATAGGGCGCCGGGAAATGATCCGACGGCAGGCCGGTGCGCGTCGCCGGTTCGCCCGTGTCCGGGTTGATCGACGGGATATTGTCATAGCTCTTGGCGAAGCTCTTCACCTGGCCTTCGGTATAGCCCAGGTCCTGAATGTTGCGGAACGCGACGAGGTTAAGGCTGTGACAGGCCGAGCAGACTTCCTTGTAGACCTGCATCCCGCGCTGAAGCTGCGCCTTGTCCCAGTGCGGCACCAGGCCGTCACTGGCGAGCTTCAAATGCTTCGGATGTTTATGGAACTCGTGCGAGGCATTGGGCTCATTGGTGAGCGGCGTCGTGAGTATCGCGAGCACCAGCGCGGCAATGAAACCCAGGCCGACGAGAAAACCGAGCGGACGAACCATGGCTGTATCAGCTCCTATATAAGTCCGGCGCTCAGGCCGTTGCCGCCGACGCGGCGTCGGCATGTTTTGCAAGGACCGCTTCCGTGATCGAATTCGGCATCGGTTCGGGACGTTCGATCCGCGAAACGATCGGCAGAATGATCAGGAAGTGCGCGAAATAATAGATCGACGCGAGCTGGCTCATGATCACATAGGGCTGCTCGGCGGGGCTCATGCCGCACCAGCCCAGGATGAACACGTCGAGGACGAGCAGCCAGAAGAACTTCCGGTACAGCGGACGATAGTTCGACGACTTCACGGGCGAACTGTCGAGCCAGGGCAGGAAGAACAGCAGCGCGATCGCCGCGAACATCGCGATGACGCCCCACAGCTTCGCGTCGATCCACAGGAAGTTGAAGGTGAAGGCGCGCAGGATCGCGTAGAAGGGCCAGAAATACCATTCGGGCACGATATGCGCGGGCGTCGAAAGCGGGTTCGCGGGGATGTAGTTGTCCGCGTGGCCCAGCATGTTCGGGACGAAGAAGGTCAGCGCGACGAACACGAGCAGGAAGATGCCGAGTCCGAACCCGTCCTTCGCGGTGTAATAGGGGTGGAAGGGCACCGTGTCCTGTTCGTCCTTCACCTCGATCCCCGTCGGGTTCGACGAGCCCGGAATGTGCAGCGCCCAGATGTGGAGGATGATGACCCCCGCGATCACGAACGGCAGCAGATAGTGCAGCGAGAAGAAGCGATTGAGCGCGGCGTTGTCGGGCGCGAAGCCGCCGAGCAGCCAGACGCGGACCGGCTCGCCGACCACAGGAATGGCGGAGAAGAAGCCGGTGATGACCTGCGCGCCCCAGAAGCTCATCTGCCCCCAGGGGAGCACGTAACCCATGAAGGCGGTCGCCATCATCAGCAGGAAGATGACGACGCCGAGCAGCCACACCATTTCGCGCGGCGCCTTGTACGACCCGTAATAGAGGCCGCGGAAGATGTGGAGATAGACGACGATGAAGAACATGCTCGCGCCGTTCATGTGCGCGTAGCGGATGAACCAGCCCGCGTTGACGTCGCGCATGATGTGCTCGACCGAGTCGAAGGCGACGCCGGCATTGGCGGCATAATGCATCGCCAGCACGATGCCGGTGATGATCTGGATCGCCAGCGCGGCGCCGGCGAGGACGCCGAAGTTCCAGAAATAGTTGAGATTGCGCGGCACCGGATAACCACCGCCGATGGCATTGTAGACGAGGCGCGGCATCGGCAGCTTCTCGTCCAGCCACTTCATCAGCGGGTGCTGGG
This sequence comes from Sphingopyxis sp. MG, assembly GCF_002953155.1. Classification (NCBI taxonomy): domain Bacteria; kingdom Pseudomonadati; phylum Pseudomonadota; class Alphaproteobacteria; order Sphingomonadales; family Sphingopyxidaceae; genus Sphingopyxis; species Sphingopyxis sp. MG. The sequence continues at coordinate 1,801,420 of NZ_CP026381.1, forward strand.
GCTGATACTGGTTGGCCCAGGGAAAGCTCATCTTATCTCGCTCCTCAGCCGATCGTCACGACAGTGTCGCTGGTGAAATCATAGGGCGGCACGACCAGATTCTTGGGTGCCGGACCTTTGCGGATGCGCGCCGCGGTGTCGTAGTGCGATCCGTGGCACGGGCAGAAATAGCCGCCGAAATCGCCGCGCGGCTCGCCTTCGGCGGCGCCCAGCGGAACGCAGCCGAGGTGCGTGCAGACACCGAGCGTGATCAGCCAGTTCTCCTTGCCCACCTTGGTCCGCTCGGCCAGCGTTTCGGGGTCGCGCAGTTCGCTGAGCGGCACCTTGTTCGCCTCGGCGATCTCGGCGGGAACGAGGTTGCGGACGAACACCGGCTGCTTGCGCCAGCTCGTCTTGATCGACTGCCCCGGCTGGATCGCCGAAATGTCGATTTCGGTCGACGACAGCGCGAGCACGTCGGCGGACGGATTCATCTGATTGACCAGGGGAAGAACCACCGCGACGGACCCGACTCCGGCAAAACTCACTGCCGCGATATTGATGAAGTCCCGGCGCCGCACGCCATCTTCGATGCCGGCGGAGGTTTCGGTTTCACTGGCCATTCGACTGCCCTTGCATGGGTGAACTGACAAAGTTCCCGGAAAAGGAATGACCCGCCCCTGATGCATGCGCGCGAAACGACGCAGCCCCGGCGGCCCCTCCGGGAATTGCCGGCCTGATAGCCGCACATACCCGCCTTGCCAACAGGCAATTTCCCCTTTTCCGCCAATGCGGCGGGCTTGGCCCCTCGCCTCTCGATTCGCTGCCGGGCCGGCGCTATGGCGGCGACATGGACCTGGCGCTGTTCCAGCCCGAGATCGCGGGCAACGTCGGCACGACGCTGCGCACCGCGGCCTGCCTGGGCGTCGCGGTCCACATCATCGAGCCGTGCGGCTTTCCCTTTTCGGATGCGGCGCTGAAACGCGCCGGCATGGATTACGCCACGCGCGCCAACAGCCGGCGCCACGCCGACTGGGCCGCGTTCCGGTCGTGGAGCGCAGCGGAAGGGAAGCGGCTGGTGCTGCTGACGACGGCCGGAGCGACTCCCCTTCCCGCCTTCGATTTCCAGCCCGGCGACACGCTGCTGCTAGGCAGCGAATCCGCAGGAGCGCCGCCCCATGTCCATGATGCCGCGGCGGCGCGGGTCGCGATTCCGATGCGTCCGGGCTTTCGGTCCTTGAATGTCGCGGTGGCGGCTGGCATCGCGCTCGCCGAAGCGCTCAGGCAGACGAAAGGCTTTCCCGCATGATCACGCTCGATCCCCAGCAACAGGCGGCGCGCGACTGGTTCGAGTCGCTGCGCGACCGGATCTGCGCCGCGTTCGAGGCGATCGAGGCCGAAGCCGGCAGCGACGCCCGCTTCGCTTACACGCCCTGGGACCGCGAGGCCGAGGGGCTCGCCCCCGGCGAAGGCGGCGGCGGGGTGCGCGGGGTGATGACGGGGCAGGTGTTCGAGAAGGTCGGGGTCAACGTCTCGACCGTCGGCGGCCGTTTCGCGCCCGATTTCGCCCAGTCGATCCACGGCGCGGGCGACGACCCCAGCTTCTTCGCCACCGGCATCAGCCTCGTCGCGCACATGGCGAATCCGCATGTCCCCGCGGTCCATATGAACACGCGCTTCCTCGTCACCCAGAAGCGCTGGTTCGGCGGCGGCGCCGACCTCAACCCGCCGATTCCTTATGCCGAGGATACCGACGCCTTTCACGCGCGGCTGCGCGCGGCCTGCGCGCCCTTCGGGCCCGATGTCTATCAGCGCTACGCCAAATGGGCCGACGACTATTTCTTCATCCCGCACCGCGGCGTTTCCCGCGGCGTCGGCGGCATCTTCTACGACCATCTCGAATGCGGCGACGACGCCGAATTCGACCGCAACTTCGAATTCACCCGCGGGGTCGGCGAAGCGTTCCTCGACATCTTCCCGCAGATCGTGCGGCGGCGGATGAACCAGCCGTTCACCGACGCGGACCGCGAGGCGCAACTCGTCTGGCGCGGCCGCTATGCCGAGTTCAACCTCGTCTACGACCGCGGCACGCTGTTCGGACTGCGCACCGGGGGCAATATCGACGCGATCCTGATGAGCCTGCCGCCGGTCGCCAAATGGAGCTGACGGACGGAAGGCGGCTCCACGGTCGGACCGCCTTCCCTCGCGTCGCAGATCAGGCGAACACGTCGCTCCGGTTGGTCCCGCCCAGCGCGCGATAGAGGCCCGCTGGCACCCCGACCTGCAGATAGGCCATCGGGACGCTGAGCAGGATCGCGCCGATGATCAGGCCGAGCATCGACCCGGTGCCCGGCGCGCCGCCGGCCAGCAGCGACACGCCGACGATCATCCCCAGGATCATGAAGATCACGATCAGCGCGACGCCGAGCAGGATGAAATAGGCGAAAATCTTCCACTGCGACGCGGCGGTCATCCGCCACGAAGCGCCGAGCGCGGCGAGCACGTTATAGCTGCGCTGGTCGGCCATATAGGGGCCGGTGCAGCAAAGGCGCGCGGCGAGCCAGACGAGGAACAGCAGGAACAGCGGCGCGATCAGAAAGAATGCCACGCCGATTCCCATCAGCGCCGAACTGCTCGGCTCGCCCCCGCTCGCCAGCGTCGTCAGAGCGCTGCCGAAGAACAGGAAACCGATGATGCCGAGCAGCAGGACCACCACGACCGCCAGCAACAGCACCGGCAACGAAGCGATCATTCCATAGCCGAGCGCCGCGCCGACCGGCTCGCCGCCATTGGTCAGGCCGATCCGCCACGACGCGAAATAGCTGCCCGTCTGGAGCACATAGTTGACGATGCCGAGCAGGACGCCCGTCGCCCCCATCGCCGCGACCAGGCCGGCGCTGTTTTCGGCCATGGCCGCCGGATCGAACATCGTCGCGCCGCCGCCCAGCAGGAGCTGGAGGATCAGCGGCGCCGCGATGCCGACGCCGATCAGCACGATCGCGTGATGGACCGCCTGCCCGCTGAAAAAGCCGGTCGCATAGGACCAGGCCTCGCTTATGCTAATTCGGTTCATATCGTCCGTCTCCCCTGCTTGCCGAACCGGCTTCCGCGCTTCCGCTGTCCGGCCCCTGCCATCATTCGAACAGTTCGCTCCGCCGCACGGCGAGCTGGCGATACGCCGCCGCCGACACCGCGATCGAAACGAAGCTGGCAACCGCGCCGAACCCGGCCTCGACAAGCCCGCTGAGGATCCGGCCGATCCCCGCGCCGGTTCCGCCGACGAGCCCGACGAGGCTGCCGAGGATCACCGATGCGATCCCGAAGACCAGCGCGACCAGGAACAGGAAGAAGAAGATCGACCAGGCATTGCCCTGGGTCAGCCGCCAGCTTTCGCCGATCGCGGCCATGGGATTGCGGATTCGCCGGTCGGCGACCGCGGGCGCGATCAGGGCGAGCCGGCCGACCAGATAGAGTCCCGGCACGATGAGCAGGATGAAGCCCAGCGCCAGCATGATGCCCGCCAGCAGATGCGCCACCACCAGCGTCGGAAACAAAGTCAGCGCAAAGCTCAGCGCCTCGCCGACGCTCGTCCCGGTGCGCGACAGCCACAGCCGCAGGATCGCCAGCGTCCCGGCAATCGTGAACAGCGCCACGATAAGGCTGCCCGGCACCATCTGCCGGATATTCTCGCGAAAGGTCGCCATGATCTGATCGACCGTCGCGCCGCTCGGCGGTTCGATCGGCACCGGGCCGAACCAGGCGACAGCGAGCGCCGGAAGGAAGAGAAAGACTGCCGCGATCGTGCCGGTCAGGCCGCTGTGGGAGCGCAGTAGCTGGACCGCATCGTCCCACGCCGCGCCCATGTCGAATTTTGTCATTGATACCCCGTCGCTTCGGTGGTTCCGTTTTCGGGGGGAGAGTGACGTGCCCGGCCTCTCCTGTCCAGCATTCTCGGCAGTGCCGCGCAGCGCGGGCTTGCGTCGTCGGGAACCGCGAGGCAGGGAACGACCATGCCCGACCCCGTCCTGCCCGAATGGCGCGTCACGCCCGGTCTTGCCGATTATGCGGAGGCGCTTGCCGACATGGAGGGGCGCGCCGCCGCGATCCAGGCCGGCGATGCGCCCGAACGCATCTGGCTGCTCGAACATCCGCCGCTCTACACCGCCGGGACGAGCGCCGATCCCGCCGAACTGCTGGAAGCGCGCTTTCCGGTGCATGTCGCGGGACGCGGCGGCCGCTACACATACCACGGCCCCGGACAGCGCGTCGGCTATGTCCAGTTGGACCTCGCCCGGCGCGGGCGCGACGTGCGCGCCTATGTCTCGGCGCTCGAGGGCTGGGTGATCGACGCGCTGGCGGTTTTCGGTGTCGCGGCGCGGCGCGCCGAGGGGCGCATCGGCATCTGGACCGACGATGCGCAGGGTCGCGAAGCGAAGATCGGCGCGATCGGCGTCCGGGTGCGGCGCTGGGTGACGCTGCACGGCTTTGCGCTCAACATCGCTCCCGACCTGTCGCATTTCTCCGGAATCGTCCCCTGCGGCATCGCCGAATTTCCGGTCACCAGCCTCGCCGCGCTGGGCATCGACGCGGGAATGGATGACGTCGACGCCGCCTTGCGGCAGGCGCTGCCCGCCTTTCTCGACAAGCTTCCGGCAAGCGATTAGGAAGCCCGCATGAACCGTTCGCTTCTCGCTTCGCTCCTGCTTCTTCCCCTTGCCGCCTGCGGTGGCGGCGACAGCGGCGGCTCCTCGACCGCCAAGCTCGACGCGGTGGAGGTGCAGCCGGGCACGATCAGCGATTCGATGATCATCCTCGACGACGCCGCGGGCGACGGCACCGCGATCGACAACAGCGTGCCCGACGATGGGACGAAGAAGGAAGCGGCCAAGCCCGACGAGGCGGCGACGGACGACGCCGATGCCGCCCCCGACGCGGCCGACGACAATCCCGACGCGGTCGACATGCCCGCGGCGCGCAAGGCGGTCACCCCGGAAAGCGCAGCCAAAAAGGGCTGACCCGATCCTTTGCCGAATGTCGTCACGCTGAACCCGTTTCGGCATCCATGGCCCGGCTCTCCTCCGGCCCTCCGGCGCTGCGGCGAAGAAAACGGCAGGCGATGCCAGCCTACAGGCCCCTCAGGCAGATAACGGCCTGATCCCCGGCGAAAGCCGGGGTCCAGATGGCATGGCGCTGCCCCACATGGACCCCGGCTTTCGCCGGGGAACAGCCCCTCGCCGGAAAGCGATAATCGCCAGCTTGTTTCAGGGTCGAGGCGGCATGGTAAGCCCCTCCCCTTCAGGGGAGGGGTTGGGGTGGGGGCTCGAACCCTTGCGCAAGGCCGCTGGCTCCCGGCCCTCCCTTGAAGGGGAAGAATTTAGAGCCTGATGTCATGCGTTGGAATCGTCATTGCGAGGAGCGAAGCGACGCGGCAATCCAGAGTGTGCGTAAACCACCCTGGATTGCTTCGCTCCGCTCGCAATGACGCAAGCAGGTCGATCCAGATCGTCGCGCCTGGAACCCAGGTCGACACCCGCGGCCTTCCCCATGATCCGCCGGTCAGCGCAGCCCCAGATGCTTGTGCGTCTGGAGCGACAGCTGCCAGCGCGGATCGCGCATCACCAGCTCGATGCAGGCGCGTACATTGTCGGCCGCATGCGCGTCGTCGAGCGGCTGGATCAGCCGATGTGCGAAATCGAGGCCGGCCAGACGCCCGACGTCGCTGCCCGGCTGCGGCCAGACCAGTTTCAGTTCGTCGCCGCTCGTCTGGACCAGTTCGCTTCCCGCCTTCGGACTGACGCAGATCCAGTCGATGGCGCGCGGAACCGGCAGCGTGCCGTTGGTCTCGATCGCGATCGTGAAACCTTCGCCGTGCAGCGCGTCGATCAGCGCCCGGTCGACCTGCAGCATCGGTTCGCCGCCGGTCAGCACGACATAGCGACGATCGCGCGCCTCACCCCAGCTTCGCGCGATCGCCGCCGCCAGCGTCGCAGCGTCGGCATATTTGCCGCCCAGCGTTCCGTCGGTGCCGACGAAATCGGTATCGCAAAAGCGGCATACCGCTTTCGCCCGATCGACCTCGCGACCGGTCCACAGGTTGCATCCGGCAAAGCGGCAGAACACCGCGCGGCGCCCCGACCGGGCGCCTTCGCCCTGCAGGGTCAGGAAAATCTCCTTGACCGCATAGCTCATGCCGGGGGCTTCACCGCATAGCGCGTCGGATCGGTCAGCCCCGCCTCGGCAAATCCCTTGCTGCGCAGGCGACAGCTGTCGCACAGCCCGCAATGCAGGCCGTCGGGCGTCGGGTCATAGCAGGACCAGCTCATCCCCGCGTCGATGCCGAGCCGCGCCGCCTCGGCCGCGATATCGGCCTTCGACATATATTGCAGCGGCGCATGGATGCGAAAGGCGACGCCCTGGTCGCCGTCGCGCGTCGCGAGCCGCGCGAGTGCCTCGAAGCCGGCGATGAACTCGGGGCGGCAGTCGGGATAACCCGAATAGTCGAGCGCGTTGACGCCGATCACGATATCCGCCGCGCGGCGCGCTTCGGCAAGGCCCAGGGTCAGCGACAGGAAGATCAGGTTGCGCGCCGGGACATAGGTGACGGGAATATCCTCCCCCACCCCGTCCTTCGGCACCGCGATGTCGGCGGTCAGCGCCGACCCGCCGAAGCGCCGCAGGTCGAGCGGCAGCACGATATGCTCGTCCGCGCCGACCGCGGCGGCGATCCGCGCCGCCGATTCGAGTTCGACGCGGTGGCGCTGGTTATAATCGATGGTGAGCGCGACGATCCGCGCCCCGGCCTCGCGCGCGAGGCCCGCGCAGACCATCGAATCGAGGCCGCCCGACAAAAGGACGACCAAAGGCTTTCCGGCAAGGTCCTGCATGCGCCGCCCGTTACGCTCGCGGCGGCGCCCGCGCAAGGCCCGCGCCGACAAAGGAAACGGGCCGCGCAGCCTTTGCCGCACGGCCCAGTTTGGCATGAAAGCCTTTAGGAAGAAGAACCACACATCGGCTCTGTCTCCCTTTGTGAAGGAAGAAGGTTAAGGCCCGCTTAACGCGGTTCAGCAGCCGCCGATGCGGCGTCCCTCGATCGCCTGCGAAAAGGGCCGTCCTTCGGCGATTCCCTGCGTGTCGATCTGGACGAGGCGGTTGGTCTCGGCGCGAATGGTGGTGCGGCCGTGCCCGGCGCCGGGGCAGGTGTAATGGACCGTCACCGAATTGGGCGTGTCCTCGATGACATAGCGCGAACAGCCCGAGCGCGGGTGATAGACCTGGATCATCCGCCGCGCATCGCCGACGCACAGCGTCTGCATGACCTTGTCGCTGCCGCGCTCGCGAAGCTGCCAGCTTCCCTTTTCGAGCCGGTCGAGCATCGCCAGCGACGGCGCCTGCGCGGGCACAGCGGTCGCACCCGCCGCCACCGCCGCGCTCATCGAAATCCATCGCATGAAGGGAGAGAAGATCGCCATTTCCACCTTGTCCACCGGCTGCCCGCACCCGGGCAAAACGCGACCCTGTGGACAGTCCGTTAGCAAGACGAGGGCGCGGTTTCAACCGCTTGGCGCTGAATAGCGTCGTTTCGTCGCCCCGTTTCGGGACCGCACCGGCTCAATCGCGCGCCGCGATGTCGTCGAGCGCGATCGGGAAGATGCGCGAGCAGAAGGCGCAATCGACCGGGATCACGCCCCCTTCGTCGGCCATCTCGCGCCGCTCGGCTTCGGGAAACTGCGCCAGCACCCCGGAAAAATGCTCGATGCTGCACCGGCACCCGCGCGACACCATCGTGCCCGGTTCCACGCGCACCTCATCCTCGTGATAGAGGCGCCATGCCAGCGTTTCGAGCGAGGTCGCGGGGTCGGTCAGCTCCTCGTCTCTCAGCGTCGCCGCGATGGTGCGGGCATGCTCCCATTCGGGATGCTCGCGCCGCAGGTGCAGCCGGTCGCGCCCCGCCTCGCCCTCGGGCAGATGCTGGAGCAGCAGGCCGCCCGCGAGGCAGCCCGCCTCCGGATCGCGCCGGGCCGCGAGGCGGATCAGGCTCGGGATCTGTTCGGACTGCTCGAAATAATGCTCCGCGGCCTCCCCGATCGACGCGCCTTCGAGCGGAACGATGCCCTGATAGCGCTCGCCGGTCACCGCATGGTCGAAGGTGATCGCGAGAAAGCCTTCGCCGAACAGCGCGAACAGGCTCGGATCCGGGCCGATTCCCGCCAGCCGCTCGGCATCGAACTTCATATATCCGCGCAGCTCGCCGCCACGATAATCGCAAACCAGCAGCTCAACCGCCCCCCCCCCCGTCTGCGCCTGCAAGGTAAGCTGGCTTCGCTCGTCCTTGAGCGTCGAGCCGAGCAGCACCGTCAGCGCCAGCGCCTCGGCCAGCAGCCTTTCGGCCACCGGCGGATAGTCGTGCGCCGCCATGATCCGGTTGAGCGTCGGGCCGAGCCGCACCAGCCGCCCGCGCACATGGCGGTCGGCGATGGTGAAGACCAGCGGCTGGTCGAACCAGCTTTCCGGCGCCTCGCTCATAGGTGGCCGAGCGCCCACAGCAGCACCGATTTCTGGGCGTGGACGCGGTTTTCCGCCTCGTCCCACACGCGCGATTGCGGGCCGTCGATCACGGCGTCGACGACTTCCTCGCCGCGATGCGCGGGCAGGCAATGCAGGAACAGCGCGTCCGCCTTCGCCTCCTCCATCAGTCGCTCGTCGACCTGGAAGGGCGCCATCGCGGCGAGTTTGTTATGCGCATGCGCCTGCCCCATCGACACCCAGGTGTCGGTGACGACGACATCGGCACCCGCCGCCGCCTCGCGCGCGTCGCAAAAGAGGTCGATGCGGACGCCGCGCGCCCGCGCCGCCTCGACGAAGCCTGGATCGGGCTCATAGCCCTGTGGGCAGCCGGCGCGGATATGGAAACCGAACAGCCCCGCCGCTTCGATCAGCGACGACAGGACATTGTTGCCGTCGCCCAGCCATGCGAGTTCGAGCCCCGGCAGGGCCTTGCCATGTTCGACGAGCGTCAGCAGGTCGGCCACGATCTGGCAGGGATGCGACAGGTCGGTCAGCCCGTTGATCACCGGCACCGATGCATGCGCCGCCATGTCCTCGACCTTGGCATGATCGTCGGTGCGGATCATGATCGCATCGGCATAGCGCGACAGCACCCGCGCGGTATCGGCGATCGTCTCGCCGCGCCCGAGCTGCATCGACCCCGCGTCCATGACCATCGCCGAACCGCCGAGCTGGCGGATCGCGATGTCGAAGGAGGCGCGGGTGCGGGTCGAGTTCTTTTCGAAGATCATCGCGAGCACATGGCCGGCGAGCGGCGCATCGGCGTCGGGCTTGCCCTTGGGCCAGCCGGCGCGCGCCGCCTTGCGGTCGATCGCATCGGCCAGCATCGCCGCGATCGCGTCGCCGCCGGCGTCGGACAGGTTCAGGAAATGCCGCATCAGCTTTCCGGCGGCGTATAGCTCGCCGCCCCCGCCGACAGTTTTTCGATGAATTCGTCGATATGATGCTGTTCGATGTTGAGCGGCGGCAGGACGCGCACGACATTGTCGCCCGCCGCCACGGTCAGCAGCCCGTGGTTGTCGCGCAGGTGCGCGACGAAGGCCCGGCTTTCCACCTTGAGCTTGACCCCGAGCATCAGCCCCATGCCGCGGACGCTTTCGAACAGGTCGTCGTGGTTCGGGATCATCTGTTCGAGCGCGCCGCGCAGGCGCTCGCCGGTCGCCTTGACCTGATCGAGGAACCCTTCCTCGAGGATCACGTCGAACACCGCCTGTCCCGCCGCCATCGCCAGCGGGTTGCCGCCATAGGTCGAACCGTGCGTGCCGAACGTCATGCCGCGCGCCGCCTTTTCGGCCGCCAGGCAGGCGCCCATCGGGAAGCCGCCGCCGATCCCCTTGGCGCTCGCCAATATGTCGGGCGCGACGTCATATTGCTCATAGGCATAGAGTGTGCCGGTGCGCGCGACGCCACACTGGACCTCGTCGAAGATCAGCATCAGATCGCGTTCGTTGCAGATGTCGCGCAACCCCTGCAGAAAAGGCTGTGACGCGGGGCGGATGCCGCCCTCGCCCTGCACCGGCTCGACCAGGAACCCCGCCGTATTGTCGTCGACGAGGTCGAGCGCGGCGTTGAGGTCGTCGAACGGCGCATAGGCAAAACCCGGAAGCAGCGGATCGAAGCCCTTGCGCAGTTTTTCCTGGTTCGTTGCGGAGATCGTGGCCAGCGTTCGTCCGTGGAAGGCATTGTTGAAGGTGATCAGGACATGCTTTTCGGCGTTGCCCGCGCTCGAATGATAGGCGCGCGCGGTCTTGATCGCGCATTCGACCGCCTCGGCGCCCGAATTGGTGAAGAAGACGGTGTCGGCGAACGTATTGTCGACAAGGCGCTGCGCAAACGCCTCGCCCTGCGGGCTCCCGTAAAGGTTCGATACATGCATCAGCGTCGCCGCCTGATCCTGGATCGCCTTGGTCAGGTGCGGGTGCCCGTGGCCGAGCAGGTTGACCGCGATGCCGCTGGCGAAATCCAGATAGCGCTCGCCTCGCTCGCCGATCAGATAGGCGCCTTCGCCGCGCACCGGACGCACACCGCACCGGGGGTAAACGGGCATCAGCGGCGTGATCGACATGGCACAGCACCTTTCCAGACAGATAAAAGGAAAAAGGCGACCGCATCCGGGCCGCCCTTGGTCGGGCGGCTCCTATACCGCCGCGGCGGGAGGCGCGTCAACACGGCGGGCTAAAGGCTCTTCGCCGCCTCCATCGCCAGCGCCAGCGAGCGCTTGCGCGCGTCATGGTCGTACATCGAGGATGCGACGATGACCTCGTCGGCACCGGTGCGCGCCACGAACGCCTTCAGCCCCGCCGCGACATCCTCGACCGTCCCGACCGCCGAGCATTGCAGCACATGGTCGAGGATCGCGCGCGCATTCGGCGGCAGGCTGTCCGTGTACCCCGCGCGCGGCGGCGGCATGCGACCCGGATTGCCGGTGCGCAGCGCCACGAACGCCTGCTGCTGCGACGAGGCGAGATATTCGGCCTCCTCGCGCGTGTCGGCCGCGAAGACGTTGAACGCCGCCATGGCATAGGGTTCGGAAAGCTGCGCCGACGGCTTGAACTGGCGGCGATAGAGCGCCAGGGCCTCGTCGAGCGCGTCGGGCGCGAAATGGCTGGCAAAGGCATAGGGCAGGCCCAGCATCGCCGCGAGTTGCGCGCCGAACAGGCTCGACCCCAATATCCACAGCGGGATGTGCGTTCCCTCTCCCGGCACCGCGCGGATACCGAGCCGTTCGTCGCCCGCGAGGAAGGCCTGCAACTCGACGACGTCCTGCGGGAACTGGCGCTCGTCGCTCGCAAGGTTGCGCCGCAGCGCCTGCGCGACGCGCTGGTCCGACCCCGGCGCACGGCCGAGCCCCAGGTCGACGCGGCCGGGAAACAGCGCCTCGAGCGTCCCGAACTGCTCAGCGATCACCATCGGCGCATGGTTCGGCAGCATGATGCCGCCCGCACCGATGCGGATCGTCCGCGTCGCATGGCCGATATGCGCCAGAACGACCGAGGTCGCGGCGCTCGCAATCCCCGCCATGCCGTGATGCTCGGCGACCCAATAGCGCGAATAGCCGAGTTCTTCCGCATGGCCGGCCAGATCGGCGGCGTTGGCGAGCGATTGCGCGACCGTCCCATTGTCGGTGACGGGGACGAGGTCGAGGAAGGCGAGTTTCAGCATCGGCCCTAATTGGGTGCCCGCCCCTCCGATTGCAACGTTGCGTTTCGCAACCTACAGCGTCGTCCGTCATATCCGAATTATCTTTCCCGTTCGTGTCGAGCGAAGTCGAGACACCCAACGACAGAGCGCAAGGTCGATAGGTGTCTCGACTTCGCTCGACACGAACGGAAGAGGGGTGGCACCAAATTAATGTCCGACGTTCCAAGTCGCCTCGGCCCCGAACAATGATGGAGACCCCAGCCCATGAAGACCCGCCGCCTCGGCCAGAGCGCCATCCACGTCACCGACATCTGCATGGGCACGATGACCTTCGGCAGCCAGGCCGACGAAGCGACCGCGTTCCGGGTACTCGACCGCTGCTTCGAGGCGGGCATCAATTTCTTCGACACGGCAGAGGGATATCCGGTGCCGCCCGACATCAAATGGGTCGGCCGCACCGAGGAGATCGTCGGCCGCTGGATGAAGACGAAGCCGCGCGACGCGATCATTCTCGCGACCAAGGTGTCCGGGCCGAGCCACGTCTGGTTCAAATCGCCGTGCCGCGGCGGCACCACCGCGCTCGACCGTCACCATATCCGCGCGGCGATCGAGGGCAGCCTGACGCGGCTCCAGACCGACTATATCGACCTCTACCAGACGCACTGGCCCGATCATGACGCCCCTTATGACGAGATGATGGACGCGCTCGACGAACTGGTGCGCGAGGGCAAGGTGCGCATCCTCGGCTGTTCGAACGAGACGAGTTGGGGCCTGATGAAGGCGCTCGCGGCGTCCGAGCGGCTGGGCGGCGCGCGCTATCATACGATCCAGAACAATTTCAGCCTCAACAACCGCCGCTTCGAGGACGAGCTCGCGCAGGTCTGCCGACAGGAAGGCGTCAGCCTGATCCCCTATTCGCCGCTCGCCGGCGGCGTGCTGTCGGGGAAATATCAGGACGGTGCACGGCCGGAGGGCGCGCGCTTCTCGCGCTATCTGGCGATGGAGGGCCGGCAGGCCGCGATGGGGCGGCGTTTCGTGAACGACCGGAGTCTCGCCGCGACCGAACGCTACCTCGCCATCGCCGAAGAGGCGGGGCTGCATCCGGTGACGATGGCGACCGCCTGGTCGAAGCAGCATGATTTCGTCGCCTCGACGATCGTAGGCGTGAGCGCTTATGACCAGGTCGACCCGATCCTCGATGCGATCGACCTTGTGCTGGGTGACGATGTGATGAAGGCGCTGAACAAGGTCGGCAAGGACATCCTATACCCGATGGGGTAACCTCGTCATTGCGAGGAGCCGAAGGCGACGCGGCAATCCAGAGCTGGCGTAAACCCGCCCTGGATTGCTTCCCCCGGATCAGGTCCGGGGTCGCAATGCCGTGATCAAAAACTATAGCGCGGCCTTGAACAGTTCGAGCATCCGTCCCCACGCCTTCTCCGCCGCCGCTTCGTCATAGGCGCGGCCGTCGGGCGGGCACCAGCCGTGCATCGCGCCCTTGTAGACCTCGACCTCGTGCCATTGGGGGCGCGGATCGAGCACCGCGTTCAGCCGGACCTTTTCTTCCGGGTCCTTCTGATCGTCATTGTCGGCGATCGCGAACAGGAAGCCGGCCTGCGTTTCGGGAATCAGCAGATGCGGGCTGTCGGGCTTGTCGGTCCCGACCGAGGCGCCGTGGAAGCTGGCTGCTGCCTTGACGCGCCCCGGGTTCAGCGCCGCGGTGTAGATGACCATCGGCCCACCCATGCAATAGCCCGCGGTGCCGATGCCCCGCCCCGTATCGACCTCGGCCTGCGCATCGAGAAAGGCGAGATGCGCCTTCGCATCCGTTTGCACCGTCGCACGATCGAACCGTCTCAGATAGCCGAACAGCGCGTCGCGCACGCCGGGGTCGTCGAAATCATGGCCGGGATAGACGACCGGCGCCTTGGCCCAGCGATAGAAGGGATTCACGCACAGCACCGCATAGCCTTCGCCCGCCAATCGGTCGGCCATCTGGCGAAAAGCCGGGCGCAGGCCGCGAATGTCGGGCCAGATCAGCACGCCCGGATGCCGGCCCTCTCCGGGCGCGGTAAAATAGGCATCGGCGGTGCCGTCGTCGGTCGCAATCGTCACGTCGCGCCCCTTCACGGACCCCGCGGCACAGGCGGCCGCCGGCAGCATCGAGGCCACCGCTCCCGCCCCGATCAGGGCGCCGAACGCGCGCCGCCGGACGGGAAGCCCGGCGCGGTCGAGATCGGCTTCGGTGAATTCGTCGCACATGGCTCTCTCCTCTTCCCTCTCTCTTCCCCGGCGCCGATACGCGCCGGAGCGCCAAAGGCTGCGGCCGCGTAAAGCGATTCTCCGAAAGGCGCGAAAAACTGCGCAACTTCGCTCTGAAATCGCGTGGCGGAGGCCAATGGTTACACGGGCAGCTAAGCACGGCCACGGATAATAGGAAAGGGTGGTGCGAATACCCTCCCCCCGAAGGGAGCAGGCATCAGGCGTGCAACAGCACCTCGTCATAGCCATGCGCGACATGATGCACGCCCACGCCGCGCAGCACGTCCCCGTGCGCCGCGCGGTCGAGGATATGGCCGCCGCCGCAGAAGCCGATCACCGTCATCCCCGCCGCGAGCGCCGCCCGCGCACCGGTCGGCGAATCCTCGATTGCGAGGCAGGCCGCGGGATCTATGCCCAGCCCGTTCGCGGCGGCGAGATAGATGTCGGGATGCGGCTTGCCGCGGGCCCAGCCGTCGGCGCTGTAGACGTGGTGTCCGAAATGGCGCGCGAGTCCGAAGCGATCGAGCGACGCGGCGATATAGGCGGGGCTGCTCGACGAAGCGATAGCGCGCGGCAGGCAGCCCAGCGATTCGAGGAATTCGGGCGCCCCCGGCACCGGCGCGAAACCTTCGGCAAAACGCTTCTGCGCCCGCTCGCGATGCCTCTCGCGGAAATCGTGCGGCAACGGCCGCCCGAGCCGCACGACGATCCGGCGCTCGGTCTCCTGCCAATTATGCCCGCAATAGTCGCGCAGGCATTCTTCATAGGTCGTTGGCAGCCCGATGGCGGTCAGGCTTTCGGCAAGCGTCCGGTTCGCGCGCACCTCGCTGTCGGCGATGACGCCGTCGAAATCGAAGATGACGGCGCTATACACGGTGGCGTCCGAAGCCCTCCAAGGCCAATGGTGGGGAAGCGGGGCGACGGCATGCGCCGCGATAATATTCGATCGCGGCCCAAGCCTCGTCGAACCCGCGATCCAGCCCGGTCAGATTAACGGTGATGTCACCGCCGGTGAGCATTCGGTTCGCTCCCGCCATCTTTCCGGTGAAATTGGTCGACGGATATCGATCCGGCCGGACGAGGCGGAGAACGATGAACCTCTGACGCCGGAACTGCCAGACGGAAATCTCGACGATCTCCTCCCACGGAATCGTCTGTTCGGACCATTGGCGATAATAGAGGCCACTGGACGAAATTCTGATCTGGTCGCGATTGTCGAACAACCGCGTGAATATCAGAATTGAGCAGGCACCGAAAAACAGGACCGACAGCCAGCCGATCCATTCCACGCCCGGCTTGAGCGGTTGCCTCGCGATCCCCGCCAGCCAGATGCCGAGGACGACAAACGCGACGCCCCCCAAGAGCAGCAGCAGGAGCCGCCATCGCGAATTGCGGGCGACGAAAACTCCCGTCACTCCACCGTGACCGATTTCGCCAGATTACGCGGCTGGTCCACGTCCGTCCCCTTGGCGACCGCGACGTGATAGGCCAGCAATTGCACCGGCACGGCGTAGACGAGCGGTGCGATCAGCGGGTGGACCTTGGGCATCTCGATCGTCGCCATGCAGCCCTCGCCCGCTTCGGCCAGGCCTTCGGCGTCACTGATCAGCACGACCTTGCCGCCGCGCGCCATCACCTCCTGCATGTTGCTGACGGTCTTTTCGAACAGCGGGCCGGAGGGGGCGAGGACGATCACCGGCACCGCTTCGTCGATGAGCGCGATAGGCCCGTGCTTCATCTCGCCCGAGGCATAGCCTTCGGCGTGGATATAGCTGATTTCCTTGAGCTTGAGCGCGCCCTCGAGCGCGAGCGGATAGTCAGGGCCGCGGCCGAGGTAGAGCACGTCGCGCGCCGGCGCGACGAGCGGCGCCATTTCTGCGATCTCCTCGTCGTGGGCGAGCGCGGCGTTGAGCGCGGCGGGCGCCTCGATCAGATGCCGGACGATCTCGCGTTCCTGCGCAGCGTCGAGCTTCCCCTTGCGCAGCGCGAGATGCGCCGCGAGCGCGGCAAGCACCGCGAGCTGGCAGGTGAAGGCCTTGGTCGACGCGACCCCGATCTCCGGCCCCGCATGGGTCGGGAGGAGCAGGTCTGCCTCGCGCGCCATGCTGCTGGTCGGGACGTTGACGACGACCGCGATCGTCTGCCCCTGCGCCTTGCAATGGCGCAGCGCCGCGAGCGTGTCGGCTGTCTCGCCCGACTGCGAGATGAAGAGCGCGAGCCCGCCGGGCTGGAGCACCGGGTCGCGATAGCGAAACTCCGACGCGACATCGATGTCGACGGGCACACGCGCGAACTGCTCGAACCAGTATTTGGCGACCATGCCGGCGTAGAAGCTGGTGCCGCAGGCGACGATGGTGATGCGGTCGATCCGCGACAGGTCGAAATCCATCTGCGGCAGCGCCACCGTCTGTTCGAGCGGGCGGATATAGGAAGCGAGCGTCTGCGCGACGACGGTCGGCTGCTCGAAAATCTCCTTTTGCATGAAGTGGCGGTAGTTGCCCTTCTCGATCGCCGTCGCGGTGACGCCCGATGTGGTGATGTCGCGCTCGACGGGGTTGTTGTCGCGGTCGAAAATCCGCGCGCCGTCGCGCGTGATGACGACCCAGTCGCCTTCCTCCAGATAGGCGATCTTCTGCGTGAGCGGCGCCAGCGCCAGCGCGTCGGAACCGAGATAGGTCTCGCCGTCGCCATAGCCGACGACGAGCGGCGAGCCGAGCCGCGCGCCGATCAGCAGGTCGGGATGGTTGCGGAATGCGATGGCGAGCGCGAAGGCGCCGCGCAGTTCGGGGAGCACCGCCTTCACCGCCTCTTCGGGCGATTGCCCCGCCTCGATCCGCTCGGAGACCAGATGCGCGACGACCTCGGTATCGGTATCGCTCTCGAAGCGGCGCCCGCGCGCGGTCAGCGCCTCGCGCAGCGGCCGGAAATTCTCGATGATGCCGTTGTGGACGAGCGCCACCTCGCCCGTCGCGTGCGGGTGGGCGTTGTTCGTCGTCGGCGCGCCGTGCGTCGCCCAGCGTGTGTGGGCGATGCCGACGGTCCCCGGCGCCGGATGCGCGGCCAGTTCCTTGACGAGTCCGCCCAGCTTGCCTTCGGCCCGGCGGCGGATCAGTTCGCCGCCCTCGACCGTGCAGACGCCCGCCGAGTCATAACCGCGATATTCCATCCGCCTGAGTCCGTCGACAAGGCGGTCCGCCACGGGGGCCTTGCCAATAATTCCGATGATTCCGCACATGGGCGACAGTCTTTCTATAGGGTGTAGGGGACACGGATGCCCGGCATCGCCGCCGGAAAATCCTTTATATTTCGCGTGACCAGAACACGACCGCGCGTAAGCGCGGTCGCCAGTATGATCGCATCCATGGCTTTGAGCCGAAACCGCTCACGCCGCAGCGCAGCGGCGCGCTCCCCGATTTCGGCGTCGATTTCATCAACCCCGAAACCGGACAGCAGGATTTCCGCGCGCCGCAGACCGTCGCCCTCGCCTTTGGACATGACCTCGATCCACACCGCCCGGCTGATCCAGACCCGCCCCCTTTGCGCGGCGCGTTCCAACTCGGCGCGCGCCTGGGGAAACCCGCGCAGCAAGTCGATGACGATATTGCTGTCGAAAGCAAAGCCGCTCACTTCTTCGCGCGCTTCTTCGGTTTCGCTTTGGTGCCCAGCCGGGTCTGCATCGCCTTTGCCGGATCGGGATGGGTTTCGCCGGGCTTTATTCCCTGTTCGGCCAGCCAGGCTGTGTGAATTTCATATTCGCGATCATCCTGCTCGTCGAACAGATCGGGAAATTCCGCCCGCACTTCCGGATAATCCGGGTCCCAAGGTCGTGTCGATCCGGCGCGCTCACGCCGCTGCCACTCAACGGCGTCGCCGATGTCGGTCCGATCCTTCCACGCCCCGAAACCGGCCTCGATCCAGTCCAGCGGCGTTTGCGGTCGATAAGCCGCCACCGCTTCGCGCAGGATCGCCGCGCGGGACTTCCCCTGCTCGACAGCAAGCTGGTCGAGCCATTTGATATCCTCATCAGGCAAATCGGCGAGTATGCGAGTCATGATATACTGATATCATATCATGATATCATGTCAACCCTGCGCTCCGCCGCCCATGGTCCGGTCGACGAAAATCATCGCGAACTGCACGGGGTCGGCCGCCTCGCCGTTTCCCGCCTCGAAGCGCGCCTTGCCGTCGGTCCATATCTTGCGGATCTGCGCCGGAAGCTCGGGGGTGAAGTTCATCTGCTTCGCGACGATCTCCGGCCAGCGGCCGGTGGTGTTGAAACTCTGATGAAGCTGCGGCTCCATCGCGGTGCAATAGGCTTCGGTCGCCTGGTCGAGGTGGCCGATCGCCTTCAGCACCCAGGCGTCGACGAAGCGCAGGAAGGGCTTGTTCTCGTACCGGTCGCTCATGTTTTCTGCTCCGCCGCCTTCTTCTTGCGCATCGCGTCGTGGAAGCGGTCGGCCCAGCCGGGCTTGACCGACTGTTCGGCGCGCACCAAGCGCAGTTCACCGTCACCGACGTCACGCGTCACCGTGCTGCCCGCACCGACGATCGCGTCGGCACCAACCCGCACCGGCGCGACCAGCGCGCTGTTCGATCCGATAAAGGCGCGCTCGCCGATCTCGGTACGATATTTGAAATAGCCGTCATAGTTGCAGGTGATCGTGCCCGCGCCGATATTGGCCCCCGCGCCGACCGTCGCATCGCCCAGATAGGTCAGATGATTCGCCTTGGCGCCCTTGCCCAGATGCGTCTTCTTGGTCTCAACAAAATTGCCGATCTTCGCCTTTTCGTCGAGCACGGTTCCGGGGCGCAGCCGTGCGAACGGCCCGACCTCGCAGCCCGCGCCGATCTCCGCGCCCTCGATATGACTGAAGCCGCGGATCGTCGCGCCGTCGGCGATCCGCACGCCGGGGCCGAAGAAGACATTGGGTTCGACCGTCACGTCGCGGCCGATTTCGGTATCCCACGAGAACCAGACGGTGTCGGGCGCCTTGAGCGACACGCCAGCCGCCATCGCCTCCTCCCGTTTGAACGCCTGCCACTGCGCCTCGGCGGCGGCGAGTTCGGCGCGGCTGTTGATGCCGGCGACTTCGTCGGCGCCGGTCTCGATCGCGACGACACGGGCTCCTTCGGCGATCGCGCCCGTCGCCACGTCGGGCAGATAATATTCGCCCTGCGCGTTGTCGTTGCCGACGGCGTCGAGAAGGCGCCACATATCGGGCGCACGCGCGACGATGACTCCCGAATTGCACAGATCGACCGCGCGCTCCTCGGCGGTGGCGTCCTTATATTCGACCATCTTGCGGACCGTTCCGTCGGCATCGGCGATGATGCGTCCATAGGCCGCGGCATCGGCGGGCCGGAACCCGAGCACCGCGACCCGCGCGCCCGCGTCGAGCGCCGCGCACAAGCGCAGCACGGTATCGGCGGCCAGCATCGGACAATCGCCGAAACAGACGAGAATCATGCCGCCGAACCCGGAAAGCGCCTCACGCGCCTGTAGCGCCGCGTGCGCGGTCCCCAATTGGGGATCCTGAACGACCGTCACCGCACCGGTGCCGGCCAGCGCGGATTCGACCTGTTCGCGCTTGTCGCCGACGACGACCACGGTCGCCGCCGGGGCCAGCGCGGCAAAGCTGTCCATCAGGTGAAGCAGCATCGGCCGCCCCGCGATCGGGTGGAGCACCTTGTGAAGGTCGGACTTCATGCGGGTGCCCTTGCCGGCGGCAAGGATGACGGCGGCGACGGGCGGGAGGGAGGCGTTGCTCATGCGCCCCGCCATGCCAGCAAATCATTGCGGTTTCCAGACCGTCGCGCCATGGCAGCGCGCATGAGCGACTTTCCCTTTCGCATCGTCGGCTTCGATCTCGACGGCACGTTGATCGACACGCTGGCCGACCTGACCGCCGCGCTCAACCACGCGCTGGGCGTCGCGGGGCGGCCGCCGCAGGATGTCGCGGCGGTGCGGCCGATGGTCGGGCTGGGCGCGGCGCATATGCTCGAACAGGGACTCGCGGCGACCGGTGGCGTCCCCGCCGATGCCTCACCGCGCCTCTACGACGAATTGATCGCCTATTACCGGGCGCACATCGCGGTCCACAGCCGTCCCTTCCCCGGCCTGCTCGCGGCGCTCGACCGCCTCGACGCGCTCGGCGTCCGGACCGCGGTGATGACTAACAAGGCCGAAGACCTCGCACGCCAACTGCTCGGGGACCTGGGGCTCGCCGATCGCATGGCGACGATCATCGGCGGCGACACGCTGGGGCCCGGAAAGCGCAAGCCGTCGCCCGAACCGATCCGCGCGATGATCGAAGCATGCGGCGGCGGGCGCACCGCCTTTGTCGGCGACAGCATCTTCGACGTCATGGCGGCGCGCGGCGCGGGCGCGACCAGCGTCGCGGTCAGCTTCGGCTTCCTGCACCAGCCGGTCGAGGAACTGGGCGCCGATCATGTGATCGACGACTATGCCGAACTGGTGCCGCTGCTCGCCGGCATCCGATGAACAGGGACAGACCCTATTGATTGCGGCGCCACTTGGTCCACAGGTGCCGCGCGAGCAGGACCGGCGGCATGCGCATCCAGTGCGAGCGGATATAGAAGGCCTGCTGCAATAGAAAGTCGGTGGGGCGTCCCCAATCGTCGCGCGCGAGCAGGCGGCGCACATAGAGGCGGTCCGCCGCGCGCGGCTGGCTCCACCCGGCCGGAAGCGTCGCGCCGTAAAGCGCATGCGCCAGCCGCGCCGCGCGGGCGACCTCGGGCCCCAGTTCGTGTTTGTCCGCGCGCGCCGCGAGCCGGTCCCAGAAATCCGGATCGGCGGCCGCGAAATCGCGCGTCAGGCAGTGGAAATCCCACAGGTTGCGCAGACCGCCCTGCAGGTCGCCGTCGGCCAGCAAGTGCGCGGCGCAGTGACACACCATGTCGACCGGACACAGCACCGTGAAACCGTCCGCCGTGGCGACCGCCTCGCTGACCAGCACCAGCGGATCGGGCGTCCGGCGGTGCGTGCGCGGCAGGATGGTGTGGTGGACGTCGATCATGCGGTCGCGGCTGCGATGGATCATCGGCGGCAGTTCGTGCATATGCTCGCGATAATAGGCATCGTCATAGGGGTCCGACTTCACCCATTCCCACCCCGATTCGAGCAGTTCGTTCTCGACTCGTCCGACCTCGTGCCACGGGATCAATATGTCGAGGTCGCCGATCTGCCGCCCCTCGCTGCACGACAGCCCCGCCGCCGCATAGGCGGTACCCTTGAGCAGCACGAATTCGAGCCGTTCGGACGTCAGCGCCCGGCGCGCCATTTCGGCTTCCCACAATGCCTGGGCCTGCGCGACCGCGACGGCCGCGCGCTGGTCGGCAAAGAGCGCGGCGACCGGCGGCGGCAGCGGCGCATCGGCGAGCCGGCAGGCCAGCGTGCCCAGCAAGGCCTCTGCCCGCGCCACCGAGATCACCCCGTCCCACGCGCGCGGCGCCAGCGCCGCCGGGTCCTGCCGCCCGGCAAGCAACGCGACGAGATCGCGCACCGCGCTCACCGCGCCGCCTCCGCCCACAGCCGGTCGACGAGCGCCATGCCGGTGGCGCTGTCGGGATAGGAGACGGCAAAGGCCGGCGTCTCGCGCACCAGCCGCAGCAGCGCGGCAAAACCGGTTTCGCCGAGCGCGACATAGTTGGTCGAGGCTTCGGTCAGGCGCACGAAGGCCTCCCCCTCGCCCATCGGCTCGACCGCCGCCTCGCCGCCGAAGCGCGGGAAGAGGAGCAGCGCCGGGCGCACCGGATCGTGCATCGCCGCGACGGCGTCGGCACGCGGTATCAGGTGGCGGATGTCGCCCTTCGGGGTGCCCGCGAGCAACGGGCCGAGGCGCGCGCGATCGACCCGCGCCGCAACCTCGGCGATCGCCGCGTTCTTCAGGCTGACGGCGCGCGGGAACGCCAGCGCGTCGCCGCTCGCGGGATCGACCAGTGTGAATTCATCACCCATCAGCCGCCAACCGTCCTCGCCGAGCAGCGCCGCGAGCGTCGATTTGCCCGATCCCGATTCGCCCGACAGGATCGCCGCGCGTCCGTCCTTCGCCACCGCGCTCGCATGGAGCAGCAGGTGGCGGCGCCAGCCGAGCGCGACCTGCAGGTTCATCCCCATCTCCGCCGCGAGCAGCCCCATCGACAGGGGCAGCGGCAGCGCATCGGGAACGGTGAAGTCGCCGCCGATCTGCACCGATGGGCGCAGCCAGCGCCGCCACGGCCGCGCCGCGAACAGCCGCACGGTGGCGTCGGCAGGGCGGTCTTCGTCGCCGGGATAGCCGGCGTAGAGACGGTTCAGCGCGGCGATCGGCGCCGCCCAGTCGCTGCCGATGCGGAACTGCACCGGGCCGACCGCGAGGCGCGTTCCATATCTCACACCGGCGCCACCAGCCCCAGTTCCGCCAGTTCGACGAGCCGTTCGGCGACGAGCGCCTGCGCGCCGTCCGCGTCGCCGAGGTCGAATGCTGCTGCCAGCCGCGCGGCGACCGCGGCGGCGTTGCAGCCGTCGGCACCCATCGCCGCCAATATCTCAGGCATCGGCGAAACCACGATATGCGTCTGCGTCGAGCGCCGGTCGAAGATCAGGGTGAGGTCGCCGAGCGGTTCGACGCGCAGCGCGTCGGGAGGCGCGGCGCGATAGGTCCGATCAGCCATAATCTTCGGCGGCGGCGGTCAGCTTGGCGAGGATCGTCATCAGCGTCGCGCGCTCGGCGGCGCTGATATGCGATTCGAGCCGCGCCTCGGTCGCCAGCGCCGCGGGAACGATCGCATCGTAAAGCGAGCGGCCGGTCTCGGTCAGTTCCAGATGATGCGAGCGCCGGTCGGCCTCGTGCGCCTGCCGCGCGATCAGGTTGCGATCGGCGAGCGCCTTTGCCGCCCGGTTGACCGTCACCTTGTCCATCCGCGTCGCCGCGACCAGCTCGCGCTGCGTCTTGGGCCGCCCTTCGCCGAGCACGGCCATCAGCCGCCATTCGGGAATCTTGAGGCCGAACCGGCTCTGATATTCGGCCGCGATCCGGCTCGACAGCGAATTGGACGCGATCGACAGCCGATACGGCAGGAACTGGTCGAGGTTGAGGGTCTTGGGTGGCATGCCCTTTCTTATCGCCAAACCCGGCGCTGTGAAGGTCCGAAGTTACCGTGACGATCAGAAGTTGATGCGCGTGCCGATCCACAAGGTGCGCGGCGTCGCGCGCTCGACGATCCCCGAGGAGGAGATGGCGGCGGGCACCGGCTCGTCGAACAGATTCTCGCCGCGCGCCTCGATCCCGATCACGCCGGAAAGCCGCCACGACAGCCCGGCGTCGAGCGTCAGCGCGTCGCCCAGCCGCTGGAGGCCGAGGTCGTCCTCATTCTGCGCGCCGATATAGCGCAGTGTCGCAAAGCCGCCGAAGGGGCCGCCGCCATTGTCGCGCAGCGACAGGCTGGCGCCGTGCCTCGCGATCTGCGCCGGGCGCCGTCCGTCGAGCGCCGCGGCTGCTCCGGAAGCATCGACGCGCGCGTCGGTATAGGCCCAGGTTGCGCGCAGCACCGCGGGGCCGATCGCCTGCTCGGCGCTGACCTCGACCCCCTTGCTGTCGATTGCGTCGAGATTCTGCCGCTGGCTGTAAGTCGCCCCCGCCGCGACGAAGCCGACGCCGGGGAAATTGCCGGGACCGGTGGCGAGCGTGACGTTGGCGATCGCATTCGACAGCCGGTTCGCGAACAGCGTCGCCGACAGCTTCGTTCCACCGCCCTGCCAATCGGCGCCGACTTCGCCGCCCCACAATCGCTCGGGCTTCAACAGTTCGTTCGCAGCGGTCGCGTCGGCGCCGACGCGGAAGGGGCGATAGAGCTCGTTAAGCGTCGGCAGGCGCCAGCCGCGATAACCCGCGGCGCGCAGCGAAAAGCCGTTCGCGGTCCAGCGCAGCCCGATGCGCCCGCTGCCTTCCCATCCCTGTCGCGCCGCGAAGGTCGCATCGCTGATCGGCGGGCCGCCGAAATTATACTCGTGCCGATAGCCCGCCGCGAGCCACCAGCGGTCGAGGCGTCCGCTGACGGTCCACAGGAAAGCTTCGTGCGGATCGCCGGAGGTCCATTCGGCGAATGTGCCGAGCGTGTCGCTGCTGCCGCCCGCGACGCGATGGCGGCCGGGGACGAGGCCGGTGAAGAAATAATCCTCCTCGGTACGTCCGACGGTCCGACGCCAGTCGACGCCGACCCGCAGCGGATTGGCGTCGCCGATCGCCGGGCGCAATTCGACGCGCCCGCCGAGTCCGGTCGCGGGCACGCGCTGGAACAGCGCCGGCGCGACGCTGTTCCGATCCGCCGCGACGCTGGCGAAACCGCTGTCGAAATCGCGCTGCTGGACATAGGCGAGCGCCAGCCACTGGGTCGCGCCCGCCGGGTCGTGGACGAAGCGCAGGCTGGCATCGACCCCATCGATCCGGCTGGTGGTGAAATCGACGCCGCGGTCGCGCCGGTCGGAAAAGCCGCGCAGGCTCGCCTCGACCCGGCTGTCGGCGCCCGCGTCGAACCGCAGCCGCACGCCGAGCCCACCCTGCTCATAAGGCGCCGCCCGATCGACCGCGCCGCGCTGTCCCGCCGTTACGGGCACGAAGCCGTCGCCGCGGCTGTAGCGCCCGTCGATCGCGACCTGCCCGGCGCCGAGCCGCGCTCCGGCGCTGAGCGTCGCGTCCCAGCCGTCGCGGCTGCCGTGGGCGAAGCTCGCCTCGATGCCGTCCGCCATTTCGGAATAGAGGCCGATCGTGCCGGCGAGCGCGCCGGGCCCGTCGGCGCCGCTGCCGCCGCCGCGCGCGACGACGATGCCGCCGAGCCGGATCGCGTCATAGGCGCTCCACGCGACCCAGGCGCCGAAGGGGTCGGCCTGCGGCACGCCGTCGAGCGTCACCAGCGCGCGGCTCGACGCATTGCCGCCGAGCCCGCGCAGCGTCACGCCCTGGCTCGTCGGATGCGCGGTGCGTCCGTCGGAGCGCCGGAACTGGACGATCCCCGCCTCGTCGCGCAGCCGGTTTTCGATGCGCGAGCCGAGGCCGGGGTCGAGATCGCGCAGCACCGCCACGCCCTGCGCCCCGTCGCCCGGCGCCGGTCGCAGCAATCCCGCGCCGGTGACGACGATGTCCTGGTCGCCGGTCTCCTCGGCCAGCGCCGTCACCGGCAGCGCCAGCGCCGCGACCCCCGCGAGGAGCCGGATCATGCCGCCTTCACCGCGTCGGGGTGCGCCCGCTGGAACGCGTCCAGCCCCGTGCACGCCGCGTCGATGGCGACGAGCCGCGGATAGGCATCGAGCGGCACATCGAACCGCCGCGCATTGTACATTTGCGGCACCAGGCAGCAGTCGGCGATTCCGGGCGTTTCGCCGCCAAGATAGCGGCCGTCGCCCGCCATCGCCTCGAGCGCGTCGAAGCCCTCGATGATCCAGTGGCGATACCAGCGGTCCTTGGTCTGCTCGTTGAGCCCGAGGTCGCGCTTCAGATATTTGAGCACGCGCAGATTGTTGAGCGGGTGGATGTCGCAGGCGACGACCTGCGCCTGCGCGAGCGCGACCGCGCGCGGCATCGCGTCATCGGGGATCAGCCGCGGTTCGGGAAAGGCGCGGTCGAGCCAGTCGATGATCGCGAGGCTCTGGATGATCGTCTGCCCGTCGGCGACGAGCAGCGGCACGAAGCCCTGCGCATTCTGCGCGAGATAGGAGTCGCTCTTCTGCTCGCCCGCGATCAGGCTGATCTCGACGCGCTCATAGGCGAGTCCCTTCAGATTCAGCGCGATGCGGACGCGATAGCTGGCCGAGGAGCGGAAATAATCGTGGAGGACGAGCGAGGTCATGGCCCGACCTAGGGTCAGTTTGGCGCTCTTGGCAAGCATCCGGCGAAAAGCAGCGGACGGTATGTCCGGCCATCACTCGCCTTTCGGCATCTCCGCTATCCATTGCCGCAGCAGCGCCACGCCTTCCCTGTGCACGGTCGAGCGCCCGATCTCGGGCATCGCGATGCCGGGGTCGAGGCTTTCGAGGCGGTAGATGAGGAAGCTGTGGTCGGGATCGCCGGGCTTTATCGCGAACTCCATCCCGCCGCTGCCGCGTCCCGCGGCGGTCGGGCGCTTGCCGACGCCGTAATTGACGCCCACCGGGTCGGTCCAGCGCAGGAACAGCCCGCTGTTCGACGCGCTACCCTCGGGGTTGTGGCAATAGCTGCAATTGGCGTCGAGATAGGCGCGCGCGCGGTCATGGAGCGATCCGCTCGCCGGATCGTCCCAGCGCGGCATCGGCGCGACCGGCCGCGCCGGGCCGGTCAGGAACCGCGCGACATCGCCGCGCGCCGCCGCCGCGCCGAAATCGATGTTCGCCGCCTTCGGCCCGATCGGGACGATCGCGCCCGCCTTGCTGTGGCATTCCTTGCACTGATTCTTGTTGGGCACCGCGTACCGGATGCTGTGCGCCTCGCCGTCGGGGCTCCGGAACGTCACCGGAACCCGCCGCCCGGCCAGCGCCAGCGTCGCGTCCTTCCCATCGGCGTCCCAGATATAGGGCAGCGCCGCCCAGCCGTCCGCACGGTGGATCAGCAGCCGCGTCTCGAGCGGAGCGCCGCCCGCCCGGTCGGGCCAGCCGAAACTCTTGACGATCACGGTGCCGAGCGGAAAGGCGATCGCGCCATCGTCGGCCACCTCGGCATGCTGGCCCGGCGGGATCCAGATCAGCCGGTGCTTCTCGGCATAGTCGCTGAACAGCGGGGTGTGCAGCGTATAGGGCAGCAGACCGCCGACCGGCTCGCTGGTGCCGACGCGAAACAGGCCGAATTCGGACAGTTTGCGCGGCATCGTATCGCCGTCGATCACCGCCTGCTGCGGCCCCGGTTCGGACACCGCGACCGCGCCGCTCGCACACAGCAGCGCGGCGGCCAGCGCGGCGGCGACGCGCCTCACCGGACCTTCGCCTCCATCGCCGCGGGCAGCGTGATGCCGGGAAGCGGCGTCGGCGCCTCGCCTTTCAGGTCGGCGGGCGACGGCTTCGCCTCGCTCTGCGGCGTCGATACGTCGGGCAGGTTCAGCGACAGCACGGCGACGTCGTCGTTGACGATCGCGCTCCCCGCACCGTCCCACAGCACCGGGGGGATCGCGCCGCCCATCGCCGCCGCGATCTCCGCCCCGCCCGGAAACGCCGGTGCGAACCCGGCCTTGCCATGCTCGTTGTTCCACGCGGCGATGTCGCGGGGCAGCGGCTGATATTTGTCGTCCTGATAGGGATAGCGATAGCCGACGATCATCACATTGGCGGTGCCGTTGTTCTCGAACACATTGTCGAATATCTCGACCCGGCTGTTCGCCATCACCAGCACGCCGGTGCCGGTGGGGACGCTCGCGACGATATTGCCCTTCGGTGCGAAATTGGGGGTGCTGTTGTCGTTGACGACATTGTCGAAGACGCGGACATTGTGCCCACCCTGCTGCGGCAGGCTGGGCAGGTCGAAGACAAGGATGCCGCCGGTGTTCTTCGTCGCGACATTGTCGTGGACGTCGGCGTCGAAGCTGTTCTCGATCTCGATCCCCGCGACATTCTCGGTCGCGATCGAATCGCGCACGACGATATTGCGCGACTGGCCGACATAGATGCCCGCGTCCGACGCGCCGCGGACATAGACGCTGTCGATCAGCACGTCGCTGCTCTCGACCGGATAGATGCCATAGGCGCCGTTGGTCTCCTTCGGCCCCGCGGTCCATTCGACGCGCAGCCGGTGATAGACGATGCGGTCGGCGCCCTTCGACTTGATTCCGTCGCCCTTGGTGTTGAGCACCGCGAAATTCGTCAGATACACGTCGTCGGAAGTGACGAGCAGCCCCTCGCCCGCCCCCTGCTGGTCGGAGAAATCGAGGATCGAGCCGGTGCCCTCCTTCGTCCCCGCGCCGCGCAGCGTGACCTTGTCGACATCGAGCGAGAGCCCGTCGGTCAGCTTCCACACCCCGGCGCCCAGTTCGACGATGTCGCCGGGCTCGGCCAGGATCAGCGCTTCCTGCAAAGCCTCGTTGGCGTCGGGGCCGCCGGGCGCGACGGATATGGTCTTTGCCCCCGCGGGGAAGGCCGCGAGCATCGCCACGGCGGCGATCCCAAGGCCAAGGGCGTGCGGCAGCTGGTGGACTCGCATCTCTTTCTCCCATCCTCTCACGCCGATCATGGGACAATCGCGCGGCGCTGCCAAGCCCGGTGGCGGCGGATCAGCCGGACGGCGCCCGCGCGGCAAGCGGAGTGCGGACGCGCGCGGCCCACGCCGTCAGCCGGCGCTTCATCCACGCCGACACCGGGCGCTCCCAATAATGGGTCAGCAGATGCGCGAGCAGCAGCGCACAGCCCAGCGCGACCGCGAACGACACCCAGGGTCCGACCCCCAGCTCCTGCAGGTGCGCGATCAGCGCGTATCCGAGCATCTGGTGCGTCAGATAGAGCGCATAGGAAATGCCGCCGAGCCAGGTCAGCGGTCTCGCGAGGCGTCCGGGCTGCCAGCGGGTCAGGCAGGCGAAGCTCATCGCCAGCACGATCAGGCCGACGACGATCAGCCCGTGCCAGCCATCGTAAAGCGCCTCGACCAGCGGCGTCGCGGGCAGGATCGCCGCCTGCGCGA
The DNA here is from genome assembly GCF_002953155.1 of Sphingopyxis sp. MG. NCBI lineage: Bacteria > Pseudomonadati > Pseudomonadota > Alphaproteobacteria > Sphingomonadales > Sphingopyxidaceae > Sphingopyxis > Sphingopyxis sp. MG. The sequence goes on from NZ_CP026381.1 coordinate 1,829,997, forward strand.
GCGAAAAGCCGCGCGTGCGCAGCAGGTAGAGTGCCAGACCGCAGCCGAACAGGTCGGCATATTGGTTGAGCATCAGCAACAGGTGCAGCGGATGCGGGATATAGGGCGCGGCGACCGAAAACAGCGCCGCCCCCGCCACCATGTAATGCGGCAGGATCGAAACGATCCGCGCGCCGCCGAGCCGCAGGGCGGTGAAGAGAAAGGCATAGAAACCCAGCTCATAGGCAAGGCTCCAGTAGACGCCGTCGACCGCCCCGACCCGCACGAAGGACTGCATCATCGTCAGGTTGATCAGGAATTCGCCCGCACTGACGCTGTAGGCAATCCAGTGCGACGAGGTCAGCACCGCGAAGGTCAGCAGGCAGGCGAGCCAATAGACGGGATAGAGCCGCGTGAAGCGCGAGATCAGGAATTGCGACGCACTGCTGCGTTCGAGCGACATCAGGATGACGAAGCCCGACACGACGAAGAACAGGTGGACGCCATAGCCGCCCGCTTCGAAGGCGATGGGGATCGGCCGCGCTGCCGGGGCGAAGCGCGGCAGGATGACGCTGTAGTGGAACAGCAGCACCGCGAGCGCGGCGAGGCCGCGCATGATGTCGAGGCTCTGGAGCCGGATTTTCGGCGCCTCACCGCTCATCGCGCCGCCACCGGCAGGCCGTTGATCGCAGCCGCCACCACCAGTCCGCCGGCACGGTTCAGGTGCAGGCCGTCGCCGCTGTCGTAGGCCGGCCGGAGTGCGCCGTCGGCACCGGCAAGCCCGGCGGTCACGTCGACGAAGCGGCAGCGCGCGCGGCACGCCTGCGCCAGCAGCGCATTGGTCCGCGCAATGGCGCGCTGCAGGTCGTGCCGGGGCGGCTTCGCTCCAACAGGTGCGATCGATACGAGCCGGATCGGAGTCGGGGCCGGGATGGCGGCCTCCGCCTGCTCGAACGCCGCGCGCACCGCTTCGGGGTCGCGGCCGCGCAGCAGGTCGTTAACGCCGGCCCACAGCACCACCGCCTTCGCCTCGCCCGGCTGGCGATAGTCGGCGATGCGCCGCGCGACGTCGCGCATCGTGTCGCCGCCCGCGGCGAAATTATAGGCGGGCATATCGAGCGCCGCGGTGTCGAGCCGCTGCAACTGGCTGTCGCCGGCCAGCAGCAACCGGCCCGGCGCCGCGTCGGCGTCGATGGCACGGAACAGGCGGTGGCTTTGCGCGCCATAGGCGCTCGGTTCGGGCTGGAGCCACGACGCGCGCCAGCGCTGCGCGTCGATCAGGTCGGGGCGCAGCAGCGCGAGCGCCACGATCCCGTGCAGGACCGCGATGTAGACAAGAGCCAGAGCAACCCGCACGCGTTCGAAACACCCCCACCCACAACCGGTCCCGATCGGCCCTGGAGTGCGTTCGGTTTTGATGGAATCAAAACCGGCACTCCAGATTCTTGTCTTGCCGCGTTTTCCGAGCCGTCAGGCGGTTCCGCCTGACTTGAAAACACTCTAGCGGTCCGGCCTTAAGAATCCGATACTGTCGCGCGGCGGCGGCCTACGGTTCGTCGCCCAGAATCCAGTCGATGCCGGCGGCGACGTGGATGCGCGTCGTGTCGTAGATCGGCAGCACATTGGCGTCGGGATCGACGAGCATGACCAGTTCGGTGCAGGCGAGCACCAGCGCCTGCACGTCCTGCTTCGCAATGTCGGTGATGATGGTGCGCATCGTCCGCCGCGAATCCTCGGTCACGCGGCCCTGCATCAGTTCGTCATAGATGATGCGGTCGACCGCGTCGGCGCTGTCCGCGTCATAGGGCGCGAGCGTCAGCCCGTGCCGCACCAGCCGCTGGCGGAACCACGGCTCGGTCATCACGTTGCGCGTGCCGATCACCGCCGCGGTCCGGATGCCGTCGGCGCGCATCTTCGCGCCCGTTTCGTCGACGATGTGGATCAGCGGGATGGCGATCGCCGCCGCGACCTCTTCGGCGACCTTGTGCATCGAATTGGCGGCGATCATCAGCGCCGTCGCTCCCGCCTTTTCCAGCCGCCGCGCCGAGGCGATCAGCACCTCCTGCGCGTGCGCCCACTGTTCGGGCGTCGTCAGCCGCGACAGGTCGCAATAGTTGAGGCTCTCCAACAGGATTGGCGCCGAACAGCTCGATCCGATGCGTTTCTGCAGTCCCTTGTTGAGGTGGCGATAATAGAGCTCGGTGGAGGCCCAGCTCATTCCACCGATCAGGCCGATCTTGCGCATCGTGAATATTGTCCCTCTTTCGTCATCCTGGCGACGCCGGGATCGATAACGGTTTCAAACCGATAACGATCCCGCTTTCGCCGCCGCGACGGTCGAGGTCAATGGCCGCTGCCGCTGAGCGCCTTGACGATATCGTCGGCCATCTTCTTCGCATCGCCGAGCAGCATCATCGTCTGGTCCATGTAGAAAACGTCGTTGTCGACCCCGGCATAGCCGACGCCGCCCATCGAGCGCTTGACGAACAGCACCGTCTTCGCCTTCTCGACGTCGAGCACCGGCATGCCGTAGATCGGCGACGTCTTGTCGGTCTTCGCCGCCGGGTTGGTCACGTCGTTGGCGCCGATGACGAAGGCGACGTCGCACTGGGCGAATTCGTTGTTGATGTCCTCCAGTTCGAACACCTCGTCATAGGGGACGTTCGCCTCGGCGAGCAGGACGTTCATGTGGCCCGGCATGCGCCCCGCGACCGGGTGGATCGCATATTTGACGTTGACGCCTTCCTTCTTGAGCAGGTCGGCCATCTCGCGCAGTGCGTGCTGCGCCTGCGCGACCGCCATGCCGTAGCCGGGGACGATGATGACATTGTCGGCCTGGCTCATCAGGAAGGCCGCGTCGTCGGCGCTGCCCGGCTTCCACGGCCGCTGTTCCTTCGCGGCGCCGCCCGCCGAGGAGGTGTCGGCGCCGAAGCCGCCGGCGATCACGCTGATGAAGCTGCGGTTCATCGCGCGGCACATGATGTAGGACAGGATCGCGCCCGACGAGCCGACGAGCGCGCCGGTGATGATCATCGCGGTGTTGCCGAGCGTGAAGCCCATCGCCGCCGCCGCCCAGCCCGAATAGCTGTTGAGCATCGAGACGACGACCGGCATGTCGGCGCCGCCGATCGGGATGATGAGCAGGAAGCCGATCAGGAAGCTCAGGCCCGTGATCGTCCAGAACACCCAGCCCGACTGGTCGGTCAGGAAATAGCCGATCAGGCCGAGGATCGCGGCGAGCGTGCCAAGGTTGATCAGATGGCGCAGCGGCAGCATGATCGGCGCGCCCGACATATTGCCGTTGAGCTTCAGGAAGGCGATCACCGATCCCGAAAAGGTGATCGCGCCGATCGCGACACCCAGCCCCATCTCGACCCGGCTGACGGTGAAGATTTGGCCCAGTTCGTCGGCGATGCCGAACGCGCCCGGGTTCAGATAGGCGGCGGCGGCCACCGCCACCGCGGCGAGGCCGACGAGGCTGTGGAACGCCGCGACGAGCTGCGGCATCGCGGTCATCGCGATCTTGCGCGCCATCACGATGCCGATGACGGCGCCGATCGCGATCGCGCCGAGCACCTCGACCGGGTTGGCGAGTTCGTGCGTCACCAGCGTGGTGACGACCGCGATCGTCATGCCCGCCATGCCGAAACGATTGCCGCGCCGTGCCGAAGCCGGCGACGACAGGCCGCGCAGCGCAAGGATGAAGAAGACCCCGGAAACCAGATAGGCCAGCGCCACCCAGGGATTGATCGGTGCGAGTTCGTGCATGCTAATTCCCCTGCCGAGCCGGCCGTCCCCGCCTCGTCATCAAATCCATGGATTGCAGCGCCTTAGCGCTCCTTCTTCTTGTACATCGCAAGCATGCGCCCGGTGACCGCGAAGCCGCCGAAGATATTGATGCTCGCCATCACCACCGCGGCAAGGCCCAGCCATTTCGACAGCGGCGATCCCGCCGCGGCGCTGGCGATCAGCGCGCCGACGATGATGACCGAGGAAATCGCGTTGGTGACGCTCATCAGCGGCGTGTGCAGCGCCGGCGTCACCGACCAGACCACGAAATAACCGACGAAGCAGGCCAGGATGAAAATCGAGAAAATCGCAATGAAATCCATGTTATATCTCCCGATCTTCCTTGACTACCCGAGCAACCGCTCGTTCACGACCTTGCCGCCCTGCGTCAAGCGGACGGCATTGCCGATCTCTTCGTCGAGTACCGGCCTTCCCTGTTCCTTGTCCCAGAAGGCGGAAAGGAAGTTGAACAGGTTGCGGCTGAACAGCGCGCTGGTGTCGGCGGGCATCAGCGCGGCGATATTCTGCGCGCCGATCACCGTGACCCCGTGAATCCGCTTCGTCTCGCCCGACACCGATCCTTCGACATTGCCGCCGCTTTCGGCCGCCATGTCGACGATCACGCTGCCCGTGCGCATCGTCGCGAGCTGCGCGTCGCTGATCAGGCGCGGCGCCGGGCGTCCCGGGATCAGCGCGGTGGTGATGACGATGTCCTGCTTGGCGATATGCGACGACACCAGTTCGGCCTGCGCCGCCTTATATTCGTCGGACATTTCGGTCGCATAGCCGCCCGCGCCTTCGCCCTCGATCCCCGCCACGCTTTCGACGAAGATCGGTTTGGCGCCGAGCGAGAGGATCTGTTCCTTCGTCGCCGAGCGCACGTCGGTCGCGCTGACCTGCGCGCCCAGGCGGCGCGCGGTCGCGATCGCCTGAAGCCCCGCGACGCCGACGCCCATGATGAAGGCCTTGGCGGCGCTGACCGTGCCAGCGGCGGTCATCATCATCGGAAAGGCGCGGCCATAGGCGTTCGCCGCCATCAGCACCGCCTTGTAACCGGAAAGGTTCGCCTGGCTGGAAAGGATGTCCATCGACTGCGCGCGGGTGATGCGCGGCATGAACTCCATCGCCAGCGCCTCGAGTCCGAGCCTGGCATATTCGTCGACCCGCGCCCGCTCGCCGAACGGGTTCAGCCCGGCGGCGAGCCACGCGCCATCGGCGAAACCCGACAGACCCTGCGGATCGGGCCCCTGGATGGCGAGGATGATCCCCGCGCCCTTCAACACGTCGGCACGCGATGCGACGCTCGCACCGGCGGCGGCATAGTCGGCGTCGGCGATCGAAGCCCGTTCCCCTGCCCCGGTCTCGACGGCAACTTCAGCGCCCAGGCCGATGAATTTCTTCACGGTTTCCGGGGTCGCGGCGACACGGGACTCGCCGGGGGCGAGCTCCCTCAGGACAGCAATGCGCATGCGGTCGTGCGTCAGGAGATCAGCAGGACGACGACGATGGCCACGATGCCGGTGGCGATCGCGCCGACCTTGAACAGGCTGAGGAAGCCCGAATAGGTTTCGTTCGCCGCCTGCATTTGCTGTTCCGCCATGGCTTTTCCCCTTGCCTCTTCCCCGTCGAAGGCGCGCGGAAATGCGGCCCAGAATCGGGTCTCGCGCCGGTCTTAGCCACGCCTTTCGCGATGCTCAAGGCCCGCTTTGCCATCATGGCACCTTGCGGCACGCCCGAAAGCCCTTAATCGCCCCTTTACTCCTGTCCGCTACAAGCCTGCATCAAAGCGGAACACTTCCGCGGGGACCGGCGGCAAAGGACGGATTCGAGGGCGATGGCAAGCACGCGCGACACGCGAACGGTGATGATCGTCGACAGCGAGCCGGCGCAACAGCGCTTTCTGTCGGCGCTGGCGTCGCGCGGCGGCTGGCGCAGCGTCATCGCCGCCGATACCGACACCGCGCTCGCCCGGCTCGGCACGCAGGACGGGATGGCGCTCGACGCGGTGCTCGTCGATCAGGGCGTGCCCGGCCTGCCGCTCGGCGAGTTCGTCGGCGAACTGCGCCGCTGGCGGCCCGCGCTGCCGCTGATCGTCATCACGATGCGCAACGGAGTCGAAGCGGCGGTCACCGCGATGCGCGCGGGCGCGAGCGATTTCGTGCAGAAGCCGATCGCCCCCGACCGCCTGCTCGGCGCGCTCGACCGCATCGCCTCGCCCGGCGGTCCGCAGGGCGAGCTTCGTCCGCTCACCGAAAAGCTGCGCGCGCCGCTGGCGTTCGAGGAAATCATCGGCTCGGCGCCCAATTTCCGCAGCGCGCTCGCCATCGCCGCCAAGGCGGCGCGCGCGCGCGTGCCGGTGATGATCAACGGCCGCACCGGGACCGGCAAGGAAGTGTTCGCCCGCGCGATCCACGGCGCCTCGCCGCGCGCCCGCGGCCCGCTCGTCATGGTCGACTGCTCGGCGGTATCGCCAGGGCTGATCGGATCGGGCCTGTTCGGGCACGAGCGCGGCGCCTTTCCCGGCGCGTTCGACCGTCAGGTCGGCCGGCTGGTCCAGGCCGACGGCGGCAGCCTGATCATCGATCATGTCGAATGCATCCCGCTCGAGACGCAGGCGAAGCTCGTCGAGTTCCTGAACAGCGGCGAAGTGCAGATGATCGGCGGCTCGATCCGCCAGAGCGTCGATGTGCGCATCATTTCGACCAGCGCGAGCCCGCTCGACAAGCTGATCGAGGCGGGGCATTTCCGCGAGGACCTGTTCTATGCGCTGTCGGCGGCGCAATTCACCCTGCCCGCACTGTCCGAGCGGCGCGGCGACGTCGGGCCGCTTGCCCGCCACCTGCTCGCCCGCATTGGCGGCCTGCCCGGCATGGGGCCGATCGGCGTCACCGACGACGCGCTGCGCCTGCTCGCCGCCTATGCGTGGCCGGGCAACGTCCGCCAGTTGCAGGACGTGCTGTTCCGCGCCGCGGTCGCCAGCGAGACCGACGTGCTGACAAGCGCCGATTTCAAGGCGATCGAGGCGGCGCTCGGCGGCAGCGCGTCAAGCGGCAGCGACGTCGCGATCAACGGCGAGGCAATCGGCATCACCCTCTATCTGCCCGACGGCAACCTGCGCCCGCTCGAAGAAATCGAGGCCGACGTCATCCGCCTCGCCATCGGCCACTACCGCGGCCGGATGAGCGAAGTCGCCCGTCGGCTCGGGATCGGGCGCTCGACGCTCTATCGCAAGCTGAGCGATCTGGGGATCGACACGGCGGCGTGAGAAACCAGAGATGAGATATGACAATCCGCCGAGCAGCGACGCCTTATATCTGGGCGATGGCGAGTGGATGAGTTGGGAAGACTTCGGCGAAGATGAAGAATTCGACGAAGATCTTGAACAATCTGAAGCGCGCGAAGCACTTTCTGATCCCGATCCCCGTCTCATAGAAATCTTCGACCAATTACTCGATACGGCAAGGGATTATCACAACCTCACCGGTAAGCATCTGCAAGTTTATGGCGATCTCGGCGAGCTACATGGCGCAATAAAATATGGAATCCGGCTTCACCGGAACTATGCGCAGGGTTCAGATGGTCGATTGGGAAATGACCTGATCGAGATCAAGACCATTAGCCCAATCAAATCGACGAATGTTATCGAATTGAATTTCAGCCGAAATTTCAGCAAGGTTCTCATCGTCAAAATCGATGAGAATTTTAAAATTCATTCAAAGCTGATCGAACGCAAATCTCTTCGCAAGAAGCAAGGCAAGAAGCGCATCCGCTGGAGCGCATTTTAGCGAACCGTCACCCCGTCAGCGCCGCATCCCTGAGCCCGCGCCAGACGCGCAGCGCCTGCCGGGTTTCCGCAACGTCATGGACGCGCAGCAACTGCGCGCCTAGCGCCGCCGCCTGATAGTGGAGCGCGATGCTGCCGCCGAGCCGCTGATCGACGGCGGCTTCATTGTCGAGCGCGCCGATCATCCGCTTGCGGCTGGCGCCGAACAGGATCGGACAGCCGAGCGTGTGGAACAGCGCCAGCCCGCCCACCAGCGCCAGATTGTCGGCGACCCCCTTGCCGAAGCCGATGCCCGGATCGACGATGATCCTCGCGGGGTCGATCCCCGCCGCACGGCACGCCGCGACGCGGTCGGCGAGCATGTCGTAGACGTCGAGCAGGACGTGGTCATAGCGGGCGCCCTCGTGCGGGTCGCTCTTCGCCGAGGGCGCGTGCATCAGCACCACCGGGCAGCCGGCGCGCGCGACGACCTCCATCGCGCGGTCGTCGTAGCGCAGCGCCGAAATATCGTTGACGATGCCGGCACCCGCGGCGAGCGCCGCCTCCATCACCGCGGCCTTGCGCGTGTCGATCGATACCGCGACACCGCCCTTCGCCAGCGCGGCGACGACGCCCTCGATGCGCCCGATCTCGTCGCCTTCCCAGACGAGCGGCGCGCCTGGGCGCGTCGATTCGCCGCCGACGTCGACGATCGCGGCGCCTGCCGACGCCATGGCGAAACCGGCATCGGTCGCGGCGGCGGCATCGACATGCTTGCCGCCGTCGGAAAAGCTGTCGGGGGTGACGTTGAGGATGCCGACGATCTGCGGCTCGTTCAGCCGCACCGTGCGTTCGCCGAGCGCCAGCACGGCGCGGGGCCGACAGGTGGCGGCGCGCTGCGCGGTCGCCGCCTCGGCCAGGCGGTCGGGCATCGCGGCGATCCAGTCGTCCAGTTCGGGGACCGGAACGATCGCCGACCGGACGGCATCGCCGTCGCGCAGGCTGACATGCCACGCGGCGAACCACAGCATCGTGTCGGCGATGCGCAGACAGCCGTCGCCGAGTTCGTGCGGCCGGTCGATGAAGCAGGCGGGGCGCAGATAGATGCGAGCGCCCTCCCCCGTCGCGCCGAGGTCGGGCTTGGTCAATGGAGCGAACATCCGCCTCCCCTTCTCCGTTCGTGCTGAGCTTGTCGAAGCACCGTTCTTCCTTTGTGGGGTTGAAGAGAAGGACCGCCCTTCGACAAGCTCAGGGCGAACGGATTTGGAGGATGGCTACGCCTCGTTTGCGAGCAGCCAGTCCTGCCGCACCGCGTCGATCACGCGCAGTTCCCGGCCATTGTCGAGGTGCCAGAAGGTCCAGCCGTTGCAGCTCGGCGCGCCCTGCACCGCCGCGCCGACCTTGTGAATCGAGCCCGCGGGCTGGCCGTCGCAATCGAGGCTGCCGTCGACGCGGACGGTCGCCTTCCAGCGCCGCTTGGCATCGGTGAGCCGCGAACCTGGCGCGATCATCCCGCATTCGACGAGCGTCCCGAAGGCGACGCGCGTCGCCGCCTTGGGCGCCATCATCGTCCGCACCGTGCTTTCGTCGAGCGGCAGCGCCATTTCGATGCGCTCCTTCGCCGCGGCGATATAGCCGTCCTCGCGCTCGATGCCGATGAAATGGCGGCCGAGGCGTTTCGCGACCGCGCCCGTCGTCCCGGTGCCGAAGAAGGGGTCGAGAACGACGTCGCCGGGGTTCGAGCAGGCGAGCAGGATGCGATAGAGCAGCGCCTCCGGCTTCTGCGTCGGGTGCACCTTGTGCCCGCCCTTCTTGAGCCGTTCCTGGCCGCCGCAGATCGGGATCAGCCAGTCCGACCGCATCTGCAATTCGTCGTTGAGCGTCTTCATCGCGCGATAATTGAAGGTATAGCGCGCCTTTTCGCCCATCGACGCCCAGATCAGCGTTTCGTGCGCGTTGGTAAAGCGCGTACCCTTGAAATTGGGCATCGGGTTTGCCTTGCGCCAGACGATGTCGTTGAGGATCCAATAACCCTGATCCTGCAGCGCGGTGCCGACGCGGAAGATGTTGTGGTAGCTGCCGATCACCCAGACGCTGCCATTGGGCTTCAGGATGCGGCGCGCCTCCGCGAGCCAGGCGCGGGTGAAGCGGTCATAGGTGCCGAGGCTGTCGAACTTGTCCCAATCGTCGTCGACCGCATCGACCTGGCTGCCGTCGGGGCGATGGAGGTCGCCGCCGAGTTGGAGGTTGTACGGCGGGTCGGCGAAGATCATGTCGATCGACGCGGCGGGCAGCGAACGCATCATCGCGATGCAATCGCCCTGCAGGATGCTGTCGAGCGGCAGGTCCGCGACGGCCTTCGCTGCCGCACGCTGCTTCGCGACCGGACCCTCGACCCGTTCCATCACACCCATGATCCGCCCCTGCTTCCGTTCGAAAGAAGGCCTTGATGAGTCCCGCGGAGTCCGCCGTCAAGCCCGGGATTCCGAGGAATCCGCCATCGGCGCGGCGCGGCGTGACGAGAACGAAAGGAGTCTGCCACGACATATGGAGTCCGCCGCGACTCGCAGACTCAACCACTGGTGGTGTGGCCGCGCGGACTCACCTGCAAAAAATTTTTTCGAATGGCGCGGCGCTACCAGCGGTTCCAGACCTTCTCCGCGAAGCCGGGCAGGTCGCGCACCGTCATCGGCGTGCCGTCGTCGAGGATCACGCGGCCCGAGAACCAGCCGAACACCTGGTCCTGCTCGGTCTTGACCATCCCCGCATCGACCTTTGCCCAGCGGTTGACCGCCGGCGCGAAATCCATCTCGAAGCGCCCGTCATTGCTGGTGAAGCGCCACGGCGCGCTGTCGGGCGCGCCGTCGGGCATGTGGAACGTCACCCGGTCGAGCTTGTGCGCGCGGCCATCGACGAACAGCATATTCTCGCTCGCCGCCGAGGTGTCGCCGAAGCCATAGCCGATGTTGAAGCCGAACGGCCGGCCGTCGACCAGTCCCGACGCCGATCCCCAGTACCAGACATTGTCATAGGTCCAGACGCCGCGCCCCCAGTCGAGCACCGCGAAGGCGCTTTCGGGAACGAAATCATGGCTTTCCGTTCCGACCCTCACTCGGCCTCGCGCCGGCATGCAGTTGATCTTCTGGTTATAATAGAAGGCGTGCGGATCGTCGGCGAAGGGCGTCGCGATCACCATCCGGTCCATGGGCGGCTGGTCGAGCCAGACCTCGCCCGACAGTCCGCGCCCATCGTCGAAGCCCGGCGCATGGACCGTCAGCCGCCGCCCGCCCGGTTCGTGGCGAAAGGCGAGTTCGAGACCGTCCTGCGCCTGGACGATGTCGCCGCGGTCGGCGCTGGCGGGAAGCGCCATGCTGCCCATCGGCTCGGCGATCAGGGCGCCGTGGTTGACGAAGCGCCGCCCGCGCAAATCCATCCACGACACGCCCAGAAAACCCGCATAGCCATTGTCTGCAACGGTCAGCGCGAGCCCGAACTCGCCATCGAGCACGCAATAATAGTCCCATTCCTTGATCCGCACCGGCTCCGCGCCGATCGCCGCGCGGTCGTAACGGCGGACCTCGCGCGTCGCATAGCCGGGGTCGATCAGCCGCCCCGCGGCATCGTGGAGCGGGCCCTCGCCCATCCTGTGTTGCATCGTCATCCTAGGTTTCGTTTACATTCAGGATTTCCATTGGCGCAGGATTGTGATTCAAGCTGCTGGCTGTTTGGAGGTCGGCATGGATGGATCGACAGGAAGTAAGCGACGCGCTTTGGGAGCGGATTGAACCTCATTTGCCGGGCAAGGCAGGCGATCCTGGCCGGACGGGCCGAGACAATCGGCTGTTTGTCGAGGCGGTCTTGTGGCTGGCGCGGTCGGGAGCGCATTGGCGCGTTCTGCCGAAGGAGTTCGGGCGCTGGCACACGGTGTATCAGCGGTTCAACCGCTGGTGCCGCAATGGGGTCTGGGAACGGCTTTTTGCGGCGCTGAGCGATGATGCCGACTTCGAGTACATCCTCGTCGACAGCACCATCGTGCGGGCGCATCAGCATAGTGCCGGTGCCCCAAAAAAAGCGATCGATCCGAAGATCGGTTTGAAGCTCACGCGCTGGGCCGATCAAAAGGCGGCCTGAGCACCAAAATCCATGCTGCTACCGACGCTTTGGGTAACCCGATCCGCTTCCTCCTGACAGGCGGAGAGCGCAACGACATCACCCAGATCGAAGGCCTGCTCGACGGATTGCAGGCCAGACATGTTCTCGCGGACAAGGGATATGACGGGCAGCGCGCCATGGACGCCATCGCCGCCAGCGGCGCAAAACCAGTCGTCCCGCGGCGCCGAACAACCGCGCAATGGCGCAGCTTCGACTCCCATCTCTACAAAGAACGTAATCTCATCGAACGCTTCTTCAACAAGATCAAACACTTCCGACGCATCGCAACCCGATACGACAAGCTCGCCAGAAACTACGCTGGCTTCCTCAATCTCGTCGCAGCCATCAAATGTGCCGCGTGAATGTAAACGTCGCCTAGGTCACAGACCCATAATTTACGGGTTCGAGGCGTCGAAATGGCGAAGATATCGGGCTTGGGCGGATGCAGCGGGTAGCATCGCTACCCGCAAGGCCGCACGAGCCTGAGATCGAAGCCATTTCGGCGTCGCTTCGCGATTTGACCGATTTTGCCCATGGCTTCGTCGGCAAGTCTTGAAATATCGACATATTCCTGCGCCTTGCCTCCTCGCCCTGAGCAAAATCGCTTCAAACCTCGAACCCGTAAATTATGGGTCTGTGACCTAGAGCCCCGGATCGACGCCAGTCAGTTCGACCGAGCGGTCCCACAATTCGCGGGCGAGCCGGGGATCGCGCGCGCGGCCGGTCGCGCGCGCCGCGCCCGACGGCCCCGAAATCTCGCCCAGCCCCTGCGGCCCGACATAATCGCCGCCGCGCACCTTGGGGCCCGTCGCCGCCTGCAGCGTCGGCCAGGCACCGCGTGCGGCGCTGTTGAAGAAAGGGGTCGCCAGCGGCGTCATCGAGCGCAGCGGCCACGGCAGGTGCCGCGTCAATTCGGTGAGCGCGACGCCCGGATGGCAGCCGACGGCCTCGGTCGCCCGCCCCGCCGCGCGCAGCCGCCGGTCGAGCTCGAACATCGTCAGCAGATTGGCAAGCTTGCTCATCTGGTAGCGCGGCCAGCGAGAATAGCCGCGCGTCGCAGACAGGTCGCTGAAATCGATCTGACCTTCCTTGTGCGCGAGGCTCGCGGTGATGACGATACGGTGGTCGACATGCCGATGGAGCAGGCCGGTGAAGGCGAAGGTGCCGAGATGGTTCACCCCGAATTGCAGTTCGAAGCCCTGCTTCGTCAGCGTCCGTGGCGGGATCATCACCCCGGCGTTGTTGATCAGCCCGTGCAGGCGCGGGCCGTCCAGCACCGCCGCCGCCGCCTCGCGCACCCGGTCGAGGTCGGCGAGGTCGAGCGGCTGGAACGTCAGGTCGGCCTGCGGCACCTCGGCACGGATGTGCGCCATCGCCGCCTCGGCGCGCGCAGCATCGCGGCAGGCGAGGATCACATGCGCCCCGCGCGCGGCCAGCAGCTTTGCGGTTTCGAAGCCGATTCCGGCATTGGCCCCGGTGATCAGGAAGACACGCCCGGTCTGGGCCGACACATTGTCGGCCGTGAATCCGCTGCCCATCGCCCTCTCCCGCCGTCAGATCAGCGCCAGTTGCGCGACCGGCGCGAAACTGGAGCGGTGATGCGGCGTCGCGCCCAGCCGGCGCAGCGCCGCGAGATGCTCCGCGGTACCATAACCCATGTTGCGTTCCCAGCCAAAGCCGGGAAAGTCGCGCGCCGCCGCGACCATGATGCGGTCGCGATGCTCCTTGGCGATGATGCTCGCGGCGGAGATGCACGGATGCAGCGCATCGCCGCCGATCACCGCGTGCGCGCGATAGCGCCATCGCGGCAGCCGGTTGCCGTCGACCAGCACCTCGTGCGGGTCGCAGCCGAGCGATTCGACCGCGCGCGTCATCGCAAGGAGCGTCGCCTGAAGGATATTGATCGCGTCGATCTCGGTGACGCTCGCCTCGCCGACGCCCCAGCGGCAGCGCGCCTTGATCTGGATCTCCAGCTCGCCACGCCGCTTCGCGCTGAGCTTTTTCGAATCGTCGAGCCCGACGATGCCGCCGTCGCACAGGATCACCGCCGCCGCGACCACCGGCCCCGCGAGCGGCCCGCGCCCGGCCTCGTCGACGCCGACGATCAGCATGCCCCCTCCCGCTTGCGGGATGGGCAGCGAGACTTGCGAGCTTGCTCGCCAGTCGCAGCGGGGTGGGCCATCTCGGTGGCGAAAACTCGCTTCGCTCGCACCCACCCCCGCCCGCTTGCGGAAAGGAGGCTCATAGCCGCCACGGCGGATACCTCCGATACTCGCCCGCCTGATAGAGGCACAGGCTATTACCGGCGGGATCGGTCAGCCGCGCCTCGCGCCAGCCCCATTCCTCGTCGCGCGGCATGTGGTCGAAGCGCACCCCGCGCCGCGCGAGATAGGCAACCCAGGCGTCGAGCGCGCCGCTTTCGAGATAGGCCGTCGCGCCGCCCGCTGCCGCGGTCTCCCCGACATGGATCGACAGGGTAACGCCGTTCACCGCCTCGAAGCGTGCATAGCCGTTCGCGGGACTGTCGACGATCTGCGTCAGGCCCATCAGCTTGTAGAAGGCGACCGAGGCCGCATAATCCCGCGCCGGCAGCATGAACTGATTGAGCGCGGGGCCGGTGAACAGCCCGTCGTTGCGCACCGCCTGCTGCCCCATCGGGCCATGGCCTTCGCCCAATCCGGGCGCGGCGAGCAGCGACAGGCGCACGAAATCGCGCGCGCGCGCGATCGCGGGCTCCAGCGGCATGCCCTGCGCCAGCCCCGTCGCGATCGCGCTCGCCAGCGTGCAGCCGGTGCCATGGGTGTGCGGCGTGTCGATCCGCGGCGCCTCCCAGCGCGCGACCTCGCCGGCGTCGGGTTCGATCAGGCGGTCGGTCACGGTGTCGCCGTCGCCATGACCGCCCTTGGCGAGCAGCGCGCAACCGTGCGCGAGCACCGCCGCCTCACCGCCGAGCGCCGCCAGTTCATCGCGGTTCGGCGTCGCGACCGTCGCGCGATCGAGCAGCGCCTCGAAGGCGCGAATCGTCGCCGCATCGGCGAGCGCCGATCCACTTGTCGCGACCATCACCGGATCGAAGACCACCGCCGCACCGGCGAGGTCGGGCCGCGCAAGCCGGTCGGCAACCGCCGCCGCGGTCTGTGCGCTGCCGATCATGCCGATCTTGACCGCATCGACGCCGATGTCGGCCGCGACGCTGTCGATCTGCATCAGCACCATCTCGGCCGGTACCGCGTGGACGCCCTGCACGCCCATCGTGTTTTGCGCGGTGATCGCGGCGATCGCGGTCATCGCATGGCCGCCGAGCATCGTCACCGTCTTGATATCGGCCTGAATCCCGGCGCCGCCGCCGCTGTCGGAACCGGCGATGATCAGGACGCGCGCGGTCATCGGACGAACCCGAATATCGAAATCATCTTGCGCCCGGATGCCGCCGCTCGGTCGAGGCCGGGAACTTCGCCAGTGCCGCCCCTTCGCGCAGCGGCCGGTCGAGCAGGTCGCCACCGCAATTGGGACAGCGCTCGTCGAGTTTATCGGCACAGGTCGCGCAGAATGTGCATTCGAACGAGCAGATGAACGCGCCGTGGATATCGGCGGGCAGGTCGCGGCCGCAGCGTTCGCAATCGGGGCGCATTTCCAGCATATGATTGTTCCTTAACTTCCGTTTGCCCCGAGCTTGTCGAAGGGGGCCATTTTTCCTTCCCTGCTCTTAGAGAGAAGAACGGTGCTTCGACAAGCTCGGCACGAACGGAAACAAAAAAGCTTCTATTCCGCCGCGACGCGCACCGCGTCGCAGATCATGTCGACGACTCGCTCCACCTGTCCGGCGTCGTCGCCCTCGGCCATCACCCGGATGACGGGTTCGGTGCCCGAGGCGCGGATCACCAGCCGGCCCCTGTCCACCAACATCGCCTCGCCCTCGGCGATCGCCGCCGCGACCTGCGCATCCTCGAGCGGTTTGCCACCCGCGAAGCGCACATTCTTCAGCAATTGCGGCACCGGGTCGAACTGGTGGAGCAGCGCGCTCGCCGGCTTGCCGCTCGTGACCAGTTCCGCCAGCACCTGAAGCGCGGCGAGCGTGCCGTCGCCGGTCGTCGCATGGTCCGACAGGATCATGTGCCCCGACTGCTCGCCGCCGACGTTGAACCCGCCCTCGCGCATCCTTTCGAGGACATAGCGGTCGCCGACCTTGGTGCGGTCGAGCCGCAGCCCCTCGCCTTCGAGGAAGCGCTCGAGGCCGAGGTTGGACATCACCGTCGCGACGATGCCGCCGCCCTTCAGCCGCCCCTGCCGCGCCCAGCTCGCGCCGATCAGCGCCATGATCTGGTCGCCGTCGACGATCGCGCCCGCTTCGTCGACGACGATCAGCCGGTCGGCGTCCCCGTCGAGCGCGATGCCGATGTCGGCACCGCTCGCCACCACCGTTTCCTGCAACAGACCCGGCGCGGTCGAACCGCATTTGTCGTTGATATTCGTGCCGTTGGGGGTGACGCCGACCGCGATCACGTCGGCGCCGAGCTCCCAGAACACCGTCGGCGCGCTGTTGTACGCCGCGCCATTGGCGCAATCGAGCACGATCTTCAGCCCGTCGAGGCGCACCGCGGGCGGCAGACTGTTCTTTACCGCGTGGATATAGCGCCCCCGCGCGTCCTCGATCCGCTTGGCGCGCCCGATGTGCGCCGGCGCGGCGAGCGGCGGCTCGCTGGCGAGCAGCAGTTCGATCGCCGCCTCGTCGGCGTCGGACAGCTTGTAGCCGTCGGGGCCGAACAGCTTGATGCCATTGTCGTGGAACGGATTGTGGCTGGCGGAGATCATCACGCCCAGGTCGGCGCGCATCGACGGGGTCAGCATCGCGACCGCGGGCGTCGGCATCGGCCCGACCTGCACCACGTCCATCCCGACGCTGGTGAATCCCGCGACCAGCGCATTTTCCAGCATATAGCCCGACAGGCGCGTGTCTTTGCCGATCACCACCCGGTGCTTGTGCGTCCCGCGCAGGAAATGCGCCCCCGCCGCCATGCCGACGCGCATCGCGACCTCGACGGTCATCGGAACCTGGTTGGTCAGCCCGCGAATGCCGTCGGTCCCGAAAAACTTGCGCATGGCACCTCCGCTTCCTAATCGTCGGGATCAGATGCGAGCCCATCCCGCACAACCGGGACGGCCCTAAGTCACCCATTTTTGCTTGGCAAGCGGGCCAGGGGGTTTGAACGTGAAATCGGCATGGATCATCCTTTCGGCGCTGGTCGCCGGGATGCTGCTGGGGATCGGCATCGAAGGCGTTTCGCCGTCGGCGGCGCAGGCGTCGCTGCCGTTCGTCGAACCGTTCGGAACGCTGTGGCTCAACGCGCTCAAAATGACGATCATTCCGCTGATCGTCGCGCTGCTGATCACCGGCATCACCGCGACCGCCGACGCCGCGCGCGCCGGGGCGCTCGCCGCGCGCGCGGTGATGACCTTCCTCGGCGCCATCTTCCTGTCGGGGCTGATGTCGCTGATCATGACCCCGTTGCTGATCGAGCTGTTCCCGCTGTCGGCAGAGGCCGCCGCGGCACTTCGCCACGGGCTCGGCGGCACGGCGCAGACCGCGCCCTCGCCGACCTTCGGCGATTTCCTGCTGTCGCTGATCCCGACCAACCCGATCGCGGCGGCGGCCGAGACGGCGGTGCTGCCGCTGATCGTCTTCACCACCATCTTCGCCTTCGCGATCACCCGCATCGGCGAAGCGCAGCGCGCCCTGCTGTCGAACCTGTTCAAGGCGCTGGGCGACGCGATGCTCGTCGTCATCGGCTGGGTGCTCGCGCTCGCGCCCTTCGGCGTCTTCGCACTCGGCTATGCGCTCGCGGTCAAGGCGGGGGTCGCGGCGTTCGGCGGGCTGGTCCATTATGTGCTGATCGTGTCGGGCATCGGGGTATGCTGCGTCGTCCTGGGGCTGCTGCTCGCCTGGCTCGCCGTCGGGGTGCCGCTGCCGCGCTTCGTCCGCGCGATGGTGCCGACGCTGGCGGTGGCGATCAGCACGCAAAGCTCGCTCGCCTGCCTGCCCGCGATGCTCCAGGCGTCGGCCGAACTGGGCGTGCCGCCGAAAAAGGCCGACATCGTGCTGCCGCTCGCGGTCGCGCTGTTCCGCTTCACCAGCACCGCGATGAACCTGGCGGTCGTCGTCTATATCGCCTGGCTGTTCGGGATCGGGCTGACGCCGTGGACGATGGCGGTCGGCCTTGCGGTCGCGATGGCGGCGGCGCTGTCGTCGGTCAGCCTGCCCGGGTCGATCAGCTATGTGACCTCGATCGCCCCGATCGCGGTGTCGATGGGCGTGCCCGTCGCGCCGCTGGGGCTGCTCGTCGCGGTCGAGACCTTCCCCGACATCTTCCGCACCATCGGCAACGTCGTCGGCGACGTCGCCGCCACCAAATTCGCCGCCGACCGGGTCGACGACGCACCCGCAGAAGGAGTTTCGCCATGAAATACCGCACGCTCGGCAACGGCCTGACCGTCTCCGCCATCGGCATCGGCTGCATGCCGATGATCAAGGGCGGCAACATCCTCTACGGCGAGAATGCCGACATCGACGAATCGACGCGGACGATCCATCGCGCGATCGACCTGGGCGTGACCTTCTTCGACACCGCCGAAATCTATGGTCCCTTCAGCAACGAGGAACTGCTCGGCGAAGCGATCCGGGGCAAGCGCGAGGGACTCGTCATCGCGACCAAGTTCGGCTTCCGCTTCGAAGGTCAGCGGATCACCGGGGTCGACGGCAGCCCCGCCAACGCCCGCCGCGCCTGCGAAGGATCGCTGCGACGGCTCGGCATCGACACGATCGACCTCTTCTACCAGCACCGCGTCGATCCGGCCGTGCCGATCGAGGAGACCGTCGGCGGCATGATGGAGCTGGTGGCGGAAGGCAAGGTCCGCCACATCGCCTTGTCCGAGGCCGGCCCCGAAACGCTGCGCCGCGCCGCCAAGGTCGCGCCGATCACCGCCCTCCAGAGCGAATATTCGATCTGGGAGCGCGACGTGGAGGAGGAAATCCTGCCCATCTGCCGTGAGCATGGCATCGGCTTCATCCCTTATTCGCCGCTCGGCCGCGGCTTCCTGACCGGCAGCGTGCGCAGTCGCGACGACCTGCCCGAGCAGGACTGGCGCCGCAACGACCCGCGCTATTCGGACGAGAATCTGCCCGCGAACCTGCGGATCGTCGATGCGATCGCGGCGGTCGCGGCGCGGCATGGCGTCTCCAACGCGCAGGTCGCGCTCGCCTGGCTGCTCGCGCAGGGCGACGACATCGTGCCGATCCCCGGCACCAAGCGCCGCGTGACGATGGAGGACAGCGTCGGCGCGGCCGACCTGACGCTGACCGCCGACGACCTCGCCGCCATCGCCGCAGCAGCGCCGCGCGGCGGCACCAGCGGCCCGCGCTACGGCGAACAGGGCATGCGGATGGTGCGGCTTTAGGAGCGCCCCAACCCCTTCAGGTGCGTGTCGAGCCGTTCGGTCAGCGCGTCGACCTTGTCCATCAGCTCGGCGATGCGCATCTGGTCGATCTTCTCGTGCAGCCGCATGATCTCCAGCTCGGCGCGCAGGTTGATCTCGTAATCGAGCTTTTCGGTGAGGCGGTCCTTTGCCGCCTGCCGGTTCTGGCTCATCATGATGACCGGCGCCTGCACCGCCGCGAGCATCGACAGCATCAGGTTGAGAAAGATGAACGGATAGGGGTCGAAGGCGAGCCCCAGCCGGTCGAGCGCCTTCGAATTGATCAGCATCCATACGAACAGCACGCATGAAAAGGCGATGATGAAGCGCCACGAACCGCCCACCGCCGCGACCCGGTCGGCCAGCCGTTCGCCGAAGCTCGGCCGCGTCGCGCCGTCGTCGGCCTCGCCGATCGACTGGCTCGTCGGCGAGCGCTCGGCGATCGATCGGATCACCCGCTGCTCGGCCCGGTCGAGTTCGTCATAGGCGCAGCCGAGCAGGCGCAGCGACAGGTCGGACATTCTTTCGTCGCTGTTCACCGCGCCCTCACCCGATCCAGCGCCAGATGCCCGCCGCCATGAAGCCGAGCGCGCCGTGCGCCCAGGTCGCGGCGAGCCACAGCACGAAGCCACCGGCCAGCGCATGCGCGCGCGGGATCGCGTCGCCCCAGGGGGTGACGCCCGCGACCTGCCGCGCGAAGGGGACGAAGCTGGTGCGCGCCGCCCAGTGCCGCCACGCATCGCCCATCAGCCGCGCCTTCTTCACATCCTGCCCCGCCGAACCGACGAGCGCGAGAAAGGCGATCGCCGCCGACAGCACGAGTTGCCCCGGCGCCGGCATGACGAGCGCATGGGCGAGCGCCCACAGTGCAAAGCCCCACATCATCGGGTGCCGGGTGATCGCGAAGACGCCGCGCGGCGCCTTCTGCGCGGCAAAGGCGGCGCCGGGCGCGGGCAGCGCCGGATTGCCGATCAGCGATCCCATAAACAGGATGCTCGCGAACAGCACGAGCAGCGACGCCAGCGCCCACAGCGGATCGTCGACGGCCCACAGCGGCGGTTCGGGCGGCATGCCGCGCCACGCCTGCACGACCATCGCCAGCGTCGCGAAGGCGACGACCGAATAGACGATCTGGAAACCGCGCGGGCCGAGCCGCCCGGCCAGCGGGTCGCGCAGCGGATGCGAGAGCAGGAGGTGCGAACCGACGAAGAGCACGCAGGTCGTGATCAACAGCGACATCGGTTCCACGGGGTCGGTCTCCCTCCTGCGCGCCCTGCCGGCGCTACGTCATCGATCGTAGGCCTTGGGCAGCGCCCCTTCCTGCGGCGTGGCATAGCGGTCGCGCAACCGGTCCTGCCGCGTCGTCAACGACTGGCGCTTGCCGTCGATCCAGATCGCCGTCGGGCGGCTGCCGAGTTCGAGCGGGTCACGGTCCCAGATCACCACGTCGCCGACCCGGCCGGGTTTCAGCGACCCGATGGCGCCGTCCATGCCGATCGCGCGCGCCGGGGCGCTGCTGATCGCGGCAAAGGCCTGGTCCCAGCTCAGCCCGCTGGCTCCCGGCTGGCGGGTGAGCGCCACCAGATTGCCGGCATATTGCGTCGTATACCCCATTTTGTGCGCATCGTCGTCGTCGAACACGCCGACCGACACGTCGATCCCCGCCGCCTTCAGCCGCCCGGCGTTCGACTGCGTCGCGCCCAGCCGCTCGAAGCTGTCGGGCAGGTCGCTGAGCGGCGACAGGATCACCGGCACCTTCGTGGCGGCGATCTGCGGCGCCACCAGCCATCCCTCGGTCGCGCCGACGAGGACGAGCTTCAGCGCCGGGAAATCGCTCTTGAGCCCCAGCACGTTCAATATGTCGGCGGCGCGGTCGACGCGCACGAACAGCGGCGTCGTGCCGTCGATCACCCGCACCAGCGCATCGGCATCGGCGCGCTGGATCATCGCGTCATTGCCCCATTCGGCGAGCGCCGCGGGATTGCGCGCATAGCTGCGCGCCGCGAGCAATTGTTCGCGGAACAGCAGGAAGGTCGCGGCTCGGCTGCCGCCCGCCTTTGCCGACCCATCCTCGCCGAAGGCGACGAACTGCAAGGCGCGGGGCCGCGTCACCATGGCCATGTCATCGCCCAGGTCGACGACGGCGCCCTGCCCCGCGAACAGGTTGCTGCTGCCGCTCGGCGCGACGATCGCGCGGGTGACGCCCGCGGCGCGGTTCACCGCGACCGGCGAGCCCATCGGGTTGAGCGCGGGCGCAATGTCGAGCCCGGCCGAAAAGCGCGTGCGCGCCGCGGCGCGGTCGTTGGTGCCCGGCACGGCATCGACCTCGACCAGCCCGACGCGGCTGAACGCCGCGACGATCCCCGGCGTCACATAGCGGCCGCCGGCGTCGACCGCCTCTACCCCTGCGGGAACGGCGACACCCGCGCCGGCCGCGACGACCTTGCCGGCGCGCACGACGACGGTGCCGCCCTCGATCGGCGCGCTGCCGTCGCCGACGACGAGCTTGGCGTTGGTGATCGCGACATCCTGCGCCGCGACGGGCGAAGCCGCCACGATGGCGACGGAAAGCAGAAGCGCGCGCATCATTTCACATCTCCCTCGCCCGGCTGGCCCAGCTCGAAATCGCTCACCGGCCGCCGCTTGGGGTCCATCGCGTCGTACAGCAGCGCCCCGTCGACCCACACTTTTTCGGGGCGGGTATAGACGCTGAACGGATTGCCGTTCCACAGCACGACATCGGCCATCTTGCCGGGTTTCAGGCTGCCCGTCTTCGCCTCGATGCCCAGCGCCTTCGCCGGGTTGTAGGACAGCCAGGTCCACGCCTGCTCGTCGCTGATCTCGATCCCCATGCGGCGCCCGGCGGCAAGGCCCTTCGCCGCTTCCTGGTTGAGCCGCTGGATCTGGTTCGCGTCGTCCGAATGGACGATCGTGCAGGTGCCGGCCTTGTATACGAGCGGAATATTCTCCGGCACGCTGTCATAGGCTTCCATCTTGAAGCCCCACCAGTCGGCCCACAGCGCGGCGCAGATTCCCTCGCGCTGCAGCAGGTCGGCGATCTTGTAGGCCTCGACCGCGTGGTGGAAGGCCGCGACCTTGTAGCCGAACTCGTGGCTCATATCGATGACCTGCGCCATCTCGTCGGCACGATAGCAGTGGTTCTGTACCCGGATCTCGCCCGACAGCACCCCCGCGAGCGTTTCCATCGCCAGGTCGCGGTCGACCGTCTTGCCGTCGTCCAGCTTCTTCTTGTACGCCGCCGCCTTGGCCCAGGTCTGGCGATCGACCGCCATATTGCCCATGCGGGTCGACGGCATCCGGCCCTTGGCGCCATAAACGCGCTTCGGATTCTCGCCGCACGCCATCTTCAGCCCATAGGGTGCGCCGGGGAATTTCATGCCCTGCACGGTCCGCGCGGGCACGTTCTTGAGCACGACCGAGCGTCCGCCGATCAGGTTGGCGCTGCCCGGCAGGATCTGGAGCGTCGTGACGCCGCCGTTGGTGAGCGCGCGGCCGAACCCCGGGTCCTGCGGCCAGACGCTGTGCTCGGCCCACACCTCGGGCGTCGTCGGGCTGGTCGCCTCGTTGCCGTCCGAATGCGCGGGAACGCTGGGCGAGGGATAGTCGCCAAGATGGCTGTGGATGTCGATGATGCCGGGGGTCAGATACTTGCCCGTTCCGTCATAGACCGCGATGTCGGCCGGAATCGGCAGGTCGGCGCCGCCGATCGCCTCGACCTTGCCGTTGGTCAGCAGCACCGTGCCGTTGTCGATCCGCCCGCCCTCGCCGTCGAAGATCGTGACATTGCGCACCGCGGTCGCCTGCCCCGGATAGGGCTTGTAGGTCGAAGGATAGGGGTCCTTGTCGAACTTGGCGGGTTTGTCCGCCGTCGCCGCCGGCTTGTCGTTCGCCGACTCCACCGTGCCGTTCGACGCCGCGCATCCCGCGAACGCCAGCGACACCGCAGCCAGCAGGCTGCCCCTTACGCCCCTTGTCATATTATGCTCCCGGATTGGTAACAGGATGGACGCCGGCGCCCTGCGGCTCGGCCAGTTCCTCGGCGCCGGCCAGTTCGCCTTCGCGATCGCGCAGCGTGTCGAGGTGCATCCATTTCTTCACGATCGGCGACAGCGCGAGGACGACGACGCTCGCGCCGATGGTGATCAGGCCGATCTCCCAATAGATGCCGAGCGTCGCTTCCTTGGTCATGTCGCCGCTTTCGCCGCCGGTCGCCTCGCCGATCTTGCCCGCGACGAAATTGCCCACCGCAGTCATGTAGAACCACGCCCCCATGATCAGCGACGCCATGAACGACGGCGCGAGCCGGTTCATCGCGCTCAGCCCCACCGGCGACAGGCAAAGCTCGCCCGTGGTGTGGAGAAGATAGAGCAGGAAGACGAAGATCACCGGGGTCGCGACTTCCGGCGCAACGCTGTTCGCGCCCCAGACGAAGACGAGGAAGCCCGCGCCGACCTGCGCCAGCGCCAGCGCGAACTTCGCGGGCGCCGAGGGCTCCAGCCCGCGCTTGCCGAGCCATTGCCACAGCCCGGCAAAGACCGGCGCGAACAGGATGATGTAGATCGGGTTGATCGACTGGAACACCGACGCGGGCACCCCGCCCGTATCGACATAGCGGTCGGTATAGAGGTTGAAGCTGCCGCCCGCCTGTTCGAACAGGCCCCAGAACAGCGGGTTGAGCGCGATCAGGAAGAGGATGGCGAAGATGCGTTCGCGCGGTTCCTTGTCGAGCTTGAACGCCTGGAACAGCACCCAGCCGAGCAGCGAGAAGCCCGATACGACGAGCAGCGTCTGAATGACGTCCTGATACTGGACGAGCGCCCACATCACCGCGACCGCGGCGAGGCCGACGCCATAGACGGTCCATTCGGTCTGGCGCGACAGCGGCGCGGACGCCTCGCCGGCGCCGAGCAGCACCTTCTTGCCGAGCACGAAGACGATCAGGCCGGCGATCATGCCGATGCCCGCGAGGCCGAAGCCATAGGACCAGCCGACCTTCTGCCCCAGATAGCCGACGAGGATCGTGCCGAGCGCGGCGCCGACGTTAATCCCCATATAGAAGATCGTGTAGGCCGCGTCGCGGCGCAGGTCGGTCAGGCGATAGAGCTGGCCGACCATCACCGAGATATTGGCCTTCAGGAAACCCGAGCCGACGATGATCAGCGCGAGCGCGAGCCAGAAGATGTTGATCGCGGAATCGGCCTGCTTCGTCGCGGCGTCGGTGATGCCGTGGTCGCCTTCGAACGCCATGAAGAGATGGCCGAGCGCGAGCAGGACACCGCCGAACAGCACCGCCTTGCGCTGCCCCAGATAGCGGTCGGCGAGATAGCCGCCGAGCACCGGGGTGATATAGACGAGCGCGGTATAGGCGCCATAGATCAGGTTCGACTTGCCGTCGGAGAACAACCAGTGCTGCGTCAGGTAGAAGATCAGCAGCGCGCGCATGCCATAGTAGGAGAAACGCTCCCACATCTCGGCGAAGAAGAGCATGTAGAGGCCCTTCGGGTGCCCGGCGAACTCGGGCTTTCTGCTGCCCGCGATGAGCGCGCCGATGCTCAGGAAGACGCCGAGGATGACCAGCGCGATGACCGCGATCCAGTCCCCCTCGTCCCACAAGGCCATGTCTTTCATGCGCGCGCGTCCCTTTTCCCTGTTTCGTATACCGCGGCCCCTCCGCCGCGCGAATGCGACAACCTAGCGCGAAAATTGCGTATGGAAAGAATCTAATTGCGCGCGTAACCAGTCCGGGCCGTGGCGCGCTCTTGCGAAAGCTTCGCAAAAAGCCCACATGCGCGGGCATGTTCAACGACACCTCCTCGCTGCTCGCCCATCTTTCGACACGCCGTTCGGGCAAGGCGCGCGACATGGTCGCGCCGGGTCCCGATGCCGCGCAACTGCGCGCGATCCTGTCGCTCGCCCTGCGCACGCCCGACCATGGCAAGCTCGCCCCGTGGCGCATCGTCACCGTGGCGGACAGCCAGCGCGATGCCTTTGCGGCGCTGCTGAAGCGGGCGTGGATCGACGAGCATCCGGGCGCCGAGGGGATGGACCTGTCCGCGCTCGACCAGTTCGCGCATCAGGCGCCAACGTTGCTGGTGCTGCTCTCCACGCCGGTCGCCGACAGCAAGATTCCGCGCTGGGAACAACAGATGTCGGCGGGCGCGGTCGGCATGAACCTGCTCCACGCGGCGCATGCCCATGGCTTCGTCGGAAGCTGGCTGACCGGCTGGGCGGCCTATTCCCCGCCGGTCGCGGCGGCGTTCGGCGCGCGCGAGGGCGATACGATCGTCGGCTATTTCTTCCTGGGCACGCCGGCCAGGCCGCTCGATGAACGGCCGCGACCGGAATATGGCGATGTCGTCCGCGACTGGGACATATAGTTTCGCCATCGAAAAGCATCGCGCAAGGATCGCAATTTGACTGTGATGCTGTCTTATGGCATTAAGTCGGCATGCTCGATCAATCGAAACCGGTCTACCAGCGGCTGCGCGATGTCATCGCCAACGCGATCCTTGACGGCACCTATCGCGATGGCGACATGCTGCCGTCGGTCCGCTCGCTCGCGGCGGAGGAAGGCGCCAATCCGCTGACCGTCGCCAAGGCCTATCAGACCTTTCAGGACGAGGGGCTGGTCACGGTGAAGCGCGGCGTCGGCATGTTCGTCGCCGAGGGGGCGACCGACCGGCTGCGCACCCTGATGCGCGAGGATTTCCTGACCAACATCTGGCCGCCGGTCGCGCAGCAGATTCGCCGCATCGGCCTCGACGCACGCGCGCTGCTCGACCTGACCGACGCCTGATTCGCCGGCTCGCCGGTCGCGGCGCGATGCTCAGCGCCCGATCTGGTCGGCCTTGTCGCGCAGGTCCTCCGCCGCCTGCCGGTCGCCCTGGCGTTTGAGCAGGTCGGCATAGATCAGCATGATATCGCCGTTCAGCGGCTGGAGCCGGTAGGCGAGCGCGATCAGCGGCAGCGCGCGGTCGTCGCGGTCCTTCGCGGCCCACGCGCGCGCCAGCTCGCGCAGGATCACGACGTCGCGATTGCCGATGCGCCGGCGGACGCGTTCGAAATGCGCGATCGCCTGGTCCCAATGCTCGAGGTCCATCGCAAGGTGCCCGGCCAGCCGGTCGGCGGCGATGCTCGACGGCTGGCTGTCGCGCAATGCGAGGATCGCGGCGCCCGACCCCGCGGGATCGTTCGCGCGGTATAGCGCATTGGCGAGGCGCAGCGTCGTCCGCTCGCTCGCGTCGAGGTCGCGCGCCTTGCGATAGGCTTCGATCGCCAGCTCATATTGCCCGCCCGCCATCGCGGCGTCGCCCAGCAGGATATGCGCGTCGGCGACCCCCCGATTCGCATCGCGGAGCGCCCGCGCGCGATTGATCGCCGCGCCGCCGCGCCCCCGTTCGATGTCCGCGCCGATGGCGGGGATCACCTTCGCCGGGTCGAGCGGCGCGGCGTCGGCGCGCATCGCGACGAGCCCATAGTCGTCGTCGACCGCAAAGGGCGCCGCATCGCCCCGCGTCAGCGCGGCCGCGCGCGCCATATAGCCCGCCGATGCCGCGCGCGCGCCCTGCTCTGCGGCGACGCGCGCCGCGAGCAGCAGCGACCAGCTGTCGGCATCGGCGCGCGCCACCAGCGGCGCCAGCGCCTCGCCGGCGCCGTCGGCATCACCATCGGCCCAGTTCGCCGCCGCCAGCATACGCCGCGCCGTCCCGTTGTCGGGCTGCGCCATCAGCAGGCGCTCGGCCCAGCTCGCCGCCACCGCCTCGCCGCCGAGCTGCAACTCGACGACCGCGCTGAGCAGCATGAAGCCGGGCTGATCGTCCATCTCGCCGCGCGTGCGCTGCAACAGGCTGCGCGCCAACTGGTAATCGTCGGCGCGCGCGGCCAGCACCGCCTGCAGATAATAGAGGCGCGGATCGCCCGGCGTGACCGCCGCGGCGCGGCGCAGCGCCGCGAGCATGTCGCGGTAGCGCCCGAGATCGCCGAAGGTCGCGGCCTGGTCGATCAGCGCCCCGGCATTGTCGGGGTCGATCGCCAGCGCCTTGTCGTACCAGGACAGCGCGGCGACCAGGCCCTGCTGCGTGCGCACCAGATTGGCCTTCAACGCCAGCGCCCCGCTGTTCTGCGGATCGAGTTCGATCGCATAGTCGACCGCGTCGCGCGCGCCGAGCGTGTCCGCATTGGCGTCGCGAAAGCGCGCGACGTCGACCCACAGCGCCGATTCGCGCGGCAGTTCGCGCACCGCGCGGTCGAAGGCATCGCGCGCCGCGCCCAGGTCGCCATTGTCGAGATGGACGTCGCCCGCCACCCACGCCGCCTCGCCGATCGCCTCGGGCGCGATCGGGCCGGCGTCGAGCGTCTGCAGCGCCCGCCGCCCGTCGCCCTGCATCGCATAGGCGCGCGCGAGCAGCGGGCGCAGCACCTCGGCATTGCCCCCCGCCGCGAGTGCGGCCTTGACCGCGGCTTCGGCGGCGACGCCGTCGTGCAGCGCGATCGCGACGCGCGCCAGTTCGGTCCGCGCGTCGAGCGCGGCGGGGTCATCGGCGATGGCATCGCGCAACTCAGCGCGGCGTTCCTCGAGCGTCGCGCGCGGGTCCTGCGGACGCGGACCCCCGCACCCCGCGAGCAGCGCCGCCCCGCACAGCGCGCCGATCCAGGCCCCCCGGACGCGCATTCACCCCTGCATCTGATATTGCTTGAGGAGGTCGTAGAGCGTCGGACGACTGATCCCGAGCAGCTTCGCCGCCAGCGAAATATTGCCTTCGCTCTGCGTCATCGCGCGGCGGATCGCGACCCGGTCCGCCGCCTCGCGCGCGCTGCGCAGGTTCAGATAGGCCTCCTCGCCCCCGTCGCCCGCCGCCGCCATGTCAAGGTCGTCGCGGGTGACGAGCTTGCCGTCGGCCATGATGACGGCGCGCTTGATCCGGTTTTCGAGCTCGCGGACATTGCCCGGCCACCGCCCCTCGTCGATCGCCTGCAGCGCGTCGGGCGCAAAGCCGCGGACGCCCGAGTTCATCGCCGGCGCATATTGGTGGAGGAAATGCCGCGCGAGCAGCACCGCGTCGCCCGGACGTTCGGCGAGCGCGGGAATCCGCACCACCATCTCGGCCAGCCGGTAATAGAGATCGTCGCGAAAGCTGCCCGCGGCGATCATCGCGTCGAGGTCGCGGTGCGTCGCGCAGACGATACGCGTGTCGACCGCGATCGGCTTGCGCCCGCCGATGCGCTCGATCGTCCGCTCCTGCAGAAAGCGCAGCAGCTTGACCTGCAACGGCAGCGGGATGTCGCCGACCTCGTCGAGAAACAGGGTGCCGCCGTGCGCCAGTTCGATCTTGCCCTCGGTCGTCTTGACGGCGCCGGTGAAGGCCCCCTTCTCATGCCCGAACAGCTCGCTTTCAAGCAGATTCTCGGGAATCGCGGCGCAGTTGATGGCGACGAAGGCGCCGTCGCGGCGCGGGCTCGCCTCGTGCAGGCCGCGCGCCAGCAACTCCTTGCCGGTGCCGCTCGCGCCGAGCAGCATGACCGAAACGTCGAGCCCGGCGACGCGCTCGATCGTGCGCGCGACCTTCAGCATCTCGGGCGCGCCGGTAATCATGCCGCCGAGGACGCGGTTGTCGTTCGCGCCCTCGCCCGCGAGCCGGGCATTCTCGGCCTCCAGATCGTGGACATGAAAGGCGCGGCGAACGATCAGGCCCAGTTCCTCTATGGCGATCGGCTTCTGATAGAAATCCCAGGCGCCGCTCGCAATCGCTGCCAGCGCGCTCGCGCGTTCGCCGTGCCCCGACACGACGATCACCTTCGTATCGGGTTTCATTTCGAGGATCGCTTTCAGCAGGCGAAACCCCTCGCGCGTGCCGTCTGCGTCGGGCGGCAGGCCCAGGTCGAGCGTGACCACCGCCGGCTCCTCGGCGCGCAGCAGGTCGATCGCGGCGTCATGATCGCCCGCGATCAGCACGCGATAATCGTCATAGGCCCATTTGAGCTGCGCCTGCAGGCCGGGATCGTCCTCGACCACCAGCAGCGCACGCGGCTCCCCCCCCCTGTCGCTCATCGCGTCGCCACCTTCGTCATCATCGTTCCGGTCGCTTCATCCGCCGCCGCGCCGCCGGCAAGCGGCAGCCACAGCGTGAACCGGCTTCCCTCTCCCGGCTCGCTCGAAACGTCGATCATGCCCCCCATCGCCTGCGCGATCTGCAATGCCTCGAACGCGCCGAGGCCGAAGCCGCCCTCCTTGGTCGATACGAAGGGCTTGAACAGTTCGTCGCGGATGAAGGCGCGGCTCATCCCCGCGCCGCGGTCGATCACGTCGATCCGCACCCGCCCCTGCTCGCTCGCCGCGACAAGCTGCACGGTGGCGCCCTTGGGCGAGGCGTCGAGCGCATTGGCGGCGAGCTGCTCGACGATCTGGGCGATCGCCGCGCCGTCGCCGCGCGCGGCGAGCCCGGCATCGCAGCCCACGAACAGGTCGCCGCGCGGCCGCAGCCCGGCCGCCACATCGGTCAGGATCGGCTCGACCAGCACGCGCTCGACGCTCGCCGCCCGCGCGCGCTCGCGCGGTGCCAGCCGGGTCAGAAGATCGCTGAGCCGCCCCGCGGAGATTGTCAGCGTCTCGACCATGTCGGCGCGGAACGCGGGCTTGTCGGCGTGGCGCTCGGCATTGCGCGCGAGCAGCGAAAGCTGGCTCGCCAGATTCTTGATGTCGTGCATGATGAAGGCGAAACGGCGGTTGAACTCGTCGAAGCGGCGCGCCTCGGAAAGCGCCTGCTGGCTCTGCGATTCGGCCAGGTAGCTCGCCGCCTGCTGCCCCGCGATCCGCAGCACGTCGAAATCCTCCCAGTCGAGCGCGCGCAGCGCGGGCGGGCGGTGCAGCACGGCGACCGCGATCATGCGCTGAAAATGCAGCAGCGGGACGACGACCCAGGCACGCGCATCGGCGATCAGCCAGTCGGGCATCGCCAGCGCCTCGGCATCGTCGGCGCGCCCGTGGCGCACCGCTTCGAGGTCGACGATATGCTGTGTTTCCTGCAACATGAAGGCGGTGCGCAGCGGCAGCCGTGCATCCTCGTCGATCGCGACGGGCCAGCCCCAATGCTCGGCGACGTGAAAGCCGCCCTGCGCGTCGGGCAGCATCAGCAGCGCCGCCGGGCTTCCCGTCAGTTCGGCCAGCGCCTTGGCCACGCGCCGATGCAGGCTGGTGCCCCCCTCCTCGACCTGCGCCAGCGTCGCGGTGAAGCGCATCCATTCGGACCGATAGTCGTAGCGATGCTCGAAGAAATGCTTGCTGATCGTGACCGACAGCCACGCGCGCGCGCGCGCCGATGCGAACAGCAGCCCGCCCGCGCCGAGCGCGACGAGCAGGAAAAGGCTTTGCGCAAGCTCGCCATAATCCCCGCCGACCAGCCGCGCCACGGCGCCCGCCAGCGCGATCAGGATCAGATAGGCGGCGCCGCCGACGAGCAGGACGGCGCGCATCGCGGCGGGCCGCGACAGCCGCATCCGCTCGCGCCCGATGTCCATCGCGGCGATGACGAAGGTGGGCAGGATCAGCAGCGCTACGGCCGGGACGAGCGCGATCAGCGTCGAGGCGCGCTGCCCGGTCAGCGTGCCGATCAACTGGATATTGAGCTCATAGGCCCACAGCATCGCGAAGCCCCCCGCGACGGCAAGGGTCGGCATCCGCATCCGGCCGCCGGCGTGGCGGGCGCCGCCGTCGATCAGCAGCAGCCCGCCCGACGCCACGACCATCGCGACGATCGTCAGCGTCGGCTTCAGCCACGCCGCCGCGGTGCCGCCGTCGTGGAGCCATGCGGCCGCGCCGCCCGCCAGCATCGCGAGACAGAGCGCCGCAAGCAGCCGCTGGATCAGGCGCAGCGCTTGCGAGGTCGGCGCCGCCGCGGTCCGAAACGTCCCGGCGAGCCAGCCAAGGATCGCCAGGTCGCGCAGCGCCTGTGCCGCGAGCGTCGGCGGCGACCCCGCGCCCGACAGATATAGCGCGGCGCACCAGAGCGCCATCGCCGCCGCCGCGATCGTCAGCCGCCCCGGCGCCGGCATCAGCACCGCCATGCGCGCGCGCGGACGCGTCAGCAGCCAGATCAGCGCGCCGACGAAGCCGAGCAGCGCCAGACCCGCCAGCAGGTCCGACAGGGCCGACAGCGCCCCCATGTCAGCGGGCCCCCTCCGGCCACAGCACGACGCGCACCGTCTGGAGCAGGATCAGCAGGTCGAGGAAGGGCGAATAATTCTTGGCATAGTAAAGGTCGTATTCGAGCTTCACCCGCGCATCCTCGACCGACGCGCCATAGGGATAATTGATCTGCGCCCAGCCGGTGAGCCCCGGCTTCACCATGTGCCGCTCGGCATAATAGGACAGCTCGCGTTCGAGTTCGGCGACGAAGCCCGGCCGTTCGGGGCGCGGGCCGACGATGCTCATCTCGCCCTTGAGCACGCACCAGAGCTGCGGCAGTTCGTCGATGCGCAGCTTGCGGATGACATGCCCGACGCGGGTGACGCGCGGGTCGTTCTCGCTCGCCCAGACCGCCTGCCCCGCCGCCTCGGCATCGGTGCGCATCGACCGGATCTTCCAGATCCGGTACGGCTCGCCGAACAGGCCGACGCGCGACTGGCCATAGAAGGCGGGTCCGCGGCTGTCGATCTTCACCGCGATCGCCGCGATCAGGATCAGCGGCAGGCCGACCACCAGCACCGCGATGCTAGCGATGATATCGAATATCCGCTTGCCGACGCGCGAGATTCGCTGCCCCGCCGAAAAACCGTCGGAAAAGATCAGCGCGCTGGGGTTGGTCGTCGCCAGATCGACGCGCCCCGTCTCGCGCTCGATGAAGCTCGCGATGTCGTTGACATGGACCCCCGCGGTCTTGACGCGCAGCAGGTCGGCAAGCGGCAGCGCGCCGCGCCGTTCCTCCATCGCCAGCACGACCTCTCCGGCGCCGAGCGCGACGACATGCTCCGACAGATTGTCGATCGCCTCGCGCGGCACCGCGTCCTTCACCTTGCGCTCGATGTCCGACATGGCGACGAAGCCGACGATCGCGATGCCGCTGCCGGGCGCATCGGCCAGCGCCTGCAGCCGCGCCGCGCGAGTGCCGGCGCCGAGCACCAGGATGCGCCGCTTGAAGGTCTCCGCGCCCGCCACCCGCGTCATGCCCAGGCGGATCAGGAACAGCGCCGCGATCGCCAGCGCCATCGCATACAGGCTGTTCACCCGCCACAGCGTCGCGGTCGGCAGCAGGAAGCCGACGACCGAGAGGAAGATGACCCCCAGCGAGATCGCCGCGAGCAGCCGCGCGGTCGCGAACCGCATCGATCGCAGCGCCTCCGACCCGTACATCCCGGTCGCCATCAGCGCGAGCGCGTTGGCGAGCGCGAAGGTCGTCAGCGGCAGCCACCGTCCGGCCAGCCTCCCGGCGTCAAAATCGGCGAAATGGGCATAGAGATGCCACGCCGCCTCCGCCGATCCCAGCAGCGCCAGGAACTCGATCAGCGCCAGCCAGACGACCGCATGCGGCACATAATGCTTGAACAGACGGAACATGGAGTGCGGCGAACCCTTTCGTCGCGCGATTCTAGCGGAGAGGCGTCAACTGTCGGTTAATTTTACACTTGTCGCCGGGCTATTCGGGGATGACCGCCGATGCGTCAAACGATAGACCGCAGCGATGATCGCGCGCCCATCCTTCGCCGCCGCACCATTGGGCCTGCTCGCCCACGTACCGAACGAACTGCGCGGCCGCCATTGTCACGACACGGCCTATGTCGCGATCGTCCTCGAAGGCGGCTATCAGGAAGCCGGCGACGAGGGTCGTTTCGACGTGGGGCCGGGCGACGCGCTGATCCACCATGACTTCGAATCGCATCTGGACCGGGTCGAGGCGCGAGGCGCGCGCGTGCTGATCCTCGACCTGCCGCCCACGCTCGCTGGCGCGCCGCACGTCCGCGGACGGGTGCGCGATCCCGATGCACTGGTTCGTTTCGCGAGCCGCGACGCCGCGGCGGCAGCGGCACTGCTCGTCGAGGATTTCACCGCCCTGCCGGCGGCCGCGCGCGACTGGCCCGACCTGCTCGCTCGCGACCTGCGGGCACTCACCCCTTTTGCACTCGCCGATTGGGCGGAGATGCACGGCGTGCGGGCCGAAACGCTGAGCCGGGGGTTCCGCGTCGCCTATGGCTGCACGCCCAAGGCCTATCGCGCCGACGTCCGCGCCCGCGCGGCGCTCGCCGCCGCCCGGGCGAGCGGCGAATCCTTCGCCGCCATCGCGCACCGGCTGCATTTCACCGATCAGGCGCACATGACCAGGGCCGTTGCGCGCATCAGCGGCGTCACGCCCGGCCGGTGGCGCGCGCGTCAACTGATTACAATACAGCGCTGACCGGGGCGGCTAGAACGATCTCCGACGCTTTTTTCTCCCGGAGATTTCCATGCTCGATCGCCGCACGCTCATCGCCACGCTCGCCGCCGCCTCCGCGCTCGGCGCCGCGCGTTCCCCCGCCCGCGCGATGCTCGCCGATCCGGCGCAAAGCGAGGGCGAACGGCTGAACGCCCTCTACGAGCGCCTGTTCGACATGCTGGTCGAGAACGACCCCGAGTTCGCCACCGCGCTGGGGCTCGACAAGGGCGCGCACGCCGCGGCCAAGTCGCGCCTCGCCGACCGTTCGCCCGCCGGGATCGAGCGCAGCCACGACCTCTATCGCTTCGGCCTTGCCGCGCTCGAGAAGATCGACGCGGCGAAGCTGTCGGGGATGGACCTCGTCAATTACGAGACCTTCCGTGGACCGTGGGACCATTATGTGAAGGCCTATGACAGTTTCACCTATGGTCTGCACAGCTGGCCGGAGCCGCACCCGGTCACCCAGCTCAGCGGCACCTACCGCTCGATCCCCGACTTCCTCGTCAACCAGCACAGCATCGCCGATGCGGCCGATGCCGAGGCCTATCTGGCGCGTTGCGAGGATTTCGCGGTCCAGCTCGACAACGAGACGAACCGGATGAAGACCGACCATGCGGCGGGGATCATTCCGCCCGATTTCGTCATCGACCGCACCCTCGGCCTCTACGAAAAGATCATGGCGCCTGCCGCGGAGGCCAACGGCCTCACCGCCAATCTCAAGGCCAGGACCGACGCAAAACATATCCCCGGCGACTGGACACGCCGCTGCGCCGCGATCGTCGCAGGCAAAATCTATCCGGCGATGCGCCGCCAGGCGGCCGAGCTGGCGCGCGTCCGTCCCCGGGCGACCCACGACGCGGGCGTCTGGCGGCTGCCGAAGGGCGACGCATATTACGCCTATGCGCTGAACTTCGCGACGACGACCGAAATGTCGGCCGAAGCCATCCACCAGCTCGGGCTCGAACGCATGACCGAACTGACCGCGCGCGCCGACGCGATCTTCCGCGAACAGGGCATGACCGGTGGAACGGTCGCCGAGCGGCTGCGCGCGCTCGGCGAGGACAAGCGCTTCATCTATCCGAACACCGACGCCGGCAAGACGGAACTGATCGCCAAGCTCAACGAACAGATCGAGGAGATGCAGCGCCGCCTGCCCGAGATGTTCGGCCGCCTGCCCAAGGCGAAGGTCGAGATCCGTCGCGTCCCGGCGGAGATCGAGGACGGCGCCGCCGGCGGCTATTACCAGATTCCGGCGCTCGATGGCTCGCGCCCCGGCGCCTATTACATCAACCTGCGCGATACCGCGGAGAATCCATCATGGACGCTGCCGACGCTGACCTATCACGAAGCGACGCCAGGCCATCATCACCAGATCGCGCTGGCGCAGGAAGCGACGGGTATCCCACGCCTGCGCCGCCTGCCCGTCTATTCGGTCTATACCGAGGGCTGGGGTCTCTACGCCGAGCAGCTTGCCGACGAAATGGGGGTCTATGACGGCGACCTCTTCGGCCGTCTCGGTTACCTGCAATCCTATATGTTCCGCGCCGCGCGGCTCGTCGTCGACACCGGCCTGCACCACTATCGCTGGAGCCGCGAGAAGGCGATCTCCTATATGAACGAGGCGCTCGGCACGCCCGAACCCTCGAACGTCACCGAAGTCGAACGCTATTGCGTGTGGCCCGGTCAGGCGACGAGCTACATGGTCGGACAGACGCGCTGGGTCGCAACGCGCGAAAGGGCGCGCGCGGCGCTGGGCGACAAGTTCGACATCCGCGCCTTCCACGACACCGCGCTGGCGGCGGGCGCGATGCCGATCGACGTCCTCGGATCGATGATCGACCGCTGGGTGGCGGCGCAAAAGGCCTGAAGAACCGCACGGTCTCAGCCGTTCGTGTCTATCGGTTCGTGACCTGAGACCTGTGGGGATTCGGGGTTTGGCGTGCTGCCACATCCTTCGTCATGCTGAACTCGTTTCAGCATCCATGGGCGGACCTCTCCTTTTGCGCCGCCTTTCAGGCGAGGGCGGACCATGGACCCCGATCGGGTCCGGGGCGGGCTCTGAAACAAGTCGGCATATATACCATTCGGACAAGTCAGGAGCCGTTCCCCGGCGAAAGCCGGGGTCCAGATGACACAGCGCTACCTCGCATGGACCCCGGCTTTCGCCGGGGACGGTGACTTGTCGAAAAGGGATCATTGCCAGACAAGGTCAGGGAGACGGAAAAGAGAAACCGTGCATAAACCTGCAACACCCCTATCCGTTCGGGACGATGGGTCAGATTTTAAGACTCGATGCTCTAATCCCCCGCGAAATCGAAGGCGCTGACACCGCGCTCGCCCTCTCTGAATCGCAGCGGACGGCCGAGCGGCGGCATCGAGCGCTGGACGCAGCCGCTGCGCGTGCAGCGGCGGCAACCGAGGCCGATCGGGGTCGCGGGACTGCGCATCAGGTCGATGCCGCGCGCGGCGGCCAGCGGCGCGGCGACCTTGGCGTCGACCCCGATGCACACCGCGAAGCGCGCGGGCGTGCCCCCTCCCGTCGCGCCGGGCGCCGCGACCGAGCGGCTCTGCGTGAACCAGCGCGACCCGTCCTCCAGCTCGACAAGGTCGGCGATCACCTCGCCGGGGCGCGCGAAGGCTTCGTGGACGCCCCACAGCGGACAGCGCGCATCGCCATCGACGAGCGGCGACTGGCTGGCGCCCGCATAGCGTTTCGACCCCTGCCCCGCGCGGTCGATGCGGAGCATGAAGAAGGGCAGCCCGCGTGCGCCGACGCGCTGCAATGTCGTCAACCGGTGCGCGACCTGCTCGAACCCGGCGCCGAAACGCCGCTGGAGCAGCAGCAGGTCGTAACCCGTCGCGTCGCAGGCGCGCAGGAAGCGGCCATAGGGCATCATCAGCGCCGCCGCGAAATATTGGATCAGATGCCGCTCGAACAGGCGCGCGGCGGCCGGTTCGGCGAACTCTGCGCCCGCGACAAGGGCGGAAATCTCGTCCTTCGCCTCCATCTGCGCCAGCGTCGCCGCGGCCTGAAAGGTGCGCGAGGCGGGGCGCAGCAGCTCGTTCAGCATCAGCTGCCGCGCATGCCAGTCGAGCCAGCGCAGCCGGTCGGGCATGACGTCGGCGGGCAGGATGCGGATGCCAAGCTGGTGACGCGTGCGCAGCCGCTCGGCGATGGTGCCATAGAGGTCGCCCCCCGCGAGCCGCAGTTCGTCGGCCAGTTCCTCGGCGCGCGCATCGAGATCGGGAAAGTGGTTGCGCCATTTCTCGATCGCGCGGCGAACCGCGTCGACCTCGGGCGCTTCGGCGGCGGCGGGGGCGGTCGCATCGCCCGCCGCGTCGAACAGCCGGACGAAGGCGGTCGCGGTCGCCGGCGCGCTCTCCAGCCATTCCTCGACCTCGCGCGACCCGATGTCGAGATCGGCGAAGCGCGGGTCGGCCAGACGGCGGCGCAGCGCGGCGAGCCCGCCCGGCACCGTCTCCGCCCCCAATTTCGCCGCGTCGAAGCCGAAACGCTCGGCCAGCCGGACGATCACCGTCGCGCTCAGCGGGCGCTGGCCGTGCTCGATCAGATTGAGGTAGCTCGGCGAGATGCCCAGCGCCTCGGCCATCGCCGCCTGCGTCAACCCGGCATCGCGCCGCAACTTGCGCACCGCCGGTCCCGCGAACACCCGCCGCTCCGCCATGATGTAACTTTCTTTACTGATTTACACGCTGCAATGCACTTCATTCGCTTTATTCACAAGAAATATTCACAAAGCTTTTCCAATCCGGGCGGCGGGTCGGCACAAGGGCGGCATATTCATCGCCCACCGGGGCGCAGCCGAGGACAGTGAAGATGAGCTATACCGAAGACATGGCGCAGGCCGGCCGCCTCATCCGCGATCAGGACGGCCGCTGGGATGCGATCGGCGCCGAAAACGTCGCTCGCATGCGCGCCCAGAACAAGTTCCGCAACGGCCTCGACATCGCCCGCTACACCGCGCGGATCATGCGCGCCGACAT
The DNA here is from genome assembly GCF_002953155.1 of Sphingopyxis sp. MG. NCBI lineage: Bacteria > Pseudomonadati > Pseudomonadota > Alphaproteobacteria > Sphingomonadales > Sphingopyxidaceae > Sphingopyxis > Sphingopyxis sp. MG. Next base: position 1,867,578 of record NZ_CP026381.1, read on the forward strand.
GGCGGCCTATGACGCCGATCCCGCCAACTACACCCAGTCGCTCGGCTGCTGGCACGGCTTCATCGCGCAGCAGAAGATGATCGCGATCAAGAAGCATTTCGGCACCGTCAAGGGCCGCTACATCTATCTGTCGGGCTGGATGGTCGCCGCGCTGCGCAGCGAGTTCGGCCCCCTGCCCGACCAGTCGATGCATGAAAAGACCAGCGTTCCGGCGCTGATCGAGGAAATCTACACCTTCCTGCGGCAGGCCGACGCCCGCGAACTGGGCGGCCTGTTCCGCGAGCTCGACGCGGCGCGCGAAGCCGGCGACGAGGTCAAGGCGAAGCAGATCCAGCACGCGATCGACAACCATGAAACGCATGTCGTGCCGATCATCGCCGACATCGACGCGGGCTTCGGCAACGCCGAGGCGACTTATCTGCTCGCCAAGAAGATGATCGAGGCCGGCGCCTGTGCGCTGCAGATCGAGAATCAGGTGTCGGACGAAAAGCAGTGCGGCCACCAGGACGGCAAGGTCACCGTGCCGCACGAGGATTTCCTGCAGAAGATCCGCGCGCTGCGCTATGCCTTCATGGAGCTGGGGGTCGACGACGGCGTGATCGTCGCGCGCACCGACAGCCTGGGCGCCGGGCTGACCAAGCAGATCGCCTTCACCCGCGAACCGGGCGACCTCGGCGATCAGTACAACGCCTTCCTCGATTGCGAGGAAGTGACGGGCGCGGGCAATCCGGGCGACGTGCTGATCAACCGCGGCGGCAAGCTGCTGCGCCCGAAGCGCCTGCCCTCGAACCTCTATCAGTTCCGCCCCGGAACCGGCGAGGATCGCTGTGTTCTCGACTGCATCACCGCCCTGCAGAACGGCGCCGACCTGATCTGGATCGAGACCGAAAAGCCGCATATCGAGCAGATCGCCGGCATGGTCGACCGTATCCGCGAGGCGGTTCCCAATGCGAAGCTCGCCTACAACAACTCGCCCAGCTTCAACTGGACGCTGAATTTCCGCCAGCAGGTGTTCGACGCGTGGCAGACGGACGGCAAGGATGTCGGTGCCTATGACCGGGCGAAGCTGATGAGCGTCGATTACGACGGCACCGAGCTGGCGGTCGAGGCCGACAACCGCATCCGCAGCTTCCAGCGCGACGCCGCGAAGCGGGCCGGCATCTTCCACCATCTGATCACCCTGCCGACCTATCACACCGCCGCGCTGTCGACCGACAATCTGGCGAAGGAATATTTCGGCGAGGAAGCGATGCTGGGCTATGTCAAGAACGTCCAGCGTCAGGAAATCCGCCAGGGCATCGCCTGCGTGAAGCACCAGAACATGGCCGGCAGCGACATCGGCGACGATCACAAGGATTATTTCGCCGGCGAAGCCGCGCTGAAGGCGGGCGGCAAGGACAATACGATGAACCAGTTCGCCGCCTGACGATCGAGCTAGAGCATTTTCCAGTCAGGTGGAATCGCCTGACGATTCAGAAAATGCGGAAAAACAAGAATCTAGAGCGGCCGATCCGATGCAATCGGATCGATAACCGCTCTAGGCGCGGGGGTTTTCGTTGCCCCCCGCGCCACCCTTCTCGGCGCGGGGTGCCTTGCACAAACGCCCCGCGCCTCCCGAGCTTTCCTGGGGAGGAAAGCCTGCCCGCCGGAAGTCGTTCGACCTCCGGCGGGCATTTTTATGCGATACGCGATTGTTTTCTCCGTGCGCGCCCGCTCCCGGCGCTACGCGGCTATGGCGAGCTTCGCGCCGCCTTGCGGGTCGCCAGATGGCGCATCCAGCGTTGTCGCGCCCATTCGTTGACCAGCCGGTCGGCGCGGGCCTTGTCCGCACCGTTCAGATCGCCGTAGCGCGCACGCCGACCGCTGTCGGAAAACCATATCTCCTCGGTCCCGAGCGCGAGCGTCGTGAAGACGCCGCCCGGTTCGACGATACCGATCGCGGCGGGCGTATCGACCGCTCCGATGTGCAGGAAAACCGGAGCGTCGTTGTCGGGCGCGGGCGCACCGCCCAGTGCCTGGAGCAGGATCGACCGCATGTCGCTGAGGCCGAGCGGCCGGTCGCTGGAGAGGCCCGGCACGTTCAGTACGAACGGGATATGGGTTTGCGCGGGCTCGATCACGTGGCCATGTCCCAGGAATCCGTTTTCGAACAATGCCTCGCCATGATCGCCGGTGACCATCAGCACGGTGTCGTCCCAAGTCCCCAGCGCCTTCAGGCGAGCCACGATCGCGCCGATCTGCGAATCCGCATAGGCGACGGCGTTCCAGTAGGTCTGCTGAACGCGGCGGGCGTTGGCCGCGGAAATGTCGCCGCGCGGCAGCGGGTCGACACCCAGCATGTCGGGCATGCCCGGATGATGATAGGGGAAATGCGGCGACTGGAAATTGAAATAGACGAAGGTCGGCTGCGCCCACGGTCCCGGATCGCCCATCCGCCGATCGAATTCCGCCAGTATCTTCGTCTCGTCGACGAGCAGCGAGCCCTTGGCGGCGAAGCCGAAGGCGCGTTCGTGCGCCAGCGTTTCGGCGTCGACGAATATGTCGGCCGCCTTGCGCATCCCGACCACCGCCGAAATATTGCCGAAGCTTTCGGGCTGGCCCGAAAAGACGCCGATGCGATAGCCATTGGCCTTGAGGTCGGAGAATAAGGAGGGGTCTCCCACCCGCGGATCGAGCGCGCCCGAAAACAGGCTCTTGAGCGACGCCGTCGTGAAGCCGACGTGGCTGTAGGCGTGCGGAAAGCTGCTTCCCGCGCGCGCCAGCGCCGCGAGGTTCGGCGCCACCGGCCGCCCGTTCACCCGTTGCGTCAGCGCGTCCGCGCGCGTGCTTTCGAGCACGATGATGACAAGATGCTTCCGCTTCGCCGGCAGTTTCGGCGCGGGCGTCGCCGGATCGGCGCCGACAAAGACGAAATCGCCGCCGAAGCCGTCTTCGTCGATCCCGTTCCCCGGAATGTCGAGCGCCAGCGGATGGCGCGACGCATCGAAGGGATGCCGGTCGATCTGCGCCGAATACCAGCTATATCCGTCGCGGTCGAAATCGGTCAGTTGTTCGAGTAGCCGGTTGACCAGCCCATAGGCGGTCATCCGGCGCAGGCCGTCGCGCGCGTCGGGCACCCCGTTGGCCTGCGCGGCGATCGCCGGCATCGCGACCGCCAGCGCCAGCACCGCCCAGCGCAGCTGCGAGCGACCCGCCGGCAGCAGGGTCCGATTGCCGCGACGGCGCAGGCGGACCACGACGATCCCATAGAGGATCAGCGCGCCGCCGAGGCCGATCAGCATCAGCGCGCCTTCATTCAACACGAACAGGAAAGCGTCGAACAGGCTTCCCCCGCCCAGATTGCGGATCAACTGGAAGCTGACCGCATCGCTGAAATAGGACAAAAGCTCGAACTTGGCGGTCAGCGCGGCGAGAAAGCCGGCGACGCCGAAAAACAGCAGGTTGAACCGGAAAATCAGCGGGTCGTATTCGCGTCCGTGCAGCCGGCGCAGCAACAGGAAGAACAGGCCGAAAAGCAGCGCATGCGCACCGACGGCACCGAGCAGGAACAGGACGGTCTCGGCCGGCGTATCCAGCGTTTGCGACTGGCCGAAGCCGCCGCCGAACAGCGCGAACTTGCGTTCGACGAGCGCCATTTCGATCAACAATGTCGTGACGGCCGCAAGCAGCAACGTCAGCAGGTCCCCCTGCCCCTTCCTGGTCATCGGATTGTCATAAATATGGCCTTGCTAATATGGTGTTAAGCCAATCCGAACGGCATTCGTCCGCAACTGCGGGCGACCGGGCGGACGAGCGATCAAGCGATGCTTGCCAGGTCCGCCGCGGCGGGTGTATGGTGCACCGCACAACGAAACCACCTCTCCCTGGGCCGATGAACGATACACGACTGAAAATGATGGAAGCGATCGCACGGCGACGCATCGTGTCCACGCGCTACAATGGCGACGCCATGACCCTTGCCCCGCACCAGATGTTCGAGCGGCACGGGGCGCTGTTCGTCAGCGCGCTGAATCTCAACAAGAACTGGCGGTCGGACGAGGAAAAGCGCCTCGGTCAGTTCAAGCTCGACGGGCTTGGCGAGACCGAGGTCACCGACGAGGCGTTCGAGCCGCTCCCGATGTTCCAGCCCGCCGCGCCGAGCGACAAGGACACGCTTCTCCTCGCCGTATGAGCGGCGGGCCGCGACAGCCGGCCCGTCACCGCACGGCCGAGTCGGACGGGCGACTGATGACGAGCGACCACAGCACGCCCCCGGCGATCAGCGCGACGGTGACTCCCAGGCTCGCCAGCGGCGGGAATTTCGCGCTGCCGAGCAGGAAATCGGCCACGAATATCTTCGACCCGATGAAGACGAGCACCAGCGCCAGCGCATATTTCAGATAGTGGAATCGATGCACCATCGCCGCGAGCGCGAAATAGAGCGCGCGCAGGCCGAGGATCGCCATGATGTTCGAGGTATAGACGATGAAGGTGTCGGTCGTGATCGCGAAGATCGCGGGCACGCTGTCGACCGCGAACACCAGATCGGCGAGGTTGATGACGACGAGCGCAAGGAACAGCGGCGTCGCCGCCAGCACGACCTTCCCCGTCTTGGCGTCGGGCACGCGCACGAAGAATTTCTCGCCATGCAGGTCCGCGGTGATCGGCATGCGGCGCGACAGCCAGCGCACGACGGGATTGCCCGCGACGTCCATCGGCTTGTCGCTCGCGAACAGCATCCTGATACCGGTGAAGATCAGGAAGGCGGCAAAGACGTAGAGCAGCCAGCCATATTCGGCGACCAGCGCCGCACCGCCCGCGATCATCAGGCCGCGCAGCACGATCACCGCGATGATTCCCCACAATAGCGCGCGATATTGATAGCGCGCCGGAATCGCGAAGGTCGCGAAGATCAGCGAGATGACGAAGATATTGTCGATCGACAGCGCTTTTTCGATGAAGAAGCCGGTATAATATTGAAGGCCCGCATCGCCGCCCTTCTCGACCCAGATCCAGGCGCCGAACGCGAGCGCGATGCCGATGTAGAGCGCGGAGAGCTTCAGGCTTTCCGCGATGCCCATCTCCTTGTTCTCCTTGTGCAACACGCCAAGGTCGAAGGCCGTGAGGGCGATGACGAGGCCGAGAAAGGCCAGCCAGAACCAGGCCGGGGTTCCCAGCCAGTCGGTGAAGAGAAATTCCATGATGACGATCCCTGGACAGGCGAAACGCGCCGCCGAAAGCAGCGCGCTTCGCCTTCATTGCCGGATTCAGCGGGCGCGAACGGGGCGCCGCATCAGTGATGCGAGGCGGTCCTTGACCGCCAGCTTCAGCTTCTTGAGCCGCAGCACGCGGAACGGGTCGCCGCCGCGGCGGCGCGCCTCGCGCCGGACCGCTTCGTCGAGCCGCCGATGCAACGCGGTCAAGTGAAAGATATGGGGATTCACAGACATATGGCCTCCTGATTGAGCGAACTCAAAACAGGCGACGCCGATGCCGGGACCTGGATCAGGGGGGAGAATTGGCCGCCGTGCATCGGTGTCACCCGATGCGGTCCGACATCACGTGGCGGGATGTTGATCCCGCCGACGCCAGAGGGGCCCGGCCCGCATTCCCGTTACATAGGAACGGCGGTCGGGCTTTTCAATCCCGGCTGCCGGGTTTGTTTCTTTCGGGGCGAAATCCCTGTTCCCGTCGCTCGTAATGACGAGCCCTTCCAAGGCCAACGAGGGTTCATCGAGGGTTGATAACGGCGGCCGCGAAACATGACGGCATATTATCCTTCAGGCAAACGAGCTGTTCCCCGGCGAAAGCCGGGGTCCATGCGAAGCAGCGCTGTGCCGTCTGGACCCCGGCTTTCGCCGGGGAACAGTTCCTTGTCGAAAAGGGATAATTGCCAATGCCAAATATGTTCAACCCTTCGGCATCAGCTTCATCGCCATCGACGCCAGCGCCTCGGTCGCGGTGGAGATGACCGCGGGAGCATCGGGTGCCCAGAAAGGAGAATGGAGGCTCGGCAGCGTCCGGCCTTCCTTCTTCGCGGCGTCATATTCGGCCTGCGGAACGCCGCCGACCCACAGGATCAGGCTCTTGATCGACTTGTCCTCGCGGCCATAGCGGCTGAAATCCTCCCCGCCCATCACCGGCGGCATCTGCACGACGCGCTGGTCGCCGAAGCGGGTCTTCAGGAAGGCCGCCATCTCTTCGGTGAACTCGGGGGTGTTGAAGACCGACGGCGTATATTCGTCCTTTGCGACGCTGATCGTCGGCATCCTGTCTTCCGGCATGCCCGCCGCGATCGCTTCGCCCTTCGCGATGCGCGCGATGCCGTCGAGCAGTTGCGTGCGCACCTCGTCGGTATAGCTGCGCACGGTCAGTTGCAGCTTCGCCTCGTCGGGGATGATATTGTGCTTGGCGCCGGCGTGGAAGCTGCCGACGGTGACGACGCCGCTGTCGAGCGGGCTGATCTCGCGCGCGACGAGCGTCTGGAGCGCGGTGACGATGCGGCTGGCGAGCACGATCGGATCCTTGGTCGCCTGCGGATAGGCGCCATGACCGCCGAGCCCCTTCACCGTGACGTCGACGCTGTCGACATTGGCGAGCGCATAGCCCGGCGTATAGCCGATCATGCCCGCGGGAAACTGCGCCGCGTCGTGAAAGGCGATCGCATATTCGGGCTTGGGAAAACGGGTGTAGAGCCCGTCCGCCAGCATCATTCGCGCACCCGCGCCGCGCTCCTCGGCGGGCTGGCCGATCATCACCAGCGTCCCCGACCACTGCCTCTTGTTCGCCGCCATCAGCCGCGCGACGCCGATCCATGCGGTCATGTGCGTGTCGTGGCCGCAGGCGTGCATGACGCCGGTCTCGACGCCTTCCTTGGTCGTCACGCGCACCGTCGACGCGCCGGGAAGGCCGGTCTGCTCGGTGACGGGAAGCCCGTCCATGTCGGCGCGGACCAGCACCACCGGGCCGGGGCCGTTCTTCATCACCGCGACGATGCCCGTCCCGCCGACCTTCTCGGTCACCGTGAAGCCCAGCTTGCGCGCCTCGGCGGCCAGGATGCCCGCCGAGCGGACCTCCATGAAGCTGAGTTCGGGATGCGCGTGCAAATCCTTGTAGATGTCCATCAGCGAGGGCATCTGCTTCTGCACCTGGTCGCCCAGCGACTGCGCCGCCACCGGCGCCGCCAGCCCGAGCGCGAGCGCCGCGGCGCCCAGTCCCAAAATCCGCCCGCTGATCTTCATTATTGCTCCCCTGTTTTCAAATCATCCGTTTGCCGGCACCAGCTCGATCACGTCGAGCAGCGATTCATAGGCGGGCGCCGGCAGCACCAGCCGCCAGCGATTGTCGGCGATCCGTTCGATCAGCCCCGCCATGTCGCGCATCCGGTCGCTGCCGTAATTGACCGGGATCTTCTCGTCCCCCAGCACCAGCGTGCCGAGGAATATCTGGCGCTTGAGATTGTCGGGAAAGATCAGGCCGACCGGCCGCTGCGACCCCGTCAGCTTGGTCAGGCTGGCGAGTTCCTGCTCGTCCGACACGCGGCAGCGGAACCAGTCATAGGCGATGAAGCCAATCGCACCGCGTCCCTGCGTGCCCAGCTTGATCGTGCGGCAGCGATACTCGCCCGCGGGCAGGTGCGGATTGGGCAGCGCCGCCGTCGGTTGCAGCAACACGCCTTCGCGCTCGACGTCGGCGCCATAGCCCTTTGCCCGCGCGTCGGCGAGCGCCGCGGTCCAGCTCGAATACCAGCCGCGGATGCGCGCCTTGTCCTGGTCGGTCGCGGTGGCGCGCCAGGTGCCCGCGGCCTCCGCCGGCGCGGCGTCGGCCGCCGAGGGCGGCATCGCCGGCACGGTCCGGCATCCGGCGAGCCCCAGCCCCGCCGCGCATGTCAAATATAGAAAGGTGCGACCCCACATCGTCCGTCTCTCCTGGTCCGGTTCGCCGTTAACCTTAGGAGCGGATGACGCAATGCTCAAGGACGCAGCGCGCCGCAGGCAGGATCGCGCAACGTCAGGCGGCGGTCCAGCCGCCGTCGACGCTCAGGTTCGCCCCGGTGATGTTCGCCGCCTCGTCGCGGGTCAGGAAGGCGGCAAGCGCCGCGACCTGCTCGACCGTCACGAACTGCTTGGTCGGCTGCCCCGCGAGCAGAACGTCGTTGATCACCTGTTCGCGCGTCATGCTCCGCGCCTTCATCGTGTCGGGAATCTGATTCTCGACCAGCGGCGTCCAGACATAGCCCGGGCTGATGCAATTGGCGGTGATCCCCGCGTCGGCGACCTCGAGCGCGACCGTCTTGGTCAGCCCGGCGAGCCCGTGCTTCGCGGCGACATAGGCCGATTTGAACGGCGAGGCGACGAGCGAATGCGCCGAGGCGGTGCCGATGATGCGGCCCCATCCCTTCTTGCGCATCCCCGGCACGGCGTGGCGGATGGTGTGGAAGGCCGACGACAGGTTGAGCGCGAGGATCAGGTCCCATTTCTCGACCGGGAAATCCTCGACCGGCGACACGAACTGAGTGCCGGCATTGTTCACGAGGATGTCGACCCCGCCCATGTCGCTGTCGGCGCGCTCGAACATTTCCGCGATCGCGTCGGGCTTGGTGAGGTCGGCGCCGTCATAGGCCGCCTTGCCGCCGTTCAGCGCGGCGAGCGCCGCGCGCTCGGCCTCGATCGCGCCCTCGTCGCCGAATCCGTTGATGATGATGTCCGCGCCCGCCGCGGCAAGCGCCTTGGCGATGCCGAGTCCGATGCCGGAGGTCGAGCCGGTGACGAGGGCGGTCTTGCCTTTGAGATGCATGGGATCAATCCTTTTTCTCGCGAGGGGATGGGGAAACGGCATGGGCCGATTTGGGCTGCAGGCCGCCCGCCTCGATGGCGAAACTGTCCGACCGCCCTTCGGCGATGCTTTCGGCGAGCAGGTGTCCGTCCTTCAGCGACGCCTCGACCGCTGCGCGGCCCAGCGCCCAGTTGGCGTCCATCGTCGCGCGCGAGAATTCGAAGTCGCGCGCGCCGGTCTGCCATGCCGGCGGCTGGTGGATGAGCTGAACGACGTTCAGCGCCTTGCAGTCGACCATGCGCTCGACCGCCTTCACCTCGGGCAGCGCGCGCATCTCCCCGGGCAATTTGTCGAGCATCCGGGCGATCAGCCGATGTTCCTTGCGCCGCCGGACCAGCCCGTCCGAAATGCGGCGGGTGCGACTGGAAAAGCGGATATCCTTCTCGCGCGACCAGGCTTCCTCCAGATCGTGCGGGCGCGGGCCGCGCGCCGGGAACAGGTCGACCTGGAACACCAGCATCGCCTCGTCCGCGCTTTCGACGACATGTTCGAGCGGGGTGTTCGAAACGAGCCCGCCGTCCCAATACCAGGTGCCGTCGATCTCGACCGGCGGCAGGCCCGGCGGCAGCGCGCCCGACGCGAGGATATGGCGCGCGTCGATGCGGTCGGTGCGCGTGTCGAAATAGCGGAAATTGCCCGTTTCCACCGCGACCGCGCCGACCGACAGGCGCACCTTGCCGTCGTTGACGCGGTCCCAGTCGACGAGGCGGTCGAGCGTCTCGACCAGCGGCGCCGTGTCGTAGAAGCTGATCGCGGCGGGCGTCTGCGGCGCGGCGAACATCGGCGGCGGGATACGCGGCGTGAAGAAGCCCGGAACGCCGAAAGCCGCAACCTGCCCGGCCGCCGCCCAATGCGCCCATTCGCGCGCCAGATCATTGTCGGCCACCGGCAGGACGGGCAGCGCCGACGACACGCCTTCCCAGAACTCCCGCATCTTCCCGACCGCCGCGTCGCGTGGATTGCCGGCGATGATCGCGGCGTTGATCGCGCCGATCGATATGCCCGCGACCCAGTCGAGCTCGACGCCGAGATCGATCAGCGCCTCGTAGACCCCGGCCTGAAAGGCGCCGAGCGCTCCGCCGCCCTGCAGGACCAGCACGACGAGGTCGGGCAAGGGCAAGGCGGCTCGGGCGGCGCGGCGGGGCATGGACTCGAAGCGATCCTTTCGGGGGGCGGGACGGCCGGAGCCGTTGGTGCACCGCAGCAACGCCCTTGGCAAGAGGCGGTTCCCGCGCGAAGCCTCTTCCAATTGCCCCCCGCCGCTGCCACAAACAGGCAGCAAGCAGATCTTCAACAGCGGAGCCCCCTCATGCGCCTCGACGATTACGACCCCGGCGACGACATCCGCGACCTCGGTCGCGGCGGCGGCGGTTTCGGCGGGGGCGGGGGCGGTGGCATGGGCGGGCTGCTGTTCGGACTGCTGCCGATGCTGCTCGGGCGCAAGATGGGCTGCGGCACGATCCTGCTGCTCGGCGTACTCGCTTTCGTCTTCCTCGGTCCCGGTTCGCAGATGCTGAGTACGGGCGGCGGCACCGCCGACCCGATGGCAGACAGCCGCGGCACGCAGCAGGGCGTCGCCTGCGACACCGCCGCCGAACGCTTCGCCTGCCAAGTGTTCAGCTCGACCAACCGCTTCTGGGAAAGCCAGATCAACGGTTATCGCGCGCCCGGCCTGCGTTTCTATACCGACCACAACAGCTCGGGCTGCGGCGCGGCGCAGGCGGCGATGGGACCCTTCTATTGCCCCGCCGACCAGGGCATCTATCTCGACACCAGCTTCTTCAACGAGTTGAAGACGAAGTTCGGCGCCGCCGGCGATGCTGCGCAAGCCTATGTCGTCGCGCACGAAGTCGGGCATCATATCCAGACGATTACCGGAACATCGGATCAGGTCCGCCGCGCGCAAGCCCGCGCTTCGCAGACCGAGGGCAATGCGATCCAGGTCCGCATGGAATTGCAGGCCGACTGCTATGCCGGCGTGTGGGCCGCGCGGGCGCGAACGAAGGACGGGCAGACGGTGATGGAGCCGGGCGACATGGAGGAGGCGATGACCGCCGCCAACGCGATCGGCGACGATACGCTGATGCGCTCGGCGGGCCAGCGACCGGTGCCCGAAAGCTTCACCCACGGCACCAGCGAGCAGCGCATGCGCTGGCTCCGCCGCGGGCTGGAGACCGGCGATCCGCGCCAGTGCGACACGTTCGCCGCCAACGCGATCTGATCGCCGTCCCCTCCCCTTGCAGCCCCGGCGCCGATTGCCCATATCGCGCCGCATGACCGATCCTCATGCGCACAGTGCCGCGCCCTGGCACGGAACCACCATCCTGTCCGCCCGCACCCCGGAAAAGGTCGTCGTCATCGGCGACGGTCAGGTGTCGATGGGCCAGACGGTGATGAAGCCCAATGCCCGCAAGGTGCGCCGCCTGCACGACGGCAGCGTCATCGGCGGCTTCGCGGGGGCGACGGCCGATGCGTTCACGCTGTTCGAGCGGCTGGAGGCGAAGCTGGAGCGCCACCACGGCCAGTTGCTGCGCGCCGCGGTCGAACTCGCCAAGGATTGGCGCACCGACAAATATCTGCGCAATCTGGAGGCGATGATGATCGTCGCCGACAAGGAGGTGACGCTCGTCATCACCGGCAACGGCGACGTGCTGGAGCCGCAGGGCGGCATCGCGGCGATCGGATCGGGTGGCAATTACGCGCTGTCCGCGGCGCGCGCGCTCGTCGATTACGAAAAGGATCCCGAGGTGCTGGCAAAGAAGGCGATGCAGATCGCCGCCGAAATCTGCGTCTACACCAACGACCAGACCACCCTCGAAATTATCGATATCCAGGCATAAGCGATCATGAACAAGGATCTGACCCCGAAGGCGATCGTCGCCGCGCTTGACACGCATATCATCGGCCAGGACGCCGCGAAGCGCGCGGTCGCCGTCGCGCTGCGCAACCGCTGGCGCCGCCAGCAGCTCTCGCCCGAACTGCGCGACGAGGTGAGCCCGAAGAATATCCTGATGATCGGCCCGACGGGATGCGGCAAGACCGAGATTTCGCGCCGTCTCGCCAAGCTCGCCGACGCGCCCTTCATCAAGGTCGAAGCGACCAAGTTTACCGAAGTCGGCTACGTCGGCCGCGACGTCGAACAAATCGCGCGCGACCTGGTCGAGGAAGCGGTGCGGCTGGAGAAGGACCGTCGCCGCGAAGCGGTGCGCGCGGCGGCCGAAGAGGCGGCGATGGAGCGGCTGCTCGATGCCTTGACCGGCAAGGGCGCCAGCGAGGCTACGCGCCAGAGCTTCCGCCAGCGCATCCGCGAAGGCCATCTCGACGACAGCGAGGTCGAGATCGAGGTCGCCGACACCCCGAACATGCCGTTCGAGCTTCCCGGCCAGCCGGGGCAGATGAGCATGATCAACCTGTCCGACATGCTCGGCAAGGCGATGGGCGGCCTGCCGAAGAAGCGCCGCAAGCTGACGGTTCTGGAAGCTGCGACGCGGCTGATCGAGGAGGAGCAGGACAAGCGCCTCGACCAGGACGACGTCGCGCGCGTCGCGCTGGCCGATGCGGAAGCGAACGGCATCGTCTTCCTCGATGAGATCGACAAGATCGCGGTCAGCGACGTGCGCGGCGGCTCGGTGAGCCGAGAAGGCGTGCAGCGCGACCTGCTGCCGCTGATCGAGGGCACGACGGTCGCCACCAAATATGGTCCGATGAAGACCGACCATGTCCTGTTCATCGCCTCGGGAGCCTTTCACGTCGCGAAGCCGAGTGACCTGCTGCCCGAACTCCAGGGCCGCCTGCCGATCCGCGTCGAACTGGGCGCGCTCGGCGAGGAGGATTTCGTCCGCATCCTGACCGAGACCAAGGCTGGCCTGCCCGAGCAATATTCGGCTCTGATCGCGACCGAGGGCGTGACGCTGACCTTCACGCCCGACGCGATCGCGCGCGTCGCGCGGCTCGCGGCCGACGTCAACGAGAAGGTCGAGAATATCGGCGCCCGCCGCCTCCAGACGATCATGGAACGGCTCGTCGAGGAGGTGAGCTTCACCGCCGAGGACCGAACGGGCACCACGCTCTCCATCGATGCCGCCTATGTCGACCGGCAGCTTGCCGACGTCGTCGGCGACACCGACCTCAGCAAATATGTGCTCTGATCGCCTGCCCTTCGGACCGCTCCCCATCCGCATGCTTGCCGCCGACGTTTCGCCGAACTTCATTTGACTTTCGCGCATCGCCAATGCGATGAACGGCGCCACGGTCAAACCGGGTTGCACCGACCGGCACGGAGACAGCAATGGCAGAGGAAGAGGTCGCCACGCAGGGCGAACTGGCGATCACGCGCACCGGTGACCGGCTGCGGCTGGCGCGGGAGGCGGCGGGATTGTCGCTCGCCGACGTCGCGACGCGCACGCGCATCACCCAGCGGCATCTTCAAGCCATAGAGAAATCCGAATTTTCGGAGCTGCCGGGGCGCACTTATGTCACGGGCTTCGCGCGCGCCTATGCCCGTGCGGTCGACCTGCCCGAAACCGAGATCGCCGCCGACATCCGCCGCGAACTCGACGAGGATCAATATGGCGCCCGGCCGATCTACGAGGCTTACGAACCGACCGACCCCGCCCGCTTGCCGACCGCGCGGCTGGCGTGGACGCTGGTGATCGTCGCCGCGGTGCTCGTCTCGGCCTATGGCGTATGGCGCTTCCTGTCGGTCGAGCCCGACGAGGCGCTGGTCGCAGCGCAGAATCGCGATGCCGACGCGTCCGAAGCTCCCGCGGCCGCAACCGCGCCGGCCGCAGCGGGCAAGGCCGCCGCCGACGGCGCCGTTCCTGCCGATGCGCCGGTCGTGCTCACCGGCATTTCGGAGGTGTGGATCGGGTTCGACGACGCAAACGGCAAGACCGAGAACTGGCGCACGCTCGATCCCGGCGAGACCTATCAGGTGCCCGCCGCCTATATCAAGCAGTTCACGCTGCGCACCAGCCGACCGCAAGCGCTCAAAGTGACCGTCGGCGGGCGCGATATCGGGTCGCTCGGCGCCGCCGACACGCTGGTCAAGAGCATCTCGCTCAAGCCCGCCGACCTTCTGGCGCGGGCCGAAGGCGGCGCCACGGCACCGGCGCCGAAGGCTTTGCCGCGGCGCTGAATTCCGCAACAATCGGGCCGATCGGAATGGCGGTGCACCGAAATGGGTTTGCGCCGCCGCCCCGTGCCGCGTTATGGACGCCAAACAAGGTTAATTGGTGGGGGCCTATCGGCAGATGAAGATGCGTCATATCTCTTTTCTCGCAACCGCCGCGATCGCGCTTTCGGCCTCGGTGCCGACGCTCGCGCAGGATGCCGGAATCGACAAGCGGGTCGAACGGCTCGAGAAGGAAATGCGCGCCGTCCAGCGGTCGGTGTTCCCGGGCGGCAGCCCAGCCTTCTTCGAGGGCGAGATCGCACCCGACAACACGCCGGGCGAACGGGTCAAGAGCAGCGCGCCGGTGATCGACCTGGCCGCGCGCGTCGATGCGCTCGAAGCGCAACTCCAGACCCTGACCGGACAAACCGAGCAGAACGCCTTCCAACTTCGCGAACTCGAAAAGAAATTCAACGCCTACAAGGCCGAAACGGACAAGCGCCTCGCAGCACCCGAAGCGTCCGAGGTGACGGGCACACCTGCCAGCCTGGCTCCCACGGTCAAGCCGCCCGCGACGGTCGCGACCACCGCCGCAGCGACGCCGGCGAAGAAGCCGGCAACGACCAAACCCGCAGCCACCACACCCGACGCCACACGGCTTGCGCTGGTCAAGAAGGTCGAGATTCCCGCGACCGGCAACGAGGTCGAGGACAGCTATAATTATGGTTATCGCCTGTGGGAGGCAAAGCTCTACCCCGAGGCCGAAGCACAGTTGAAGCAGGTGGTCACGAAATGGCCGAATCACCGCCTCGCGAGCTACGCGCAGAACCTCCTCGGCCGCGCCTATCTCGACGAAGGCAAGCCAAGCCTCGCCGCAGTCGCTTTCTATAATAATTACAAGGATCGGCCGAGCGGCGCCCGCGCACCGCACAGTCTGATGTACATGGGGGTCGCGCTCGACAAGCTGGGACGCAAGGCCGACGCGTGCAAGGCGTTCCGCGAGCTCGACGAAGTCTATGGAGACAAGGCGCCAAAGGATGTCCGCGATGATGCAGCTGCCGCCAAAGCAAAAACTGGTTGCTGACGCGGACGCGGTCGAGCGTTTCGCGTCGGATCTGGCGCTCGTCGCGGGGCCCGATTGGCATAGACGTCACTATGGCGTCGCGGTTTCGGGCGGGCCCGACAGCATGGCGCTGCTCTGGCTCGCGACCTCGCTGCTGCCCGGACAGGTCGACGCCGCGACGGTCGATCACGGGCTACGCCGCGAATCCGCCGACGAGGCGCGCATGGTCGCGGGCTTCTGCGCGCGCGAACATGTTCCGCACGCGACGCTGCGTCCCCCCGCCCCGATCCGCGGTTCGTTGCAGGCCGCGGCGCGCGCCGAACGCTATCGGCTGCTCGAGGCGTGGCGCGAGGCGAACGGCATCGACTTCCTGCTGACCGCGCATCACGCCGACGACCAGCTCGAAACGATCATCATGCGGCTCAACCGCAGTAGCGGGGTCGGCGGACTGGCGGCGATCCGCGCGCGCAACGGCGCGGTGCTGCGCCCGCTGCTGGGCTGGCGCCGCGCCGAGCTGGCGCATGTCGCGCTGGAGGCCGACCTGCCGTTCGTCGAGGATTCGACCAACGCCGACACGCGCTTCGACCGCGCGCGCCTTCGCCGGGCGCTCGCCTCGCAGACCATCGTCGACGCCGAAGCCGCCGCGCGATCGGCGCGCTGGCTGGCGGAGGCCGACGCGGCGCTCGATTGGGCGGTCGCGGCCGCGATCGGGTGCTGGCCCGACGCCGACGACATCGCGACCATCCGCGACCGCGCCTATCCGCCCGAGCTGTTCCGGCGCATCGTCGAGCAACGGCTGAAGGCGAACGACCCGCGCCTCGGGCTGCGCGGTATCACCCTCGATGGAGTGATCGCGGCGATGCGCGCGGGCCGGCGGGCGATGGTCGGCAGCCTGCTGATCGACGCCATTGCGACCGACGAGCATCGCGCCTGGCGCATTTCCACGGCGCCCCGCCGCAAAACGCGCCGCTGAACGCCGCTTTACGCTAGGCGACAATAGGACCGATTGGCTCATTGTCATTTAACGCCATGCTCCTATCTTAGGAACCTGATCGCATCGCACACCATCCTTTGGCGCGATTTCGGCGATCGATGTGATTTTGGAAAGATTCCGCATGCAGGACGACAAGGAACCGCAGGGCAACCCCTGGATGAAGAGCGTGATGATCTGGAGCGGCATCCTGCTCGCCATGCTCCTTGTCGCCTCGATGTTCGGCGGCGCCGCGCAGCCCGCGGGAAGCCCGCTCGCCTATTCCGATTTCCGGCAGAAGGTGCAGGAAGGTGCCGTCAAGGAGGTCGTGCTGTCCGAGGATCGGGTGACGGGCACGATGTCGAACGGCGACCGCTTCACCGCCAATGTCGTCCGCGATCCCGACCTGCTCAAGATGCTCAACGAGAATGGCGTCAAATATGACGGCAAGCCGCAGGAAGTGCCGAACTTCTGGATGTATCTACTCGTCCAGTCGCTGCCCTTCCTGCTGATCCTCGCGGTCGCCTTCTTCGTCTTCCGCCAGGTGCAGAAGAACAACGGGTCGGGCGCGATGGGCTTCGGCAAGTCGCGCGCCAAGATGCTTACCGAAAAGCAGGGCCGCGTCACCTTCGACGACGTCGCCGGCATCGACGAGGCGCGCGAGGAACTGCAGGAGATCGTCGAGTTCCTGAAAGACCCGAGCAAATTCTCGAAGCTCGGCGGCCAGATTCCGAAGGGCGCGCTGCTCGTCGGCTCGCCCGGCACCGGCAAGACGCTGCTCGCCCGCGCGATCGCGGGCGAGGCGGGCGTCCCCTTCTTCACCATTTCGGGCTCGGACTTCGTCGAGATGTTCGTCGGCGTCGGCGCCAGCCGCGTGCGCGACATGTTCGAACAGGCGAAGCGCAACGCACCGTGCATCGTCTTCATCGACGAGATCGACGCGGTCGGCCGCCATCGCGGCGCGGGCCTCGGCAACGGCAACGACGAGCGCGAGCAGACGCTGAACCAGCTTCTCGTCGAGATGGACGGGTTCGAAGCGAACGAGGGGATCATTATCGTCGCCGCGACCAACCGCCCCGACGTGCTCGATCCCGCCCTCCTGCGCCCCGGCCGCTTCGACCGCCAGGTCGTCGTGCCGCGCCCCGACATCGAGGGTCGTCACAAGATTCTGGAAGTCCATACGCGCAAGAAGCCGCTGGCGCCCGACGTCGACCTGCGCCGGATCGCGCGCGGCACCCCCGGATTCTCGGGCGCCGACCTCGCCAACCTCGCCAACGAGGCGGCGCTGCTCGCCGCGCGCAAGGGCAAGCGCCTGATCGCCAGCGACGAGTTCGAGGAAGCCAAGGACAAGGTGCTGATGGGCGCCGAACGCCGCTCGATGGTGATGACCGAGGACGAGAAGAAGGCGACCGCCTATCACGAGGCCGGCCATGCGCTGGTGTCGCTGCACGTCGAGGGCAACGATCCACTGCACAAGGTGACGATCATCCCGCGCGGCCGCGCGCTGGGCGTGACGTGGAACCTGCCCGAGCGCGACCGCTATTCGCAGAACATGAAGCAGATGAAGGCGCGGCTCGCGCTCTGCTTCGGCGGCCGCATCGCCGAACAGCTCATCTATGGCAAGGACGAACTCAACACCGGCGCGTCGAACGACATCCAGCAGGCGACCGACATGGCGCGCGCGATGGTGATGGAATATGGCATGTCGGAAAAGCTCGGCTGGCTGCGCTATCGCGACAATCAGGACGAGGTGTTCCTGGGCCACAGCGTTTCGCGGGCGCAGAACATGTCGGAAGAAACCGCGAAGCTGATCGACGCCGAGGTCCGCCGACTGGTTGAGGAAGGCGAGAATGTTGCGCGGCAGGTGCTGACCGATCACCTCGACGAACTGCACCTGCTCGCGGGGGCGCTGCTCGAATATGAGACGCTTTCGGGCGAAGAAGCGCGCCGCGCGATCAAGGGCGAAGATATCGGCCGCGAGAATGACCAGGGCCGTCCCGGGACGCCGATCCAGGGTCACGCCGGTTCGCTGCCGCAGATCAAGCGCAAGCCGCGCCCCTTCGGCGACGCCAATCCGCAGGGCGCCTGATCCCTGATTGGGGGCGTTCGGTAAATGATGTCGGGGTGCAGCGAGTGATCCGGAGGCAAAGCGCACGCGCGGCGGTTGCCTTGGGTACCGCCGCGTTGCTGTGCGGCATGGCACCCGGCGACATGAGCGTCGCAGCCTTTCTGGCGCGCGCCGACAATCTGCTGCGCCTCGGTCCTCTCGCGCTCGCCACCCCCGAAGCGGGCGCGCTCAAGGGCGAGGTGATCGCCGCCGGCAAGCGCTACAAGGCGCGGATCGACGCCGAACGCCGGGCGGGGCGCAAGACGACAAGTTGCCCTCCCGCTTCGGGCACGCTGACACCCGAGGAATGGCTCGCGCATCTGCGCACCTACCCGCCGCAGACGCGCAAGTCGGTAAGCGTCTATGCCGCCTTCGACGGCCTGATGAAGAAGCGCTATCCGTGCCCCGCCTGATGCGCCATGATGCGGATACGATGACTCGGGGCGTTCACGGAGAAAAAGGGGGCAGCGTGGCGGGACCGGACGGACCGGCCATGCTCTTCGCCATATCATGACGATTTATTGCGACGAATCAGGCGGGCTCAACGCCGGCGCGATGACCTTTGCCGCGGTGATGCTCACCCCCGAGGCGGCGGCGGCGATCCACGCGCGCTTTCGTGCGGTCACGGGCCTGCGCGGCGAACTGAAAGGCAGCCGGATCAGCCTGACCGAGCGTGCCTATCTGCTCGAACTGTTCGATCGTGCCGGTGGACGCGCCTGGGTCGCGGTCGCCGAGCGCGAGCGGCTGTTGCCGAATGCCAACGGCACCCCGCCGAGCGACCTCGCCCTTTACGCGGCGCTGCTCGACAGCGCGGTCGGCCACTGGCTGCCCGAAACGGGCGGCGTGTGCACCGATGTGGTGATCGACGACGGTCGCTATGACCCCGCGATCCTGACGCGCGTGCGCGACACGATCCAGGCCGGGCTCGGTCACTGGGGTCGCGCGTCGCTTGCGGACAGCCGGCGGTCCGATGGCGTGCAGATCGCCGACGTAGTCGCGAACAGCCTCTACAACATCACCGCCCGGTCGCAGCGGGCGCACCGCATCGGCATCATCCTCGAACCCTTGCTCGCCTCGCGCGCAATCCGCGTCGCCGAACTGATCCAGCTGCCGTGATCCAATAGCGCAACGAAAAAGGGCCCCGGTTTCCCGGAGCCCTTTTCGATGCGTCGGACGCGGCGCTTATTCGAAGTCGCCGCCGCCGCCAGCGGGGCTGCGCGGCGGCGCGGCGGCCGTCAGGCGCAGCGCTTCGGCTGAGCGCGCGATCGAGCTGATTTCGTCGGGCGTATCGTCATCATCGACGACCACTTTCTGCAACGTGCCGACGAGCGAGTCCTTGAGGTCGACGGGACGCACGGTCTGCTCGGCGATCTCGCGCAGCGCGACGACGGGATTCTTGTCGCGGTCGCGATCGATCGTCAGTTCCGAACCGCCCGAAATCTCGCGCGCGCGGTGCGCGGACAGCAGGACCAGATCGAAACGGTTGGGAACTTTGTCGACGCAATCCTCGACGGTAACGCGGGCCATGTTGTTTCCTTGGATTGAGGAGAGGCCAGCCGGAGAGGCGTGGCGGCAAGCGCTGCGCGCTAGCAGGGAGCCGGCAAAATGTCAATCGAGCGCGGCGTGGGGGGGGCGGTAGAGTTCGACATGAGGCGCCCGGTCCACCGCCCCGCCCCGTACGGCCCGCCCGTATCGCAGGTCAATCCGCTCGCGATACCGGCTGTTGCAAGGAAGAGAAGCCGGGGCGCGCCGTTTCGTATGAATCGGGCTGCGCCGGAATCAACGCGATCTTGGGACCCGGCTCCGGATACCAGGTGAATCGCAACGGTTCCGCGAGATAGGCCTCCACGGGCGTTCCCGCGTCGATCCTGGCGCTTGGGCCATGAATGAAAAAACCACCCAGCGCCGACGCGAACAACATCGTGCCGACCGACAGCGCCGTGCCGCTCTTGCCCTCGTCATAGGATGTTCCTGTGAGGCGCACGGGACCGCTCGGCGTTTCCGCATAAAGCAGTCGGATCTCAAGTTTTCCTTTTTTGCCGACATGACCGTTACGCTGCGCCCGCGACACCTCGGCAACGACAGGCGCACCGATCGGGACGATGATCTGTCCGCGGAAACTGACGCTTTCGGCTACCTCCAGATACGCGCGATCGCCGGGCTTGTTGTCCTTGGTCGAAATTTGCGTGCGCGTTTTCAACATCAGTGGCGTTCCCATCGGTAAATAGTAACGCTTGGCCTCCCCGAGCGGCTGCGTTTCGGGCGCGGGCCAATGGAAGACCGTCTGCGCCTGCGCCGTCCCATATACCATGAATGCCGCGATGGCCGCAGCGGCTTTCCAATTCCTCATCTCACCCTCCATCGGTCAAACTGCGAATCGAATAAGCCGCAAAGGTTAACAAAGGGATCAATACTCCGTGGACCGATAGTCACCTATCCCGTGACTGGAGCGGGTGGATCCCTATCTGGACATCTTGGGCAAGCGCATTCGCGCTCGCAGGCGCGAGCTAGGCATGTCGCAGGAAGGCCTTGCCCACGAAGCGGGGCTTGATCGCAGCTATGTCGGACGAATCGAGCGCGGCGAGCATAATCTGACCTTCGTGGCGCTCATCAGGCTATGCCGGGCCATGAAGTGCGATGTAGCCACGCTGACGGTCGGCCTGCCGCTGGGCTACGGACAGGAAGACTGAGGCATCGGCAGCGTAGCGCCTCGTGGTCGCGACCCTCTTGCGCGGAGACGCCCGCAGCCTATGTCCGGGCGATGACCGAAGCGGCCGATCAAAGCCCGATGCCGGGGCGGCTGACCGCGGCCGTCGCGGGCCATCGGCTCGAACTGCTCTTCTCGGGCAGCGAGCGCCGCGAGCGACTGCACGACCTGATCGCGGGGGCGGTGCGGAACATCGACCTGGTCATGTATATCTTCGCCGACGATTCCGCCGGACGCGCGATGGTCGCGGACCTGACCGCCGCGGCCCGGCGCGGGGTTCGGGTGCGCGCCGTGATCGACAGCTTCGGATCGGCGACGACGCCTGACACTCTGTTCGCGCCGCTGCGCGCGGCGGGGGGCGAGGTAACCTTTTTCTCGCGACGCTGGCGGTCAAGCTATCTGATCCGCAACCACCAGAAGCTGATCCTGATCGACGATGCCATCGCGGTCACCGGCGGATTTAACATCGCCGACACCTATCTGGACGAGCCGCACCGCGATTGCTGGTTCGACCTCGGCCTGATCGTCAAGGGGACCAGCGTCGTCCAGGCGGCGCGATGGTTCGAGCGGCTTCACGCCTATACCGTGCACCACGACGGCAAGCTGCTGATGCTGCGACGCCTGATCCGCACATGGCCGCAGCGGGAAGGCCCCATATCCTGGCTGGTCGGCGGCCCGACGCAGCGCCTGTCGCCATGGGCGCGCGCAGTGCGCAGCGACCTGGAGGGCGCGGCGCGACTCGACATGGCGATGGCCTATTTTTCGCCGGGACAAGGCATGCTGCGGCGGCTGGGACGCGTCGCGCGACAGGGGCGTGCGCGCTTCGTCATGGCCGGGCGGTCGGACAATGCCGCGACGATCGGCGCGTCGCGGCTGCTCTACGGCTATCTATTGCGCCGGCGAGCCGAGGTCTGGGAATATCAGCCGTGCCGGCTGCACATGAAGCTGATCGTCATCGACAATGTCGTCTATATCGGATCGGCCAATTTCGACGTCCGCAGCCTGTTCCTGAATGTCGAAATCATGGTGCGGATCGCCGATGCCAAATTCGCGGCGCGGATGCGCGATTTCCTAGCGGGCCTCGAACCCGATTGCACAATCGTCACCCGATTGTCGCATCGGGCGCGTGCCGGATGGCTGACGCGGCTGCGCTGGACGCTCGCCTGGTTCGTGGTCGGCATCGTCGACTATACGGTATCGCGGCGGCTGAATTTCGGTCTCGCCGATCCCGACCCCGATATCTGAAAGGGTCAGTCCTTCCAGCCCCAGAAGAGGAAGCAGGGCGGGACGTTGACCCATTCGAAGGCGTTGTCGATGCGCCGGAAATGCGTGGCGAGGAAATCGCGCGCACGGGCACGGAACTGATAGACGAGGAAGGCGCCGCCGGGGCGCAGAACGCGGTGCGTCGCGGCGGCTATCGCGGGACCGACTCCGGCGGGCAGCGTCGAGAAGGGCAGACCCGACAGGACATAATCGGCCTGGTCGAAGCCGTGCGCCGCGATGATCGCCTCGACGTCGGCGGCCGACCCGTGCACCGCGATGAAGCGGCTGTCGCGGATGTCCTTGCGCAGATAGGCGATGAAATCCTCGTTGGTGTCGATCGCGATCAACGTCGCGTCGCCCGGCATCCGCTCGAGGACCGGACGACAGAAGGTGCCGACGCCGGGGCCGTATTCGACGAACAGTTTCGTGTTCTTCCAGTCGACGGGCCGCAGCATGTGGCGGATCAGCGTCGGCGATGACGGCACGATCGAACCCACCATGACCGGATGCTTGATGAAGCCTCGGATGAACATGCCCCACGGGCCGAATACGCGCTTGAGCCGCTCGCGAATCCGGCTGAGCGGCGCGATCTTCGATTCATGGGCCTGCGCCC
Source organism: Sphingopyxis sp. MG (assembly GCF_002953155.1). Classification (NCBI taxonomy): domain Bacteria; kingdom Pseudomonadati; phylum Pseudomonadota; class Alphaproteobacteria; order Sphingomonadales; family Sphingopyxidaceae; genus Sphingopyxis; species Sphingopyxis sp. MG. Next base: position 1,890,228 of record NZ_CP026381.1, read on the forward strand.
TGGGGTTGGTCATGATGGCTTTCGCATTGTTAGGGTCGGAAATTGCGTGGCAAAGTTGAGGCTCCGGCGCAAGGAAAGAGTCTGGCCCGATGCTGGACAGCGCGCGCTTCCCGTGTAGGGAGAGGCAGGCATGCGGCGAAAGGAGGCGGACATGACGGCGATAGCGCGTTCGATTCCCTCCGACCGCATGGCCGTGCTTTTCGCTATCATGCTTGTCGCCGCGGCCGGCAATACCGCGATGCAGTCGATCCTGCCGGCGATCGGCGCCAAGCTGCATATCCCCGACGTGTGGGTCAGCCTCGCCTTCAGCTGGTCGGCGCTGCTGTGGGTGATGACCGCACCGCACTGGGCGCGCCAGTCGGACAAGCGCGGGCGCCGGGCGCTGATGGCGCTCGGCATCGTCGGCTTCCTCGCCTCAATGGCGCTGTGCGGACTTGCGCTGTGGGCGGGGCTGAGCGGCGCGATCTCGGCGAGCACGACCTTCATCCTCTTCGCGCTGTTTCGCAGCCTTTATGGCGGGCTCGGTTCGGCCTCGCCGCCCGCGGTGCAGGCCTATGTCGCCGCGCGCACCGATGCCGAGGAACGCACGCAGGCGCTATCGCTCGTCTCCTCCTCCTTCGGGCTCGGCACCGTGATCGGACCGGCGATTGCGCCCTTCTTCATCCTGCCCTTCGTCGGACTCGCGGGGCCGCTGCTCGTCTTCGCGCTCATCGGCCTGATCGTGCTGGTGATGCTGCGCTGGCGCCTGCCCAACGACACGCCGCGATTCGCCGCTCGCGGTGCGATCGCCCCCTACCCGCTGTCCGCCGGCCCGGCCGAACCGACCGCGGAGGACGAGAACGACCGCGATCCCTCGACGCAAAAGGCGCTGGGCTGGCGCGACCCGCGCGTGCGGCCATGGCTGCTCGCCGGCTTCTTCGGCGGCCAGGCGCAAGCGATGATGCTGGGAGTCATCGGCTTCCTGATCCTCGACCGGCTGCACCTTCGCCTCAAGCCCGACGAGGGGGCGGCGATCACCGGCATCGTACTGATGGCCGGCGCCTTTGCGACCCTGCTCGCGCAATGGGGGCTGATCCCGCTGCTGAAGATGACGCCGCGCACCACCGTCCTGTACGGCGCGGCGCTCGGCGCGGCCGGCATCCTGCTGACCGGGCTGGCGCAGGATCTGCACGCGATCGTCATCGGCTTCGCCCTCGCCTCGCTCGGCTTCGGGCTGTTCCGGCCGGGTTTCACGGCGGGAGCCTCGCTCTCGGTCTCACGCCGCGACCAGGGCAGCGTCGCCGGCATGACCGCGTCGATCAACGGCTCGGCCTACATCGTCTCACCCGCGGTCGGCGTGCTGCTCTACAACTGGCACGCGATGGTGTCCTACGGCCTGATGGCGCTGTTCTGCGGCTGGCTGGTGCTGTGGGGCTGGTCGGCCCTCCAGCAGGAGGGCCACCAGCCCCAGGCCTGAATCAATCCTTGGCCTCTGCCTCGCCGCCGTGCTTCTGCTCGCGGACCGGCTTGAGCATGCCCGGCGCGAAGAAGCCGATCGGATCGACGCTCATCGCCTGCTGCTTGATCTCGCCCTGGATCTTTTCGTAATCGCGCTCCATCGCCTCGGTGACCGAGGCGCGCGTGTCCTTCAGCGCGGCCTCGAAATCGGCCATCGTCACGATGTCGCTGTCGAGCGAGCGCTTGAGCGCCGCAAGCCCCGCGCGGCGCACCAGATCCTCGAGATCCGCGCCGGTGAAGCGCTCGGTCCGCTCGGCGAGCGTGTCGAGCGATACATCGTCCGCGAGCGGCATCCGGCCGGTATGGATTTCCAGGATGCGTCGCCGCCCCTCGGCGTTAGGTACCGAGACATAGATCAGTTCGTCGAGCCGGCCAGGACGCAGCAGCGCCGGGTCGATCAGGGTCGGGCGATTGGTCGCGCCAATGACAACGACCGACTGCATCTCCTCTATCCCGTCCATCTCGGCGAGGATCGTGTTGACGACGCGTTCGGTCACCTGCGGCTCGCCCGCCCCGCCGCCACCGCGCGCGGGAACGAGGCTGTCGAGTTCGTCGATGAAGACGATCGTCGGCGCCACCGCCCGCGCCCGCGCGAACAATCGCGCGATCTGCTGCTCGCTCTCGCCATACCATTTTGACAGCAGGTCGGACGACTTGATCGCGATGAAATTCGCGTCCGATTCGCGCGCCGCCGCCTTGGCAAGCAGCGTCTTGCCTGTGCCCGGCGGGCCATAGAGCAGAAAGCCCTTGGCAGGGCGGATACCGAGCCGGCGGAACGCCTCGGGATGCTTGAGCGGCAGTTCGATGCCCTCGATCATCTTGTCACGCGCGGCGTCGAGGCCGCCGATATCGCTCCAGCGCGTCCGGGGCGCCTGCACCATCACCTCGCGCATCGCCGACGGCTGCACGCGTTTCAGCGCGTTCAGGAAATCGTCGCGCGTCACCCGCACCTCTTCCAGCACCTCGGGCGGGATCGTCCCGTCCTCGAGGTTGAGCTTGGGCATGATGCGCCGCACCGCCTCGATCGCCGCCTCGCGGGTCAGCGCCGCCATGTCGGCGCCGACGAAACCGAAAGTCGTGCGCGCGAGTTCGTCGAGGTCGACATCCTCGCCCAGCGGCATGCCGCGAGTGTGGATGCCCAATATCTCGCGCCGCCCCTTTTCGTCGGGAACGCCGATCACGATCTCGCGGTCGAAGCGGCCCGGACGGCGCAGCGCCTCGTCGATCGCATCGGGACGATTGGTCGCCGCGATGACGACGAGGTTCGTCCGCGGTTCGAGTCCGTCCATCAATGTCAGGAGCTGCGCGACGATCCGCTTCTCGGCCTCGCCCGTCACCTGCCCGCGCTTCGGCGCGATCGAATCGATCTCGTCGATGAACAGGATCGACGGCGCCGCCTTGGTCGCCTGCTCGAAAATCTCGCGCAGCCGCTTTTCGGACTCGCCATAGGCGCTGCCCATGATCTCCGGGCCGTTGATCAGGAAGAATTGCGCGTCGCTTTCATTCGCAACCGCGCGCGCCAGCCGCGTCTTGCCGGTACCCGGCGGCCCGTGGAGCAGCACCCCGCGCGGCGGATCGACGCCCAGCCGCCGGAACAGTTCGGGATATCGCAGCGGCAGTTCGACCATCTCGCGAAGCTGGTCGATCGTCTCGCCGAGCCCGCCGAGGTCGTCATAGGTGACGTCGGTGCGGCGCGCATCCTGCGGCTCCTGATATTCGGAGAGCAGTTCGACTTCGGTGTTTTCGTCGATGAAAACGACGCCTTTCGGGGTCGCCGACACGACGAGCAGGCGTACCTCGGCCAGTGCATAGGCGGGCGCGTTCAGCATCTGGCGGAGCTGCGGCGGCATATCGCCCGAAGGCAGGCGCTGCTGCCCCGCGGTCGCCACCGTGTCGCCGGCGACGAGCGGCCGCCCGAAAAAGCTGCGCTTGAGCGCCATCGCCGATCCCTGAAGCCGCAGATTCTCCTGCGCCGGGGCAAAGACGACGCGCGTTGCCGGACGCATCTCCACCCGGCTCAGCATCACCACGTCGCCGGCACCGGCGCCCGCATTGGCGCGTTGCAGGCCGTCGAGGCGGATCACTTCCAACCCTTCATCCTCGGGATAGGGGGCGACGATCCGCGACGCAGTGTCACGCTTGCCGCTGATCTGCACCACATCGCCCTCGGTCACGCCGAGCGCGGCCATCGCAGACCGCGGAATGCGCGCGATGCCCGCGCCGCTCTCTTCCGCGCGCAGCGTCGCGACCTGCAGCTTGACCTGCTTTTCCTTCACCGGTGCGTCGGCCAATACCCGTCTCCCGCAAAATGGTCAGAACGGGGAAGATAGGAGGATCGTTCCCCGATTTCACCCCCCGCGGCGGAACGATCGATGACGCGCCGCACAAAATTCTGGCAAGCTTGCCAAGGCCATGCCATCAGCGCCGTCAGGAGACGATGATGCAACGCCTTCCCCCCCTCAGCAGCATGGAGGCTTTTCTGGAGGTCGCGCGCCACGGCACGGTGAAAGCCGCCGCGAGCGAACTCGGCCTGTCGATGCCAGCACTGTCGCGGCGTATCCAGACGCTCGAGCATGCGGTCGGCCGCCCGCTGTTCAATCGGCATCATCATGGCCTGAAGCTCACCGAAACCGGGCGTCAGTTGCAGGATCAGCTCGGCCCGATCCTCGATGATCTGCGGTCGGTGCTCGTCCGCGCCGGCAGCCCGGAAGCTTCGCTCCGCCTGCATCTCAACGTCCTGCCGCTCTTTGCGCAGCAGCGGCTTTTCCCGCGACTGCCCGCGCTACGGCAGCAGCATCCCGAACTGCATATCGACATCGACACCATGTCGCACGCCGAGGCGCGGCTGGGCGAAGGGATCGACGCGGCGATCGCTCTGGCGCGCGCGATCGATCCAGCACTCTACGCGGCCCGGCTCGATCAGAACAAGGTGTTCCCCATCGCATCGCGCGCGCTGACCGACGGCGACCGCCCGATCACGGTGCCTGAACAGCTTCAGCGGATGACCATCCTGCTGCATCGCGAGATGCCCGAAACCTTCAGCGAATGGCGGCAGGCGATCGGCATGCCCTATCTGGAACCGGCGGGGGTCGATTTCTTCGATTCGGGGCCGCTGATCCTGGAAGCCGCGGCGCAGGGCATCGGCGTCGCCTTCATGCACGCGCACCATTTCGACGACGCGCAGGACCCGCGGCTCGTGCGCCTGTTCGATTTCGACGTCGACAGCAGCTACAGCTATTGGTTCGTCTGCCGCCCGCGCGCGCTGCGCCAGCCCGCCGTGAAGCTGTTCCACGACTGGCTGCTGGCGACGAAAATCTGAAAAATATGGTGCTGCTGGACAGGATTGAACTGTCGACCTCTCCCTTACCAAGGGAGTGCTCTACCACTGAGCTACAGCAGCGCCGGCCGGCCGCGGCGACGACGTCGCGGGGCAGGCGCGGCCTATGGCGGGGCGTCCCGCGCCTGTCAAGCTGCGAGGCTTGACGTCGTGCGGATTTCGCGGGCATGGCCGGTGCATGAGTCAGCCGCCCTCCCCCGCCGACCTCGAACGCGAGCGCCGTCTGGCCGAAGCGCTGCGCGCCAACCTGCGCAAGCGCAAGGCAAAGGCGCGCGAGGCGAAGGCTGAAAGCCCGGCTAAAGACTGACCGTCACAGTTACCGCATCGCCCTCGGCCAGCTCTTCGGCCTTTCGCACCGTAGCCTTGACCGGCAACAGCCAGCCACCGCTTTCGCGATGCGGAAAGACCGACGTGTTCCAACGCGTATCGCCGATCGTCGCGCGCACTTTCGCCGATCCGAACCCGCGGCGCCCATCCAGCCATTGCCCGCCGAGCGCCGCCAGCCTGATGCCATCGGCCGCCTCGCCCCCGATCGTAAGGAAATGCCAGACGGCAGGCCCCGTCGCCGATCGCCAACGCCAGAGCGGCGCGGTGACAGTGAAATCCTCCATGCCGACTATTTCTGGGCGGTGGGGCGGATCGGGATCGGGATATTGCAGATGTCGGCGCCGCCCGCCGGCCGGATAAAAAAGGCATCGCGGCGATTGGCGCGCGCGTCGGCATAGCGCGCGAAGCTTTCGCTCTCGGTCGACAGATATTCGAACCGCGGTCGCTGGACTGCGGGCAGATCGCTGGCGAGCCGGATCGACAGGATCGGCACGCGCTCCTCCGCTCGCTCATAGACGCCCAGCGGGCCCGTCCCGCGCGGCAGGCTCGACAGATGCTCGATCCCGCTCACGACGCGTCCGACGAGCGCGATGTTGCGGTCGAGATGGCGCGGCGCGTGGCCGATCACCGTATAGAGTTCGGCTCCGGAGCCGGTATCGGGCGACATGTTGCGACCGACGCCGACCATGGCATAGCAATGGACGGGCCATATCTCTCCATTCTCACCGTGCGCAATAGGCCATCCCCAAAGCGCCTGGCTCGGGGCATAGGGATCGGCGGTCACCGACGCCGAAACGCGCATGGCCCGTGCCGCCGACCAACCCGCGGCCGTTTTCGCGTCCACGACATACTCGCTCTCCGGCACCACCGTCAGCCCTTCCGGCAGCGGTTTCGCTTCGGTCGGATCGCCCCATTGCGCGACATAATTGTCCTGCACGCGGGTGACGGCGGTGCCGTCCCACCAATGCGCGGCGGCGAGTTTGCGGATATTGTCGATCCATCCCTGGCTGAACGGCGCGGGCATAAGTTGGATGATGACGCGCCGAGGCTGCCCCTTCGCATCGGGGGCCAGGTCCATCACGAGCAGGTCCGTAGGCGCGATGGCGATCCACGCTTCGTCCGGAGCGGCCGCCACGATCTCGCCCGGCGCCGGCGGTTCCGCCTGCTGCGCGTGCGACGGAATGGCGAGCGAGGCGGCGACTGCGGCCAGGAACAGATGTCTCATCGGGCCTGTCTGCCACGTCCATGCGACTTGCGAAAGCCTTGCCAACCGATTAGGGGCGCTCGTCCAAGGCATGCGGAGCGGTGGCCGAGTGGTCGAAGGCGCTCGCCTGGAAAGTGAGTATACGGCAAAACCGTATCGAGGGTTCGAATCCCTCCCGCTCCGCCATTTTCCGCCGAATCTAATCCCATAGTGCGACGTGTCGGGACAACCGCAGAGCCCGTCGGCCGCTTTTTTTCCTTGCAATGTTCTCTTTTTGTTCATATTATGAGACTATGCAGATGGCGTTTAGCTTCTGGGCTACAGAAGATATGGAGTGGGTGCGGGATCGGCTAAGATGCCGCTTTGGCTGCCCTGCTGAACCGGTCCGTGTGCGAACGCCCGTCGGCCAGCTGGTGAAGTCGATGATCAGCGGTCGCACACGCGACGCCGTCTCGTTGGGCGCCTATCACCGCCTCGTCGAAATCTATCCCGAATGGTTCAGCATCGCACGAGCGACGACCGCTGAGGTCGAGGAAGTCATCGGCGATGTGACCTTTCCTGATGTAAAAGCGCAATACCTTCGTGATGCCTTGACCTTCGTCGCCGCAGATCGCCCTGATTTCAACCTGACGTTTCTCGGCGCGCTGGACGTGGAGAGCGCGCTCGCGTGGCTGGAACGTCTGCCGGGTGTGGGCCGAAAGGTTTCGGCGTCTACCCTCAACTTCAGCACGTTGCGCATGCCGGCCTTCGTAGTGGACACGCATATACTGAGGATCATGCGTCGATTCGGATTCGTTCGAGGCAAGGCCGACACGCAAACCGTCTATAATCTGACCATGACGGCATTGTCCGACTGGTGTGCGACCGATCTTGCGGAACTCCATGTGTTGATCAAACGCCTGGGTCAGACGGTCTGCCGTGCCGATCGCGCCGATTGTCGAAGCTGCCCGATCCGCCGGCGCTGCCGGGCTGCCACTTTCGGAATCCGAAACTCCCTCCAGAAATAGAAGCGCTTGCGACTTCGAAACCGCAAGCGCTTCATTCCATAAGAGGCGAACCCGGCTGTCAGGGACTGACGGGTGAATCGTCGTCGTTGTCATCGGCGATCGCGATCATCACCGCGATGCCCGCGGCAAGCCCGATCAGACCGATGATCCAGCTTGCGCCGCCGGCGAACTCGCTGTTTTCCTCGCTCGACGATACCGCGCGCGCGCCGTCGAATGCGGGGGCGGCCGAAACCGCAACTGGTGCCGCCACCATCGAAAACGCCGCCAGACAGACGGCGGCTTTGCTCAGATATCTCATGAAGTCCTCCATGTTGGGGCCGGTGTTTCGCGTACATCAACGCGCGAAGGCGTGCCGCGATCCAGCTTCGGCATCGATTCGACGACAAAGCGGCACGGCCGGGGGCAATCGCGTGGTGGGGATCAGGCGAAGTGCAGCTTGCGATACTTGCCGCGAAAATAGAGCAGCGGATCGCGGCGCGGCTCGAAGATCGCCTTCAGCACCCGTCCGACGAGGATGAAATGATCGCCGCCCTCGTGCACCGCATCGCGCGCGCATTCGAAGCTGCCGAGCGACCCCACGAGCACCGGCGTGCCGAACTCGCCGATTTCCCACGGCGTCGCGGCAAAGCGATCCTCCCCCTTGCCGGCAAAGCGGTTCGAGGTGGGCTGCTGCCCGATCTGGAGGACGTTGACCGCGAAATGGTCGGCGCCGCGCAGGATCGCCGCGCTGCCCGAACTGTTCGCGATGCAGACGAGCAGCAAGGGCGGGTCGAGCGAGACCGAGGTGAAGCTGTTCGCCGTCAGGCCGATCGGCACGCCGTCGGGGTCGATCGCGGTCACCACGGTCACGCCCGTCGCGAAGCAGCCGAGCGCGTCGCGAAAGGTGCGCGCGTCGGACCCGGCGCGATATTCGGGCGATTCGCGCGGCACGCGGCGCTCGAGGAAGTCGATCAGATAGGCCCCGAGCGTATCGCTGCGATCGTCGGCGAAGCGCGGCGCCGTATCCTCGACCTCGACGAGTTCGCCGTCGGGAAGCCGATCGACGAAGGACGCGGCATCGTCGCGCGAGGCGAGATCGCTCGTCAGACCGTGGATATAGAGCGTCGGCAGCGCAATCGTCCCGGCCACATCCGCGAGGCGTTCGGCCAGCGCCGCGGTGTCGAACGCATCGGCGAGGCGCGGATCGCAGACGGGCTGCTCCGGCCAGGGGCGGACGGCATCGCGCAGCCATTCGCCGATCCGAAGCGCCGCGCCGCTGTCGTCGCCGACAGGCAGGTCGACGAGCACGAGCCCCGAGGCCAGCAGTGCCGCATCGCGCGCCAGCGCCGCGCTGGCGATCCAGCCGCCGAAAGTCGAGGCGACGACCACCGGCCGCGTACCGAGCTGCGCGAGCACGGCGCGGAGATCCTCGACCATCGCTTCGAAATCATAGCGGCCGTCGGCCGGCCATTCGCTGCCGCCATGCCCGCGCAGGTCGAGGCTGATGACACGGCGCCCGGCCTGTTCGAGCGCATCGGCGAGCCGCGCCCAGACCGCGCGCGTCTGCCCCGCCCCGTGCAGCAGCAGCACCGCGGGATCGTTTTCCGACCCGATGATGTCCGCTTCGAGCCGAACGCCCGCGAAGCCGCGATATTGGACCGTCGTCATGCCATTCCGTCTTCCTTAGCTCCCAGCGCCATGCCGTGCTTTCCCGGGCAAGACCAGCCCGCGAAAGAATATGGCTTCGCTTGATCCATATCAACGCGAGGGCATGCTTCCACCCTATTCTGCCGGACGCAGGTTCGGTGTCGGCCTGTAGCCAACGCGACACGGTCGCGGCGGCCTGCTCCTCGGCACCATCTCCCCACTGCCCCGTCGCCCTGCGGCGGGGCGTTCTTTTTGCACCGTCGACCGCCACCCCGGACCTGATCGATAATGATCCCTTTTCGACAGGTGCCGTTCCCCGGCGAAAGCCGGGGTCCATGCGGGGCGGCGCCATGCCATCTGGACCCCGGCTTTCGCCGGGGAACAGGCCGTTGCGTGTCTGAAGGATATATAGGCCGACTTGATCCGGGGTGACGGCGTCAGGGCGCTTCGGATCCCCGCGCTCACGGGGACACACGGATGCCGCATTCGATGGAATCGTCATTGCGCGCGGCAATCCAGAGCGGCCGCAAGCCGCCCCGGATCGCTTCGCGCCGCTCGCAAGGTCAATCCAACGTCATCGGCCTCTAGCGGCGAAAGCCCGCCAGACGCTGGTCGATGATCGCTTCGGCCTGGCCGATGATGCGGTCGATCAGGTCCTGGCAGCTCGGGATGTCGTGGATCAGTCCCTGCACCATGCCGGCCCAGAAGACGCCCTTGCTGAGGTCGCCGGTTTCGAGCAGTTCGCGACCCGCGGCGCCCGCGACGAGCGGCTGGACGTCCTCGAACTTCGCATCGGGCAGCGACAGGCGGCGCACCACCTCTTCGCTGACCGCGCTCTTGCCGACGCGCGCGGTGTTCTTGAAATTGCGGAAGATCAGGAAGCTGCCGCGCTCGTCATTCTCGACATAGGCCTGCTTCACATTGTCGTGGATCGGCGCTTCCTTCGTCGCGCAGAAGCGCGTGCCCATGTTGATGCCCTCCGCGCCGAGGCTGAGCGCCGCGACGAGGCCGCGTCCGTCGCCGAAGCCGCCCGAAGCGAGCATCGGAATCTTCACCTTGTCGGCGGCCGCCGGGATCAGGATCAGCCCGGGGATGTCGTCCTCGCCCGGGTGCCCCGCGCATTCGAAGCCGTCGATCGAGATGATGTCGCAGCCCGCCCGTTCGGCCGACAGCGCATGGCGCACCGCGGTGCATTTGTGGAGGATGGTGACGCCGTGCGGCTTCAGCATTTCCCAGATTTCGCGCACGGCCTGCGTCCCGGCCGTCTCGACGATCTTCACCCCGCCGTCGATGATCGCCTGCGCATAGGCCTTGTAGTCGGGCGCGTTGATCGTCGGAAACACCGTCATGTTCACGCCGAACGGCTTGTCGGTCATCGACCGGCAGCGCTCGATCTCTTCGCGCAGCGCCTGCGGAGTCGGCTGGGTCAGCGCCGTCAGGATGCCGAGCCCGCCGGCGTTCGACACCGCGCTCGCCAGTTCGGCATAGCCGACGCTCTGCATGCCGCCCTGCACGATCGGATGCTCGATTCCCAGCATCTCGGTGATCCGCGTCTTGAAAGCCATTCGCTGTCCTTCCCTCTGTTCGTTGCCCACATGGTGACGCTACGTCGCCGCCGCGCCGGAATTGACTTGACGTTTACGTCAACGTCCGGTTCATTGGCAAGAGCGAAGGGTGAGAGAAGGACAGGTGCGGCGATGACGATCCTCCACGACGAGGGCCAGCAGGCGATCGCGACCGAATCGCGGCGCGTCCTGGAGGCCCGCATGCGCAAGGAAGACCTTCTGCCGCTGCTCGAGGTCGAGGGGCGCTATCACGAAGGTTTCTGGGCGACCGCGAAGGAACAGGGCTGGACCGCCCTCGCGCTGCCCGAATCGCATGGCGGGCTGGCGCTCGGCCTCGTCGAGCTGGGACTGATCGCTCATCAGGCGGGGCGCACGCTGAGCGGCGCGCCTTTCCTGACCTCCGGCTTCGGCGCGGCCAAGGCGATCGAACTCTACGGCTCCGACGCGCAGAAGGCGCGCTGGCTTCCGGGCCTTGCGAGCGGCGACAGCATCGGGGCGATCGCCTTTGCATCGGGCGCCGATCCGCTGCCGGCGCAGCCCGGCGTGCGATTCGCCGACGGGCGGCTCGACGGCATCGCGCCCGCCGTGTCGGGCGGCGTCGCCGCCGACGTCGCGATCCTGTTCGCCGCCGGAGCGGACGGGCCGGTGCTGGCGATCGCCGATCTGGCCGGGGTCGAGCGGCGGACGGTCGCCAGTTTCGACAACAGTCGCTGTCTCGCCGACCTCGTTTTCGCGGGCACGCCCGCCGAGCGTCTGGAAACGGACGGCGCGGCGCGCGACGCGGCGCTGCACATCCTTGCGCTCCAGGCCGTCGTCACCGCGCACGAACAGACGGGCGGCGCCGAAGCGCTGATGGAGATCGCGCGCGACTATGCGGTGACGCGCAAGGCGTTCGGCCAGCCGATCGGCGCGTTCCAGTCGATCAAGCACCGCATCGCAGAGCTTTACGGCCTCGTCGAACTGGCGCGCGCCAATTGCATCCATGCCGCGGCACGCGATGGGGCGGAGGATTTCATCACCGCCGCCGCCGCTGCGCGGCTGTCGGCGACCGAGGCCTATGACAGTGCGGCGCGCGACTGCGTCCAGATTCACGGCGGCATCGGCGTGACGTGGGAGATCGGCCTGCACCTCCACATGCGCCGCGCGCGCAGCCTGGCGCTCGAACAGGGCAGCACCCTGTTCTGGGAGGATGTCCTCGTCGACCGTTTGGCGGGAGAAGGTGCATGAGCGATCTGGAAGGCTGGCGCGCCAAGGCGGCCGCATGGTGCGAGTCGATGGTGCCGCAATTCGGCAAGGCGGCGCGCAAGGGCCTGACCGTCGAAGAGGATCTCGCGCTCGGCCGCCGGTATCAGAAGGCGAAGTTCGACGCGGGATTCGCCGGCATCAACTGGCCGACCGATCTGGGCGGACAGGGGCTCGGCCATATCGAGAAGATCGCCTTCGAGGCCGAGGAGATGAAGCACGGTTTCCCGAACGTCTATTTCGGCATTTCGCTGGGGATGCCGGTGCCGGTGCTGATGCAGTTCGGCACCGACCGCGACTTCGTGAAGGAACGCGTGCTGAAGGCGCTGCAGGGCGAGGAAATCTGGTGCCAGCTTTTCTCCGAGCCGTCGGGCGGCACCGACCTGGCCGGCCTGCGCACCCGCGCCGAGACCGACGGCAACGGCTGGAAGATCAACGGGCAGAAGGTCTGGACGAGCTGGGCGCAATATAGCGACTATGGCGTCATCGTCGTGCGCACCGACCCGACCGTCGCCAAGCACAAGGGTCTGACCTATTTCTGGGTCGACATGAAGGCGCCGGGCGTCACGGTGCGCCCGATCAAGCTCGCGGGCGGCGACAGCCATGTCAACGAGGTGTTCTTCGACGATGTGCGGATCGGCGACGATCATCGCATGTCGCCGGTCGGCGGCGGCTTCGCGGTCGCGATGGCGACACTGATGATCGAGCGTTATGTCGCGACCGACAGCGCCGGCTTCGGCCCGCACCTCGACCTGTTCGTCGACCTGGCGAAAGAGGTGCGGCTGAACGGCCGTCCGGCGATCGAGGACGGTCGCATCCGGCAGCAGATCGCGCGCAACCATGCGATGCGCGCCGGGCTCGATTCGATCAACGTGCGCGCGCGGCTGATGATGCAGGCGGGGATGACGCCGGGGCCGGAGGGATCGCTGAACAAGCTGGTCGCGGTGCGCTCGCGCCAGAAGCTGTCCGAACTCGCGATCGATTTGCAGGGCGCGGCGGGCTTCGCGTTCGACGCGCACGCCTCCCCCAAGGACGACTGGGCGTCGAGCTGGATCAACGCCCCGACGGGCCGGATCGCCGGCGGGTCGGACGAGACGCTGCTCAACACGATCGCCGAGCGCATCCTCGGCCTGCCGCAGGATCATCGCCCCGACAAGGGCGTGCCCTTCAACGAGATACCAGCCTGACAGGAGCCTCCCCATGAAGATCGATTCCTCCACCGCAGCCGTTGTCACCGGCGGCGCATCGGGGCTGGGCCGCGCGACCGCCGAAGCGCTCGCCGCCGCCGGGGTCAAGGTGGCGATATTCGACATCAACGACGCGCTCGGCGAAGAGGTCGCGAAGGCGATCGGCGGACTGTTCGTCCATGTCGACATCACCGACGAGCAGTCGGTCGTCGACGGCTTTGCCACGGCGCGCGCGGCGCATGGGCAGGAACGCATCGCCGTCCACTGCGCGATGACGTCGCGCCGCGGCAAGACGCTCGCCTTCGACAAGGAAACCGGCAAATATCGCCGCACCCCGACCGCCGATTACGAATATGGCGTCGCGGGCATATTGACCGCCAGCTATCGCATCGGCTCGATCGCCGCCGAGGGCATGGCCAGCTTGCCCGAACTGGAGGATGGCGAGCGCGGCGCGATCGTCTTCACCGCGTCGGTCGCGGCGCAGGACGCGCAGATCGGGCAGGTCATCTACGGATCGGCCAAGGCGGGCGTGAACGGCCTCGTCCTGCCTATGGCGCGCGACCTGATGGACCTGGGCATCCGGGTCAATTCGATCATGCCGGGCGTGTTCGGCACGCCGCTGCTCGGCAATATGAACCCGAAGGTCAAGGAAAGCCTGGAGGCCTCCGTCCCCTTCCCCAAGCGCCTCGGCAAGGCCGAGGAATATGCGAGCCTGGCGATGGAGATGGTCCGCAACACCTATTTCAACGGCCAGTGCGTCCGCCTCGACGGCGCGATCCGCATGGCGCCGCGCTGATTTTCTCCCCAACGAAAGGAATAGATACATGTCCGAAGCCTATATCATCGACGCCGTCCGCACCCCGCGCGGCATCGGCAAGCCCGGCAAGGGCGCGCTGTCGCACCTGCACCCGCAGCACCTGGCCGCGACGGTGCTCGCCGCGATCCGCGACCGCAACAATCTCGACACCGCGACCGTCGACGACATCGTCTGGTCGACCTCGACGCAGGAAGGCAAGCAGGGCGGCGACCTTGGCCGCATGGCGGCGCTGGCCGCGGGTTACGACATCAAGGCCAGCGGCACGACGCTCGACCGCTTCTGCGGCGGCGGCATCAGCACGGTGAACTTCGCCGCCGCCAGCGTGATGAGCGGCATGGAGGATTGCGTCATCGCCGGCGGCACCGAGATGATGAGCTATCAGCAGCAACTGTCCGCCGAACGCGCCAACGCCGGTCTGCCGCAGCGCATGATGGGATCGGGAAATCCCGAACTCGACGCGCTGCACCCGCAATCGCACCAGGGCGTGTGCGGCGACGCGATCGCGACGATGGAGGGGATCAGCCGCGAGGCGCTCGACGCCCTCGCGCTCGTCAGCCAGCAGCGCGCCGACAAGGCGATCAAGGAAGGCCGCTTCGCCAGGTCGGTCGTCCCCGTTCACAACCCGGATGGCAGCGTCGCGCTCGACCGCGAGGAATTTCCGCGCCCCGAAACCACCGCCGAAGGGCTGGCGGCGTTGAAGCCCAGCTTTACCGCCCTCGCCGATTTCGACCTCGGTGATGGAACGACCTTCCGCAAGCAGATCAACCGCCGCTATCCCGATCTCGAAATCCAGCATTTCCACCATGCCGGCAACAGCTCGGGCGTCGTCGACGGCGCGGCGGCGGTCCTGCTGACCTCAAAGGATTATGCCGACAAGCACGGGCTGAAGCCGCGCGGTCGCATCGTCGCCTATGCCAATATCGGCGACGATCCGACGCTGATGCTCAACGCCCCGGTCCCGGCGGCGAAGAAGGTGCTCGAAAAGGCGGGCCTCGGGAAGGAGGACATCGACGTCTGGGAAATCAACGAGGCCTTCGCGGTGGTCGCCGAAAAGTTCATCCGCGACCTCGACCTCGATCGCGGGAAGGTGAACATCAACGGCGGCGCGATGGCGCTCGGCCACCCGATCGGCGCCACCGGCTCGATGCTGATCGGCACCGCGCTCGACGAGCTCGAGCGTTCGGGCGGCCGCTACGGCCTCGTCACCATGTGCGCCGCGGGCGGCATGGCGCCGGCGATCATCATCGAACGCATCTGAGGCGATTATCGCCACCCGCGAGCGCTTCGCTCCGCTCGCGGGTGGCGACGAACGGACAGGAGACACGACATGACCGGACCGCTCAGGGGCGTCAGGATCATCGAGTTCGCCGGCATCGGCCCCGGCCCCTTCTGCGGCATGATGCTCGCGGACCATGGCGCCGAGGTGATCCGCATCGACCGTCCGGGCGGGTTCATGGACCCCCGCGATCCGCTGTCGCGCGGGCGCACCTCGATCGCGCTCGACATGAAGAACCCGCAGGCGGTCGAGATCGCGCGCGACCTGTGCAAAAGCGCCGACGGCATCATCGAGGGCTATCGCCCCGGCGTGATGGAGCGGCTGGGGCTCGGGCCCGAGGTGCTGCTCGCCGACAATCCGAAGCTCGTCTATGGCCGCATGACCGGCTGGGGCCAGTTCGGTCCCTATGCCCAGTCGGCGGGGCACGACATCAACTATATCGCGCTGTCGGGCGTGCTGCACACGGTCGGCCGCGCCGGCGAGAAGCCGACGCCGCCCGTCAACTATGTCGGCGATTTCGGCGGCGGCGGCATGATGCTCGCCTTCGGCATGGCCAGCGCGCTGCTCCACGCGGCGAAGACCGGCGAAGGCCAGGTCATCGACTGCGCGATGACCGACGGGTCGGCGCTGCTCGCGGGCATGACCTGGGGCTTCCGCGCCATGGGCCGGCTGCACGACGAGGCGGGGGTCAACATGCTCGACAGCGGCGCCCATTTCTATGACACCTATCGCTGCGCCGACGGCAAGTTCATCTCGATCGGATCGATCGAGCCGCAATTCTATGCGCTGCTGCGCGAGAAGACGGGGCTCGACAAGGACCCCGCCTTCGACGCGCAGATGGACCCCGCGCAATGGGGCCCGCTCAAGGACAGGCTGACCGCGCTGTTCGCGACGAAGACCCGCGATGAATGGTGCGCGCTGATGGAGATGACCGACGTCTGCTTCGCGCCCGTGCTCTCGCTCGACGAGGCGCCGAAGCATCCGCACAATGTCGAGCGCGAAACCTTCGTCACCATCGGCGGCGCGACCCAGCCCGCCCCGGCGCCGCGCTATTCGGCGACGGTGAACGACATGCCGCGGGCGGCGCCGCAGGTCGGCGGCGACGGCGATGCGCTGCTGGCCGGGCTCGGCTATGACGCCGACCGGATCAAAGCGCTGCGCGAGGGCGGCGCGGTTCGCTAGAGCACCGCGGGTTAAACCTGAACCATTTGCCCCCCGCTTTCGCGGGGGCAGGCTCCGAGCTTGTCGAAGCACCGTCCTTTCTCTTACGGAGTCAGAGAAAGGACGGTGCTTCGACAAGCTCAGCACGAACGGGTACAATTTGATGTCTCGATGCTCCAGAGTCGGGATTCTAGAGGAGATAAGGGCGTGGGTGAATTTCTGAGTGTCGAACGGCGGGGCAAGATTGCCATCCTGACGATGAGCAAGCCCGAAAGCATGAACGCGATCGGAACGCATGCGGATTGCGACGACATCATCGACACGCTGCGCGCGCTGGGCGAGGATCGCGGCGTCAGCGCGATCATCCTGACCGGCAGCGGCAAGGCGTTCAGCGCCGGCGGCAACCTGAAGAGCATGCAGGAACGGCAGGGGATCGGGGTGCTCGACCAGCCCGATTCGACCCGCGCCAACTATCGCCGCGGCGTGCAGGCGGTGATCCGCGCGCTGATGGACTGCGAGGTGCCGATGATCGCGGCGGTGAACGGCCACGCCATCGGGCTCGGCTGCGATCTTGCCTGCACCTGCGATATCCGCATCGCGGCCGAGAGCGCCAAATTCGCGTGCAGCTTCATCAAGGTCGGGATCGTCCCCGGCGACGGCGGCGCCTGGCTGCTCCAGCGCGTGCTCGGCTATCCGCGCGCCGCCGAGCTGTTCCTGACCGGCGACCGTTTCGACGCGGCGACGGCGAAGGACTATGGCCTCGTCACCGAGGTCGTGCCCGATGCCGACCTGCTCGACCGCGCCGTCGCGATCGCCGAGCGCATCGTCTGCAACCCGCCGCGCGCGCTGCGGCTGACCAAGCGGCTGATGCGCGAGGCGCAGCACAGCCGGATGAGCGACATCCTCGAACTCAGCGCCGCTTATCAGGCGATCGTCCACGAAACCGCCGACAACCGCGAAGCGATCAACGCCTTCGTCGAAAAGCGCGCGCCGGTGTTCACGGGAGACTGACCATGGCCGCCGACCGCGTCCTGCCGCTTTCGGGCGTCCACAATTTCCGCGATTACGGCGGCTATGGCGTCGAGGGCGGCGGGCAGCTGCGCAGCGGCGTGCTGTGGCGGTCGGCGCAGCACGAGGCGGCGACCGACGACGACCTCGCCGCGCTCGACGCGCTGGGCCTCGAAACGGTCGTCGACCTGCGCGGCGACGACGAGCGCGAACTGCATCCGTGCCGCCGATCGGATCGGTTCGCGGCGCGCGTGCTGTTCGCGGGCGGCATCACCGCGGGCCTCGCCCCGCACCTTCAGGCGGCGGGCGGCGCGATCGACGTCGAGACGGCGCGGGCGCGGATGATCGACACCTATGCCGCCATGCCCTATCGCCCCGCGCTCGTCGCGACGCTGCGCCTCTATCTGTCGGCGCTCGCCGAATATGATGCGCCGAGCCTCGTCCATTGCGTCGCTGGCAAGGACCGCACCGGCTTTGCGGTCGCGATCGTCCACCGCCTGCTCGGCGTGCACGAGGACGACCTGATGCACGACTATCTGCTCACCAACACGGCGGGCAAGATCGAGGAGCGGATCGCCCAGGGTGCCGCGCATATCCGCCAGCGCTATGGGGGCGAGATCAAGGACGACGCGGTTCGCGCGCTGATGTCGGTCAACCCCGCCTACCTCGACGCCGCGCTGGCCACGGTGCGGCGCGATCATGGCGACATCGCGGGCTATGCCGAGGCGGTGCTGAACGTCACTCCCGAAATGCGCGAGGCGATGGTCGACAAGCTGGTCGTCTGAACGGCGGTTTCCCGGACCGGCGACCGTTTCGACGCGGCGAAAGCTGGAGCCGCTGGCGGTCTGTAATGGCGATCCGTCCTAAGGCGTGTGGGGATTCATCTTGCGACTGTCCTTTATCGTGTGTCCCCGCGAAGGCGGGGACCCATCTGCGGTGGTTTCGAGATGGAACCGGCCGAAGATGGACCCCCGCCTTCGCGGGGGAACACGGCTTTATACAATATCGCGGCGATAGACTCTGAATCCCCACAGACCTTAGGACGGATCGACATTCAGCTCTGGCGGCCTGCAAATAGCGGCTTTGCGAGTTTCCGGTGCTCACGTGCCATCAGCACGCTGCGCTCCGGGTCTCGCAAATCCACCATTTTGACCTGTGGTCGTCTTCGACTCCGGCTCGCCATCCTCTGAATGTCGATCCGTCCTAGGCCGTGATGACATCGAATGGAATCGTCATTGCGAGCGGCGAAGCCGCGCGGCAATCCAGAGCGTGCGCAAACCGCCCTGGATTGCTTCCTCCGGATCAGGTCGGCGTTTATACCCTTGAGACAGGGACGCTGGTGATCCCCGGCGAAAGCCGGGGTCCATGCGAGGCAGGCGCACGTAGCTGGACCCCGGCTTTCGCCGGGGAACGCTCACCTGTCGGAAGGGGATAATTGCCGATCAGGTCCGGGGTCGCAATGACGAAGTGGGTCAATCCAAAGTCATCGGATTCTAGCTTTCGCGGGGATGACGTTTCCCTGTTTTCGCCGGGCGACGTCTATTCGCTCTTTACCAGCGCCCCGCCCTTCACCACCGCCGCGACATGCTCCAGCCGCGTCACGTCGGCCAGCGGGTCGCCGTCGACCGCGATGATGTCGGCATAGCGGCCGACCGCAATCGCGCCGACGTCGCCGGTCATTCCCAGCGCCTCGGCGCCGTTGACGGTCGCGGCGCGGATCGCCTGCAGCGGGGTCATGCCCCATTCGACCATTTTCGCGAACTGCTTGCCATTGTCGCCGTGGGGGTAGACGCCGGCGTCGGTGCCGAAGATCATCCGCACCCCCGCCTTGACCGCGCGCTGGAAGGTCTGGCGCTGCGCGAGGCCGATCGCCTTTTCCTTGTCGAGGCTTTCCTGCTCGGTGCCGTTGGCGGTGCCGGTCGCGAGGATATAATCGTCGTTGTAGATATCCATGTCGAACCAGGTCTTGTGCTCGACCGCGAGTCGGATCGCCTCGTCGCTCGCCAGGCTGCAATGTTCGATCGTGTCGATTCCGGCGCGGATCGCGGTCTTGATCCCGTCGTCGCCATGCGCGTGCGCCGCGACCTTCAGCCCCAGCATATGCGCCTCGTCGGCGATCGCCTTCATCTCGTCGAAGGTGAGTTGCTGCGCGCCGACGCTGTCGCCGAGCGAAAAGACGCCGCCGGTCGCGCAGATCTTGATCGCGCGGGCGCCATATTTGTGCAGCCAGCGCACCTTGGCGCGCGCTTCCTCGGGACTGTCGACGATCGACGGCTGCTTGCGGTCCATCGACGGCGGCAGCCCGCCGCTGTCGCAATGTCCGCCGGTCGCGCCCAGCGCCCAGCCCGCGGGGATGATCCGCGGCCCGGCGATATGACCGCCCTCGATCGCCTGCTTGAGCCCGACGTCGCCGAAATCGGCCGAGCCGAGGTTGCGGACGGTGGTGAAGCCGGCGTCGAGTATCTTCTTTGCATTGGCGACGCCGACGACGGTCCAGAAGCTGTCGGTGTAGCGCAGTCCCTGATAGCCGCCGACTTCCGCCAGCGAGGTCAGGTGGACGTGCATGTCGATCAGCCCGGGCAGCAGCGTGCGGTCGCCGAGGTCGATCTGCTTCACGTCGCTGCCCCAGCGCACGGTGCGCGCGTCGGCAATGTTCGCGATGCGGCCGTCGGCCCCGACGAAGATCGCCGGATGCTCGACCGTCTTGCCGGTCAGCACGTCGACATAGCGCGAGGCGGTGATCACCGTCTGCCCGCCATCGGCCTGCGCCGCGTTCGCGGCGAAGAATGCGCCCGCGCCCAAGGCGATTGCGCGCAGGAAACCGCCGAACTTCACACTGGATTGCATATCCGCCCCCGTTGTTGGTGCCCGCGACCCTGATGGCAAAAAGCGGCGCGGCAGGACAGCGGAAAAGGTCTCAGATCGAAATCTTGTGGCGCGCCAGATAATCATAATCGGCGCGGCACGCATCGGCGACCGCGCGCGCCGCGGGGTCGAGATCGGGCATCGGCTTGTCGGGCGCGCCGAAGCCGGTGCTCGCCGCGACCGCGTCGTACCAGTGCGACGCCCAGATGCCGTCGGTGTCGCGCAGCCCCGCCCGCCAATGCAGCATCGCCGGGTCCCAGGCGATGCCGAGCGCTTCGCACAGCCGGGCGAGCATATTGGCGGGGTCGCGCAGGATGTCAGCGCTGTCGACAACCGGCGGCGCGTGGCCGAGCCGGTCGGCCTCGCGGTCGAAATATTCGACCTGCTTCGCGGTGCCGAGATGCTCAGGCCGCACCGCCTCGCGCTTTGCGGCATAGCTCGCGACGACGCGCGCCGGGTCGCGGATCAGGAAGGCATGGCGCAGCCCCGGCAGGTCGTGGTGCGCGACCGGGCCGACCATGTGATGCGCCATATGCTTCTGGTACCAGACGGCCTTCCCGGCGGGGCACGGCCCGGTCATGCTGCGCGCGACGCCGGTCCAGTCGCAATCCATGTCGGCGATCACCGCGTCGGCCATCGGCTGCGGATCGCCCGTCGCCTTCAGATAGGCACCATAGAAGGGCTCGTCGGTGACGAAGGTGTCGGCGCGGCTGCCGAAGCTGCGCATCATCGCGGTCGACAGGTTGCGCGGCCCCGACCACATGGCGATGCGGACGGTCGTCACGGCCGCCCCCGCTCCGCGATGTCGCGCTCGATCAACTGCTTGTAGAGCCCCTGCAGCCGCTCGACCATCGGGCCCCTGCCCTCGGTCAGCCGGCGGCCGTCGATCGTGTGCGCCGGGACGACGCCGGCGAAGGTGCCGGTGACGAACGCCTCGTCGGCGCCATAGACGTCGGTGAGCGAGAAATTCTTCTCGAACACCGGGATGCCGTTTTCGCGGCAGATGCGGATAACGTTGCCGCGCGTGATGCCGCCGAGGCAATAGTCGCCGCTCGACGTCCACACCTCGCCCTTGCGGACGATGAAGAAATGGGTCGAATTGCACGTCGCGACGAAGCCGTGCGGGTCGAGCATCAGCGCCTCGTCGGCGCCCGCCTGCGCCGCCTGGATGCAGGCGGTGATGCAGTTGAGCTTCGAATGCGAATTGAGCTTGGGGTCCTGCACCGCGGGGTCGCCGCGGCGGACGTGGACTGTGAAGAGCGAAAGCCCCGTTTCCACCGTCGCGGGCAGCGGGTCCTTGTGCTCGGCGATGATGACGATCGTCGCGGGCGAGATGACGACGCGCGGGTCCTGATAGGGTGTCGAGCGGATGCCGCGCGTCACCATCAGCCGGATGTGGCAGCCGTCCATGCCGTTGGCGTCGATCGTGTCGTAGAGCCGTCGCTCCAGTTCCGCGCGCGACAGGCCGATATCCATCGCGATCGCCTTCGCGCCTTCCCACAAGCGGTCGAGATGCTGGTCGAGGAAGGCCATGCGCCCCTTGTGGACGCGAATCCCTTCCCACACGCCGTCGCCGAGCATGAAACCGCTGTCGAACACCGACACGCTCGCCTCGGCGCGCGGGACGAGCGCGCCGTTGACGTTGATCAGGATCGCATCGTTGCGCGGGTCGGGGGCGAAGTCGTGGGTGCCATGTGCCATGCACGCGACGTTAGTCCGTTCGGCGCGACTGTCGAGGGTGATTGATCGGCGCTGGCAATCGGATAGGAAGGTCCGGGCTTCCCATGACCTTTCTCTCGCTCGGCCTCGTCGTTCTCGCCGCCCTGATCCATGCGACGTGGAACCTGCTCGCGAAGCGCGCGGCGCACGCCGGCGTCGCGTTCGTCTTCGCCTATAATCTGGTCGCGGGTATCGCCTATGCGCCGTGGGTCGCGTGGATCTTGCTGAGCGACGGCATGGCGTGGAGCCTGCCCGTCGCGGGCGTCATCCTGCTGTCGGCGCTTATCCATCTCGCCTACAGCCTGTGCCTCCAGCGCGGCTATCAGGTCGCCGATCTGTCGGTCGTCTATCCGATCGCGCGCGGCACCGGGCCGATGCTCGCGTCGGTCGGCGCCGTCGTGCTGCTCGGCGAAGCGATCAGCGCGCCGGGGCTGGCGGGGCTGCTGCTCGTCGTCGCCGGCATAGGACTGATCGCGACGCAGGGCCACTTCGCCGCCTTCCGCAGCGCGGAGGCGCACCGCGGCGTGCGCTGGGGGCTCGGCACCGGCGCGCTGATCGCCGCCTATACGGTCGTCGACGGCTGGGCGGTGAAGCGGCTCGGCGTGCTTCCCGTCGTGCTCGACTGGCTGTCGAACACGCTGCGCTTCTTCTTCCTGCTGCCGGTGATCCTGCGCGACCCGCGGGGGAACATGGCGCGGATGCGCGGGCATTGGCGCCTCGCGATCGCGGTCGGGCTGCTGTCGCCCGCTTCCTATATCCTCGTGCTGACGGCGCTGCGGATGGGCGCGCCGGTCCATGTCGTCGCGCCGACGCGCGAAATGTCGATGATGGCCGGCGCGCTGTTCGGGATGATCTTCCTGGGCGAGGCGGTCGGGCGCTGGCGGCTCGCGGGCTGCCTGCTGCTCGTCGTCGGCGTCGTGCTGCTCAGCGGCTGACGCGCCCGCTCCCCGCAACCGCGAGCGCGCATCCCGCGCCGAGCAGCGTGCCGCCCACGACATCGCTCGTCCAGTGCACGCCGAGCATCACCCGCGACAGCGCGGTCAGCAGGATCGCGAGCGCCGCGAAACCGGCCGCCGCCGGACGCCAGCGCGGCGGGACGAGCAGCGCGAGCGCGATCACGATCGCCGCGACGCTCGTCGCATGACCGCTGGGATAGGACCAGTTCGACACCTGATCGAGGTGCGGGACAAGGTCGGGGCGCGGCCGGCCGTAGACAGTCTTCAGCAGGCTCGACGCCAGATTGGCGACGAGCGCCGCGCCGAACAGCCGCAGCGCCGCCTGCCTGTCCACCCAGCGCCAGAGCGAAAGGCACAGGATGAGGACGAGAGCCCAGCGCGCGACGCCGCCGCCGAACCAGCTCACGCCTTGCAGAAAAGCGATCAGTGCGGGCGCCGCTATGCCCTCGCGCAGCGCCAATGCCTTCGACAGGCGTTCATCGACAGGGGTCAGAGCGCCGGTCGCGAAGCCGAGCAGCAGCGCGGCGGCGACCAGCAATGCGGCCCAAAAAAGCGAACTGCGCGCGGTCATCTCCGGCGCCTAAGCGACCGCGAAGCGCCGCGCAAGCGGGCGGTCAGGCGACCTTGCGGCCGAACGTCGGGCGGGGACGCAGGCCGGGCGTCGCGGCAGGCGCCTCGGGCCGGGGCGCCGGGCGATGGGCGAGATAGCGCGCGAGCGCCGCGTCGGCGTCGAACGCGTCGCCGCGCGGGGCGCCTTCGAGCGGATCGCGACCGCGCTCCAGCCTCGCGGTCGCGGACGCTGTCGGTTCCATTGCGGCCGCGGGGACCTGCCCGGCATGCGCCGCCTGCAGGTCGCCGACGAGCGAATCGAGATCGCGCTTCTTCACGTCGAGCACCGATGCGGCAAGGCGGATCGTCCGCGTTCCGAACACGCCGCCTTCGACCTTGAAGTCGATGAAATTCTGCCGGCTCACCGGAATGAAGCCATACATGCGGGTGACGAGCTGGCTGCGGCCGATGCTGCGGACCTGCGACCAGCGGAGGCGCTCCGACGACCAACTCGTCGCGACGCGCACCCCGGCGGCGTCATATTCGAGCGCCACGCCATCACCGAGCAGCCGCTTGATGCTCGACGCCGAAGCGAGCGGCCCCGCAACGATCAGGACGACGCCGAGAACGGCGAGCAGACCGCCGCCGAACAGCATCGGCAACCCCATCGCCGGCAGGACGATCCCCGCCAGCGTTCCGATGACGAGCTTTCCGGTCCCGAACCTGATCGTGCGCATGGCCGTCCCCTTCACCGGCCGGCATAGCGCGCAAAGCTTAAGAAATCGGCGACCTCAGATGTGCAGCGCGCGGCCCCAGGCGCCGAGCACGGCTTCGTGCATCGTCTCGCTGATCGTCGGGTGCGGAAAGACCGTGTGCATGAAATCCGCCTCGACCAGTTCGGCTGTCTTGCCGACGGTATAGCCCTGGATCATCTCGGTCACCTCGGCGCCGACCATATGCGCGCCGAGCAGTTCGCCCGTCTTCGCGTCGAAGACCGTCTTCACGAAGCCGTCGACCTCGCCCAACGCGATCGCCTTGCCGTTGCCGACGAAGGGGAAGTTGCCGACCTTCACCTCGTGCCCCGCTTCCTTCGCCTTCGCCTCGGTCAGGCCGACCGACGCAATCTGCGGGTGGCAGTAGGTACAGCCGGGGATGTTGCGCGCGTCCATCGGATGCGGGTGGACATCCTTGTTGCCCAGTTCCTGCGCGATCGCTTCGGCCGCGATCACGCCTTCGTGGCTCGCCTTGTGCGCGAGCCACGGCGGCGCGGTGACGTCGCCGATCGCCCACAGCCCCTTCACATTGGTGCGGCAATAAGGGTCGGTGTCGATATGCCCCTTGGTGGTCTTCACGCCGAGCGTGTCGAGCCCGACGCCCTCGGTATTGGGCAGGATGCCGATCGCGACGATCGCATGGCTGTAATCACCCGCCTGGACCTTGCCGTCCTTCGTCTTGATCTTTGCCGAGACGCCGTTGCCGGTCGCCTTCAGCTCCTCGACCCCGGCACCGGTCAGGATCGTCATGCCCTGTTTCTTCAGCGATTTTTCGAGGAAGCTCGACACGTCGGCATCCTCGACGGGGACGATGCGGTCGAGCATCTCGACCACGGTCACTTCGGCGCCCATGTCGTTGTAGAAGCTCGCAAACTCTATCCCGATCGCGCCCGACCCGATGACGAGCAGCTTCTTCGGCATTTCGGCCGGCGTCATCGCGTGGCGATAGGTCCAGATGCGCTTGCCGTCGGCGGGCGCGAAGGGCAGATCGCGCGCGCGGGCGCCGGTCGCGACGATGATATGCTTGGCGGTCAGGGTTTCGGTTCCCTTCTCGCCCTTCACTTCCAGTTTCCCGGGCGCGGTGAGCTTGCCGTCGCCCATATGGACGGTGATCTTGTTCTTCTTCATCAGGTGCGTGACGCCCTGGTTGAGCTGCTTCGCGACCCCGCGGCTGCGCTTCACCACCGCGTCGAGATCGGCGCTGATGCTCGCCGCGGCGAGGCCGTAATCCTTGGCGTGCTGCATATAATGATAGATTTCGGCCGAGCGCAGCAGCGCCTTGGTCGGAATGCAGCCCCAGTTGAGGCAGATGCCGCCGAGATTCTCGCGCTCGACGATCGCGGTCTTCAGGCCCAGCTGCGCCGCGCGGATCGCCGCGACATAGCCGCCGGGCCCCGAACCGAGGACGATGAGATCGTAGTTGGTGTCAGCCATGTTACGCCACCAGT
Source organism: Sphingopyxis sp. MG (assembly GCF_002953155.1). NCBI lineage: Bacteria > Pseudomonadati > Pseudomonadota > Alphaproteobacteria > Sphingomonadales > Sphingopyxidaceae > Sphingopyxis > Sphingopyxis sp. MG. The sequence goes on from NZ_CP026381.1 coordinate 1,915,792, forward strand.
CCGAGCGGGTTTTCGACGATCTGCTTGAACGCCTGCATCAGTTGCGCGCCGTCGGCGCCGTCGATGGCGCGGTGGTCGAAGCTGCCGGTTGCCGACATCACCGTGGCGATGGCCAGCGCGTCGTCGACGATCCACGGCCGTTTCTCGCCTGCGCCGATCGCCATGATCATGCCCTGCGGCGGGTTGATCACCGCGTCGAACTGGCTGATGCCGAACATGCCCATGTTGCTGATGCTCGCGGTGCCGCCCTGATATTCGTGGGGCTGGAGCTTGCCCTCCTTGGCGCGGCCCGCGAGTTCCTTCATCTCGGTCGAGATCTTGCTCACCGATTTCTCGTCGGCGCCGACGATGATCGGGGTGATGAGGCCGGCGGGGACGCTGACCGCGACCGAGATGTCGGCGCGGCTGTAGCTGATGAGCTGGTCGCCGGCGAAGCTGACGTTGCACTTGGGCACCTGAACCAGCGCCTTGGCGAGCGCCTTGATGAGCAGGTCGTTGACGCTGAGCTTGATCCCCTGCGGTTCCAGCGCCGCGTTGAGCTCGCCGCGCAGTTTGAGCAGCCGGTCGAGCTGGATATCGACGGTCAGGTAGATGTGCGGGATCGTCTGCTTCGCCTCGGTCAGGCGGCGCGCGATCGTCTTGCGCATGTTGCTGAGCTTGTCGGCGGTATGCGGGATATCGGTTTCGAACGGTGCCGCCTGCTGCGGCGCAGCGGCTGGGGCCGGAGTCGCCGCGGCGGCTTGCGCCGGAGCGGCGGCGGTGGCGGGCGCGCCCTCGAGGTCGGCCTTGACGATGCGGCCGCCGGGGCCGCTGCCATTGACCGCCGACAGGTCGATGCCCTTTTCAGCGGCGATACGCCTGGCGAGCGGGCTGGCCTTGATCCTCTCCCCCTTCTCCATTTGTCCTGACCCCGGATCGCGTCCGGGGGAAGGACCGTCCTTTTTCGCGGCGGTCGCCGAAGAGGAGGACGGCGCTTCGACAGGCTCAGCGCGAACGGGTTCAGGGGTGGGTGCGGAAGCAGCAGCGGCAGGTGCCGGCGCCGGCGCGGCCTTCGCCGTGCCCGCATCCTCGCCCTCGCCCGCGATCACCGCGATCACCGTTCCGACCTTCACATTGTCGGCGCCTTCGGGAACGAGAATCTGCGCGATCGTGCCCTCGTCGATCGCTTCGAATTCCATCGTCGCCTTGTCGGTCTCGATCTCGGCGAGCAGGTCGCCCGACTGGACCGTGTCGCCCTCCTTGACCAGCCATTTGGCAAGCGTCCCCTCCTCCATCGTCGGCGAAAGGGCGGGCATTTTGAGTTCGATGGGCATCGTTGTTCTGGTTCCTGTCACTTGGGAGGCGAAGCCTGCCGTAACGGCTTTCCCCCTCGCCATACGCATTCGCCGGGTCAAGGTCCAGCGGGTGGAACTTGCGTTTCATACGAATGTGCCGCACTCTTCCAGTGGCAAAAGGCATAAGGGGTCGGGGGTATGCGGACCTATCTGGTGGTGATCGACGATAGCCCCGAAGCGACGCTGGCGCTGCGCTTTGCGGCGCGGCGCGCGGCGCGGACGGGCGGCGGGGTGATGGTGCTGGCCATCGTGCCGCCGCAGGATTTCCTCGCCTTCGGCAGCGCGCAGGCGACGATCGAGGCAGAGGCGCGCGAACAGGCGGAAGCGCTGGCATCGTCCGCCGCCGCCGCGATCGCGCAGGAAGCCAATATCTCGCCGCAGATCCTGATCAAATCGGGCAAGCCCGCCGAGGTGGTGCGCGAGGTGATCGGCGAAAGCGACGAGGTCGCGGCGCTGGTGCTCGCAACCGCCGCCAGCGGCGCGCCGGGCCCGCTCGTCACCCATTTCACCGGGCACGATGCGGGTACCCTGCCCTGCCCGGTGATGCTGGTCCCGGGCGGCATCGACATCGCGCGGCTCGACGCGCTGAGCTAGAGCGTCGAACGGTAAATCCGCATCCCTCACAATCCGTTCGTGTCGAGCGAAGTCGAGACACCCATCGGCGTGGAGCAAGGTCGATGGGTGTCTCGACTTCGCACGACACGAACGGAACAGGGATTCAGATTAAAGGCTCGATACTCTAGACTCGGATGACATCAGATGGCCTCGTCATTGCGAGCGGCGAAGCCGCGCGGCAATCCAGAGTGGGCGGTAACCGCTCTGGATTGCTTCCCCCGGATCAGGTCCGGGGTCGCAATGACGAAGCGGGTCAATCCAAAATCATCAGAGTCTGGCGTTTTTCGGATGTAAAGAAGCCGGGGCGTAGATGGCATGGCGCCGCTCCGCGTGGCCCCCGGCTTTCGCCGTGGAACGGCTGGAGAATGCTTCCGACCGGGTTCCGGGCGCGAGCCGATCGCCCCTATCGCGCCACTTTGGCCGCCGACTGATCAACCGGCACCACGGGCAGCAGCACGCCGCTCGCGGTGTCGCCGCCCTGCAGGATCGTCACCTCCTGCTTCCGGTAATCCTCGGGCCGCGCGAGGAAGATGTTGGGGACGAAGGTCTGCGGATTGCGGTCGTAGAGCGGGAACTGGCTCGACTGGATCTGCACCATGATGCGATGCCCGGGCTGGAACACATGGTTCACGGTCGGCAGGCGGAATTTGTACGTCTGGGTGACGCCCGAGGGGATGGCGGTCGGCTGCGCGAAGCTGTCGCGATAGCGGCCGCGGAAGATGTCCTGGCTGATCGCGAGCTGATAGCCGCCCATTTCGGGCTTCGCCGCGACCTCGGCCGGATAGACGTCGATCAGCTTGACGATGAAATCGACGTCCGAACCCGTGATCTGCGCGAAGATGTTCGCCAGCGGCGCGCCCGAAACGCGCACCGGCGCCGTCAGCACGTCGGTCTGCCAGGTCAGCACGTCGGGGCGGCCGTCGACGTGGCGCTGGTCGCTGACCAGCCAGTCGCCCCAGCGGCCGTCGCGAAAGTTCACCGGGCGCGGCAGGTGCGGCACGGGCTTCGCCGGGTCGGCGATATAGCTGGTGCTGCCCGGCTGCGGCGGCGCGAAGCCGAGCGTTCCGTCGGGGCCGACATAGATGGGAGTCAGCGGCGCCTGGCATCCGCTTTCGCAGGCAAGCGGCCAGGTGCGGAAACGGTCCCAGCGATTCTCGCCGGTGTTGTAGATCGCGGCGGCGGGCATCGCGACCGGCGGACCGTCCTTCAGATAATGGTTGAAGAAGGGCAGCACCATGTCCTCGCGGAACTGCGCCGCGGTGTCGCCGTCCCACTGGAAGGGGCCGAGCGAGCGCCCCTCGCGATTGACCTGGCTGTGGCGCCACGGGCCCATGACGAGGAAATTATTCCCCATCCGGCCCTTCGCCTTCAGCGCCTCCCACGTCGTGATCGCGCCATACATGTCCTCCTGGTCCCACAATCCCTGCTCCCACAGCGTCGGGACGTTCGACGGGTTCGCGGCGACGAGCTTGTCGAGCGCCTGCTGCTGCCAGAAATCGTCATAGGCGACGTGCTTCAGCATCTTCTGCCAGAAGGGCAGCTGGTCGTATCCGACCGCCTTCGCCCAATCGTTCGCCGAGCCGCGACGGAAATTGTCATAGTCGTCATAGCCGCCGGTGGACGGCACCTTGCCCTCCGCCTTGTAGCCCGTCTGGCCGCCGATCCACGCGATGTTGGCGAGGCGGAAGGCGCCGTGATGGAACCAGTCGTCGCCCATCCAGCCGTCGATCATCGGGCTTTCGGGCGCCGCGACCTTCAGCGCCGGATGCGGGTTCAGCAGCGCCATGACGACGGTGAAGCCTTCGTAGGACGATCCGATCATGCCGACGCGGCCGTTCGATTCGGGCAGGTTCCTGCGGTTCACCAGCCAGTCGATCGTGTCCCACGCGTCGGTGATGTGATCGACCCTGGTCGGATTGAGCGGGCCGACCGGCGGGCGGTTGACGATATAATCGCCCTCCGACCCATATTTGCCGCGGACGTCCTGATAGACGCGGATATAGCCGTCCTTCACGAACATCTCGTCGGCGAGCGGCAGGGTCGACAGCATGCTGGCGCTGTCCATGCGGTTCGCGCGGCCCTTGGCGTTATAGGGGGTGCGGGTGAGGACGATCGGGGCGTCCTTCGCCCCCTTGGGCACGACGATGACGGTATAGAGGCGCGTACCGTCGCGCATCGGGATCATCTCGACGCGCTTGTCGTAATCGGCGTGGTCGCTGGGGATCGTGAAGCTGTCCGGAATGTCGCTCGCGGTCGGTGTCGACCTGGGCGCCTCGGCCGCGCCGGTCAGTGACGCGCCGGCCAGCGCGACCGCCGACAAGGTCATGAACAGGAACGAGCGGACCATGCGAACCCCCTTGATGTCGATGTCTTCCGCGCAGGATCGTGCGCGCGGCCGCGATGCTTTGCAACCTTTCGGCGTAACGATCTTGCGCCTCAGCGCCGCCGCCCCTGATGCCGGATGTTCGCCGGGCGCCCGCGGCGGCCGACCGGATGCCGACCCTTGCCGTCGCGGCGCGGCGGGCGTTTCGCCGGCGGGCGATCCTCGGCGTCGGGCAGTTCGAAGCGCAGCGCGCCGCTGATCGGGTTCGCCTCCATCAGGCGCAGGTCGAGCCGCTGGCCGACGCCATAGCTCACCCGGCCATGCTCGCTGTCGAGCGTCCGCGCCGCTTCGTCATAGAAGAAGCGCTCGCTGCCCAGCGTCGACACCGGCACCAGCCCGTCGCCGCCGAGCCCGTCGACCGTCGCGAAGAAGCCGAAGGGCTGCACTCCGGTGATCCGCGCCGGCACGATCTCCCCGACCTTCGTCGCCAGCCATGCTGCGACATAGCGGTCGACGGTCTCGCGCTCGGCCTCCATCGCGCGGCGTTCGAGCGCGCTGATCGCCTCGCCGATCCGCGACAGTCCCTTGCGGTCGGCCTCGCCCAGCCCGGTGCGCGCGGGCAGGTCCTTCGGCTTGCCCGGCGTCTCGAGCCGCCAGGCATCGACGAGCGCGCGGTGAACGATCAGGTCGGCATAGCGGCGGATCGGCGAGGTGAAATGCGCATAGCTGCCGAGCGCGAGGCCGAAATGGCCGGCGTTGGCGGGGCCGTAATAGGCCTGCGTCTGACTGCGCAGGATCGCCTCCATGATCTCGGGCAGGCGGTCGTCGCCCGAGAAGCCGTCGATCAGCCGGTTGAACACCGCGGGGGTGATCACCTGCCCCAGCGCGAAGCTCTGGTCGAAGGTGTCGAGATAATCCTTGAGGCTGACCAGCTTCTCGCGGCTCGGCGGCTCGTGGATGCGGTACATGACCAGCGATTTCTTCGCTTCGAGCGCCCTGGCCGCCGCGACGTTCGCCGCGATCATATAATCCTCGATCAGCCGGTGCGCATCGAGCCGCTCGCGCACGCGAATCTCCGCGATGCCGCCCTGCTCGTCGAGGATCACCTGCCGCTCGGGCAGATCGAGGTCGAGCGGCGCGCGGGCAGCGCGCGCCTTCGCGAGCAGAGCCCAGCAGCCCCAGAGATTTTTCAGAGCGGGCAGTATTTCCTCCCCGGAACGGGGAGGGGGACCATCCGCAGGATGGTGGAGGGGGGTAGCGGGATCAAGCGGCGGCGCGTCTGGCCGCCTGCCCCCTCCACCACCGGCTTCGCCGGCGGTCCCCCTCCCCGTTCCGGGGAGGATCTTGTCGGCATCGATCATCGCCTGCGCATCCTCATAGGCGATGTTGGCGCGCAGCCGCACCAGCGCGCGGGCGAAGCGCCACGCCGTCACCTTGCCGTGCCGGTCGACGGTCAGATGGCACGCCATCGCGGCGCGATCCTCGCCCGCCTTCAGCGAGCAGACGCCCGCCGACAGCGCTTCGGGCAGCATCGACACGACGCGGTCGGGGAAATAGACGCTGTTGCCGCGCCGCCGCGCTTCGCGGTCGAGCGCACCGTCGGGACGGACATAATAGCTGACATCGGCGATCGCGACGATCGCGCGCCAGCCGCCCTTGTTCGTTTCGTCGCTGTCGGGCGCGGCCCAGACCGCGTCGTCATAGTCGCGCGCGTCGCGCGGGTCGATCGCGACGATCGGCAGGTCGCGCAGATCCTCGCGGCCGTCGGGGGTGAGCGGCAGCTTCGCCGCGCGCCCGGCTTCCGCCAGCGTCTCCTCCCCGAACACATGCGGGATTTCGTGCCGGGCGATGGCGATCATGCTCAGCGAGCGCGGCGCGAACGGATCGCCGATGCGCTCGATCACCTTCGCCTTCGTCGCGGCGCCGCGCCCCGACAGTTCGGCGCGGACGAGGTCGCCGATCGCGGCGTCGCCCATCTCGGCGACCGCGAAATCGAAACGCGCGCGCTTGTCCGCGGGGCGCAGCCAGGTCATCGGCTTGCCGCCCGGTCCCATGTCGGACACGAGCACCCCGATGATGCTCTCGCCGCCCGACTGGAGCTTTTTCATCGGATGCGCGACATGGCCGCTGCCGCGCTCCTCGGTGCGCGCAAGGATGCGGTCGCCGACGCCGAGCGCGCCGCGCCGTCCCTTCTCCATCACCCGCACGCGCGGCGGCGGGCCGCTCGCTTCCCACCGCTCGGGCACCGCCCAGACGGCATCACCCTCCACCGCCGCGATGCGGAAGACGGTGACGCGGGGCAGCCCGCCATGCTTGTGAAAGGCGCGGCCGGGCGCCATGTCGACGAGCCCTTCGTCGGTCATGTCCTTGAGCAGCGCCTTCAGCGCGATCTTGTCGGCGCCGCGCACCGCGAAATGCTTCGCGATCTCCCGCTTGCCGACCGCCGCCTCGCTTTCCTCGATGAAGCGGAGGATCTGCTCGCGAGAAGGCAGGCCGGGTTGCGGTTTGGGCTTTTTCATCGCGGGTCGTCCAATGGATTCACGCGAAGACGCGAAGACGCGAAGAAGATCGCTCGGGCCGACAGCCCCCTACCCATCGTCCTCGATGCGGCATGGCGCGGCGCCGGAAAGAGAAAGCCGCCTCGCGGCAAGCACGACCTCTTCGCGACTTCGCGTCTTCGCGTGAAATAAATCAATAGGTCCGTCCGATCAGCACACGCTCGACTGCGGGCTCGCCCGTGAAGAAGCAGGCGCCGTCGGCAGGCGCCGCGTCCAGCGGCGTGTTGCGCATCGTCAGTTTGAGCGCCTTCAACTGCTCGACGATCCCTTCGAGCACCGCGCCCGTCGGCCGCGACCATTGGACTTCGACCCAGCCGGTGAACTTGTCGTCGCCGCCGAAATGCGCGGCAAGGTCGGTGACGTCGCGGCGGATGTTCGCGTCGAGCCGCTGCTTTGCCTCGGCATGGAGGCTCGCCTGAATATCTTCGAGCATCGCCACGGCGCCCGCGACGAAATCACCCTTCGCGACGAAGGCCGTGTTGAGCTTGCCGCTGTCCTGATAGAGGCGGTCGCGGCGGATCACCGCGACATTGCCGCCGGCGACGTCGCGCGGGCCGATCTCCAGCACGACCGGCGCGCCCTTCTTGACCCAGCCCCAGCGCTTGGCCTGCGCCTTGTTCGCGCTCGCGTCGAGCAGCACGCGCACCGGCTCGCGGAAGGCGTCGAGCGCCCGGAGTTCGGTTTCGAGCGCGCGGCAATAATCGAGGATCGCGGCGTCCTCGTCATTGTCGCGCAGCATCGGGACGATGACGATCTGATAGGGCGCGATGCGCGGCGGGCAGCGCAGCCCGTCGTCGTCGCCGTGCGTCATGATGACGCCGCCGATCATGCGCGTCGAGGTGCCCCAGCTCGTCGTGTGGCAGAGGCTGTGGCCGCCGTCCTTGTCCTGATAGCGGATGTTCGCCGCCTCCGCGAAGCCGGTGCCCAGATAGTGCGAGGTGCCGGCCTGCAGCGCCTTGCCGTCCTGCATCATCGCCTCGATCGAATAGGTCGCGACCGCGCCGGGGAAGCGCTCGTTCTCCGGCTTCTCTCCGGCGATCACCGGCATCGCCAGCACCTCCTCGGCAAAGGCGCGATACATTTCGAGCGCGCGCAGCGTCTCCGCCATCGCGTCCTCGCGCGTCGCGTGCGCGGTATGGCCTTCCTGCCAGAGGAATTCGCTGGTGCGCAAGAACATGCGGGTGCGCATTTCCCAGCGCACGACATTGGCCCACTGGTTGACCATCAGCGGCAGGTCGCGCCAGCTTTGCACCCAGCGGCTCATCGCCGAGCCGATCACCGTCTCCGACGTCGGGCGGACGATCAGCGGCTCCTCCAGCTTCGCCTCGGGGTCGGGAACGAGCTTGCCCTTACCGTCCGCGATCAGGCGATGATGCGTGACGACCGCCATCTCCTTGGCGAAGCCGTCGACATGATCGGCCTCCTTCTCGAAGAAGGACAGCGGGATGAACAGCGGGAAATAGCAGTTCTGGACCCCGGCATCCTTGATCGCCGCGTCCATCACTTTCTGGATGCGTTCCCAGATGCCATAGCCCCACGGCTTGATGACCATGCAGCCGCGCACGCCCGATTCCTCGGCGAGGTCAGCCTCCGCAATCACATCCTGATACCAGCCCGCGAAGTCGGCCTGGCGGGTTACGCTGAGCGCATGCTTGATCATCGTTCCTGTTTTCGTTCCTGGCGGGGCAAGAGGCCCCCGATTATTTCTTCCTGGCGAGTTCGGCCTTGAGCTCGGCGATCTCGGCCTTCAGCGCCGCGATCTCCGCATCCCTCGCCTTGCCGGCGCCGGGTATGAACGCACCCGCCGCCTGCTGGAACATTTCGAGATTGCGGCGCGTCAGTTCGGCGAGCGGGTTCTTCGACCCCAGCGCCCCCTCGAAAGCCGAGCGCACGTCCTGCTGATTCTTGCGGAAGGCCGCCATCGAGGCTTCGAGATATTGCGGGACGACGCCCTGCATCTTGTCGCCGTAAAGACCGATCAGGTGGCGCAGGAAATTCACCGGCAACAGCGTCTCGCCGCGCGTTTCGGTGTCCATGATGATCTGCGTCAGCACATTGTGCGTGATGTCGTCCCCGCTCTTGGCATCGACGACGCGGAAATCGCGGCCGTCGCGCACCATGGCGCCGAGGTCGTCGAGCGTGATGTAGCAGCTCCGCTCGGTATCGTAGAGGCGGCGGTTCGCATATTTCTTGATCGTGACGACATCGCCGTCCGCCGCCGTCTTGGACTTCGCCATGATGCCTCGCGCTCCTGAGGGGTCAAAGGGGTAAGGACGGGCATTAGCACCAAATTATGATGCATCGCAACATGCGCACGGGCCGGTATCAGCCGGGCTTGTCCCATTGCGCCTTGTCGGGTTCCTTCAGCCAGACGGCAGAGACGATGAAGGCGACGAGCACGACCCCCCACGTATACCAGAGCCCGGCATAGGCATCGCCGGTCCGGGCGATGATATAGCTCGCGATCAGCGGCAGGAAGCCGCCGAAATAGCCGGTCCCGATATGATAGGGGATCGACAGCGACGAATAGCGGACGTGCGGCGGGAACATCTCGGCCAGCAGCGCGGCGACGGGGCCATAGGTGAAGCCCGACAGCGCGCTGAGGCCGAGCAGCGCGAGCAGGATCACCGCGATGCCGCCCGCGCCGGGGACCTGCGGTTCGAAGTCGTAGCCCATCGCCTCGAGCGCGGGCTTGAGCAGCGCCGGGTCGTCGCTCGCGACCTGCTTGCCGCCGATGTGGATGTCGACGCTGTCGAAGGTGTTGCCGCTCGCGACGACCTTGTAGGGCACGCCGAGGCGGGTGAGTTCGCCCAGCGTCCGCGCGCACGCCGTCGCCTGCTGCTTCGCCATCGGGTCGAAGCTGCACTGCGACCCCGTCACCACGACCGGCGCGCGCTCGGCGGCGCGGTGCAGCGCGGGATTGGCCGCGCCGCCCATCAGCCAGAAGAGCGGGAAGAGCAGCATGAGCGTCGCGGCATAGCCCCAGACGATCGGCTTCTTGCGGCCGATGCGGTCCGACAGATGGCCGGCGATCAGGAAAAAACCCATGCCGAGCGCCGCGGCGGTGCCGACGATGATCTCCGCCGCGGTCTCCTCGACCTTCATCGGTCCCTTGAGCAGCGACAGGCCGGAGAACATCGCGGTGTACCAGATGACCGTCAGCCCCGCCGCGATGCCGAACAGCGCGACGAAGATGCGCAGCTTGTTGCCCGGATAGGTGAAGCTTTCCTTGAGCGGATTGCGCGCCAGTTCGCCCTCCGCCTTCATCGCGCGGAACACCGGGCTTTCGGACAGCTTCAGGCGCATCCACAGCGAGATGGCGAGCAGCAGCAGCGACAGCAGGAAGGGCACGCGCCAGCCCCAGGCGTCCCAGACCGCGTCGGACATCGCCGCCTTGCATCCCAGCACGACGATCAGGCTGAGGACGAAGCCGCCGACGACGCTCGCCTGGATGAAGCTGGTATAGAAGCCGCGCCGTTCGGGCGGCGAATGTTCGGCGACATAGATGGCGGCGCCGCCATATTCGCCGCCGAGCGCGAGGCCCTGGAGGACGCGCAGCAGGATGACGATCACCGGCGCCGCGATGCCGATCGTCGCGGCCGACGGGATCATGCCGACCCCGGCGGTCGCGACGCCCATCAGCGTGACGGTGATCAGGAAGGTGTATTTGCGCCCGAGCCGGTCGCCGAGAAAGCCGAACAATACCGCGCCGAGCGGCCGAAAGCCGAAGCCGACCGCGAAGCCGGCCCAGACGAGCAGCACCTCCAGCGTCGCGTTATCGCTGGGAAAGAAAGCCTTGCCGATGATCGCCGCCAGCGTGCCGTAGATGAAGAAATCATACCATTCGAAGACGGTCCCGGCCGACGAGGCGGCGATGACCATGCGAATATCCTTCGCGGTCGGCTGATAGGCCGCGCCGTGGTCGGCGCCGGCGGCTTGATCGGTCATATCCTCTCCCTGGCCCGTGCAGGATACGACGCCCCTCCCCGGAAGGCCTCCCCCCTGCCCGCCCGCTTCGCGGCGAACTTATGCCCCCTGTCTAATTCCCCCGCGCCGCCGCGCAAGCCTTCTTGGCGCCAGCGCCCGTTGATGGCAGACTGGCGCGATGACACGCTTCATCGACCTTTCGATCCCGATCACCAACGACGTCGTGTCCGACCCGCCGGTGATGCGTCCGCAGATCAGCTATATGACCCACGAGACGACGTGGGAGCAGATCGCGCTGTTCTTTCCCGGCCTGACGCGCGAAGACCTGCCCGACGGCGAAGGCTGGGCGGTCGAGAGCCTGACGCTGTCGACGCACAACGGCACGCACATGGACGCGCCGTGGCATTTCCACTCGACGACCGACAGCGGCGCGCGCGCGGCGCCGAGCATCGACGAGGCGCCGCTCGACCTGTTCTTCCGCCCCGGCGTGAAGCTCGATTTCTCCGACCGGCCCGCGGGCCATGTCGTCGGCGCCGCCGAGGTCGAGGCCGAACTCGCGCGCATCGGCCATGCGCTCCAGCCGCTCGACATCGTGCTCGTCCAGTCGGGCGCGATCTACGGCACCGCCGATTTCACCGATCAGGGTTGCGGCATGGGCGCCGAGGCGACGCTCTGGCTGACCGAGCGCGGCGTGCAGGTCGTCGGCACCGACGCGTGGAGCTGGGACGCGCCGTTCAGCCACACCGCGCGGCGCTGGGCCGAGACGCGCAACCCGTCGATCATCTGGGAAGGCCACAAGGCGGGACGGATCAGGCCCTATTACCAGATCGAGAAGCTGACCAACCTGGCCGCCCTGCCCCCGACCGGCTGGACGCTCTCCTGCTTCCCGGTGAAGATCGAACGCGCGAGCGCCGGGTGGATCAGGGCGGTGGCGCTGATCGACGATTGAGGCGCGTCAGAACAGCCGCGACCCGTTCGGTACCGGGCGGTCGGGGGCGAAGAGGATCACCGCGCCTTCGTCGTCGGCGAAGCCCAGCGTCAGCACCTCGGACATATACTTGCCGATCTGGCGCGGCGGGAAGTTGACCACCGCCGCGGCCTGCCGCCCCGGCAGCTCTTCGAGCGCGTAGCGCGACACGATCTGCGCGCTGCTCTTCTTCACGCCGATCGCGGGACCGAAATCGATCTTCAGCTTATACGCGGGCTTGCGTGCTTCCGGGAAAGGCTCGGCCGCGACGATCGTGCCGATGCGGATGTCGACGCGGAGGAAATCGTCGAAGGTGATCGGGTTGGCGGCTCCCGCCCCTTGATCGTGGTTGATGTGCATTCAACAAACTCCATTCGCCCTGAGCTTGTCGAAGGGCCGTTCTTCTCTTCAATGCCGTAGAAGGAAGGACGGTGCTTCGACAAGCTCGGCACGAACGGAATTGGAGAATCACTCCAGCTCCAATATCACCGCGTCGACCGCCAGGCTGTCGCCCTGCGCGGCGTTGACGCTCTTCACCACGCCGGTCTTTTCGGCGCGCAGGATATTCTCCATCTTCATCGCCTCGACCGTCGCGAGCGGCTGGCCCGCCTCGACGCTGTCGCCTTCGCCGACGTGCAGCGCGACGAGCAGGCCCGGCATCGGGCAGATCAGATATTTCGACAGGTCGGGCGGCACCTTCTCGATCATGTGCGACGCCAGCGGCGCGACATGCCACGGCAGCACGCGCACGTCGTGGATGGCCCCGCGCGTCGTCATCCGCCAGCCGGTGCGCGTCTTCGCCACCTTCACCGCCAGTTCGCTGCCGTCGATCTCCGCGACGACCAGCCGGTCGCCCGGCGTATATTCGAGCGCGATGTCGACCTTCTCGCCGTCGACCTTGATATGCTTGCGGCCGAGCTTCACCTTGTGGCTCGCGTCGCCGATCGTCACCTGCCATTTGGCGGGCGGATCGAGCCGGTCGCCGAGCTGACCGTCGACGCGCCGCGCGCGATCGGCCTCGGCGCTCGCCATGAAGCCCGCGATCGCCGCCAGCGCGCGCGTCACCGCTTCGTCGGCGGGCGCGCCGTGGAACCCTTCCGGATATTCCTCGGCAATGAAACCCGTCGTCAGCTCGCCCGAGCGGAAGCGCGGGTGCTGCATGATCGCCGAGACGAAATCGATATTGTGGCCGAGCCCTTCGAGCTCGAAGCGGTCGAGCGCCGCGACCTGCAGATCGGCGGCCTCGTCGCGCGTCTCGCCCCAGGTGATCAGCTTGGCGATCATCGGGTCGTAGAAGATCGACACCTCGCCGCCTTCGGCCACGCCATCATCGACGCGGATATAACCCGCCTTCTCATCTCCGTTCGTGTCGAGCGAAGTCGAGACACCAGGAAGTCGCGCACGACCGATGGGCATCTCGACTTCGCTCGATGCGAACGGGGCTTGATGGCGGCTTGCGGGAGGCGGCGAATAGCGCACAAGCCGCCCGGTCGAAGGCAGGAAGCCGCGATAGGGGTCCTCGGCATAGACGCGATTCTCGATCGCCCAGCCGTCGATCTTGATGTCGTCCTGCGTCAGTTCGAGCTTCTCGCCCGCCGCGACGCGGATCATCTGTTCGACCAGGTCGATGCCGGTGATCGCCTCGGTCACCGGATGCTCGACCTGAAGCCGGGTGTTCATTTCGAGGAAATAGAAGCTCTCGCCCGTCGGATCGGCGCCCGAGACGATCAGTTCGACCGTGCCCGCGCTGTAATAGCCGACCGCCTTCGACAGCGCGACGCACTGTTCGCCCATCGCCTTGCGCATCTTCTCGGTCACGAAGGGCGACGGCGCCTCTTCGACCACCTTCTGGTGACGGCGCTGGATCGAGCATTCGCGCTCGTTCAGATAGAGGATGTTGCCGTGCTGGTCGCCGAGGATCTGAATCTCGATATGGCGCGGGTTGAGGATGAACTTCTCGATGAAGACGCGGTCGTCGCCGAAGCTGTTCAGCCCTTCGCGCTTGACGCTCTCGAACCCCTCGCGGACGTCCTTTTCGTCATAGGCGAGGCGCATGCCCTTGCCGCCGCCGCCCGCCGACGCCTTCATCATCACCGGATAGCCGATCTCGTTCGAAATCTCGACCGCATGCTCGGTGTCGCGGATTTCGCCGACGAAGCCGGGGACGACGTTGACGCCCGCTTCCTTCGCAAGCTTCTTCGACTCGATCTTGTCGCCCATCGCGGCGATCGCGTTCACCGGCGGGCCGATGAAGGCGATATTTTCCTTGGCCAGCGCCTCGGCGAAGCTGGTGCGTTCGGACAGGAAGCCATAGCCCGGATGCACCGCCTCAGCCCCCGTCGCCTTGCAGGCTTCGATGATCCTGTCGGCGATCAGATAGGATTCGGACGCGGGCGACGGGCCGATGTGCACCGCCTCGTCGGCCATGCGCACGAAGGGCGCGCGCGCGTCGGCGTCCGAATAGACGGCGACGGTCGCAATGCCCATGCGGCGCGCGGTCTTGATGACGCGGCAGGCGATTTCGCCGCGGTTGGCGATCAGGATTTTCTTGAACATATTATGGCCTGTATCCCAAAATGACGTAGTGGTTATCGGCAGTGCGCCGCAGGTAGAAGTCGCCGGAGTAAGTCGGCTTCGGGTGTTCGCGATCGGGTTCCCATCCGGCACCGCTGCAATAGAATTGCATAACGCTGTGGCGGATTGGGTATGACTCGGCTGGAATCCCCTTCATGATCTTTTGCGCGGCAATGTTGCCAACGAGCCAGTCAGGCGCACCAAATGGCAGATCTTCTTCGTCGCTAAATGAGTAGGTTAGCTGACCTTTTACAACTACATCGCTTACCTCTCGGATACGGCTAATCTTTAACCGTTCCGGCTGATATCCACACGCCTCGGCCACGGGCGTGCACACGCCCAAGGCCGTCGCAACAAGGATAAGGCGCGCGATGCTCACTCCGCCGCCTCCATCCGCATCGGCTCTTCGCTCTCCATCGGGCGCAGCCCCAGCTTGGCGAACAGCGCGGCGTCTTTGCTATCGCCCGCGTTCGCCGTGGTCAGCAGCTTGTCGCCGGTGAAGATGCTGTTCGCGCCCGCCATGAAGCATAGCGCCTGCGTCGCCTCCGACATGCTCTCGCGGCCCGCAGACAGGCGAACCATCGACTTCGGCATCGTGATGCGCGCGACCGCGACGGTGCGGACGAACTCGATGTCGTCGATCTGCGCCAGCGGCGTATCGGCGAGCATGTCGCCGAGCACCGTGCCCTTGATCGGGATCAGCGCGTTGACCGGCACGCTTTCGGGATGCCGCGGCAGCGTTGCAAGCGCGTGGATGAAGCCGACGCGATCCTCGCGCGTCTCGCCCAGGCCGACGATGCCGCCCGAACAGACGTTGATGCCCGCCGCGCGAACCTCTTCCAGCGTGTCGAGCCGGTCCTGAAAGGTGCGGGTCGAGATGATGTTGCCGTAATTCTCCGGGCTCGTGTCGATGTTGTGGTTGTAATAATCGAGCCCCGCGACCGCGAGCGTCTGCGCCTGCTCGCGGGTGAGCATCCCCAGCGTCATGCAGGTTTCCATGCCCATCTGGCGCACGCCCTCGATCATCTCGACGATCGCGGGCATGTCGCGGTCCTTGGGGTTGCGCCACGCCGCGCCCATGCAGAAGCGCTGCGAGCCCGCATCCTTCGCCTCGGCCGCCGCCTGCAGCACGGCGCGGACGTCCATCAGCTTGGTCGCCTTCAGCCCCGTTTCGGCGTGCGCCGACTGCGAGCAATAGCCGCAATCCTCGGCGCAGCCGCCGGTCTTGATGCTGAGCAAGGTGCAGAGCTGCACCTCGCCGCGCGCATGGTGGCGCCGGTGGATGCCCTGCGCCTCCCACATCAGCTCATCGAACGGCAGGTCGAACAGCGCGGCGATTTCCTCGCGCGTCCAGTCATTGCGCGCCTCTCCCGCTCCGTTCGCATCGAGCAAAGTCGAGATGCCCATCGGTCGCGCACGACCTCCCGGTGTCTCGACTTCGCTCGACACGAACGGATGAGGGGGCGGAGTGGATTGGATCTGGCTCACGCGATCGCCTCCAGCGCCTGTGCGAGGTCGGCGATGATGTCGTCGATATGCTCGATGACGACCGACACGCGCACCACGTCGGGACCCGCGCCCGTCTCGACGAGTTCGGCTTCGGAAAGCTGGCTGTGCGTGGTCGAGGCGGGATGGATGATGAGCGAGCGTGTGTCGCCGAGGTTGGCGAGGTGGCTGAACATCTTCACCGACGACACCAGCTTGACGCCCGCGTCGTAGCCGCCCTTGAGCCCGAAGGTGAACACCGCGCCGCCCTTGCCGCCGAGATAGCGCTTCGCGAGCGCGTGATAGGGGTCGTCCTCCAGCCCGGCGTAGGACACCCAATCGACCTTCGGATGCGCACGCAGCCATTTGGCGAGCGCGAGCGCGTTGCTGCAATGGCGCTCCATCCGCAGCGCCAGCGTCTCCATGCCGGTGAGCGCGAGGAACGCGTTCATCGGTGCGAGCGCCGGGCCGAGGTCGCGCAGGCCGAGCGTCCGCGCGGCGAGGATGAAGGCGAGGTTGCCGAACGTTTCGGCGAACTTGATGCCGTGATAGGAGGCGTTGGGCTCGGTCAGCGTCGGATATTTGCCGCCCTTCGTCCAGTCGAACGATCCCGCGTCGACGATCACCCCGCCGATCGCATTGCCATGGCCGTTGAGGAACTTGGTCGTCGAATGAACGACGATGTCGGCGCCATGCTCGATCGGGCGGCACAGCATCGGTGTCGCCATCGTGTTGTCGACGATCAGCGGCACCCCGGCATCATGCGCGACCTTGGCGATCGCCTCGATGTCCTGCACGACCCCGCCTGGGTTGGCGAGGCTTTCGATGAACACCGCGCGCGTCTTGTCGGTGATCGCAGCGGCGACATTGCCGGCATCGTCGGCGTCGACGAAATGCGTTGTCCACGCCATCTTGCGGAAACTCTGGCCAAGCTGGTTCTGCGACCCGCCATACAGCTTGCGCGCCGCGACGATCTCGCAGCCCGGTTCCATCAGCGTGTGAAAGGTCAGGAACTGCGCCGCGTGGCCCGACGCCACTGCGAGTGCGCCCGCGCCGCCTTCGAGCGCGGCGATCTTGCCCTCCAGCGCGCCGTTGGTCGGGTTCATGATCCGCGTGTAAATGTTCCCGAACTCTTCGAGGTTGAACAGGCGCGAGGCATGTTCGACGCTGTCGAAGACATAGGATGAGGTCTGATAGATCGGGGTGATCCGCGCCTTGGTCGTCGGATCGGGCTGGGTCCCGGCGTGGACGGTCAGCGTTTCGGGCTTCATCTCAGTCATGCGGCATCCTCCAGTGGCGGCATATTGTGGCCGAGCAGGCGCAGCACGTCGGCGGCGCATTCGACCACGTTGGAACCGGGTCCATAGATACCCTGCACCCCGGCGTCGCGCAGATAATCATAATCCTGCGGCGGGATGACGCCCCCCGCGATAACCTTGATGTCGCTGCGCCCGGCTTCCTTGAGGCCCCGGATCAGTTCGGGGATCAGCGTCTTGTGCCCGGCGGCGAGGCTCGACGCACCGACCGCGTCGACCCCGCTTTCGAGCGCGAGCACCACCGTTTCCTCCGGCGTCTGGAACAGGGGGCCTGAGACGACGTCGAAACCCATGTCGCCGAAGGCCGAGGCGATGACGTTGGCGCCGCGGTCGTGCCCGTCCTGCCCCATCTTGGCGATCAGCAGCTTGGGCGCGCGGCCCAGCCGGCGCTCGACCGCCTTGACCCCGTCGACGACCTGCTGCCAGCGGCCGTCGTCCTTGTAGGGCGCGGCATAGACGCCCTTCACCGGGGTCGGCACGGTCGCATAGCGGTCGAAGGCTTCCTCCATCGCCGCCGAAATCTCGCCGAGCGTCGCGCGGGCGCGCGCCGCATCGACCGCGTGGGCGAGCAGGTTGGTCTCGATCGACTGCGGCGCGGCCGCCGCCCTGCGCAGCGCGTCGAGGGCCGCGCGGCACGCCGCCTCGTCGCGGCTCGCCTTCACCGTGTTGATGCGCGCGACCTGCGCTTCGCGCACCTTGGTGTTGTCGACCTCGAGCGTTTCGAGCAGGTCCTCGTCCTTCAGGCGATATTTGTTGACGCCAACGATCACGTCGTCGCCGCGGTCGACGCGCGCCTGCCGCGCCGCGGCGGCTTCCTCGATCATCGCCTTGGGCCAGCCCGCCGCGACCGCCTTCGCCATGCCGCCCTCGGCCTCGACGCGGTCGATGATCGCCTGCGCCTTGTCGACCAGTTCCTGCGTCAGCGCCTCGACATAATAGCTGCCGCCCAGCGGATCGACGACATTGCACATGCCGGTCTCTTCCTGGATGATGATCTGGGTGTTGCGGGCGATGCGGGCGGAAAAATCCGTCGGCAGCGCGATCGCCTCGTCGAGCGCATTGGTGTGGAGCGACTGGGTGCCGCCGAGCATCGCCGCCATCGCCTCGATCGTCGTGCGGATGACGTTGTTGTAGGGGTCCTGCTCGGTCAGCGACACGCCCGACGTCTGGCAATGGGTGCGCAGCATCTTCGAGCGTTCGGATTGCGCGCCGAGCTTCGTCATCGCGCGATGCCACAGGACGCGCGCCGCGCGCAGCTTCGCCGCCTCCATGAAGAAGTTCATGCCGATGGCGAAGAAGAAGGACAGCCGACCGGCGAACTTGTCGATGTCGAGGCCGGATGCGACGCCATATTTCACATATTCGATGCCGTCGGCGATGGTGAAGGCGAGTTCCTGCACCTGCGTCGCCCCCGCCTCCTGCATATGATAGCCGGAGATCGAGATGCTGTTGAACTTCGGCATCTCGCGCGACGTATAACCGAAGATATCGCTGATGATCCGCATCGAGGGTTCGGGCGGGTAGATATAGGTGTTGCGGACCATGAACTCCTTGAGGATGTCGTTCTGGATGGTCCCGTCGAGCAGCGACCGCGCCACCCCCTGCTCCTCGCCCGCGACGATGAAGAAGGCGAGGATCGGGATCACCGCGCCGTTCATCGTCATGCTGACCGACATCTGGTCGAGCGGGATGCCGTCGAACAATATCTTCATGTCCTCGACGCTGTCGATCGCGACGCCCGCCTTGCCGACGTCGCCGACGACGCGCGGATGGTCGCTGTCATAGCCGCGGTGCGTCGCCAGATCGAAAGCGACCGACAGCCCCTTCTGCCCCGCCGCGAGGTTGCGGCGATAGAAGGCGTTCGATTCCTCGGCAGTCGAAAAGCCCGCATATTGCCGGATCGTCCACGGCCGCCCGGTGTACATCGACGCGCGCACGCCGCGCGTGAAGGGCGCGAAACCAGGCAGGCCGGGGTCGGTCTTCACATCCTCGGCCGTGTAGAGCGGCTTGACGTCGATCCCCTCGGGCGTGTGCCAGGTCAGGTCCCTAAACGCATCTGGGCCCTTCACCTCCTTCTCGGCGGCGGCGGCCCATTGGTCGAGGGTGGGTTTGTCGGTCATAATCTTCAGTCCCCTGCCCTCTCCCCTTCAGGGGAGAGGATACGCAGGCTTGCCAGCTTGCTGGCTAGCCGGAGTTGGAGAGGGGCCTCCCCCTCTCCGCTGCGACTAGGGCCTGCTGCGCAGACCCAAGTCTCGCGCCTCTCCCCTGAAGGGGAGAGGGCAGAAAAGTCAGTGCGCCCCCTTCGGCGTCTCCATGATCTCGGTCAGCACCCCGCCCATGTCGCGCGGATGGACGAAGAAGATCGGCGTCCCGTGCGCCCCGATCCGCGGTTCGCCGAGCACGCGCTTGCCCATCGCCTCGAACTCCGCCTTGGCGGCGTGGATGTCGGGGACCTCATAGCACATATGATGCTGCCCGCCCTGCGGGTTCCGTTCGAGGAAGCCCGCGATCGACGCATTGCCGGGCAGCGGCTCGATCAGCTCGATCTGCGTGCCGTTCGTCCCACCCTCGCCGGGCGTATCGACGAAGCACACTTTGACGCCCTGATCGGGCATGTCGAACGGCTCGCAGATCGTCGTCGCGCCCATCACGTCGCGGTAGAAGGCGATGCTGTCGGCGATGGACGGCGTCGCGACGCCGATGTGGTTGAGGCGGCCCAGTTTCATATCAAAGTCTCTCCAGTTTCGTCATGCCGGACCCGATCCGGCATCCCGCTTAGACCTCGCGGAACAAGGATAGCGGGACCCCGGATCAGGTCCGGGGCGACGCCAAACTACAGCGGAATATTGTCATGCTTCTTCCACGGGTTCTCCAACTGCTTGTTCCGCAGCTTCCGCAGCCCCAGCGCGATCCTTTTCCGCGTGTTGCGGGGATGGATGACCTCGTCGATATAGCCGCGCGATGCCGCGACGAAGGGGTTGGCGAAGCGATCCTCATATTCCTTCGTGCGCTCGGCGATCTTCTGCGCGTCGCCGATGTCGCTGCGGAAGATGATTTCGACCGCGCCCTTCGCGCCCATCACCGCGATCTCGGCGGTCGGCCACGCATAGTTCAAATCGCCGCGCAGATGCTTCGACGCCATGACGTCGTAGGCGCCGCCATAGGCCTTGCGCGTGATGACCGTGATCTTGGGCACCGTCGCCTCGGCATAGGCGAAGAGCAGCTTCGCGCCATGTTTGATGATGCCGTTATATTCCTGCGCGGTGCCGGGCAGGAAGCCGGGAACGTCGACGAAGGTGACGATCGGAATCTCGAACGCGTCGCAGAAACGTACGAAGCGCGCCGCCTTCTTCGACGAATTGATGTCGAGCACGCCCGCCAGCACCAGCGGCTGGTTGGCGACGATGCCGATCGTGCGCCCCTCGATGCGCCCGAAGCCGCAGATGATGTTCGCGGCGTGCGCCGGCTGCACCTCGAAGAAATCGCCCTCGTCGACCGTCTTGCGGATCAGCTCGTGCATGTCATAGGGCTGGTTCGCATTAGGCGGGATCAGCGTGTCGAGGCTGTCCTCGGCGCGGTCGTAGGGATCGCTCGTCGGGCGCACGGGCACGCCGGCGCGGTTGTTCTCGGGCAGATAGTCGAAGAAATCACGCGCCGCGAGCAGCGCCTCGATGTCGTTCTCGAACGCCAGGTCGGCGACCGAGCTTTTCGTCGTGTGCGTGATCGCGCCGCCCAGTTCCTCCTGCGTTACCACCTCGTTGGTCACCGTCTTGACCACGTCGGGACCGGTGACGAACATGTAGCTCGAATCCTTCACCATGAAGATGAAGTCGGTCATCGCGGGCGAATAGACCGCGCCGCCCGCGCACGGCCCCATGATGAGCGAAATCTGCGGCACCACCCCCGACGCCAGAACATTCTTCTGAAACACGTCGGCATAACCGCCGAGCGATGCGACACCCTCCTGAATTCGCGCGCCGCCCGAGTCATTGAGGCCGATAACCGGCGCCCCCACCAGCATCGCCTTTTCCATCACCTTGCAGATCTTCTCCGCATGGCGTTTCGACAATGAACCGCCGAAGACTGTAAAATCCTGGCTGAAGACATAGACGAGCCGGCCGTTGATGGTCCCCGATCCGGTCACCACGCCATCGCCGGGGATTTTCTGGTCCTGCATCCCGAAATCGACGCAATCATGCTCGACATAAGTGTCGAGCTCCTCAAATGAATCCTCGTCGAGCAGCACGAGCAGCCGCTCGCGCGCGGTCAGCTTGCCCTTGGCGTGCTGCGCGTCGATGCGCTTCTGCCCGCCCCCCAGCGCGGCGGCGGCGCGGCGGCGTTCCATTTCGGCGATATTGGCAGACATGCGGCTCTCCACGGATATTGAGCGGTCCGCCCTGCCCCGTTCGGCGCCCGGTGGCAAATGTGAATTTGCAAAGTTGCGAAGTCGGAATTTGCAAAGTAGAGCCACACCATAGGCCGTTCGTGTCGAGCGAAGGCGAGACACCCAGCGACCTTGCGCCACACTGATGGGTGTCTCGACTTCGCTCGACACGAACGGAAATGAGAGGTTTCGTGCCATGACCCGCCAACGCATCTTCGCCGGCAGCCGCATGCGCCAGCTTCGCGCCGAGCGCGGCCTGCGGCAGGCCGGGTTCGCTGCGAGGCTCGGCATCTCGACCTCCTACCTCAGCCAGATCGAGCATGACGACCGGCCGCTGACCCCCGCGCTGCTCGACCGGCTGCAAAGACTGTTCCCGCTCGAATGGGAGGAGGTCGCCGCCGACGCGGGCGACCGGCGCGCGGGCGCGCTGCGCGAGGCGGCGGCCGATCCGCTGTTCGCCGCCGCCCCGATCGCGCCCGAACAGCTCGAACGCGCGGCGCTTCAGCAGCCGCAACTCGCCGACCAGTTCGTCGCGCTGCACGCCGCCTATCGCCGCGCCGGACAGCGGCTCCAGATCATCGACGAGGCGCTGACCGGCGGCACCGCGGAAGGCAGCCGCCTGCCATGGGAGGAGGTGCGCGACTGGTTTCACGACGCGGGCAATTACGTCGACCGGCTCGACCGCGCCGCCGAGGAACTGGCGAAGGGGCTGCGCGGCGCGTCCTCTGCCCCCTCTCCTGCGGTCGAGACGATCGAGCGGCGGCTGCGCGATGCGCTCGGCATCTCGATCGTTTACAATCAGGCGCAGGCGCTGCGCGATTATGACGCGACGATGCGCCACCTCGTCATCGACCCGTCGCAACCGCCCGAAAGCCGCCGCTTCCAGCTCGCGCACCAGCTCGCGGCGCTGGCGCTCGCGGACGAGATCGCGGCGGTGGTCGAGGCGTCGCCGCTGCGCACCGCCGCGGCGCGCCAGTTGCTCCACGTCGGTCTCGCCAACTATGCGGCGGGCGCGGTGCTGATGCCCTATACGCCCTTTCGCGCCAGCGCCCGCGCGGTGCGGCACGATATCGACCGGCTACGGCTCGAATATGGGGTCAGCTTCGAACAGGCGTGCCACCGCCTCTCGACGCTCCAGCGCCCCGGCGCGCGCGGCATCCCGATGTTCTTCTGCCGCGTCGACATGGCGGGCAACATCACCAAGCGGCACAGCGCGACGCGGCTGCAATTCGCGCGCTTCGGCGGCGCCTGCCCGCTGTGGATCGTCCACGAGGCGGCGGCGATCCCCGACCGCATCCTGTTCCAGCTCGCCGAGACGCCCGACGGCCTGCGCTACGTCTCGATGGCCAAGGGGCTGGTGAAGCCGTCGGGCAGCTATGCCCGCGCCCCGCGCCGCTATGCCGTCGCGCTGGGGTGCGAGGCGCGATACGCCGCCGACTTCGTCTATGCCGACGGGGTCGACGTCGATGCGCCGCAGGCTGCGGCACGCATCGGCCCGTCGTGCCGCATCTGTCCGCGCGACGACTGCGACCAGCGCGCCTTCCCGCCGAGCGACCGGCCGATATTGGTCGATCCTGATCGAAGGGACGTGGTGCCCTATCGGATCGGGTGACCAATTCCCCTCCCGCTTGCGGGAGGGGGCTGGGGGTGGGTCTGCGACGGTGCCTCTGCCCACCCCGCTGCGAGTAGCGAGCAAGCTCGCAACTCTCGCTTCCCCTCCCGCTTGCGGGAGGGGAGCGATTACTTCAGCAGCACCAGTTCCTCGGCCATGCTCGGGTGCAGCGCCACCGTGGCGTCGAAATCGGCCTTGGTCAGCCCAGCCTTCACCGCGACCGCCGCTGCCTGCAATATCTCCGGCGCGTCGGGGCCGATCAGGTGCAGGCCGACGACCTGGTCGGTCGCCTCGTTGACCACCATCTTGTAGAGCGCGCGTTCGTTGCGGCCGGCGAGGACATTCTTCATCGCGCGGAAATCGCTCGTATAAACCCGGATCGAGCCCAGTTTATTGCGCGCCTCGGCCTCGGTCATGCCGACGGCGCCGATCGGCGGATGGCTGAACACCGCGCTCGGAACATTGGCATAATCGACCGTCGTCGGCTTGTCGCCGAAGACCGAGTCCGCGAACGCCTGCCCCTCGCGGATCGCCACGGGGGTGAGCTGGATGCGGTTGGTCACGTCGCCGACGGCATAGATGCTCGGCACCGACGAGCGGTTGCCCTCGTCGACCTTCACGGCCCCGTCGGCGTCGAGCTCGACGCCCGCCTCCGCGAGCCCCAGTCCGCGGGTGTTCGGTACCCGTCCGGTCGCCACCAGCACCGCGTCGGCGGGAATCGGGTCGCAATTGGCGAGATGAACCATCAGCGAGCCGTCGGCCTGCTTCTCGATCGACTGGAAGGGGGCGTTGAAGCGGAACTCGATGCCCTTGGTCATCGAGATCTGCAACAGCCGGTCGCGGATCTGCTCGTCATAGCCGCGCAGGATCGCGTCGCCACGATTGACGATCGTCACCTTGCTGCCGAACTCGTTGAAGATGCCGGCGAATTCGTTGGCGATATAGCCGCCGCCCGCGATCACCACGCGCTGCGGCAGCGTTTCGAGGTGAAAGACCTCGTTCGAGGTGATCGCATGCTCGCTGCCCGGAAAGTCGGGGACGAAGGGCCAGCCGCCGGTGGCGATCAGGATGCGCTCCGCAGTCAGTTCGCGCCCGTCGGCCAGGCGCACGGTCTGCGGCCCGGCGACCGTCGCGCGCGTCTTGAAGACCTCGACCTGGTGATTGTCGAGCGTCTGCCCGTAAAGCCCTTCGAGCCGGGTCACCTCGGCCAGCACATTGTCGCGCAGCCGCGCCCAGTCGAAGCGGCAATCGGGAGGAACGTCCCAGCCGAAATGGCGCGCGTCCTTCAGGTCCTCGGCGAAATGGGCGCCATAGACGAGCAGCTTCTTGGGGACGCAGCCGCGGATGACGCAGGTGCCGCCGACCCGATGCTCCTCCGCCACAGCGACGCGCGCACCGTGCGAAGCCGCGACGCGGCTGGCGCGCACCCCGCCCGACCCGGCGCCGATGACGAAAAGATCATAGTCGAACTTGGACATGGAAGAGCCCCCGCACTGGAATGATTGGCTGGCGCCTATGTGGGTGGGCGGCGCCGGCTTGCCAATCGAATTTTGCGGTCAGTGCGAAACACTTGTCGTTGCGGCCCCGGACGGATCGGCAATTATCCCTTTTCGGCAGGTAACCGTTCCCCGGCGAAAGCCGGGGCCCATGCGAGGCAGGCGCACGCATCTGGACCCCGGCTTTCGCCGGGGATCACCAGCATCATTGTCTCAAGGGCATGAACGCCGACTAGATCTGGGGGAGTCATCTACAGCGGTGTACGCAACTCCGGATTGCCGCGTCGCCATGCTCCTCGCAATGACCCTATGGGTTATTCCCCCAGCGCCGCCTGCATCAGCGCCTGCGTCGCCGGATCGAAGGCAACCGTCCCCTCGGCCAGACCCTTCGCCATTTCCTTGCCCAGTTCGACCCCGAACTGGTCGAACGGGTTGATGCCCAGCAGCACCGCGTTGGCGAAGACGCGATGCTCGTAGAAGGCGATGAGCGCGCCCAGCTGATGCGGCGTGACCTGTTCGAGCAGGATCGTCGCCGAGGGCCGGTTGCCCGGATAGGCGCGCGCGCCGTCCTCGCTCGCACGTCCGGCCATCAGCGCCGCCCCCTGCGCGATGCAGTTGGCGACGAGCGTTTCGTGGTGCGCGGCGTCGAGCAGATCGTCGGCCTCGCGCGCGACGACGAATTCGACCGGGACCAGATGCGTGCCCTGATGGAGCAGTTGGAACACCGCATGCTGGGCATCGGTGCCGACGCCGCCCCAGGTGATCGCGGCGCTCGCGCGGCCCAGCGGCTCGCCGTCCAGCGTGACGCCCTTGCCGTTCGATTCCATTTCGAGCTGCTGCAGATAAGAGGGAAGCAGCCGCAGCCGCTCGTCATAGGCGAAGACCGCGCGCGTCTGGCAGCCGAGGCGGTTGGCATAGAGCTGGTCGGCAAAGGCGGCGAGCAGGCAGATGTTGTCGGCACCCTCGGCCAGCCGGAAATGCCGGTCCATCTCCGCCGCGCCTTCGAGCAGTTCGGCGAAGGCGTCCCAGCCGAGCGCGAGCGCCGCCGGAAAGCCGATCGACGACCACAGCGAATAGCGCCCGCCGATCGTCTCGCTGAACGGCAGGATGCGCGTTTCGTCGATCCCCCATTCCATCGCCTTGTCGGGATTGGCGGTCAGCGCGACGAAGCGTCCGCTGGGGTCCTCGACCCCGCCCTCCTCCAGCCATTGCAGCGCCGACGCGGCGTTGAGCAGCGTCTCGGTGGTCGTGAAGGTCTTCGATGCGACCGCGACCAGCGTATATTCGGGGTCGAATTTCGCGAAGGCCTCGCTCAGCGCGGCCCCGTCGACATTCGAGACGACGGTGACGTCATAGCGCCGGTCGTGCCGCCCGAGCGCGTCGACGAGCAGGTCGGGGCCGAGCGCCGAA
Source organism: Sphingopyxis sp. MG (assembly GCF_002953155.1). Taxonomy (NCBI): domain Bacteria; kingdom Pseudomonadati; phylum Pseudomonadota; class Alphaproteobacteria; order Sphingomonadales; family Sphingopyxidaceae; genus Sphingopyxis; species Sphingopyxis sp. MG. The sequence continues at coordinate 1,941,793 of NZ_CP026381.1, forward strand.
CCGCCGATGCCGATGTGCAGCAGGTGGCGGATTTCGCCGAACGCCCCGGCCTCGATCGCGTCGACCAGCATGCGCATCCGCTGGTGGAGCGCCTGCGCGCGATGCACCGAATCGGGCGCGCCGTCGCCGCGCTCGGCGCTGTGCTCGGCGGCGCGCTCCTCGGTGGGGTTCACGATGCCGCCCGAAAACAGCGTCTTTCGCCGGCCCGCGAAATCCTGCGCCTCGGCCAGCCGCGACAGGATGGCGACCGCCGCATCGTCGAGGTGCGTCTTGGCGAAATCGAAGCGGATGTCGGCGACGCGGCGGACGAACGCCTGAAGCCGCGCATCGGGATCGGCGGCGACAAGCTCGGCGAGCGGACGGGGCTGCCAGTCGGCGAGGGCCTGCCAGGCTTCGGTGGCGGTGGTCATCGGATGTCCTCTTGGTTTCCGCTCGATGCGAACGGGATCGGGATGTGGCTTTCTCCATAAGCCAGCGGCGGTGCCCATGCCAGCGTCGTCCGCCGATATTCGCTTGACCTTCGCGTCCATTCGTCGCCAATGCGCGGCATGACCGACGCCAGCGCAACCGCCAGAAATTCCGCCGCCCCGACTCCCGCGCCCCCGGCCCCCGCTCCGATGTCCGCAAAGGAGGAGGCGGTCGACACCATCCGCTTCCTCGCGCTGCTCGCGGTCGCGGTGCTGATCTTCCGCAGCTTCTTTCTGTCGCCCTTCAACATTCCGTCGGAATCGATGCAGCCGCGGCTGCTGATCGGCGATTACCTGCTCGTCAACAAGATGGCCTATGGCTATTCGAAATACAGCCTGCCGTTCAGCGTGCCGCTGATCCCCGGCCGCATCTTTCCGCGCACCCCCGAACGCGGCGACGTCGTCGTGTTCAAGGCGCCGCCGGTGGGCGACAACGACTATATCAAGCGCGTCATCGGCCTGCCCGGCGACACGGTGCAGGTGAAGGACGGCGCCGTCTGGTTGAACGGCCGGCCGCTGAAGCGCGAGCCGATGCCCGATTTCGTCATTCCGGTGACGCAGAACATGATCGACGCCTCGCGCGCGATGGGCACCCTGCCCTGCTATTCGCCCGAGTTCGAGGAGACCGCCGCCGACGGCGGGCGCCAGTGCCGCTACAAGCAGTTCCGCGAGACGATGCCGAACGGCAAAAGCTATCCGATCCTCGACATCACGACGATCCAGCAGGACAATACGCCGCCGGTCACGGTGCCGGCCGGGCATCTGTTCCTGATGGGCGACAATCGCGACCGCAGCGCCGACAGCCGCTTCCCGGCGGTGGAGAATGAGGGGATCGGCCTGGTTCCCGAAGAGAATCTGGTCGGCCACGCGCTGGTCGGCATGTTCTCGACCGACGGCTCGGCGAGCTGGCTCAACCCGATCAGCTGGTTCACCGCCGCACGGTGGAGCCGCATCGGGGACGGCTTTTGAGCGAAGGCGCGTCCGCCGAAACCATCGCCGCGATCACCGGCGCGCCGCCCGGCGACCTTGGCCTCTATCACCGCGCGCTGACCCATGGCAGCAGCGGCGCGGGCGATTATCAGCGGCTTGAATTCCTGGGCGACCGGGTGCTGGGGCTGGTGATCGCGTCCGAGCTGTTCCGCCGGTTTCCGAAAGCGAGCGAGGGCGAGCTTTCGTCGCGCCTGCACGCGCTGGCATCGGGCGAAACCTGTGCGCGCATCGCGCAGCGGCTCGACCTCAACGCACATGTCCGCTTCGGCGCGCAGGCGATCAGCGACGGCGGGCGGCAGAGCGACAATGTCGCCGCCGACGTGCTCGAAGCGCTGATCGGCGCGCTGTGGCTCGACCGGGGCGAGGTGGCGGCACGCGCCTTCATCGTCCGCGAATGGGGCGCGATGATCGAGGGGCAGACCGCGGCGCCCAAGCATCCCAAGGCGGCGCTCCAGGAATGGGCGCTCGCCCGCAAGCGGCGTCCGCCCGAATATCGCCTCGTCCGCCGCGAAGGCCCCGACCATGCGCCGCGCTTTCGCGTCGCGGTCGCGGTCGGCAAGCTCGCCGAGGCCGAAGGCGAAGGCGCATCGAAGCAGGCGGCCGAAAAGGCCGCGGCGGCCGCTCTGCTCGACCGGCTGACACAGGAAGAGAAACAATGACCCAACGCTGCGGCTTCGTGGCCGTTGTCGGCGCCCCCAATGCGGGCAAGTCGACCCTCGTCAATGCGCTCGTCGGCCAGAAGGTCGCGATCGTCAGCCCCAAGGCGCAGACGACGCGCACCCGGCTGATGGGCGTCGCGATGGCGGGCGACACGCAGATCGTGCTGATCGACACCCCCGGCATCTTCGCGCCGACGCGCCGGCTCGACCGCGCGATGGTCGCCGCCGCGTGGGGCAGCCTGGAGGAGGCGGAGGCGACCCTCGTCATCGTCGATGCCGCGGCGAAGCTGAGCGGCCGCGTCGAGCGCGTGCTGGAAGGCGTCGCGGGACGGCCCGAGAAAAAGTTCCTTGTCCTCAACAAGGTCGACCTGACGCGCAAGGACAAGCTGCTGACGATCGCGACCGAGTTGAATGCGAAGCTGCCCTTCGACGAAACCTTCTTCATCGCTGCGAGCAGCGGCGACGGCGTCGCCGACCTCAAGGCGCATCTGGCTTCGCTGATGCCCGAGGGACCGTGGCATTTCCCCGAGGATGAGGTGAGCGATGCGCCCGAGCGCATGCTCGCGGCCGAAATCACGCGCGAGCAACTCTATCGCCAGCTTCACGAGGAACTCCCCTATCAGTCGACGGTCGAGACCGAGCTGTTCAAGTCGCGCCCCGACGGCAGCGCCGAAATCCATCAGCAGATCCTCGTCGCGCGCGACAACCAGCGCGCGATCGTCCTCGGCAAGGGGGGCAGCCGGATCAAGGAAATCGGCGCGAAGGCGCGCGCCGAGCTGGCCGAGTTGATGGGGCGCAAGGTCCACCTGTTCCTGCACGTGAAAGTGAAGGAGAACTGGGACGAGGATCGCAGCGTCTATCGCGACATGGGGCTCGACTGGGTCGATTGATCCTGCCCTGAAGTCGCCTGGACTATCCTTGCCTTCGTTCGTGCTCAGGGCGAACGGGGTTGGGTTAACACGCGGAATTCTATTCCTTCGCCTTCTTCTTCGCCGGGGCCTTCTTCGCGGGCGCCTTTTTCTTCGGCGCGGCTTTCTTCTTCCCCTTGGCCGGTCCCTTCGCGGCGCGCGCGTCGATCAGCGCGACCGCTTCCTCGACCGTCAGCGCGTCGGGTTCGACCGTCTTGGGCAGCGTCGCGTTGGTCGTGCCGTCGGTGACATAGGGGCCGAAACGCCCCGCCATCAGCTTCATCTCGCCGCCGCTCGTCGGGTGCGGGCCGAAGGTCTTGAGCGGCTCTGCCTTGGCGCGCGCGCCGCGGCCGCCGCCGTTCGCCGCGTCGGCGATGCGCGCCACCGCGGCGTTCATGCCGATCTCGAAGATTTCGGCGGTGCCGGTCAACTTCGCATATTTGCCGTCATGGAGCAGATAGGGACCATAGCGCCCCAGCCCCGCGACGATCGGCTTGCCGCTTTCGGGATGCATGCCGACCTCGCGCGGCAGGCTGAGCAGCCGCAACGCATAGTCGAGGTCGAAATCCTCGGCAGGGATATCCTTGGGGATCGACGAACGCTTCGCCTCCTTGCCCTCGCCGAGCTGGATATAGGGGCCGAAGCGACCGCTGCGCTTCGTCACCTCGAGCCCGCTGTCGGGGTCGGTTCCCATCGCCTCGGGGCCGTTGTCGGCGCCGTTGTCCGCACCGCCCGGCTGCGCGAACTTGCGGGTATATTTGCACTCGGGATAATTGCTGCATGCGATGAACGGCCCGAAACGCCCGCCGCGCAGCGCGAGCCGGCCGGTGCCGCAATTGGGACAAAGCCGGGGATCGCTGCCGTCGCCCTTGTCGGGGAAGAGATAGGCGCCGAGGAATTCGTCGAGCGCCGCGGTAATCTCCGACGGTTTCTGTTCCATCACCTCGCCGGTGCGCGGCTTGAAATCGCGCCAGAAGCGGTCGAGCACCGCCTGCCACTGCGCGCGGCCGCCCGACACGTCGTCGAGCTCCTCCTCGAGCCCGGCGGTGAAATCATAGCCGACGTAGCGCGCGAAGAAGCGTTCGAGGAACGCCGTCAGCAGCCGCCCGCTTTCCTCGGGGATGAAGCGGTTCTTCTCGATGCGCACATAGGCGCGGTCCTTGAGCACCTGGAGGATCGAGGCATAGGTCGAGGGCCGCCCGATGCCGAGTTCCTCCATCTTCTTGACGAGGCTCGCCTCGGAATAACGCGGCGGCGGCTGCGTCTCGTGGCTCTCGACCTCGACGCCGGTCTTCGCCGGCGCATCGCCCTTGTCCATCGCGGGGAGCAGACGACCATCCTCGTCGTCGCTGTTATCGTCGCGCCCCTCGTCATAAAGGGCGAGGAAGCCGGGGAATTTCACCACCTGCCCCGTCGCGCGCAGCATCGTCTTGCCGGTGCCGTCGGACAGGTCGACGCTGGTGCGTTCGAGCCGCGCCGACGCCATCTGGCTGGCTAGCGCGCGCTTCCAGATCAGTTCGTAGAGCCGCGCATGGTCGCCGCCGCCGACGCGGTCCCTGCCGAAATCGGTCGGCCGGATCGCTTCATGCGCTTCCTGCGCGTTCTTCGCCTTGGTCTGATACTGCCGCGGCTTGTCGGGGACATAACCGCCGTCGTAGCGGTCGGCGATCGCGCGACGCGCGGCACTGATCGCGCTGCCGTCCATCTGGACGCCGTCGGTCCGCATATAGGTGATCGCGCCGTCCTCGTAGAGGTCCTGCGCGACGCGCATCGTGTGGCTGGCGGAAAAGCCGAGCTTGCGCGCCGCCTCCTGCTGGAGCGTCGAGGTGGTGAAGGGCGGCGGCGGGTTGCGGGTCAGCGGCTTGGTCTCGACCGCATCGACGGTGAAATGGCCCGCCTTCACATCGGCCTCGGCGGCGCGCGCATCAGCCTCTGTCGTGATCGACAGCCGCTCGATCTTGTCGCCGCGCCAGCGCGCGAGGCGCGCCCTGAACGGTGTGCCGCCCATTTCGAACAGCCCGGTCACCGACCAATATTGCTGCGTGACGAACGCCTCGATCTCGCGCTCGCGCTCGACCACCAGCCGCAGCGCGACCGACTGGACACGGCCAGCCGACTTGGCGCCGGGCAGCTTGCGCCACAGCACCGGAGACAGGGTGAAACCGACCAGATAGTCGAGCGCGCGCCGCGCGCGATAGGCATCGATCAAATCGGTGTCGAGGTCGCGCGGATGCGCCATCGCATCGGTCACCGCCTGCTTGGTGATCGCGTTGAAGGTGACGCGTTCGACCGCCTGCGGCAGCGCCTTTTTGCTGCGCAGCAATTCCTGCACATGCCAGCTGATCGCCTCGCCCTCGCGATCGGGGTCGGTCGCGAGGATCAGGCGGTCGGCCTGCTTCGCCGCGTCCTGAATCTCCTTCAGCCGCTTCGCCTTGTCGGGATAGAGCTGCCACTGCATCGCGAAGCCGTCGTCCGGATCGACCGAACCGTCCTTGGGCGGCAGGTCGCGGACATGGCCGTAGGATGCGAGCACCTTGAAATCACGGCCGAGATATTTCTCGATCGTCTTCGCCTTGGCAGGCGATTCGACAATTACCAATTGCATTGAAAATCCGTTCGCTGGGAACCCTTACACGTGTGCGCGAGGGTTGCGGAGGGCTTGGCCCTTCGTCAAGAGGGATTTGGCGCAACCGTCGCCGCCCGCGAAGATGGGACCGCTCGCGGTGTCGCACAAGGCTGCCGGCGGTCCCCTCTTCGCGGGGCGACGGTGGGGATCAGCGCAAGGCGCCCAGCCGCCCGATCAGCATCTCGCTCGCCAGGCTTGCCGCCTTGGCCGCACCCTCTTCATAGGCGCGGGGCTTTGCCGCGAATTCGAACTTGCGCGTCTTGCCGAAGCGCAGGCCGCCCAGCCCGGCGACCGCCGCGAGGCCGCCCGCGACGTTGGCGCCCGATTGCAGCGCCTTGTCCGCGCCGCTGGTCGCATCGTCCTTTTCGATGAAATCGCCCTCGACCGCGACCGGGGCCTTGACGGTGATGACCGACTGCTTGCCGCTCGGCGCGATCAGCGTCAGGCGCGAATAGTCGGCCGCGACCGACAGGCCGCTGTTGACCTGAATGCCGCCGAAGCTGAAGGCGCCGGGACGCTTCTGGTTCGAAAAGTCGATCAGATAGACGACGTCGATCACGCCGACCCCCGCCTGTTTCGCATAGTTGGCGAAGGCCATGCCGGTCTGGCCCGCGGCCATGTTGATGCCGATGCTGCTCATCCCCGACCCCAGGAAGTCGCCGGGAATCATCAGCAGCGACGGCAGGTCATTGGGCTTGAAATAGGTTGCCTTGCCCTTGCTGCCCTTTTCGAGCGCAATATTGATGTCGAGCGGCACGTCCTGCGACTTGCTCTTGCCGAGCGCCGCGTGACCGAACAGGTCGGCGGGCGTCTGGACGGTATAGCCGCTCGCCTGAAGTCGGGAGACGAAATCGGCATAGGCCGCATCGGTGATCGTCTGCATCATCGCCGGCGTCACGCCGACCAGTTCGCTCTTTGCCTTGGTGGTGCCGCCGAAGGCGCCCATCAGGCCGCCGCTCGCCTGCGTCTGGTCGATCGATTCGAAGATGAAGCCGACGTTGAACGCGCCGATCGCAACGGTGCCGACGCCCTTCGCATTGGCGGGCCCCGAAATCTTGACCGGTTCCTGGTCCCTGGCGATGGCGGCGGCAGGCTGGGCCAGCAGCGCCGCGACGGCGAGCGCCGACAGCAATTTCCTCATGGGTCGTTCCTCCGCACCCCGCGACCGCCCGGCGGTGCGAGATGTTCGCGAAGCAACCCACGATCCCGCGCATCCGCCAGATGCGAGGGCGTGTCAATCGCTTACTGATTGTCCCACCGGAAGCCCGCGGGCAGGCGGCATTTGCCGGCGTCGTAATCGCCGACGCTGCGGATCACCTCGCTGCGTTCGGGTTCGATGCGGCGGCCGCTGATCTGGCTGTCGATCACGCGGCGGACGAGCGCGTCGAGCCGGGTGACGAGATAGCAGTCGATCGCCGGCGGCGCATGCGGATTGCCGACGCCGCTGTCGTCGGTCAGGAACAGATAGCGCGACTGGGTCGCCGCGGCCATCGCGCGCATCGCATATTCGGCCTTGTCGGCGACGCCCGACGCGGCGACCGGGGTGATGTGGATCCGCTTTGCGCGCGCGGCTTCCGCCGCCTGCCACGTCCGCCCGAAGCGATCGTCATGCGGCGGCGCGTCGGCGACGAGCAGCAGCGACTTCACCGCATCGAGGCGCCAGTCCTGCCCGACCGCGCGGATCAGCGCCTGGTCCATCGCTTCGGGATAATCGCCGCCGCCGCTCGCATATTGCTGCGCGAGCCGCCCCTGCACCGCGCCGATGTCGCGGTCGAAGGCAAAGCTGCGGGTGACGTAATCGTCGCCCTCGTCGCGATAGAAGACGAAGCCGACACGGATATCGAGGTCGCGATGCCTGGCGGTGATCGCGGCGATGATCGAACGCAGTTCGGCCTGCAGATACCGGATCTCGTCGCCCATGCTGCCCGTGGTGTCGACGACGAGCATCAGGTCGAGCTTCGTCGCCTTCGCCGCCGTCCGGTCCGCGGTGAGGCCGACGAGCTGGCCGCCGGCCGCCGCCGACACCAGCACCGGGCGCGCGTCGGCGATCGCCCGGCCCGCCTGGCGCGCGGACACGGTGATCCGCTCGCTCAGCCGGTCGAGGCCGGGAAAGAAGACCGCGCTGCCGTCGGCCTGCGTCGCCATGGTGATGCTGTTGCCGTCGCTGCACGTCACGACGACGTCGGCGAAGGGAATCGGCTGGCCGTTGCGGTCGGCGACCCGGACCGTCACCACGCGCATCGTGTCGACGCGCGGCAGGGCGCGCACCTCCTGCCCCAGGTCGCTGCGATTGACATAGGCGGCGTAGAGTTCGGGATTGAGCAGGTCGTCATGCTCGCCCGCGGTCAGGATGCCCGACTGGGGCTGCGGCTGCGGCCAGGGCCGCGGCGATGGCGGGTAGCGGGAGGCGTCGGACGATCCGGGTGCCGCGCTCTCGGCAGTCCGCGACGCATCGCCCGCAGCGCGCGCACCCGTTACCGCGACCGCGTCCGCCGCCATGGGCGCCATCGCCGGCGGCGGGGGCGGAGGGGGCGGCGGGGGAGGAGGAGCTGGTGGCGGCGGTGGCTCGGCAGACATCGCACGGTCGCGTCCGGAGCCGCCACGGGATTTGAGCGCGCGGTCGGGCCGCTGCTGCCCCGCCTCGGTCTCCGCAGGCAGGCGCGGGAGCGGATCGGCGGCGCGGCAAAAACCCTGCTGCCCCGTCACGGGCTTCGCGGCGGCACTTGCCGCCGGAAGCGGTGCCGGCCCGGCGGCAAGCAGTCCCGCCATCGTTGCGCCCGTCAGCAAGCGACTCCGCATCGTCCCTCTCCCCACCATGTGATACAATATCATCAACCTGTCGGCGGGGCGCTGAACCATGGCTTAACGGCCGAGGTCACCGGTCTCAGGCGACGCTGACCCGGGCGCCGGCGTGGCGTTCCAGGCGGCCCGCCAGTTCGAGTTCGAGCAGCACGAGTTGCACCGCCGCCGCCGGGCGGCCCGACTGGCGCACCAGTTCGTCGATGGCGACGGGGGTGGCGCCGAGCAGGCTGGCGATGGCGCCGCGGTCGCCCTCCGCCACCTGCGGCCCGGTCGATGCGACATCGCGGAGCCGCGGGGCCGCGCGCGTCATGCGGGCGTCGATCGGCCCGAGCGCCTCGATCACGTCGTCGGCATTCTGGACCAGCGTCGCGCCTTCGCGGATCAGCAGGTTGCACCCTTGCGCGCGCGGGTCGAGCGGCGAGCCGGGGACCGCCATCACCTCGCGTCCATAGTCGCCGGCGCGGCGCGCGGTGATCAGCGATCCCGACCGGGGCGCCGCCTCGATCACCACCGTTCCCTGCGCCACCCCGGCGATGATCCGGTTGCGCGCTGGAAAGTGGCGCGCGAGCGGTTCGGTACCCGGCGGCTGTTCGGTCATCAGCAGATGGTCGGCCGCGATCCGGTCCTGCAAGGCGGCATTCTCCGTCGGGAAGGCGATGTCGATACCGCTCGCGATCACCGCCGCGGTCGCGCCGCCCAGCGCGCCGACATGCGCCGCGGTGTCGACCCCGCGCGCCAGCCCGCTGACCACGGTGACACCGCGCGCCGCAAGATCGGCGGCGAGCTGGCGCGCGAAGCGGCAGGCGGCGGCGGAGGCGTTGCGCGCACCGACGATCGCGACGCAGGGACGATGGAGCATTGCGCCGTCGCCACGCACGATCAGCACCGGCGGCGCGCTTTCCACCTCGCGCAGCAAGGGCGAATAATCGGCTTCGTCGCTGAAGACATGGCGCGCGCCGAGCGCCGAAACGCGGGCGATCTCGCGCTCGGCGAGGTCGGCCGGGGCGATGCGTGGCTTGCCGCCGCCGCGCAGCGCAAGGTCGGGGAGCGCCGCAAGTGCGGCTTCGCCCGACCCGAAGCGCTGCATCAGCTGGTGCCAGCTCACCGGGCCGACGTGCGGCGTGCGGATCAGCCGCAGCCGCGCCAGCCGTTCGGCATCGGTCACGCGGCCGCGTCCGGTTCGGGCGCGCCCTTCCCCGCCCCGATGCGGGGTTCGGTCCCTGCACGCAGCCGGGCGATATTCTCCCGATGCCGCCACAGCAGGATCGCCGCCAGCCCGGCCAGCCCGACGGCATAGACCGGATAGCCGAGGACGAGCGCCGCGACGGGCGCCGCGACCGCTCCCGCCATGCCGCCGAGCGACGAGATGCGGAGCAGCAGCACGGCGCCGAGCCAGAAGGCGGCGAAGACGAGCCCGATCGGCCAGGCGAGCGCGAGCGCCACGCCGAGCAGCGTCGCCACCCCCTTGCCGCCGCGAAAGCGCAGCCAGACGGGGTAGCAATGACCGATCATCGCCGCGGCGCCCGCGATCATCGCGCCATGATCGCCGAGCCCGGGCACGAAATGGCGTGCGAGCAGCACCGCGACCGCGCCCTTAGCGCCGTCGAGCAGCAGCGTCGCCGCCGCGAGTCCCTTGCGCCCGGTCCGCAGCACGTTGGTCGCGCCGATGTTGCCCGACCCGATCCGCCGAAGGTCGCCCGCGCCGAACATGCGCGTCAGCAGGACGCCGAAGGGGATGGAGCCGAGCAGGTAGCCTGCGGCGATCAGCAGATAGACGGTCATCTCGGTCCCCCAATATTCTCCGGGCCGCACTGTGCAGCCAATGCGCCCGGCGATCAACGGATTCGGATCGGATGACTGCCAAAACGGACCAACGTCGTCCCTGCGAAAGCCGTTCGGCGCGAAGCGATTGAGCGCGACGCGCGCGCCTGCTAGGCGCCGGTCATGCCCCCCCCTGCCCTCGACGCCCCGATCCTCTTCTTCGACAGCGGTCTCGGCGGATTGACCGTGCTCGCCGCGACGCGCGCCCTGCTGCCGAACGCGCCCTTCGTCTATGCCGCCGACTATGCCGGCCTGCCCTATGGCCGGAAAAGCGACGAGGAGCTTGCGGCGCGCGTTCCCGCGCTGCTCGGTCGGCTCGTCGAGCGCTTTCAGCCGCGGCTGGCCGTGATCGCCTGCAACACGGCCTCCACGATCGCGCTGTCGCATGTCCGTGCCGCGCTCGACCTGCCGATCGTCGGCACCGTCCCCGCGATCAAGCCCGCCGCCGCGCTGACCCATAGCGGCGTTATCGGCGTGCTCGGTACCGAGGCGACGGTGCGCCAGCCCTATGTCGACGACCTCAGCGCGCGCTTCGCCGCAGGCAAGACGGTGCTGCGCCACGGCAGCCCCGAACTGGTGACGGCGGCGGAAGCGCGGCTGCGCGGCGAGACGGTCGACCCGGCGGTGGTGGCGCGCGCGATCGCGGGCCTGACCGATCAACCCGGCGGCGATGCGATGGACGTCATCGTGCTCGCCTGCACCCATTTCCCGCTGCTGCTCGATGAGCTGCAAACCGCGGCGGGCCCCGGCGTGCAGTTGATCGACGGCGCGGCGGGCATCGCGCGGCGCGTCGCCCAGCTGACCGCGGGGCAGGACTGGCCCATCACCGCATCTCCGGGCCTTGCCGCCTTCACCCGCAGCGACGCGATTCCGCCGCCGCCGCTCGCCGCGCTGCGCCCCTATGGCATTGGGCGGACTGAGACAATTTGACCCATGCTTGCGAATCGTTCGCACTGGCCTTCGCGGAAAATCGACGCTATTGCCCCGTCCGTTCGTCGCCGGAGGGGGCGGCGCACCCGAAGCTGCGGGGCATGCAAGTGAACTACGACGATATTTTCGCCCGAGCCATCGACCGGCTGCACGAGGAAGGCCGCTACCGCGTCTTCATCGACATCCTGCGTAACAAGGGCGCCTTTCCCAACGCGCGCTGCTTTGCCGGGCACAACGGACCGAAGCCAATCACCGTCTGGTGCTCGAACGACTATCTGTCGATGGGCCAGCACCCGAAGGTCGTCGCCGCGATGGAGGAAGCGCTGCACGACGTCGGCGCGGGCGCCGGCGGTACGCGCAACATCGCGGGCAACACCCATTATCATATCGATCTGGAGGCCGAACTCGCCGACCTGCACGGCAAGGAAGGCGCGCTGCTCTTCACCTCGGGCTATATCTCGAACGAGGCGACGCTCGGCACGCTGGGCAAGCTGCTGCCGGGCTGCATCATCTATTCGGACGAGCTCAATCACGCCTCGATGATCGCGGGCATCCGCAATTCGGGCTGCGAAAAGCGCGTGTGGCGCCACAACGACCTCGATCATCTCGAGGAACTGCTCGCCGCCGACGATCCGCAGGCGGCCAAGGTCATCGCGTTCGAAAGCGTCTATTCGATGGACGGCGACATCGCGCCGATCCACGCGATCTGCGACCTCGCAGAGAAATATAACGCGCTCACCTATTGCGACGAGGTCCACGCGGTCGGCATGTACGGCCCGCGCGGCGGCGGCATCACCGACCGCGACGAGTGCGCTTCCCGTGTCGACATCATCGAAGGCACGCTCGGCAAGGCGTTCGGCGTGATGGGCGGCTATATCGCCGCCGACCGGAATATCATCGACGTCATCCGCAGCTATGCGCCCGGCTTCATCTTCACCACCAGCCTGTCGCCGGTACTGGTCGCCGGAGTGCTCGCGGCAGTCCGCCACCTCAAGCAGTCGAGCGTCGAGCGCGACGCGCAGCAGGCGGCGGCGGCCTATCTCAAGCAGAGCTTCCGCGACGCGGGCCTGCCGGTGATGGATTCGACGACGCACATCGTGCCGCTGATGGTCGGCGACCCGGTGCGCGCCAAGAAGATCAGCGACATATTGCTCGCCGAATATGGCGTCTACGTCCAGCCGATCAATTTCCCGACCGTGCCGCGCGGCACCGAACGGCTGCGCTTCACGCCCGGCCCGACGCACGACGAGGCGATGATGCGCGACCTGACCACGGCGCTGGTCGAAATCTGGGATCGGCTCGAACTGGAATTCCAGAAGGCGGCGTGACGGGCGCATTGCCCTATGACGAGGTGGTCCGCGGTCGCCGGTCGATCCGCGGCTTCCTCGACAAGCCGGTTCCGCGCGCGCTGATCGCCGAGATCATCGAGGTCGCGATGCGCGCGCCCTCCTCCTTCAACAACCAGTGCTGGAATTTCTCGGTCGTCACCGGCGCACCGCTCGACGCGATCCGCCGCGGCAATAGCGAGGGCATCTTGGCCGGCAAGCCCGACAGCCGCGAATTCCGCCGCTTCGACCGGGTCGTCGACGCGCACCGAACGCGCCAGATCGAAATCGCCAAGCAATTGTTCGGCGCGATGGGAATCGCGCGCGACGATCGGGACGCGCGGCAGGACTGGGTGCTGCGCGGTTTCCGGCAGTTCGACGCGCCGGTGAGCATCGTCGTCACCTATGATCGCGCGCTACTCGGCAGCGACATCGCCCCCTTCGACTGCGGGGCGGTGACCAATGCGCTGGTCAACGCGGCATGGTCGCGCGGGCTGGGCTGCGTCATCAACAGCCAGGGGATCATGCAAAGCCCCGTGGTGCGCGAGCATGCGCATATCCCCGACGATCAGGTCATCATGATCTGCGTCGCCATGGGCTGGCCCGACGAGACGTTCCCCGCCAACGCCGTCGTGTCGAACCGCAAGAGCGTCGACGAGGCCGTCCGCTTCGTCGGCTTCGACGACTAGGGCGTTCATGTTTGGATGAACCATGCCGAGTCCCCGCGCAGGCGGGGACCCGGAGCGATGTAGCGCCAATTTTGGCTCTTCCCACTCTGGCTTCCCGCCTGCGCGGGTGCACTCGGCTTCTCAAGCCGAAACGACGCTCAGGCCGCCGGGCGCATCATTCCCCAGAAATGCGGTCCGCCGCCGGGCACGTCCCATTCGACCTGCGCGACGAACCCCAGCCGCTCGTAAAGCGGCACGTTGTGCGGCGTCGCGGTTTCCAGCCAGCAGGGCAGCCTTTCGGCATCGGCCCTCGCGGTCTGCGCGCGGATGATCCGCCCGCCGTGCCCCTTTCCCTGATGCGCGGGACGCACGCCGACATAATGGAGATACCAGAAGCGCCCCGGCGGCCGGTGCGCGTCGATGCTTCCCTGCACCTTCAGACCGCGCGGCAGCGTCGCGCCGAAGGCCGCGACGAGCGGAAGCACGGTGCGCAGAAATTCGAGGCTGCCGCTGTGAGCACGGCCCGGCGCCCGCCACAACGAAGCCGATTCGTCGTCCGCCCCGCGCAACGCCACGCCCGCACGCATGTCGGCGGGAACGAGGGCGCGGAACAGGCCGCGCAACGCGCGGGCGCGGCCGTCGGGTTCGGGCAATATCCACGACAGGGCGGGATCGGTCTGAAACGCCTGCGCCAGCGTTTCGACCAGGGCAGGCCGATCGTCGTCGCATGCCTCGAGGATTTGGTCCGTCCGGTTTGCACGATTCGTCATTGCGAGCGAAGCGAAGCAATCCGGAGCGGTTTATGCAAGCTCCGGATTGCCGCGTCGCTTCGCTCCTCGCCGGGGGTATCGATGCTCGCCGCGGCATCTCAATCGCGACAATAGCCCTCGCCCTGCTTGACGATCAGGCATTGCTGCTTGCCGGCCAGATATTTGAGCCCGGTTTCGTCGCCGTTGCCGCGATGGAGCGACAGTTGCTCGCCGCCGCGCCGGAACTGGATGCCATGCTCGCTGTCCTGCCCGTCATAGGTCCCCCTGGTGTCGAGGTCGGACTGCATCTCCAGCTTGTATTTGCCGGGCTCGGCAGCCGGGGCGATCGTCACATACATGCCCTCGACCCCGGTCCATTTGCCCGCCCAGCTTGCGAAGCGGTGCGACGCGGTCGCCGGATCGGTCCCTGCATCGGGCGCCGCGGTATCGACGGGCGGCACGGTTTCGACCGGGACCTCGGTGGTGTCGGTAGGCGCCGGGGCCGGCGCCTCCGCCTTTTCGCAGCCGGCGAGCAGCGCCAGCGCCACCGGGGCCGCGAGGATCAGGCTCATCTTCATCATGCGTCTCCTTCCACCGGCGCAACGCATCGCGCGGCATAAGTTTCCGCCCGGGATGCGCTGCCGGCCTTTGGAAGGTCCGTCAGCCCGCCAGTATCTCCGCATATTTCTGCGGATCGACATTGCCGCCCGACAGCGTGATCAGCGTTGCCGCGCCCGGCGTCACCTTGCCCGCGAGCACCGCGGCCAGCGCCGCCGCACCGCCGGGTTCGACGACAAGGTGCAGCTTTTCGAAGGCGACGCGCATCGCGTGGCGCACCTCTTCGCGCGTGACCACGACTCCGCGCACGCCGCGCGCCTGCAACACCGCGAAATTGATCGGCCATGTCTCGGGCGTCTGGAGCGCATCGCATTCGGTCGGATAGCTCATGTCCGCGACCGACAGGATTTCGCCGGCGGCCAGGCTGCGCGTCACATCGTCCCACCCTTCGGGCTCCACGGCGAAAATATCCGCGTCGCCGCAGGCCAGCGCGAGCCCGGCCGACAATCCGCCCCCGCCGCAGCAGGCGACGACCGTGTCGGGCCCGGCGATGCCGCGCGCCCGCATCTGCGCGGTCGCCTCGATCCCGGCGCTCCCCTGCCCCTCGATGATCCACGGGTCGCCATAGGCGTGCACCAGCGTTCCCCCGCGCTCAGCGATCAGCGCCGCCGCCACCGCGTCGCGCGATTCGGTGACGCGGTCATAGAGCACGACCTCCGCCCCCAGCGCGCGCGTCGCCGCCAGCTTCATCTGCGGCGCATTGCCCGGCATGACGATCGTCGCCCTGATCCCCAGCCGTTTCGCCGCCCAGGCAACGCCCTGCGCATGGTTGCCGCTCGACACGCCGACGACGCCGGCCGCCGCCTCTTCCGGAGTCAGGTCGCTCAGCCGGTGCCACGCGCCGCGAATCTTGAAGGCGCCCACCGGCTGGAGGCATTCGGCCTTGCACCAGAGCGTCGCGCCGTCGACCTCCAGCGGCAACAGCGGGGTCGGCGGCAGGATGGCGGCGACCTTCGCCGCGGCGCGCTCGACGCCAGCGAGCGTCGGCGCGCGCGCGGGGTCGCGCAGGGGATCGGGGCTTTGCTGTGTCATGGCTTCGTCCTATAGGGCGCGGCATGGATGACAAGCGGCGACACGCCGCGCAGGAGATTTTTCGATGAGCAAGGTTCTGGTGATCGGCGCCGGCGGCGTCGGTTCGGTCGCGGTGCACAAGATGGCGATGAACGCCGACATCTTCCCGTCCATCACGCTGGCGAGCCGCCGCAAGTTCAAGTGCGACGCGATCGCCGAGTCGGTGAAGGCGCGCACCGGGGTGACGATCGCAACGGCGGAGGTCGACGCCGACGACATCGACGCGACCGCGACGCTGATCCGTCAGGTCGGTGCGACGCATGTCGTCAACCTCGCGCTTCCCTACCAGGACCTCACGATCATGGAGGCGTGCCTGAAGACCGGCGCGCATTATCTCGATACCGCCAATTACGAACCGCGCGACGAAGCGAAGTTCGAATATCACTGGCAATGGGCCTATCAGGACCGCTTCAAGGACGCCGGACTGATGGCGCTGCTCGGTTCGGGTTTCGATCCCGGCGTGACGAGCGTCTTCACCACCTGGCTGAAGAAGCATCATTTCGAGCGCATCGACACGCTCGACATCCTCGACTGCAACGGCGGCGATCACGGCCAGCATTTCGCGACCAATTTCAATCCCGAGATCAATATCCGCGAGGTGACCGCGGTCGCGCGCCACTGGGAAAACGGCGACTGGGTCGAAACGCCGCCGATGTCGGTCAAGCAGAACTTCGACTTCGAAGGCGTCGGGCCGAAGACCATGTACTTGATGTACCACGAGGAAATCGAAAGCCTGAAGACGCACCTGCCGGAGATCGGGCGCATCCGTTTCTGGATGACCTTCGGCGACGCCTATATCCAGCATCTGACCGTGCTCCAGAACGTCGGCATGACGCGCATCGACCCGGTGATCTACGAAGGGCGCGAGATCGTCCCGCTGCAATTCCTGAAGGCGGTGCTCCCCGAACCGTCGAGCCTGGGCGAGACGACCAAGGGCAAGACCAACATCGGCGTCATCGCGACCGGCCTCGGCCGCGACGGCAAGGAAAAGACTCTCTATCTCTACAATATCTGCGACCATGAGGACGCCTATGCCGAGACGGGCAACCAGGCGGTCAGCTACACGACCGGCGTCCCGGCGATGATCGGCACCGCGATGATGGTGACGGGCACCTGGTCCGGAAAGGGCGTGTTCAACATCGAGCAGATGGACCCCGATCCCTTCATGGACATGCTGAACAGGCACGGCCTGCCGTGGCAGGTGAAGGAACTGGATGCGCCGCTGGAGTTCTGAGGCCATGATGAAGTCGCTGCTGGGATTCGTCGCGGCAGCCTTTGCCGCCGTCCTCGTCACCGCACCGGCGCAGGCGCAGGGCGACGACGCCTATGCGCCCGCGCGCGCGATCGTCGCCGACCTCAACCGGATCGTGACGCCGAACGGCGTGCAGGAGACCTTCGTCGCGACGCTCGGCGGCGCGAAGCAGGTGGTGAACGTGCGCGGTGCGGACCGCGACAATCCGATCCTGCTTTTCGTCCACGGCGGTCCGGGCGCGGTCGAGATGCCCTTCGCCTGGGCCTTCCAGCGGCCGTGGGAGGACGTCTTTACGGTCGTCCAGTACGATCAGCGCGGCGCCGGGCGTTCCTATCCGCTGAACGACCCCGCGACGCTGGCGCCGACGATGACGCTCGACCGCTATCGCGACGATGCGATCGAACTGATCGAATTGCTGCAAAAGCGCTACGGCCAGCGCAAGGTCGTGCTGATGGGGCATAGCTGGGGCTCGTTCGTCGGGCTCGCGGTCGCGCTCGAACGTCCCGACCTGCTCCACGCCTATGTCGGCGTCGGCCAGGGCATCGACTTTCGCGAGGGCGAAAAGGTGGGCATGGCGTGGACGCGCGCCAAAGCGCTCGCGGCGGGCGACCGCGCGGCGGTCGCAGCTATCGACGCACTCGCCCCCTATCCTTCGTCGGGGCCGTTCACGATCGAACAGGCGGACGGCTGGCGCAAATATGCGATGCCCTATGGCTCGCTGCTCTACAATCGCCCACCCGCGACGACGCTCTATTTCGAGCAGCCGCGGCTGTCGCCCGAATATACGGAGGCCGACCGGCAAGCGTGGGGCAAGGGCAGCGCGTTCACGGTCACGACCTTGTGGCCACGGCTCGCCGATGTCAGCTTCGCGCAGGCGCGGGCGATCGACATTCCGATCGTCTTCCTTCTCGGGCGCCACGACTATACCGTCCCGTCGCCCGTCGCGGCCGCCTGGTTCGCAAAGGCCCGGGCGCCGTCGAAGACACTCGTCTGGTTCGAGCATTCGGCGCATATGCCGATGGTCGAGGAGCCGGGGCTCTTTTTCGCCGCGCTGCTTCGCGACGTGCTGCCGCTGACCAAGGACCGTCCATGACCGCCTATCTGCTGCCGATCGGCCTGCTGTTCGCATCGAACATCTTCATGACCTTTGCCTGGTACGGCCACCTCGGCGACCTGTCGCGCCCGGTGTGGCTCGCGGTGCTGCTGGCGTGGGGCATCGCCTTCTTCGAATATTGCCTGGCGGTGCCGGCGAACCGCATCGGCCATTCGGTCTATTCGACCGCCGAGCTGAAGACGATGCAGGAGGTGATCACGCTGATCGTCTTCGCCGGCTTCGCGACCTTCTGGCTTGGCGAAAAGCTCAGCTACAACCATCTGGTCGGCTTCGCCTTGATCGCGGCCGGCGCCTTCTTCATCTTCAGGGGGCCGATCGCGGCCTGACAGGATCGATTGCATCATGGAAACCAGAGCCGGCGACCCCGGAGCCTTTGCCCGCTTCGACCTCAGCCGCGTCCCGACGCCCGCCTTCGTCGTCGACGCGGCGAAGGTCCGCGCCAACCTGGCGGTGCTGCGCCATATCGGCGATGCGTCGGGCGCGCGCGTGCTCGCCGCGCTCAAGGCCTTTTCGATGTGGTCGCTCGGGCCGGTCGTCGCCGAATATCTCGACGGCGTCTGCGCCTCCGGCCTCTACGAGGCGAAGCTGGGACGCGAGGAATATGCCGCCCCCGGCAAGCACAGCGAGGTCGCGACCTATTGCGCCGGCTACAAGGAGAGCGAACTGCCCGAGATCGCGCGGCTCTCCGACCATCTGATCTTCAATTCGCCGGGACAGATCGCGCGCTTCCGCCCGCTGCTCGACCGCCTGCGCGCGGAGGGCGAGCAGTTCGATATCGGCCTGCGCATCAACCCGATGCACAGCGAGGGCGAGGTGGCGAAATATGATCCGGCGGCGCCGTGCAGCCGGCTCGGCTTCCCGGTCAGCCAGCTTTTGCCCGAGCATATGCAGGGGGTCGACGGCATCCACATGCACACGCTGTGCGAGCAGGATTTTCCGCCGCTCGAACGGACATGGGCGGCGGTGCAGCCGATGCTGCATCCCTTCGTCCGCCAGCTCCGCTGGATCAATTTCGGCGGCGGACACCACGTCACGCGCGCCGACTATCAGATCGACGACCTGATCGCCTTCCTGAAACGGGTGCGCGCGGCGACCGACTGCGACGTGATGATCGAGCCCGGCGAAGCGGTCGCGCTCGATGCCGGAATCCTCGTCGGCGAGATCCTCGACCTGTTCGACAACGGCATGCCGATCGGCATCACCGACGTCAGCGCCACCTGTCACATGCCCGACGTAATCGAGGCGCCCTATCGCCCGGCGATGCTGGGCGAGGACACCACCGGCGCCGTGGTGCGGCTCGGCGGCCCCTCGTGCCTCGCCGGCGACGTGATCGGCGACTATCGCCTGCCCGGCGGCGCGCGCATCGGCGGGCGCTTCGCCTTCCTCGACCAGGCGCATTATTCGATGGTCAAGACCAACAGCTTCAACGGCGTCCCCCTGCCCTCGATCTGGCTATGGGACAGCGAGACCGACGAACTGAAGGAAATCCGCCGCTTCGGCTATGAGGATTTCAGGACGCGCCTCAGCTGACGTCATCGGCAGAACGGGACGATCCGCGACGCCGGTCGCGGACATGGCCGTAATAGCTGCCGTAGCGACGATAACGGCGCTGCGGACCGTTCCAATATTTGCCCATCAGTCTGCCGAGAGCCCGCAGAAAGGCACCGGACACGCTCGCGAGGTTCAGCAGCGCCCAAATCGGCAGCGCCAGCGGCAGCAGGAGAAGGAAAGCCCGCCGGATCCGGCGCGGCCACGACATGGGGCGCCACAGCCGGAACAGGAAAGTCGGCGCATGGCGCCCATAACCGTCACTCACCGCCATCCCTTCCCCACCCGATCGCCGTCCATCGTCCCTTATCTGGTCCTCTATACATAATATAGTTGATAAACCCGTCGGCGATTGAAGGTCAACAGGGACCGCATGGATATGCGGCGCGTCGTTGGAGAGAATGTGCGGCGAGCGAGGCTGGCCGCCGGACTCACGCAGGAGCAACTTGCGGAGCGGAGCGGTTTCAGCCAGCAATATCTGAGCGGGCTCGAGCAGGGAAAGCGAAACCCGACCATCGTCAGCCTCTATGAACTGGCGATGGCGCTCGGCGTGTCCCATGTGGATCTGGTGAGCGCCGGACCGGACGCATGACCGGCGATCCCGTCAGGACGCGCCTCGGCTGAGCGCGCCTACCCCATCCGGTCGCGCGGCCGCAGCAGCCGCGTCGCGCCTTGCCAGACGCGACGCGGAAACGCCGTGACTTCGGAGGGGAAGGACAGCAGCAGCAGCACGATCAGCAGCAGGACGAACGCCGCCTGCCCCAGCAATTCCATCCGGAAGATGCTGACCAGCCCACTGGTCAGCTGGTCGTAGAAATTGATGAGCCCGAGCAGGGTGATGAACATCACCATGCGCCCGGTCCGCGCGCTGTTGTAGGCGCCGTTGACCGCATGCATGTCCTCGACCAGCCCCTCGATGCGGTCGATCATCCGGTGCGCCCGCTCGTAACGGTCGCGATTGCCCATCCCCGCCTCGACCGCCGCCAGAGCCTCGCGTTCCTTTTCATAGCGGAACAGATGGCTCGACTGGTTGATCGAATAGCGCCGGAACAGATCGAAGCGCGCCTCCAGATTGCGGCGCAATTCGCGGATCGGCGAGCGCCAGGGCAAGGTGATGGCACGGACGGCCTGCGCCAGCGGGCGCAGCGGCTCTGCGATCAGTTCGGCTTCGTCATTGCCATAGATGAGGACGTCGATCGCCTCCTCGATCTCGGTCACCATCAGTTCGTCGTGCACGGCGACGAGCCACATCAGCGTCAGATAGGGGCAGTTGCCGAGCGCGAGCCGCGCGTCGTGCATCGAGCGCGAATCCTCGCTGATCTCGATATGATAGCGCGGGTGCGCATAGTTGAAGAAGCTTTCGCCGCGGATCGCCGGACGCGTCGAATCATAAAGTTCGGCCGGGTCCTGAAAGGGGAAATCGACCACCGATTGCAGCACGCCCGACAGCGCCAGAAAGGGCAATAGTTCGTCCGGATTTTCGGCCGGATAGTGCGGCTGCGCACCCGCGAGGCACGCCGCGCGCCGCGCCGCCAGTTCGGCCGCCGCCTCGCGCGCCTCGTCGGTCAGCGCAAAATCCTCCTGCAACGCGTCCGAAAAGGAGGCGATGCCGAGCAGCCGTTCGTCCTCGATCGAAATCAACAGGTTGCGCACCGCGCGCGGACCGACCTCGAAGGGCGGCTTCAGTCCCAGCGCGCGTTGCAGATAGCGGCGCAGCCCATTGTGCGTCGCGCTGTCGTCGGCGGCGAGCATCGCGAGGCGCGCCGTCGCCATGTCGGTCAGCGAAACAGGCGATTCGCCGTCGAGAGCGAAACGCCATCCCTTGACCACCTGCTGATCCGGCTTTGCCGCCGCAAGCCGCTGCATCGCGATCAGCGTATATTCGTCGACCCCCTTGCCGCTGCCGTCGGCCTCGGGAAACATGCTGAAGCAATAGAAAAGCCGCCCGCTTTCGAACAGACAGAAGGCGTCGCGATAGCGCAGCGCGATCGTCTTCGCGCCGCCGCAGGCGCTCGTCATCTCCATCGTGCGCCCCTCGGAACGGTATCGCCACTGGGCGGGGCAATGAAGCGTCAGGCGGCGGCGGTCGTCTTCGATCTTTTCGGGCTGGGCCAGGAAGATCAGAGGCCGGCCGCCGCGGCCCGGCCCGCCGTTGGTCACATCGTCCAGATAGGAACGGACAGGCTCGACCAGCGCATCATAGGCCGGGAAGCGCGAATCGGATTCGTCGTCCGGTTCGATCGCGCGGTGGATCGATTCGAGGCGGAAAGCCGCCGGATGGCCGCTTTCGCCGATCCGCACCGGCAGTTCGAACAGAAAGGTCAGCGCGAAATCGGCGATGTCGGGGAACACCGGGCATTCGGCGTAACGCGGCATTGCCACCGTCATCCCTTCGCCCTCGGAAGCGGCAGCAGGTGCAGGGTGTCGCGCGTCTCCAGCGCCGCCATCATGTCCGCCGTGTCGGCATGCGCCGCCAGGTCGGCGCCGAGCGCTGCCGCCAGTTCGCGCAGGAAGGCCGCGACCTGCGGCGCGCGCAGGCTGTCCCGCACCTCACCGTCGCGCAGGAAACACATCAGGTGCAGCCGATAGGGCGGCAGTTCGGGGCGCAGCGGCGGCATCACATAATCGAAATCGAGCATGCGCGCGCCGAGCCCCGCGAGCCTTTTCTGCCGAAGGTCGGTCTCGCCCCGCTCGGCATCGTCATGCGCGTCCTGATAGCGTTCGGTCTCCGCCAGCATCGGCGTCGCGGCGTCGGCGGTCCGGTCAAGCCAGGCGCGCGCCGCGGCGATCAGGCGACGCCCGATTCCCTTGCCGCGCGCGCCCTCCGCGACCGCGATATAGGTGAGCAGACCGATCCGGGCGGCGCGATAATATTCGATCGTCACGCCCGCCACCGGATGGTCCTCCGCGTCGAGCAACAGCACGACCTCGATTCGCGGCTGCGGCGGAGGCGGCGGCTCGGCGGCGTCGAGCAGATCGACCCAATAGCGCGGATCCTCGCGGATCACCGCATCGGGGAAAGCGGGAATATAAACGTCGTGGGCATAGGCCTCCATCAGCGCGTGGCGGCGCGCCGCCGTTTCGCGCGACAGCTCGACCGCCCGCAATTCCGGCGGCGCTCCCTTCGCCTGCGTCGAACCTTCCGTCACGGCGTCTACCCCGCTTCCTTCGCTAAACCGCATAGCGTTACTGCGGGCCGCCCCGTCGCATGGCAAGCCGGATTCGCTCTTTACATGGGGGTCCCCCGACCATATATGCGCCCTCCGCTGCCCCATGGGGACTTCCAATAACCGCAAGGCAGCTCTTGTCGTTTAACTTATTTTTTGGGGGTCCCTTGAGTTGCACCAGCATCATAGCGCCCACGGGCTGATTCAGGCACTTTCGCCGATCGAACCTGTCACGCTTGTCCGCCCGCACGCCGCGCGGCGTGCGGCGCGGTTTTTCATCGAGCGATTTCCCGGCACGACCATGTATGCGGTCAAGGCGAATCCGTCGCCCGACCTGCTGCGCCTGCTGTGGGATTCGGGTGTCACCCACTATGACGTCGCCTCGATCGCCGAGGTGCGGCTGGTGGCGCGCACCCTGCCGCGGGCGACGCTCTGCTTCATGCACCCGGTGAAGGCCGAGGAAGCGATCGCCGAAGCCTATTGGCAGCACGGCGTCCGCACCTTCTCGCTCGACACGATGGAAGAGCTTGAGAAGATCGTCCGCGCGACCCGAAACGCGGCCGACCTCAACCTGCTCGTGCGCCTGCGCGTATCGTCCGACCATTCGAAGCTGAGCCTCGCCGCCAAGTTCGGCGCCGAGCCCGACGAGGTCGCCGAACTGCTGATGGCGACCCGTCAGGCCGCCGACGCGCTCGGCATCTGCTTCCATGTCGGCAGCCAGGCGATGACCCCGCACGCCTATGCGCAGGCGATGGAGCGCGTCCGCGCCGCGATCGTCGCGGCGTCGGTCACCGTCGACATCGTCGATGTCGGCGGCGGCTTCCCGTCGAGCTATCCCGGCATGGAGCCGCCCCCGCTCGATGCCTATTTCGACACGATCCACCGCAGCTTCGAAAGCCTGCCGATCAGCTATTCGGCCGAACTGTGGTGCGAGCCCGGTCGCGCGCTGTCCGCCGAATACAGCTCGCTGATCGTGCGGGTCGAAAAGCGCCGCGGCGACGAGCTCTACATCAACGACGGCGCCTATGGCGCGCTGTTCGACGCCGCGCATGTCGGCTGGCGCTTTCCGGTCACGCTGCTGCGCGATACGGCGAGCGAGGAACTGGCGGCATTCAGCTTCTATGGGCCGACCTGCGACGACCTCGACCATATGGCGGGACCCTTCTACCTGCCCGCCGACGTCAAGCCGGGCGATTTCATCGAGATCGGCATGCTCGGCGCCTATGGCTGCGCGATGCGGACGAAGTTCAACGGTTTCGGAGCCGAGGAAATCCACGTCGTCAGCGACGAGCCGATGACCAGCCTCTACACCGGCGAGGTCGAACCCGAACGCCGCACGGCGACAGTGACGAAGCTGTTCTGATCGCTTTGCCGCGCCGATAGTTGCAGGGCCGGTTCGCCAATGTGCGAGCCGGCCCTTTTCTTTTGGCGGTGCCGGAGTTCGATGGAATGGCGGACCCGCTTCGTCATGCGGGCGCAGCGAAGCAATCCAGAGTGATTGGAGCATCGAGCATTAAATCTGAACCGTTTGCCCCCCGCTTTCGCGGGGGCAGGCGCTGAGCTTGTCGAAGCCTGTCCTGAGCGCCTGCAAGGCAGTCGAAGGGGGCCGTTCTTTCTTTTGGCGCCGCAAGAAGAAGAGCGGTGCTTCGACAAGCTCAGCACGAACGGCAGAACAGGGTGATGCGGATTTACGGCACGCCGCTCTACGCCCCATCCGGATTGCCGCACGGTTTCGCGGTTCGCGGGTGAAGCGCCCTCGTCGATGGCTCGCCCGACCTCCGCCCTTTCGTCCCTTCGCGGCACAAGCGAAGCTTGCGACATCGGCTCGCATGGTCCACAGGCACGTTCGATTCATGCTGTCGGGAGGTTCTTTTGAGCAAGATTGATGAAAAGTTGCAGCCGGTTCTTGATGAAGTATTACGCCGCAACGCGGGCGAAGCCGAGTTTCACCAGGCGGTTAAAGAGGTATTGGAAAGCTTGGGCCGCGTCGTCGCGAAACATCCCGACTATGCCGACCACGCGTTGATCGAACGCATCTGCGAACCCGAACGGCAGATCATCTTTCGCGTTCCGTGGATCGACGATGACGGCCAGGTCCAGATCAACCGCGGCTTTCGCGTCCAGTTCAATTCGGCGCTCGGCCCTTACAAGGGCGGCATCCGCTTTCACCCGTCGGTCAATCTCGGCATCATCAAGTTCCTGGGCTTCGAACAGATCTTCAAGAACGCACTGACCGGCATGCCGATCGGCGGCGGCAAGGGCGGGTCGGACTTCAACCCGCGCGGCCGCTCGGATCGGGAGATCATGCGCTTCTGTCAGGCCTTCATGCTCGAACTGCACCGCCACCTCGGCGAATATACCGACGTTCCCGCGGGCGACATCGGCGTCGGCGGGCGCGAGATCGGCTATATGTTCGGCCAGTACAAGCGGCTGACCAACCGCTACGAGGCCGGCGTCCTGACCGGCAAGGGGCTCGCCTATGGCGGGTCGCGCGCGCGGACCGAGGCGACGGGCTTCGGCCTCGTCTATTTCGTCCAGCAGATGCTCGCGACCAGGGACCAGTCGCTCGACGGCAAGCGCGTCGTCGTGTCGGGGTCGGGCAATGTCGCCATTTATGCGATCGACAAGGTCCGCCAGTTCGGCGGGACCGTCGTCGCCTGCTCCGATTCGAACGGCTATATCGTCGACGAAGAGGGGATCGACCTCGCCCTGTTGCGCGAGATCAAGGAGGTCCGCCGCGCCCGCCTGTCGACCTATGTCGAGCTCAAGGGGCCGGGCGCCCGCTATATCGAAGGCGGATCGATCTGGGACGTCCCGTGCCAGATCGCCTTGCCCTGCGCGACGCAGAACGAACTGACCGGCAAGGACGCGACGACGCTGATCAAGAACGGCGTCGAGGTGGTCGGCGAAGGCGCCAACATGCCCTCCACCCCCGATGCGGTCGACCTGTTCCACGGCCAGGGCGTGATGTTCGCGCCGGGCAAGGCGGCCAACGCCGGCGGCGTCGCGACCTCCGCGCTCGAAATGCAGCAGAACGCCTCGCGCGACAGCTGGAGCTTCGAGCAGACCGAAGCGCGCCTCGCGCAGATCATGCGCGGCATCCACGACGATTGCGCCGCGACCGCCGACGAATATAGCGCCCCCGGCAATTATGTGCTGGGCGCGAATATCGCCGGCTTCGTGCGCGTCGCGGAGGCGATGAGCGCGCTGGGCGTCGTCTGATCGGCGAAAAGGGGGCGAAGATGGCCATGCTCGAGGGAATCCGGATCGTCGATCTGACCACCGTCATCTTCGGCCCCTATGCGACGCAGATGCTCGCCGACCTCGGCGCCGAGGTGATCAAGGTCGAAACGCCGGGGCTCGGCGACGTGTCGCGCTATCTGGGCACCGGCAAGCCCGATCCGACGATGGGGTCGATCCACCTTACGGTGAACCGCGGCAAGCGCTCGATCGCGCTCGATCTCAAGCAGGCGGAGGACGCCGCGGTGCTGACCGACATCATCGCGACCGCCGACGTCTTCTTCCACAATATCCGCGGCAAGGCGATCGCGCGGCTCGGCTTCGATTACGAAAGCTGCAGGGCGATCAAGCCCGACATCATCTATGTCCACGGCACCGGGTTCGGGCAGGACGGCCCCTATGCCGATCTACAGGCCTATGACGACGTCATCCAGGCCGCGAGCGGGACCACCAGCCTGCTGCCGCGCGTCGACGGCAATCCGCGCCCGCGCTATATCCCGTCGCTGATCGCCGACAAGGTCGCGGGGCAGTTCGGCGCGCAGGCCATCCTCGCCGCGCTGGTCCACAAGCTGCGGACCGGCGAGGGCCAGCATGTCGAAGTGCCGATGTTCGAATGCTTCACCGCCTTCATGCTGACCGAGCATCTGCGCGACGCGACACTCGACCCGCCAATCGGCCCGGCGGGCTATCCGCGCCAGCTCGACCCCGCGCGCCAGCCCTTCCCGACCGCCGACGGCTATCTCGCCATCGTCCCCTATACGCCCGCATCGACCGCGCGGTTGATGGAACTGCTCGGCAGCGAGGATATGCTCGCCAGCCCCGAATATACGGCCGCGAAGGCCGCGGGCACGCAGATGACGCTGATCTATGAGGAGATTGCGCGGCGGACGCCGGCAAAGACCACCGCCGAATGGCTCGCCATCTTTGCCGAGAATGCGATCCCGGCGATGGCCGCGCACGACCTGGAAGAGGTTCGCGACGATCCGCATCTGTCCGCAATCGGCTTTTTCCGCCGCCGCGAGCATCCCGAGGCGGGCGGCTTCGTCGAGATGCGGCCGCCGGTGAAATATGGCGCCGCGCGGGCCGGCGAACTGGGGTTCGCGCCGCGGATCGACCAGGATGGAGAGGCGATCCGCGCCGAGGCCGCGGCGCGCAGAGGCTGATGCGCGCGCCCCATTGCATCTCGCGCCGCATGCCCTAGCATCGCGCCCCGGACGGCCGGGCCGTGACCCGCCGCCGGGGAAGGGGAAATGCGATGCCAGGAAATCTGTTGGCGGCCGGCGCGGTGCTCGTGCTGTGGACGCTCGTCATGCTGCTGTGGACCGCGACGACGCGCTTTTCGGCGCTGGCCAAGGCCGGCGTCGACCTCAAGACCGCGCCGCCGGGCGGGCGCGGGGTCGATCTGGAGGGCGTGCTGCCGCCCGTAACCAACTGGAAATCCCACAATTACACGCATCTGCTCGAACAGCCGACGCTTTTCTATGCAGTGATCGTCTTTCTGCACCTGTCGGGCGGCGACACCGCGCTGACGCAGGGTTTCGCCTGGGCCTATGTCGTGCTGCGCATCGTCCACAGCCTGTGGCAGGCGACGGTGAACCGCGTCCCGGTGCGCTTCACCATCTTCGCGCTGTCGACGCTGTGCCTGCTGGCGCTGTCGGTGCTCGCCGTCATCGCGACGCTGGGTTGAGGGGGGAAAGACATGGATACGAACGCGATACTGGGACCGGTCGCAACGCTCGCGCTGTGGTCGATGGTCATGTGGGTGTGGATGTACGCGACGCGCATCCCCGCGATGAGCCGCGCGAAGATCGACGCCGCGAAGATGGTCGGCGGAACCGGCAAGAATCTCGACGAGGTGCTGCCCGCCGAGGTGCAGTGGAAGGCGCACAACTACAACCATCTGATGGAGCAGCCGACGGTCTTCTATGCCGTCGCGCTGGCACTCGCAGTCGGCGGCCTGGGCGGCGGGCTCAACGCGCAGCTCGCCTGGGCCTATGTCGGATTGCGCATCCTCCACAGCCTGATCCAGGCGACGGTGAACCGGGTGATGTGGCGCTTCGCGGTGTTCGCGCTGGCCAGCCTCGCGCTGCTGGCGCTGTGCGTGCATGCGTTTATGGGGTTCGTGCTGCATTGATGATTCCCCTCCCGCTTGCGGGAGGGGTTAGGGGTGGGCAGCGACGGGGCAGAAGCCCACCCCGCTGCGACTAACGAGCAAGCTCGTAAGTCTCGCTGCCCCTCCCGCTTGCGGGAGGGGAGATTATTTCATGAAGCGCGCCGCCAGTTCGACGTGGGTGGACCAGCGGAACTGGCCGACCGGCTGCACCCAGTCGAGGCGATAGCCGCCCGCGACGAGCCGCTTCGCGTCGCGCGCGAAGCTCGCGGGATTGCAGCTGACATAGGCGATCACGGGCACCGTGGACGCCGCGATCTGCTGCACCTGCTCCTCCGCCCCGGCCCGCGGCGGGTCGAGGATCACCGCGCCGAAGCGGTTCAGATCCGCCGGGATCAGCGGACGGCGGAACAGGTCGCGGTGCTCGGTCGCGACCAGCGCCCGCGCGCGGTTCGCCGCGCCGGTCAGCGCGAGCAGCGCGTCGCGCGCGCCCTCCGCGGCATAGAGCTTGCGCCCCGCCTGCACCGACAGCGCGAAGGTGCCGATGCCCGCGAACAGGTCGGCCACCGCGCTCGTCTCGCCGATCGCTTCGCGCACCGCCGCGACCAGCGCCGCCTCGCCCGCCGCCGTCGCCTGCAGGAAGGCGAAGGGCGGCACCTCGACCGCGATCGCGCCGAAGCGCACCGTCGGAGGCTCGGGCTGCCAGACCGTCTCGACCCCGTCGCCCTGGTCGATCGCGAGCCGCGCCAGCCGATGCGCCGCGGCGAAATCCTGCAACGCCATCGCCGCGTCGAGCCCCTCGGCGCGCACGCCCTCGAGCAGCACCTCGGCGCCCTGATCGAGCCTTTGCAGCTTGACCTTCACCGGCCGGCGCTGCGGCGCGATCGTTTCGAGCAGCCGGCGCAGCGGCTGGACGAGCGCGAACAGCTCGGGCAACAGCAGCGGGCATTCGCGCATGTCGACGATCTGGCTGCTCTGCGCGGCGTTGAAGCCGATGGCGACCCGCCTGCCCGCCCGCAGCGCGGTCAGCGCCGCGCGGCGGCGGCTGTGCGGCGGCGACAGAAGCGCGGGACGGATGGCATCCGCCGTCACCTGCTGCGCCGCAAGCGCCCCCGCCACCCGGTCGCCGACATAGGCGAGAAGCGCGTCCTCGGCGACATGCTGGAGCTGGCAGCCGCCGCATTGGCCGAAATGGCGGCAGACCGGATCGGCGCGGTGCGGGCCGGGCACCAACGCGCCGTCGGCCGCGACGCGGTCGCCCGGCACGCCGCCGGCGACGTGGCGGCCGTCCCCCGTCACGCCGTCGCCGCGCGCGGCGATGCGCACGATCAGATTGTCATCACTCATTTCGTAGTCTTCACCAGGTCATCCGCAACAAGGCCGCGGCCTATAGAGCGCGCCCGCGCGATATGCCAGCCGACCGCCGCGACCGCCGCGTCGAACGCATCGCCGCCGCGCGCCAGCATCGCGCCGCACACCCCCGCGAGCACATCGCCCGTTCCCGCCGTCGCAAGCCAGGGGCTGCCCGGCCACGCCGCCACGACGCGCCCGTCGGGGGCGGCGATGACGGTGTCGGCGCCCTTGTAGATCACCACCGCTTGCGCCCGCCGCGCCGCCGCCAGCGCGCGTTCGATCTTGCTGCCCCGCAGATCCGGAAAGGCGCGCGCGAACTCGCCCTCGTGCGGCGTCAGGATCGCCGCCGGCGCGTCCTTGCCAAGGCGGGGCAGCGCCGCGCCGATCGCCGCGGCATCGAGCACCAGCGGCTTGCCGGTGTCCAGCACCTCCCCGACCGCCGCCGCGAGGGCATCGCCCGCCGGAAAGCCGGGACCGACGACGATGGCGCCGACGCGCGGATCATCCAGCCGCGCGCGGAACGCCGCGGGCGCTTCGGCGATGATCGCCGACAGCGGCGCCGGCCCGCCATCTTCGAGCACCACATAGCCCGCCCCCGCGCGCAGCGCCGCCGCGGCCGAAAGCCCGGCGGCGCCCTTCATCGGCCCGGCGCGGACGAGCACCATGCCGCGGCTGAACTTG
Organism: Sphingopyxis sp. MG; assembly: GCF_002953155.1. NCBI lineage: Bacteria > Pseudomonadati > Pseudomonadota > Alphaproteobacteria > Sphingomonadales > Sphingopyxidaceae > Sphingopyxis > Sphingopyxis sp. MG. The sequence continues at coordinate 1,971,892 of NZ_CP026381.1, forward strand.
TGCGCGTCGGCGGTCGGCGTCTCCGGCCGCAGGGGCGGCAGCGTCCGCATCCGCCGCTCCGCATCGATCCCGATCGGCGCCAGCAGCACGCGTCCGCAGGCCGGTGCGGCCGGCAACAGCAGGTGCGCGGGCTTGAGCGCGCCCAGCGCCAGCGTCACGGCGGCGGGAAGCGGCGGCAGCCAGTCCTGCAAGCCGTCGCTCTCGATCCCGCTCGGCACGTCGACGGCCAGCACGCGCCGGCTTGCGAAGCGGCGCAGCATCGCGGCCCATTCGTCCGACAGCGGGCGCGTCAGTCCGACGCCGAACAAGGCGTCGACGATCAGCGGCGCCGGCACGGTGTCGGACGCGAACGCCTCGACCGGCCCGTCCCACGCGGCGCGCGCCGCCCTCGCCAGATCGGTGGCCGGCGGCGCCAGCGCGGCGACCCGTATCGTCGCGCCGCGCGCCTTCAACAGGCGCGCCGCGACATAGCCGTCGCCGCCATTGTTGCCGGGGCCGCACAGGATCAGGACCGGCGCGCCCGCCGCCATCCGCCACGCGGTTTCGGCCACCGCCGCGCCCGCGCGCTCCATCAGTTCGGACAGGGACACGCCCGCCGCCGCGCACGCGGCCTCGGCGGCGCGCATCGCGTCGGCGGTCAGGATCGGGGCATCGGCTGGCACGGTCATCCGCCGGTCCTAAGCTTGTGGGGATTTGGATTTCGACGCATTGCCCCATCCCTTCGTCATGCTGAACTCGTTTCAGCATCCATGGCCGGGCCTTTCCTTTTGCGCCGCCTTCATTCGAGGGCGGGCCATGGACCCTGAAACAAGTTCAGGGTGACGAAAGGCTAAACGGAGCGGACGCCCGAAACCCCACGGGCATAAACCGGATGCCATGGGGTGGAAACGCTTCAATTCCGTTCTTGTCGAGCGAAGCCGAGCCACCCCAGTCATCGTCTGCGGGCGGTGCAGGCGCAAAGGATGATTATTGCGCCCCGCTCGTATTGGCCGGCAGGCGATAGCGGTCGCCGCCGACCGTCACCTCGATCACCCCTTCGCCGACGATCGCCACCTTCGCGGGCTCTGCGCCGTCGGCCGATACGACGCCGCGCCCGTCGGTCGTGATCTGGAGCCGCCGATAACCGACATCCTGTTTCCCGACGACGAGGATCGCGCCATCGGCGCCGCTCATCTCGGTCACGGTGCAGGTGCGGTCGAACAGCTTCGCGCCCTCGAGCGCGCACTCGATACGGCCGTCGGCGGCGGCGCTCTTCGCCCCCCGCGCCTCGGCTTCCGCCAGCGTGCCATTGTCGGGCGCGCCGTTGCAGCCCGCGAGCAGCAGCACCGCGCCGATAGCCCCCGGCCGTCTCATCATCACCGCCCCTTGAGCTGCGACAGGTCGCGCACCGCGCCCCGCGCCGCGCTCGTCGCCATCGCCGCATAGGCTTGCAGCGCGACCGACACCTTGCGCGGACGCGGCTTGGCGGGTTGCCAGGCCGCGTCGCCCTTCGCCTCCATCGCCGCGCGGCGCGCCGCCAGTTCGGATTCGGGGATCGCGAGGGTGATCGTGCGGCCCGGAATGTCGATCTCGATCCGGTCGCCGTCCTCGACGAGGCCGATCGCCCCGCCCTCGGCCGCCTCGGGCGAGACATGGCCGATCGACAGGCCCGACGTGCCGCCCGAGAAGCGCCCGTCGGTGATCAGCGCGCAGGCGGCGCCGAGCCCCTTCGATTTGAGGTAGCTGGTCGGATAGAGCATTTCCTGCATCCCCGGCCCGCCTTTCGGCCCTTCGTAGCGGATGACGACGACGTCGCCCGCCTCGACCTGCCCGGTCAGGATGCCCGCGACCGCCGCGTCCTGGCTTTCATAGACCTTGGCGGGCCCCGCGAATTTCAGGATCGAATCGTCGACCCCAGCGGTCTTAACGATGCAGCCGTCGCGCGCGACATTGCCCGACAGCACCGCCAGCCCGCCGTCCTCGCTGAAGGCATGCTCGGCCGAACGGATCACGCCGTTTTCGCGGTCGAGGTCGAGCGATTCCCAGCGCCGGTCCTGACTGAACGCCGTCTGCGTCGGCACCCCGCCGGGGGCGGCCATGAAGAAGGTCCGCACCGCCGGGTCGTTCGTCCGCCCGATGTCCCACTGGCTGAGCGCATCGCCCAGCGTCGCGCTGTGCACCGTCGGCAGATGCGCATGGAGCAGCCCCGCGCGCTCCAGCTCGCCCAGGATCGCCATGATCCCGCCGGCGCGGTGGACGTCCTCCATATGGACGTCGGCCTTCGCCGGGGCGACCTTCGACAGGCAGGGAACGCGGCGCGACAGCCGGTCGATGTCGGCCATGGTGAAATCGACCTCCGCCTCGTGCGCGGCGGCGAGCAGGTGGAGCACCGTGTTGGTCGAACCGCCCATCGCGATGTCGAGGCTCATCGCATTCTCGAACGCCTCGAAGGTCGCGATATTGCGCGGCAGCACGCTGGCGTCATCCTGCTCATAATAGCGGCGGCACATTTCGACCGCAATGCGTCCCGCGCGCAGAAACAGCGCCTTGCGGTCGGCATGCGTCGCCAGCGTCGATCCATTGCCCGGCAGCGACAGGCCCAGCGCCTCGGTCAGGCAGTTCATCGAATTGGCGGTGAACATGCCCGAACAGCTTCCGCACGTCGGGCACGCCGACTGCTCGATCGCCGTGACTTCGGCGTCGCTATACTGCTCATCGGTGGCGGCGACGATCGCATCGACCAGATCGAGCGCGACCTCCTTGCCCTTGAGGACGACCTTGCCCGCCTCCATCGGCCCGCCCGACACGAACACCACGGGGATGTTGATGCGCAGCGCCGCCATCAGCATGCCGGGGGTGATCTTGTCGCAGTTCGAAATGCACACCATCGCATCGGCGCAATGGGCATTGACCATATATTCGACGCTGTCGGCGATCAGGTCGCGGCTCGGCAGCGAATAGAGCATGCCGTCGTGCCCCATCGCGATGCCGTCATCGACCGCGATGGTGTTGAATTCCTTGGCGACGCCGCCCGCCGCCTCGATCTCGCGCGCGACCATCTGGCCCAGGTCCTTCAGGTGGACATGGCCCGGCACGAACTGGGTGAAGCTGTTGACGACCGCGATGATCGGCTTGCCGAAATCGCTGTCCTTCATGCCGGTCGCACGCCACAGGCCGCGCGCGCCCGCCATGTTGCGCCCGTGAGTGGTGGTTCGTGAACGATAAGAAGGCATGGAGAGGATTCCTGATAATATTATTTCGCGAATGAGCGGATAGAAGCGCCTCTACACGCCTCTTCGGCCAGTTTCAACGACGCTTTCCGAACCATGTGCGCAAGCCGGTCGGCGAACAGCGCCTGCCCGGCGGCATCGGCGACCAGATCCTGCCGCATCTCGATGCCGATATAGGGGATGCCGTTCGCTTCGGCATGGCGGTTCATCGTCGCGTTGAGCAGCTTGCCCGAATAGGGAAGCTGGTCGCCGACGGTCAGCCCTTCCTCGCGCAGCGCCGCGATCGCCAGCGGCGCCAGCCGGTCGTCGTCATTGTAGAGCACGCCGACGTGCCACGGCCGCCGCTGCGCCGGGTCGCTCGCCAGTTCGGGGGTGAAGCTGTGCAGCGAAACGATCATTGCCGGGCGCGCCGCCGCGATCGTCGTGGCGATATGGTCGTGATAGGGGCGAAAGAAGCGCGCGATCCGCGCCGCGCGGTCCGCCTCGCCCAGCGCGTTGCCCGGAATCGCATGGCCGTCGCTGGCGATCGGGATCAGGCCCGGCGCGCTCTCGTCGCGGTTGCAGTCGATCACCAGCCGCGACACGCCGCCCAGGATCGCGGCATCGACCGCGCCGCCGGCGACCAGGCGCCCGGCCACCTCGGCGACGCCGATGTCGATCGCGATATGATTGCTCAGCAGCGCGGGATCGATGCCGAGGTCGATGTCCGCGGGCACGTGCGCGGAGGCATGATCGCCGATCAGCAGCACGCCGCCGGCACGCGGGCGGCCCAGGTCGCGCCACGCCTCGATCACCGCAAAGCTCCCGCCATCTGCCACCAGCCGGGGCGGCGCTGCTTCAGGTGCAGCGCAGCGGCATCGCGCTCGGCGGGCGCGTCGAACAGCGCAAAACAGGTCGCACCAGACCCCGACATCCGCGCCAGCCACGGACGCAGGCCGCCGAGTTCGGTGAGCACGTCGGCGACCGCCGGGCATTGCGCAATCGCCGGGCGCTGCAGATCGTTGCGCGCCGCGAAAAGCTGCGCGCGCAGGTCGGCGCCGGTGAACAGCGGCCCGCGATCGACCCCGTCCCACGCCGCGAAGACCGGTCCGGTCGCCACCGGCTGGCGCGGATTGACGAGCAGCACCGGCGTGCCCGACAGCGCCAGTTCGGGTGCCGGGCTCAATTCGGCGCCCGTCCCGACGCCAAGGCAGGTCTCACTCGCGACACAGGCGGCGACGTCGGCGCCGAGCGGTCGCACCAGCCTTTCCAGTGCGGCATTGCCGACCTCGGGCAGGAAATGGCGCCGCACCAGCCGGGCGAGCGCTGCGGCGTCGGCCGACCCGCCGCCGATCCCCGCCGCGACGGGCAGCGTCTTGGTCAGCCGCAGCGCCAGTGGCGGCACCCGTCCCGCGCCGTGACGCGCGCGCAGCAGCGCCAGCGCGCGCCGGACCAGATTGTCCTCGCCCGCGCTCAATTCCTCGGCAAACTCACCGTCGAGGACCAGCGAATCGCTGTCCGCCACTTCCGCGACCAGCGCATCCCCTGCGTCGACAAAGGCGAACAATGTCTCGATGGCGTGATAGCCGTCGGCGCGGCGGGCGCGGACATGCAGCGCCAGATTGATCTTTGCCCAGCCGGTTTCGCGCATTTCCGCCATCACGGCGCCATTGTCGCCGGCGTCAATCCGTCACGCAGCTTCGCCTCCAGCCGCGTCGCCATGTCGGCGTCGGCGATCAGCGCCGCTGCGCGCCAGACATAGCGCGCGGAGAAGCGCTGCCCCGCCTGCCAATAGGCATCGCCCAGATGCTCGACGATCACCGGATTTTCGGGTTCGCCGCGCTGCGCCGCTTCGAGCAGCGGCACCGCTTCGGCGATCCGACCGGTCAGCACATAGGCCCAGCCGAGCGAATCGGTGATGCTCGGATTCTGCGGCTCCGCCTTCCACGCCGCCTCGATCTGCGCGAGCGACGCATCGATGTTCCGCCGCCGTTCGAGCGCTGAATAACCGGCGAAGTTGAGGATGGTCGGATCGCCCGGACGCAGTGCGACCGCCCGGTCGAGCATCGGTTGCGCCTTGTCCCACTCTCCCTTCTGCAACAACAGATCGGCACGCGCGATCAGGATGGTGGCATGCAGCGCGCGATCCTCCTCGCTGTCACCGAGATCGGCCTCGAGCCGCGCATAGGCACGCTCGGCCGCAGCCCCATCGTCGGATCGCCGCGCAATGTCGGCAAAGCGCACGAGCAGGCTGCGCGACGCCGGCGCCTGCGCGGCCGCCGCCTCGGCAAGCGTTGTCGCGGCGCCCAGATCGCCGGCGTCGGCGAGCAGTTCGGCCTTGCGCATCGCAAGCGCCGGAAGCGGCGGCGCGCCGCGATTGTCCGCGAGCAGCGCGAGCGCCGCTTGCCGCTGTCCGTCCCGGTCGAGCGCCTCGACCAGCGCCGAGCGCACCGTCGGATCGCTGGCGTCGAGCCACCACGCGCTGCGCGCGATCATCAGCGGAAGGCGCGAGTTGCCGACCGGTGCGCGCGCAAATCCATCGGCGAGCAGAGCCAGCCAATGCGCGATCCCGCCGCGCGGCGTCGACACCGGCCGGTCCGAGAGCAGCAGCAGCGGGTCCTCGCGCCCGCCGGTCGCCAGCGCGATCCGGCCGCGCAGCCGCTTTGCCGCTTCGCCCTCGCCCGCCGCGTCGAGCGTCGCGGCAAGCCGCAGCGCGACAAGCTGGCTGGTGCGATCGGTCAGCATCGTCGCGTCAGCCAGCGCGACGGCGTCGGCGGGCCGCTTTGCCGCAAGTTGCACCAGCGCCGCCTCGAGGATGAAGGCGGGCTCGGGTCGCCCCCGGGCACCCGCCGCGAGCAAAGGCCGCTCGGGCAGCTTGCCGCGCGCACCGACCTCGATCCAGGCGCCGATCACGGGCAACAGCAGCCGCGTCATCGGGTCGCCGCCGGTCTTGTCGCCATCCACCCCGGCGAAGGTGCGCGCCGCGCGCCAGTCGGATCGCCGCACCGCGTCGACCGTCAACACCAGACGCGCATCGAAACGCCGCTCGCCGCTGGTCCAGAGCTGCATCGCCGCACTGCGCGCCGCCGCCAGGTCGCCGCCCTGCATCGCCTGTTCGAGTATCCGCCCGCGCAGCCCGGGCAGGCCGGGCGCCCGGCTCGCCACATCGGTCAGCGCCGTCAGCGCGGCGCGTGGATCGCCGGCCTCTTCCGCAAGGCGCGCGCGCGCCAGCGCATTCAGCACCTCGCGTCCGCTCTCGGTCGCCTGCGCGGGCGCAGCCGCCGTGAAGGCCGCGAGCAGCGCGGCCCCCGTCATCAGGCCGACAGACTTACATATTCGGGTAATTGGGGCCTCCGCCACCTTCGGGAGTGACCCAATTGATGTTCTGGGTCGGGTCCTTGATGTCGCATGTCTTGCAATGGACGCAATTCTGCGCGTTGATCACGAACTTCGGGTCGCCTTCGTCCTGCCCGACCACCTCATAGACGCCGGCGGGGCAATAACGCTGCGCCGGCTCGTCATACAGCGGCAGATTATATTCGATCGGGATCGACGGGTCCTTGAGCTGGAGGTGGATCGGCTGATCCTCCTCATGATTGGTGTTCGACAGGAACACCGAGGACAGCCGGTCGAAGGTCAGCACGCCGTCAGGCTTCGGATAATCGGGCTTCTTCATCTGGTCGGCGCGATAGAGCGTCGTGTTGTCCGGATGATGCTTCATGGTAAAGGGTACGCGGATGCCGAAATTCTCCAGCCACATCGTCATGCCCGCCAGCATCGTGCCCGCGAGGTCGCCGAACTTCTCGACCAGCGGCAGCACGTTGCGGACGATGCCGAGTTCCTTCTTCACCCAGCTTTCGTCATAGGCGTCCTGATAGGCGGTTAGGACATCGCCCTCACGCCCCGCCGCGACGGCTGCAAAAGCCGCTTCCGCCGCCATCATGCCCGACTTCATCGCCGTGTGCGTGCCTTTGATGCGCGGCACGTTCAGGAATCCCGCGGTGTCGCCGATCAGCGCGCCGCCCGGGAAGGCGAGTTTCGGCACCGACTGCCACCCCCCGTCGCTGATCGCGCGCGCGCCATAGGAAACACGCTTGCCCCCCTTCAGTATCTCCGCGATCGCAGGGTGCGTCTTCCACTTCTGCATCTCCTGAAAGGGGGAGATGTGCGGATTGCGATAGTTGAGCCAGGTCACGAAGCCCAACGCGACCTGTCCGTTCGCCTGATGATAGAGGAACCCGCCGCCGTTGGCGTTCTCATCGAGCGGCCAACCCTGCGTGTGGATGACACGCCCCGGCGCGTGCTTGGCGGGTTCGATGTCCCACAGTTCCTTGACCCCGATGCCGTAGACCTGCGGCTCGCATTCGGCGTCGAGCGCGAATTGCGGCTTCAATATCTTGGTCAGATGGCCGCGCACGCCCTCGGCGAAGAAAGTGTATTTGGCGTGGAGTTCGAGCCCCGGGGCATAGTCGGGCTTGTGGCTGCCGTCGCGTGCGACGCCCATGTCGCCGGTCGCGACGCCCTTCACCGATCCGTCGTCGTTGTAGAGGATTTCGGCGGCGGGAAAGCCCGGGAAAATTTCGACCCCCAGCCCTTCGGCCTGCTCGGCCAGCCAGCGGCAGAGGTTGCCGAGGCTGCCGGTATAGGTGCCCTTGTTGTGCATGAAGCCCGGCGTGATGATGTGCGGAATGCCGAACTTCTTCTTCTTCGTCAGCATCCAGTGCTGATTGTCATTCACCGGCACTTCGGCGAGCGGACAGCCCTGATCGCGCCAATCGGGCAACAGCTCGTCGAGCGATTTCGGATCGATCACCGCACCCGACAGGATATGCGCGCCGACTTCCGACCCCTTTTCGAGGACGCACACCGACAATTCGCCGCCGGCCTCGTTCGCCAGCTGCTTGAGACGGATCGCCGCCGAAAGCCCCGCAGGCCCCGCGCCGACGATCACGACGTCATAGGGCATCGATTCCCGTTCGCTCACCGCAATCACCTTTCTGCCGTCCCCGCGCGGATCATTCATCGCGTCCCGCGCTCATTCTGTCACGAATTGCGATGCCTTCCAATTGACGCGCCCGTCAACCTCCTGTTTCAAACATTTTCATGGGTGGGCGATATTCAGCCTTGCTGGCCGAAAGCTATTGCGACTGGTGGTCACTGGCCGGTGTGGACTCGCTCGTCGGCGAGGTTCCGGCGGGCTGGCTCGACGTGCCCGTGGCGAACGACGTCGCAGGCCAGACGGGCGCCGCAAGGTCCGGCCCGGCGCCGACGGCCGAACCCGAGCGCGTCGTCCTGCACGCCGCCCTTCAGCGCCAGGAGGCCCCCGCCGCGCCGCAGGCGAAAACGCCCGCGGTGTTTCCCGGTGACTGGCAGGCATTCCAGACCTGGCTTTGCGAAGGCGAAGACGTTCCCGGCAGCCAATGGGACGCGCGTCGCGTGCTGCCTGCCGGCACGGCCGAGGCGCCGCTGATGCTGCTTACCGCGTGGCCGGAGATCGACGATCAGCGCGAAGGCATTCTCTTTGCCGATGCGGCGGGCAAGCTGCTCGACGCAATGCTGCGCGCAATCGGCCTTTCGCGCGCCGACTGCTATGTCGCGAGCCTCGCTGTCACGCGGCCGCCCGGCGGACGCTGCGACGCCCGCGACGCGGCGGAACTCGACCGGCTGCTCTGGCACCATCTGCGGCTCGCGAGGCCGCGGCGGCTGTTGCTGATCGGCGGCGACATCGTGCGAATGGCGGCGGGCATCGCCCTTCCCGACGCGCGCGGAAGGTTACTCGATATTAACCAAGATGGCGGCAAGGTGGAGGCGGTGGCAGTCGCACATCCCGCGACTCTGCTTGCCCGGCCGGTCCAGAAGGCGGCCGCCTGGGATAGCCTGAAACTGTTCAACCGGGGACGTTGACAGATGACCAGAACGATCACGGCGGTGACCGCCGCTCTCCTGTTTTCGATCGCCGCGGGCGGTGCGCCCGCGCTCGCCGCGGATGCCGGTGCGCCCGAGATGACGGCGCCGCCGCAGACCGTGCCCGACATTCTCTCGTCGAAGCAGAAGGCCTTCTACAAGCAGGTTCTCGCCGCGATCCGCGGCCAGCGCTGGGCGGAGGCGAAGACGCTGCTCGACGGGGCCGACCAGGACGCGAAGGGCGCTCCGCTCAGCGATTTCCTACGCGCCGAACTGCTGCTCGCGGCGGGCAGTCCGCGCGCTGAGGTCGCCGACATCATGCCGCTGCTCGCACGAGCGCCATGGCTCCCGCAAGCCGACCGGCTCGGCCGTCTGGCGGCCAAGCGCGGCGCCACCGACCTGCCGACACTGCCGCCGCAGACGCGTCTCGCCTGGGCAGGCAGCGCGCCGCGACGCGTCGGCGCCGATTCGGTCAACGACCCGGTGGCCGCCAGCCTCGCGCGCACCATTCCCGACCGGATCAAGAATGACGACCCGGCGGGGGCCGAGGCGTTGCTCAACGCGGTGATCGACCAGCTTTCGCCCGACGCGCGCGCCGAATGGACGCAAAAGGTCGCCTGGTCCTATTATATCGAGAATGACGACGCGAACGCGCTGCGCCTCGCCCTGTCCTGCGCCTCGGGCCACAATGGCTGGGCGACGCAGGGCGCCTGGGTGCAGGGTCTGGCGGCATGGCGACTGCGCGACTATCGCACCGCGCTCGTCGCCTTCGATCGGGTCGGCCGCGAAGCGCCCGACAGCGAACTGCGCGCCGCCGGCTATTACTGGGCCGCGCGCGCGGCGATCGCCAGCGGCGAGCCGGCGTCGGTGCAGCAGCGCCTGCGCGCCGCCGCAGCCAACGAAGAAACGCTCTACGGCCTGCTCGCCGCCGAAACGCTGGGTATCGAAACGGGAAGCCAGCGCGAGAATGTCCGCGCCGACCGCAGCGCATGGCGCGCGCTGGAGGATCTGCCCAACGTCCGCGTCGCGATGGCCTTTGCCGAGATCGACGAAGATCAATATGCCGGCGACGCGCTGAAACACCAGGCGCGCATCGGCAACCCTGGCCAGCACGGCCAGCTCATCGGCATGGCGCAGGCGCTCAGCCTGCCCGAAACCCAGCTTTATCTCGCGCACAACACTCCCGGTGGCCGCAAGCTCGCCGCCGCGTCGCGCTATCCGCAGCCCAAATGGGAGCCCAACGGCGGCTGGAAGGTCGATCCGGCTCTCGTCTTTGCGCACACCCTCCAGGAATCGCGGTTCCAGCGTGCGGTGGTGAGCCCGGCGGGCGCCTATGGCCTGATGCAGGTGCTGCCCGGCACCGCGCGCGATGTCGCGCGGTGGCGCGGCGAGGCGGTGGCGACGACCGATCTGCGCATCCCCGCGGTGAACATGGATTTCGGCCAGAGCTATCTGCAATATCTGAGCCGCGACGCATCGACCGGCGGCTTGCTGCCCAAGGTGATCGCCGCCTACAACGCCGGTCCGGCGCCGGTCGCGCGCTGGGCGACCGAAGTGCGCGACAATGGCGATCCGCTATTGTTCATGGAATCGATCCCCTATTGGGAGACGCGCGGCTATGTCGGCATCGTGCTGCGCAATTACTGGATGTACGAGGCGCAGCAAGGCAAGCCGTCGGTCAGCCGCGCCGCGCTCGCGCAGGGCCAGTGGCCGCGCTTTCCGGACGGCAAGGACCGGGTGCGCCTGACCCATGCGGCCCCGACCGGCCTCGCCAGCGCCAATTGACCGCGCCCTGAATCTCTTCGACCCGTCCCGGCTGTCGCCTTGAGACGGCAAGAATGTTCTTTCTTTGTTCTTATCCGCGCTCTATCCTGCGCCGATGGTCGCCAAGCCCCTGCCCCCGATCGCCGGTCGCGGCGCACCGGCGAATCCACGCCCGACACGCACCGGGTCGCCGGATCGCGAGGCCGACGGCGACTGGCTCGACGCGGCGGCGGAGATCGACGGCGGCGCGCCGCCGCTGCGCACGACGGTGACGGTCGAGCACCCAAAGACGATCATCGCGCGCAATAGCTCGCCCGACATCGGTTTCGACCGCTCGATCAATCCGTATCGCGGCTGCGAACATGGCTGCATCTATTGCTTCGCGCGGCCGACGCACGCCTTTCACGACCTGTCGCCGGGCCTCGACTTCGAAAGCCGCCTGTTCGCCAAGCCCGGCGCCGCGGCGCTGCTACGGCGCGAACTGGCGAAGCGCGGCTACAAGCCGGCGCCGCTGGCGATCGGGACCAACACCGACGGCTATCAACCGATCGAACGCGAATGGCGCATCACGCGACAGGTTATCGAGGTGCTCGCCGAGACCAAGCACCCGCTGCTGATCACCACCAAGTCCGACCGGCTGCTGCGTGATATCGACCTGCTCGCGCGGATGGCGCGCAACGATCTGGTCGGGGTTGCGGTGTCGGTGACGACGCTCGATCCCGCGCTCGCGCGCACGCTGGAACCGCGCGCGCCACACCCGCGGCGCAGGCTGGCCGCGATCCGGGCGCTGATCGATGCCGGCGTGCCGACGCAGGTCAACATCTCGCCGATCATCCCGGCGATCACCGACCCGGAGATCGAGGCGATCATGGCCGCGGCGGCCGACGCGGGTGCGATCCGCGCCTCCTACATCCTGCTCCGCCTGCCGTTCGAGGTCGCGCCGCTGTTTCGCGCCTGGCTGGCCGCCCATTACCCCGACCGCGCCGACAAGGTCATGCATATCGTGCAGGACATCCGGGGCGGGCGCGACAATGATCCTGATTTCTTCAGCCGGATGAAGGGACGCGGCGTCTGGGCGCAACTTATCCGCACGCGAGTTCGGCGCGCCGCCCGCGCGCACGGACTGGACGGGGGCTTCCCGCCGATCCGCTGCGATCTGTTCAGACCGCCGGAAAGGGACGGTCAGATGGAGCTTTTCTAGATTCTAGTAACCTTGGATCGATGCGCTTCGTCATTGCGAGCGGAGCGAAGCAATCCAGGGCGGTTTGTGCCTGCTCTGGATTGCCGCACGGCTTCGCCGCTCGCAATGACGATCATCCTGTTCCAGTCTGGCCCGACCTACGCCTCCGCTAGCGACTTCAGCTTGTAATCCTTGTAATCGTCGCGGAGCTGGCGCTTCAACAGCTTGCCCGTCGCGGTGTGCGGCAGTTCGTCGACGAAGACGATCTCGTCGGGCAGCCACCATTTGGCGACCTTGTCCTGCAGATGATCGATGATGCTCGCCTCGCTCACCTCGGCGCCGGGCTTCTTCACGATCAGCAGGATCGGCCGCTCGTCCCACTTGGGATGGAAGACGCCGACCGCCGCAGCTTCCTGCACGCCCGGCGCGCCCACCGCCGCGTTTTCGAGCTCGATCGAACTGATCCATTCGCCACCCGACTTGATGACGTCCTTCGCACGGTCGGTGATCTGCATGACCCCATCGGGGTGCAGCACCGACACGTCGCCGGTGTCGAACCAGCCGTCCGCATCGGCGGCATCCTCCTCCGCCTTGAAATAGCGCTGGATGATCCACGGTCCACGGCACTGCAGCCGGCCACTCGTCTTGCCGTCGCGCGGCAGGACATGGCCTTCGTCGTCGACGATGCGCAGTTCGACGCCGAACGGCGGGCAGCCCTGGCGGCAGATGACGTCGACCTGTTCGTCGAAGCTCATGCTGTCCCAGTTCCACGGGCGCCGGCCCATCGTCCCGATCGGGCTGGTTTCGGTCATGCCCCAGGCGTGCCCGACATAGACGCCCGCTTTCATGAACCGCTCGATCATCGCGCGCGGCGCCGCCGAGCCGCCGATCGTGACATGCTGAAGCGCCCCGTAACCGATGCCGGTCGCGTCCATGTGCGCGAACATCGCGAGCCACACGGTCGGAACACCCGCGCTGTGCGTGACTCCCTCGGCGTGCATTAGGTCGCACAGCACCTGCGCATCGTTGGTCGCCGAAAAGACCATTTTCGCCCCCACCGTCGCGGCGGCGAAGGGCACGCCCCAGCTGTTTGCGTGGAACATCGGCACGATCGGCAGGATGACGCTGCGGTTCGACAGGTTGAAAGCGTCGGGCTGAATTTCAGTGATCGCGTGGATGACGTTCGAGCGGTGTTCGTAAAGCACGCCCTTGGGATTGCCCGTCGTCCCGCTGGTGTAACAAAGCCCGACCGGATCGCGCTCGTCGAGGGCGACCCATTCGAAATCGGCATCCTCGGCCTCCACCAGATCGCGATAGGACAGATAGCCGTCCCGCGCCGGCGCGTCGAACAGCACGAAATGTTCGACCGTGCGGAACTGCGGCCGCAGACGCTCGACGATCGGCAGGAACGCCGCGTCGAAGAACAGCACGCGATCCTCGGCGTGGTTGACGATATAGACGAGTTGCTCGTCGAAAAGCCGCGGATTGACCGTGTGGAGCACCCCGCCCATTCCCGCAGAGCCGTACCAGCTCACCAGATGATGCCCATGGTTCATCGCCAGCGTCGCGATGCGGTCGCCTTTTTTCATGCCGAGCCGGGTCAGCGCGGCGGCAAAGCGGCGCGCGTCGCGTCCCACTTCTCCCCATGTCGATCGCGTCATGCTGCCATCCGCCCAGCGCGTGACGATCTCCCGCGTCGCATGTTCGCGCGCGGCGTGGTCGATCAGGCTCGTGACGAGTAACGGCTGGCCCTGCATTCCCATCTTCGGCACCCCTCCAGATTATTTGTCCCAGCGATAGGGCGTGACGCGCACTCGATGCAAGGCCTCACGCACCGACGGGGCGCGCGTTCGACGGGAATCAGCTACTGTAAAAGGCGCAATTGGGGCGTTAGTCGCAATTTTATTACAAAACCGCCTGCCTGCTGTTCGCTTCCAGCTTAGCGGCGCGGCCCCTACGCTACCGCACCCGGAACTCGCGCGGCGCGACGAGCGACAGCGCCGCGTCGCTTACGCCCGCGATCATTTCGAGCCGCGAGACGACGTCGGGTCCCAGCGCGAACCCGCGGCCGAGTTCGACGCGAACATCGCGTTCGGTCAACGGATCGCGGGTATCGATGACGACCCGGCCGCGCGCATCGTCGCGGCGTTCGAGCAGTGCCGCCATCTCGGCCATCGCCTCGGCCAGTTCGACGCGGCAGGTCAGTTGCAAGGCGGCTGTCGCCGCGATGTCGGTGAGCGACTGCGCGCCGCGCACCGTCACGCGCGGCGTCTCCTCGCCCTCCAGCAGGTCGAGCTCGACCGACAGCAGCGCGCAGCCTCCTTCCGCTGCGAGCGCTTCCAGCACCTTGCCCGCGCCCTCGTCGAAGCAACTCGACTGGAACTGGCCGCTTCGGTCGGAGAGTGTCAGGTTGAGGAAGCGGTTGCCGCGCTGCGACACGCGCGCGCGCGCGTTTTCAACCATCGCCGCCATCGTCATCGGGATGCGCGTGCCCGGCGTCATTTCGACATTGTCGCAGATGTCGCCATAGGTACGCACGCCGCGCGCGGCGAGGATCGCTTCATATTGCTCGACCGGATGGGCCGAGAAATAGAAGCCGAACGCCTCCTTCTCGCGCGTCATCCGCTCCCCGAGCGTCCATGGCTCGGCCGCGGGAAGCTGCAGCACGGGCGCAAGATCGACATCGCCGCCGAACAGCCCGCCCTGCCCGGTCGATCGCTCGTGCGCCGAGCTGTTCGCGCAGCCGAGCAGCGCTTCGGCCCCGGCATAGGCGCGCGGGCGGTCGGGCTCGACGCAGTCGAACGCGCCCGCCCCCGCCAGCGCCTCGATCTGGCGCCGGTTGAGTTGCTTGGGATCGATACGCCCCGCGAAATCGTCGAGGCTGGCGAAATCGCCCTTGGCGCGGCGTTCGGCGACCAGCGCCTCCATCGCCTTTTCGCCGACGCCCTTGAGCGCGCCGAGCGCATAGCGCACCGCGAGCCCGTCCTCCGTGCGGCCGACCGAAAAATCCGCCTCGCTCTCGTTGATCGACGGCGGCGCGATCGCGATGTCGAGCCGGCGCATGTCGTCGATGAACACCGACAATTTGTCGGTCTGGTGACTGTCGAACGACATCGAGGCGGCAAAGAATTCGTGCGGGTGATGCGCCTTCAGCCAGGCCGTCTGATAGGAGAGCAGCGCATAGGCCGCGGCATGGCTCTTGTTGAAGCCATAGCCGGCGAACTTGTCGATCAAGTCGAACAACTCGTTCGCGGTCTTGGCGTCGATGCCGTTATGCTCGCCGCAGCCCTTGACGAAGGTCTCGCGCTGCGCGTCCATCTCGGCCTTGATCTTCTTGCCCATCGCGCGGCGCAGCAAGTCAGCGCCGCCGAGGCTGTAGCCGGCCAATATCTGCGCCGCCTGCATCACCTGTTCCTGATAGACGAAGATGCCATAGGTTTCGGCGAGGATGCCCTCGAGCAGCGGGTGCGGATAGGCGATCGCCTCGCGCCCGTTCTTGCGCGCGCCGAACAGCGGAATATTGTCCATCGGTCCCGGCCGATAGAGCGCGACGAGCGCGATGATGTCACCGAAATTGGTCGGCTTCACCGCCGACAGCGTCCGCCGCATCCCTTCGGATTCGAGCTGGAACACCCCGACCGTGTCGCCGCGCTGGAGCAGTTCGTAGACCCTCGGATCGTCCCACGCGAGCTGATCGAGATCGACGTCGACCCCGCGCAGCGCGAGCAGCCGCCGCGCCTCCTTCAGCACCGACAGCGTCTTGAGGCCGAGGAAGTCGAACTTCACCAGCCCCGCGGTCTCGACATATTTCATGTCGAACTGCGTCACCGGCATGTCCGAGCGCGGGTCGCGATAGAGCGGGACGAGCTGGTCGAGCGGCCGGTCGCCGATCACCACGCCCGCGGCATGAGTCGAGCTGTGACGCGGCAGGCCTTCCAATTGGCGCGCCATGTCGAACAGGCGGCGGACACCATCGTCCTGCTTATATTCGGTCATCAACTCGGACACGCCGTTCAGCGCGCGTTCGAGCGTCCAGGGATCGGTCGGATGGTTGGGAACCAGCTTCGCCAGCCGGTCGACCTGGCCATAGCTCATCTGGAGGACGCGGCCGGTATCCTTGAGCACCGCGCGCGCCTTCAGCTTTCCGAAGGTGATAATCTGCGCGACCGTGTCACGGCCGTATTTCTCCTGCACGTAGCGGATCACCTCGCCGCGCCGCGTTTCGCAGAAGTCGATGTCGAAGTCGGGCATCGACACGCGCTCGGGATTGAGAAAGCGTTCGAACAGCAGCCCGAGCTTGAGCGGGTCGAGGTCGGTGATGGTCAGCGACCAGGCGACGAGGCTGCCCGCCCCCGAACCGCGACCCGGCCCGACCGGGATATCGTGCGCCTTCGCCCATTTGATGAAGTCGGCGACGATCAGGAAGTAACCGGGGAATCCCATCTGGGTGATGACGCCGACCTCGAAATCGAGCCGCGCGACATAGGCATTGCGTTCTTCCTCGCTGAGGTCAGGATAGAGCGCCAGCCGCGCCTCAAGCCCGGCATGCGCATCGCGCGCCAGTTGCGCCGCCTCGCCCTCGCGGTCACCGGCGAGGCTGGGCAGGATCGGCTTGCGTTTCGGCGCCATGAAGGCGCAGCGCTGCGCGACGACGAGTGTGTTGCGGATCGCCTCGGGCAGATCGGAGAAGGCATCCTCCATCGCTTCGGCGGGCTTCAGCCACGCCTCGGGGCTCGACACCCGGCGGTCTTCGCTTTCGACATAGGCCGATTGCGCGATGCACAGCATCGCGTCGTGCGCCGCGTGGAATTGCGGCTCGACGAAATTGGCGGGGTTGGTCGCGACGAGAGGCAGCGCGCGCGCATAGGCCATGTCGATCAGCGCATTTTCGGCCGCGATCTCGACTGCCTCCCCCCGGCGCGACAGTTCGATATAGAGGCGCCCGCCGAACAACGCTTCGAGCTGTTCGACATAGGCCTCCGCCGCGCTCGCCTGTTCATCGGCGAGCAGGCGTGCGAGCGCCCCCTCACCGCCGCCGGTCAGGCAGATCAGCCCGTCGGTCTTTCCCGCGAGTGCCGACAGCGCAACGTGCGGATCCTGCTCGATCGGCCGGTCGAGATGCGCCGCCGAAACGAGCGCGCAGAGATTGTCGTAGCCCATATCGTCCTGCGCATAGAGCGCGAGCCAGTCGATCAGCGGCGCGCCATTAGGCAGGCGCTGCCCCGGCCGCGCGACCGACAGGAAGGTGCCGACGATCGGTTGTACCCCCGCCGCCTTGCATGCGTCGCCGAACGCCATAACCCCGTAAAGCCCGTTGCGGTCGGCGATCGCGATCGCCGGGAACCCGCGCTCGCGCGCGGCCTTCGCAATGGCTTTCGGGTCGATCGCCCCCTCCAGCATGGTGAAACTGGAAAAGACGCGCAGAGGGACGAGGGGGCTGTAGGCCATGCGAGCGACGCTAATGCGCCCGAGGCGATTCGACCATGGCCGGTTTCACAAAATCGTCGAGTGGAGCGCCACGCCCGAAGAAGTGAGGCCCGTCACCGCAGCGGGCGCACCATGTGAACCGCGATGATCTCACCGTGCCGGGTTTCCTTCTCGAATCGGTAGCCCAGCCGCTCGTAAAGGGCGATATTCTCCGCCATCAGCTTGTTGGTGTAGAGCCGCGTCGCGCGCAGCCCTGCCTCGGCCGCCAGGGTTTCGGCATGGCGCATCAGGCGGGTGCCGAGGCCGTGACCCTGATGGCCCGGTTCGATCGCCACATTGACGATCAGCAATTCGTCCGCCTGCGGCACCGTTTCGACAAGCCCCGCAAGCGTGCCGTCGCGATAGAGGCAGTCGAAACGATGGTCGCGGATCGCGGCGTCATAATCGGCGGTCATGGGACGCGGCTTGACGGGCGTGACGCCAATCCATTTCGCATAGGCCCGCAACGTCAGGCCGCGAATTTCCTCGACCTGGTCGGGCCGGGCCCGACGAATCACCGTGCCGCCGGTCACGCTCCCAGCAACGCCTCGATTTCCTCGCGCAGCAATTCCGGCCGCGTGGTCGGGGCGTGGCGCGACACCACATTGCCCTCGCGATCCACCAGGAACTTGGTGAAATTCCACTTGATCCCGCTACCGAGCAGGCCGGTCTTCTCGTCCTTCAGATGCTTGAAGATCGGGTCGGCGCCCGACCCGTTGACGTCGATCTTCGCCATCACCGGAAAGCTCACGTCATAGGTGAGCGAACAGAAATTGGCGATTTCGTCGGCGTCGCCCGGCTCCTGCGCGCCGAACTGGTTGCAGGGAAAGGCCAGCACCTCGAACCCGCGATCCTTGTAATCGCGGTAAAGCGCCTCCAACTCCTTATATTGCGGGGTAAAGCCGCATTTCGACGCGGTGTTGACGATCAGCAGCACCTTGCCGCGATAATCGGCCATCGGTTTCGTCCCGCCGTCCGGCAGCGGCGCCGAAAGATCGTAGAGCGTCATTCGCCTTCTCCCTTTTTCACCCCCTTCCGCCTGCGGGAGGGGCAGTGAGAGTTGCGAGCTTGCTCGCTACTCGCAACGGGGTGGGCAGAACCATGCCGTCGTTAGCCCACCCCGCTGCGACTAGGCCCGACTGCGCCGGACCAAGTCTCGCTGCCCCTCCCGCAAGCGGGAGCGGAGGTGTCTGCCTACGCCTCGATATGCCCTTCGTGCAAGCGCAGCACGCGGTCCATCTTCGCCGCCAGCCGCTCGTTGTGCGTCGCGACCAGCGCCGCAGAGCCATGGTCGCGCACCAGCCCCACGAACTGCTCGAACACCCGGTCGGCGGTCGCCTCGTCGAGGTTGCCCGTCGGCTCGTCAGCAAGCACCAGCAGCGGCCGGTTCGCCAGCGCGCGCGCCACGGCGACGCGCTGCTGCTCGCCGCCCGACAGCTTGCTCGGCTTATGATGCAGCCGCTCGGCGAGCCCGAGCCGGGCGAGGAGGTCGGCGGCCCGGCCCTCCGCTTCGGCCTGGTCGGCGCCGCGGATCAACTGCGGCAGCACGACATTCTCGAGTGCGGTGAAATCGGGCAGCAGATGGTGGAATTGATAGACGAAGCCGATCTTCTCGCGCCGCGTCTTTGTCCGCTGCCCCTGATCGAAGCGCGTGACGTCCTCGCCGTCGATGCGGATCGTTCCCTCGAAGCCGCCTTCGAGCAGGCCCACGGCCTGCAGCATCGTCGACTTGCCCGATCCCGAAGGGCCGAGCAGCGCGACGATCTCGCCGCGGCGCAGGCTGGCGTCGACCCCGCGCAGCACGTCGATCGTCACCTCGCCTTGCGTGAAGCTGCGCCGCAGGCCGATCAGTTCCAGCGCCAGATCATTCATAGCGCAGCACCTGCACGGGGTCGGTGTTCGCCGCCTTGAACGCCGGATAGAGCGTCGCGAGGAAGCTGAACAGGATCGCCATCACCGCGATGCCGGCAATTTCGAACGGATCGGGCTTCGACGGCAGTTCGGCGAGGAAGCGGATCGACGGGTCCCACAGCGGCTGGCCGGTGACGAACTCGGCGCCGCGCAGGACGCCCTGGCGGAAATAGAGCAGGCTGAACCCCAGCGCCATGCCGAACAGGGTCCCGGCGATGCCGATCGACAGGCCGATCGCCATGAAGATGCGCAGCACCGCGTCGCGCGGCGCTCCCATCGTGCGCAATATCGCCATGTCGCGCGTCTTGGCGCGCACCAGCATGATCAGCGAGGAGACGATGTTGAACGCGGCGACCAGCACGATCAGCGACAGGATGACGAACATCGCGACGCGCTCGACCGACAGCGCCTCGAACAGCGCGCTGTTCATCGACCGCCAGTCGGAAATGACCGCCTTCGCCGCCACCTTCTCGGCAAGCGGCTGAAGGATCGGGCCGACCTTGTCGGGATCGGTCACCTTGACCTCGATCATCCCGACCTGGTCGCCGGTGAGGAGCAGCAACTGCGCATCCTCCATCGGCATCACGACATAGGCCTTGTCGAAATCATAGACGCCGATCTCGAAGATGGCGGAGACGCGATAGCCGATTTCGCGCGGGACGGTGCCGAAGGGCGTCGAACGGCCCGCCGGGTTGATGATCGTGATGTTCGACCCCACGGTGGCGCCGAGATTCTTTGCCAGTTCGCTGCCGATCGCGACATTGCCTGATCCCGGCGTCAGTGTATCCAGGCTGCCTTGCAACACCTTGCCGCCCAGCGTCTCGTTGCGACGGATGTCGGGGACGGTCATCCCGCGCACCAGCACGCCTTCGACGCGGCCGCCGAAGGTGGTGAGCAAGGGCTGCTCGATCAGCGGCGTCGCGGAAACGACGCCGGGCGTGGCTTTCGCCTGCTTGAGCACGCCCTGCCAGTCGTCGAGCCGCCCACCGAATCCCTGCACTACCGCATGGCCGTTGAGCCCGACGATCTTGTCGAACAGGTCGGCGCGCACGCCGTTCATCACGCTCATCACGATGACGAGCGCCGCGACGCCCAGCGTCACCGCGACGAAACTGAACGCCGCGGCGACGAAAATGAAGCCTTCGCCGCGTTGCGGGAGCATGTAGCGCTTGAAGATGGCACGCTCGTAAGGACGCAGGATCATCGGAAAACCGGCCTTCTGGAGCGCAAGGGAAGGTCATGCATGCCGCTGCTTTACGGGCGCCTCCGCCCGCTGGCAATGGGCGGTGACCGCCGTTCATTTGCGAATCATTCGCATAATCTGTTGCCCATCCGCCACAGCCGCGGGCAAAAGCGGCGATCCGCGCGTGCCAGAGGGTGACAAAGCGCCATCGTCGCCCTAGCCCGATGACTTCTGGTTCAACGCGGCCAAAGGCCCGGCTCCAGGGAGTGCAGATCCTTCGCCGGTCTGCGCACAAGGGGGATGGCGACGTTCGTCACTGGCGCCCGGGTCTCGATAGAGGCCCGGGCGTTGTGATTCGGGTCGCGGACAAGCGAAGTCCGGACACGAATGGAAGCCGGGGCAAGCCGGCACCTCCCCTGCCGCTTGCGGGAGGGGCTGGGGGTGGGCAGCCACGCCGCAACGGCCCACCCCGCTGCGACTGACGAACAAGTTCGCAAGTCTCGCTGCCCCTCCCGCCTGCGGGAGGGGAGATAGGTTCCGCTGCCGCGCGCCGCTCCTACCCCTCGCTCTCGCTGATATCCTCCAGCATGTCGGGGTCGAGCACGCGCACGCGGCCCTGCTCAAGCGAAATGATCCCCGATTCCTCCCAGCTTCTCAGCTGGCGGTTGATATGTTCGCGGCTCATCCCCGCGAAATTGCCGAGTTCGGTCTGCGACAGCTCGAGGCGCTGCGCGGCGTCGCCCGCGTCCTTGCGGATCAGGCGCTTCAGGTAGCGCGCGAGCCGCGGTCCCGAGGCATAGGCACGGTCGCTTTCGATCGTCTGGTCGGCAGTGCGTAGCCGCCGCGCCAGCTGGTGCATCAGCGACCATGCGAAATCGGGGTGGCTGGTCACGAAATCGCGCATCGCGTTGCGCCCGAGCTGGAGCGCGCTGCCGGCGCTCGTCGCCGTCACCGACGCGGTCCGTTCGCCGCCGTCGAGCAGCGCGATCTCGCCCAGCACCGCGCCCGGTTCGGCATAGGCCAGCACGATCTCGCGCCCGTTCGGGGTCAGCATCGATACGCGCGCGCTGCCCTCGGTCAGGATCAACAGGCTGTCGCCCGCCTCGCCCTGCGCCAGCAATTCCTTGCCCTTGGCGAAGTGCATGTGGACCGCGCGGCCGGCGATGTCGGCCCAATCCTGAAGCGTCAGGCCGGAAAAAATGGAGTCGGGGCCTTGGAGTTCGGCAAGTTTCGCGTGATCCATGGCCTGTACGTCCTTCCTGTTGCCCCACTCCGGCGCGTCAGACCAGTCGGCTCTGCTTCACCGCCGCTTCGATGAAGCCTTTGAACAGCGGATGCGGATCGAAGGGCTTCGACTTGAGCTCCGGATGGAACTGCACCCCGATGAACCACGGATGGTCCGGCCGCTCGACGATTTCGGGCAGCATGCCATCGGGCGACAGCCCTGAAAAGACCAGCCCGCCCTTTTCGAGCGGCTCGCGATAGGCGCCGTTCACCTCGTAG
Organism: Sphingopyxis sp. MG; assembly: GCF_002953155.1. Taxonomy (NCBI): domain Bacteria; kingdom Pseudomonadati; phylum Pseudomonadota; class Alphaproteobacteria; order Sphingomonadales; family Sphingopyxidaceae; genus Sphingopyxis; species Sphingopyxis sp. MG. The sequence goes on from NZ_CP026381.1 coordinate 1,993,991, forward strand.
CGGTGGCGGTGCCGTTCGCTGATCGTGTCGGCGCCATAGATGCTGGCGACATGGCTGTTCGGCGACAGCTTCGCCTCATAGGCGCCGAGGCGCATCGTCCCGCCCATGTCGGTATCGGCACCGCGCTTCTGAAGCCCCTCGGCGCCCATCCATTCGGTGATCAGCCCGACGACGGGTTCGTCGGTCGGGCCGAACTCGGTGCTCGAAGCCCTGGCGATGCCGCTGGTGTTCCGCGCCCCCTCGATGCACGCCATCTGCATGCCGAGGCAGATGCCGAAGAAGGGCACGCCGCGTTCGCGCGCGAAACGCACGCTCGCGATCTTGCCTTCCGACCCGCGCTCGCCGAAACCGCCGGGAACGAGGATGCCGTGCATCGGCTCCAGCTTGGCGGCGAGGTCGGCCTCGCCGTCCTCGAACATCTCGGCGTCGAGCCAGCGGATATTGACCTTGACCCGGTTGGCGAGGCCGCCGTGGGTCAGCGCCTCGTTGAGCGACTTGTAGGCGTCGGGCAGCGAGACATATTTGCCGACGACGCCGATCGTCACCTCGCCCTCGGGGCTCCGCTTGCGGTCCATGATGTCGTACCAGCGGGTCAGGTCGGGGTCGGGCGCATCGGCGATGCCGAAGGCGCGCAGCACCTCGCTGTCGAGCCCCTCGCCATGATATTGCACCGGCACCGAATAGATGGAGTCGGCGTCGAGCGCCGGGATCACCGCTTCCTTCCGCACGTTGCAGAATTGCGCGATCTTGGCGCGCTCGCTGTCGGGCAGCGGCTTTTCGCAGCGGCACAGCAGGATGTCGGGCTGCACCCCCAGCGAGGCGAGTTCGCGCACGCTGTGCTGCGTCGGCTTGGTCTTCAGCTCCCCCGCCGCGGCGATATAGGGGACCAGCGTGACGTGGACCGAAACCGTATTCTCGCGCCCGACGTCGTTGCGAAGCTGGCGGATCGCCTCGATGAAGGGCAGCGATTCGATGTCGCCGACGGTGCCGCCGATCTCGCACAGCACGAAATCGAGGTCGTCGGTCTCGGCGCGGGCAAAGGCCTTGATCGCGTCGGTGACGTGCGGGATCACTTGCACCGTGGCGCCCAGATAGTCGCCGCGCCGTTCCTTGGCGATGATGTCCTGATAGATGCGGCCGGAGGTGACATTGTCGCTCTGCCGCGCCGCGACGCCGGTGAAGCGCTCGTAATGGCCGAGGTCGAGGTCGGTCTCCGCCCCGTCGTCGGTCACATAGACCTCGCCGTGCTGATAGGGCGACATCGTGCCCGGATCGACGTTCAGATAGGGGTCGAACTTGCGAATGCGGACGCGATAGCCCCGCGCCTGCAACAAAGCCGCGAGACTAGCCGCCATCAAACCTTTGCCAAGGGAGGAGACCACGCCGCCGGTGATGAAAATGAACCGCGCCATGGGAGGAAAGACTTACTCAACAGGAGGGGGACGGCGCAAGCCGCCGAATCGGTCGCCGCGGAAATATTTTCCGCGACGCGGGGTGGACAGGGCCGAAGCCGCTTATTTCTTGGCGGGCGGCGTCTGCGCCGGGGCGGCGTCCTGGCTTGCCGCGGCAGCGGCCGCCGCCAGCGGATCGTCGCTCGCCGGGGCGGCCGGAGCCGCCTGGGCGGGGGCTTCGGGTGCCGGGCCGGTCATCGACGGCGCCGCCGTGCCGCTCGATGGCTGCGCGGTCTTCGACAGCGAGGTATCGATCGTCGAGCCGTCGCGACCGACCGAGGCCATCGCCGCAAGCAGGATCGACAGACCGACGAACAGCGTCGCGAGGATCGTCGTCAGTCGGGTCAGGAAATCCGCCGCGCCGCGCGCCGAGAGCAGACCCGCCGGACTGCCGCCGACGCCCAATCCGCCACCTTCCGACTTCTGCATCAGGATGACGCCGATCATCGTGGCCGCGATCACGGCCTGGACGACCAGCAGGAAGGTAAAGAGGCTCGACATCGACGATTCCCGAAAGCTCGCGCGGCCCCCAAACGGACCGCGCCCGCGGCGCACATAGAGACGAAGCCGCGTCGCTTCAAGCCATACGTCGCCGCCGCGGGGCCGCAGCGGCGATCGCGATCACCCCAACTGCGCCGCCGCCGCGACGATCGGCAGGAACTTGGTGGCGGTCAGGCTCGCCCCGCCGACCAGCGCGCCGTCGACGTCGCCCGCATCCAGCAGTTCGGCGGCGTTGTCGCCGTTCACCGACCCGCCATAGAGAAGACGCATCGCCTCCGCCGCCGCCGGACCGGACAGTTCGCCCAGCCTGGCGCGAATCGCGCCGTGCATCGCCGCAACATCGGCGACGGTCGGCACCAGCCCGGTGCCGATCGCCCAGATCGGCTCATAGGCGATGGCGAGGCGCGCGGGATCGAAGGCGGCGGGCAGCGAGCCCGCGACCTGCGCCAGCACATAGGCGATGGCGCCCCCCGATTCGCGCACGTCGCGCGGTTCGCCGACGCACAGGATAACCGACAGGCCGGCGGCGAGCGCCGCTTCGGCCTTCGCCTTCACATCGGCGTCGCTTTCGCCGAACCCTTCGCGCCGCTCGCTGTGCCCGACGATGACGAGCCGGGCACCGGCATCGGCCAGCATCGGCGCCGCGACCGACCCCGTATAGGCGCCCGCTGCGGCGGCATGGCAGTCCTGCCCGCCGACCGCCGCCCCCGGCGCCGCGTCCGCCATCGCGCCGATCAGGGTGAAGGGCGGACACAGCGCGACGTCGACCGCGGCATGATCCGCCGCGCCGGCAAAGATCGCCCGCGCCTCGTCCAGCGCCGCCTTCAGCCCGTTCATCTTCCAGTTGCCGACCACATATTTGCGCCGCGCCATTGCCTCTTTCCCTTGTTGAACCTGTGAATGGGCCTGCCCTAGCGGTGCGCGCCGGGGAAAGGAAGCCGTGCGCATGCGAAGGACGTCGGCGGATGAACCGGCAGACGAAAAGGCCCTTTCCCGCCTTGATGCCGCCCCGCCTCCCGCCTAAAGCAGCGCCAAGCCGCGCGATGCCGCGCTTCGCCGAAAGAATGCCCGCTTCATGATCACCGCCATCCGCAATCTCTTCAGCTCCGCCATCGGCAAGTTCCTCGCGCTCGCCTTCGTCGTCGTCGTCGGTCTCGCCTTCGCGCTCAGCGACGTGACCGGCAGCGGCACCTTCGGCGGCATCGGCGGCGCCAACGTCGCGCAGGTCGGCGACACCGAGATCGGCGTCGGCGAGCTACGCGACCGCGTCCGCCTCGCCTATAATCAGGCGCGGCAGGATCAGCCGGGGATGACGATGGCGTCCTTCGTCGAATCGGGCGGACTCGATCAGGTGCTGAACCAGCTGATCGAGGGCGCCGCCTTCGAACAGTTCGCGGCCAAGCTGGGGTTCGGCACCAGCAAGCGGCTGGTCGACGGACGCATCGCCGACCTGCCCGTCTTCGCGGGCGTGTCGGGCAAGTTCGACCAGACGCGTTTCCAGGCCTTCCTGCGCGAAAACGGCATCAGCGAGGCACAGCTTCGCCGCGACCTGCGCCAGCAGCTCTTCGTCGAACAGCTCGCCGCGCCGATCGGCACCGTCGCCCGTCTCGCGCCGGGCATGGCGCAGCCCTATGCGGCGCTGTTGCTAGAGGCGCGCCGCGGCGACGCGACCTTCATCCCGTCGAGCGCCTTTGCGCCAAAGACCGATCCGGGCGACGACGCGCTGCGCAAATATCTGGCGCAGAACAAGACCAAATTCACGGTGCCCGAACGCCGCGTGCTGCAATATGCGCTGTTCGATCGCGCGTCCGCGCCGGTTCCGGAGGTCGCGGCCGACGAAGTCGCCGCCTATTACAAGGCGAATGCGGCGCGCTTCTCCGCGAGCGAGACCCGTCGCTTCGCGCAGGTGATCGCGCCCGACCAGGCGACGGCGAACGGCATCGCCACGAAGGTGCGCGGCGGCGCGACCATCCAGGCCGCGGCGCAGGCCGCCGGGCTTTCGGCCTCGACCACCGGCGCGCTCACCCGTTCGGCCTATACCGCCATGACGAGCGATACGATGGCCAAGGCCGCCTTCGCCGCCAAGCGCGGCGACCTGCTCGGCCCGACGCAGACCGGCCTCGGCTGGGCCGTCACGCGCGTCGAGGACATCATCGCCCAGCCGGCACGCACGCTGGCCGAAGCGACGCCGGAAATTCGCACCGAGCTCGAAAAGAACAAGGCGAACGAGTCGATCGTCGATTATTACAACGCCATCCAGGACGCCGTGAACGGCGGCGCCGCGATCGAGGAGGTCGCCAGCGACCGCAAGCTCAAGCTCGTCGAGACCCCGCCGCTGCTGCCGAGCGGGCGTCCGGCCGGACCGTCCGATTTCACTCTGCCGCCCGAACTGGCGCCGATGGTCGCGCAGGCCTTTCAGGGGAACGAGGGCGAGGGCCAGATCGCGACGCTCGTCGAGAACGAGAAGTTCGCGGTGTTCGCCGTCAAGTCGGTCGTCGCCGCCGCACCGCCGCCCTTTGCGCAGATTCGCGGCGACCTGCTGACCGACTGGCGCTTTGCCGAGGGGCAGAAGGTCGCGCGCGACAAGGCACGCGCGATCGCCAAGGCGGTCGAAGGCGGCAAGAGCCTGGCCGAAGCGGTACGCGCCGCCGGCCCCAATATCGGCAACGTCCAGACGATCGGCGGCCGCCGCGCCGAACTGGGCCGCGACGGTCAGGGCGTCCCGCCCGAACTCGCGCTGCTCTTTTCGATGGCGCAGGGCAGCGTGAAGACGCTCGAAATTCCAGGCAACCGCGGCTGGATGGTGATTTCGCTCGGCCATGTCGACCGCCCCGATCCCAAGCAGATCGACCCCGCGCGCGTCGCCGCCATCGCCCAGCCGCTCGGCCCGGCCTTCGGCAGCGAACTGGTCGAGCAGCTTGCCGCCGAGGCCAAGCGTCGCGTCCGGGTGAAGATCGACAAGGACCTGCTCGAACAGCTTCGCCAGGAGTTGAGCGGCACGGCAGCCGCCGTCGAATAGCGCCATGACGCTCGAAGGCCGATCCGCAGCGCTCGAAGCGCTGGCGCAGGGACGCGGCGCGGTGGTCTGGCAGCGCCAGATCGCCGACGTCGAAACGCCGGTTTCGGCGGCCCTCAAGCTGATCGAGCCGGGCCGCGGCGACTGGGTTCTCGAATCGGTCGAAAGCGGCGAGACGCGCGGCCGCTACAGCCTAATCGGCCTCGATCCCGACCTGATGTTCGAGGTGACGGGCGACGCCGCGCGGATCAACCGCGAATGGCGCCGCGACCGCGCCGCCTTTCGCCCGGTCGCGGGCGGGGCGCTCCAGGCACTGCGCGACCTCGTCGCCGAATGCCGCTTCGCGGTGCCGGAGGGACTGCCCAAGGCGCTGGCGACGCTCGTCGGCTTCTTCGCCTATGAGACGATCGGCCTCGTCGAGCGGATTCCGCGCGCGGCCGGACCGGGGCTCGGCCTGCCCGACATGATCTTCGTGCGCCCGACGACGATTCTCGTCTTCGACCGGCTCGCCGACGAACTGTTTCTGATCGCGCCGATCTGGCCCGATGCGGACGGCGCGATCGACCGGATGATCGACGACGCGCAGGAGCGGATCGAGACGATCGCCGCGCGCCTCGCCAGTGCCAGCGCGCACGGCGCGCGCGCCGAAACCCGCATCGACCCGGCCGCGATCGTCGCCACCCCCGCAACCGCGCCCGACGATTATGCGCGCATGGTGCGCGCCGCAAAGACGTATATCGGCGCCGGCGACATCTTTCAGGTCGTGCTGTCGCAAAGCTTTTCGGCGCCGTTCGACCTGCCGCCCTTCGACCTCTATCGCGCGCTGCGGCGGGTGAACCCCTCCCCCTTCCTCTATTTCCTCGACCTGCCGGGTTTCGCGCTGATCGGTTCGTCGCCCGAGATTCTCGTCCGTGTGCGCGATGGCGAGATCACGATCCGGCCGATCGCCGGCACCCGCCCGCGCGGCCGCACCAGCGCCGAGGATGCCGAGAATCGCGAATCGCTGCTCGCCGATCCCAAGGAGCGCGCCGAGCATCTGATGCTGCTCGACCTCGGCCGCAACGACGTCGGCCGCGCCGCGACCGGGGGCAGCGTGACCGTCACCGACAGCTATACGGTCGAATATTACAGCCACGTCATGCACATCGTGTCGAACGTCATCGGCCGCCTGGCGCCCGGCAAGGACGCGATCGACGCGCTGTTCGCAGGCTTTCCGGCGGGCACGGTCAGCGGCGCGCCGAAGGTCCGCGCCTGCCAGATCATCGCCGAACTCGAAACCCAGGCGCGCGGGCCCTATGCGGGCGGCGTCGGCTATTTCGCGCCCGACGGCAATATGGACAGCTGCATCGTGCTGCGCACCGCGATCGTCAAGGACGGCGTCATGCATGCGCAGGCCGGCGCGGGCATCGTCGCCGACAGCGACCCCGCCTACGAACAGCGCGAGTGCGAGGCCAAGGCGGGCGCGCTGTTCGCCGCGGCGCGCGAGGCGGTGCGGATCGCGGGAACGCCGGGTTACGGGCAATGATCGCCGCTTCTCGAAGAGGGCTTAAATCCGGCGCGCAAACGCGCTAGCGTCGCCGCCATGCTGAAATATCTCGCTCCGCTCGCCCTGCTGCTCGGCGGCATCGCCCCGACCCACGCCCAGACGGTCGAAGGTGCCGTCGAAGGCGATGCGATCCTCAAGGATTTCACCTTCGGCACGGGCGAAAAGCTGCCCGAGCTAAGGCTTCACTATACGACGCTCGGCAAGCCGCAGCGCGACGAACAGGGCCATGTCACCAACGCCGTGATGATCCTCCACGGCACCGGCGGGACCGGGAAGCAGTTCTTTCAGCCCCAGTTCGCCGACGAGCTTTTCGGCCCCGGCCAGCCGCTCGATACGAGCAGATATTATATCATCCTGCCCGACAATATCGGCCATGGCGGCTCGTCGAAGCCCAGCGACGGCCTGCGGATGAAATTTCCCCGCTACGACTATGACGACATGGTCGCCGCGCAGCACCGCATGCTCACCGAAAAGCTCGGCGTGACGAAGCTGAAGCTGATCCTCGGCACCTCGATGGGCTGCATGCACGCCTTCGTCTGGGGCGAGATGCATCCGGGTTTCGCCGAAAGGCTGGCGCCCTTCGCGTGCCTGCCTGTCGAAATTGCCGGCGTGAACCGGATGTGGCGCGCGCTGTCGATCGACGCGATCAAGGCCGATCCGCTGTGGAAGGACGGCAACTACACCGATCCGCCGCTCGCGGGCCTGCGCACCGTGGCCTCGCTCATGCTGATCGCGGGCTCCAATCCCTATGCCTTGCAGGCTCAATATCCGACGCGCGCCGCGGCGGAGGCTTACAAGGATGAGGCGTTCGCGCGCACATTCGCTCGCGGCGATGCAAATGACACGATCTACCAGCTTGATTCGTCGCGCAATTACAATCCGTGGTCGAACCTCGAAAAGATCACGGTGCCTATGCTGTGGATCAACTCCGCCGACGATTTCATCAACCAGCCCGGCTACGGGATCACCGGAAAGGCGGCGGCACGCATGCCCGGCGCGACATTCGTCCTGATCCCGGCCAGCCCCGAAACGAAGGGTCACAGCACGCACAGCTGGGCGAAATTCTGGAAAGACGACCTCGTGAAGCTGATGGCGGAGTGATCGGCCGCCGGAAAGCTTCTATCCCTTCCCCTCGCCTCTCAAAAGCGATACGGCCCGCCGCCATGATCCTGGTCATCGACAATTACGACAGCTTCACCTTCAACCTCGTTCATTATCTGATCGAACTGGGGGCAGAGGTGCGCGTCGAACGCAACGATGCGCTCACCGCAGCCGAGGCGCTGGCGAGCGGCGCCGAGGCGATCCTCATTTCCCCCGGCCCCTGTACCCCGAACGAAGCCGGGATCAGCCTCGATCTCGTCGCCGCCTGCGCCGATGCGGCACGGCCGCTGCTCGGCGTATGCCTCGGTCATCAGGCGATCGGCCAGCATTTCGGCGGCACGGTGCAGCGCGGTCACCTGATGCACGGCAAGACCTCGCCGGTGTGCCACGACGGCACCGGGCTGTTCGCCGGCCTGCCCTCGCCGCTCACCGCGACGCGCTATCACAGCCTCGAAGTGGTCGACATTCCCGCCGCGCTCGCGATCAATGCGACGAGCGACGATGGCGCGGTGATGGGCTTTCGCCATGTCGAACTGCCGATCCACGGCGTGCAGTTCCACCCCGAGAGCATCGCCACCGAGCACGGCCACGCGATGCTCGCCAATTTCATGCGGCTGGCGGGGCTGCCGGTCGCCGAGCGGCAGGCGGCATGAGCCGCTTCGGCCCCTTTCCCGACCCCGCCCGCTTCCTCGAACCCGACGAGGCGGCGCATGCCTTCGCAACGATGCTCGACGGCGGCGGCCGCGACGAGGAGGTGGCCGGCTTCCTCTCCGCGCTTTCGGATCGCGGCGAGACGATGATCGAGATCGCCGCCGCGGCGCAGGCGATGCGCGAGCGGCTGATCCCGATCCAGGCGCCCGCGGGCGCGATCGACGTCTGCGGCACCGGCGGTGACGGCCACCACACGCTCAACGTCTCGACCGCGGTGTCGATCGTCGTCGCGGCGTGCGAGGTTCCCGTCGCAAAGCACGGGAATCGCGCCGCTTCCTCGAAATCCGGCGCGGCCGACACGCTCGAGGCGCTCGGGCTCGACATGGAGCGCGCCGGGCGGATGGCGGAGGCGCAGCTCGCCGACCTCGGCATCTGTTTCCTCTTTGCCGCCAACCATCATCCGGCGATGAAGCGCATCCAGCCGATCCGTCAGGCGCTGGCGCGCCGCACCATCTTCAACCTGATGGGGCCGCTCGCCAATCCGGCGCGCGTGACGCGCCAGCTCATCGGCATCGCGCGCCCCGCCTATGTTCCGGTCTATGCCGAAGCGCTGCACCGGCTCGGCACCGACCATTCGCGCGTCATTTCGGGCGACGAAGGGCTCGACGAGCTGTCGCTCGCGGGCGGTAACGAGGTGGCGGTGGTGACGCCCGACGGCGTGCAGATGCAGCGCAGCACCGCGGCCGACGCCGGTCTGCCCTCGCATCCGATCGCTGCGATCCGCGGCGGCGACGCCAGCTATAATGCCAGGGCCTTGCGCGACCTGCTGCGGGGCGAGCACGGCGCCTATCGCGACGCGGTGCTCTACAACGCCGCCGAGGCGCTTGTCGTCGCGGGCGCGGTCGACAGCCTCGTCGACGGGGTCGAGGAAGCCGCCGAGGCGATCGACAAGGGGCTTGCCAACGCGCTGCTCGATTGCTGGATCGCCTACCGATGAATGACGCCCAGCGCCCGGAAAAGCATTCCATATGAACAAATTGACCGAAATCCTCGCCACCAAGGCCGAAGAGGTCGCCGAGCGCCGCAAGAGCCGATCGGTGACGCAGCTTGATGCGATCGACGCGGGCGCGGTGCGTGGCTTCGCGGCGGCTCTCGAGGCGAAGATCGCGGCGGGCGGCTTCGGCCTGATCGCCGAAATCAAAAAAGCTTCGCCTTCCAAGGGCCTGATCCGCAAGGATTTCAATCCGGCGGACCATGCGCGCGCTTATGAAGCCGGCGGCGCGGCGTGCCTGTCGGTGCTCACCGACGCGCCGTGGTTCCAGGGGCATGAGGAATTTCTGATCGCCGCGCGCACCGCCTGCAACCTGCCGGTGCTGCGCAAGGATTTCATGATCGACCCGTGGCAGGTCGCCGAAGCGCGCTCGATCGGCGCCGACGCGATCCTGATCATCGTCGCCGCCCTCGACGACGGGCCGATGCGCGAGATCGAGGCGGCCGCCCTCGAACGCGGCATGGACGTGCTGGTCGAAGTGCACGACGAGGCCGAGCTCGACCGCGCACTCACCCACCTCCGATCGCGCCTGATCGGCGTCAACAACCGCGATCTTCGTACCTTCGAGACCGACCTTGCCGTCACCGAACGGCTTGCGAAGCGCGTTCCACCGGGCACGTTGCTCGTCGGCGAAAGCGGCATCGCCGCCCATGCCGACTGCCAGCGCCTCGCCCGGAGCGGCGTCCATGCCTTTCTGGTCGGCGAAAGCCTGATGCGGCAGGCGGACGTAACCGTAGCGACGCGGACGTTGCTGGAGGGCTGACGGCGTCCACGGCTCAAGCCGCTCCGTCATCGCTTGACAAGTTCCGCTCTGTTCCACTATCGTTCTCTATATGTCCATTGACAGCATGGAGACCGAGAGATGTTGACCGCGAAGCAGCACGAACTGCTCCACTTCATCCAGCAGCGCCTCGACGCGAGCGGAATTTCGCCTTCGTTCGAGGAGATGAAGGATGCGCTCGGGCTCAAGTCGAAATCGGGCATCCACCGGCTGATCAGCGCACTCGAGGAGCGGGGCTTCCTGCGCCGCCTGCCCAATCGCGCCCGCGCGCTGGAAGTGCTCAAGCTGCCCGAGGCGGCGAAGGCGCCGGCGCGCGACACCGTCGTGCCGCTGCGCAAGCCGGCGCCGGCGTTGAAGCCGATCGCCGCCAACGACATCATCGAGGTCCCGCTGCACGGCCGCATCGCCGCCGGCGTGCCGATTGAGGCGTTCGAGGATCACAACCAGCTTTCGGTTCCCGCCGCGCTGCTTGGCGCGGGCGAGCATTATGCGCTCGAAGTGTCGGGCGATTCGATGGTCGAAGCGGGGATTCTCGACGGCGACTATGCGCTGATCCAGAAGGCGAACACCGCGCGCGAAGGCGATATCGTCGTCGCGCTCGTCGACGGACAGGATGCGACGCTCAAATATTTCCGCCGCGAAGGGCCGATGATCCGGCTCGATCCCGCGAACAGCGCCTATGAACCGCAGCGCTACGAGGCCGAGCGCGTCATCGTGCAGGGCCGCCTGTCGGGATTGCTTCGTCGTTACCACTGACCTGTTGCGGTCGCCGCCACGGATGCGCGTCGCCGGCGCGCAGCGCGGTGGCGACATGCGGTCGCTCGCCCAGATAGAGCGCAAGACCGCCGCTCGCTTCCAGACTGTCGCGGTCGATCGTCAGCCAGCGCCCGATGCATTCGCGTGGCAGCCAGCGGTCGCTGATCACCACGTCGGCCGCGGCGCAGGCGGCGGCCATGGCGCGGCCATCGATGCGGTCGCGGCCACGCGCGGCGAGGATGATGCGCCGTGTCGCGCCCTGCCCCTGCCGCCAGCGGCAGAAATCGGCGTTGCATTCGACATGGTCGAGATCGGCGAGCGCGGTGAAGGGGACGTCGATCCCTGCCGCTTCGGCCATCGAATCGCGGATATAGTCCCCCGCCCGCGCGCGTAGCAGCGCATAGCCGCCGCCGGGAACGGCCGCGGCGATGTGGCGTCCGTCGCCGGAGATCAGCAGGTCGGGACGCGGCTGCGCGAGCAGGATGGCGGCCCCCGCCAGCAGCGGCGCCACCCCGGCGAGCCGCCAGCGCGTCTGCCACAGCAGCAGCCACAGGCCGCCGAACAGCGCAAGCGCGAAACCGCCCGGCGGAAAGCTGGGCAGCGTCGCGACGGCTCCCGGCGCCGAAGCGACCCGGTGGGCGAGCGCGATCAGCAACCGCAGCGCCTGTTCGGCGACCCACCAGAAGGGCGCGCCGAGCCCGACGCCGTCGAACAGCAGCGCCAGCGCCTCCATCGGCATGATGACGAAGGTCGTCAGCGGGATCGCGACGATATTGGCGAGCGCGCCGTAAAGCCCCGCCTTGTGGAAATGGAACAGCGCGATCGGCGCCAGCGCGACCTCGACGACCAGCCCCGTCAGTAGCAATCCCGCCGCGGCGCGCAGCAGACGAAGCGCCGTGCCTTCGTCGCGCCGCGCCAGGAACGTGCGCATCCAGCGGCTTTCGTGCAATGCGATGATCGCCGTCACCGCGGCGAAGCTGAGCTGGAAGCTGGGTCCGGCGAGTGCTTCGGGGCGCCACAGCAGCACGAGCAGCGCACCCGCCGCGACGAGGCGCAGCGTGATCGCCTCGCGCCCCATCAGGAAGGCGGCGAGCACGAGCAGCGCCGCGATCAACGAACGCAGCGTCGGCACTTCCGCTCCGGCAAGCCAGGTATAGCCCGCCCCGGCCAGCGCCGCCGCGGCGGCGGCCAGCGGCAACACATGCCCCGCCAGCGCGAGGCGCCGGCTCAGCCCGAGCAGCCGCATCGCGAGCAGCATCACGAAACCGATCACCGCGGTCACGTGCAGGCCGCTGATCGACAGCAGGTGCGCAAGCCCGCTGCGGCGCATCGCCTCGTCATCCGTCTCGGCGATCGCGCCACGGTCGCCGGTGACGAGCGCCGCGGCGACACCGCCGGGCGATCCCGGCACCGCGGTGTGGATATGTGCGCTGAGCCGCGCGCGCAGCGGCTGGCGTCGCTCGCCCGCTCCGGGCGCGCGCGCGACCTCTCCCAGCACCGTCCCGACCGCACCGATGCCGTCGAACCAGGCGCGCTGGGCGAAGTCGTAGCCGCCGGGCAGGTTGGCCGCCGGCGGCGGCATCAGCCGCGCGCGCAGGCCGATCGACTCGCCGGGCGCGATCCCCGCCGCGCGCTCGCCGCTCAGCGTCAGCCGGACCCGCGGCGGCAGGTCGGCGCGCCCGTGCGGCCGCACGATCATCCGCACCGTGCCGCGCGCCGGCAGCGGTTCGACGCTTTCGACCACCGCCGAAAATTCGGTCGTAGCCGGATAGGCGAGCACCGGCGCCGCGACCCACGCGGCGCGCGCCCAGATCAGCAGCAGCCCCGCAGCCATCGTGGCGCAGGCGATCGCAAGGCTGCGCCCGGTCCGCCGCTGCCAGCCGATCAGCAAGCCGCCGCAGACGCCCCCGCCGAGAAGGAACAGCGTTCCGATCCACTGCGCGCGCGCCGGCGCCGCGAACCACAAGCCGATCCCCGCCGACAGCGCGACCGGCAGCCACAGTCCCAACCGCTCGCGCTCGCGGTCGAGCCGGTCCTCCAGCCACGCGAAGGCGCGCCGCAACGCGGCGGCCGCGCTTTCCCCAATGGGCGTTTGAAGCCTCCTTGTCGCCATGCTAGGGGCTGCCCCGACATCGTCCCCGGTCCCCGCCCGGGGCCGCAAGGTGAGTGAAAGAGGCCAGAGTGGCAACCGAAAACAAGACCGATCCCGCCGAAGCGACCGGCACCGACGTGGTGACGCGCTTCGCGCCCTCCCCGACCGGCTTCCTCCATATCGGCGGCGCGCGCACCGCGCTGTTCAACTGGCTGTTCGCGCGGCACCATGGCGGCAAGTTCCTGCTCCGCATCGAAGACACCGACCGCGCGCGGTCGACCGAGGCCGCGATCGACGCGATCCTCGACGGGATGCGCTGGCTCGACCTCGACTGGGACGGCGACGCCGTCTTCCAGTTCGCGCGCGCCGGCCGCCATGCAGAGGTCGCGCAGGAACTGCTCGCGAAGGGCGCGGCCTATCGCTGCTATCTGACGCAGGACGAGCTGGCCGCGATGCGCGCCGAGGCGCAGGAGAAGCGCGTCCCCTTCCGCGTCCGCAGCCCATGGCGCGACCGCGACGACGGCGATCCCGCCGCGCCGCACGTCATCCGCCTGCGCGCGCCGCAGGACGGCGCGGCGACGATCCGCGACCGCGTCCAGGGCGAGGTCACCGTCCAGAATGCCGAACTCGACGATTTCATCCTGCTGCGCAGCGACGGCACGCCGACCTATATGCTGAGCGTCGTCGTCGACGATAACGACATGGGCGTCACCCACGTCATCCGCGGCGACGACCATCTCAACAACGCCTTCCGCCAGCGGGCGCTGATCCACGCGATGGCCGAATCTCACGAGAATTGGCGCGAGCCGGTCTATGCGCATGTGCCGCTGATCCACGGCGCCGACGGCGCCAAGCTGTCGAAACGGCACGGCGCGCTGGGCGTCGATGCCTATCGCGACGAACTCGGCTACCTGCCCGAAGCGGTGAACAATTATCTGCTCCGTCTCGGCTGGGGACACGGCGATGCGGAGATCATCAGCCGCGAACAGGCGATCGAGTGGTTCGATCTCGCGCATGTCGGCCGCTCGCCGTCGCGCTTCGATTTCAAGAAGCTCGAGAATCTGAACGGCCATTATATCCGCGAGGCCGACGACGCGCGGCTCGCCGGCCTTGTCGCGCCGCGCGTCGAGCGGCGCATCGGGCGACCGCTGGACGATGCCGAGCACGCGGTGCTGGTGCGGGCGATGGATGCGCTCAAGCCGCGCGCCAAAACGCTGGACGAGATCGCCGAAGGCGCGCTCTTCCTGTTCGAGACGCTGCCGCTGCAAGTGGACGAGAAGGCCGCGGGGCTGCTAAGAGATGCGCCCGAAGGCCTGCTCGCCGATGCCACCGAAAGGCTGCGCGCCCTGACCGGCTGGAACGCCGAAGATATCGAGGCGGCGGTCCGCGAGACGAGCGAGTCGGCCGGAGTCGGGCTCGGCAAGCTGGCCCAGCCGCTGCGTGCCGCGCTGACCGGACGGTCGGTATCGCCGGGAATTTTCGACGTCCTGCTGCTGCTGGGACGCGATGCGAGCCTGGCACGACTTGACGCAGCGCACAATTTTCCGGCAGGGGCGTAGCCGCAACGGCTCCCGCCCTTACAGATCAGGGGAAGAACAATGACCGACATCGCAAAAATCACCCTGGGCGACAAGACCGTCGAAGATCCGGTGCTGAAGGGCACGGTGGGTCCCGATGTCGTCGACATCCGCAAATTCTATGCCCAGACCGGCGCCTTCACCTACGATCCGGGCTTCACTTCGACCGCGAGCTGCGAATCGAAGATCACCTATATCGACGGCGACGAGGGCGTGCTGCTCCACCGCGGCTATGCGATCGGCGAGCTCGCCGAGCATTCGAGCTTCATGGAGGTCGCCTACCTGCTGCTCAACGGCGAGCTGCCGACCGCCGGCGAACTGGAAAAGTTCGACAACACCATCACCCGCCACACGATGCTGCACGAACAGCTCGCGACCTTCTATCGCGGTTTCCGGCGCGACGCCCACCCGATGGCGATCATGTGCGGCGTCGTCGGCGCGCTGTCGGCCTTCTATCACGATTCGACCGAGATCCACGATCCGCACCAGCGCATGGTCGCCAGCCACCGGCTGATCGCGAAGATGCCGACGATCGCGGCGATGGCCTATAAATATGCGGTCGGCCAGCCCTTCGTCTATCCGCGCAACGACCTCGGCTACACCCACAATTTCCTGCGCATGACCTTCGGCGTCCCGGCCGAGGATTATGAGGTCGATCCGGCGGTGGTGCGCGCGCTCGACCGCATCTTCATCCTCCACGCCGACCACGAACAGAATGCCTCGACCTCGACCGTGCGCCTCGCCGGCTCGTCGGGCGCAAATCCCTTTGCCTGCATCGCGGCGGGCATCGCCTGCCTATGGGGCCCGGCGCATGGCGGCGCCAACGAGGCCGCGCTCAACATGCTGCGCGAGATCGGCCGCCCCGAGCGTATCCCCGAATATATTGCGCGTGCGAAGGACAAGGACGATCCGTTCCGCCTGATGGGCTTCGGCCACCGCGTCTACAAGAACTACGACCCGCGCGCGACCGTGATGCAAAAGACGGTGCGCGAGGTGTTCGCGGCACTGAACGTCAGCGATCCGGTGTTCGACGTCGCGTTGCAGCTCGAGGAAATGGCGCTTAGCGACGATTATTTCGTCGAGAAGAAGCTGTTCCCCAACGTCGATTTCTATTCGGGCGTGATCCTGTCGGCGATCGGTTTCCCGACGACGATGTTCACCGTGCTGTTCGCGCTCGCCCGCACCGTCGGCTGGGTCGCGCAGTGGAACGAGATGATCTCCGACCCCGCGCAGAAGATCGGCCGCCCGCGCCAGCTCTACACCGGCGCGACGCAGCGTCCCTATGTGTCGGTGGAGCAGCGCTGAGCCCATTCGGCGCTCAAGCTACCGCTGGGTTCCGCGTCCCCGCGAAGGCGGGGGCGCAAGCCATCGGCCCCCGCTCTGGTCCTAATCCCGCGCCGGCAGGCTCAGCGTGAAGCGCGCACCCTGCCCCGGCGCGCTGTCGATGGTCAGGTCGCCGCCCATCGCGCGCGCGAGACGGCGCGCGATGTAGAGGCCGAGCCCCGATCCGCCGCTGTCGGTGCGGCCGAGCCGCTCGAACTTCTCAAACACCATATCCTGTTGATCCGTCGCAATCCCCTGCCCCTGATCGGCAACGGTCACGGTCGCGCGGTCGCCCTCGCGATCGACGCGAATCCATATCTGCGAATTTTCAGGCGAATAGCGGATGGCGTTGCCGAGCAGGTTGAGGAGCACCTGCAGCACGCGGCGGAACTCGCCCCACGCGGGCGCCTTGTCGTCGAGGCGCGGCGCGTCGATGCGAATCCTCTTCTCTTCCGCCTTCATGCCGAGCAGCCCGACCGCACGGCGCGCGAGATCGCCGAGGTCGATCTCGTCGCGCGCCGCGCGAAAGCCCGGCCGCTCGATATTCTGGAGGTCGGCAAGGTCGTCGACGAGTCCGAGCAGGTGGCGCCCCGCATGCGCGATATCGCCGGCATAGCGGGCATAATCGGCGCGGATCGGACCGTCGAACTGCCCCGAAATGGTCTCGGCCGTCGCGATGATCCGGCTCAGCGGCCCGCGCAGCGCGCCGTCGATGCGGCGGCCGAACTGCGGGTCGGACAGCGGCAGCGATCCGAAGGCAGGATCGACGCGCGCCGGCGCGGCTGCATCCGCCGCCGCCCCTTTATCAGGCGTCGCGATACCGCGAAAGCCGGTGAAACGCCCGGTCGCATCGAACAGCGCTTCGCCCGACAAGTGCATCGCCAGCGGACCGTCCTCCCCCTCGACGCGCACCCGCTGGTCGGCGAACGGCGCCTGCCGTGCCAGCGCGCGCAGCACCGGAAAGCGACCATCGCCGTCGGGCTGCAACTCGAACAGTTCGGACAGCGAATGACCGGCCCAGCCGCCGGGGATCGCCGGGGCTTCGACACCTGCACGCAGGGCGACCATGCGCAGATGCTGATCGCACTCCCACGCCCACCCTTGCGGCTCGACCGCATCGGCGATCGCCGGCCCCTGCGGTTCGGCGGTCGGACGCGCTCGCCAGTCGCTGATTTCGAGGCTCGCACCGTCGGCATCGGGCAGGATGCGGACGAGCGCAAAAATGTCGCTGTGATCGTCGGCGGCGTGGAGCGGGCGGCTGACGTCGCGCTGCAGCCGTTGCGCGAGCGCGACCAGCCGCGCCAGATGCGGCAGCGCCAGCGGCCGGTTCAGTCCGCCGCCCGCGCGCTGCTGAAGGCGCAGCAGCGGCGCGTCGCCGCCGACCAGCGCGCCCGACCGGTCGACCCGGCCCCGGACGATCCGCTCGCTCATCCTTCCCCCTCCGGCGCCCCGGCAAGCGCCCGGGCGGGCACGCGCGCCAGCGATGCCTCGATCGGGGCGATCGCCCCGCGGTCGATACGCAGCGGCGCGAGCAGTGGTGGCAGGGCGGCGGCTTCCGCGCTCACCAGCGCCAGCGCCATCTCTCCATAGGGACGGCGATGCGCAGCGGCGGCAAGGCCGATCAGCGCGGGCCAGTCATGGCGCATCGCCGCGGCGGCGGCGGCATCGGACAGCGCCCCCTCCGCGACAAGCGCCGTGTGATAGGCGGCGGCGGCGGCGTCGATCCCGCTTTCGGATGCCTGACGCGCCGCGGCGGCGCAGGCCGCGTCATCGAGTTCGGCGACTGCGTTCGTATCCACTCCGGCGTGTGCCTGCCACTCCACGACGTCGTCCAACAGCGCGCGATAGATTTCGGGGTCGAGGTCCGCAACCGCGATGCAGGGATTGCCCAAGGCATCGAAGCGGCGCCGGTCGGCGATCGTCAGGTCGAGATAGGCCTTGTCAACCGGCGCAAGCGGTGCCTGCGGAGCGGCCGGGGGCGCATCCGCCGCGTCCGTGTCGCTCACGCCGTCGGCCGGTGAGGATGTGTCGCGATGCAGCGCCGGCAGCGCACGCCAGCGATGCTCTTCCGCGCGCGCGAAACAGGGCGCGGCGAGCCGTTCGGCGCCGGGCAGCCCTTGTACCAGCCAGTCATGCCACAGCGCTGCCGGATCGATTCGCACACCGAGCGCTGCGGCCGCCTCACCGACGAGCCGGCGCGCGATTCCGAGGGTCAGCGCGCGCTGTTCCTCGGTCAGCCGGTCGGTCAGCGGCGCCGCCAGATGCGCGGCAACATCGCCGAGACGCGCCGACAGCGTCGGCGACGGCAGGGCGATGCCGGAAAAGGCGGAAGAGTCACTCATGCGCCTGTCGCCATAGCAGCATGGCGTTAATGCGCCCTAAACCTTCCAGCGCTTTGGTTTAGCGGGGTTCCGGCCGGCGCGCGAGGCGCAGCCACAACAGGATCTGGAACAGCGCCAGCAACGGCAGGATCGCGAACATCAGCGGCGCGATGCCAAGGATCAGCGCGGGCGCCAGCAATATCCACGCCTCGTCGGTGTCGGGAAGCAGCCAGTGGAAGCGGCGCGTCTTTCCCGAATCTTCATAGAGCCAGCGCGCGAGCAGGATCGTCGCGGCGAGACAGGGCGCAAGCGCCGCCTCCGCGAAGCGCGGCATCAGACGATCGGGTCCGCCGAGCGACACCAGCCACGGATAGGCGCCCAGCAGCAGCCAGCCGAAGGTGCGAATCACGCCGCGCACCCGGTTCTGCGCCGCGCTTTCGGCGCGAAAGGCGGCAAGGAAACGCATCGCCGCCAGGCCGAGCCCGCCGAGAATCGCCACCAGCGCCCCCGCCGCCGCCAGCCCGCCGGCGGCAAGCAGCGCGACGGCGACCCACAGCAGCGCGGTTGCATAGGGCAGATAGCGCGCGGTGCGAGGCGAACGCACCAGCAGCGGCCCGGCCAGCCGCACCAGCGGCATCATGATCGCCGAGCGCCCGAGCCCCATGCCGCCATATTCGACCTGTTGCAGGCTCGATTGCTCGATCAGCGCCGCGGTGGGCCGGTCGGCGACGATCGCGATCTCCCCCTGTTCGAACAGCGCGGGTTCGCAATAGAGGCGGCGCGCACCCGACTGCACCGCGAGGCGCAGCAGCGTCAGCATCATGTCCCACTCGCCCGGCATTGAGGCGAGATCGGCGACCATCGCGTCCGAGATGCAAGCGAGCCCGCCCCAGCGCCGGGTCGCATCGATCCGCTCGAATCCCTGCGTCAGCATCGTGTCGCCGGTGACGAGAATCGCGGGCGCGCCCGGACGCGCGATCGCGGCATAATGGGTCCCGCCCGCGCGCAATCCGTCGGCGACCAGGATGATGCGGTCGTCGGGCTGGACGAGCGCCATCAGGTCGCCGGCCGCGCGGACCGGTGTGACCTTGAGTCCGCGGCGGCGGATGCGGTCGCAGGTCGCGAGCAGTTCGGCGGGCACCGCGCCCACCGCCACCGCGATATGGGTGACCCCGGCATCGGCGAGCCGCGCCGCCTGCCGCTCGATCAGCGTCTCACCCGCGATCGCGACGAGCGCGCGCAGCCCCCCGTCGGGCAGCGTTTCGCTGGCGCCGACGAGCGCGATCAGGGCCACCGGCACCCCCCAGGCTGGCAAAAGACCATCGTTCGCGAACCTTTAGGGGCCGACAGGCGATTGGCAAGCAGCTTGTCCGCCGCCATGACGCCACGAAAAGGCGCGGAAGGGCGCGGAAGGGCGCCGGCTTCGGGCGAGTTCGATCCTCTCCGCCTCGTCACCCTGAACTTGATTGGCATATGCGCCCTTCAGGCACGTAAGGCGTGTTCCCCGGCGAAAGCCGGGGTCCAGATGGCGCTGCCCCGCGTGGCCCCCGGCTTTCGCCGGGGAGAACGGTTACTTGTCCGAAAGGGATAATTGCCAACTTCGTTCAGGGGCCACGGCCTGCTCTCGAAACAGGCGCAATGCGGAAAGGAGCGGCTCCGCCATGGATGCTGGAATGAGTTCAGCATGACGAAGCTGGAGAAGTGGCGTTTTGCCCGAAATCGCCCGCATGATCGCAAACCGGATACTCGCCAAAAAATCAGCCAGAATCGCCCCGAATCACTGGCCTTTTCCGCCGCCATGGGCTAGGCTGGAACCACCTCCCGAAAGAAGAAAAAAGGCCGGGTCTTGACCGAAGAAAATACGCCTGTTCCGCCGTCCGAGGACGGCATTTCGCCGATCAATATCGTCGACGAAATGAAGACCAGCTATCTCGATTACGCGATGAGCGTGATCGTCAGCCGCGCGCTGCCCGACGTGCGCGACGGGTTGAAGCCGGTGCATCGCCGCATCCTTTATGCGGCACAGGAAGGCGGCTTCATTCCCGGCCGCCCGTACAAGAAATCGGCGAAGATCGTCGGCGACGTGATGGGCAATTACCACCCGCACGGCGACAGCGCGATCTATGACGCACTCGCGCGGATGACGCAGGACTGGTCGATGCGCGTGCCGCTCATCGACGGTCAGGGCAATTTCGGGTCGATGGACCCCGATCCGCCGGCGTCGATGCGGTATACCGAGGCGCGCCTTGCCAAGGCGGCGATGTCGCTGCTGGGCGACCTCGACAAGGACACGGTCGACTTCCAGCCAAACTATGACGCGAGCCGCGAGGAGCCGCAGGTTCTGCCGGCGCGTTTCCCCAACCTGCTCGTCAACGGCGCGGGCGGCATCGCGGTCGGCATGGCGACCAACATCCCGCCGCACAATCTGGGCGAGGTGGTCGATGCCTGCCTGGCGATAATCGACCGCCAGCTCGAGGGCGGGACGCCGCTGTCGACCGAGGAACTGATGCAGATCGTCCCCGGTCCCGATTTCCCGACCGGCGCGATGATCCTGGGCCAGGGCGGCGCGCGCAACGCCTATGCGACCGGGCGCGGCTCGATCATGATGCGCGCGACGCACGAGATCGAGGAAAGCCGCGGGCGCGGCGAAGGGCGCCGGTCGATCGTCCTGACCTCGATCCCCTTTCAGGTCGGCAAGTCAGGGCTGGTCGAGAAGATCGCCGAGGCGGCGCGCGACAAGCGGATCGAGGGCGTCGCCGACATCCGCGACGAATCGAACCGCGACGGCGTGCGTGTCGTCATCGACCTGAAACGCGACGCGACGCCCGACGTGGTGCTCAATCAGCTCTGGCGGCATACCCCGGCACAATCGAGCTTCCCCGCCAACATGCTCGCGATCCGCGGCGGTCGCCCGGAGATGCTGGGGCTGAAGGACATATTGACCTCCTTCATCGCCTTCCGCGAAGAGGTCATCACCCGCCGCTGCAAGTTCGAACTCGCCAAGGCGCGCGACCGGGCGCACATCTTGCTCGGGCTCGTCGTCGCGGTGTCGAATCTCGACGAGGTCGTCCGCATCATCCGCGGCTCGCCGTCGCCCGCCGCGGCGCGCGAGGCGCTGCTGCTGCGCGAATGGCCGATCGGCGAGATCGCGCCCTATATCCGCCTTGTCGAAGCGATCGAGGGCGAGATGGAGGCCACCGCCACCTATCGCCTGTCGGAAATCCAGGTGAAGGCGATCCTCGACCTGCGCCTGCACCGGCTGACCGCGCTCGGCCGCGACGAGATCGGCAACGAACTCAAGGAGCTGGCGAGCGAGATTGAGGAACTGCTTTCGATCCTCGCCGACCGCGTCAAGCTCTATAGCGTGATGCGCGAGGAGCTGGTGCAGGTGCGCGCGGAGTTCGCAACGCCGCGCCGGACGCTGATGGCGCCCGCCGCCGACGGTATCGACGACGAGGATCTGATCGAACGCGAGGAGATGGTCGTCACCGTCACCCTCGACGGCTATATCAAGCGCACCCCGCTCGACACCTTCCGCGCCCAGCGCCGCGGCGGCAAGGGCCGCGCCGGCATGGCGACGAAGGACGAGGATGTCGTCACCGAATTGTTCGTCACCTCGACGCACACGCCGGTGCTCTTCTTCTCGACACTCGGCAAGGTCTACCGGCTCAAGGTGTGGCGCCTGCCCGAGGGCGGGCCCGCGACGCGCGGCCGGCCGATGATCAACCTGCTGCCGCTGGCGCAGGGCGAGACGATCTCGACCGTCCTGCCGCTGCCCGAGGACGAGGCCGAATGGGGCGCGCTACACGTCATGTTCGCGACCGCGAAGGGCAGCGTGCGCCGCAACAGCATGGACGCCTTCACCAACGTGCCGTCGAACGGCAAGATCGCGATGAAGTTCGAGGGCGAGGACGAGGACGACCGGCTGATCGGCGTCGCGCTGCTGGGCGATAACGACGACGTGCTGCTCGCGACGCGGCAGGGCAAGGCGATCCGCTTCGCCGGCGACGAGGTGCGCGCCTTCCAGAGCCGCAATTCGACCGGCGTGCGCGGCATGAAGCTGGGTCAGGACGACGAAGTCATCTCGCTGTCGATCCTCCATCGCGGCGGAATGCGCGATCAGGACGAGCGCGAGGATTATCTGCGCTTCGCCCCGTGGAAGGCCGAAAAGGAAGGGTCGCCCCAGATGAGCGAGGAGCGCTTCGCCGAACTGGCGGGACGCGAGCAGTTCATCCTGACCGTGTGCGCGGGCGGCTATGGCAAGCTGTCGTCGGCCTATGAATATCGCCGCACCGGCCGCGGTGGCCAGGGCATCACCAACATCGACAACATCCGCCGCAACGGGCTGGTCGTCGCGAGCTTCCCCGCGACGCAGGCGCATCAACTGATGCTCGTCACCGATCAGGCGAAGCTGATCCGCATGGGCCTCGACAGCCTGCGCGTCATCGGCCGCGGCTCGGCCGGTGTGCGCCTGTTCGACGTCGCCGAGGGCGAGCAGGTCGTCTCGGCCGCGCTGATCGAGGACAGCGACGAGGAAGAGGCGATCGAAACCGCCGAGGCCGAAACCGCGACGGAGGCGCCCTCGGAATGAGCGCCGCGACGGCCTTCAAGGTGCTGACCGCACAGCAATGGGCCGATTTCGAGCGCGAGCATGTGTTCCGGGGCGCGCCGGTCGATATCGCCGACGGCTATATCCACCTGTCTACCGCCGAACAGCTCGACGAAACGCTGGCGAAGCATTTCGCCGGCCAGACCGACCTGCGCATCGCCGAAATCGACCTGACCCGGTTCGGCAATGCGGTGCGATGGGAGGAATCACGCGGCGGCGCGCTCTTTCCGCACCTCTACGCCGAACTGCCGATGCACGCGGTGGTGGGAGTACGGACGCGCGATTGACGGGCGATCCCTTCGGGATGGAGAATGGACCCTGAAACAGCTTCAGGGTGACGACGGCTGGAATATCCGTCTTGGGCCGGATGCACTCAATTGACCCCACGCCCCGATTGGCGCAGCATCCCGCCATGACGCTCATCATCACCCCCAGCGGTCAGGCGTGCGGCGCGCGCGTGACGGGCGTGGACCTGACGCAGCCGCTCGCGCCCGCTACCGTCGCCGAAATCCGCGCCGCATGGCTCGATCATCATGTCCTCGCCTTCCCCGACCAGAAGATGAGCGATGACGATCTCGAACGATTCACCGCTTCCTTCGGCGGCTTCGGCGACGATCCCTTCATCAAGCCGATCCCCGGCCGTGCGCACATCATCGCGGTGAAACGGCGCGCCGACGAGACCGCGCCGCTGTTCGCCGAAAACTGGCACAGCGACTGGAGTTTCCAGGCGCGGCCGCCCGCGGGCACCTGCCTGTTCGGCATCGCCATCCCACCGGTCGGCGGCAACACCGAATTTTCCAACCAGCATGCCGCGCTCGACGCCATGCCCGACGGCCTGCGCCGGCGCATCAAGGGCCGCAATGCGATCCACAGCGCGCGCGGCGGCTATGCCCCCTCGGGCATGTATGGCGCGCGCGACGCCGGGCGCAGCATGGACATCCGCTCGGGCGAGGAAGCGATGGCAACGCAGCGTCACCCCTTCATCCGCGCGCACCCCGAAACCGGCCGCGAGGGCCTGTTCGGCTGCGCAGGCTATATCATCGGCGTCGAGGGGATGGACGATGCCGAGGCGCAGCCCCTGCTCTACGAATTGCTGCAATGGCAGGGGCGCGAGGAGTTCCGCTACAGCCACGCCTGGGAACCCGACATGCTGCTGATGTGGGACAACCGCTCGGTCCTGCACCGCGCGACCGGCGGTTACGACGGTCACGACCGGCTGCTTCACCGCACGACGATCGCGGCGTGGGACGGATAGGGAAACCAGATCGACAGGCGAGGCGTTGGTCCGGCAGGAAGGAAGCCATCATGACGATTGCCCATAACACCCTCGTTCTCGTCGCCGACGGCCGCAAGGCGCTGATCCTGCGCAACCATGGCGACGAGCAGCGGATCGACCTGCGCACCGAAACGCACCGCGAGCGCGAGGATCGCAAGGACAGCGACATCAAGACCGCGCCTGCCGGCCAGTCGCCCGCCCCGGCCGGAACCGGCCTGCCCGGCGGCACGATGGGCGAACCCGATTTCCACCAGCAGGAAGAGGACCGCTTCGCGCGCGATCTTACCGAAAGGATCAACGCGATGGCGCTGGCGGGCGAATTGGACGCGCTCGTCGTCGTGGCCCCGGCGCGCACCATGGGGGTACTGCGGCCGCTCTGGCACAAGGAGGTCGCCGCGCGCATCGTTGGCGAGCATGTCAAGGAGATGACCGACCGCCCGACTCCCGATATCGAGGCGCTGCTAATGAACGAGGCCGCCCCGCCCGCCTGACGGTCAAAGGGGCCGCAAGGACGGATTGCGAGCCTTATCCGTTGGCCGTCATCCCGCCCGTGCTTCGCTCGACAGCGTCTTCACGATGCCCCACGCGATCAACGCCTGTCCGGCGAAATAGAACGGCCAGACGAGCCACAGCGTGACCCCCTTCGGCAGCGCGCCGCCCTCGCCCGCGAAGATGAAGAGATCGCTCACCAGGAACAGCATCGCGCCGATCCCGGTGCGATAGCGCGGGAAGCGGCTGATCCATGCGCAGGCCGCCATCGCCGCGACGATCGCGGTATAGGCAAGCGCCGCCCCCATCAGGTCCGCGGGCGCGGCGCGCGTCAGGCCCCAGGCGATGAGCAGCGCCAGCGGCGCTACCAGCGCGGCCAGCAGCGTCTGCGACCGCGACGGGCCCTGCCGCCGATTGCGAAGATAAAGCACGATCGCTATTCCGTGCCCCGCCGCAAAGGCCGCCGCACCGACGAGCATGCCGATCGCATCGAGCATCCAGTCGCCAAGCGCCCCGAAACCGAGCGCGGCCGCGATCAGCCAGCCGTTCGTACCGCGCGCATTGGCGGCCGCCCACAGCGCGAGGAAACCGACCCCCGTCGCCTTCCACGCCCAGATCGCCGGACCGTCCCAGCGCTGATACACCGCGATGAAAAAGCTGATCCCGCCGATCAGCGCGAGGATCCACAGCCAGCGCGCGCGATCCCAGCTCTGTTCTCCGCCCATCGTCCGCCCCTTTGCATCTCGTTGTCTACCGCCTAGAGCATCGCGTCATTGATCGGCTCCATCCCCGATCTCCTGCGCGGCAGACCCCGCTCAAGTCAACGGATAGAATATGGCGACCCACGACATTCACATCATCGGCGGCGGTCTTGCAGGCTCCGAAGCCGCCTGGCAGCTCGCCGAAGCGGGGTTCCGCGTCCGCCTGTCCGAAATGCGCGGCGCCGGTCTGCCCGACGGGGGCGACACGACGCCCGCGCATCAAGGCGACGCACTCGCCGAGATGGTCTGTTCGAACAGTTTCCGCAGCGACGATGGCGACAGCAACGCCGTCGGCCTGCTGCACCGCGAGATGCGCGCGCTCGGCTCGCTCATCATGCGCGAGGCCGACGCGACGAAAGTTCCCGCGGGTTCGGCGCTCGCGGTCGACCGCGACCTGTTTTCGGGCGGCGTCACCCGCGCGCTCGCCGAACATCCCAACATAACCGTCGTGCGCGAACGCATCGACGCGCTGCCCGCCGAGGGTCTGACGATCGTCGCCACCGGCCCGCTCACCGCCGCGGGTCTCGCAGAAAGCATCGGGGCCGCGACGGGCAGGGATTCGCTCGCCTTCTTCGACGCGATCGCGCCGATCGTCTATCGCGACAGCGTCGACATGGATGTCGCGTGGATGGCGAGCCGCTGGGACAAGGTCGGGCCGATCGGCGACGGCAAGGACTATATCAACTGCCCGATGGACCGGGACCAATATTATGCCTTCGTCCAGGGCCTGATCGACGGCGAAAAGACCGAGTTCAAGGATTGGGAGACCGACACCCCCTATTTCGAAGGCTGCATGCCGATCGAGGTGATGGCGGAACGCGGCCCCGACACGCTGCGCTTCGGCCCGATGAAGGGGGTCGGACTCGATAATCCGCGCACCGGGCGCTGGCCCTATGCGGTCGTCCAGCTTCGCCAGGACAATGCGCTCGGAACGCTGTGGAACATGGTCGGCTTTCAGACCAAGCTCAAGCATGGCGCGCAGGTCGAACTGTTCCGCACTATTCCCGGGCTCGAAAAGGCCGAGTTCGCGCGGCTCGGCGGGCTGCACCGCAACAGCTTCATCCGCTCGCCCGAACTGCTCGACCCGCAGCTCCGCCTCAAGTCGGCGCCGCATATCCGGTTCGCGGGACAGATCACCGGCTGCGAAGGCTATGTCGAAAGCGCGGCGATCGGCCTGATCGCCGCACGTTTCGCCGCCGCCGAACTGGCGGGCCGCCACTTGCCCCCACCACCGCCCGAAACCGCGCTCGGCGCGCTGCTCGGCCATATCACCGGCGGCGCCGACGCCGCGAGCTATCAGCCGATGAACGTCAATTTCGGCCTTTTCCCGCCGCTCGCCAACGAGGTGCGCAAGAAGGACCGCAAACTCGGCTATACGCAGCGCGCGGGGCAGGCGCTGGCCGGATGGATGAAGCTGGCAGACGGCGTGGTCGCCTAGGGATCGTTGCGGCAGTTTCGGGGTGGGAAGCGGTCGTTAGACATGCCCTGGTTTCCCCTCCCGCTTGCGGAGGGGCAGCGAGACTTACGAACTTGTTCGTTAGTCACAGCGGGGTGGGCCTTTGCGCCGTTGCTGCCCACCCCCGACCCCTCCCGCTTGCGGGAGGGGAGATGGACGGCAGCTTCCGGTCGCAACCAGACACTCAACCTCATCCCGCCGCTCAGCAACTGCACTTGGGCTTGGCCGCCGGTTTCGGCGCCGTCGTGGCGAACTCGGCGCGGGTCAGGTCGCCCGATTTGTCGGCGTCGGCCTTGGCGAAACGGTCGCTCGTCGCCGCCGCCCATTCCTCGAAGGTCAGCAGATTATCGCCATTCTTGTCGAGCTTGCGGAAAGCGGCGGTGCGCGTCGCCATCATCTCGATCCGGCTGATCCGTTCGTTGCGGTCGCGATCGTAGCGATTGAAGCGCCGCTCCTCGCGCGACTTCGCCTTCGCGGCGGGCAATGCCGGCGGCGCCGGGCCGCGCTTGGGTGCTCCCGCGCCCGCAACGGGAATGGCCGGCAAGGCCGGCGGGGGCGCCGGCAGCACCTCTTCCTCGGCGATCTGGCTATACCCCTTCCACACGAACAATCCGCCGGTCAGCAGCAGCGCGCTCGCCACGCCGCCGATCAGAAATCTGGACATCGCCATGGCCTCCCTCCTCACCGTCGCGTGCTAACATGGCGCGGCAAGCAGCGGCAACAAACGCGGTCCTATCGGCCTATATATCCTTGAAACATGGCAGGACCCGTTCCCCGGCGAAAGCCGGGGTCCACGCGGGGCAGCGCCATGCCGGTTGGACCCCGGCTTTCGCCGGGGAACGATGACCTGTCCGAAAGGGGACCATGATCAATCCTGTCGGCGGCAAATATCAATCGGGCGGATTGTTCAAAATCGACGACATCATTGCTATATCCGATCAATGCAGAACTACCTCCCGTCCCTGAAGCAGATGCAATATCTGGTCGCACTCCACCAGCATGGGCATTTCGGCCGCGCCGCCGACGCCTGCAACGTCACCCAGTCGACGCTGTCGGCGGGCGTTCGCGAGTTGGAGACACTGCTCGGCCAGACGCTCGTCGAACGGACGCGCCGCGTTGTCCGCTTCACCTCGCTCGGCGACCGCATCGTCGACAAGGCGCACCGCGTGCTGCGCGAGGCCGAGGAACTGGCCGACATGGCGGCGGCGGCGGCCGCGCCGCTGGTCGGCGAGCTTCGCATGAGCGTCATCCCGACGATCGCGCCCTTCCTGCTGCCGGGGCTGCTGCCCCGGTTGCGCAAGGAACGCCCGGCCCTCAAACTCTTTCTGCGCGAGGAGCCGAGCGCGCAGGCCTGCGAGTCGCTGCATCACGGACAGGTCGATTGCGTGCTGCTGGCGCTGCCATACGCCTGCGGCGACGTCGAGAGCGAGGCACTGTTCGACGACGCGCTGTTCGTCGCCTTCCCTGGCGACCAGGCCGAGGACCTGCCTGCGGTCGTCACCGCCGATCAACTCGACCCCGCGCAGATGCTGATGCTCGAGGACGGGCATTGCCTGAAGGATCACGCGCTTGCCGCGTGCAACCGGCCCGAACTGCGCGCCGGCGCGCGGATGATGGGCACCTCGCTCCACACGCTGGTGCAGATGGTCGACAACGGCCTCGGCATCACCATGCTGCCGCAGATGGCGATCGAGGCGGGTATCCTAGACCATACCGGGATCGACACCCGACCGCTCGCGTCGGATCACGATTGGCGCACGATCGCGCTGGTCTGGCGCAAGGGCAGCCCGCGCGCGGACGAATTCCGCATGCTCGCCGACATTTTTCGCAAGCACCGCGCGAACTGATCGCCGCGCAGCTTTGGTCAATCCATGTGCTTGAGGCCGACGCGCAGATAATCCCAGCCGGTGACCAGCGTCAGCACCGCGGCGCCCCATAGCGAGGCGAGACCGACCGTCTTGATCCACGCCATCGCGGGCAGCGCGCCCGCGAGGATCAGCGCACCGAAAGCGATTAGCTGAAAGGCCGTCTTCCATTTGGCGAGCCGCGTCACCGGCATCGACACCTGCAGGGTCGCGAGGAATTCGCGCAGCCCCGACACGATGATCTCGCGCAGCAGGATGACCAGCGCCGCGATGACGTGCCACCCTTGTATGTCGCGGGTGAAGACGAGCAGCAGGATCACCGCCGCGATCATGATCTTGTCGGCGATCGGATCGAGGAAGATGCCGAGCCGCGACACGGTGCCGCGCGCCCGCGCCACATAACCGTCAAAATAATCGGTGATGCCCATCAGGCAATAGAGGCCGAAGGCGAAGGCATAGTCGATCGGCAGCGGCTGGTGGCGCGCGGCCTCGTGCGCGCCGGGCCACAGCAGGAACAAGAGGATCGGCACCGCCAGGATCCGCGACAATGTCAGAAGGTTCGGAAGGCTGAGCATGGTTCCTGATTCCCGCCCGCAAAGCGCGACTGTTCCAAAATGGGCTTTGACCCCATCTGCCCTAGCCGATAAGTCCCCCGAGCGACAACCGAATTGCCCGCGGCGGCAGCGTTCGTCGCGCGTTCGAATAACAAGAGTGGGCTTCGCATGACCGGTTCCCTTGCGCTGATGAAGCAACGCCGGTTCCTGCCCCTGTTCGCCACCCAGTTCCTGAACGCCTTCAACGACAATTTCTACAAGATGGCGATGGTGATCCTCGTCACCTTCACCATCTACAAGGACCCGGAGACCGAGGCGTGGTTCAACGCGCTGGCGGGCGGGCTGTTCATCCTGCCCTTCTTCCTCTTTTCGGCGCTCGCCGGCCAGCTTGCCGACAGCACCGACAAGACCCGGATGATCCGCATCATCAAGAGCGCCGAAATCCTGATCATGGTCATCGGCGCGTGCGGCATCTGGCTGCACAATGTCCCGCTGATGCTGCTCGCGCTCTTCTCGATGGGGATGCACTCGACCTTCTTCGGCCCGATCAAATATGCGATCCTGCCCCAGCATCTGGAAGCGGACGAGGTGCTGGCGGGGACCGGCTGGGTCGAGGCGGGCACCTATATCGCGATCCTCGGCGGCACCATCGTCGGCGGGCTGACGCCGCCGCACATCGCCATTCCCGGTATCGTCGCGGTTGCGGTGATCGGCCGCATCACCGCCAGCTTCGTGCCGTCGGCCCCGCCCGAAGCCGAAGCGCGGGATTTGGTGATTGATCACAATGTCCTGCGGTCGTCGTGGCAGATCGTCAGTACGACGATGCATATCCCGCGGCTGTTTCTCGCCATCGTGTCGATCAGCTTCTTCTGGGCCATTGGCGCGATTCTCGCCGCGCAGTTCCCGCCGCTGGTCAAGAATGCGCTCGCGGCCGACAAGACCGTCGCGACGATGTTCACCGCCATCTTCTCGGTCGGGGTCGCGATCGGCTCGATCGTCGTCAACCGCCTGCTCAAGGGGCGCGTGTCGGCCCGCTATTCGCCGGGGTCGGTGATCGTGATGGGGCTGTTCGTGCTCGACCTCTGGTGGTCGGTGAAGGGCTGGCCGCACCGCGACGGCAGCCTGATGGACTGGCGCGAGTTCCTGTCGCTGTCGGCAGGCGACCGCATCATTTTCGACCTGCTGGGCATCGCGATCGCGGGCGGGATGTTCGTCGTGCCGCTCTACGCCTTCCTGACCACGACGGTCGCCAAGTCGCAGACCGCGAGGACGATCGCCGCAAACAACATCGTAAACTCCGGCTTCATGGTCGCCGCGACGCTGCTGCTAAGCGTACTGATCGGGATCGGCCTCACCATCGACGACACGTTGCTGATGGTCGCGGCGATGTGCCTCGTCTCCGCCTTCCTTGCCTGGCGGCTCCACAAGGCCTGCGACTAAAGCAGGAACATCATCGTCGCGGTGAAGAAGATCGCAAAGCTCTCAAGAAACAGCCGCAGATCGCTTCCGCTATCGAACATCGAGCGCGGCCGGCGCTGCGCGGCCAGCGCGGCGCGCAATTCGCCCTGCCAGTCACTCGGCGCGGCCAGCCGAACGATCGCCACCTGACGCACGCAGTGCGCACGCACGCGGCCGCGGATATCGATGCGTTGGCCGGAGTCGATTCGATCCATGCCGCGACGCTAGGAAATCCCTAACGGCCCGGTAAGGTTAAAAGAGCGTTAACGCGCGCGCTGTCCCGCGACGGGACGCTGCCGCCTCAACGCGGCGGGCGGATTCGTACCGGGCGGCGGTCGTCGGCCCCCGCCTGAAACGGCTTGCATCGCTGCGGGCGCATGCGCGGCCCAAGGCACAGGCGCACCTCGTCGAGCCAGCCGTCGCGATCGACCGCCACCGCGACCATCGGCGCGGCAATGCCCTTGTTGGCGGTGGCGAAGGATTGGCGGATGGTTTGCGCGGTTTGTGGCGTTGCGGCGAGCGCCGCCATGTCGGGAAAGCGCACCGCGCCGAACAATATCTCGGCGGCGCGGAAATAGGCGGCGGGGTGCGGGCTCATGCAGGTGCCGTGCTTGGCCCATTCGTGCTGGAGGAGCTGCGCCGACGGCGTCATGCACAGATGGCGGCGCAGCACCGGCGCGGGCACGACCTTCGCCGGACGGCACCATTGCGGATAGGCGGGCCCGTCGGCTTCGGGCCACAGGCCGTGCAGCACCCAGCCGAAGCGGCCGCCCTCGCCCGAACATTGGAAGCGGTCGCGCGCGCCCTTCGGATCGCGGACGCGCGCGCAATGCTGCGGCGACCAGCTCATGGCGAGCAGATAGCCGCCGATCTTCGGCGTGCGCACCGGCTCGCCGCGCGGCGGCTTTTCCACGCGTGGAACGGGGATGCGATCGGGAAGCGTGCAGGCGGGCGCCCGGGCCTGGGCGACGGCAGGGAACAGCGCCAGGGCCAGCGCGACGACGCTAGGCCAGCGCAAAGTCGAGCCCGATATCGGCGGCGGGCGCCGACTGGGTCAGCCGGCCGACCGAGACATAGGTGACGCCGGTCGCGCCGATCGCGCCGATGGTGTCGAGCGTCACGCCGCCCGACGCTTCGGTCGGGACGCGCCCCGCGACGATGGCGACGGCCTCGCGAAGCTGGTCGGGGGCCATGTTGTCGAGCAGCAGATGCGTCGCGCCCGCTTCGAGCGCGGGGGCGACCTGATCGACGCGGTCGACCTCGACGATGATGGTCGCAATCCCGGCCGCGACGGCACGGCGCACCGCTTCCTCGACCGACCCGGCGACCGCGACATGATTGTCCTTGATCATCGCGGCGTCCCACAATCCCATGCGGTGATTGGTCGCGCCGCCCATGCGCGTCGCATATTTTTCGAGGATGCGCAGGCCGGGAATCGTCTTGCGCGTATCGAGCAGCACCGCGCCCGTCCCGGCGAGCGCATCGACATAATGGCGCGTCATCGTCGCGATTCCCGACAGATGCTGGACGCTGTTCAGCGCCGAACGCTCTGCGGTGAGCATCGCGCGCGCATTGCCCGACAGGCGCATGAGCGGCGTCCCCGGCGCCACCTGTGCGCCCTCCTCCACCAGTATCTCGATCGTCATCGCCGGATCGAGAGCGCGGAAGAAGCGTTCGGCGATCGGCAGGCCGGCGACGGCGATCGCGTCGCGGCTGTTCATCACGCCATCGAAACGCGCGTCGGCGGGGATCACCGCCTGCGAGGTTATGTCGCCACCGCTGCCGAGATCCTCGGCAAGCGTGGCGCGGACGAAGGCGTCGAGGTCGAAGCCGGGAAGCGTGAAATCGGTCATGGCCCCCGCGATAGTGGCTGGGCGGGGCAAATCAACTCGATGTTGCATCTTTCGGACACGGCTCCCTCCCGCAGGCGGGAGGGAGCGGACGCCGATTCAGGCCACCGTCGCCTTGACGATCTTGCCCGGCTCGCGCGGCGGTTCACCCTTGGGCAGGGCGTCGACATTCTCCATGCCCTCGATCACCTCGCCCCAGACGGTGTACTGGTTGTCGAGGAAACGGGCGTCCTCGAAACAGATGAAGAACTGGCTGTTCGCGCTGTTCGGATTCTGCGCGCGCGCCATCGAGCAGACGCCGCGCACGTGCGGTTCGGCGTTGAATTCGGCCGGCAGGTCGGGAAGCGGGCTGCCACCCATGCCGGTGCCGGTCGGATCGCCGCCCTGCGCCATGAAACCGGGGATCACGCGGTGAAAGACGACGCCGTCGTAGAAGCCGTCCTTCGCGAGCGTCGTGATGCGCTCGACATGCTGGGGGGCGAGGTCGGGGCGCAGGCGGATGACGACATCGCCGGTCGACAGCGACAGGGTAAGGGTCTGTTCGGACATAGGGAGGCTCCTGTGAGTGGTTTGCCAGCGCCATAGCGGGCAGCGGTCGCGATGCCACGCATTAATTGCGGTCCGGACCCGCCGCAGCGCGTGCGCGGCGTTGCCATTACCCGGTTCGCGGACTAGGGGGAGGCTCGGCCCGCCGGCGACGAGCGCCCGCAAGCAACAGGGAGGACCGCGATGGACAAACGCGAAGAATCCCTGCCCCCCCATGACGCCCCGACCGCGACCATCGACGACCGCGAGCATGATCGCGATCCCGCGCCGCGCGAAGCCGAGACCGAGCTCGACGAGGACGACCGGCTGAGGCCCGAATTCGTTCGCGACGTCATCGACCTGGTCGAGGCGGGCGAGGACGAGGCGGCGCGCGAGCGCATCGGCCGCCTGCACCCCGCCGACATCGCCGACCTGTTCGAGCTAGTATCGGACGAGGATCGGCCGTCGCTCGCCCGCGTCCTCGGCGACATGCTGTCCCCCGACGTGCTCGCCGAGATGAACGAGCATGTGCGCGAGGGGCTGATCGACCTGCTCGCGCCCGAACAGGTCGCCGAGATCGCGTCCGAACTCGACACCGACGACGCGGTCGCGATCATCGAGGATCTGGAGGAAGAGGAACAGCAGGCGGTCCTCGACGCGATGGAGCCCGAGGACCGGGCCGCGATCGAAGAGGCGCTATCCTATCCCGAGGAGAGCGCCGGGCGCCTGATGCAGCGCGAGTTCGTCGCGGTGGCCGAGCATGTCACCGTCGGCGACGTCATCGACCGGCTGCGCGAGGATCGCGAACTGCCGACCGATTTCTGGGAAATCTTCGTCGTCGACCCGATGCATCGCCCGGTCGGCACCTGTCAGCTCAGCTGGATCATGCGCACCCCGCGCGACATCGCGATCGGCGACGTGATGAAGCGCGAGCAGACGCTGATTCCGGTCGACATGGATCAGGAAGAAGTCGCGCTGCGCTTCCAGAAATATGCGCTGATTTCGGCCGCAGTCGTCGACCGCGCGGGCCGCCTGGTCGGCGTGATCACCGTCGACGACGTCGTCCACATCATCCAGGAAGAAGCGGGCGAGGACATATTGCGGCTGTCGGGCGCCGGCGACGGCGACATCAACGAGCCGATCCGCGAAACCTACAGCGCGCGCGTGCGCTGGCTGATCGCCAATCTGGGCACCGCGCTCGTCGCATCGAGCATCGTCGGGATGTTCGGCGGCGCGATCGAACATATGGTCGCGCTCGCAGCGCTGATGCCGATCGTCGCCGGGGTCGGCGGCAATGCGGGCACGCAGACGCTGGCCGTCACCGTCCGCGCGCTGGCGATGAACCAGCTCACCGATTCGAACAGCTGGCGCGCGGTGTTCCGCGAAATCAAGATCGCGCTGCTCAACGGCGGGACGATCGCGCTGATCGCCGGGACCGCCACGGCATTATGGTTCGCCAATCCGGGGCTCGGCGGGGTGATCGCCGCGGCGATGATCGTCAACATCTTCGTCGCCGGGGTCGCCGGGGTCGCAATCCCGCTGCTGCTCGACCGGCTCGATCAGGACCCGGCGGTCGCCAGTTCGATCTTCGTCACCATGACCACGGATTCGATGGGGTTTCTGGCATTCCTGGGGCTCGCGGTGGCAAGCGGGCTCACCACCCTCTGACATCGGCATCCCGAATCCACGCGGCGAAACGGCGCGATTCCGGGATTTCCGGAAAAATTTTCATCCCGGAACTTTTTTCGGGAACTCCCGCCCCATTCACGGGTTTCCCTTTCGAGCAGCGGTCAACGCCCCCCCGCAGCGCTGCTCAGCAACATTGGCCCGGCCCGCATTCCCTCCCCCCCCTCGAAGCGTGCCGGGCCATTTTGCATCAAGACCCGTAGAGGTGGAAAATGACGACGCGTAACCGTGCTATCCTTCTTACCCTGCTTGCCAGCTTTCTGGTCGCTGCCTGCAATACGGTGAAAGGGGTCGGCCGCGACATCGAGTCGGTCGGCCAGGCCGGCAGCGACGCCATCCACTGATCGGCGGGAAGCTTACCCCCTATGCCTCTTCGAGAGGTTCGACAGGCGCCGTTTCGGCGCCTGTCTTGCGTCGGCGCTGGGTGAACCAGATCGCGAACAGCGACAGTTCGTAGAGAAAGACCAGCGGCACCGCGAGCAGCAGCTGGCTCAATATGTCGGGCGGCGTGAAGACCGCCGCGACCGCGAACGCCGCGACGATCATGTAGCGGCGCGCCGAGACGAGTTGCTCGCGCGTCACCAGCCCCGACCGTTCGAGCAGCATCAGCAGGATCGGCAGCAGGAAAGCGATGCCGAACGCCATGATGAACTGCATGATGAAGCTGAGGTAATTGCCGACCGATGGCAGCGCCTCCTGCATCACGCCGCCGATCTCTCCCTGATAGCCGAGCAGGAATTTGAGCGCGATCGGCACGGTGATGAAATAGGCGAAGCAGGCGCCGACCGCGAACAGCACCGGGGTCGCGAACAGAAAGGGCAGCAGCGCGCGCTTTTCCTTGCGGTAGAGGCCGGGTGCGACGAATTTCCAGAGCTGGTTGGCGATCACCGGGAAGGCGATCATCATCGCCGCGAACAGCGCGACCTTGATCTCGACGAAGAAGGCCTCGAAAAGCTGGGTATAGATCAGCTTGCCCTGCCCCGCCGCGACGAGCGGATGGACGAGGACGCCGAAGATCGGGCGCGCGAAATAGAGGCACACCCCGAAAGCGAGCGCAATCGCCACCAGGGATTTGAGCAGGCGCGAACGCAATTCGATCAGATGGTCGAGCAGCGGCATCTTGCCGCCGGCACCATCCTCATCATCGGCGGTCACGGGGGTCTCGACGGTCATGGCAGCGGTCCGCCCGGCGGCGGCACTTCGTGCGTTTCGCGCGGCGTTTCGGGCTTTGTGGTTGCCGCGGCGTGATCGGGATTTTCGGGAGCGGGGCTATCGGGTCCGGGGCTATCGGGTCGGGCGCCCGCGTCGTCGCCCTTCGCCTCCGGAGGCAGCGTCGTCGCCGGCAGCATCGTCGGCGCGTCGACGCCGTCGATATTCGGAAATTCGCGCATGATCGCTTCATTCTGCGCGCGCCACTGCTTTTCGAGTTCCTCGAGCTCGGCCTCGCGCATCATCGTGTCGAGCCCGGCGCGAAAATGGCGCGCCATGCCGCGCGCCTTGCCGACCCACTTGCCGACGAAGCGCATCGCCTTGGGCAGGTCCTTCGGGCCGATGACGACCAAGGCCACCACCACGACGAGCAGCAACTCGGTCGGTGCAACGTCAAACATGGCTCAACCCAATCCCGCGCCGGTGGTAACGGCCGGGGTCAGCGGTTTTCGGTTTCGGCTGTCGGGGTCGGCGTCGCGTCGGGCGACCGCTGTCCGTCGATCTGCCGCGGCGCGGGGCGCGCCTCGTCGTCGTCGGCCATGCCCTTCTTGAAGCTCTTTATGCCCTTGGCAACATCGCCCATCATGTCGGAAAAACGGCCCTTGCCGAACAGCAGCAGGACGAGAATCCCGACCACCAGCCAGTGCCAGATGCTGAAGCTACCCATCTATCGTCTCCTTGAGGTGCCTCATCTAGGCATCTTCGCCGTCTTTGACTAGGTCCAGCTCGTCCATCGCCGCTTCGAAAGCGAGGTCGACGGGGTCGAGCAGGCCCGCGGCGCGCAAATCCTCGATCCCCGGCAGGTCCTTCCGGCTCGCCAGCCCGAAATGCTGGAGGAAGGCGTCGGTGGTCCTGTAGATCAGCGGCCGGCCGGGCACTTCGCGCCGCCCCGCGGGGGCGATCCATTCGGCCTCCATCAGCACGTCGAGCGTGCCTTTCGACGTCTGGACGCCGCGGATCGCCTCGATCTCCGCGCGGCTGACCGGCTCGTGATAGGCGACGATCGCGAGGACCTCGGCCGCGGCGCGCGACAGCTTGCGCGGGTCGTCGCGTTCGCGGCGGAGCAGGTGGGCGAGGTCGGCCGGGGTCTGGAAATGCCAGTGGCCGCCGCGCTCGACCAGTTCGATGCCGCTGCCGGCGTGGCGCTCCGCGATCGCCGCGACGATCGCGCGCACCGCGCCGGGCGTCGTCTCGCCGCCGAGGCGCGCCGCGACCTGCCGCGCGTCGAGCGCCTCGTCGCTGGCGAACAGCATCGCTTCTATCGCGCGTTCGAGGTCGTCGATCATGCGTCTGCTGCCTTCAGATAGAGCGGTTCGAACGCGCCGTCCTGCCGCAGGTCGATGCGCCCCTGCCGCGCCAGTTCGAGCGCGGCGAGGAAGCTCGACGCGATCGCCGAGCGGCGCAGGGGTCCGTCATAATCGGCCGGCAGGAAATCGGACAGTTCGGCCCAGTCGAGCCGGACGCCGATCATGCGTTCGAGATGCTGGAGCGCCGCGTCGAGCGTCACCACCGGCCGGCGCGCGACCATGTGCACGACCGGCTCGGTCCGCAGCTTCACCTGGCCGTAGGCCGCGAGCAGGTCGTAGAGGCTGGCGTCCCAGCGCCGCTTGCGGACGTCGTGCAGCCCCTCCGGATGCGGGCGCAGAAAGACGTCGCGGCCGACGCGGTCGCGCGCGAGCAGCCGCGCCGCCGCCTCGCGCATCGCCGCGAGCCGCTGGAGCCGCAATTGCAGGCGCAGCGCCAGTTCGTCGGGCGACGGGTCCTCCGCCGGGTCCTTCGGCAGCAGCAGCGCCGACTTGAGATAGGCGAGCCACGCCGCCATCACCAGATAATCGGCCGCGACCTCCAGCTTCAGCGCGCGCATCTCGGCGATGAAGGCGAGATATTGCTCGACCAGCGCGAGGATCGAGATCTGCCGCAGATCGACCTTCTGGCTGCGCGCCAGCGTCAGCAACAGGTCGAGCGGCCCTTCCCAGCTGTCGAGCGAAAGCTGGAGCGCATCCTCGCGCTCCGTTGCCGCCGGCACGACGTCATAGGCGAGCGGCAGTTCGTCCACCGGCGCCTCAGGCCACCGCGAGCAGCGCGTCGCGCTGGTCGACGAGCAGGTCGAACGCGCGCGGGTCGTGCGCGCCGGCGATCCGGTCCATCGCACCTTCGAGCCGCGCGAGCGACGCCGGGCCCATCGGATCGAGCGCGTGCGCGATGCCGACCATGTCGTCCATCTTCGCCCAGCAGTTGAGCGCGATGTCGCACCCCGCCGCGATCGCCGCCGCCGCGCGCTGCGGCACGCCGCCCGACAAGGCCTTCATGTCGAGGTCGTCGGTCATCAGCAGGCCGTGGAAACCGATACGCTGGCGGATCACATGGTCGATGACGAAAGGCGACAGCGTCGCGGGCCGATCGGCGTCCCAGGCGTCGAAGACGACGTGGCAGGTCATCGCCATCGCGGCATCGCGCAGCGCCGCGAAGGGCGCGAGATCGGTCTGGAGATCGTGATCGGACGCGGTGACGACCGAAAGCGCCTCGTGCGAATCGAACCGGGCGCGGCCGTGGCCGGGGATATGCTTGACGACGCCGAGCACGCCGCCCGCCTGCAATCCGCCGAGGATCGCGCGGCCGAGCGCGGCGACGCGCATCGGCTCGCTGCCCAGCGCGCGGTCGCCGATGACGTCGCTCGCGCCCGGCTGGCGCACGTCGAGCAGCGGCAGGCAGTCGACCGTGATGCCGACCTCCGCCAGCATCACCGCGAGCGCCATCGCATTGAGCCGCGCCGCCTCGATCGCGCTCGCCGGCGCGCGCTCGTACAGCGCGTCGAAGGCCGCGCCGCTGGGGAAATCGGGCCATTCGGGCGCCTTCATGCGCGCGACGCGCCCGCCCTCCTGATCGATCAGGATCGGCAGCGGGTCGCGGCCGTCGAGGCTGCGCAGATCGTCGGTGAGGCGCCGCAGCTGGTCGCGATTCGCGATATTGCGTCCGAACAGGATGTAGCCCGCGGGCTGGCTGTCGCGGAAGAAGGCGCGCTCGTCTTCGGTCAGGGTCAGGCCCGACAGGCCGAAAATAGCGGGTATCATCGTGCGTCAACCTCCATCGGTCGGCGCCCCCTCATGCGGCAACCAAGTCGAGCATCATGCCATAGCCGCGCCGCCGAACCAATGCCGCGTGCGGCGGGGCGGGTCGATTCAGCGGACGATGACGCAATTTTCGCCGGCAACGCGCAATTTTCCGCACAGGCCCGCCGCATTGGCCGCCGTTCCCGCCGAAACGCGCAGGCGATAGACGGTGCTGTCGCCGACCTTCGCCGGGGAGACCGAGCGATTGAGCTCCGCAAGATAGGCGAAACGCTTCGACAGGTTCGTCCACGCCTTGGTCGCCGCCGCCTCGCTGCTGAAGGCGCCGAGCTGGATCATCGTCGTGCCGCCGGGCGCGGGCGCCTCTTTCGCCGTGTCTTCGGCGGTCTTGACCGACATGGCGGCGGGCTTCGGCTTGCCCTTGTCGGCGGCCGCGATGCGCGCCGCCTCCGCCTTCGCGGCCGTCGCCTTGTCGGCGCTGGCCTTTGCGGCGACCGCCCTGGCCGCCGCTTCGCGCTCGGCTGGGGTCACCGCGGGTTCTTCGGGCATGCGGCTGGGATCGACGCGGCCCGCGGGTTCGGCGCCCTCGCTCGCGGCGAAGCTGGCGTCGCCTTCGCCCTCGAAGGTCCGGGCGGCATCGTTGCTCGGCACGACCTTGTAATCGCCGTCCTGCGCAGCGATCAGTTCGCCCTTGCCGCGCGCGCCGCCGTTCTGGATCCACCACAGGCCGCCGAGCACGGCGCCGATTAGCAGCAGCCCGCCGAGCACCATGACGAGCAGGCGCACCGGCGACACCTCGCCGTCATCCTCGAAATCCTCCGCAGCCTCCAGCCAGGGCAGGCGATCTTCGCCCTCCAGACCCAGCCCAGCGTCCGTCTCTTCGGCCATCACAGCATCTCCTCGAGCGCCTCGACCCCCATCAGGTGCAGCCCGTTGCGGATAACCTGCCCGATTCCGTCGGCCAAATAAAGCCGCGTCGCGGTCAGTTCGGCGTCCTGCGTCAATATGATACGCGCCTCGGGCCGGTCGTTGCCCATGTTCCACCACGCGTGGAAGGCGGCGGCGACCTCCCCCAGATAAAAGGCGATGCGGTGGGGCTCGCGCGCCGCCGCCGCCGATTCGACGATGCGCGGGAACTGCGCGAGCAGCTTGACGAGGCCGAGTTCATGATCGTCGAGCCGCGCCGGGTTCGGCGCCGCGGGGGCGATCCCCGCCTCCGCGAGCTTGCGCTTGAGCGACGCGATCCGCGCATGCGCATATTGGACATAGAAGACCGGATTGTCGCGCGACGCCTCGACCACCTTCGCGAAATCGAAATCCATCTGCGCGTCGGCCTTGCGCGTCAGCATGGTGAAGCGCACCGCGTCCTTGCCGACCTCGTCGACGATGTCGGCGAGCGTCACGAAATTGCCCGCGCGCTTCGACATCTTGAACGGCTCGCCATTCTTGAGCAGGCGGACCATCTGGACGAGCTTGACGTCGAAGCGCGTCTTGCCGCCGGTCAGCGCCGCGACCGCGGCCTTGATGCGCTTGACCGTTCCGGCATGGTCGGCGCCCCAGATGTCGATCAGTTCGTCGGCATTCTGCGCCTTCTGGTAATGATAGGCGAGGTCGGCGCCGAAATAGGTCCAGCTTCCGTCCGATTTCCGGATCGGCCGGTCCTGATCGTCGCCGAAACGCGTCGAGCGGAACAGCGGCAGTTCGACCGCTTCCCAATCCTCGGGCGTCTCGCCCTTCGGGGCTTCGAGCAGGCCATCGTAGACGAGGTCGTGCTCGCGCAGCCACGCCTCGGCCGCGGCGGGCTTGCCCGCGGCCTGCAATTCGGCCTCCGACGCGAAAAGGTCGTGATGGATGCCCAGCTTGGCGAGGTCGGCGCGGATCATGTCCATCATCGCCGCCACGGCGACCTTGCGGAACGGCACCAGCCATTCGCTTTCGGGCGCCGTCACGAAGCGGTCGCCATATTCGGCGGCGAGGCTTTCGCCGACCGGCTTCAGATAGTCGCCCGGATAGAGCCCTTCGGGAATCGCCCCGATCGCCTCGCCAAGCGCTTCGCGGTAGCGCAGGTGCGCCGAGCGCGCGAGCACGTCGACCTGCGCGCCGGCGTCGTTGACATAATATTCGCGCGTGACCCGATGCCCGACATATTCGAGCAGCGCGGCGAGCGCGTCGCCGACGACCGCGCCGCGGCAATGGCCGACGTGCATCGGGCCGGTGGGATTCGCCGAGACATATTCGACGTTGACGCGGCGCCCCGCGCCGACCGCCGACCGCCCGTAATCTTCGCGCTGCGCGTGGACCAGCGCCAGTTCGGCGCGCCAGCTTTCGTCGGCGAGGCGCAGGTTGATGAAGCCGGGACCGGCGACGCTCGCCTCGACCACCTCATCGAGCGCGCCCAGTTGCTGCACGAGTTGTTCGGCGAGCGCGCGCGGGTTGGTCCCGGCCGGCTTGGCGAGCACCATCGCCGCGTTGGTCGCGACGTCGCCGTGCGACGGATCGCGCGGCGGTTCGACGCTGATCGCACCGCGGTCGAGCCCGGCGGGCAGCGCGCCCTGCGCGACGAGCGCATCGAGCGCGGCGTTGATATGGTCGGAAAAACGGCTGAACAGGGTCACGGCATCGGGCCTATCTTGGGTCGGACGGAATGGAGCGCGCCCTACCGCAGCTTGGCGGGCGCGAAAAGCCCCGCGTCGCCCGGACCGGGGCGCTGGCGCGGGCGGGGGCGCGGAAGGCCGGCGAACGGCGCCGCGGCGGCGGCACGCGCCCTATCGTCGGACGTTGTATTCGAGCTGGTCCTGCGTGAGCTGGAAGCCGACGAGCAGTTCGAAGCTGGAGCGCTGGACGGCGGCGCGCACCTCGGGCTGGCTGAGCGGATCGATCGCGGCGTCCTGATCGCCCGCCTTGCGCTTGCGGGTGATGCGTTCCTGAATGTCGGCGGGCAGCGTCGCGGCGGCCCGGTCGACATAGGCCGACGCCTGACCGTGGCCGACCGCGCGCGTCTGACCGGCGGGGAAGGTCACGCTGACCTGGCCCAGCCGCTTGGCGACGATCGCGGTGCCGCCCTGCACGACGGTCGCGAAATAGGGGAGCGTCACCGTGCGTTCCGCCCCCGCGTCGCGGCGCGTCGCGACGACGTCGAACGACGCGAGCTGGAACACCTTCTCGCCGCCCTCGTTGCACTGCGGCGCGAGATTGGTGATCGAGGCGACGACGTCGATCGCGCTGGCGTCGCGGCTGGTCGCCGGGTCGAACAGGGTGATGTCGCCGGTATGGAGCGGCACTGCCACCGCCGGACATGTCGAGCGCGTCGCGGTGATGCCGACGCCGGCCGACACGTCGATCTCGTTGTCGCCGGCGCAGCCAGCCACCATCGTCAAGGCCGCCGCCCCGCAGAGCATCGTCATTGTCTTACGGAGCGAAGGCGAAATGGGGGTCATGATGATCGAGCTTTCCAAACGGGTGCGGCGGGACGGACAATCTCGCGCCCTAGAGCACTGAACGATTAGATTGAATCGTTCAGTGCTCTAAGGCGTGTGGGGATTCGTCTTGCGACTGTCCTTTATCGTGTGTCCCCGCGAAGGCGGGGACCCATCTGCGGTGGTTTCGAGATGGAACCGGCCGAAGATGGACCCCCGCCTTCGCGGGGGAACACGGCTTCATACAATATCGCGGCGATAGACTCTGAATCCCCACAAGCCTTAGTTTCTTCATTGTTTTCCGCATTCTCCGAGTCGTCAGGTGATTCCACCTGACTAGGGTCAGGACCCATGAATTGCGCGTTCGAGGCGTCGAAATGGCGAAGATATCGGGCTTGGGCGGACGCAGCGGGTAGCATCGCTACCCGCAAGGCCGCACGAGCCTGAGATCGAAGCCATTTCGGCGTCCCTGCGGGATTTGACCGATTTTGCCC
Source organism: Sphingopyxis sp. MG (assembly GCF_002953155.1). Taxonomy (NCBI): domain Bacteria; kingdom Pseudomonadati; phylum Pseudomonadota; class Alphaproteobacteria; order Sphingomonadales; family Sphingopyxidaceae; genus Sphingopyxis; species Sphingopyxis sp. MG. Next base: position 2,036,874 of record NZ_CP026381.1, read on the forward strand.
ATGGCTTCGTCGAAAAGTCTTGAAATATATTCATATTCCTACGCCTTTCCTCCTCGCCCTGAGCAAAATCGCTTCAAACCTCGAACGCGCAATTCATGGGTCCTGACCCTAGAGAATGCTCTATGCGCGCCGCTTCTTATCGGTGCGATGAACGCGGCGCAACGGGGAGCTTTACCGCATGGCGCCTGCTGCGCTAGAGCGCGCGCACCATGAACGCCCTTTCCCCCCTGACGCCGGGCCGTACCGAACTGACCGTTCTGGTCGCCGCTCCGCACGGTTTCTGCGCCGGCGTCGACCGCGCGATCCGCATCGTCGAACTGGCGATCGAACGCTATGGCGCGCCCGTCTATGTCCGGCACGAGATCGTCCACAACCGCTATGTCGTCGACGCGCTGAAGGCGAAGGGCGCGATCTTCGTCGAATCGCTGAGCCAGGTTCCCGACGGCGTGCCGGTGGTGTTCAGCGCCCACGGCGTTCCCAAGGCGGTGCCCGCGAAGGCCGAGGCGCGCGGGCTCGACTATATCGACGCCACCTGTCCGCTGGTGTCCAAGGTCCACCGTCAGGCCGAGCGCGCGAACGAGGCGGGGCGCCACATCATCTTCATCGGCCACGCCGGCCATCCCGAGGTGATCGGCACGCTGGGACAGCTTCCCGAAGGCGCAATGACGCTGGTGGAATCGGTCGACGACGTCGCGACGCTGACGCCGCCCGATCCCGACAAGCTGGCCTTCCTGACCCAGACGACGCTGTCGGTCGACGATACCGCCAGCGTCGTCGCCGCGCTGCGCCACCGTTTTCCGTCGATCCAGGGTCCGCGCGGCGAGGATATCTGCTATGCGACGTCGAACCGGCAGGACGCGGTGAAGGCGATCGCGCCGCGTTGCGACCGGGTGATCGTGATCGGCGCCCCGAACAGTTCGAACAGCCTGCGGCTCGTCGAGGTCGCCGAACGGCTCGGCACCCCGGCGCACCTGATCCAGCGCGGGGTGGACATCGACCCCGCGTGGCTGGCCGACATCGCCACGCTGGGAATCACCGCCGGCGCCAGCGCGCCCGAAACGCTGGTCCGCGAAGTCATCGACGCCGTGGCCGCCCACCGTCCGATCGCCGAGCAGACGATCGTGTCGGCGGAGGAGAATATGGTGTTCAAGCTGCCCCGCGGGCTCGAACCGGCGGCATAAGGATCAAAGCCCGATGGCCGTTTACACGCACGTCGACCCCGACGACCTCGCCGCGCTCGTCGCCCGCTACGCCATTGGCACCGTCGTGTCGTGCAAGGGCATCGCCGAAGGGGTCGAGAACAGCAATTTCCTGATCGAGACGACCGACGGCCGTTTCATCCTGACCCTCTATGAAAAGCGGGTGCAGGCGGGCGACCTGCCCTTCTTCGTCGACCTGCTCGGCCATCTTGCCGATCACGGCTGCCCGGTTCCGGCGATGATCCGCGACCGCGACGGCGAGGCGATCCAGCGGATTTCGGACCGCGCGGCATGCATCATCCAGTTCCTGCCCGGCATCTCGCCGAGCCATCCGATGCCGAGCCAGTGCGAGGCGGTCGGCGCGGCGCTCGGCGCGATGCACCGCGCGGCCGCCAGCTTCCCCGGCGGGCGCGAGAACAGCATGGGCCATCGCCACTGGCGCGCCATCGCCGAGGCGACCGGCGACCTCGACGCGGTGATTTCGGGCTTGCAGGATCTGGTCGACGCCGAACTCGCTTTCCTCGATGCCCACTGGCCGGGCGATCTGCCCGCGCATGTGATCCATGCCGACCTGTTTCCCGACAATGTGCTGATGCTGGGCGACCGGGTGACGGGGTTGATCGACTTCTATTTCGCGGCGAGCGATGTCCGCGCCTATGACCTTGCGGTCACGCATGCCTCATGGACATTCTCCGACGACGGCCGCCATTGCGACCCGGCGCGCGCGCAGGCGCTGATGCGCGGCTATGCCCGCGAGATCGCGCTGACCGACGCCGAGGTCGCGGCGCTGCCGCTGCTCGCGCGCGGCGCGGCGCTGCGCTTCCTGCTGACCCGCGCGCACGACTGGGTCCATACCCCCGCCGACGCGCTGGTCACCCGCAAGGACCCGGCCCCGCTCCTCGCCCGCCTGCGCCGCTATCAGGCGCATGACGCCGCGGCGCTGTTCGCGGCATGAACGACACGCGGACGGTCGTCATCGCCACCGACGGCGCATGCAAGGGCAATCCCGGGCCCGGCGGCTGGGGCGCGGTGCTGCGCTGGGGCGACGCGGTGAAGACGCTGTCGGGCAGCGAACCCGATACGACGAACAACCGCATGGAGCTGATGGCCGCGATCGAGGCGCTCGCCGCGCTCAAGCGAAGCTGCGACATCGAGCTGTCGACCGACAGCGTCTATGTGCGCGACGGCATCACCAAATGGGTGCACGGCTGGCAGAAGAACGGCTGGAAGACCGCCGCGAAGAAACCCGTCGCCAATGCCGACCTGTGGCAAAGGCTGCTGAGCGAGGCGAAACGCCATCGCATCGAATGGCTGTGGGTCAAGGGCCACGCCGGGCACGGTGACAATGAACTGGCCGACCGGCTGGCGAGCGACGCGGCGCTGGAGGTCGCGCGGGCGCGCTGAACGCCCGCGCGCCCGCCCTTGTCCGGCGTCCCTATTCGGCCTCGCGGACCTCGGCGCCCGGGCCGTTCTTCAGGATCGACTCGATCGCATTTTTGGCCGAGGCCTTGCTGGTATAGCCTTCGGTCCAGAAGATCGGCTCGCTGTTATATTTGAAATAGGCGACGAACTCGCCCTTCTTGTTCTTCTTGATCTCGAAATAATGCGCCATCGGGTCCTCCGCGTTTCGGGGTGCCGCCGGCTCGCGGCGGCCAGGCCATGGTAAGCCGCCCGTTTCGCGTTGCAAGGGCGCGTTGCGGTCAGCCGAAGCGCGCGGGCGAAAAGGCGGCGGGATCGATCGCGCCGATCGCTCCACCCGGCATCGGCGCGCCGAGTTCGGCGGCGAGCAGGGCGCTGATCGCGGGCGCGGTCTGGATGCCGAAACCGCCCTGCCCCGCGCACCAGACGAAACCGGAAACATGCAGGTCGGCCCCGAAGACCGGCAGGCGATCGGGCGCGAAGCTGCGCAGGCCGGCCCATTTGCGCTCGACCGCCGCGACCGGCCAGTCGACCACCGCCTGCAATCGCGCGATCGCGAGCGCGACGTCGATATCCTCGGGCGCGGCGTCGCCGGGGGGCGACGGCGTTTCGTCGTGCGGGCTCAGCCAGATGCGTCCCTCGCCCGCGCCCTTGAAATAGAAATCGCCGCCGACATGGACGATCAGCGGCAGCGCGGCCGGAACCGGTGCGCCCAGCCGGACCTGCGCCATGGTGCGGCGATAGGGCCGGATGCCCATCGGCGCCGCGCCGCAGGCGGCCGCGACGCGGTCCGCCCACGCCCCGGCGGCATTGACGATCACCGCGGCGCGCACGGTCCCCCGCCCGGTCTCGACCGTCCAGCCGCCCGCTTCGCGGCGCGCGGCGATCAGCGGCGCGCGCGTCGCCAGCATCGCCCCGCCCCGCCGCGCCGCGCGCAGGCACGCCGCATGCAGCGCCGCGACATCGATGTCGCGGCACGACGGCTCGGACGCGGCCGCGGTCCACCCGGCGCGCAGGCCCGGCACCCGCGCCGCGAGTTCGGTGGCCTCCAGCGGCGCGACATCGACGCCGCGCGCGGCGAAGGTAGCGATGAACGCATCGACCATCGCCGCCTCTTCCGCGCGGCCGACGATCAGCGACGAGCGCGGCAGCAGGAACGGCCGGTCCGAAAAAGCCGGGTCGGGATGCGCGAGCGCGTCGAACGAGGCGGCGGTGAGCGGCTGGACGTCCGGCCCGCCGTAGCTTTGCTGCCAGAAGGCCGCCGACCGCCCCGTCGCATGATAGCCGGGCGCGTCCTCCGCCTCGATCATCAGCACCCGGCGATGGGGCGCGAGCGCCGCCGCCAGCCCGCTTCCCGCCATGCCTGCCCCGACGATGAGAACATCGGTTGCGGAAGGGAAAGCAGCGGTCATGCAGCCGCGCATATCGGCTGGACGGCGGAATGCAAGCGGCGGGCCCAATGAACCGCAGCTCTGCACATGGTTACGCTTTGGTAAGCCATCATGCTTAAGGGACGGGGCCATGGACCGTAGCTCGATCGCTTTTGGCCTGATGGCATTGCTCGCCGCGCTGATGATCGCCGCCGCGGTCAGCGACCTGCGGTCGCGGTCGATCTCGAACGGGCTGAACGGCACGATCGCGCTGCTCGCCATTCCCTTCTGGATCGCGAGCGGCCTGTCGCTGTGGCCCGACATTCCGATCCAGTTCGGCGCCGCCTTCGCGGTATTCCTGCTGTTCGCCGGGCTGTTCGCCATCGGCGCGATGGGCGGCGGCGACGTCAAGATGATCGGCGCGGTGATGCTGTGGATTCCGTTGCCGCTGTTCGTTCCCATGCTGACCGTCATGGCACTGGGCGGCGGCCTGCTGTCCGCGATCATGCTCGTTCACATCAAGCTGCGCCCGTCGGGCAAGCCGGTCGAGGTCCCCTATGGGGTCGCGATCGCGGCGGCCGGACTTTGGGCGCTTCACCAACACTATCTTAACCAGTTTCAGTTTATCGGATCGGCCTGAGGGTAGGCACAGCCGTTTCTGGTGGGTGCAGGAGGGCGAAAAATCGTCATGGATATGCGAAAGATTATGCTGATCGTCGGCGCGCTGGTCATTGCGGTCAGTGCGGCGTTCGGAGTCAATCTGATGATGCGCGGGTCTTCGACCCCGCCCGCCCGTGCGGCGGCGGCCCCGGAAATTTCCGGCCCGATGATCCTGGTCGCAACGCGGCAACTGCCGGTGGGCACGATCATCGGCCCCGACAGCTTCCGTTTTCAGCCGTGGCCGACCGAACTGGTCGAGAAGGCCTATTTCCTGAAGGACAAGACCGACGTCAACACGCTGGTCGGCACCGTGGTGCGCTATCCGATCACCGCGGGCCAGCCGCTGACGCAGGGCGCGCTCGTCCACCCCGACGACCGCGGCTTCCTGGCCGCGGCGCTCGGCCCGGGCATGCGCGCCGTCACGGTGAAGGTGTCGCAGGAACAGGGCGTCGCCGGCTTCGTCTTTCCGGGCGACCGCGTCGACGTGCTGCTGTCGCAGGAGATTTCGGTCAAGGAAGGCAGCGCCTATCCCGACGACCAGCTCTTCACCGCGGAAACGATCGTGCGCAACGTGCGCGTCCTCGCGACCGACCAGCGCTACGATGCCGAGGACGAGACGGGCAAGACGCCGGTCCGCACCTTCGGTTCGGTGACGCTCGAGGCGACGCCCGAGATCGCGGAGAAGATCGCCGTCGCCCAGAACATGGGCCGGCTGTCGCTGGCGCTGCGTCCGCTGGCCGAAAGCACCGGCGACCTCGAATCGGCGATCGCGTCGGGCGAGATCGACGTGCCGGCCAAGGGCGGCACCGTCGCCGAACGCAAGATGCTGGCCGAAGCCGCCGCGCGTCCGACCGCCAGCCGCTCGTCGGCCACCACCGGCGGCGACGTCTCGCGCTTCTGGGTGCCGGTCCGGGGTCGTGTCACGGCGCCGCGCCAGCCGCAGCAGCAGTCGATGGCGGACACGCCGGCAGCGGCATACGGGGGCACGGCTCAGGCCGCACCGCGGGGCCCTGTCGTCCGCGTGACGCGCGGCGACAAGACCACCGAAGTTCCGGTTGGGGGTAAGTAAGATGAACAGCAAAGCCAATTTCAAGGCAGCGGCGCTCGCCCGTACCCTGGCCGTCGGCCTAGTCGCGGCAACCCTGGCCGCCGCCCCGTCGCAGCCCGCAACCGCGCAGGCGACGCAGAATGCCAGCAGCAGCATCGACCTGTCGGTCGGCCGCGGGCGCCTGATCAACCTGCCCGCCCCGATGGCCGACGTCTTCGTCGCCGACGACAAGGTCGCCGACGTGCAGGTGCGGTCGAACCGCCAGCTCTACATCTTCGGCAAGGCGCCGGGCGAGACGAGCATCTATGCGACCGACGCCGGCGGCCGCGTCGTCTATTCGACGGTTGCGCGGGTCGGCAACAATATCGAGACGATCGACCAGATGCTGACGCTGGCGATGCCCGACGCGAAGATCGCGGCGAACACGATGAACGGCTTCGTCCTGCTGACCGGCACCGTCCAGTCGCCCGACGACGCGGCGGAGGCCGAACGGCTGGTGCAGGCGTTCGTCGGCGAACAGACCAAGGTGCTGTCGCGCCTGCGCACGGCGACGCCGCTGCAGGTCAATCTGCAGGTGCGGATCGCCGAAGTGAACCGCTCGCTGGTCAAGGAGATGAGCGGCAACCTGCTGACGCGCGACATGACGGGCGGCTTCCTGGGCGGCGTGTTCAGGGGGCGCAAGGCCGGCACGATCACCACCAATCCCGACGGATCGACCAGCTACACGGTCGAGACGCCCACCGGCATCAACAGCCTGGCGGCCGCCGGACGGCTGTTCGGCGTCGACCTGATCGCTTCGCTCGACCTCGGCGAACGCTCGGGGATGGTCGCCACGCTCGCCCAGCCCAATCTGACCGCGATTTCCGGCGAGACCGCCGACTTCCTGGCGGGCGGCGAATATCCGGTTCCGATCCCCGGCAACTTCGCCGGAACGACGATCGAATATCGCAAATATGGCGTCAGCCTCGCCTACACGCCGACCGTGCTGTCGAACGGCCGGATCAGCCTGCGCGTGCGGCCGGAAGTATCCGAACTGACGACCGACGGCGCGATCGAACTCGACGGGTTCCAGGTTCCGGCGCTCACCGTGCGTCGTGCCGAAACGACCGTCGAACTGGGTTCGGGCGAAAGCTTCATGATCGCGGGACTGATGAACAATCGTTCGGTCGGCGCGATCGACAAGGTTCCCGGCCTCGGCGACGTGCCGATCCTGGGCAGCCTGTTCAAGTCGGACAGCTTCCGCCGCGGCGAAACCGAGCTGGTGATCGTCGTCACCCCCTATCTGGTGAACCCGGTTTCGGCGAACGAGATCAAGCTGCCGACCGACGCCTTCCGCGTTTCCGACGACGCGTCGCGGCTGCTGCTCGGCAAATCGAGCGACGGCGTCACCGGCGGCGACCGTCCCAAGCCGCAGCTCGACGGCGCGCCCGGCGACGCCACCCGCCCGCGCGGCAGCGGCGACGTTTCGCCCGGTTTCAGCCTCAGCAAGTAAGGCGCTGGTTTTCAGGAGCTAAAGTGATGAAGAAGATCGCAACTCTGACCGCCCTGGGACTGGCGACCGCGCTGGCCGGATGCACCGGCTCGGCCTACAGCAACCGCAGCCTCGAATCGGTCCACCAGCCGCTGGTGCGCAACGCCACCTATCATTTCGACGTCGCGGCGACGAACGGCGATCTGCCGCCCAGCGAGCAGGGCCGCCTCGAAGGCTGGCTCGACGCGATGGGCGCGCGTTATGGCGACCGCATCGCGGTCGAGGATTCCTCGACCTATGGCGCCGCGGCGGCGCAGGCCACGGTGCGCTCGATCGTCGAGAAGCGCGGGCTGCTGCTGAGCCGAGAGGCCCCGGTGACCGAAGGATCGGTCGCCCCCGGCCATCTGCGCGTCGTGATCACGCGGGCGAGCGCGCATGTTCCGGGCTGTCCCGACTGGGCGAGCAACTATTCGATCAACCCGACCAACGCGACCTCGTCCAACTATGGCTGCGCGACCAACAGCAATCTCGCCGCGATGGTCGCCGACCCGAACGACCTGATCAAGGGCGCGTCGAACGACCGCAGCGACCCGGCCGCCGCGACCAAGGCGATCAAGACCTATCGCGAGAAGCCGCAGACCGGCGCGGGCGAACTGCGCGGTCAGTCGACCAGCAACGGAGGTGCCAAGTGAACGCTCCCTTCAAAGCCGCGGGGCTGCGCGACCCGTTCAACGCCTTCGTCTGCGACGACGATACGCTGGAGCTGATCCGCGTCGCCGCGGGCGACATGGGCTGGCCGATCGAGAAGTGCAACAAGGGCGGCCTGCGCAACGCGGTGCAGTCGCTGTCGGTGTCGGCAAGCCCGAACATCCTGTTCGTCGACATGTCCGAATCGGGCGATCCGATCAACGACATCAACGCGCTGGCCGAAGTGTGCGAGCCCGGAACGGTGGTGATCGCCGCCGGGCAGGTCAACGACGTCCGCCTGTATCGCGACCTGCTGTCGAGCGGCATCCAGGACTATCTGCTGAAGCCGCTGTCGCTCGATCAGGTCCGCGAATCGCTGGCGATGGCGCAGGCGATGCTGACCGCGCCCAAGCATGGCGACGTGCACGACGACAAGCCGCACCACATGACGGCGGTGGTCGGGGTGCGCGGCGGCGTCGGCGCGTCGCTGGTATCCACCTCGCTCGCCTGGGTGATGAGCGAGCAGGCCGGCCGCCAGACCGCGCTGCTCGACCTCGACGTCCATTTCGGCACCGGCGCGCTGACGCTCGACCTCGAGCCGGGGCGCGGCCTGATCGACGCGATCGACAATCCGAGCCGCATCGACGGCCTGTTCATCGAGCGCGCGATGGTGCGCGCGTCGGACAAGCTGAGCCTGCTGTCGGCCGAGGCGCCGATCCACCAGCCGGTGATGACCGACGGGTCGGCGTTCTTCCAGCTCGAGGAGGAATTGCGCGGCGCCTTCGAGATGACGATCGTCGACATCCCGCGGCACGTGCTGATCCCCTTCCCGCACCTGGTGTCGGAAGCCGGGACGATCCTGCTGGTCAGCGACGTGACGCTCGCCTCGGCGCGCGACACGATCCGCCTGCTGTCCTGGTTCAAGCAGAACATCCCCGCGGCGCGGGTGATCCTGGTCGCGAACAAGTTCCAGAGCGCGATCGGCGAACTGTCGCGCAAGGAATTCGAATCGTCGATCGAGCGGTCGATCGACATCGTCATCCCCTTCGATCCGAAGCTGGTCAGCCAGGCCGCAAAGCTCGGCAAGTCCTATGCGGAAATCTGCAAGGGCACCAAGGGCGCGCAGGCGTGGACCAATCTGATGCGCCTGATCCTCGACGGCGCCGACGGCGACGGCGAGGAGGTCGCGGCGCCGGCCGCGAAGGGCGGCGCGAAGGACGCGGCCAGCGGATCGCTGCTCGGCAAGCTGGGCGGCATCGGCAATCTGATGGCGAAAAAGGGCGCAAAATAAGGGGGTGAAGCGGCCGCTTCGGCGGCCGTCGCGACACCCCTCAACCGGATGAATCCGACCATGAACCTGCCAGTGATCCTCATCATCGCCACCGCCTTTCTGGCTTTCGCGGCGCTTGTCGTCCTGCTGGGCGGCCCCTCGGCCGGGAAAGCCAAGTCGCGGCGGCTGGCATCGGTGAAGGATCGGCACGCGGCCTCGACCGAGGCGGTGGTCGCGGCGCAGATGCGCAAGACGATCCAGGCGTCGAGTGCCGGGAGCAACCGGCTGTCGAGCCTGATGCCGCGCCGCGAGCAGATGGAACTGCGCCTGCGCCGGACCGGCAAGACGTGGAACATCACCCAATATATGTTCGCGACGATGATCCTGTTCGTCGTCGTGGCGGCGCTGATGCTGATCATGCGCGCGCCGTTCATGCTGGCGATCCTGTTCGGCCTGCTGGCGGGGATCGGCCTGCCCTATATGATCGTCGGCCGCCTGATCAAGAAACGCGTGACCCAGTTCACCACCCGCTTTCCCGATGCGATCGACCTGCTGGTGCGCGGGTTGCGGTCGGGCCTGCCGGTCACCGAGACCTTTCAGGTCGTCAGCCAGGAACTGCCCGGTCCGGTGGGCGAGGAATTCCGCGGAATCATCGAGCGCATCCGCATCGGCAACACGATGGAGGCCGCGCTGCAGGAATCGGCCGACATGCTCGGCACGCCCGAATTCCAGTTCTTCTGCATCACGATCGCGATCCAGCGCGAGACCGGCGGCAATCTGGCCGAAACGCTGGGCAACCTGTCCGACGTGCTGCGCAAGCGCGCGCAGATGAAGCTCAAGATCCGCGCCATGTCGTCGGAAGCCAAGGCCTCCGCCTATATCGTCGGCTCGCTGCCCTTCTTCGTGTTCGGTATCGTCTGGATGATGAACCCCGAATATCTGAGCGGATTCTTCCACGAGGAGCGGCTGATGATCGCCGGGATGGGCGGGCTGATCTGGATGAGCCTGGGCGCCTTCATCATGTCGCGCATGATCAGTTTCGAGATTTGAGGACGCCGACCCGATGACCAGCAGCCTCCTCCTCACCGCCTTCACCGGAGCCCAGCCGGGCCCGACGCTTCTGGGCGTCGATGTCGTCTGGGCGGCGACCATGCTCGCCGTCGTCGGCGTGCTCGCGGTGCTCGTCGCCATTTATGGCGCGCTGACCGTGCGCGATCCGATGGCGAAGCGCGTCAAGGCGCTCAACGAACGCCGCGAACAGCTCAAGGCCGGGATCACCGCATCGACCGCGAAGCGCCGCGCGCGGCTGGTCCGCAAGAACCAGACCGCCGACCGGATGCGGACCTTCCTCGGCAAGCTGCAGGTGCTTCAGGAAGAGCAGATCAAGGATGTGCAGCAGAAGCTGGCGCAGGCCGGCATCCGCTCCAAGGACCTCGCCGTCGCTGTCATCTTCGGGCGGCTGGTGCTGCCGATCCTGCTCGGCGGCCTGGCGGCCTTCCTGATCTATGGCATCGACATGTGGCCCGATATGACGCCGATGAAGCGTTCGGGCTTTACCATGGCGGCATTGATCCTCGGCTACAAGGCGCCCGACCTGTTCGTGCAGAACAAGCGCCAGAAGCGCACCGACGCGATCCGCAAGGGGCTTCCCGACGCGCTCGACCTGCTCGTGATCTGCGCCGAGGCCGGCCTGACCGTCGACGCCGCCTTCTCGCGCGTGTCGCGCGAGCTCGGCCGCGCCTATCCCGAACTGGGCGAGGAATTCGCGCTGACCTCGATCGAGCTCGGCTTCCTGACCGAGCGTCGTCAGGCGTTCGAGAATCTGGCCTATCGCGTCAATCTGGAAGCGGTGAAGGGCGTGGTCACGACCATGATCCAGACCGAGAAATACGGCACCCCGCTGGCCAGCGCGCTGCGCGTCCTGTCGGCGGAATTCCGCAACGAGCGCATGATGCGCGCCGAGGAAAAGGCCGCGCGCCTGCCCGCGATCATGACGGTGCCGCTGATCCTGTTCATCCTGCCGTGCCTGTTCATCGTGATCCTGGGTCCGGCGGCCTGCTCGCTCAAGGACGCGCTCGCCGGCGCGATGGGCGGCGGAAGCTGAAAGCGGGGCGGGCCCGCGCCCGCCCGCTTCCCCGGCGGTCAGGCGACCGTCTGCTCGATCGCGCCGAAGATGCTGTGGTGGCGCTCGTCGTCCATCCAGATGCGGACCGTGTCGCCCTTCCGCATGAAGGGCGTCGCCGGCGCGCCGCCGCGGATGGTTTCCACCGTCCGCACCTCGGCAAGACAGCTGTAGCCCAGCCCGCCCTCGGCGATCGGCTTGCCCGGACCGCCGTCGGCATCGCGGTTCGAAACCGTTCCCGACCCGATGATCGTCCCGGCGCCCAGATGGCGCGTCCGCGCCGCATGGGCGATCAGCCGGCCGAAATCGAAGGTCATGTCGACCCCGGCATCGGCGCGGCCGAGCGGCTGGCCGTTGAGGTCGACGCACAGCGTGCCGTGCAGCTTGCCGTCGCGCCAGCGGTCGCCGAGCGCATCGGGCGTCACGAACACCGGCGACATCGCGCTCGATGGCTTCGACTGGAAGAAGCCGAACCCCTTGGCGAGTTCGGGCGGGATCAGTCCGCGCAGCGAAACGTCGTTGGTCAGACCGACGAGCAGGATCCTGTCGCGCGCCGCCTGCGCGTCGATGCCGGCGGGCACGTCGCCGGTCACGACGACCACCTCCGCCTCCATGTCGCAGCCCCATGCGGGGTCGCCGAGCGGGATCGGGTCGCGCGGGGCGAGGAAGGCGTCGCTGCCGCCCTGATACATCAGCGGGTCGTGCCAGAAGCTTTCGGGCATCTCTGCCCCGCGCGCCTGGCGGACGAGCGCGACATGGTTCACATAGGCGCTGCCGTCGGCCCATTGATAGGCGCGCGGCAACGGCGAGGCGGCGTCGCGTTCATGGAACCGTTCGCGCGGGATCGCTTCGTGATTGACGTCGTCGGCCAGCGCCTTCAGGCGCGGCGCCGCTTCCGCCCAGTCGTCGAGCGCCGCCTGCAGCGTCGGCGCGATCGCTCCGGCGTCCGCATACCAGGCAAGATCGTCCGAAACGACGACCAGTCGGCCGTCGCGGCCGGCTTTGAGCGAAGCGAGTTTCACATCGGTCCCTTTGTCTGCGATGCGGCCGAAGCATCATCGCCCACAGGGCAAGCGACGATCAGCGCGGCATCTGGATGGATGCGAAACAGGTAAAGCCGCTCTGTCCCGCCTGCAAGCGCCGGATATATTGCAGATAGGCCTGCGACTGGTCGTAGGTCGCGCCGGGCAGCGTCTGGCCGCGGAAGGCGCGCTTGACCTGTTCACCCGTGAAGGGGCGCGGCGATCCCGGAAAAGCGCCCTTCGTCCCCGGCGGGACGAGCTTGCCGTTGGGATCGATATAGCGACCGGCGCCGGTCGGGCCGGGAACCGGTATCTCGCAATTCATCACCGACACGGCGGTCTGCGCAAAGGCGGGACGGATCGTCAGCGCGGCGGAGACGCCCGCAGCGCCGAGCGCCAGCATCCGGCGGCGCGTCGGAACGGCCTCATCGGCGCCATCTGCCGGCTCGTGGCCCGGAATCTCGCTGTTTTCCATACTCTGCCCCTACCCCATAGGGAGCGGGAGGAAAAGCAAAAGACCGGCCCCCGCATCCGGCATCCCGCTTTGGGACAGGGGTCGGCGCAAGCGTAACCGGCGCAAACGGCCTTGCGGGCGCCTGCGCTTCGTGCGAGGCGCTGTGCCGATGTTCGACCGCCTGTCCAGCCTCGTCATCGCGTTGACGCTGGTCGCCGTCGCGGCGATCTTCGCCGGACTGGCCGGGGGCGATGCCCTGACCATCACGCTTCTGGCCGCCGCGGGCGCCGCCGCCGCCGCCATCGTCCATGCCGCAGTGCCGGGGGCCCCGCCCGACTTCGACGGGGGAACGGGCGCGCCCGAACCCGAAGCACCGCCGCCGTCGCTGTTGCGGCACCCCGATTTCGCCCGCTGGGCCGACCAGGAGCGCGAGCCGCTGATCGGAACCGCCGACAATGTCGTCACCATCGCCAACGACGCGGCGGTCCGGCTGCTGGGCCGGCATATCGTCGGCGCCGACATCCGGACCGCGATCCGCCATCCCGCCGCGACCGAAGGGCTGGCGGCGGCGGACGGCGCAAGCCCGCCATCGCCGATCGACCTTGTCGATTTTCCCCGATCGGGCCAGCGTTGGACGCTCCGGATCGCCGAATTGTCGGGGGGCGACCGTATCATCTTCCTGTCCGACCGGTCGGCGATCGACGCCGCCGATCGCATGCGGTCCGACTTCGTCGCCAACGCGAGCCACGAACTGCGCACTCCGCTCGCGGCGATCCTCGGCTATGTCGAGACGCTGCACGACCTGACCGGCGAAACCGACGTGCCGACGCGCCGCCGTTTCCTGTCGATCATCGAACGCGAGGCGCGGCGGATGCAACAGCTCGTCATCGACCTGCTGTCGATCTCGCGGGTCGAGGCCGACCGGTTTCGCCGCCCGACGACGCCGGTCGATCTTGCAGCGATCGTGCGGACGACGATCGCGCAATTGCAGGACAGCGAGGAAGCGCGCCCCAAAGACATCGTTGCCTTGCCCGGCGACACCGCGGTGCCGGTGCTCGGCGACGAGGCGCAGCTGGCGCAGCTCGTGCACAACATCATTTCCAATGCGCTGAAATACGGCCGCGCGGGCACGCCGGTAACGGTCGAGCTGATCCCCGAGGAAGCCGACCGGGTGCGCCTGTTGGTCAGCGATGAGGGCGACGGCATCGCGCCCGACCACCTGCCCCGCCTGACCGAGCGCTTCTACCGCGTCGACGAGGCGCGCAGCCGCTCGGTGGGCGGCACCGGGCTCGGGCTCGCGATCGTCAAGCACATCGCCGAGCGCCATCGCGGCCAGCTCGACATCGCGAGCGAGCCCGGCAAGGGTACGCGCGTGTCGGTCGTCTTTCCGCTCGCCGCCTGAAACGCTTCGGGGCGGTCGTCAGCCGTCGCGGCGGCGCCGAAACCGGCGGGCATAGATCAGGCCGCCGACGCCCAGCGCGAACAGGCCCCACAGGCCCGGTTCGGGGATCGGAACCGGATCGCCGCCCGAACTCGACCCGCCCGAGGACGACCCGCCCCCCGGCGTGCCGATATTCCCGCCCTTGTAGGTGCCGATATGCATCTCGCCATTCTGCTTCAGATTGCCGAAGACCGCCGAGCCCTGGATGTAGTTCCCGGTTTCCGCATCCGCGGACGGCGCGAGGATCGAACCGCCCCACGCGGTCGTCACGCGGATATTCTCGGCATCGGGGAAGTTCCAGATCACATGCTCGCCCAGGTTGTTGGTGCCGCCGATGAAATTGTCGTTGAGCAGGATGTTGCGGCCGCTCACATTGACGACGACCGTTTCGGCACCGTTGAGAGCGAACTGGATTTCGCCGATCTTGTCGAGGTCGGCCGAGCTGATCTCGAATACCGCCAGCCCGTCGGCATTCGGCTTTGCCGTGAAGACGCCGCGATTGCCCTGGACGGCGAACTGGCTGTTCGATGTCAGCGTCCCCATGTCGAACGACAGCCGGTCGAGGCTGGAGACGAGCTGTTCCTTCTGCTGCTGCAGGCCGACCACGAAGGCCGGATCGCTGTTGCCGAGGCCGGACAACACCTTGTTCTGATTGACGTTGGTGTTGCTGATCGTCCCGCCGACCTTCACCGTCTGCGCCGCGCCGTTGAGGTTGAAGCCGCTGTTCACATTGCCGCCGACGACCGCGCCCGAACCGTTGTTCAGATTCTTGTGACCGCCATTGACGTCGCCGACGACGGTCAGGCCGGGCTGGCCCGACGTCGATTGCGCCAGCGGGCGGATCGCATAGTTGGACGAATTCCCCGACAGGTTGCCGCCGACGAAGGTCCGCCCCTCAACCTCTGACGAGGATTCGAGATTGCCGAGAACGACAAGATTCCACTCGCGCAGGGCGTCGAGGCCGGTGATGGGTGACGAGGATTGCGCAAGCGCGGGCGAAACCGCCAGCGATGCCGCGAAAATAGCCGTCGCGACGAGCGGCCGAAAGGCAATGGACACTCTGAAAACCTGTCTGGAAAAGGGAATTTGCCGAATGCGGCGAGGCCCTTAGCCGATTTCACGCGCCTTGCCTATCGCAGTGCTGTCCCAATCCGGAACAGGGTCGAGGCGCGGACCGCAAGGCGTGGTAAATTCACGATATCGCGCCGATTTCAGGCGATGGTGTCGAGCAGTTCGCCGAGCATCCCGAACATCTGGTCGATCTGCGCCTTCTCGACGATCAGCGGCGGCGACAGCGCGATGATGTCGCCGGTCGCGCGGACCAGCAGGCCGGCGTCGAAGGCGCGGTGGAACAGTTCCATCGCGCGCGCAGTCGGCGCGCCGGGGCGCGGTTCGAGTTCGATGCCCGCGACAAGGCCGATGGTGCGGATGTCGACGATATGACGGCGCCCCCGCAGGCCGTGCGCCGCCGCCTCCCAATAGGGCGCCAGTTCGGCGGCCCGTTCGAACAATCCCTCGCGCGCATAGAGGTCGAGCGCCGCCAGCCCGGCCGCGCAGGCGAGCGGATGGCCCGAATAGGTATAGCCATGGGCCAGTTCGATGCCGCCGGGCGCGCTTTCGATCACCGCGTCATGCAACTCGCGCTTCACCGCGACCGCACCCATCGGGACGGCGGCGTTGGTCAGCCCCTTCGCCATCGTCAGTATGTCGGGGGTCACGCCCCACGCCTGCGCCGCGGTCGCCGCGCCGACGCGCCCGAAGGCGGTGATCACCTCGTCGAAGATCAGCAGGATGCCGTTGCGGTCGCAGATCGTGCGCAGCCGTTCGAGATAGCCGACGGGCGGGACGAGGACGCCGGTCGACCCTGCCATCGGCTCGACGATCACCGCCGCGATCGTTTCCGCTCCATGCAGGTCGACGAGACGCTGGAGGTCGTCGGCCAGTTCGGCGCCATGCGGCGGGAAACCGCGCGAAAAGGCGTTGCGCGCGGGGTCGTGCGTGTGGCGCAGATGATCGGCGCCGGGCAGCAGGGCGAAGGCACGCCGGTTGCCGACGATGCCGCCCACGCTGATGCCGCCGAAGCCGACGCCATGGTAGCCGCGCTCGCGCCCGATCAGCCGGGTGCGTGTCCCCTGCCCCCGCGCCCGCTGCACCGCGAGCGCGATCTTGAGCGCGGTGTCGACCGATTCCGAACCGCTGTTGGTGAAGAAGATGCGGTCGAGCCCCGGCGGCATCAGCGCGGCCAGCCGCTGCGCCAGTTCGAAGGCGGCGGGGTGGCCGAGTTGAAAGGTCGGTGCGAAATCGAGTGTCGCGGCGGCCCGGGCCATCGCCGCGGCGATTTCGGTCCGGCAGTGTCCGGCGTTGCTGCACCACAGCCCCGCGGTGCCGTCTAGGATCGTCCGCCCGTCGCCGCTCTGGTAATGCATGCCGCTCGCCGAGACGATCTGGCGCGGGTGCGCCTTGTAGGCGCGGTTCGCGGTAAAGGGCATCCAGAAGGATGCCAGTCCGTCATTGTCGCCTTGCATCGCCCAGCCGCCTTTCGCCTTTTGCCGTCAGTGCTCCGCCCGCTTGCCCGGAACGAAGTGCAGCGCCCCGGCGATCGCGCCGCCGAGCAGCACCCCGAACAGGCCCGCTCCCGCCGCGTTGATCAGCCATTCCCATACGCCCGCCGCCGGAAGGCCGCCCGCGACGGCATGCGCGCCATCATGGAGCGCATGGCCGATCGCGCCAAGACCATATTCATCGAGCCCGTGCAGCACGATCTGGCCGCCGACCCACAGCATCGCCGCGGTGCCGATCGTCGCAAGGGCGGCGAGCAGCCGGGGCATCAGCGTCACCAGCCCGCGCCCGATCGCCCGCCTCGCCGCGCCGCCGTTTCGCGCCATGTGCAGTCCGATGTCGTCCATCTTCACGATCAGCCCGACGACGCCATAGACGGCGATGGTGATCGCGATGGCGACGATCGCCAGCGTCGCGGCGCGCATCGCGAGATGTTCGTCGAGCACCTCGTTGAGCGCGATCACCATGATCTCCGCCGACAGGATGAAGTCGGTGCGCACCGCCCCCTTCACCATCCGTTCTTCGTGATCCGCGTCCGCGACGATCGCCGCGTCCTCGTCGAGGCTGGTCCTATCCTTCCGCAACGCATGAAGCAGCTTTTCCGCGCCTTCGAAACACAGATAGCTGCCGCCCAGCATCAGCAGCGGCGTGATCGCCCACTCCGCGAAGGTCGACAGGAGCAGCAGAACCGGCAGGATCAGCACCAGCTTGTTGAACAGCGATCCCTTGGTGATCCGCCAGATGATCGGCAATTCGCGATCGGGGGTGAAGCCGGTGACGTAGCGCGGCGTCACCGCCGTATCGTCGACCACCACGCCCGCCGCCTTCACTCCCGCCTTCGACGCCGCGGCGCCGACATCGTCGATGCTCGCCGCCGCAACCTTGGTGATGGTGGCGACGTCGTCGAGCAGTGCAAAGAGGCCGGATGGCATGGACGTCTGGTTCCTTCGATGGGTGTGCTGGCGGTGTAAAGAAGAAGGGGACGCTTCGACAAGCCTTTGCCTTATCGCCGCTAATCGCCGGCATGGCGGCGCGCGAAAGCAGCGGCGGCGCCGAACAGCCCCGGCTGCGGATGGGTGATCAGCTTGACCGGGATCGCCGCCATGATCCCGGCAAACCGCCCCTTGTCGGCGAAACGCCCGGAAAAGTCCGAACGGACGAGCCGGTCGCGGATGCGCAGGCCGAGACCGCCCGCCACGACCACCCCACCGGCGCCATGCGCCAGCGCGAGATCGCCCGCGACGCTGCCGAGCATCGCGCAGAAACGATCCGCCGCGGCGACCGCGAGATCGTCTTCCGCGCCGAGCGCGCGTGCCCACAGCGCATGGTCGTCGAGCGGCGGAACGGCGCGCCCGTCGAGCGCGGCGAGCACTTCATAGATGCCGACGATGGCTGGCCCCGCCACGACGCGCTCGACCGAGACGCGGCCGTATCTTTGGCGCAAATGCGCGAGGATGGCATCCTCGACGGCATCGCAGGGCGCGAAGCCGATATGACCGCCCTGCGCCTCCTGCACGCGACAGGCGTCGCCGTCGCGCCACAGATAGGCGGCGCCAAGGCCGGTGCCGGGGCCGATGACGCTGATCGTGCCGCGCGCAGGAAGCGGAATATCCGGCCCGGCGAGCGGTTCGAACCAGGATTCCCCCGCCTGGCCGACGGCATGGCCGATCGCTTCGAAGTCGTTGAGCAACAGGCAATGATCGAGGCCCAGGTCGGCCCCGATTCGATCGCGCCCGATCGTCCAGCGATTGTTGGTGAAGCGCAGGATGTCGCCCTGCGTCGGCGCCGCGACGGCGATCGCGGCGCTGCGGGGCGGCGGTTCGGCCAGTTGGCGCGCGTACGCCTGCCACGCGGCCTCCAGCCCCGCATGATCCGCGGTGCGCAGCGTCACCGCCTCCCCCAGCGAAACGACGCGGCCGGCGGCAATCGCCGCGATCGCGAAGCGCGCGTGCGTGCCCCCGATATCGATCGCGACGATGCGTTCGGTCATCCCTTGTCCTGTCCTCGCTTGCCCGGCCGGCGGCGGATCGCGATCCGCGATGGCGCACGACGCCCGTCGACGCAACATGCGTTCCGTTGGTAAAGCTTTCCCAAGACATTGATGCCATAGGGTTCGCGATGGAGGCGATGACGGACCTTTCGATTCGCGCTTGCGCCCGGCTGCTGCTCGCGGTGGCGGCGCTCGCCGCGCTGTGCGGCGCCGCGCCCGCGAGCGCGGAGGTGCTTCGGCTCAACCAATCGCTCTGCCATGCCGTCAGCCCGATCGAATCGGCGGACGCCAGCCTGTCGACGCTTCGCTTTTCGTGCAGCGGGACGCCGGCGGGGTATCAGCACGACAGCTTGTGGCTGCGGTCCGACCAGCGGCAATGGGCCAGCGGGCAGCGTTCGGTCGCGCTGATGGTGCATCATTCGCGCTTCGACCGGCTCGCGGTCGCCTTTTCCTATGCCGACGGCGCGGTGCGCTGGCAGCAGGTCCGGCAGGGCGATTATGGTTCGCATTGGCGGGCGGGCGGGCAGATCGTGTTCGAGGCACCGGACCGCCCCGCGTCGGTGACGGCGATCACGATGCGCTTCGACCGGCTCGCCGCCCACGACCTGGTGCGCGCCCATATCCTGTCGCGCGACCAGAGCAGTATGCAGGCCGCGGGCATGGCGGCGGCGACCGGCGCCGCGCTGATGCTCCTGCTCGTCAGCGGCATCTACAGCCTGTCGCTCGCCGTCGCGGTACGGCGCCAATATCTCGCCTGGCAAGCCGCGTGGGCGGCAACGATGCTCTTGTGGGGAACGCTGTGGTCGCAGATTCATCTGGCGCTGCTCCCCTTCATGGCGGGCACCGTCTCGGCCCAACTCTGCACTTTCCTCGCCTGCCTCGCGATCGCGGTCGCCACCGCGAGCGCGGTGACGGCGCTCGACCGCAGCGGCGTTCCCGCCGCGCTGCGCCGGGCAACGCTGGCGCTCGGGGCCGGCGTCGGACTGGCGGGCATACCGCTCGCGCTGATGCAGTCCGGCGACCTCGGCTATTGGGGCGAGGTGCTGGGCCTCGCCATCCTCGCCAACCTCGCCGCCGTCGCGATCTGCCTTGGCTGGGGCTGGCGGCGCGGTTCGATCGAGGCGCGCGATTTCGCCGCTGCCTGGTGCCTGCCGATGGCGGTGCTCGCCTTCATTCACCTCGTCGATGTCGAGAACGGCTTCTGGGGCGGCGGCTCCAAGCTGGCCGTGCTGCTCGCCGCCACCTGGCAGGCGCTGTGGCTGTCCGCCGCCGCGACCCGCCGGCTGGCCTCGCTGCGGATCGAGCGCGATCACGCACGCGCGGCCGAGGCGCAGGCGCGCGAACTGGCGCGCCGCGACCCGCTGACCGGCCTTCCCAACCGCCGCGGGTTCATCGAAAGCGTGACGCCGCTGCTCGACCGCGCGCGCGCGGACGACCTGCCGGCGGCGCTGCTGCTGGTCGACATCGACCGCTTCAAGTCGATCAACGACGTCCATGGCCACGATATCGGCGATGTGGTGCTGTGCCGGATCGCGCGCCGGATCGCGCGATGGGAAGGTTCGATCTGCACCGTCGCGCGCCTCGGCGGCGAGGAATTCGGCCTGCTGACGATCGGGATGGAGGGCATAGCGCTCGACCGCTTCGCCGAGAGCGTCCGGCGGGAGATCGCCGCCTGCGACCATAGCGCGTCCTTGGGCGACCGGACCGTCACCGCCAGCATCGGCGTCGCCGAGGTCCGTCCCGCCTGCGATTTCCAGCGGCTGTACAAGATCGCCGACGACGCGCTCTATGAAGCGAAGCACGCAGGGCGCGACCAGGTGGTGCTGCAGCGCCATACCGAAAGCGGCGGACCGAAGCCCGACCTGCCCGACCGCGAGGCCGTGCCGCTGGGCTGAGGCGCTGGGCTATGGCCTGTCGGGATTCAGTTTTTTTCGCAAAACAAAACCACGTGCTCCCGCGAAGGCGGGAGCCCAGAGCGGATGAAATCAGGGTCTGCGTTCCACCGCACTGGGTCCCCGCCTTCGCGGGGACACGCCCATATGCGTCCGCAAACACCCGAATCCCCACAGGCTATAAGGGAGCATCGGCCGGGGGAGTCGGCCGTCAGAGGCCGAACTTCTCCCGATAATATTGGACGCGCGTCGCGCGCAGCGCCCGAACGCCGAGGCGGTCGTAGGCCCGCTGCCACGAGGCGAACTCCTCAAGGCTGAGATTATAGCGCTCGCACGCTTCGTCGACCGTGATCAGCCCGCCCTCGACGGCGGCGACCACCTCCGCCTTGCGGCGGCTGACCCAACGCCGCGTGTTGCGCTTCGGCAAATCCGCCAGCGTCAACTCACTGCCCATCGGTCCGATCACCGACGCCGGCCGAATCTTCTGATTTTCGAGCACCACGACACTCCGTTCGGCGGCCTTCGGCCGCATGGCGCCCCCCGCGTTTTCCCGAACCCGGTCTATCCGATCGTCGTAAAGGAAGGGTTAGGCGATCGGGGCGGCCGGTCGCGGGCCGGGCACGATCCGTCGCGCCGGAACCGACGTTCCGCGTTCGGCACGCCCCATCGCCGTCAGGGCAGACGCCGCGCCCCGGCTTCGCGCAGCGCGGCGATGGTCGGATAGCCGTCGACCGCCATCAGCAGGTCGGCCTCGGCCAGCAGCGAGCGCAGCACATGCGCGGCGCCTTCGGCACCGCCCAGCGCCAGCCCATAGCTGTACGGCCGTCCGACGCCGACCGCGGTCGCGCCGAGCGCCAGCGCCTTCGCCACGTCGCTGCCCGACCGGACCCCCGAATCGAACAGCACCGGCGTGCTGCCGGCGGCCGCAACGACGTCGGGCAGCATGTCGATCGCGGCGATGCCGCCATTCGCCTGCCGCCCGCCGTGGTTCGAGCAATAGATGGCGTCGGCGCCGCCATCGATCGCGCGGCGGGCATCGTCGGGATGGCAGATACCCTTGAGGACGATCGGCAGTTTGGTCAGCGAGCGCAGCCAGGGCATGTCGTCCCACGTCAGCACCTTGCCGAAGGTGCCCGCCCAGGTCATCACGCCGGTGCGCACATCCTCTTCGGGCGGGCGGCCAACCATCGTGCGGAAGCGGGGGTCGGACCAATAGTTGGACAGGACGTGCCCGCGCAGCTGCGGGAAATTCGAATCGTTGAGGTCACGCGGTCGCCAGCCCGTTACCCAGGTGTCGAGCGTGACGATGATCGCCTTGTATCCCGCCGCCTCGGCACGGTGGACGAGGCTCTCGGCCAGTTCCTTGTCCTTCGGGGTATAGAGCTGGAAAAAGCCCGGCGTGTCGCCCATCGCCGTGGCGACGTCCTCCATCGGATCGTTCGACAGCGTCGAGGCGGTCAGCGGCACCCCGGTCAGCGCCGCGGCGCGCGCGGCGGCGATGTCGCCATGCCCGTCCTGCGTGCAAAGGCCGGTGACCCCGATGGGCGCCATGAACAGCGGCGTCGGCAGCGTCATGCCGAACAGATCGATCGACAGGTCGCGCACCGAGCAATCGACCATCATCCGCGGCACGATGCCCCAGTGCCGAAAGGCCGAGGCATTGCTGTCCTGCGTGAACTCGTCGCCGCAGCCGCCCTGGACATATTTGAGCAGCGACGGCGCCATCGCCGCCTGCGCGCGCGCCTCGAGCCCCGCGAAATCGACAGGATATTTGGGCAGCACGCCGCTGAGCCCGCCGAAATAGATCTCGTGCTGAAAATCGCCGTAGTGCGCCATGGCCGCCCTGTCCCCTTTCGTTGATCGACGCCGATGATAAGCCGATCGCGCCGCGCGCGTCCATGCATGGATTGCATTGCGGCGTCATGATCCGATCCGGCATGGCCGCCCGCGCGCCGGCGCGCTAGGGACGAACGCATGACCGACAAACGCCTCTGCCGCCGCCTGGGAATCATCGGGACCGGCCGGGTGGCGCACGCGCTGATGCTGGCGCTTGCTCCGTATGCCGACCTGCCGCCGCTCGTCTGGGGCCGCTCGCGGGAGCAGGCCGAGGCGCTCGCCCGAGAGGCTGCCGGCGCGGCCGCCACCGACCTGCGCGCGATCGCCGAAGCGTGCGACCTGATCGTCATCGCGGTCGCGGACGACGCGGTTGCGGCCATGGCGGCCGGGCTGGCGCGCGATCTGGCGCCTCCGCATGCGCCCTTCGTCTTTCACGTCAGCGGCCGCAGCGGCGCGGCGATTCTCGATCCGCTGGCGGCAGCGGGAGCACAGATCGCGGCGATCCATCCGGTGATGACCTTCACCGGCAATCCGCGCGCCGAAATCGAGCGGATGGCGGCCGCGCATTTCGCGGTCACGGTCTCGGACCCCGCGACGCTGCCGCGCGCCCGTGCGGTGATCGAACGGCTCGGCGGCACCGCGGTCGAGATCGCCGAGGCGCAGCGCACCCTCTACCACGCCGCGCTCTGCCACGCCGCCAACCATCTGGTGACATTGCTCGCCGGTGCGTCGCAGGCCTTGCGCACCGCAGGCGCCGACGCGCCCGAGGCGATGCTGGCGCCGCTGGTCCGCGCCGCACTGGAAAACAGTCTGGCGCACGGCTTTTCCGCGCTGTCGGGGCCGCTGCTGCGCGGCGACGGCGACACGATCGCCCGGCACCTCGCCGCGATCGACGCCGATTACCCGGCGCTGGGCGCCCCCTATCGCGCCATGGCGCGCGCCACGCTCGACGAAATGGAGCGCGACGGCCTCGCCGCGGCTTCGCCGGCGATCCGCACCCTGCTGAACTGACGGCAGACCGGCCGGCAAGCCGTGCGGTCGATCGCAGATAGGGAAAAATGGGGACGACTACTTATCCCGGCCCGTTTTTCACGGCGAGAAACAACTAACGATCGACGGCTTACCTGTTGCGCCGGTCATCAATTGTTTTTCGGCATTGTTCCGCACCGTCCGTGCCGTGTTCCGCGCCGTCCAAGACGGGCGCTGGCGGGCATGGCAATCGGCAAGGGCACATAGCCGCCGCGAGAGACGATGCAACAGGGTCGCCGGGCCGAAAAGGCACGGTTCAACGCACATCTCACGGTCCATAACAAGGAGACCCTGACCGTGCACAAGACGCGTATTTCGACCCTGCTCCTCGCCGCCACGCCCCTGGCGCTCGCCCTCCCCGCGCCCGCCTGGGCCGACCCCACGCCCGAATGCAATGCCGGAAGCGGCGCCAATTCGACCGAATGCGGCGTGAACAGCCTCGCGAGCGGGGAGAAATCGACCGCCATCGGCGATTCGGCGGCCGCCATCGGCGACAATAGCGTCGCGATCGGCGCAGGTGCCTATGCCAACAAGAAGGACGCAACGGCGCTGGGCACCGAAGCCTACGCAACCGGCGTGGAAAGCACGGCGCTGGGATCCGGCGCCTATGCCAACAATGAAGGCGATACCGCGCTGGGTTCCAATGCCAATGTCGCCGGCGCCCATGGCACCGCCGTGGGCGGATTGGCCGTGGCGCAAGGCGAATCGAGCACGTCGCTCGGCTACCACGCCGCGGCCGTCGGCGCGAGCGCCATGGCGCTTGGCGCCGACAGCCGGGCTGAAAAAGACGGCACGGCGATCGGCACCACCGCGCAGACCGGCGTTAAGGGCGTCGCCGTCGGCAGCGCGGCCGAAGCCGATAGTTATGGCGTCGCCGTCGGCACCACCGTGCACGCCGGCGTTGGGGGTGTCGCCTTGGGAGGCGAGGCCAAAGCCGGTACGTATAGCGTCGCCGTCGGCTCCAGCAGCACCGCCGGCGAATACGCCGCGGCGTTCGGCTACTACGCAAGAGCCGCCGACCATGGCTCGGCCTTGGGATTTGGGGCGGAGGTCACGCAGGCGAACGGCACCGCGCTCGGCACCGCGACGGCCTCCGGCGCTGACGGCGCGACCGCCGCGGGATATATGGCCAAGGCCATTGGCGATGGCTCCACCGCCCTTGGCACTTACGCTGAGGCCAGCGGCACCGATAGCGTCGCGCTGGGCGGGCAGAGCGCGGCCAACGGCAATGGCGGCGTCGCCATCGGCTTTCAGACCGTCTCCGATATTCAGGCGGTCGCCTTGGGTTTCGGCGCGAAGGGCAATGCGATCAACACCGTCGCGATCGGCACCGACGCCGTGGCCGACAGCGGCGCGGCGGTGGCGATCGGTGCCGGCTCCCTAGCCGAGGACGGCAGCGCGGTCGCGATCGGCTTTCAGCAA
The DNA here is from genome assembly GCF_002953155.1 of Sphingopyxis sp. MG. NCBI lineage: Bacteria > Pseudomonadati > Pseudomonadota > Alphaproteobacteria > Sphingomonadales > Sphingopyxidaceae > Sphingopyxis > Sphingopyxis sp. MG. The sequence goes on from NZ_CP026381.1 coordinate 2,061,765, forward strand.
CTGGCGTCGGGCAACGGCGCGGTGGCGATCGGCGATCCCAATGTCGCGAGCGGCACCGGGGCCGTCGCCATCGGCGCGGACAATACCGCATTCGGCGACGGCGCGGTGGCGCTCGGCAACCGGTCGGTCGCGAAAGGCGACGGCAATGTCGCGCTGGGCAATGCGGCGTCTGCGACCGGCACCAATGCCGTGGCGCTGGGCGCCGGGTCGGTCGCCGATCAGGACAATGTCGTCTCGGTCGGCGCGGCGGGCGCGGAGCGGCGCGTCGTCAACGTTGCGGCTGGCACGGCGGCCACCGATGCCGTCAATGTCGGCCAGGTGAACAGGGCCGCCACCGCGGTCACGACCGCGCTGGGCGGCGGGGCGGCCTATGATGTGGGAACCGGAGTCATGTCCGCGCCGACCTATATGGTCGGGGGAGCCGCCTATCATGACGTCGGATCGGCGATCGCCGCGATCCACGATGGCGTGTCGCAACTGGATAGCCGCGTCCACGCGCTCGAAAGCGTCTCGACGGAGGGATTCCGGCGGGCCAACGGCGGCATCGCGACGGCGATGGCGCTGGGGGGTACGATGATCGTGCCGGACAGCGATGTTTCGGTCTCGTTCAACCTCGCGACCTATCGCGGCGAACAGGGCTTTTCCGGCGCCGTGGTCGTCCGCGCCGCGCCGCGCGTCTATATCAGCGGCGGCTTTGCGGGGTCCACCGTCAAGGGCTCGACCGGCGGGCGCGTCGGCATAGCCTTCGGCATGTAGGGGGTGATGGGCCCTGGCCTTGCGCAAGGCCAGGCCCACCCCAATCAAAACAGGGCGGGCGTGGGAGCCGGTTCAGCCTGAACGGGATAATTTCCCGGCAGCCGGGCCATATGTTCGCGATGCTGTTCGGAAATGGCGCACCCGGAACGATTCGAACGTCCGACCCCCAGATTCGTAGTCTGGTGCTCTATCCAGCTGAGCTACGGGTGCGTGGAGCGGTGCCTTTACGGGCAGTCGCGGGGGGGCGCAACCCCCTATTTCGCCTTTTTCGACCGGCGAACAGGGGATCGCGCCGCCGCGGCGATCAACCGCGTTTCAGCGCCGCCTGCGCCGCCGCGAGCCGGGCGATCGGGACGCGGTAGGGCGAGGCGCTGACATAGTCGAGACCGGTCCGCTCGCAGAAATGGATGCTCGGCGCATCGCCGCCATGCTCGCCGCAGATACCGAGCTTGATGCCCGCGCGCGCGCCGCGGCCGCGCTCGGCCGCGATCTCGATCAGCTGGCCGACACCCTCGACGTCGATGCTGACGAAGGGGTCGGTGACGAAGATGCCCTTGTCGACATATTGGGTCAGGAAGCGGCCCGCGTCGTCGCGGCTGACGCCGAGCGTGGTCTGGGTGAGATCGTTGGTGCCGAAGCTGAAGAATTCGGCCGCCTGCGCGATTTCCCCCGCCATCAGCGCGGCGCGCGGCAGTTCGATCATCGTGCCGACCAGATAGGCGATCTCGCGGCCCTTCTCCGCGAACACCGCCTTCGCCGCCGCATCGACGACCGCCTTCATCAGGTCGAATTCGCGGCGCGTGGCGACGAGCGGGATCATCACTTCGGGAACCGGCGCCGAGCCGGTCTCGGCAGCGACGTCGCATGCCGCCTCGAAGATCGCCCGTGCCTGCATCTCGTAGATTTCGGGATAGGTGACGCCGAGGCGGCAGCCGCGATGGCCGAGCATCGGGTTGAATTCGTGCAGTTCGCTCGCGCGCGCCTTGAGCGCCTCGATTCCGACGCCCGCCGCGGCGGCGACCTCGGCGAAATCCTCTTCGCGCGTCGGCAGGAATTCGTGCAGCGGCGGGTCGAGCAGACGGATGGTGACCGGCAGGCCCGCCATCACGCGGAAGATCGCGGCGAAATCGCCGCGCTGCTCGGGCAGCAGCTTGGCGAGCGCGGCGCGGCGGCCATCCTCGCTGTCGGCGAGGATCATCTCGCGCACCGCCGCGATGCGCGCGGCGTCGAAGAACATATGCTCGGTGCGGCAAAGCCCGATGCCCTCGGCCCCGAAATCGCGCGCGACCTGCGCGTCGGCGGGGGTCTCGGCGTTGGTGCGGACCTTCATCCGGCGCACCTTGTCGGCCCAGCCCATCAGCGTGCCGAAGTCGCCGACCAGTTCGGGAAGCAGCGTCGGCACCTCGCCCGCCATCACCTCGCCGGTCGAGCCGTCGAGGGTGATGACGTCGCCTTCGCGCAGTTCGCGCCCGGCGACGCGCAGCACGCGCGCCGCGCCGTCGATGCTGAGCCCGCCCGCGCCCGAGACGCAGGGACGACCCATGCCGCGCGCGACGACCGCCGCGTGGCTGGTCATCCCGCCGCGCGCGGTCAGGATGCCCTTTGCGGCGTGCATGCCGTGAATATCCTCGGGCGACGTCTCGATGCGGACGAGGATCACCGCCTTGCCCATTCCCGCGGCCTTTTCGGCGCTGTCGGCGTCGAACATGATCTCGCCCGACGCGGCGCCGGGGCTCGCCGGCAGCCCCTTGGTCAGCACGTCGCGCGGCGCCTTCGGGTCGAGGGTCGGATGGAGAAGCTGGTCGAGCGCGCCGGGATCGACGCGCTGCACCGCTTCCTGCTCGGAGATCAGCCCTTCGGCCGCCATGTCGACCGCGATCTTCAGCGCCGCCTTCGCGGTGCGCTTGCCGCTCCGCGTCTGGAGCATCCACAGCTTGCCGCGCTCGACGGTGAACTCGATGTCCTGCATGTCGCGATAGTGGTTTTCGAGCGTGTCGAAGACACTGCCCAGCTCGGCGAAGGTCTCCGGCATCGCCTCTTCCATGCTGAGCGGCTTGGCGCCGGCCTTCTCGCGCGCCGCGCGGGTCAGATATTGCGGCGTGCGGATGCCCGCGACGACGTCCTCGCCCTGCGCATTGATCAGCCATTCGCCGTACCAGGCGCGCTCGCCGGTCGCGGGGTCGCGGGTGAAGGCGACGCCGGTCGCCGACGTATCGCCCATGTTGCCGAACACCATCGCCTGCACATTGACCGCGGTGCCCCATTCGCCGGGGATCGCGTTCAGGCGGCGATAGACTTTCGCGCGGTCGCTTTCCCAGCTCGCGAAGACGGCGCCGATCGCGCCCCACAGCTGATCCTTCGGCTCCTGCGGGAAGGGTGCGCCGGTCTCGCGCTGCACGATCGCCTGATATTCGATGACGAGCGCCTGCCAATCCTCTGCCGCCATCTCGGTATCGAGATAGAAGCCCTTGTCTTCCTTCGCGGTTTCCAGCGCTTCCTCGAACGCCGCATGGTCGAGGCCCATGACGACGTCGGCGTACATCTGGATGAAGCGGCGATAGCTGTCCCACGCGAAGCGCGGGTCGCCCGACGCCTCGGCGAGCCCGGCGACGGTGCGGTCGTTGAGGCCGAGGTTGAGGACGGTGTCCATCATCCCCGGCATCGACACGCGCGCACCCGAGCGGACCGAGACGAGAAGCGGATTGGCGGGATCGCCGAAGGTGCGGCCGGTCAGCCCCTCGATATGCGCGATGCCGCTCGCGACCTCGTCGGCCAGGCCGGCGGGGAACTGCTCCGCATTGTCGTAATAGGCGGTGCAGACCTCGGTGGTGATGGTGAAGCCCGGCGGCACCGGCAGGCCGATCGAGGCCATTTCGGCCAGGTTCGCGCCCTTGCCGCCCAGCAATTCCTTCGCACGCTCGGCCGTCGTGGCCGTGCCGCCGAACAAATGCACCATCGTCGTCATGTCATGCTCCTGCTGCCCCGGGGAGGAGGGTTGGCGGGGAAATAGGGACGCCACGCCCTATGGTCGATTCAGATTTGCTTCGCGCACTATAAGGGATGCCGCATAGCCATGGCATCAGCCCTCGATCTTCGAGAAATCGGCGACGCCATGGACGGCGCCGGTAAATCGGGCGAGCAGGCCCAGGCGATACGCCCGGACTGCAGGATCGGGATCGTTGACCATCACGCCCTCGAAGAAAGCGTCGATCGGCGCGCGGAGCGTCGCAAGGGCCGCCATGGCATCGGTGAAGCGCTCGGCGTCGACCGCGGCCGACGCCGCGGGTTCGGCGGCATCGAGCGCGGCGAGCAGGGTTGCATCGACCTCGGTAGGCGCGGTAGCGGCAGCGGCATCGGTCACCTCGCCCGCCTGTTTCAGGATATTCGCGGCGCGCTTGTAGCCCGCGAGCAGATTGGCGCCGTCGTCGGTCGCCATGAAGGCCTGCAGCGCCTGCACGCGCGCAAGCAGACGAACGAGATCGCCCTCGCCGGCGCCACTTTCTTGCTTGGCGGCGAACACCGCGTCGATCAGGTCGTGGCGGACGCCGGCCTCGCGCTGCTGGACCTTGAGGCGATCGGCGAAGAAGTCGAGCAGTTCCCCCTCCCCGACCGGGAAACGCAGGCTATTTTCGGTCACGATCCGAATGATGCCGAGCGCAGCGCGGCGGAGTGCGAACGGGTCCTTCGATCCGGTCGGTTTCTCGTCGATCGCGAAGAAGCTGCGCAGCGTATCCAGCTTGTCCGCCAGCGCCACGGCCACCGTCACCGGCGCGGTCGGCACCTCATCGCCCTGCCCGACCGGCTTGTAGTGATCGCGGATCGCGTCGGCGACGGCATCGGGCAGGCCTTCGGCGCGGGCGTAATAGCCGCCCATCAGGCCCTGCAATTCGGGGAACTCGCCGACCATCTCGGTGACGAGGTCGGCCTTCGCCAAGCGCGCCGCGCGTTCGGCTTGGTCAGCCAGTTCCTTGCGCGACACTTCCGTGTTCCCCCGCGAAGGCGGGGGTCCAGAGCTTGCATCCGCAGACGCCGGCGCATCACCGCCCTGGGTTCCCGCCTGCGCGGGAACACACGAGGGAGCGACGACACCCTCTTCCACCAGCCAGCGCGCGAGCTTCGCGACGCGCTCGACCTTGTCGGCGACGGTGCCGAGCTTTTCGTGAAAGGTGATGTTCGCCAGCTTCTCCGCGTGCTGCGCCAGCGTCTTCTTCTGGTCCTGTTCCCAGAAGAAGCGCGCATCGGACAGGCGCGCGGCGAGAACCTTGCGGTTGCCCGCGACGATCGCCGCGCCGCCGTCGCTCGCGGCGATGTTCGCGGTGCAGACGAAACCGTTCGCCAACTTGCCGTCGGCACCGGTCACGACGAAATATTTCTGGTTCACCCGCGCCGTGAGCTGGATCACCTCGGGCGGCACCTCGAGGAAGGTCTCGTCGAAGCGGCCGAGCAGCGGCACCGGCCATTCGGTGAGCCCGGCATTCTCGACCACCAGCCCTTCGTCCTCGACGAGCGTCAACCCGGCGTCGGCCGCGACCTTCGCCGCGCCTTCGCGGATGATGCGGGCGCGTTCCTCCTGATCGACGATGACATGGCAGGCGCGCAGCTTGTCGGCATAATCCGCCGCCGAGCCGATGGTGATTTCGCCCGGGCAATGGAAGCGATGGCCGCGCGTCGCGAAACCCGCGGAAATCCCGCCAATTTCACACGCAATCAACCGTTCGCCGAACAGCGCGACGATGCCCGACAGCGGCCGCACCCAGCGCAGGCTGTCGCTGTTCGCACTGTCGCGGCCCCAGCGCATCGACTTGGGCCAGGCGAAGGCACGGACGATCGCGGGAATCGCCTCCGCCAGCACCTCGTTCGTTGCACGGCCGGGCTTGTCGATCACCGCGAACCAGACGCCGTCGCGGTCTTCGAGCCGGTCCTGCGTCAGCCCGGTCTTGCGCAGGAAGCCCTCGAGCGCCTGCGGCGGCGCGCTGGTGCGCGGACCCTTCAACTCCTCGCTGACCGCGGCGGTCGCGTCGGGAAGGTCCTTCGCGATCAGCGCGAGCCGGCGCGGGGTCGACCAGACGGTCAGATCGCCGACCGCCAGCCCCGCCGCCGCCATCCGGGCGCGGAACAGCTTTTCCAGCTCGGCGCGCGCGCCAGCCTGCATACGGGCGGGAATTTCCTCGCTGCGCAGTTCGAGAAGGAAGTCGGTCATTGCACATCCTCCCCGCTTGCGGGGAGGGGGACCATGCCGGAGGCATGGTGGAAGGGGCTATCGGCCTTGAGCCGAAGCAGCGCGACGACGCCGTCCATATTTTCCAGCACATCCTTTGCCGTCACGCGAACGACCTCAAATCCTTGCGCTGCCAGGCGTGCCTCACGCGCGGCGTCACGAGCCGGTGCCGTCCCGCGATCATGCGCCTCGCCGTCGATTTCGACGATCAGTCTTGCAGCCATGCAGCAGAAATCCGCGACATAGGGACCGACCGGGTGTTGACGACGGAATTTCGCGCCCAGTTTCTGGCCGCGCAGTTGCTCCCACAAGAGAACCTCGGGCAAGGTCATTTCGCGGCGGAGTTTGCGGGCGGCATAGACCTGCGGGCGTTGCAGGCTCCGCGAGCCCCCTCCACCACGCTGCGCGTGGTCCCCCTCCCCGTTCCGGGGAGGATTTTGGACGGCCATCACAGCGTCCATCCCGGCCAGGCTGCGGTCCAGCGGTCGGACTGGCTGTCGATCCACGCCTTGCAGCTTCCCTTGGCGAGGTCGCGGACGCGGGCCATGTAGTTGGCGCGTTCCTGCACGCTGATGACGCCGCGCGCCTGGAGCAGGTTGAAGAGGTGGCTCGCCTCGATCGCCTGGTCGTAGGCGGCGAGCGGAACCTGTGCGGCGATCGCGCGCTCGCATTCGGCCTCGGCCGCCTTGAAGCCCGCGAACAGCGTATCGGTGTCGGCGACCTCGAAATTCCATTTCGAGAATTGCCGCTCATTTTCGAGGAACACGTCGCCGTAGCTGACCCCCGGCACGTCGCCAACGGGGTCGGAGAAGCGCAGGTCGTACACATTGTCGACGCCCTGGATATACATGGCGAGGCGTTCGAGCCCGTAGGTCAGCTCGCCCGCGACCGGCTTGCAGTCATAGCCGCCCATCTGCTGGAAATAGGTGAACTGCGACACCTCCATCCCGTCGCACCACACTTCCCAGCCGAGTCCCCATGCGCCCAGCGTCGGCGATTCCCAATCGTCCTCGACGAAGCGGATATCGTGGAGCAGCGGGTCGATGCCGATCGCGGCGAGGCTGCCGAGATACTGGTCCTGAATGTCGGCGGGCGACGGCTTCAGGATCACCTGATACTGGTAATAATGCTGAAGGCGGTTGGGATTCTCGCCGTAGCGGCCATCGGTCGGGCGGCGGCTCGGCTGGACATAGGCGACATTCCACGGCTCCGGCCCCAGGCTGCGCAGCGTCGTCGCCGGGTGAAAGGTCCCCGCCCCGACGCGCATGTCATAGGGCTGAAGGATCGCACAGCCGCGCGCACCCCAATAGGCATGCAGGGTCAGGATCACGTCCTGAAAGCTGAGGGGTCGCTTCGCTTCGGCGTCGGCCACGGCCGCATTTCCTTCGCAGGTGCAAAATCGCCGCCGCATTGGCGCAGCAGCGGCGCAGGGTCAAGGCTCCGCTCCCGATCGGCACGGAGGAAAATCACCAGCCGTGTCAGGCTAACCCAACTTTTTGTCATGTTTTATTGACATGGTCAGTGAATCGCGACATATAGTCATGGAAACCTGACAAAACGACAGGCCAACATGACTGTCACTTCGATGAAGGAACCGATGCCATGACGACTCGCGCCGCCATCCTCGCCCTGACGCTCGCCCTCGGCGGTTCGCCCGCCTTTGCCGCGAGCGCCGATGCCGATACCGGCCGCATCGCGGTCCGCACCGCCGACCTCGACCTCGCTTCGGCGCGCGGCCGGACGCAACTCGACGCGCGGCTGAAAAGCGCGGCGCGCCAATTGTGCCGCACGGGTCTGCGCAGCGTCGCCGACCGCGCGATCGAAGCACAGTGCATCGCCGAGACGGTCGCCGGCGCGCAACCGCAAGCGGCGAACGCCATCGCTCAGGCCGCGAGGGGGGAAGCGCAGATGGCGCTGATGATGGTGGCGTTGTCGCCGCGCGCATGAGATGGCGGCTGCCTGGCGGCACGACGAGCCCTGGAGGCGCCGATGAACAACAAGTTGAAGATATTGCGCGCGATGCGCAACTGGAGCCAGGCCGAACTGGCCGAGCGGCTCGATGTGTCGCGGCAGGCGGTCAATGCGATCGAAACGGGCAAATACGACCCGTCGCTGCCACTCGCCTTCAAGCTGGCGCGCCTGTTCGGCATGCCGATCGAGGAAATCTTCGACGATGGCCAGAAAGGACATGCCGATGACTGATGCAGAAACCCCGCGCCCGCGCCGCCCGATGTCGCCGCGCCGTCGTCGCTATTGGAAGTCGCTGGGATTTGCCGCGCTGGTCGGCGGGCTTATCGGCGGCTGGCTCGTGGTCGACCAGCCCGAAGGGCGCGGCCTGACCGAGATGCTCGCGACCGGTTCGCTCACCCCCGGCTTCGCGATCGCGGCCGCGCTTTGCTGGACGATCGGGCTCGCGATCGCGATGATCCTCTATCACCGCGCGATCGACGATCATGAGGAGCATGCCTGGCTGTGGGCGAGCACGGCGGGATGGTATGCCCTGATGTTTCCCGCGCCCGTATGGTGGGTGCTGCACCGCGCCGCACTGGCACCGTCGCCCGACGCGATGCTGCTGTTCCTGCTGACGCTCGTCGTCAATGCGGTCGTCTATCTCTGGCTCAAATTCCGCTGATCCCGCCGCGCTTGCTTTCCCCATTTCCCTTGCGGCACATACCCCCGAACGGATGAAAGGCTTTCCCCGAATGAAAAACCGAACGAAACCCTGGCTCAAGACGCTTGCCGCCGCGTGCGCGCTGCTTCCCCTCGCGCTTGGCTCGGCCGCCCCCCTTGCCTTCGCGCAGGTCGACGAACCCGCTGCCGCCGCCCCAGCAGCACCGGCCGAAACCCGCGCCGCGCCCGCGCTGTGGGTGGTGAAGGACGAGGATACGACAATTTACCTCTTCGGCTCGATCCACGTGCTGAAACCGGGGCTGAGCTGGTTCGACGGCGCGGTGAAGCAGGCCTTCGATGCCTCCGATTCGCTGATGCTCGAGGTCGTGCTGCCCGAGGACGAGATGGCGGCCGCCAAGGCGACGATCCCCCTCGCGCTCGACCAGAGCGGCAGGACGCTGTCGTCGCGGCTCGAACCCGATGCGCTGAAAGCCTATCAGGCGGCGCTCGCCGGGCTGGGCATCCCGCCGGCGCAGTTCGACGCGTTCAAGCCCTGGTTCGCCGCGGTCACACTGTCGGTGCTGCCGCTGACCAACCTCGGCTACGATCCCGAACAGGGCGCGGAAAAGACGCTGACGCGCGCGGCCAAGGCCGCCGGAAAGCCGATCGAGGGTCTGGAGACGCTGGAGGAGCAGCTCGGTTTCTTCGACACGCTGCCGGAGGATCAGCAGGTCGCCTACCTCAACGCGACGGTCAAGGACATCGACCAGCTCGGCCCGACGATCGACAAGCTGGTGACGCTGTGGAGCAACGGCGACCCCGATCAGCTTGCCGTGCTGATGAACGAAAGCATGACCACCACGCCCGAACTGGCGAAGATCCTGCTGGCCGACCGCAACGCGCGCTGGGCCGAGACGCTGCAGGCGCGCATGGAGCAACCCGGCACCCTGTTCGTCGCGGTCGGCGCCGGACACCTCGCCGGACCGCAAAGCGTGCAGACCTATCTCCAGCAACGCGGATTGGCCGCGACGCGGGTCGAATAGGGATGACGCGGCGCCGTTGGCATCGGCGCCGGGGCGGCCGCGCGGCGGTCGCCCTCGCCTTCCTGCTGTTCGCCGGGTGCGGTTCGGCCGAACCGCCGCGCGAGGCGCGACCCGCGATGTGGCTGGTCGCCGATCCCGATACGCGCATCTATCTGCTCGGCACGATGCACGCACTGCCCAGGGGGACCGACTGGCACGGCGGCAAGGTCGCCGAGGCGATGCGCGCCGCCGACGCGCTGGTGATGGAATTGTCGCCCGACGAACTGGCGGCGGCCGGGGAAGTCTTCGGACAGCTTGCGCCGCGCAGCGCGCCGCTTGCGATCGACCGGCGCCTGTCGGGCGAAGCGCTCGGCGGCTATCGCAGGCTGGAGGCGAAGGGCGGCGGCTTCGGCGGCGACCGCCTCGACGACTGGGCGGTGATGGTGCTGATGGGCCAGCGCACGGCCGCGCTCGCGAAGCTATCGCCCGACGCCGGCGTCGAAGCCGGCCTGACCGCCGCTTTCCGCGACGCGGACAAACCGATCGGCGGGCTGGAGACCGCGAAGGCGCAACTGCTGCTGTTCGAGACGCTGCCGCCCGAGGCGCAGCGCACGCTGCTGGAGCGCGCCGCCAGCCGCGCGGACAGCGCGCCGCGCGAGGTCGGCGCGCTGGCCGACGCCTGGTCGCGCGGCGACGTCGCGGCGCTCGAAGCGGTCATCAATGCCGACGTCGAGGCGGTGCCCGCGGCGCGCAAGGCGATCCTGACCGACCGCAACCGGCGGTGGAGCGCGTGGGTGAAACGGCGGATGGACCGCCCCGGCACGCTGCTGGTCGCGGTCGGCGCGGGGCATCTGATCGGCCCCGAGGGCGTGCCCGCGCTGCTGGAGGCCGACGGCCTGACGGTGACGCGGGTGCAGTAGATCGCGCCATTTCGCGCCGGCGGCTTGCCTTTTCGCCCTTTCCCCGCTATGCGCCCGCGCTTCCGTCATGGTCATCCCTGGAGGCGTGGCGGATTGTGCAACCGTTTCTCGGAGAAATGATATGAGCGATCAGCTGACGCTGACGGCCGAGACGCGCGAACGTGCAGGCAAGGGAGCCTCACGCGAGCTGCGTCGTAATGGCCGCGTCCCCGCCGTCGTCTATGGCGGCAACGAAGACCCCCTGATGATCCACGTCGAGGAAAAGCTGCTGATGAAGCAGCTGATGACCGGCGTGTTCCTGAACTCGGTGGTGATGATCGAGGTGGGCGGCAAGACCATCCGCACCCTGCCCAAGGACGTCGCTTTCCATCCGGTCAAGGATCGTCCGATCCATGCCGACTTCCTGCGCGTGTCGAAGGACACCAAGGTGCAGGTCGGCGTTCCCGTGCTGTTCGCGAACGAGGAGAAGTCCCCGGGCCTGAAGCGCGGCGGCGTGCTGAACGTCGTGCGCCACGAGCTGGAACTGATCTGCGAAGCGGACAAGATTCCCGACGACATCACGATCGACGTCACCGGCTTCGACGTCGGCGAGTCGATCCACATCAGCCACGTCACCCTGCCGAAGGGCGTGGAAAGCGCGATCACCGATCGCGACTTCACCATCGCGACGATCGTCGCCCCGTCGGCGCTCAAGTCGAGCGACGGCGACACGACCAAGGATGAAGGCGAAGCCGCCGAAGGCGAAGCCTGACACCAACACTTCAACCCCTCCCCTTCCGGGGGAGGGGGCATATGCGAAGAGGCGGCGATTTCGGCGAAACGCCGCCTCTTCCCGCTTCGTCATGCTGAACTTGTTTCAGCATCCATGGTCCGACCTCTCCCTCTGCGCCGCGCCAGTTTCGAGGGCAGGCCATCGACCCTGAAACAGGTTGGCGTTTATACCCTTGAGACAGGGACGCTGGTGATCCCCGGCGAAAGCCGGGGTCCATGCGAGGCAGGCGCACGTAGCTGGACCCCGGCTTTCGCCGGGGAACGCTCACGTGTCGGAAGGGGATAATTGCCAAACAGGTTCAGGGTGACACGACAGGGAGTGAGGGGTTTTTGACATGCAGCTCTGGGTCGGCCTCGGCAATCCCGGTCCCCAATATGCGATGCACCGCCACAATGTCGGCTTCATGGCCGTCGACGTCATCGCCGACGCGCACGGATTCGCGACGCCCGCGAAGAAATTCCAGGGCTGGGTGCAGGACGGCCGGATCGGCCGCCACCGCATCCTGCTGCTCAAGCCGTCGACCTTCATGAACGAAAGCGGCCGCAGCGTCCGCGCCGCGCTCGATTTCTACAAGCTGACGCCGCAGGACGTCACCGTCTTCTATGACGAGCTCGACCTTGCGCCGATGAAGGTGAAGGTGAAGCGCGGCGGCGGCGCGGCGGGGCATAACGGCATCCGCAGCCTGATCCAGCATATCGGCGACGATTTCCGCCGCGTGCGCATCGGGATCGGTCATCCGGGGCACAAGGACCGGGTGACCGGATATGTGCTGGGTCCTTACCACAAGAGCGAGATCGAGCCGCTGACCGACCTGCTGGGCGCGATCGCCGCCGAGGCGGGCGGCCTGGCGGACGGCGACGACGCGCGCTTCCTGAACGACCTTGCGCTGCGGCTGAACGACTGAACGACGATTGGCACATGCGCCCGGCTGGGGCATGATGGCGCCGAAAGGAGTTTCGCCGATGCCCCGTCCTTCGCGCCCCGATCGCCGCCAACTACTCGCCGGGGGCGCCGCGCTGGCCGCCGCAGCCCCCGCCCTGCTTCACGCCGCCGCGCCGCCCGCGCCCGGAGCGCTGAAGGGCCGCACCGTCCTGATTACCGGCACGTCGAGCGGATTCGGCCGGATCGGCGCGCTGCATTATGCCCGGCTCGGCGCGAAGGTGATCGCGACCATGCGCAACCTGCCGCGTCCCGAGGCGGACACGCTGGCAGCGGAAGCGGCGAAGGAAAAGCTCGACCTGCATATTGTCGAAATCGACGTGACGAGCGACGATTCGGTTGCCGCGGGCACCGCAAGCGCGCTCGAAGCCGCGGGCGGACGCATCGACACGCTGATCAACAATGCCGGGGTCGGCATCTCCGGCCCGATCGAGGTGCAGGACATGGAGGCGACGCACCTTGCCTTCAATACGAACGTCATCGGCATGCAGCGGATGATTCGCGCGCTGCTGCCGCAGATGCGCGCCGCCAGGGCCGGGCAGATCGTCAACATCTCGTCGCAGCTCGGCCGGGTGATCGTCCCCGGGGGCGGCCATTATTCGGCGACCAAGTTCGCGGTGGAGGCCTTGTCCGAACAGCTTGCCTATGAACTGGTGCCGCACGGCATCGAGGTGACGATCATTCAGCCCGGCGGCTACCCCACCCGCGTCTGGCAGAACCGCAACGTCTATACCGGCGCGCTGAAGGAACGCAGCGATCCCGAGCGGCTGGCGGCCTATGAGCCCTTCACGCGCGGCATGGGAACCGAGGACGGCAGCGGACGCAGCGCCGACCCCGCCGACGTGCCGCACGCGATCGCAGAGATCATGGCGATGCCCGCGGGCACGCGCCCGCTGCGCCGCGCGGTCCATCCGGGGCCCAAGCCGCAGGAGGCGATCAATCGCGTCGCGGCCGAGGTGCAGGTCGCATGGCTGGGCGGCAGCCCGCTGGGGCCGCTGGTCCGCGCGGTGCACGACTGAGGTCCGGCCCAGCGCCCTTCTCTGCCCCCCTTCTTTCGGGCCCGTTCGGCACGAACCGGCGGGCCGGGATCATCGCGCTCTGGAAAAAGCGATGCGAAACGGCTAGCGCGCCTGCCATCGGCGCCCGACCGGCGCCCAATATGACCGAAAGACGAGATTCATGGGTTTCAAATGCGGAATCGTCGGGCTGCCCAATGTCGGCAAGTCCACCCTGTTCAACGCGCTGACCGAGACGCAGGCGGCGCAGGCGGCGAACTACCCCTTCTGCACCATCGAGCCCAACATCGGCAATGTCGCGGTGCCCGACGACCGGCTCGACAAGCTGGCGGCGATCGCGGGTAGCCAGAAGATCATTCCGACGCAACTCGCCTTCGTCGACATCGCCGGGCTCGTGCGCGGGGCATCGAAGGGCGAAGGACTGGGCAACCAGTTCCTCGGCAACATCCGCGAAGTCGATGCGATCGTCCACGTCCTGCGCTGTTTCGAGGATGACGACATCCAGCATGTCGAGAACAAGGTCGACCCCGTCGCCGACGCCGAGACGGTCGAAACCGAATTGCTGCTGTCCGACCTCGAAAGCCTCGAGAAGCGCGTCCCCGCCTTCCAGAAGAAGGCGACCAGCGGCGACAAGGAGGCCAAGGCCGCGGCCTCGGTGCTCGGCCAGGCGCTCGACCTGCTGCGCGCCGGCAAGCCCGCGCGGCTGACCGAGCCGAAGGACCCCGAAGAAGAACGCATCCTCCGCCAGGCGCAGCTTCTGACCACCAAGCCCGTCCTGTATGTCTGCAATGTCGAGGAAGCGAACGCCGCGACGGGCAACGCGCACAGCGACGCGGTGTTCGCGCGCGCGAAGGCCGAGGGTGCGCAGGCGGTGCTCGTCTCCGCCGCGATCGAGAGCGAACTGGTCGGCATGGAGGCCGGGGAGCGGATGCTGTTCCTCGAAGAGATGGGGCTGCACGAAACCGGTCTCGCGCGCGTGATCCGCGCCGGGTACGAACTGCTCCACCTGCTGACCTTCTTCACCGTCGGACCGAAGGAGGCGCGCGCCTGGACCGTCTACACCGGCGCGACCGCGCCCGAGGCGGCGGGCGAAATCCACAGCGATTTCCAGAAGGGCTTCATCCGCGCCGAGGCGATCGCCTTTGCCGACTATGTCGCGCTGGGTGGCGAAGCGAAGGCGCGCGAAGCGGGCAAGCTGCGCGCCGAGGGCAAAGGCTATGTCGTGCAGGACGGGGATGTGATGCACTTTCTGCATAGCTGACGGAATCTCCCCCTCCCGCAGGCGGGAGGAGCGAGGGTGGGCCGGCGACGTCGCGGCTGCCCACCCCGCTGCGACTAGCGGACAAGCCCGTAAGTCTCGCTGCCCCTCCCGCGAGCGGGAAGGGAATCTATGGTTCGAACGCCGCCAGTATCGGGCATGGCCCGCGGCCGTCCCCGGCATCGCTCGCCGCGCACTGGTCGGCGAGGCGGGCAAGTGCGGCGCGGGTTTCGGTCATCTGCGCGATCTTCCGATCGAGCGCGTCGATCCGCTGGCGCGCCAGCCGGCGCACGCGGGCGCGGTCGTTGCTTTCCTCCAGCGCGAGCAGGTCCGAAATCTCGTCGAGCGTGAAACCCGCCGCCTGCGCCGAGCGGATGAAGCGAAGGCGCCGCAGGTCGTCGGCGCCATAGCGCCGAATGCCGCCGCCCCAGCGCTCGCCGCCACTGCGCATCGGCGTCGCCATCAGGCCGCGCCGCTGGTAATAGCGCACCGTTTCGACCCCGACACCGCCCGCCGAGGCCAGTTTCCCGATCGTGATCTGCATCGCTTGACTCCGTACCATGGTACGGACGGTATAGGAGCCGCATGACGAAACAGGCAATCCTCTATCGCATGGTCATGCCCGACCATATCTGCCCTTACGGGCTGAAAGCGAAGCATCTGCTGAAAAGCCGCGGCTTCGCGGTCGACGATCGCTGGCTGACGACGCGCGCCGAAACCGACGCCTTCAAGGCCGAGCATGGCGTCAAGACGACCCCGCAGACCTTCATCGACGGGGTGCGCATCGGCGGTCACGACGATCTGCGGCGCCATTTCGGGCTGAAGGTCGCCGACCCCGACGCGACCAGCTACACGCCCGTGATCGCGCTGTTCGCGATGACCGCGCTGATGGCGCTCGCGACGAGCTTCGCGGCCTATGGCGACGCCTTCACGCTGCGCGCCGCCGAGTGGTTCGTCTCGTTCAGCATGATCGTGCTCGCGCTGCTCAAGCTGCAGGATGTCGACAAGTTCGCGACGATGTTCCTGAACTACGACCTGCTGGCGCGCCGCTGGGTGCCCTATGCCAGCATCTATCCCTTTGCCGAGGGATTGGCCGGGGTGCTGATGACCGCGCATGCCCTGCCCTGGCTGTCGATCCCGGTCGCGCTGTTCATCGGCGGCATCGGCGCGGTGTCGGTGTTCAAGGCGGTCTATATCGACAGGCGATCGATCAAATGCGCCTGCGTCGGCGGCGGCAGCAAGGTACCGCTGGGCTTCGTCTCGCTGACCGAGAATCTGGGCATGATCGCGATGGCGCTATGGATGATCGGAACGCTGCCGTGAGCGACGCCATCGGACGTCGTGCGCTGATCGCGGGGGGAGCCGCCGCGGCGCTGACCCCGTGGCTGCCGCTGTGGGCGAAGCCGGTTTCGGCCGGCCTGCCGACCGTCTCCGGCCCCGACGTCCGGCTGACGATCGCGCATCAGACGCTGACGCTCGACGGACGCGATCATCATGCGATCGGCATCAACGGCACGATCCCGGGACCGCTGATCCGCCTGACCGAAGGCACGCAGGCGCGCCTTCACGTCACCAACCGGCTCGACGAGGACAGTTCGATCCACTGGCACGGCCTGATCCTGCCCTTTCACATGGACGGGGTGCCGGGGATCAGCTTTCCGGGTATCGCGCCGGGGGCGACCTTCACCTATGAATTCCCGGTGCGGCAGGCCGGCACCTATTGGTATCACAGCCATTCGGGATTGCAGGAGCAGATGGGGCATTACGGCCCGATCGTCATCGATCCCGCCGGCGCCGATCCCGTCGCGCACGACCGCGAGCATGTGATCCTGCTGTCCGATTTCAGCCCGCTGCATCCGCACGCCATCTTCCGGAAGCTCAAGCAGATGGGCGGTTATTTCAACCACCGCAAGCAGACGCTTTCGGGCCTGCTGGCGGGGCGCGACCAGCCGCTGAAGGACCGGATCGCGTGGGGCGCGATGCGGATGGACCCGACCGACATCAGCGACGTCACCGCCGCCGCCTATCGCTATCTGGTCAACGGCCACGGCCCCGCCGACAATTGGACCGGGCTGTTCCGCGCCGGCGAGCGCGTGCGGCTGCACATCATCAACGCCTCGGCGATGACGACCTTCAACATCCGCATTCCCGGCCTGCCGATGACCGTGGTACAGGCCGACGGATGCAACGTCCGCCCGGTGACGGTCGACGAATTCCAGATCGGGGTCGCCGAGACCTATGACGTGATCGTCACGCCGGGGGACCGCGCCTATACGCTGGTCGGCGAGACATCCGACCGGTCGGGCATGGCGCGCGCGACGCTGGCCCCACGCGCGGGCATGGCGGCCCCGGTCCCGGCCCTGCGCCCGCGTCCGGTGCTGACCATGAAGGATATGGGAATGGGCGGCATGGACCATGGCGGCGGCCCGGCCTGCGCCCCCGAACATGCCGCTATGGGGCATTGCACGCCCGATGCGGCCAGCGGCAATGGCGGCGGCATGGATCACGGCATGCGCGACATGACGCTGGCCCCGACGGTCAGGGACACGCCGGCGGTGCAGAGCATCTCGCCGATGCCCGCCGATCGCACCGGCGAGCCGGGGGTGGGCCTCGAAGGAGTCGAGAGGGCGCTGACCTATCGCGATCTGATCGCGCTCGACCGCAATCCCGACACGCGCACGCCGACACGGCAGATGCAGATCCATCTGACCGGCAATATGGAACGCTATATGTGGGCATTCGACGGGGTGAAGATGAACGAGGTCAAGGCCCCGATCCCCTTCACGCAGGGCGAGCGGGTGCGCGTGACGCTGGTCAACGACACGATGATGACGCATCCGATCCATCTGCACGGCCATTTCTTCGAGCTTGTCACCGGCAAGGGCGACCATGCGCCGCGCAAGCATACGGTCAACGTGCAGCCCGGCGGCAAGCTGAGCTTCGACCTCACCGCCGATGCCTATGGCGACTGGGCCTTCCACTGCCACCTGCTTTATCACATGCACGCCGGGATGATGCAGGTGGTGACGGTGCGCCCGGCGGGGGACGCGGCATGAGCCTGCTCGCGATCCTGCTGATGGCGGCGCAGCATCCGGCCGCCGCCGCGCCCGCCTGCACGCCCGACCACGCGGCGATGGGCCATTGCACGATGGCGCCACCGCCCGAAAAGCCGGCGCCGGAAGAGCCTGCGACCGCCTGCTCCGCCGAGCATGCGGCGATGGGCCATTGCACGATGGACCCGGCACCTCCGCGCCACGAACCGAACGCACCCGGCTGCACGGCTGAGCATGCCGCCATGGGGCACTGCACACTGGAAACGCCGCCGCCGGTACCGGCGAACCCCGCCGCCCCCTGCCCGCCCGAGCACGCCGCGATGGGCCATTGCCGGCCAGCCGAAGCCGCGCCGCCTTACCCCATGATCCCCGACCAACCGGTGGGCGATGCGCCCGCACCTTCCGCGCCGCGCGTCGATGCCGCCGACCGGCTGTTCGGCGCCGAGGCGATGGCCGGACCCCGCGCGCGCCTTTATGCCGAGCATGGCGGCGGCCGCTTTTCGCGCATCATGGTCAACCTCGCCGAATGGCGGGCGCGCAAGGGCCGCGATGGCTACGCCTGGGAAGCCGAGGGGTGGTTCGGCGGCGACATCGATCGGCTGGTAGTCAAGAGCGAGGGCGAAGGCGATTTCGGCGGTGCGGTCGAGGGAGCCGAGGTCCAGGCGCTGTGGAGCCGCGCCATCGGCCCCTATTTCAACCTGCAGGCGGGCGTCCGGCAGGACTTCGGCCCCGGCCCTTCGCCGACGCATGCCGTGATCGGCTTCGAAGGCCTCGCCCCCTATTGGTTCGAGATCGAGGGCGCGCTGTTCCTGTCGGACAAGGGCGACGCGGCAGCGCGGCTGGAGGCGAGCTACGACCAGCGCATCACCCAGCGGCTGATCGCGCAGCCGATGGCCGAAATCGAACTGGCCTTTCAGGACGTGCCCGAGCGCGCCGTCGGCGGCGGCCTGTCGGGTATCGAACTGGGCCTGCGCCTGCGCTATGAGGTCGCGCGCGAATTCGCGCCCTATGTCGGCGTCGCGTGGGAACGCAAGCTCGGCCGCACCGCGCGGATCGCACGCGCCGCCGGTGAAAAGGCCTCGCACCCCGCGTTCGTCGCGGGGGTGCACCTCTGGTTCTGAGAGCGGCCGGGCATCATGCACGCCTGTCATTGAAGTCGCATCGGGCTCGGCTATCTGGCACTATCCGATTCGTCCTTCCCGTCCGCGGAGCCTGCCATGCTGAACCGCCGCCATTTCCTTGCCACCGCCACGCTTGCCGGACTGTCGGCCCCCGCGATCCTACGCGCGGAGGCCGGCTTCTTCCGCGATTTTCCGTTCAGCCTCGGCGTCGCGGCGGGCGATCCGGCGAGCGACGGCTTCGTCATCTGGACCCGCCTCGCGCCCGAACCGATGGCGCCGCACGGCGGCATGCCGCTCGTCCCGGTGCCGGTCGAATGGGAGGTGGCGAGCGACGGCGGCTTTCGCGACGTCGTCGCGAAGGGCACCGAACTGGCGCGCCCCGAGCTGGGTCACAGCATCCATGTCGAGGTCGCTGGCCTGCAGCCGGACCGCCCCTATTATTACCGCTTCGTCGCGGGTGGCGAGCGCAGCCTGCGCGGGCGCGCCCGCACCCTTCCCGCCCCCGGCGCGCGCGCCGACGCGCTGAAATTCGGGGTCTGCGGCTGCCAGCATTATGAATCGGGCTTCTACGGGGCCTATCGCCACCTCGCGCGCGAAGACCTGGCCTTCGTCTATCATTATGGCGACTTCATCTACGAATATCAGCAGGACTATCTGTACGACAGCGGCCTGCCGATCCGCCCGGTGCGCAGATATGCGCTGCGCGGGCTGCAGGATCTGGGCGATTTCCGCACCGCCTATACCCAGACCTTGCTCGATATCGACATGCAGGCGGCGCGATCGGCGCATGGCTTCATCTCGAGCTTCGACGACCACGAGATCCGCAACGACTGGGTATCGACCTTCGACGACTGGAAACTGGGGCTCGACGGCAACGACCCCGACGCGCCGCCGCCCGAGGTGTTCATGCTGCGCAAGCAGGCGGCGATGCAGGCGTGGTACGAACATATGCCGGTGCGCCGGGCGCTGCTGCCGCGCGGCGGCATGGTCGCGGCGCATCGTGAGCTGCGCTACGGCGACCTGATGGCGATGCAGGTGCTCGATACGCGCCAGTATCGCGACAACCAGCCGTGCGGCGACGGCTTCAAGCCTGCCTGTCCCGATGTCTATGCGAAGGATGCGCAGGTGCTCGGCAAGGCGCAGGAGGAATGGCTTGCGCGCAACCTCGCCAGGGGCGGCGCGACGTGGAACACGATCGCGCAGCAGGTGACGATGATGTCGCTCGACCGCCGCCGCCGGCCCGACGAGCCCGAGAAGATCATCAACATCGACAGCTGGGCGGGCTATGAAGCGCCGCGCGAGCGCATCCTGTCGCGCTTTGCGGGATTGAAGAACTGCGTCGTGCTGACGGGCGACGAGCACCAGAATTTCTGCGGCGACCTGGTGCTGAAGGACAAGCTGGTCGCGGCCGAGTTCGTCGGCACCTCGATCTCCAGCGGCGGCGACGGCAGCGACAAGCGCGCCGGGACCGACGAATGGCTGGCGCGCAACCCCGAACTGAAATTCGCCAACGACCAGCGCGGCTATCTGGTCTGCGAGGTCGGCCGCGAGGCGTGGCAGACGCATTTCATGGTCGTCGACAAGGTGACGACGCCGGTGAACACGCTGTCGAAACGCGCGACCGGCGTGGTCGAGAACGGTCGGGCCGGGATCACCATGTCGGCTTAGAGCGACGTGCCTGAAATCTGACACACCCTCTCAGCCGTTCGGGCTGAGCTTGTCGAAGCACCGTTCTACTTCTTCTTGCGGCGCCTGGCAGAAAGAACGGCCCTTCGACAAGCTCAGGGCAAACGGTGCATATTTAAGGCACGGATGCTCTAAAGGCCAAATCCGCTTCCCTTTTCCGTTCGTGTCGAGCGAAGTCGAGACACGAACGGGAAAGAGGCTGCTGCGATCCTATTGATCCGGGTCCTTGTACTGGAACGGGTCATAGGGGGCCGGCTGCGACGGGACCGGGAAGCGCGGCAGCACCTTGTCGCTGTTCGCCGATGCCAGCAGCATCCCCGCCATCACCACCGACGCCTGGCGCAGGTCGTCAGCCTTCAGATGATCGAAGGTATCGGCGCTGCTGTGGTGCGTGCGCGAGCCGTAATCGAGCGGGTCCTGGATGAACTGGAAGCCCGGCACGCCGACCGATTGCATATAGACATGGTCGGTGCCGCCGGTGGGCGCCGCGACGACCTTTCCGGCGCCCATGCTGGCGAACGGCGCGAGCCACGCCTGGAGCAGCGGAACCGCGGCGACATTGCCCTCGGCATAAACGCCGCGCAGCTTGCCCGAGCCATTGTCCATGTTGAAATAGGCCTTGAGGTCGCCGTAGCCGGGCCGCGGCGTCACCGGATAGCGGTTCGGCCACCCGTAAT
The DNA here is from genome assembly GCF_002953155.1 of Sphingopyxis sp. MG. Lineage (NCBI taxonomy): Bacteria > Pseudomonadati > Pseudomonadota > Alphaproteobacteria > Sphingomonadales > Sphingopyxidaceae > Sphingopyxis > Sphingopyxis sp. MG. Next base: position 2,082,813 of record NZ_CP026381.1, read on the forward strand.
AGAGCGCATTGCCGTCCTCGGCCTCGGTCGGGCCGGGACGCGTCGCGAGATGCTTGTCGACATAGGCGAGGCTGCCGAGAAGCCCCTGCTCCTCGCCCGTCCACAGCACGAAGCGGATCGTCCGCTTCGGCCGGACGCCCAACGTCTTGAGGATGCGCGCCGCCTCCATCACCACCGCGCTGCCCGCGGCATTGTCGGTCGCGCCGTCGCCCGCGACCCAGCTGTCGAAATGCGCGCCCGCCATCACATAGCCGGCCTTCGGGTCGCTGCCCGGGATGTCGGCGATGATGTTGTACGCCTTCGTGTCGCTGTCGTCGAAGCGGACGTTGCTGTCGATCGAAAGCTGCGGCGCCGGGCCCGACTTGGCGAGGCGCGCGAGGCGGCGATAATCCTCCGCCGCCAGTTCGACACCGGGCAGCGACAGCGTGTGGCCGACGCGGTAGTTATAGCCCTCGCCATGCACCAGCTTGCCGTCGCGGTACGACTGCCGGACCCAGGCGACCGCCCCTTCGGCCTTGAGGAAGGCGTCGAGCTTTTCGGCGAAGCTGACGCGCTCGAGGCGCTTGTTGATCGCGTCGGGATCATATTTGGGCTGGCGAAAGGCCTCGAGCTTCTCGAAATCCTCACTGCCGAGACGCCGGAAGGGAGCCTTTTCGGGCTCGTCGCCGGTGCCGGGGAGCGTGACGAGCACGATCCTGCCGGCCAGCTTGCCCTTCCATTCGGCGAAATGCTCTTCCTTGCTCATCGGCGCGACGAGGATCGGCGCGGTGATCGCGCCGCCGGTCGACGGGGTCCAGGCGATCGGTATCGCCGTCAGCGCGAGCGGCCGCGGCGCCGTCATGCGCACGTCGACCGACAGGATTTCCCAGCCGCGGCCGAACTCGAACCCCTCGCGGCGGACATTGGCGAGACCCCAGCCGGCGAAGCGGTCGATCGCCCATTGCTCGGCGCGGCGCATCGCGGGCGAATTGGTGAGGCGCGGACCCAGCCCGTCGGTCATCTCCTGCGCGATGCGCATCACCTGGCTGTGGTTGAAGCCCTGGTCGATGATCGCGTTGGTGTCGGCGTCGTCCGCCTTCTGTCCTGCCGCAGGCACCGCGACGAGCGCCGCCCCCGCCCCTGTCACCGCCAGGGCCATGGCGATCCAAGTCCTTCTCATGATCGGAAATTCCCCTTCGTTGCCGTTGCAACCGGATGCACCATGCGCGCGGTGCAAATCAAGGCGCAATCCGCCCGGCCGGTCGGCGACGACAAGCCCCTTGCCTCGCCCGCGCCTTTCCGCGCATAGGCGCGCCATGCTTTATTACGAGGATATAGAGGTCGGGAAAATCCAGCGCTTCGGCAGCAAGCTGGTGACGCGCGAGGAAGTCGTCGATTTTGCGAGCCGATACGACCCACAGCCTTTTCACCTCGACGACGAGGCGGCGGCGCAGACCTATTTCGGCCGTCTGTCGGCGAGCGGCTGGCACACCGGCGCGATGGCGATGCGGATGATGGTCGATCACATGAAGGCACATGAACAGGCCGGGCTCGGCTCTCCCGGCATCGACGAACTGCGCTGGCTGAAGCCCGTCTATCCCGGCGACACGCTGCGCTGCGAGATGGAGGTCGTCGAAAAGCGCCGCTCCGCGAAGCGGCCCGACATGGGGATCCTGTCCTCGAAGCTCACGGTGCTCAACCAGCATGACGAGCCGGTGATGACGATGCGCTCGGCGGGCCTGATCCGCGTCCGGGACGCGGCGGGCAACGGACAAGCGTAAACCCGCCCTGTTTGCGTGACCGTCGAAATCGAGCGGGAACGCGTCGGCGAAGCGACGCGATCATCGCCGGCACGTCCTGAAAAAACATGTCAGATCACCCATTTGGGGTATGACACTCCCGACAAATGCAGCGATGGAGCCCTCAACCCTCTGCGACCCGAGGGTGACGGTCACAGATCGTCGAGGGGCGGGAAGCCGGCGGCTTTCCGCCCCTTTCATTCGGCGGCGCTATCGTCCCGTCCCTATTTCCGGCCGAACAGTTTTTCGACGTCGTCCATCGCCAGTTTCACCCAGGTCGGACGACCGTGGTTGCACTGGCCCGAATGCGGCGCCACCTCCATCTGCCGGAGCAGCGCGTTCATCTCCGCGACCGCCAGCGTCCGGCCGGCGCGGACCGAGCCGTGGCAGGCCATCGTCGCCGCGACCAGCTCCAGCTTTTCCGAAAGGCCGAGTGCGGCGTCATAGCCCGCGAGATCGTCGGCAATGTCGGTGACGAGCTTGCGGCAGTCGATCGTTCCCAGCATCGCGGGGGTCGCGCGCACCATCACCGCCGCGGGACCGAAGCGTTCGAGTTCGACGCCCAGCGCCGCAAGCTGCGGCGACGCCGCTTCGAGCCGGTCGCAGGCGGGTTCGTCGAGTTCGACCACTTCGGGCAGCAGCAGGCCCTGCGACGCGACGCCCTGTCCCGCCATACCGCGGCGCAGCGTCTCGAGCACCAGCCGCTCGTGTGCGGCATGCTGATCGACGATGACCAGCCCGTCCTCGGCCTCTGCGACGATATAGGTTTTCGCGATCTGCCCGCGCGCGATTCCGAGCGGGTGCGCCCCGGCCGCGGGCGGCGGCGCCTCGGCGACCTCGGCGCGGCCCGCGATGGGTGCAGCGGGGCCCGCGAAGGGCGTCACCCGGTCATAGACGCGCGCGACATCCTCGGCCGGCGGCGGGACATCGGCGCCGAACAGATGCACGGCGGGCTCGGTGCGATGGCCGAACAGGAAACCCGTCGCCGATTCGGGTCCAGATGCGACCGGTTCCTGCCGCCACGCGGCGAGCGCCGCCTCGGCCGGGCGCTGGACGCTGCGGAAGCCATGCTCGTCGAGCGCGCGCCGCAGGCCGCCGACGATCATCCCGCGCACCAGTTGCGGGTCGCGGAAACGCACCTCGGTCTTGGCGGGGTGGACGTTGACGTCGACCTCGCCCGTCGGCAGGTCGAGGAACAAGGCAACGACCGGATGGCGGTCGCGCGCGAGCAGGTCGGCATAGGCGCCGCGCAGCGCCCCGACGAGCAGCCGGTCCTTCACCGGCCGGCCGTTGACGAACAGATATTGATGATCGGCGATGCCGCGATTGTAGGTCGGCAGGCTGATGACGCCGCCCAGATGCACTTCGCCGCGATCGAGATCGACGCCGATGCTGTTGTCCGCCAGCTCGCGGCTGGTCAGCGCCGCGACGCGCGCGAGCCGGTCCTGCCCGCCCTGCACGTCGAGTACCCGCCGCCCATCGTGCTCGACCGTGAAGCCGATGTCGGGCCGCGCCATCGCGAGCCTTTTCACCCCGTCGAGGCAGCTCGCATATTCGCTGCGCGCGCTGCGCAGGAACTTGCGCCGCGCCGGGACGCGGGCGAACAGGTCTTCGACCACGACGCGCGTGCCCGTCGCCAGCGCCGCGGGCCCCTCGCCCGCCAGCGCGCCATTGTCGACCACCCGCCGCCAGCCGTCGCCGCGCGCAATGCGGCTTTCGAGCGTCATGCGGGCGACGCTGGCGATCGAAGGCAGCGCCTCGCCGCGAAAGCCGAGCGTCGTGACATCCTCGATCGCGTCGCCCGGCAGCTTCGACGTCGCGTGGCGTTCGAGCGCCAGCGCCATCTCCGCCGGGGTCATTCCGCAGCCGTCGTCCTCGACCTCCAGCCGCGCGATCCCGCCCTCGGCGATTCGCACCGAAATGCGGGTCGCGCCCGAGTCGATGGCGTTTTCAACCAGTTCTTTCAGCGCCGCAGCCGGTCTTTCGACCACTTCACCGGCCGCGATCCGATTTACGAGCTTTTCCGGCAGGCGGCGTATTGACATGACCGCTCTCCTAGCGCAGTCGGACGCAAATCGCGACCCATCCGCACAGTCCTATCGCTCCATCCAGCCAGCCCTCCTTTGGTCGAGCCGGAATCTCCCCTTGATATGGTCTTGGCTGCGGGCGGACAAGCGGCGAGAATGGCGACAGGGGCGCCCCCGTCCGGGGGAGCGGCTTCGATGGCAGGAACAGTATAGATGTCCTTCTTTTCCCGGTTTCTGAAATTCAATTCCCAAGACATGGCGATCGACCTCGGCACGGCGAACACCGTCGTCTATGTGCGCGGAAAGGGCATCGTTCTCAACGAACCCTCGGTCGTCGCGGTCGAGACGCTGAACGGCATCAAGCGGGTGAAGGCGGTCGGCGACGACGCCAAGCTGATGATGGGCAAGACACCCGACACGATCGAGGCGATTCGCCCGCTGCGCGACGGCGTGATCGCCGACATCGACGTCGCCGAGCAGATGATCAAGCATTTCATCACCAAGGTCCACGGCGGCAAGCCCAACGCCTTTCGCAGCCCCGAAATCGTGATCTGCGTGCCGTCGGGCTCGACGAGCGTCGAGCGCCGCGCGATCCGCGACGCCGCATCGAACGCGGGGGCCAGCCAGGTTTGGCTGATCGAGGAACCGATGGCGGCCGCCATCGGCGCCGACATGCCCGTCACCGAACCGATCGGGTCGATGGTGGTCGACATCGGCGGCGGCACGACCGAGGTCGCGGTGCTGTCGCTGCGTGGCCTCGCCTACACCACCTCGGTCCGCGCCGGGGGCGACAAGATGGACGAGGCGATCGTCTCCTATGTCCGCCGCCACCACAATCTGCTGATCGGCGAATCGACCGCCGAGCGGATCAAGAAGGATTTCGGCATCGCGCGCATTCCGTCGGACGGCGTCGGGCTGACGATCCACATCAAGGGCCGCGACCTCGTCAACGGGGTGCCCAAGGAAATCTCCATCAACCAGGCGCAGATCGCCGAGGCGCTGTCCGAACCGATCGGCACGATCGTCGAGGGCGTGCGCATCGCGCTGGAAAATACCGCGCCCGAACTCGCGGCCGACATCGTCGACCAGGGTATCGTGCTGACGGGCGGCGGTGCTCTGATCGCCGAACTCGACGAACTGCTGCGCGACGCGACCGGCCTGCCGGTGACGGTCGCCGAGGATCCGCTGACCTGCGTCGCGATCGGCACCGGCCGCGCGATGGAGGACCCCGCCTTCCGCGGCGTGCTGCAGCAAGCCTGATCGAACGGTAGAGGTTCCCCCATGGTCCGCCCGGCACATCGACGTCCGGGGCAATCCCGAAAGGCCCAGTACGGCCTGTTCGCGGCCTATGTCATTGCGGTGACGGGGGCGGTGGCGGGCCTGTTGCTCGCGGTCCTATCGGTGGTCGATCCCGTCGGCTTCGCCACGCTTCGCGTGGCGAGCCATGAGGTCGCCGCGCCCATCGCGCGCGTCACCCGCTCGGTCACGGGGTCGATCTCCGGCATCGACGACGCGGTCTCCGCCTATGTCGGCGCGGGATCGCAGAACCGGCGGCTGCGCAAGGAACTGGCGGAGACGCGGCGCAAGCTGGTCGCGACGTCTTCGCTCGAAGAGGAGAACCGCCAGCTCAAAGCGTTGCTCCAGTTGCAGCAGACCGACAAGGCGGCGCTCGCGCACGGCTATCTGCTCACCTCGACCTCGACCAGCAGCCGGCGCCTCGCGCTGCTCAGCATCGGCCGCAACGTCGGGGTGGCGGCGGGGCAGCCGGTGCGCGGCGCCGACGGGCTGATCGGGCGCGTGCTCACCGCCGGACCGTCGGTGTCGCAGGTGCTGCTGCTGACCGACGTCGACAATGTCGTGCCCGTCCGCCGCGCGCGCGACGGCCTGCCCGCGCTCGCCAACGGGCGCGGCAACGGCGATCTCGACATCCGCACGCTCAACATCGCGAACAACCCGTTCAAGCCGGGCGACATCCTCGTCACCTCGGGCACCGGCGGCCTCTATCCGCCCAACATCCCGGTCGCGATCGTCGTACGGCGACAGGATGACGGCGCGCTCGCGCGGCCGCTCGCCGACCCGGCGAAGGTCGATGCGGTCGCGGTGTTGCGGCCCTATACCCCCGACAATCTGGAAGCGCGGGCGGCGCCCGCGGCGCCCCCCGCCGGAACGCCATGAACCGCGCCGGACCGCGCCTTGGCGAGCCGGCGTCGCTCTGGCGGATGCGGATCGTGCCGATCGCGAGCGTGATGCTCGCCTCGGCGCTGCCGCTGATGCTGCCGCTCGTCGCCAGCTCGCCCGTGCTTCCCCCGATGGGGCTGCTCTTCTTCCTATGCTGGCAATTGCTGCGCACCGAGATGTGGCCGGTGTGGATCGGCCTGCCGCTCGGGCTGTGGGACGACCTGTTCAGCGGCGCGCCGATCGGCACCGCGATCGGCCTGTGGACGCTCGCCAGCATCGCGATCCATTATTTCTCGCAGCGCATCTATTGGCGCGGCTTCTTTCACGACTGGGGCATCGCCGCGCTGCTCGCCGCCGCGGTCCAGGCGGCGGCGGCGCTGATCGCGCACCCGCACGCGCCGGCGGGGCACCTGCTGGGCCTCGTCGTGCCGCAGATCGTCGTCTCGGCGCTGCTCGTGCCGCTGTTCCTGCGCCTGACCGGCGCGTTTGACAATTTCCGCCTGAAACGCCGATAACTCCCCATGCGCCGCAAAAATCCGCGTCAGACGATGCCGATCACCGAAGCCTGGAGGGGAATGACCTTCACGCGGCGCACGCTGCTGGTCGGCGGCGGGCAGATGGCGGTCGGCGCCGCGCTCGCGACGCGCATGGCCTATATCTCGGTCGTCGACAACGACCGCTATGTGCTCGAATCGGAAAGCAATCGCGTCAACCTGACGCTCGTCCCGCCGCGCCGCGGCTGGATCGTCGATCGCCACGGCAAGGCGCTCGCCAACAACCGCGTCAGCCTGCGCATCGACATCATCCCCGACCGGCTGCACAACAAGGATCTGGTGCTCGGCCAGCTTCGCACTTTGCTGCGCCTCGACGGCGACGCGATGGACCGGATCGAGCGCGACCTGAAGGCCGCGTCGGGCTTTCAGCCGGTCGCAGTGGCGGAGGACGTCACCGAACAGGATTATAGCGCGGTGCTCGTCCGCCTGCCCGACCTGTCGGGCATCGCCCCCGCGCGCGGCTTTGCCCGCAACTATCCGACCGGCGCGGCGGTCGGCCATCTGATCGGCTATGTCGGCGCCCCGAATGCCGAGGAATATGAAAAGGCGAAGAACCCGCTCTACATCACGCCGGGGTTCAAGATCGGCAAGGACGGGCTGGAGAAATATTTCGAGGACGTGCTGAAGGGCAAGCCCGGCGCGCGGCGCGTCGAGGTGACGGCGCGCGGCAAGGTCGTCCGCGACCTCAGCACCCAGCCCGACGTGCAGGGCAAGACGGTCCACCTGACGATCGACGCCGACCTGCAGGAATATGTCGCGCGGCGGATGGGGCGCGAATCGGGGGCGGCGATCGTCATCGACTGCCTGAACGGCGACATCCTCTCCTTCGTATCGATGCCCAGCTTCGACCCGAACAGCTTTTCGGACGGGATCAGCAATTCGGAATATGCCTGGCTGCGCGCCGACGACCACCAGCCGCTGATCAACAAGGCGACGCGCGGCCTCTATCCGCCGGGATCGACGCTGAAGCCGATGGCGGCGATCGCGGCGATGGAACATGGCGTCGACCCGGGCGAGAAGCACACGTGCATCGGCGGCTATCGGCTCGGCAGCCGCTTCTTCCGCTGCCTCGGCCGGCACGGCACGATCGACATGCCGACCGCGATCGAAAAGAGCTGCAACAGCTATTTCTACTGGCTCGGCCACCGGCTCGGCTATGACGCGATCGCGCCGACCGCGCGCCTGCTGGGATTGGGCGAGGAATATCAGCTCGCGGGCAGCGCGCAGCGATACGGCACCGTTCCCGACAGCGAATGGAAGATGCGCAAATATCACCGCGAATGGAGCGCGTCGGATTCGCTCAACGCGGTGATCGGCCAGGGCTATGTGCTCGCCAACCCGCTCCAGCTCGCGGTGATGGCGGCGCGCATCGCATCGGGCCGCGCGCTCTATCCGCGCCTGATCAACCGCCAGTTCGAGAACAAGCCGCTGCCCTTTGCCGAAGAGCATCTGGCGGTCGCGCGCGAAGGCATGAACCGCGTCGTCAACGGCCCCGGCACCGCGGTGCGCAGCCGCCTGCCGCTCGACGGCATCGCGATGGCTGGCAAGACCGGCACCGCGCAGGTGCGCGGGCTCGCCTCGGGCGGCAACGGCAAGGGCGGGACGTGGAAATATCGCGACCACGGCCTGTTCGTCTGCTTCGCGCCGGTCGACAATCCGCGCTATGCCGCATCGGTGGTGATCGAGCACGGTATGGGCGGATCGCGCGCCGCGGCGCCGGTGGCGAAGGACATCTTCACCTTCCTCTACGACCGCGAAAAGGCGATGGCGGCGCTCGAAGGCTTCGAGGCCGGCTGGGGCGGCACGATTACCGAGCGCATGAACCGCGACTATGCGGCGTGGAAAGCGGGCGCGTCGAGCGACCCCGAACCGGGAGCGCCGCGATGATCCCGGTTCCGCCAGCGATCCAGCGCATTCCGTGGAAGCTCATCGCCCTGCTGTCCGCGATCACCGGTTTCGGGCTGCTCGTCCTCTATTCGGCGGCAGGCGGCAACGCATCGCCCTGGGCGTTGCAGCAGGGCACCCGCTTCGCCATCTTCCTGACGATGGCGCTGGCCATCGGGCGCATTCCGCTCCGCTTCTTCGAGGATTTCTCTTACCTCGGCTATCTGGGGGTCGCGGTGCTGCTGGTCGCGGTCGAACTGCTCGGCTTCGTCGGCGGCGGCAGCCAGCGCTGGCTCAACCTGGGTTTCATGAACCTTCAGCCGTCCGAGCTGATGAAGGTCGCGATCGTCCTCGCGCTCGCGCGCTTCTATACCCAGTTGCCGCCCGGCGAGACGCGAAGCTGGACCGCGCTGTGGCCCGCGCTGGTGATGATCGGCATCCCCGCCGCGCTGGTGATGCTGCAGCCCGACCTCGGCACCGCGCTCGCCATCTGCGCGAGCGGCGCGATCGTGATGTTCGTCGCCGGCCTGCCGCTCTGGTGGTTCGGCAGCGCCGTGATCGCGGGCGCCGCCGCCCTGCCCATCCTCTTTTCCATGCTGCACGACTATCAGCAGAAACGGGTGCTGATCTTTCTCGACCCCGAAAGCGATCCGCTGGGCGCCGGCTATCACATCAGCCAGTCGAAGATCGCGATCGGGTCGGGCGGGATCAGCGGCAAGGGGTTTCTCAACGGGTCGCAGAGCCATCTCGACTATCTGCCCGAAGGCCATACCGACTTCATCTTCGCGACGATGGCGGAGGAATGGGGGCTGATCGGCGGACTGGCGCTGATGTTCGGTTTCTTCCTGCTGCTGCGCTGGTCGACGCGCGTCGCGATGAATGCGCGCACCCGCTTCGGACAACTGGTCGCGACCGGGCTGACCATGACGATCTTCTTCTACATCGCGATCAACCTGATGATGGTGATGGGCCTCGCGCCGGTCGTCGGCATCCCGCTGCCGCTCTTTTCCTATGGCGGGTCGTCGATGCTGACGATCATGACCTGCGTCGGCATCATCCTGGCGATCGAGAATGACAGCCGCACCGGCGTGCGCCGCTTTCACTGAGATTCCGGCTTGGACCATGATGACATCAGACGGCCCCGTCATTGCGAGCGGCGAAGCCGCGCGGCAATCCAGAGTCGCGTAAACCGCCCTGGATTGCTTCGTTCCGCTCGCAATGACGAAGTGGGCCAATCCAAAGTCATCGGAGTCTAAAGCACGGTCATCCATCGGCAGGGTGCAAGGTCGATGGGTGTCTCGACTTCGCTCGACACGAACGGAATTGGGCGATGGCAAACCGCATGGCGGCGGTGTCAGCAGGCCGCCAGCCCCGCCTTCATATCCTCGATCAGGTCGTGCTCGGCCTCGATCCCCACCGACACGCGCAGCAGGCCCTCGCCGATCCCGGCCACGCGCCGCGCATCGTCGCCCATGTCGGCGTGCGTCATCGTCGCGGGATGGACGATCAGGCTTTCGACGCCGCCGAGCGATTCGGCGAAGGTGAAGACGCGCAGCGCCGCGACCAGCCGCTTCGCCGCCGTGGCGCCGCCCGCCAGATCGAAGCTGAGCATCGCGCCGAACCCCTGCTGCTGGCGCGCCGCGAGTGCATGGTCGGGATGCGTTTCCAGCCCCGGATAATGGACCGCGGAAACCGCCGGATGGTCGCTCAGCATCCGGGCGATCGCCATCGCGTTCGCCTGTTGCTGGCGCATGCGCGGGAACAGCGTGCGCAGGCCGCGCAGCGTCAGCCATGCGTCGAAGGGCGATCCGCCGCATCCGACGATATTCGCCCATTGCGACAGGCTGGCGGCCTGTTCGGCGTCGGCGGCGACGACCGCGCCGCCGATCACGTCCGAATGGCCGTTCAGATATTTGGTGGTCGAGTGGATGACATAGTCGGCGCCGAGCGCGAGCGGCCGCTGGAGCGCCGGCGACAGGAAGGTGTTGTCGACCGCGACCGCCGCCCCCGCCGCCTTCGCCCGCGCCGACAGCGCGGCGATGTCGACGACGCGAAGCAGCGGGTTGCTCGGGGTTTCGATGAGCATCAGCGCGGGCGCGCCCGACAGCGCCGCCGCCACCGCATCCCCGTCGCGCTGGTCGACGAGCCGCAGCGACACTTGCCCGAGTTGCTCGCGCGCCTTGAGGAGGCGCATCGTCCCGCCATAGCAATCGTGCGGAGCGATCACGACGGCGCCGGCGGGCAGCCGCGACACGATCAGGTCGAGCGCCGCCATCCCGCTCGCCGTCAGGATCGCGCCCGCGCCGCCTTCGAGCTTTGCCAGCGCGGTCGCCAGCAGGTCGCGGGTCGGATTGGCGGCGCGGCCGTAATCATAAGCGCGCGGCTGCTCGAACCCCGCGAACTCGTAGGTGCTCGACAGGTAGAGCGGCGGCGCGATCGCTCCGAACGCCACGTCGCTTGCGACGCCGTGCGCGGCCGCGATCGTCTCTGGCCGCAAGCCCTCTGCCCGCTCCGTCATTTCATATCCTTCCGTCTGGCCGCATCGCGATGAAGCGCCTCTATTCCCCGTGCTCCGGCGGGCGCACCCGGTCCAGAAAGGCCGCGGCGCTGTCGATATTCACTACATGGCTGTCGGCCATGCGGCGCAGGTCGGCGTGGAGCGCATCGTCGCGCACCCGCCGCGTCAGGTCGGCGAGCTTGCGCACCACCCACGCCTGACCGCGGTTGAGGAAGGCGAGCCGCTCGACAGGGTCCGCGATCGCCATCGCCTTGCCGTGAAAGGCGCCGCACCGGCGCGACGGCGTGCCGCCGAGCCGCCGGATCTGGCGCGAGAGCATCGCGCACCAGCGGGCTTCGTCGGCGCGAACGACGCGCATCATCGCGGCATGTTCGGGCCCAGTGGCGTCGCCGACGCTCGCCAGTGCGACGCGCGCTCCGGCGCGCTCGGCCTCGAGCAATTCGTTGAGCGCCGCCAGTATCTCGTCGCGCGACGCATAGCCCATATAGACGTCGTCGGCTTCGGCGCCGTAGCAGACGGGCGAGGCGCGTTCGTCGCTCATGCCGCCGCCGCCGCGTGCAGGCCGCGCCGCGCGCGCTCGATCACCCCCGCATCGGCGGTCGCCGAATGGACGGCATAGGCGGAATAGGAAAATTCGGGGCTGTCGGGCACCCGCGCGAGCCGCCCCTGCTCGATATGCGACTGGATGAAACCTTCGCGGAAATAACCGCTGCCGCCCGTCGCGAGGATATAATCGAGCGCGAGCGGCCCATAGTCGATCGACACGACCGCATTGGGCTGGTCGGGAAAGGCGGCCTGATAGCCGGCGGCGAAGTCGGGGCCCCAGTCGATGCGTACATGATCGTCGGCCGCGAGCGGGCGGTCGACCGGCGCGGTGCGGACGAGCACCAGCTTCTCCTCGAACAGCAGTTCGGCAACGACGCCGGGCAGGCGCGGCGCGGCATAGAGCACGGCAATGTCGAGCGACCCGTCCTGCACGCGGTCGAGCAGCCGGTCGGATGCATCGATCGAGGTGCTGACGGCGATGTCGGGGCATTCGCGGCGCATCCAGATCAGCCAATGGCGCAGGAGCGGGCTCCACAGGCTGAGCTCCGCGCCGATCGTCACCACCGTATGCCGTCCGGGCGGCAGCGCCACCGCCTGTTGCGCGCGGTCCCACACCTGAACCATCGTCGTCGCGAAGCGCAGGAACTGCTCGCCCGCCGGGGTCAGGCGCGCGCCCGCCTTGTTGCGGACGAACAAGGGCCGGCCAAGCTGCGCTTCCAGCCCCCGGATCCGCGCGCTGACGGCTGTTTGCGTCAGGCCGAGATCGGCGGCCGCACCGACGAAGCTGCCGGTTTTCACGATTTCCAGAAAGGTGCGGGCGACGCCGACATCCATCAACAATTTTTCTTTCAATCGCAAATCGCATCTATTTATCTGCTGCTTTCTATAAGACGGGCGATGGCGTGACAAGACGCCGCCGCAGCGAATCCGCTCTTCGTCAATCTCGCCCCGTCAAAAAGGAACGGCGCGCGCAACCATGGCCCTGCCCCGTCGTTTCGCTCTCGCGGGCGGGCCGACGATGGAGGCCGATGTGACCGACAGGACCGATACCGACGCCACCTATATTCTCGCCGCGACCCATATTCTCGCCGCGACGATGTGACGCGCGATGGGCGCATCACCACATCCCGAAATGGAGGTTCGCAAGACGGAACTGGCGGCGGCTCTCGCCGGCAGCGATCTCCGCATCGCGACCGCGGAAAGCTGTACCGGCGGCCAGCTCGCCGCGCTGCTGGCGAGCGATCCCGGCCTGGGCCCGCATCTCGATCGCGGCTTCGTCGTCTATTCGGCGCAGTCCAAGACCGAGATGCTGGGGATTTCGCCCGCCGACGTCGCCCGCTGCGAAGCCGTCAATGCCGAGGTTGCCGAAGGACTGGCGACCGGCGCGCTCGAACGCAGCGGCGCCGACATCGCGATCGCGGTGACCGGCTTTTGCGGACCGCAGCAGAAGGATGAGGAAGTGGGTCTCGTCTATCTCGCCTGCGCGAGCAGCCGGACCGGGCTGGCGCAACAGACGTGCCATTTCGGCGACCTCGGGCGCGAACGCGTGCTGGACCATGCGGTGATGGCGGCGCTGGCGCTGGTGACAAGCGCGGCGCGCGCCTGCCGGACCGAAGCCGCGCTGCCGCGATAATGAGGCGCAGCCTCGAAGGGAGACGGCATGCTGCAATTTCTGGGACGCCTGCTGGCCGGCGATCGCGCCCACCCGCCGCTGGTCCGGTATCTGAGCAAGGCGGAGGCCGAGCCCGAATGGCGCGAGGGGCGGCTCATGGCGCTCGACCCGCAGGGCGCCGCGTTCGAAACGCGGATCGACGGACGGCCCGTCGCCGAATGCCTCCCCTGGGGTTCGATTGCCGCAATCAACGTTCCGTTCTCCGCGCCGCGTCACGACGAGACCGTGCAAGACACGCGTCGCCCCGATAATCCGACGAGACGTGGGGATCGGCGCAACCTTGTGTCCGATCCGCCGTTGCCTCCGTGGAAGAGGAACGACACATGATACGGACATCTGTCAAAATGATCGGAGCTCTCGCCGTGGGAGCGCTTTTCTGGTTCGCCCGGCGGCCCAAGGCGGCCGAACCCGTCAAGAGCGACGAGCATTCGGCCGCCTTCTGCGACAACGAGACCGACCCCGAGAATTTCGACCAGACCCGCTCCGCCGGTCCCGAGGGCATGCGCGATAAGACGCGCCGCGATTGGAACAAGGTCGATCAGGCGGTCGACGAATCCTTTCCGGCGAGCGACCCGCCCGCTTACTGACCGGCTGCCTTTCGCCCGCGCTCCGGCAGCGATCACTCGGCGCCGGTGTGCGCATGCGGCGCGGCGACCGCTTTCGATTCGGGCGATTCGCGCTGGCGCAGGAAGATCGAGAGCACGACGAGGACGGCGGTCGACAGGAACTCGCTCTGCCAGTTCTGGAAGGATTCGAACCAGAGCTGCGGGTCGCCGAGATAGGCGATCGTCGACAGCGCGGCCTCTCCATGCTCCGCCGCCTCCTGCGCCGCGGCCTTCGCGCTCTGGGTCCAGTGCATGAGGAAGGACAGCAGGAAGAGGATGAAGAGGACGATCCCGAGCGACCGCGCATAGAGCGCGCGCGCCAGCCGGCCCTTGCGCAGGATCGCGGGGGCGCCCGGCTTCATCGCCTGCACGGCCAGATCGGCATCGCGCGGCGGGCTGTCGGGGTCCTTCGATTCCGCGGAGCCGCGCTGGATCAATATGGCGGTCAGCACGACATAGGCCGACATCTGGAGGAACTCGCTCTCCCAATTCTCGAAGACCGACGAGAGGAATTCGGGACTGACCGTATAGTGCAGGAGCGACGGCGCGACCGCGCCATGGCGGACGGCATCCTCGATCGCGACGTGCCAGCCGGCAAGCCACTGGCCGACGATGCTCCCGGCGAACAGCAGCAGCAGGACGAGGGTCAGGCTATTGTCTTTCAGCAGACGCATCTTCGCTCTCCACGTCCGTTCGCTTCATCGCTCGTCGCGCGATCAATAGCGCTGCAACAGGCGCTCGACCGAGGGAACCGCGGTGCGGTTCCTGCTGTCGCCAGCCTCTATGTCCTTTTCCAGCGCGCGCCGGATCTCCTCGATCTGCGCGTCGGTCAGATGTTCGATCCCGACGAACTGCTCGCGCGCTTTTTCGAGCGATCGCAATATCTCGTCGAGTTTGGCCTGCATCGCGGCGCCGTCGCGGTTCTGGCTGTTCTGGATCAGGAAGACGGCAAGGAAAGTCAGTACCGTCGTCGCGGTGTTGACGATCAGTTGCCAGGTGTCCGAATAGTGGAGCACGGGGCCGCTTGCGGCCCAGATCACGACCAGCGCCATGGCGGTCATGAACGTCTGCGGCTGCCCCATGATATGGGCGCATCGCGAGGCGATCTTCGTGAATACCGCATCGACCGACATTGTCTGCTCTCCGTTGCCAAGCCGCCCCCGCCTTCAACGCCCATGCGCGTCGCAGGTTGCGGGTACGGCCGAGGCCCGGAGTCAGAAGGGAAAGAAGAACCGGATCGAGGCGATCGCGACCACGAAGGTGATGAGGTTGAGCGGCAGGCCGATGCGCACGAAATCGAGATAGCGATAGCCGCCCATCTGATAGACGATGACGTTGGTCTGATAGCCGAAGGGCGTCGCGAAGGCGGCGCTCGCGGCCATCATCACGGCGACGAGGAACGGCCGCGGGCTGACCGAAAGGCTTTCGGCGAGCGCAACGGACACCGGCGTCACGAGCACCGCCACCGTCGCGTTGGACAGCAGTTCGGTGAGCACCATCGTCACCAGATAGAGGATGATCAACGCCGCCAGCGGACTCAGTCCGTGGACGCCCGAGATCAGCCGCTCGGAGGCCGCGGCGGCGAGCCCGCTCTTCTCCATCGCGATCCCGATCACCACCATGCCGGCGATCAGGATCAATATCTCGGGCTTCAGGCCGCTATAGGCCTCGTCGGCGCTGATCACGCGCAGCAGGATCAGCAGCACCGCGCCCGCGAACGCCGTCGCCGCGATCGGCGCGACACCGGCGGTCGCCAGCGCCACCGCCGCCACGAAGATCGCGAGCGAGATCGCCGCCTTGAGCGGGCGGAACGGGCGCTCCTGCGCGAACAGCGAGGCGTCGCCGACCTGGGCGTTGGCGATATGCGCCTGGTCGATTTCGGGCGCGTCGCCCGCGCGCTCGTCCGCCTCGTGCTTGCCGCCGAGCAGCCGGCCGCTGAACAGGAAGAGGTAGAGGCCGCCGATCAGCGCCATCGGCAGGCCGACGGGCGTGATCTCGAAGATGCCGAAGCGTGCCTGCCCGGCCAGGCTTGCCATGTCGTCGACCAGCAGGTTGGTCGACGTCCCGATCAACGTGCAGCAGCCCGTCAGGATGGTGATGTACGACAGCGGGATCAGGAAGCGCTTGGGCGACAGGCGCAGCGTCGTCGCGACGTCGCGGATGACCGGCGCGCCGAGCACGACGATCGGGGTCGAATTGAGGAAGCAGGACACGCTGCCGATCATCGACAGCAACAGCCACAGCCCCGTCGCCCCCATCCGCCGGCACAGCGCGACGGCTCCCGCGATCGCCCGGTCGAGCAGCCCCGAAAGTTCGAGCGCGTAGGCGATGACGAACAGCGATGCGAGCGCGATGATCGCCGGGCTTGCAAAGGCCCCCTGCACGTCGACCGGCCGCACGACGCCGGTCATCAGCAGGACGGCCGCGCCGGTCAGGGCCACCACGTCGGCGCGCACCTTGTCCCAGATGAGGGCCGCAACCACCGCCGCGAGGACGAGCAGGGTCAGAACTTGGTCCACCGACATCGCCCCTGCGTCAATCGCCAGCGCCCCCCTGTCAATCGCTTCGTGAAAAAATATCCATTTGGGTCTGGAGGATGGGCGAGGATTTGCTATCCAAGTCCGATGCAGGAACCCAGCGTCAGAACGAGCCGGCTCGCCATCGCCGCCGGGTTCGCCGCCATCATCGCGATCGGCGGCAGCGGATTCTTCCTCGGCCGGGTCACCGCACCGGCCCCCAAGGCGCCGGCACCGGTCGCGCCCGCCCCCACGCCGGCGCCGAAGCCGGTCGTGAAGACGCTCGAACGCGGCGACCTGCTCGCGCTGGCGCAGCAGGCGGCGGACGCCTTCGCCTCCGGCCAGTCGGCTCCGAAGGCGGTCACCGACGCCGCCGGCCGCGCCTTCGACCTCACCCTGCCCTTCGGCTGCGGCGGTCCGGCCGATGCCGACAGCGGCCTGCCGATGCGCTGGAGCTACGACGAGGGCGAACAGATATTGCGCATCTCGGTCCGGTCCGAGACGTGGAAGGGCGGCGACTGGGGATCGTCCGGCCCGGCGGATGCCGAGGTTGCCGAAGGATTCTGGATCAGCCGTCCGTGGATGAGCAGCCCGGACTGCCCGCTACGCGGCGATCGGGCGATGGCGCGCGGCGTCGAGCCCGTGACGCTGCCCGGCCAGACGCTCGCCATCGCTCAGTTCGCGGGCAACGAAGCGGACCGCGACCTTCACCGCGGCGGCCGGCCCTACGAGATCGTCCAGCGCGTGCCGAAGGAGCGTTTCGACGGTTCGCGCGGGTTCCGGCTGCTGGTGTCGGGGCGCATCGCGAACCCCGGCGCTTCCGCGCCGATCCGGTGCGTACAGCCTGCCGGGACCGAACAGCGCCCGATCTGCGCGATCGACGTCCGCATCGAATCGGTCCGCATCGCCAATCCGGTTAGCGGCGAAACGCTGGCGACCTGGTCGACCGGCCGCGTCGGCCAATAGGGCGACTGCCCGCGATGCCCGCGTGACCGGGCGCATTCGCCCAAAGCATCGTGCGTTGAATCCGATCTGCCCCCTTCGAGAGGTTTCGATTCAGAACGCCGAGTGTCGAATATTCCCGTTCGTGTCGAGCGGGGGGAAGTGACTCAGATTATGGCCTTCGGGGATTCGGGTTTCGGCACTGTTTCTCCCTTTCGTCACCCTGAACTTGTTTCAGGGTCCATGGTCTGCCCTCGAATGAAAGGCGGCGCAAAAGGGAAGGTCCGGCCATGGATGCTGAAACAAGTTCAGCATGACGAACGGATGAGGCAGCGCGCCGAACGCCGAATCCCCACAGACCGTTGAGCGTCGTGCGTTGCATCTGCATCATTCTTTCTGCCGTTCGTGCTGAGCTTGTCGAAGCACCGCCCTTCTTCTGCGTCCTCGAAAGAAAGGACCGCCCTCTTCGACTGCCTTGCAGGCGCTCAGGACAGGCTTCGACAAGCTCAGGGCAAACGGTTCACAAGGCACGGTACTCTACGCACGTCGCTTCAGCGAGCTTTCTTAGACCCCGCCAACGCGCGCGATCGTCGCCATGCGGACGAGGTCGGACAGGGTCTTCGCCTGCATCTTCATCATCGCATTCGCCCGATAGACCTCGACCGTCCGCGCGCTGATTCCCAGATCGAAGGCGATGGCCTTGTTCGCCTGTCCCTCGACAAGGCGATCCATGATCTGGCGCTCGCGCGTCGACAGCGTCGCGATCCGGCCGGCGATCGCATTCCGCTCGGCCCGCGCGTCGGCGTCGGCCGCCCGGTCGCTGATCGCCCGGCGGATCGCCGACAGGATGACCTCGTCGTCGAACGGCTTTTCGATGAAATCGACTGCTCCCGCCTTCATCGCCTGGATCGCCAGCGGAACATCGGCATGGCCGGTGACCACGATCACGGCGGGGGCGCCGCCGCGCGCGTGCAGCGCCTCCAGCAATTCGATGCCGGTGGTTCCGGGCATGCGGACGTCGGTGACCACGCACGCACCGTCGAGCGGCGGCGACGCCTTCAGGAAGGCATCGGCCGATGCGAAGCCGCGAACGCGCAGGCCCGCGCAATCGAGCAGGAATTCGAGCGAGCCGCGAACGCCGTCGTCATCGTCGATCACATAGACGATCGGTTCACTCGCCATCTTCCAGTTCCTTCCTGTCCACCATCTGCAACGTGAAGCTGAAACGCGCGCCGCCGCCGGAGGCTTCCTCGGCCCAGATCTTGCCGCCATGCGCCTCGACGATCGTGCGCGAAATGGAGAGGCCCACCCCCATCCCGGTGCGCTTGCTGGTGATGAAGGGCTGGAACAGCCGCGCCGCGATGTCGGGGGCGATACCCGGCCCATTGTCGGTCACGCCGACGCGCGCCATGTCGCCCTCGCGGTCGATCCGCACCTCCAGCTCGCGCGGTGCCCGCCCCGATTCCGCGAGCGCGTCGACGGCATTGCGCACCAGGTTGAGCACCACCTGCTGGATCTGCACCTTGTCGGCGAGCACGAGTTCGACTTCGGGATCGAAGACGAAGCGGACGCGAATATCATGTTCGCGTGCGCCCACCAGCGCGAGCGCGCTCGCTTCCTCGACCAGCTTGGGCAGGCTTTCGACGGTCCGCTCGGTCTCGCCGCGCGCCACGAATTCGCGCAGGCGCCGGATGATGTCGCCGGCGCGTAACGCTTCGGTCGCCGCACGCTCGACCGCTTCGGCCACCCGCTCGCGCGGCACCTCCTCGCGCCCGAGCAGCATGCGGCTGCCCTTGAGGTAGTTCGCGATCGCCGAAAGCGGCTGGTTGATCTCGTGCGCGATCGCCGACGCCATCTCGCCGAGGCTGGTGAGCCGCGAGACGTGGACGAGTTCGCCCTGAAGCTCCTGCAGCCGCGCCTCGGCCTTCTGGCGCTCGGTCAGGTCGCGGATGAAGCCGGTGAAATGCCGCTCGCCGACCGCCCCGATTTCGCCGACCGACAGCTCGATCGGAAAGGTCGCGCCGTCGCGCCGCTGGCCGACGACGACCCGGCCCTTGCCGATGATGCGTTTCTCGCCCGTCCGGTAATAGCGCTCCAGATAGCCGTCGTGCGCGCTGCGATAGGGTTCGGGCATCAGCATGCGGACGTTGCGCCCGATCGCCTCGCCGGCCGGCCAGCCGAACATCCGCTCGGCCGCCGGACTGAAATCGCGGATCTGGCCCGCCTCGTCGATCACGACGATGGCGTCGGGAACCGTTTCGAGGACCGACCGCAGATGCGCCTCGCGGTTGGCGAGCCCCGCCGCCGCGGCCTCGGTTTCGATCCGCGCGCGCTGGAACCATTCGCCGCCGGTCGCGATCGCGAGCGAGATCGCGACGAAGGCGCCCGCCGCGATCAGGCTGCCGCCTTCGACCGGCCCCGCCTGCGCATCGCACCACAGCCCCGCCGCCGCCCCCGCGAGCGCGGCGAGAGCGCCGGCGCGAAGCCCCGACAGCGCGCCCGCGACGACGACGCCGGGAACGAAGAAGATGAAGGTCGCGCGCGGCCCCAGCACATCGGCGAACATCAGGCGCACCCCGACGCCGCCGGCGAGGAAGAACAGCGCGACCGCGAATCCCGCCGCCGCCGACAGGCGCGGAAGGAAACGGCTCGTGAAGCGCGCCCGCTGCGCCTCCGGGAAATCCCCTAGGGGATGCACGCTAGGGGCATCATCCGAATGTTCGCGATCCGACACAGTCCCTAAATCGGCCTCCATCGACGGCATCGCAACCCCCGCGCCGTCCCGTGGAGATATTCCAATGTCCGTACCTTTCATCGATCTTGGCGTTCATCACAAGCCGCAGGGCTTCTCTGACCGGATCGCCTATGGCTTCACCAAGGCGCTCCGCTGGTGCGCCGACACCTTCTTCGCCGAGCGCTACGGCCACCGCGCGGTCGTGCTCGAAACGGTCGCCGCGGTGCCCGGCATGGTCGGCGCGACGATCAACCACCTCGCTTGCCTCCGCCGCATGTGCGACGACAAGGGCTGGATCAAGACGCTGATGGACGAGGCCGAGAATGAACGCATGCACCTGATGACGTTCATCGAAATCTCCAAGCCGACGCTGTTCGAGCGGGCGGTGATCATCGGTGTCCAGTGGGTGTTCTACCTCTGCTTCTTCGCGCTCTATCTCGTCAGTTCGAAGACGGCGCATCGCGTGGTCGGCTATTTCGAGGAAGAGGCGGTGATCAGCTATACGCACTACCTGGCCGAGATCGACGAGGGGCGCAGTCCCAACGTCCCGGCGCCCGCGATCGCCAGGCAATATTGGGGCCTGCCCGACGACGCGACGCTTCGCGACGTGGTGCTGGTCGTGCGCGCCGACGAAGCCCACCACCGCGACGTGAACCACGGCTTCGCCAGCGAGCTTGCGGGCCTCCCCGTCGGCCGGATCGCCGAATGCCCACCGCACGTGACGCTCGAACCGAACTGGAAGAAGGCGGCCTGACACACGTCGCCATCGTGCCGGGAGCAGGGCCCACCCTGCTCCCGTTGCCGAAATCCGGCAGAGCGGACAGGTGGCCGACATGATGGAAGATGCGTCGGACCGTCGATTTTACGGCCCGATATCGTTGCCGGAGGCGCGCAATCTGTAGCCCTGCCTTTCGGGAAAGCCGAGCGCCGCGGCGACGGCGCCGTTCCAGCCATAGGGATCGGCGCGGACGACCGGCTCGCCCGCATCGTCGAACAGCACGGTCTGGTAATAGAGCCGCACCGGTATCGCGCGGGGCAGGTCGACGAAACTCTCCTTCCCCGTCGCGCGCGCCTTCTGCCATTCGTCGAGGATACCCTCGTCGCGCGCCAGCATCTGCGCGAAGCCGAGCGCGTCCTCGACCCGGACGCAGCCGTGGCTGCGCTGCCGCTGCACCTCGTCGAACAGCGATTTGGCGGGGGTGTCGTGCAGATAGATCGAATGCTCGTTCTTCATGTCGAACTTGACCAGCCCCAGCGCATTCTGGGGCCCCGGCTGCTGCACGATCCAGCCGTCCTTCCACGCCATGTCGTTGCGGCGAAGATAGGCCGATCCCTTCTTCGCGATCTCCCCGTTCTGGATCGAGCGCGGCACCGTCCAGGTCGGATTGGCGACGAGCCGGTAGATCGGCGATCCGAGCTGGGGCGTTTCCTTCCCCGGTTTTCCCACGACCACCTTGCGCGTATCGGCCAGCTTTCCATCGCGCCAATAGGCCAGCCGCCCCGCGGCGATATTGACGTCGATGCGCGTCGCGGGCGGCGTCCGTTCGAGCCAGCGCATCCGTTCCATCGCGACCGCGAGCGCGCGGGCCCGGTCGGCATCGGACAGGTTGAGGATTTCGAGCGCCTCGCCGCCGATCACCCCGTCGAGCTCGATGCCGTAATCGATCTGCATATGCTGCACGGCACGGACCATCGCCGGCGTGTAGCGGGTTCCCTGCCCCTCTGCGCGGTCGAGATAGTCGGACGCGACGAGCTGCGCCGCTATGGCCGGGACGCGGGGATCGGTCGCGCCGGGTTTCAGCGGCTTGGTATCGGGGATGGCCGCCGCCGTGTCTCCCGACCCGCGCAGCGCGAGATAGGCTTTCGAAAGCTGGCGATACTGGTCGTTTTGGGGAGCAAGACTGTCGATCCAATCGTCCAGCTTCCCATCGGACAGCGCCCCGGCCAGACCGGGACGCAGATCGGCTTCGGGACGGGAGATCGTATAGATATCCTGCAATTTGGCGGGATCGGTCGCGCCGCGCGCGACCGCCGCGGCGTAGCGGAGCGCGCTTTGGGTCAGCGCCTTTTCACCCTCGGCGCTTCCCACCTGCCCCTCGACCGCGAAGCGCATATGGTCGAGACCGTGCGCCGCGCGCCGTTCGATGGCTTTGCGCAACTGCCCAACCGCCGCCTCGTTCCAGCGGATGGTGGCCGCCGCCGCACCCGATTGCGCATCGCCGTTCGCCGAAGGATTGCCGCATCCGGTCAGCGCCAGCGCCAGCAGCGAGCCGGCCAACATCAATTTCCGCACGAATATCTCCTTGCAATGGAAGGAGATAACGCGAGGCGCTTAGGCAGCGTTCCCGCGAGATGCAAAAGCGGTGGTCGTTTCAGGCCTTTGCTGCGTAAAGAAGCCGCCCTTCGCCCAGGAAGCCGAAGACGCGATCCAGTTCATGTTCGCCGACCGCGAAACAGCCCTGGCTGCGCCCCAGTTTCCCATGCGCGGCAAGGATGTCGGCGTTCGCATACCATGCCGAATGGATCACGATCGCACGCCCCTGGGCATTGTCGTTCGTCGGGTCGAGTCCGGCAAGCCGCTGCGACCGCCCATGCTTTCCGACATAATAATCGCCGGTCAGAAAGGCCCCTTCGCTCGACGCGTTGGAACCGAAATCATTCGAGAAGCGCTGCAGGAAACCCGTATGCCCGGGATCCGAACCCGCGCCGTGGGCGACGAGCAGGCTCGACCGCTCTCCCTTGATGACGTCGAGAAAATGCAGACGCGCTTCCGATGACGGCGCGGAGAAGTCGACGATCGCGATGCGGTCGCGATGGGCGATCGCCCCGGCGTGACGATCCAGCGCGGCAAGGGCTTTGCGCAGCAGGGTCGGATCGAACGACGCGGGGGCCACGGATGCGGATGCCGGCGCCGGCACCGTCCCGACGCTCCGGGCATGGGGAGCAAGCGGCGCGGTGACGGCCGAGGACCGGCCGAGCAAGGCGGCAGTGGCCGTCGCCGTTCCCGACAGCATGAGCGCGCGTCTGTCGATCGGAAAGGAACGATCGGTCATGCGCATAATGTAGGCACGAGGAGCGGTTTTTGAAGCTTCGGTCGCGACCCGCGGAGGACGGGCCCGCTCTTCCGGTCGTACAAAGGCGGCGTTTCGGCGCGCAACCGGGGCCGTCGCGCGCATCGGTGGTTCCATGAGGAACCGTTGAAATCCGCGGCGCGTTCGAACGCCATGACCGGACGATATCGGATATGTGCGGGCCCGCTCGCTTCGCTGACGCTGGCGCTCGCGGCGTGCGGCGGACCGGCCGATCGACAAGCAGGCGCCCCCGAGCCGGCCGAAACGCCGCGCCCCGCAACCGATACTGTCGCGCGCGCCGCGCCTTTGCCTTCGACGCCTGCCGCGACCGGCGAGCCGCGGTCCTGCGCCGCGGAGATCGGCGGGCAGGCGGCCGATCGCCGCGCCCAGCTCTGCCGCACCCTGTCGCCGGCGACCCATCCGCCCTGCAACGTCGCCAACAGCTGCGCGATGATCGACGACGAGATCGCCCGAAGCTGCGCACTGCTGAGCCAGGCAGGATCGCCGCCCGCCGATTGCCGGCCCGACCCCCGAAGCAACGAGGCCGCCGCCGATGTCGTCAAGCGCTATTATGCGGCCCTCGACGCCCGGGACTATGCCACCGCCTGGCTGCAATGGGGTCAGGACGGGCCGCCGAACCAGCCCCTCGAAAAATTCAGGCAGGGTTTCGCCCATACCCGGTCGACGCACGTCACGATCGGTTCGGCGGGTGAGGCCGAAGGCGCCGCCGGGTCGCTTTATCTGACCGTCCCCGTCACGGTCGAGGCCACGCTCGATTCCGGTGAACTACAGCGGTTTCGCGGACACTATATCGTGCGCCGCGTCAACAACGTGGACGGGGCAACCGCCGACCAGCTTCGCTGGCATATCGAATCCGCGCATCTCCAGCCGCTGCCGCCCCGCTAGAGGTCCATGCGATCAGGCGGGTGCGGCGATCCAGCGGTCGACCTGCGCTTCGAGCACAGGCAGCGGCACAGAGCCCCGGCCGAGCACGATTTCGTGGAACATGCGCTGGTCGTATCGCGCGCCCAGTTCCGTCCGTGCCCGATCGCGAAGGGCCAGGATGCGCTGCATGCCGACCTTGTACGAGGTCGCCTGCCCCGGGCTCACGAAATAGCGGCGGATTTCGGAACGGATCTTGGCCGCGGGCTGCGGCGAATTGGCGGTGTAATAGGCCAGCGCCTGCGCCTCGCTCCACCCCTTGGCGTGGATGCCGGTATCGACCACCAGCCGGATCGCGCGCCATATCTCGCGGCCCAGCCGACCGAAATCGCTGTAGGGATCGGTATAGAATCCCATCTCCTTGGCCAGCCGCTCGACATAGAGCGCCCAGCCCTCGCCATAGGCGCCATAGAAATAATTCTTCCGGAATTCGGGGGTGCCGGTCATCTCCTGCGCGAGCGCGATCTGCATGTGATGGCCGGGCAGGCCTTCGTGATAGACGGTGCCTTCGATTTCATAGATCGGCGTCGCGCGCGTGTCGGCGAGGTGGACATAGAAGATGCCGGGCCGCGACCCGTCGAGCGCCGCCGGCGAATAATGCGCCGCGCCGCCCGGTTCCTCGCGAAACGCCTCGACGCGCTTGACGATCAGATCGGCCTTGGGCAGCCGCCCGAACTGTTCGGGAAGCCGCACGCGCATGCCGTCGAGATAGGCTTCCGCCATCTTGAGATAAGCGGCGCGGCCGGCATCGTCGTTGGCGACATAGAATCGATCGTCGCTGCGCAGGAAGACGAAGAAATCCTCCAGCTTCCCCGCGAAACCGATCCGATCCTTCAGCGTCTCCATCTCGGCCCGGATGCGCGCGACCTCGGACAGGCCAAGCGCGTGAATTTCGTCGGCGGTCATGCCGGTCGTCGTCTGCAGCCGCAGCATCGCATCATAATAGGCGGCGCCATCGGGCAGCGCGCCCGCGCCGAGCGGTTCGGCCGCGGCCTTGGCACGGTCGGCGGCGAGCCAGGCGCGCAGCCGCTCGTAAGCAGGCTGCATCCACCCGGTCATCGCCGCGGCGACCTGCGCGACATAGCGGTCGGCCGCGGCGGCATCGATCTGCCCCGACGCGACCAGGCCCGCCGCCTTCGCCTTCGCGTCGGCGAACAGCGCCGTATCGGGACCATCGCCGAACGGCGCCCCGGTGATGACGCGCCCCACGAGTTCGATCGACTGGTCATAGGCGAATCCGGGCATGCGAACGCCCTTCGCCGCCGCCGCCGTGGCCCGCTCCAGATAGGCGTCGAGCGTCGGACCAAGCGCCGTGACACGCGCCACATAGGCTTCCATGTCCGCCGGCGTATCGACGCGATGCTGGTTGATCATGAAGTTCGGCAGCCCGGTGTGCGGCCCGTTGCGATCGAAGATATAATTATGTCCGCGCCACTTCGTCGAAGCCTCGGCGCGCTCCAGTTCGAGCACCCACATGTCGTAGGACACCCGCGCGTCTTCGCCGAGCGCCGAGCGATCGAACTGCGTCTTCATCGCGGCGACATTGCCTCGCCGCCACGCGAGCCGCGCCGCCGCCGCCGCATCGCTGGGATCGGTGAACCGGTCCTGCTGCTCCTTGCGGCCGAGCTGGGTGAGCTGTTCGGGGTCGAGTGCGATCTCGGCCTCGAAGGCCGCATCGAGAAAGGCCGTAAGCGCCGCGTCGCTCTCCCCGGCCTTGCCCGCCGCCCGCGCCGCCGGTGCCGCGACCAGACCGGCCGCCAGCGCCCATGAGAATTCCCGTCGTGATAGCCGCACCGGACCCCTTTCTCCATTGCCTGTCATCAGCGGTACCGCGATTGACGGTCCGGGGCCAAGTCCAAATTCGGCAACCCACTCTGCTTTCGGGCTCGCATCACCCTCCTAAAAGTTGACAATGTCTCGCGTGAGCCGCCGACCGACATGATCGTTACATAAGAATCTGACGTTCTGGACCCCGGTCTGGATCATCGCCAGTTCGAGCTCGGTTCTCAGCAGGTGCAGCATATGGGCGGCGCCGGCTATTCCTGCGGCGGCGAGGGCGTGGAATTGGGGTCGGCCGACAAGAACCGCTTTCGCTCCGAGCGCCAGTGCCTTGACGATATCGCTTCCCTGACGCACGCCGCCGTCCATCAGGATCGGCAGCGTGCCGCCGGTTGCGGTAACGACGGCGGGGAGCATGTCGAACGGGCGGGCCGCGATGCAATCCTGCTGGTGAGCGACGACGGTCCGGGGATTCCGCCGTCCGAGCATCAACATATCTTCCGCCGCCTCACCCGCCTCGACGCCAGCCGCTCGAAGCCGGGGCACGGCCTTGGCCTGAGCCTCGTCGACGCAATCATGCGCGCCCACGGCGGAACAGCGTCGATCGAGCCAACGACAGTCGGGTTGAGAATTTGCTGCAATTTACCGGCGGCAGACACTCCATTTCGGCATTCTATTGCCGAGGCTCGCTAACGCCGAGCTTAGCCTTAGCGGTCAGGCCGCTTTTGGGGGATCGACGCAATGAAGCGGACATGACGCCGCATTCGGAATCGATGGCTTGGATACAATCTCCGGCGGATCGCTTTGCAAGCAGCGCCCAGTTATTTTTCCAGCCTAGCGATCATTTTGAACGCTTCGGCTAGTGTGACGCCGTGCACGGGAACAATGATTGCGGACGGCGGTTGTCGCAATATGGGAACGCAAATGAAAGGTCGTTTGCCCGCACCCCGGAGAGAGAAAATGAGAAGGTTTCTGACTATTTTCGCCCTTAGCGGCTCAATCCTGATCCTGTCTGCCTGCAACACGATCGAAGGTGCAGGCAAAGATATTGAATCCGCTGGAGATTGCGCTGATGGCGTTAAAGGAAACTGCTGAGCCGCAATTGCTCGCATCAGCTTGAACCAGAAGTCGCCCATGAACGGCAATTACGTCGGCTTTCCGTATCCAGGCACTGAGCGTAAATTGCCTTCCGGCTTCAACCAGGCGCCTTAAGCTCGTGGGATCGGAGTTCGATCGAGATTGACGCGCGTGTCCCAGGATTGTCCCGCGCGGTATGCACGGGCGCGTATCGCACGGTCGCCTTGTGCGTTCGTGCGAGCGCTTCGATGAGGCGAGTTCCAAGCCCGGTGCCCCGGGCAATGCCGTCAGACGGCATCCCGGCGCCGTCATCTTCCACCGCCAGCTCGACGGTCGACGCCCCCAATCTGTTGAGCATAATCCGGACCTCCCCGGCTTCACCCGCCGGATAGGCGTATTTGCACGCGTTGCTGACCCATTCATTGGCGATCATACCAAGCGCTACCGCCTTGTCGGTCGCGACCTTCAGAGCCTCGGCCGATGTAGACACCCGTCGTTCGCCCGTTCCATTCGACCAAGTATCGGAAAGATCGGTGGCGAGGCCCGACAGATAGTCGTCCATCGCGACGAATTCGACATCGTTGGTCGTGTAGAGACGCCGATTGACCTGCGCGACGGTAGCGATCCGCTGCTGGGTCTTCTGGAGCGCCTCCCGAGCACCGGGATCGGACAAATTCTTCGATTGGAGCGCAACGAACGACATGACCATCTGGAGGTTGTTCGCGACGCGGTGATTCACTTCCTTGAGAAGTGCTTCGAGCCGCGCGTTGCTTGCGCGAAGTTCCGCCTCGGCTTCCTCGCGCGCGCGGCGGAGCTGGGCACGCTCGAGAACCTGTCCGAAACTTGACGCGAGCAGGTCAAAAAAATCCTCGCCGACCGACTTTACGACATAATCATCGGCTCCCGATTTCAACGCCGCGACCGCGATCCGGCTCTCCTCGGAGCCGGTGACATAGACGACCGGCGGACAAGCCGGGAGCGAACGAAGCGCTTCGAGCGTAGCAAGGCCGTCCTGTCCGGGCATATAATGATCGACGGCAATCAGATCGAAGGCCGTCGCCTTTGCCATATCGACGCCCTCGGCGCCGTTCGCCGCGAGACTGACGTCATAGCCCTTGCGGCCGAGCGCGCGAGATGCGAGCCGGCGCATGCCATCGTCGTCGTCGATGTACAGAATGTGGGACAGAAAAATTCTCAGGCCGGATCGGGATCGGGGACTTGGATCACCGACAGGAAAAGGCCGAGCTGGCGGATGGCGTCGGCGAAATTCTCGTAGTTCACCGGCTTGGTGATATAGACGTTGCAACCGAGGTCGTAGCAGCGCTGGATCTCGACCTTGTCGTCGGTCGTCGTGAGCACGACGACCGGTGTGCGCCGTAGCGGACTTCCGTCTGCCTTGAGCTTCGCAAGAATATCGGTTCCGCTCATATCGGGCAGATTGAGGTCAAGCAGCACGAGCGCCGGCCCGTTGCGAACGGGGCCCTCGGCCGCGTCGTACAGAAACTCGAGCGCCGATGTACCGTCGAGGAAATGGTGGATCGTGTTCGAGATGCCCGCACGGCGGATATTCTTCTCGATGAGGCGCGCATGGCCCTCGTCGTCCTCGATCATCACGATATTGACGGGCTGCTGGTCAGTCATCCTCTTCTCCGCTTTGCCACACGAGTGGCAGGATCAGCCGGAAGGTGGACCCCACACCCAATTCGGACTGGATTTCGATATTTCCGCCGAGGCGATAGGCAAGCGCGCGTGCGTGCGCAAGGCCGATCCCCTCGCCCTGCTGATCCTGCACGCCCGATCGGCGGAAGAGGTCGAACACGCGCTCGTGATCGCGCGGCTCGATGCCGCGACCGTTGTCGGTCACCGATACCCAGGCGCGCCCAAGGTCGGTGCCCCCCGTCACGCTTATGGTCCCGGCGCGCCCCGGCTGAAGATATTTGAGCGCATTCTCGACGAGGTTCGACAGGATCTGCTCGACCGCGACACGGTCGTTCACGACTACCGGAAGCTCCTCCACCGTGACCACAGTGCCGGTCTCGTCGATCCGGTGCTGCAAACTCCCGACGATCGCGCGCACGACGCCGCCAAGATCGAGCGTTTCCGGAGCCAGCGTGCGCCGCCCCTGGCGCGAGAGATTGAGGATCGCGTTGATCAGCCGGTCCATCTTCTGGGTCGAGGTGCGAATGAACCCGATCGATTCCGGAAGATCCTCCTCGATCGCGAGACGCGTCGCGGCGTCAGGCGCTTGCCAGCCTTCGGACTCGCCCTTCTCGAGATAGCCCGCGATAGATTTGCGCGCGGTCTCGAGTTCGGCGGTGAAGCCCATGACGTTGACGAGCGGCGACCTGAGGTCATGCGACACGATATAGGCGAAGCGCTGGATTTCGGCATTGGCGCGCTGAAGCTCGCCGGTGCGGGCATCGACCAGTTCCTCAAGCCCTTCGTTGAGACGTCGAAGCTCCATGCGCGAGCTACGCAGGTCCACCAGATTGCGTCGGACGAGAAGCAGGGTCGCCGCCGCAACCACGAGCAGGAGGATGCCTGTAGCGATCAGGGTCGTTGTGAAAAGACGCTGCGTGCGGTGCTGCCGCTCCTCCCGCTCGCGAAGCAGGGCAAACTCGTCGGCAAGCATCGATTCGACAACCGCGCGCGAGGCGCGCACCGCGAGCACCCCGCGGTCGTTCGAGAAGCTGTCGATCAGCGACTGCCGGTCGGCACCGCGCAGTCCGAGCGTCTTGCTATAATGTTCGGCGTAGGCATCAAGGTGCCCGCGCAGCGTCCGGACGCGCATCTGCTGCTCGGGGTTGTCGCTGATCAGTTTCTCAAGCGTAGCCAGTTGCGCCCGCGAATTAGCCTCCGCTTCCTCGATGATCGTCGCGAACTGGGCATTTTGTGTGAGGATGAGACCGCGGCGCGCGGTTTCCATTCGCTCGGTGGCGCTAGCGAAGGCGCCGAGGCTGGCTTCGACGGCCAGCGTGTGTGCGACCATCCGCGCGTCGGTTTCATTCTGGCGCTGGACGTAAAAGGCGGTCGCAGCCGCGACGAGCAACGCCGCGAAGCCGACCGACAGGAGAAGGATGATGAGGCGGCTCGCGCGCGTGTCGCGCCCAAGCGCCGATAATCTGGCCGATTCCATCTGGCTGCCCCTCGGCCCGATCCTTTGCGGCCTGATCGATGTCTTAAAATCCGCCTTTACGCAAGCAAGGGCATCAAGCTCCTTAACATAGGTTATGTGCCGCTCACGCAATTCGCGCGGCGATGAAACCAGCGCGGAAAACAGGCGTTGGCTTGGCAAAGAAACCATCAAGGACCTGCCCGATGCCGAAGAAGCCCCGCCCCTCGCCCGCAACCGACAATAGCCTTGCCGCGCACCAGCCCGGAAGCGGCCAGATGACGCTCAAGGTCGACAAGGGGAATGCGGGTGAACTTCACCAGCATATCACCGCCGACGACGAGCGCGATGGCCGCGCGCACCTCACGGACAATTTCGGTCACCGCATTGCCGACAACCAGAACAGCCTCAGGGCGGGCGAACGCGGCCCGACCTTGCTCGAGGATTTTGTCCTCCGCGAGAAAATCTTCCACTTCGACCATGAGCGCATTCCCGAGCGTATCGTGCATGCGCGCGGCTCGGGCGCGCACGGCGTCTTTGAATGCACGCACGCAATCCCCGAGCTCACCAAGGCCGACATCTTTCAGGAGGTCGGCAAGACCTGCCCGGTCTTCGTGCGCTTCTCGACCGTGGCGGGCGGCGCCGGCTCGGTCGACACGCCGCGCGATGTGCGCGGCTTTGCAGTGAAGCTCTACACCGAGGCGGGGAACTGGGACCTCGTCGGCAATAATATCCCGGTCTTCTTCATCCAGGATGCGATGAAATTCCCCGATCTCGTCCATAGCGTGAAGATGGAAGCCGACCGGGGTTATCCGCAAGCGGCGAGCGCCCACGACACTTTCTGGGATTTCATCTCCCTGATGCCCGAGAGCTTCCACATGATCATGTGGGCGATGTCAGACCGAGCGATCCCGCGGAGCTTCCGCACGATCGAGGGCTTCGGCGTCCACACCTTCCGCTTCGTCAATGCGAAGGGCCAATCAAAGTTCGTGAAGTTCCACTGGAAGCCGGTGCTCGGGTTGCAGTCGACGGCGTGGGACGAGGCGGTCAAGATCGCAGGCGCCGATCCCGACTATCTGCGCCGCGATCTTTATGAGGCCATCGATGCCGGCGACTTCCCGCAATGGGACCTTGGCATCCAGGTCTTCGACGAGGCTTTTTCCGCCAAGCAGCCTTATGATGTGCTCGATGCGACCAAGCTCATCCCCGAAGAAGATGTCCCGGTCGAAATCGTCGGGCGGATGACGCTCAACCGCAATCCCGACAATTTCTTCGCCGAAACCGAGCAGGTCGCCTATCTTCCCTCGAACATCGTCCCCGGCATCGATTTCAGTAACGACCCGCTGCTGCAGGGCCGCCTCTTCTCCTATCTCGATACCCAGAAGTCGCGGCTCGGTACGACCAACTTCCACCAGATCCCGATCAACGCGCCGAAATGCCCGTTCCACAATTTCCAGCGCGACGGGATGATGCAGACGCTCGTTCCGAAGGGTCGCGCGAATTACGAGCCGAACAGCCTCGCCGAAGCCGGCGAGGATGCCGGGCCGCGTGCTTGCCCGGAGACGGGCTTCATTACCTTCCCGGCCAACGGCGAGCGCAACGACCCGACCGAGAAGCTGCGCGTCCGCGCAGCCCTTTTCGCCGATCACTTCAGCCAGGCGCGGCTCTTCTACCGCTCGCAGACCGGGAATGAGCAGGCGCATATCGCCTCGGCGCTGGTATTCGAACTCTCGAAGGTCACGCTCGATCATGTTCGCGCGCGCGTCGTCGGTCAGCTCCGCAATATCGACGAGGATCTTGCGAAGCGTGTCGCCAACGGACTCGCGATCGATCTGCCTGCCAGGATCAAGCCGGCAAAGACGCCCATCGACATGGCACCTTCCGACGCGCTCTCGATCCAGAAGGACGCGCGCCCCGACATCAGGGGGCGCAAGGTGGCGATCCTGTTCGCGGAGGGCTCCGACGCTTCTGCCATCGACAAGCTCAAGAAACAGATCGAGAAAGCGGGCGGAAGCGCCTTCCTCGTCGCTCCCAAGGTCGGCGGCATTCCGGTCTCGACCGGATTGCTCAAGGCCGATGGTCAACTGGCGGGATCGCCATCGGTGCTGTTCGACGCCGTCGCCTCGGTGCTCACCGCAGCCGCCGCCGAAAAGCTGACGCGTGAAGGCGCCGCCGTCCAATGGTTCATGGACGCCTATGGCCATTGCAAGACCATCGCGCACGACGAAGCGAGCCAGGTTCTGCTCGACAAGGCCGGGGTCGAGCCTGACGAAGGTATCGTCGCGCTTGCCGATTTCATCAAGGTCGGGACGCAGCGCCACTGGGACCGCGAGCCGAAAGTGCGCGATCTCGCCTAGCGGCCCATAGCGGGACATGAAGACCGAAAAACGCCCCGCGCTCGGCGCAACACCGAGCGATTCCGTGCGTTTCAATCTCGTATCAACGGGATAGTCAGATGACGCGTTTTCTCCTTCTCATGACCTCCGCACTTTCGATCGCCGCGGCCACGCTTGCTCTTCAGTCGTGTGGCGCGGAAAGCGTCGATGCGGCGCCTCCCGTTCGTCCGACCAACAGTCTAGTGGTCCTGCCCGACGGATCGACCATGGCCGCGGCGACAGGTTCGCTGTCCCGGCGCGTCTCCGAATGGCTGGCAAAACGCGAGGGCGGCAGCGCGGACTTTCAGTTCACCGGATTTCACGAAACGCAGCCCACACTCACCAGCAAGGGCCTCGGCCGTGCCGCCGATCTCGCGACGATCCTGCGCGCCGCGCCCACCGCGACGATCGAACTCGCAGGCGACGAGGCGCAGGCAACCACGCTCGCGCGCCTTCTCGAAGATCGCGGGATCGCCAACGAGAGGATGAGGGTAATTCCCGCCGCAGGTCTCGGCACCGTGACCATGACGATCCATCGCGGCACGACTGCGCCGCTGATGACCGCCCGGAGATAGGTCTCATTGACCAGCGTCGGGAATCAAGCCGGCGAGCCATTCCGCACAAAGAGCATTCGCAGTCTTATGGCGGTTGGAGCATCTGGAGTGAAAGGTTCCGGCCGCAGGGTTCCAGCCCCGATAAAATTCACGAACGTCATAACCTATGTTAAGTCCATGAAATTAGAGGAACAATCTGGAATAT
Organism: Sphingopyxis sp. MG; assembly: GCF_002953155.1. Taxonomy (NCBI): domain Bacteria; kingdom Pseudomonadati; phylum Pseudomonadota; class Alphaproteobacteria; order Sphingomonadales; family Sphingopyxidaceae; genus Sphingopyxis; species Sphingopyxis sp. MG. The sequence continues at coordinate 2,115,882 of NZ_CP026381.1, forward strand.
CCAAGCGTCTCTCCCATGCCCACCCCCGGGCAGATCATCATCAGGAGAGGCCATCATGGCGCAGAATAATCAACAGGGCGGCAACCAGCCGAATCCGAACCCCGGCCAGGACCGTCAGCAGGAACAGCAGGATCCGGCCCGCCGCCAGCAGGGCGACGATCGCGACGCCGATAAGAGCGGCAATCAGGGCGGCCGCGACGACGAGAATCGTCAGAACCGCTGATCCCTGGCACAACAACAGGCGGGCGCGCTGGTCGCGCTCTCCGGGCCGGGTCGTCGCTCCCGCGCGACCCGGCTTTTGCCGTGACGGGTCGGCCCGACCATGCTTCTGCTGCCCTCACTGTGCTCAAGACGGCGATCCAATCGAGGCGGCAATCGAGGACGAGACGATTGCCGATAGAGAACCGACACGAGACCATCATGAAAAGCGATGACGGCAGGTCGGCAAGCGAGGAGCGCGACCTCAGGACGGGGCGCACCATCTGGCAGGAGCACCGCCGCCCCCCGGTTCCCACCCTTCCCCTCCCGTCCCGCTCGCGCTGTGACGTCGCGGTGATCGGTGCGGGTATATCGGGCGCGCTGATTGCCGAGGCCCTGACCGAGGCGGGGCTCGACGTGATGATCCTCGACCGGCGCGGCATCGCGGAGGGATCGACCCCGGCTTCCACCGCGCTACTCCAATATGAACTCGACACGCCGCTCTCGCAGATGGCGGAGCGCATCGGCTGGGGGCGGGCGATGCGCATCTGGCGGCGCTCCTACCTGGCCGTCGAGGCCCTTCGCGCGCGCACCGAGCGGCTCGGACTCAAGGTCGGTGCTGCAACGCGCCCCTCGCTCTATCTCGACGGCGACCGCCTCGATCCTGCGCAGCTGGCGGCCGAGGCCGACGCAAGGCGCAGGGCCGGATTCGAGGTCGAACTCATCGGACCCGCCGAGACCGAGCGGCGCTACGGGATCAAGCGGCGCCATGCGATCGTCGGCTTCGGCAACTACTGCGCCGACCCGCGCGCGATGGCAGCAGCCTATCTGGGGGTCGCCGCGAAGCGCGGTGCACGGATCCATCCGCATAGCGAGATCGTGCGCGTCGACGCGGCGCAAAAGGGCGTGACGCTCGAGAGTGATCGGGGCGCACATGTGCAGGCTCGGCATGCCGTCTTTGCGACCGGATATGAGATGATGAAGGGCGTACCGAGGCTCGGCAACCATATCATGTCGACCTGGGTAATCGCGACGCGACCACAACCCGAAGCCCTCTGGCGGGACGGTGCGATGATCTGGGAGGCGTCCGATCCCTATCTCTATATCCGGACAACGCCGGAGGGCGCGGTGATCTGCGGCGGGGAGGATGAGGAAATCGCGAGCGCCGGCGAACGCGACGCCAGGCTTGCGGCCAAGACGAAAATCCTGACGCGCAAGCTCGCGGCCTTGCTTCCCGCGATCGATCCCGCGCCCGCCTTCGCCTGGGCAGGCAGCTTCGGCAATAGCCCGCTCGGGACACCGACCGTCGGGCGCGTGCCGCGGATGCCGAACTGCTATTCGGCGATGGGATATGGCGGCAATGGCATCACCTTCTCGATGATGGCCGCTCAGATATTGCGCTCGGAAATTTGCGGTGCGCGCGATCCCGACAGCGACCTTTTCGGATTCCGTCGGATATTCTGAACGGGCGGCGCGCAGGCACGCAGCAACGACAGGCGATAAGAACAGGGACATGACATCACAGGCAAGGACATCGGGGTCCGGAAAGCTGCTTGGCGTCGGCGTGCTCGGCGCGCTCGTCTGGTTCACGCGCCGCGGCCAGAAGCAGACCGCCAAGGACGACGGCCATTCAGCCGCGTCTCGTGTCCTCGTGCATCAGAGCCCCTCGCCCATTCATGCTGCGCGGTTGGGATAATATTGAGGGAGGTCGGTTTCGACTTAACCCATGTTGCTTCGCCCTTCCGCATACGCGGCCATAGCGTGTCGGCATGGTCCGCCATGCTGCGGGCCGGAACCGCATCGGCCCTGCCGATGTTCTTATGGCATGCACGATCGGAAATTCTGGAACGGGTTCGAAACGCCTTATGCCCTCATCGGTACGCTGGATGGGTGACGATCCCTTCAAGTCCAAGGAGGACCGGCTCGGTATCTTCATTCGCAAACTGCTCAGCCATAGCCGGCTGTCGACCGACGACCAGCAGGCGATAGCTTCCCTGCCCTTCAGTTTGCGACGGCTCGAGCCTAACGAATATATCTTGCGCGAAGGCGACCTCGCGAAGGTTTGCCCCGTGCTTCTCAGCGGCTTTGCGTATCGCCAGAAGACCTCGGCCGATGGCGGACGCCAGATCGTCGCGCTCAAGATTCCGGGCGATGCGCTCGACTTCCAGTCCCTCTACGTCGATATCGCCGACCACAACCTCCAGGCCCTTACCCCCGTCGAGCTTGCGGTCTTCGCCCAGAAGGATTTTGAAGCGCTCGTCGCGCCAAGGCCCAATATCGCGCGCGCCATCATCGTCGACATTCTGATCGAAGGCTCGATCAGCCGCGAGTGGCTGCTCAATATCGGCCGCCGCAACGCCCTCGGGCGCCTCGCTCACCTGCTGTGCGAGCTTTATTATCGCGTGCAGCAGATCGCGCTCGAAGAAGTTGGCGCCTTTGAATTTCCGCTGACCCAGGAGCAACTCGCCGACCTGCTCGGCCTGACGCCCGTTCACATCAACCGCACGATCAAGATTCTGGAGAAGGAAGGCGCGGTCAAACGCGTGTCGCGCCGCCTCACGATCGGCGATGTCGACACGTTGCGACGAATAGCCGATTTTTCTGATGTTTACCTGCATCGAACGTTGGATTCGCTCGTTTAGCAACCGGGGCGGCAAGACATCAGGAGAGAGCCTGCGATGCCCCGATATTATTTTCATGTTTGCGACGGCACGCAGGAGATCGACGAGCAGGGTCATGAGCTTGCCGATGACCTGGCCGCCCGGCGAGAGGCGGTTCACTATTGCTGCGGATTGCTCGGCGACGACCCCGACCTGCTCCTCGCTGACGAGAATTTGCGCATCAACGTCACTGCCGAAGACGGCCACCTCCGCTTCGCAATCGTCCTCAACGCGATCAGCGTCGATTGGCAACCGGGCACACGCGCCGAAAACCAACGCCTCACCGATACGCAGCGTTGAGCTCGGTGACGGCATTCAGTCTCCCCCTATGACGCCGCGCTGGCCCTCGATCCTTTGGGTCGTCCGGTATGGGCAAAGCGCGGGCAATGTCGCGCGCGATGCCGCCGACGCCGCGGGAGACCTCCGCATCGCGCTCGACCACCGCGATGTCGATGTCCCGCTCTCGCGCCTCGGAGAGGAACAATCGCGCGCGCTCGGCGAATGGTTTGCCGAAGGCCAGGAAGGATGCGCGGCGTCTGACCCCGCGAGAAAGGCCCCGCCTTCCGGCGGAGCCTTTCCGGGTCCAGAGGCATATCGCTATGCGCTGGAAGCCCCCCTCGAACGCTCCCGGGTCGCCAGGAACGCATGAAGAGCAGCGGTGATAAGCGCATCGCGCGTCTCGCGACACAACCTGGATCAAGTCGGAAGAACGGAACCGGCAACGACGCATGAAAGCCATCATTGTTCCCTTCGCAGGCGCCGACCTGATCTAGGTTAGGACGAATGCAAATTCTCTCGTGCGACTCCCTGTCGACACGCAACTCGCCACGGCAACGCCAGTTGTCCTCATGCCCCCTGCAAGAGGAGATCATCATGAGCATCAAAGGTAAAGCCAAGGAAGCCGCCGGCTATGTGAAGGAAGAAGCCTACGAAAATGGCGATTCCCCCGAAAGCCAGCGCAAGGCGCAGGAAGGCCGCGACCTTCGCAACGAAGGCCGGATCGAGGATGGCAAGCCGCCCAAAACCGGCAAGCCCGGCACCGAAAACTGAACCTTTCCCCTCGCAGCCGACCTCGACGCTGCGTCCTCGGCCCGCTTCGGCGGGCCGTTTTCTTGGCCATCGCCATCATGCGACCGTCGTGCAGCCGAACAGGCCGCGCCATCTTTCCCTCCGAACGCAAAGTTTCTGACGCGTCATGCAACCTTTCGCATTCTCACCGGTTTCTTTTCTGCAAGTCCCGATCTCCGGATCGGACTTCAGGAAAGCCCCGCCGCTTCGTGCAGTGGGGCTTTACCTTTTGGGCCGGGCACCACGATGCGTTATACTCGTGCCAAGGAACCTAAGTTCGCCCCGAGCGGTAACCGAACATGGACCTTTTTGACCCCGACCTGATCTGGCCGATTGCCGGCGCCACGCTGGCCGGCGCGATAATCGGCGCCGAACGCGAGTATCGAGCCAGCCCTGCGGGTCTCCGCACGCACATCCTCGTTTCGCTCTCGTGCTGCCTGCTGATGCTGTCCGCCGTGCATCAGATGGCGTGGCTCAACGATGCTCCTTCCGATGTCATCCGCATCGACCCGGTCCGCATGGCGCATGGCATCTTGACCGGCATCGGCTTCCTGTGCGGCGGCGTCATCTTCCGCGAAGGCTTCAATGTGCGCGGGCTGACGACGGCCGCCTCGCTCTGGACCACGGCAACGCTCGGCATGTTGTTCGGGATAGGGTTCTACCAGCTCGCGATTTTCGGCGGCGCCGCCACGCTCGCCGTGCTGGCGGCGGTTTCGGTCACCGAACGTTACGCGCCTCAGCGACGGATCGCGCACATCAGGGCCATATATCGTCACGGCAGCGCCATGACGCTGGGCGGCTTTGGCGACCTGCTCGCGGCGAAGCACCTCAAGTCGATCACGATCGACCAGGCGCTCGACGGCGATCAGCACAGCTTCACCGCGATCGCGGGCGGATACACCGAAAGCCGCGCGGAGGAGCTTGCGACAGACTGGTCGGCCGACGCCGATATCATCGGGTTCGAAATCCGCCCGCAACAGGCCTGACAGGGAAACGGCGAAGCCTGCAACCCTCTTCGCGGGGAGACGTTCAACTTGTTCGCAAGCAAAGGAATGATGATGCGCATGATTCTCACCCTCGCCGCCCCGGCTATCCTCCTCGCCGCCTGCTCCGACAGGAATGAAGCAGCCGAAGACAAGCTTGAGCGCTCCGCCGAGACAAGCGCCACCGTCGCGGGTCCCGTACCCGCAGCCCTCGGCCTCAGCGAAGCACAGCTGCTCGATGCCGATATCATCGGTGCCGACGGCAAGGAACTTGGCGACGTCGCTAAGGTCGAACGCGGAGCCGATAACAAGGTCGACCGCCTGCTCGTCGAACTCGATGGCGCGGGGCCGGATCGCTATGTCCATGTCCCGATCACCGGCCTCAAGGTCGTCGTTCGCGGAGACGACACCGATCTTCAGACGTCGATGACCAAGGCCGACCTTGCAAACCTGCCCGAGGTCAAGCTGCCCCCCGCGTGATCGACACGTCGCGATCAAACCTGGGATTAGCCATGGCGCCAGGATCGCGGCGGCGCGCCGCCATCGCGGACAAGTTCGCGGCGCTGCCGCGCTGGACGCGCATGACGCTCGCCTTGCTGGCCGGACTGTCGGCGGCGCTCGTCCTGTTGCTCGGGGCGTCCTCTCCTCGGATCTTCTCGACCTGACAGCAAAAGGCACGATGGCGGCACCGCTCGACACGAGCGCGATGACAATGACCATGCGTGCGCGGGGAACAAGCTTCAAGCAACTCGATCATATCGCCGAGGCGGGGCTCTTCGGTCGGCCGCTCGGCGATCCGCGCCAAGGCGACCGTCCTCAAGCGCGACGGCCGAACGAAAATCGATGCGACCATCGACGCGCCACAGCTCGACTTCGACGACCTCGCCGACGACGCAGGTCTCGCTGCCGCTCGTGCAAAGGAAGCCCGGATCGGTCCGCGCATCCTCCCCGACACGCGGATCAATCTCGAAAAGATGGGGCTAACCGACGGTACGATCCGCGTCTCGATCGCAAGCCTGCTGGTCAAGGGCGGTTCGGTCTTCAAGAGCCTGAGCGGCACACTCAAGCTCGATCACCGTGTCCTTCGCCTCCCTTATTGCCGCTCAGCAAGCCGTAGTGCATGCATCAGCCGTTGGACAAGTCCGGCTACTCATCAAAGCCGGACCGCCGCAGGAAACATCACGAATTGTGATGTTGCCAGGAGAAGAAGGTTAGCGTGATGCGCTTCAGCCAAGATCATGTTGCCGGCGTCTCGCGCCTCGTCGAACAAGAACCCGAAGTCTTGTCGAAAGCAGCCGTGTTTCGCCGCAGCTTGGCTTCGGCCGAAAAAATATCGGCGAAGGCCATTGCCATGTGCTGAGCACCATGATAGCGGGCCGCTCTCTTCGCAGCACAAGGCTCCAGAGCCACTGATGAAGAACGCCGCAAACCGGCAGTGGACGCATAGCTCAGTTGGTAGAGCAGCTGACTCTTAATCAGCGGGTCCTAGGTTCGAGCCCTAGTGCGTCCACCACTTCCTTCGACGATCTGCGCCGCAGAACCGCTCATGAATATGACCTCGCATATTCCGCGACGTGGAACGCGTGCGGCCTCAAATGGCGACTTCGAAACTGTCGGCCCGCGCCAGCTTCCAGGCGTTGCCGTAGAAATCGCGTTCGCAGGCGCCGTCCAGCAATTCGCCTTCCTCAAGGAAGATATGGAGTTGGGAGAAGAGCCGGATCTCGGTCAGGCTGACCCGGCGGACGAGATGGTGCGGGGTGATTTCGCCCGGATGAGCTAGTCCGGCCGTCGCGATCATCTCGGACAGCGCGAGAAGCGTGTTGCGGTGGTAATGATAGACGCGCTGCGCCTTGTCAGGCACGACGAGCGCGCGCTGGCGAACCGGGTCCTGCGTCGCGACGCCCGCCGGGCAGCGGTTGGTATGGCAGGAGAGCGACTGGATGCACCCGATCGCGAACATGAAACCGCGGCCCGCGTTGGTCCAGTCCGCCCCCAGCGCGATCGCGACCGCGATGTCGAAGGCGCTGACGATCTTGCCGGCCGCGCCAACCCGGATCCGGCTGCGCAGACCTGCCCCCACCAGCGTGTTGTGCACGAAGAGCAGGCTTTCGCGCAGCGGCATGCCGAGGTGGTCGGCGAATTCCTGCGGCGCCGCTCCGGTCCCGCCTTCGGCGCCGTCGACGACGATGTAATCGGGCAATATCCCGGTTTCGAGCATCGCCTTGACGATGCCCATGAATTCCCAGGGCTGGCCGACGCACAGCTTGAAGCCGACCGGCTTGCCGCCCGAAAGACGGCGCAGGTCGGCGATGAACTGCACAAGCTCGATCGGTGTCGAGAAGGCCTGGTGCCGCGCCGGCGAAATGCAGTCGCGGCCCATCGGGATGCCCCGCGTCGCCGCGATCTCCGCGCTCACCTTTTCGGCGGGCAGGATGCCGCCCTTCCCCGGCTTGGCGCCCTGGCTGATCTTCAGTTCGATCATCCGGACCTGCGGATCGGCCGCCCGTTCCGCAAAGCGGGCGGGGTCGAAGCGGCCGTCTTCGGTGCGACATCCGAAATAGCCGCTGCCGATTTCCCAGATCAGGTCGCCGCCATGCTCGCGATGATAGGGACTGATCGAACCCTCTCCGGTATCGTGCGCGAACCCGCCCAGCTTCGCCCCCTTGTTGAGCGCGCGGATGGCATTGGCGCTCAGCGCCCCGAAACTCATCGCGGAGATGTTGAAGATCGATGCCTGATAGGGTTGCCGGCACGCGTCGCCGCCGATCGCGACCCGGAACGTCGCCGGGTCCGACGGAGGCACGGGGCGGGTCGAATGCGCGATGAATTCATAGCCGTTCTGATAGACGTCGACCAACGTTCCGAACGGACGATCGCTGATCTGGTTCTTCGCACGCGCGTAGACCAGAGACCGCTGGATACGCGAGAAGGGCGCGCGTTCGTGGTCGCCCTCGATCAGATATTGCCGGATCGCCGGCCGGATCTCCTCGAAGAACCAGCGCAGCCTGCCGACGATCGGGTAATTCCGCTTGACCGCATGCCGTGCCTGGAAAATGTCGAACAAGCCGACGAGCGACAGGGCGACGCTCGCCGGAAAGACGAACAGCGCCCATGGCGTCGGAAGGAACAGCCCCGACACCAGCGCGGCGAGGACGCTGAGGAACAGCGGAGCAAAGCGTTTGGGAAACAAGTCGGTCTCCATTCGATCGGGCGACATGGCAAGGGGAGGAAGGTCGCGATGGCGCGCGACCGAAGGGGCGGTCATCCGGACCGGCGGCGCATCCGCGTCGTCGCGGGCATGGGGATCATGTGGCCCGCCGTCTGCCGCGCGGAACGAAACGAGGCGTCACGTCGCGTTCGTGAAGCAGGCTGACCATCGCGAGCATCACCCGGCGCGCCGATGCGCTCGCACCGATGCGCGGATCGCACCAGAGGCTGGAATAAAGCGCGGCATGGCGACGCAAGGCGCGATCGAGATCGCCCTCCCGGCCCGCCAGGCGGCGTTCGAGGTTCGCCACCGCGTGCGACGCGCGTTCGATCGGCAGGCCGTTCGCGTCGATGGCGCGCCAGACGGCGCGGCGCTGTGCCTCCTGCGCTGCGGGCGAAGCGTCGACACGGAAATGTCGGTCGAGCACGGCCTCCATCGGCTCGCCCGGCGTTCGCCGATCGGACAGGCGCAAGGCCAGCGCGAGCATCTGGTCGTCGGCTAACGGCGAATGTTCGAGCCGCTCGATCGCGCTGTATCCATCGTCCGCAACCGCCCGCATCCGGGACGCTTCCACAGCGGAAGCCAATATTTGCTCCGCCCGCTGCGCGGCTTCGTACAGCAGGCGCGAGAACAGCGCTTGCTGTTCCGCAGGTTCATCCACATCGATCTCCAAAGCGCTGAGCGGCGAGCGGCCCACGGGCGCGAACCATGCCGCATGTCTCGAAAACCCCCGGGCCCGCCGCGATGCGGGTCCGGGGCGGCTAGCCTTCGAGCAGCCGACCGGCGTGATGCGCCGAGCGCCTCAGGGACAGGGAGACATGCATGGCGCGCAACATGGCCTTCTTTGCGGAAAATTCAACAGGCCGCGATGCTTCCTCCGTATCGCGGCACGTCCGGCCACCCGCATCGACCGCACCGCGATCCCATTTCGCGCCGAATTTCGCTTTACAGGGCAGAGGGTGCCCGCCCGCTCTTGGCAGCGGGCCGCGAATGATGAACCATAAGCGGTCGCAAGGGGGATGTGATGGGGGAAGCTCGGTTGGGGAAAACGGCGACCGGCCCGATACGCGGCGGGCGGTCATGACCGACGTCAAGCTGGAGCGCGAGGCGCTGAAGCTGTTCGAGCGGATGCTCGACATCGAGGAAGCGGAACGCGACGCGTGGATCGAAGTGCAGACCGAGAACCGGCCCGAACTGGCGAGCCGGCTGAGGGCGATCCGCCGCGCCGCGGACAATGCGATGCTCCAGACCGGAGCGGCAACCGACGCGCTGGAGGACGAGGAAATTCCCGAGCGCATCGGCGCCTATCGCATCGTCGCGCGCATCGGGCGCGGCGGCATGGGTTCGGTTTATCGCGGCGAGCGCGCGGCGGGCGATTTCGTCCACGAAACGGCGATCAAGATCATCAAGCCGGGGCTGCTTTCCGAGAATCTGGTCGAACGCTTCGAACGCGAGCGCCAGACGCTGGCGCGGCTGCGCCACCCCAATATCGCCCAGCTCTATGACGGCGGCGCGACCGAGAACGGGTCGCCCTATATCGTCATGGAATATGTCGACGGCCTGCCGCTGTTGCAGTGGATCGACGAACATCGGGCGAGCCCGGCCGAGCGGCGGCGGCTGTTCCGCGACATCTGCGCCGCGGTCGGCGTCGCGCACCAGAATCTGATCGTCCACCGCGACCTGACGCCCTCGAATGTGCTCGTCACCCACGACGGAACGGTCAAGCTGATCGATTTCGGCATCGCGCGGCCCGCCGACGCGCTGGCGGGACCCGGCCCGGTCGCGACCACCGGCCGGTCGTCGCTCGACAGCCTGAGCCTGACGCCGGGCTATGCCGCGCCGGAGCGCATGACGGGCGCCGAGGTCACCACCGCCGCCGACATCTTCTCGCTCGGCCGGCTGCTGGCCCGGATGATGCCCGAAGGCGACGACCCCGAATTGCGCGCCCCTGAATTACGCGCCATCGTCGCGCGCGCGACGGCGGAGGAACCGGGGCGGCGCTACCCCACGGCGGAGGCGCTGCGCGCCGACGTCGAGGCCTGGGACGCGAACCTGCCCGTCGCGGCGATGGGCGGCGGGCGGGCCTATGTCCTGCGCAAGTTCGTTCAGCGCCACCGCTTCGGCGTGTTCGCCGCCACCGCCGCCGCGCTGCTGATCGCGGGCGCCTTTGCCGCGACGGGATATGCCTATTCGGTCGCGGATCGCGCACGCGCGGCCGAAGCGACGCGCTTCGGCCAGCTTCGCGACCTCGCGCGCTACATGCTCTTCGATCTCAACGACCGGCTCGAACGCGTCGTCGGCAACACCGAAGCACGCGTCGACCTGGCGCAGAGGGCACAGACCTATCTGTCCGCGCTGGCCGCATCACCGGGCATCGCGGACGACCTGCGGCTGGAGGCGGCCGAGGGTTTCATCAAGCTCGCGCGCATCCAGGGCGTTCCCGGCGAGCCCAATTTCGGCGAGAAGGAACAGGCGCGGACCAATCTGGCCGCGGCGGAAAGGCTGCTGCGCGCCGTTCGCGATCCGGGCGCGCCAACCGCCAATGTCCTGGCGCGACTGTACGCCCATCGCGCGGTGATCGAGGCGCACGGCTTTCTCGACGACAAGGCCGCCGACAGGGCGATCGCCGAAGCGGCCCGCGCCCTCGACCGGACGCCCGCGGCGAAACGCGACCTCGGCTGGTTCGAGGCGCGCAGCACCGTCCGCAAGGCACAGATCGAACTCGCCGACCTCGCCGACAGGATGGACCGCGTCGGCGCGCTCGCACAGGATCTGGAAAAGGAGGTCGGCGAATGGCCCGCCGACGCGCAGACCTCGCGCGCGGCCGAACTCGACCGCGCCTATGCCGACTATTACCGCGCCTATGCGCTGTCGTTCGACGACAAGACGATGGAACGGAGCCTGCCGCTGTTCCACGCCGCCGAACAAAGGTTCCGCGATCTCGAGCGCGCGCTGCCGAACGATCCCATCGTCCTCTACATGATCGCTTGGACCGGCTATAACGGCTTTCCGGTCGCCTCGCGCCTCGGCAAGAAGGAAGAGGCCGCCCATTTCAACGAACTGGCGCAGACGACGATCGATCGGCTGATGGCGATCGAGACCCGCGACAATGGCCTGATCACCATGTCGACCGGCATCCGCGAGGCGCAGGCGCAGTGGTTGCGCGACAGGGGCCGCTTCGCCGAAGCCATCGCCACCCAGCGCGAGGTGATCGCCGGACACCGGAAGCTGCTGGCGGTGAAGCGGTCGGCGAACACACTGAGCGCGCACGGCTTTTCGCATATCATCCTCGGGATCATCGGGCGCGATGCCGGCGACCGGGCGCTGGCGTGCGATTCATGGCGGCAGGCCGAGCGCGACTTCGCGGACCTTCAGAAACGCGGCACGCTGCTCGGCTTCTATGCCGAGTTCCTGCCGGGGCTGCGCGCGAATCTGGCGAAGTGCGCGGCGGGGCGGCCCGCGTCCGATTTCGGCCCGCTCCGCTGACCCGGCATTGTCGCCCCGCGGGACGGCACGGTCAGTCGGGGTCGATCGGATTGGCGAGCGCGTCGGCCAGCCAGGCCCGCGCCACCTGCCATCGCCGCTTCACAGTCGGTTCCGACACGCCCATCACCTCGGCGATATCGGCCGTCGTCATGCCGCCGAAATAGCGCATCTCGACGATCTCCATCAGTTCCTCGTCCAGCATCCGCAAACGCATCAGCGCCGCGTCGAGCGCACCGAGGTCGATGCGGCGTGGGCCGTCCTCGATCTGCGTCGACAATTCCACCTTGCGATGGCTGCGCTTCGACGAGGACCGCAGGCGCGCGTGATCGATCAGGATATGGCGCATCATCCGCGACGCGAGCGCGATGAAATGCGACTTGTCGGCCAGCGAGATGCGCTCCATCTGCACGAGCCGCAGCACCGCGTCGTTGATCAGGTCGCCGGTCGAAAGCGACGAATTCTGTTCGCGCCGCAACCGTGCGGCCGCGATCTGCTCCAGTTCGGGATAGAGTTTCCCGATCAGTTGATCGCGTCCATCGGCGACGCCATCGCGCCAGTTCCGCAGCAGCAATCTGGTCTGTGAACTTTCCACGAGCCGAATCCCCTCAACGCTCTGCGACCCGACCTTTCGGTCAGGGTAATATTGCAATGCATCATCGCGCAACCCCCTGCTTTTGCCGCGAATCCCGTTTTCGGGCGTCCGGCGGAAATTCGTCCGCCGCCGTGATCCGAATTCCACCGGTTCGCCGCTAACCAAGACGAGGGCGAACGGGCCGCATGGCGGATGCCGACGCGGAAATGCCGGGACTATTGGGGGGACCGTGGGCGCGTGACCGATCGAAAGCGCATATTCGTCGCCAGCGCCGCTGTCCTGGCCGTGGCGGGTGGCCTGTATCTGGCGCTGGCGGACAGCAGCGCCGACAGTCGCCCGGCGGCTCAGCCTGCCATCCAGCCCGCGACCCCCGCCATCCAGCCGCTCGCAGCCTCGCCGCCGGCCGACACGGTGGCGCCGCCCGGCCTCGACGCCTCCCGCCCCAACGACTGCCTGATCGAACCGAGCCGCGTCGTGCGGGTCAACAGCGGTGTCGAGGGCGTGATCGAGGCGATCTACGTCGACCGTGGCGACAATGTCGGCAAGGGACAGGTCGTCGCCCGCCTCCGCGCCGACGTCGACCGCGCGAGCGCCGCCGCCGCGGAGGCCCGCGCCGCCAATGCGCATGCGGTGCGCGCCGCCGACGCCCGCGCCGTCTACCTCGCTTCGGTCAGCCGCCGCAGCGACGAGATCCGCACCCACCTCGCCCGCGACAAGGTGGAGGAGGCGAAGGCCAACGCCGATGCTGCGGCGGAGGAACGCCGCGCCGCGGCGCAGGACCAGCGCGTCGCCCAGCTCGAATATGTCCGCACCCAGCGCATCCTGACCGAAAAGACCGTTCGCAGCCCGGTCAATGGCGTCGTCGTCGAGCGCGCGATGGCGCCGGGCGAATATCGCGGACCGAGCACGTCGCACATCCTGACCATCGCCCAGATCAACCCGCTCAACGTCGAGGTGTTCGCCCCGATCGCGCAGCTCGGCGCGGTGCACGTCGGCGACATGGTGACGGTGTTCCCCGAGGACCCGGTGGGCGGGTCCTATCAGGCGCAGGTCAAGGTGATCGACCGCGTGTTCGACGCGGCCAGCGGCACCTTCGGGATGCGGCTGGAGCTTCCCAATCCGGGCAACAAGCTACCCGCCGGGCTTCGTTGCCGGCTTGAAATCGGCGGAAAGGCGTCACCGCGCACATGACGGCGCGGGGGCAAGCCAGCGAGAACAGGAGATTCGAGCGATGATGCGAAAAATGGCACTGCTGGGGGGCGCCGCGATGCTGCTCGCTTCGGGGGTCGCGCAGGCCGAAACGCTGCACCAGGCGCTGGAGGCCGCCTATCGTTCGAACCCGACGCTGACCGCGCAGCGCGCGCAGGTGCGCGCGGGCGACGAGAATGTCCCGATCGCGCGTGCCGCGGGCCGGCCGACGCTCGAAGCCTCTGCGGTCTATCAGGAAAATGTCCTGAAGGGCGATCAGACCGGCAACCTCTTCACCTCCGACCCCGATCGCCAGCTCGTCGGACAGCTCAACATGAACGTCCCGCTGATCAGCTTCGGCGCCGTCCGCAATTCGGTGCGGTCGGCCGAAGCCCGCAGCGACGCCAGCCGCCACGGCCTGCGCAGCACCGAATCGGACCTCTTCACCCGCGTCGTCGCGGCCTATATGGACGTCATCCGCGACGAAGCGACGGTGCGCCTCAACCAGCGCAACAGGTCGGTGATCGACTATACGCTGGCCCAGACGCGCGACCGCTTCGACGTCGGCGACGCCGGACCGACCGATGTCGCGCAGGCGGAAGCGCGCGTCGCGCTCGCCATCAGCCAGCTCGAAACCGCCGAAGCGCGGCTGATCGCGAGCCGGGAGAATTATATCCGCCTCGTCGGCAACCCGCCGGGCGACCTCGCCCCGCCCCCGCCGCTGCCGCAATTCCCGGCGACATCGGAGGAAGCGGTGCGCGTCGCGCTCGACAACAACGCCGCGCTGCTCGCGGCGCAGGCCGAAAACCGCGCCGCAAGGCACGATATCGATGTCGCCGATGCCGAGAATCTGCCGCGCGTCAGCGCGATCGGCGGGCTCAACCGCTATGATTATCTGGGGTCGCTGGCGCCGAACACCGGACCGCGCAACCGCGATCAGGGAACGACCGGCTATGTCGGCGTACAGTTGAAGATGCCGCTCTATCAGGGCGGCCGCGTCGCAGCGCAGGCGCGGCAGGCGCGGCAGAAATACGGCGTGACGGTCGAGCAGATCGCCGCCGCCGAGCGCGATGCGGTGGCGGAAACGCGCTCCGCCTTCGCCAACTGGCGATCGACCAGCCGGGTCATCGACGCGGCGCGCAGCGGCGCGCGCGCCAGCGAGCGGGCTTTGGTCGGAATCCGCGCCGAAGTGAAGAACGGCCTGCGTCCCCTGCTCGACCAGCTCAACGCCGATCAGGAACTGCTGAATGCCGAGGTCACGCTGGTGACGGCCGAGCGCGATGCCTATGTCGCCGGCTTTGCCCTGCTCGCCGCGATGGGCCGGGCCGAGGCGCGCCACCTCGATTTCGAAACGTCGCTGCTCTACGATCCGATGGTCCATTACGACGATGTGCGCGATCGCGTCTCGCTGTTCGAGGCCGATTCGCCGATTCCGCAGCCGGTCGCGACCGGAACGGCTGCGACGCCGGCGCAGGACGCCGTCATCAAGACGCCCTGACGCCGGCGGGAAGGCTTCCGATTGCCAGAGCGCCGCCACCGGCCCGATCGGCGATCATCCCGTTTCGACAACGAGCTGTTCCCCGGCGAAAGCCGGGGTCCAGATGGCACAGTGCTGCCCGCGTGGACCCCGGCTTTCGCCGGGGAACAACCCCTTACCTGCCTGAAGACATATGTGCCGACCCGATCCAGGGTCGGCGCAAACGCGGAAGAAAGCCTGATGCGATCTTCAGGGCCCGCCCCCTACGCCGTGCCGCTGAACGCCATGGTCTTTTGCAGACGTTCCTCGGACAATTCGGTCTGGCGGCGCGACGCGGCATGACGCCGCTCGGCCGCGCCCTGCGCCCAGCGGCGCAGCAGGTTCGCGGGACGCCCCTCTATCGGCCAGACCTTTGCCGACGCTTTCAGCGCCCGTGCGGCGCGCGGGGCGAACAGCGCGTAAAGCTCGTCGTCGATGGCGGTGATCGCCTGCGTGCTGCCGGGATCGCCCTGCCGCCCGGCGCGCCCTTCGAGCTGGCGGTCGATGCGCGGGGTTTCGTGAAAGGCGGTCAGGATGACGTGCAGCCCGCCCGCCGCATGCGCTTCCTTCGACAATTCGATATCGGTGCCGCGTCCGGCCATGTTGGTCGCGACCGTCACCGCGCCGATCCGGCCCGCCGCCGCGACGATCTCCGCCTCTTCGGCGTCCTGCCGCGCGTTGAGGATGCGGCAGGCGATGCCGATGCGGTCGAGCGCGGCGGCAACCGCCTCGGAATCCCCGACCGAGCGCGTCCCGACGAGGATCGGCCGCTGCCCTTCCTCCTCGCGCACCGTGCGCACCGCCTCTGCCACCGCCGCCCATTTCGAGGCGGCGTCGGCATGGAGCCGGTGCCCGCGATCGCGGCGCAGATTGGGGCGGTTGCGCGGCACGACCGTGACCTTCAGTCCATAGTCGGCCCACAGTTCGGGCGCGGTTTCCTTCACCGTCCCGCTCATCCCCGACAGGCGCAGATAGCGGCGGAAGAAACGCTGATAGGTGATGCGCGCCATCGTGTTGCGCGTGCCCGACAGCTCGACCTCCTCCTTCGCCTCGATCAACTGGTGCAGCCCGCCCTCCCACGACCGGTCGGCCATCACGCGGCCGGTCGATTCATCGACGATCTGCACCTTGTCCTCGGCGACGATATAGTCGCGGTCGCGTTGATAGAGGCGCAGTGCCGCGATTGCCTGCGACGCGATCTGCTCGCGCGCCTGCCGAATCCGCCAGCGCGTCTGCGGCAGCCCTTCCGACAGCTCGGCGACGACGCGATGTCCGCGCTCGGTCAGTTCGACCGCGCGGTCGGCCTCGCGGATGCGGTAATGGCGTCCCTCCTCCAGTTGGCGCACCAGTTCGAGCGCGGCCAGATACAGGCCGTCGTCGTTCGCCGGCATCTCGGCCGACAGGATCAGCGGCGTGCGCGCCTCGTCGATGAAGATCGAATCGGCCTCGTCGACCACGGCGAAATAGAGGCCGCGCATGATCAGCGGTTCGCGGGCGCGGTCGCCGAACAGGTCGCGCATCACCCGCCGCGCCGCGCCGCGCTTTGGCCCCAGCGCGGTCTGGTCGCGCAGATAGTCGAAGGTGATTTCCTTGTTGGTGCCATAGACGACGTCGGCGCGATAGGCGGCGCGGCGCTCGGGCGTCTCCTGCCCGTGGATCACCACCCCCAGGCTGAGCCCGAAGCGTTCGTAGACGGGGCGCAGCTTGGCGGCGTCGCGCTCCGCGAGATAGTCGTTCACCGTGAACACATGCACCGGCATGCCCGCCATCGCCCCGGTGATGGCCGGAAGCAGCGCGGTGATCGTCTTGCCCTCCCCCGTCGCCATTTCGGCGAGGCCGCCCTCGACCATCACCAGACCGCCCATCAACTGCACGGGAAAATGCCGCATCCCCAGCATCCGCCCCGTCACCTCGCGGATCAGCGCAAAGCATTGATCGATCAACGCCGGGTCGGAAAGCCCATGACGCATCAGCCTGACGCGCAGCGCGGCGCAGCGCGCGTCGAGGTCCGCGTCATCCAGCGGGCGGAGCGCCTCCGCCGCCTCCGCGATCGCCTCCGCCCGCGCGAGCATGGCGGGCCGCTCGCCCGCCAGCGCGCGGCCGACGAACAGGTCGACGGGGCGATCCCATTTCCACGACGGCGCGGGGCCGCGCTCGGGATAGGGCGCGATGACCGGGCGCGCGTCGCTGCGCACCTCGCGCCACAGGTCGCGGGCGCGCTCGCGGAGGACGGACAGCTCAGGCATTGAACCGCGACAACAGCAACTGGCGCAGCCGCCGCGCCACCTGCCAGCCGATCGGCTCCCAGCCGAGCTGGAAGCGGACATGGACGCGCGTCCCGAACGGCACCTGCCGCAGTTCGGGCGGCAGGCCGATGTCGAACAGGAAGACGCGGCCCAGCGCCTTGCGCCCGTTCGGATCGGTCGGGTCGGTGGGAATGGTGCCGCCCTTGCCCAGCGCCAGCGCCTCGCTCGGCAGGTCGCGCGTGCCGCCGGGCACCTCGCGCACCACACGCCCTTCGTGCGTCGCGCCGGGCAGCGCGGCGATGCGGTAGCGGACGCGGACGAGTTCGCGGCGGACGAGGTCGATGTCGTCCTGAGTCACCGCGACGCGCACCACCTCCGCCTGTCCGGGGGTGACATAGCCGATCAGTTCGCCCTGGCGGACATGCCGCCCCGGCAGGTCCGACGCGGGCGCCAGCGCGGTGACGAACCGCCCCTCCGCCCCCGCGAGCAGGCGAAGCTCGCCATAGCGCTCGCGCTGGATCGCCAGCTTCTGTTCGGCCTCGTCGATCGCGAACTGACCGATCTGACGCTTGACGCGGTCGCCGCCCAGTTCGGCATCGGCCGCCGCCTGCAACTCGCGCCGCCGCCAGTCGAGCCGCGCGACGTCGGTCTCCAGCGTCGGCTGGCTGGTCTCGATCAGCAACTGTCCGGTGCGGACTTGGCTCCCCTCCCCCACGGCGACGCGGGTGATGAAGCCGCCGGTCGCGGCGCGCACATGCGCCTGGTCGGGCAGCCACACCACCCCCTGCGCGTTGACGTGGTGCGGCGCCGGAATGACGAACAGGATCAGCAGCGCCGCCGCCACCGCGCCGCCCGTCAGCCGCATCGCGAAGCCCCGGTTGCGATGGAGCTGCGGGCTACTGACGACATGCGCCCCCATCTTCCACAGCGGCAGGCCGACCCCGGTCCACAGCGTCCACAGCGCGATCAGGACGCCGATCAGGAAAAAACGCGACGCAACGATCAGCGCGATGCCGAACAGCATCACCATGCGCGCGACGAAGGCCGCCGGGGCGTAGACGAGGAACCAGCGTTTCTCGCCCGGCGTCGCGTCGAACGGCGGCATGTCGTGGGTGCGAAAGACATGCCGGTTGACCAGATCGCCCCAATAGCGATTGGCGCGCGAGCCGAGGTTGGGGATTTCGAGCAGGTCGGCGAGGATATAATAGCCGTCGAAGCGCAGCAGCGGATTGCCGTTGACCAACACGGTCGAGATGCCGGCGATCAGCATGACGTTATAGGCGAAACTGCGCGCGAGCCCGGGCTCCAGCACAACCCACAGCAGCGCGGCAATCCCGGCGACGAACAGTTCGGACACCATCCCGGCAGCACCGACCAGCGCCCGCTGCCACTTGTTCGGCAAGGCGCTCGCCGCCGACGCGTCGACATAGGGGACCGGAAAGAGCACGAGCAGCATCACGCCCATCTCGCGCACCTCGCGTCCCCATGCCTTGGCGGCGAAGCCGTGGCCGAGTTCGTGGATCGTCTTCACCAGCGGATAGCAGACCGCCATGATCAGCAGATTGTCGGTCGACAGCACCCGGTCGATGATATTGGTCGTCAGTTCCTGCCAGTGGGTGCCGACGACCAGCAGCGCCGCGCCGACCACCGCGAGCCACAGCGCCAGCCCGGCCCAGCCGAACAGCGGCCGCACCCACGGCATCGCGCGGGTCAGGAAGGCATCGGGATCGACCAGCGGAATCCGCAGCGACATCGGGCTTTTCAGATTCTGCATCAGCAGTTGCCGCCGCTGCTTCCTCTGCCGCTTGATGAGCTCGCCGGTATCGGGAAGCATGTCGGTGGACAGCAGGTCGGACCCGTGCAATTGGCCGAGCGCCGTGATGACGTCGTCCTGCGTCGGCGCGTCCTCGCCCAGTTCCTCGACCAGCCGCTCCCACAACTGCTCGACCGTCCGTTCGCCGTCGAGCCGCCCGACGAAGCGCCACGCGCCCTTCGTCAGCCGGTGCGCCTTGCCGGCGGCGCCGTCGTCGAGCACATATTGCACCGTGCCGCGATAGCGATGGCGCCGGACGCGCACATGCGTCTTGAGCCGGGGCCTCAGCCGGGCGACCTGGAACCAGGAGGCGCTTTCAAAGGGATTGGCCATCGCGCGCCCAATCCGACAGCCTATCTCGAGGCAGATCCAGAAACCCGTTCGTGTCGAGCGAAGTCGAGACACCCATCAGCGTGGCGCCGGGCCGATGGGTGTCTCGACTTCGCTCGACACGAACGGATTCAACGAAATACTTCATGCTCTAGGGCAGCCACTTCCAGAAGAACAGCCGCAACCATTCGCGCAGGCCGCGCGTCCAGATCCAGGCGTTGCTGCGCCGGTCGATCTTCACCTTGGCGACGCCTTCCATGCCCGGGCGCAGCACCGCGCGGCGGTCGCCCGCCAGTTCCGCCTCGACGCGGAATACATTCTCGCCATCGACATTGGCCGTGACCGACGTGATCCGCCTGACGGTGAAGGGCACCGTCTCGCCCGCGAGTCCCGTGGGCGCGAAGCGGCCCTGCTGCCCGGGGCGCAGATAATTCACATCCTCCTCCGCGACGTTCAGTACGACACGGAAGCTGCCGAGCGGTGCGACCTCGAACAGCACGTCGCCCTCCTCGACCGGCGTCCCCACCTTCTGGCTGAGGTCGCCCGACACCAGCACGCCCGACAGCGGCGCGACGATGCGCGTGCGCGCGAGCTTGTATTCGATCAGGCGCAGGCTCGCCTCCGCCTGGCGAAGCTGCGCGCCGGCCAGGCTCATGTCGGCGCGCTCGTGCTTGGCCAGCGCCTCGCGATAGCGGCGGTCGAGCTGCTGCACCTCGCCGAGCGCGCGGGCGCGGTCGACGATCAGGTCGCGGTCGTCGAGCGTCGCAAGCACCTGTCCCGCACGCACGACGTCCCCGGCGCGCGCCTGCGACCGCGCGATGAAGCCCGAGAAGGGCGCCGAGGCCGCGCGCTGCACCTGGCCTTCGAGTTCGGCGTCGGCGCGCACCTGAAACTGGGCGAACGGAATGAACAGGATCAGCAGCAACAGCAGTGCGCCGATCCCCAGCGCCTTCGCCAGCGGACGGCGCGGGCCGAACAGCGCGCGCGCGCCGTCCATGCCGTGCCGCCGGACGCGGCCGCCGATCCATCTTTCCTCGCGCCGCCGCAGCGCGATCCCCGGCGCCACCAGCGCCGCGATCGTTTCGGCGAGCAGCAGGTCGCGAGCATCGAACGGATCGGCATCGACCGCGCGCTCGATCGTCAGCACCCCGACCGGCAGTCCGCGGTCGGTCATCGGCACGCTGGCGACCGCGCCCTTGCCCGCCAGCGCGAGCAGGCGGTCCTGCTGCAACAGGATCGGATCGCCTTCGCGCACCAGCGGGACCGACAGCAGCATGTCCTGGTCCATCGCCTCGTCCATCGCGGCTTCCAGCGCCTCGGCGACGTCCGACCGTTTGCGGAACCACGCACCGTGCGACATGGCGGACAGCTTGACGCGGTCGCCCTGCACCAGCCCCAGCGACACCCGGTCGGCGTCGAGGGCGATCGTCGCCGCATTGCACAGCGCCAGTTCCGCCTCGGCCAGCGTGTCATGCTCCTGCATCGCCGCAAGTACGTCCATCGCCGCGGTCGCCGCCTCCGTGCGCCCTTCGTCGCCGGCGGAGCAGTGCTGCCAGACCAGCGAGTGAATCCAGCCGACGCCCCAGTGGAGTTCGCGCAGCAGCAACTGCATCTGCGGCGAGGTCAGCCCGGTCACGGCGAGCAGCACCGCGCCCATCATCCGCCCGTCGGCGGCGATCGGATAGCCGATGCCCATCGTGTCGGGATCGTCCGCATCGCCTTCGACCACCACCTGCCCGTTCGCGAGCGTCGCCTCGGCGACCTTGCGCAGATGGGGGTGCTCCTGCGGGCCGGCGGGCCATCCCGCCGCGGGGGCGAAGGCGCCGCCGGTGCCCTCGAGCAGGATCAGTCCGGCGCTGACCCCGCGCGTGCGGGCGCATTGCAAGTCGAGCCAGGCCTGGCAGAAGGACCCCGCGTCGCGCGCCGACGCCAGCGATGCCCACAGCCGGGCCTCGTCCGCCCCCTGCGACCGCGACGCGGTCCCGATGTCGGCCGCCACGCTCACCCGGTCATCCGCGCATCAGCCGAGCGGGCCATAGCGCTGCTCATAATCGCGCACCAACTGGCCCAGCGCATCGCTGAGGCGCTTCGCGGCAAAGGGGCTGAGGATCACGCGGTGCTGGACATCGACCTCGAGCGGTCCCGGCGCGGCGCCGGGCTGGTCCCAATTCTGATTGACCCCGAAATTCAGCACCACCTCTTCGCGGGTCGAGGTGACGTTGGCCATGTTGCAATAGCTGCTCTTCAGATTGTCGGTGCGGAACTTCAGCGTCTGCTGACGCGGCGGCGGCGCGGGCGTGTTCTTGCCGGCCGCCGCGCGTCCACCCGCTTTCGCCTTCGCCGGTCGCTTGTCGTCGCTCATCATTTACGATCCTTGTTCCTGCGGCCCTTGCCGCGGCGCGGGCGCGGATCGGAACGGCGGTCGAGCAGCAGCGCCGGCAGCGCCACCGGCATCAGGTCGAGCGCGTCGCCGTCATCCACCGCGCCGGCGAGCCACTGTACCAGCGGCGCATCGACCTGCTCCGGCGCTTCGGTTTTCGCGATCAGCACCGGCGTGGCGCCGAAGTCGATCGTCGCCACGGCGGTCTGCCTGCCGCGCGGAGCGGCTGGCGCGGTTTCAGCCTTGGCGTCCTTCTTGCGCGCGGCATCCTTCGCGGCGGCGATCTCCTTGGCCTTCTTCGTCTTGCCCGAAGCGGTGGCATGGATGTCGCCCGCCCATTTGGCGACCGCCGCGTGCGTGCCATAGGTAACGGCATCGAAATGCGGCCGCTCCGCCGACGAAGACGACAGGATCGGCAGGCCGTCGACGACTCGCTCGACCTGGCGCAGCGCGTCGAATTCGGGCGAGCGGTCGTCGAGGAAGCCGACAAGTTGCACCGCCTCGTCCATGCGCGTCGAACTCGGCGCCGCCGCGTTGATGCTGTCGACGGTGACCGTCAGCCGCTCACTCGCGCCATAGGGTGCGTCGGCCGGAACGCGCGCGTCGAAGCTGAGCAGCCAGATCGCGCCCGCCGGGATCGGCGTGTCGCTGACGATCGAGACGATCGCCACGCGCTTGCCGCCCGGCGCGGCTTCGGCGCGGAAGTCGACGACCGCGTCGGCCGGAAGATCGGCCCCGCGCAATATGCCGTCGATCGTCAGCAGCGCCGGGTCGTAGGTGACGCGGAAGGACAGCGTCCTGACCCCGCCCTCGCTGGTGAAGCGCACCTGCAGGCCCGCACGGTCGGCCAGCGGCACATCGACCTGCTCGCCGGGCCCGCGCACGAAGTCGGGCAGCTCGGCGGTTCCCGCCGCGGCGCGCGCGAACAGGATCGAGGCGCGATAGTCGCCGCCCTCGGCCCCATCGCCATCGCCGTCGAGCAACCGGCCGTCACGGCTCAGGAAGCCGTCGTCGCCGATGAACAGGCTGTAGCGGTCGTATTGCAGCGGCTTGCCGTCGGTGCGCGACAGGGTGAAGCCCTGTCCATCGGCGTCGTAACGGATCGTCGCCGCAATCGCCCCGAAGCGCTCGCCGACCAGCGTCACCGTCCGCCCGGCCTGCTCGGCGCCCAGCGGCTGCGAGAAGCGGATCGTCAGGATACCGTCGGCGATCGTCGCCTGCGTCACCTGAAGCGGCGGCGTCTGCGGCTGATCGGCGATCGACAGCGCCAGCGGCACGGCGGCAAAGCTGCCGTCCTCGTTGACCAGTGTCGCCCGGACGACATAGTTGCCCGCCACCGCATAGTCGTGGCTTGCCGCCGTGGCGGTGCCGACGATCCGCGTCGGCGTAGAGCCGTCGCCCCAGTCGATGATCCACTCGATCGGCGTGTCCTGACCGGGATCGACGGCGCCGAGCAGCACGGTATAGCTCTGCGCGACCTGCCCCGTCGCTTCGCCGGTCACCGACAGCGTCGGCGCGACGTCGCGGACTGCGATGGCAAAGGCGAGTTCGGCCGACGCGCCGCCCGCATCGGTCACGCGGACGACGACCGGCACCGTCGCATCGCCGTCGAGCGCCTGCCAGGTGAACCGGCCGCTGGCGTCGATACTCGCTCCCTCCGGCCCCGACACCAGCGTCCAGACGAGCGCACTCGCGTCGCCATCGGGATCGCTGGCGGCCAGCTGGACCGAAACGGCCTGCCCTTCGTCCACCACGATGCCCGCCACGGGGGAGATCACCGGCGGCAGGTTGGAACTGGCAAGCAGGGCAATGGCGAAGCTCTGCTCGCTGAACGCCCCCTTGGGATCGGTCACGCGCACCGTCACCATCTGCGTGTCGGCGGCACCTGCGGCGATCCACTCGAACCGCCCGTCCGCCGTCACCCGCGCCCCTGCGGGACCGCTGACGAGGCTATAAACCAGCGTCTCCGCCGCGTCGTCGGCATCGCTCGCGGACAGCGCGACGTTCAGCAGCCGCCCGCGCTCTATGCTCTGCGCGGGGATCGGCGCCAGCACCGGTGCTTCGTTGGCCGCCGCCGCCACGGTGATGGTGAAGCGTTGCTCGCTGAACGCGCCCTTCGGATCGGTTACGCGCACCACCACCTCGCGCGGCCCGGCCGCGCCGGTCGCGACCCAATGGAACACGCCGTCGGCGCCCACGGTCGCACCCGCAGGACCGCTGACCAGCGACCAGACCAGCGTCTCCGCCGCGTCATCGGCGTCGCTCGCCGACAGCGGCACGGTCAGCGCCTTGCCCTGTTCGACGCTCTGCGGCGCGATCGGCGCCAGAACCGGCGCTTCGTTGCCGACCGGCGTCACCCGAAGCAGGAAGCTGCGTTCGGCCGACAGGCCAGCGGCATCGGTGACGCGAACCGTCACGGTCCGGTCGCCCAGCCCCGCCGCCGTCCAGGCGAGCAGGCCGTTCGACGACAGCGTCATCCCGGCCGGCCCTTCGACGAGCGTCCAGGTCAGCGCTGCCGCCGCATCGTCGACATCGGTCGCGGCAAGCTGCACCGACAGCGCCGTGCCTTCGACCACGCTGCGATTCGCCACCGGCTCCAGGACCGGCGCATCGTTCACCGGGTTGACGGTGATCGAAACGGTCGCGGAGACCGGTGTGCTCAGCCCGTCGGTGATCGTGTAGGTAAAGCTGTCGGTCCCGAAGAAATCGGCATCGGGCACATAGGTCCACGGCCCGCCCGGCACCGTCGGCGGCAACAGCGTGCCGCGCGTCGGGCCGGTCAGGATGGCGACGGTCAGCGCATCGCCGTCGGCATCGCTGTCGTTGGCGAGCATATCGATCAGGACAGAACCGTCCTCATCGACTTCCACGGCGTCGTCGACCGCGACCGGCGCCTGGTTGGGCACGGTGCGGAAGGTCACATCGTCGATGACGACCCGGCTGTCCTGATCGCCCATGCCGATCAGGTCGAACGACAGCAGGGCGCCGTTGCCGCGCGCCACGCCGAGCAGCGACACGGTCACGACCGCCGACCCGCTGCCGGGCGTCCCGGTTACGCTGACCCCCTGCGCAAGGTGCAGCGTCCCGTCGGCCTGCAGGTTGAGGAACGCATCGGTCAGGTCCAGCCCGTCGAGCGCGCCGAGCAGAGACCGGCCGGTGACCGGGTCGAGCAACGCGACCTCGAACGCGTCGGGCGGCAGGCTGCCGTTGGTGCCGAGCGTGGCTGAGCGGATGACGAAGCTGATCTCCGTCGCGCCGTCGGGAATGGCGAAGGCCTGGCGCAGATAGGACAGATAGCGCCCGTCCTCGGCAAGCACGCCCTCGCTGCCCGTGACGCTCGCGCCGCCGAAGGCGCTCCAGCCGTCCGCGGCGGCGAAATCGCCGTTGGTGAGCGTGGTGACCACGGGTCCCGACGCCAGCGGCAATCCGCTGCCCGGCGGGACCGCGAGCACGCCCGCGCCGCCCGGCGTCGACGACAGGGTGATCGTCGGCGGCGGCGTGCCGGTGTCGCCCTGCGGCGTCGCGGGCTTCGTCGCGTCGGGCACATCGGCGGCGCTCGGCAGGCGCCGTTCGCCGAGCCGGATCATCTCGGTCATCAACCGCGTCGGCTGGCTGGTCGGCACGTCGTCGAGCCGCAACGCATGCCCCATCTCGTGCATCACGACGGTCAGCAGGTCGACCTTGCCCTCGGCTTCGCTGCCCAGCGCGGCGGCGAGCAGCTGCGCCAGCGTTCCGCCTTCATATTCCGCGTCGTCCATCGGCGTCGTATCGACGAACCAGCCGCGGCCCGCGGCATCCGCGTCGATCGTGATGACGCCGTTCTCGAACCGGGCGAGCGCGCCGTCGGGCAGTTCGCCGATCTCGACCGTGATCCGGTCGAGCGCAGCGCCCGCGCCGTCGATCAGCCCCGACGCGACCCAGCGCGCCTGCGCCGCGGTGACGATCGGCGCGAGCTGGTCCGCGGTCAGCGGTTCCACCGCCGACGTCGTCACCATGTCCCTGGGGTCGAGCAGGATCGGCGAGCCCGACTTCACGGCCGTGAAGCGCACGGCGTCGAGCAGGAAGATCTGGCTCAGCGTCTCCGACAGGTCGATGGTCCTGTCGACGCCGCTGGTCGGGACGCCATCCCATGTTTCCACCAGCATTTCGGTCCGGCGGTCCATCGTCCAGCGCGTTTCCGTGTCCTTCTCCTGCATGCTGGGGAAGCGCTCGCCGCGGCTGATCGGATCGAGCACGCGTTCGGGATGCGCGTTGCGGTCGGCCAGATATTTGCGCAGGAACTGCGTGATCGCCGCCGCGCGATCGAGCCCGAGCTGGTCGTTATAGGCCACGTCCCCGCGCTCGTCGGCATAGCCATAGATGCGGACCTTGACGTCGGGATGCTTGACCAGCCAGTCGCCCTGCTGTTCCAGCAGCCGCATCTGGTCGGCATCGAGCTCGCTCAGCAGCCGCGATCCTTCCGCCGTCTTGGGCCACAGGATGCGATATTCGATCCCGGAAGGCTCCATGAAGGCGTGCTCGATGGTGGCGGTGTTTTCCATGTCCACCGGCTCGAGCGTGAAGGTGATGACCTTGCCCTTATAGGCCTGCGGCACTTCGACGCTGTAGCTGTTGTTCGACATGAAGCCGGGCTTGAGCTGAACGATCTCGCTGTGCGAGCCGAGGCTGGAATCCACCGGCGTGAAGGTCACCTTGATCGCGGCATTGGCCGTCATCATCCACGGCACGAAGGTGTCGAACGTCAGATAATTCGCATTGGCCGGCACATAGAGGCGATTGTGGGTGATCGCGCTGAAATTCACCACCTTGTCGATGAATTCATGCGCCGCCGTCTCGGCGCGCTGGACGTCGCCGGAGGTCGGATCGATTCCAGCCAGCATCGCGCTGGTTTCGATCATCGTCGACATGAAATCCTTGAGCAGCTTCTGCCCGCCCATGATGAGCGCATAGTCGGACTGCTGCGGGAAGAAATGGTCCATATAGGCGTTGAACACCTGGGTGATCAGCGACGCGACGCCGTCCAGCCCCGCCTTGTCGGCGGTCGCCGACTTTTCATACAGCTTGGACAGCGAGAAATCCTTGGTGACGATGCCGTCCTCGGTATTGAAGCTGACCCCGGCGTCGAGCAGCCGGCCGATCAGATTGTCGATCGCCTGGATGATCTGGACCGTCGCCATCGCCTGCAGCGCGGCCTTGCCCTGGCTGAAATCGCCCGCCGCGCGTTCGAGCCAATATTCATTGTACCATTGCCGGTATCCTTCCGACGATTCCGACGTCGGAATCGGCGGTCCGCCGTGCTTTTCCTGGATGAAGGCGCTGGCCAGCTTGGTCGCGAGAATATCCGCCCATTTCTTCAGGACGTTGTTCATCACCTCCTTGAACAGGGTGGAAAGGCTGGTCTGGACGGTGAAGATGCCGGTGATGTCGATATCGGGGAACGGATAGCCGAAGAGCGTGCCCTGGGTGTTCAGCTTGAACCCCGACCCGCCGTGATAGGACCAGCCGGGCAGTTCATAGGACAGCGGAAAGCGTCCATAGCCCGAATCGAAGATGAAATTCTGAAGGAAGCTGGTGATCGCCTGCTTGGTGCCGCTTTCAAAATCCCCGTTGAAGATCGTCGGCACCGCCGCGTCATTGTCGGCGCTCGCCACCTTGCCGTTGTCATAGACGGGCGAGATGGTGCCGATCGCTCCCGGCCGCACCCCGGCGCCCCCGCCGACCGCGCTGAAGAACCAGCCGGTGCCGATGCCGTCCCAGATCGCGGGAGAGACGAAGCCGTCGAGCGCGCCGCTCGATCCGCCCTTCCCGCCGGACACCAGCACCGGATAGACCTGATACCAGGGTGCGGTGCCGAATTCCTGCGTCTCGATGCCCAGCGCATAGGTGCTGCGGCCCTCGTCGACGACGCGGCGGAAGATCGGATAGCCCTGAATATTGTCGACGTTGGTGTTGATGGTGCCGGCGTACCAATGGAGGATGCGGCTGTCGGGTCCGCCGAGGCCGAACATCGCGAACAGCGTGTCGTCGCCCTGTATCCCCGAAATGCCTTCGAGGTTGACGTCGAGATTGGGGCGGTTGGGCGTGAAGGCGCCTCCGGCCGATCCGGGCGCGTTGTTGACCAGCGACCGGCCGTTCATCGTCGCGGTGAAGATATATTTCTTCATCGGGCCGGTGATCCTGTCGGGCAGCAGCGTGATCGTCTTGCCGCCCACGGTGATTTCCGACAGCTTGACCTCGGTCAGTCCCGTCGCCTGGTAATAATTGTCGGCGAACTTGACGTTGCTCCAGACCTGCACCGTGGGATCGGAGAAGTCGGCGAATTCGACCGGATTGAGTTTCAGCCCCAGCTTGCCCACCACCTTCATCAGCTTGGTGAAGGCCTTGCTGACGTAATTGATCGTCTTGGAAAGCGGCGGGAACATGAAGGTAGCCGCCGAAGCCGCGCTTAACAGAAGTTCGACGAGGTCCGTCAGCGGGATGTTGAGCGCGTCCTGCTTGAAGTCGTGCGGGTCCAGCGTCGTCATGTGGATGCCGTCCTCGCCCCCCGCACCCTCGAAATAGGTGCCGAGCCGCTGGATGATCTCCGAATTGACGACCGAGCCGCGGTTGTGCCCGACGAAGTGCAGCGGCGACTGGAATATCCCGCCGCCCGACGCGCGGTTGAGCTCGACCAGCGACGCGAACAGCGCATCGGCCGCGGCCTCCGCAAAGCCGGTGTCGGTGATGTCCGACTGGCTCGACCAGTCGCTGACCAGCACGATCGCCTTGCCGCGCGCTTCGGCAAGCGCGGCGGCGTTGCGCTTGCCCGTCGTGCGGTCGACCCAGTCGCCGGTCTTGCCGTCGTAGAAAAGCACCACGCCGCCGCCGCTGGCGTCGGTGATGAAGCCCGCCATGTCGGTGAAAACACCGCCGTCCTGCTCGAACGCCGACCCGAACAGCGCGGGCGAGTTCATCATGCCGAGGCCGAGCTGGAAGCCGTGGGTGAGCAGCGTGACGCCGTTGAACGGGGCGTCGGCCACCACTTCCTTGACCTGCCACGACGCGGCTTCGCGCATGCCCTTGCCGACGATTTCGACGCCCCAGTAGTAACGCTGTCCCGCGGTCATCGCCTTCGCATATTCGGGCGAGAAAGTGACCTGCCAGGTCTGGCCGTCGAGCGGATTGTTCGGGTCGTCGGGCAGCTTGACCACCGTGCCGTCGGCCTTGACCAGATAGGCCCCCGGGTCGAGTTCGCGCGTCGTCAGGATGCGGTTGGGATGGTGATCCCCGGCCATCGATGCGGCGGACGGATCGCTGTCGAACAGGTTGCGGATCGACGGCGGATCGTCGGGCCACAGGCCCGATCCGGGGAGCAGCGAACTGACGTAGAGCTTCGCCTTGGCGTTCTTCGTACCGGTCAGCGTCGAATCGAGCCGCCATTCGAAGGTCAGCGGCGGAGCACTGGCGCCATGCAGGTCCTGCTTGCCGAGCGGCGCGAGCAGTTCGAGCGCGTCGAGCTGCTGCAACGCCAGCCCGCGCCCATGCCTGGCGACGTTGATCGACAGATAGTTGGGCGGGTTGGTCGGATCGTCGAAGCTGCCCGGATTTTCCGGATCGATCGGATAGATGTCGGGATGCCCGAAATTGACGTTGTCGATCGGCGTCTGCTTCCACTTGTAGCTGCCGTCGGTGTCCTTCGCCCCCGGCGTGATGCCCCGGATCACGTCGATGTCGAGGACGACGATGTTCCCGAGGCCGCGATAGTTGGCGTAGAGTTTCTGCCCCGAACTGTCGACGCGCAGTTCCTCCAGGAACGCCAGCGGAATCGGCGTCGTCGATCCCACGATCTCCGGCGCGGCGGAGAAGGGATTCTTGATGACCATGATCTTCGACCCGGTCTGGTGCAGCGCATCGACATCGCGGGCGACGGTCTGGTCGCCGTACCACATATAGACGGGCAACCCCCAGTCGGCGACGAACATGTAGCTGAGGTCGGGCGTCACCGCGATGCCCGCGGCGTTGCGGATGTCGAGGTCGAAGATCTGGCCCTGCGTCACGCGCTTGGTCGATGAATAATAGATGCCGGCGATGCTGTTGATGACGTCGCGGACGCCGATCGGCCCCTCGTTGATCACCGGCGCCACGCCGACATGCTTGACCTGGAAATTGATCGGATTGTTGTTGGTGACGCTCAGCAGGTGGACGCCGTTGCGCGTATCGCCGCGCGACACGAACACCATCTTGTCGGCTTCCGCCGTCGCCTGGATGTCATAGACCTCGACGCCGCCGTCGATCTTGCCGATCACCTCGCGCCACTTGCGGGCGTTGGGCTGGCCGGCCTTCGGACGGTCGCGGTCGTCGACGTTGATGACCATGACCAGCCCATGGTCCTTGCCATAGTTGGTCCAGCCGCGCGGCCCGTACATCTCCGACACCGGCACGCCGACATAGAGGCGCGTGCCGTCGGCGTTGATCGCCATGCTGGTGATGTGGCCGAACTCCTCGCCGCCGCTGCGGATCGCGACGTTGATCGCGTGCGTTTCATTCTCCAGCAGTTGCAGGTAGGTCGCCGAACCGGGGTCGATGTCGATGATGTAGACCTTGCCGAGCCCGCCGACGTAGAGGTAGCGGTTGTTGGGATCGACCGCGAGCGTGGTCACCCCGCCCGGGATTTCGATCATGTCCACTTCGGGCGTGTCGAAATCGGCGTCATATTGCTGAAGCGTCAGCGTATCGATGATCGCAATGCCCTTCTGGGTCGCCACGAAGGCGCTTCCGAGGTCGGTCGTCACGACGATTTCGGTCACGGGCGCGCCCAACTCGATCCGCCCCACCAGCAGGTCGGCGCCGCCTTCGTCCTTGCGCGCAAGGTCGATGATCTGGACGCCGCTGGCATCGCCCGCGAAGGCAAAGCCGCCCTTGTTGTCAATGGTGATCGTCTTGCTCGCCACATATTGGGCGTTCGCGGGAATCCGCCCCTTGGCGTCCAGCATCGTGCCGGCGGCGGGCCGTTCGACGCGGATTTCCGTGACGCCCAGCAGGACGCGCTGCGGCACGTCGAACTCGACGACCGCGAAATCCTGCGTCCCGCCTTCGCGCACGCGGATCTTGTCGCTGGTCAGGACGATCTCCTGGCTGCCGTTGCGCAGCACCACGCGCATGTCGGCGAAGCTGTCGCCCGCCGTCGTCGCCCCCAGCGCCGCCGTCGCGGCGGGATAGATGAAATTGCGCCCCGTCAGCACCGCGACCGGCTTGCCGTCCACGAATTGCACGGTGCCGCCCAATATCTCCGGCGTGCCGTCGCTGATCTTCTTGGGCGTCGGCACCGTGGCCGTGACCTTGGTGTAAAGGTCGGTCGGAGAGATGGTGACGTCGAGCGTCGTTTTCAGAACCTCCCCATCGGCATAGGTGCGCCATACCTCGAGCTCCGCGAGCCCGAACAGCGTCGGCGCGGCCATCAGCGCGATCGCCGTCGCGCCAAGACCCAGACCGACGACCGCGCCGCCGAGGCCGCCCGACGCCGCGATGCCGAGCGCCGGGACCATGATCGCGGTCAGCGCGGCGGCATAGCCGGGGTCGAGCTGGATGCGCGGCAGCGGCGACGCGACCCGCGCCACCAGAATCTGGCCGCGCCGCGTCAGGCCGGGGAACGGCGGCGATTCGGCGCGCGCCATGCCGTCTTCGTCGATGCGGCCCGAATCGATGACGGTCCACACCTCGACCTCGGCGCCGTTTTCGCCGACCGGCAGCAGCATCTTCTGGAAGAACCAGACCTCGTCGCCCACCGCGCCGACACCGCCGGCGGCCGGTACCGCCAGCTGCACGGGGCCGGTCAATTCGGCGCCCGCGACATCGAATTCGAACGCGCCGACGAAATCGAAGATATCCTCGTTGGGCATCGCGACCGGCAGGTCATCAAGGGCGATCGACTCGATCGTCACCGTCGCGTCGCCGTCCAGCCCGCCGGGGCCGAAGCCGATGGTGATGCCGTCGGTATTGGCGACGATCGCGCCGTCCTTGCCGATCTGCACGACATTGCCGACGATCGGATCGGACACGCGCACCTCGATGCGGTCCTCGCCGAAGCGGTTGATGACGGTGACGGTCGTCACCCCCGGACCGACCGCGCGCATCACGCCGTCGGCATCGACCGTGACCACGGCGGTGTCGCCCGAAACATAGGTGGTCCCGGCTTCCGCGCCGTCGAGGAAATACTGCTTTTCGGGGTCCTGCGCGGTGACGATCCGGCGCGTCGCGCCGCCCGCCATCATCGTCACATTGTCGGGATAGGCGTCGATATTGTAGACGGCGGTCAATATCTCGTCGCCGTCCTTCGGCGACCCGACGGTGACGACCGTCGCCGCCGCGATGCTGCCCCGCTCGACCTTGATATAGGTCGCGCCGTCGCGCAGCGCGGTCAGCAGCCCATCGTCGCCCCAGCGCACCACCTCGGGGTTGGCGACCGTCACGTTCAGATAGGATAGCGGCAGATAGACGTCGGCCTGATCCTCGAACTGACCGATCACCATGATCGGCGCCACCCCGCCTTCTTCGGCGAAGCGGACGCGGCGCAGGTCGAAATCGATCGCGACCAGCCGCGCGTCGGACACCGCGATGTCGATCACGCCCTCGGCCGAGGTGCCGAAGCCGTCGTCGGCGGAAATCCGGATTGCGGCCGCGCCGCTGTACCCGGCGTCGGGGGTGAAGACGACCGAGCGGCCGTCGGCGGTCAGCACCGCCGAGCCGCCGGTGACGCCGACGATCCGGTAATAGAGGCGGTCGCCGTCGGGATCGGTCGCGACCTTGCCCAGGTCGATCCAGGCCGACAGGTCGACGTGGGTCTTCACCGCATCGATGGCGTCGGCGATCACCGGCGCCTGGTTGGCGCGGAAGCCGTAGTTGGCCGCGACGAGCTGCGTGTCGGTGGCATCGACGACGCCATCGCCGTCGACATCGGCGCCCGCCAGCGCCGCGATCACCGCCGCGCTGTCGACGCCGTCGACCCTGCCGTCGCCATTGATGTCGCCGGCGATGCGCATCTCGACGCCATAGGCACCGGCGCCGGTCACGATCAGTTCGTGCAGTCCGGCCTCGCGCAGCGCGAACAGCGTGACCCGCTGGCCGCCCGACACGCTGCTGGCGATGGCGGTCAGCCCGGCGATTTCGGGGATCGCATCGCCCGTGGTCGCGACCCGCAGGATCAACGCGCCGCTCTCCATCCCCGCGATCTCGCTCGCGCGCACGGTGAAGGCATAGCTGTCGCTGCCGCCCCCGGCGGGCAGCGTGCCGGCGAAGGGTTTGCCGGTGAAGGCCGCGGCGCTGCCCAGATCGTCGCGCACGACGCTGGTCGTGACGCTGCCGTCGGCGGCATAGTCGATGCGCCGCCCCTCGCCATCGGACGGAATCTCGATGGCGAGCCGCCCGTCGACATAGCCGTAGCGGACCCCCGCCCCGGTCGCGAGGTCGCGCACCGCGGTCAGCCGCCCGGCGTCGTCATATTCATAGACGGTGGCCGACCCACCGGGTCCGGTCACCTGCACGACGCGGCCCGCCGCATCGCGCAGGAACTGGAGCGCCGCGCCGCCCAGCGCGGTCACGCCGCCATCGCCGACCAGAAGCATTCCCGCGGCCGACCGGATTTCTACCGTGCCGTTGCCGCTGTCGATCACGTAGGTCGTGCCGTCCGGTCCCTTCAGCACATAGTCGCGGTTGCCGTAGACCGGCGACGCCGGGTTGTAGGCCAGCCCGGTCTCGACATCGAAATAGGCTCCGCCGACCTTGCGAAGCTGGCGGTCGATCGACTGCAACGTCCAGCCGTTGCCGCTGTCCGCCACCCAGGCGGGGCGATAGAAGGTCACCGAACCGATCGTCTCCGCCACCGGGCGGAAGGTGAAGCCCGCGCGCTCGCCGGTCGGCAGCGTCAGCATCAGCCGCGTGCCCTGCTCGAAACCGGGCAGCGCCCCGCCGACGCCGGGCAGCGTCCCGGCGTTGGTTTCCATCGCGACGTCGAGGCCCAGGAAGATCCATTCGCCGGTCAGGCTGTCATAGGCGCGGGTCAGCGCGAACGGCACGCTGCCGAGCTGCGCCGAAACATCGACATGGGTCGATTGATAGCGCCCCAGCTTGTCGGCGCCGGTGCGCACCTCGACCGCTGCGCTCGCGACGCTCGTGCGTCCCGAAATGTCGCGCCCGGTCAGACGCAGCGTATAGAAGCCGTCAGCCAGCCGCCGTCCGTCGAGCGTCGCCAGCACGCCGTCGGCGGCCGCGTCGCCGCGTGCGACGTCCTGCACGCTGCCGTCGGCGCCGATCAGTTGCAGCGTCCAGAAATCGAGATTGGTGTCGGCGATGCTGCCGCGCACGTCGAGCGCGCCGCGCACGATCATCGCGTCGATCCCGCCGCCGAACGCGACGACCGGCGCCGCCTTGTCGGCGGGATCGCGGACCTTCAGCCATTGCTCGACCGTCGCGGTTCCGCCATCGGCATCGACCGCCGTCGCGCGCACCCAATATTTGCCGGGATTGCCGGCCGTGATCGTCGCGCGTCCATTGGCGTCGAGCGCGACCTCCTGCCCGTCGACCCACAGGCGCAGCGACACGATGTCGGACAGGCTGTCCGCCGTCGGATGGAGCAGCACCTTCTGCCCCGGCGTCGCGGCGAAGCTGGGGGTCGTCTCGATCCGCAGCGTCGGCGCCGCGGGTTCGAGCTGCGCCCGCATCAGCACGGTCCGCCGCGTCGTCGCGCGCCCGTCGCTGACGATCAGCGTCACGACATAGTCGCCCGCCTGCCCCGGTCCCGGCATCCAGACGAACTCGCCCGTCGCGGCGTCGATCATCGCGCCCTCGGGCAGGTTTTCGGCGCTGAAGGTCAGCGTGTCGTCGCTGTCGGGGTCCTGCGCCGCGATGCGGAAGCGCTTTTCCTCGCCGATCAGGAAGGCATGATAACCCTCGGTGATCGTGGGCGCGCGGTTCACATTGGCGACGCGCACCAGCACGTCGATGGTGCCGACCGCGCCCGACGGATCGGTCGCGGCAAAGCGGATCAGATGATCGCCCGCCTGGTCATAGCCGGGCGTCCATTGCAGCTCGCCGCGCGCCGCGACGAACAGCGCGCCCGCGGGCAGGCCGCTGACCACCGACAGCGACAGCGGATCGCCGTCGCCATCGGCCGCGACGACGGTGAAGGTCGACGCGGCGCCCTCGCGCAGCAATTGCGTCGCCATCGGCACGAACAGCGGCGTCTGGTTCGCGTTGGCGACGGTGATCGTCACCCGCTCGGTGCTGCGCGAATGGCCGTCGCCGGCCGCGAACAGGATCTGGTAGCTGCCGGCGGCGTTCAGCGCCGGTTTCCAGCGGAACAGACCGGTCACCGGATCGAGCGTCGCGCCCTCGGGCGCACCCTCCATCGTGAAGCTGATGTCGTCGCCGTCGGCGTCGATCCCGCGCAGGCTGAACAGCAGTTCCTCGCCCTCGGCGATCGCCTTGTCGCCGACCGGGGTCAGTTGCGGGCCGCTGTTGGCGGCGCGGACGACGACGCGGAATGCCCGCGTGTCGCTGGCCGCCAGCGTGACGCCGTTGCCGCTGTCGGTGACGGTCAGGCTGGCGTCATAGCTGCCGATCTCAGCCGCCGTCGGCGTCCACTCCAGCGTCACGCGGCCATAGACGGAGGTCGGCGTCACGGTCGCGCCGGGCAGGCCCGACAGCGCATAGGACAAGGCATCCTGGTCCATGTCGCGAACGTCGATCGTCGCCGTCAGCTTTTGACCGGCCACCGCGACCAGATTGCCGATATGGCCGATCACCGGCGCTTCGTTGGGGCTCGTGACCGAAATGATGAAGGTATAGGCGCCGGTCAGCGGGATCCCGGTGCCGTCGCCGTCGTCGGTCGCGGTCACCGTCACCGCATGGTCGCCGCGATGGTTCGCGCCCGGCGCGATCCGCATCACGCCGGTGCCGTCGCCATTGTCGACGAAGGTGATGAAGGGCGGCAGCGGCTGGAACGGGCTTTCGTTGATCGCCGCGAGGCGCAACGGATTGCCGTCGGCGTCGAAGGCCGAAACCGGAATCTCGACCACCGTGTCCTTGGCCACGGTGACATTCTCGATCGTCCGCACTTCGGGGCGGCGGTTCTGGTTGAACACGCGGATCGGCACCGTGATCTCGGTCGACAGCGGCGGCTCGTCGCCGTCGCCCGTGTCGGTGGCGCGGAAGCGCAGCTCGTAATCGCCGGCCTGCGCATTGTCGGGCGTCCAGCGCAGCTCCATGGTCTCGGGGTCGAAGGTCGCGCCCGGCGGTAGCGCCGACAACAGCTCGACCGTCACCGTCTTGGGCAGGCTGGTGGTCGCCACGACCTCGCCGGTCTGCATGTTGCGCAGCGCGGGCGTGTAATAGGGATTGTCGGGATCGAAGGCGAACGCCTTGAAGACCAGAAGCTGGCCTTCGAGCACCTGCCACCCGTCGAGCTGGTCGAACACCGGCGCCGCATTGGCGTTGAGTACCGTGATCTTCGTCGTGAAGCGCACCGTGGTTTCGCCATCGCTGACGTCGAAGGTGACGTTGTAGTCGCCGGCCTGGATATAGGTCGGCGTCCATTCGAACGCGCCGGTCGTCGGGTTCAGCGTCGCGCCGAACGGCAGCGAGGGGCTGGAGAAGGTCAGCGGCCGGTCGCTGTCGGCGGTCGCGTTGATGCGGAAGCGGATGAAATCGCCTTCGCGGGCGCTGCGGTCGGCGACCGGCACCACCTGCGGCGGCTGATTGCGGTCGGCAACGACCAGCGAGATCAGCGCCTCGTCCCGGCTGATCCCGTCGGTGACATAGAAGCGCACGTCATAGGTGCCCGCCGAGCGATAGTCGGTGAGCCAGCTGAACATGCGCGTCACCGGGTCGAAGCTCGCGCCGGCGGGCAGGCCGTCGACCCAATAGGTGAGCGGATCGAAATCGGCGTCGGTGGCGGCAAGCTGGAATTCGAACAATTGCCCTTCCGCTCCCTCGACGCGTATCGGCGCGTTGCGGAACTCGGGCGCGCTGTTGCCGCCTTCGACCGCCAGCACGAAGCGCTGAAGCGACACCGCCCCGCGCGAATCGAAGGCTTCGACCACCACGGCGACGCTCGCCGGGCTGTCGGGCCCGGGCGTCCAGCGGATCAGCCCGGTGTCGGCGTCGATGGTCATGCCGTCGGGATGGGTCAGCAGGCCGAAGACGACCGTCTGCCCCTCGGCATCGCTCGCGGCGGCCTGATAGGCGAAGGCCTGGCCGACCCTGGCGCGGTCGGGCGCCTGACTGGTGAAGCTCGGCGCGGTGTTGGGCAGCGTGCCGGCGACGATGCCCGCGGCGAACTCCAGCCGCCGGTCGCCCGGCGCGGTGATCGACACGGTGCGGCCGCTCGTGCTCTGCCCGGCCTCCAGCACGCCGCCCGGCGGCAGCGCCGAAGCCAGATCGACCAGCCAGCGGCCGTCGTCGGTGCGTCCGGAGGCGTCGGTCGGAACGCCCGGAAAGCCGCCGAGCGGATCGATGGTCAACAGCGCCGGCAGCGTGATCGGCCCGTCGGTGCGGTTGGTGATCGTCACCTTGTAGGAGATGGTGCCGGTCAGGCGGTCCATCCGCGTGTCGCTGAACACGACATCGACCAGCATCGAAATATCGTCATACGCCTGGAACGCGCTCTGGTAATTGACCGCCATGCGCTGGCCGGTCGCGGCGGCAATCCCCGCCTTGACCGTCAGCCGGTAGGAACCGGCAAGCAACGTCCCGACCTCCAGCACCGCGGTGCGCGTCGTCGCGTCGTAGGAGACCGACCGGATCGCGTGCGTCTTGCCGCTGTCGTCGGTCAGTTCGTAATATTGGCGGTTGGTGACCGAGGCGGCATCGCTGGCCGCGCCGACGAACATGTCCTGATCGAAGGTCACGGTCAGGAACGGCATCGGCAGCACCGCATTCGATCCGGCGGGCGGATTCGTGGCGACGACCGCCGGCACGGTCGCCGGGGCGACGACATCGACCTGCCCGCTCTGGCTGATCAGCAGCCGCCCGTCGCTGGTCGCATGCACGACGTCGCCGCGCGATCCTCCCGTCGCCACCGCGATGCGGCGCAGCGTCGCCATGTCCACCATCGTCAGCTCGCTGCCCTCGGCGGCAAGGCCGGTGTCGGCGACCTTGCCCGCGGTGTGCGACACGAACATCAGCCCTTCGAGCCGCGTTCCGCTCCGCCCGAAGGCGATCGAATCGGCGGGCGCGTCGAAGGTCAGCATCGTCTCCGCCCGCGCGCGGTCGTTGAAGCGCACGACCTGCTTGCGGTCGGGCCAGGTCACGGCCCACAGCGTGCCGTCGCCGTCGAAGGCGAGGCTGCCGACACGCAGATTCTCGTCGCGGCTCCACTGGGTGAAGCTGCCGTCGTCGGGGTCGAAGACCGAAATGCCGGCGTTGGTCGAGACATAGATCGCGCCGCTTTCGGGATGCACCGCGATCGCGATCGTAATGCCGTCGCCATGACGTTCGATTACCGCGCCGGTGTCGGGGTCGAGCCGCAGCAGCGCGCCGCCGCCCGTCGTCGCCCACAGACGCCCTTCGAGGTCGAAGGCCATGTTGAACACCGGCACGTCGAGTTCGGCGAGCGGCGTGCCCGCCGCCCCGCCGCGCGCGTCGAAGCGCCAGATGGTGCCGCGATTGGCGCCGCCCGAAACCAGGATGCTGCCGTCGGGCGCCTCGACGATCGCCATCGGACCGATGCCGCCGTCGCTCTGCCCGATGCCCACGGCAAAGGCGCGCGCGATGAACGGACTCAATATCGCGTCGAACTCGCTGGGCGCCGACAGCGCCGCCGCGGCGGGAACCTTGGCTTCGGCCGCGGTGAACAGCGCGTTGGTCGACGGCGCGGGCGAGGGTTCGGGCGCCTGCCCGAAATTGGGCGGCGTCGTCCCCGGCACGGTCGGCAGCGCGCCCAGATTGACGCCCGATCCGTCGGCGACGGCGTTGACGCCGGGCTTCGGCACCTCGCGATTGCCCGCGACGTCGGTCGCCAGCGCCAGGAACTCATAGGTCTTTCCAGCCTCGCCCTCGAACACCAGCGATCCCGACGCGTCGGTCAGCCGCCGCTGCCAGATGCGGAAATCGCCGCCATCCTCTGCCACATAAAGGGTGACGTGGCGCACGCCCGACCCGCCATTGTCGTCGCGGACGTTCCAGTCGATGCGATAATCGTCGGTGGTGCCGATGCGCGTCGCGGTCAGGCGGCTTTCGGGCGCCTTGCCGTCGACCATCTGGTTGAGGATCGTCGTGTCCTCGGGCGCGAAGCCGTCCATCAGCACGCGCGCCGACGCGGCGATGGTCTCGCCCGTCGCGACGTCGGCCGCCGGCCGTACCGCATAGGAAACGAAGCCCGCGCCCGACCCCTGCGCGTTGTTGGGCGCCAGCAGGCCGCGCGTCGTGTCCTGCAGCACCTCGCCCGTCACCGGATCGATCGCCTGGATCAGCCAGCTCGCGCTCGCGGGCTGCTGATAGAGGTCGAGCACCGCGCTGACGCGCAGGATGAAACCGCGCGTGCGCACGAAGTCGTATTCGGCCTGAAAGCTCGTCCGCCCGTCGGGCACGTCGATGGTGATGTCGCCGATGCGGATATCGCCGAAGGTGAAGCTGCGCGCGTCGAGCTGCGGGTCGAGTTGCGTGACGATACGAATCTCGTTCGTGTAGCGCGACGATCCGGCCGAATTCTCGAAGCCGATGCTGTAGGGAAGCTCGGCCGACGCGGGCAGCCAGCCCAGCGTGTCCATCGTCTGCGGCCCGGTGATCGACGCCAGCCGCCCACCCGCGCCGCCGCTGGTGAAGAAGCGCGAGAAATCGAGCTGCGCCAGCGGATCGCCGTCGACCGGCTCCGGTCCGTTGATCTGGAAATCGGCGGGCAGGCCCGCGCCGCGCTGCGCGAAATCGACCCAGGGGACATAGACGCGGAACGCCTCGAACCAGGTCGGACCGCTCAGGCCCAGATCATAGTCGGCGGGGTCGGGAAGCGCCGGGATCGGCACCTCGCCCGTGTAGCGCGGGCTCTGGCGCGGATCCATATATTCGATCGCCGCCATCTGGCCGTTCTTGTGGCCGTACAGCGCGCGCACCTGCTCGAAGAAGCCGAGGTAATCGCCGTTCGAGCGGATTTCGCTGCCCACCGGACCATAGAGGATGCCCGACGCCAGCGTCGCCATCAGGCTGACGATATGCGCCTGCGTGCGGATCGGCGGCACCTCGCCCTCGGGACGCAGCAATCCCGCATCCTCCAGCGCGGCAAGATACAGATTCACCCAGTCCCGCTCGCTCGCGGCGAGCGCCAGCAGCGCGGGCGGCGCGTCGTCCGCCGCCAGTATTGCGTCGCGCAGCCGCAGGGCCTCGTTCATCTGGAAGGCGACGAACTCCGCCCGCGTCATCGTCGTCGCGGAGGCGAGGATGTGGAAGCGGAACGGGATGAACGGAATCTCGTCGCGGCTCGGCGTCGCGGCGTTCGACTGATAGAGGCCGACGAAGTCGAGCTGGTCGAGCACCCCGCGCGCGGCGGGAAGCTGGTCGGCGATCAGGTCCTTGACCGCATCCCACCAGTTTTCGAGATTCCCCTCGCCCGCCGCCAGCAGATTGTCGAGCGACGGGAAGGATTGCGCCATCTGCGCGCGGAACGCCTCGAACGAGCGATCCGCCATCGCCTTCAGCCCCGGATAGGTCGACACGTTGAAGGTGAAGCCCGTGAAGCCGTCGGCCGGATGATCGTAGAGGAAGCCCGAGGTGATGAGCTGACCGTTGGTGTTGGTGATCGATTCGAGGCCCAGCCACGGCACCAGCGCGTTGACCCCCGCCAGCACGCCTTCGGGCGCGCCGCGGACGTTGGTGAAGAAGTCGAGGAAGCGCAGGCCATAGACATATTGGTTGCTGCCCAGCTCGGGCACGCCGACCTGGAAATAGGTGTAGGGCGCGTCGAGGTTCGACCGGTTCTCCAGCGCCACCGAATAGGTCGCCTGGTCGCCCGCCAGGATCACCCGCGGGCCGCCGACGCCGATCGTCACCTCGGGCTCGATCCCGCGCTCGATCAGGAAGCGATAGGGCTCGCTCGACTGGGCGCCGTCGGGGTTGATGACCTTGATGTCGTAAAGGCCGTGCGGCGCGTCGGTGAAATCGAAGGTCGCGATGATCGTCGACGCGTCGACGACCTTCCACGCGACGGGTTCATATTCGGCGATATTGGGACGCGACACCTTGACGATGGCGTCGGGGTGGAACTGCGCGCCCTTGATCGTCGTCGTCACATAGCGCGAATCGCCGCCGCGATCGGTCTGGATGTCGGTGATGACCAGCGGCAGCAGGTCGGCGACCAGCGTCACCTGCGATCCGTCGGCGGGGCCGCTGTAGCCGCGCACCAGCACATAATAGACGCCGGGTTCGGTGCCGGGGACGATCGCCGTCAGTTCCTGCGCCAGCGGGCCGGTATAGGTCGCGTCGAACGCGGCCGAGGTCGGCACCTCGTCGTGGCGCACGAACACCTCGTTGATGCTGCGTTCGTCGTCGGAGCCGACGCGCAGCCGCAGCGTCTTGTCGGCGGGAACCTCGATCCGGTAGAGCCGCTCCTGCCCCGGCGCCAGCGCGACGGTCAGCGGAATGCCGAGCGTCAGCGTATCGACGGCGATCGACAGCGTCTCGGCCGACGCGGTGGTGTTGTTCGCCTCGCCGACATCCTCGTGCAACTGGTTGCGCACGTCGGCACGGACGATGATGCGATAGTCGCCCGCCGCCGCGCCGGGCAGCGTCGTCGTCAGGCTGAGCGTATAGGTGCCGTCGGGATTGAGGACGCCGCCGTAATCGGCGCGGCCGAGCAGCTTGTCGCCGACGTCCCAGGTCGCGTCGCGCGACAGATAGACGGCGTCGGTCCAGCGCCCAGCCGCGACGACGTCGCTGACATTCTTCACCGTCCAGCTGATCGTCACTTCGTCGCCGGGCCGCTGGGTATCGGGCACGGTGATGTCCATGACCTGGATATCGGTCGGCGGCGGCAATTCGATCACCATCGGGACGGCGCTGACGCGCGCATTGTCCCGCTCGTCGCTCTCGAAGACCTGTCCGGTCGCGTTGTAGCGCGCGGGGTCGGACACGACGAAGACGTAATAGGCCTCGGTCCCGAGGTCGGTCGGCACCGCAAGGTCGAGCGCGACGTCATAGCTGTCGCCGGCCGCCAGTCCGCCGGTGTGGCGGACCGATCCGATATAGCGGTCGGACGTCAGGTCGAGGAACGGATCGCGCGACAGATAGATCAGGTCGTCCCACTGCGCCTGAAGCGCCGGGGTCGCCCCGCCGTTGTTGGTCACGCGATATTCGAGGCGGAAGGTCTGTCCGCGCACCGCGCGTTCGGGCGCGGTGAGCGCCGTCACCTGAAGGTTGGGCGGCGTATAGGGGGTCAGCGTTACCGCCTTCGCGGTGCTGTTATTGCCTTCGCCCTGGAACTCGCGGACCTTGCCCGCCAGCGATCCGCGCACGCCGTTGAGGCGCGGCGACAGGGTGCTGTTCGCATAGCCCGAATCGGCGAGCTCCGAATCGGTCATCGCGATGACGTGCATCGCCCCGTTCAGCTCGAAGGGCAGCGTCACCGTCACGGTGGCGTAATAGGATTCGCCGGCCTCCAGCACGCCGACATGCTTGTTCTCGGCACGGACGATCACGCCGGGCGCGCTCTCGCGCGACATCAGCCAGTCGCCTTCGTCGAGCGAGGCGTCGAGCGACAGATAGACGCGGTCGGTCCAGCTGTCCTCGCGCGTCGCGCGGTTGCCGACATTCTCGACCTTGAAGCTGATGGTGATCGTGCTGCCCGCGGCGATAGTGTCGGGCACCGTCAGTTCGGTGACGCGCAGGTCGGGCTCGCGATAGACGACCGGGAAGGCCGCCTGCCCGACGTTGCCCTGCGGCAGTTCGAAGGCATATTTGGCGAAGCGGTCGAGCAGGGCGCTGTTGCCGCCGTCGCGGACGATGTCGGTGGGCACCGGCGTGTTGCCGGCCGAGTTCGCGACGACATAAACGTAATATTCGCCCTCGACCCCCGGCGGCAGGGAATATTCGGCGGTGCGGCTATAGCTCTGCCCGGCGCCGAGCGGGCCGTTGGTGACGTTGACCGTCGCGACCTTCTGCGCGCGGCGGGTGTCGAACACCGGGTCCTTCGAGATCCAGATTTCGTCGGTCCAATATTGGGTGCCGCTCCACACCGCGCCGCCACGGTTCTCGACCGTATAGGTGACGCTGGTCTTCTCGCCCGAATAGGCCGGGGCCGTCGGCGCCGCCGGCACCACCTGGACGACGCGCAGGTCGGCGGGCGCGTTGGTGACGCTGGTCGCGGCAAAGCCGTTGTTGTCGAGATTGTTCGGATCGCCCGCCAGCTGCGATACGACGATCACGTACATCCCCGCCGCCGCGGGGTTCAGCGTGAAGGTCTGGCTGTTGGTATAGGACTGGCCGGGGTCGAGCGGCTTCAGATTGTCGAAGCTGCCGAGGTCGAAGCGCCGCGTCGCATTTTCGAGCAGCGGCGCATCGGCCAGATAGACGCGATCGATCCACTTGGCCGCAGCCGCGTTGCCGTTGGAACGGACCGTCCAGCTGACGTTGAACTGCCCCCCGCCGACGCCGACCGGATCGGCCGTGACCGCATCGACGGCGATCGCGCGGGTGAAGGTCTGCGGCGGGACGCCGACGATGTCGATCGCACGGGCGCGATAGTTGCTGCTGTTGATCTCGTTCGGGTCGTCGGGATTGACGTTGGTCGCGAGCGAATCCTCGAGCAGCGTCGCATAGGGGTCGACCCACGGCATGATGTAATAGGTGCCCGACACCAGCCCCTCGGGCAGCGTCAGCGTCAGTTCGCGGTCGTATCCCGCATCCTTG
This sequence comes from Sphingopyxis sp. MG, assembly GCF_002953155.1. Lineage (NCBI taxonomy): Bacteria > Pseudomonadati > Pseudomonadota > Alphaproteobacteria > Sphingomonadales > Sphingopyxidaceae > Sphingopyxis > Sphingopyxis sp. MG. The sequence continues at coordinate 2,159,417 of NZ_CP026381.1, forward strand.
ACCAGGATGCCGCCGTCATAGGTCAGCGTCGTCAGCAGGATGTCGCCCTGCCCCGGATGCGGCCGGTTCTTGTCGCGGGTCAGCCAGATCTGCTCGGTCCAGCGGCCGAGGTCGGTGTCGCCGGCGCCGCGGTTGGTGACGCTGTAGCGCACCGTGACGCTGTTGCCCTCGAACGCCTGCGCCGGGGCGACGACGCTGTCGACCACCAGATCGGCGAAGGGGATCGGATCGACGAAGATCTCATGCGCGACGATATTGCTCTGCGCCGTGTCGTTCGGCCATTCGTCGATGGCGTTGCCGCTGTCGGTGGCGACGAGGATATAGACGGTGCCGCGGAAGCGCTTGGGGATGGTGAAGGTCCCCGAGGCTGACAGATATTCCTCGAGCGAGCCGAGCGCCGACGGGTTCTGCAGGCTCGACACCAATATGTCGTCGTTGGAAATCTTGTCGTCGAGCGACAGCCACACCTGATCGGTCCACAGCCCGTTGGCGGCGACCAGCCCCTGGTTGACGACCTTGAACTCGATCGACGCGGTCGCGCCGGCGGTGATGCGGTCGGGGGCGATGACCTCGCTGACGCGCAGGTCGGGTCGCGGCAGCGCCGACACCAGGATCGCGGTGCTGCTGACCCGCCGGTTGTTGTCCTCGTTCAGATGCTCGTAGACGCTGTTCCCCGCGTCGGTGACGACGATCAGCTCATATTGATCGCTCGTCTTCGACGGCAGCCGCATTTCCTCCTTGCGGCTATAGGTCTTTCCGGCCTCCAGCGGCCCGGTGTAGCTGTAGGTGCCGATCAGCGTGCCGGCGCCCGTGTCGCCGACCTTGCGCAGATAGACGCGGTCGGTCCACGTCCCGGTCGCATTGGCGGTGCCGGCGTTGCGGACGGTCCATTCGACGTCGATGACCTGCCCCTCGACACCCGTCGCGGGGAAGGAGATGCTGTCGACGACCAGGTCGGGCGGCGGCGCGAGCGCGATCGCCATCGCGTCCGACGCGCGGCTGTTGTTGGTCGTGAACACGAACTCATAGGGGCCGCTGCGCGGGTCGCTCGACCCCGGCGTCTCGACGACGATGCGATAGGCGCCCGACAGCCCGTCGGGCAGGCGGAAGCTGGCCGTGCGGTCATAGCTGGCGCCCGGCGCCAGATAGCCGAGGTGGTTGACGCTGCCCAGCCGCACCCGGCCGGTGCCGTCGGTCCGTTCCAGATAGACCTGATCGAACCACTCGCCGCTGTTGGTCAGCCCGATGCCCTGATTGGTGACGCGCCAGGTGACGTCGATCGTCTGTCCCGACACCGCGCCGGCGGGAACCGCGACCGACGCGACGACCAGGTCCGCCCACGGAATCGGCGACACGTCGAAATTCCCCGCCAGCACGCCGCGGTTCGCCTCCGCGCCATTCTCGAACACCTCGCCCTTCGCGTCCGACTGCACGAACAGCGTGTAGCGGCCGTGGAATCCGGCCGGCAGGATCAGGTCGAGCCCCGCGCGATAGGTCTCTCCGACGTTCAGCGCGCCGCTGTGGACATATTCGCCGAGCACGATGTCGTCATTGTTGCCGAGCACGCCGTCGCGCGACACGATCACCCGGTCGGTCCAGCCGTGGGTGAAACCGGCGCCGGTGCCGACGTTGGTGATGGTCCACTCGACGCGGACGCGCGCGGGATCGTCGATCGTCTGCGCGGGCGCCGTGACGTCGCTGACCTCAAGGTCGGCATAATCGGACAGCCCGACGTTGAGCGCGATCGACCCGATGTTGTTCGCCTCGCCCGCCGCCGTTTCGGCGACGACCCCGCCGCTGTCCGACTGGACGATCAGGCGCCAGGGACCGCTGGCGTCGATCGGCAGCGTGACCTTGAGCACCCCGTCATAGATCGCGCCCGCCGCGAGCTGCGCCTGCGCGATCAGCTCGCCCAGCTTGATGTCGCCCGCGCCGACCACATCGTCGCGCGACAGCCAGACGGTATCGGTCCAGCCGCCCAGCGTCGAACCGGTGCCGTCGTTGCGGATCTGCCAGCGCACCTCGATTTCGGAGAAGGATTCGGCGTTGCCGCCTTCCGGCCCCTGGATCAGCACCGGCACCAGGTCCGGATGGGTCAGCATCAGCGCGCCCGACATGCCGTCGTTGTCGCCGTCGCGCCCGCCTTCATAGACCTGGCCCTGCGCGTCGGCGCGCACGAAGATGCGCCATTCGCCGTCGGTATAGCCGGTCGGAATGGTGACGAGCTGCTTGACCTCATAGGTTTCGCCGGGCGCAAGATCGAAATTGCGCGGCACCGACACAAGCTGCTGCGCGCCCGAAATCGTCGTGTCGTCGTCGATATAGATACGGTCGACCCACGGCGCGGTCGCCGCGCTCTCGCCCGTGTTGCGGATGACATAGGTGACGAGGACGGTCTCGCCGGGCACCGCGCCCGGCGGCACCGAAACGCTGTCGACGACCAGATTGGGCGCCGCCGTCGCGGCGAAGCGCACCACCGGCGACACGGCGCTGTTGTCGCCTTCCAGGAAATTCTCGAACACCGTTTGCCCGGCATCGGTCACCAGAATCAGGCGATAGTCGCCGACGCGGCCGTCGGTCACCCGCACCTCGACGCTGGCGGTGTAGCTGTCGCCGACCGCGAGCCCCGATCCGCGCACCACCTCGGCCAGCACCAGATCGTTCGCGTCGACGACGCCGTCGGCCGACAGGATCAGCCGGTCGATATGCCCGCCCGCGGCGGGGGCGTCGCCGGTGTTGCGGACGCGCCACGACACGGTGAAGGGATCGCCGCCGAACACGGTGCCGGCGGGCCCCGACACCGCGTCCGCCACCAGGTTCGGCGCGGTCGCGCTGATCTGGATTTCCACCGGCGCGCTGGCGTTGTCGGCGCGCGTATCGGGCTCCACCACGGCCTGTCCCGCGTCGGTGACGACGAACAGGCGATAGAGGCCGCCGATGTCGGAGGGCAGCGCGATGTCGAGCGACGCCGTATAGCTGCCGCCTTCGGCGAGCGGATCGGTGCGGCGATATTCGCCGATGACGATGTCGTCGCCGTTGCCGAGCACCGCGTCGGCGCTCAGGATCACCCGGTCGACCCAGCCGCCCTCGGCCGACGCCGGCGCGCCGGCATTGTCGACCCGCCAGCTCACCGTCATCGTCCCGCCGCCGATCGCGGTCGGCGGCGCGCCGACGTCGCCGACGCGCAGGTCGGCATAGACGCGCGCCGCGACGGGCGTCGTCAGCTGCGCGCTGTTGTTGCCTTCGGCGTTGCGGCCGTCGGCGACCTCGCGCACCGCATTGCCGCCGCCCCCGGCATTCTGGTCGGCATACAGGGTGACGCGGATCGACCCGACCGAGCGCGCGCCGTCGGGCAGCTTGAAGGTGAAGCTGCGCGCCCGCTCCGCCCCGGCGGCGAGCAGCATGTCGCTCGCGACCGCGGTATCGAGCAAAGTCTCGCCGGTGGTGATGTTCTGCACCAGCACCCGGTTGTTCCAGCCCGCCAGCGTCGCGGCATTGCCGATATTGGCCTCGGTCCAGCTCAGCGTGATGCTGTCGCCCGCCTGCGGGGCGGTGGCGTCGATCGCCATGTCGCGGATCACCAGATCGGGGGCCGAGGTGATCGTCAGCGCCGCCGCGTTGTTCGTCTCGCCGGTTCCGGCGTCGTTCGCCTCCGCGACCTGATCGAGGATGTCGGTGGTGACGGTGAAGCTGAACTGGCCGTGCCCGATCAGCCCCTCGGGCCAGACGATGCTGTAGCTGCCGCTGCGCGACGCGCCCGCGTCGATCGGGGCCGCCGCGACGGTGGCGAGCAGCACCTGCTGCCCGCTCGACGCGTTGCGCACGACGATGCGCTCCGAAAAGGCGCCCGCGGTCGGCCGGTTGCCGCTGTTGGTGGTCGTCCAGTTGATCGTGACGGTATCGCCGGGTTTCCAGCCGCTCACCGGTTCCACCGCGACCTGGCCGACGCTCAGGTCGATGAAGGGCGCGAGGATCGACTGGAATTCGACCGACGCCTCATTGTTGGTCTCGGCCGATCCCGAGGCATTCTCCTCCGCCACCGCGTTCGCGATATCGGTCGTCACGATCGCGACGATCCGGCCGACGCCGGCGTTGCCGGTCGGCAGGCTCACCGTCGTCTGGCGCTGGCGCGACGCGCCCGGCGCCAGGTCGCCGCCGTTGTCGGCTATCACGAAATTGCCGATGATCTGCCCGGTGTCGAGGTTGCGCAGGATCAGCCGGTCCGACCATGTCCCGGTCGCAGGCAGCGTGCCGTCGTTGCGCGTCTGCCACGCGACGGTGATCGTGCCGCCCGACTGGATCGCCCCCTCGCCGCTGACCGTGACGCCCTGCGGGATCAGGTCGGGGGCGGGACGCACCTCCAGCCCCGGAATCGGGATCGGCGCGGTTTCGGGGTTCTCGAAGACGTTGAAGCCATAGGTATAGACCGAACCGACGTCGCCGATATAGCCTTCGAGCAGCAGCGTGTAGGTGCCCGTGTCGGGCAGGACGTAGCTGTCGACGTCGTTGAAATAGCCGCTGAACAACTGCCGCCCGTTGGGCGCGATCAGCCGCCAATAGGCGCTGCCGCCCGACAGGGCCTGACGGTCGAAATAATAGCGTTCGCCGGCTTCGCCCTCGAAGCGGAACGCCTCGGTCTCCGATCCGGGGCTCAGCGTCCCCGTCACCGGCAGGCCGGGGGTGATCGGGGTCGCGGCGGCGAGATCGAGGACGCGCAGCGCATAGTCGCGCGCGGTCGTGCTGTTGTTGCGCACCCGCAGTTCATAGTCGCCCGCCGGGACGACCAGCACCGGGTTGGCGGCGCCGACCGACGCGCCGTCGGAGCTCTGGAAGCCCTTGCTCGCCACCTCACCGCGCGGCCCGGTCAGCGTCCAGACGAGGCTGCCGTCGCTGGTCAGCGGATCGACGAGCAGCAATGCGCCTTCCGCCAGCGTGAAGCGATAGACATCCTCCTGCTGCGGCTGCGCGACCGTGCCCGAATGGGTTGCGCCGAGCGTCAGCGGCGCGACCTTGTCGACCAGCTTCGACACCTTGAACTGGACCGGCGCCGACGCGCCCGCGACGGTGACATGCCCCTCGACCACCAGCGTATAGGTGCCGGAACGCGTCAGCACGACCGGTCCCATGTCGCTGCTCGCGCCGGTGTTGTTGTAGACGATCTGGCGGCCCTGCGGGTCGATCAGCCGCCAGCGCCCCGTCGGCCCCGACGACAGATAGTCGAAGAACAGCTTGTCGCCGGCCTCGCCGACGAAATTATACAGGCCGGTGCTGTTGGCAGGTTCGAGCAGGCCGTCGATGACGGTATCGAGCGCGATCGCGGACGCCGACGCGAGGTCGAGCAGGCGGAAGGCATAATCGCCGGTGACGTCGTTGTTCGCCCACACCGTCAGCACATAGTCGCCCGCCGCGGCCAGGAAGGGCGTGGCGTCGGTGCGCGATTGCGAATCGCTGTTGGCGAACGTCCGGTCCTGGATCGTCGTGCCCTGCGGCCCGGTCAGGCTCCAGCGGAAATTGCCGTTGCCCGTCAGGCTGTCGAACAGCAGCAGCGCATCCTGCGCCAGCGAGAAGCTGTAGCGCATCCGGTCGCCGGGCAGCGGCACCGTCCCCTGCGTCGTCGCACCGACGGTCAGCGCCGCGTCGCGGTCGGTCATCGACACCAGGCGGAACGCCGTCGTCTGCGGTTCCGCATTGGCGATGCGCCCCTCGACCATCAGCGTGTAGCGGCCGGTCTCGGTCAGCTCGACCTGCGAATCCGACCCGATCGAGCGCGGGGTGAACACCGTGTTTCCGCGCGGGTCGATCAGCCGCCAATAGGGCAGCGTCGCGCCGCTCATATAGTCGAAGAACAGGCGCTCGCCCGCGGCTGCGTCGAAATGGAACAACTGGGTCATGTTGCCCGGATTCAGCGTCACCGACTGCTGCTCGCCCGGGGTCAGCGCCGCCGCCTGCGCCAGGTCGAGCAGGCGGAAGGCATAGCTGCCCGTCGCTGTCCCGGCCGAGATCGCCAGGCTGTAGGTCCCCGGCTGGAGCAGCATGACCGGATTGTCGCTGAAGTTCAGCGAATCCGATGCGGTGAACTGGCGCGCCGCCGGGGTCTGGCTCGGCCCACTGATCTGCCAGCGGAAATTGCCGTTGTTGGTCAGCGGATCGAACACCACCGCGGTCGGCTGCGTGATCGTGAAGCTGTAGCGCTCGACCGCGCCGGTGCGCGCGATCGAACCGGTCACCGCCTCGCCGAACGGCACGGCGGGCATCGCCGTCGCCGCGGGAGTCATGGCGACGGCGATATTGTCGACGTCCTGATCGCCGGTCGAGGTGCCCTGCGAGGCGCTGAGCGCGACGCGCCCCGCCTCCAGCTCCATGCCGGGAATGAAATAGTCGGTGACGACCTCGATCGCGGTGCCGCCCTCGGCGGTCAGCCGGACGGTCAGCAGCGTGCCGCCGGCGGTGCGCGTCATCAGGATGCGCGCGTGCGTCCAGTCGCCGCTGGCCAGCGTCAGGCCGGGGCTGGCGATGTCGGTCAGCTTCACCCCGTTGTAATGGATCGACACATGGTTGGCGTTGACCTCGCCGTTGTTGGCGAAGCTGTCGAAGCCGATCCCCAGCGCCCCCGCGACATTGGGCTCGAGACCGCTCGACCCGCTGCGCGGGATCGTCGGCCCCGGGCCGCCGGCGCCATAGAGCGCGACGGGCAGCCAGGCGAAGGCGATGCCGTCGGGGTCGGTCGCCTGCCCCGCGCGCCGCTCGATGCGGAAATCGAAGCCGACATCGACGACGTCCTGCCGTCCGCTGCCGGTCGCGGAGAAGAAGACGCTGTTGTGCGGATTGTTGTTCAGCGCGTCGGTCAGCCGCAGGAAATCATTCTCGCCGTCGCGCAGCACCTGCGCGGCCGCCCCCTGGTGATTGACCAGCACATAGGGCAGCCCGTCGGCGTCGAAATCCTGTCCGGTCGCCCCGTTGGCGGGCGGCTGCGCCGCGACGTCGAGCAGGAAGCTGTAGCTGAAATTGCTGCCTTCGGCGGCATAGCCTTCGACCAGCAGGGTATAGGTGCCCGCCATCGCCGCGGTCATCAGCCCGCTGTCCTGCATGGAGGTCGGGCCGAACACGACCTGCCCCAGCGGATCGATCAGCCGCAGGCGATGATTGTAGTTGGGGCTGTTCAGCACATCGATGCCGAACCGCATCCCTTCCGTCGCCTCGAAACGATAGGCCGCCGTCTCGCGGCCCTGCGGCCCCAGATTGCCGGTCGTCCCCTGATTGGCGGTCAGCAGCTCCGCCGCCGCGAGGTCGAGCAGGCGGAAGGCATAGGCGCCGGTGAACTGGCGATTGCCGTCGATGGTCAGCGTGTAGGTGCCGGCCGCAAGGTCGAGAACCGGGTTGCCGGTGAAATTCAGCCCGTCGCTCTGGTCGAAGCGGCGCGCCGACACGATCTGTCCGTCCGGCCCCGTCAGCGACCAGTTGAGCTCGCCCTGATAGAGCAGCGAGTCGAAGACGAGCCGCGTCCGTTCGGTCAGCGTGAAACTGTAGACGTCGCGCTCGCCGGGCTGCGAGATGGTGGAGGAAATCTGCGCGCCGATGGTCAGCGGCGCGGTCTGCACCGCCATCGGATAGATGATGAAATCATAGGCCGCGGCCAGCCCCTGATCGATGCGCCCCTCGATCAGCAGCGTATAGGTCCCGCTGAGCGCCAGAAGCTGCCCGTCGATGTCGGCCATCGACTGCTGGTTGAAGACGATGTTGCCGTTCGGGTCGATCAGCCGCCAGCGCACGTCGCTCTTGACGCTCAGCACGTCGAAGAAGAAGGATTCGCCCGCATTGGCGGAAAAACGATGGATGGCGGTCGCGTTCGACGGGGTCAGCGACGCCGTCACGCGGCTGCCCATCGCCAGCGGCGCCGCATTGGCGAGGTCGAGCAGGCGGAAATTATAGTCGGCGACCGCATCGTCGATGCCGTCTATCGTCAGTTCATAGCGTCCCGCCGCGAGCGCCAGCACCGGATTGCCGGTGAAGGTGAAGGAATCCGACTGGTCGAAGCGGCGGCCGTCGACGATGATGTCGCCATCGGGACCGGTCAGGCTCCAGCGCAGCCGGCTGTTGTTGGTCAGGCTGTCGAACAGCGCCAGCGTCGTCTGGGTCAGCGTGAAGCTGTAGCGGTTCTCGGCGCCCGGCGTCGCGATGCGCCCCGTCACGCCATTGGGGTTGGTGCTGCGCAGCAGCGCACCCGCGGGCAGGCTGGTCGAATCGAAATCGAGCGCGATCTTCAGGTCCGGCGTCCCGGCGGGGGGCGCCGATGCCATGTCGGCGGCGATCTCCGCCGCGCTGCGCGCGACGCCCCACAGGCGGAAGCTGTCGACCGCCCCTTCGATCGGGGCATAGATGGTCTCATCGTCATAATGGCCGATGTAGAAGGGGTCGGCGACGTCGACATTGTCGTTCAGGCGGATCTGCCGCGACGCGACTTCCTGGCCATTGACATAGAGTTTGAGCGTCCGGTTGTCGCGATCGACGACCATCGCCATGTGGACCCACTCGCCGGTCGGCACCACGCCGCTCGCGCTGGTGACGTCCTCGCGTCCGGAGGCATCGCGCACCGTCGCCCAGATCTGGCCGCTGCTGTTGACCGCCAGGCGATAGGGCGCGGTGTCGCCCAGCCCCTTCGACACCACGGGCATCCAGCTGCTGGTGAAGCGGTCGAGGAAGAACCAGCCCTCGATGGTCAAATTGCGGGTCAGGTCGACATCGGGCCCGTCGGGCAGTTCGACATAATCGACCCCGCGCAGCTTCAGGGCGTTGCCGTCGACCCCGGCAACGACCGTCGGCGCATCCGGGTTCGGCCCTTCGAGCGTGATCGGCACCGGCGCGGTCTGCGCCATGTTATACACCGCCACGCGATAATCGACCGGCCAGTTCACGACCGCCGCGCGCATCTCCATCACCAGCGTATAGGTGCCGCCATAGGCGAGCACGCCGGTGTCGATGTCGCCGACCTGCACCGGACCGGAAATCTGCCGTCCAAAGGGGTCGAACAGGCGGAAACTGGCGCGGCCCAGCGATCCGCCGAACTGCTGCAGGTCGATGAACAGCCGGTCCCCGGCCGCCGCGTCGATCCGCCACACGGCATTGTCGCGCGACCCGCTGGACCGCCCCGTCGCGACGCCGCCCTGCGGCAGGACGGGCGCGGCTGCGACGTCGATCAGGCGAAAGGCATAGGCGCCGGTGGCCGCGCCGGTGCCGTCGACGGTCACGGTATAGGTCCCCGGCCCGACCTCGATCAGCGGATTGCCGCTTCCATATTCGTGGCTTTCGCCGTTGCGCATGTTGCGCGCCGCCGAAACGCCGCCCGGTCCGGTGATGGTGACGGTCATCTGGCTGTTGTCGTGCAGCGCGTCGAACAGCAGCATCTTCGGTTCGGCGACGGTGAAGCTGTAGGTGCGCGTATCGCCCGGCGTCGTCAGCCGCCCCTCGATCACCCCGTCCAGTCCCGCCAGGTCGCGCAGGACGGGAACATCCGCTCCCGACACCTGGTTGCGGACCGTGCCGCCCGTGATCGCATCGAAATCCATCCGCAGCACGAGCCCGCCGGTATCCGACGGCACCCCATCCATCCCGGCGAGAATTTCCTCCGCCGACCGTCCATGGTCCCAGATGCGCAATTCGTCGATCGCGCCTTCCAGCTTCTGATAGCTGTCGTTCTGTTCGGGGCCGGTGCCGATATAGAGCGGCGAGGCGGCGCTGCCGTTATGCGGCGCGGTGGGGACATTGGTGCGCGACGCGACCAGCACGCCGTTCAGATAGATGCGCATCTGCCCCGTGCTGCGCTCGATCACCGCGGCGACATGCGTCCACTGGCCTTGCGGCACCGATCCGCTGGCCGTCTCCAGCGTGTCGTTGGCCGTCCCGCGATAGCTCGACAGGTGGACATAGCCGCTGCTGTTGTACCACAGCGTATAGCCGCGCCCGTCGGTCCCTTCGCCCTTGTAGATCAGCGGCGTCCAGCTGTCGGTCATCCGCTCGGGATTCAGCCAGAACTCGATCGTCAGATCCTCGCGCAGGTCGAGCGCGGGATCGTCGACCAGTATCTGCTCGTGCGTCGTCATCGACAGCGCATTGCCGATCTTGCCGGGGCGCAGCAGCGACGGCTGCTCGACATTGCCGTCGAGCGCGATCGCCGTCGCGGCGGTCGTCGCCCGGTGCAGCGCAAAGCGATAATCGCGCGCCGTCGCGTCCCACACCCGCCCCTCGATCATCACGACATAGGTGCCCGCCTGATCGGCGGTGAATTCATAATCCGCGACACCGGCCGGATTGCGCGTCTGCGTCCCGTCGGGCCGGATGATCCGCAGCGTCGCATTGCCGATGCCCAGCAGGTTCTGGAAATAATATCGCTCGCCCGCCGCCGCGTCGAAGCGGTACATGTCGGTCTCGCTCGACGGCTCCAGCCGCCCGCTGACGCTCTGCCCCAACGCCAGCGGCGCCGCGTCCGCAAGATCGAGCAGGCGGAAGCTGGCGGACGAGGTGCGATAGCCGTCCGCCTGCACGGCGATCTCATAGCTGCCGGGCGCCAGCGTCAGCACCCGCTCGCCCGGCGCTTCGGAGGAATCGCTGTAATAGAAATCGGCGGAACTGACCGTCCCGGTCGCGCCGCGCAGCGCCCAGCGGATCGTCGAATCATTGGTCAGCGAATCGAAAATGACGCGCGTCGTCTCGGTCAGCGTGAAGGTGAAGCGGTTGACCTCGGTCGGCCGCGCGATCGCGGTGCTGACCGTCTCGCCCAGCGCGATCGCCCGCGGCGCGGGATCGACCGGCCGGATCAGCGCAAAACTGTAGGCGCTGCTTTCCGCCGTGTTTGTGGCGCGTCCCTCGACCAGCAGATAGTGGCGCCCGGTGACCGCCGCGACCAGCGTCCGGTCGGCGAAGGTCAACGCCCCCGTCACCTCGTTGCCGAAGGAATCGACGAGGCGGATCGTGCTCGATGCCGGCACCGTCTGCGCGTCGAAGACAATGGTCTCGCCTGCGGAAAGGTCGAGCGCATAGACGTCGGTTTCGCTCGACGGCGCCAGCGCACCCGCGATCGTCGCGCCATCGGCGGCAAGCAGCGTCGCCGTCGCGGCAAGGTCGAGCAGGCGGAAGGCATAGGGGCCGACCGCCGCGCCGGTACCGTCGATCAGCAGCTCATATTCCCCGGCGCCCAGCATCAGCGGCGGGCGCGTGCCCTGAAAGGCGCCGTCGGCATCGCGCAGCGACGCCGAATAATCGATCCCCGGCCCCTTCAGGCGCCACGTCAGCGTCGTGCTGCCGGTGAAGCTGTCGAGGGCCAGCAGCCGCTCCGACGAAAGCTGGAAGCGATAGCGCTGGACGTCGCCCGCCGCCGCCAGAACGCCGTCGATCCGCGCGCCGAGCGTCAGGTCGAGCGGCGCGGGATCGCGCGGGCGGTTGAGGACAAAGGAATAATCGTCGTCGGCGGCGGTGTTCGCCACCCGCCCCTCGATCAACAGGACATAGGTGCCGTCGACCGGCAGCACCAGTTCGCGGTCCGCGAAGCCCACGGGCCCGACGACCAGCCGGCCGAACGGATCGATCAGCCGGAAGCTGCCGCTGCTGAGCGCCGTCTGGGTATCGAGATAGAGCGTCTCGCCGGCGACGCCGGTGAAGCTGTACATGTCGGTCGCGCGCGAGGGCAGCAGCCGGCTCTCGACCAGCGCGCCGCCGGGCGTGATCGGCGTCGCCGCCGCCAGGTCGAGCAGCCGCATCGAATAGGCGCCGGCCGTGCCCGACACCCGCAACTGATAGGTTCCGCCCGCGGGAAGGTCGATCACCGCGCTGCCGCTGATGCTCGTGCCGTCGCTGGCGCTGAAGCTGCGACTGCTCACCTCGACGCCGTTCGGCCCCAGCAGCGTCCAAGTCTTGCCGCTGTCGTTGGTCAGCGAATCGAAAGTGAGCCGCGTCGGACCGGCGACGGTGAAGCGATGCAGCCCCGGCTCGCCGCCGGCGACCAGCGTGCCCGACAGCGTGTCGCCGGGCTGGAACAGCGCGCCGCCCGATATGTCGGGCAGCGCGACATGCTCGGTCAGGTTGACGCGGAAGCCATAGCCGATCGGCGCGGCTCCGACCCGCTGCTCGATCGCAAGCGTATAGGTGCCGGTGACGCGCAGATCGACGGTCGAGGTGCCATGGAGGTAGTTCGCGTTCGTCACCTGCCGCCCGAACGGGTCGAACAGCCGCCAGCCGATGCTGTAGTCGCTCGATGTCGCATCGATCAGCCGTTCGAGCGTCACCTTGTCGCCCGCCGCGGCGTCGAAGCGATAGACGTTGCTCGTCCCCCCGGTCGCGAAGCTGCCGGTGACGTCGGCGTCGAACGCGACCGCCTGAGCGTTCGCGGTGTCGATCAGGCGAAAGGCGTAATCGACCGCCTCGCCGACGCTGCCGTCGACGATCAGGCTATAGGTGCCGGCGGGCAGGTCGAGCAGCGACGACAGACCCGACGACAGGTCGAGCGAATCCGAATAGGCGAAGGCGCGCTGGTTCACTTCGGCGCCGCGCGGTCCGGTCAGCGTCCAGTGGAGGTCCCAGCGGCTGGTCAGCGAATCGAACAGCAGCCGCGCCGGCTGCGTCAGGGTGAAGGTCAGCGTGTGCCGCTCGCCGGGCTCGCGCCGCCCCGTGACGAGGGTATCGACGGCGATCGCGCGCGTCGGATCGGCGACCTTGACCATGCGCGCGGAAAAGGCGGCGGCACCGCCGTTGCCCACAACGCCTTCGACCGCGATCAGATAGGTGCCGTCCATCGGCAGATTGGCGAGGTTGAGGTCGGCCAGCGCCGTCGGCGCGACGAGTTGAGTCCCGTCCGGACGGTAGACGCGCACGGTCAGCGAAGCGCCGCTCTGGCTCGCGACGTCGAAATACCAATGCTCGCCCTTCGCCGCGGCGAAGCTGTAGAGCCGCGTTTCGGTCGCCGGCGCGCCGCCGGTCGCGGGCGAGCCGGAGGGCGAGGAATCGGCCGCGGTCCATCCGTCGGCCTCGTCGAACCGCCAATAGCCGACGAGCCCGCTCTCGCCGCCCGACAGCGGCGCCTGCGCCGCGGCGGCGATCTGGGCCGCCGAACGCGCCACGTCCCAGACGCGCACCTCGTCGATCGCCCCGTTCCACGGATAATAGGCCTGCGGGCCGCCGCCGATCACCAGCGGCGCGCCGCTATGGCGGATCGCCTCGGCGAAATCGCGCTCGGCGACCTGCAACCCATCGACATACAGCCGCATGACCGCGCCGTCATAGGTGGCGGCGACGTGCACCCACCGCTCGCTCTCGATCGGCGCCTCGATATAGGCGTCGTACCAGTCGTTGAGATAGAAGCGGACCGTGTCGCCGATCCGCAGCAGGCCATAGCCGTCGTCCCACGACGTGCTCGACCCCTTGAACAGGATCGTCTGATAGGGGTCGCCGCCGAAGATGATGATGCCGCCGTCGCCGTCGTCGACGGCCTCCGCGCTGCGCACCCACGCCTCCAGCGTCAGCGTCGCCGGGCGCAGCGCGTCCGAATCGGCGACGATCAGGTCCTTCTGCCGATTGACGTCCCAGCCGTGGTTGACGGTCCCGGGCAGCCCCGAATAGTCGAGCGGCGCGCCCTCGCCGCGCCCGATCGCGTCGCTCACCCCGCCGTCGCCGACCGCGCCCCCGAACCCGGGCAGCGCCGTCACGTCCTGCGCCGCGCCCGCGTCGAGCAGGCGGAAGGCGAAGTCGCCCCGCGCGTCGCTTCCGCCGCCGCCCACCGTCAGCCGGTAGCGCCCCGCGGGCAGCGCCAGCAGGGGCTGGCCCGAACTGCCTTCCGAATTCCAGAAATAGCGCCCGTCGACCACCGTGCCGCGCGGGCCGGCCAGGCTCCATTGAAAGCCGCGGTCGTCGCGCAGCGCATCGAACAGCAGCCGCGTCTCGCCCGCCAGGTCGAAGATATAGGTGATCGTGTCGCCCGCGCCCTCGATCCGCCCGCGCACCAGTTCGCCCGGCGTCAGCGCGGCTTCGGTCGCGGTCACGCGCGACAGGATGAAGCCATAGTCGAACGCGGCGCTGTTGCTGTCCGCCCCCTCGATCGCGAGCGTGTAGGTGCCGGTCCGATCGAGCGCGAACACGCCCGAATCGTTGTAATAGTCCGGGCCGCGCACATATTCGCCGTCGGGACCGATCAGCCGCCAGCTCACCGTGCCGCCGGTCAGCGTCTGCCGGTCGAAGAAATAGCGTTCGCCGGCGACCGCGTCGAAGGCATAGAGGTCGGTGGCGCGCCCCTCGTTCTGCGCCGAAACCAGCGCGCCGGCCTGAATAGGCGCCGCATTGGCGATGTCGAGCAGGCGAAAGGCGAAGGCCCCCGTCGCGTCGCCGTCGCCATCGACGGTCAGCCGATAGTCGCCGGCGGCCAGGTCGAGGATGTTCGACCCGGAGATATCGATCGAATCCGACGCGCCGAAGGCACGGCCGTTGACGAGCGTGCCGTTCGGCCCGACCAGCGACCAGCGGATGTTCGACCGGTCGGTCAGCGAATCGAAATAGACCTTGCGCGCCTCGGTCAGCGTGAAGGTGAAGCTCTGCGTCGCGCCCGGCACGTCGAGCGAACCGGTGACCGGGGGCACGGCCGTCGGGGCCGACAAGGACAGAAGCGAGATCCCCTCGCCCTCCCCATCCGCCCCGCCGAAAGTCGTCAGCGCGGCGGTGGCGCCCGGCGCGCCCGCCGATCCCGAGCCGCCGGAGCCGCCATGGGCATAAAAGCCGCTGGCCGTGTCGGCGCCGTCGACATCGAGCGCATAGCCGCCGACCCGCACCGAAAGCGCCGACATGTCGATGCCCGGCGCGATGCCGCCGATGCCGGTGCCGGCGCCGGCCCCGTCGAACGGCATCACGGTCAGGAATTTGGCAGAGGGCTCCATGCTGGCGACCAGCCCGGACGGAAGGCCAAGGCCGAGTCCGACGTCGATCGGCGCGACGTCGGCGGACAGCAGCAGGCGCGGCTCGAGCGCCTCGACCGACAGGCGGCTGGACAGGATCGACGATCGGCGCAGCGCCGCCTTGCGCTGTTCGGCGCGGATGCGCGCGGCCCCTTCCCCGAAGCTGAAGAGATTGGCGAGTGGGCGGCCAGGCGACGTTCCACGCCTAAAACCATTGAGCATTCCGATCCCCCCTCTTCCGACGCGACGGCCGCCATCGAATCCCATATTTCTATGCGCACGATGGGGGGATTTCGGATCACGCCCGCGCGATGGCGCGCGAGAAATTTCGCAGCGCTTCATTATGGATAGGGGATGCGGACCTCACGCGCCGGGCAAGGTCGGAGCGCGCGCGGCGGAATCGCGCCGCGGCGTCAGCGATACGCACCCTTCGGCCGCACGCCCGCATGCTTCGGAACGCTGCGCACCGCGATGCTCGAATGGATGCGCTCGACGCCGGGAAGGCGCGACAGGATCGTCTTGTGGATTTCCTCGTAGGCCGCGGCATCGGCGGCGGTGATCCGCAGGATGTAATCGGGATCGCCCGTCATCAGGAAACATTCCTCGATTTCCGGGTGCTGGCGGACGGCTTCCTCGAACCGGTTGAGATAGGCCTCGGTCTGCCGCTCCAGCGTGATACGGATGATGACGATCAGCCCGTCCCGTTCCGTGGGCGCGACGATCGCCGTATAGCCGCGGATCACCCCGCTCGCTTCCAGGTTGCCGACCCGGCGCAGGCAGGCCGAAGGGGAAAGCCCGACCTCGGCCGCCAGCTCGCGATTCGGCATGCGCCCGTTCAGGCGCAGCAGCCGGACGATGTTGCGGTCGATGGCGTCCATTCGAACCCTATCGCATGAGGATGAAACTTAATTCAACCAAAACCGCGAAAACAGAATAATCACGCGTAATTCGCATCCAAAATCCAACATTATTCTGATATTCTTTTTGCCGGAAGGGGATCGTCTTTGCCAGATAATCGCGCGCCCACGGCCCGCTGCGGCCGGCTTTGGATCGACCTGCCGGCGCTGGCCCGCAACTATGCGGCCATCGCCGCGCGCGTCGCCCCCGCTACGGCTGCGGCGGTGGTGAAGGCCGATGCCTATGGCCTCGGTAGCGGTCCGGTGGCCTCGGCGCTGTGGGATGCCGGCTGTCGCCGCTTCTTCGTCGCGCATCTCGACGAGGCGCTGGCGATCCGCGACGAACTTCCGCCGCAGGCCGAACTCATCGTCCTCAACGGCCTGCCGCCGGGCGTCGAGCCGCTATGCGCGCGGCACGGGATCGTTCCCGTCCTCAATTCGCCTGGTCAGGCGGAGCGCTGGGCCGAGACCGCGCGCGCGCTCGATCGGCGGCTTCCCGCCGTCCTGCAACTCGACAGCGGCATGTCGCGGCTCGGGCTCGCCCCCGAAGACGGCGTCCGGCTCGCGCATGACGATCGCTTCCGCCAGGCGGTCGACCTGCGGCTGGTGATGAGCCACCTCGCCTCGTCGGGCACCCCCGACAGCGAGGCCAACGCGATGCAGATCGCCGCGTTCGACCGGCTGGCGGCCGCCTTTCCCGGCGTTCCCCGGTCGCTCGCCAATTCGGGCGGCGCCTTTCTGGCGGCCCCCTATCACAAGGACGTCGTGCGGGCGGGGATCGCGCTCTACGGCGGATCGCCCAGCGGCGACCCGGCCGACGCGCTCGAACCCGTCGTCCGGCTCGACGCGCGGGTCGTGCAGGTCCGCACCGTCCCCGAAGGCACCGGGGTCGGATACGACCTCACCCATCGCTGCACCCGGCCGACGCGCATCGCGACGATCGGCGTCGGCTATGCGGACGGCCTGCCGCGCACGCTCGGCAATCGCGGCGCCGCCTGGTTCGACGGCCGGCGGTTGCCGATCCTCGGGCGCGTGTCGATGGACAGCATCACGCTCGACGTCAGCGACCTGCCCGCCGGGCAGCCGGAGGAAGGCGACTGGGTCGAGATCATCGGCCCGCACCAGCCGGTCGACGTCCTCGCGCGCGATGCGGGGACCATTTCCTACGAGATACTGACGTCGCTCGGCCATCGTTACGACCGGCATTATCTTCCCTTCGCGGGGGTTATTTCAGGGAGGCCGGCATGAAGATCGCGGTTCTTGGCAGCGGGGTGATCGGCGTCACCACCGCCTGGTATCTGGCCGAAGCGGGGCACGAGGTGGTGGTGCTCGACCGCCAGGCCGGCCCGGCGCTCGAAACCAGCTTCGCCAACGCGGGCGAGGTCTCGCCCGGCTATTCCGCCCCGTGGGCCGCACCCGGCATCCCGATGAAGGCGATCCGCTGGCTGATGATGCGGCACGCGCCGCTGATCCTGCGGCCGCAGATCGACGGCGCGATGCTGCGGTGGCTGCTGGCGATGCTGCGCAACTGCACCAGCGCGCGCTATCATGTGAACAAGGCGCGAATGGTCCGCCTCGCCGAATACAGCAAGGACTGCCTCGTCGCGCTGCGCGAGACGACCGGCATCGCCTATGACGAAGGCACCGGCGGCACCCTGCAGCTGTTCCGCACCCAGAAGCAGCTCGACGGCATGGCAAAGGACATCGCGGTGCTGCGCGCGAGCGGTGTCCCGTTCGAGGTGCTCGACCGCGACGGCTGCGTGGCGGTCGAGCCCGGGCTGGGCGCGGCGCGCGACAAGGTGGTGGGCGGGCTGCGGCTGCCCGGCGACGAAACCGGCGACTGCTTCAAATTCACCGCCGCGCTCGCCCGCATGGCGGAGGCGCGCGGCGTCACCTTCCGCTACGGGACCCGGATTCAGGCGCTGCGGCCCGATGTCGGGGTCGAAACCGACCGGGGTCTGGTGACGGCGGACGCCTATGTCGTCGCGCTCGGCAGCTTTTCGCCGCAGATGCTGCGCCCGCTGGGGCTGACCCTGCCCGTCTATCCGGTCAAGGGCTACTCGATCACCGTGCCCGTCGCCGACGCCGCGCACGCGCCGCTTTCGACGCTGATGGACGAAAGCTACAAGATCGCGATCACCCGCCTCGGCGACCGCATCCGCGTCGGCGGCATGGCGGAGATTTCGGGGTACAACAATGCCCTGCCCGAGCGGCGGCGCGAGACATTGCTCCATTCGCTGACCGACCTGTTCCCGGGCGGCGGTGCCATCGACGCCCTCACCTACTGGTCGGGCCTGCGTCCGATGACGCCCGACGGCACGCCGGTCGTCGGCCCGACCCGCTATCCCAACCTGTTCCTCAACACCGGCCACGGCACGCTGGGCTGGACGATGGCGTGCGGATCGGCGCGCGTGATCGCCGACCTGATCGGCGGCCGGCAGCCCGACATCGAAACCGCCGACCTGTCGCTCGCGCGCTACGGCCGCTCCTGACACCTGCAACAACATCGAAAGGAAACAGCATGACCATCAACCGTATCGAGTCCGGGCGGCGCATGAGCCAGGCGGTCGTCCACAACGGGACCATCTACCTGTCGGGTCAGGTCGGGGCGCCGGGCGAAAGCGTCACCGCCCAGACGCGCGCCGTGCTCGCCGCGATCGAGACGCTGCTCGCCGCCGCCGGCTCGGACAAGTCGAAGATCCTCTCGGCGACGATCTGGCTCGCCGACATGGCCGACTTCGCGGAAATGAACGCGGTGTGGGACGAATGGGTCGACGGCAAGGACGCCCCCGCGCGCGCCACCGGCGAAGCGAAGCTGGCTACGCCTGAATACAAGGTTGAGATCATCGTCGTCGCCGCGGCCTGACCGACACCAATGCCGATATCGTTTCAGCATCCATGGTCGGACCCTTCCAGGTGCGGGCGGACCTTGGACCCTGAAACAAGTCGGCCATTATCCCTTTTCGACAAATAGCAGTTCCCCGGCGAAAGCCGGGGTCCAGCTACGTGCGCCTGCCTCGCATGGACCCCGACATCGCCATGCTCCAGCGCATGAAATATAAATTCCTTGATAGGATAATTATAACTGTCTATTTTCTCCAAATAAGGAACGATAGAGATCGGGCCCCATGACCCGGATGGCTCGTTTCGCTGGAGAGAGAGACGATGGACCAACACAAGCACATCCTGCTGGTCGGTGGCGGCGGGCCGACGGGGGCGCTGGTGGTCAACGCCCTGATCGCCGAGGGGCACCGGATCGCGGTGATGAACACCGGGCGCCATCCCGTCGCCTTCGACGGTCCGGTCGAGCATCTGGCGGCCGACCCGAATTTCCTCGAATCCGTGCAGCAGGCCGTTGCCGGGCGCTATTTCGACACCGCGATCGTGCAATATGGCCGCCTCCGCCTCGTCGCGCAGGCGCTGACGGGCCATGTCGAGCATCTGGTCGGCATCACCTCGACCTTCTATCCCGGGTGGATCGACCCGCCGGCGACCGTGCGGCCGACCTCGGAAACCGGCGAAGCGCGCGACTGGTCGGTACAATATCTGGACGAAGGCCTGCCGATGCCGCCGCACGTCCCGCTCGACCCCGTCGGGAAATTCGGCGCGCGCGTGGTAGAGACCGACACGGCGCTGCAATGGGCGCACGCGCAGGGCGATCTCGCGACCACGATCCTGCGCTATCCCCGCATCTACGGGCCGCGCCAGCCCGGCGCGGTCGAATGGAGCATCATCCGCCGCCTGCTCGACGGGCGCGAGCGCATCATCGTCCCCGAAGGCGGCTTCCTGCTGCAAAGCGCGCTCTATGCCGAAAATGCGGCGCGGATCGTGCTGGCCGCCGTGCGCGACCGGCGGACATCGGCGGGGCGGGTCTTCAACTGCGCCGATGGCGAGCCGATCTCGCATCGCAAGTGGATACGGCTGATCGCCGACGCGATGGGCAGGACGGTGGAACTGGTCTCGGCGCCCGCGGCGCTCGCGCGCCCGGCGTGGCCCTATGCCCGCTGGCCGCTGACCGTCGGGCATCACGTCCTCGACATCGGCGACCTCGCCGCGCTCGGCTACACGCCCGCGCCGGTCGCCTACGGCATCCGGCGCACGGTGGACTGGTTCCTCGAAGACCCCGCGGCGCGCGGCGGCGCCGCCGAACCGCAACTGAAGGACGCGTTCCGCTACGACATGGAGGACCGGATCATCGCCGAACTCGACCGCGCCCGCGCCGCGATCGAAGCGATCGATTTCCCCGATTTCGACATGAGCCACTATTACGCGCACCCCAGCCGGCCCGCCCGGTGATCCCTGGTATCAGGCCGGGGCGAAGCGTCCGAACCGGCTTGCGTGAAAGACCAGCGGGGCGCCGTCGGCGACCGCGACGTCATGGACGCGCCCGATGATGATGTGATGGTCCCCCGCGACGGGGCGGTCGGCGACGCGGCACTCGATGCGCGCCAGCGCTCCCTCGACGACGGGAAGCGCGGGGCGCGCCGCGCGCGGGCTTTCGGGCGCGCCGCCCGACCGGGCGTGGCGCAGCGCCAGCTCGACCTGGCCGTCGTTCAGCACGTGCACCGCGAACATCCGTCCCGGCGCGAAGGCCGGAAGGTGGCGGCTCCGGTTGTCGAGGCACCAGAGGACGAGCGGTGGCTCCATCGAGACCGAGGTGAAGGAGTTGGCGGTGATCGCGACGGGCTCCGCGTCGGCGTGGCGCGCGGTGACGACGGTGACCCCGGTGGCGAACAGCCCGAAGACCTGCCGCAGCGCGCGCGCATCGAGCGCCGGCTCAGTCCGCATCCGCGGCCCCCGCCACCACGCCGCCCGCGTGGAGCGCCGCGACCTCCTCGCGGCTGAAGCCATAGGCGGCGAGCACCGCGTCGGTGTCGGCCCCCGGCACGGCGGGCGGTGTGCAGGCGCCCGCCGCGGTGCGGCTGAAGCGCGGCGCCGGGGCCGGCTGGACGAGGCCGCCGACCTCGACGAACACCCCGCGCGCGGCATTGTGCGGGTGCTGCGGGGCCTCGGTCATGCGCAGCACCGGGGCGAAGCAGACGTCGCTGTCGCCGAGCAGCCGGGTCCATTCGTCGCGCGTCCGGCTGCGGAAGATGGCGGCGAGCCGCTCGCGCTGGCCGTCCCACTGCCGCGGGTCGTTGCGGTTTCCGAACTCCGCCGGGTCGATCCCCAGCCGCTCCTGCAACAGCGCGAAGAACTGCGGCTCGAGCGAACCGATCGTGACGAACTCGCCGTCGGCGCACTCATAAACGGCATAGAAGGGCGCGCCGCCGTTCAGGATCGTGCCGCCACGATCCTCGCGGAACATGCCCTGCGCGAGCATTCCGTGCACGCCGGCGGTCAGCAGCGCGGCACCGTCGACCATCGCCGCGTCGACCACCTGCCCCTTCCCCGACCCCCGCGCCTCGAGCAGCGCGCAGACGACGCCGAAGGCGAGCACCAGCCCGCCGCCGCCGAAATCGCCCACCAGATTGAGCGGAGGCACCGGCGGCCCGCCCCGGCCGCCGATGCTGAACAGCGCCCCCGCGAGCGCGATATAGTTGATGTCGTGCCCGGCGCGCTGCGCGAGCGGCCCATCCTGCCCCCACCCCGTCATCCGGCCGACCACCAGCTTCGGATTCCGTTCGAGCAGCAGGTCGGGGGCGAAGCCGAGCCGTTCGAGCACTCCGGGTCGGAACCCCTCGATCAACCCGTCGGCGCCGTCGATCATGCGCAGCAGCGCCGCCTTGCCCTCGTCCTGTTTCAGGTCGAGGCGGATCGACCGGCGATTGCGCGCCAGCACGTCGAAGGGCACCGCGACGCCGATACCGCTCCCCCCGTCGACGCGCTCGACGCGGACCACCTCCGCCCCCATGTCGGCAAGCAGCATGGCGCCGAACGGCGCCGGCCCCAGCCCCGCCAGTTCGATGATGCGAATGCCGGCGAGCGGCCCCCCGCCGACCGTCATTGCGCGCTGCCCACCGGTGGCGCGCTTTCGCTCGCGTCCCAGACCTGCTGGTCGGACAGCGCGATCAGCTTTTCATAAATGCCCGGCGGATAGTTGGTCATATGCGGTCCGGGCGCGTCCGGTCCGGGCTGCGAAACCCCCTGCGCCGACGGCTCATAGACCGGCGGGTTCCGGTATCGCTCAAGCTCCTCCGGACTGATGCCCGCGCGCGCCACGACGTCGGGATCGATCCAGCTATCGGGCGCGATCGGCGCGTCGGAACAGGATAGTTCGAGCGCCAGCCCCTCGGGCCCGGCGAAATAGATCGACTTGCAGAAACCATGGTCGACCGGCCCCAGCACCGGCACGCCCCTGGACCGCAGCCGCGCCTGCATCCGCAGCAGGTCCTCCATGCCCTTCACCTTCAACGCGATGTGCTGCGTCGTTCCGGCGGCGCTCGCCGCGGTCGGATTGCCCGCGTGCGTCTCGCCGAACTTTTGCGGAATGCTCGCGACGAGCGGCCCCTGCACGAAGGCCACCGCGCTTTCGTCGTTCATGCGCAGAAAGCCGTGCCACGTCTCCTTGGCGCCGTGCATCCAGTACAGCGCCACCAGTTCCATCCCCAGCTTGTCGGTGAAGAAATCGATCTGCGTCTTGATGTCCGCCGTGCTGATCGCGAGATGATGTAGCCCCTGCACCCGGTTATCCATGACATTCTCCCGTGCGGCCCGGCCGCGATACGTCAGCGTCCCCTGAAGACCGGCGGGCGCTTCTCCAGAAAGGCGCGGGGCCCCTCGACGGCATCGTCGGTGGCGTGGACCCGCGCCGAAAATTCGGTTTCGACCGCGAGCGCCTCCGTCTCTGGCAGGCCCAGCGTGGCGCGCACCGAGTTGCGCACCGCTTGTACCGCGAGCGGGCCGTTGGCGGCGATGCGGCTCGCGATGCGCATCGCCTCGTCCATGAGCAGCGCGGGATCGACGAGGCTGTTGACGAACCCATAGGCCCGCGCCTCCTCGGCCGAGATGGCCTCCCCGGTCAGCAGCATGTGCATCGCGTGGGCAAAGGGAATCTGGTCGCGCAGGCGCACCGTCGATCCGCCGCCGGGGAACAGCCCGACCTTGACCTCGGGAATGCCGAAGGTGGCGTGCGGGACCGCGACGCGGATGTCGCAGTTCATCACCAGCTCCATCCCGCCGGCCACCGCATGGCCGTTGACGGCCGCGATCAGGGGCTTTCCGATATCGGTCTTGAACGGTCCGCCGCTCTTGCGCCCACCTTCTTTGCGGATGTCCAGCCACCGCCTTTCCCATTCGGTTTCGGGTGCCCGCGCCCCCGTCATCAGCGGGATGACCGCGTCGAGGTCGCCTCCCGCGCAAAAGGCCTTGGTCCCGGCGCCGGTCAGGATGGCGACGCGCAGTTCGTCGGCGGCGCGGACATGCTCGAAGACGTCGATCAGCCGGACCGCCATTTCGGCATCCATCGCGTTGAGCCGTTCGGGGCGATTGAGCGTGATGACTGCTATCGAATCCCGGATTTCCAGATCCACGACTGCCATCGTCAAATCTCCCGGATCGGAGGGAAGCCGAACATCGGAATCATACCAGAATCCCAGGAATTTCCTCGCCAAGCAGCGCGGCTCCATGCAGTTCGAGGCGGGCGTCGAGGTCGAACACGATATGCGCCCCGACGGTGTTCACGTCACGCGCCGCCCGACCCAGTGGGCTGTCCTGAAAATGGCCGCTGGCGCCCGCCGCTTCGCAGACATAGGCGATGACGCTCTTCGACTGGTCGACGGCATGGGCAAGCTGCGTGGCCCAGCGCGTCCGGTCGACGCGCGTCGCGTCGTTACGCAGCCGCATGACGTCCTCGACCAGATGCCGCAGCAGCAGGTAGATCTGCTCGACCTGAACCTCGGCGCGGGCCAGTCGCATATAGCTTGCGGTGCCGACCCGGCGCGTTCCGCCTTCCGCCTTCCGCGCCAGCAGCCGTTCCTTGAACAGGCGCACGCTGTTGCGCGCCTGCCCCAACGCGGGCATCGCCGCCGCCAGTCCCAGCGTCGGCAGCATCGGCGTGCGGTAGAGCGGGTTCGGGTGGAGGCTTGCTCCGGGCGTGTTGCCCTCGATCATGTCGGGGAAGGACAGCATCCGGCCGTCGGGGATGAAGGCGTCCTCGATCAGCACGTCGTTGCTGCCGGTCGCCTGCATCCCGTCGACGAACCACGTGTCCTCCACCCGCACCTCCGATCGGGGCAAGGCAAAGAACATCGGCACCCGCTTGCCGTCCTCGCGCGTCACGATCGCCGCGGGCAGCACCCAGTCGGCGTGCATGATCCCCGTGCTCCACGACCAGCGCCCGTTCAGGCGATACCCTCCCTCGACGCGCGTCACCTGGCCGGTCGGGGACAGCATCGCCGGGGCCAGCGCATAGCTCCGGCTCGCGAACAGCTCTTCCTGGAACGCGCGGGGAAAGAGGCAGAATATCCAGACATGCTCGATATAGAAATTCGCGACCCAGGCCATCGACGCGTCGCCCTCGCTCAGCGCGAGTCCGACCTCGAAGAAGGTGTCGAGGTCGAACTCGAACCCGCCGTACACGCGCGGCGCCATCAGCTTGAAGATCTCCGCCTCCTCCAGCGCCCGGATGACCGTGTCGGTCGGGCGCCGCAGCGCCTCGGCCTCGCGCGCCTCCGCGGCCAGCAGCGCGGACAGGCGCTTCGCCCTCCCGACCAGTTCTTCCTTCGTGGTGGCCGGTGCTTTCGCGCCGGGCGCCTCGCGAGCCAAAGTCTCTGCCGTCATCATGTCACTCCGTGGTCCCCGCGAGCGCCCGGACGTCGGGGCTCGCGATCATCCTTCACCGAAACTTGAACTGCAATTGCACCGCGATCGTCCGCGGCGGGTCGACATATTGCTCGTAATTGTTGCCGAGGATGTTCGACAGCGGGATGTCGTCGCCGAAATGCGCGGTCGTCTTGTCGGTCAGATTCTTGCCCACCAGCGCGAGCGAAAACGCCTCGTTCGGCGACGTCAGCGTGATCGACGCGTCGAGCTTGGTGAACGCCCGCTGCGCCACGAAGGGATCGAGGTCGCCCGCGGTGAAGAAGGAACCGCTGTGGAACAATTGCCCGTCGACCGAATAGGTCCAGCCGCCGGCGAGCCCGTCCTCCCAGCGCGCGTTGAGCGTCCCGGAGAATTTCGGCGCATAGGGCAGCCGCTTTCCGGTCAGGTTGCAGGTCGTGCCCTGGCCGAACGGACAGGGACCGGCCGGATAGGAATCATATTCCGATTTCAGATAGGTCGCGGACACGCCCAGCGTCAGCCGGTCCGACGCGGCGAACTGGGCCTGCGCCTCGACGCCCGCGGAGGTGGCCGCCGCCGCTTGCCGACGATCAGCGCCGCGACGCCGTCGAAGATGCTGACCTGCAGATTGTCGTACTGGCTATAGAAGGCCGCGACCTGCCCGCGCAGCCGCCGGTCGGCGCTTTCGCCCTTGATGCCGATCTCAAAACTGTCGACCTTCTCGTCGTCGAAGATGATCGCGTTCAGCTTGCCCTTGGTGTCCCCCTCGTCGAAGCCGCCGGCCTTGAAGCCCTGCGTGTAGGAGGCATAGTACATCACGTCGCCCGGCTTGTAGCGCAGCGTCAGCGCGAGCGAATGGTTGTTCGTGCTGCGCTCGATGTCGTTCAGCTGATGCGGAACGCCGAGCCCGATCGCCGAGAAGATCGTCAGATTGGGATTGGGCGTCAGCGAGCCGAGGTCGGAGAAATAGAATCGCTTGTCCATCCCCTTCCTGTCGTAGGTGTAGCGATAGCCGGCGACGAGCGACAGCGCATCGGTGGCGTTGATCGTGCCCTCGGCAAAGACCGACCAGTTGTCCGTCGTCTGCCGGAAATTCTGCACGCGCGTGCCGCTGCCGAACGGCAGCGGGGTCTGCGAGAAATTCAGGAACGCCAGCTTGTCGCTGCGCAGCTTTTCCGACGACAGATAGACGCCCCCCTGATATTCGAACACCCCGCCCGACGCCGACGCCAGCCGCAGTTCCTGCGCCCACGACCGCCAGCTCTGATCCCATAGCTGATGGATCAGGTCGAGCGGCGTGAAATCGCTGTCGAAGGCATAATCGACGTCATAGCCGGCATAGCTGGTGACGCTGGTCAGGGTGTGCGAGCCTAGGTCGAGCGTCGCGGTGAGGTTGGCGTTGTACGTGGACGCATCCTCGAACTCCCGGTTGAAGCGGTTGGCCACCCCGGGCCCCGACTTGCGATAGTTCAGCTCATATTCGGCGTTGGGATCGATCGGCTGGATCAGTTGCCGCAAAGTCGGCGACGCCTTGCTGATCTGCGCGCGCCCGCCCCGCATCCGCGCCTTGCCATATTCGCCCTTCAGCAGGACCTCCAACCGGTCCGTCGGGTTCCACGCCAGCGTCGCGCGCCCCACCCAGTCGCGCCGCCGCGGCTCTTCGGTGCCCAGGAATGTGTTCTTGACGAAACCGTCGGTGATATAGGAGCGGAACACCACACGCGCCGCGAGCGTGTCGGACAGCGGCCCCGACAGGATGCCGGTGGTGCGGAACGTCCCGAACTGCGGCTCGATATATTCCTGGATCGACGCCTCGAACGTGTCCGTCGGCTTGCGCGTCGTGATGTTCAGCGCGCCGCCGATCGTGTTCTTGCCGAACAGGATCGGCTGCGGCCCCTTCAGCACCTCGATGCGGTCGACGTCGAGGAAGGCGTGCCGCGACGACTGGCCGCGCCCGAAATAGACGCCGTCGACGAAGGTGCCGACCGACATTTCGAAACCCTGGTTCTCGCCCGACCCGATCCCGCGAATGAACAGCAGGTCGCCGACCGGGGTGGGCGTCACCGACACGCCGGGCACCGCCTTCAGCGCTTCGCCGAGCATCTGGACGCCCTGCTTGTCGAGGCTCTGTCCCCCGACGACCGCGACCGACACCGGCACGTCGAGCAGATTCTCCTCGCGCTTCCGCGCCGTGACGATGATCTCGTCGAGGCCGCTGCCCGATGCGTCGGGGCGCGCCGACTGCCCGGTTCCGGCGTCCTGCGCGAACGCGGCGGGGGATTGGAGCGACAGCGCCAGCGCCGTCGCCGTCAGAAGTCCCATTCTGGCCTTGATGGTATACGCAACAGACATCTCTTCCCTCCCCAATGTCAGGACCATATGCGCGGCCCTTGTTCCCAATTATCCATCTGATTTTATGTTATGATTTCTCTCTTCCGATCAGGTCCGGATCGTGCTGGCCGATCGGCGGCGCCGGATGGCGGATCGTCGTCGGCGTGCGCGAGAATTTGACCGATGGGCCGGTGAGCTTCGCCTCCACCCCGTCGGACAGGCGCACGGCTTGCAACATATCGCGCGCGGCGATGTGCGGCTCGGCGGCGACGTCGGCGTAGGTATTGACGCGCGTGACGGCCAATCCGCGCGCCGAAAAGGCGGCGATGACCTCGTCCACGGGGCGCGGCGCGCACCAGCCCGCGAGCAGGCCGTTCAACTCTTCGCGGCGTTCGAGCCGTTCGGCGAGCTTCAGACCCGACAGGTCGGGCCGGCCGATCAGTTCGGCCATCGCATCCCAGTGCGTATCGAGCAGCGTCGCGATATAGGCGTGGCCGTCGGCGCACGGATAGGTGTTGGCCGGCATCGCCTTCAGGAACTGGTTGCCCGTCTTGGGCAGGTCGAGCCCATAGGCGCCGACGGTCAGATTCCCGTTGCTGGTATAGAGCAGGCAGTCGGTCAGCGCGACGTCGACATGCTGCCCCTCGCCGGTGCGATCGCGATGGCGCAGCGCCGCGAGCAGCCCCAGCGCCGCATGCAGGCCGGCGAGGTCGTCCGCCAGATAGGTCGGCGCCTTCAACGGCCCCGCTCCCGGCTCACCCGCCACCGACGTCCAGCCGCAGTAATTCTGGGCGATCGGGTCGTAACAGGCCCGGTCCGACAGCGGCCCGAACTGCCCGAAGCCGCTGATCGAGACATAGACGATGTCGGGCTTGATCTTCGCGATGTCGTGATAGCCCAGACCCCATTTGGCAAGGGTTCCGGGCTTGAAATTCTCGATCAGGACGTCCGCCTGTTCGCACAGCTTCAGGAACGCCGCCTTGTCGTCCGGGTCGCGGACGTCGAGGGCGACATTCTGCTTGTTCCGGTTCACCGTCTCGTGCTGGACCATCAGGTCCGAACCGGGGATGCCGTGCGGCTGGCGCCGCATCACTTCGCCCGCCGGATGCTCGACCTTGATGACCCGGGCGCCGAAGTCGGCGAGGATGCAACCGGCCATCGGGCCGGCCCACGACGTCGTCAGCTCGATCACGGTCAGGCCCTGGCACGGGCCGGTGCAATCGTGTCGCGCGTCTCTGTAGAACTCGGCCTTTTCCAAAATCTCTCTCCCGATCCGTTTCCGCAGAGCTTTTGCCGTCTACAGAGCGAAGGAATAGCCCCCATTGACGGGGTAGGTTTGCCCGGTGATCCAGCTTGCCGCGTCCGACGCGAGGAAAAGCGCCATGTTGGCGATATCCTCCGGCTCGCCGAACCGCCGGATCACATATTGGCCGAGCATCCGGCGGGCGCGTTCCGGGTCCTCGGTGACGTCGGCCACGCCCGGCGTGCGCGTCGTCGCGATGGCGATATTGTTCGCCGTCACCCCGTGACGTCCCATCGTTCTGGCAACCGCGCGCGTGAAGCCCGCCGCGCCGGCCTTCGCCGCGGAATAGATTTCGAGACCCGGTTCGCCGACCCGTCCGGCATCGGATACGATCGTGACCAGCCGGCCGAATTTCCGCTCCATCATCGCCGGCAGAACGGCACTGGAGCAGTTCAGCACGCCGTACAGATTGACGCCCAGAAAGGCGTCCCACGTCGCGCGGGATGCCGACCAGAATGGTGCCGGTTCGACCTCGTCCGGCTTCGCCCCCATGTTGCCGGCATTGTTGACGAGGATATCGACCGGACCGAACGCCTCCGCGGCCTTCGCCACCATCGCCTCCACGGCATCGCGGTCGGTCACGTCCGCCGCGATGCCGACCGCTTCGCCCCCCAGCGCGCGAACCTCTTCCGCAACCGCCTCCGCGCGGTCGGCGCGGAAATCATTGACGACGACTGCCCGGGCTCCCGCTCCGGCAAAATGCAGGGCGATCCGGCGGCCGACGCCCTGCCCCGCTCCGGTGACGAGGCATGTGCGCCCTTCCAATGTCAGAATCTGCCGGTTCAACGCTATCCCCCCTTCAGCGCACCGTCGTCTTGTGCGGAGAGAATATCCCCGCATAGACGGCATCGTTCGTCATCGAACGCTCACGAAAATCGTCGCGCTCCTCCTTCGATCCCATGTCGCGGACGACCCGGCGCTCTATCGCCAGCCCCTCCGCGAGCGGCAGGTCGAGCGACCGGTTGAGGAGCGCCTTGCCGGCCGCGAGGGCATAGGGCGCCTTGCCGACGAGTTGCCCCACCAGATCCTCGACGCACCGGTCGAGCGCCTCTCGCGACGCGACCGCCGTCACCAGGCCGACCGCAAGCGCCTCGCGCGCACTCAGCGAGCCGCCGAGCAGGATCAGTTCCTTGGCCTTGGCGAGCCCGACCAGCCGCGGCAGGCGCTGCGTGCCGCCGGCCCCGGGCAGCGCGCCGAAGCGGATTTCGGGAAGGCCGATCTTCGCGTCGTCCACCATGATGCGGAAATCGCAGGCAAGCGCGATTTCACACCCGCCCCCCATTGCCGCGCCGTTGATGACCGCGATGACCGGCTTCGCCACCGCCTCGATATGGCTGACGAAATCCCGGCGCGGATCGCCGGTGACGCCTTCTTCGGTGATCATGTCCTCGATCTCGCGCAGGTCGGCGCCGCCGCAGAAATGCTTTTCGCCCGCACCGGTCACCAGGATGCACGCGATCTCGCGATCGGCCTCGAGTTCGTCGAGCGCGTCGTTGAAATCGACCGTGAGCTGCATCGTGATCGTGTTGGCGCGCGCCGGACGGTCGAGGATGATCGTCGCGATCGCCCCGCTGCGCTCGATACGGATCGGCCTGGCCTGTTGCAAAACCCACTCCCATGTATTGCTTGACTGAGGAATTTAATAATCTCATATTATCCAAGTCAACACATTTTTTGAAATGGGGGAAAAGCTTTGGCGGGGCTCTTTTTGGAAGGCGAACCGAACCCGGCGCTCAGGGGGCAGGAATGCGAAGGCTGCGGCCGCGTCGCCTTTCCGCCCAATCCCTACGGCTGCGAAAAATGCGGGGCGCCGGCCGCGAAGCTGGTCGACCGCCCGCTGGCCGGGCGGGGGCGCATCGTGGCATTCGTGACGACGACCCACGCGAACCGGCGCGATTTGTCGGTGCCCTATACGGTGGCGTCGATCGCGCTCGACGATGGCCCGGTCATTCGGGCGATCATGACCGACTCGACCGGCGAATCGCTCGCCGCGGGCGATGCGGTCGAAACCGTGCTCGTCGAGCGAGCGGCGGACGAGGAAAGCACCGACCGCGTCCTGCGGTTCCAGAAGTGCGAGGCGGCGTGATGCGCCGGCCGTTGCGCGATTATCGCCCCGTCCATGTCGTCGGGATCGGCCTCCATCGGTTCCAGCCGCTCAGCGAGACGACCTATGTCGAACTCGGCCTGACGGCGATTCGCGAGGCAATGGCCGATGCCGGGATCGCCTTTTCCGCCATCGACTCCGCCTATTGCGGGACGGCGCTGCTCGGCATGGCGCCCAGCCGTGCGATGCTGAGGCATCTCGGGGCCTCGGGCCTGCCGATCACCCAGATCGAAAATGCCTCGGCTTCGGGATCGACGGCCGTACGTCAGGCGGTTCTCGAAGTCGCCAGCGGCATGGCGGACGTGTCGCTCGCGATCGGGCTCGACAAACCCGCCCCGATCCGCCTCGCCCACGAAGCGGCGGGCGTTCCCGATCTGGTCAACGCCTATGCCTCGCCTTTCACGCATTTCGCGCTGCTCGCCGACGATTATATGCGCCGGTACGGGGTCACCGCCGAACAGGTTGCCCGGGTCGCGGAAAAGAATTTCCGGAACGCATCGAAGAACCCCCACGCGCACCGGCAAAAGGGCTATTCGCTCGCGGAGATATTGTCCGGCCCCAATATCTCCGGCCCCCTGACCCGGCTGCAATGCTGCCCGATCGGGGAAGGCGCCGCCGCCGTGATCGTCGCGTCCGACGACGCCATCGCGCGGCTCGGCCTCTCGCGCGCGCGCAGCGTCCGGGTCCTCTCGTCGACGTCGCGCTCGGAGCGGGTTTACGACCCCGGCGCCGATCCCGACACCGAGCTGACCCGTGAAACGCTGGCCATGAGCTGCGCGGAAGCGGGCGTTTCACCCGGCGACCTCGACGTCGTCGAATTTCACGACGGTTTCTCGATCGAGGAGCTGCTCTACGTCGAGGCGCTGGGCGTCTGCCCGCCCGGGCAGGCCGCCGGACAACTGGCGCGCGGCGATTTCGACATCGGCGGGCGCGTTGCGATCAATCCCTCGGGCGGCCTTCTGGCGATGGGGCATCCTATCGGTCCGACCGGCGTCGGCCAGATTTGCGAGATCGCGCGACAACTCCGCGGCGAAGCCGGCTCGCGTCAGCACCCGGGGGCCCGTCTCGGGCTCGCCCATATGGTCGGCATCGGCTCGGTGTGCGTCGTCCACATCCTTTCGGCCGCCGATTGACCCCGGCTCGCACCGGTCCGTCAGCATCAGTCAACAGGAATCACCCATGCGCATTGGTCAGATCGTTCCCAGCTCCAACACCACGATGGAAACAGAAATTCCCGCCATCCTGCGCGGGCGCGAACGCCTGCATCCCGGCGACCGCTTCACCTTTCATTCGAGCCGGATGCGGATGAAGCAGGTCACGAAGGAAGAACTCGCGGCGATGGACCGGGACAGCCTGCGCTGCGCGGCGGAACTGGCCGACGCCGCCGTCGACGTGGTCGGTTATGCCTGCCTCGTCGCGATCATGAGCATGGGCCGCGGCTATCACTGCGCCAGCCAGGACGCGCTGCAGGCGCGAATGCGCGAGGAAGGCCACGCCGCGCCGGTGATCACCTCGGCCGGCGCCCTCGTCGACGAACTCCGGCTCGCGGGCGTCCGGTCGGTCGCGATCGTGACCCCCTATATGCCGGCGCTGACCGCGCTGGTCGTCGATTATATCGAGGATCAGGGCATCCGCGTGGTCGACGCGATCGCGCTGGCGATCCAGGACAATCTCGAGGTCGGGCGCCGCGATCCGATGGCGCTGGTGGACGATGTGGACCGGCTCCGGATCGATGGCGCCGACATGGTGGTCCTCTCCGCCTGCGTGCAGATGCCGTCGCTCGCCGCGGTCCCCGTCGTCGAGGACAAGCTCGGCCTGCCGGTGACGTCGGCCTCCATCTGCACCGCCAGATCCATGCTGCGGTCGCTCGGCCTCGAACCCATCGCGCCGGACGCCGGCTTCATGCTGGCCACCCCCGACTGACGCCGCCTCCATCGCCACCGCAAGGTCACCGAACCCGCAACCGAAAGGCCACGATCATGGCAAAAGACTACCAAAAACCCACCACCACCCCTATTCTCATCGCATTCACCGAGGCGCAGCAGTCGCGCGAAACCTACGGCGGCGGGGTGGCGAACGTAGTCCTGCAGGGCATGCATCTGCGGCGCCCCGACGCCACCCGCGACACCGTACTCCTCTTCATGCACCCCACAGCGACGCTCGACACACTGCCGCTGCCGCGCGAGCTGGCGCGGCGCGGCGTTCCGGTGCTTGCGTGCGGCAGCCGCTATCCGCACAACGACAGCGCACTGATCATGGAGAAGGTGCTCGTCGACCTTGGTCACTATGTCCGATATGCCCGCGAACGACTGGGCTACAGGACGGTCATTCTCGCTGGCTGGAGCGGCGGGGCCTCGCTTTCGGTCTTCTATCAGTCGCAAGCCCAGAATCCGACGATCACGGCGACGCCGTGCGGCCATGCGATCGACCTGTCGGGGCTTCAGCCGGCCGATGCGATCATGCAGCTTGCCGCCCATTCGGCGCGTGCGCGGATCATGACCGAGTCGATGGATGCTGCGCTGCGCAGCGAAGGCGACCCGACCGATCGCAACGCCGCCTTCGACCTCTATGACTGCATCAACGGGCCGAAGCCGCCCTATGCCCCCGATTTCGTCGCGGCCTATCGCGCGGCGCAGATCGGCCGCAACCAGCGGATTACGGCGTGGGTGCGCGAGACGCTAGACGCGCTGAAGCGGCGCGGTTCGGCCGATCAGGAACGATGCTTCGTGACCCACGGCACCATGGCGGACCCCCGGTGGCTCGACCCCACGCTCGACGCCAACGGGAGAGCTCCCGGAATCTGCTACCTCGGCGAACCGGAGGCCGTGAACAACGGCCCCATCGGGCTGGCGCGGTTCGCGACCCTGCGAAGCTGGCTTTCGCAATGGAGCATCGACGAATCGCGCGCGAACACGGAGCTTCAGGGGCCGCATGTCACGGTTCCCGCGCTGGTGATCGCCAATGCCGCCGACGACTGCTGCCCGCCTTCGCACACCGACACCATCTATCGCAGCCTCGGCGGTCCGAAGGAGCTGCACACCATCCCCGGTGCCAATCATTATTACATCGGCCAGCGGGAGCAGTTGGATGCCGCCATCACACTGATCATCGACTGGCTTCGGAAGGGCGGCCTGCTCGAAGGCCTGCCTGACGCCTCTGGAGGGGGGTGAGGGGGGGTAGCGCGCCGCTGCCCCCCCTCTTCCCTCCGCCGCGGGCGCGCCCGACGTTGCGTCGCGCACAACTGTATCTTAAACGACGGGCATTCGCGAAACGGGGCGCGAGGGGCGCTGATACCGCCAGCGCGGCCCGTGCGACTGATAGAGGTGGGACAATAGTCCATTGACCAGTATATCTGCAGACGGCGCAAAAGCCGAGACGAGCCCGCAGCGCGCACCCCAGCGGCGCAAGCGGCGGGAGCAGCAGCGCGCGATCGAGACCAAACAGGCCATCCTCGCAGCGGCGCTGCGCGAGTTCGCCGACAAGGGATTCGACGGCGCCAGCACGCGGGAGATCGCCGACAAGGCCGACGTCAACCACCGTTTGATCGGGCATCATTTCGGCAACAAGGAATTGCTGTGGGAAGCCACAGCCAAATATGTTTTCGGCGAATATGTCGCGCAGCAGCGAAAGCGATATCAGGGCCTGGACGGGGTCGATCAGCCCATCCTGCTGCGTCTGATGCTGCGCGAGTTCATCCTGTTCAGCGCCAAGGTTCCCCAACTCCACCGCTTCATGGTCCAGGCCAACGAAGGCGGGCAGAAGCGGCTGGAATGGCTGATCAAGAATCATCTCGCGCCCGGCATCGCCATGGACCTGATGATTTTGCGAAAGGCGCAGGAGGAAGGCATGCTTCGCAGCGGCGACCCGATGCACCTGCGCTATCTATTCATCGGAGCGGCCACGTCGGTGTTCACGCTGTCCGAAGAATATCAATTCATGTCAAAGCAGAATCCCTTCGATGAGGATTTCATCGAAAATCACATCGAAATGGTTCTGTCGCTTTTCCTGACGCCGAAAGACAACGCGCCCTAATCATCCTTAGGGGGATTTCCAGATCAGGTAGCCGACAGGTTCACAAAAACCTTGCGGAACCCCCCGTCGGGGGCCGGTAGACTACCAGCGCGAACAATGCGAAGGCGCCGAGAGGCGCATCAACGGCGGGCGGGCCGACCTACTTCAAGAGAAGAACTTGCAGGCCCAGAGGGCGTGGACCCGCCGCCGCCGGCCGGCCGGCCCGGAAAACGGGACCGGCCGAACGGGAGACGGATACGATCAGAGATCGTCGTCTTCCCCGTCGTCGGGACCGGTCATCATCTCTTCCGCCACGGCATCGGTGCGACCGCGGATCGCGCTTTCGAGCCGCTGCATCAGCTCGGGATTCTCGCTCAGGAAATTCTTCGCATTCTCGCGGCCCTGCCCGATTCGGATCGAATCATAGCTGAACCAGGCGCCCGATTTCTCGACCAGCCCGGCCTTGACGCCGAGGTCGAGGATCTCGCCGATCTTCGAAATGCCCTGACCGTACATGATGTCAAACTCGACCTGCTTGAACGGCGGCGCGACCTTGTTCTTGACCACCTTGACACGCGTCGTGTTGCCGACGATCTCGTCGCGGTCCTTGATCTGCCCGGTGCGGCGAATGTCGAGGCGGACCGAGGCATAGAATTTGAGTGCGTTGCCGCCGGTCGTCGTCTCGGGATTCCCGTACATCACGCCGATCTTCATGCGCAGCTGGTTAATGAAGATCACCATGCAGCGCGAACGGCTGATCGACCCGGTGAGCTTGCGCAGGCTCTGCGACATCAGCCGTGCCTGCAGGCCGACATGACTGTCGCCCATCTCGCCCTCAATCTCTGCGCGCGGAACGAGCGCCGCGACCGAATCGACGACGAGCACATCGATCGCGTTCGAACGCACCAGCGTGTCGACGATCTCGAGCGCTTGCTCACCGGTGTCGGGCTGCGACACGATCAGTTCGTCGATGTCGACGCCAAGCTTCTTCGCATAAACGGGATCGAGCGCATGTTCGGCGTCGACGAAGGCCGCGGTGCCGCCCATCTTCTGCGCCTCAGCGATGCAATGCAGCGCAAGCGTAGTCTTGCCCGAGCTTTCGGGGCCATAGATTTCGATGACGCGCCCGCGCGGCAGGCCGCCGACCCCCAGCGCGATGTCGAGCCCGAGCGAACCGGTCGAGATCGCCTCGACCTGCATCGCCTCCTTCGAGCCGAGCTTCATCACCGAGCCCTTGCCGAAGGCGCGGTCGATCTGCGCCAATGCGGCGTCGAGCGCCTTCTGTCTGTCTGGTCCGTTCACTGATTTCCCCGATTCGACGAGTGACAATTGTCCGGCCATTTGCCGTCCCTTTCCTGCTCTAGAGCGAGCGCAGAGGCATCGCAACGCTCTACCTTTGTGCCACATTTGTTCTATAGGAACAAGAGGGGAACAAAATAATTTGGTGAGCGGAAAGGCTACCCGGTGAAGAACGCGCTCAGGGCCGCCTCGATCTCCGCGAGGCGGAAGGGTTTGGTCACCATCGTCCGGTGCGCGTGCGCGGGCGGGATGATGTCGCCACCGCCGGTGGTGAAGGCAAAGGGAATCGCCCGCGCCGCCAGCGCATCGGCCACCGGCCATCCCTTGGTTTCGCCTAGGTTGATGTCGATCAGTGCCGCTGCAACCGGTTGCGCGTCGAGCACCGCAAACGCCTCCTCGATCGACGTCGCCTGCGCGGGCTCGGGAAAGCCGAGCGCTTCGAGCATGTCGACGAGCATCATGCCGATCAGCACGTCGTCCTCGACCAGCAGGACCAGCCGATCATCCATCATCGGACACCCGGTGCGCGGCATCGTCGAGCGCCGCCGAAACAGCTTCGGCAAGTTGCGCTACGGAAAAGGGCTTGGGCAGGAAGGCGACATGATCGATATCGATCGACTGGCGAAGTTGCTCCTCGGCATAGCCCGACATGAAGAGCACAGGCAGCGCCGGCCGCTTCGCACGCATCGCGCGGACCATCGTCGGACCGTCCATCGTCGGCATCACGACGTCGCTGATCACCAGATCAACCTTGTCCATGCCCGCGAACCGCTCGAGCCCCTCCTCGCCCTGCGACGCTGTGACGACGCTGTAGCCCGCGCGGGTCAACGCGCGTTCGGCGACGGCGCGGACCATGTCCTCGTCCTCGACCAGCAGGAGGGTGCCTGTGCCCCATTGGGACTTCTTTGCGCGGATCGGAGCAGCGGGAACGGCGGGGGCGCCGCTGCCGGGGACGGCGGGCGCGCCGCTGCCGGGGGCGGCGGGGGCGCCGGCGGCGGCGCGGTGGACGGGCAGGTAGATGGTGAAGCTCGTCCCCTCGCCGGGCCGGCTGTCGGCGAAGATGAAGCCCGCCGACTGCTTGATGATGCCATAGACCGTCGACAGGCCCAGCCCCGTCCCCTTGCCGACGTCTTTGGTGGTGAAGAAGGGTTCGAAGATCTTGGGCAGCACGTCGGCGGGAATGCCCGCGCCGGTATCGCTGACCTTGAGCGCGCTGTAATCGGCGGGCGGCATGAACTCGTTGCCCATCTGCCGCACCTCGGCCGCCGACACCGGATAGGTCTCGATCGTCAGCGTGCCGCCGCCGGGCATCATCGCATCGCGCGCGTTGACGGCGAGGTTGATGATCACCTGTTCGAGCTGGACCGGGTCGGCGCGCACCGCGCCGAGCCCGCGGCCATGATGGACCGCAAGCTGGACGGTATCGCCCATCAGCCGCCTGAGCAGGTGCGACACCTCCGAAATCACGTCGGGAAGCTGCAATATCTGGGGCCGCAGCGTCTGCTGGCGCGAGAAGGCGAGCAATTGCCGCGTCAGGCTGGCGGCGCGATTCGCGTTGCTGCGGATATGCTGAATGTCGTCATAGTCGCTGTCGCCCGGCGTGTGGCGCATCAGCATCAGGTCGCAGCTTCCGAGCACCGCGGTCAGGATATTGTTGAAATCATGCGCGACGCCGCCCGCGAGCTGGCCGACCGCCTGCATCTTCGACTGCTGCGCGACCTGGCGCTTGAGCCGCGTCTCCTCGCTCGAATCCTTGAGGCTGAGCAGCACCGCCGCCTCGCCCAGCCCGCGCACGCCGACGACGCGCATCGACACCGGCTCGTCGCCCTGCCCGACGAGGCGGATCGACAGATCGCCGCCGACCTGCTGGCCGCTGCTGTGGCGGCGGATCATGTCGGCGAGCGGCCCCTTGTCCTCGCCGACGACGAGGTCGCCGGGGTAGCGCGGCATCCGGCCATCGGCCACCCCCGCCGCGCGCCCGAAGGCGCGGTTCATGTAGAGGAACCGCCCGTCGCGATCGACGAGCGCGAGCCCGAAGGGGAGCAGCGACAGCAAGGTCTCGATATAGGTTTGCGCGGTGCCGCGGTCGGCGGGCCCGACCTCCTCGTCGATCAGCGCGAGCAACAACGGGCCGGCGGGATCGGCCGGCGCCAGCGGAATCTGGAGCATCCGCACCGGCGGAGCCCGGTCGCCCTCGCGCGCGAAGGTCAGCCCGCCCGAATCGTCGAGCCGCAGCATCGCCGCCACGTCGCGCCCGGCATAATGGCTCGCATCGCTCTCGCCGAGCGCTCGCAGCAGAAAGGCCTGATTGGCGACGCGCAGCCGACCCTCGGCATTGACCAGCGCCGCCATCACCCCCGCCTGCCCGAGCGTCCGGCCCGCCGGTCCTTCGAGGTGGCGGAGAATCTCCGACGCAAGGTCGAGGCGGTCGATCGCCGCAAAGCGCCAGACCAGATAATCGTCGGCCTGCCCGGTGCGGTTGACCTGTGCGCGCAGCGGCAGCGCGCCGACCTTCAGATCGTCGACGCGCCCTTCGCCGTCGCGCCACGCCGCGCGGCCGGCGTTCTTCAGCGCCTCGGCGCCGCGCCCGTCGAGCGGCAGGCCGGGCGGGGTCACGAAGCCGCCCATCCAGGTCGCAAACAGGTCGTTGGCGCAGACGAGGCGTCCCGCCCGGTCGGTCACCGCGATCGCGACATCGTCGTGATCGACCGCCTGGCGCAGCATCGTCCAGTCGGGCGCCGCCGCCTCGCTGGCTCCCACGGCGGGAAAGACCCGGCGCAGCAACAGAACGCCGCCCGCCGCGACGGCAAGACCCGCGAGAAAACCCGCCGCCAGCACGGCATCGCGCGTCGCCCAGAAGAGAAGCCCGACCGACAGCAGCACCAGCCCACCGAGCAGCGCCACGTCGAATCGCGACAATCCCGAAGGCACCAGCGCCGCCGCCGGCCCCGTCCCCCTGCCGAGTTCGGCGTCAGCGGAAGGCAGGGTCGTCGCGGTCAAGGGCAGTCTTTCCTGTTTCGCATCACCAGATGCGGACACGGTCCTTCGGCGCCAGATACAGCTTCTGGCCCGGCTTTACCTGATAGGCCTTATACCAAGGGTCAAGGTTGCGCGAGACCCATGCCCGCTGAATCGAGGGCGAATGCGGGTCGGTGGTGATGCGCTGCGACAGATTCTGCTCGCGGTAGTTGCGCCGCCACACCTGCGCCCAGCCAAGGAAGAAGCGCTGGTCGCCGGTCAGCCCGTCGATCACCGGCGCCGCCTTGCCGCCCAGCGACGCCTTGTACGCGTCATAGGCGATGGTCAGCCCCGCGAGGTCGCCGATATTCTCGCCGAGTGTGAAGGTGCCGTCGAGATGTTCGCCGGGCAGCACTTCATAGGCGTCATATTGCGCGACGAGCGCCTTGCCCGCCGCATCGAATGCCGCGACGTCGGCCGGGGTCCACCAGTCGGACAGCTTGCCGGTCTCGTCATATTTCGCGCCCTGGTCGTCGAAATGATGACTGATCTCGTGACCGATGACGGCACCGATGCCGCCATAGTTGATCGCCGCGTCGGCCTTGGGATCGAAGAAGGGCGGTTGCAGGATCGCCGCGGGAAAGACGATCTCGTTCATCCCGAAATTGGCGTAGGCGTTGACCGTCATCGGGGTCATCCCCCATTCCCAGCGGCGGATCGGCCCGCCGAGGCGGCTGATATTGTCGTCATGCGCGAACTGGTTGGCGCGCAGCGCGTTGCCGAACAGATCGTCGGCACGGATTTCGAGCGTGCTGTAGTCCTTCCAGCGGTCGGGATAGCCGATCTTGGTGGTGAAGTTGGCAAGCTTGCGCTTCGCCTTCACCTTGGTTTCGGGCTGCATCCACGTCAGGTGGCCGATGCGCTCGTCGAGCGCGGCGAGGACGTTCTTCACCAGCCCGTCCATCGCCGCCTTGGTTTCGGGCGGGAAATATTTGGCGACATAATCCTTGCCGACCGCCTCGCCCATATGGTCGCTGACGAAATCGACCGCGCGCTTCCAGCGTTCCTGCATCTCCGGCGTTCCCGACAGCGCGGTGCCGTGGAAGGCGAAAGCCTCCTGCGCCACCGCGTCGGGCAGCACGTCGGCGAAATCGTCGAGGCTGCGGACGAGCAGCGCGTCGCGGATCACGCCGATCGGCGCCTCGGCAATCAGCTTCGCCTCGCCGGTGAAGGCGCTCGGCTGCGACACGAGAAGGCTGTCCTCCTTGACCCCGATGCCCCGGATGAAGGTCGTCCAGTCGAAGCCCGGCGCTGCCTGCGCGAGTTGGGCGATCGTCATCTTGTTATAGACCTTGGTCGCGTCGCCGCTGTCGTTCTTGTCCCAGTGAACCTCGGCAATCCGCTTCTCGAAATCGTAGAGCGCCCGCGCGCGCGCCGCGGCGTCCTTTTCGCCCGCGAGGGTCAGTATATTTTCGAGGTGGCGGAGGTAGGCGGCCTGCAACGCCGTGTTGCGATCCCCGCCCTTCAGGTAGAAATCGCGGTCGGGCATGCCGATGCCGCCCTGAACCATGGTGTAGATATAGACGTCGGGATTCTTGTCGTCCTGCCCCACATAACCGCCGAAGAAATGCGAGATGCCGTTGCGGTCGGCCTCGGCCAGCAGCGCCGCCAGCCCGGCCTTGTCGACGGCGCGTACCTTGGTCAGCCAGGGCTCGATCGGCGCCAGCCCCTTCGCCTCGACCCCCGCGCCGTCGAGATAGGAGGCATAGGCGCGACCGATCATGCTGTCCGGATTGCCCTTCGCCGCATCCAGTATCTCGCGCGTGCGCTGCTGCGACAGGTCGGCGAGCGCGGTGAACATGCCATAGTTGGATTTGTCGGCGGGGATCGCCGTCGTCTTTGCCCAGGTGCCGTTGGCATAGGCATAGAAATCGTCGCCGGGCTTCACGCCTCGGTCCATGCCCGCCATGTCGAAACCGAAATCGCCGATCTCGGGCCCGGCGGCGGCATCGGTGGCGGGCGCCGGAGCCTTGGCGGCGTCCTTCGCCGTGGCGGAGGATGCGAAACCGAGCAGCAGCGCGCCGATGGCGGCGGTCGCGAACAGGCGCGAAGAGATATGCGAACGAGTCATGACGGTCCCCAGAGGATGGTGGGCGCGACCACGGCCCCGGCGCGCGGGGCAGATGGTTACAATGGAAACAGCTATACCCGCGCGAACCGCGCGTTCAACCGGCCGCCCCGTCGCTCGTCGATGCCTCATGTCGTTGGTCGCGCGCCCGGCGCAGCTTGCGCCGCCAGCGCAGGCGGATCCAGTTGTCCCAGAACAGCGCCGCGAGCAGATAGCCCACCACCGCCGACACGACCGAGATGACGAACAGCCCCGCGAGCAGCGCGGGCGCCGCGTCGGACAGCACCCAGCGCACCCACGCGCCCGCCGACGCGCCTTCGTCCACCATGATCGAGATGGTGGCGACGTTGGCATGC
The DNA here is from genome assembly GCF_002953155.1 of Sphingopyxis sp. MG. NCBI lineage: Bacteria > Pseudomonadati > Pseudomonadota > Alphaproteobacteria > Sphingomonadales > Sphingopyxidaceae > Sphingopyxis > Sphingopyxis sp. MG. The sequence goes on from NZ_CP026381.1 coordinate 2,200,451, forward strand.
AGCCCGAACATGCTGTTCCCCAGCCACACCGACGCCGCGATCAGGAAGGGCGTCGTCGCCGGGTTCGACAGGAAGGTCATCGCGGCGCCGATCGGGATATTGGCGCGGAACGGCAGCGCAAGCAGCGCGACGCCCAGAATCTGGACGCCGGGGATCAGGAAGAAGATGCCGACGAACAGCCCGAGCGCGGTGCCGCGCGGCACCGACATCCGCGTGAAGCGCCACAGATGGCTGTGCGCGACGCGATGCGCGAAGGGCTTGATGAAGCGGCTCTCCAGCAATTCTTCCCGCGAAGGAGAATTGCGGCGGATCCAGTTCATCACCGCGGCTTTATCGCGAGGTTTGCCGCCGCGGCTCATCCCCGTTCCTTCATCAGGCGCTGCTTGTCGCGCTTCCAGTCGCGTTCCTTGATCGATTCGCGCTTGTCGTGCGCCTTCTTGCCCTTGGCGAGCGCCAGTTCGACCTTGGCGCGCCCGCGGCTGTTGAAATAGACCGACAGCGGCACCAGCGTCATCCCCTGCCGCGCGACGGCGGCGTGCAGCTTGTTGATCTCACGCGTGTTCAGCAGCAGCTTGCGCGGCCGGCGCGGTTCATGGTTGAAGCGGTTGCCGTGGCTGAATTCGGGGATATTGGCGTTGATCAGCCACACCTCGCCGCCCGCCACCTCGGCATAGCTTTCGGCGATCGTGCCCTCGCCGAAGCGCAGCGATTTGACCTCTGTCCCCTGCAACGCGATGCCCGCTTCGAACACCTGTTCGACGGCATAGTCGAAGCGCGCGCGCCGGTTCTCGGCGACGACCTTCTTCTTGTCGAATTCGGGGGCGGATTGCGGACGGGCCATTGAGAAACCTGAAAATTGAACCTTATGCCAACTCTTGCCCCATTCGCGTCGAACGGAGGGGGAAAGACCACATAGCGATCATAGCCTAAATCACTCCCGCCGCGGACAGGGCGGCATCGACCGCCCGGCGCGACGCATCCGACGCCGGGATGATAGGTAGGCGCACTTCGGGCGAAAACCAGTCGTGGACGCGCGACAGCGCATATTTGACCGGCCCCGGCGAGGCGTCGGAGAACATCGCCTTGTGCAGCGCGAACAGCCGGTCGTGCAGGCTCAGCGCGCCGCTCCAGTCGCCCGCGGCGCAGGCGGCGGCGAAATCGGCGCACAGCCGCGGCGCGACATTGGCGGTCACCGAGATGCAGCCGACGCCGCCCAGCACCGCGTGCGGCAGCCACAGGTCGTCGTTGCCGCTGAGCTGGCAGAAACCGGCGCCCGCCCCGGCCCGGTGGACGGTGACGCGGGCGAGGTCGCCGCTGGCATCCTTGATCGCGACCACCGACGGAATCTCGGCCAGCCGGCACATCGTCTCGGCCGCGATGTCGGTGACGGTGCGGCCGGGGACGTTGTAGACGACGATCGGCAGGTCGCTCGCGTCGGCCAGCGCCCGGAAATGCGCGATCAGCCCGTCCTGCGTCGGCCGGTTGTAATAGGGGGCGACGACCAGCGCCGCCGCCGCGCCCGCCGCCTGCGCATGGCGCATGTGCCGGATCGCGGTCGCGGTGTCGTTCGACCCGCAGCCGGCGATCACCGGCACGCGCCCCGCCGCCGCCTCGATGCAGACGTCGATGACCCGGTAATGCTCGTCGAAGCCCAGCGTCGGGCTTTCGCCGGTGGTGCCGCACGGGACCAGCGCACTCGTCCCCTGTTTGACCTGCCAGTCCACGAGGCGCACGAAGGCCGGGGCGTCGAACGCCCCATCGCGAAATGGCGTCACCAAGGCGGGAATCGAGCCCGAAAACATGCTCCGCTCCTTTACAAAAAAGCGCCGGAACCGATAGGGAAGGTCGGCGCGCCGCCTAATGAACGCCTATTCAGCGCCCCGCAAGGAGTTTGGCACTAAAATGCCCGGCATGATCTCGCTGTTCCCCGTTTCCCGTCTCGCGCTGGCTGCAGCGCTCCTTCTTCCCTCCATGGCGACCGCCGGCGAACTGACGCCCGAACAGATGGCCTGGTATCGCGCCCAGATGGGGCTTGCGTCGGTCTCGACCACCCCGCCGACGGCGACCAATACGGTCGGCGACGCGGTGATGGAATGGCGGCGCCTGACCCAGGACCAGAGCGCCTCCTTCGACCGCCTGTCGCGCTTCCTGATGGCGAACAAGGGCTGGCCCGACGCGGACAAGATGCGCACCCGCGCCGAAAAGGCGATCGCGATCGACAGCTTCGACCCCGCGCGCACCCTCGCCTATTTCCAGGCCTATCCGCCAAAGACGCCGAGCGGCGAGCTGCGCATGGCGCTGGCGCTCAACGCCTCGGGCCGCCGCGACGAGGCCTATGCCGCCGTCCGCCGCGCGTGGACGAGCGGGCCGCTCGACGAGAGCGAGGTCAACCGCGTGCTCTCCTTCTTCCCCGGCGCGCTGAGCCTCGCCGACCATGATGCGCGGATGGACCGGCTGCTGTGGTCGAACAACACCGCCGCCGCGGCGCGCCAGCTCGGCTTCACCTCGCCCGAACGGCGCGCGCAGTTCGCGGCGCGGCTCGCGCTGCGCAGCGCCGCGGTCGACGCCGCGCTGCAGGCCGCGGCGGTCGAGGCGGCCAACCCGGCGATCCTGCGCACCGATCCCGGCTATATCACCGCCAAGGCGACCTGGCTGCGCAAGTCGGGCCGCGTCGGCGAGGCGCGCGCGCTGCTCGCGGGCCCGCGCAGCCTGGCGAGCCCTCCCACCGATGCCGAGGAATGGCTCGAGACGCTGCTGACCAACGCGCGGCAGGCCGACGCGGCGGGCGACAAGCTGACCGCCTACAATATCGCGAAGCAGATCGACGACGCGCTGCCGCCGGGCACGGTGGTGCGCGAGACGCCGCTGGGGGTGCGCGACGATTACACCTCGCTCGCCTGGCTCGCGGGCCAGCTCGCCTTCAAGGACCTGCGCCGCCCGGCCGAAGCGGTGCGGCTCTACCGCGCCTATGGCGACGCCGCCCGCTCGGCGCAGACGCGCACCAAGGGCTATTACTGGGCCGGCCGCGCGGCGCTGGCGGCGGGCGACGCCGCGGCCGCCAACGCCCATTTCGCCGACGCCGCGCAGCATTACGACCAGTTCTACGGCCAGCTCGCGCTCGAACGGCTCGGCCGGCCGCAGCCGCGCCCGACCCCGGTGCCGAGCATCCAGGTCAGCGGCGCCGAGCGAACGGCGTTCGACGACGACCGCCTCGTCCGCGCGTCGCGCGTGCTGGGAGAGATCGGCGCGTGGCGCGAACAGTCGCTGTTCCTGCGCGCGCTGGCGCAAAAGGCGACCTCGCCCGCCGACCATGTGCTCGCGGGCCAGCTCGCGCAGCAGATCGGCCGCCCCGACCTGGGCGTGATGATCGGCCGCAGCGCGCAGGCGAACAGCCTCGACGCGGTCGAAGTGTCGGGCTTTCCGACCGTCCGCGTCCCCGCCGGCCATGAGGGCAACTGGACCTTCATCCACGCGATCACGCGGCAGGAAAGCCAGTTCGATCGCGCCGCGGTCAGCCATGCGGGCGCACGCGGGATGATGCAGCTGATGCCCGGCACCGCGCGCGAGGTCGCGGGCAAGCTGGGGCTCGGCTACGACGCCGGATCGCTGACCACCGACACCGGCTACAACATGACGCTGGGGTCGACCTATTTCCAGCAGATGCTCAGCTATTTCGGCGGCAGCTATCCGCTCGCCGTCGCCGCCTACAACGCCGGGCCCGGCAATGTGAACAAATGGCTGCGCGCCAACGGCGATCCGCGGACGGGGGCGATCGACATCCTCGACTGGATCGAGGCGATCCCGATCTTCGAGACGAAGAACTACGTCCAGCGCGTGCTTGAGAATGCCGTCGTCTACGACACGCTGCGCGAAGGCGGCCGGGCGCTGCCCAAGGCGCCGCTGAGCTTCTACCTCGGCAAGTCGAACCCCGGCTGAATCCCGTGGCGGGGGACAGGAGCAACATCATCAGCCCGGCGGGCTTCGCCGCGCTGCGCGCCGAATATGACGCGCTGCTGGGCGGGGAGCGGCCGAAGCTGGTCGAAACGATCAGCTGGGCGGCGGGCAATGGCGACCGCAGCGAGAACGGCGACTATATCTACGGCCGCAAGCGGCTGCGCGAAATCGACCGGCGGCTCGCCTTCCTCGCGCGGCGGATGAAGGCGGCGCGCGTCGTCGATCCGGCGGCGCAGCCCGACCGGGACCGCATCTGGTTCGGCGCCACCGTGGAGCTTGCCGACGAGGACAACATGCGGCGCACGGTCACGCTGACCGGCGACGATGAAGCCGACGCCGGCGCCGGGCGGATCGGCTGGAACAGCCCCCTCGCCCGCGCGCTGCGCGGCGCGGCGGTCGGCGACCTGCGCACGGTCCAGCTTCCCGCCGGCCCGAAGGAATGGGAAGTGATGACGATCGCCTATCCCGGCGCGGGATGAGGTTGAAGCACCGTCTGCGCGTTACCCTGTCTATCCCGTCACCACCCTCTTCCCCGGCTAAAGCCGGGGTCCATGCGAGGTAGCGCTGTGCCATCTGGGCCCCGGCTTTCGCCGGGGGACAGTGACGTGTCGAAAAGGGATAATTGCCGACTTGTTTCAGGGTCCGTGGCCTGCCCTCGCATGAAATGCGGTACAAAAGGGGAGGTCCGGCCATGGATGCGGAAACGAGTTCAGCATGACGAACGGACGAGACAGCCCGCCGAGCGCCGCCGAATCCGCCTCTTTTCCTTTATTCCCTTCGTATTTCGCCTTCGCTCGACACGAAGGGAAGAGAGGGTTCAGGGCTGCAGCAGCGCCGGGACGATCCAGATCGCCGACAGCACGACGATCACCGCCGCGAGCGATATGGCGAGGACATAGCGGACATTGTGCCCCTTGACGGCGCTGGTGGCTTCTTCATCGGTGACTTCGACATGTTCGTCGACGACTTTCATGACCGGGCTCCCTATCGTTGGCCTGCAAAGGCAACGCGCCGCCCGCAAGCGCGGTTCCAGCGCAGGTGGGGAGAGTATGGCGCCAGAGGGTCTGTAAGCCGGGTTCTGTCCACCCCTTGCGGGGATGGGCGATCATTCCTCTAGGCGGCCGGTTGCCCGGACGCTCAAGCAGTCAACCCGGACGGCGGGGCCGGAACCAGCCCTGAGTTGCCTCTTGCCATCCCTATTCGACCTTGCTCCCGGTGGGGTTTGCCGTGCCGCGTCCGTTGCCGTCCGCGCGGTGCGCTCTTACCGCACCCTTTCACCTTTCGCCGGGCCGAAGCCTTTGGCGGTCTGCTCTCTGTGGCACTTTCCCTGAGCCCGCCCGAAAGCGGACCCGCCGGACGTTATCCGGCACCGTGGTTTCCGTGGAGCCCGGACTTTCCTCCCCCGCTTGCGCGGCGGCGATCGCCCGACCCTCTGGCAGGGCGCCATATAGCGCGGATGGCGGGCAATTGCGAGCGATTGTAGGAGTGTCGGCTTTGGGGTGGGGAACCGACATAGCTCCCCTCCACTTCCGTCATCCCGGGCTTGATTCGGGATTCCGCTTTTTTTGGGGCATCGACCGGTCTTCGGCATCAAGCGGGACCGGGATCAAGTGGGATATATACCCTTCAGGCAAGTAGGTAGCTGTTCCCCGGCGAAAGCCGGGGTCCATGCGTGGTAGCGCTGTGCCATCTGGACCCCGGCTTTCGCCGGGGAACAGTGACTTGTCTAAAAGGGATAATTGCCGATCAAGTCCGGGGTGACGATGAATGATAGGTCGGCTCCCGGCCGAACCCCGCCGCTCAATCCCCCTCGGGCTGCGGCAAGAGCAGCGCGAGCAGGATCGCCCGGCATTCGCCGTCGATCGTGCCGTCGATCAGTTCGGGACGAAAACGGCGCTGGAACGCCACGGTGGCCGCGAAGCCGTCGGTCACGTCGTAGCCGAAGCGCTCGAGCGCGAGCAGGAAGCCCGCATCGGTCCACAAGGGATCGGTCAGCTTCTTGGTCGGGCGCGGCAGCGCGAGGCGGCGGCGCGCCAGTTCGTGCCATGGAAACAGTTCGCCCGGGTCCTGCTTGCGCGTCGGCGCGATGTCCGAATGGCCGACGACATTGCCGCGCGTGACGCCGTGGCGGTCCTTGATCAGATGGACGAGCCGGACGACCGAGGCGATCTGCGGGTCGGGAAAGGGCACATAGCCATATTCGTGCCCCGGATTGACGATCTCTATGCCGACGCTGGCCGAATTGATATCGCGCACGCCCCGCCAATGCGACTTGCCGGCGTGCCAGGCCCGCTTGTCCTCGGGCACCATATGGGTGATCTGCCCATCCTCGCTGACGACATAGTGCGCCGAAACCTTCGCCGCGGGATCGGCAAGCCGATCAATGGCTTCGGCGCCGGTCTTCATGCCAGTGTAATGCAGGACGATCATCGAGATGGGCAGCGCGCGCTCGTCGAAATTGGGGGACCAGCGTTCGATAAAATCGCCCATGCCTCTCGCGATCCATTATTGTTCCGGCCCGGCGCGGAACCGCTCTTTCCCCTGCGCCAGCGGGGCGCAAAAAGCAAGGTCAGGCGGCGACGGGGCGCCGCACCTGCTGGTCGGCCGGTTCGTACAGGCCGCGCAGGCGCGGGCTGGCGACGAACTGGTCGGTCTGCCCGAGCACCGTCTCGCCGGCGCCGAGGACAAGGAAACTCTGCGGCGCCGCGATCGCGCGCAGCCGCGCGAACGCCTTCTGCCGCATCGGCATCGCGAAATAGAGCAGCAGGTTGCGGCAGAAGATCAGGTCGGCCGGCGCGGCCAGCGGCGGCCGGTCGATCAGCATGTTCTGCACCGAAAAGTCGACGCGGCGGCGCAGGTCGGCCTTGGCGAGCCATCCCGCCTCGGTCTGGTCGAACCAGCGGACCATGCGCTGCACCGGCAACCCGCGCTGAATCTCGAACTGGCTGTAGAGCCCGACCCGCGCGCGCGAAATGGCGTGGTGGCTGACGTCGGTGCCGATGACGTCGACGCGCCAGCCCGCCCAGCGCTCGCCCTGCTCGGCGAGCAGCATCGCCATCGAATAGGCTTCCTGCCCGGTCGATACGCCGCAATGCCAGATCGTCAGTTGCCGCCGGCGCGCGTTCACCACGCGAAGATATTCAAGCGCCTTCTCCGCAATATCGTCGAAGACGCTGTGTTCGCGGTAAAAGAAGGTCTCGTTGTTGAGCATCGCATCGACCGTGTCGTCGAGCAGTTGCCGCCCGTTCGCGGTGACGAGCGCGGCGACCAGCGTGTCGAGGTCGGCGATGCCGTGCCGCTGCAACACCGGTTTCAGCGACATCTCGATCCGCCAGATGCGGTTCGGCGACAGCGTCTGGCCGGTGCGCGATTCGAGCACGCTCATCAGGACGCGATAGGCCGATTCGCTGGCCGTGCCGCCGCCCATCATCGCCGCGACCGTCCCGCCAGGCTGCCGCCCAGCATCAGCGCGATCGCGTCGGGGTTGAGCGTCGCCGCGGCAATCCCGGTCCGACTGACCGCGCCGGGCATGCCCCATATCACGCAGCTTTCGGGCGCCTGCGCGAAAACCGTGCCGCCCGCCGCCTTCAGGCGCGCGGCTCCCTGCGCGCCGTCGCGCCCCATGCCGCTGAGGATCACCGCGACGCCGCCCTCGCCATAGACCTCTGCGACCGACGCCAGCATCGGGTCGGCCGAAGGACAGCAGCCATTGTCGACCGGGTGCCGGTCGAGCGCGATCTCGCGCCGCCGACCGTTGGCGACGACCACCAGATGCGCGTCGCCCGGCGCCAGATAGATATGCCCCGCCTCGACCGGCATCCCCGCCGTCGCGACATGGACACGGCGCGTCGTCAGCGTCGCGATCTGCCGTGCATAGAATTCCATGAAGGCGTCGGGCAGATGCTGCGTCAGCAGGATCGGCGCGCGAATGCGCGGATCGAGGTGCGCGAGAAAGGTCGTGAACGCCGGAATGCCGCCGGTCGAAGCCGCCACCGCGATGCATTCGAGCGGCTGGCCGGCATCGATCACCGGCGCTGCCGCGAGCCGCGCCGGACGGCAGACGGCGCGCGCCGCGGCGGGGATCGCCGGCGACCGCTGGCCAAGCGAGAGGATGCGATCGGTCAGCACCTCGGCAAAGCGGCCCGAGAAACTGCCGCGCCCAGGCTTGGCGAGCGTGTCGCTGGCGCCGAGCGCCAGCGCGTCGATCGCCGCCGATCCGCCCTCGACGCAATTCGACGACAGGATCAGCACGCGCGCATTCGCCGCGCGCTCGAGGATGAGCGGCAGCGCGTCGATGCCCGTCATTCCCGGCATTTCGAGGTCGAGCACGACGACGTCGGCCGGTTCGCGCGCCAGCCAGGCGAGCGCATCCTGCGCCGAGGCGAAGGACGCGCAGATGCTGAGCCCCGGCCGCTGCTCGATGATGCGTTCGAGGATGCTGCGCACGACGAGGCTGTCGTCGACGAGCATCACGCGCACGTCGCGCGGAACCGGGCCGGCCTCTTCCGGCGGCGGATCGTTCGGGCGGGGTTGCGGCCGGGTCATGCGGCGGTCTCGAACAGCCTCAGGCAACGCCGACGAGTTGCAGCTTTCCTTCGAGCGTTTCGCGGTCGAACGGTTTCATCACATATTCGTCGGCGCCGGCCTCGATCGCCGCGCGGATATGGTCGATGCTGTTCTCGGTAGTGCAGAAGACGACGCGCGGGCGCTCGTCGTGCCCGAAATCGAGATCGTTGAAGGCGCCCAGGAATTCCATGCCGCTCATCACCGGCATGTTCCAGTCGAGCAGGATCACGTCGGGCCGGTTGGCGCGGCAGAAGCGCAGCGCTTCCTGGCCATCGGCCGCTTCATCGACCGCAAAAGCCATGCTTTCAAGGATATGGCGCGCGACCTTGCGAATGACCTTGCTGTCATCGACGACCAGACAGGATTTCGACATTTTCTACCTCCGACCCCCGGGGATTTCGGCCACCCTAGGCCAAAGGGGTATGCAGCGCGTTAACATGATGGGCATCCCGTCAGGCCGCCCGCGCGGCGGGCGCGGCGATGAAATGCGCCGGGTCGACGACGAGCAGCGACGCCCCGTCATGCTCTATCATCGCATCCGCGACCCGCGCCCAGCCGGGCAGCAGCTTGCCCGCGACACGCGTTTCGGGCGCCGCGATGAAACAGACATCCTCGATCGCGTCGGCGAGCAGCGCATAGCCGTGTCCACCGACGTCGACGACGATCACGCGCTGGCCGGGCGCGACGGGAACCGCCGGCAGGCCGACGACGACATGCGGGTCGATCAGCGTCAGCACGCGGCTGCGCAGCGCGAAGATTCCCACGACATGCGGCGGCGCGGCGGGGACCGCGACCGGCTGGCCGACGGTGACGACCGAATTGATCGCGTCGCTGCGCAGCGCGACGCGCGTGTCGGCGATCCGCGCGACCAGATAGAGCCTGTCGATCACGGCCGGCCTCCCCCGACATGCCGGCGCAGCGCATCGAGAAGCGCCTGGCGATCGTAGCGATAGATGGTTTCGTCGGCCGGTCCGGCCGTCGCCGCCGAAGCGCGCAGGCGGATCACCGGGATGCCGCCGCCATGCGCGCAAAGCCCGTCGTCGGCGGCAAGGCACAGCAGCACGTCGGGCGCCTCGCCTTCGCCGGCATCGCCGTCGGACACGACGCGATAGCCCGCGCCGCGCAGGATCGGCGCGAGGAAATTGCCGCCCCAGCCGTCGGCATCGTCGGCGATGCGGCACAGCGGCCGGCGGGCCTCCTCCACGGACGGGGTGAGGATGGCCGCGTGGCGTTCCATCAGCCAGAACGGGTCGATCAGCTCGACCGGCTCGCCGCCGATCAGCACGACGCCGGCGACCAGCCCCGGCGCCGCGGCGGGCTGCACCGCGTCGGGCAGCCGCACGATGTCGACGACCGCCGCGACCGGATAGCAGAGCACCGTGCGGCCATCGAACAGGCGCAGCAGCTTCACCGTGCCATGGCCTTCGGGCAGCGCGTCGGCGTGGACGGGGAAAATATCGTCGCCGATCTGGACCCGCACCGTCCCGGCGCTTTCGAACAGGGCGAGCGCGGGCACTTCCTCGACGCGCTCGATCACCGACAGGCGCACGCCGCGCGTCCGGCCATCGGTATCGCGGAACAGCAGAAGCTGCGCCGCGTCGCGCGCCGCGGCCGCGGCGGCGGCCTCCTCGGCGGCGGCGGCTTCGCCGCGTTCCGCCTCGGCCGCGTCGATCGCCGCGGCGGCCAGCAGTCCCTGCACGTCGAGCAGCAGCACCGGCTGCCCATTGTCTGGCAGCGTCGTGCCGGCATAAAGACCGGTCGCCATGATGATCGGCGCCGCGGGCTTGATCACCAGTTCCTCCTGATCGTGGATCGCCGCGACGCTCAGCGCATAGCTCTGCCCCTGCCCCGGCCGGACGATCACCAGCGCGCGGTCGTCGTCATCCTCCTCCGCATCGCGCGGGCAGCCGAGCACCTCCTCCAGCCGCAGCAGGGGGTAGCGCTGTCCGCGCACGGTCGCCAGTTCGCCGCCGCCGACGCGGTCGATGCGCACCGTATCGCTGTTTTCGAGCAGGATCTCGCGCACCGCGCCGCGCGGAATCGCGAAATACTGCCCGGCGGCGCGCACCATCAGGCCGGAGATGATCGTCAGCGTCATCGGCACGCGCAGCAGGATCGACAGGCCGCGCCCCTCCTCGTTGCGCAGTTCGACGACGCCGCCGATCTTCTCGACATTGGCCTTGACGATATCCATGCCGACGCCGCGTCCCGAAATCGCCGTCACCTGCGCCGCGGTCGAAAAGCCGGGGCGGAAGATCAGGCCGAGCCGTTCGGCGGGCGTCAGCGCGCGCGCGTCGCTCGCGGTCAGAATCCGCGCCGCGATCGCTTTGGCGACCAGCGCGTCGGGCGACAGGCCGCGGCCGTCGTCGCGCACCTCGATCTCGATCTGGTTGCCCGACTGGCGCGCCGCGACGACGATGGTCGCGGTCATGTCCTTTCCCGCCGCCGCGCGGTCGGCGGGCGCCTCGACGCCATGGTCGACCGCGTTGCGGACGATGTGGATCAGCGGATCGCGGATATTCTCCATCATCTCGCGGTCGAGTTCGACCTCGCCGCCGCTGGTCGTGAAGCGGATTTTCTTGCCCGTTTCCTGCGCCAGGTCGCGCACGATCCGCGGCAGCGGCGCGAACAGCTTGTCGATCCGCTGCATCCGCATCTGGCTGACCGAATGGCGCATGCCGGCGATCGAATCCGACAAGCGGTCGAACGAGGCGATCAGTGCCGGATCGGCCCCCGATTCGCGCAGCATCCGGGTGAATTCGTTGCGCGCGAGGACGATGTCGGTGACCCCCGTCATCACGCTGTCGAGCAGCGGCAGCGGCACCCGGATCGAGCGCCACCCCTGCCCGTCGGCAAGCAGGTCGTCCTCGCGGCGAAGCGGGATGCCCGCGACTTCGACCGCCGGATCGGCATCGGACTGCCGGCCGTCGAGCGCGGCGATGATCGCGCCGTCGTCGCCCGCGGGCTCCGCCCCGTCGCGGCCCAGCGCGTCGCACAGCTCGCTCAGCCGGTCGACGATCGCCAGCACGGCGGTGACGAGCATGGCGTCGGCCGGGCGGTTACCGCGGCGGACTTGGTCGAGCGCATCCTCGGCGGCATGCGACAGCGCCGTGACGCGCGGCAGGGCCAGAAAGCCCGAACTGCCCTTGATCGTGTGGACGAGCCGAAAGATCGCGTCGAGCCGCTCGCGATCGGCGGGGTCGGCCTCCCACGCGACGATCGCCCCCGCCGCTTCGGCAAGGATTTCCGACGTCTCGGTCAGAAAATCGTTCAGCAGATCGTCCATCGCGGTATCGGTGCGCCCCAAAATCCTGTGCGCACCATGGCCGACAATGGTTAACGGAGGGTTTGCCTAGCCCCCTTGAGCACCGCCCCGACGAGCAGCGAGGTCGGCGTTTCGCGCGCGAGCATCACCGTGCCGCCATTCTGCGCCGCGACCGCCTGGACAAGCGCGGCGGGCGCGGTGCGCGACGTCATCGCGGCGGCCCCTTCGCCTTCGGAAAGCAGGCGTTCGACATCGGCATCGACCAGGATGCGCTCGGCCTCGGCATGCAGCGCGATCTCGATCCCCTCGCCCGCCTTTTCGCAGCCGATGTCGAGCCGCCCGCCGCGCACCAGCGCATCGACGAGGATCAGCGCGAGGTTGAGGATGATCTTGACCGCCGGCTTGGGCAGCGGCTCGTCGGCGATCATCCAGTTCAGCTCGATCGGCCGGTCGGCCATGATCCCCTCGATCGCCGCCTTCGCCTCGTCGGGCGGCACCGCGTCGCCGAACCCGCCTGCCGAACCGAAAGCGAGGCGGAAGAATTTGAGCTTGTTGGCCGACGTCCTCGCGCTCTGTTCGAGCAGGTCGAACACGCGCGCACGCATTTCGGCGTCCTGCTCGTCGGCGAGCAGTTCGAGCCCGTTGGCGAAAGCGCCCACCGGGCTGAGCAGATCGTGGCACAGGCGCGAGGCCAGCATGGACGCGAAATCGACGCGATCGTCGGTCATGGATGAAGGCTCCCCCCAGGGCGGACCGGGCCCGGTCCGCTGCCGCTCCTACGGCAGCGAAGGGGCGAAGGGCAAGCGCGATCCCCTTGAATTTCGACGCGCCGAAGCCACATCGACCCCGATGCAGGGGGACGACGCCATCTTGACCGTGACGCTGGCGGACAGCGCGGCCGGGCTGCGGCTCGATCGCGCGCTGGCCGAGGCGCTGCCCGACCTGTCGCGCGAGCGCGTCAAGACGCTGATCAAGGGCGGCCGGGTCGCCGACACGCGCGGCACGGTGCTGTGGGACCCGGCGGCGAAGGCCGCGGCGCCCGCGACGCTGGAAGTGCGCGTGCCGACCCCCGCGCCCGCGCACAACGTCGCGCAGGACCTGGACCTTGTCATCGCTTATGAGGACGAGCATCTGATCGTCGTCGACAAGCCCGCGGGCATGGTCGTCCACCCCGCCGCAGGAAACCTGGACGGGACGATGGTCAACGCGCTGCTCCACCATTGCGCGGGGCAGTTGTCGGGAATCGGCGGCGTGGCGCGGCCGGGCATCGTCCACCGCATCGACAAGGACACCAGCGGGCTGATCGTAGCCGCCAAGCACGACAAGGCGCACGAGGGACTGGCGAAGCAGTTCGCGGCGCACAGCATCGATCGCCGCTATCTCGCCATCGCGACCGGCCGCCCGATGCCCGCGAACGGCACGGTCGAGGCGGCGCTCGGCCGCTCGCCGACGAACCGCAAGAAGATGGCGGTCGTGCCCGCGGGGCGCGGCAAGCAGGCCGTCACCCATTATCGCACCATCGAGCCCCTGCGCGGTGCGACGGTCGTCGAATGCCGGCTCGAAACCGGCCGTACCCACCAGGTGCGCGTCCACATGGCGCATATCGGGCATCCGCTGGTCGGCGACCCGGTCTATGGCCGCACCCGCAAGCCGCTGTCGGACGTGCTGAAAGCGCGGGGTTTCGAGCGGCAGGCATTGCACGCGGCCCATTTGGGTTTTATTCATCCAGTAACTGGCAAAAGGATCGCACTCGACAGCGATCTGCCCGCGGACATGCGGGAACTGATCGACGAACTGCGCGTTTAGGTTTCGAATGAAAATCTATTTTGACCGCCGGAGCCAACCGCGGCAGGATATTTTCAGGTTTTAGGGAAGACACTTTACCAATGGCGAATAAAAGCAAACTTCCGGCTGTGGTGCCCGCGCTCGGCGGTGAGGCGAGCCTGAACCGCTATCTGGCCGAAATCCGCAAATTCCCCCTGTTGACGCCCGAGCAGGAATATATGCTCGCGAAGCGGTTCCAGGAACATGACGATAACGAGGCCGCGGCGCAGCTCGTGACTTCGCACCTGCGCCTCGTCGCCAAGATCGCGATGGGCTATCGCGGCTATGGCCTGCCGGTCAGCGAGCTGATCAGCGAGGGCAATATCGGCCTGATGCAGGGGGTGAAGAAATTCGACCCCGACCGCGGCTTCCGCCTCGCCACCTATGCGATGTGGTGGATTCGCGCCTCGATCCAGGAATTCATCCTGCGGTCGTGGAGCCTCGTGAAGATGGGCACCACTGCGGCGCAGAAGAAGCTGTTCTTCAACCTTCGCCGGATGAAGAACAACCTCGAGGCGTTCGAGGACGGCGACCTGAGCCCCGAACATGTCGCGAAGATCGCGACCGACCTTGGCGTCACCGAGGACGAGGTGGTCAGCATGAACCGCCGCATGGCGATGGGCGGCGACACGTCGCTCAACGTCCCGATGGGCGAGGACGGTGACAGCCAGTGGCAGGATCTGCTCGGCGACGAAGGCCCGCTGCAGGACGAGCGCGTCGCCGAGGCGGAGGAACGCGACGTGCGCCACGCGCTGCTCAGCGAAGCGCTCGAAACGCTGAACGACCGCGAACGCCACATCCTGACCGAACGCCGCCTGACCGACGACCCCAAGACGCTCGAGGACCTGAGCCAGGTCTACGACGTCAGCCGCGAGCGCGTCCGCCAGATCGAGGTGCGCGCGTTCGAAAAGCTGCAGAAGGCGATGCTGAAGCTCGCCGGCGAACGGCGGCTGATCGCGACCTGACCGGCGGGGCTCTCATACTCCGGAGAGTGACGCCGTTCGACGCAGGTCGGGCTGGCGCGACACTTGTTTCCTTCGTCACGCTCGCCTTGTTTCGGCATTCATGACTCGCGCTTGCGGCAGATGCCGCGCAAAGCGGGAGGGCTGGCCACGGATGCTGAAACAAGCTCCTTTCGACAGGTAGAAACCTGTTCCCCGGCGAAAGCCGGGGTCCAGCTACGTGCGCCTGCCTCGCATGGACCCCGGCTTTCGCCGGGGATCACCAGCGTCCCTGTCTCCAAGGTATAAACGCCAAACAAGTTCAGGGTGACGAAAGAGAGAAACCGTGCCGAAATCCGAATCCCCACAGCCATACCCGCTTCGTCATTGCGACCCCGGATCTGATTCCGGGGGAAGCAATCCGCGGCGGTTTGCGCTACTCTGGATTGCCGCGCGGCTTCGCCGCTCGCAATGACGAGTCCATTCGATGTCATCGCACTCCAGGTCCAGCATGACGGGATCGGGGATGGCCGAATTTTTCCGACCCCGACCAACCGGGCTGCGTCACCGCCTGCTCGCGGCGTGAATTGACAGGCGGGAGCAAAGGATTAGCTTCCCCTCCCGACGCTTCGTCACCGCTACAGGGGGACTCATCATGTGGAAATGGATCCGGATACCCAAGGGCATTGCGCTGCTCGCCTTCCTGCTGCCGTGGATGACGGTCAGTTGCTCCAACCAGAAGATCGCCGAGGCGAGCGGGTTCGGCCTGGCTTTCGGCAGCATCAAGACGATGGGCCGGGCATCGAGCAGCGGTGACGGGGCCGCGATGAACCTGTGGCTGATCCTTGCGCTGCTCGCGATCGTCGGCGGGCTGGTGCTGCTGTTCACGCGCGGGCGCGAAACGGCGAAGCTGGTGCTCGGCACCTCGGCGGCGGCGCTGCTGCTGATCCTGATCGGGACGTGGCGCTACAGCAAGGACGCGATCGCCGCCGAAGCGGCCAAGAATGGCGGCGGCAACGGCGGACTCGATCAGGCGGCGCTGTCGATGATCCAGATCGACTGGCACTTCGGCTATTGGCTCGCGCTGCTGGCACTGATCGCGGCGGGCGTGATGGCGTGGCTGGTGATGAGCGGCAAGGAGGCCGAAGCCGAGGCCAAGATGCGCTCGCTCGCCGCCGATGCCGCGGACGCGGCCAAGGTTGCCGCCGCCAAGGCAGGCGACGCCGCCAGAGATGCGGCGGCGAAGGCGAACGACGCGATCGATGCCGCCAAGGACGACAGCAAGGACGCCAGCAAGGACAGGGCCGGCGACGATGCCGGCGCCGCGCCGGACGGGAAAGACGGCGACCCGCCGAAGCCCTGAACCGGCGAGAATGGCGGCCGTCGTACGCTCCGGCCTGCGGCCCCGTTCCCAGGAGCGTAATCCGCTTTGACTGAAACATTTGTGTGTCCCCGCGCAGGCGGGGATTCGGGGCAGGCTGGCGCAAGATCGCTCTGGGTCCCCGCCTGCGCGGGGATACGCCTATAAATCAGCAGGTTTCATTCAAAGATGATCATGCTTCAAAGTGATATGCTCCCGCGCCGTCGGGAAGCTTGCGCTTTTCCGCTTCTGGTTGAGGCACATTCAAGCCAAGCATGACAGAATCTAGAAACGGCGCGCAAAGCCGAAATAGAATTGAAAATCGGGGCTGGCGCGGTTGAGGCCGATATTGGCGCCGATGTCCCATTGGCTGTCGTCGTCCGGCTGCCATCCGGCCGACAGACCGGCGAGCCATTCGCTGTCGTGCCCGGCAGGATCGCGGTCGCGCACGAAGGAGAGTTCGGCCGCGATCGATATCGCGTCCGAAGCCGCGAAACCCGCCCCGGCCACCGTGCCATAGGCGAGATGGCGGCCGTCGCCGTTGGCGTCGACCGCCGCGTCGACATGCGGCGTCAGGCTGAGCGAAACCGCCCCCGCATCGACGCTCGCCGGGATCAGCAGGCCCGCGCCCCAGTCGCCGGCGCCAAGCGCGCGGCCGCCGACCGGCAGGCTCGCATAGGGCATGACCGCCAGCGAAAATCCCGAGCCGTCGGGGTTGCGCAGGTTGCGGCGCAGCGCCAGCGTCACGTCCCCCGTCCCGGTCCGGCCGGCCGCGGTCCCCGCAACCGTATCGCGCTCGCGCCCACGGCCGAGCGCGGTCCAGCCGACCTGCACCTCGGTCGAAGGCGTCAGGCCGACGCGCAGCAACGCCTCCCCCGCGGTCACCGTGTCGGTGTGCAGCGTGCCGTCGCGCTCGCGCGTCCAGTCGCCGATACCGAGTTCGAATACCATGGACCCCGCCTCCACGGTGCAGGCGGGGGTGCCGAGCCCCGGCCGGTCGGGGCACAGCGCACGCGGTTCCTGCGCCGCCGCCGGGGCGACTGTCGCTAACAGGGCGATCAGGACAAACGCGGGCGGCAGCATGGCGAATCGACACATGCGATCGGGACTTTTCCTTTGCATCGCACTCGACTAGGCCGCTTCGATGGCGAGGAAAAGCGGGACGCGGGCGAAATCCACCATGGGGCGGTTCTTCGGGACCGCGCTCAAGATTCTGGTCGGCGCCCTGCTCTTCTCCGTCCTCTGGGTGCTCCTCTATGCCGTCGTGCCGCCGCCGGTGACCTTCACCATGCTCGCGGACCGCAACGGCATCACCAAGGACTGGACCAGCCTGTCGCGGATCGACCGCACCATGGTCCGCGCCGCGATCGCCGCCGAGGACGGCAAATATTGCAGTCACAACGGCTTCGACCGCGCCGCGATCGAGCAGGCGATCGAGCGCAACGCGCAGGGCAAGCGAATCCGCGGCGGATCGACGATCAGCCAGCAGACGGCGAAAAACGCCTTCCTGTGGCAGGGCAGCGGCTGGACGCGCTATCTGCGCAAGGTGCCGGAGGTGTGGTTCACCTTCCTGATCGAAAAGATCTGGGGCAAGCGGCGGATCATGGAGGTCTATCTCAACATCGCCGAGACCGGCATCGGCACCTATGGCGTCGAGGCGGGGGCGCAGCGCTATTTCAAGCATGGCGCGAGCCGGCTGACGCCCGCCGAAGCGGCGCGCATCGCCGCGATCCTGCCGCTGCCCAAGAAGCGCGAGGCGATCAGCCCGTCGGGCTTCACGCGCCGGTACGGCAACATGATCCGCGCCCGCATCGGCGTCGTCGCGCGCGACGGGCTCGATGCCTGCGTCTATGACTAGCGACGCGCCGTCGGCATAGGCCCGAAACGCGCGAAAGGACGCCGCAAACACCGTTCGCCATCGGTTCGCCGCACAATGCACTCCAATTACCGGCGCAAGCAATCGCGCGCTCTTGCAGGGACTCCGCAGGTGCCGGAAAGGGCGACCTGAACGCGGGGGCGGCTCATTGAAGGAGTGATATCATGGGTGCCGTTTCCAGAAATTCCCGAATAGCGTTGCTGCTCGCCATGCTGGCCGCACCGGCGACGGTCGGCCTGGCAGCGCAGCCGCAGGACGCGTCCGAGGGCGACGTCATGACGACCGTCTATGGCACGCTGCCGACCGAGGCGGAGATGACCAAGGGGCCGGAGATCGAGGGCATCATCTCCGCGCGCAGCGGCAACCGGATGCAGGTCACGACCGCCGACGGTGCCAACACGGTCATCGCGATCACCGACAACACCCGGATCAAGTCCAAGGGGGGCTTCTTGGGCCTCAACCGCAACAAGCTCGCCGCCGATTCGCTGCTCAACGGGCTGCCGGTGACGGTGGAGACGCTGCAGTGGGACGGCGGCCTGGTGGCGAGCGAGGTCGACCTCAAGAACAAGGACCTCAGGACCGCGTCGATGATCCGCACCGGCACCGACCAGCGCTTCGCCGAACAGACGGCGGCGACGGAGGCGCTGCGCGGCCGCATGGGCGACATCGACCAGTATAATGTCAAGGGCACGACCAACGTGAACTTCGACGTCGGCAAGGCCGTGCTGTCCGAACAGGCGAAGGCCGAGCTGTGCGCCACGGCCAGCCAGGCCGAGGGGATGGACAACGCGCTGCTGCTCGTCGTCGGCTACACCGATTCGACGGGAAGCCAGGAGTTCAACCAGCAGCTCAGCGAAAAGCGGGCGGGCCGCGTCGTCAATCATCTTCAGCAGGCCTGCGGCTGGAAACCCTATCGCATGCTGACCCCCACCGGGATGGCGGAAGCGGACCCGGCGGCCAGCAACGACACCATCGAAGGCAAGGCGCAGAACCGCCGCGTCGCGGTGAACGTACTGGTCAGCAAGGGCCTCGACGGCCTGTAAGACACGCGGGGTGGGCGCTGCCCGCCCCGATATTTCCGGGGCGGTGCCGGCTGGCGTTGTTTAGCTTCGTCATTGCGAGCGCAGCGAAGCAATCTCCAGCTATCGTTCTGCGATGCCGATAGCTGGAGATTGCTTCGTCGCTGCGCTCCTCGCAATGACGGGGTGCTTCAATCCAAAACGACGCCCAACAGCGCCGCTACGCCGGTTTCCAGCTCTTGCGTTCCTCGGCCTGCTTCAGAACCTCGAACGCCGCCTGCCCAGCCGCGAAGCGCTTCGCCGCTTCCTCGTCGCCCGGCCTGACGTCGGGGTGACATTCCTTCGCCAAACCGCGCCACGCCTTCTTCGTCGCCTCGAAATCGGCGTCGGGGTCGAGCCCCAGCACTTCGAGCGCGCGCATCTCGTCGGCGCTGCGGCTGCCGTCGCCGGGGCCGCCCCAGCCATAATGCTGCGCGCGGGCATAGCTGCGCGCGCCGCGCGCCTCGTCGGCGGCGCGCTCGGCCGCCTCCTCGGCGCTCAGCCCGGCGAAATAGTCCCAGCCGCGATTATATTCGGCGGCGTGCGCCTCGCAGAAATACCAGCGGTCGGGGCTGTTCGGCGACTTGGGCGCAGGACAGTTGCCGGGTTCCTCGCAACCGTAGCGGTCGCAGATCCGCACCTTCTGGGCCTCGCGCGACGCACCATAGGCGCGCCAGCGGGGGAAACCCCAGTCGTCGGATCTCTTGGCGCGGTTCATCCCGTTCATGTAGCGATTGAGAGACGCGATGGCTAGGCGGCAGCACCCGAAAGACGCGCCCGAAAGCGCTTTCCTGCATTATTCCACCGTGCCAGACCCGCGTTTCGGCTCTTTGCCATCGTCGGTTCCCATGCGCCTTCCGGTTTGTTGCGAAACGATCGCTTGGCCCATAACGACATGAGTTGGAATCGTCATTGCGAGCGGCGAAGCCGCGCGGCAATCCAGAGCTCATGTAAACCGCTCTGGATTGCTTCCCCCGGATCAGGTCCGGGGTCGCAATGACGAAGTGGGTCAATTCAATGTCATCAGAGTGTAAAGCCACAAAGGACACAATTTCGATGCATGCATGCGGGGCTTTTGTGGCTTTAGGGTCAGGACCCATTAATTCCGCGTTCGAGGTTTGAAGCGATTTTGCTCAGGGCGAGGAGGAAAGGCGTAGGAATATGAATATATTTCAAGACTTTTCGACGAAGCCATGGGCAAAATCGGTCAAATCCCGCAGGGACGCCGAAATGGCTTCGATCTCGGGCCCGCGCGGCCTTGCGGGTAGCGATGCTACCCGCTGCATCCGCCCAAGCCCGATATCTTCGCCATTTCGACGCCTCGAACGCGGAATTAATGGATCCTGACCCTAAGGCTGCCGCCGCCTCAGTCCTTCACCTCATAGCCGAAGGCCTTGCGCGCCAGCTTGACCACCGCGGGATCGCGTTCGGGCGGCGTCATCGGCACCGCGGCCTCCAGCCGCTCGGCGACATGCGTCAGCGCGGCGATGCGCGCCGCCTTCTTGTTGTTGCCGTCGATCACCTTCCACGGCGCCCAGCGCGTGTCGGTCTGCTGGAACATCTCCTCGATCGCGGCGAGATAGTCCTGGCGCTTGGCCCGGTTGCGATAATCCTCGCCCCCCGTCTTCCACCGCTTCCACGGATCGTCGAGGCGGTCGGCGAAACGCCGGTCCTGTTCCTCCTGCGTGACGTGGACGAACAGTTTGACGAGGTTGGTCGCCGATCCGGTCAGCTGCGCCTCGAACTCGTTGATCTCGTCATAGCCCTTGCGCCACTCGGCCTCGGTCGCGAAACCCTCGACGCGTTCGACAAGGACGCGCCCGTACCAACTGCGGTCGAAGACGCAGATTTCGCGGTTTCCGGGCAGGCGCGTCCAGAAGCGCCACAGGAAATGCCGCGCCTTTTCCGCATCGTTCGGCGCGCCGATCGGCCAGACCTCGTAGAAGCGCGGGTCGAGCGAGGCGGTCATCCGCTGGATGATCCCGCCCTTGCCCGCCGCGTCCCAGCCTTCGAGCATGATGACGCTGCGCTGGCCATAGGCGATATGCGCGGCCTGGATGCGTTCGAGCCGGTCCTGCAGCGCGGCGAGGTCCTTGCCATAATCGCCCTCGTATCGGGCGCCGGTTTCATGATCGGAGAGCGAGATGGTCATGCCGCCACCCTAGCCCAGCCCGACGCGCGCGACCAAGGGGGTGATCGCATATGTCGCTATCTGATACAGCCGCGGACGCCTTTCCCGAGCGGTCAGATCAGTCCGGCGAGCAGGTCCGCGACGCGCCCGGGCACTTCCATCGGGATGAAATGGCTGTTCTGAGCCCACAGCTCGTCGCGCACCGCGCCGAGGTGCGGGCCGAGTTCGGTCCATGTCGGGCTTTGCGAGAAATCAAGCGCGCCGTCGCGCGTTCCCGCCGGGGCGCGGATCAGCGTGACAGACGCCGCGAGGGCGCCGAGCCACGCATGGGGATCGTTCCGCAGCGCATTCTGATACATCGACGCTTCCAGCGCCGGCGGGCACGCCAGCTCAAACCCCTCGCCCGAAGCGGCCGGAAGCAGCCCGTGGGCGCAATAATCGGCGAGCACCCGCGGGTCCCACCGGCTGTAGGGCAGGCGATCGGCGAAGCGCGCGCGCATCTCGTCCGCATCCGCCCACTGGTTGCGGCGGCGCGACACCGGAAATTCGGCCGGATCGGGCACCGGCGCATCGCCGCCGCCGGCATAGAGTTCCGGCGCCATGATCACTGGATCGATCAGGACGAGATGGCGAAAGGCCTCGCGCCGCTCGGCGGCAAGGCGGGTGAGGACATAGCCGCCCATGCTGTGGCCGCAGCCGACGAGCGGCCGCCCGGCAAAGCGGTCGACCAGCGGCAGCAGCGCCGCGGCATTGCCGGTCCAGTCGGACAGCGACGCCGGCCGAAAGCTGCGCCCATGGCCACGATGATCGGGCGCGACGACATGCGTGCCGGACGGCAGCGCCGCGACCACCCGGTCCCAGCACCGCGCATGAAAACCCGTCGCGTGGAGCAGGAGCAGCGTCGCCCCTTCCCCCGGCTGCCCCCATTCGAACCAGCAGATGTCGCCGTCCGGCGTGGCGAGGCTGTGCGTGGCGGGACCCTGCTCCGTCATTTCGCCGCCTCGATGCAAGGAACACCATAAAGCGCCATCTGCCGGTCGCTCGTCACGACCATCAACCGCTCCCGCTCCGCCTGCGCCAGAATCAGATGATCGAACGGGTCGCCGTGATGAAAGGCGAGCGTATCGAGCGCGCGGATATGCTCCGCCGTCACGGGCAACAAGTCGATGCGTTGATCGTCAAGCAGCTCGGCGAAATGGCTTCCCGATTGCGCCAATTTGCCGACCCACCATTTTATCGTGATTTCCCAAAGCGACACGATACTGACCAGCACGTCATTGTCCGCATCGGCGATCAACGCGCGCGACACGGGGCCGAGGTGCGGCGAATCCTCCAGCCACCAGATCAGCGCATGGGTGTCGAGCAGCAGCCTCATTTATACCAGTTGCGCGCGGCCTCGGTATCTTCGCCATAGAGGGCGTCGAGGAAGCCTTCGGGCCATTCGTCGAAATGGTCGGCGACCCCGGTCTTCCCCCGCAGCGCCCCCGGCTGCCGCGGCTTGGCGTTCCGCGGCGCGGGCTTGATCGTCGGCGGGCCGGCCGCATAAGCGGGCGCGGCGGTAAAGGGCATGGGCATTTCCCGCACTCCGGCTTCGGGCGACGGCGCATCGGCCAATTGCCGCAGATAATCCTTCACCAGCGCCGACAGCGACGTCCCCAGTTCCGCCGCGCGAATACGCGCGCGGCGATGCGTTTCGTCGTCGAGGGCGATAGTGACATTCTTCATGTGAAACTGCGTATCACAGTTTCACAACCATCGCAAGAAAAAGCCCGAACGGAGCGTGTCCGTCAGCCCTTCGGCCCGTCCACCAGCCGGATATGAAGTTCGCGAAGCTGCTTTTCGGTGACCGGCGCGGGGGCGCCCATCATCAGGTCCTCGGCCTTCTGGTTCATCGGGAAGACGACGACCTCGCGGATGTTCGGTTCGTCGGCGAGCAACATCACGATGCGGTCGACCCCCGGCGCCGACCCGCCGTGCGGCGGTGCGCCGAACTTGAAGGCGTTGATCATGCCGCTGAAATTGGCATCGACGTCGGCCTGCGAATAGCCGGCGATCTCGAACGCCTTGTACATGATGTCGGGGCGATGGTTCCGGATCGCGCCCGACGACAGTTCGACGCCGTTGCAGACGATGTCATATTGCCAGGCGAGGATATCGAGCGGGTCCTTGGTCTCCAGCGCCTCCAGCTCGCCCTGCGGCATGCTGAACGGGTTGTGGCTGAAATCGATCTTGCCCGTGTCCTCGTCGGCCTCGAACATCGGGAAATCGACGATCCAGCACAGGTCGAAGCGGTTCTGGTCGATCAGGCCCAGCTGTTCGGCGACGCGCGTGCGCGCGAGGCCCGCGAGCTTCGCCGCGACGGCTTCCTTGCCCGCCGCGAAGAACAGGCCGTCGTCGGGACCGAGGCCGAGTTCGGCGGCGAGCGCGTCCATCTTGTCCGGTCCGTGGTTCTTGGCGATCGGGCCGCCCCATTCGCCGCCCTTGCGCGTCGCATAGCCGAGCCCCGCAAAGCCTTCGCCCTGCGCCCAGGCGTTCATGTCGTCGAAGAATTTACGGCTCTTTTCCGCCGTCCCCGGCGCCGGCACCGCGCGCACCACGTCGCCCGCCGCGACGATGTCGGCGAAGCGGCCGAAGCCCGATCCGGTGAAATGCGCCGACACGTCGGTGATGATCAGCGGGTTGCGCAGGTCGGGCTTGTCATTGCCGTATTTCAGCATCGATTCGCGGTAGGGAATGCGCGGGAAGCTGCCCGCCGGGGTCACCGACCGGCCGTTCGCATATTCCTCGAACACGCCAGCAAGGACGGGTTCGATCGCATTGAAAACATCGTCCTGCGTGACGAAGCTCATCTCGAAATCGAGCTGATAGAATTCGCCGGGCGAGCGGTCGGCGCGCGCATCCTCGTCGCGGAAGCAGGGCGCGATCTGGAAATAGCGGTCGAAACCCGCGACCATCAGCAGCTGCTTGAACATCTGCGGCGCCTGCGGCAGCGCATAGAATTTGCCGGGGTGGACGCGGCTCGGCACCAGATAGTCGCGCGCGCCCTCGGGCGACGAGGCGGTGAGGATCGGGGTCTGATATTCGGTGAACCCCTGCTCGACCATGCGGCGGCGCAAGGAAGCGATAACGTTCGCGCGCAGCAGGATATTGGCGTGCAGCCGTTCGCGGCGCAGGTCGAGGAAGCGGTATTTCAGGCGGATATCCTCGGGATATTCCTGCTCGCCCGCGACCGGCAGCGGCAGTTCGGCGGCGGCCGACTGCACCGCGACGTCGCGCGCGCGCACCTCGATCTCGCCGGTGGGCAGGTTCGCATTCACCGTCTCGGCCGAGCGCGCGACGACGTCGCCGGTGATCGTGACCACGCTTTCGGCGCGCAGTCCGTCGAGCGTCGCGAAGGCCGGGTCGCTGCTGTCGGCGACGATCTGCGTCAGGCCGTAATGATCGCGCAGGTCGACGAACAACAGCCCGCCATGGTCGCGCTTGCGGTGCACCCAGCCCGACAGGCGGACCGTCTGGCCGACGTCCTGACTGCGAAGCTGGCCGCAGTTATGGGTGCGATAGGCGTGCATTTTCGTGTCTTTCAAAGGCTGGAGAGACGCGCTCCGGAAACGCGCCGACATGGCCGCGCCTAAGGCAATGCGGCGCGCCATTTGTCAAGGGCGGGCTGGGAAATGGGTTCGAGGCGAGCGGGGATAGGGGAAAGAAAAAATGCGCGCAGAGGCGCAGAGACCGCAGAGATTTCGGGTTCACGCGGAGGCGCGGAGGCGCGGAGAAAGTCAGACCGATAGGCCCTTCCTTTTCCTGACCTCGATTTCATCGCGAAGCTGGCGAGAGAAAAGCCGCTTCGCGGCAAGCGCTGCCTCTCCGCGCCTCCGCGTCTCCGCGTGAATTTCATTCTTTCCTCCTCTGCGGTCTCTGCGCCTCTGCGCGAATCTCCACTCTCCCCGCCGCAGCGCACGAACCGCACCGCCACCAATTTTTCCTGCCCGTCGCGGAAAAGTCGCGGTATAGGCGCCCCATGCAAATCCATCCGTTGATCGAGTCCAGCGCGGCGCTCCTTGAATTTGTCGACCTCATCAAAGACAGCGATTTCATCGCGGTCGATACCGAGTTCATGCGCGAGAATACCTTCTGGCCCGAACTGTGCCTGATCCAGATCGCGGACAGCAACCATGCCGCGGCGATCGACCCGATGGCGCCGGACATCGACCTGCAGCCGCTGCTCGACCTGCTCGTCGACAATGAGGACGTGCTCAAGGTCTTCCATGCCGGGGGGCAGGATGTCGAAATCATCTTCAACCTGACCGGCAAGACGCCGCATTCGATCTTCGACACGCAGATCGGCCAGATGGCGCTCGGTCAGGCCGAGCAGGTCGGCTATTCGAACCTGGTCGAGGCGTGGCTGGGGGTGCAACTCGACAAGGGCGCGCGTTTCACCGACTGGAGCCGCCGGCCGCTCGACAAGCGCCAGATCGACTATGCGATCGGCGACGTCACCCATCTCGCCAAGATCTTCCCGATGATGCTGAAGAAGCTGGTGAAGACCGGCCGCGGGCACTGGCTCGACGAAGAGATGGAAAAGCTCGCCGACCCGGCACACTACAGCGTCGATCCGGACAAGGCGTGGCTGCGGATCAAGGCGCCGACGCGCAAACCCGAGGTGCTCGGCCGGCTCAAGGCGCTGGCGGCGTGGCGCGAACGCGAGGCGCGGAACAAGAATTTGCCGCGCGGCCGCATCGTCAAGGACGAGACGCTCGCCGACCTCGCCGCGCACCCGCCGAAGGATCAGGATGGGCTGGGCCGAGTGCGCGGCCTGTCGGCGACGTGGAAATCGAACGATATCGGCGGGCGGCTGATGGAAGCGCTCGCCGGTGCGCAGCCGCTGGCGAAGGAAGACATGCCCGACCGCGCCCCGCGCGGGCCGGGGCTGGGCAAGGAGGGCGCGCTCGTCGCCGACCTGCTCAAGCTGCTGCTCAAGATCCGCTCGCGCGAACTCAATGTCGCGGCGCGGCTGATCGCGCGCAGCGACGATCTGGAAGCGCTCGCCGCCGGGCGCCGCGACGGCATCGCGATGATGCAGGGCTGGCGCTACGAGGTGTTCGGCCAGGCGGCGCTCGATCTGGTCGAGGGACGGATGGGTTTCGCCGTCCGGGGCGGTAAGCTGGTGATGAGCGAGATCGAGCCGGCGGCGGCCGACGCCTGACGACCGAGTTTGTTCCCCGGCGAAAGCCGGGGTCCAGAAAGTGCAGCGCTACCTCGCATGGACCCCGGCTTTCGCCGGGGAACAGTTCGTCGACGTGGCATAGTTGCCAACCTTAAGCGGCGATGCGCGCTAAAGCAGCACCAGTTCGGGCTTGGCGCCCAGCGCCTGGCCCAGCGCGCGCAGGCGGCGATCGACCGCCTCGCCCGCCAGATGATGCCAGCCGGGATCGAGGCTGAGTTGCAGCTTGCCATCGACGAGCGCGAGCGCGCTGGCCTTCAGCGGCGCTTCGACCCCACCCGTCAGGCGCTGCGCAAGCCGGATCGCAAGACCCCATTGCCGCGCGCGCTCGACCCGCTCCGCCGCGACCAGGCTGTCCATCGGGGGGAAATCCTCGTCGGCGCCGCCGAATCCGGCATGGAGCGCGCGCGCGAGCAGGATGCGGCCCGGAATATCGATGCTGCGCCAGTTGCCATGCAGGCCGATCTCGGTGCTCCGTTCGGCGCGGAAATCGGGGTTCGCCGACCAGGCGACGTCGCTCAGCAGGCTCGCGGCGAGCCGGATGCGGGCGTCGGCGGGGGTTTCGCTCGCGAACAGCGGCGCGATCCAGTCGGCGATCGTCCGGCCGTGCGATCCGAAGCGCGCGAGGCGGCGCCCCTCGAATTCGGCGGCGGCGATCAGCGGGTCCTGCGCGCGCGTCGCGGGATCGAGCGCCTGATAGAGCAGGCCCTCGCGCAGCCCCGATGAGGAGACCGTCATCTGCGGCGCGTCGATGATATCGACGAGCGTCGCCAGCAGCATCGTCGCGTCGGGCAGCGCCGCGGCGCGGTTCGACGCCATGCCCGGGATCGCGCGCAATTCCTCGAAGCTCATCCGCTTCGTCGCGCGGATCAGGCGGCGCAGCGCCGTGCGCGGGATCACGTGATGATCGAGCACGGGCAGCGGATAGCGCGTCAGTTCGAAATCCAGACGCGCCAGCGCGCGCCACGAACCGCCGACCAGATAGAGCGGCAGCCCGGCCATGTCGCCCGGCCAGCCCGCCGCTTTCAGCAGCTGGCGCACCGCGCGGTCGAACGCCTGCTGCCCCTGCCCGCGCAGCGCCGGCAGGCGCAGCACGCCGAGCGGAAAGGAGGCGCGGCGCCCGACCGCGCCGTCGGCGACCTCGGCCAGTTCCAAGCTGCCGCCGCCGAGGTCGACCGCGATGCCGTGCGCATCGGGAATGGCCGCCAGCACGCCGCAGCCCGCCGCCTCCGCTTCCTCGGCACCCGACAGCAGGCGGATTTCGAGCCCGGCCTCGGCCGCGCCGGCCATGAAGTCCGCGCCGTTGGTCGCGTCGCGCACCGCGGCGGTCGCGACGCATTGCAGGTCGCCCACCTCCATCTGGCGCGCGAGCAGCGCGTAGCGGCGCAGCGCGGCGAGACCTCGCTCCGCATCCTCGGGCGCGATCGCGCCGTCGATCGCCAGGCCGCGCCCGAGCCCGGCCGGTACCTTTTCGTTGAAGATCACCGCGGGCGCGCGCGCCGCCCCTTCGTAGACGACGAGACGGACCGAGTTCGAACCGATGTCGATGACCGCAGAGCGGAGGACGGGCAAGAGGTCAGTCCCCGCGCAGATGGACGTCGAGCGTCGGGACGTCGTGGCGCTTGTGGAGCGCGGTGCCGCGTCCCGAAAGCGACGGGTTGTTCATGAAATAATGATGCAGGTTGAACGGCTTGTCGCCCGGAACCAGACGCACATAGGTGCCGTCGGGCTGAAGCACCCAGCTTTGTTCGTTGTCGATCAGGTTCGCGACCAGCACCTGGTCGAGGATCTGGTCGTGCACGGTCGGATTC
Source organism: Sphingopyxis sp. MG (assembly GCF_002953155.1). Taxonomy (NCBI): domain Bacteria; kingdom Pseudomonadati; phylum Pseudomonadota; class Alphaproteobacteria; order Sphingomonadales; family Sphingopyxidaceae; genus Sphingopyxis; species Sphingopyxis sp. MG. The sequence continues at coordinate 2,228,458 of NZ_CP026381.1, forward strand.
TCGATCGGGATCATATATTCGACGCGCCGGTCGAAGTTGCGCGGCATCCAGTCGGCGCTGGAAATATAGAGCTTCGCGCCGCTGTGCGGCAGGCGCGCGCCATTGGCGAAGGCCCAGATGCGGCTGTGTTCGAGGAAGCGGCCGACCACCGACTTGACGCGAATCCTCTCCGACAGGCCGGGCACGCCGGGACGCAGACAGCAGATGCCGCGCACGACGAGCTCGATCGGCGCGCCCGCCGCGCTCGCTTCGTAAAGCTTGTCGATGATGTCGGGGTCGACGAGGCTGTTCATCTTCGCCCACAGGCCCGACGGGCGCCCCGCTTTCGCCGCCGCGATTTCCGCGTCGATCAGCTCGCTGAGGTGCCGGCGCATGTTGAGCGGCGACATCGTCACCATTTCCAGCCGCCCGGGTTCGACGTAGCCGGTGATGTAATTGAACAGCTGCGCGGCATCGCGACCGGCGCGCGGATCGGCGGTGAAGAAGCTGAGGTCGGTGTAGATGCGCGCGGTGACCGGATGATAATTGCCGGTGCCGAAGTGGCAATAGGTGCGATACCCCTGCCCTTCGCGGCGTACGACCATCGAAATCTTGGCGTGGGTCTTCCACTCGATGAAGCCGTAGACGACCTGCACCCCGGCGCGTTCGAGCTGGTTCGCCCACAGCAGGTTCTGCTCTTCGTCGAAGCGGGCCTTCAACTCGACGATCGCCGTCACCGACTTACCCGCCTCCGCCGCCTCGATCAGGGCGCGGATGACCGGCGACTGGTTGCCGGCGCGGTAGAGCGTCTGCTTGATCGCGACGACGTCGGGGTCCGCCGCCGCCTGGCGCAGGAAGGACAGGACGACGTCGAAGCTTTCATAGGGATGGTGGACGACGATGTCCTTGCTGCGGATCGCAGCGAAGCAGTCGCCGCCATGTTCGCGGATGCGTTCGGGAAAGCGCGGCGAATAGGCCGGGAACTTGAGGTCGGGCCGGTCGATCTCGACCAGCGCGGACAGCGCCGCGAGGCCGACGAAGCCGCCGATCTTGGCGATCGTCGCCTCGTGCCCCTGAATGCCGTCGCCGAGCACCGCCGCCAGTTCCTCGGTCATGTCGGCGCCGAATTCGAGCAGGATCACGCGGCCGCGGCGACGGCGACGGATCGCGGTGCGGAACAGGCGGACGAGGTCCTCCGCCTCTTCCTCTATCTCGATATCGCTGTCGCGAATGATGCGGAACACCCCGCGCGAGCGGACGGTGAAGCCGGGGAACAGCAGGTCGGCGAAGATCTTGACCAGATATTCGACCGGCACGACGGCGCTCGCCTCGCCCGGGAGCGACACGAAACGCGGCAGCGACGGCGGAATCATCACCAGTTCGCGCACCGTCTCGCCATCCGCCTTGCGCTGGAGATCGAAGATCACGCCCAGCCCGCGATTGGGAATGAAGGGAAAAGGATGCGCCGGGTCGAGCACCTGCGGGGTCAGGATCGGGAAGATCTGGTCGATGAAATAGGGGCGCAGCGCAGCGCGCAGCGCCTCCGGGTCCGAATCGGAACCGTGGACGACGATCCCCTGTTCGGCCAGCAGCCGATGGAGAAGCTGCCATTCGCTCTGCTGCTGATCGACGAGGCGCTTCACCTCGGCCTCGATTTCGGCGAGTTGCTGCCCCGGCGAGCGGCCGTCGGCGGACGGGTCGTCGATCCCCTGAAGCTGCTGCCCCTTCAGCCCCGCGACGCGGACCATGAAGAATTCGTCGAGGTTGCTGCCGGAGATCGACAGGAAGCGCAGGCGTTCGAGCAGCGGATGCGCGGGGTTGCGCGCCTCCTCCATCACCCGCCGGTTGAAGGCGAGCCACGACAGTTCGCGGTTGAAGAAGCGTTCGGGGCCGAAGCGGGGCGGCGCCGGATCGGCGTCATTTTCGGCGCGAAGAGGGCCTGCAGCTATCGACATGTGGCGTCATCCTGCCTTTCGAGCAAATCGGGATCGATCAGCCCCTGTGACAGTAATGTTTCACGCGTAAGACGAATGCCGATGCGGCGTCTTTTTTCGAGCGAGGCCGCGTCCAGCGCGGCGACGATGCGGTGGATCATCGCATAGCTGCGCTCCATCCGCGGTACGATGTAGGAGGGAACCTCGGGCGCGATCGCCAGTCCGCGCCGCGCGAACAGGGCCTCGATCAGGTCGCGCGCCAGGCAGTCGTCGGGCTCGCCGATCGTCAGCACCGGCACCGCGCGCAGCCGCGACGCGAGGTCGGGAAGCGCGATCCCCCAGTCGGCCGGCAACGCATCGGCGATGATCAGCAGCGGCGTCCCCGACGCCTGCGCCGCGTTCCAGGCGTGGAACAGCGCCTCTTCCGAAACGCTGTCGTGCCCGTCGATGACGCGGCCGCCGGTCTCGCGTGCGAACAGGCGCCCCATCAGGCTGCGGCCCGAACCGCGCGGCCCGGTGAGCACGGCGGTCCGCACCGGCCAGGTCGCGACGTGGCGCAGGTAGCGCACCGCGTCGGCATTGCTCGTCCCGACGATCAGCGGGCCGTCGTTGGCGCCGCCAGCGCTCCAGTCGAGCGGCAGCGCGATCTGTCCCGTGGATACCGCCATCAGCGGCTGATCCTGAGCTGCCCGCCGCCTTCCTGCACCTTGAAGCCGCGCGCGGCGAGCGCCGCCTTGAGCGTGCCGAGGTCGCCGCGGAAGGTCACGCGCATCACCGACGTGCCGCCGAGCGCGAGGCTGGTGGTCGAGGCCGACTGGACCCCGGCGATGGCGCCGACCGCGCGCTCGGTCGCCGAAACCGATTCGACATCGGGCGACACATATTGGACGGTGAAGCTCTGGACGCCCGCGGGCGGCGTCGCCGAAACGCTGGCGTCGGTTTCGACGGGCAGCGTGTCGTCGCCGGCCGCATCCTCCGGCAGGTCGACCTTCTCGACCGGCTTTTCGAGGACCAGATAGGTGTCGGTCCGCAGGACGCCGGCGGCCAGCGCATTGGTATAGATGGCATCCATGCGCGCGACCGCCTTTTCCATCATGTCGGGCAGCGCGGCGGGGCTCGGCCCCGTCATGGTGAAGCTGTCGATCAGCTTGTCGTCGGGGCCGAAGCGCGCGGTGAAATAGCCTTTGATCGGTCCGCCGGGATAGCTGTATTCGACGCGTGCGATCGGCATCAGCACGTCGGCGGCGCCATATTGGTCGAGGATCACCCGCCACCAGACGCGCCCCCGCCGCCCCGTCTGCCCGGCGTTGAGCAGCAGCGTATCGGCGCCGGTGCCCGCGGTGCGGACATAGTCGATCGCGCTCTGCCCCGTATTATATTCGGCCCAGGCGCGCTGCCACGCGCTGCGCTGTTCGAACACCTGCGCGATGCCGTCGACCGAATAGACGGGGATGACGAGCAGCGGCGGCGAGCGCAGCGTCCGGCCGCTGACACCCAATATCTGCCCCGCGCGCACGCGATCGAACTGGATGCCCAGCGTGGCGACATAGCGGCGCGGCCCGATCTGTTCCTTTTCGACGACGATCGCGGTGACGATGCCGTCGAGCACCGAATCGCCGAGCGCGGGACCGTCGCTGCCGTTGATCCGGCGATAAAGCTGTTGCCACCCCTTGCGCTGTGCCTCGCGCCATCCTTTTTCGCGCGCCTCGTCGGCATTGGCGCCGACGACGTCGACGGTGATTCCGCTGGCGAGGAAATCGCCGCTGCTGTTGATCGGGGTGATGCCGCGATTGCCGCGACTGATCTGCCCCTCGACGAGGCCGGCGACCAGAATCGCCAGCAACAGCGCGGCGAACGCGGCCCAGCGCCAGTCGCGCGGCCAGGAAATCGATCGCGAAAAGCGAGGGAACGGGAGGGAAGCGGCGGAAATCATCTCTACTCTTGGTTCAACCCTCGAAGCCGTTCCGTCCTACCGCCACCACGGCGCCGCAACGGTGATTCCAGCATGCCCTACGCGAAAGCCATGGCCAGCGACAAGGAAATCATGGCATTTGTCGCCGGGAAGAGTTAGGCGCGCGTGCCATGGATTCCAAGCATAACCAACCCGCCTCCTATACCTATGCCCAGGCCGGGGTATCGATCGAGACCGGCAATGCGCTGGTCCGTGCCATCGCTCCGCTCGCCCGTGCGACGCGCCGCCCCGGCGCCGATGCCGATCTGGGCGGCTTCGGCGGCTTTTTCGACCTCAAGGCCGCAGGTTTCAGCGATCCGCTGCTCGTCGCGGCGAACGACGGGGTGGGCACCAAGCTCAAGCTCGCGATCGAATCGGGGCGGCACGAAGGCGTCGGCATCGACCTTGTCGCGATGTGCGCGAACGACCTGATCGTGCAGGGTGCCGAGCCGCTGTTCTTTCTCGACTATTATGCGACCGGCAAGCTCGACAACGATGTCGCGACCGCGGTCGTCGCGAGCATCGCCGAAGGATGCCGGCAGGCAGGATGCGCGCTGATCGGCGGCGAGACCGCCGAGATGCCCGGCATGTATGCCGAAGGCGATTACGATCTCGCGGGTTTCTGCGTCGGCGCGGTCGAGCGCGACCAGGTGCTGACCGCCGACAAGGTCGCGGCGGGCGACGTGATCCTCGGCCTTGCGTCCTCGGGCGTGCATTCGAACGGATTTTCGCTCGTCCGCCGCCTCGCCGCCGACAAGGGATGGAAGCTGGGACGCCCGGCGCTGTTCGATCATGACGTGCTGCTGATCGACGCGCTGATGGCGCCGACGCGCATCTATGTGAAGAGCCTGCTGCCGCTGGTGAAGAGCGGCAAGGTCCACGCGCTCGCGCACATTACCGGCGGCGGGCTGCTCGAGAATATCCCGCGCGTGCTGCCGAAGACGCTGCATGCGCATGTCGATGCCGATGCGTGGGACCAGCCGCGGCTGATGGCTTTCCTGCAGGCACAGGGGAATATTGAGCCCGAGGAAATGGCGCGCACTTTCAACTGCGGGATCGGCATGGCGGTGGTGGTGGCGGAAGCCGACGCCGCCGACGTGACCGCGGCGCTCGAAGCCGCGGGCGAGACGGTGCACCGGATCGGGCATATCGCTGAGGGCGAAAAGGGCTGCACCGTGTCGGGCGGGTCGGAGACGTGGAGCGCGATGGCGGCATGGTCGGCGACGCATCATGGCTGAAATCCTCCCCACGCGTGGGGAGGTGGCAGCCGCGCAGCGGCTGACGGAGGGGGCCATCGTGGCCCGCCTGCGTGGCTTGGGGACGCGAGCCCCCTCCACCGCTTCGCGGTCCCCCTCCCCGCAAGCGGGGAGGATTTGATGACGAAAGCCCGCGTCGCCGTTCTGATCTCCGGCACCGGCACCAACATGGCGGCGCTGCTCTATGCCGCCAAGGCCGACAGTTGCCCGTTCGAGATCGTCCTCGTCGCGAGCAACAATCCCGACGCGCCGGGCCTGACGCTCGCGGCCGCCGAGGGCATCGCGACCTGGGCGCAGTCGCACAAGGGCATGGGCCGCGATGCCTTCGACGCGCTCGTCGATGCGCAGCTTCGCGCCGCGGGGACCGACTATGTCGCGCTCGCGGGCTATATGCGCATCCTGAGCGCCGATTTCGTCGCGCGCTGGGAGGGACGGATGCTCAATATCCATCCCAGCCTGCTTCCCAAATACAAGGGCCTCCATACGCACCAGCAGGCGATCGACGCCGGCGACAGATTCGGCGGATGCAGCGTCCATGTCGTGACCGCGGCGCTCGACGACGGGCCGGTGCTGGCGCAGACACCGGTCGCGATCCTGCCCGGCGATACCGCCGACAGCCTCGCCGCGCGGGTGCTGATCGCCGAGCATCAGCTCTATGCCCCGACCCTCGCCGCCTTCGTGATGCGCGAGGCGACGCCCGACTATTGGCTTGCCCGCGTGCGCGAACTGGCGATGGCGATGCCCGAGGCCGAAGAGACGCTGTCGCACGGCATGCCCTGCTTCGGAATCGTCAAGGGCAAGAAATTCGCCTGGTTCAGCCACGATCACCACGGCGACGGACGCACCGCATTGCTCGTCAAGATCAGCGGCGCCGAGGAGCAGGCGCTACTGATCGAGCAGGACGCGGAGCGGCATTTCCGCCCCGCCTATTTCGGCGATGGCTGGATCGGCATCCGGCTCGATACCGGCGACAACGACTGGGACGACCTCGGCGCCCGGATCGCGCGAAGCTGGCGCGCGGTCGCGCCGAAGAAGCTCGCCGGGCTGATGGCGGTCGCGGACGAATTCTGACGCCGGGCGGATTGCCGCTGGCCTTTTCGGCAAAAGCGGGGTGAATGAAGGGCGATGCGGTCCGACATCGCCTTCGTCCTGACGATCCTGTGGATCGCGGTCTATGCGACCGTGATCGCGCGCATCCTGCTGCGCCCGCAACGCGAGCCCGCCTCGCGCCTCGCCTGGCTGATCGCCGCGATCGCGGTCCCGGTGGTCGGCGTCGTCGCCTATCTGCTGCTCGGCGAAGCACGGATCAGCGCGAAACGGCGCGCGCGATACCGGCAGATCGAGGCGCATCTGCCGCATCCGAGCGAAAAGGCGGCAGCGCGCAGAAAGCTGGCGAAGACGCCTTATGCCGCGCCCTTCGCGCTCGCCGAGACGGTGAACGCCCTGCCCCCGACGCTGGGCAATCGCGCGCATCTGGCCGCCGACGGCAATGCCGCGATCCGCGAGATGGTCGCCGACATCGACGCGGCGAAATCGACCGTTCACCTGTGTTTCTATATCTGGCTCGCCGACAACAACGGCTTTCGCATCAAGGATGCGCTGATCCGCGCCGCGCAGCGCGGGGTGAAGGTGCGCGTGCTGGCCGATGCACTCGGGTCGCGCGGTTTCATCCGATCGGCGCACTGGATCGCGCTGCGCAACGCCGGGGTCGACGCGCGGATCGCGCTGCCGATCGGCGGGCTGGTCTGGACGCTGATCCGCGGCCGCTTCGACCTGCGCAACCACCGCAAGCAGCTTATCGTCGATAACCGCATCGCCTGGTGCGGCAGCCAGAACCTCGCCGATCCCGAGTTCCGCATCAAGTCGCGCTATGCGCCCTGGGTCGACATCATGACGCGATGGGAAGGACCGGTCGTGCGCGACTGCCAGTTCGTCTTCGCCGCCGACTGGGAATCGGAGCATGGCGACGACATCGGCGACCTGCTGGGCGATGCGGCCGAGCCACCCCCCGCCGCCGATCCCGGGATCGCGGCGCAGGTGATCGGCACCGGCCCCAACCTGCCCTATCCCGCGATGACCGCCTGCTTCACCTCGCTGATCCACGCCGCGCGGCGCGAACTGGTGATCACCACCCCCTATTTCGTGCCCGACGAACAGCTGATCTGCGCGCTGCTCGACACCGCGCGGCGCGGCGTCGCGACGACGATGATCCTGCCCCGCCGCAACGACAGCCGGATCGTCGCCAATACCAGCCGGAGCTATTACGAGCCGCTGATCGCGGCGGGCGTGCGCCTTTACGAATTCGGTCCGGGCCTGCTCCACGCCAAGACGATGGTCGTCGATGGCGAGGTGGCGCTGATCGGGTCGGCGAATCTCGACCGGCGCAGCTTCGAACTCAACTTCGAGAATAATATCCTGTTCGCCGACCAGCGTTTCGCCGCCGATATCCGCGCCCGGCAGGATGCCTATCTGGCGCAGTCGACCCCGGTCACGGCGGAGACCATCGCGAATGTCGGCACGGTGCGCCGCCTGTGGCAGAATCTGGTCGCGACGCTCAGCCCGCTGCTGTGACGCGTAAGGAAAAGGCCACCGGATCGCTCCGGCGGCCTTGTCGAATATCGCCGAAGGCCTCGCTCAGCCGACGATTTCTTCGGGCTTGAAGAAGAAGGCGATCTCGATCGCCGCATTCTCGTCGCTGTCGCTGCCGTGGACCGAGTTCGCCTCGATGCTCTCGGCAAAGCTCTTGCGGATCGTACCTTCGGCGGCGTCGGCCGGGTTGGTCGCGCCCATGATGTCGCGGTTGCGCTTCACGGCGTCCTCGCCCTCGAGCACCTGCACGACGACGGGACCAGAGGTCATGAAGGCGACCAGATCGCCGAAGAAGGGGCGTTCCTTGTGGACCGCGTAGAAGCCCTCGGCCTGCTCGCGGGTCATGTGGATGCGCTTCGATGCGACGACGCGCAGCCCGGCGTCTTCGAGCGCCTTGGTGACGGCGCCGGTCAGGTTGCGACGCGTCGCGTCGGGCTTGATGATCGAAAAGGTGCGGGTGACCGCCATGGGGAAAGCTCCTGCCTTGCTGTGTCTGGAATGCGCGCGCCTCTAGCCGCGCTTTTGCCGCACCGCAAGAAAAGAGCGAAAGCCGCGCGAGCCGCGGCGATCAGCCGCCGGTGCTATAGGTGACGGTGCCGTTGACCATATCGCCCGCCTGGGTCGCCGTGACCTGGATCCCCGTCTTGTCCGCGCCTTCCTTTTCGGCGCCCAGCATCAGCGTGTCGCCCGCCTTGACCTCGGTCGTCACCTTCATGCCGGCACCCTCGGCCTGCTTGCGGAAATGGGCGATGACGTCGGCCGCCTTCGCCTTCGCCTCGAAGCTCGCCATGCCGCCGTCGCCGTCCTTGCCCGAGGCGGCGAAGCCCCCGGTCATCTTCGCACCCGGAAAGGGCGCGATGCCCGCCGGCAGCTTCGCATTGGCGGCGCCGCCGCCGAAACGCATCTCGCCGTCCTCGGTCCTGATGCTGATATTGCCCTCTTCGCCGTCGGCGCTGCTGGTGATCTTGTAATCAGTCTTTTCGCCGGTGTCGGGATCGGTGACGGTACCGCTAGCGACCTCGGTCTCGGATTTCGATCCGCAACCCGCCACGAGCAACGCAGCGGCAGCCGCGACACCGAGGGGAAGCGAAGAGAAAAGGCGCGTCGTCATCATGATCCTCCTGCTGGCCGGCAGGCTATCGGACGGATTCCCGCCTGTCACCCCCGGTCGATCGTGACAGACCCTGACGAGCGCGGCGCAGCGTGTCGGTGATGGCCGTCACACGACGGGTCAGGGTCCCTCGGACCAGCGCCCGCGCTCGTCCTGCTTCCAGAAATGAAGCTCCACGCCATCGGCCTTGCCCAGCGCGCGCCACGTCGCGCGGGTATCGTCGATCCGGCTGTTGTCGAACAGCAGGAACACGCGGTCGAAGCCGAGCGCCTCGTCGCGCCACGCGCCATCGGCAAGCGCGACGAGCCGCGCCCCGTTCGCGGGCGCCGTATCGAGCGTCCCCGCCAGCAGGATCGGCTCGATCGCCTCGTCGGGCGATCCGGCGGCGCCGTGCGGCAGGAAACTTGCTGGCTGGAGCGTCCACAGCGCTTCGTCGATCGCCTGCCGCTGCATCGCCGACGCGGCGACCACCAGCAGCCGGTCGCCGCCGTCCAGGATGCGCGCCGCGATCGCGGGAAGCACCCGCTCGACCGGATCGCGGGTCAGCCGATAGAAATCGACGCGGGCCACCTCGGGCTTCAGCCCTCGTGATTGTCGGCGATATAGCGGTCGAGCAACCGCACGCCGTAGCCGGTCGCGCCCTTCGCCCACACCGGGCCGTCCTTGTCGGCCCACGCCATGCCCGCGATATCGAGATGCGCCCAGGCGACGCCTTCGCCGACGAAGCGCTTGAGGAATTGCGCCGCGGTGATCGACCCGGCCTCGCGCGGGCCGATGTTCTTCATGTCGGCGATCGGGCTGTCGAGCAGCTTGTCGTAGGCCGGCGACAGCGGGAAGCGCCACAGCTTGTTGCCGCTCGCTTCGCCCGCTTCGATCAGTTTCGCCGCCAGATCGTCGTCGTTCGCGAACATCCCGGCATATTCATGGCCGAGCGCGATCACCATCGCACCGGTCAGCGTCGCGAGGTCGACGATCACCTTGGGCGAACAGGCCTGCTGGACCCAGGCGATCGCGTCGCACAGCACGAGGCGGCCTTCGGCGTCGGTGTTGAGAACCTCGACCGTCTGGCCCGACAGGGTGGTGACGATATCGCCGGGCCGCTGCGCGTTGCCGTCGGGCATATTTTCGACCAGTCCGATGACGCCGACGACATTCGCCTTCGCCTTGCGCCCGGCGATCGCCTTCATCGCGCCCGCGACCGCGCCGCCGCCGCCCATGTCCCATTTCATCATGTCCATGCCGGGGCCCGGCTTCAGGCTGATGCCGCCGGTGTCGAAGGTGACGCCCTTGCCGACGAAGGCGACCGGCGCATCGCCGGAATTGCCGCCGTTCCAGCGCATCACCAGGAGCCGCGGCGGACGCGTCGAGCCCTGCGCGACGCCGAGCAGCGCGCCCATGCCGAGCGCCTTCATCTGCCGTTCGTCGAGCACCTCGATCTCGACGCCGAGGTCGGAGAGATGCCGGCAGCGCTCGACGAAGCTTTCGGGATAGAGGATGTTCGGCGGCTCGGCGACGAGCGTCTGGGTCAGCGCGACGCCGTCGGCGACCGCCGACTGGCGCCCCCAGCGCGCAGACAGGTCGCCGGCGGGCGACGCGATGACAACCTTCTGCAGGCTGGGCTTCGCGGTGTCGGCCAGCCGGGTACGATAGGTGTCGATCCGCCAGTTGCGCAGCTTCACGCCCATCGCAAAGGCGAGAATGTCCTCCTCGTCGCTCTGCCCGGCGCTCGCGAAATCGACATGCACCGTCCCGACGCCGCTCGTCTGCAACCGTGCGGTGAGCGCCGCGCCGCCGCGTTCGAGGTCGTGCGTCGTTCCCTCGCCGATCCCGACGAGCAGCAGCCGCCTTGCCTGATCGCCGTCGATCGCCGCGGTCTCCGCCACCGTGCCCGCCGCGCCGTCGAACCGCGTCTGAGCCGCGAGCGCCCCGAGCAGCGCGCCGAGCGCGGAAGCGCCCCCTTTGCGGACCGGAAAGGCGACAACGTCGGCGGACGCAGCGATTTGCGCGACAAACTGAATGTCCATGGACCTACTTTCTTATGCGACGATTGATTGGAACGTGCCGGACCGATAGGGGTTTCGCCTGCGAGTTGCAAAAACAAAGCAGCCGATCCAGTCCGGGCGGACGCTAGCGAGATGTGGGACAAAGGGATTCGATGAACTGGGCTTTGTTCCGACCGACGACGGGTGTGCGGGCCTTCGGGCTGGCGACCGCGAGCGGCCTTGCCCTGTTCGCAAGCCAGGCGTTCGCGCAGCAGGCGCGCGAAGCACCGTCCGCCGCCGCGCAGGACGAACCCGACCTCCAGACTCTCGCGGCGTCGCCCGTCACGACCGACGCGCCCGCTCCGGCGGATGAGCAGCAGATCGGCTTTGCCGCCGACAATCTGAACTACGACACCGACAGCGAAATCGTCGTCGCCGAGGGCAATGTCGCGATGAACCGCGACACCATATCGATGCGCGCCGACAAGGTGACGTGGAACCGCAAGACCGGCGAGGTCGTCGCCGAGGGCGACGTGGCGATCAAGAATCCCGAAGGCGACACCGCCTATGGCGACCGCATCGTCCTGACCGACAGCCTGCGCGACGGGGTGGTCGAGAATCTGCTGGTCGTGCTCGACAACGGCGCGCGGCTTGCAGCGGTGAAGGGCACCCGCTTCGACAACGGCAATATCGAGCTGGAAAACGCCGCCTATACGCCCTGCCCGGTCGAAGACGCGGCCGGTTGCCCGAAAAAGCCGAGCTGGCAGATTCGCGCCGTGCGCGTGCTGTACGACCGCACGAAGAACAAGGTGCGCTACAAGGGCGCGCGGGTCGAGATCTTCGGCCTGCCGCTGATCCCCCTGCCCGGATTGAGCCATCCGGCGAACAGCGAGGCGGGCAGCGGCATCCTGGTCCCCGAGGTGCGGGTCGACCGGACCAACGGGTTCGAATTCGCCCTGCCCTATTACCTGCGCCTCGCGCCCGACCGCGACCTGACGATCACGCCGCACCTCTATACCGGCGCCGCGCCGATGCTGGAGGGCGAGTTCCGCGCGCTGACCGATATCGGCTCGTTCCGCATCAACGGCTATGCGACCCACAGTTCGGTGGTACCGCTCGTCGGCGCGCCGACGCGTTCGACCAAGGAATTCCGCGGCTATCTGGAAAGCGCGGGCAAGTTCCAGTTCGACCCGCGCTGGAGCCTCACCTATTCGGGCCGCATCGCGAGCGACCGCACCTTCATGCGGCGCTATGACATCAGCCGCGACGACCGGCTGCGCTCGACCTTCGAGGTCGAACGGATCGGCGGGCAAAGCTATCTGTCGATCGCGGGCTGGGCGACGCAGACGCTGCGCGTCAACGACGTGCAAGGGCAGCAGCCGGTCGCGCTGCCGATCATCGACTATCGCCAGCGGCTCGACGATCCGTGGCTCGGCGGGCAGTTCGAGCTGCAACTGAACACGCTGGCGATCGGGCGGACGGCCGGACAGGACACGCAGCGCGCCTTCGCCGGCGCGCGCTGGGATCTGCGCGGCCTGACGGGGCTGGGGCAGGAAATCGCGCTGACCGCCATGGTGCGCGGCGATATCTATCACAGCGACGAGAATCTGCTCACCGCCATTCCCGGCTATCGCGGCAAGTCGGGCTGGCAGGGGCGCGGCATCGCCGCGATCGCCGCCGACATGCGCTGGCCCTTCATCGGCGAGCTGCTGGGCGGTACGCAGACGCTGACCCCGCGCATACAGGTCGTGGCGACCCCGCCGCTCAAGAACCTCGACATCCCGAACGAGGATTCGCGCGCCTTCGACCTGGAGGACAGCAATCTCTTCGCGATCAACCGCTTCAACGGCTACGACCGGTTCGAGGACGGCGCGCGCATCACCTATGGCTTCGAATGGAACTACAGCCGCCCCGGTTTCAACATCAACACGGTGATCGGCCAGAGCTATCGCCTTTCGGACAAGCCCAGCCTGTTCCCGAACGGCACCGGCCTGACCAACCGCACCTCGGACATCGTCGGGCGGACGACCGTCGCCTATCGGGATTTCCTGCGCCTCACGCATCGCTTCCGGCTCGACAAGGACAATCTGGCGGTGCGGCGCAACGAGTTCGACGCGACGATCGGCAGCCAGTCGACCTATGCCGTGCTCGGCTATTCGCGGCTGAACCGCGACATCCTGCTGCTCGGCGAGGATCTGCAGGACCGCGAGGAGGTGCGTGCCGGCGGCCGCGTCGCGGTCGCCCGCAACTGGTCGCTCTTCGGTTCGGCGATCGTCGACCTTACCGGCAAGAAAGACGACCCGAGCGCCACTTCCGACGGGTGGGAGCCGATTCGACACCGGCTCGGCATCGCCTATGACGACGATTGCCTGTCGATCGCGCTGACCTGGCGCCGCGACTATATCGACACCGGCGACGCGCGCCGCGGCAACAGCTTTTCCTTCCGTATCGCGTTCCGCAACCTCGGTTTCTAGGCGCGGCCCGCTCAGCTTGCGTTCAGCGACGCGCGCCTATCCGAAGGACGAACGGGTCCGAACGGCCGATTGCGCTGGACCAGCAGGCATTCCGGCTGATACGGAGCGTCGCGATATTTCTCGAATAGGGTGAAGATGACCAGATTTTCGACCATGATCGGCCTGCTTGCCGTCGCGGCCGCGGGTATGACGCCGGTGCTGGCGCAGACCGTTTCGGACGATGAGACGCCGACCACCAGCCTCAACATCCCCGGCAACGTCCAGCTCTATGGCGATGCCAAGCCCAACGTCTATCGTCCCTCGGCGACAGTGAACGGCGAGATCATCACATCGACCGACATCGAGCAGCGGCTGGCGCTGATCCGCATCGCCAACAGCGACATGGTGCTGCCGCCCGAGGAAGAGCAGCGGCTGCGTCAGCAGATATTCAGCAACCTGATCGATGAAAAGCTTCAGATTCAGGAAGCGCGCGCCGCCGATATCACGATCGACGAGGCGATGATCGATCAGCAGTTCGCCCAGCTCGCGGCGCGCTTCCGGCAGACGCCCGATCAGTTCGCCGAATATCTGAAGTCCAAGGGATCGTCGGCGAGCGCGGTGAAGCAGCAGATCCGGGGCGAGTTCGCCTGGGACCGGTTGCTCGCGCGCAACGTCCAGTCGACGACCAACGTGTCGACCGAAGAGGTCGAAGCGGTGGTCAAGCGGCTCAACGAGGCCAAGGGACAGGACGAATTCCACCTTGGCGAAATCTATCTGTCGGCGACGCCCGAGAATGCCGCGGCGGTCGCAGATAATGCGCGCAAGATCATGGAGGCGCTGCGCAGCGGAGGGTCGTTCGCGGCCTATGCGCGGCAATTCTCCGAAGCATCGACCGCCGTCGTCGGGGGCGATCTCGGCTGGGTGCGGCCGGGCCAGCTTCCTCCCTCGATGGCGCAGGCCGCGGCGCAGATGGAGCCCGGACAGTTCGTCGGCCCGATCGAGGTGCCCGGCGGCATGTCGATCCTGCTGATGGTCGACCGGCGCCAGGTGCTGACCGCCGATCCGCGCGATGCGGTGCTCAGCCTCAAGCAGATTTCGCTCAACTTCGCGCCGGGCACGACGCCGGCGCAGGCAAGCGAACTGGCCGGCAAGTTCACCGAAGCGACGAAGACCATCGCCGGCTGCGGCGCCGCCGATGCCGTGGCACAGAGCCTTGGCGCCTCGGTGGTGGCGCGCGACATCCTGATGCGCCAGCTTCCGGCACCGCTGCAGGCGACGATGATGGACCTGCAGGTCGGCCAGACCTCTCAACCATTCGGCGCGGTCGACGAGGGGATCAGCGTCCTCGTGCTGTGCGGGCGCGATATGCCGCAAAGCGCGTCGGCCCCCGATCTGCAGCAGATCGAGCAGCGTCTGCTCGACGAAAAAGTGAACAAGCGCGCCCAGCGCTATCTGCGCGACCTGCGCCGGGATGCCGTGATCGAATATAGCTGATGACCGTCGTCCCTCATCGACCGCCGATCGCCGTCACCATGGGTGATCCGGCGGGCGTCGGTCCTGAAGTCGTGGCGCGCGCCTGGGTGGCGCGCCGCGAGCATAGCCTGCCCCCCTTCGTCGCCATCGGCGATGCGGCCGCGATCGCCGCCGTGTGGGACGGCCCCGTCGCGCGCGTCGGCGACATGGCAGAAGTGGTCGCCGCCTTCGCCGAGGCGTTGCCTGTCTGGCACCTCGAGGACAGCGGCGCGCTGACCCCCGGCGAACCGACCGCGGCGGGCGCCACCTGCGCACTCCATGCGCTCGAAACCGGCATCGGGTTGACCCGGACCCCGGCCGCATCGGCGCTCGTCACCGGTCCCGTGTCCAAACATGCGCTGCAAAGCATCGGCTACACCCACCCCGGCCAGACCGAGTTCATCGCCGAACGTTGCGGCGTCACCGCGACCAACGCGGTGATGATGCTGGCGGGCCCGGCGTTGCGCGTCGTGCCGCTGACCGTGCATATCCCGCTCGCCGAGGTGCCCGAACGGCTGACGAGCGATCTGATCGTCGCCAAGGCGCGGATCGTCGCGCGCGGGCTGAAGCGCGACTTCGGGATCGCGCACCCGCGCCTCGCCATCGCCGGCGTCAATCCGCATGCGGGCGAAAGCGGCCGGCTCGGCGACGAGGAGACCCGGATCATCGTGCCCGCATTGGCGGCACTGGCCGAGGATGGGCTGGCCATCGACGGACCGCTCGCCGCCGACGCGCTGTTCGCACCCGGCATCCGCGACCGCTATGACGCGCTGCTGTGCGCCTATCACGACCAGGCGCTGGCGCCATTCAAGGCGCTGCATTTCCACGACGGCGTCAACCTGACGCTGGGGTTGCCGATCGTGCGCACCTCGCCCGACCATGGCACCGCCTTCAACATCGCCGGAACCGGCCAGGCCGATCCGGGACCGACGATCGCCGCAATCGCGATGGCGGCGCGCATGGCCGCGATGCGCGAGGCCGGTTGCGCAGCCGCGAAGTGACGCAAGACCCGTCGCGTCCGCTGCCGCCGCTGCGCGAGACGGTCCGCGCGCACGGCCTGTCGGCGAGCAAGGCGCTGGGGCAGAATTTCCTGTTCGATGAGCAGTTGCTCGACCGGATCGCGGCGCTGCCCGGCGACCTCGCGGACGCCACGGTGTTCGAGGTCGGTCCCGGCCCCGGCGGCCTGACGCGCGCGCTGCTGCGCGCCGGCGCGCGCGTGATCGCGGTCGAGCGCGACGCGCGCTGCCTGCCGCTGCTCGGCGAATTGTCCGAAGCTTTCAACGGGCGCCTGACGGTGATTTCGGACGATGCGATGGCGATCGACGCCGACGCGCTGGCGGGCGGCCCATACCATATCGTCGCCAACCTGCCGTATAACGTCGGGACCGCGCTGTTCACTCGCTGGCTGGAGCCGCCCGCGTGGCCGCCGCTGTGGCGATCGCTGACGCTGATGTTCCAACTGGAAGTCGCCGAGCGCATCGTCGCGCCGGTCGGCACCGGCGCCTATGGCCGCCTAGCCGTTCTCTCCCAGTGGCGATCGAACGCGCGGATCGCGATGAAGGTCCACCGATCGGCCTTCACCCCGCCGCCCAAGGTGATGTCGGCGATCGTCCACCTCACCCCCAGCGACCAACCCGAGGGCGTCGACCCGGCGCTGCTGTCGAAACTGACCGAAAAAGGCTTCGGCCAGCGCCGCAAGATGCTGCGGCAGAGCCTCAAAGGCCTGCCGGGCGCGGTCGAGGCACTCGAACGCATCGGGATCGATCCGACGCGGCGCGCCGAAACGGTGAGTGTCGCCGAATGGGTTGTGCTGGCGCGGGTGCTGGGCGGACGGTCGACCTAATTCTGTCCGCTCGGCGGGTTCGCCGTCGTCACCACCGGCTTGGGTGCGATCGCTTCGGCCGCGACGACGCGCTTCGACGCGCCAGCGTCGATCGCCTTTTCGAGCGCTGCGACCTGCGGGCATGCGTCCGAACAGACGCGGCGCGCGTCGGCAAGTTTCTCGCGCGCCAGTTCGAGCGCGCCCTTGTCGGCAAGCGCCTCGCCCTGCCCGGCCAGCGCGACGACATCATTGGGTTCGAGCAGCAACGCCTCGCGATACAGGGCGATCGCCTTGCCCGGCAGCCCCTGCGCGCGCGCCACCTGCGCGAGCGCGATGATCGCCGAGCGGTTGCGCGGATCGGCGGCGAGCGCCGATTCATAATAGTCGATCGCGCCGTCGAGATTGCCCGCGCGCTGCGCATTCTCGCCCTCATGCTGAAGGGCGACCGAGCGCGGGAGAATGTCATTGTCGGCGCGTTGCGCGTCGGATGCGGTGGGCAGGCTGGCCAGTACAAGCCCGGCGCCGAGAGCCAGAAAACTGACGCGCATTGCATTCTCCCATCTTCGCATCCGCGGCGAGCCTAACATGGCGCCGTCAGCCGTGCGAGGAAAAAGCCGTCGCAGCAGTCGTGCGCCGGCGTAAGCAGGAACCCCCTACCCGCAGCGCGCCCGATGCCCGCGGGCAGATAGCCACCGTCGGCTGTCCAGCCGGGATGCCGGTCGAGAAATTCGTCCACCTGGGCCCGCCCCTCGCGCGCGATGATCGAGCAGACAGCATAAAGAAGTTTGCCCCCCGGCGCCACAAGTTCGGCGCCGAGCGCGATCAGTTTCGCCTGGTCGGTCAGATGACGGTCGAGCCGCGAGGGGGTGAGGCGCCAGCGCAATTCAGGGCTGCGGCGCCATGTACCGCTGCCCGAACAGGGTGCATCGACGAAGACGCGGTCGGCCCGGCCGCGCCAGTCGGCGAGCACGTCGATCTCCTTGCCCGGGTCGAGCAGCCGCGTTTCGATCCGCGTCGCCCCCGCGCGCTCGGCGCGCGGGGCAAGCTGGCGCAGCCGCGCGCGATTGGTGTCGCAGGCAAGGATATCGGCCGCGTCGCCGGTACAGGAAGCAATGGCGAGCGTCTTGCCGCCGCCCCCCGCGCACAGGTCAACGATCCGCATCCCCGCCGCGGCATCGAGCGCCGCCGCGGCATATTGGCTGGCGGCGTCCTGCACCTCGAACAGCCCTTCGCCATAGGCGGGATGCTGCGCGGCGGCGGTTTCGGGGGGCAGGCGCCAGCCGTCGGGCGCGCCCACGATCGGCTCGCCCTCAGGAAAGAGTTTGGCCAGCCCGTCGCGCGTCGCCTTGAGGCGATTGACCCGCAAGTCGAGCGCGGCGCGTTCGAGCATCGCTCCGCCTTCCCCTGCGCCGACGAGCGGATCGAACAGGTCGATCAGCGCCGGCGCCGCCAGGCCGGTTTCGGCGCGCGGATCGGCATCGGAGATCGGTTTGGGGCCATAGGGCGAGCCGTCGAACAGCGCCGCAAGCTCGGGATCGCTGTCGGCAAGCGCCAGCATCGCGGCACGCCCCGATGGCGGCGCCGAACGCACCGCGCGGATCGCGTCGTAAACGAGGGCACGGATCGCGCGGCGGTCCTTCGATCCCGCATAGCGCCGCGCGCGCATCGCCTCGGCAATCAGGGCATCGGCGGGCGGGCCGCCGTCGCGCGCCGATGCCGCGATGGCGTCGAGAATCTCGATCGCGGTCTGGAGGCGGGCTGCGGGAGTCATGGCGTCAACCTTCCCTCGTCATTGCAACCCGGCGAAAGTCGGGGAAAGCAATCTCCAGCTGGCGGTATGGTATGACGGTGGCCGGAGATTGCTTCGTCGCCACGCTCCTCGCAATGACGACCTCTCAGCCTGCCGGATAGTTGGGCGCCTCGCGGGTGATCGAAACGTCGTGGACATGGCTTTCGCGAAGGCCGGCGTTGGTGATGCGCACGAATTTCGCGCGCTCACGCAGATCCTTGAGGGTGCGGCTGCCGGTATAGCCCATCGCGGCCTTCACCCCGCCGACGAGCTGGTGGATCACATCCTTCGCGGGACCCTTGAACGGCACCTGACCCTCGATGCCTTCGGGGACCAGCTTCATCTGGTCCTTGATATCCTGCTGGAAATAGCGGTCGGCCGAACCGCGCGCCATCGCACCGACGCTGCCCATGCCGCGATAGCTCTTGTAGGTGCGCCCCTGGTACAGGAACGTTTCGCCCGGCGCCTCGGCCGTGCCGGCGAGCAGCGATCCGACCATCACGCTCGACGCCCCCGCCGCCAGCGCCTTGGCGATGTCGCCCGAGGTGCGCAGGCCACCGTCGGCGATGACCGGAACATCGTGCTTCGCCGCTTCCTCGACACTGTCGAGGATCGCGGTCAATTGCGGCACGCCGACGCCGGCGACGATCCGCGTCGTGCAGATCGAGCCCGGGCCGATGCCGACCTTGACCCCGTCGGCGCCGGCATCGATCAGCGCGCGGGTCGCGTCGCCGGTCGCGACATTGCCCGCAAGAATCTGCACCCGGTTCGACAGTTTCTTGATCTTCTCGACCGTCGCGCCGACCATGCGGCTGTGGCCGTGCGCCGTGTCGACGACGATCAGGTCGCATTCGGCGTCGATCAGCGCCGCGGCGCGCTCGACCCCCGAATCGCCGGTGTTGGTGGCCGCCGCGACGCGCAGCCGGCCAGCGGCATCCTTGGTCGCGTCGGGGAAGGTCACCGCCTTTTCCATGTCCTTGACGGTGATCAGCCCGATGCAGCGATAGTCGCCATCGACGACGAGCAGTTTTTCTATGCGGCGCTGGTGAAGCAACTTGCGTGCTTCCTCCTGGCTGACGCCCGGACGCACGGTGGCGAGGTTGTCGGCGGTCATCAGTTCGCGCACCGGCTGGCCGGGGTTGTCGGCGAAGCGCACGTCGCGGTGGGTCAGGATGCCGACGAGCTTGCCGCCCGGTTCGACCACCGGAATGCCCGAGATGCGGTGCTGTTCCATCAGCGCGATCGCATAGGACAGCGGCGCGTCGGGGGTGATGGTGATCGGGTTGACGATCATCCCGCTTTCATAGCGCTTGACCTGGCGGACGGCCGCCGCCTGTTCCTCGACCGTCAGGTTGCGGTGGAGCACGCCGATGCCGCCGATCTGCGCCATCAGGATCGCCATGTCGGCTTCGGTCACCGTGTCCATCGCCGAGGAGAGGATCGGGATGTTGAGCCCGATGTCGCGGGTGAGCCGGGTCGAGAGATTGGCTTCGGACGGCAACATGTCCGAGGGGCCGGGGACCAGCAACACGTCGTCGAAGGTCAGGCCGGTGATGATTTCCATGGGTTGCCACTTTCTGGTGCGGGCGGCGTCTGCCCCCCGGGCCGGGAAGCGGCGCGCGCGATTCGTTCGGTGGCGGCCCATGTAACCAGTCGGGCCGATCCGCGCCAGTGGGGGGCGCACGAATATTTCAAGGGCGCGTCGAATGCGCGGACGGCGCGCCGCACCGGCGCGGGCTTGCGGGGCTTTCGCGGCGCGGCTAGGCGGGTCGGCGTGATCGACGCTGGCTCCCCCGCTCCTTCCCGTTCTCCCTCGTCCTCCGCGCTCGCTCCGTTCCGGTTTCCCGCCTTCCGCGCGATCTGGATCGCCAACCTCGCGTCGAACATGGGGTCGATGATCCAGTCGGTCGCCGCCGCCTGGCTGATGACCGAGCTGACGCCGTCGCATCAGTTCGTCGCGCTGGTGCAGGCGAGCGCGTCGATCCCGATCATGCTGCTCGGCATCTTCGCGGGCGCGATCGCCGACAATTTCGACCGCCGCCGCGTGATGCTCGCGGCGCAGAGCGCGATGCTGATCGTCTCGGCGGCGCTGACCGTGACGACATGGATCGGTGCGATGAGCCCGGTGCTGCTGCTGTGCTTCACCCTCGCGGTCGGCTGCGGCACCGCGCTCAACGCGCCGGCGTGGCAGGCCTCGGTCCGGCTTCAGGTCGGGCACGAGCATCTGCCGCAGGCGATCGCGCTCAACACCATCGCCTTCAACCTCGCGCGCAGTGTCGGGCCGGCGCTCGGCGGCCTGCTGATCTCGCTGACCGGCCCCGCCCCCGCCTTCGCGCTCAACGCGCTCAGCTATGTCGCGCTGATCCTGGTGCTGCTGCGCTGGCGCCCGACCATCACCCCGCCCAAGCGCACGCCGATCCTCGCCGCGATCGCCACCGGCATGCGCTTCTGCGCGCAGTCGGACCCGCTGCGCCGCATATTGGCGCGCGGACTCGTCTTCGGGCTGGGCGCGGCGAGTTTCCAGGCGCTGCTGCCGTCGCTGGTGCGCGACCGGCTGCACGGGACGGAGATCGTCTATGGCCTGTGCCTCGCCGCCTTCGGCGCGGGGTCGATCTGCGCCGCGCTGGGGATCGGCGCGATGCGGCGGCGCTGGGGGAGCGAGACGGTGGTCGGCGCCTCGGCACTGATCTTCGCCGCCGCGCTGATCCCGGTCGCGGTGACGCGCAGCCTGCCGCTCATCCTCCTCGCCTCGTTCGTCACGGGGGCGATGTGGGTATCGACGCTGACGACGCTCAACGTCGCGATGCAGCTTCGCTCGCCCGAATCGATCCTCGGGCGCTGCCTGTCGATCTATCAGGCGGTGACGTTCGGCGGGATGGCGCTGGGCGCCTATCTGCTCGGGCTGGTCGCCGACCTGTGGTCGCTGCCGGTGGCGCTGTTCGCCGCGGCGGCATGGCTTGCGCTGTCGGCGCCGGCGTTGCGCATCTTCGCGCCGATGCCGGGGCGCGACGAGGGACGGGTGCTGCCTTGAGGCAGGGAGCCATTCAGGGCACCGAACCCTTATCTTCCCGTTCGTGTCGAGCGAAGTCGAGACACCCCTCCGCATAGCGCAAGGTCGATGGGTGTCTCGACTTCGCTCGACACGAACGGAATGGAGATGGTGTCGACTTACGCAAACCGCCGCAGCGGTGCCTCCCTACCCCTGCGCGGCCTTCCAGTCGCGCTTGATCTTCTTGGCGAGGCTCCATTTGTGGACCTCGGTCGGACCGTCGTAGATGCGGAAGGCGCGGACCTCGCGGAACACCTGCTCGACGATCGTCTTGTCGGTGACGCCGGTGCCGCCCATCACCTGGACGCAGCGGTCGGCGATGCGCATCAGCGCCTCCGACACCGCGACCTTCGCCATCGAGCTTTCGGTCGTGCCGAGCGAGCCGGTGTCGAGCACTTCGGCGCACCAGCGGATCATCAGTTCGGCCTGCTTGAGGTCGATCAGATTCTCTGCGAGCATGAAGCCGACCCCCTCATGCTCGATCAGCGGCTTGCCGAAGGCCATGCGGCGATTGGCATAGTCGCTCGCGATCTCGTGCGCGCGCTGGCAGGCGCCGTGCCAGCGCATGCAGTGCGACAGGCGCGCCGGCGACAGGCGGACCTGCGCATATTTGAACCCCTCGCCCGCCTCGCCCAGCATCTGGTCGGCGGGAACGCGCAGATTGTCGATCGTCACCGTCGCGTGGCCGCCGGGCATCGAGCTGTCGATCGTGTTCGGCACATGGTCGATGCGGATCGCCGGGTCGGGCAGATCGACGAGGAACATGCACGCGCCGCCGCCCTGCGCGACATCCTCCGCCTTTGCCATCACGATGCCGACCTTCGCGCCGTCGGCGCCGGTGATGAACGCCTTGCGGCCGTTGATCACCCAATGATTGCCGTCCATCCGGCAGGTCGTCTTCATCATCGAGGGATCAGACCCCGCGCCGCCCTCGTCGGCCGGTTCGGTCATGAAGAAGGCCGAGCGCGCGCGGCCTTCGACCAGCGGTTTCAGGAAGCGTTCCTTGAGTTCGGGACTGCCGACCTTGCCGAGCAGATACATGTTGCCTTCGTCGGGCGCGCCGGTGTTGCACGCCAGCGGGCCGAGCGGCGACAGGCCGGTCTTTTGCAGCACCCACGCCGTCTCGACCTGCGTCAGATGGTCGCCGTCGGCCAGGATATGCGGCGTGAGCACGCCCGCGGCGCGCGCCTTTTCCTTGAGTTCCGCGACCAGTTCGTCGGTCGGCGCACCGTGATGATCGCGCCGCGCGTCGCTTTCATAGGGGGCGACGACGTCGCGAACGAACGCCTCCACCCGCTCACCGATCTCCCGCGCTCGTTCCGATACGCCCATCACCTGCTCTCCTGATCAAATCCTGCGCTGCCCATGCGCGATCGGGCCCGGCATGGCAATCGGTCGCGGGGCCCATATGGTTAGAATACTAACTTTTACCGCCCGAGGCCGGCCGCGCCTATCGTATCTGCCGCTTCTCCAGCTTCCGGGCGAGCGTGCGGCGGTGCATGCCGAGCCGCCGCGCGGTTTCGGAGATGTTGAAGCCGGTCTCGACGAGCGTCTGGTGGATATGCTCCCACTCGACGGTCTTGATCGACGACGGACGCGCGTCGAGCGGCGCGTCGACATTGCCCTCCGCACGGTCGAACGCCGCCTCGATGTCGTCGGTGTTCGACGGCTTGGCGAGATAGTAGGAGGCGCCGAGCTTGATCGCCTCGACCGCGGTCGCGATGCTCGCGAAGCCGGTGAGCACGACGATCCGCATCGCCGCGTCCGACGCGCGCAGCGTCTGCACGCAGGCGAGGCCGGACGCGTTGCCGAGCTTGAGGTCGACGACGGCATAGCCCGGGCGAAAGCGTCCGAGCAGATCGGCGAGTTCATCCGGATCGTGCGCGACCTCGACCCGGTAACCGCGCCGTTCGAACGAGCGCCGGAGCGTGCGCGCAAAGGGCTCGTCGTCCTCGACGATCACCAGCATTCTCTGATCGGCCATCATGGCTCTCCTTCGGGGGGCGCGAGCGCGGACAGCGGCAGGAAGATGCGCACCCGCGCGCCGCCCGCCGCGCGGTTCGTCACGCTGGCGCCGCCGCCCAGCTTGCGCACGACATTGACAAGCAGGAACAGCCCGAGCCCGCCGCCCGGCCTGCCCTTGGTCGAGCGATAGGGCTGTCCGAAATGTTCGAGCATTTCGTCGCTGAAGCCGGGGCCGCGGTCGACGATCTCGATCACCGCCATGTCGCCATCGCGCGACGCGGTGATGCCGATCCAGTCGGACGACACCTCGGCGGCGTTGTCGACGACATTGCCGATGACCTGGCGCAAGGCGGGGTCGGACACGATCGCGACGTCGGCGCCGAACAGGTCGTTGAACGCGACCGTCCCAGGCATGCGCGCGGCGCGCGAATCCTCGACGATCTCGGTCAGGAAACGGCGCATCGTCGTGAGCTGCGGCGCCTCGCCGCGCGCCTCGCCCGCCGACATCAATATGCCGCCGACGATCGTCTTGCAGCGCTGGACCGCCGCATCCATGTCGGCGAGGTCCTCCTGCAATTCGGCATCGGCCGCGAAGCGCGGCGCCCCTTTCCAGTCGCCGATCAGCACCGACAGCGTCGACAACGGCGTCCCGAGTTCGTGCGCGGCGCCCGAGGCGAGCAGTCCCATGCGGACGATATGATCCTCTTCGGCCGCCCGCTGGCGCGCGGCGGCGAGCGCCGCGTCGCGGTCGCGCAGGTTGCGGCTGATCCGCGTGACGAAGGCGACGAGCAGCACCGCGATCAGCACGAAGCAGACGAAGCTGCCCTTGAGATAGAGGCCGAGCGGATCGCCGGCATAGCGCGGCGGCAGCACCAGCGGCGTCGGCCCGATGCGCAGCGCCGCGAGCGCGGCGAGCGTCGCGGCGACGATGGCCCACGATGAGCGCGGCGTGAGCAGGATGGCGCCGATCACGACCTGGAGCAGGAACAGCGAGGCGAAGGGGTTGGCGAGGCCGCCGCTGTGATGAAGCTGCCACGCCAGCGCCGCGACGTCGAACAGCAGCGCGGCGGTCAGCTCGCCATTGGTCACGGCGCCGCCGCGATGCAGCCGCACGCGGCTCGCCACGTTGATCGAGGCGAGCAGCACGATGGTGGCGAGCAGCGGGACGAGCGGCAGGGTGATGCCCATCAGGCCGGTCGCGATCGCGATCGTCGCAAGCTGTCCCCCGACCGCGAGCCAGCGGAGCTGGATCAGCAGCGTCAGGTTGCGGCGCCCGGCGTCGGCCTCGGGCAGCGCCAGCGATGGGTCGGGCATGGTGGTCATCAGGCCTCTTTATAGGGCCGCCACAACCGCCACGCAAAATAGAGGCTGATGAACGCGAGGCCGAACCAGGTCAGCGCATAGACCAGATGGTTGTCGGCGAATTTCACCACCGTCAACCCGCCGACCGGATAGCCGCCGGCGTTGGGCGCCGCGTCGGCGTCGAGGAAATAGGGCGCGACGCGCCCCAGCCCCCGTGCCTGCGCGATCGCGGCGACATCGCGCGAATACCAGCGGTTCGCGGCGGGATCGTTCGATCGCAGGAAGGCGCCGCCCGGCTCGGTGACGCGCAGCAGGCCGGTCACGGTGACGGGGCCGGCGGGATTCCCCGCGGCGCGCGCCCGCGGATCGCGCTTGCCCGGCGGCACGAAGCCGCGGTTGACGAGCAGGGTGAAGCCCGGCGTTTCGAGCGGGGTGAGCACCCAATAGCCGCCGCCGCGCGCCGTCACCGCCTGCACCAGCGTCTCGCGGTCGTGGCGAAAGGTGCCGCGCGCGCGGATGCGGCGATAGGCGTGGGTGTCGGCGCGGATCGCCGGCCACGCCGGTCCGGGCGCGGCGACGGGATCGGCATGGAGGCGCGTTTCGACCGCGGCGATCAGCGCATGCTTCCAGACGCGCCGTTCGAGCTGCCACACGCCGAGCGCGAGCAGGCAGGCGGTCACGAGCAGCGCCGCCGCGGCGAGGACCGCGCGGCGGGTCGCTGTCACGGAAGCTGGCTCATGTCGTGCGGCATCGGCATCATGTTGGTGTTGAGGTGATGCATCACCCACAGCGACCCCGCCAGCGCGATGGCGAGGATGATGATCGTGAACACGAGCGAGGTCAGCGACCAGCCGCCCTCCGCCTTCGGCGTCATGTGCAGGAAATAGACCATGTGGACGATGATCTGCGCGACCGCGAAGACCATGATGATCGCCGCGGTCGCGCCGGCCTCCAGCGGCCGCGTCATCACCAGCCAGAAGGGGATGGCGGTGAGCACCACCGACAGCAGGAAGCCGATCGCATAGTCGCGCATCGACGCGTGCGGCATCTCGATCTCGGCGTGCCCGCCGGCGGCTTGCTCGCCATGGGGGTCGGGGGTCATCGCAGCACTCCCAGCAGGTAGACGATCGTAAAGACGCCGATCCAGATGACGTCGAGGAAATGCCAGAACATCGACAGGCACATGACGCGGCGGCGGTTGGCGGCGATCAGCCCGTGGCGGCCGAGCTGGACCATCAGCGTGACCAGCCAGACGATGCCGAAGGTGACGTGCAGCCCGTGCGTGCCGACCAGCGTGAAGAAGCTCGACAGGAAGGCGCTGCGCTGCGGCGTCGCGCCGATCTCGATCAGGTGATGGAACTCGTACAGCTCGATCCCCAGGAAGGCGGCGCCGAACAGCGCGGTCACCGCCAGCCAGAGCTGCGTCCCCCGGACACGCCCCTGCTGCATCTGGAGCACGGCAAAGCCGTAGGTGATCGACGAGAAGAGCAGCATCGCGGTGTTGAGCGCGACGAGCGGTAGGTCGAACAAATCCTTCGGCGCCGGCCCCGCGGCATAGCTGCCGCCGAGCACCGCATAGCAGGCGAAGAGGATCGAGAAGATGAGGCAGTCGCTCATCAGATAGATCCAGAAGCCCAGCATCGTGCTGTGCCCCTCGGGATGCGCATGCTCCTCGAGCTGGTAGAAGGACACCGGCTCGGCGGCGGCGGACGGCGTGGGATGGCTCATGCGATCAGGCTCCGGCCGCCGCGAGCTGACGGGTACGCGCCTCTTCCACCTCGGCCACGGTCGCGGCGGGGATGTCGAAGTCGCGCTTGTAGTTGAAACTATGGGCGATCGCACCGCCGATCAGCCCGGCGAAGCTCAGCCCCACAAGCCACCAGATGTGCCAGACCAGCGCGAAGCCCATCACCAGGCTGATCGCCGCCAGGATGATCCCGGCGCCGGTGTTGCCCGGCATGTGGATCGCCCGGAAGCCCGCGACCGGCCGCTGATGCCCGCGCCGCTTCATGTCGTGCCACGCATCGAGGTCGTGGATCAGCGGCGTGAAGGCGAAATTATAGTCGGGCGGCGGTGAGCTCGTCGCCCATTCGAGCGTGCGGCCGTCCCATGGGTCGCCGCTTTCGTCGCGCAGATCGTGGCGCCGCCAGATGCTGACCCCGAACTGGATCAGCATCGCGACGATCCCCATCGCGATCAGCGCGGCGCCCACCCCGGCGACGACGAACCAGATCTGCAGGCTCGGGTCGTCGAATACGCGCATCCGCCGCGTAACCCCCATCAGGCCGAGGATATAGAGCGGCATGAAGGCGACCCAGAAACCGACGACCCAGCACCAGAAGCTGACCTTGCCCCAGAACACGTCGAGCTTGAAGCCGAGCGCCTTGGGCCACCAGTAGTTGATCGCCGCGAACACGCCGAACACGACGCCGCCGATGATGACGTTATGGAAATGCGCGATCAGGAACAGCGAGTTGTGCAGCACGAAGTCGGCGGGCGGCACCGCGAGCAGCACCCCGGTCATGCCGCCGATCACGAAGGTCAGCATGAAGGCGACCGTCCACATCATCGGCAGTTCGAAGCGGATGCGGCCGCGATACATGGTGAACAGCCAGTTGAACAGCTTTGCCCCCGTCGGGATCGAGATCACCATCGTCGTGATGCCGAAGAAGCTGTTGACGCTGGCGCCCGACCCCATGGTGAAGAAATGGTGCAGCCAGACGAGGTACGACAGGATTGTGATGCACACCGTCGCATAGACCATCGACGTGTAGCCGAAGAGCTTCTTGCCAGAGAAGGTCGCGGTGACTTCGGAATAGACGCCGAACAGCGGCAGGATCAGGATATAGACCTCCGGGTGACCCCAGATCCAGATCAGGTTCACGTACATCATCGGCGAGCCGCCGAAATCGTTGGTGAAGAAATTGGTGCCGACATAGCGGTCGAGGCTGAGCAGCGCGAGCGTCGCGGTCAGCACCGGAAAGGTCGCGACGATCAGGATGTTCGTGCACAGGCTGGTCCAGGTGAAGATCGGCATCTTCATCATCCGCATCCCCGGCGCGCGCAGCTTCAGGATGGTGACGATCAGGTTGATCCCCGACAGGGTCGTCCCGACCCCGGCGATCTGGAGCGACCAGATATAATAATCGACCCCGACGTTGGGACTGTAGGCCAGCCCCGACAGCGGCGGATAGGCGAGCCAGCCGGTCTGCGCGAACTCGCCGATGAACAGCGAGACCATGCACAATACCGCGCCCGCGGTCGTCATCCAGAAGCTGAAATTGTTGAGGAAGGGAAAGGAGACGTCGCGCGCGCCGATCTGGAGCGGGACGATATAGTTCATCAGCCCGGTGATGAAGGGCATCGCGACGAAGAAGATCATGATCACGCCGTGCGCGGTGAAGATCTGGTCGTAATGGTGCGCGGGCAGATAGCCCTCCGACCCACCGAAGGCCATCGCCTGCTGAAGCCGCATCATCACCGCATCGGCGAAGCCGCGCAGGAACATGATCAGGCCCAGGATCATGTACATGATCCCGATCCGCTTGTGATCGACGGTCGTGAACCACTCGGTCCACAGATAGCCCCAGAGGCGATAGCGGGTGATGAGCCCGAGCAGCACGAGGCCGCCGACGGCGACGCCGAGAAAAGTGAAGATCAGGATCGGTTCGTGCAGCGGAATCGCGTCGAGCGACAGGCGGCCGAAGATCGGATCGGTGGCGGGAGGGGAAGAGGGGGTCATGGCGATCTCGGTCAGGACATCGGGCGGGTGGCGGGAGCATTGAGCGCGGTGCGCCCCGGACCGTCGCCGGGAACGGGCAGCCCCTCGCCCTTCAGCCGTTCGGGATTCACCGGCGTGGCATCGGGCCGCTCGCCGCGCATCAGCGGCGAACTGCACAGCGCCGCGACATAGCGCAGGCTCCAGCGCGCGATGTCGGTGCTGCCGCGCGCGGCGAACTTGTCATAGGCAATGTCGCGGACGTTGTGGATGCCGGCGATCCCCGCCCCGCCCTTCGCGTCGATCGACATCATGTCGTGCATGCACATCTTGCCGGGTTCGACGCACATGTTGACCACCGCGTCGAAAAGCTGCGTCTCGACCGCGGCGAACCGGCGCACCGGTTCCTTTTCGCTCGGCCGTTCGAGCCGCAGATAGGTCAGCCGGTCGAGCGTCCCGCCCTCCGAAGCCTTGGTCTGCGCCACCCACCGGTCGAAGGCCGCGGGCGGCAGGCTTTTCACCGCGAAGCGCATGTTGGAAAAGCCGGCGCCCGAGTAATTGGCCGAAAAGCCGGTGAAATTGCCGGTTTCGTTGAAGACTCCGTGCAGCTTGGTCTCCATTCCCGGCATCGCATAGATCTGCCCCGCGAGCGCCGGGACATAGAAGCTGTTCATCACCGAAGAGGCCGAGATGCGAAACCGCAGCGGGCGATGCGCGGGCACCGCGAGTTCGTTGACCGTCGCGACGCCCTGTTCGGGATAGATGAACAGCCATTTCCAGTCGAGCGCGACGACCTGGACGTCGAGCGGCTGCACCTCTGCCGCCACCGCCTGTCCCGGCCCGGTGCGCGCGAGCGGACGATAGGGATCGAGCAGGTGCGTCGCGACCCAGGTGATCGCGCCGAGGCAGATGATGATCAGCAGCGGCGCCGACCAGATCACCAGTTCGAGCTGGGTCGAATGGTCCCAATCGGGCTTGTAGGTCGCTTCCTTGTTGCTAGCGCGATAGCGCCACGCGAAGAAGATGGTCAGCAACATCACCGGAACGATGATCAGCAGCATCAGCCCGGTCGAGATCAGGATCAGGTCGCCCTGCTGTTTCGCGACGTCGCCGGCCGGATCGAGCACGGCCAGGCCGCATCCGGCGAGCAGGGGCAGCGCGGCGAGCGGCAGCAACCGCTTCCACGCGGCCGAACGAGGGAGATGACTGGGCATGACGCGCGCCTAGGCCTCCTTTGTTGCACAGCCCATAGGACATTTTGTCCAATCCCGCGAGCGGCGACGATCGCGCAGGGGCGATTTCATAACGGGCGCTTTTGCCCTATGATCGACTCGCGCCGCGCCAGCGACGCCCAGAAGCAGGACGTCTGCCATGTCTGCCGAAAACGCGCCTTCCACCACCCAGGCCGAACGCGATGCGCGCGCGCTTTACGATGTTGGCCATCGCATCTCTCCCGGCGAAATCGCCATCGGAGTGATCATAGGCCGGACGTCGGAGTTTTTCGACTTTTTCGTCTACGCGATCGCGTCGGTGCTGGTGTTCCCGAAGCTGGTCTTTCCGCATCTCGACCCGGTCGACGGCACGCTGTGGTCGTTCGCGATCTTCTCGCTCGCCTTTTTCGCGCGGCCGGTCGGGACCGTCCTCTTCACCTGGATCGACCGCACCTATGGCCGCGGCGCCAAGCTGACCAACGCGCTGTTCCTGCTCGGCGGATCGACCGCCGCGATCGCCTTCCTGCCCGGTTACGCAACGATCGGCATCGGGTCGGCGCTGCTGCTCGCGCTGTTCCGCATGGGTCAGGGTGTCGCGCTCGGCGGATCGTGGGACGGGCTCGCCTCGCTGCTCGCGATCAACGCGCCGGAGGGCAAGCGCGGCTGGTACGCGATGATCCCGCAGCTCGGCGCGCCGCTCGGCCTGATCGTTGCCAGCCTGCTGTTCATGTTCCTGATCGCGGCGCTGCCCGCGCAGGATTTCCTCGACTGGGGCTGGCGTTATCCCTTCTTCGTCGCCTTCGCGATCAACGTCGTGGCGCTGTTCGCGCGGCTGCGCATCGTCGTCACCCCCGAATATGCCGCGCTGTTCGAGGACAAGGAACTCGAACCCGCGCCGCTGACCGAGACGCTGCGGTCCGAATGGAAGGTGATCGCGGTGGGCGCTTTCGCGCCGCTGTGCAGCTTCGCGCTCTTTCACATGGTGACGGTGTTTCCGCTGTCGTGGGTGTTCCTGTTCACCGAGGAAACGCCCGCGCGCTTCCTGGCGATCGAGGCGATCGCGGCGGTGGTCGGCGTGTTCGCGATCATCGCCTCGGGCTATCTCGCCGACCGGGTCGGGCGGCGCACCGTGCTGGGCGTCACCGCCGCCGCGATCGCGGCGTTCAGCGGCTTCGCACCGCAACTGCTGGGCGCCGGAGAGATGGGCGAGGCGGTGTTCATGATCCTCGGCTTCCTGCTCCTCGGGCTGGCTTTCGGCCAGTCTTCGGGCGCGCTGTCGTCGAACTTCGACCAGCGCCACCGCTATACCGGATCGGCCTTCACCTCCGACCTCGCCTGGCTGTTCGGCGCCGGCTTCGCGCCGCTGGTCGCGCTGTGGCTGTCGAGCGTATTCGGCCTGATCGCGGCGGGCGCCTATCTGTTGTCGGGTGCGATCGGCACGCTCGTCGCGCTGTGGCTGAACCGCGAACTGGCGCAAACCATCGGCTGAGACGCGGGCGGGTCAGCCGAGCGGCAATTCGGTCGTCGACTTGATTTCCGATAGCGCGACGGTCGAGTTGATTTCCTGCACCCCCGGCAGCTTGCTGAGCTGGTCGAAGAAGAAGCGCTCATAGGCGTCGATGTCCTTCGCGACGACGCGCAGCATGAAGTCCATCGACCCCATCAGCACATAGGCGTCGAGCACTTCCGGAAAGGACCGGATCGCCGCGCTGAATTCGTCGAGGTTGGCGCGGCCGTGCGCGTTGAGCTTCACCTGCGCGAAAACATGCGCGTTGAGCCCGACCCGGCGCCGGTCGACGATCGCGACGCGCTTGCGGATGAAGCCGTCGCGTTCGAGCCGGTCGATGCGGCGCCAGCAGGGCGACACCGACAGCCCGACGCGCTCGGCGATCTCGGCCGTCGTCTGGTTGGCATCGCGCTGCAATTCGCGGAGGATTTTTATCTCGAATGGGTCAAGGTCGGTCATTTATTCCTCATAAGCAGATTTATCCGGCAATAATATCCCATAATCGTACCAGCGCCCTTGAAAAGCGAGCAAGATTGTTCGCCTCGCGGATGCGATGATCGGGCATCATTTCGAGGAGCAAGATGATGGTTGCCCGCCCTGCCCGCCTGACGCCCCCGGTCGAATGCGTTCGCCTGTACGATGCCGAAGCGCAGCTCGACGGCGTGATCGCCATCCATTCGACCGCGCTCGGGCCGGGTGCCGGAGGCTGCCGCTTCTGGAGCTATCCCGACGCCGACAGCGCACTCGCCGACGCGCTGCGCCTCGCCGAGGGGATGAGCTACAAGAATGCGCTCGCCGATCTGCCCTTCGGCGGCGCCAAGGCGGTGCTACGGAAACCCGCGGGCGATTACGACCGCGCGGCGCTGTTCCGCGCCTTCGGCCGCGTGGTCGAGGGACTGGGCG
This sequence comes from Sphingopyxis sp. MG, assembly GCF_002953155.1. Lineage (NCBI taxonomy): Bacteria > Pseudomonadati > Pseudomonadota > Alphaproteobacteria > Sphingomonadales > Sphingopyxidaceae > Sphingopyxis > Sphingopyxis sp. MG. Next base: position 2,260,491 of record NZ_CP026381.1, read on the forward strand.
GGCTCTATGTCACCGCCGAGGATGTCGGGACCACGGTCGCCGACATGCAGGAGATCGCGGGCGTGACGCGCCATGTCGCGGGGCTGCCGCCCGCGAAGGGACGCGCCGGTGGCGATCCGTCGCCATGGACCGCGCGCGGCGTGTTCGAATCGATGCAGGCGGCGGCGGGCTTCGCGCTGGGGCGCGACCTGGCCGGGCTGACCGTCGCGGTGCAGGGCACCGGCCATGTCGGCGCCGAGCTCTGTCGCCACCTGGCCGATGCGGGCGCGAAGCTGGTCATCGCCGATCCCGACCCGGTGCGGCGCGACCGGCTGCGCGCGATCCTCGATGCGCAAGTGGTCGGGGTCGACGAGATCGCGACGGTCGAGGCCGACGTCTTCGCGCCCTGCGCGCTCGGCGGCGCGCTGGCCCGCGACACGGTCGCGGCGCTCAAGGCGCGGCTGGTGTGCGGCGCCGCGAACAATCAGCTGGCGACGCCCGATGTCGCGGACCTGCTGCACGAACGCGGCGTCGCCTATGTTCCCGACTATGTCGCCAATGCGGGCGGGATCATCAGCGTGTCGGCCGAATATCTGGGCGAAGGCCCGGCCGAGGTCGCCGAACGCGTCGCCGCCATCGCCCCGCGCGTCGCGGCGCTGCTCGAACGCGCGGCGCGCGAGGCGCGTTCGCCCGCGCTCGTCGCCGACGAAATGGCCGAAGAGGTGATCGCCGACGCGCAGCGGCGGGCGGCGGCCTGAATGCACCGCTTTCGGATCGAGGCGCTCGCCGACCCGCAGTCGCTGCCGCGCGTCGCCGGTTTCTTCGCGCAGCGCGCGATCGTGCCGACCAGCCTGTCGGCCTCGCTCGATCGCGGCTGGATGCGGATCGAGGTGGCGGTGGCGAACCTTGCCGCGCAGCAGGCGGCGATCCTCGCCGCCAAGCTGGGCGAGACGGCGGCGATCGCGGCGGTGGAACTGGAGGATTCGGGCGGCGCGATGCCGGCGATTCCGGTCGGCGCGCCGGCGTCGGTCGCCGTTTAACGGTCGGGTGCGTCAGGCCGGACGCGCGGCCTTGCCCTCCCGGCCCAGCTGGCGCCAGCTGATCGCCAGCAGCACGAGCGCGGCGACCGCATAGCGCGCGTAGAAGAGCTGCGCCGCCCAGCCGGGCAGCATCTCTGCGATCGCCAGCCGGTGATAGCCCGGCGGGAGCAGCGCCAGATAGCAGAGCCCGATCGCGACGGCTTCGCCCCACCCCTCGCCGGCCTCGATGCGGGCGAGCGACACGCGGCAGAGCTGGACGAACAGCGGAAACAGCAGGACATAGGTGTGTCCCCACCCCAGCGGCGCGACGAGGCAGGCGATGGCGGGCGCCCAGCTCGCGACGGTCAGGGCCGGCGCGCCGGTTCTCCGCACCCGCAGCATGATCGCCGTCATCGCCCCCAGCATCGCCAGGACGACACCGCCGCGCAGCCAGCCCGGCAGCGGCGCGGTCTGGTAGGACAGAGAATAGACTTCGAGCGGAAGATCGAGCCGCGTGACGATGGCGGCGATCGACTGGTTGTCGATATGGACGATCGCGCGGCCCGACATGGCAGGAAGCTGGGTCTGGAAATAGTCCAGATAGAGGGCGGGCGGCACCTTGACGAGCGCCACGAGCGGAATGCCGACGGCGGCGATGACGAACCCGGTCAGCATCGGGCGCCACTGCGGCCGGCAGAAAAGCCAGAACAGCATCAGAACCGGATAAATCTTGATCCAGCAGCCGGCGGCGATCAGCGCGCCGGCCAGCTTCGGCCAGCCGCGGCTGTCGAGCCAGACCGCCGCGACGCACAGGAACAGGATGATCGTGCCGACCTGTCCCTGCCGAACGGCGAGCATCGCGCCGGTCGAGGTGGCCAGCGCCACGATCACGAGCGCCGCGAGCCAATCGCGCCGCAGGCCCAGCGCCTCGCGCGTCAGGCTCAGCCACATCAGGCAGGACAGCACGCCGCATCCGACGATCACGGCGCTGGCGATCGCAAAGCCCTGTTCGACCGACCCGAGGAGCAGCGGCAGGAACAGCAGGGCGGCGGGCGGCGGATACAGATAGCCCTGCAGGCTCTCCCGCGCGTCGGGCGCATACAGGGTCGCGGGATCGGCGAGCAGCCGCCGCACGCTGTCGTAGAAAATCCGGTAATCGCTGCCGACATGCCCGTGCAGGCTCATCGCTTCGACGCCGTGAAGCAGCAGCAGAAGCGGCAGAAGCGCGGCGAGCGCCCATCGCAATCGAAGCGAAGAACGGGAATCGCTGGAAACCATGGTCCTGACGCTCCTGGGCTGCATTCCCGTAACCGATTGGCGCCAGTTCCTAGGCGACAAGTCTTGCGATATCCTTGATCGCCCTTCGCGCGCGGCGCGATCACGCGCTCTGGTCCCGGCGCCGAAAATCGCTATCAAGCGGCGCAACGCGGATTCACGGGGAGAGACGAAGTGAGCGGATGCCTCGAAGGGAAAGTCGTCGCGATCACCGGCGCGGGGCGCGGGATCGGCCGCGAGCTGGCGCTGCACTGCGCGGCGCAGGGCGCGGCCGTCGTCGTCAACGACCCCGGAGTCGCGCAGGCGGGCGACGGCGGCGACGCCGCCCCGGCCGAAACCACCGCCAACGATATCATAGCGTCGGGCGGCAAGGCGGCGGCCAATTTCGGCAACGTTGCCGACCCGAAGGAGGCCGCGAGCATCGTCGAGGATGCCGTCGCGCGCTTCGGCCGCATCGACGCGGTCGTGAACAATGCCGGCATCCTGCGCGACACCATCTGGCACAAGATGAGCTATGAGGACTGGAAAAGCGTCATCGACGTCAACCTGACCGGCGTCTTCAACGTTTCGAAGGCCGCGACGCCCCATTTTCGCGAGCAGCAGTCGGGCAGCTTCATCCATTTCACCTCGACCAGCGGCCTGATCGGCAACATCGGCCAGGCCAATTATTCGGCGGCGAAGCTGGGCGTCGTCGCGCTGTCGCAGTCGATCGCGCTCGACATGGCGCGCGTCGGCGTACGGTCGAACTGCATCGCGCCCTTCGCGTGGAGCCGGATGACATCGTCGATCCCCGCCGAAACCCCCGAGCAGCAGGAGCGCGTCCGGCGGATGCAGGAAATGTCGGCGGACAAGATTGCCCCGCTCGTCGCCTACCTTGCCTCCGATCTGTCGCGCGATGTCACCAATCAGATCTTCAGCGTGCGCAAGAACGAGATCCTCCTGTTTTCGAAGCCGCGCCCGGTGCGCTCGATGGTGAAGCTCGATGGCTGGACGGCGGAAACGATCGCCGACGAACTGATCCCCGCCTTTCGTCCCGCCTTCGCGCGCGCCGACGAGGTGTCGGCGCATGTCTTTCCCTATGACCCGGTCTGACGGAGGCGCCGCATGAGCGAATGGCAGGGCTGGATCGGGCGCGAGGAAGAACGGCGCGACCGGGTCGACGCGTCGGCGCTGGCGCGGTGGCTCGCGACGCTCGACCGCGGGCCGACGTCCGACGGCGCGGTGCCGCAGGGGTTCCACTGGTGCCTCGGCCTGCCCGATGCGCCGACCGCGCAGCTCGGCAATGACGGCCATCCGCGACGCGACGAGAGCGAAGACAGCTTCATGCCGCCCGCGCCGCTGCCGCGCCGCATGTGGGCGTCGAGCGAGGTCGAATTCCTGCGCCCGCTGCGCGTCGGAGAGACGATTGCGCGCCGCTCGCGCATCGCCGCGATCGCCGAAAAGCAGGGCGGATCGGGCAAGCTGCTGTTCGTCACGATCGAACATCGGACGCACGCCGGCAATACGCTCGCGCTGCGCGAGACGCAATCGATCGTGTTTCGCGAAGCGGCGTCCCCCGATGCGCCGCTGTCCCCGCCCGCGCCCTGCGCGGCGGGCTTCGACCCGGCAGCATGGGATGCCCATCGCCCGATGACCCCGAACGAGCCGCTGCTTTTCCGCTATTCTGCGCTGACCTTCAACAGCCACCGCATCCATTACGATCTGCCCTATGCGCGCGATGCGGAGCGTTATCGCGGGCTGGTCGTCCACGGCCCGCTCACCGCGACTTTGCTCCTCGACCTCGCGCAGCGCCAGTTCGGCGACAATGCCCTGACCCGCTTCGCCTTTCGCGGCCTGTCGCCGGCGATCTGCGGCGAGCCGCTGCACCTCGTGCTGCGCGGCGGCGGCGACGCGATCGAGCTGGGCGCCTTTGCCGGCGACGGCCGACAGATCATGAGCGGCACCGCCGCGACCTGACCCAGCGATAGGACCGATCATGCACTTCAGCCCCTATGATGCCGAGCATTTTCCCGAAATCCGCGAGGGCGTGCGCCGCCTGTGCGCCGAGTTTCCGGGCGAATATTGGCGCGAACTCGATGCGAAGCGCGAATATCCGACGGCGTTCGTCAAGGCGCTGACCGACGCGGGCTATCTGTCGGTCCTGATCCCGGAGGAATATGGCGGATCGGGACTGGGCCTGTCGGCGGCGGTCGCGATCCTCGAGACGATTCAGGCCGAAGGCTGCAACGGCGGCGCCTGCCACGCGCAGATGTATACGATGGGGACGATCCTGCGCCACGGCTCCGAAGAGCAGAAGCGTACCTATCTGCCGAAGATCGCGACCGGCGAACTGCGCCTGCAGGCCTTCGGCGTCACCGAGCCGACGAGCGGCACCGACACCACCGCCCTGCGCACCGTGGCGGTCCGTGAGCCTGCCCCGTCGAAGGACGGGGGCGACGATTATGTCGTCAACGGCCAGAAGATTTGGACCAGCCGCGCCGAGCACAGCGACCTGATGCTGCTGCTCGCACGCACCACGCCCCGCGACCGGGCCGCGAAGAAAACCGACGGCCTTTCGACCTTCATCGTCGACATGAAGGCGGCGCTCGCCGACGGTTCGCTGACGATCCGGCCGATCCGCACGATGATGAACCATGCGACGACCGAGATTTTCTTCGACAACATGCGCATCCCGGCGGCCAACCTGCTGGGAGAAGAGGGGAAAGGCTTTCGCTACATCCTGTCGGGCATGAATGCCGAGCGCGTGCTGATCGCCGCCGAATGCGTCGGCGACGCCAAATGGTTCACGAAGAAATCGGCCGATTATGCGAACGAACGCCACGTCTTCGGCCGCGCCATCGGCCAGAATCAGGGCATCGCCTTCCCGATCGCGCGTGCCTATGCCAACATGCGCGCGGCCGAACTGATGGTGCACGAAGCGGCCCGGCTCTACGAAGCCGGACAGCCGAACGGCGCCGAGGCGAACATGGCGAAGATGCTCGCCGCCGATGCGTCGAGCGAGGCGGGCAATGTCTGCATCCAGACGCACGGCGGCTTCGGTTTCGCCGAGGAATATGACGTCGAGCGCAAGTTCCGCGAGACGCGCCTCTATCAGGTCGCGCCGATCTCGACCAACCTGATCCTCTCCTTCCTCGCCGAGCATGTCCTCGGCCTGCCGCGGAGCTATTGATCGGCGACGAGCCGCGCGCGAAGCTGCCCAAGCGCGGCGGCGAGCTGCGCGACCTCCGCCTCCCCGTGTGACCCCGCAACGATCGAGGCCGACAGGCAGAAGCCGGGCGCCACGTCGGCGATGCCGACCGCGACCGTCCATATCCCGCGATGCGCGAAACCGCGGTCGATCGCATAGCCCCGCGCCGCCGCCTCGCGCACCTGCGCGGCATAGACATCGAACGGCAGATCGGCCTGCCAGCGCACGGGCGCATAGCGGCGCGCGAGTTCGGTATCGTCGACGCGCTGCGCCGCCGCCAGCGCCCGGCCCGCCGCGCCGCCGCCGAGCGGCTGGCGCTGCGCATCGGCGAACCGCAGCCGCATGACGGCGTCGCTTTCGGCGTGCGCGACGAGTTGCAGCCGCTCGCGCGAGGCCATTTTCCACAGCCCGACCGCGGCGTCGCCCTGCTGCGCCAATCTTGCCATCAGCGGCCGCGCGCGATCGATCAACGAGCGTCCCGCCCGGTCGCGCAATCCCTCGAAACCGTCCCATGGCCCCGCCAGCCGATAGCGCTTGCCGCCGGCGCCGCGCACGATGGCCCCTTCGGCCACCAGCGTGTTCAGCAGGTTGAAACAGCTCGACGGGCTGAGGTCGAGCGCGCGCCCGATCTCCGACAGCGTCAGGCCATCGCCATCGGCGAGCAGCCGCAGGATGGCAAAGGCTTGTGCGACGGACCGGACCGGCTGGCTCATCCCTCCTTCATATTTTTCCTGATGATGAAAAGCAAATTCCATTTATTGAAAAATGCCGAGGAACATCCTAGCCCACGCTCGAAGCGATTCGGCCCGCAACGCGCGGCGCCGAGGTGCGAAAAATCATTGCCATCGCGCGGTGGGCGGACAAGGATCGATCAGGACTTTTCCGCAAACGCGGGCGACAAGAAGGGACCGAAGGGATGCAGAACCTCGGAATGGACGCCGACGTCTTCGAACAGTTCATCGAACAGCTCGACCGCTATGTCCGCGAGCGCCTTCTCCCCGCCGAGAGGGAGATCATCGAGACCGACTGCATCCCCGACGACATCCTATCCGAAATGCGCGACATGGGGTTGTTCGGCCTGACCATCCCCGAGGAGTTCGGCGGTGCGGGGATGAATGTCAGCCAGTATATCCGCACCATCCATACGCTGTCCTATGCGATGCCGGCGTTCCGTTCGATCATCTCGATCAACATCGGCATGTTCACCTCGGCGCTCAAGAATGGCGGGACCGACGCGCAGAAGGCCGAATGGCTGCCGCGCGTCGCATCGGGCGAAATCGCCTGCTTCGGCCTGACCGAACCGGGATCGGGATCGGACTCGGCGGGGCTCCAGACCAGCGCTGCGCAGACCGACAACGGCTGGGTGCTGAATGGCACCAAGCGGTACATCACGAATTCGCCCTTTGCGACGGTCGGGCTGATCATGGCGCGGACGAGCAAGGAGAATCTGCCCAAGAACGCCCATGTCTCCGCCTTCATCGTGCCGATGGACGCGCCGGGCGTGTCGATCGGCAAGTCGGACAAGAAGATGGGCCAGGCGGGCAGCCATATCGCCGACATCGTGATGGACGACGTCCGCGTCGGCGGCGAGGCGCTGCTTGGCGGCGAACTCGGCAAGGGCTTTGCCTATGCGATGATGAGCCTCGACAACGGCCGCATGTCGGTCGGCGCCGCCGCCACCGCCTATGCCCGCCGCGCGCTCGACAGCGCGGTCCGCTATGCGACCGAGCGCAAGGCGTTCGGCGAGCCGATCGCGAACTTCCAGCTCATCCAGCAGATGCTCGCGCAGAGCGAGATCGACATCTATGCCGCCGAATGCATGATGGAGGACGTCACCCGCCGCGCCGACGCGGGCGAGAATGTCCTGCGCAAGGCCGCGGCGTTCAAGGTCTTTGCCAGCGAGATGTGCGGCCGCGTCGTCGACGCCTGCGTCCAGGTCTATGGCGGGGCGGGCTATCTGGCCGAATATGACGCCGAGCGCTTCTTCCGCGACGCGCGCATCTATCGCATCTACGAAGGGACGACGCAGATCCTTCAGCTTCAGATCGCCAAGCATATGCTGCGCGAGTTCCATGCGAATGGATAAGCCCGCCACGATCGAGGCCCCGGAGGGAGCGGCCCATGTATAACCTCCTCCCCGGCCTCTCCGTCATCGAGGCGTCGTCCTTCGTCGCCTCGCCCACCGCGGGCCTGTATCTCGCCCAGTTCGGGGCCGAGGTGATCCGCGTCGACCAGATCGGCGGCGGTCCCGATTTCCGGCGCTGGCCGGTCACGGAAAACAACGATTCGCTCTATTGGGAAAATCTCAATCGCGCGAAGAAGTCGGTCGCGCTCGACCTCGGCCGGCCCGAGGGGCGCGAACTGCTGCAGGCGCTGGTGCGCGCGACGGGGCAGTTCGTCACCAATTTCCCGGTCAAGGGCTTCCTGTCGCACGACCTGCTGGCCGAAGGGCGTCCCGACCTCATCACCATCCGTGTGATGGGCTGGGCCGACGGGTCGCCCGCGCTCGACTATACGGTGAACAACAGCGTCGGCTATCCGATGCTCACCGGTGCGGGGCCGGAGCCGGTCAACCATGTCCTGCCCGCGTGGGACCTGCTCACGGGCGCCTATGCCGCCTTCGCGCTGCTCGCCGCGGTCCAGCGGCGCGCCGCAACCGGCGACGGCGGCGAGGTGCGCCTGCCGCTGTCCGACGTCGCGATCGGCACCGTCGCCAACATGGGCGGCATCGCCGAGGTGCTCTATAGCGGAGCGAACCGGCCGCGGCTGGGCAACGCCGTCTATGGCCTGTTTGGCCGCGATTTCACGACACGCGACGGGCAGCGGACGATGATCGTCGTCGTCACGCCGCGCCAATGGGCGAATCTGATCGCGGCGCTCGACCTCGGCGATGCCGTCGCGGCGGTCGAGGCGGTGCGCGGCGTGTCCTTCGCGAAGGATGACGGGCTGCGCTTCACGCACCGCGACGCGCTCTATCCGCTGTTCGAGCGGGCGATCGCGCGCCGCGACCACGCCGACCTCGCCGCCGCCTTCGACGCGGGCGGGATCGTCCATTCGCCCTATCGCACGATGCTCGACGCCGCGAACGACCCGGCGCTGGTGGCGGACAACCCGATCTTCGCGGACGCGGCCAATCCGAGCGGCTTCGCCTATCCCGCCGCGGGCGCCTTCGCGACCATCCCGCAGGCCGACCGCCAGCCGCCCCGCCCCGCCCCGCGCAACGGCGAGCATTCGGAAGAGGTGCTGGCCGCCCGCCTGTCGCTGTCGTCGGGCGAGATCGCCCGGCTAATCGACGCCAGGATTGTCGGCATTGGTTGAGATATCCCTTTCTTCCGTCACCCCGGACTTGATCCGGGGTGACGATCCAATTCAATACCAGAAACATACCGGAGAATGACATGACCCTGCGCCGCGCCGCCATCGTCGCCCCGATCCGCACCGCCGTCGGCAAGTTCGGCGGCAGTCTGTCGTCGGTTACCGCCGGAGAGCTGGGCGCCGTCATCCTGAAGGCGCTGATCGACCGCACGAAGATCGACCCCGCACGCGTCGACGATGTCGTCTTTTCGCAGGGCTATGGCAATGGCGAGGCGCCGAGCATCGGGCATTGGTCGTGGCTTGCCGCGGGCCTGCCGCTCGAAGTGCCGGGCTATCAGCTCGACCGCCGCTGCGGCTCGGGCCTGCAGGCGGTCGTCAACGCCGCGATGATGGTGCAGACGGGCATGTCCGACATCGTCGTCGCGGGCGGCGTCGAATCGATGTCGAACGTCGAGCATTACACGACCGACATTCGCAAGGGCGTACGCGCGGGCAATCTGACGCTGCACGACCGGCTGACGCGCGGGCGCGTGATGTCGCAGCCGGTCGAGCGCTTCGGCGTCATCACCGGAATGATCGAGACCGCCGAGAATCTGGCAAAGGATTACAACATCACCCGCGAGCAGGCCGACGCCTACGCCGTGCGCAGCCACCAGCGCGCCGCGGCGGCGTGGGACAAGGGTCTGTTCGACGACGAACTCGTCCCGGTCAGCGTGCCGCAGAAGAAGGGCGACCCGGTCGTCTTCGCGCACGACGAAGGCTATCGCGCCGACGCGAGCATGGAGACGCTGGGCAAGCTGCGCGCGCTGGAAGGCGGCGTCGTCACCGCGGGCAACGCCAGCCAGCAGAATGATGCCGCCGCCGCATGCCTCGTCGTCGCCGAAGACAAGCTGGACGAACTCGGCCTCGAACCCATTGCCTGGTTCCATAGCTGGGCGGCGGCGGGATGCGACCCGAGCCGCATGGGCATCGGACCGGTGCCCGCGGTCGAGCGGCTGTTCGCGCGCAATGGGCTCGGCTGGGACGACATCGACCTCGTCGAACTCAACGAAGCCTTCGCGCCGCAGGTGCTCGCGGTGCTCAAGGGCTGGGGCTGGTCCGACGACGACAGCCGCAACGAGATACTCAACGTCAACGGATCGGGCATCTCGCTCGGCCACCCGATCGGCGCGACCGGCGGGCGCATCCTCGCCAATCTGACGCGCGAACTGGTGCGCCGCGACGGCCGTTACGGGCTGGAGACGATGTGCATCGGCGGCGGCCAGGGCATCGCTGCGATCTTCGAGCGCGCGGCCTGACCATGGAGCTCCGCCCGGCTCTGGCGGCGGCGCAAGCCTATCGCGCGACGGCGCAAGGGGCGCTGGCCGCACGGCTGGCGGCAAACCCGATCGACGCCGAGCAGCGCGCAGCGCACGGCTTCGCATGGGTCGCGACGACGGTCGCCGCGCTGGAAGCCGTGCTCGACTGGCTCGAGGCCGGAAGGGGCGACAACCCGCTCGACGCGCAGGTCGCGACGCTGGCCTTCGCCGAAAGCATCGGCCAGCTCGCCGGCGGGCTGCCGATGGGGCAGAATGAAATCTTCCGCCCGGCCGACCTCGGAATCGGCGCGGCCGCCCGGACGCTCGCCGATGCCTGCGCCGATCTGCTCGACGCCGACCATGCCGCAATGCGCGCCGCTGTCGCTGCCGCGCTCGCCGAGGGTCACTGGCCGAGCGAGACGCTGCACGACGCCGACCTCGACGCGATCCGCGACCAGTATCGCCGCTTTACCGAAACGGAGATCATCCCCCACGCGCATGGCTGGCACCTCGCCAACGCCCTGATCCCCGACGCCACGGTTCAGGCGATGGCAGACCTCGGCACCTTTGGCGTTTGCATAGCGGAAGAATTCGGCGGCCTCGGCCTCGGCAAGCTCGTCATGTGCATCGTCACCGAGGAGCTGTCGCGCGGCTGGATCGGCGCGGGGTCGCTCGGCACGCGGTCGGAGATCGCGGGCGAACTGATCGCGATGGGCGGCACCGACGCGCAAAAGGCCGAATGGCTGCCGAAGATCGCCAGCGGCGAGATACTGCCGACGGCGGTGTTCACCGAACCCGACACCGGCTCCGACCTCGGCGCGCTCCAGACGCGCGCGCGGCGGGTCGGCGACGGCTGGGTGATCGACGGCGCGAAAAACTGGATCACCCACGCCGCGCGCTCGGACCTGATGACGCTGCTCGCGCGCACCGTTCCCGACGCCAAGGGCTATGCGGGCCTGTCGATGCTGCTGGTTCCCAAGCCGCGCGGGACCGAGGCCGATCCCTTTCCGGCCGAAGGGATGAGCGGCAGCGAGATCGAGGTGCTCGGCTATCGCGGGATGCGTGAATATGCGCTGCAGTTCGACGCGATGCAGGCCCCCGCCGACGCGCTGCTCGGCGGCGAGGAAGGGCAAGGCTTCAAGCAGCTCATGCGCACCTTCGAGGGCGCGCGCATCCAGACCGCGGCGCGCGCGGTCGGGGTGGCGCGACGCGCGCTCGAACTCGGGCTCGCCTATGCGCTCGCCCGCAAGCAGTTCGGCAGGGCGATCGTCCATTTTCCGCGCGTCGCCGACAAGCTGGCGATGAGCCTCGTCGATTTCGTCGCCGCGCGCGAGTTGAGCTACGCCGCCGCACGCGCCAAGGACTCGGGCAAGCGCTGCGACATCGAGGCGGGAATGGCAAAGCTGCTCGGCGCGCGCGCCGCCTGGTCGAACGCCGACGCGGCGCTGCAAATCCACGGCGGCAACGGCTACGCGCTCGAATATGAGATCAGCCGCGTGCTGTGCGACGCGCGCATCCTCAATATCTTCGAGGGTGCGGCCGAGATTCAGGCGCAGGTCATCGCGCGCGGGCTGACCGCCGGGCGGAACTAGATCGCATTCGTTTTCAGAGCATGGTGATTTTGGATAGACCCGCTTCGTCATTGCGAGCGGAGCGAAGCCATCCAGGGCGGTCTGCGCACGCTCTGGATTGCCGCGCGGCTTCGCCGCTCGCAATGACGATCATTCGATGTCACGCTCTAAATGAACCTCGATACTCCCGCGAAGGCGGGAGTCCAGAGCGGCGAAAAGCCCGCGTCGGCATATGAACGCTCGGGGTCCCCGCCTGCGCGGGGACACAAGAACATTCAAACGGCATATTTCGGCTTCCTCGTCACCCGGACTTGATCGGCATATATAGCCTTCAGGCAAGTCAGGAGCTGCTCCCCGGCGAAAGCCGGGGGCCAGATGGCACAGCGCTGCTTCGCATGGACCCCGGCTTTCGCCGGGGAACGGTGACTTGGCGAAAAGGTATAATTGCCGACTTGATCCGGGGTGACGATACAGGAACACGCGCCATCGCCCCGTCGCACATCGTCATGGATTACCGCGATTTAAGGGTAATTTTACAGCTCGCGGGCTAGAGGGGCGCGATGAATGCCACCCTCTCCCCTCCGCTGCTGCTGCTCATCCTGACCAGCGTCGGCATGTCGGCGCTCGCCCAGATGCTGCTCAAGCTGGGGGTGCAGGGCGCACGAGCCACGCGGACCCTGTCCGAAACCATGCTGGCCTATGCCAGTTCGCCCTATCTGATCGCGGGCTTCGCGCTCTATGGCCTCGGCGCGGTGCTGTGGCTGTTCGTCCTCGCGCGCCTGCCGCTGAGCGTCGCCTATCCCTTCGTGGGGCTGGGTTTCATCTTCACGATGCTGATCGGTGCGATGGCCTTTCACGAACATCTGTCGCTCACGCGCATCGCCGGTACGCTGTTGATCGCGCTCGGCTGCGTCCTCGTCGCGCAGAGCGCTGGCGGTTCATGATCGGGGCGGCCGCCGCCTGGATCGAAGCCCATTATCGCGGACTGGTCGCAACGCTGATCGCCGCGACGGTCGGCGTGCGCCTGCTCGCCTGGTTCGCGATCGGCGAGCCGCTCGGCAACGACGGTCTCGCCTATTTCCGCATGGCGGAAGCGATGGCGGGCGGGCATTGGCCGGTCGATCAATGGGGGCAGCACGCCTTCTATTCGATCGGCTATCCGGCGGTGCTGACTCCTTTCTTCGCGCTGTTCGGCGCGAGCGTCGGGACCGCGATCGCCGCGAATCTGGCGCTAGCGGCGGTGAGCGCGGCGCTGCTGGTGCTGCTCGCGCGCGAAATCGCGATGCGGCCGCCCTTGATCCTCCTGCTCCTGCTGGTTCATGCCCTGTGGATCCCCGGCATCTGGAACAGCGCGATGCTGGCGCGCGAGAATCTGTCGACGCCGCTCTTCCTGCTCGTCCTGCTCGCGTCTTGGCGGATGCTACGCGGCGGCGGCAGCAAGACCGCGCTGCTCGCGGGCGTCGCCTATGGCGCGGCGATTCTGACCGGGGGGTCCGCACTGCCGCTGATTGTCGCGCCGCTGCTCGCGCTGCTGTGGACGGGGGAGCAGCGGATACGTCGCGGCCTGCTGGTCGGGGCCGGCGCGCTGGCCCTGCTCATCCCCTGGGCCGCCGCCGCCACGGCCATGGTCGGCGCACCGACGCTCAACACCAACGGCGGCTTCAACCTCTATCTCGGCAACAATCCCGCGGCGACGGGCGCCTTCGTCAGCATCGCGGACACCCCGGCAGGCCCCGAGTGGGGGGAGATGCGCCAGCGGCTCGGCGAGCGCGGGGCGAGCGCCGAACTCGGCGCGCGCGCCATCGCCTATGCCGGCGCGCATCCCGCGCGAACCGCGAGTCTCGGCCTCACCAAGCTCGCGCTGTTCTGGGCGCCGAACGTCCCCGACGCCGCCGATTTCGCACAGTCGCGCGCGGTGGCGACGGCGCGCTTCGTCGAGGTCGCGCAATATCTGCTTATCCTCGGCTTTGCGCTGTTCGGCCTGCTCGCCGGCGGAGGAACACCGCGGCAGCGCTGGATCGTCGCGGCGGCGATCGCCGGTTTCTGGGCGCTGCACGCCACCACCTATGTCATCACCCGCTATCGCGACCCGGCGATCCCCGCGCTGATGCTGTTCGCGGTCGTCGGCTGGGGCATCGCCTGGGACCGGCTGCGCGCCCGCCCGAAGGAGGCGCTCGATGCCGCCGCATGATCCCGCCGAGCCGGCCAAGGTCGCCCTGATCGTCGATCTCGACCGGACGCTGACCCGCGCCGATGTCGCAGTCGAATCGCTCGTGCGCCTGATGCGGCGCAGCCCGATGCTGTTCTGGCAATTGCTGCTCGCGCTGCTGTGGGGCCGCGCCGCACTCAAGACGCGCCTCGCCCGGCTCGATCCGGTCGATCCGGCGCTGTTGCCGCTGCGCGCCGAGGTCGTCGACCTGATCGGCGAAGCGCGCCGCGACGGCCGCCCGGTCATCCTCGCCAGCGCCGCGCACCGACGCAATGTCGGCCGCGTCGCGCGCCATCTGGGACTGTTCGACCGCTATCTGGGATCGAGCCGCCGCCGCAACCTGAAGAGCGCCGGAAAGCTGCGCGCGATCCGCGCCGCGATCGGCGACGCACCCTTCGACTATGTCGGCGATTCGACCGCCGACCGCGCGATCTGGCGCGAGGCGCGGCACGCCTACACGGTGGGCGTGCCGACCCGCTCGGCGAACGAGCAGCGCGTCGGCCCGCCCCCCAGGAGCCCGTTTCGCGCGCTGGTGAAGGCGATCCGCCCGCATCAATGGGCGAAGAATGCGCTGGTCTTCGTGCCGCTCGCTACCTCGGGCCATATTCTCGATTTCGTCGCGCTGGGGCAGGCGGCGCTCGCCTTCGTCAGCCTGTCGGTGATCGCGTCGAGCGTCTATCTGCTCAACGACCTGCTCGACATCGACGCCGACCGGCGTCACACACGCAAGCGCTCGCGCCCCCTCGCGGCGGGCGATCTCGGCATTCCACTGGCGCTCGCGATCAGCGGCGCGGCCGCGATCCTGGGCCTTGCCATCGGCTGGTTTCTGCTCGGCCCCGCGACCTTCGCCGCGCTCGCGGCCTATTTCGCGCTGACGCTCGCCTACAGCTTCCGGCTCAAGTCGGCGATGATCGCCGACGTGCTCGCGCTCGCCTCGCTCTACACGATCCGCATGATCGTCGGCGCCGCCGCGATCGCGGTCGCCCCGTCGATGTGGCTGCTGATCTTCTCGATCTTCTTCTTCCTCAGCCTCGGCTATCTCAAGCGCTATGTCGAGCTCGACGAAAGCCGCAACGAGCGGCACCAGCTGTTGTCGGGACGCGGCTATGTGCCGTCGGACAAGATGTTCGTCGCGATGGGCGGCGTCGCGTCGGGCATGGTGTCGCTGCTCGTCCTGCTGCTGTTCGCCGCCGAAAAGGGCGAAGGCGGCGAATATGCGCATCCGGCACTGCTGTGGCTGCTCGTCATCCCGCTGCTCTATTGGCTCAACCGCATCTGGATGATGGCGGGGCGCGGCCAGGTCGACGGCGATCCCGTCGCCTTCGCGCTGCGCGACCGGCGCAGCATCGTCGTCGGCGCGCTGCTCGCGGTCATCGTCGTCGCCGCCAAATATGGCGGCTGACGACGACCCTCGCTTCACACTTTCCTAGAAATCATACCCCAGCGTCAGGCCGAAGGTTCGCGGCTGGTTAGCGAAGCGCACGACCACATTGGCGTTGCTGGCGACCGCCGACCAGTAATATTTGTTGAACAGATTCTTCGACCACAGCGACAGCGACCAGCCGGCCTGCGACTTCAGGCCGAGGCTGGCATTGACGACGGCATAGGAATCGACCTTGTAGAGCGGATCGTCCTCGAAGATCGTGTTCGCCTTGCCCTGATAGCGCAGGCTGACCGCGCCATTGGCGCTCAGCGTGTCGGTCACCGGCGTATCGTAGGCCGCGACGATGCTGCCCTGGAAGCGCGGGCTGTAGATAAACTCCGCCCCGTCGAAATTCTCCGGCTGGCCGGCGGCGTTGGTGCCGACATAGTCGATCACGCGGGTCTTCAGCCACAGGCCGTTGGCGGCGATCGTCACGCCCTGCGCGGGACGCAGCGTCAGTTCGCCCTCGAAGCCATAGGCCCTCGATTTGGGCACATTGTCGAGGCGCGACAACGCGGTGTAGATCGGATCGGCGAAATAGGTGCTGATCTGCTTGTCCTTGTAATCGTAGTAGAAGGCGGCGAAATTGGCCTGCAGCAGACGGTCGGCCAGCGTCGCCTTCAGCCCCAATTCGTAGGCCGTCAGCTTTTCCTGCGTCACCGGCGCGTTCTGCCGCGCCTTGCTCGCCGCGTTGACCGGCGAGGTGCCCGACTTGTAGCCGCGGGATACCGACGCATAGACCAGCGTGTCGTCGTTCGGCGACCAGTCGAGCACGACGCGCCAGGCGAGGTTGTTCTCGTCCAGCGTCGACACCACCGGACCGAAGCTGTTGGTCGCATCGTCGAAGGTGTTGCACTGCCCCTCCACGATCGGCGCCGGGATGGGCAGCGTGCCCCCCGCCGAGAAGAGGAAGCGGTTCACGATGTTGACGTTCGGCAGCATGCTGCCCTTGTAGTCGCGCGAGCAGCCCACATAGTCCTGCTTGTCCTCGGTATAGCGAAGGCCGACGGTCAGTTTGAGCTGCTCGGTCAGCTCGGCGTCGGCATTTCCGAAGATGCTCCACGTCCTGGTGTTCATCGTGCCGATGTCTTCATAGGTGCGGAAGGCCGTCGCCATGTCGGCGGCGGTGTATCCGCCGGAATTGAACGGCGTGTCGAGCAGGTTGACGCCGGGAACGAGGATATAGGGCACCGCGCGGATGAAGCGCGAGTTCGCATTGTCGCCGAGCATCGTGCGGTTGCTGTCGACGATCTTGTCATGGCCGTAATAGGCGCCGACCAGCCAGTTCAGC
This sequence comes from Sphingopyxis sp. MG, assembly GCF_002953155.1. NCBI lineage: Bacteria > Pseudomonadati > Pseudomonadota > Alphaproteobacteria > Sphingomonadales > Sphingopyxidaceae > Sphingopyxis > Sphingopyxis sp. MG. Next base: position 2,277,058 of record NZ_CP026381.1, read on the forward strand.
GTGCCGGCCTCGCCTTCGAAATGAATTTCCTGCGCAAAGCTCTTGATGCGGCCGTCGGCCTTCTGCAGCAGGATTTCATAGGGCGCGCCGCTCCAGTCGGACAGCGCCTTGCGCTGGAAATCATTGTAGCTGGTCAGGCTGACGAATTTCACCGCATCAGCGACATCCTGATCGACGCGCAGTTTCAGGCCCCAGAAGCGATTGTCTTCGGCCAGGTCGCCGGGCAATCCGGCGCCGCGGCCGACGTCGGCCGATCGCCCCGCCTCGGGCGCCCAGTCCGCCTGGCTCGCCCGGGTCGGGAAATTGCCGGCGATATAATCCGCCAGCCCCGGCGCGTTGAAGAGGTGCGATGCGCTGGTTCCCGTCACCGGGTCGGTCGCCGGGGTGAAGCCGATGCCCTGCCCGGCGACCGTGTCCGACTTGTTCTGCCACCAGGTCACCGACAGGTCGATGCTGGTGCCGGGGCCGGGGTCGATCGCCAGCGAGCCCCGGATGCCCAGCTTGTCGACCTTGCCGAGCCGTTCGCCGGGGCGCGAATTGCTGACCTGCCAGCCCTTGTCGCTGTTCTCGCTGCGCACCGCGATCCGCGCCGCAACCCCTTCGCCGAGCGGCCCCGAGACGTGGCCCGCGAAATTATAGGTCCGGTAGTTCCCGAGTTCGGCGGTGACGCCCGCGTCGAAATGATCGGTCGGCTTGGCGGTGATGAAGTTGATCAGCCCGGCCGTCGTGTTGCGGCCATAGAGCGTGCCCTGCGGCCCCTTCAGCACCTCGACGCGCTCGAGGTCCATGATCGGGCCGGTGTTCATGATCGGATAGGCATAGGCGACCTCGTCGACATAGGTGCCGACGGTCGAGGTCGCAGACAGGTTGATCGTGTTGAAGCCGATGCCGCGCAGCGTATAGGTGGGCACGCCCTGATAGCTTTGCGACACGGTAAAGCTCGGCGCCACCGCGGTCAGGTCGCGCACGTCGGTGACGCGCAGGCTTTCCAGCGTCGCGGCGTCGACCGCCTGCACGGCCATGCCGATGTCGTTCAGCGATTCGGCGCGGCGCTGTGCGGTGACGATGATCTCGCCGTCGGTCCGCGCCGCCGTTTCCGCTTCGTCAGCCAGCGCCGGCGGCGCAACGGACAGGCCGGCGGCGGTGCCGGCGAGCAGGAACAGTCGATAGGCCTTCATTCGTCATCTCCCTCAAACGGCTGGCCGATGCGGCTCGTCTTTGCGCGAGCGCCGGCGCGGCCGGACCCTGTCAGAGGATATAATTGCGGCCCCGCTCACAAGCTGGCATCTGTGTCAGTATCGAACCGGGGGGAGGACATGTGACGGACAAACGGGCGCTTTGCTGGTCGGAACTTCCCGCGCTGATCGCCGACGTGCAGGCGATCGGCGACGCGACCGGCCTTTCCTATATCGCCGCGCAGGCCGACCTCGGCGATCCCGAACCGATGGCCGACGAGCACGGCCGCCCCTATGCGGAGACCAGCTTCCGCTGGATCGATCCGGCCTATGCCTATTGGCGCGACCGCAAGCTGGCGCTGCACGTCGCCTTCCTGACCGCGGCGCGGCTGATCGCCGAGCCTTTCTATTACAGCGACGGGCGGCTCGGCAGCTGGCGCGCGACCGCGCTGCTCGACGCGGTCGATTGCCAGCAGGCGAAGGAGACCCCCAATTTCGGCGAGGCGATCATCGCGCCGGTCCATCTGCCGCGCGGGCTGGTCGGCGCCGTCTTCTGGTGCTCGCGCGAGCCTGTCGGGGTCGAGGCGCTGTTCCGCGCGCATGCCGGCACGATGCACAACCTCGCGCTGCGCCTCGTCGCGACGCACAACGAGGCGCGGGGCCGGCCGCGCAACGCCACCGTGCCGCAGACGCTGACCCGGCGCGAGGTGCAGTGCCTGCGCTGGGCCGCCGCGGGCAAGACCGATGGCGAGATCGGCATCATCCTGTCGCTGTCGGTGTCGACGGTGCGCTTTCACCTGCGCAACGCAGCCGCCAAGCTGGGCGCCACCGGGCGCGCGCAGTCGATTCAGATCGCCGCCGGGCTGGGCTTCGTCGGCGCGCAGGCCGCCTGACGCATCCGCCAGCTTGGCCGGGTCGCCGCGCCGTTTAGGAACAGGGCATGGACATCGCACTCGAACCCGATCTTCACGCGTTCCGCGACATGGTGCGCGCCTTCCTGGCCGAGCATCTGACCGAGGAACTGCGCCGCGCCGCCGAGCGCGCGACCAGCGTCTTTATCGATCCCGCCATATCGCTGCCGTGGCAGCGCATCCTGCATGCGCGCGGCTGGGCGGCGCCCGACTGGCCCGAACGGTTCGGGGGACCGGGCTGGAGCGAGATCGAGCGCTATGTCTTCGCCGCCGAATGCGTCGCGGCGGGCGCACCGAATCTCGCGCCGATGGGGCTGAAGATGGTCGCCCCGGTGATCATGCATTATGGCTCGCCCGATCAGCAGGCGCATTACCTGCCGCGCATCCTGTCGGGCGAGGATTATTGGTGCCAGGGCTTTTCGGAACCCGGCGCCGGCTCCGACCTCGGCCGGCTTCAGCTTCGCGCGGTCCGCGACGGCGCCGACTATGTCCTCAACGGGTCGAAGATCTGGACGACGCACGCCCATTTCGCGAACCGCATGTTCTGCCTCGTGCGCACGTCGAACGAAGGCAAGCCGCAGGCCGGGATCAGCTTCCTGCTGCTCGACATGCAGTCGCCGGGCATCGGCGTCGAGCCGATCCGCACCCTCGCCGGCGAGCATGAACTGAACCAGGTCTTCTTCGACGACGTCCGCGTCCCCGTCACCAACCGGCTGGGCGAGGAGAATGACGGCTGGTCGGTCGCCAAGCATCTGCTCACCTTCGAACGCGGCGGCAAATATGCGCCGGCCCTGATGGGACAGCTTCGCCGCCTGCGCGGCCACGACGTGCCCGATCCGGTGATCCGGGCGCGGCTCGACCGCGAGGCAGTGACGCTGCGCGCGTTGCAGGCGCTGGAGATGAAGGCGATGCGCGGTCTCGGCGGCGGCGCGGCGCTCTATGCCTCTGCGCTCAAGCTGCTCGGCACCGAAGCGGCGCAGCGCATCGACACGCTGGCGTGCGAAATCGCCGGTCCGGCGGCGTGGAGCGAAGCCGACGGCCAGACGCCGGCGAGCCTTGCGGTCGCGGTGCCGCGCTATCTGAACGGGCGCGCGGCCACCATCTATGCGGGATCGAACGAAATTCAGCGCGACCTGATCGCGCGCCAGATTCTCGGCTGACCGCCGCCTTCAGGCCGCCGCCTCGGCAAAGCGCGCGAGATGCGTGGCCTGCGGCCCCATCGCCGCCGCGATTCCCAGCGCACGCTTGAAACGGCTGCCGAGCGCCAGTTCCTCGGTCAGCCCCATCGCGCCATGGATCTGCACCGCGCCCTCGCCGACGATCCGCACCGCGTCCTGCACCTCAACGCAGGCCGCACCGACCGCGGCGGCGCGCGCCGCCTCGTCACCGTCCACCGACAGCACCGCCAGTTCGGTGAGCGCGGCCGCCTTCATCAGTGCGAGCTGCATGTCGGCGCAGCGATGGCGCAGCGCCTGAAACGAGCCGATGGGCACCCCGAATTGCCGGCGCTGCCCCATATAGGCGGCGGTGTCGTCGATCATGCGCCGCATCAGCCCGACGGCCTCGCCACACCGCCCCGCCAGCACCATATCGGTGACGATCTCGGTCGCCGCGCGCGCCGCTTCCCCCTCGGCAAGCGCCTCGGCTTCGGCGGGACCGGACGCAAAACCCAGGTCGGCGGTGACGCTGCCGTCGAGCATGATCCGGTGGCGCTGTTCGACGCGGTCGGGGTCGGCGGCGACGAGCAGGACCGCCTGCGGATCGGCGACGACGAACAGGTCGGCCTCGGCCGCGCCGGCGACCAGCGTCGCCAGTCCGCGCAGCCGCCATCCCCCGTCCGCCGCCTCGACGATCGGCATAGCGGCGGCCGTCGCCGGACAGACCAGCGCCGCCCGCTGCCGCCCTTCAGCCAGCGCCCCCAGCGCAGCGTGACCCGGCGCCAGACGCCCGACGAGCCAGGTCGCCGCCGCGTGCGAGAGCCAGTCGGCGCCCGCCAGCGCCGGTCCCAGCTCCGCCATCAGCAGCGCCGTCTCGACCGCGCCGCCACCGAAGCCGCCCGCCGCCTCGGGGATCGTGACGCCGCCAAGGCCGAGCGCAGTCAGGTCGGCCCACCCCACCCGCTCCTTGTCGGCAAGGAAGCGCTGCACGCTGTCGCGCAACATCTGGCGTCCGGCGTCGAGCGGAAGGTCGAGGCCCGCCATCGTCACCCGGCCCGTGCCGCGACGAAATCATATCGGCATGCCGTCATCGTCGTCTCTCCAATCGCTTCCATGCCGGCGCGGCGCATGCGGCCGCCCTTTCCCATTGAGATCATGCCGCTTTGGTCCACGATGCTCTAGCTGGCGAGCGTGTCAGGTCGCGCCGTGGCTAATCGCGGCTTAATCATCGCAACAAGCGCTCGTTAATGGCCATATGACCACTTACGCAACATCATCGAACGAGCCGGTCGGGCGGCTCCTTGGCTGGCTGGGGCTCAAATCCGCGCGGGGGCACGACGATGCCGCCGGTGCGGTGGCGGCCCAAATGGGTGAGGCGCGCGACCGCCCCCATGAAGTGCGAAGTCAACTCGCCCATTCGATCATGTCCTTCCTTCTCGACAACGACCTCGATATTTCGCCCGCCAACCTCGTCCTGGCGCATGGCGCCTTTTCCGGAACCAACCCCAAGCTTGCGCGCCAGTTCGCGGCGCGATCGCAATCGGCAGAGGGGATCACCCAGCCCTGGCTCGACGAGCTGGTCGCGCACGAACCCGAGCAGCAGGGACGCGCCGACCTCGACCGGCTGATGGCCAAGCTCGAAACCGATCTCGACAGTTTCCAGGCGAGCACCCGGCAGGCGCGCAGCGTCACCAGCGATTATGGCGTCGAACTGGCGCAGCATGTGTCCGACCTCGAACAGGTCGAGAAGACGGGGCGGATCGTCTCCAACCTCGCCGTGCTGGCGCGCACGATGCTCGAACGCACCCGCAAGGCCGAGGACGACATGCACCGGAGCGAGGAGGAGGCGAAGGCGCTTCGTCGCAGCCTCGCCCGCGCCAAGCGCGATGCCGAGATCGACTATCTGACCGGCCTGCCGAACCGCCGTGCCTTCGAGGCGCTGCTCGATCGCCACCATGGCGAAGCGCGCGCGGCGTGCGAGGCGCTGAGCGTCGCCTTTTGCGACATCGACGAATTCAAGAAGATCAACGATGTGCACGGGCACGACGCCGGCGACCGGGTGATCAAGATGATCGCCGACACGCTCGCGCACATCTCGAATGACCATTGCCATGTCGCGCGCCATGGCGGCGAGGAATTCGTGATGCTGTTCCGCGGCCTGACGCCGAGCGAGGCAGCGAAGCAGCTCGACGACGCGCGTGAGCGGCTGTCTGCGCGCCGCCTGATCAACCGCAAGACCGACGAGCCGTTCGGGCAGATCACCTTTTCCGGCGGGGTGGCCGACGTCTTCGGCTATGCCGATCCGCGCGCGGCGCTGAAAGCCGCCGACGAAGCGCTCTACCGCGCCAAGGAAAGCGGGCGGAACCGCATCGAGATCGCCGCCTAACGAGCCCAGAGCCGTCAGCCGTGGCGGCTCCAGCGCGCGAAGATCGCAGTGGGCAGCAGCAGTCCGCGCGCCTCCTCGCGCACCGCGAGTTCGCCGCATTCGACCTTGCCGGGCAGGTCGGCGAAAAGCTGCGCCAGCAGCTCGCCGATCGCCAGCGCCGACATCCGCACCGCATAGACGGTGAGGAACAGCGCGCGGCTGTCGGCGTCGAGCAGGTGGCGGCAATCGGCGAGCAGCGGCGCCAGCCCCTCCTCGATCTGCCAGCGCTCGCCGTTCGGGCCGCGCCCGAACTTGGGCGGGTCGAGCAGGATGGCGTCGTAGCGCCGTCCGCGCCGCACCTCGCGCGCCGCGAACTTGCCGGCGTCGTCGACGATCCAGCGGATCGGCCGCTCGGCCATGTCGGCGAGCGCGGCATTCTCGCGCGCCTGCGCGACCGATTTCTTCGAGGCGTCGACATGCGTGACCGCCGCACCGGCGGCCGCGAGCGCCTGGCTGCCCACCCCGGTATAGCCGAACAGGTTGAGGAAGGCCGGATCGGTCTTGTCCGCGACCTGTTCGCGCAGCCAGTCCCAGACCGGCGCCATGTCGGGAAAGAAGCCCAGGTGGCGAAAGGGCGTGCAGCTTGCGGTGAAGCGCGCCTCGCGCCAGCCGAGCGGCCAGCCTTCGGCGGGCACGGGGCGGTGATAATACCAGCGCCCGCCGCCATCCTCGTCCGACGCGGGGATGAACTCGCCATCGGCCTTGTCCCATTCGGCCTGCGGCAGCGCGGGCTGCCACATCGCCTGCGGTTCGGGGCGGATGAAGCGATAGCGGCCATAGCGTTCGAGCTTGCGCCCGCCGCCGCTGTCGACCAGCCCATAATCCTCCCACGCGTCCCCGACGAGCGTCGCCAGGGGCAGCAGGTCAGCCACGGGCGGCTTCCGCCAGGATATGCGCCTTCACCGCGTCATAGTCGCCGGGCAGCTTGCTGTAGCGCTCCTCGCGCTCGAACAGGTTGCCGAGCCGCGGCGGCAGCGCCGGACGCACCCCGGTCGCGCGTTCGACCGCGTCGCGGAACTTCGCGGGATGCGCGGTCGCCAGCGTGACGACGGGTACGTCGCCGTCGATCTCCAGCGCGCGCGCAGCCGCCAGGCCGACGGCGCTGTGCGGGTCGATGATCTGCCCGCCCCGTTCCTGCGCCCAGCGCAGCGCCAGCGTCATACCGTCGGCATCGATCCGCGCGCTGGAGAACAGCGCCTGCGCGCCGGCGCGCATGTCGGCGGGGATCGTCATCGCGCGGCTGCGGTCGAATTCGGCCATCATCCCGGCGATCGCCGCGCCGTCGCGCCCCGACAGGTCGAACAGCAGCCGCTCGAAATTGCTGCTGACCTGGATGTCCATGCTCGGCGTCGCGGTCGGGGTGACGGTGCCCGCGCTGTAATCGCCGCTGGTCAGCGCCCGGTGGAGAATGTCGTTGACGTTGGTCGCGACGACAAGCCGCGCGATCGGCAGCCCCATCTGCGCCGCGACATAGCCCGCGAAGACGTCGCCGAAATTGCCGGTCGGCACGCTGAACGCCACCGGCCGCTCGGGCGCCCCGAGCCGCACGGCGGCATAGAAATAATAGACGACCTGCGCCATCAGCCGCGCCCAATTGATGCTGTTCACCGCCGACAACGTCAGCCGGCTCCGCGCCTCGGCATCGCCGAACAACCGCTTCACCATCGCCTGCGCATCGTCGAAACTGCCGTCGATCGCGATATTATGGACGTTGGGCGCGAGCACGGTGGTCATCTGCCGCCGCTGCACGTCGCTGACCCGGCCTTCGGGGTGGAGCATGAAGATGCGGATATGGTCGCGTCCCGCGACCGCCTCGATCGCCGCCGATCCGGTGTCGCCCGAGGTGGCGCCGACGATCGTCAGTTCGGTCTCGCCGCCGCGCAGGAAGGTTTCGAAAAGCTGGCCGAGCAGTTGCAGCGCCACGTCCTTGAACGCCAGCGTCGGGCCGTGGAAGAGTTCGAGCAGCCAGTGGCGATGGTCGAGCTGGACGAGCGGCGTCACCGCATCGTGCCCGAAGCGGCCGTATGCGGCCTTGCACAGCCCGCGCAGTTCGTCCTCGCTCAGCACGCCGGCGACGAAGGGCGCCATCACCCGCACCGCCGTCTCGACATAATCGAGCCCAGCGAGCGCACGAATCTCGTCGGCCGTCATTTGCGGCCAGCGCGCGGGCACATAGAGGCCGCCGTCGTCGGCGAGGCCGGCAAGTGTGGCGGCACGAAAGTCGAGGGTCGGCGCGGAGCCGCGGGTGCTGATATAATCCATCACGGCCATGCGCCCTAACGGCGCGCCGTCATCGCTGCAAGCGGCGGCGTAGCGCGAGGACGTAAATCGCCACCGCCATCGCGGCGAACAGGAACCATTGCACGGCATAGGCAAGGTGGTTGTTCGGCACGTCGGCGCCCGATGGCACCGCGCTCGCGCGCAGGCCCGGCGCGGGCTGGTCGGCGACGAGCATCGCCCGCGCCGGCACCGCCCTGCCCGTCAAATGCTCGATCAGCCCCGGCTGGTCGGGACCAGGGACGATCGTGCCGGCCACGACGCCGCCCTTCCACGCAGGCGGCGTGAAATCGTCGGCGATGCCGACGTCGACGAGAACGCCCGGCCCCTCGGCGCCGGTTCGGCAGTCGGCGATCATGCGGATGCCGGTCCGGCCGCGGCGGTCGGTGCCGCTGCGCGGGTCCCAGCGGACGGGTTCGAGGCAGACCACGCTGCTCTTGCGGAACAGCAGCGCGTCGGGAACGGGCGGAAGCTCGGGATAGGCGACGCTCGACGCCATCGCCCCGTTGCGCTCGTAGAGCGCGATCAGCGCCTCCTTCTCCCCCTTGCGCTGGAGCTGCCAGACGCCGAGCGCGATCATCACCGCCACCGCCGCCGCGACCAGCAGCGTCGGGATCAGCGGCCAGCGCCGCGCCGGAGTCGCGGGGTCAGTCATCACCGTCCTCGGCGCGGCGCCCTTCGGCCGCCTGGCGCTGGTGCTCGCTGGCGAGCAGCGCCGCCTTGCCGACGCGCAGGCCATAGAGGACCGCGGCGGCGGTCAGCGGCACCCACAGGACGATATGCACCCACAGCGGCGGCTCGAAGGCGAAATCGAGGCTGAGCGCCGCGGCGATCAGCAGCGCGCCGATGATCAGCGTCAGGAAGGCCGCCGGCCCGTCGCCGACGTTGTAGCGGCCGTAATCGAGCCCGCAGGCGCGGCATCGCGGCCGGAAGCGCGCCGGCCCCTCGAACAGTCCCGACGCCCCGCATTCGGGGCAGAGACCGAAAAGGGCAGCGCGCCAGAGCGGCGGCTGCCCTTGCTGTTTCGGAGCTTCGCCGGGCAAATCAGTGCGCAGCGACCGGAGCGCCCCAGCCGCCCCAGACATAGACGATGATGAACAGGAACAGCCACACGACGTCGACGAAGTGCCAGTACCAGGCCGCGGCCTCGAAACCGAAATGCTGCTGCGGGGTGAAATCGCCCTTGTAGGTGCGGACGAGGCAGACGATCAGGAAAATCGTCCCGACGAGCACGTGGAAACCGTGGAAGCCGGTCGCCATGTAGAAGGCCGAGCTGTAGTTGATCTCGCCGAAGGCAAAGGGCGCCGCCGAATATTCATAGGCCTGGATCGTCGAGAAGATCGCGCCGAGGATGATCGTCAGCCACAGCCCCTTCTTCAGCCCTTCGCGATCGCCGTGGATCAGCGAATGGTGCGCCCAGGTGATCGTCGTGCCCGAGCAGAGCAGGATCAGCGTGTTGAGCAGCGGCAGCGAGAAGGCGTCGATGACGTGGATGCCCTTCGGCGGCCACTGGGTGATCGCCGCCGCGCCGTCCTGGCCGAACAGCGAGCTGACCGCACCGTCCACGATCTCGACCGGCACCGGGAAGAGCGCGAAATCGAACCATGCCCAGAACCAGCCGACGAAAAACATGACTTCCGACGCGATGAACAGGATCATGCCGTAGCGCAGGTGAAGCTGGACGACGGGGGTATGATGCCCCTCGTGCGCTTCCTCGATCACCTTGCTCCACCAGCTGAAGAAGGTGACGATGATGCCGAGAATGCCGAGCCAGAACACCCACTTGCCGGACCCGCCGAAATAATCGGTGTGCATCCACATCACGGCGCCGAAGAACATGACGAGCGCCGCCAGCGAGCCGATCATCGGCCAGACGCTGGGATTGACGAGATGATAATCGTGATGTTTGGCACCAGCCATGTCGCAGTTCCCGTTTATTGCCCCAGCATCGCGATTCCCCATCGCACCGCCGGTCTGGTTATTAGACTCTCGATCGCGGCCTTAGCTCGCCTTTTTGCCCTCGTCCACAGGGTAGAAGGTATAGCTCAGCGTGATTTCCTGAATGTCGCGCGCGTCGACATCGTCCTTGATCTTCGGATCGACGAAGAACAGCACCGGCATGCGAATCCGCTCGCCCGGCTGCAGCACCTGCTCGGTGAAGCAGAAGCACTGGATCTTCGTGAAATACTTGCCCGCCTGGTCGGGCGTGACGTTGAAGGTCGCGGTGCCGGTGATCGGATGCGGCGAATTATTCTCTGCGATGAAGATCGCCATGTCGCGCGCGCCGATGCTCACCGTGTCGCGCGGCCGTTCGGGATGGAATTTCCACGGCAGCTTCGGCGAGACGTTGGCGTCGAAGCGCACCGAGATGGTGTCGCTGAGCACCTGCGGCTCCTCGGCAGCGGCGGCGGGGTCATAACGCTGCGTCGTGCCGTTGAAGCCGGTGACGCGGCAGAAGAGATTGTAGAGCGGCACCGCGGCGAAGCCGAGCCCGATCATCATGACCGCGACCAGTCCCGCGAGCATCGCGGTCCGCAGATTCTTGCTGTCCGTCATCCCATTCGCGCCATCGTGATGAAGAAGAAGAGCAGCGCCAGTCCGCCCAGGATCCAGCCGGTCAGATTGGCCCGGCTGCGCTGGCGGCGGCGATACTCGGCCTCGTCGAAAGGCTCTTGCGTCGGTTCGTCTGTCATAGCGGCCACATATGGTCGACGACGATCGCGCCGAACAGGATGAAAAGATAGGCGACGGAAAAAGCGAAGAGCCGCTTTTCGGGCTGCATCCGGTCGTTCTCGGCCGAACGGCGCAATCCGACCTGCGCCGACAGCAACACGAACAGCGCCGACAGGACCGCCGCCGTCCAGCCATAGAGCGCGCCGGCATAGCCGAGCGGCCACGGCGCGACCGCCGCGACGGCCATGATGATCGCATAGAACAGGATCTGCCGCCGCGTCGACGTCTCGCCCGCGACCACCGGCATCATCGGAATGCCCGCCGCGGCATAGTCCGATCGCACGAACAGCGCGAGCGCCCAGAAATGCGGCGGCGTCCACAGGAAGATGAGCAGGAAGAGCAGCACCGGCAGCGGCGCGACATGGCCCGTCGCGGCGACCCAGCCGATCAGCGGCGGAAAGGCGCCCGCCGCCCCGCCGATCACGATATTCTGCGGCGTCCGCGGCTTGAGCCACATCGTATAGACGATGACGTAGAAGAGGATCGACACGGTGAGCAGCGCCGCCGCCTGCCAGTTGGCGGCGAACAGCATCAGGAACACCGAAAAGGCGGCAAGCCCGACGCCGAACTGCAGCGCCGTCTGCGGATCGAGCCGGCCCGCGGGCAGCGGGCGTCCGGCGGTGCGCTTCATCTTCGCGTCGAGTGCCGCCTCATACCATTGATTGAGTGCCCCCGACGCCCCCGCCCCCAGCGCGATCGCGAGGATCGACGCGAAGGCGAGCACCGGATGGACATGCCCCGGCGCCGCGAGCAGCCCGCACGCCGCCGTGAAGACGACGAGCGACATGACGCGCGGCTTGGTCAGCGCGAACAGGTCGCGCCAGTCGGCGGGAAGCGCCGTGCCGGCATGGGTCAGGCTGTGCGTCATATCGGACATGCTAACCTTTTCGGTCCGTCATTGCGACCCCGGCGAAAACCGAGGGTCGGCGATCCAGAGTAGCGAAAACTCGCTCTGGACTGCTCCACCCGGATCGGGTCCGGGGCTGCGATGACGACTTCGATACGCTCACACATTCCAAAAACCGGCCTTGAAAGAGACGCCCCCTGCCAAGTGTCGGCAGGGGGCAGAACCCGATCAGGCGATACGCGGCAGTTCGTTGAACTGGTGGAAGGGCGGCGGGCTCGACAGCGTCCATTCGAGCGTCGTCGCGCCTTCACCCCACGGATTGGCGGCGGCCTTCTTGCCCGCGACATAGGCATAGACGATGTTCGCGAAGAAGAAGAGCATCCCGACGGCCATGATCGCATAGCCGATCGACGAGATGTGGTGCCAATAGGTGAAGGCTTCCGCATAGTCGGGATAGCGGCGCGGCATGCCCTGCTGCCCCAGGAAGTGCTGCGGGAAGAACAGGACGTTCACGCCGATGAAGAAGATCCAGAAATGGAGCTGCCCCAGCACTTCGCTGTACATCCGGCCCGACATCTTCGGGAACCAGTAATAGAAGCCCGCGAAGAGCGAGAAGACCGCGCCCAGCGACAGCACATAGTGGAAGTGCGCGACGACATAATAGGTGTCGTGCAGGTTGGTGTCGACACCGCCGTTGGCGAGGACGACGCCGGTCACGCCGCCGACGGTGAACATGAAGATGAAGCCCAGCGCCCAGAGCATCGGCGTCTTGAAGCTCAGCGAGCCGCCCCACATGGTGGCGATCCAGCTGAAGATCTTGATGCCGGTCGGGACCGCGATGACCATCGTCGCCGCGGTGAAATACATCTTCAGGTTGACGCTCATGCCGACGGTGAACATGTGGTGCGCCCACACGATGAAGCCGACGACGCCGATCGCGACCATGGCATAGGCCATGCCGAGATAGCCGAACACCGGCTTGCGGCTGAAGGTCGAGATGACCTGGCTGATGATGCCGAAGCCCGGCAGCACCATGATGTAGACCTCCGGGTGGCCGAAGAACCAGAACAGGTGCTGGTAGAGCACCGGATCGCCGCCGCCCGTCGCGTCATAGAAGGTGGTGCCGAAATTGCGGTCGGTCAGCAGCATGGTGATCGCCGCGGCGAGGACCGGCAGCGACAGCAGCAGCAGGAAGGCGGTGACGAGCACCGACCAGACGAACAGCGGCATCTTGTGGAGCGTCATGCCCGGTGCGCGCATGTTGAAGATGGTGGTGATGAAGTTGATCGCGCCGAGGATCGACGCCGCACCCGCGAGGTGGACCGAGAAGATCACCATGTCGACCGCCGGGCCGACCGATCCGCTGGTCGACAGCGGCGCATAGAGCGTCCAGCCCGTGCCTGCGCCGAGCCCGCTGCCGCCGGGGACGAACATCGACCCGACGAGCAGGACGAACGCCACCGTGGTCAGCCAGTAGCTGACGTTGTTCATGCGCGGGAAGGCCATGTCGGGCGCGCCGATCATCAGCGGCACGAACCAGTTGCCGAATCCGCCGATAATCGCCGGCATCACCATGAAGAAGATCATGATCAGCCCGTGCGCGGTGATCAGCACGTTCCAGAAATGCTTCGCCTGCGTATCACCCGCGGCCGGATCGAAGAACTGCGCCCAGCCGTGGAGATACTGGATGCCCGGCTCCGCAAGCTCGAGGCGCATCATCCCCGACATCACGCCGCCGATGATGCCCGCGAAGATCGCGAAGATCAGGTAGAGCGTCCCGATGTCCTTGTGGTTCGTCGAGAGGAACCAGCGGGTGAAGAAACCAGGCACATGATCATGCTCGTCATGCGCATGATCGTGGCCGTGGACGGGTGCAGTCGCTGCGATATCGGTCATCTGTCGGACCCCTTGTCTTAATTCTTGGCTGCCGGAACGGCGGCGGGCGCCGCCGCCGGCGCGGCTTCGGTGGTGGCGGGGACCGGACCGGTCGGCGCCGGCGCGGCCGCGGCGGGCGCCGCGGCTTCAGCGCCGTCGGGGTTGCCACCGCGCGAGCGGACCCACGCCTTCCACTTGTCCATCGGCAGCGCTTCGACCGCGATCGGCATATAGCCGTGATCGACACCGCACAGTTCCGAGCACTGGCCGTAATAGACGCCCGGCTTGGTCACGGTGAAGGTCGTTTCGTTGGCGCGGCCCGGCACCGCGTCCATCTTGATCCAGAAGGACGGCACCGCGAAGCTGTGGATCACGTCAGCGCCGGTGATGATCAGCTTCACCTGCTGCCCGACGGGAACGACCATGCGGTTGTCGACCGCCAGATGATAGGGTTCGCCCGCGGCCGTCGCCTGCTCGGGCGTCAGCATCTTCGACACATATTCGCCGATGCCCTGGTCGGGATAGGCATAGCCCCAATACCATTGATAGCCGGTGACCTTGACCGTCAGCGCATCCTTCTTCGGCGGTTCGTACTGCGCCGCGAGCAGGCGGATCGACGGCACCGCGATCACCGCGAGGATCAGCACGGGAACCGCGGTCCAGATCACTTCGATGATCGTGTTGTGCGAAGTCTTCGAAGGTTCGGGATTGGCGCTGGCGCGATAGCGGACGACCACCCAGAGCAGCAGGCCGAGCACCAGCAGCGAAATGGCGGTGATGACCGGGAGCAGGATGTGGTGGCTGAGGCCATAGGCCTTCTGGCCGAGCACGCTGGCCTGCGGCTGGAAGTTCAGCCCGCCGTCGACCGGCTGCCCGACGCCCGGGACGGGCTTCATCGGCACATAGGTCGCGTCGCCGGCCGGCACCGCGGCCGCGTCCGTCGCGGGCGCCGCCGCGTCGGTCACGGCGGGCGCCGGAGTCGCGACCGGCGTCGCCGCCGGCGCCTCGACCGGTGCGGCGGCGGGAGCCTGCGCCTGCACCACGCCCATGGTGCCGAACGATAAAGCCGCTGCAATTACAAGGGTTTTCAAACTCTTCATAAGAATGGTGCCGCCCGTTGCCTATATTGTTCCCGATATCCAGCCTCGTCCCATCCGACCGCGGATCGCGGATCGCCGATGCCAACGAACGGGCTGAATCTCGCGGGCGCTATAGACCCGCTTGCCGCTTGCCTCAAGCATCTCTAACACTATTTTGCGGCTCGCAAATCTTGGCGACCCCAACCCGCTTCGAAAAAAGCGGGACAACAGGAAGAAAAGACCGTTCTCCCATGACAGACGACGAAATACTGGCCGAGTTCCGCGCTGCCGACGCGCTGTTGCAGGGGCATTTCCTCCTCTCCTCCGGCCGCCACAGCGAATATTATCTGCAATGCGCCCGCGTCCTGATGAATAGCGAGCGCGCCGGGCGGCTTGCCTCCGCGCTCGCGGCCAAGCTGCCGCGCGAGCTGCGGCAGGCGACCGACCTCGTCGTGTCGCCGGCGATGGGCGGCGTCATCATCGGCCACGAGATGGGCCGCGCGCTGGGCAAGCCCGCGATCTTCGTCGAGCGTCCGACCGGCACCTTCGAACTGCGCCGCGGCTTCGCCATCGCCCCCGGCACGAAGGTGCTGATGGTCGAGGACGTGGTCACCACCGGCCTGTCGTCGCGCGAGGCGATGGAGGCGGTGCGCGCGGCGGGCGGCGAAGTGCTGGCCGAAGCGGCGCTGGTCGACCGCTCGGCGGGAAGCAACATCGACCTCGGCGTTCCCTTCTATCCGCTCGTCGCGATCAATTTCCCGACCTATGCCGCCGACGACCTGCCGCCCGAACTGGCGGAAACGCCGGCGATCAAGCCGGGGAGCCGCGCGAATTGAGCGCGTCCCGGTCCGGCCGCCTGCGTCTCGGCGTCAACATCGACCATGTCGCGACGATCCGCAACGCACGCGGCGGCGACCATCCCGATCCGGTGCGCGCGGCGCAGATCGTCGCGGCGGTCGGCGGCGACGGCATCACCGCGCATCTGCGCGAGGACCGGCGCCACATCCGCGACGACGACCTCGCACGCATCCAGACCGCGACCGACCTGCCGCTCAATCTCGAAATGGCCGCGACCGAGGAGATGCTCGCCATCGCGCTGCGCCACGCGCCGCACGCCGCCTGCATCGTTCCCGAAAAGCGCGAGGAGCGCACGACCGAGGGCGGGCTAGACGCGGCGGGGCAGCATAATCATCTCGCGCCGATCGTCGCGCGGCTGGGCGACGCGGGGATTCGCGTCAGCCTGTTCATCGAACCCGACGCGCGCCAGATCGAGGCGGCGATGCGGCTCAGGGCGCCGGTGGTCGAATTCCACACCGGCCGCTATGCCCATGCCGAGGGCGAGGCGCGCGCCATCGAGCTTCGCCGCCTCGCCGACGCCGCGGCGCTCGCGTGGAAGAACGGCATCGAACCGCACGCGGGCCACGGCCTGACCTATGACAATGTCGTCCCCGTCGCCGCGATCCCGCAGATCGCCGAACTCAACATCGGGCACTATCTGATCGGCGAGGCGATCTTCACCGGGCTCGAAAGCGCGGTGCGCCGGATGCGCGAACTGATGGACGAGGCACGGGGATAGGATGATGACCACCGTCATTGCCGCGTCGCCTTCGGCTCCTCGTAATGACGGCCCGCCGGGGTCGTCATGATCATCGGCCTCGGCTCCGACCTGTGCAGCATAGAACGCATCCAGGCGTCGCTCGACCGCTTCGGCGAGCGCTTCGAAAGGCGCGTCTTCACCGACATCGAGCGCGCCAAGGCGGCGCGCCGTCCCTTCACCCGCGCCGGCACCTATGCCAAGCGCTTCGCGGCCAAGGAGGCTTTCTCGAAAGCCGTCGGCACCGGCTTCAAGCGCGGCGTGTTCATGAAGGACATCGGCGTCGTCAACGCGGCGTCGGGCGCGCCGACGCTGGCGCTCACCGGCGGCGCGGCGGCGCGGCTCGCCGAAATGGTGCCGCCGGGGCATGACGTGCATATCCACCTGACGCTGACCGACGACCATCCCTGGGCGCAGGCCTTCGTCATCATCGAGGCGATCAAGGACCGAGCATGACGAAAGCGCATAGCAAGGACGAAGGAAGCTGGGGCAAGCTGGTCCGCGACATCGCGGTGATCCTGCTGCTCGTGCTCGGCATCCACAGCTGCGTCGCCAAGCCTTTCTATATCCCGTCCGATTCGATGATGCCGGTGCTGCGCAATGGCGACCGCCTGATCGTCAGCAAATATCCCTATGGCTGGTCCTACGCCTCGGCCAGCTTCCACCTCGCCCCCCGGACAGAGGGCCGCTGGTTCGCGGCCCTGCCCGCGCGCGGCGACATCGTCGTCCTCGAGCATCCCGAGACGCGGATCGACTATATCAAGCGGGTCATCGGCCTGCCCGGCGACACGATCGAACTGCGCGGCGGTGCGCTGATCATCAACGGCAAGCCGGTGAAGCGCGAAATCCAGCCGATGCTGTCGATCGCGGTCGACCCCAACCTGCCCGGCCCCGACAGCGGCCTCGGCCGTTTCGCGGCGCGCGATGCGGCGGGCCGGCCGGTGCTCGAACTGCCGATCGTGCGCGAAACGCTGCCCGGCGGCGCCACCTTCGACACGATCGACATGGGCCCCGGCTATGTCACCGACGATTTCGGGCCGATCAAGGTGCCGGCCGACCATCTGTTCCTGATGGGCGACAATCGCGACGGCAGCGCCGACAGCCGCGTGCCGAGCAGCATGAAGGGCCTCGGCGGCCCGGTGCCGTTCGAAACGATCGCCGGCCGCGCCGAGATCATCAGCTTTTCGACCGACGGCACCGCGAAATGGTATAATCCGCTGAGCTGGTTCACCGCGCTTCGATCGGGGCGCGCCGGAACCAACCTGCGGCCCGAGCGTGACGGCAGCGCAAACAGGGAGTGACGGGCATGGCGGACAGCAAGACTCGGGGCGAAGCCCCCGGCCCCACCGATATCCGCAACCAGCTTGTCCGCACCGAAATGCTCAAGGCCAGCGTCTGGCTCGGTCTCGCCCTGCTGATCGGCGCCTGCATCATCCTGATCCAGCCGATCCTGCTGATCTTCGCGGGGATCGTGATGGCATCGATGCTAGACGGCGGCGCGCGCCTGCTCGGCCGCGTGCTGCCGATCGCGCGCGGCTGGCGACTGCTGATCGTCTGCCTCGGCATCGTCGCCTTCATGGCGTGGGCGATCCTGTTCGCAGGCTCGCAGATCGCCGACCAGGCCGCCGCGTTGCAGCAGGTGGTGATGGCGCAGATCGACCGCGTCGCTGCCTGGGCGAGCGAGCACGGCATGGGCAATCTGGAGATCGACACCAAGACGGTCACCGACAATCTGGCCGGAACCGTCGGGCGCGTCACCGCGGCGCTAGGCACCGTCTTCGGCGCGCTCACCAGCCTGGTGATGATCATGGTGCTCGGCATCTTCCTCGCGATCGAGCCGCGGCTCTACGAACGCGGTGTGGCGTGGATGCTGCCGATGAAGGCGCGCGAGGATTTCTACATCACCACCGCACGCATGGGTTTCACCCTGCGCCGGCTGATGGCGGGGCGGCTGCTCGGCATGGTGGTCGAAGGGATCGGGACATGGCTCGCCTGCCTGGCGGTCGGCATTCCGATGGCGGTCCTGATGGGTCTGCTGACCGGCTTGCTCGCCTTCATTCCCAACATCGGCGCGATTGTCTCGGGCGTGCTGCTCGTCCTCGTCGGCTTTTCGGCGGGCGTCGATACCGGGCTGTGGGCGATCGCCATCTATTTTTTCGTCCAGACGGTCGACGGCTATCTGATCGTCCCGATGGTCGCGAAACAGACGGTCGACCTCGCGCCCGCGCTGGTGCTGGCGGCGCAGATCCTGCTCGGCACGCTGCTCGGCATCCTCGGCCTGTTCCTCGCCGACCCGATCGTCGCGATGATCAAGGTCGCGCTCGAACGCGAGGCGGAGCGCAATGCCGGCTCGCAGGCCGGTAACAAGAAGGCGGCGACGGGCTCCTGAAGCGCGAGTCTATGGGAATGAATAGCCATCGCTCCCGCGGACGCGGGGCGCGAAACGTCACACGACGCCGACGCACTTTCGTTACCGGGGACAGCGTGGCCAAATCCGCAATCGCTGAAATGGCCTTGGGGATGGATTCCACACACTTCCATCTTGTCATCCCCGCGAAAGCGGGGATCCAGAGCGGACGTCGGCTTACCTTTCCCTGGGTTCCCGCTTTCGCGGGAACGACGAAGTAAGAAACGAGAATGGTGAAATCCGGTCGGCATCAGACGACCGAATCGATCCACGCCGCCCGGAGCCGGATTGTCCGGGGGGTACGTAGCGTGACCTTTGTATACTTTGGAATAATATTACACGCTCGCTAAGCCCGCCCCGGCGGTGCGCATTCGCCGTCCCGAACGGGCCCGGCCGCGCCTTACTGCTGCGGCGCGGGGGCCGGGGCGCCGGGGGCACCGCCCTGCTGCATCATCTGTTGCTGCTGCATCATCTGCTGCATCGCGCGCACTTCGGCCTCGGTGCGGAAGTCGATCAGTTCAACGTCGAAATGCAGTGTGCTGTTCGCGGGAATCGGCCCGACGGCGCGGTCGCCGTACCCGAGCGCGGGCGGGATGCTGATCTTGTACTTGCCGCCCTTCTGCATGCGGGTCAGCGCCTCGGAAAAGCCGGGGACGACCTGCGCCACCTGCATCGGCGCCTGCTCGTTCGAATCGAAGACGGTTCCGTCGTCGAGCTTGCCCTCATATTTGACGAGCACGACATCGCTGATCGTCGGGCTGGGGCCGGTGCCCGCCTTCACCACCTCGAAGCCGATGCGCGGCGTCGTGGAGAAGGCGAAGGCCGTGCCGACCGCGAGCAGCACCGCCAGCCCGATCCACAACAGCCAGAGCCCGCCCTTGCTCACCGGGCGCAATGGAACCGCAGTCACGCTCATCGTTTCGTCCTTCCCCTGCCCCGGTGTCGGGGCGAAAATATCGCGTCGCCTATAGGCGGAGCGACGCGGAAGGGTCCAGAGGCAATATGCGTCGCTTATGCACCGGCCATGCTGACAAGTTGGCGTATATGCCCTCGGACAAGCGCGGGCTTGCACCCCGGCGAAAGCCGGGGTCCAGATGGCGTCGTGCAACCTCGCGTGGACCCCGGCTTTCGCCGGGGAACGGCTATGTGTTGGAAAGGAATGATCACCGGACAAGTTCAGGAGGCAACACAGGCTCGTGCGCCCATCGCATGTCGCGCCCAACGAAAAAGGGCGCCGCGTTGCCGCAGCGCCCTTTTCTCGAATCAGGATCCCGGACGGGAAACGGACTTACTTGATGCCGTCGCGTTCCATCCGCTTGCGCTCCATCTTGCGGGCGCGGCGGACGGCGGCGGCGCGTTCGCGCGCGCGCTTCTCGCTGGGCTTTTCATAGTGACGGCGCAGCTTCATCTCGCGATACACACCCTCCCGCTGCAGCTTCTTCTTGAGCGCGCGAAGGGCCTGGTCGACATTATTGTCGCGAACGATGATCTGCATACGCCGTGTCGTCTCCTGTTCGTCCAAACGGTTCTGGCGCCGGATAGAATGCCGGTATGCCGTGACCGCCGATATTCGGGCAATAAAAAGAGCGCCGCGACACCGCGACGTTCGGATGCAGCGCCCCTAAAGAGATTCGCGCCGAAATGCAAGCCCCGACGCGGCGGACCGGCCGCGGTTCGCGCGCAGCCGGGATTGTGCCCCGCCCCGCGCCTGTGGCATAGGTAGCAGGACGAAACCCAAAGCAGAAAGAGGATCAGGCCATGGCGACCCAGCTCAAGCGCAACAGCAAGTACAGCGAAGCCGAGTGGACGGCGCGGCAGGAACTCGCCGCCTGTTACCGCATCTTCGCGATGATGGGCTGGGACGAGATGATCTTCAACCACATCACGGTGAAGCTGCCCGACGAGGACGGCAGCTATCTGATCAACCCCTATGGCATGCATTTCAGCGAGGTCACCGCGTCGAGCCTGATCAAGATCGACATCGACGGCAACAAGGTCGACGCCGACAATCCGTGGCACGTCAACAAGGCGGGTTTCGTCCAGCACAGCCTGTTCCACCGCGCGCTGCCCGACGCGCATGCGATCATCCACACCCACACCACCGCGACGATGGCGGTCTGCTCGCTCGAAGGCGGACTGCAGCCGACCAATTTCTATGCCTGCAACTATATGGGCCAGATCGCCTATCACGACTTCGAGGGCATCACGGTGCGCGAGGAGGAGGGCGAGCGCCTGCTCGAGCATCTGGGCGACAAGCGCATCCTGATGCTGAAGAATCACGGCCCCGTCGTGATGGGCCGCAGCCTGCCCGAGGCGTTCATCAAATATTGGGCGCTCCAGCGCGCGTGCGAAATCCAGCTCGCGACGATGAGCATGGGCCAGCCGGTGCTGATCGGCGACGATGTCGTGAAGGTCCACCAGCGCGACCTTTACCAGGCGCAGATTCCGGGCGGCGCCGGCAAGGCCGAATTCGACGCGATGGTGCGCAAGGTCGACAGGATCGACACGAGCTGGCGTGACTAATCCGCACCTTTCGCTATTGCGGATCGCATGACGAAATTCTCGGTCAACGACCGTCCGGTCGAATATCGCATGGACCCCGAAACGCCCCTGCTGTGGGCGCTGCGCGATGCGTCGAACCTGACCGGGACCAAATATGGCTGCGGCACCGGTGATTGCGGCGCCTGCACCGTCGACATCGACGGCGAGGCGATCCGCAGCTGCCTGGTCACCATCGCCGAATGCGAAGGGCGCTTCGTCACCACCATCGAAGGCCTGTCGCGCGATCGCAGCCACCCGGTCCAGCAGGCCTGGGTCGCCGAGCAGGTGCCGCAATGCGGCTTTTGCCAGTCGGGAATGATCATGACCGCCGCGGCGCTGCTCCGCAAGAACAGCAACCCCGGCGATGCGGAGATCGACGCGGCGATGACCAACATCTGCCGCTGCGGCACCTATCCGCGCATCCGCGCCGCGATCCGCCTCGCCGGACGGGTGCTGCGCGGGGAGGAACGGATCGCCGCGGCGCCGCCCCCCGGCATCCGGCCCGAGGATGCGGCGCGCGCCGTTCCCGCGCTGCGTCCTCCGCCGGGACGCTGACCCGCAAGCTGAACCGCAGGCAACATCACGGTTCAGCGGTGACTCATCTTGTCCGCGGTAACTTTCGATTCATCTTCCCGGCTGGCCCCTCCAGCATGCGGGACATGAATTGGAGAATGGCGAGATGAAGAATTGGATCGGAGGGTTGCTGATCGCCGCGACGATGCTGACCCCCATCGCCCCCGCAGCCGCGCAGGCGCGCGACGGCCATCAGTGGAGCCAGCGCGGTAGCGGCGGCGATCGCGGCGCGCGTAGTGCCGGTCCCCGCAGCGAAGCGCGCGGCCAGCGTCAGCAGGCCCCGCGCCCGCAGATGCGCCAGCAACAGCCGGTTCAGCCGCGCGCCGAGCGTAGCCAGCGCTGGAACGGGCAACAGCAACGTCCGCAGCAGCAGCAACGCCAGCAATGGCAGCGCCCGCAGCAGCGCACCGAAACACCGCGGAGCGACACGCAGCGTCAGCGCGGCACCACCTATGACCGGAGCCGTGACAGCCGCACCGATCGCCAGTGGGACCGCAACCGCAACGGGCAGGTCGACCGTCGCTCGGACCGCAATCGCAGCGGCACTGTCGACCGCCGTTGGGACCGCCGTAACGACAATCGCATCGACCGGCGGAACGACCGCAATCGCGTCGCCGACCGCCGCTACCGCGACAACCGGTCCGGCAACAACTGGAACCGCAGCTGGCGCGACGATCGCCGCTACGACTGGCGCAGCTATCGCGATCGCAACCGCAGCTATTACCGGATGCCGCGCTATTACAATCCGTATCGCGGACGCAGCTACACCCGGTTCAGCATCGGCTTCACGCTCGGATCGCTGTTCTACGGCCAGCGCTACTGGATCAACGATCCCGGCTATTATCGCCTGCCGCCCGCCTACGGCCCCTACCGCTGGGTCCGCTATTATGACGACGCGCTGCTCGTCGATACCTATTCGGGCGAAGTGGTCGACGTCATCTACGACTTCTTCTGGTAATATTCCTTTCGGTTACCGGAAGCTCCCTGAAGGGCCGGCTCTTGCGCCGGCCCTTCTTTTATGCGCATTCCCCATTATCGCGCCGCGTCGTCACGGCCGGAAAGACAGGGGAAACACTATGCGCAAACTGGGCCTGGTCGCCGCAGCGACATGCGCGCTGATGAGCAGCGCCGCCATCGCCAAGACCACCTTCATCTATGCCGGCCATGTCATCACCGACGTCACCCAGCCGGCGCAGGGACCGTCGACCGTCATCGTCACCGACGACCACATCACCTCGATCGCGCCCGGCCGCGTCGACGCGCCCGCGGGTGCCGAGATCGTCGACCTCGGCGACAAGACCTTGCTTCCCGGCCTGATCGACCTGCACGTCCACCTGACCGGCGATCCCGGCGGCGATTATCGCTCGGAAGCCGTCGAGCCTGACGAATGGGGCGTCGTGGTCGGCGAAAAGAATGCGCGGATCACGCTGCGCGCCGGCTTCACCACCGTCCGCGAGGCGGGATCGGCGCAATATACCGCCTTCGCGCTGCGCCGCGGCACCGCCGAAGGCCTGATCGAGGGGCCGCGTATCGTCGCCGCCGGTCCGGCGCTCGCGATCATCGGCGGACATGGCGACGTCACCGGCTTCCGCGAGGATATCCACGCGGTGCTCGACCAGGGCTACACCTGCACCGGCGCGGTCGAGTGCGCCGAAAAGGTCCGCAAGGCGTCGCGAGCGGGCGCCGATGTCATCAAGATCACCGCGACGGGCGGCGTGCTGTCGCAGCAGGGCCGCGGGCTCGGCGCGCATTTCTCGAATGCCGAGATGGAGAGCATCGCCGAAACGGCGCATTCGCTCGGATTGAAGGTGATGGCGCATGCGCACGGCGCGCGCGGCATCGAATCGGCGGCCGCCGCGGGAATCGACAGCATCGAGCACGGCACCTTCGCCGACGAGGCGGCGCTGAAGGTCATGAAGGCGAAGGGCACCTATATGGTCCCGACGCTGATGGCGTTCGAGGGTATCCGCGAGCGGCTCGGCAAGGGCATCTATACGCCGACGGTCGAAGCGAAGGTGCGGATGACGCTGAACGACGTCGGCAAGGCGATGGCGCGCGCGAAAGCGCTGGGCGTTCCGATCGCCTTCGGCACCGACGCCGGCGTTTTCGAGCATGGACGCAATACCCACGAGTTCGCGCTGCTCGTCGAGCATGGCCTGACGCCGCGCGAGGCGCTGGCAAGCGCGACCACCGTCGCCGCGCGCCTGTTGTCGATGGAGAATGAGATCGGCCGCCTCGCCCCCGGCATGTCGGCCGACATGATCGCCGTGTCGGGCGATCCGCTGAGCGACGTGACGACGCTCGAAAAGGTCGATTGGGTGATGACGCGCGGGCGGATCGCCGGCTGACCGGCGGTCAGGCCGCGCGCTCGATCCGTCCCGATCCGTCACTCGCCGGGCGCGGCTGACCGATCAACCGCGCGGTCTCGACCGCTTCGGCGAAGCGGACGCCGACGCGATTCGCATCCGACCAGCGCGCTTCGGCCTCGATCGTCAGGTCGGGGCCGAATTCGAGGGTCAGCGGCGTTCCTTCGGGTACGTTCCACAGTCCCTCGACCAGCGCGCCGCGTGACGAGACATTGCGGACGATGGCGTCGTAATCATGGCCGCCGCTGTGGACGCGAATGGTGCGGAAGGTCCGCAGCCGCGTCTCCCGCACGCTCTTGAACCCCTGCGCGACGACCTGTCCGCCTCCGGCATCGAGAAGTGCGAGCACCTCGTCGACATCCATCGGCTTGCCATAGATATAGCCTTGGACATGGCTGCATCCGAGGCCGCGGATCAGCGCGAGGTCATCGTGCGTCTCGACGCCCTCCGCGGTCGTTTCCATGCCCAGCGCATCGGCGAGGCTGACGATCGACGCGATGATCGCCGCATTCATGCTGCTCTTGTCGGCGGCGCCGAGCACGAAGCTCTGGTCGATCTTGATCTTGTCGAACGGCGCTTTCTTCAGATAGCCGAGCGCCGAATAGCCGGTGCCGAAATCATCGAGCGCAAGGCGCACGCCGGTGCGCTTGAGCCGCTGGAACATCTCCAGATTCTCGGGGCTTTCGTCGAGGAATATCCCCTCGGTGATTTCCAGTTCGAGCTGTTCGGGGCGAATGCCAGATGCCGACAGCGCGCTCATCACCGTCGCGGGCAGCTTTTCATTGGCGAATTGCCGCGGCGATACGTTGACCGCAACGCGATAATCGGGGCCAAGGCGCGCGATCGTGTCGCATGCGGTGCGGATGATCCATTCGCCGATCGGGACGATCAGGTTCGAATCCTCGGCGATGGGGATGAATTTCGACGGGCTGACGACATTTCCCGTGTCGCGGCGCCAGCGGATCAGCGCCTCGAAGCCCGAGATGCGCTCGCTCTTCACGTCGACGATCGGCTGATAGAACAGCGCCAGTTCGTCGCGCGCCAGCGCCTCGCGCAGCGAATCCTCGATCGCTTTCCGCTCGCTCGCCTGATCGTGCATCGCGTCGGCATAGAAACGATAGACGCCGCGCCCCGCGTCCTTCGCGGCATAGAGCGCAAGGTCGGCGTTGCGGACGAGCGACGAGGCGGAAATGCCCCGCCCTTCCGACACCGCGATGCCGATCGACGATCCGATGCGCACCTGCTCACCCTCGATGGCGAAGGGCTTGGCGAGGCTGAGGATGATCGCGTTGGCGATGCCGGCGAGCTTTTCGGGCTGGACCATCTGCGGCAGCACGATCTGGAACTCGTCGCCGCCCAGACGGCCGACCTGCCCCCTGTCGCCGACGATCTGGGTCAGCCGCCCCGCCACCTGCTGCAGAAGCTGATCGCCGACCGGATGGCCCAGCGTGTCGTTGACCGCCTTGAAACGATCGAGGTCCATCAGCAGCAGCGCGCAGGGCTGAGGCTGGCCAACGTGATTGCGGAGCGCGCGTTCGAGCAGGTCGGCGATATGCCGCCGGTTGGCTAGCCCGGTGAGCGTATCGTAGCGCGCGAGCTGGTTGATCTCGCGCTCCGACCGCTTCATCTCGGTCAGGTCGGTACCGCTGCCGCGGAATCCCTGGAAATTGCCGAGTTCGTTGCTGATCGGATTGCCCGAGATCGACCACCAGCGCTCCTCGCCCGGCACCGCCGCCTGCACCGTCAGTTCCTTGAACGGCGTGCGCGACGACAGGCTGAAGCCTAGCGTGCGTTCTTCGCTTTCATCGTTGCCGAGCCGGCGGCGGATGATGTCGGTGAAGGGCCGGCCGAGCAGGTCGCCGAGCGGCCGGCCGAGCTTCGCCGCGACCGTCGGCGAGATATAGACGAGCTGGCCGTGGCGGTCGGTTTCCCAGAACCAGCCGCGCCCCGCCCTTTCGAAATCGCGCACGAGGCCCAGCGCGCGCTGCTGTTCGCTGACCGCCAGACGGGCTGCCCGCGTCGCGCGGCGCTGGTGCCGGATATCCTCGCGCATCATCACGATGAGCAGGCCGAGAAAGACGAGGCCCGCGACCGCGAAGGGCCACGACGCGGCGCCGAGCGCGCCGCCGAGCGCGCTGGCGCCGGCGAAGGCGAAGAAGGCGGGCCGCGCGATCGCCGCGGCCGAGGCGGCGACGAGGATCGAGCCCGCCTGGATCGCCAGGACGGCGTCGAACCAGCCGGCGCGATCGGGCGCCGCAATCTCGGCAAAAGTCGATGCGGAGGTGAGCAGGCTTCCTGCGGCAAGCAGGCCCAGACACAGCGGGACGGTCAGCCGCGGGTCGGGCAGCGCCGCGACCCGGCGGCCGCGTGCGACCTGACCGATCACCGTCAACGCAAGGTCGCACAGCAATCCCGCTGCCATCGGCGCCCAATGCAGCGGCGACGCCAGAAAGGGCGACGGGCCGGGAAAGAAAGCGAAGGCAAAGAAGCCGAGCGAACGCGCGATCAGCACATAGTGCCAGAGCTGCGCGACCCGCATCAGCCGCGCCACGAAGTCGGGCGAATCGAACAGCGACACATCCCCGGACGCTTCGCCGATGGCCGGCCGTGTGATGATGCGTTTCGCCCCCAAGATCGTATCATTCCTGCTGGAAGGGATCACCGCCCCTCTTTCAGAAAGGGGTTTCCAAATCCTTAGTCCTACCCGGCGAAACTCCTGATTTTGTGCCAGAATGGACGATGTTCCGTTTCATGGCGAAACTTGTTAGGATCGGCCCATGCCTGCCGTCCGCCTGCTGCCGCCCGACCGCTTTTTCGACCGCGCGCAATGGTCCGCCATCACGCGCGTTTCGGCGTGGCGGGGGCCGTGGCTCGTCGCGCATGCGTGGATCGTCAGCATCGCCGCAGTGGGGCTTGCCGCCTGGGCACAGAACCCGGTCGGCTGGCTGCTGGCGATCATCCTCGTCGGTGGACGCCAGCTCGGCCTCGCGATCCTGATGCACGAGGCGGCGCACGGACTGCTCCACCCGAAGCGCAAGGTGAACAATTTCCTTGGTCAGTGGCTGACCGGTGCCGCGACCGGATCGGACCTGTTCGCCTATCGCACCTACCACCTCCAGCATCACAAGTTCACCCAGCAGCCCGAGGACCCCGACCTGTCGCTGTCGAAGCCGTTTCCGACGACGCGCGCCAGCCTGTGGCGCAAGGTGGTCCGCGACCTGACCGGGCAGACCTTCCTCAAGCAGCGCACTGCGCAGTTCCGCTTTGCGCTCGTCGGGCTCAGGGCGATGCTGCGCGGCGAAGGCGGCGCGAAAGGACTTGGCGGAACGCGCGCCGGAACGCCCTTCAACCGGCAGTCCGACGACGGCATGACGGCGCCGACGATCGACGCCGCCGGCGCGATGGCGGTGACGCGCGCGGTCGGCCGGTTCCTGCTCGTGCAGGCGGTACTGCTCGCCGCGTCGCTGATCCTCTATGGCTGGACCCCATGGCTGCTGTGGACGCTGAGCCTCGCGACGACCTTCCAGCTTTACCTGCGCATCCGCAACATCGCCGAACATGCCTGCACGACGACGGGCAGCGACGATCCCTTCACGCATGCGCGCACCACCCATGCCGGCTGGATCGCGCGCGCCACCGTGGCGCCCTATTGGGTCAATTATCACGCCGAGCACCACCTGTTCATGGGCGTGCCCTGCTATCGCCTACCCGCCGTCCATGCGATGCTGGGCGAAGCCGGGCGGCACGAGGCGATGACGATCGCGCCTCATTACCGCGCGGTGCTGCGTCAGATCACCGCGAAAGGCTGACCCGGCGCCCCCTATTGCCGGACGAAGCGCTGGCCGGCGCGGTCCTTCACGGTCGTCGCGGGGTCGAAGATCATGCCGTTCATCGCGATATAGACGCCCGGCGACAGCGTCTGCACCGCGGCGAGCGCGAAGCCGACGTTGAATTCGGCATCGCTCGCGCGCACCGAGGCGGGCTGCATCGCGCCGGTCATCACAATCGTCTTGCCGGGGATTCCCGCCAGCACCCGCCCGGTCAGGACCATGGTGTCGGTGCCGTGGGTGACGAGGATGCGCGCCGCGTCGCTCGCCGCCACCGCGGCGCGGATCGCCTCGCGGTCGGCATCGTCCAGTTCGAGACTGTCCTTGCGCATCAGCTGCGTGACGCGATGCGGGACATGGACGTTATTCTCGCGCAGCATGTCGGGGATCGCCGCAGGCCCGATCTGGAATTCGGATAAGGCATCGAAATAGACCTTGTCGATCGTTCCGCCGGTGGTGAAGATGTCGATCATATAAGGCCCGCCTCAAAAACAAGGGTCGATTACGCCAAAGCCTCCGCGATCAGCCGCCGCGTGTTGGCGATGCCGAACAGCGCGATGAAGCTACCCATGCGCGGCCCGGCGCTCGACCCGAGCAGCGTCTCGTAGAGCGCCTTGAACCATTCGCGCAGGTTTTCAAAGCCATAGGCCTCGTCCTTGCCAATCTCGTAGACAATGTTCTGGATGTCGTCCGCGGCGGTATCGGCGGGCAGCGCGGCGAGCCGCGCGTCGAGTTCCGCGAGCGCCGCCACCTCGCCGCCGCGCGGCTTGCGGCGCTGGAGCGTCGGCGCGACATAGTCGCGGTTGTAGGCCATCGCATTGTCGATCAGCCGGTCGAGCTCGGGCCAGGTCGCCGCGTCCGCCCCCGCGACATATTGGCCGAGGTAGCGCCAGATCTGCTCCTTCGACGCATCGGCGCCCATCACCCCGACGAGGTTTAGGAGCAGGCCGAAGCTCACCGGCAGTTCGGTCGCGGGCACCGCCTCGCCGCGCGCGGCGTGGACGTGATGCACCGGATTGCCGAGCTTCTTGTCCGGTTCCTGCGCCGAGTAATTGCCGCGCATCTGGAGATATTCGTCGATCGCCTTGGGGATCACGCCGATATGAAGCTGTTTCGCCGCCTTGGGTTCGCGATAGGCATAGAAAGCGAGGCTTTCCTCGCTGCCATAGGTCAGCCACTGCTCGATCGACAGGCCGTTGCCCTTCGATTTCGAGATTTTTTCGCCCTTTTCGTCGAGGAACATCTCGTAGATCAGCCCCTCAGGCTTGCGGCCGCCGAGTGCGCGCGCGATCTTGCCCGACTGGACGCCGCTGTCGGTCAGGTCCTTGCCGTACATCTCGTAATCGACGCCGAGCGCGACCCAGCGCATCGCCCAGTCGACCTTCCATTGCAGCTTGGCACCCCCCGACAGGATGCTGTGAGTGATCACAGTCCCATCGTCCTCGAACGACACCAGCCCCGCGTCGGCGTCGACCACCGTCACCGGAACCTGGAGCACGATGCCCGAGGTCGGGCTGATCGGCAGCACCGGCGAATAGGTCGCCGCACGCTCGGCGCGCAGCGTCGGCAGCATGATCGCCATGATCGCGTCATAGTGGCGCAGGACATTCTTCAGCGCGTCGTCGAACGCCCCCGACCGATAGCGTTCGGTCGAGCTGACGAATTCGTAATCGAAGCCGAAACGATCGAGAAAATCGCGCAGCATCGCATTGTTATGATGCGCGAAACTTTCATATTTGCCGAACGGGTCGGGAATGGCGGTGAGCGGCTTGCCCAGATGTTCGCGCAGCATTTCCTGCTGCGGGACATTGTCGGGCACCTTGCGCAGGCCGTCCATGTCGTCGCTGAACGCCACCAGCCGGGTCGGCGCAGGCACTCCGGATTCATTGGCGGTCAGCGTCTGATAGGCGCGGCGGACCATCGTCGTGCGCAGCACCTCGTTGAAGGTGCCGATATGCGGCAACCCCGACGGGCCATAGCCGGTTTCGAAGACGACGGGCTGCCCCCCCGGCTTGCCGTCTGGATAGCGTTTGACCAGCTTGCGCGCTTCCTCGAACGGCCAGGCCTTTGAGGTTAGCGCGGGTTCGCGCAGCGACGGATGGAGATGAAAGTCGGTCATGGCGCGCCCATAGCGGCAACGGGCGCCCAAGGGAAGAAGGGCGGATTTCCGCGCAACTTCACAGTGGAAACGCATGGGTGACCGCGCCGATCATCGCTTAAAGCCACAAAAGCCCCGCTCGCGCAGTGCATTTTTGTGGCCTTTATGGCTTTAGGCAGCGCCTCTCCTGCCGAAGGGCAAATGGCGAATGGGGGCGCATCTCCCAGCATGAAGCACGGCGGCGCAATGTGGACAGAGCGTTTTTTGCGTTTTGCGCCCGATGAGCGTTACCGGAATATTTACCATGACCGGCCTAGCCTTTCGGCATGACCAGCACCCCGCCCCGCCCCCGCGCGCACAAGCGCACCCCGGTTTCCATCGAGGTGATCGTCAACGGCGTTCTCAACCATGTCGAGGGGCGGATCGTCGACCTGTCCGAAGGCGGCGCGCGGATCGACGGCGCCAGCCTGCTCGAACGATCACGCTGCGAAATCCATTATGCGGGACAGGTCGTCTATGCGGTGGTGATGTGGTCGGAATGGGACCGCATGGGCGTGCGCTTTCCCTACGAACTGACGCAGGGCCCGCTCCATGCCGCGCTCGAACGCGCGCGTGGCGCGGCCGCGATCCCGGCGACGCCGGTCTTCCTGAGCAACCGCGCGATCGGTTTCGGGCGACGCGGGGTGAGTTGAGGCCTGCAGAGGCCGCCGGGAGCATTTTTCTTTCTTCCGGCACCGCGAGAAAGAAGAACGGTGCTTCGACAAGTTCAGCACGAACGGGGTTGGGTGAAGATGTCGCCTATGGCGCGAACCCCGGCCCTTCCTTTCCCTCCGTTTGCCCTGAGCTTGTCGAAGGGCCGTTCTTTCCTCTACATCAAGGCGATGAGCTTCTGGACCTATATGCTGCATTGCCGGGGCGGAGCCTTCTACGTCGGGCACACGGATAATTTGCAGCGACGTGTCGGCGAGCATGAATCGGGGCTTATCCCCGGCTTCACGGCAGACAAGCGTCCCGTCGTGCTGGTGTGGAGCGAAGAGTTCCCGACGCGTATCGAAGCCCTGGCGTCCGAACGCCGGATAAAGGGCTGGAGTCGTGCCAAGAAGATGGCCTTGATCCGCGGCGACTGGCCGCGGATTTCTGCCTTGGCAAAAGGCAAGAGCGGTGCTTCGACAAGCTCAGCACGAACGGCGCAAGGGTAGGTTCAGCGTAACACCGCCCCTTGCCGCGTTCCTCTTTTGTCCTTAGCTTGGCGCGATGGCGCCCGCCTCCCTCTCCCTGCCCGCGATCCATGCGAGCCATGTCGGAATCTGGCTGTCCGATGCTGCGGGGCGGGTGCAGCGCGTCGGGCGCGGCGAGGCGATGGCGGCGGTGGCGGGGACGCCGCACCTGCTGCTTGGCGCGACGCTGACCGGCGACCGGCTCGGCTATCCCGAACTGTCGGGGCTCGACCTGCTCGAACTGTTCGCTTTTCTTCACCCCGCGCGCTTCGCTGTGCCGACGCCGGCGGGAATCGCCGCCGCGCTCGGCCTGTCCGCGGCGCAGCGCGAGGATGAGGTCGCGGCCTTTCTGCCGCAGGCGGCGGCGGCGATGCTGGCCTGCCTCGACGATCCCAACTGGCCCGAGCGTGAGGGCGCATGGCACGCCCTGCAAGCGCTGACGCGCCAGCGCTGGCCGTGGGCGCCGCTGATCCAGCCGCGCCTCGCCGCACCCGACCGCGCCGACCGCTGGCTGTTCGCCCGCCTGCCCGAATGGGAGGAGCAGCCGCCGCGCGCTCAGCCGCGACAGGTGGTGCTCGATCCGGCGAACGTCGCGGCGCGGCTCGACCGGCTGACCGGCGACGGCGCCGAGAGACGGCCAGGGCAGCAGGATTATGCACGCGCGGCGACGGCGATCTTCGCCCCGCGCGAACGCCGCGACACGCCGCAGATGCTGGTGGCCGAGGCGGGTACCGGGATCGGCAAGACGCTGGGCTATCTCGCCCCCGCAAAGCAGTGGATCGACGAGTCGGCGGGCAGCGTCTGCATCTCGACCTACACCAAGGCGCTGCAACGCCAGCTCGCGCGCGAGACCGAGAAACTCTATCCCGACACGCGCGCGCACCGCGAGAAGGTGGTGGTGCGCAAGGGGCGCGAGAATTACCTCTGCCTGCTCAATCTGGAGGACGCGCTGCAAGGCGGTTTTTCGGGGCGCGCGGCGGTGCTGGCGCAACTCGTCGCACGTTGGGCCGCCTATACGCGCGACGGCGACATGATCGGCGGCGACCTGCCCGGCTGGCTTCCCGCGCTGTTCCGCCGCAACGGCGCGACCGCGCTTACCGACCGGCGCGGCGAATGCATCTATGCCGGGTGCCCGCATTTCCGCAAATGCTTCATCGAGCGCTCGACTCGCGCGGCGGCGCAGGCCGACATCGTGATCGCCAACCACGCGTTGACCATGGTGCAGGCGGCGCGGCCGCGCGACGTTTCGCGCGAAGGGGGGGGCGCCCCGGCGACGCGGTTGATCTTCGACGAGGGCCATCATCTGTGGGATGCCGCCGATTCGATGTTCGCGGTCGCGCTGACCGGGCAGGAGGCTATCGAAATCCGCCGCTGGATCATGGGCCCCGAAGGCAAGGCGCGCGGCCGCCGGCGCGGGCTCGCCGCGCGGCTCGCCGATGTCGCGAGCTATGACGAGGCCGGCGAGCGCGCGATCCAGGCGGCAATCGCGGCCGCCGCCGAACTGCCCGGCGACGGCTGGCTCGCGCGGCTGGCGGAGAACGCCCCTTGGGGGGCGATCGAACGGCTGCTCGCCGCGGTGCGCGGACAGGTCTATGCGCGCGGCGCCGATCCGAAGCAGGCCGACAGCGGCTATGGGCTCGAAACCGAGCTTGCCGACCCCGATCCCGAGCTGGTGACGGCCGCCGCCGCCGCGAGCGACGCGGTCGAGGCATTGCTGCGCCCGCTGATGGCGCTCGGCAAGCGGCTCGACGCGCTGGTCGAGGACCCGCCCGACTGGCTCGACGGACAGGCGCGGGCGCGTGTCGACGGGGCGCGGCACAGCCTGGGGACGCGGATCGACACGCTCGGCGCGTGGCTGGCGCTGCTCGGGCGCGTCGGCGGCCCCGCCGACCCCGATTTCGTCGACTGGCTCGCGGTCGAGCGGTTCGACGGGCGCGAATATGACTGCGGGCTGCATCGCCACTGGCTCGACCCCGCGAGGCCGGTCGCGGAAATCGTCTATCGCCCCGCGCAGGGCGTGCTCGTCACGTCGGCGACGCTGCGCGGCGACGGCCACGCGGCGGACGACTGGAGCGACGCCGACATCCGCACCGGCGCGCGCCATCTGGACGGAGGCGTGACGCATTTCGCGGTTCCCAGCCCGTTCGACTATGCACGCCAGTCGGAGGTGCTGATCGCCACCGACATCGCGCGCGGCGACCTGCCCGCGCTCGCCGGCGCCTATAGCCGGCTGATCGAGGCGGCGGGCGGCGGTGCGCTGGGGCTGTTCAGCGCGATCCGGCGGCTGCGTATCGTTCATGCGCGCATCGCCGACCGGCTGGCGCGCGCCGGGCTGCCGCTGTTCGCGCAGCATGTCGATCCGCTCGACACCGGAACGCTGGTCGATATCTTTCGCGCCGACCCGCACGCCTCGCTGCTCGGCACCGACGCTCTGCGCGATGGGGTCGACGTGCCCGGCGATTCGCTGCGGCTGGTGGTCATGGAAGGCGTACCCTGGCCGCGCCCGACGATCCTGCACGCCGCCCGCCGCGCGGCGCAGGGCGGCAGCGCCTATGACGACCGGGTGATCCGCGCGCGCATCGCGCAGGCCTTTGGCCGGCTCATCCGCCGCAGTGACGATTTCGGCCAGTTCGTGATGCTGTCGCCGAGCTTCCCTTCGCGACTGCTGAGCGCCTTTCCCGACGGGACGCCGATCCGCCGCCTGCCGCTCGACGAGGTGGTCAATCGCGTCGCCGCCGCGAATGTCGAGCGGCGAAAAAGCGCCTATGCCGCCTTTTCACCGTCCTGAGTTTGCGGCACAAGGCGGCGGATTCGCGGGGGACAGGCGCCCGAGCGTCCGGGGGAGAGATTTTGAAGAGTTTGACCATCCTGCGCCACGCCAAATCGGGCTGGGACGCCGCCGTCGAGCGCGACTTCGACCGTCCGATCAACGCCCGCGGCGCGCGCGGGGCCGAACTGATCGGCCAATATGCGAAGCGGCAGGCATGGCCGATCGACCGGATCGTCGCCTCCCCCGCGGTGCGCGTCGCCGAAACGCTCGCCATCTTTCAGCCCGCCGCGGGGCTCGACCGAATCGAGCCGCACTGGGACCGGCGCATCTACCTCGCCTCGGCGGCGACGCTGATCGACGTGCTGCGCGATACCGGCGGCGATGCGCAGCACCTGCTGATCAGCGGACACAATCCGGGGCTGGAGGACCTGATCCTGATGCTCGTCCCCGAAACCCCCGACGTCGCGCAGCGCGCGCTGGTCGAGGAGAAGTTCCCGACCTGCGCCCTTGCGCGGCTGGACCTCGACATCACCGACTGGAGCGACCTCGACGTCAATCAGGCGCGCCTGGCCGCGCTCATCCGCCCACGCGACCTCGACCCCGCGCTGGCACCGGCGATGGACGACGACTGAGGCCCACTGGCCGCGCCAGGGTGGATTCTGGAATGTCCGGCTTCGCGCATAAAATGCCGTGAACGGGCGTGCGAAGATAACTCACGCAACAGATATGGCTTCTATTTGCCCCTTCCAACCTTCGTCATCCCGGACTTGATCCGGAATCCATTCTCTCGGTGCTGCGTGAATGGACCCCGGATCGAGTCGGCAATTATCCCCTTTCGACAAGTAGCAGTTCCCCGGCGAAAGCCGGGGTCCACGCGGGGCAGTGCTGTGCCATCTGGACCCCGGCTTTCGCCGGGGAACAGCCGCTTACTTGGCTGTAGGACATATGGGCCGATCGAGTCCGGGGTGACAAGGAAAGACAGGCTGCGCGACCGAATAGTCTTCGCGGGGGCGACAATGGTTTCTAGCGCAGCGCCGCCGCGAGGCGCTGGCGCAGCGCCACCAGCGCTTCGACTGGAACCCGGCCCGTCGCGGGCGTCGCAGCCGTCGGCTCGGCGGCGTCCCCGTCCGGCGGCGCGGCGCCATCGGATTCGGACAACGCCTTGCGCGCGCCTTCGACCGTGAAGCCCTGCACGTGCAGCAGATGGTGGATGCGCTCGGCGAGCGCGATGTCGGCCGGGCGATAATAGCGGCGGCGCCCCGACCGCTGGAGCGGCTTCAACTGCGGAAAGCGGGTTTCCCAATAGCGCAGCACATGGGTCGGCACTCCGATCCGGTCGGCGAGTTCGCCGATCGCGAGCATCGCGCCCGCCACCTTGCCGCCCGCCGCCTCGTCAGATTCCGCCACGGCCGACGCCCCGTTCAGCTATCGGCGACGCGGGCACGCATCGCCTGGCTGGCGCGGAAGGTCATCACGCGGCGCGGCAGGATCGGCACTTCGATGCCGGTCTTGGGATTGCGGCCGATGCGCTGCGCCTTGTCGCGCAACACGAAGGTGCCGAAGCCCGAAATCTTCACATTCTGGCCGGCGGCGAGCGCGTCCGACATATGCGCGAGAATCGATTCGACGATTGCCGCCGATTCGTTGCGCGACAGGCCGATCTGCTGGTTGATCCGCGCCGCGATGTCCGCGCGCGTGAGCGTCCCTGCTACCATCTTCTTCCCTTCCCCTCCTGAAAGCTGGTGCTCGGGAAGGCCCCCACCGTCACGAGTCCCACACGCATGTGTAACAAAAGCGAAGAAATCCGCCAAACTGAAAAGGATGGAGCGAGAAGTTGATGCGGTGAGCCATGCGGGGCCGACTCAGTGCGCGGCGGTCATATCCGCAGGACGGCCGCGCCCCAGGTGAAGCCGCCGCCCATCGCCTCGAGCACGACGAGGTCGCCGCGCCGGATGCGCCCGTCGCGCACCGCGAGGTCGAGCGCCAGCGGCACCGACGCCGCCGAGGTGTTGGCGTGCTGATCGACGGTGAGCACGACGCGCTCCGCAGGCAGCCCCAGCTTCTTCGCGGTCGCGTCGATGATGCGCTTGTTCGCCTGATGCGGCACAACCCAGTCGATGTCGGCGGCCGAGAGGCCGACGTCCGCCAGCACCTCGCCCAGCACGGCAGCGAGGTTGGTGACGGCATGGCGGAACACCTCGCGCCCCTGCATGCGGACGTGGCCGACCGTTCCCGTCGTCGACGGGCCGCCGTCGACATAGAGCATGTCGCCATATTGCCCCTCGGCATGCAAGCGGGTCGCCAGGATGCCGCGATCGTCCGCGACCTCCTCCGCCGACAGCACCACCGCGCCCGCGCCGTCGCCGAACAGGACGCAGGTCCCGCGATCTTCCCAGTCGAGGATGCGGCTGAAGGTCTCGCTGCCGATGACGAGCGCATGCTTCGCGGCGCCGGTACGCAGCATCGAATCGGCGACAGAGAGCGCGTAGAGGAAGCCCGAACACACCGCCGCGACGTCGAAGGCGATGCAGTCGGGCGCGCCGATCAGCGCCTGCACCTTGGTCGCGGTCGCCGGGAAGGTATTGTCGGGGGTCGCGGTCGCGACGATGATCAGGCCGATGTCGGCGGGCGCCAGACCCGCCGCCGCGAGCGCGTGCCGCGCCGCGTCGGCGGCCAGCGTTCCCGTCGTCTCGTCGGCCTCGGCGATGTGGCGAAAGCGGATGCCGGTGCGCTCGACGATCCATTCGTCGCTGGTATCGACGCGCTTCGCGAGTTCGTCGTTCGAGACGCGCGTGCGCGGCAGCGCCGAACCGGTGCCGACCAGGATCGAACGGCGCGTCACGCCGCGTCCTCGCGGCGGAAATTGGCGAGATCGTCCGTCACCTGACGCGTGATGTCCTTTTCGATGAGTTCGGCGCACAGGTGCACCGCATTGGCGACGCCCTTGGCATCGGCGCTGCCGTGGCTTTTCAGCACGACGCCGTTGAGGCCGAGGAACACCGCCCCATTGTGGTTGTTGGGATCGAGATGGTGGCGCAGTAACTCGGTCGCGGGGCGCGAGATGAGGAAGCCGATCTTCGAGCGCAGCGAACTGGTGAAGGCACGGCGCAGCAGGTCGGTGACGAAGCGCGCCGTCCCTTCGATCGTCTTGAGCGCGATATTGCCCGAAAAGCCGTCGTGGACGATCACGTCGACCCGGCCGCGCGACAGCTTGTCGCCCTCGATGAAGCCGGCGAATTCCATCGGCAGGCCCTGCGTTTCGCGCAGGATCGCGGCGGCGTCGCGAATCTCGTCGGTGCCCTTGAGTTCTTCGGTGCCGATGTTGAGCAGCGCGACGCGCGGGCGTTCGAGCCCCATCGCGGTGCGCGCATAGGCGGCGCCCATCACCGCGAACTGGACGAGGTTGGTCGCGTCGCACTCGGTATTGGCGCCGAGGTCGAGCATCACCACGTCGTTGTCGCCGAGCGTCGGCAGCAGCGCGGCGAGCGCCGGCCGGTCGATTCCCGGCATAGTGCGCAGCGCGAGCTTCGCCATCGCCATCAGCGCGCCGGTATTGCCCGCCGACAC
Source organism: Sphingopyxis sp. MG (assembly GCF_002953155.1). Classification (NCBI taxonomy): domain Bacteria; kingdom Pseudomonadati; phylum Pseudomonadota; class Alphaproteobacteria; order Sphingomonadales; family Sphingopyxidaceae; genus Sphingopyxis; species Sphingopyxis sp. MG. The sequence goes on from NZ_CP026381.1 coordinate 2,314,497, forward strand.
GGCGCCGCCGGCGTCGCCGCGCTTCACCGCGTCGATCGCGAGCCCCATCGAGCTGCCGCGGCCGTTGCGCAGCGCCTGGCTCGGCCGATCCTCACCCGACACCACCTTGTCGGTGTGGACGATCTCCGACGCCGCGCGCAGGTTCGGATGGTTTTCGAGCGCGGTCTTGATCCGCGTTTCGTCGCCGACGAGCAGAAAGCGGAGGCCGTCGTGCTGATGACGCGCCATGGCCGCGCCGGCGCACATCACGCGCACGCCGACATCACCGCCCATCGCATCGATTGCGATTCGCGGTGTCAGGCTCATGGAAGCGGCCTCCGATTAATGGTCAGGCGCCGACCGACACCACTTCACGGCCATTGTAGTGGCCGCAGGCGTTGCACAGGTTATGCGGGCGCTTGAGCTCGCCGCAGTTCGGGCATTCCTGATAGGCTTCGACCTTCAGGCTGTCGTGGCTGCGACGCATGCCGCGCTTCGAGGGCGAGGTTTTTCGCTTGGGGACGGCCATGATATATCCTGCATTCTTAACTGTTTAACCGAATCGGCGAACCCGGACTTGTCGCCCACCGCCAAGGATGGAAAACGACTGGCCCGCCCGCCGTGCCGAAGGCTGCCCCGCCATGAATCGCGGGAAAATCTTCCGCCGGAAGGTGCCTCAACGCCTGATGGTGTCGGGTGCCGGATCGGGCGCGGCTATAGCGTTTTTGCCCGCAAAGGCAAGCCCCGAGCGCGAACGGGACGACGCTTGCCGATTGCCCGCGACGATGCCACACCCTTGCGGCGCCGGACAGCAGGAAAGAGCCGGGCCACAGACGGGGGAAGCGACATGATCATATTGCCGATCAGCCTGACGATCGCGGCGGGCGCCGCACTGCTCAACATCTGGATCGCGATGCGCGTCGGCCGCGTGCGCGGCGAGGCGAAGGTCTCGATCGGCGACGGCGGCGACGAACGGCTGATCCGCCGGATGCGCGCGCACAGCAACTATGTCGAGAACACGCCTTTCGTGCTGATCCTGCTCGCGCTCGTCGAGTTGAGCACCGGCTCGTCGATCTGGCTGTGGGCGGTCGGCGCCCTGTATCTGGTCGCGCGCATCCTGCACGCGATCGGCATGGACGGGCTGGGCTGGGCGCGCGGTGCCGGCATCACCGTCACCATGCTGATCCAGCTCGGTCTCGCGGTCGCGGCGCTGCTCACCGTCTATCTGACCCCGACCAGCATCAGCTCGACCCTGACCGATACGGTGGCGGTGGAATCGGAATAGCGGTTGAACCGGGCCCGGCGGGACCAGCAAGGACTCGTCATTGCGAGCGGCGAAGCCGCGCGGCAATCCAGAGTGGGCATAGACCGCCCTCGATTGCTTCGCTCCGCTCGCAATGACGGGAGCGGACCGATGAGTCGGGCGACCTGGAGCGGCGTGCCATAAACCCGCAACGCCCCTTATCCGTTCGTGTCGAGCGAAGTCGAGACACCCATCAGCGTGGCGCAAGGCCGATGCGTGTCTCGACTTCGCTCGACACGAACGGGACGATGGGTCAGATTTAAGGCTCGATGATCTAGGCCCCCTGGGTCGCCCCCATCGCCATGTCGCCGACATAGGGATTGGTGCGCCGTTCCTGCGCGAAGTTGCTGTGCGGTCCGTGGCCGGGCAGGAAGATGGTATCGTCGCCGAGCGGCCACAGCTTCTGCGTGATCGAATCGAGCAGTTGCTGGTGATCGCCGCGCGGGAAATCGGTGCGGCCGATCGATCCCTGGAACAGCACGTCGCCGACGATTGCGAGCTTCGACGGGCGATGATGGAAGACGACGTGGCCCGGGGTGTGGCCGGGACAATGGATGACGTCGAGGACGAGGTTACCCACCGTCACCGTGTCCCCGTCCTTCAGCCAGCGGTCGGGCTCGAACACCTCGCCCGCCATGCCGTAGCGCGCGCCGTCCTCGCCCAGCCGCTCGATCCAGAAGCGGTCGTCCTCGTGCGGCCCTTCGACCGGGACGCCGAGTTCCTTCGCCAGCACGCCCGCCTGTCCGCAATGGTCCATGTGGCCGTGGGTGACGAGGATCTTCTCGACCTCCACCCCTGTCTGGCGGATCGCCTCGCGCAGCTTCGGCAGATCGCCGCCGGGATCGACCAGCGCCGCCTTGTTGGTTTCGGTGCACCAGAGCAGGGTGCAGTTCTGCTGAAAGGCGGTGACCGGGACGATCGCGGCCTTGAGCGGGGGATTGGGAGCGTTCATGCGCTTCGATGTGGGGAAATGCGGCGGGGTTGGCAAGGGCGGAGGGACTTGTAGTCGCGCCCTCCTCCCCTCCCGCTTGCGGGAGGGACAGGCGCACTTTCCGATGGTACCGGAATCAGCGCAGCGTCATCGTGTCGCCTTCGATATTCACCGCGTCGAGCCGCGACAGGAAGCTCTGGCCGAGCAGCGACACGCCCATGTCGGCATCGACGACCGCCGCCTGGACGCCGCGAACCTCGATCCCGTCCACCTCGACGCTGTCTAGCATCACCAGGCGCATCGGCACCGCACCGCCCGCGGTGTTCGCCATGCCCGCGACCGGCAGGCGATCGACGTCGATCCCGATCGCCTCCGCATCGCGGCGCGTCAGCGCGACGATCGAGGCGCCGCTGTCGACCATCATGCGGATATTCGCGCCGTCGACATCGGCGTCGGCATAGAAATGCGAATCGCCCGCGCGGCCGATCCGCACCTCCCCCGACCCGCCGCGCGCGGCGGCAGGTGCCGAAGACCAGCCATGACGGCGCTTCGCGGTGGTCCAGTTGCCGTTCGTGTCGTCCTTGCCCGCATCGGCGGCGACTCCGGCATTGCCGATCGACGCCGTCCGGCTGGCGATTCCCGCCATCCCGACCGACACCGCCGCGACCACCGCGGCCAGACCCAGCATACGCCCCAACATGGCAGCGATTGTCGCAGGTCGGGGTTGGGGAATCGTTAAGCCGCGGTCAGAATCCGGTGGGCGGCGTTTCGATGAAGGCGCGCCATTGCGGCGATCCCTCGCGCAGCGAATAAGCGATGCGCGCGCAGCCATAGGGGCGGTCGGGCGCATTGTCGGCTTCGGCTGCGGTGCGCGGCCAGACGGCTTCGGCCGGCGGGTGGGCGCTCCAGCAGACGAGCGCCTCGGCCTCGGGCCGCGCCGCGATCTCGGCGCGCTCGGTAGCGGAATAGGAGGCAGGGACGCTCCATCCCAGAATGCGGCGCGTCGGCGGCGTCTCGCCCGCGAACAGCGGCGCGAAGGCGCCGCACGGGTCGGCCAGCAGCGCTTCCACCGCGCGGGCATCAGCCGCGCCCAGCCATGGCCCGCCGAGCAGGGGTTGCCAGCGCGCGACATCGCCCGAGCGCAACGCCGCCAGCAACGCGTCGGCGGCCGCCGCGAAACGCGGCAGCCACGGCGAATCGCCGGCAAGGTCCGAAAGCGGCGTCGGGGTCCGCGGCGCATCGTCCTCATAGCCGGGGACGAGCGGCGCCTCCGCGAGCGGTTCGGCGGACGGAACAGGCGGTACGCAGCGGCTCTGCGCGGCGGCGGGCGTCGCGGCGGCCAACAGGCAAAGAGTCAGGATCGCGCGCATGCCGCCATCATAGCGCCACGGGCTGCACGCGTCATGAACCGTCCGACGCCAGCGCCTCGCGCATCCATGCGGGCGCCTTTGCAGCGTCGATCGCCTCGACGCGGCGATGCTCGACCGACCAGCCGAGTTCAGGATAGGTCACCACCTGACGCCTGGCATCGGTGTCGGCGATCGGCACGACGACCAGCCGCCGGTTGACCTTCTGCCGCCAGTTCATCCGCGCGGTGTTCTCCTGCCCGACATAGCAGCCCTTGGTGAAGCTGACGCCGTGCAGTTCCGCGGCATTGCATTCGAGCCACAGCGTCGTGCCGTCGCCCAGCTCGGCCCGCCCCTCGGTGACGCCGAGCGACAGGCGGTGCGCGTGCCACGCCGCGGCGGCGCCCTCCCCTTCGCCGTCATCGGCCGGGCCGAGCCAGCGCTGGCCGAGGTCGGGAAGGCGCGGATCGGGCTCGCCGAGGTCGCCGTAAGGCGCCCAGTGCACGGACAGGCCGGGCTCGGGCGCGATGGTGATCGCGCGGCGCAGGCGGTAGAGGGTCAGCCGCTTGACCAGCGCCTCGCTTGCTGCGCGCTCGCAGTCGATGAGGATGTCGTCGCGGTCGCCCCAGATCAGGAAATCGAACAGCACCTTGCCCTGCGGCGTCAGCAGCGCCGCCCAGACCGGTAGGTTGCCCGACACGTCATTTGTGACGAGTCCCTGCAGGAAGCCGCGGACATCCTCGCCCGACAGGCGGACGAGGGCACGATCGTCGAGGGTATTGTTGGCCATGGATAGCGAAATAGGACGACACGACGGCGACTTAAAGCCCCCTCCCGCCTGCACGAGGGGTTTGGGGTGGGCCTGAACCTCGACTTGGGCTAATCGCGCAACGGACTGCCCACCCCCGACCCCTCCCGCAAGCGGGAGGGGGGAGACGAAAATGACCGACCGCCTGATCCTTCGCCGCCCCGACGACTGGCACGTTCATCTGCGCGACGGCGCGATGCTGGCGCATGTCGCGCCGTGGACCGCGCGCCAGTTCGCGCGCGCGATCGTCATGCCCAACCTGTCGCCGCCGGTGACGACGGTCGCCGAAGGCGTCGCCTATCGCGAGCGCATCCGCGCCGCGGTGCCCGCCGGGCTCGATTTCACGCCGCTGATCGTCGCCTATCTCACCGACCGCACCGATCCCGGCGAAATGGCGCGCGGCCATGCCGAAGGCGTGTTCACCGCCGCAAAGCTCTATCCAGCGCACGCGACCACCGGCAGCGCGCACGGCGTCACCGACATCGCCAACATCATGCCGGTACTCGAGACGATGCAGGCGATCGGCATGCCGCTGCTGATCCACGGCGAGGTCACCGACGCGGACGTCGACATCTTCGACCGCGAGGCGGTGTTCATCGATCGCACGCTCGCCCCGCTGGTCACACGCTTTCCGGCGCTCAGGATCGTCTTCGAGCATATCACGACGGCCGAGGCCGCGCAGTTCGTCGCCGACGCCCCCGCTACCGTCGCCGCGACGATCACCCCGCAGCATCTCCACATCAACCGCAACGCGATGCTCGTCGGCGGCATCCGCCCGCACGCCTATTGCCTGCCGGTCGCCAAGCGCGAGCATCACCGTCTGGCGGTGCGCGCGGCGGCAACCTCGGGTTCCCCCAAATTCTTCCTGGGCACCGACAGTGCGCCGCACGCGGTGCATACCAAGGAAGCCGCCTGCGGCTGCGCGGGCATCTTCAACGCGCCCTTCGCGCTCGAAAGCTATGCGACCGCGTTCGACGAGGACGGGGCACTCGACAAGCTCGAAGGCTTCGCGAGCGAGCACGGGCCGCGCTTCTATGGCCTGCCGCTCAACGAAGGCACGGTGACGCTCGAACGCGGCGCGGTGACGGTCCCCGACCGCATCGGCGAGGTCGTGCCCTTCCACGCCGGCGAAACATTGGGCTGGCGGCTGGCGTAGGGTCAGTTCCCGCCAGTCAGGGCGTCGGCGCGACCCGCGCCCCGCGCGATTTCGCCCAGATATCGAAGCTGAACAGCGCGATGCTGATCCAGATCAGCAGGAAGCAGACAAGCTGCGCCGGTTTCAGCGGTTCGTCGAACAGGAAGAGGCCGAGCAGGAAGACGATGCTCGGCGCGAGATACTGGCAGAAGCCGAGCACGGCGAAGCTCATCCGCCGCGCCGCGGTCGCGAAGAACAGCAGCGGGATCGCGGTGATCGCCCCCGCCGAAACCAGCAACAGCGTGATGTCGCGGTCGGAGCCGAATCCCACCCCGTCACCGGCCGCGACATAATAGACCGCGACGACGAGTGCGGGCACGAACAGCAGCGTCGTCTCGATCGCCAGACCCGGCAGCGATCCGACCGGCGCCACCTTGCGCAGCAGGCCATAGAAGCCGAAGCTGAAGGCGAGCGTCAGGCTGATCCACAGCGTTTCGAGCGCACCGCCGAGCAGCAGCGCGACCCCGAGCGCGGCGATCGCGACCGCCATCATCTGGAGCCGTGAGAGCCGTTCGCCGAGGAAGATCATTCCCAGCATCACATTGACCAGCGGGTTGAGATAATAGCCGAGGCTGGTCGCCAGCACATGGTCCGTCACGATCGCATAGATGTAGACGAGCCAGTTGAGCGCTATCAGGATCGAACTCACGAGCAGGATGCGCAGCGTCCGCCAATCCCTGAGCGCCGCCAGATAGGCGCCGATCTGACGGCGGAAGACCATGATCGCGAAGCAGAGCGGCAGCGACCAGAGGATGCGCTGCGCCAGCACCTCGACCGGCGGCACGCTGACCAGCAGCTTGAAGAAGATCGGGACGAAGCCCCAGATGCCATAGGCGGCGAGCGCATAGGGCAGCCCGCCCTGATCGCTCCCCTGCGCGGCAGTGGCTCGGTTCATCGCACGGGTTCGCCCGGCCGGCTGGTCAGAGGATGCCGCCGCCGAGCATCAGGCGTATCACGCCGACGACGATCACGACGATGTTGAGGTTGCGGCCGCTCGTCCGTCCCGACATCGCGCCCAGCGCCAGCCCGACGATGGCGATCGGCACGATCACCCAGTTCGCCCAGCCGAGCAGCGGGATGAAAGCCGGGATGGCCAGAACCAGCGCGAAAACGCCGATGACAAGCGAAAGGAGGTTGAGCATGGCTCTATGTCGCACGGTCGCCTGCGCCCTTCAAGCCTCTTCGGCGGTCGCACGGCGATAGCCGCGATGCGAGAATTATCTCGGTTCATCTATCGAAATACTCGCTTCGTCTTGTTGCCCAGGGTTCATGCAACGCAGTCCAGACGAGGCTCGTTCTCCCCATCGAAGCGTCCGCCGTCCGTGCGGCGGTCAGGGCGCCAGACCAGGAAAGGATTCATGATGCAGAATTTCACCAAAGGCCTGATCGGCGCTTTCGTCGCGGCAGGCGTCGTCGGCAGCGCCCCGGCCTACGCCGGTCTGTCGAGCGCGGTTGCCGCTCCGGGCTATCACAAGGCGGAGGCTTCGGCCGATTATTACAAGAAGCGCAAGCACCGCCGCAATTATGCCTCGCGCGACGAGCGGATCAATTCGAACACCCGCATCTGGCGCGATAGCGACGGGCGCTATCGCTGCAAGAAGGACAATGGCACGACCGGCCTGCTGATCGGCGGTGCGGTCGGCGGCCTCGCCGGGCATGAGATTGCCGGCGGCGGCGACAAGCTGCTGGGCACGGTGCTCGGCGCGGCCGGCGGCGCGCTGCTCGGTCGCGAGATCGACCGCGACAAGTATCGCTGCCGCTGATCCAGCGGATTCCAATGCGGGGTGCGGGTCCGAGACCCCTCCATCCGCTCCCCGCATGGAAGAGGGCGTCGGCCTAGCGGCCGGCGCCCTCGTTCGTTGGGGCCATTGTCGTTCGGGTAAGGACCTGTTCCCCGGCGAAAGCCGGGGTCCACGCGGGGCGGCAGCTCATGCCATCTGGACCCCGGCTTTCGCCGGGGGAACGGTTAGCTGTCGAAAAAGAGAGGGTTGCCAACCTGTTTGGGAATCCATGGTCTGCGCTGTCCATTGGCGCGGCGCCGAAGGAGACGGCGGGCCATGGATGCTGAAACGCGTTCAGCATGACGAAGGAAGGAAGAAAGGGTGTCAGCGGGCTTGCCCCTCGCCCCGCCTTGTCGCACAACCGGTCGCCCCGGCGCTTGCCGAAACGCCCTTCGGAAAGGATCGCCATGCTCAACGGCCCGCTGCTCGTCACCGAACGGCTGATCCTGCGCCCGCCGGCCACCGAGGATTTCGATGCCTTCGCCGCCATGTGCGCCGAAGAGGAGACGATGCGCTTCATCGGCGGCACCTGTCCGCGTTCGTCCGCATGGCGGCATTGGTGCACGCTCGCGGGCGCGTGGCATATCCGGGGTTTTTCGATGTTCTCGGTGATCGAGCGCGCAACGGGCGAATGGGTCGGGCGGCTGGGGCCCTGGGAGCCCGACGGATGGCCGGCGCCCGAGATCGGCTATGGCGTGCGCGCCCGCTTCGCCGGCAAGGGCTATGCCTTCGAGGGCGCGGTCGCGGCATGCGATTTCGCGGTCGAATTTCTGAAATGGCCCGAACTGATGCACAGCATCGACCCCGCGAACGGCCGCTCGCAGGCACTGGCGCGGCGGCTGGGCGCCACCAATGCGGGCCCGACCCGCCTGCCCCCGCCCTTTGAGCACGCCCCCGTCGACGCCTGGACGCAAAGCGCGGAGGCATGGCGGGCCAAACGCAAGGAATTCCGTCCATGACCAATCGCCATGTCGACCCCGAACGCGCGCAGTTCGACGCCTTCAAGGCGCTGCCGCGCGATACGCCGATCCATATGCTGAACCTCGTGCGCTTCCGGGCCGAGGCCGCCTACCCGGCCGAACACCCGCTCGCGGGCAAGGGGCTGAGCGGCGCGGAGGCCTATGCCCATTACGGGCGGGACAGCGGCCCGGTGTTCGAACGGCTCGGCGGCCGGGTCGTCTGGCGCGGCACGATGGAGGCGATGGTGATCGGCCCGGCGGATGAAAGATGGGATGCGGTGTTCGTCGCGCAATATCCGGACAGCGGCGCCTTCATGGCGATGGTGACCGACCCCGTCTATCGCGAGGCGGTGGTTCACCGGCAGGCGGCGGTCGAGACCTCGCGGCTGATCCGCTGCGCGCCGGGAACGGCGGAAACGAAGGGTTTCGCATAGGGCGCGCGGTGCGGAGAGCGGAATAGCGTCTCGCTCCGGCACAGTTTTCGGCTAACAAATCCTTGCCTGTTAACGCTTTTTCCTCACATCTTCTTAACCAGCTTCCGGCAAGCCCGAGGCCAAGAGATTAAGGGAGTGTTAGCAATGATCGTGCGGGGAAAATGGCTGGTTGCCGGCTTGCTGGTGGCGACGGCGGGGCTCGCCGGCTGCCGGGACAATCCCGCCGCCAAGGCGGAGTTGAAGCCGCTCGACGACGGGCTGACCAACGCCGACCCGACGGTGAAGGGCGCGCTCGAAGACAAGATCATGGTCGATCCGAAGCTGACCGGCCAAGCGAACCGCAACGCGGTCGGACCGGGCAACCGGCCGGTCGACGGCGGCGTTCCCGGCATCGGCGCCGGCAAGGCGGCGACCGCGGCCGAAGCCGCGGCGGCGATGAAGGCGGGCAAATTGCTCGCCGCGCCCAAGGCGCTGCCGTTCGAGGCGAATTGCGACGGGTGCGAGGCGAAGCGCCCCGTCACCATCGGCGCGCTCGCCCGCGAGCAGGCGAAGGGAAGCTGCGATGCGAAGCTGACCTATGGCAACCAGTGGGCCGACCGCCTGCCCGCCGCCTTCCCCGTCTATCCGCGCGCGACGCTGCGCGAGGCGGCCGGAGTCGCCGGCGGCCAGTGCAACATCCGCGTCGTCAATTTCCAGACCGCCGCCTCGCTGCAGGGCGTTCTCGACTATTATCACACGATGGCGATCCGTGCCGGCTATACCAGCGACCATCGGATCAACGGCAACGAGCATATGCTGGGCGGCACACGCGGCGACCTTGCCTATGTCGTCTTCGCGCGCCGCGACGGCGGCATGACCGACGTCGACCTGGTGGCGTCGGGCGGAAAATAGCAGGGTCGGAAAATAGCGGGCAGGCTTCGACGATATGAAAATGCCCCGGAGAGAGGGGAGCTCCGGGGCATTTTCCATGTGCGGTGAAGGCTATCGTCAGACCTTGTCGCCGAGCGCGCCCTTCACCTTGCCGCTGAGATTCTGCGCTTCGCCCTTGCGTTCCTGAAGCTCGCCCTCGGCGCGCAGGCGCTCGTTGTCGGTCGCCTTGCCGACCGCCTGCTTCGCATTGCCGATCGCTTCGTTCGCGAGGCCCTTGGCCTTGTCTTTCATTTCACCCACGGGGGAATCTCCTTGTTGATCGAGGCCGCATCGCCTCATGCCCGATCAACGCACCGACCGGGCCCATGTTCCACGGGCGCGGTAAAACGCGCGGTCCGCGAGGCGGCCCGGGTGGATCAATCCCCCGCCGCGGCGATCCCGTCGAGCGCCAGCGGATCGCGGATCGTGATGCGATTGTAATCGGTCGCGATCAGCCCCGCCTCCTCGAAGCCACGCAGCAGCCGGTTGACGCTCTGGCGCGTCACGCCCAGCATCGCGCCGAGCTGTTCCTGCGGCAGGCGGAGGCCGAGTTCGGTACCATCCTCGCCCGCGATGCCATGGATGCGCGCGAGCCCGACGAGCGTCGCCGCCATCCGCTGCTCGAGCGAGCCGAGCTGCTGGTCGTTGAGCAACCGCAGGCTGTCGCCCTGGCGCGCGCACATGAACAGCGCGATGTCGCGCCACAGCGCCGGTTCCGCATCGAGGATCGCGATCAACGCGTCGGCGGGCAGGTGGAGCAGGATGCTGTCGGCATGCGCGCGATAGGCGAAATGGATGGGCTGGCGGTCGAGCAGGCGCACGAGGCCGACCACATCGCGCGGACCGGCGAGGCCGAGCACGAATTTCTTGCCCGCCGCCGACACGCGACTGATCTCGATTCCGCCCGAGACGACGACGAAAGCCTCGCGCCGCCGGGGATCGCGCGGATAGATTTCGGTGCCGCGCGGATAATGTCCGGCCCGCGCGATCGCCGCGAGATCGGCGAGCCGCGCCGCGGGCCAGGCGCCGAAAAGATGACAGGACCGCAGCATCTCCAGCCGCTCCTCGCGGCTCCAGCGGTGCTCGCCCTGCTTCGCCTGCCCCCTCGCCATATCCAACCGGCCTCCCGCCCGTCGTTCTAGTTACCTGAATCTGAAGTTCGCCACATCGATTCCGTCACCCCGGGCTTGGCCCGGAATCCCGCTTCCTTTCGCGCACGGACGGAGGAAAGGCGGGACCCCGGGTCAAGCCCGGGGTGACGATGAGGACAAGAACCTTGATTCCACCATACTAAGGCGTGTGGGGATTCATCTTGCAACTGTCCTTTATCGTGTGTCCCCGCGAAGGCGGGGACCCATCTGCGGTGGTTTCGAGATGGAACCGGCCGAAGATGGACCCCCGCCTTCCGCCTATGGCGGAAGTTTATCCTGAGCGCCCGCCCTGCGGGCAGTCGAAGGGCAGGGGAACACGGCTTTATACAATATCGCGGCGATAGACTCTGAATCCCCACAGGCCATAGAGCGGCGTGCCATACACCCGCAACGCCCCTTATCCGTTCGTGTCGAGCGAAGTCGAGACACCCATCGGCGTGGCGCAAGGCCGACAAGTGTCCCGACTTCGCTCGACACGAACGGAACGATAGGTCAGATTTAAGGCTCAATGCTCCAAATGCCGGGAACCGGAATCCCAGGAGATTGTCGCCCGGATGACAGACTGGCGCCGCCGCGAACGCTAGCGGGACGGAAAATCTGCGAGGAGATCGGTTCGATGAAAAGCCTGCTGGCCCTGATGGCGATGGCGACGATCCTGCTGCCCGGCGCGACGCGGGCGGCGCCGGTGAGCGAGGAGGAGGCCTATGCCGTCGGTCTCGAAGCCTATGCCTACGCCTATCCGATGGTGCTGATGGAAGTGACGCGGCGCGTCGCGACCAACGCCCGGGAAGGCCGGCTGCGCGCGCCGATGAACCAGTTTTCGCACATGCGGCGCTATCCCGACGCAACCTTCAGGGACGTCGTGCGGCCCAACGCCGACACGCTCTATTCGAGCCTGTGGTACGATGTCGGGAACGAACCGCTGGTCCTGACGCTGCCCGACACGGCGGGGCGCTATCATGTCGTGCCGATCATGGACATGTGGACCGAAGTGTTCGCGACGCTCGGCACGCGCACCACGGGCAATGACGGCGGCACCGTCGCGCTCGTCGGCCCGCACTGGCAGGGTACGCTGCCCCAGGGCATGCGGATGGTACGCAGCCCAACCGACATGGGCTGGATCATCGGCCGCATCCAGACCAACGGCGCCGACGATTACGATCATGTCCACATGCTCCAGGCACGCTATGCCGCGACGCCGCTGTCGGCATGGGGCAAGCCGCAGGCGGCCGCCGCACCGGCGAAGGCCGATCCGTCGGTCGACATGACGACGCCGCCGGTCGAGCAGGTCGCAGCGCTCGCGCCCGACGCCTTTTTCGCGCTGTTCGCCGAGACGATGAAGCGCAATCCGCCACACGCCACCGACGTCGCTATCCTGCTGCGCATGGAAAAGGTCGGGCTGGAAGCGGGGCGGAGCTTCGATCTCGGCAAGGCCGACCCGGCGGTGCAGCGCGGGCTGACGCGCGCCGCCGCGGACGGCTATCGCCGCATTGTCGAACGACGCCGGAGCGTGCCGCTGAGCCGCGATGGCTGGGTCGCGCTGGGCAATGCGCTCGGCGTCTATGGCAACGATTACCTCCAGCGCGCCTTCATCGGCTATGCCGGGCTCGGCGCGTTGCCGCCCGAGGAGGCCATCTATCCGATGGCGCCGATCGACGGCGACGGCAAGCCGCTGAACGGCGCGGCGCGCTATGTCCTCCATTTCGACAAGGAGCGGATTCCGCCCGCCGACGCCTTCTGGTCGCTGACCATGTACGGCGCCGACCAGTTCTTCGCCGCCAATCCGTTGGGCCGTTTCGCGATCGGCGACCGCGACAAGCTGAACTTCAACGCCGACGGCTCGCTCGACCTCTATATCCAGACGGACAGCCCGGGGACCGACAAGGAAGCCAACTGGCTGCCCGCGCCCGCGGGACCGTTCACGATGAACCTGCGCCTCTACCTGCCGCGGCGCGAGGCGCTGGAAGGACGCTGGACCCCGCCGCCGGTGAAACGGGTGCCCTAAGCAAAACCGCCGTATCCCCGCGAAGGCGGGGATCCATCTCCGGCCGGTTCCATCTTGCACCGACCGGAGATGGGCTCCCGCCTTCGCGGGAGTATGCAGCTTTTTCCGGTAGCCTAGATCAGCCCCGCGAGCGGGCTTGACGGGTCGGCGTAGCGGCGCTGGCCCATGCGGCCGGACAGATAGGCGTCGCGCCCCGCTTCGACCGCCAGTTTCATCGCGCGCGCCATGCGGATCGGGTCCTTCGCCTCGGCGATCGCGGTGTTCATCAGCACCCCGTCGCAGCCGAGTTCCATCGCCACCGCTGCGTCGCTCGCGGTGCCGACGCCGGCATCGACAAGCACCGGCACCGATGCACCCTCGACGATCAGGCGGATCGTCACCCGGTTCTGGATGCCGAGCCCCGACCCGATCGGCGCACCAAGCGGCATGACCGCGACGGCGCCCGCATCCTCGAGCTGCTTCGCCGCGATCGGGTCGTCGACGCAATAGACCATCGGCAGGAAGCCCTCCTTCGCCAGCACCTCGGTCGCGTGGAGAGTTTCGCGCATGTTCGGATAGAGCGTCTTCGCCTCGCCCAGTACCTCCAGCTTGACGAGGTCCCAGCCGCCCGCCTCGCGCGCGAGGCGCAGCGTGCGGATCGCGTCGTCGGCACTGAAGCAGCCCGCGGTGTTGGGCAGATAGGTGATCTTCTTCGGATCGATATAGTCGGTGAGCATCGGCGCATTCGGGTCCAACACGTTGACGCGGCGCACCGCGACGGTGACGATCTGTGCCCCCGACGCCTCGACCGCGGCGGCGTTCTGTTCAAAATCCCTGTATTTGCCGGTGCCGACGATCAGCCGCGACGTGAAGGTCCGCCCGGCAACGCTCCAACTGTCGATTCTGTCCACATTCAATCCTTGTTCTGCACCACGTTCGCAATGTCGCCGAGGGGATCGCGAACGAAAAACCGGCGAACGCCCCAGGGCTCGTCGCGCAGGGCGTAGACGATCTCGTGCCCCGCCGCGACCGCGCGGGCATGCACCGCATCGACGTCATCGACGCCCACCGAATAGGCGGGCCGCAGCCCCGACGGGTCGTCGGTCAGGACGCTGATCTGCGCCGTCGGCTGGGTGGACGAACGATAGATGGTGATGAAATCGATCGCCATCGCCGTTTCCAGCCCCAGCACATCGTTGAAAAAGCCCGCGCCTTCCCGGACGTCGCCGGCATAGCGATTGGGCACGATCCGCGCGACCGCCATCAGCCGCCTCCCACGAAATGGACGATTTCCAGCGCGTCGCCGTCCGCGAGCGCCACGTCGGCAAGGGTCGAGCGCGGCACGATCTCGCGATTGCGTTCGACCGCGACCTTCTTCACGTCGAGCCCGAGCGACGCGACGAGGTCGGCGATGCTGCCCCCGCGCACCTGCCTCTGCTCTCCGTTGAGGATGATCGCAATCACCGCCGCTGCCCTTCTTTGCGTTTCGCCGTGCAGCCCATATAGGGGGAGCCAGCCCCGCCGCAACCGAAAGCCAGGTCTTTGCCGGAAACCTCCTCCGAAACCCCCGTCGTCTTCGTCCTTTCGGGCCCCAACCTCAACCTGCTCGGCACGCGCGAGCCCGAAATCTACGGCCACGATACGCTGGACGCCATCCACGCGCGGCTGGCCGCGCAGGCGGCCTGGCTGGGCCTGTCCGTCGACTGCCGCCAGTCGAACCACGAGGGGGTGCTGATCGACTGGCTGCACGAAGCGCATTTCGCGGGCGCGAAGGCGGTGCTGCTCAACGCCGGCGGTTATACGCACACCTCGATCGCGCTGCACGATGCGATCAAGTCGATCGCGGTGCCGGTGATCGAGGTTCATCTATCGGACCCGAAAAGCCGCGAATCCTTTCGCCATATCAGCTATATCGGCATGGCGGCGGCCGCGCATTTCGCGGGGCACGGCGCGAACAGCTACACGCTGGCGCTGGACGCCGCCGCGCGTCTCTGACAAGAGGGCGCGACCAGAACAGGGGTCGAGTGCCACCAAGGCACCACAACAACAACAGGAACTATCGCAATGGGTGACCACAAGGATCAGGGCATCAACATCGATCCGGCTTTCGTCCGCGCGCTCGCCGAGTTGCTCGACGACACGCAGCTTTCGGAAATCGAGGTCGAGGACGGCGACCGCAAGGTGCGCGTCGCGCGAACGCTGACCGCCGCCGCAGCCGCGCCTGTCGCCTTCGCCCCCGCGGCCCCCGCCGCCGTTCCCCTCGCGCCGCCCGCTCCCGCCGCGGCGCCGCCGCCCGCCGCCGACAGCTTCGCCGACGCGGTCAAGTCGCCGATGGTCGGCACCGTCTATCTCGCGCCCGAACCGGGGGCGCCGACCTTCGCCAGCGTCGGATCGTCGGTGAAGGAGGGCGACACCGTCCTGATCATCGAGGCGATGAAGGTGATGAACCCGATCACCGCCCCCACCTCCGGCACGCTGAAGGCCGTGCATGTCGAGAACAGCCAGCCGGTCGAGTTCGACCAGCCGCTGTTCACCATCGGCTGATTCATCCGATGACGATCGAGAAACTGGTCATCGCCAACCGCGGCGAGATCGCGTTGCGCATCCACCGCGCCTGCCACGAAATGGGGATCAAGACAGTCGCGGTGCATTCGACCGCCGACGCCGACGCGATGCACGTCCGCCTCGCCGACGAGGCGGTATGCATCGGCCCGCCCGCGGCGAAGGACAGCTATCTCAACATTCCCGCGATCATTTCGGCGGCCGAGGTGACGGGCGCCGACGCGATCCATCCCGGCTACGGTTTTCTGTCGGAAAATGCGCGCTTCGCCGAGATCATCGAAGCGCACGGCATCACCTTCGTCGGCCCCAAGCCCGAGCATATCCGCACCATGGGCGACAAGGTCGAGGCCAAGCGCACCGCGGTCGAACTGGGCCTGCCCGTCGTTCCCGGCTCGCCGGGCGCCGTCACCTATGGCGACGAGGCGAAGCGGATGGCCGAGGAGATCGGCTATCCGGTGCTGATCAAGGCGGCGTCGGGCGGCGGCGGCCGCGGCATGAAGGTCGTTCCCGACGCCGACAGCCTCGAAAGCCTGATGGGCCAGGCATCGAGCGAGGCGGCGGCGGCATTCGGCGATCCGACCGTCTATATGGAGAAATATCTCGGCAATCCGCGCCACATCGAATTTCAGGTGTTCGGCGACGGCAACGGCAATGCGATCCACCTCGGCGAGCGCGACTGCTCGCTCCAGCGCCGCCACCAGAAGGTGCTGGAGGAAGCGCCCTCGCCCGTCATCTCGGCCGAGGAGCGCGCGCGCATGGGCCAGATCTGCGCCGATGCGATGGCGAAGATGCACTATCGCGGCGCCGGCACGATCGAGTTTCTGTGGGAAAACGGCGAATTCTTCTTCATCGAGATGAACACCCGCATCCAGGTCGAGCATCCGGTGACCGAGATGATCACCGGTTTCGACCTCGTCCGCGAACAGATCCGCATCGCCGACGGGCGCGGCCTGTCGGTCCGTCAGGAGGATCTGGAATTCCGCGGCCACGCGATCGAATGCCGGATCAACGCCGAGGACCCGCGCAGCTTCCTGCCCTCGCCGGGCAAGGTGACGCAATATCACGCCGCGGGCGGCATGCACGTCCGCGTCGATAGCGGGCTCTATGCGGGCTATGCGATCCCGCCTTATTACGACAGCATGATCGGCAAGCTGATCGTCTATGGCCGGACGCGCGAAAGCTGCATGATGCGGATGCGCCGCGCGCTCGACGAGATGGTCGTCGGCGGGATCAAGACCAACATCCCGCTGCATCAGGCGCTGCTTGCCGACCCAGACGTGATCGACGGCAACTACACGATCAAATGGCTCGAGGACTGGCTCGCGCGGCAGGATGCCGAGGCGAAGGGGTAGGGCGCGGGGCCGAAGCCGGCCATTCGGCGTCGTTGCGAGCAGCGAAACCGCGTGGCAATCCAGAGCGCGGCGGGAGCATCGCGCCTCTATCCTGAATCGCTGTCCCGTTCGTGTCGAGCGAAGTCGAGACACCCATTGGCCTTGCGCTACGTCGATGGGTGTCTCGACTTCGCTCGACACGAACGGATTTCAGTTGGTCCGGATTAAGCACGGCGCTCTGAATTGCTCCGAGATTGCTTCTCCCTGATCAAATCCGGGGTCGCAATCGCGACGCCGGTCAAGGCCATCGAACTCCGGCACCACCTCCATTCGGAGCCACCCTGCCCACCCGTCCCGCGCTTCCAAACCCTTGGAAACTCGGTTATGGCGGGGCGCATGTCGAAACTCTCCCCCCGCTTCGCATTCGCCCTGCCGCTTCTTTTCGCGGCCGCACCAGCCCTCGCGCAGACGACCGACGTCAAGGAGGATTCGGTCGTCCTGCAACCCGACAAGGTCACCGACGACGCGCCCGTCGTCGAAACGCTGGCCGAAGCCAATCTGCCCGACTGGTCGGCGAACAATGCCAAGGCGCTGCTCGCCTTCATCGGCAATGTCGGCGCCGAAGGATTGTTTCCAAAGGATTACAACCCCGACGGGCTGCAGGCCGCGATCGCCGGCGGCGACCAGGCGCGGCTCGACAAGGTCGCGACCGACAGCTTCCTGCTGCTCGCGACGCATATGCGCGACGGGCGCACGCCGAACGCGGCGCGCAAGCAGTGGTTCATGACCGACAACGACGCCGAGCAGACGCCGCTGATCGCATTGCTCACCTCCGCGCTGCTGTCCAATTCGGTTCCCGAGGCGCTGCTCGGCCTCGACCCGGTCCATCCCGATTTCGCCGCGCTCAAGGCCGCGCTCGCCGTCGCCAAGACGCCCGCCGACACCAATGCGATCCGCGTCAACATGGAACGCTGGCGCTGGATGCCGCGCGACCTGGGGTCGGGCTATGTCGTCAGCAACGTCCCCGAATATCTGACTCGCGTCGTTCACGACGGCGTCGTCATCGCAACGCACAAGGCGGTGGTCGGCAAGCCGTCGACGCCGACGCCGCAGCTCAACCCGATGGCGACGGGCGTGATCCTCAACCCGACCTGGACGCTGCCGCGCAGCATCATCAACGAGGGCATCGGCGCGACGATCGCGCGCAATCCCGCCTCCGCGCGCGCGCAGGGCTATACCTGGACGGGCAGCGGCAAGACGCTGTCGGTCGTGCAGCAGCCCGGCGCCAACAACGCGCTGGGCGTGATGAAGATGGAGATGCTGAACGAACACGCCATCTACCTGCACGACACGCCGTCGAAGGGCGCCTTCGCGCAGGCGGCGCGCGCGTTCAGCCACGGCTGCATCCGCACCGAGCGCGCGCTGCACTTCTCGGGCCTGATGGCGGTGATGTTCGCCGGCCGCAGCCCCGAAGAGTTCGGCGAGGCGGTGGCGAGCGGCAAGACGACGCGCTTCGGCTTCGAAAATCCCTTCCCGGTCTATGTCGCCTATTGGACGGTCGTTCCCGATGCCAAAGGCGGGGTGAAGAAACTCGCCGACATCTATGGCCGCGACGCGCCCGTCGTCGCCAGCTTTGCCAAGCCCGGCCGCACCGCGGCGGTCGTCATCTCCCCGGCGCCGCCAACCGTGGTGCCGACGATCCCGGCCCCCAACGTCACGACGCAAGCGACGACCGGAATCTATTGAGCCTGACGGTCATAGCCGGGTGACGCTGCATGGGATCGTCATTGAATAGCCGGAGCGGGATGACATCGAATGGACTCGTCATTGCGAGCGGCGAAGCCGCGCGGGAATCCAGAGCTTGCGTAAACCGCCCTGGATTGCTTCGCTCCGCTCGCAATGACGAGGTAGGTCAATCCAAAGTTATCAGAGTCTAAGCCGACAGCCGCGTGCTCCCGCGCAGGCGGGAGCCCAGAGCGACAAAGAGCCAGCGTCGGCGCCAGAATGCTCTGTGTCCCCGCCTTCGCGGGGACACTATCCTTTTCAGTCGAGGACGATCATGCCCTAATCCGCCGTCTTGGGCAGCGTTCCGTTGGCGCCGGTGCGGATGATATTGTCCGCGACCGGCGGCAGCTCGAACGGCGCCGGCGGCGGCGATACGCTCAGCTTGTCGGCGAAGAGCAGGCGTCCGGGGCCGAGCTTGTAGAGGATTTGCGGCAGCAGCGCCTCGCCGAACACGAAGCAGCCTTCGCTGCGCCCGAGCTTGCCCTGCGTCGCGATCAGCGCGGGGTCGGCATACCAGGCGCCGTGGACGACGATCGCGCGGATGTCGGCGTTGCTGTTGTCGGGCTCCAGCCCCGCGAGGCGCATCGACGAGCCGTTGGCGCCCCAATAATAGTCGCTGGTGCGATAGGCGCCGCGCGAACTGGCCAGCGATCCGACGCGGTTCGAGAAACTCTTGAGCCAACCGTCGTGCTGCGGGTCGGAACCGCGACCGTGGGTCACCGGATAGAGGTCGATGGTGCCCGCGACGAGGTCGACGAGCGCGAAGCGCGGACGCGAAGAGGGCAGTCCGAAATCGACGATGCCGACGCGATCGGTCTGGCCGATTCGGTTGCCCTGCCGTTCGAGCTGCTGGCGCGCGACCGCCAGATAATCGACCGGCGGCGCGGGCGGCGCCACCGGCTGCCGAATCCAGTCGGGGAGCTGCGCGCGGGCCGGGGCGGCGGCCATCGCCCCCGCACCGGCCAAGGCCGCCAGCATCGCCCTGCGATCCATCATATCATTCACGTGCAACCCAACCCCGCAACGGCCGCCAGCCGGCGGCTCCTCGACCGTCATAAGCGCCTGTCCGCGTGGCAAAGGCAAGACGGTCGTGCTTCGTCATGCGGGAGAATGTGGCATATTCGCCATGAATAGCGGGTTTACGCCGGCGCCCTTTTTCACGACCTTGCCCGCGCCGGACCCGCGCGGTAGGAGCGAGCGCATGAAAGCGACCATCTGGCACAATCCGGCCTGCGGCACCTCGCGCAAGACCCTCGCCATCCTCGAAGAGACGCCCGGCGTCGAGGTCGAGGTCGTCGAATATCTGAAGACTCCCTACACCGCCGACAAGCTGCGGCAACTCTTCGCGGACGCCGGGCTGACGGCGCGCGAAGCGCTTCGCCTGCGCGGCACCGACGCCGAAGAGCGGGGCTTGCCCGACGCGGACGAGGACGCGATCATCGCCGCGATGGTGGCCAATCCCGCCTATGTGAACCGGCCCTTCGTCGAAACCGACAAGGGCGTGCGTTACTGCCGGCCGCAGGACATGGTACGGGAAATTCTCTAGACTGCCGTCCCGTCACGGACATTGCACGCCAACGCTGCCCGGCGGCACACAGATGAGATACGTCCCGTCATCGCCGCGTCGCAGCTTCCAGCGCATTTTCCGGCCGTCCCGAATGTGCGTGTGGCCGAAATAGCGGACGGTGATGACGCGGGCCAGGCGCTGACCGCTCAGCACGCGCGAGACGTGCAGCCTGGCCGTCATCCAGCCGTGATCCAGCACGTCATCGGGATCGTTCGTCGATTGATAATCGTGGAGATTTTCGAGCCGTCCAATCAGTTCCACATAGGGCGTCGCCGCAGGCGGCTCGGCGGCCGCCCCGGAACCGAGCATCAGCGCGCCAACCAGCGTGGCTGAGTGTCTCCACGGCATCCCGCACCTCCCATTGGTTATTCTTCATGCGGCCGAAATCCGACCGCCCGCGATATGGAATCGCATCACCGGGCCCGGCATCGCGTCGAACAGCGCCGGCTCGGTTCCGGTCAGCCATGCCTGCCCGCCCTGCCCCGCGAGCCGCTCATAGAGCGCGGCACGGCGCGAGGGGTCGAGGTGCGCGGCGACCTCGTCGAGTAGCAGCACCGGCCGCCGCCCCCGCGCCCGCGCCACGCAATCGCCGTGCGCGAGGATGAGCGAGAGCAGCATTGCCTTTTGCTCGCCGGTCGAACAGCGCGCCGCCGCGCGGCCGCTCGCGGCGTGGACGGCGGACAGATCGTCGCGGTGCGGCCCGGCGGTCGCCCGTCCCGCCGCCGCGTCGATCCGCCGCCGCCCCGCGAACAGCGCACGCAGCGCCTCGGCCGTCCATGGTTCGGCGCGGGCCTCCCCTTCGCTGTCGACGAGCGTCAGCAGCGGCCGCGCGAAGGGGGCGTCGGGCTGCTGCGCCAGTTCGGCGGACAGCGCCGCGAGCGTGTGCTGCCGCGCCGCGTCGATTGCGGCGCCATGCTCGGCGAGTTGCGCTTCGAGACTGGCAAGCCATTGCGGGTCCGCCGAAGTCGCGTCGGCGAGCAGCTTGCCGCGCGCGCGCAGCGCCGCCTCGTAGCGGTTGCCGTGCTGCGCGTGGCGGGGATCGAGCGCCAGCACCAGCCGGTCGAGGAAGCGCCGCCGGTTCCCCGCGGTCTCGACGAACAGCCGGTCCATCGCGGGGGTGAGCCACAGCACCGCCAGCCAGTCGCCGAGCGCGGTCGCCGCCGCCGCGCCGCCGTTGATCCGCACCAGCCGCCGCCCCGGATGCGCGGGCTCGATCCCGGTGCCGAGCGCGACCGGCGGCAGATCGTCGCCCGCAAGCACCTCCGCGAACACCGCGAAGCCGCCGCTCGCCCCGTCGCGCACCATCTCGGCGAGCGGCGCGCGGCGCAGCCCGCGACCCGGCGCGAGCAGCGAGATCGCCTCCAATATATTGGTCTTGCCCGCGCCATTGTCGCCGTGGAGCGCGACCAGCCCCGGACCAGCGGCCAGATCCGCGCCGGCGTGATTGCGAAAATCGGTCAGCGAGAGGCGGATCAGCGTCATCGGCTTTCCGCGTAGGATATTTCCCACGCCAAGGGAAACCGCTCTTTCGCCCCGTGCGGCGCGACAGCGGGATCAGCGGGCGGGTTCATTGGCCACGAACCGGGGGCGGACCGGCCTTCCATGCGGGGTGACGAAAAACGCCCGCCGGATCCAAGCTGTATATATTTGACCGATCAATGGCATTTTTTCCCATCATCGCGCAATTATCACGGCGAAATAAAATAATAGAGCCGCAAAAACCGCGCTGAACCGCCAATGAACGCAATTGGCACGGTCCCTGCAAAACATGGGGCATCCACCGGATAGTCCGGATGGGAGGAAAGAAAGGAACTTCACAATGGCCCGTTTCGACATGGACTCGTTCAAGAGCTACGCCCTTGCCGCCTTCGCATCGCTCTATGCCTCGGCCCTGCTGATGGCGATTGCCGCCCAGAACGCGCAGGTCGGCTCGCTGGTCGTCTGACCAGCCGCCGCCTTCGCCAGCAACGCCGGCCCCCGTGGCTGGGATCGAAAGGAACAACATGAAACAGGGTTTTCGCAAGAATCGTCAGGACGGCCTGATCTTCGGGGTCTGTGCCGGCCTGGCCGATCAGTTCGGCTTCGACGTCTTGTGGACACGCGTCGCCTTCGTGGCGCTGACCTTGCTCGGCTTCGGCCTGCCGCTGCTGCTCTACCTGACCGTCGCGATCCTCGCGCCCTAGCAGCACCGGGCCGGCCGCCTTCGAGGCGCCAGCACCGGCCCGCCCATTTCCAGAACCAGAAGCCCGTCGGCCGCGCCGGCGGGCTTTTTCATTCATCGATTCAGCGCGCCCTTTTCGGGAACAAACGGCCGGTGCGCGCGCAATATTCGTCCCATGCGTCGCCGAAACGGCCGCGCATCAGAGCCTCCTCGTTCGGAACGCGAAGGAACCACATGGCCGCGAAGGCCGGCACGACCAGAAAGCCGGCGATCCAATTATGGATCAACAGCGGCTGCGCGAGCGCCGATATCCAGATCGCAGCATACATGGGATGGCGAATACGGGCATAGATGCCCTTTGCAACCAGCTGGTGCCCGTCGCGAACCTCCAGCCCCGGACTCCAGTTACGGCCAAGGTCCGCATGGCTGCGCCAGAACAGCCACAGATAGGCGGGCTGCGCCAGCGCCCCGATCGCCGTCGCCCAGTCGGGCAGCGAATAGTCGGCAAAGCCAAAACCCCCTACCACAAGATGAAGAAGGGGCAGCACCATCATCGCAAGAAACATCGCCGTAAGCAGCAGGATTTCGTCCAGTCCTTTGCGCGCATCGACCACGATATTGGCGCGGTTGCGCTTCGCATGCGGCGTGCGAATGGCGAAGGTCGCGACGAAGGCCGCGAGCCAGACCAGCGCCCCCCAGCCATTCTCCCGCCATCGCAGCGCGGCAGCCAGCAACAACGCGAGAGCGACGATCACGGTCGCCGCCATGACCAGCCCTTTCAGGATCGGTCGCTGCGCCTTGTCCGCCATCTTTCCCTCCCATGCGTGCGTCGATGGCTGCCGCTTACTATATTTGATATTGATTCTCAATATCTATTGAAAAGAGGGCCAACCGGAAACTCTCGGCCTCTTGCCCATGCCGAACTCGTTTCGACATCCGTGGCCGACCTCACCTTCGTTCAAGGACAGGCCGCGCCCCCTGAAGCTGGGGATTATCCCTGCCCGACAGGAATTGTTCCCCGGCGAAAGCCGGGTCCATGCCAGATGGCGCTGCCGCTTCCGGACCCCGGCTTTCGCCGGGGAGCGAGATCCGCCATGTTCCAAGGGAGGAGACGAACCAATCCCGTTCAGGGTAGCGCAACGGGAAGGATTGGCCGTGCCGAACGCAGACATATTCGCGAGCCACCGGACTCCCAAAAGAAAGCCCCGCCGGATCGCTCCGGCGGGGCTTCTTTCCTTTGGCCGTCGGGCCGGCGTGAGGCTTATTCTTCCTCGCCGCCTTCGGGACGGTCCTCGACCATCACGTCGTCGGTGGTGAAGTCCTCGCCCTGCACCTTGCCGAGCGGATCGTCGCCCAGCGCGGCTTCGGGGCCCTGTGCCAGCTCGGCCGCATGCTCCTCGGCCGCCGTCTGCGGCGCGACGAGGTGCGCCTCGTTCGCGGCGCGCATGGCGGCGCGCAGCGCGGCGTCCTTCGACGACGCGGTGACGCGGACGCGGTTCATCGCCGCGCCGGTGCCCGCCGGGATCAGGCGGCCGACGATGACATTCTCCTTGAGGCCCATCAGCGAGTCGACCTTGCCCTGCACCGATGCTTCGGTGAGGACGCGGGTCGTTTCCTGGAAGGACGCCGCCGAGACGAAGCTGCGCGTCTGCAGGCTCGCCTTGGTGATACCGAGGAGGACCGGGCGGCCCTCGGCAGGCTTGCCGTTCTTGGGCAGCTTGGCGTTATATTCCATCATCTCCAGATAATCGAGCTGCTCGCCCGGCAGCAGCGTGGTGTCGCCGCCGTCGGTGATCTCGACCTTCTGCAGCATCTGGCGGACGATCACCTCGATGTGCTTGTCGTTGATCTTCACGCCCTGGAGTCGATAGACTTCCTGGATCTCCGCGACGAGGAACTCGGCCAGTGCCTCGACCCCCATGACGTCAAGGATGTCGTGCGGGTTGGGCGAGCCGCTGATCAGCGCGTCGCCGCGCTTCACATAGTCGCCTTCCTGCACCTCGAGCACCTTCGACTTGGGGATCAGATATTCGACCGGATCGCCTTCTTCCGGAACGATCGCGATCTTGCGCTTCGCCTTGTAATCCTTGACGAATTCGATGCGGCCGCTGATCTTGGCGATCACCGAATTATCCTTGGGGATGCGCGCCTCGAACAGTTCGGCGACGCGCGGCAGACCGCCGGTGATGTCGCGCGTCTTCGACGCTTCACGCGTGACGCGCGCCAGCACGTCGCCCGCCTTCACGTCCTGCCCGTCGTCGACCGAGATCATCGTGCCGACCGCGAGCAGGTAGCGCGCCGCTTCGCCGCTCGTCTCGTCGAGCAGGGTCAGTCGCGGCTGGAGCTCTTCCTTCTTGCCGCGGCCCGTGGCGCGATATTCGATGACGACGCGCTGCGCGATGCCGGTCGCCTCGTCGACCTGTTCGGCCAGCGTCTTGCCGTCGATCAGGTCCTGATACTTCACGACACCGTTCTTTTCGGTGATCAGCGGCATGGTGAACGGATCCCATTCGGCGATCCGGTCGCCCTTCTTCACCTTTTCGCCGTCCTTGTGCATGATCTGCGCACCATAGGGCAGGCGATGGGTCGCGCGCTCGCGGCCCTCGGGGTCGATGACCGCGATCTCGCCCGAACGCGACAGCGCCAGACGGCGGCCGCGCTGATCGACGATCGTTTCCATGTCGCGATATTCGATCGTGCCGTCGGAGATCGCCTCCAGGTTCGACTGTTCGTTGACCTGCGCGGCGCCGCCGATGTGAAAGGTCCGCATCGTGAGCTGCGTGCCCGGCTCGCCGATCGACTGCGCCGCGATGACGCCGACCGCTTCACCGATGTTCACCGGCGTGCCGCGCGCGAGGTCGCGGCCATAGCATTTGGCGCAGACGCCCAGCGCCGCTTCGCAAACGAGCGGGCTGCGAATCTTGACCGCCTGAACCTCGGCCTCCTCGATCTTCGCGACCGTGGCTTCGTCGAGCAGCGTTCCGACCGGCGCAAGCAGCGTGCCGTCGGAATCGGTGACGTCCTCGAGCGTCGTGCGGCCGAGGATGCGCTCGCCGAGCGACGCGATCACCGATCCGCCCTGCACGATCGCGCGCATTTCCATGCCGCGATCGGTGCCGCAATCCTCCTCGATCACCACGCAATCCTGTGACACGTCGACGAGACGGCGGGTCAGATAGCCCGAGTTCGCCGTCTTGAGCGCCGTGTCCGCCAGGCCCTTGCGGGCGCCGTGGGTCGAGTTGAAATATTCGAGGACGGTCAGACCTTCCTTGAAGTTCGAGATGATCGGCGTTTCGATGATCTCGCCCGACGGCTTGGCCATCAGCCCGCGCATGCCGGCGAGCTGCTTCATCTGCGCCTGCGAACCGCGGGCACCCGAGTGCGCCATCATGTAGATCGAGTTGATCGGCGCGAGGCGACCGTCGTCGAGCTTCGGCGTCGCGCGAATCTCGTCCATCATCGCGTTTGCAACCTTGTCGCCGCACTGCGACCAGGCGTCGATCGCCTTGTTGTATTTTTCCTGCTGCGTGATCAGGCCGTCCTGATACTGCTGCTCGAAATCCTTCACCAGGGCGCGCGTCTCGTCGACCAGCTTCTCCTTGGCCGCCGGGATGATCATGTCGTCCTTGCCGAACGAGATGCCGGCACGGAAGGCGTGACGGAAGCCCAGCGCCATGATCGCGTCGGCGAACAGCACCGTCTCCTTCTGCCCGGTATGGCGATAGACCTGGTCGATGACGTCGCCGATCTCCTTCTTGGTGAGGAGGCGGTTGACGACGTCGAAGGGCACGGTGTGCGACTTCGGCAGGCATTCGCCGATCAGCATGCGCCCCGGGGTGGTCTCGAACCGCTTGAGGTAGCTGTTACCCTGCTCATCGGTCTGCGGGACGCGGCTGATGACGCGCGTGTGCAGCGTCACCGCGCCCGTGTAGAGCGCCTGGTGCACCTCGGCCATGTCGGCGAGCAGCATGCCCTCGCCGGGCTCACCCTCGCGCTCCATCGACAGATAATAGAGACCGAGGACCATATCCTGCGACGGCACGATGATCGGCTTGCCGTTCGCGGGGGACAGGATGTTGTTGGTCGACATCATCAGCACGCGCGCTTCGAGCTGCGCTTCGAGCGACAGCGGGACGTGCACGGCCATCTGATCGCCGTCGAAGTCGGCGTTGAACGCGGCGCAGACCAGTGGGTGAAGCTGAATCGCCTTGCCCTCGATCAGCACCGGCTCGAACGCCTGGATGCCGAGGCGGTGGAGCGTCGGCGCGCGGTTCAGCAGCACCGGATGCTCGCGGATCACCTCGTCGAGGATGTCCCAGACTTCCTTGCGTTCCTTCTCGACCCACTTCTTCGCCTGCTTCAGGGTCATCGACAGACCCTTGGCGTCGAGGCGCGCGTAGATGAAGGGCTTGAACAGTTCGAGCGCCATCTTCTTGGGCAGGCCGCACTGGTGAAGCTTGAGTTCGGGGCCGGTCACGATGACCGAACGGCCCGAATAG
Source organism: Sphingopyxis sp. MG (assembly GCF_002953155.1). Classification (NCBI taxonomy): domain Bacteria; kingdom Pseudomonadati; phylum Pseudomonadota; class Alphaproteobacteria; order Sphingomonadales; family Sphingopyxidaceae; genus Sphingopyxis; species Sphingopyxis sp. MG. The sequence continues at coordinate 2,341,182 of NZ_CP026381.1, forward strand.
TCGACGCGCTTGCCAAGCAGGTTCTGGCGGAAGCGGCCCTGCTTGCCCTTAAGCATGTCGGACAGCGACTTGAGCGGACGCTTGTTGGCGCCGGTGATCGTGCGGCCGCGGCGGCCGTTGTCGAACAATGCGTCGACGGCTTCCTGCAGCATGCGCTTTTCGTTGCGGACGATGATGTCCGGCGCGCGCAGTTCCATCAGCCTTTTCAGACGGTTGTTGCGGTTGATGACGCGGCGGTAGAGGTCGTTGAGGTCCGAGGTCGCGAAGCGGCCGCCGTCGAGCGGCACCAGCGGGCGCAGTTCGGGCGGGATCACGGGGATGACTTCCAGGATCATCCATTCGGGACGGTTGCCCGATTCGATGAAGCTTTCGACGACCTTCAGGCGCTTGATGATCTTCTTGGGCTTCAGCTCCGACTTGGTCGTCGCCAGCTCTTCCATCAGATCGCTGCGTTCCTGTTCGAGATCGAGATTCTCGAGCAGCACGCGGATCGCCTCGGCACCGATCCCGGCCGAGAAGGCGTCCTCGCCATATTCGTCCTGCGCGTCGAGCAGTTCGTCCTCGGTCAAAAGCTGGAACTTCTCCAGCGGCGTCAGGCCGGGTTCGAGGACGATATAGGCCTCGAAATAGAGAACGCGCTCAAGCTGCTTGAGCTGCATGTCGAGCAGCAGGCCGATGCGCGACGGCAGCGACTTCAGGAACCAGATGTGCGCGACCGGCGCGGCGAGTTCGATATGGCCCATGCGCTCGCGGCGGACCTTGGTCACCGTGACCTCGACGCCGCACTTCTCGCACACGATTCCCTTGTATTTCATGCGCTTGTACTTGCCGCACAGGCATTCGTAATCCTTGATCGGACCGAAGATGCGCGCGCAGAACAGGCCGTCGCGCTCGGGCTTGAACGTGCGGTAGTTGATCGTCTCGGGCTTCTTGATCTCGCCGAACGACCACGAGCGGATACGCTCGGGGCTGGCGATGCCGATCTTGATCATGTCGAAGGTTTCGGGCTTCGCCACCGGGTTCATGAAGTTGGTAAGCTGGTTCATATTTCAGGCTCCATCTTCCCCTCTCGCGGCAAGCGAGAGGGGTGAGGAAAAAATCATTCGGCGGCTTCGGGAAGAGCGTCCGGACCTTCGTCGGGATCTTCGTCCGCATAGGACGACAGTTCGACGTTGAGGCCCAGCGAGCGCATTTCCTTGACCAGCACGTTGAAGCTTTCGGGAATGCCGGCCTCGAAGGTGTCGTCGCCCTTGACGATCGCTTCATAGACCTTGGTGCGGCCGATCACGTCGTCGGACTTCACCGTCAGCATTTCCTGCAGCGTGTAGGCCGCGCCATAGGCCTGGAGCGCCCAGACCTCCATCTCGCCGAAGCGCTGGCCGCCGAACTGCGCCTTACCGCCCAGCGGCTGCTGGGTGACGAGGCTGTAGGGGCCGATCGACCGCGCGTGGATCTTGTCGTCGACCAGGTGGTGCAGCTTGAGGATATACATATATCCCACCGTCACCCGGCGGTCGAAGCGATCGCCGGTGCGGCCGTCATACAGATCGACCTGACCCGAGCGATCGAGCCCGGCGCGTTCGAGCATCGCCGACACGTCGCCCTCGCGCGCGCCGTCGAACACCGGCGTCGCGAAGGGCACGCCCAGCGACAGCCGCCCGGCGAGGTCGACGACCTGATCGGGCGTCCGCGCCTCGATGTCGGCGGCATAGTCCTCGCCATAGGCGTTGAGCAGCGCCTCGCGGACCGCCTCGGGCGGCGATGCCGCTTCCGGGTTCGGGTTCGCCGCGCGCCACTCGTCGAGCGCCGCGGTGATCTGCCGCCCGAAGCCGCGCGATGCCCAGCCTAGGTGCGTTTCGAGGATCTGCCCCACGTTCATGCGGCTCGGCACGCCCAGCGGGTTGAGCACGACATCGACGTGCGTCCCATCCTCGAGGAACGGCATGTCCTCGATCGGCAGGATGCGGCTGATGATGCCCTTGTTGCCGTGACGGCCGGCCATCTTGTCGCCCGACTGCAGCTTGCGCTTGATCGCGACGAACACCTTGACCATCTTGAGCACGCCGGGCGCCAGTTCGTCGCCGCGCTGCAGCTTTTCGACACGATCCTCATATTTCGCGTTGATGCGCTTGATCGCCTCGTCATATTGCGCCTTGATCGCTTCGAGCGCGGCCTGTGCGCGGTCGTCGACGACGGCGAGCTTCCACCAGTCGGAGCGTTCGAGCTCGACAAGCTGCTCTTCGGTCAGCGCCTCGCCCTTCTTCATGCCCTTCGGCACCGCGCTTGTGGTCTGGCCGACCAGCAGTTCCTTGAGGCTGGAGAAGGTCGCGCGGTTGAGGATCGAGCGTTCGTCGTCGGCGTCCTGCTTCAGCCGCTCGATCTCCTCGCGTTCGATCGCGATCGCGCGCTCGTCCTTGTCGATGCCGTGGCGGTTGAAGACGCGAACCTCGACGACCGTGCCCGACACGCCCGGCGGCAGGCGCAGCGAGGTGTCGCGCACGTCGCTCGCCTTTTCGCCGAAGATGGCGCGCAGCAGCTTTTCTTCCGGCGTCATCGGGCTTTCGCCCTTCGGCGTGATCTTGCCGACCAGGATGTCGCCCGGGCCGACCTCGGCGCCGATATAGACGATGCCCGCCTCGTCGAGGTTGCGCAGCGCTTCCTCGCCGACGTTCGGAATGTCGCGGGTGATGTCTTCCGGCCCAAGGCGCGTGTCGCGCGCGGTGACCTCGAACTCCTCGATATGGATCGAGGTGAAGACGTCGTCCTTCACGATGCGCTCGGAAATGAGGATCGAGTCCTCATAATTATAGCCGTTCCACGGCATGAAGGCGACGAGCACATTCTTGCCGAGCGCCAGTTCGCCCAGTTCGGTCGACGGACCGTCGGCGATGATGTCGCCGGTGCGGATCACCTCACCCACCTTCACCAGCGGGCGCTGGTTGATGCAGGTGTTCTGGTTCGAGCGCTGGAACTTCTGCAGGCGATAGATGTCGACGCCCGACTTGCCCGGTTCGACCATGTCGGTCGCGCGGATGACGATGCGGGTCGCGTCGACCTGGTCAACGATGCCGCCGCGGCGCGCCGCGATAGCCGCGCCCGAATCGCGCGCGACGGTGCCTTCCATGCCGGTGCCGACCACGGGCGCCTCGGCCCGCAGCAGCGGCACCGCCTGACGCTGCATGTTCGATCCCATCAGCGCGCGGTTGGCGTCGTCGTTCTCGAGGAAGGGGATCAGCGACGCCGCGACCGAAACGAGCTGCTTCGGCGACACGTCCATCAGCGTGATCTGGCCCTTCGGCGCCATCAGGAATTCGCCCGCCTCGCGCGCCGAAATCAGTTCCTCGGCGAAGCTGCCGTCGGGGTTGAGATCGGCGTTCGCCTGCGCGACGGTGTGCTTCGATTCCTCCATCGCCGACAGATAGACGACCTCGTTGGTCACCTTGCCGTCGACGATGCGGCGATACGGCGTCTCGATGAAGCCGTATTTATTGACGCGCGCAAAGGTCGCGAGGCTGTTGATCAGACCGATGTTCGGACCTTCCGGCGTTTCGATCGGACAGATGCGGCCATAGTGGGTCGGGTGAACGTCGCGGACCTCGAAGCCCGCGCGCTCACGCGTCAGACCGCCCGGCCCGAGCGCCGACACGCGGCGCTTGTGCGTCACTTCGGACAGCGGGTTGGTCTGGTCCATGAACTGCGAGAGCTGCGACGAGCCGAAGAATTCGCGCACCGCGGCGACCGCGGGCTTCGCGTTGATCAGGTCGTTCGGCATGACGGTCGACACGTCGACCGACGACATGCGCTCCTTCACCGCGCGCTCCATGCGCAGCAAGCCGACGCGATACTGATTTTCCAGCAGTTCTCCGACCGAACGGACGCGGCGGTTGCCGAGATTGTCGATATCGTCGATCTCGCCCTTGCCGTCCTTCAGGTTCACCAATTCCTTAACCACGGCGAGGATGTCCTCGCTGCGCAGCGTCGTCACCGTGTCCTCGGCATCGAGGCCGAGGCGCATGTTGAGCTTGACGCGGCCGACCGCCGACAGGTCGTAACGCTCGGGGTCGAAGAAGAGGCCGCCGAACAGCGCTTCCGCCGTCTCGCGCGTCGGCGGTTCGCCGGGGCGCATGACGCGATAGATGTCGCTCAGCGCCTGGTCGCGGTCCTCGGCCTTATCGGCCTTCAGCGTATTGCGGATCCACGGGCCGGTGTTGTTGTGGTCGATGTCGAGCAGCACCAGCTTGTCGATGCCCGCCGCGTCCATCTTTTCGAGATTCTCGGCCGTCACTTCGTCGCCGGCCTCGATATAGATTTCGCCGGTCGCGTCGTTGATCAGGTCATACGCCGAATAACGGCCGAAGATTTCCTCGGTCGGGATCAGCAGCGTGTCGAGCCCGTCCTTGGCCGCCTTGTTGGCGAGACGCGGGCTGATCTTGTGGCCCGCCGCAAAGACGACTTCGCCCGTCTTGGCGTCGACGACGTCGAACGCGGGCTTGGCACCGCGCCAGTTCTCGACGACGAAGGGCACCTTCCAGCCATTCTCGGCGCGTTCGAAGACGAGGCGGTCGTAGAAGAAATTGAGGATGTCCTCGCCCGACATGCCCAGCGCATAAAGCAGAGTCGTGACCGGCAGCTTGCGCTTGCGGTCGATGCGGACGTTGACGATGTCCTTGGCGTCGAACTCGAAATCGAGCCACGAGCCGCGATAGGGAATGACGCGCGCGGCAAACAGATATTTGCCCGACGAGTGCGTCTTGCCGCGGTCGTGGTCGAAGAGCACGCCCGGCGAGCGGTGCATCTGCGACACGATGACGCGCTCGGTGCCGTTGATGAAGAAGGTGCCGTTCTCGGTCATGAGCGGCATGTCGCCCATGTAGACGTCCTGCTCCTTGATATCGAGGACCGAGCGGGTGTCCGTTTCGCTGTCGACCTCGAACACGATCAGGCGCAGCGTGACCTTCATCGGCGCCGCATAGGTGATGCCGCGCTGACGGCATTCCTCGACGTCGTATTTCGGATCTTCGAGTTCGTAGTGGACGAAGTCGAGTTCGGCGGTGCCGGCGAAATCGCGGATCGGGAAAACGCTGCGCAGCGTCTTTTCGAGGCCCGAGACATAACCGACCGAGGGGTCGGACCGCAGAAACTGTTCATAGGATTCGCGCTGCACCTCGATGAGGTTGGGCATCTCCACCGCTTCGTGGATGTTGCCGAACAGCTTGCGGATTCGCTTGCTTGCGGTTGCTTCGAGGGCCTTGCCCACCGACGTCGCCTTGGTCGCCATATGTGATTGTCTCGCCTGCAAAAAATCAAGTCGCGAGCGCGATAGTGACGCAAAAAGGCCGCAGGCAACCGTTGCCGGTTTACCGCAGCTTCTCAACGCATCCCGAAATCCCCGACGCCCTATTCCTGTGGCCCGCTGCGCAAGGTCGGACCCGTCCCGGACGTAAGGAGGTGTGGGCGCGATATAGGATCGGAGGCGCGCGCTGTCAACGTGGGGAGGTTGCCACGATGCCCCGCGCACTCACCCCCATGTCATGCTGAACTTGTTTCAGCATGACGAAGCATGTTGAAGCGGGCTCGGACCCGCACCCTCAGCCGCAATCGCCTCCGACGGCGCAGACGTCGCCCTCCTGCCCGACCGGCGGAATCGCGCCCTCCCCCTCGTCGAGCAGTTGTTGGATCGCGGCGCCGACGGCAAGGTCGGGGACATGGCCGAAGCGATGCAGGCGAAGGCGGCCCTGCCGGTCTATCAGCAGCAGGCTCGGCGTGCCGCGCAGGCCATAGCGCGCCATGGTGACCGGCATGCCCGCCGGATCGTCGTGGCGATCGACCGCCACCGGAAAGGCAATGCGATATTCGTGGAGAAAGGGCTCGAGCGACACCGGGGTCATCGCGGCATGATGTTCGAACACGCTGTGCAGGCCGATGACGGCGACCGCTTCCTTCGGGAACAGCTCATATATCCGCTGGAGCTGCGGCAGGCCGTTGGCGACGCAGCCGGGGCACAGCATCTGGAAGGCGCCGATCGCCACGACGCGGCCGCGCAGCGCCGCGAGCGACAGCGGCGCGCTGTTGAACCAGCGCGCAATGTCGAGTTCGGGGGCCGCGCCCACTCCGGCCGTCACCGGCCCTTCCAGTAATCGTTCGCCGCGGCAACGGTCGCGAAATGGGTCGCGACGACCTGCGACGCGGCGATCAGCGAATCGGCGTTGCCGCCATAGGCCACCCGCCCCGCATCACGGACCGCGGCGTCGGGCTGCGTCAGCTTGACCGCGACACGCGCCATCTTGACCGCGAGCAAGAAGCCCTCTTCGGGCGTTTCGGTCGTCAGGCTCGGCAGCCAGCTTGCGTCACTCATCCTTTTTCTCCTTTGCGGGCCCCCGGACTCGGACAGCCGCGGCGAGCCTAGGCCTTTGCGGCCGAAAATGCACATCGGCGCCGAGCGCCGTCGCCGCCCCGTCGCGGCCGATTACACGACTCGTCCCGCCGAACGCACGGTTCGGCAGCATCGCGTTGGCCATATCGCGCGCTGGCGGGTTCAGCGTGCATGTCTGTTGATCACCAAGGAGAATGAACGCGATGCGAAAGATCGCCTGTTTGATGACGTCTCTTTCCCTCGGCATGGCCCTCGCCGCTGCTGCCCCGGCGGCAGCGCAGGAGGCGGCCCAGGCCGCGGCCGGCCCCAATCTTGCGCCCGGAACGGTCGTCTATGATTCCGAAGGCGCCGAAATCGGTCCGGTTTCCAGCGAGGTCGGCGACAATATCGTCGTGATGCTGGGCGACAAGCCGGTCACCCTGCCCAAGAATGCATTCGGCCAGTCCGACAAGGGCCCCGCGATCACCATCACCCGCGCGCAGTTGACCGCCGCGGTCGATCAGGCGGCCGCCCAGACCGCCGCCGCACTCGACGCCGCGATCCAGCCGGGTGCCGGCATCCTTGGCGCGAATGGCAGCGCCGTGGTTGGCAAGGTCAAGCTGGTCGAAGCCGACGGCATCGTCGTCGCGACGTCGAGCGGCGACGTCAAGCTGCCGCGCCATGCCTTCTTCCTCTCGCCCAAGGGCCTCGCCACCAGCTTCACCGCCGAGCAGTTCGCCGCGGCGGTCGCCGAAGCGACCGCTCCCGCTGCCGCGAGCGAAGCGGTTGCCGATGCCGATACCGAGACGCCGGATCGCTCTGCGAACTGACGCGTCGAAGATCGCAAACAGGAAGGGCGCGGAACCATCGCGGTTCCGCGCCCTTCTTCGTATGGTGCATCCGGAAGGAGGGTTCCTATTCGGCGACGCCGAAGGTCAGGCCGACGACCTTCTCTACCATCGTCTCGTCCCATTCGACCCGGTGATCGAGGATCAGCATGGCGAGGCCATGGACCACTGCCCAGGCGTGGAGTGACGCGGGTTCGGGATCGTCGAGATGGGGCAGCGCCTGCGCCACCCCGGCGCGCAGCAGATGATAGGCGGTCTCTCCCCCGTCGGCGCCGCCGTCGCGATAACGCTCCGGCATCTGCCGCGTGAAGCTCAACCGGAAGATCGCGGGCTCGTCATGCGCGAAGCGGACATAGGCGATGCCGGTCGCAAGGAAGCCCGCCTTGCCGCCCCCCGCCTTCAGCCACGCCTGCGCCTGAAGCGCGCCCAGTCGCCGCAGCCCTTCGTCGGCAAGCGCGTCGAGCAAGGCCTCTTTGTCGGGGAAATGGCGATAAAGGGCGGTGGCGCTCACCCCCACGTCGCGCGCCAATGCGCGCAGGCCCAGGTCGCCCCCGTCGCCCTCCGCCAGCCGCTTCATCCCCGCCGCGATCACCGCCGCGCGCAGGTCGCCATGGTGATAGGAGCCGCCCCGCGGCGCGGCTCCCTCCCCGTGCGGCGCCGGCGCTGGCGCGGCCAGGCCGCTTTCCAAGTTGACACTGTTATCATCGTCTGTCATGTTGCCACCGTAAACATAGCGACTCGATCGCGCAAGCGCAGAGTCCGGACCGAGGAGCGGAGGAGCACTGCCATGGCCAGCAACGTCGAAAATCTGATCCGCAGCGCGGTGACCAAGAGTATCACCAAGGTGGCGGACTATAATCGCAGGCGCCTGCCCCGTCCGACCGACGCGCACCCCTATCTGACCGGCATCCACACGCCGATGACCGAGGAACTGACGCTGGAGGCGCTGCGCGTCGAGGGCGATATTCCCGCCGCGCTATCCGGCCGCTACCTGCGCAACGGCCCCAATCCGGCTCTCCCCCCCGATCCCGCGAGCTACCACTGGTTCACGGGCGCCGGAATGGTCCATGGCATCCGCATCGCGGACGGCCGGGCGCACTGGTACCGCAACCGCTGGGTGCGCGGGGCCGAGGCGTGCGAGGCGCTCGGCGAACCGTTGCCGCCCGGACCGCGCGGCGACCGCAACGATGCGCCGAACACCAATGTCGTCGGGCTGGCGGGGCGGACCTTTGCGATCGTCGAGGCGGGCGGCAAGCCGGTCGAACTGTCCGACACGCTGGACAGCATCGCGCACAATCCGTTCGACGGCACGCTCGCCGGTCCCTACAGCGCGCACCCGCACCACGACTCCTTCGCCAACGAGACGCATGCGGTCACCTATGCCGGGGGCGAGCCGAACCGCGTGTGGCACGTCGTCCTCGACGCCGACGCGCATGTGATCCGCGAAGAACCGGTCGCGGTCAGCGACGGGCCGTCGATCCACGACTGCGCGATCACCGAACATTATGCGCTGGTCTTCGACCTGCCCGTCACCTTCTCGATGAAATCGCTGCTCGCCGGACACAGCTTTCCCTATGCGTGGAACGAGCGTCATCCAGCGCGGATCGGCCTGCTGCCCCGCACCGGGCGCGGCGACGACATCGTCTGGGTGCCGGTCGATCCCTGCTATGTTTTTCACCCTGCCAATGCGTTCGAGACGGCGGACGGCAAGGTGATCGTCGATGTCGTCGCGCACGATACGATGTTCGCGCGCTCGAAACGCGGCCCCGACAGCGAGCGGTCGCGCCTCGAACGCTGGACGATCGATCCCGCGGCGCGGACGACGCTGCGCACGGTCATCGACGACCAGCCGCAGGAATTCCCGCGTTACGACGAGCGGCTGACGACGCGCCCCTATCGCTATATCTACAGCGTCGCGCTGCCCGAAAGCGCCGGCGCAGAGATGGCGATCGCCGAGACACGGCTGCTGCGCCACGATCTGGAGAAAGGCACGACCGAAGCGCGCGACTTCGGCCCCGGACGCCATCCCGGCGAATTCGTCTTCGTGCCGCGCGCGGCGGCGGGCGCAGAGGACGACGGCTGGCTGATCGGGCTGGTCGTCGACATGAACGACCAGACGACCGAACTGACGATCCTGAACGCCGACGACTTCAGCGGACCGCCGCAAGCCGTCGTGCATCTGCCGCACCGGGTGCCGCCGGGATTCCACGGCAACTGGGTCGCCGACTGACGCCTTCGGGCGGACGCAGCAGCGCCTCGGTCACGCGCAGCGAGCGCTTGCCGCAGCGCCCAATCTTCGCCCAGCCGCCTCAGGACAACGGCTCATCGTGGAAATCGGCTATTTTGGGCAGCGCTTTGCGCGCGCCATCCGTTCGATTGTCACGATGACAAGACATATTGCCCTCTCCCGCCCCGCCACGAGCGCGATTGCCGCGCTCTTGGTCCTGTCCGCCCCTGCCGCTTTCGCGCAGGAAGCGCCGACGGCGCCTCCCACAATATCCCCCACGATGCCGATGAGCCCGCCGGTCGCCGCACCGACCGTTCCGGCACCCGGCCCGGCCGCTTCCACGGCCCCCGTCGCCACGCCGCCCGCGCCGCAGCCGGTGATCCGCGTTCCCCTCGATATCGCGCCGCCCGACGAGGCGGACACGCCCAAGGCCGAACCGAAGGCGGCAGCCGCAGCGGCCCCGACACAGGCGCAGCGTGCCCCGGCACGGCCGCGCGCGGCAGAGTCCGCTCGGGCCGCCGCCGCGCCGGCGCCCGTCGAAACAGCCCCCGCCGAAACAGCCGAAGCGGCGCCAGCCACCGAGATGACGGCGGCCGCTCCGCTTGCCGCAGCCCCCGCGACCGTTGCGCCGCCGGCCGAGACCATGGCCGAACCAGTTGCGCAGCGCGCGACGGGCAATGACTCCTTTCCCTGGGAGATCGTCGGCGGCGCCGCGGCCTTGCTGGTGATCGGCGGCGCCGGCCTCGCCTTCGCACGCCGCCGCCGCACGGCGGATGAGGAAGAAGCGTTCGACACCGTCTTCATCGACGATGCCCGTGCAGCCGATCCGGTCCCGGCGGTTCCCGCACCCTCGCCGACGCCGCCGAGCGCGCCCGCCTTTGCCGCAACCCCTGCTGCAGGCATGGGTCGTCACGAAGCGATGGCGATGGCCGGCCCTACCCCGGACAACCCCTTCGTCACGCTCCGCAAGCGCCTCGTGCGCGCACGCTTCCTCGATCGACAGGACCGCGCCCGGTACGACGCCATGCTCGCGGGCCAGAAGGACCTGCGCCGCAAGCCGGTGAGCGCGTGGGAAGTTTCGCAGCGCCCCGCCCCGGCCCCGGCGGCCGAGCAGGAGGTACGCCGGCCGGCGCCGGGTCGTCTGGGCGAGACGCGCCGTCCCGGCCTGACCCGCGGCTGACCAACAGAAAAAGGGCGGCGCCATACGGCACCGCCCTTTTTCTTTTAGCGGAAGCGGCGGGACAGGCCCGCCGCGGCCCGCACGACCGATTACTTGAGTTCGACGGTCGCGCCGGCAGCTTCCAGCTTCTTCTTGATTTCTTCGGCTTCCGCCTTGTTGGCGCCTTCCTTGACGGCCTTCGGCGCGCCTTCGACAAGCGCCTTGGCTTCGCCCAGGCCCAGGCCGGTGATCGCGCGAACTTCCTTGATGACGTTGATCTTCTGACCACCGTCGCCCGTCAGGATGACGTCGAATTCGGTCTGCTCTTCGGCAGCCGGAGCGGCGCCACCAGCGGCGGGAGCGGCAACCGCAACCGCGGCGGCGGCCGAAACGCCCCACTTTTCTTCGAGCAGCTTCGAAAGCTCGGCGGCTTCCAGAACGGTCAGCGCCGACAGGTCTTCAACGATCTTGGCAAGATCAGCCATGTTCATTCTCCATATGGGACCGGGAAAACCCGGTGAATTGTTGCAGATAGATAATCAGATAAAAGACTTATGCCGCTTCCTTGGCACCATAGGCGCCAAACACCCGCGCAAGCTGACCCGCCGGGGCTGCCGCGATCTGGGCAACCTTGGTGGCCGGGGCCTGAACCAGGCCGACCAGCGTGGCGCGCAGTTGGTCGAGCGATGGCAGCGCCGCCAGCGCCTTCACGCCTTCCACGTCGAGGATCACGTCCCCCATGCCGCCGCCAACGATCTCGAGCTTGTCGTTGGTCTTGGCAAATTCCACCGCGACCTTCGCAGCAGCCACCGGGTCGGCGGATGAAGCAATGGCCGTGGGGCCGGTCAGCAGATCGCCGATACCGGTATAGGGCGTGCCGTCGAGCGCGATACGGGCGAGGCGGTTCTTCGAGACCTTGAAGCTCGCGCCGGCGTCACGCATCTGCTGGCGAAGCACCGTCGACTGGGCGACGGTGAGGCCCAGGTTGCGAACAATCACAACCGAGGCTGCATTCGACAGCGTGGCGTTCAGCGCGGATACGGCTTCGGCCTTTTGAGCACGATCCATGCCTTGTTTCTCCACTCATGCCCGAAAGCCCGCGCACCGGAATGCGCGCGCCGCCGGGCGGCTGACACACGCACGGACAGACACGGGACGCATCCCGCCGATCCGCGCGCAACGATGTCCGATGGGGTCGGTCAAGCCGCGAACGCCGGGCGGGGCCAGGCGGGCGACCGATAAAGACTGTTCCCCGTCTAGGCTGGAAATTAAGCGGGGCAAATCCCCCGCACCAACGGTCTCGGACGGAATTGCCGGGGCCAGGGCCCTGACAACACGGGGGCGCTCATAGCGGCGCGACGCGCAAAGTCAAGGCGTGGGGGGGCATTAGGATGTCGTGCGCCTACCTGATCTCCCCTCCCCGCCTGCGGGAGGGGAGTCAGATCTCAGCGGCCGCATTCAAAATGACCCGGCGCCACATGAAACTCATCATTCGCCCTTGCCAAAATCTATTTAAGATATATCTTAGAAACATCTTGAAACACATAAAGGAAAGATATCATGCATTTTCATCGACATAAGGACGGCTGCGGCAAACGGCACGGCATGCATCGCGGCGGACGCGGCTTCGGCCATGGGTTCGGTCCGGGCTTCGGCGGCCGGCGCGGCCATGACGACGGCGCGCGCGGTCCGCGTCGCCGCATGTTCGACAGCGGCGAACTGCGGCTCGTGCTGTTGAAGCTGATCGCCGACGAACCGCGCCACGGTTACGACTTGATCCGCCGGATCGAGGAACTGACCGGCGGCACCTATGCGCCGAGCCCGGGCGTCGTCTATCCCACCCTTACCCTGCTCGACGACATGGGGCAGATCGAGGCGCAGCAGAGCGAAGGCGCGAAGAAGCTGTTCGCGATCACCGCCGCCGGCGAAGAGGAACTGGCGGCGAACCGCGAGCTCGTCGAAGCGCTGATCGCGCGCCTTGCCGCGATCGGCGAGGAGCAGCAGCGCACCGACAGCGCGTCGGTCCGCCGCGCGATGGGCAACCTGCGCGCGGTGCTCGTCAACCGGCTGCGTTCGCGCGACCTCGACGAGGCGACGGTGCACCAGGTCGTCGCGCTGATCGACGAGGCGGCGCAGAAGATCGAGCGGCTGTGACGGAGGAAGCGATGAGCGCCGCCACCGCCACGGTGCCGACCGGCCACGCCAGCCGATACCTCCAGCAGTTATGCAAGCATTGGCAGCATAATCTGGCGGTCGAGTTCACCCCCGATCGCGGAACGGTCGTGTTCCCGCGCGATGTGCGCGGGGCCGACTGGCCCGGCGACGCGCGCGTCACCTTCGACGCCACCGCCGCCGCGCTGACCGTCCGCATCGACGCCAGCAGCGCCGAGCATCTCGAAGCGCTGAAAGAGGTGGTCGCCTGCCACCTCGACCGCTTCGCCTTTCGCGAGGCGCCGCTGGCCTTCGACTGGCGCGCGCCCGAAGATCAGGGTTTCAGGCCGAACCGCGCGTAATCGCGTTCGAGCGCGGGGGACAGCTGGCGGGCAACCGCCAGGTCGGCCGCCGCTCGCTCGCCATGGCCCAGCCGCTTGTTGACGATCGCACGCAGCAGGCGGCTGGAGGCGAGCGCCGGAATTTGCGACAGCGCCGCATCGAGGTCGCGCAGCGCATCCTCGTCGCGGCCGAGCCGCATCCACACGAGCGCGCGGCTGTCGAGGATGTTCGCCGTGCTCTCGCTCAGCTCGATCGCCGAGGTGCAGTCCTTGAGCGCAGTGTCGATCGCGACGTTGCGCGTCGCCTTCACCCAGCAGCGCGCGTTGAGCAGCGCCGGCGAGCCCGGCTTCTCCCCGATCAGCGCGTCGAACGCGTCGATGGCGGCCTGCGCTTCACCGAACTCGCCGACCATCGCCGCCTTGGCGAAGCGGAAATCGTCGCGCGCCTTGCCGCCCAGCGCGATACGCTCGTCGAGCAGCCGCGCCGCCCGGTCGACATCGCCCTGCGCGGCGACCAGCCACGCCAGCGACGATATCGCGGACGCCGACGATGGGTCGAGCTTGCGCGCCTCCTCAGCGTCGGCGATCGCGCCCGTGCTGTTGCCCAGCTCCTTGCGGACCGCCGACCGCTCCAGATAGGCATCGACCGAAGGAAGCAGCGCGATCTGCCGCGTGAGCATCGCCTCGGCCGCCTTGAAATCGCCGATGCCGCGCTGGAACGACGTGGCGCTGGTCAGCGCGGTGATATTCTCCTCGTCCGCCTTGGCGGCATTGGCCGCATAGATCGCCTTGATCGCGTCGAGCTGCGACGTCGAAGCCGCCCCGGCGAGGTTCCAGCGACGGCGCGCGTCCTCGGGCGCGATCATCCGCGGCGCCTGCCCCAGCATCGTCGCGACCCGGTCGCGCTCTCCCGCGACCTGCGCCGCCGGAATCTCGATGCCGGAGGTCGCCAGCGTCTCGTCGACGGTGACGATGCCGTCGGCCAGCGTCACCGATCGCTGCACCTCATATCCGCCATAGCGGCCGTCGAGCGCCCCTTCGCCTTCGATCCGATACCCGCGCCCACCGTCGGGCAGACGGATGCGAAGGCGGTAACGGGCGCGATCGGGACCCGGCGTCGCCACGGGAATCTCGGCCCAGGCGGCGCGCGCGCGGTCGGGCGCGAACGCCACGATATCGGGAATGCGCGCCAGCCAGCGCTCGGTGCGCTTGTCGACGCGATCCCAGGCGCTGCCGAACACGCCGCGGGCGCGGATCGAGACGCTGCCGTCCTCGACCGCCGGCGTTACGGTCACATCTTCGAACTGGGCTTCGCCGACATATTCCTGCAGCAGGCGCTGGGTCAGGTCGCGGCTCTCCTTCGCGCCGAGTTGCGACGAGGCCAGCGTGAGCAGGCTCGCAAGCTGGCCGCGCAGCGTCATGTCGACCGTCATCACCGACGGCAGGTCAACGCTGGTACTTTCGTCGGCGTCGAGGGCGAGATCGACGATCGGCCGCGCCGGCGGGCGCGCGTCGATCCGCTCCAGTTCCGCGCCGGCCGCCCGCACCGGCAGCACATGACCGAAAGGCGGCGGGTCGCCGAGGTCGGGCAGCCTGGTGCCGAGCGCCGTGCCGTCCAGCCACAGCGCCCTACCCCCGACATGCGCCCGCACGAGGATATGGTTGAACGCGAGCACGCTCGGAATCCGCGAAGGGATCGCGTCGCCGAGCTGGGCATGCGCCATCACCGGCTCCGCGTCGATCTCCATCGCGTGCAGCATGGCGAGCAACAGCAGGGTCTTGGCCTTGCAGTCGCCATAGCGCGCATCCCACGTTTTCGCGGGGGTCTGCGGTACATAATTGCCACCGTCCATGCCGACCGCCAGATAGCGGACCTTGTCCTGCACCAGTTGCAGCGCCATCGCCGTCCGGCGCAGCGGATCGTCGGTCGCCGCCATGATCCGTTCCACCTCGGCCGCGATCGGGCTGCCGTCGGCGATCGTCCCCTCGGTCGCATAGAGCGGCGCCATCACCTTCGACACATCGTCCCAGCCGGTAAAGGTCGAGGCCTCGACCATCGGCGGCCGGCGATAGCGGATCGGCGCATCGTCGGGCATCTCGGGCTGCTTCGCCAGCGGCAGCGCGATCGGCAACTCCATGAAATCGCCGTTGCGCCGCGGCGCGGCGTCGACGCCGCCGGTCAGCGCCTGCCACTTGAGCGGCTCGTCCTTGCGCCACGACAGGCGATAGGACGCCGACGCGACGCGAACCGGTTCGGCGAGCAGCGGGACGGCGAGCTGGCTGCGCCCGCCGAGCGCCGCATCCTTGCTCGTCGTCGACATGCGCAGCCGCAGCGTGTCGCCGACGCGCAGCCCCTCGACCGCCAGCGCCGCCGACAGGATGCCGGTCAGTTCGCGCTGCTCGAGCGCCTGTTCGCGGCGCAGCACGGTGAATTTCTGCCCGTTGGCGAGCGCGTCGATCTCTGTCCCGTCGCGGAGGATGACGAGCTGGTGGATGATCAGGTCGCCCTTGTCGGGCGACCAGGGCAGCACGATGTTGCTGCTTTGCGACAGTTCCTCGGGCGTGCCGATCTTCACCGCCGTGTCGCTGAATGCCCAGACGGTGGGCCCGTCGACGCGCTGCTGGATGTCGAGGACAAGCAACCCGTTCGGCGCGCTCGCCATATCGGGCAGCTTGACGGGCGTCACCCACTCGGGCGCCGGCCGGTAAAGCGGTTCCTCGCCCGCCGATGCCGCGCCCGCCGGCAGCGCCGCCGCCGCCACGACCAGCATCCGCCCCCAACACCGCATCATTACCTCCCCCCGTGTGGATACCATGCCCTCGACCGCATGGGCGCCCCGCCCGATGCGGCCGGACCGACCTCAGCCTGCTGTCGCCGCCAGCGCGCGCTTGCGCGCATAGAGGAAATAGACGGCGAGACCCGCCGCATTCCACACGCAGAACCAGATCTGCGTATTCACCGGCAGGCTGAAGAAGAGATAGACGCAGCCGAGCATCGCGACGATGCCGACCACCCACGGCATCGGCGCGCGGAAGGTGCGCGGCGCATCGGGCGCGCGGCGGCGCATGATGAGCATGCACAGCGAGACGGCGGTGAAAGCGGCGAGCGTCCCCGCGTTGGCGAGCGCGGCCAGTTCGCCGAGCGGGATGAAGCCCGCCAGCACCGCGACGACGAGCGCAGTGAAGATGGTGATGCGCACCGGCGTCCCGCGTCCCGACAGCTTCGCCAGCCCTTCGGGAAGCAGGCCGTCGCGCGCCATGGTGAAGAAGATGCGGCTCTGGCCATAGAAAAAGGCCAGGATCACCGTCGGCAGCGCGATCACCGCCGAAATAGCGAGATAATGCGCGGCGAGCGGCTGCCCGAGCTCGCGCAGGATCAGCGCCAGCGGTTCGGGGCTGTTCGCGAAGCGGCCATAGGCGACCGCACCCACCGCGGCGACGGCCACGGCGATATAGATGGCGACGCAGGCGATCATCGACCCGACGATCCCGATCTTCAGGTCGCGGTCGGGGTTCTTGGTCTCCTCGGCCGCCGTCGCGATGGCGTCGAAGCCGTAGAAGGCGAAGAAGATGATCGCCGCGGCCGCCATCACCCCGCGCTCGACGCCGTCGGGGCCCATGTGCTTGGCGAAGCCATAGGGGCTGAACGGCTCCAGGTTCGCGGCATCGAAGGCAGGCAGCGCGACCGCGACGAACACGGCGAGCGCCGCGATCTTGACGAGCACGAGGATCGCGTTGACCGTTGCGCTTTCGCGCGTGCCGTACAGCAGCATCCCGGCGACGAGGGCGATGATCGCGATCGCCGGCAGGTTGACGATGCCGCCCAGTTCGGGGCCCTGCATCAACGCCATCGGCATGCCCGCCCAGGATTGCAGCAGCGGCGCGGCATAGCCCGACCAGCCGACCGCGACCGCGCTGACCACCAGCGAATATTCGAGGATCAGGCTCCACCCGACGATCCAGGCGATCAATTCGCCGATCACGACATAGCTGTAGGTATAGGCGCTTCCCGATGCCGGGATCATCGTCGCCATCTCGGCATAGGCGAGCGCGGCGCAGGCGCAGATGATGCCCGCGACAGCAAAGGACAGGATCACCGCCGGTCCGGCCTTGTCGGCGCCGACCCCGATCAGCGTCAATATGCCCGTGCCGACGATCGCCCCGACGCCCAGCGCCACCAGGTGCGGCCAGCTCAGCGTGCGCACCAGTTGATCGCCCCGCCCCTCCGTCTCGATTACTTTGCGGCGCAGCAGGCTGTCGGACATGCGTTGTTCCCCTCTCTGGTTTGCGGTCTTGTGGAGCGGCGGCGCGGCGAAGGCAAGCGCCGCTTCACCGCGCCTGGCGATCGATCGCCGCGGCGCGCAGCGTCAGCGCGGCGGCAAGTCCGATCGCGGCGCCATAGGCGAGCACGCCCCACTGGATGACCGCGACCGCGCCCAGGATCGCGCCGCCGGTCAGCCCGGCCCACAGCGCCAGATGCGGCCACCAGCGCGCGTCGCCTTCGCCGCGCAGCCGGTTGGCGAGCTTGTAGCCGGTCTGGACGAGCGTGCCGGTCATATAGGTGACGCCGACCACCGCGCCGTCGCGCCCGCGGAACGCCGCGTTGACCACTCCCATGGCGAGCGTCAGGCACAGGACCGCGGGCCAGACCGCATCGACCGCGCGCAGCCCCGCGGCGGCGCACAGCAGCAGCGTCGCGCACGACAGCACCGCGGGCGTCCGAACGCGGCGATACTGTTCGGCGACGAGCGAACCGGCGACGACGCCGGCCACGAAGGTCGCGATCAGGCCGCCGGCGATCGCCGCGCCGCGCGTCCCCTCCGCGACCCCGACCGCGAAGCGCGTCGAGTTGCCCGTCATGAAGGAGACGAAGAAGCCGGCGGTCTCGACGAAGCCGATGGCGTCGACGAAGCCCGCCAGCGCCGCCACCCCGATTGCCAGTGTCTGATAAGCGCGGTCGAAGCGGATCATCGGCGCGTCAAAGCAAGGCCTCGATCGCCTCGGCCAGCCGGGCGTCGCGCTCCGACAGGCCGTTCGCGTCGTGCGTCGTCAGCAATATGTCGACGCGGTTGTAGACGTTCGACCATTCGGGATGATGATCCATCTTCTCCGCGACGATCGCGACGCTGGTCATGAAGCCGAATGCCTGCGCGAAATCGACGAACAGGAACCGCCGCACGATCGCATCGCGGTCGGGTTCATGCCGCCAGTCGGGAAAGCGGGCGAGCAGCGCGGCGCGCGCCGCATCGTCGAGTTTCTGGACCACCTGTTCTTCTCCCGCTGGTCAAGGCCGCGCGCCCGCCATAAGGAAGGGCGCGATGACCGACAAGACCGTCCTTTCCGACCTGCCCGCTGGCTGGACCGGCGGCGCGCCCGACGCCGACGCCTTTCATGCGATGGCGCAGGCGGCGCTGGCGACGCTGCCCGACGTTTTTCTGCAGCACATCCGCGACGTGGTGATCGCGATCGAGGAATTCGCCGACGATGCGACGCTCGCCTCGCTCGACATCGAGCATCCCTATGATCTGACCGGCCTGTACGAAGGCCGCCCGCTCACCGAACGCAGCATCGACCACAGCGGCGGCATGCCCGACCGCGTGACGCTCTATCGTATCCCGATCCTCGTCGAATGGATCGAGGGGGGCGAACGGCTCGACTGGCTGGTGCGCCATGTGCTGATCCACGAGATCGGCCATCATTTCGGCTTTTCAGACGACGATATGCACGCGCTGGAAGACATGGCGTGACAGACGCGCTGCTGCGCCTCGACGGCGTCGCCTGCATCCGCGGCGACCGGCTGCTGTTCGAGGGGCTGTCGCTGACGCTGGCACGCGGCGAGGCGCTGTGGCTGCGCGGTCCGAACGGCGCGGGCAAGTCCAGCCTGATCCGCCTCGCCGCCGGGCTGCTGCGCCCCGCCGCCGGAACCGTGGAGCGCCATGAACGCATCGCGCTGATCGATGAGGCGACGGCGCTCGACGCCGAACTGCCGCTGCGCCGCACGCTCGACGTCTGGGCGCGGATCGACGGCATCGACGGACCGATGGTGGCGCGCGCGATGGAGGCGATGGCGCTCGCCCCGCTCGCCGAAGTGCCGGTGGCGATGCTGTCGACCGGCCAGCGCAAGCGCGCCGCGATGGCGCGCGTGATCATGAGCGCGGCGCCGGTCTGGCTGCTCGACGAACCTGCGAACGGCATGGACGACACGGCGCGGGCGCGGCTCGTCGCGGCCATCGCCGCGCACCGCGCGAACGGCGGCGCGGTGCTGCTGGCGTCGCATTTCGCGCTTGGGATCGAAGGCATGGCGGAACTCGACTTGGGAGCGCTGGCATGATCCCCGATCAACCCCACCCCCGTTCCGTTCGCCCTGAGCTTGTCGAAGGGCCGTTCTTTCCTTTACCCTCGAAAGAAGGAAGAACGGTGCTTCGACAAGCTCAGCACAAGCGGATTTGGGGCGGCAATGCCACGGGAAAGGACCGATGACCGCCCTCCTCACCCTGTTCTGGCGCGACCTGCGCCGCGCGTGGGGCAGCGGCGCGCTGTGGCTGCCGGTGATCTTCTTCCTGCTCGTCGCGACCGCCTTTCCCTTCGCGGTCGGTCCCGATGCGCCGCTGCTCGCGCGCACCGGCGGCGGCATGGTCTGGGTCGCGGCGCTGCTCGCCGCGCTGCTCCCCATCGACCGCCTCGTCCGTCCCGACCGCGAGGCGGGCGTGCTCGACCAGCTTGCGGTGCGCGGCTTCGCCGACGAGATCATCGCTGCGATCAAGATCGCCGCCCACGCCATCGGCTTCGGCCTGCCGCTGCTGATCGCGCTGCTCCCCGCGGCGGCGCTGCTGGCGCAGGACGGCGCGCGCGTCGAGACACTGGCGACCGGCCTCGCCATCGCCATCCCCGCCCTCGCCTCGCTCGCGGTACTGAGCGCGGCGCTCACGGCGGGGCTGAAAGGCGGCAATGCGATCGGCGGCCTGCTGGTGCTGCCGCTGGCGGTGCCGCTGCTGATCTTCGGCGCCGGGATGCTCGACCCCGCCGGGCGCGGCGCCGTGAAACTGCTCGCCGCGTCGAGCTTGCTGCTGACGGTGATCGGCCCGTTTGCGGCAGGGGCGGCGCTGAGGGGGCTCCGGGAATAAGGGGAGGTCCAGAAGCGGGACCGGGCCTATCCTTCATCGTCATCCCGGATCAAATCCGGGATGACGAGAGGAAGATCGACATACGCATTTCCCAAAAGAAAAGGGCCGGAGTTTCCCCCGGCCCTTCCCCAAATCTTGGTGGTGCGGATCAGGCGCCGATTTCGGCGACGTCGATCTTCACGCCCGGACCCATCGACGACGACAGCGCGATCTTACGGACATATTTGCCCTTCGCGCCGGCCGGCTTCGCCTTGACGATCGCATCGACGAAGGCGTCGAAGTTCTGGCGCAGCTTGTCCTCGCCGAACGACAGCTTGCCGAGGCCGGCGTGGATGATCCCCGCCTTTTCGACGCGGAACTCGATCTGACCGCCCTTGGCCGCCTTCACGGCTTCGGCGACGTTCGGGGTGACGGTGCCCAGCTTCGGATTCGGCATCAGGCCCTTCGGACCCAGCGTCTTGCCGAGACGGCCGACGATGCCCATCATGTCCGGCGTCGCGATGACGCGGCCATAGTCGAGGTTACCCGCGAGCATGTCTTCCATCAGGTCCTCTGCCCCGACCTTGTCGGCGCCGGCGGCGAGCGCCTTTTCGGCATTGTCGCCGCGCGCGAAGACCGCGACCTTGACGTCCTTGCCGGTACCGGCGGGCAGCGTGACGACGCCGCGCACCATCTGGTCGGCGTGACGCGGGTCGACGCCCAGGTTCATCGCGATCTCGAGCGTTTCGTCGAACTTCGCCGAGGCGAGCTCGCGCACCGTCTTCAGCGCGTCATCGACGCTGTGCAGCTTCGTCGCGTCGACCTTGCCCTCGAGCGCCTTCTGCTTCTTGGTCAGCTTTGCCATCGGTTCAGCCCTCCGTCACTTCGAGGCCCATCGAGCGGGCGCTGCCTTCGATGATCTTCGTCGCCTGTTCAATGTCGTTGGCGTTCAGATCCTTCATCTTCAGCTCGGCGATCTCGGCGAGCTTCGAGCGGGCGATCTTGCCGGCGACGAGCTTGCCGGGTTCCTTCGAGCCCGACTTGAGGTTCGCGGCCTTCTTGATGAGGTAGGTCGCCGGGGGCGTCTTGGTGACGAAGGTGAAGCTCTTGTCGGCGAAGACGGTGATGATCGTCGGGGTCGGCTGACCCTTTTCGAGCCCGTCGGTCGCGGCGTTGAACGCCTTGCAGAACTCCATGATGTTGACGCCGCGCTGACCCAGCGCCGGCCCGAGCGGCGGCGAGGGGTTCGCGGTCCCCGCCGGAACCTGCAGCTTGATATAGCCGCTGATCTTCTTGGCCATGATGGCCTCCTTTCTTTCTGTCGGCGCGCCGCGGACGGCGAACCTCAAAATAAGCGGTCGAACGGAAGGGCATCACCCCTCCTCCCGCGCGGATTCGCGCCCGTATCTGACACGAAGCGGCGCGCTTAGGCGCAAATGCCGCCGAAAACAAGCCCGATCGTCACCCCTGCGGGCGGTAGCGAACCAGTCCTTCCTGCGCCGCGTGCGCGATCAGCGTGCCGTCCTGACGATAGATCGCCCCGCGGCACAGCCCACGGTCACCGCCCGTCCACGGACTGTCCATCACGAAGACGAACCATTCGTCGACCCGGATGTCGCCGTGGAACCACATCGCGTGGTCGAGGCTGGTCGACACCATCCCCGGCGTCCAGAAGCTCACGCCGTGCGGCAGCATCGCGGTGGACAACAGCCCCATGTCGGAGGCGAAAGCGAGGAAGCCGCGATGGACGAGCGGATCGTCACCGATCGGCGCGGCAACGCGAAACCACTGATAATGCTGCGTCGCCTGCGCCGAGGCAGGCGGACGATAGCTGCGGATCTCGAACGGCCGGCGCCGCGACATGTGGGCGAGGTGGCGTTCCGAGATGTCGGGATCGGCGGCGACGAAATCGGTGAAGTCCCAGCACTGCTCGGGCGGCAGCAGATCGGGCATCGGCACCTGGTGCGCCAGCCCCTCGGCGGGGAACTGGAAGGAGGCGGTCAGGTTGAAGATGACCCTGCCGTCCTGCCGCACGACGACGCGGCGGTTCGAGAAGCTGCGCCCGTCGAAATCGCGGTGGATGCGGAAATGCAGCGGCTTCGTCTCATCGCCGCCGCGCAGGAAATAGGCGTGGAGCGAATGGATCTGCTTGCCCGTTTCGACCGTGCGCGCCGCCGCGACCATCGCCTGCGCGATCACCTGCCCGCCGAAGATGCGGTCGCGCGCGGTGGTGGGCAGTGCCGGAAAGGTGAACTCGTCCTCGACCCCAGGAACGGGATCGAGGTCGAACAGGCGCATGACGGCACCGACGACCGTCTCGGCCGAAACGCCGGCGTTGATCTCGCGCGCGCGGGCGATGCGCGCCTGAAGCTCGGAAGGAGAGAGGGATGTCACGGTCATGCCCCTTTTCGTCATCCCGGCGAAAGCCGGGATCGCTTGCGTTGCCGCAATCGCCAACGGCCCCGGCCTCGGCCGGGACGACGCTTACTTCATCCGTTCGACCTGCTCGAAATCGAGCTCGACCGGGGTCGCGCGGCCAAAGATCGACACGCTGACCTTGACCCGCGCCTTGTCGAAATCGAGCTCCTCGACGACGCCGTTGAAGCTCGCGAACGGGCCTTCGAGCACCTTGACCTGATCGCCGATCTCGTAATCGACGCGCACCTCGGTCTTGGGCCGCGCCGCGGCTTCTTCCTTGCTGTTCAGGATGCGCGCCGCCTCGGCCTCGCTGATCGGCTGCGGCTTGCCCGACGAGCCGAGGAAGCCGGTGACCTTCGGCGTGTTCTTGACGAGGTGATAGACGTCGTCGGTCATCGTCAGCTTGGCGAGCACATAGCCGGGAAAGAATTTGCGCTCGGCCTGCACCTTCTTGCCGCGTTTCACCTCGGTGACGGTCTCGACGGGCACCTCGACCGCCTCGACGAAATCGCCGAGCCCCATGCGCTCGGCTTCCGCGAGCACCGAATCGCGGACCTTGTTCTCAAAGCCCGAATAGGCGTGAATGATGTACCAGCGCGCCATGATGCGTGTCCTGTCCCCGAAATCCGAAAAAGCGCGGCTCAGCGCGCGAGCGACGTCAGCCAGCTAACGATGAACTGAAAAACTGAATCGATGCCCAGAAAGAAGAAGCACAGGATCACCGTCATGATCAGCACCATGATCGTCGTCCGCACCGTCTCGCTGCCGGTCGGCCACACGATCTTGCGGGCTTCGGCGCGCACCTGATTGAGGAATTCGGCCGGGCTGTTCTTGGCCATGTCGATCGTCCTGTCCTTCAAATTCCGTGGTCCGGGTCAGATGGGTTGCCGCCCGCTACGCGTCAAGCGCGCTTTCGGGCACCACTCCGCCCACCCTCCCCGACAGGTCGGCGAAAGGCGGATGGAAAACGGCGCATCTGTCCGAATGGGCGGCCTTTACCCGCGCGCCCCGTCCTTGGCAAGTGTGCCCGTGACCGCCGAAGATTACGGCCGGCCCGTCGGACAAAATACACAATCCCTAATAATATATTAATAAATATTTTTCAGGAACAATATATATCGACTGAACTGCCTTAATATTCTATGGTTTCTCCGTAAACGCATAGGTCCCCAAGCGCTCTTTCGGGTCGCCATGAAGAGGAAAAGCCTATGACCATGTCTCGCGCTCCCACGCCGCGGCCTGCGGATGCGAGTGCCCCCATCGAGGACCGCCGCGGCGGAAATCGTCATTGTACCGTGTTCCGCATCGCGAAGATCGCGCGCGAAGGCGACGCGGGCTTGTGGCGCGTGCGCAATATCTCCGACAGCGGCATGATGCTGGCGACCGGCGTCGCCGTGGAAACTGGCGAGCGGCTGGAAATCGCGCTATCCGAAGAGGTGGTGCTGACCGGCGAGGTCGTCTGGGCGCGCGAGGGGCGCTGCGGCGTCGCCTTCGACGCGCCCGTCAATGCGCTCGACATCCTGCGCCAGCTGGCCGCAGAGCGGCAGTCGGGCGAATATCGCCCGCCGCGCCTGCCCGTCCAGGGCCGCGCGCTCGCGGTGACCGACGATGGCGAGTTTCCGGTCGAGATCGAGAATCTGTCACAGAACGGCGCCGGCATCATCCACGACGGCCGGCTCGAAGCCGGCACCGAACTGACGCTGGCGCTGGGCGAGGACGTCCGCCGGCGCGGCATCGTCCGCTGGTCGCGCAAGAATCGCGCCGGCATCTGGTTCGCCTCGCCGCTCGGCGGCGCCGACCTCGAAAGCATCCGCCGCTTCGAATCCTGAAGCGCCTACCGCCTGGCCGGACCATAGGGGCCAGGCGCCTTCGCTTTCCACGTCACCAACGCCTTCAGACGGGGGACGCCAGCTTCATCAGCAGCAGGCCGCAGACGATCAGCACCGCGGCCGCAATCCGCATCGCGCTCATCGCCTCGCCGAGCACGACAACGCCAACCACGAACGCGCCGACGGCACCGATTCCCGTCCAGATCATATAGGCGGTTCCCAGCGGCAGCGCCTTCATCGACAACGACAGCAGGCCGAAACTGGCCGTCATCGCGACCAGCGTGACGAGCGACGGACCCAATCGGGTGAAACCGTCGGATTGCTTCATCGAAAAAGCCCAGACGATTTCGAGTATGCCGGCAATCGCAAGATAGACCCAGGCCATGGGGCAGCCTCCTTCAACAGGCTGCCGGGCCGTCCCGGACATGAAACCCGCACGGGGCGGGCGAGGACGTGGCCTCTTTGGCGGCCTGGCAGGGGCAGCAGGATTCGAACCCGCGACCCTCGGTTTTGGAGACCGATGCTCTACCAGCTGAGCTATACCCCTAGGCCGGACAGCGCCCTTAGCCGCAACGGGCAGGAGTGCGCAAGGGGATTGCGAGTGCAGGTTGCGCATCCCATTTGAAACGGCTGCCCCTCCCGCAGGTGGGCGGGCAATGAGGCTTACTGATTAGCCGCAGCGAGATGCGCAAAAGCGCAACGCCGCCGGCCCACCCCCGGCTCTTCCTGCCTGCGGGATGGGGAAAATGATAATCGCGTGCAATTGCCCGAGGGCGCGGCCATGCCGATGCATAGCTTGCAAAGCACCCCCGGGCTGATATGCGCGGACCCGCATGACCGCCGCCCACCCCTTCGACGTTCCGCAGCATTATCTCGGCGGCATCGCGCTCCGCCTTCTCGCCATGCTCAGCCTGTCGCTGATGTTCGTGCTGGTGAAGCTGATCGACGCGGCGGGCATCCATATCGTCGAAAGCCTGTTCTGGCGGCAGGCGATCGTCCTGCCGATGCTCGTCGCCTGGGCGATGACGCACGGCGGGCTGTCGCTCTATCGCACCAGCCGGCTGGGCACCCACGCCCGCCGCGCGATGATGGGGCTGACGGGGATGGCGCTCAATTTCGGGGGCATGATCTTCCTGCCGATGGCGGAGGCGACGACGATCAACCTGTCGGTGCCGATCTTCGCGGTGATCTTTGCCGCGATCTTCCTGGGCGAACGCACCGGCTGGCAGCGGGGAAGCGCGGTGATCATCGGCTTCCTCGGCGTCCTCGTCGTGCTCAACCCGACCACCGTCGTGTCGAGCGGCTTTGCCGGCGAGCATGGCATGGGCACGCTGATCGCGCTGGCGGGCGCGATCATGACCGCGCTCATCACGATCCAGGTCCGCGACCTAGCGCGCACCGAAAGCCCGATGGCGATCGTCTTCTGGTTCAGCCTGATCTCGCTGGTGCCGCTGGGGCTCGCCCTGCCCTTCGTGATGACCGCGCACAGCCCCGCCGAATGGGCGCTGCTCGCGGGGCTCGGCGTGCTCGGCGCGGTGGTGCAGATGGCGCTGACCGGCGCGTTGCGGCTCGCCCCCGTCGCGGTGGTGATGCCGATGGATTATTCGAGCCTGCTCTGGTCGATCGCCTGCGGCTGGTATTTCTTCGGTACGCTGCCCGCCGACACGACCTGGGTCGGCGCACCGCTGATCATCGCGAGCGGCCTGTTCATCGCCTGGCGCGAGCATCGCCTCCATATCGAGCGGCAGAAGGATATCACCGCATGACGCGACCGATCCTCTATCACTGCGCCGACGCGCGGTCACTGCGCTGCCTGTGGGCGGCCGAGGAAGCGGGGATGGCCATCGATCTTCGCCTGCTGCCCTTCCCGCCGCGCGCCTTCGCGCCCGACTATCGCGCGGTGAACCCGCTGATGACGGTGCCGGGCTGGGTCGAGGACGGGCGGCTGATGACCGAATCGGCCGCGATCTGCGAGCGCATCGCCGAAGGCACGCCGCTGGAGGTGCGCCGCGAAGAGGGGGATTACTGGGCGTGGCGCAACTGGCTGCACCGCAGCGACGCGACGCTGACCTTTCCGCTTGCGATTATGATCCGCTACACGCGCGTCGAGCCGCCCGAGCGGCGGCTGGCGCAGGCAGTCGCCGACTACAAGGCCTTCTTCGGAGGGCGCGCGCGGAGCATCGAGGCGGCGCTGTCCGACGGCCGCGACTGGCTGGTCGCCGGACGTTTCACCATCGCCGACATCGCGATCGGCTATGCCGCCTTCCTCGCCACCACGCTGGGCGCCGACGACGTGCTGGGCGAAGCGACGACCGCCTGGCTCGCACGCTGCACGGCGCGCGACGGGTTCCGGCGCGCACGCGAACGCCAGAAGGGGTAAGCGCGTCCGTCGCGGGGGGCGATCGGGCGTCATCCTGCGCTTATCCAATTCGTCATTGCGAGCGGAGCGAAGCAATCCAGAGCGGTTTGCGCACACTCTGGATTGCCGCGTCGCTTCGCTCCTCGCGGGTGACGATTTCAACTCATGTTATCATGCTCTAAATCTGAACCGTTTGCCCTGAGCTTGTCGAAGGGCCGTTCTTTCTTTCCATCCATGCAGAGAAGGACGGTGCTTCGACAAGCTCAGCACGAACGGATGAAAGAGCGGTTCAGATTTAACGCCCGCTGCCCTAATGCATATGCTTCAGCTTGTCGGGGTTGCGCATCACATAGATGGCAACGACCTTCCCCGCCTCGACCTCCAGCGCCGTGGTCTGATATTCGCCGTCGGCTTCGCGGGTGACGAAGCCGGGCAATCCGTTGATCGTCCCGACATGGACCAGCGTCGAGGCATGTTTGGCGAACAGCACGGCGAGGCTGCGATGCACCCGCATCACATGCGCGAAGCCGAGCACCGGCACCATCGCCGCGGGACGCTTGCCGCCGCCGTCGGACCACAGCCCGACATCCGCCGCAAGCAGCGTGCCCAACGCCTCCATGTCGCCGCCGCGCGACGCGGCGAAGAAGGCGTTGGCGATCGCGAGCCCCTGCTCGCTTTCGAGCCTGTAGCGCGGGCGCGCCTCGCGGACGTGCCTGCGCGCCCGCGCGGCGAGCTGGCGCGTCGCGGCGGCGTCGCGGCCGATCGTCGCCGCGACCTCGTCGAAGCCGACGCCAAAGACGTCGTGCAGCAGGAAGGCCGCGCGTTCGAGGGGGGAGAGCCGTTCGAGCGCGAGCATCAGCGGCAGCGTGACATCGTCGTCGGCCGCTTCCTCGACGAGCGGATCGGGCAGCCACGGTCCGATATAGGTCTCGCGCTGGCGCCGCGCCGACTTAAGCTGGTCGAGGCACAGCCGCGTCACGGTGCGGCGCAGCCACGCCGCCGGCGCCTCGACCGCCGCGCGGTCGGTGCCGAGCCAGCGGAGGAAGGCATCCTGCACCACATCCTCGGCATCGGCGACCGAACCGAGCATGCGATAGGCGACGCGGGTCAGCAGCGGCCGCAGCGGGTCGAAACTTGCTGCCGCATCCGCCGCCGCCACACCGGAGATGCCCGCGTCCGGCATCAGGCGGCCTTTACGGCCTTGCCGCCTTCGTACCACAGGCCGAAACCGACGACGAGGCGGTTCCAGCCGTTGATGACGTTGATCATCAGGGTCAGCTTCACCTGTTCCTCGGGCGTGAAATGCGCCTCCAGCGCCTCCCGCGCGGGTTCGTGCGCATGGTCCTGCGACAGGCGGGTCAGGGCATCGGTCCACGCGAGCGCGGCGCGTTCACGGTCGGTGTAGACCGGCGCCTCCCGCCATGCCGCGAGCAGATAGAGGCGCTGCTCGCTTTCGCCCTTCTCGCGCGCTTCCGCCGTATGCATGTTGATGCAGCTCGCGCAGCCATTGACGATCGACGAGCGGATCTTCACCAGTTCGATCAGGCTCGGCTCGAGGCTGTCCTGCGTCGCAAGCGACAGGCTCATCCATTGCTTCATCAGGGCCGGGGCGGCGGCAAAGGGGTCGGTCACAGAGGTCATCGCATGTCTCCTTGGCTTGAACATACGAACATGACGAGCGACGCGCGGGCATTGTGACATGCCGGCGGAAAATAATCGCATTCGCACCGTCATGGTCCCCCTCCCGGTAAAGCCGCTCCCCGGCGAAAGCCCGGGTCCATGTTCGGTCGCGCTGCGCCACGTGGCCTGGCAAGCTCAAGGTCGTCTTCGAGGCTGCGCGCGCGGCGCTATGCAACGGGCCGCGCTTGACCTAACACATGCCATCGACAGCGAAGGAGGGATTTGGTCATGAAATTTCTCGATGGTTACGCCGAACAGGCCTATGCGCTGCTGCGCATCGTCGCGGGGCTGATGTTCCTCGCGCACGGGGTGCAGAAATTCTTCAATTTTCCGACGGCCTTCCCGATGCCACTCAACCCGATGCTGAGCGCGGCGGGAGCGATCGAACTGGTCGCGGGCGGGCTGATCGTCATCGGCCTGTTCACGCGCCCCGCCGCCTTCGTCGCCAGCGGCATGGCGGCGGTCGGATACTGGATGGTCCACGGCAGCAAGGATATCTTCCCGATCGTCAACGGCGGCGAGACGATCGCGCTCTATTGCTTCCTCTTCCTGTTCGTCGCGACCCGCGGCGCGGGCATCTGGAGCGTCGACGCGGCGCGCGGATAACCGAGCCGGCAAAGATCGGGGGCAGCCCTTGCGGGCCGCCCCCAGTTGCGGGCTTCACATGCGTGAAGGGAGAGATCAAAGCGTCTTCGTGTTGGTCTCGATCAGCTTCTTCGCCTCGGCGATCGCCTTGGCGGTGGTCAGCTTCCTTTCCTGAACCTCGTCGGCGATCTCGAGCAGGCGGCCGCTGACGACGGTGCCGGTATCGGCCTGTTCCTTGATGGCGATGCCGCCTTTCTCACGCGCGACCCGGTCCCATTCGGCGCGCACGGCGGCCCAGTAATCCCTGGTCGCGGCCCAATAATCGTCGGCCGCCTTCACATCGTAATCGTCATATTTGATATAGGTGTTGAGGACATATTCCTGGACGATCGGGACGAGCTTGCCGCCCTTGATCCCCATCTTCGTATTATCCTGCCAGTGGATCCAGCCATCAGGCGACAGTTGGTGGCGGTTGATCGAGTAATAGCGGTCATAGGCGGGATTGCGGACCGCGTCGCGGCGCGCGAGCGGGCGCCACGTCCAGTTGGAGCGCCAGCGGCGGATGCCGGCCTGCGTCTCCAACTGGCCCCAGCCGCCATAGCGCGGGCTGTCGTCGACCTGCCACACCGTCTGCGACCAGCGGCCGGTGCGCATCTTCTCGGGAACATCCTCCCATTGCCAGCGGTTGCAGTCGGCATAGACGAGCACCCGCGCCGGTTCATATTCCCAATCCTGCCGCCAATGCTTGATGACGAAGGTCTTGTCGTTGTCGTCGGTGATGACGAGCATGTGCTGGAGCACGATCCGGCGCCCCGTGTCCTCGATCACCCGGACGACCTCGTTGCCCCCCGACCGCTTCGGTTCCAGCACCTCGTAGGTGGGGTCCCAGCGCGTCGATTCCTGCATGTTGAAGCCGACGTGATAATTGCCCGCCATCGCCAGGATGTCGGCCCGGTCGCGCTCGAAATTCGCGGCGGCTTCCTCGGCCGCGATCGGCGGATGCGCCGAAGCGGCGACGGGCAGCACGGCGGCGAGGATCAGCGCGGCGGCGAACGGGCGAAATCGGGTCATGGTGCAGTCTTCTTCCGGTTTGACGATCAGAAACGATAGCTCAGCGACACGCTCGCGTTGCGGCCGGGCTGGGTATAGGCATCGGCGCTGGCGGGCGCGACGAAGGTCGGCGGCGTCCCCGGCGGCGATCCCGCCGGCGGCGGAACCGCGGTCATCGCCAGGCTGCGCACATCGCTCCACCAGCTGTATTTCCTGTCGAGGATGTTGAAGATGCCGCCGCGCAGCGTCAGCCCGTCGGTGATCCGCACGAAGGCGGTCGCGTCAAGGATGGTGAAATCGTCGGGGCGGAAACATTCGGTGGAACAGACACCCGCGGCGCGCGATGCTTCCTTGCGGGCGCTGTGCGTCATGATGATCTGGCCGCCGAAGCGCCCCTGCCCCGGCTCGCGCCAGCCGACGCCGGCGACGAGCTTGAGCGGATCGACGCTCGACAGCGGCGAGCGGGCGCCAGACGGGTCGATCACGTCGCCCTTGGCATAGGATAGGGCGAGCGTCGTATATAGGCCGGACGACGCCCGCCCCTCGAACCGCGCCTCGGCCCCCTTGACCCTGACGCGATCGAGATTGACGAACTGGAATATGGTCGGGTCGGCCGCGGTGCCGCTGCCCCCCACATCTTCCTGACTGATGAAATCCTTGTAGCGCGCCGAAAAGGCGGTGACGTCGAGGCTGACATGGTCGCTTGAGAAACGCACGCCGCCTTCGAAGCTCTCGCTGCGCTCGGGTCCCAGGTCGGGGTTCGGCGCCGAGGTGTAGCCGAAAGCCAGATTCTCGAAGAACTGGTTCACTTCGCCCGGCTCCGGTGCCTTGAAGCCGGTCGCATAGTTGGCGAACAGCCGCACCTCGTCGGTGATCTTCCACACCGCCCCGAACTTGGGCGACAGGCGCGATCCGTCCTGCCCGGCGCCGGTGAAGCCCGGAAGCAACGGGTCGTTGCGCGGCGACAGGTCGTACCAGTCGAAGCGCAACGCCGGATAGAGTATCAGCCGTCCGTCGGCGATCGAAATCTCGTCGCCGACGAACAGGCCCGCGCGCGTGAAGTCGGTGGTCGGAAAGGCACGGGTCGGAAAGACCTCGCCCATCGGCGGGACGGTCCCGTCGCGCACGCCGCGCTGACGCGTCTTGCTGATGTCGCCGCCGAACACCAGCCGGTGCGTGATCGCACCGGTGGCAAAGTCGGCGCGGGCGTCGGCCGATGCGCCGAACACGCGGTTTTCGAAGGTGTTCAGGCGTTCGCGGTCGACCGCCGGGGTGCGATCCTCGTCGGTGAACTGCCGATCCTCGCCGTCCTGCCAATAGAGGGCGACCCGCGCGAAATCGATCGCACCCTCGCCCTGCCAGCTCCAGTCGAGCGACACGCGCTTGCGCTGCCCCGTGTCGCGCGCCTCGAGCAGCTCGACCGTCGGGCTGAGCCCGGTCAGCCCCTCGGTGAACAGGCGCGTGTCGAGATATTCGCCGGTCAGCCGCAGCTTGTGGCCGTTCGCGGGATCATAGACGATGCGGCCGAGCAGCGCGTCGGAGCGGCCGTCCTGCGGATTGGGTTCGGTGCGCGCCGTGCCGGTGCCGCCGACCGTCCCCTTGTTGTCGAGTTCCTTGTAGTCGCGCCGCGTATAGGCCGCCATCGCCGACCAGTCGCCGCTACGCCCGGCGAGGATCAGCGTTTCGCTGAACTCCTCGTCGGCGCTGCTGTAGGCGGCGCGAGCGAGGCCGCCGACGCTCTTGCCACCATCCAGGAAATCGGCCGGATCGGCGGTGATGAAGCTGACCGCGCCGGCGAGGCCGTCGCTGCCGTAGAGCGCCGACGAGGGGCCGCGCAATATCTCGACCGACTTGACGAGGCCCAGGTCGACATAGTCGCCGCGCCCCGCCGCCTGCGCGCCGAAACTGAAGCCGTCGGGAACGCGGACGCCGTCGACCTGGATCAGGACGCGGTTGCCGCCGATGCCGCGGATGTTGAAGCTGTCGTTGCCCGAGCGCCCCGTAGCGCTGAGCGCCGCGTTGAACCGCGCGGGCTGGCGCTGGACGCTGACGCCGGGTTCGAAGCGGACGAGGTCGCGGATGTCGGTGACGAGTTCGTCGGCCATCTGCTCGTCGGTCTTGACGGTGACGGTGGCCGGAACATCCTCCGCCTTCGTCGCGATGCGCGTTGCAGTGACGACGATATGATTCTTGCGCGCGAGCCAATAGGCGCCGTCATTGTCCTGCGCGACCGCGGGCGCCGCCGTGACGGCGAGCGCGAGACCGAGCGCCGCGCCGGCGGCGAGACGGGCAGCGGATGACGGGCGGTGGCTGATCAATTCTCTTCCCCTGAATGATTGCGATTGATTCGCAATAGTGTTGCCCTAGAGGCGGCCGATCACAGGGTCAAGAATGATATTGAGAATCGTTTGCGTAATATTGTGGGGAGCAGGCGGAAAGACCCGCGGCCGTCTCCGCGGTTCGGGGCGATCTGAAAGGACTTTCCTAAAATATCGCGGCGTGCCAGCCTTCGCATGGCTCTTTCGCTTTTCGGATATGCGCGGCTTTCGTTGAAAGCCATGCGGCAGGCCGCGCCGCCATGCCGAGAAAGGGAGCAAGCTCGCCAAGGCAGCGAGGACGAATTCCGCAATCATTGAAAAGACGAATCGCCTTTGCGTGAAAATCCACGTGCTCCCGCGAAGGAGGGAGCCCAGAGCGGCGAAACGGCTGCGCCGGTGTCAGAATGCCCCCCCGCCTGCGCGGGGACACCCAGCCGCGAGCACCGGAAGACCGTCAGAGCGGAATGCTGATCGGCCCTAAGCCCCCGGTCCCTCATAGGCCTCGACGATCCGCCCGACGATCGGGTGGCGGACGACGTCGGCGGCGGTGAAGCGGCTGACGTTGATCCCCTCGATCCCTTCGAGCCGCGCGACCGCGTCGGCCAGCCCGGACGTCGCGGGTGCGGGCAGGTCGACCTGCTTGGGGTCGCCGCAAATCACCATGCGGCTGTTCATGCCGAAGCGCGTCAGGAACATCTTCATCTGCGGGATGGTGGTGTTCTGCGCCTCGTCGAGGATGATGAAGGCGTCGGCGAGCGTGCGGCCGCGCATGAAGGCGAGCGGCGCGATCTCGATCTCGCCGCTCGCGATCCGGCGCTCGACCTGCTCGGCGGGCAGGCAGTCGTGGAGCGCGTCGTAGAGCGGGCGCAGATAGGGATCGACCTTTTCCTTCATGTCGCCGGGCAGGAAGCCGAGCTTCTCGCCCGCCTCGACCGCGGGGCGCGACAGGATCAGGCGCTGGACGCTGCCGGTGATGAGCTGCGCGACCGCCTGCGCGACCGCGAGATAGGTCTTGCCGGTGCCCGCCGGACCAAGCGCGAAGATCACGTCGTCGCGCGCCAGCGCCTGCATATAGGGGACCTGCGACGGCGCGCGCGGGACGATCGTCTTCTTGCGCGTGCGGATCATCACCGCCGGCGCCTCCGCCGCTTC
Source organism: Sphingopyxis sp. MG (assembly GCF_002953155.1). Lineage (NCBI taxonomy): Bacteria > Pseudomonadati > Pseudomonadota > Alphaproteobacteria > Sphingomonadales > Sphingopyxidaceae > Sphingopyxis > Sphingopyxis sp. MG. The sequence goes on from NZ_CP026381.1 coordinate 2,374,754, forward strand.
GTGGCGGATGATGCCGTCGAGCGTCGGCTGCGCGGTCATCGCGATCACCGCGTCGACCAGCCCGACGTCGATCTCCTCGCCACGCTCGATCCGGCCATAGAGTTCAGTGAGCACGTCGCGCGCCCGCGCCGCGGCCTCGGCCTCCCCCTCGATCTGCACCCGGTTGCCGCGCGCCGAGATATAGACGCCGAGCCGGTTCTCGATCGCGACGAGATTGCGGTCGAACTCGCCGAAGAGGATGCCCAACAATTGTGTCCGCTCGAACTCCGCCGTCAATCGGACGCGGTCGCCGGGTTCGGCGGGCGTTGCGGCGGTCAGCGGGCGTTTGGACACGTGGGCAGGACTCCTTGGTTTAATGCGACTTGTGTCCCCGCGAAGGCGGGGACCCGGCGAAGAAACGCGCAAGGCCGCTCTGGGTCCCCGCCTTCGCGGGGACCCATACAGAAAACGGCCACAGCGCCGCCACTAGGCGACGGCTTCCATCAAAGGTTCGGCCCCCAGGCTGTTGGGACCGGCGGACGTGATCCGCACCTCGACCATGTCGCCGATCGCGAGCCCCGGCGCGGTGACGTGCACCGACTGGAGCCAGGGCGACTTGCCGATGAGCTGGCCGTCATGCTTGCCGCGACGTTCGAGGAGCAGGCGCGTCGCCCGCCCCACCGTCCGCTCGTTGAACGCCTGCTGCTGTTCGTTGAGCAGCGCCTGAAGCCGCTGGAGCCGGTCGTTCATCACCCCCTCTTCGACCTGTCCGTCCATCGTCGCGGCGGGGGTGCCGGGACGGCGCGAATATTTGAAGCTGTAGGCCATCGCATATTGCGTGGAGCGGACGATGGCGAGTGTCGCCTCGAAATCCGCTTCGCTCTCGCCCGGAAAGCCGACGATGAAGTCGCCGGAGATCGCGATGTCGGGCCGCGCGGCGCGGACGCGCTCGATGACCCGCAAATAGGATTCGACGCTATGGCTGCGGTTCATCGCCGCGAGGATGCGATCGCTGCCCGCCTGCACCGGCAGGTGGAGAAAGGGCATCAGCTTGTCGACCTCGCCATGCGCGGCGATCAGCCCGTCGGTCATGTCGTTCGGATGGCTGGTCGTATAGCGGATGCGTTCGAGCCCGTCCTCCTTCGCCAGTTCGCGGATCAGCCCGTCGAGCCCGATCGCGCGCCCCCGCTCGTCCTCGCCGTCCCACGCGTTGACATTCTGGCCAAGCAGCGTGATCTCCCGCACCCCGCCCGCGACCAGCGCGCGCGCTTCGGCGATCAGGTCCGCGAAGGGCCGGCTCGTCTCGGCGCCGCGCGTGTAGGGCACGACGCAATAGGTGCAGAATTTGTCGCAACCCTCCTGCACGGTCAGGAAAGCGGTCGGGCGCTGGCCGCCGGCGCGCTTCGGCAGCGCGCCGAACTTGCTGTCGAGCGGCATGTCGAGGTCGATCGCCTTCTCGCCCCGTTGGGCGCGGGCGATCAGGTCGGGCAGGCGGTGATAGGCTTGCGGACCGACGACGACATCGACGCTCGGCGCGCGGCGCGCGATCTCCGCCCCTTCGGCCTGCGCGACGCAGCCCGCGACCGCGATCGTCGGACGGCTGCCGTCCTCGCGCTTCAGCCGGCCGATGTCCGAATAAACCTTCTCGGCCGCCTTTTCGCGGATGTGGCAGGTGTTGAGGACGACGAGGTCGGCGTCGGCACCCTCGGCGGCGGCGGCATAGCCCCCGGCCTCCAGCATCTCGGCCATGCGTTCGCCGTCATAGACGTTCATCTGGCAACCGAAGGATTTGACGCGAAAGGTCTTGCCGGGACCCGGGACAGGCTTGCGGGCGGGAGAGTCGAATGTCATCGGCGCGCTATAGGCGATGCCGTGCCGTCGCGGAAGGGCGCGCCGTTTCCATGCACGCGACGATCGCGCTGCGCGCCGCCTCGGCCAGCAGCTTGCGGTCGCTCTCCATCTCGTCGGGCAGCGGATCGAGATAGTGGATGGTCAGCGCAACCTGGCGCCGCCGCGCGAGCATCCGCTTGAAATTGTCGAGCCCCGATTCGGGGTCCAGCCACGCGATGTCGGGCGCTTCCTCGCCATAATCGAGGAACACCGGCTGGACCTGAAGCCGCGGCGGCGTCGGGATGACGGCCTGGAGCAGCGAGGGACGGAAGGGCAGCAGGCCATCGCCCGGCCCCGTCGTCCCCTCGGGAAACAGCGTCACCGGCCTTCCCTGCGCCAATGCGCTGCGCAGCGCGTTCGTCTGGTTGTGGATCTCGCGCTTCGCCTCGCGCTGGATATAGACGGTGTGATTCTGGTCGGCGAGCCAGCCGACCAGCGGCGTCGTCTCCACCTCCGCCTTCGACACGAAGGCCGACCGCGCGGCGCCGCCCAGCGCCAATATGTCGAGCCAGCTCACATGGTTCGACACGAACAGCACGTCGCGGCGCAGGCGGGTGCCGGTGGTGCGGATGCGCAGCCCCGCGATCCAGCCCGCGGTGTTCAGGAAGGCCATGACCATCGGCGACGGCCGCCCCACCGCGCGATAGCAAAGATGCGGAACGATCAGGAACAGCAGCACTACCACCATCAGCGCCAGCCGGCAGACCGTGCGCCAGGTGACCGGAGCGCGATCAGTCGCGCTTGCGATCGATGGCGACGCCATAAAGCTCCATCCGGTGATCGACGAGGCGATAGCCGAGCCGCTCGGCGATCACCTTCTGCAACGCCTCCAGCTCGGGATCGACGAACTCGATGACCCGGCCGGTCTCGACATCGATCAGATGGTCGTGATGCGCCTCGGGCGCCGCCTCGTAGCGCGACCGGCCGTCGCCGAAATCGTGGCGGTCGAGAATCCCGGCCTCCTCGAACAGGCGGACGGTGCGATAGACGGTGGCGATCGAGATGCCGCTGTCGATCTTCGACGCGCGCTCGTACAGCGTTTCGACGTCGGGATGATCCTCCGAATCCGAAATCACGCGGGCGATGATCCGGCGCTGCTCGGTGATGCGCAGACCCTTTTCGTGGCACAGGGCCTCAAGATCGATCGTACCGGACATGGGAGCCTTTCCTGCAAGAAGCAGCCGTGCCTGTTCTTATGCCGACTGTATAGGGTCGCCCGGCCGATAGGACAAGGGCGGCGGCCTTGCGGTCGTCGCCCCCTTCCTTTCCGCCGGCGCTAAAATTCAGGCTTTCTTGCGCTTGCGACCGCCGCCGCGCCCCTTGGTGCCGAGGCCGATCTCCTTCGCGAGCGCGCGCCGCTTCTCGGCATAGCTGGGGGCGACCATCGGATAGTCGGCGGGCAGGCCCCACTTGGCGCGATAATCGTCGGGGGTCATGCCGTAATGCGTCATCAGGTGGCGGCGCAGCATCTTCAGCTTCCGGCCGTCCTCCAGGCAGACGATATGGTCGGGCTTCACCGACGCGCGGATCGACACCGCCGGGACCGGCTTTTCCTCGGGCTCCGGTTGGGTGCCGAGCCCCGACAACGCGGCGTGGACATTATTGATCAGCATCGCAAGGTCCGAAATCGCGACGCTGTTGTTGCTGACATGTGCCGCGACGATGTCGGCGGTCAGCGTCACGAGCATTTCATTGGTATCGGCCTGATCCGACATGAGCTTGTTCCTTATCGTATGAACCGGAGGCAGGAATGCCTCATAGTATATCTCTGCGTCCCGATGCCTATAGTGGCATCGGGATCGTTCCGTCGCAAGACGAATCGTATCTATTCTTCGGCTATGTCCGATCGCCGCATGGTAATCGCATCGCGGACCAATCCATCGCCGCCTCTATAATAGGCATTTCGCCTGCCACATTCAGAAAAGCCGGCGCGGGTGTAAAGATGAACAGCGTCATTGTCGGCACGCATTTCGAGGAAATAGTCGGACACGCCCTGATCCGACGCCCATTGCCGCCAGTCGTCGATCAGGCGTGCGCCGATTCCGCGCCCGCGCCGGTCGGGCACGACGGCGAGCAGCAGCAATTCGCTTTCGGGGCCCGCGACGCGCGCGGCATAGAAGCCGCAGGGCACCTCCCCGTCCCAGGCGAGCGCGACGCGCGCCGACGGCAGCGCGAACAGCGTGAGCATCTGCGCGCTGCTCCATGCTTCGCCATAGGCCGGATCGAACGCCGCCTCCATCACACGCATCACCGCGCCGATGTCGGCGATTTTAGCCGGCGCGAGGCGCAGACCCCCCATCATCGCGTCACCATCGGTTTCGCATCGGGGTCGCGGCCATAGATCGGGCTGGGATCGGCGAAAAAGGCGGCGGGGGGTAACGCGGCGGCATGGCGGGCGTCGGGCAGCATCGGCAGCGCCCGGCCCGACCCGCGCCGCGCGACAAAGGCTTCGGCGCGGTTACCGACCGCCAGCGCCGCATCGAACGTGGCCGCCTCGTCGGGCAGCAGCGAGCGCACCGGAGCGCGGGGCGTGAGATCGGCGCCGAAGGGCTGCACGAACCATTGGCCGTGCCCGCCTTCCATCACCACCAGCGCGCCGTCCGCCACCGCGACCGCTTCCGCCGCCCCTGCCGCGACCAGCGCCAATGTCGAAAAGCCCTGCACCGGGATGCGCCAGCCGAGCGCCAGCGCGCGCGCCGCGGCGACGCCGATGCGCACGCCCGCGAAGCTGCCCGGGCCGCAGCCGACCGCGATCGCGTCGGCGCGGCCGCCGTCCGTCAGTTCGGCGATCAGCGGCACCAGCCGTTCGGCATGGCCACGCCGGATGATTTCATGCCGGAAATCGACGACCCGCTCCCCGTCCAGCAGCGCCGCCGAGCAGGCTTCGCTCGCCGAATCGATGACCAGGCGCCGCATCGATGCCGCGCGCGGTCAGGCGATGCGATTGAAGCGGCCGAAATCGGGCCGCGGGCTGCGCTCGAAGATGCTCGCCGGATCGCCATAGCCCAGCGTCGCAATGAAATTGCTCTTCACGTTCGGCGTATCGGCAAAGAAGGCCGCGTCGACCCCCGCATTATCGAAGCCCGACATCGGGCCGGTATCGAGCCCGAGCGCGCGGGCCGCCATGATGAAATAGGCACCCTGCAGGCTTGCGTTGCGGAACGCCGTCGTCTGCGCCAGCGCCGCATTGCCGACGAACCAGCTCCGCGCGTCGGTGTGCGGGAACAGTTCGGGCAGATGCTCGTAGAATTCATGGTCCATCGCGATGATCGCGGTGACCGGCGCCTTCAATATCTTCTCGGCATTGGCCGGCATGGCGAGCGCCGCCAGCTTCTGCTTCGCCGCGTCCGACACGCACCAGACGATCCGCGCCGGCAGGCTGTTCGCGCTCGTCGGGCCATATTTCATCAGGTCCCAGATGGCGCGCAGCTGATCCTCCGACACCGGCCGGTCGAGATAAAAGTTATAGGTGCGCGCGGCACGAAAAAGCTGGTCGAGGGCGCTGTCGGCAAGCGGCTCGCTCATCGGGATACTCCTGTGGCTGGATTCAGATGGCGTGAACCGCCGTCACTTCGGGAACATAATGCTTTAGCAGCGTCTCGATCCCGTTCTTGAGCGTCGCGGTCGAAGACGGACAGCCCGAACAGGCACCCTGCATCTTCAGATAGACATTCCCCTTGTCGAACCCGCGATAGATGATGTCGCCGCCGTCGTTGGCGACCGCGGGGCGGACGCGGGTCTCGATCAACTCCCTGATCTGCGCGACGATGTCGGCATCGGCTGGGTCGTCGGCGAACCCGCCTTCCTCTTCCTCCGCCGGAACCGCGATGCCCGTGGCGCTCGGGGGATGGAACAGGGGCATGTCGGCCAGGAAATGATCGACCATGATGCCCAGCACGTCGGGCTTCACATCGCCCCATGCGGCACCGGGCGCGATCGTCACCGAAATGAAGTCGCGGCCGAAGAAGACACCGGTCACGTCGCCGAGCGCGAACAACGCGGTGGCGAGCGGCGACGCTTCGGCTTCCTCGGGACTGGCGAAGTCGCGGGTTCCCATGTCCATCACCGGCCGGCCGGGCAGGAATTTGAGCGTCGCGGGGTTGGGCGTCGATTCGGTTTCGATCAGCATGGCGTGCATGTGGGACGCCCGCGCGCTTTGTGCAAGGAATGAGATAATTCTATGAAGGCGCATGCGCCGCTTTTCCCATTTCGCCGCCATCGACTGGTCGGGCGCCCGCGGCGCGCGGCACAAGGGGATCGCGCTGGCGGTAGCGAGCGGCGCGGCGGCGCCGCGGCTGGTCCGTCCCGGTCATGTCTGGTCGCGGGGCGAAGTGCTCGCATGGCTCGAATCGCTGCTGGCCGCGGACGCGGACATGCTGATCGGTTTCGATTTCTCGGCCGCCTTCGCCTTCGCCGACCGCGACGCCTATTTTCCCGGCTGGCGCGACAGCCCGGACCGGATTCGCGACCTTTGGGCGCTCGTCGAGCGGCTGGCGGCGGGCGATCCACATCACGAAGCGGGCGGCTTCCTGGCTCACCCAGAGGCGCGGCGTCATTTCCGACACCCGGGGGGCGAGGTCGGCGATCTGTTCGAGCCCGGCGCCGGCCGGCTGCGCATCGTCGAGCATCACCAGCGCGCGACGCGCCAGGCGGCGAGCGTCAGCAACTTCAACCTCGTCGGCGCGGCACAGGTCGGCAAGGCGAGCCTCAGCGGCATGCGCCTGCTCCATCGTCTCGCCGGCCGCCTGCCGCTGTGGCCGGTCGATCCGGTGCCCGCGCACGGTCCGCTGCTCGTCGAAATCTATACCAGCCTCGCCGCGCGCGCGGCGGGCATGGCGCCGGGACGCAGCAAGATTCGCGACGGCACCACACTCGATGCCGCGCTCGCGGCGCTGGGGTCGCCGCCCGCGGGCTTCGTCGGCCCGATCAGCGACCATACGAGCGACGCGCTGCTCACCGCCGCCTGGCTGCGCGCGATCGCGCCGGACGCCGCCCCCTGGTCCCCCACCCCGCTGACCGATGCCGTCGCACGCACCGAAGGCTGGACCTTCGGCATCATTTGAAGCAAAGGGCGAAACGCCGCGTGCCGGCTTAGCTCAGTTGGTAGAGCAACCGCCTTGTAAGCGGTAGGTCGTCGGTTCGAGTCCGACAGCCGGCACCAGCGATACGGCATCCCGCCGGTCGCACCTTCGCCCGCCATCAGTTTAACCGGAGTCGTTCATGCGCCATCATCCTTCGGTCGCCATCGCCGCAGCCCTGTTCGCGGCAACGCTGCCGATGGGATCTACGCTCGCGCAGCAGGCCGCCGAAGCGGGCACCGCGACCGCCACCGTCACCGCGCCGGCCGATTTCTTCAAGCAGTCGCCGGGAAGCGACTATTATCTCGCGAACTACAGCGAATATGAGGCCTATCTGAAGCGCCTCGCCGGCGAGACGGACCGGATGAAGCTGGTCGACATCGGCAAGACCGCCGAAGGTCGTACCCAGTGGATGGCGGTCGTCTCCTCCCCCGCCAACCTCGCGCGGCTCGACGAATATCGGGACATTGCGCGAAGGCTGGCAAAGGCGGAGGGCATCGACGAGGCCGAGGCGCACCGGCTGGCGGCGCGCGGCAAGGCCGTCGTGTGGATCGACGCCGGTCTCCATGCCACCGAGACGGTGACGTCGCAGGGGCAGATTCAGATCATCCACCGCATGCTCAGCCAGTCCGATCCCGAAACGCTGCGCATGCTCGACGACTGCATCATCCTGTTCGCACACGACAATCCCGACGGGATGGAACTGGTCAGCAACTGGTACATGCGCCACGCCGACCCGGCAAAGCGCGAGTATGCGACGCTGCCGCGGCTCTACCAGAAATATGTCGGTCACGATAACAACCGCGACAGCTTCATGGCGGCGATGCCGGAGACCGAGAACGTCAACCGCGTCCTGTTCCGCCAATGGTATCCGCAGATCGTCTACAACCAGCACCAGACCGGCCCCGAGGGGATGGTGGTGTTCGTGCCGCCGTTCCGCGACCCCTTCAACTTCAACTATGATCCGATCGTGATGGCGATGCTGAACGAGGTCGGCTTCGCCATGCATTCGCGCCTGATCGCAGAGGGCAAGGCGGGATCGGGCACGCGCAGCGCGGCGCCCTATTCGACGTGGCACAACGGCATGGAGCGCTCGGTCTCCTATTTCCACAACAGCATCGGCCTGCTGACTGAGATCATCGGCGGCCCGACGCCGACGAAGATACCGCTGGTCCCCGCGACGCAATTGCCGCGCGGCGACGAGATGATGCCGATCGCGCCGCGCGCCTGGCATCTGCAGGATTCGCTCGACTATCAATGGACGCTCAACCGGGCGGTCATCGACTATGCGTCGCGCAATCGCGAGCGGCTGCTCTTCAACATCTGGCGGATGGGGGCGAACAGCATCGAGAAGGGCAGCAGGGACAGCTGGACGATGACGCCGACCAAGGTCCAGCGCCTCGCCGACGCCGCACCACTGGACCAGAAGGACGCGCGCCCGGGCAGCGCGAAGAAGGTCGACCCGGCGCTCTATACCGCCCTGACGCAGCGGCCCGAGGAGCGCGATCCGCGCGCCTATGTGATCCCGGCGGGACAGGCCGACATGCCAACCGCGGTCGCCTTCCTCAATGCGCTGATCAAGAACGGCGTCGATGTCGAGCAGGCCGCCGCGCCGTTCACGGCGGGGGGCAACACCTATCCGGCGGGCTCCTATATCGTGCGCACCGCGCAGGCCTATCGCCCGCATATCCTCGACATGTTCGAGCCGCAGGACCATCCGCACGACGCCGAATATCCCGGCGGTCCGCCGAAGGCGCCCTACGACATCACCGGCTATACGCTCGCCTATCAGATGGGGATCGGGTTCGACCGCATCCTCGACGGCATCGAGGGGACGTTCGCGCGCGTGCCCGATCTGTTGTCCCCGCCCCCCGGCCGCATCGAGGGACAGGGCAAGGCCGGCTGGATCGTCGGCCACGAAACGAACAACAGTTTCATCCTGACCAACCGTCTGCTCAAGGCGGGGGCAAAGCCGGCGTGGATCGACGCGCCGGTCACCGCGAACGGTCACGCGCTGCGGCCCGGCGCGATCTGGATCCCGGCCTCGCCCAGGGCAACGCCGGTCATCGAGCGGGCCGTCCGCGAGTTGGGGCTGGTCGCGATCGCCAGCGACCGGGCGCCCGAGGCGGGACTCCTGCCGCTGAAGCCGGTGCGCATCGGCCTCGTCGACCGGTATGGCGGGCTGATGTCGGCGGGCTGGACCCGCTGGCTGCTCGAACAGTTCGAGTTCGATTTCCAGCCCGTCTATCCCAGGCGACTCGAGGCCGGAAACCTCGCGCGCGATTTCGACGTGATCCTGTTCACCGATGGCGCGCTGCCGCCGAAGGGGGCGTGGGGAACCGACCGGGCGGGCAAACAGCCGTCCGAACAGGACACGCCGCCCGAATATCGCGCCACGCTGGGAACACTCTCGGACGAGCGGATCGCGCCCGCCATCGACGGCTTTATCCGCGGCGGCGGAACCGTCGTCGCGATCGGCAACGCGGGACGGTTCACCGACCTTCTGTCGGTGCCGCTCGCCCCGGCGCTGGTGCGGCAGGTCGGCGGTGAGCGCAAGGCGCTCGACACCAAGAGCTTCTATATTCCCGGGTCGATCCTGCGCGCGCGCGTCGATAACCGGCAACCGCTGGGATACGGCCTGCCCGAGGCGGTCGACATCTTCTTCAACCGCTCGCAAACCTTCACCCCGGCGCCCGGCGCCACGGATTACGGCAAGGTCGCCTGGTTCGAGGATCGCAACCCGCTGCGCAGCGGCTGGGCCATCGGCGAGGAAAGGCTGGCCGGCACGATCGCGGTGGCTGACATCAGCCTTGGCCGCGGAAAGATGTTCCTGATGGGGCCGGAGGTCGCCCAGCGCGCGCAATCGCACGGCACCTTCAAATTCCTGTTCAACGGCCTGCTCTACGGTCCCGCCGCGGCAGAGGCGAAGCGGTAATCCGCTTCGTCCCGCGCGTCAGCAGGTCAGCGCGGCTTCGAACAGGCAGCGAAAGCGTTCGGTGCATTCGGCCCGGTCGCCGTCGTCGAGCGACAGCGCATCGACGCGCATGATGCTTCGCAGCACGCCGATCCCGATCAGGATCGACAGCAGCATGTTGGCGCGCAGTTCGCCGTCCTTGCCGATCAGCTCCGCCAGCGGGCCGAGCACGTCGAGATGGACGAGGTCGCGGATGATCTCCCCCGCCTTGGGCGAGGAAGCGGAGCGCAGCATGATGATGAACATTTCCATCCGATGCTGCCGATCCTCGTCGGCATCCTCGGCAACGAGCTGGGCGAGGAAGGCTGGCAGGTCGGCGGCGCTCTTCGGTTCACGGAACAGGTCGGCTTCCTTGTCGGCGAAGACGACTTCGCGGAACAGGCCCTCCTTGCTGCCGAAATAGCGGCCGATCAGCGCGACATCGACCCCGGCGTCGCTGGCAATGTCGCGCAGCCCGACGCCGTCATAGCTTTCGCGCACGAAGCGCTGGTGCGCCGCGGCCAATATCGTCGCGCGCGTCGCGACGGGGTTGCGTTTCCTTATGGGTGTGGTCCTCACCATGACGCCGCCCCTAAAGCATTCCGCGAATAAATCAACAGGTGTTGACTTGCCTCGCAAGGGCGATTAGTCGGCGTCCCCGGCGTCGCGCGGCCCCTTCCCCCTCCCTCGCCGCGCGATGCCGCATCGTCCTGACAGAAAAAAGATACAAGCCATGACCCTGCGCTTTCCTCTCGCGCTTTCGCTGATGCTTTCGCTGCTGCTGTCCGCCTGTTCGGGCGGCGACGACGCGCAGGGCGGTCCGCCCGCGCTGCCGGTGACGGCGGCCACGCCGCTGGTGCGCGAGGTTACCGAATGGGACGATTATGTCGGGCGTTTCGAGGCGGTCGACAGCGTCGAGGTGCGCCCGCGCGCCTCGGGCTACCTCCAGCGCTCGCATTTCACCGACGGCCAGTATGTCCGCGCCGGCCAGCTTCTCTTCACCATCGACGCGCGACCGTCGCAGGCCGTGCTCGACCAGGCGCGCGCGCAGCTTGCGCGGGCACAGGCGACGCTCGCCAACGCACGGACCGAACTGGCGCGCTCGCAGACGCTCGCCGCCTCGCAGGCCGCCAGCACCGAGGAGGTCGAACAGCGCCGCGCCGCCGTGCGCGCCGGAGAGGCCGACGTCGCCGCCGCGCAGGCCGCGATCCGCGCCGCCGCGCTCAACGTCGGCTTCACCCGTGTCACCGCCCCGATCTCGGGCCGCGTGTCGCAGCGTCTGGTCGACCCCGGCAATGCCGTCACCGCCGACCAGACGATCCTGACGACGATCGTGTCGACCAGCCCGATGCATTTCAGCTTCCAGGGGTCGGAGGCGAGCCTGCTCGAATATGAGCGCCGCGGCGACACGCTGCAGAACGCACCGGTGCGCATCCGCCTGCAGGGCGAGGAAAGCTACACCCGTACCGGGCGCATAGACTTCGTCGACAATGCGCTGAGCACCGGGTCGGGCACGATCACCGTGCGCGCGGTGGTCGCCAACAGCGACGGCAAGCTGCGTCCCGGCCTGTTCGGCCAGCTCCAGCTCGCCGCTTCGGCGCCCCGCTCCACGATCCTCGTTCCCGACACCGCGATCGTAACCGACGCCGCGCGCCGTCTCGTCTATGTCATCGACCCCAAGGATGTCGTGCAGGCACGTCCGGTGACGCTCGGCCCGGTGATCGACGGGCTGCGCGTCATCCGCTCGGGCCTGACCGCGCAGGATCGCGTCGTCGTCGGCGGCATCCAGCGCGCGATGCCCGGCAAGCCCGCCAAGGTCGAGGCAGGCCGCATCGTCCCCGATGGCAAGGTCGTCACCGCCAAGGGCCAGCCCGCGGCCCCGGCAAAGGGCGCGGCGGCGAAGAAGGGCGCCGGCCAGTGAAATTCAGCCGTTTCTTCGTCGACCGCCCGATCTTCGCGGCGGTCATCGCGATCTTCATCACGCTGATCGGCGCCTTCGCCTATCCGCAGCTTCCGCTCGCCCAATATCCGGAGATCGCGCCGCCGACGATCGGCATCACCGCCTCCTATCCCGGCGCCTCGTCCGAAACGATCGCCGAGACGGTCGCCTCGACGCTGGAGCAGGAGATCAACGGCGTCGAGAACATGCTCTATCTGCAGAGCAGCTCGACGCAGGGGATGGCGCAGATCACCGTCACCTTCCAGCCGGGCACCGACCTCGATGCCGCGCAGGTGCTTGTCCAGAACCGCGTCGCGCTCGCCGAGCCGCGCCTGCCCGAACAGGTGCGCCAGATCGGCGTGCAGGTGAACAAGCAGGAAACCGGCTTCCTGATGATCGTCGCGCTGACCTCAACCGATCCGGCGATCGACACCGATTATGTCGGCAACTACGCCAATTCGACGCTGCGCGACCGGCTGTTGCGGCTGAAGGGCGTCGGCGGCGTCCAGATCTTCGGCGGCGGCTTCTATTCGATGCGTGTGTGGATCGATCCCGACAAGGCCGCCGCGCGGAACCTGACCGCGACCGAGATCGTCGCTGCGCTGCAAAGCCAGAATGTCCAGGTCGCAGGCGGGTCGGTCGGCGCCCCGCCCTATGGTCAGGGCAATCCCGCCTTCGAGCTGCCGGTCGAGGTTCCCGGCCGCCTCGTCACCCCCGAACAATTCGCCGATGTCGTGATCAAGACCGACACGCAGAACGGCGCGATCACCCGGCTGAAGGACGTCGCGCGGGTCGAACTGGGCAGCCAGGACTACAGCGTGCGCGGTGTGTTCAACGGCCGGCCCGGCGTCGGCATGGCAGTGATCCAGCAGCCCGGCGCCAACGCGCTCGACGCCGCGAATCTCGTGCTGCAGGAAGTCGAGGCGGCGTCGAAGGATTTCCCGCCGGGGCTCGAATATCAGATTCCGTTCAACCCGACCGAATATGTCCAGGCGTCGGTGACCGCGGTGCAGGAAACGCTGGTCGAGGCGCTGCTGCTCGTCGTGCTGGTGGTGATGGTCTTCCTCCAGACGTGGCGTGCCGCGATCATTCCGATCGTCGCCATCCCCGTGTCGCTCGTCGGCACCTTCGCGGTGCAACTCGCGCTCGGCTTCTCAATCAACTCGCTGTCGCTCTTCGCACTCGTGCTCGCGGTCGGCATCGTCGTCGACGACGCGATCGTCGTGGTCGAGGCGGTCGAGAAGCATGTCCGGCAGGGCCTCAGCCCGCGCGAGGCCGCGCACCGGACGATGGACGAGGTGTCGGGCGCGCTGATCGCGATCGCACTGGTGCTCGTCGCGGTGTTCGTGCCGACCGCCTTCGTCCCCGGCATCCCCGGCATCTTCTATCAGCAGTTCGCGGTGACGATCGCCGCCGCGACGGTCTTCTCGCTGCTCACCTCGCTGACGCTGTCGCCGGCGATGGCGGCGCTGCTGCTGCGCCCGCACGAAGAGGGTCGGCATGCAGAACCGAAGAACCCGGTGATGCGCTTCGGCCGCCGCGCGGCGGACCGCTTCAACGAAGGGTTCGACAAGCTGTCGGAACGCTACGGCCAGACGACGGCGAAGCTGGTGCGCAAGACCGGCGTGATGCTGGTCATCTATGCGGTGCTCCTCGCCTTCACCGGCTGGCGCCTGACCGACACGCCGACGGGCTTCATCCCCGACCAGGATCAGGGCGTGCTGATCGGCGTCGTCCAGCTTCCTCCCGGCGCGTCGCTCGACCGCACCAGCGAGGTGCTGACCCGCGCCCAGCAGACAGTGGCGGCGATGGACGGTATCGAAAGCGTCTCGACCTTTGCCGGGCTCGACGGCGCGAGTTTCTCGACCGCATCGAACGCGGGCACGATGTTCATCCGCCTCGCCGACTGGAGCGATCGCGGCAAGGCGCTCAGCGCGACCGCGCTGTCGCAGCAATTGTCGGGCGCGCTCGCCGGCGCGCTGCCCGAAGCCAACGCCTTCGTCATCGCCCCGCCGGCGGTGCAGGGGCTCGGCAACGGTAACGGCTTCACCATGATGATCCAGGCAACCGGCGGCGGCAGCTATCAGGACCTCGAAAAAGCGACGCTGGCGATGATGGGCGGTGCGCAGCAGGTGCCCGACGTCACGCAGGTCTTTTCGTTGTTCAACACCGGCAGCCCGCGCATCTTCGCCGACGTCGATCGCGACAAGGCGCAGATACTCGGCGTCGACCCCAGCCAGGTCTATGCCGCGCTCGGCACCTATCTCGCCTCGACCTATGTCAACGACTTCAACTTCCTCGGCCGCACCTTCCGCGTGACCGCGCAGGCCGAACCGTCCGCGCGCAGCCGGATCGAGGATGTCGGGCGGCTTCAGGTTCGCTCCTCGTCGGGCGAGATGGTCCCGCTTTCGTCGGTCGCGAGCTTCCGCGACGACAGCGGCCCGACGCGCGTCGTGCGCTACAACCTCTTCCCCGCGGTCGAATTGCAGGGACAGGCGGCACCGGGCGTGTCGTCAGGCGCGGCGCTCGCCGCGATGGAGGGGCTCGCCGCGCAGACCCTGCCCGCCGGATTCGCCTATGAATGGACGGGCCTCGCCTATCAGGAGAAGGCGGCGGGAAGCAGCGCGGTGCTGATCTTCCTGCTCGCGGTGGTGTTCGTCTTCCTCGTGCTCGCGGCGCAATATGAATCGCTGCCGCTGCCGCTCGCGGTGATCCTGATCGTGCCGATGTGCATATTGGCGGCGATGATCGGGGTGAACCTGCGCGGGATGGACAATAACATCCTGACGCAGGTCGGCCTCGTCGTCCTGATCGCGCTGGCGGCGAAGAATGCGATCCTGATCGTCGAATTCGCCAAGCAGGGCGAGGAGGAAGAGGGGATGAGCACGCTGGAGGCGGCGGTGCATGCCGCACGGTCGCGCCTGCGGCCGATCCTGATGACCAGCTTCGCCTTCATCTTCGGCGTGCTCCCGCTCGCTGTCGCCAGCGGCCCGGGACAGGAAATGCGCCAGGCGCTCGGCACCGCCGTCACCTTCGGCATGCTCGGCGTCACCGTGTTCGGCCTGATCTTCACCCCCGTCTTCTATGTCGTCTGCCGCCACCTCGGCGACCGGGTGAAGGCGCGAGTCAGGCGGCGGCGCGGCAGCGCAGGCGACGAACAGCCGGTGGAGGCGCAGTGATGACCCGTTCGATCCTTCTCTCCGCAACCGCCGCGCTCGCGCTGTCGGGCTGCATGGTCGGTCCCGGCTATGTGTCGCCGACTCCGACCGCGCCCTCGCAGGTGCCATTCCTCGAAGCTGGCGCGTCGCCCGCTTTCACCGGCGACCAGCCGCCGGGCGAATGGTGGAGCCTGTTCGGCGATCCGACGCTCGACACGCTGGTCGGGCAGGCGCTGGCCGCGAACACCGACCTGCGCGTCGCCGCCGCCAATCTGGCGCAGGCGCGCGCGGTGCTCAAGGAAGCGCAGGCGGGCCGCCTGCCGACGACCAGCATCGGCGCCGGCGGCACCTATGCGCGCCAGTCGGGCGCGACCACCGGCGTCGGCCCGGTCGAGGGCGAAAGCTATGATGTCGGTCTCGACGTCGGCTATCAGGTCGACCTGTTCGGCCGCGTCGAAAGCGCGATCCGCGCGAGCCGCGCCGACGCCGACGCAGTGCAGGCCGCCTTCGACCTCACCCGCATCACCGTCGCGGCGGAAACCACGCGCGCCTATGCCGATGTCTGCGCGTTCAACCGCCAGCTCGCTGTCGCCAATGACACGCTGCGCATCCAGGAACAGACATTCGACCTGACGCGCCGCCTGTTCGAGGGTGGTCGCGCGACGCGGCTCGACACCGGCCAGGCCGGCGCGCTGCTCGAACAGACGCGCGCGACGCTGCCGACGCTGGAAGCACAGCGCGCCGCGGCGCTCTATCGCCTTGCGGTGCTGACCGGCAAGCCGCCGGCAGAGGCCCCGCAGGCGGCGCTGCAATGCCAGGCGCCGCCCGAGCTCGACCGGCCGATCCCGGTCGGCGACGGCGCCTCGCTGCTCGCGCGCCGCCCCGACATCCGCCGCGCAGAGCGTCAGCTCGCGGCGGCGGCGGCCCGCGTCAACGTCGCGACGGCCGACCTCTACCCCAGCATCAGTATTGGCGGCGCGATCGGATCGACCGCGGGGTCGGTGTCGGGGCTCGGCCGCTCGGACAATTTCCGCTTCTCGATCGGCCCGCTGATCTCGTGGAGCTTTCCGAACATCGCGGTCGCACGGTCGCGGCTGAAACAGGCGGAGGCGGGCGCCGACGCGGCGCTCGCGACCTTCGACGGGACGTGGCTGGCGGCGTTGCAGGAGACCGAAAGCGCGCTCGCCAACTATGCCGGCGAACTCGACCGGCTGGCGGCGCTGCGCCGCGCCGCGGACGAGGCGGGCGAAGCGGCGCGTATCGCGCGGCTGCGCTATCAGGCGGGGCGCGAGGCTTTTCAGGTCGTGCTCGACGCCGAACGCTCGCTCGCGCAGATCCGGGCGAGCATCGCGCAGGCGGAGCAGCAGCGCTCGACCAGCCTCGTCGCGCTGTTCCTCGCCCTCGGCGGCGGCTGGCAGGCGCCGGCGGGTTGATCGGCTACATGATCGGGCGGATGACCGCGCACGCCGGGCATGTCATCATGCTCTTGCGGGAAGCCCGGGCTTGACCACCCTGATCGCCCTCGTCGCCGCGCTCGCCTTCGTTCCGCTCGCGGCGGGGCTTTGGCTGTTGCCGCAGGCACCGGGCCGCGAGCCCATGCAGTGGCGCGGCTTCGGCGCATCGGCGCTGCTTTGCGCGCTCGCCTTCAACCTGACCTTCTTCGTGCAGGAGGTCGGGCTCGTGCTCCCCAAGGCGCTGGTGCCGGGGCTGCATCCGGTGCTCTACCACAATGATCACGACTGGCGCGGCGATGTGCCCATCGCCGAATTGCTGCAGGCCACGGGCGCGGTCGCGACGCTGGCGAGCGGGCTTTTCTTCCTCTGGCTGGCGCGGCGGATCGGGCCGGACCGACCCGGCTGGCGCCTGTTCGCCTTCTGGATGGCGTTCGAGGGGCTGTTCCAGTCGCTGAGCCAATGGGCGGTCGGCAGCCTGATCCCGGGTAACGACGTCGGCCGCGCGCTGGCCTGGCTGGGCGCCGGGACCGGCGTTCGCGCCGCACTGCTCGCCGGGACGGCGTTCGCGCTGTTCGCCGCCGGGCGTGCATTGGCGCCGCTGTGGCCGCTGCGCCGCGGGGCCGCGAGCCGCGCGACGGTGCTGCCAGTCGCCGCCGCGCTGGCCGTCGCGGTGCTGCTGTGCATTCCGTTCCGCGCCCCGCGCGAACCGGTCGAGGTCGTGCTGATCCCGATCGTCGTGCACCTGATCGGGCTCGGCTGGCTGGCGCTCGGCTTCGCCATGCGGCGCGCCGGAGCGGAAGGTCATGCTCTCGCGCCCCCCGGCCCGCCGCTGGCGGCGCTGGCCCTGCTGCTCGCCTTCTTCCAGATCGTCCTGCGACCCGGCATCGCCTTCTAACGCCTCAGCGCGCCTCCTGCGCCGCGACCGTCAGGTCGCCGCGCGCATGGCGGAACACGTCGAGACTGCCCCAGATGGCGAGCGCCGCCATGATCGCGGCGACGATCAGGTCGGGCCACCCCTGCCCCGTCCCGAACACGCCCAGCGCCGCGGCGAGGACCGCGAGATTGCCGAGCGCGTCGTTGCGCGAGCAGATCCATACCGACCGCATGTTCGCATCGCCGGTGCGATAGCGATAGAGGAGCAGCGCGACGATGACGTTGGCGGCCAGCGCGGCGGTGCCGATGATCCCCATCGTTTCGGCATGCGGGCTGCTGCTGCTCAGAAATCCCCACAGCGTCGATGCGAGCACCCAGAGGCCGAAGGCCAGCATCGTCGCCGCCTTGAGCAGCGCGGCGCGCGCCCGCCACGTCAGCGCCATGCCCGCGACGCCCAGGCTGATCGCATAATTGGCGCTGTCGCCCAGGAAATCGAGCGCGTCGGCCTGAAGCGCGCGCGAATCGGCGGCGACCCCGGCGACGATCTCGACCCCGAACATCGCGGCATTGATGATCAGCGCGATCCACAGGATTCGCCGCCATCTGGGATCGTTGAGCGCGCTGGTGCCGCTTTTGCCGGCGCAACATGAATCGGCCATCACCGAACCTCCTTGGGTTTTCGAGTCGGCGTCCTATATGCAGCCTGTAGCAACTACGGGGTCAAGCGATGAAAATCGGCGAGCTTGCGCGGGCCACCGGCACGCATATCGAGACCATCCGCTATTATGAGCGGATCGGCCTGCTTCCGGCGCCGGACCGCACCGCCGCCAATTACCGCAGCTATGGCGACGCGCACCGCGCGCGGCTGAGCTTCGTGCGCCATTCGCGCGAACTCGGGTTCACGATCGACGAGGTCCGGTCGCTGCTCGACCTTTCCGATCATCCGGCGCGCGACTGCGGCGAGGCCGACCGCATCGCGAGCACGCATCTGGAGCAGGTGGAGGGCAAGATCGCGCAGCTCGCCGCGCTGCGCGACGAACTGGCGCGGATCGTCGGGCGCTGTCGCGGCGGGCTGGCGGGCGACTGCCGGGTGATCGAGGCGCTCGGCGATCACCGCCTGTGCGCGGCGGACCATCCGTGACCGCGCCGCTGTCCACCCTCGCCTTCTACATCCTCGCCGCCTTTGCCGAGATCGGGGGCTGTTTCGCCTTCTGGGCGGTGCTGCGCCTCGGCCGCTCGCCGCTGTGGCTGGCACCCGGCGCGGTATCGCTCGCGCTCTTCGCCTGGGCGCTGACGCGCGTCGACGCCGATGCCGCGGGCCGCGCCTTCGCGGCCTATGGCGGCATCTACATCCTCGCCTCGCTGGTCTGGCTGAAAATGGTGGAGGGGGTGGCGCCCGACCGCTGGGATCTGATCGGCGGCGCGATCTGCCTCGGCGGCGCGGCGCTGATCCTGTGGGGGCCGGGCCGCGGATAGGGCACCCTCGGATCGGCAATCATCCCTGCCGACACAGACCTGTTCCCCGGCGCAAGCCGGGGTCCAGATGGCATGGCACTGCCCCGCGTGGACCCCGGCTTGCGCCGGGGAACAGGTTATTCCTGATGCGGAGGACGCAATCGGCACGGGCATGTGGGGAAAGGTGGGACGATTCTGTTGCCCGGCTCGTCCCCAGCCGCTGGTATCCGATTCTGTTGCCCGGTTCGGTCCGAACCGCGTTCTATTTGTCTAACCTTAGGCCGTGAGGCTTATCGGTTAGGCAGCAAGAGCGAGTGCTTCGTTATCGTTAGCACTTATTGGTTTTGAGCCTTTAACGGGTTACTCAGCCCGGAAGAAAACATCGTCTTTGAACACACGTCGATCCTGGTTCGGCCCCGTCAGAAGCCCGCGCACCCCTTCAAAAGCGCGCGGGTTTGTGGTGGAGCCGCCGGGTACTGCCCCCGGGTCCGCTGTGTCTATTCCACGACACCATTTATCCTCATAGCCGGCCGAAACCGGCATTGCCGATATAGGGAGCCGCGGGGCGGTTTGCAACGTGGGCGGCTGGCCGCCGCAGCGCCGCTATTTCCGCCGCAATTCGTCGCGGATTTCGGTGAGCAGGTCGACCTCGGTCGGCGCGGCGGCTTCGGGTCCCTTGCGCAGCAGCCGGTTCACCGCGCGCACCATCAGGAAGATGATGAAGGCGAGGATCAGGAAATTGATCACCGCGGTGATGAAGGCGCCATAGCCGACCATCGCCACCCCGGCTTTCTTGAGCGCCGCATAGTCGGTCGCCGCGATCCCGTCGGGCACGCTGCCCAGCAGGATGAACTTGCTGGAGAAATCGACCCCGCCGAATATCCAGCCGACGAAGGGCATGATCAGGTCCTCGGTCAGCGACCCGGTGATCGTCGCAAAGGCGCCGCCGATGATGACGCCGACCGCCAGATCGATGACGCTGCCGCGTGCGATGAATTCCTTGAACTCGTTCAACATCTTCTCACTCCCGGGAAAATTGGGCGAACCGCCGAGTGGTGCCGCGACGATTGCGCAAAGGCAAGCGTCATCCTATTATGTGTATTGTTGCGGCAAAACGCCGCCGGAGGGAGTTTAGAGACCATGACCATGCGTTCCGCCCGCTGGATGATCGTCCCCGTCGCCGCGCTGTCGCTGTCCGCCTGCGGCATCAACAGCGTTCCCACCAAGGAAGAGGCCGCCAAGGCGAAATGGGCGAATGTCGAGGCCGCCTATCAGCGGCGCGCCGACCTGATCCCCAATCTCGTCGAGACCGCGAAGGGCGCGGCGAAAATCGAACAGGCGACGCTGGAAAGCGTCATCCAGGCACGCGCCTCGGCTACCCAGATCAAGCTGACCGCCGACGACCTCGAAGACCCTGCGAAGGTGCAGGCCTTCCAGCAGGCGCAGGGCAATGTCACCGGCTCGCTCAGCCGTCTGCTCGCCACCGTCGAGCAATATCCCGACCTCAAGAGCCAGGGTCGTTTCGCCGACCTGATGACCCAGCTCGAAGGCACGGAGAACCGGATCAACGTGACGATCCAGGACTATAACAACGCGGTGCAGGATTATAACACGACGATCCGTACCTTCCCCGACATCATCGGCGCCAAGATCGTCCACGGCGCAAAGCCGATGACGCCCTATCGCGCGGTGACGCCCAACGCCAACGTCGCGCCCAAGGTCGATTTCGGGCAATAGGGCCATCGCTATGCCATTTCCCCCGTTCGCCCAGAGCACGAACGGACGCGAGGGCCGCTTCGGTTTCGCGGGATTGTGGGCCGCCCTGACGTCGGCCCTCCTCCTCGCTTTGCTTATGGCGGTCCCCGCCGCTGCCCAGACCTTTCCCCAACTCACCGGGCGCGTCGTCGATCAGGCCGACATCATCCCGCCGGCCGAGGAAGCGAACCTCACCGCCCAGCTCGAACAGCTCGAAAAGACGACCGGGCACCAGCTCGTCGTCGCGACGGTCAACGACCTCGAAGGACAGGACGTCGCCGATTACGGCTACAGGCTCGGCCGCGCCTGGGGCATCGGGGGCAAGGAAGAGAATGACGGCGTCATCTTCCTGATCGCGCCCAACGAACGGCGGATGAACATATCGGTCGGCTACGGCCTCGAACCGATCCTGACGGACGCCCTGTCGGGGCGGATCATCCGCGATCAGGTGACGCCGCGCTTCAAGAATGGCGATTATCCGGGCGGCATCCAGGCCGGGGTGAACGCGATCGCGCAGCAGATCGCGCTCCCGCCCGAGGAGGCCGCGGCGCGCGCCGCCGCCGCTGCGAAGGCAGAGCGCGACCGCGCCGATGACGGCAGCTTCGGCGGCTTCATCTTTATCGGTTTCATCATCCTTTTCTTCTTCGTCCTGCCGATGCTCTCGGCCTTCGGGCGGCGCGGCCGGCGGCATCGCAAGCATCGCCCGTGGGGCGCC
Source organism: Sphingopyxis sp. MG (assembly GCF_002953155.1). Classification (NCBI taxonomy): domain Bacteria; kingdom Pseudomonadati; phylum Pseudomonadota; class Alphaproteobacteria; order Sphingomonadales; family Sphingopyxidaceae; genus Sphingopyxis; species Sphingopyxis sp. MG. The sequence continues at coordinate 2,396,003 of NZ_CP026381.1, forward strand.
GCGCCGATCATCGTCTGGGGCGATCATGACTGGGGCGGCGGTGGCCGTGGCTCATCTTGGGGCGGCGGCGGCTGGAGCGGCGGTGGCGGATTCGGCGGTTTTTCGGGCGGTGGCGGCAGTTTCGGCGGCGGCGGCGCCTCGGGCGGCTGGTAGGGAGGCGGAACGCATGAAAGTCAGCCATGTCAGCGCCGCCGATCACGACCTCGTCACCGCCGCGGTCGCAGCGGCCGAAGCGCGGACGAGCGGCGAGATCGTCACCGTCATCGCCGCGCAATCGAACGATTACGACGATGTCGCGCTCGTCTGGGCGAGCCTGATCGCCTTCCTCGCCATGTCGGTTATCGCGCTGTTTCCCGATTTCTATCAGGGCCTCTACGACCGGCTGACCGGCGGCTGGGGGCACGGCCTGACCGCCAATCAATGGCTTGGCGTCGTCATTGCAGTCGGCGTGCTCAAGTGGATCGCCATGTGGCTGATTCTGTTGTGGCGTCCGCTGCGTCTGTGGCTGACGCCGCGCGCGATCCTCGCCGGCCGCGTCCGCGCCCGCGCGATCGACCTGTTCAAGGTCGGGGCGGAGGCGAAGACGCTCGGCCGCACCGGCGTCCTCCTCTATCTCAGCCTGCGCGAACATCGCGCGGACATCGTCGCCGACGAAGCGATCGCCTCGAAAGTCCCGGCGGAGGTATGGGGCGACGCGATGGCGGCACTGATCGAACGCGTGCGCGCCGGCCGGCCCGGCGAAGGCATGGCAGAGGCGGTCGCGTACATGGGCGTCATACTCGCCGAACATTTCCCGCGCGGCAGCGAAAATCCGAACGAATTGCCCGATCGCCTGATCGAGCTTTGACGCGCTCCATCGCCGCGAAAGGAAAGCCATGTCCCGCCCCGCCCCCGACGCTCCCATCGAAACGCGATGGGAGGGCCGCTTCATCACCGTCCGGCAGCAGGGGACGTGGGAATATGTCTCGCGCTCGCGCGGCATCCACGCCGCGGTGATCCTCGCGATCGACGCGGACGAAAGCGGGCATCACGTCCTGCTGGTCGAACAATATCGCGTGCCGCTGGGGCGCCCCTGCCTCGAACTGCCCGCGGGCCTCGTGGGCGACGACAGCGCGGGCGAGGCGTCGGAAACGGCGGCCGAGCGCGAACTGGAGGAAGAAACCGGCTATCGCGCCGCGCACTGGCGCACGGTCGGCGAATTCTTCAGTTCGCCGGGCATGGTCAGCGAGAGCTTCACCCTGCTCGTCGCCACCGGATTGACCAGGGTCGGCCCCGGCGGCGGAGTCGGCGGCGAAGACATCATCGTCCACCGCGTGCCGCTGACCGGCATCGCCGATTTCGTCGCGGCAAAGCGCACCGAGGGATGCGGCATCGACGTGCGCGTCGCGATGCTGCTTGCGGGAGGCTTGCTGGAGGAATGAGGCTCGTTCGGAACGCGGTTAGCGGGTGCGGTCGGCTTAAACCGGACTCATCTTCCCGTTGATGCAGCTTTAACGCCGCTCACCGCCCCCCGAACCGCCAGCGCAGCAGCGGCCGCGCGAGCAACAGGCCCGCTAGGAAGCCGCCGACATGCGCCCAGATGGCGATGGCGCCGAAACCGGCGCCGCCCGCGAAACCGATCAGCAACTGGACGCCGATCCACGCTGCGGCGAGCCATAGCGCCCGCACCCAATGGCTGGGGATCGGCCCGAGCGCCGGCGCCTGCGACCGGCTGAAGATCAGCGCGAACACCGCGATCAGCGCCGAGATCGCGCCGCTCGCGCCGATCATCGGCACCACCGACGTGGGGTTGGAAAGCCATTGCGCGAATGCGCCGGCGCAGGCGCCGACGACCAACAGGACCGCGATGGCCTTCGTCCCCATCGGCGCTTCGAGCGGCCGCCCGATATAGAGCAGCACGACCAGGTTGAAGATCAGGTGCAGCAGGCTCCCGTGCAGGAAGGCAGAGGTCAGCGGCGTCAGCACGAAAGGCACGAACGGCCCCGGCGGCAGGATCAGCTCGCCGCTCCAGCGCGCCGGCACGAAGCCCGCGCGCACGATCGCCTCGGTCTGGAAACCGCTGAGCGTCAGCACGACGAACAGCGCCGCGCAGAGCAGCGCATAGCCCGTGACCAGCGGCGCGTCCTGCGGCTTCATGCGCGTCCGTCCGTCAGATGAATTCGATCTTCGTCACCAGATAATATTTGTCGCCCGACGGCACGGTGACCTCGATCTCGTCGTCGACGCGGCGGCCGATCAGCGCGCGGCCGAGCGGCGAATTATAGCTGATCCGCCCTTCCTTGGCGTCCGCCTCGGCCTGCCCCACGATCTGGTAGCGCACCGGCTTGTCGTCCTCGTCGGCCAGGGTGACCGTCGCGCCAAAGACGATGCGGTCGCCCGAAAGCGTCGTGGGGTCGATGATCTGCGCGCGCGCCAGCTTGTCCTCGAGATCGCCGATCGACGCCTCGACCTGGCCCTGGCGTTCCTTCGCGGCGTGATATTCGGCATTTTCCGACAGGTCGCCATGCGCGCGCGCTTCCTCGATCGCGTCGACGATCTGCGGGCGCTCGGCCTTCAGCGCGGCGAGTTGGGCGCTCAGCTTCTCATAGCCTTCCGCCAGCATCGGCACCTTTTCAACGCTTGCCATTATCCCATTGTCCTTCGTCAAAAATCCTGTTCCGGCGAACCGGGCGTCGGGCGGCTGAGCCGCTGTTTCCGTCAATGTCGGGGGGTGAAGCGGTGCGTCAATAATAGTCCTGAAGCGGCTTTACTTCAAGACTGCGCGCGCGCAGCGCGCCGATGGCGTGGGTCGCGGCATCGCTTCCCGCCGCCGTCGTGTAATAGGCGACGTCCGCCGCGAGCGCCGAGGCGCGGATCGACTGCGAATCCTGCAGGCTCTGCCACCCCTCGGTGGTGTTGAAAATGAGCTGGACGTCGCCGTCCTTGATCCGGTCGACGATATGCGGACGCCCCTCGGCCACCTTGTTGACGCGCTCGATCGCGATGCCCTGCTCGGCCAGATAGTCGGCGGTGCCGCCGGTCGCGATCACCTGCCACCCCCAGTCGGCGAGTTGCTTCACCGCGCCGACGATCCGCGGCTTGTCGCTGTCCTTGACCGACACGAACAGACGCCCCTCGGTCGGCAGGCTGTCGCCCGCGCCGAGCTGCGCCTTGGCAAAGGCCAGGTTGAAATCACTATCGATTCCCATGACTTCGCCGGTGGACTTCATCTCCGGCGACAGAACCGGATCGGTGCCGGGGAAACGCGCGAAGGGGAAGACCGCTTCCTTCACCGCGACATGCGCGATGTCGCGATTGATCTTCGGCAGGTCGGCCAGCTTCTCGCCCGCCATCACGCGCGCCGCGATCTTGGCGATCGGCGATCCCACCGCCTTGGCGACGAACGGTACGGTGCGGCTGGCGCGCGGATTGACCTCGATCAGATAGACGCTGGCCCCGGCCGGCGATCCGGGATCGGCCTGCACCGCGAACTGGATGTTCATCAGCCCGCGCACGTTCAGCGCGCGCGCCAGCGCGTCGGCCTGCCGCTCGATCTCGGCGACGATGTCGGCGGACAGGCTGTAGGGCGGGATCGAGCAGGCGCTGTCGCCCGAATGGACCCCCGCTTCCTCGATATGCTGGAGCACGCCCGCGACCACGACATCGGTGCCGTCGCACAGCGCGTCGACGTCGACCTCGATCGCGTCGCGCAGATAGCGGTCGATCAGCACCGGCGAATCGCCCGATACCTGCACCGCGGTCTCGATATAATTTTCGAGCTGTTCCTGATCGTCGACGATCTCCATCGCCCGCCCGCCGAGGACATAGCTCGGGCGCGTCAGCACCGGGTACCCGATACGCGCCGCGACCGCGATCGCCTCCTCGCGGCTGCGCGCGATGCCGTTGGCGGGCTGCTTGAGGCCGAGCTTGTTGACGAGCGCCGCGAAACGCTCGCGGTCCTCTGCCAGATCGATCGCGTCGGGCGAGGTGCCCAGGATCGGGATACCCGCCTCCTCCAGCGCCTGCGCGAGCTTGAGCGGGGTCTGCCCGCCGAACTGGACGATCACGCCGACGAGGGTGCCCTTCGACTGCTCGACGTGCAGGATCTCGAGCACGTCCTCGGCGGTCAGCGGCTCGAAATAGAGGCGGTCCGACGTGTCGTAATCGGTCGACACCGTTTCCGGGTTGCAGTTGACCATGATCGTCTCATAGCCCGCCTCCTCCAGCGCGAAGCAGGCGTGGCAGCAGCAGTAATCGAACTCGATCCCCTGCCCGATCCGGTTCGGGCCGCCGCCCAGGATGACGATCTTTTTCCGGTCGCTTGGATTGGCCTCATTCTCGGGCGCGCCGAAGGTCGGCGCTTCGTAGGTCGAATAGAGATAGGGCGTCTGCGCCTCGAACTCCGCGGCGCAGGTGTCGATGGTCTTGAACACCGGGCGCACGCCCAGCCGGTGGCGCAAGCTCCGCACCTCGGCCTCGGTGACGCCGCCGGTCATCGCCTTCACCGCCTCGTGGATCAGCCCGCCACCGCGCGCCGCAGCATGCCCGGCGCCCGGCTGGAGATTCGCCGACTGGAGCGCCAGATAGGCGAGCCTCTTGTCCGAAAAGCCCATCGCCTTCAGCCGCCGCAGTCCTTCGGCATCGCGCGGCAGGCCGTCCGCCACCACGGCCTTCTCGGCCGCGACGATCTCAGCGATGCGGTCGAGGAACCACATGTCATAGCCCGCGATGCGGTTGATCTCGGCGAGCGGCAGCCCCTCGCGGATCGCCTGCGCGGCGACGAGCAGCCGGTCGGGGGTCGGCTTCGCCAGTTCGATCTTCAACTGCTCCGCGCTCGCGCCGACCAGCCGGTCGACGAAGTTGAAGCCCGACAGCCCGGTTTCCAGCCCGCGCAGCGCCTTTTGCAGGCTTTCGTGGATCGTGCGGCCGATCGCCATCACCTCGCCCACCGACTTCATCGCGGTCGACAGCGTCGCCTCGGCGCCCTTGAACTTCTCGAAGGCGAAGCGCGGAATCTTGGTGACGACATAGTCGATGGTCGGTTCGAACGACGCGGGCGTAACGCCGGTGATGTCGTTCATGATCTCGTCGAGCGTGTAGCCGACCGCCAGCTTCGCCGCGACCTTGGCGATCGGGAAGCCCGTCGCCTTCGACGCCAGCGCCGACGAGCGCGACACGCGCGGGTTCATCTCGATCACGATCAGGCGCCCGTCCTTCGGGTTGACCGCGAACTGCACGTTCGACCCGCCCGTTTCGACCCCGATCTCGCGCAGCACCGCGATGCTCGCGTTGCGCATGATCTGATATTCCTTGTCGGTCAGCGTCAGCGCAGGGGCGACGGTAATGCTGTCGCCGGTGTGCACGCCCATCGGATCGACATTCTCGATCGAGCAGATGATGATGCAATTGTCCTTGCGGTCGCGCACCACCTCCATCTCGAACTCCTTCCAGCCGAGGAGCGATTCCTCGATCAGGACTTCGGTGGTGGGGGATGCGATCAGGCCGCCGCGAACGATACCCTCGAACTCCTCGCGGTTATAGGCGATGCCGCCGCCGGTACCGCCGAGCGTGAAGGACGGGCGGATGATCGCGGGCAGGCCGGTGCGTTCGAGCACCGCGAACGCCTCTTCCATCGTGTGCGCGATACCGCTGCGCGCGCTTTCGAGGCCGATCTTGTCCATCGCATCGCGGAACTTCAGCCGGTCCTCGGCCTTGTCGATCGCCTCGGCGTCGGCGCCGATCATCTCGACCCCGAACTTTTCGAGCGTCCCGTCCTGCGCGAGCGCGAGCGCGGTGTTGAGCGCGGTCTGCCCGCCCATCGTCGGCAGCACCGCCCACCCCCCAGGAAACTCGGCGGTCTCCTTTTCGATGATCTTGGCGACGATCTCGGGCGTGATCGGCTCGACATAGGTCGCGTCGGCCAGTTCGGGATCGGTCATGATCGTCGCCGGGTTGGAGTTGACGAGGACGATGCGATAGCCCTCCTCCTTCAGCGCCTTGATCGCCTGCGTCCCCGAATAGTCGAACTCGCACGCCTGACCGATGACGATCGGGCCGGCGCCGATGACGAGGATGGATTGGATGTCGGTTCTTTTGGGCATTCTATTTTCCGATGTATTTTGCTGCGACAACGCCCAAGACCGCGCCGAGGCCGATCTTCAAAACGTCCCACACACCCTTGCCAATAGGAAGTTTGACTACTCGATCGCGAAGCGTCGGCGTACGTGCTCTTTCTAGGGCGACGCGACGCCTTTCTAGAAGGATGTCCGCCTTACCAATCCCTGCATCAGTGATTCTCAAGAGAATCAAATTTGGTCGTTCACTATCTATGACTCTAGCCGCAAAGCCAGTCGCCATCAGTCGACGTGATGCAGCATCAACCTCTCGACCGTCCTTTGAGCACATAGTCTTAGGATTGCCGGGATTATCCTTGAAGTGTTGCCCTTGCCTCAAAGCAAGGAGCAACTCCTCATCAAGAGGCGCTAGAGTCACGTCAACCCACCCACGAACTTCTCGAACAGGTAGAAGCTGTCCTGCGGCCCCGGGCTCGCCTCGGGGTGATATTGGACGCTGAACGCCTGCTTGCCCGTGATCGCGATGCCGCAGTTCGATCCGTCGAACAGGCTCTTGTGCGTCTCGACCACGCCCGCGGGCAGCGTCGCGGCGTCGACCGCGAAGCCGTGGTTCATGCTGGTGATCTCGACCACGCCGTCTTCCGCGCGCTGCACCGGATGGTTCGCGCCGCGGTGGCCTTGATGCATCTTCACCGTCCTGGCACCGACCGCGATGCCCAGCATCTGGTGGCCGAGGCAGATGCCGAACAGCGGAATGTCGCGGTCGAGCAGCCCGCGGATCACCGGCACCGCATATTCCCCCGTCGCCGCGGGGTCGCCGGGGCCGTTCGACAGGAACACGCCGTCGGGCTTGTGGCTCAGCACCTCGTCCAGCGTCGCGGTCGCGGGAACCACGGTGACGCGCGCGCCGGCCTTCACCAGGTTGCGGAAGATATTGTCCTTCGCGCCATAATCGATCGCGACGACATGCGGGCGCGCATCGCCCCCGGCGCTCGCATAGCCCTGTCCCAGCGCCCACGCGCCGCCGGTCCAGTCGCCCGTGTCCGCGCGGCTGACGCCCTTCGCCAGATCGAGGCCTTCCAGCCCCGGCCACCCCCGCGCCATGGCGAGCAGTTCGTCCACGTCGAACCGGCCGTCGGGGCTGTGCGCGATCACGCCGTTCGGCGCCCCCGCGTCGCGGATGCGGCGGGTCAGCGCGCGGGTGTCGATCCCCGCCAGCCCGATCACGCCCTGATCGGCCATCCATTCGGGCAGCGTCTGGACGCTGCGGAAATTGCTGGGCGCCGTCGGCAGTTCGCGCGTGATGCAGCCCACCGCGCCATGCACGCCGCGCTCCATATCCTCCGGGTTCGCGCCGACGTTGCCGATGTGCGGGAAGGTGAAGGTGACGATCTGCCCGGCATAGCTCGGGTCGGTCAGTATCTCCTGATATCCCGTCATCGCGGTGTTGAAGCAGACCTCGCCCACCGCCGCCCCGGCGGCGCCATAACCGATGCCCCACAGCAGCGTGCCGTCGGCGAGGACGAGTACGCCGGTGGCGCCGGCGGGCTGTTTTGCGGGCGCGACTTCAGGCGCGGCGGACGGGGTGGCTGGTGCCATCGAGCATGCTCCGGTGGGAAGGCTAAACGGCCGATCACCTATGCGCCAAAAAAGTGATTCACAAGCTATCGGATTATGAATCTTCCCGCTAAGGGTGCTCCTTTCCGAAATGGCAGCGCAAGAGGACACGCAATGATTCGTGAGGACATCAAGGCTGCGCAGGTTGCCGCGATGAAGGCCGGCGACAAGGCGCGTCTGGGCACCATCCGGCTGATGCTGGCCAAGATCAAGGATCGCGACATCGAGCTTCGCACCGGCACCCCGCCGGCCGACGACGACGTGCTGGTCGTCGACGTGCTGCAGAAGATGGTCAAGCAGCGGCGCGAATCGATTGCGATGTACGAACAGGGCGGCCGCCAGGAACTCGCCGACGCCGAAGCGGCCGAGGTCGCGGTGATCGAGGATTTCCTTCCCACGCAGCTGGACGAGGACGAAGCCAGGGCCGCGATCGCGGCGATCGTCGCCGAACTCGGCGCGACGAGCGTCAAGGACATGGGCAAGGTCATGGCCGCGGTGAAGGACCGCCACGGCAGCCAGCTCGACATGAGCAAGGCGAGCGGGTGGGTGAAGGCGGCGCTGGGCTGAGAACGGATAAAACCGTCTTCCTTCTTCCGTTCGTGTCGAGCGAAGTCGAGACACCCATCTATCGCGCACGCCTTCGGGGTGTCTCGACTTCGCTCGACACGAACGGGTAGATAGCGGGAATGGCGTTCTGGTCCTACATCCTGCTTTATGCCGATGGGCGATACTATACCGGGCATACGGATGAGCTGGAGCGCCGGATCGCGCAGCACCAGTCGGGGGAGATCGAAGGCTTTACGTCGTCACGATTGCCGGTTCGGCTGATGTGGTCGCAGGACTTCCCGACGCGGACAGAGGCCCTGGAAGCTGAGTTGCGGGTCAAGAAATGGTCACGCGCCAAGAAGGAAGCGCTGATCCGCGGGGATTGGGCAGCCATCAGCCATTTCGCCAAACCGCCCAAAGAGCGCTCCATCGCCCCCTCTTCCGTTCGTGTCGAGCGAAGTCGAGACATGAACGGCAATGGATCCGAGAGTCTGTCCTGATGGCTCTCACCCCGCAATGGCTCGACGAACTGCGCTCGCGCGTCACGCTGTCCACGCTGATCGGGCGGACGGTGAAGATCACGCGCGCGGGGCGCGAGTACAAGGCCTGCTGCCCCTTCCATAACGAAAAGACGCCCAGCTTCACGATCAACGACGAAAAGGGCTTCTATCACTGCTTCGGCTGCGGCGCGCACGGCGACGCTATCCGCTGGATGACCGACCAGCGCGGCCTGTCGTTCATGGACGCGGTCAAGGAACTCGCCGCCGAAGCCGGCATGGAGGTCCCCGCCCCCGACCCGCGCGCCGCGAAGAAGGCCGAGGCGCAGGCCAACCTGCGCGACGTCGTGCAGGCTGCCGCCGACTGGTTCGCGCAGCAGCTCGGCAGCGGCAACGGCGCCCCGGCGCGCGACTATCTGGCGAAGCGCGGCATTTCGGACGCGACCCGCGACGCCTTCGGTTTCGGCCTCGCCCCCGACAGCCGCAGCGCGCTGAAGGAAGCGCTGAAGAAATTCCCCACCGCGATGCTCGTCGAATCCGGGATGCTGATTTCGGTCGACGACAAGGAGCCATACGACCGTTTCCGCGGCCGCCTGATGATTCCGATCCGCGACGCGCGCGGGCGGGTGATCGCGTTCGGCGGGCGCATCCTGGGCGACGGTGAGCCCAAATATCTGAACTCGCCCGACACGCTGCTGTTCGACAAGGGGCGCACCCTGTTCAACCTCGACAAGGCGAGCCCGGCATCTCGCCGCACCGACCGCGTCATCGTCGTCGAGGGCTATATGGACGTGATCGCGCTCGCAGAGGCAGGGATCGCCGACGCGGTCGCGCCGCTCGGCACCGCGCTCACCGAAAGCCAGCTCGGCCTGCTGTGGCGGATGGTGCCGGTGCCGCTGCTCTGCTTCGACGGCGACGCGGCGGGGCAGAAGGCGGCGATGCGCGCCGCAACGCGCGCGCTGCCGCTGCTCCGTCCCGGCTTCAGCCTCGCCTTCGCGACCCTGCCCGCCGGGCAGGACCCCGACGACCTCGTCCGTGCGAAGGGCGCCGAGGGCTTCGCCGGCGTGCTCGACGACGCCCAGCCGCTCGTCGAACGGCTGTGGACGCACGAGGTCGCGGCGGCGCCGCTGAACACGCCGGAGGAGCGGGCGGCGCTCAAGACGCGGCTGCTGAACCACGCCGACGCGATCCAGGACCCCGACGTGCGCCACCATTATCGCGAGGCCTTTCGCGAGCGGCTCGACACGCTGTTCGCGCGCGCGCGGCCCGAACGCGGCCCGCGCGTCCCGTGGGCGCCGCAGGGGCAGCGCGGCGGCGGGCGGCGCTTTCAGCCCGACCCGCGGCTGCAGCCGCCCGCCGACGAGACGCGGTCGATCGGACAGGCGGGAATCGCCACCCCGCTCGCGGCGGCGCTGATCGGCGGATTGCTGCGCTATCCCGAGGTGTTGCGCCGCCACGAGGAGGCGCTGGCGCGACTCCCGGTGCCCGATTCCGCCGACGCCGAACTGCTCGGCCTGATGCTTGACATCGCGATGCGCGAAGAAGGGCTTGATACCGAGGGGTTGCTTGCCATATTGGAGCCGATGAAAGTGTATAATAGGGCGATGGCATTGCTCAGAGCCGACCGAATGCACTTCTCGTTCAATCGACGGCTGGAAGGCGATGAAGGGGTTGCCAAGGCGCGGGAAACCGCGTTGCGCGACCTTGACGAATATATCGGCGTGCTGGTGACGCAGCCCGAAATCCGTGCCCGGCTGGCCGAGGCGACCGCGGATTTCCAGCGGACGATGGACGACGAAGGCCTGGCGCGGCAGCAGAAACTGCGCGCGATGGACGAGGAACTGACCCGCAGGCTGGCCGCGCTGTCCGACAGCAGCCAGCTCTGACCATTTGATGCCCCAAGGCAGGAACAACGCATGGCAACGAAGAATACCGCCGAAACCGACGCTCCGCTGATCGACCTCAACGAGGCCGACGTCAAGAAGCTGATCGCGCGCGGCAAGAAGCGCGGCTACCTGACCTACGACGAGCTCAACGAGGCGCTGCCGCAGGACCAGATGTCGTCCGAGCAGATCGAGGACATCATGTCGGCGATTTCCGACATGGGCATCAACATCGTCGAAAGCGACGAGGACGTGCAGGAGGAAGCCGAGCAGGAGGCCGACGACGACATCGACGTCGCCGCCAATTCGGGTTCGGTGTCCGCGCCCGCGGTCGAGAAGAAGAAGGAAACGGTCGACCGCACCGACGACCCGGTGCGCATGTATCTGCGCGAGATGGGCGCCGTCGAGCTGCTGAGCCGCGAGGGCGAGATTGCGATCGCCAAGCGCATCGAGGCGGGCCGCGACACGATGATCCTCGGCCTGTGCGAAAGCCCGCTGACCTTCAACGCGATCATCGAATGGTCGAACGCGCTCAACAACGGCGACATGCAGCTTCGCGAGATCGTCGACCTCGAAGCGATGCTGACCAAGGACCCGGCGCCCGAGAATCTCGAGGACGAGGAAGAGGTCGACGGCGAGATCAGCGAGAAGAACGCCGGCGTCTCGTTCAAGGACGAGGACGAGGTCGAGGAGGAGCCCGAGGCCGACGGCGACGACGAAGAGGGCGGCGCGGCCAAGAAACGCGAAGGCTATGACGACGACGACGAGGACAATACGCTGAGCCTCGCCGCGATGGAGGAATTGCTCAAGCCAGACGCGCTCGAAAAGTTCGCGGCGATCACCAAGAGCTTCAAGGCGTTTCAGAAGCTTCAGGAAGCGCGGCTCGACGCGCTGTCGGCGGGCGGTGACTTCCCGGCAGCGTCGGAGAAGAAATATCACAAGCTGCGCGAGGAACTGACCGCGCAGGTCGAAAGCGTGCAATTCCACGGCACCAAGATCGAATATCTGGTCGACCAGCTCTATAGCTACAACCGGCGCCTGACCGCGCTCGGCGGCCAGATGCTGCGCCTGGCCGAGCGCCACAAGGTGGCGCGCAAGTCGTTCCTCGACCATTATGTCGGGCGCGAGCTCGAAGAGAATTGGCTTGACGAGGTCGGCAAGCTCGACAAGAAATGGGCCGCCTTCGCCGAGAATGAGGCGGTCGCGGTCGATCGTATCCGCACCGAGATTTCAGAGATCGCGCAGGCGGCGGGGATGAGCCTCGTCGAATTCCGCCGCGTCGTGAACATGGTCCAGAAGGGCGAGCGCGAGGCGCGCATCGCCAAGAAGGAGATGGTCGAGGCGAACCTGCGCCTCGTCATCTCGATCGCCAAGAAATACACCAACCGCGGGTTGCAGTTCCTCGACCTGATCCAGGAAGGCAACATCGGGCTGATGAAGGCGGTCGACAAGTTTGAATATCGCCGCGGCTACAAGTTCAGCACTTATGCGACCTGGTGGATCCGCCAGGCGATCACCCGCAGCATCGCCGACCAGGCACGCACGATCCGCATCCCGGTCCACATGATCGAGACGATCAACAAGCTGGTGCGGTGCAGCCGCCAGTTCCTGCACGAAAGCGGCCGCGAGCCGACGCCGGAGGAAATGGCCGAACGGCTGTCGATGCCGCTCGAAAAGGTCCGCAAGGTGATGAAGATCGCCAAGGAGCCGATCAGCCTCGAAACGCCGATCGGCGACGAGGAGGATTCGCACCTCGGCGATTTCATCGAGGACAAGAACGCCGTGATCCCGGTCGACGCCGCGGTGCAGTCGAACCTCAAGGAAACGGTCACGCGAGTCCTGGCTTCGCTGACCCCGCGTGAGGAGCGGGTTCTGCGCATGCGCTTCGGCATCGGCATGAACACCGACCACACGCTGGAGGAGGTCGGCCAGCAGTTCAGCGTCACCCGCGAACGCATCCGCCAGATCGAGGCGAAGGCGCTACGCAAGCTCAAGCACCCGTCGCGCAGCCGCAAGATGCGCAGCTTCCTCGACCAGTAAGCGCGCGCGTTCCGGTGCGGGGCCCGGGCTGAACCGCCCAAGCCCTCTCCTCTTCAGGGGGTGACACATCATATCGTGTCCCCGCGCAGGCGGGGACCCAGAGCGGCCCGACGCCACCTTGTTGCTATCCGCTCCGGGGCCCCTGCCTGCGCGGGAGCACTCGGCTGCTCGATCCGGACCCGAATTCGGATGCCCCCACTCGCGTCGTTGCGAGCGGAGCGAAGCAACCCGGGGCGGTTACCGCCCGCTCCGGATCGCCGCGCGACCTCGCCGCTCGCAATGACGATTCCGTCCGATCCATGGCCTGTGGGGATTCGGATTTCGGCACGCTGCCTCATCCGTTCGTCATGCTGAACTCGTTTCAGCATCCATGGCCGGACCTTCCCTTTTGTGCCACCTTTCATTCGAGCGCAGACCATGGACCCCCGGATCGGGTCCGGGGCAGGCTCTGAAACGAGTTCAGGGTGACGAAAGGGAGAAACCGCGCAGAACGCCAAATCCCCACAGACCATAGCCATGGGCTGCACGTTTTCGCCGCCCCGCAAAATACTCCATCAGGCCTGTTCCCCGGCGAAAGCCGGGGTCCAGATGGCGTAATATTGCCTCGCGTGGCCCCCGGCTTTCGCCGAGGAACGCTTCCTTGCCGGAAACGGACGATTCCCAACCCATTCAAGATGGCCATTGGCGGAAAGCGTCCGGCAAACCCGAATCCCCCACGCTGCATAAAGTTTCGCCCTACCGCCATGCTGCACCGCACAAATATTTTGCCGCCACGGTCTTCAAATTTTCATCTTCGCACCCCAGATAGCGACCCGCCGGATGGATCGGGCTTCATTCGCCATTCATTCTGCACCCATCAAATGGCGATCCTTCCCATTCGTTGGGAATCGATGCATCAAAAAAGGCACCGGATGGCGCATGCCAGCCCGAAAACGTCCGAAAACGGAGAGAAAGCCCGAATTGGCACGCCCGTTGCTTTGGAACGGACATGGATGGGGAACGGCCCACCGCCAGGACGAAAGACGAACAAGATGGAACAGGAAACCACCAATCTCTTCCGCCGCCGCGATACCTTCTTCGGCATCTGCGAGGCCGTGGGCCAGGACTTCGGCTTCAACCCGCTGTACCTGCGGCTCGCCTTCATCGCGCCGCTCTTCTTCTTCCCGGTGCAGACCTTCGCCGCCTATTTCGCGCTGGGGGGCATCGTGCTCGCCTCGCGCCTGATCTTCCCCGCCAGGACCGCGCCCGCGGAGACAGAGGCGGAAACGGAAACGCGCACGCCGCAGACCGAAGAGATGGCCCTCGCGGCTTGAGGGCTTGCGGGGCGGGGCCGCCCCTCTCTGGCCCCGCCCCGCTTCCCCGATCCCGCGGCGTTCCACTGGCGCCGCGGTCCCTGGGGACCGGCAGTTCCCTTGCCTGCCGGTCCCCTTGATTCTGTCCCGTGCGGGGACAGGCGCGCGGCACTTTGCCGGCGCCTCATAAACGCGACGTTTACGACGATGCTCTAGGACTGGCCTTCGCATATCCAACGGCGCGACCCGACCATCGCGCCCCAGAGAGGATGAGACGTTGAGCCAGTCGCCCCAGCAAAAGCTGCCGACGCGCGGTATCGCCGAACTGCTCGATTCGCTGGTCGCGAGCGAGGGAACGGGCGCGCATCCGCATGTCCGGTCCGGCCGCCTCAGCCAGGGCGGCGACGCGATGCGCAACCTGGCCGATGCGGTCCATTTCCTGTGCCTGCTTCACGGGCGCCACCCCGGGGTGGTCGACAGCGCGGCGCGCAAGGCGGTCGATCCGGCATCGCGCGCCTGGATGGAGGAGGCCGCGCAGGCCTTCGCCGACGAGCGCGCCTTCCTGTCGCAGGTCGCCGCCGCCGCCGGCCCGGTGCCGAGCACGCCGGGGCAGGACCAGTGCGAGGCCGCGGTCGCGGCCCAGTGCAAGGCGCTCGATATGCTCGCCGAATCGGACCGCCACGGCTGCGCGGTCGGCGCCGCGATCGCGCTGGCGCTCGACTGGCGCACGATCCGCGTCCTGCTCGACATCAGCGCGCAGCGGCTCGACCTGTCGCCGCCAGGCTGCGCGCTGCCCGACCTGCCGGGCACCGCGCGCCTCGCGGGCGCGATCGCCCAGACCCCGGCAATAGAGCGCGCGCTCACCTTCGGCGCCCAGCAGCTGCTCGCGCAGCATAGCGGGCTGTGGGACCTGCTCGCCGCCCGCGCTGCCGCGCGCACACATTCCTGAAACGGGATATCCGGACTCGTCATTGCGAGCGGCAAAGCGGGGCAACCCAAAGCCCCCCATGACGGCGCCGCTGCAAAGGCCGGGGCCACCGGCAGCCGCGCACGGTATCGCCCCATGGCCGAGCGGCGACGTGCCTGCTTGCACCCCTCCCCCGCCCCCGCTATGCCCGACCCGAGTTGACGTTCACGTTAAGGGAAAGGCAGCGAGCCGATGCGTTTCGAAGGTACCAGCGCCTATATCGCGACCCAGGATCTGAAGATCGCGGTCAACGCCGCGACGATGCTGCGCCGTCCGCTGCTCGTGAAGGGCGAGCCGGGCACCGGCAAGACCGTGCTCGCGGAAGAGATCGCCAAGGCCTTCGACGCCCCGCTGATCACCTGGAACGTCAAGTCGACGACGAAGGCGCAGCAGGGCCTCTACGAATATGACGCGGTCGCGCGCCTGCGCGACGGCCAGCTCGGCGAAGAGCGCGTCCACGACATCCGCAACTATATCCGCAAGGGCAAATTGTGGGAGGCTTTCACCTCCCCGAAACTGCCCGTGCTGCTGATCGACGAGATCGACAAGGCCGACATCGAATTCCCGAACGACCTGCTTCAGGAACTCGATCGCATGGCCTTCCACGTCTACGAGACCGACGAGACGATCACCGCCCGGGAACGCCCGATCGTCGTCATCACCTCGAACAACGAGAAGGAACTGCCCGACGCCTTCCTGCGCCGCTGCTTCTTCCACTACATCAAATTCCCCGACCGCGACACGATGGCGGAGATCGTCGAGGTCCACTTTCCCGGCATCCAGAAGACGCTGGTCAGCCGCGCGATGGACATCTTCTACGACGTGCGCGACGTGCCGGGCCTCAAGAAAAAGCCGTCGACGAGCGAACTCATCGACTGGCTCAAGCTGCTGCTGGCCGAGGACATGCCGCTGGAGGTCCTGCAGAACCGCGACGTCGGCAAGGCGATCCCACCGCTGCACGGTGCGCTGCTCAAGAACGAGCAGGACGTGATGCTGTTCGAAAAGCTCGCCTTCATGGCACGCCGCCAGGGTAGCTGAACCTCATCCCGGCGAAAGCCGGGATCGCTCGCTCTCCGGAGCCGCGCCTGTGGGGACCCCGGCTTTCGCCGGGTTGACGAAATCTACAGCTGATACGCGACCTCGACGTCGCCCCAGCGGCGCCCGCCGATCACCACCGGCATATAGACGTTGCGCACGGTCACATAATTGGTGCCGTCGCCCTCCTGCCGATAGACCGCCATGAAGAAGGGCGCGTCGCTGCGCTTCGCCGCGGCGTCGATCGCGTCGAGCAGGATGCGCCCGTTGCGGCAATGCGCGGTGTCATGTTCGAGGTCGCCGGTCGGCGCGCGCGAACAGTCGCTGATGTGTGTCGGCAGAAATCCGTTCATGTCACCCGCCGACGACATCTTCACCTCGGGATGCTCGGCGACGATGCGGTCGAACAGCGGCCGCCAGTTGGCGTCGGCCCAGTCGCTCAGCGTCGTGCGAAAGCGTTCGGGATTGGAATGCGGCACCCGCACATAGTCGGCGTCGAAAAGCTGCTCCATCGTCAGCGTCCCGGTCGCCAGCCCGCGTTCGGCGATGGCGACGAACTCGTCGCGCACCCGCGCCGCCAGTTCGACCACCGCGGAATCGCGGGGGGACACGCCGGCCGATATCACCGCGTTGAACATGCGGTTCGACACCTGCTCCATCGTCAGGATCGAATCGCGCGTCGCGCCCAGCGTCGCGCCATTCTCGCGCACCGACGCGACGACGCCGTCGAGCGCCTCGCGCACCTTGGCGCCGTTGGCATGCACCATCGCGCTCGACTGCGCGATACGGTCGCTCTGATCGTCGAGCAGCGCGACGAGATGCGTCGCGTCGTGCAGCGCGTCGGTGATCGTCTCGAACTGCGCCTCGGCGCGGCTCGACTGTTCGACCCCCGACTGGATTTCGGCGACGAGGCCGCCCGCCTCGGCCGCGAGGCTGCCGATCGAGCGGCGGATCTCGTCGGTCGCGCCGCGCGTGTTCTGCGCCAGCTTCTTCACCTCGGCGGCGACGACCGCGAAGGTGCGCCCGGCATCGCCCGCGCGCTCGGCCTCGATCGCCGCGTTGAGCGCGAGCATGTTGGTGGTCTTGGCGATCGATTCGATCGACTGGCTGACCTGCTGGACCTGTTCCATCACCGCCGCGAAATTGGTGACATGCGTGCCGAGCCGCGCGACGAGGTCGATCACGGCGCGAAACTCGGTCACCGCCGAATTGACCCGTTCGGCCCCGGCATCGAGCTGTTCGCACGCCCGCGCCGACAGCAGCTTCGCCTCGTCGGTCGAATCGGCGATCTGGCGCTGATCGGCCTCGAGGCTGACGACATATTGTTCGAGCCGGCCCAGTTCGGCGATCTGGCGATCCATCTGGTCGGTGGTACGCTTGATGCGCCCGGCCGCTTCGCTGCATCCGACGGCCAGCTCGCCGCAATCGCTCGCGACCGACTGGTCGAGGATCGGCCGGGCCGGATTGATCGGATCGAATTTCATTGCGCACTCACGTCCCTGAATGATCGCACGACCATGCCGGACATTGGTTAACGCGGCGTCAATGGATCGGAAGCGGAACGACCGCGAACATCGGGTTCGGACATCCGCTGCCTCCTTGAAGCCACAAGAGTCGATTTCGCACCCGACATGCGGGGCTATTGTGGCTTCAAGCGACCGGCCATCGACGCACCGCCGCGCATCGCGCGTGAAGTTGCGCGATTTTCCGCCGCTTTCCTCCCGCTCCCGCCCTTGCTTTCCGTAAACGTAAAGTGATTGCGCCCGCCGCCCCGACAGGATAATCCTGCCTCATGTTTTTCGGCTTTCTCGACGAGCTTCGCGCCGCGGGCATTCCCGCCAGCCTGAAAGAGCATCTGTTGCTGCTGGAGGCGCTCGACCGCGAGGTGATCGACCGCACCCCCGAGCAATTCTATTATCTCTCGCGCGCCATCTACGTGAAGGACGAGGGGCTGCTCGACCGCTTCGACCAGGTGTTCAACAAGGTCTTCAAGGGCCTGCTCACCGACTACGGCCAGACCCCCGTCGACGTTCCCGAGGACTGGCTGAAAGCGGTCGCCGAGAAATATCTGACGCCCGAGGAGATGGAGGCGATCAAGTCGCTCGGCTCGTGGGACGAGATCATGGAGACGCTGAAGAAGCGGCTCGAGGAACAGCAGAAGCGCCACCAGGGCGGCAACAAGTGGATCGGCACCGGCGGCACATCGCCCTATGGCAATTCGGGCTACAACCCGGAAGGTGTGCGGATCGGCGGCGAGAGCAAGCACAAGCGCGCGCTGAAGGTCTGGGAAAAGCGCGAGTTCCAGAATCTCGACAACACCAAGGAACTCGGCACCCGCAACATCAAGATCGCGCTTCGCCGCCTGCGCAAATTCGCGCGCGAGGGCGCGGCGGACGAACTCGACATTCCGGGCACGATCGACGGCACCGCGCGGCAGGGCTGGCTCGACATCAAGATGCGGCCGGAACGGCGCAACGCGGTCAAGCTGCTGCTGTTCCTCGACATCGGCGGGTCGATGGACCCGTTCATCAAGCTGTGCGAGGAATTGTTCAGCGCGGCGACGAGCGAATTCAAGAATCTCGAATTCTTCTATTTCCACAACTGCCCCTATGAGGGCGTGTGGAAGGACAACAAGCGCCGCTGGTCCGAACGCACCCAGATGTGGGACATCCTCCACAAATACGGCCATGACTACAAGCTGGTGTTCGTCGGCGACGCGTCGATGAGCGCCTATGAAATCAGCCATCCGGGCGGCAGCGTCGAACATTTCAACGAGGAAGCGGGCGCGGTGTGGCTGCAGCGGATGACGAACGTCTATCCCGCCGCGGTATGGCTGAACCCGGTGCCCGAGGCGCACTGGGGCTACACCCAGTCGATCAAGATGATCAAACAGCTGATGAACGACCGCATGTATCCGCTGACGCTGGCCGGCCTCGACGATGCGATGCGCGAGTTGACACGCAAGCATTGACGGAGCGCCCGAGCGGTTTCGCCGTGACGCGGCCGGGCCGATCCCCTAATCCCGTTCGTGTTGAGCGAAGTCGAGACACCCCGCGGGCGCGCGCTGCCGATGGGCATCTCGACTTCGCTCGATGCGAACGGATTCCCTGAGTCCCTGTCCCGGACGCCTCCATGCTCGACCTCCCCCTCATCGTCATCCTCCTCCTCACCGGCTTCATCAACCTGATCGGCGCGCTCGCCTATGCGGCGCGGATCGCGGGGGTGCGGACGGGGCGGATCGCCATGTCCTTCGCGCTGTTCAACATCCTCCTGCTCTTCTCGCGAACCTCGAACAGCTTTCTCGGCCCCTTCCTCGCCAAGCGGATCGAGACGCGCATCCACGACGGCACCGGCGCGCCGCTCTTCCTCGACATGCAGTTCGTCCTCGCCGCGGCGAGCATCGCGACGCTGGTCGGCATCCTGCTCGTCCCCACCGGCCAGCGCCTGTTCGCCGCGGCGATCGGCTGGTATCAGGACAACCGCTCGACGACAAAGCTCGCGCTCAAGGCCGCCAGTCCCGCCGGGCTGCGCACGCTCCGCCGGTCGTTTCGCCTTCCGGGCCTTGTGCATCTCAAGGGCTGGCACATGCCGCAGGGGATCGGCTGGGGCGTACTGATCGCCAATTGCCTCGCGCAGTCGCTGCTCGCCGTCGGCGTCGTCGCCTCGCTCTATGCCGGCTATCTCGCCCCCGAATTTCGCGTCACGGCCTCGCAACTGTCGGCGCTGATCAACGGTTTCGCGACGATCCTGCTCTTCGCCTTCATCGACCCGCAGCTTTCGGTGATGACCGACGACGCCGTCGAGGGCAGCGTCGGAGAGGCCGACTTCCGCCGCGCCATCGCGCTCATCTCGCTCAGCCGGCTGGCAGGAACGGTGCTGGCACAGGCGCTGTTGCTGCCCGCCGCGCTGCTGATCGCGCTCGTCGCCGTCCATGTCTGAACCGCGCCGCGCGCACAGCCGTTTCCACCGGGTCCGCCTCCGCCTCGAGGCGATGGCGGTCGTGCCAGGGCCGCGCGGCTGGTTCCTCGAATTTCTCGTCTTCGGTTTCAAGCAGGGCTGGGCCTGCCTGTTCGGCGGCCTGATGCTGGCGCTGCTGCTCGGCACGCATCTGTTCTGGCCCGAAGGCGCGCCGGTCCACCGCTATGACGCGATCACCGTCGGTGCGGTGCTGATCCAGCTCTCGATGTTCGCCTTCCGGCTCGAAACGCCGCGCGAGGCCGTGGTCATCCTGCTCTTCCACATCGTCGGCACGGTAATGGAATTGTTCAAGACCGCCGCCGGTTCGTGGCAATATCCCGAAGCGAGCCTGCTCCATATCGGCGCGGTGCCGCTCTTCTCGGGCTTCATGTATGCGGCGGTCGGCAGCTATATCGCGCGCGTCTGGCGCATCTTCGATTTCCGCTACACGCGCTATCCGCCCGCAGGGGCGACATGGGCGCTCGCCGCGGCGATCTACGCCAATTTCTTCGCGCACCATTGGCTGCCCGACATCCGTTGGCTGCTGTTCGCGGCGACCGGACTGCTCTTCTGGCGCTGTCAGGTGTGGTTCCGCCCGCTGCACGTCCATCGCCGCATGCCGCTGCTCGTCGGCTGGGGCCTCGTCGCGCTCTTCATCTGGTTCGCCGAGAATATCGGCACCTTCGCGCGCGCCTGGACCTATCCCAGCCAGAAGGACGGCTGGCACATGGTCGGGGTCGAAAAGCTGGGGAGCTGGTACCTGCTGATGATCATCAGCTTCGTGCTGGTGAGTCTGGTGCAGCGGCCGAAGAAGCCCGATGCCATCATCCTGACCCGTTCACCCTGAGCTTGTTCAGCCGAACGGCCTATCGATCGAAGGCGGCGGTTCGCTGAACCATTCCGGTCCACCCTCGGTCATGTGGAAGCAATCTTCCAGCCGGATGCCGAACTCGCCGGGGATGTAGATGCCCGGCTCGTTCGAGAAGCACATGCCGGCGGCGAGCGGTGTCGTCTCGCCGCGCACCAGATTGACCGGCTCGTGCCCGTCGAGCCCGATGCCGTGCCCGGTGCGGTGCGAGGTGCCGGGCAGCTTGTAGCCGGGTCCATAGCCCAGGCTTTCGTAATAGGCGCGCACCGCATCGTCGACCGCGCCCGCCGGCGCGCCGATCCGCGCGGCGGCAAAAGCGACGTCCTGCCCCTTGCGCATCTGGTCCCACACCTGCCGCTGGTGCGGGCTCGCCTTGCCGAAAACGAAGCTGCGCGAAATGTCGGACTGATAGCCGTGAACGGTCGCGCCGCAGTCCATCAGCACCACCTCGCCCGGCCGCACCGCCTGCGGCTTGCCGCTGCCGTGCGGATAGGCGCTCGCCTCGCCGAGCAGGATCAGGTTGAACTCGCCGCGTCCGCCCAGCGCTTTCGTCGCCGCGCCCATGATCGCGTCGATGTCGGCGGGCGTCATCCCCGCCTCGATGCGCGGCGCGGTGTGGCGATAGGCGGCGATGGTGATGTCGGACGCGAGTCGCATCAGCGCGATCTCGGCCGCCGACTTGATCATGCGGCAGCCCCGCACGACGGGCGCGCCGTTGACCACCGTAACGTCCGGCATCGCTTTCTGAAGCCCGTCGACCGCGAAGAAGCGCACCGTTTCCTCGACGCCGACCCGCCCCTTCGCCAGACCGCGCTTGCCGAGCCAGTTCGCCACCGCGGCGAGCGGATTCTCGTCCTCGTTCCACGTCAGCACCTCGGCCGCGACGCCTAGGCTCTCGCGCACCGACGGCTCCTCGAAGAAGGGGGTGACGATCGCCACCTCGCCTTCGCGCGTCAGCACGGCGGCGGTCAGCCGCTCGCTGCGCCACCATTCGACGCCGGTGAAATAGATGAGGCTCGATCCCGGCTCGATCAGCAGCGCATCCATGTCGTGCGCCCGCAGCAGTCCGGCCGCCTTGGCGATTCGCGCCTTGCGCTCTTCGGCGCCGATCGGCACCGCCTTCGCCGCCAGATCGGGAAGGCCCGCCGTGTCGGCGGCGATGACAGGGGCGGGCAAGGTCGCCGCCAGCCCGCCGAGCGCCGCGGTGCCCAGAAATTGCCGTCGCTGCATCGTCATTCCCCCTCGCCTTTCAGTAAAGAAGCAGGCCCGCGATCTCCTCGCGCCACGCCGTCTCGTCGGGCAGCGTCAGCGCGTCGAGGTCGCCCGGCGCCGCGCCTGCATCATCGACCCATTCGCGCAGCAACGGCGACCCGTTGATCACGTCGATCGCCAGCACGTCGTCGGTATATTCATATCGGAAATCCTTGCCGCGCCAGATCGGATAGTCCGGCCACAGCGAACGGATCGCCTTGAACGCCAGCGCCTGCACGCGCCACGGGCGGAAGGCCGCAGGATCGTACCACGGCCCATCGGCATGGATATGCACGCCGCCGCACAGGGCGCCGACATGCTTGTGAAAGGTCGGCTGGAACCAGATATCGCGCAGCTTGCACCCGCCCAGCCATTGCGGCGCCAGCCGCCGCATCTCGGCGATCAGCGCCCGCGCGTCGATGTCGGGGGCGCCGAACAGTTCGAGCGGCCGCGTCGTCCCGCGCCCCTCGCTCAGCGTCGCGCCCTCGACCATCACCGTGCCCGCATAGGCGCGCGCCATATTGACGTTGGGCGCATTGGGGCTGGGGTTGATCCAGACGCGCTCCGCGGGCCAGCCGAAGCCTGGGCCCTCGGGTTCCCAGCCCTCCATCCCGATCACGCGATAATCGACGTCGAGCCCGAAGTGGCGGATGAACCAATGCCCCATCTCGCCCATCGTCAGCCCGTGCCGCATCGCCATCGGGCCGGCGCCGACGAAGCTTTCCCAACCGCTGCGCAGCAGCGTGCCCTCGACCGGGCGGCCCGCCGGGTTCGGTCGGTCGAGCACCCAGACGGCCTTGCCGTGCGCGGCCGCGGCCTCCAGCACATAGAGCAGCGTCGTGATGAAGGTGTAGATCCGGCAGCCGAGGTCCTGCAGGTCGACCAGCAGCACGTCGAAGGTCTGCATCGACTGGCCGGTCGGTCGTCGCACCTCGCCATAGAGGCTGAAGCAGGGCACGCCATGGACCGGATCGGTGAAGTCGGGCGACTCCATCATATTGTCCTGCAGGTCGCCGCGCACGCCGTGCTGCGGCCCGAACACCGCGCTGATGGTCACCCCCGCCGCGACCAGCGCGTCGAGGCTGTGGACGAGGTCGGCCGTCGCCGAGGCAGGATGGGCGAGCAGCGCGACGCGCCGCCCTTCGAGCGGCCTGCGCAGTTGGGGGTCGGCGAGCAGGCGGTCGATGCCGAACTGGATGGTCATGGCCGTTCGGGTGCCCCAAGCGTCAGGCGAAAGCAATCGGGATGATGGAAGTCGGGTTTCCCCGGCGGATGCGCGAGCGCCCAATAGCTTCGGGTGCCGTCCAGTTCCTCGACGACGGCGGACAGGCCCAGCCGGCTGCCGCGCTCGGGATAGATGCCGGGTTCGACGCGCAGCGCATAGAGCGCATGCCCCCGCTCGCTCGTCATGTCCCAGGGGGCCAGGTCGTCGGATTTGAACAGCGAGCGATAGTCGTCGAACTGATAGCAGGCCCAGCGACCGTCGGGGGCATAGTTGAACTCGGTATAGTCGGGCTGCCCTTCCTCGCTCAGAAAGGCCTCGAAACAGCTGCTCTGCCAAAGGCCGTCGGTCGCGGTATCGGCGATGACGAGTTGTCCGTCGCCCTGCGGCAGCGCCAGCGCGTCGACATCGCCTTCGATCCCGAAGCGCAGCGCGAAGCCTTCGTCGAAAGACAGCGACACCTCCACCCACACGGCGCGCGCGGCGCGCGCCGGCGTGTCGGGATGACAGATCAGGTCCTTCCGGATGCTATCCAAACCGCAAACCCCATGCTAAGCGCGCCCGCGCTATGACCACCTACAAATCCGACCTGCTGCGCCTGCTCGACGAGCGAGGCTATATCCACCAGATGACCGACGCGGAAGGGCTCGACGCCCTCGCGGCGAAGCAGGTCGTCCCGGCCTATATCGGTTTCGACGCGACCGCGCCCTCGCTCCATGTCGGCAGCCTCGTCCAGATCATGATGCTGCGCCGTCTGCAACAGACGGGGCACAAGCCGATCGTGCTGATGGGCGGCGGAACGACGCGGATCGGCGACCCGACCGGGCGCGACGAGAGCCGCAAGATGCTGTCCGACGCGACGATCGAGGCGAATATCGCCTCGATCTTCAGCATCTTCCAGCAATATCTGACCTTTGGCGACGGTCCGACCGACGCGGTGATGGTCAACAACGCCGACTGGCTCGGCAAGCTCGGTTATATCGAGTTGCTGCAAGAGGTCGGCACCCATTTCACGATCAACCGCATGCTGACCTTCGATTCGGTGAAGCTGCGGCTCGAACGCGAACAGCCGATGACCTTCCTCGAATTCAACTACATGATCCTGCAGGGCTATGATTTCCGCTATCTGTCGCGCGAGATGGGCGTGCGGCTCCAGATGGGCGGGTCCGACCAGTGGGGCAACATCGTCAACGGCATGGAACTGGGCCGCCGTATGGACGGCACTGAATTGTTCGGGCTGACGACGCCGCTGCTGACCACCGCGGCGGGCGCGAAGATGGGCAAGACTGCCGCCGGCGCGGTGTGGCTCAATCCCGCGCAATTGTCCCATTTCGACTATTGGCAATATTGGCGCAACTGCGACGACCGCGACGTCGGCCGCTTCCTGCGCCTGTTCACCGACCTGCCGCTGGACGAGATCGCGCGACTCGAAGCACTCGAAGGCGCCGACATCAACGAGGCGAAGAAGATATTGGCGAACGAGGCGACCGCGCTGTGCCGCGGCGCCGACGCGGCAAGGACCGCGGCCGAGACCGCCGCGCAGACCTTTGAAAAAGGGCATATCGGCGGCGATCTGCCGCGCGTCGCGGCCCCGGCGGAGGGAATCGGCATCCTCAATGCGCTGCGCGATCTGGGCTTTACCGCATCGAACAAGGAAGCGCGCCGCAAGCTGGAGGAAGGCGCTGTGAAGGTCGACGGCGCGGTGATCCGCGACCCCCATCACCTGATCGTGCCGGGCGATGCGGAGGTTCCGGTGAGCCTCGGCAGCAAGAAGCACGGGCTGGTGACCCGCTGAACGGGGTTGCCGGGAACGAAGCAACAGCGTTTACCGTTTCTTCAGCAATCGGACCGATTCTATTCGGTCAGACCAGCAAGGCTTTTTGGTATGCGCAAGATCGACACGAACAAGGCCCATTATGTCGGGCTCGACCAGCGGATCGCGCCGCGCAGCGACGTCTATTGCCGCCTGCCCTTCGTGCTGCCCGACGGGCGGCAGGAAATGTGCACCTGCGTCAACATCAGCGCCGACGGCCTGCTGATGCGCTATGAGCGCGGGCTCGAGCCCGGCGACCTCGTCGTGTTCCGCATGCCGATCATCGGTCGCACCGCCGCCAAGGTCATCTGGTCGCTGGGCGGCAAGACCGGCGTCCAGTTCGAAAAGTCGATCGTGGCGGAGGATTATCTGCCGATGCTGCGCGCCATGGGTGCCCGCGGCGACGTCAACTAAGGTCGACACGCGCGACGTTACGCCGCCATCCGCAATATCTCCAGCACATCGTCCTGCGATTCGATCGGCCGCGGGTTCGACCGCAGCCAAAGGTCATGCATCGCATAGCGGGCGACGGCGCCGAACTGGTCCTCGCCGACGCCCACCTCCGCCAGCGTGCGCGGCATGCCGAGCCCGCGGACGAAGGCGTCGAGCGCCGCCGAAGCCGTGGCATGGCCGCCGCCCAGGCATTGCAGGATGCGGCGCTGCCTGCTCGCGTCATCCTGGGCGTTCCAGGCCAACACGACAGGCGACAGGATGCACGAGGTATAGCCGTGCGGCACCCCGCAGGTCCCGCCGAGGACATGACCGATCGCATGGCTCGCCCCCATCGGGACACCGGCGAGCACCGGCATCATCGCCTGCCACGCGCCGATCTGGCACTTCAGCCGCCCTTCGAGATCGCGCGCGTCGGCCTTGGCCCGGCGCAGCCCCTCGACGAGCAGCCGCAGCGCGCTGTCGGCGAGCCCGTCGGCATAATCGTTCGACTGGAAGGAGGCGAGCGTCTCGACACAATGGTCGACCGCGCGCACCCCAGTCGAAAGCCAGACCCACTCGGGCGTGTGGACGGTCAGCGCCGGGTCGAGGACGATCGCGACCGGGACCATCGCCGGATGGCCATAGCCCTGCTTGTGCCGCGTCGCCTCGTCGGTGGCGCCCGAACGCGGGTTGAATTCGCCGCCCGACAGCGTCGTCGGCACGCAGATGACGCGAACGTCGGGCCCTTCGGTGAGCGGATTCACCGCGCGGCCCTGGTCGTCGACGCGCGTGCGCAGCGGCTCGAAATCCTCGACACGCCGCACCCCATGCCTGAGCGCCAGCGCGACGATCTTGGTCGCGTCGGTCACCGATCCGCCGCCGACCGACACGATCAGGTCGGCCCGTGCTGCGCGCGCCGCTTCGACCGCGCGCAGCACGTCCGAGCGCGGTGCGTGCGGTGCGATGCCGTCGAAGGTCGCCGCATGCCGGTCGCCGAGCGCGCTCTCGATCCGCGCCACGGCGTCGGTCTGTTTGCGAAGCGAGGTCGAGGCGATCAGCAGCACCCGCCGCGCGCCCATCGCCTCCGCCTGCTCGCGGAGCGCTTCTCCCGCCGGTCGCCCGAAAACGATGCGCTTCGTTTCGGTGAAGGTCACTTCGCCCGACGACAGTTGCACTGCAGTTCCTCCATCTTCGCTCATCAGATGGTTAGGATACAAAGTATTTCCGCTCCAGCCAATGGGCGGGGAGTCGATCAGCCGCTGCGCAGGAGCGGCACCGCCGCGTCGCGCTCGAACAGATAGAGGCACAGGCGCACCGCCTCGCCGCGCGGGCCGTCCATGCCGCCGTCGCGTTCGACGAACAGGCGCGCATCGTCGTGCGCGACGGGGAGCAGGCGCACCAGTTGCTCGGGTGTCGCAAGGCGATAGTCGGCGTCGCCCGACTGCTTGAGCCCGAGCAGTTCGCCCCCGCCGCGCAGTTCCAGATCGCGCTCGGCGATCACGAAGCCGTCGTTCGTCTCGCGCATCAACGCGAGCCGCTCACGCGCCGTCTCCGACAGATTCTGCGAACGCAGCAGCAGGCAGACCGATTTCGCCGTCCCGCGCCCGACGCGCCCGCGAAGCTGATGGAGCTGTGCGAGGCCGAAGCGGTCGGCGTGCTCGACGATCATCAGGCTCGCCGCGGGGACGTTGACGCCGACCTCGATCACCGTCGTCGCAACGAGGACGCCGATCTCGCCCGCTTCGAAGCGCGCCATCACCGCATCCTTGTCGGGCCCCTTCATCCGTCCGTGGACGAGGCCGACCGCGGCGGCGCCGAAGCGTTCGCGCAGCAGCGCCGCGCGATCCTCTGCCGCCGCGAGTTCGCTCGCCTCGCTCTCCGCAACCAACGGGCAGACCCAATAGGCCTGCGCCCCGCTCGCCAGATGGCGCCCGAGCCCGTCGATCACCTCGTCCAGCCGGTCGACCGAGACAACGCGCGTGTCGACGGGCGTGCGCCCCGGGGGCATCTCGTCGAGCCGCGACACGTCCATCTCGCCATGATTGGCGAGCAGCAGCGTGCGCGGGATCGGCGTCGCAGTCATCACCAGCAGGTGCGGCGGCCGCGCGCCCTTGTCGGTCAGCATCAGCCGCTGTGCGACGCCGAAGCGATGCTGTTCGTCGACGACGACCAGCGCCAGATCCTTGTATGCGACATGCTGCTGAAAAATGGCGTGCGTGCCGACAAGGATATCGATGCTGCCGTCCGCCAGCCCCATCAGCGTCGATTCGCGCACCTTGCCCTTGTCGCGCCCGGTCAGGATCGCGAGGTTGACCGGCAGGCCCGCGAGCATCTGTTGCAAGGTCGCATGATGCTGGCGAGCCAATATCTCGGTCGGCGCGAGCAACGCCGCCTGCGTCCCCGCCTCGACTGCCGTCAGCATCGCGCGCAGCGCCACCAGCGTCTTGCCCGACCCGACGTCGCCCTGCAGCATCCGCAGCATCGGCACGTCCTGCGCCATGTCGCCCGCAATCTCGCGCCCGACTCGCTCCTGCGCGCCGGTCAGACCGAAGGGCAGCTTCAGCGCCCCGGTCAGCCGCCCGTCGCCGGCAATCGACCGGCCCTTGCGGTTGCGCAGCCCCTGCCGGATCAGCATCAGCGCGACCTGGCTCGCGAAAATCTCGTCATAGGCCAGCCGGTCGCGCGCCGCATCGTCGCGCGGGCCGGCATGCGCGCGCGCCAGCGCCTCACGCCATGCCGGCCAGCCCCGGCCGGCCAGCAGCGGTGCGTCGATCCATTCGGCGAGGTCGGGCCGCCGGTCGATCGCGACCTCGGCAAGCTGCGACAGCCGCGCGTTGGTCAGCCCCTCGGTGAGCGGATAGACGGGCTCATGCTCCGCGATGGCGGTTTCGTCCCCCAGCTCGGCGACATGATCAGGGTGCACGATCTGGCGCATGTCGCCATAGAGGTCGAGCCGGCCCGACACGCGGCGCTTTTCCCCCAGCGGGAACAGCTTGCGCGCGAGGCCGGAGGTGCGCCCGAAATAGACGAGCCGCACATGATCGCCCGCGCCATCGACGGCCTCGACACCGAAGGGCGCGCGCGGGGAGCGGCCGGAGCGATAGTCCTGCGCGGTCAGATCGACGATGATCGTCTGCCCCGCCTGTGCCTGATCGAGCCGTTCGACCGGAATACGCGAGATGAGGCCGGTCGGCAGGTGGAACAGCACATCGACGACGCGCTCCAGCCCGAGCCGCGCCAGCGGCTTGGCAAGCTGCGGCCCGACGCCCTTGAGGTCGGTCAGCGCGGCAAAGAGCGGGTTGAGGATTTCGGGTCGCATGGCTAGAGCGTGTCTAGCCTCGTCTTTCCGTTCGTGTCGAGCGAAGGAAAGCCGGCCCCTCTTCCGTTTGTGCTGAGCTTGTCGAAGCACCGTCCTTATTTTTCGGCGGCGCAAAGAAAGAACAGCCCCTCGACAAGCTCAGGGCGAACGGTGAGCGGATACGATGCCCGTTTCCGCTTCATCGCTCGCGCGATTAAAAGGCCCGCCATGCAAGACCGCCTGAAACGCCTGAGATTCCGCGCCTGGCACCGCGGCACGCGCGAGGCCGACTATATGATCGGCGGCTTCTTCGACCGCTATTCGCCCGGCTGGGCCGAGGCGGAGGTCGAATGGTTCGAGGCCGTCGTCGAAGAGGACGACGTCGATATCATGGCGTGGGCGCTGGGGACCGGGCATCCGCCCGCGCACCTCGACCGTCCCGAATGGATCGCCGCGATGCGCCGGCTGGATTATATCCCGCTGCCATGACCCGGACCGCCGCCGACATCTTCGCCGCCATCGGGTCGGCGTCGGCGCCCCTGACGCTGGCGCGCGCCGCCGACGGATTCCTGCCGCTGCTGCTCGCCGATCTGGCGCGGGCGAGCGACAAGAGGCTGCTGTATGTCGCGACCGACGATGCG
Source organism: Sphingopyxis sp. MG (assembly GCF_002953155.1). Taxonomy (NCBI): domain Bacteria; kingdom Pseudomonadati; phylum Pseudomonadota; class Alphaproteobacteria; order Sphingomonadales; family Sphingopyxidaceae; genus Sphingopyxis; species Sphingopyxis sp. MG. Next base: position 2,425,415 of record NZ_CP026381.1, read on the forward strand.
GCGATGCAGGCGATCGCCGACGCCGCACCCTTCTTCGCGCCCGACCTGGTCGTCCACCGCTTTCCGGCGTGGGACTGCCTGCCTTATGACCGCGCCGGGCCGTCGATGCGGGTCAGCGCCGACCGGCTGGCGACGCTGTCGGCGTTGCAGGCGCCCCCTAGGCGCGGCGAGCTGATCCTGACCACCGTCGCCGCGATCACCCAGCGCACGCTGACCCCGTTTCGCATCCGCCAGCTCGCGACGACACTCGCGGCCGGACAGCGGATCGATCGCGACGCGCTCGCCGAATTGCTGGTCGCCAGCGGCTTCAACCGCGTCGATACCGTCACCGACCAGGGCGAGTTCGCGGTGCGCGGCGGCATCGTCGACCTGTTCCCCGCGGGCGAGGACGCCGGATTGCGCGTCGATTTCTTCGGCGATGAGATCGAGAGCATCCGTCGCTTCGACCCCGCCGACCAGCGCAGCCTGGGCCCCGCCAAGGCGCTGCAACTGCTCCCGGCCGCTGAAACCCTGCTCGATGAGGCGACGATCAAGCGCTTCCGCACCCGCTATCGCGAGATGTTCGGGGCGCAGGCGACCGGCGACCCGCTCTATCAGGCGGTGAGCGAGGGGCGGCGGCAGGCGGGAATGGACCATTGGCTGCCGCTGTTCGAGGAGCGGCTGGCGACCTTGTTCGACCATATCGACCCGGCGACCCCGGTGCTGCGCGGCCACCGCACCGACGCGACCGCCGAGACGCGCTTCGACGCGATCCGCGACTATCATGCCAACCGCGTCGCCGCCGAGCAGGAGCAGGCGGGCAGCTATCGCCCGCTCGCGCCCGAAGCGCTCTACCTGACCGAGGCCGAGTGGAGCGAGGCGGAGACGGCGCGCCCTATCCATGTCGTCACCCCGTTCGACGTTCCCGAGGCGCCGACGGTTCTCGACCTCGAAAGCTTCGCGGCGCGCGATTTCACGCCCGAGCGCACCGCCGACCTCAATGTCTACGACAAGGTGGCCGACCATCTGTCCGACGAACGGCGCAGAGGGCGGCGGACGATTATCGCCAGCTATTCGGCAGGCGCGCGGGATCGGCTGGCGGGGCTGCTCAAAGAGCATGGCGTCAGCGGGCTGGCGCAGGTCGATACGTGGCAGGAAGCGCTGGGTTCAACGTCCGTTCGTGTCGAGCGAAGTCGAGACACCCCGCGGGATAGCGCCACGCCGAGGGGCGTCTCGACTTCGCCCGACGCGAACGGGTTGGGAGCGAATAATCCGGGGACAGACACCGTCGCCCTGATCGTCCTCCCCCTCGACCACGGCTTCGCGACCGACGCGATCAGCCTGCTGACCGAACAGGACATCCTCGGCGAACGGCTGGTCCGGCGGCAGAAGCGGCGCAAGAGCGCCGACGCCTTCCTCGCCGAACTGGCGACGCTCAGTGTCGGCGATCTCGTCGTCCACCTCGACCATGGTATCGGCCGCTACGAGGGGCTGACCTCGATCCCGGTCGGCGACAGCCCGCACGACTGCGTCGCACTCACTTACGCCGGCGGCGACAAGCTTTACGTGCCGGTCGAGAATCTCGACGTGCTGTCGCGCTACGGCGGCGAGAGCGAGGGGGTCGCGCTCGACAGGCTGGGCGGCGAGGCGTGGCAGCGGCGCAAGGCGCGGATGAAGGAGCGCATCCGCGAGATCGCGGGCGAACTGCTTGCCACCGCGGCGCAGCGCGCGCTGCGCGCCGGCGAAATGCTGGCGCAGGATGCCGCCTATCCCGCCTTCGCCGACCGCTTCCCCTATCAGGAAACCGACGACCAGGACCGCGCGATCGGCGACGTGCTCGCCGACATGGCATCGGGGCGGCCGATGGACCGGCTGGTGTGCGGCGACGTCGGCTTCGGCAAGACCGAAGTGGCGCTGCGCGCCGCCTTCGTCGCGGCGATGGCGGGGGTGCAGGTCGCGGTCGTCTGTCCCACCACGCTGCTCGCGCGGCAGCACTACAGCAATTTCGTCGAGCGCTTCAAAGGCTTCCCGATCAACATCGGGCGGCTGTCGCGGCTGGTTCCGGCGGCCGAGGCTGCGAAGACGCGCGACGGGCTGGCGAGCGGGCAGATCGACATCGTGGTCGGCACGCACGCGGTCTTTGCGAAAGCGGTCGAGTTCCAGCGCCTCGGCCTCGTCGTCGTCGACGAGGAACAGCGCTTCGGCGTCGTCCACAAGGAGCGGCTGAAGCAGTTGAAGACCGACGTCCATGTGCTGACGCTGACCGCGACGCCGATCCCGCGCACGCTGCAGATGGCGATGTCGGGGCTGCGCGAACTGAGCGTCATCCAGACGCCGCCGGTCGATCGTCTCGCCGTGCGGACCTATGTCGCGCCGTGGGACCCGGTGGTGATCCGCGAGGCGCTGCTGCGCGAGCACGACCGCGGCGGGCAGAGCTTCTTCGTCACCCCGCGCATCAAGGACCTTCCCGACATCGAGGAATTCCTGCGCACGCGGGTGCCCGAGGTCAAATATGTCGTCGCGCACGGCCAGATGGCGCCCGGAGAGGTCGAGGAGCGGATGAGCGCCTTCTATGACCGCAAATATGACGTGCTCGTCTCGACCACCATCGTCGAGAGCGGGCTCGACATTCCGAGCGCCAACACGCTAGTCGTCCACCGCGCCGACCGCTTCGGCCTCGCGCAGCTCTATCAGCTTCGCGGGCGGGTCGGGCGGTCGAAGACGCGCGCCTATGCCTATCTGACGACGCCCGAGCATGGCGCGATCACCGACACCGCCGAAAAGCGGCTCAAGCTGCTCGGTGACCTCGACACGCTGGGCGCGGGCTTTCAGCTCGCGAGCCACGATCTCGACATCCGCGGCGCGGGCAATCTGGTCGGCGATGAGCAGTCGGGACATATCCGCGAGGTCGGCTTCGAACTTTATCAGTCGATGCTGGAGGAGGCGATCCTCGTCGCCAAGGCGGAGGGCGCCGGCGTCGCGCCGCCGCGCGAGGCGCTGTCGCCAGTCATCACCATCGACGCGCCGATTCTGATTCCCGAGGATTATGTCCCCGACCTGCCGCTGCGCATGGCGCTCTACCGCCGCCTCAACGAAGCCGGGGACCGCGCGGCACTCGACGCGTTCGCGGCCGAGATGATCGACCGCTTCGGCCCGCTGCCGCCCGAAACGGCGAACCTGATCCAGCTGATGGAGATCAAGGCGAACGCCAGGGCGGCGGGCATCGCCAAGCTCGACGTCGGCACCAAGGGCGCGCTGGTCGCCTTCCACGGCGACGAGTTCGCGAATGTGCCGGGCCTGATCGCCTATGTCGAACGGCTGAAGGGCCGCGCGCGCATCCGCCCCGACAACCGCCTGTCGGTCAGCGGCGAATGGGGCAGCGCCGGCGCCCGGCTCAACGGCGCGCTGCAATTGTCGAAAGGTTTGGGAAAGCTGGCGAAGCAGGCGACGTAAAAACCGTCGTCATTGCGAGCGGCGAAGATAGAGTGGCGTATCTGATCTGACCACCGTCCCGTTCGTGGAAACGGGTGGATGTGGATTTAGGGCTCGATGCCCTATTCCATCAACGCCAGCAGTTCGTCGCCCGGGACCGGCCCCGATTTCAGGAAGCCCTGCCACGTCGCCACGCCGATCTCCTTCAGCCGCGCGAGCTGGCTCTCGCTCTCGATCCCCTCGGCAACCACCAACAGGCCGAGCGCGCGGGCAAGGTCGACGATCGCGCGCACGACGATGCGGTCGCGGTCACTGCCGTCGATGGTGCGCGTGAAGCCGGCGTCGATCTTCAGATAGTCGATCGGCAGCCGCGCGAGCAGCGACAGGCTGGAATAGCCGGTGCCGAAATCGTCGATCGCGATCGCGCAGCCGAGCGAGCGGATCTGCGCGAGCTGTGCCGCCGCGCTCGTCGGATCGCTAAGCATCGCCTGTTCGGTGAGTTCGAGCGTCAGCCGGTCGGGATCGACGCGCGCCGCCTTGATCATCGCCGCCAGCCGGTCGGCAAACGCCGGGTCGCCGAGGTCGGCGGCGGTGATGTTGAGCGAGACGCGCAGCTTGCCGAGCGGCTTCGGCCAGCGCGCGACCTCGGCCAGCGCGACGCGGTGCGCATGTTCGGTCAACTCGCACTCGAGCCGCGCCGCGCGCGCCGCGGTGATGAGCGGCCCGGCGCCGAGCAGGCCGAGGTCGGGATGCCGCCAGCGCAGCAGCGCTTCGACCCCGACCATCGCGCCGCTCGCGACGTCATATTGCGGCTGATAGAAGATCGCCACCTCGCCGCGCGACAGCGCGGCCTTGACCATCGCGCCGTCGCGCGCCGACGCCGGCCGCGCGAGCTGCTCGGCCGCCATGCGTAGCTGATCGTCGATCGGCTCGTCGCGCGTGATCAGCGCCGCGGCGATGCGGATCGCCAGCCGCCCGTTGGGGTCGCCGACCATCGGCTCGGCGAGCGCGACGTGAAGGGCCCGTTCCTGCGCATGCAGCGCGCCGAGCGACAGCGGCACCGCCGGTACGATCAGGAAGCGCGGCCCTTCGAGCCGCGCGACCAGCGAGCCATGGCCGAATTCATCGCTGGCGAAGGTGTCGAGCCGCCGCGCCACCTCTTCGAGCAGGGCGTCGCCCGTTTCGGTGCCCGCGCTGTGATTGATTCGCGCCAGCTGGTCGAGCTGGATCAGGATCACGCCCAGGTCGGCGCCGTGCCGCGCATGCAGGTCTTCAAGATGCCGAACGCTTGCCGCGTTCGTGTCGTTCAATCGATTCATGCCGGCCCCCTAGCAGGCTTTGCTTGCCAATCTCTTCCCATTTGCACCACAATAATCACGATGACCGCAAATTCCGCCCCATCTGCCGCGTCGCTGGCCGACGGCCATGGCCGCCGGATCAGCTATCTGCGCCTGTCGGTGACCGACCGCTGCGATCTGCGCTGCCGTTATTGCATGGCGGAGACGATGACCTTCCTTCCGCGCTCGGCGGTGCTGACGATCGAGGAAATGGGCGATCTCGCGGAACGATTCGTCGCGCGCGGCATCCGCCGCATCCGCCTGACCGGCGGCGAACCGCTGGTGCGGCGCGGCATCGACATGCTCGCTGGGCGGCTCGGCGCACTGGTCGGCGACGGCCTCGACGAACTGACCCTCACCACCAACGGCATGCGGCTCGCCGAACATGCGGCGATGCTCGCGGCGGCGGGCGTGCGCCGCGTCAACGTCAGCCTCGACACGCTCGATGCGGCGGCCTTTCGCCATATCACCCGCGTCGGCGACCTCGCCGTCGCGCTGCGCGGCATCGCGGCGGCGCGCGCGGCGGGACTGTCGGTCAAGATCAACATGGTCGCGCTCGCCGGGCTCAACGAGGACCAGCTCCTCCCGATGCTCGATTTCTGCGCCGCGAACGGCTGCGACCTGACGCTGATCGAAACGATGCCGCTCGGCGAGGTCGAGGCGGACCGCAGCGCCCATTTCATTCCGCTCCACCGCTTCGTCGCGCCGCTGCGCGCCGAGCGCGCGATCTGGCCGGTCGACAAACGCACTGGCGGCCCGGCGCGCTATTTCGCGGTCGAGGACAGCCCGGTGACGCTCGGCCTGATCACGCCGCTGAGCGACAATTTCTGTGCGACCTGCAACCGCATCCGCCTGACCGTCGAAGGGCGCATCTACATGTGCCTGGGACGCGACGACCATGTCGACCTGCGCGCGGCGCTGCGCGACGGCGGGGACGTCGATGGGTTGATCGACACGGCATTGGCTGGCAAACCGCGCGCGCACGATTTTCGTATCGAACGGAAATCGGCGCCGGCGGTCGCGCGTCACATGAGTGCAACGGGCGGCTGACGCGGCGCCCTTCTGGGGGTAGTTATGCAACGCAAGATCGCGCTCGTCGCGTCGAATGCGCCCGCGGGACAGGAGGCCGAGGCCGAACTGCGTCCGCTCTACGACTTCGTCGATCTCGCCGAGGCCGACCTGCTGATCGCGCTCGGCGGCGACGGCTTCCTGCTCCACATGCTGCACCAGCTTCTCGACCAGCGGCGTAGCCTGCCCGTCTTCGGAATGAACCGCGGGACGATCGGCTTCCTGATGAACGAGTTCCGCGTCGAAGGCCTGCTCGAACGCATCGCCGCCGCGCGCCCCTTCCTGATCCACCCCCTGTCGGGCGACATCACGACGATCAGCGGCGAACGGCATATCCTGCCCGCGATTAACGAAATTTCGCTGCTGCGCGAAACGCGCCAGGCGGCGAAGCTGGAGGTAGTGATCAACGAGCGCACGATGCTGGAGGAACTGGCGTGCGACGGCGTCCTCGTCGCGACCCCCGCGGGTTCGACCGCCTATAATCTGTCCGCCAACGGACCGATCCTGCCGCTCGAATCGGAAATGCTCGCGCTGACCCCGATCAGCCCCTTCCGCCCGCGGCGTTGGCGCGGCGCATTATTGCCCGAATCGGCAAGCATCCGCTTCAATGTCCGCGAAGCAGCCAAACGCCCGGTCAGCGCCGTCGCCGACCAGCGCGAGATCCGCGACGTGAAGACCGTCCTCGTCACCACCGACCGCAGCCGGCCGCTGACGCTGCTGTTCGATCCCGATCAGGGGCTCGACGAGCGGATCGCGATGGAACAATTCATCGTTTGAGGCACGCTGGCTCCAGCGCAGGGCCAGCGGTACAAAATATACCGAATCCCCCTTGCAAAATGGCGCGGGCAACGGCAAAGGGGCCGCCTTGCCCGCCTTGGCGGGCTGCTCCTCGGTAGCTCAGCGGTAGAGCAATCGACTGTTAATCGATTGGTCGCAGGTTCGAATCCTGCCCGGGGAGCCATCTTCTTTCCACGATGGCAGCGACAGGCTTCGGGGCATTTCAGCCGTCCGAAATGGTCTCATCCTCAATCGCCGCGGTAATCATCCGATCCCATATGGCGGCGTCGCCGGCGGCGACCATGCGCCCGCTCGGTTCGCGAAGCGTGCGGAGCACTGCAAGCGCGGCATCGGTGTATTCGGGCCAGCTTTCGTCGACCGCCGCTCCGGCCGACGACATGTCCCCTTCGGCATTGCGGCTGAGCGCATGGCCCGCGAGCACGCGCGCGATCCGTTCGACAGGGGCGGTTTCGGCTGCATCGAGCAACGCGTCGCGGCGGTCGGTCATGATGTCATCTCCTGTCGCGGATCATCCTGTCGCGCACCAGCTTTGCTGGCGAGCCTGTTCCAGACGAACGCACGGCAAAGACGGCAGTTGCCGCGTCCGGGTTTGCCGATCCTTCGCACGCCGACGAAGCGATACGGGCCGGAAACCGGATGTCGGCCTGAATCGATGAAATCGCGATTCTCAAACGCATCGTCATATGAAAAAATCCGGACGAATCCGGCGATCGGACATTAGAAAAGAAAGCGAATTCCGAGCGTCGATCCTGCGGGGATTTTCCGCGAAACTTGACTTTTTCTCCCCATCTACCCATATTGTTCGCGCTAACGTCGCCTGCGACGGAAAATTTACGCCCCAGGCGCTGAACTTCCCTTCTCACGCTACCAGCTCCGCCGGTGCTTTTGCCGGTGGGTATCTTGTTTTCGTGAAAGGAAAACACCCATGCCGATCGGCACCGTCAAATTCTTCAACACCGACAAGGGTTACGGCTTCATTTCGAATGAAGACGGCTCGGGCGACAGCTTCGTCCATATCACCGCCGTCGAGCGCGCCGGAATGGCGACCCTGAACAAGGACCAGCGCCTTTCCTACGAACTGGAAACCGGCCGCAACGGCAAGGTATCGGCCATCAACCTTCAGCAGGCCTGATCCTTGGCGAAAGAAGAGCTTCTGACCTTCGAAGGCGTGATCGACGAAATCCTGCCCGACGGCCGTTTCGGCGTCGTGCTCGAAAATGATCACCGCCTTATCGCCTATACCGCTGGCCGGATGCGACGCTTTCGCATCCGGTCGGTGGTCGGCGACTCGGTCCGCGTCGAAATGACGCCCTACGACCTGACCAAGGGCCGCATCGTCTATCGCGAGCGCGGCCCCGGCGGTCCCGGCGGCGGCGCGCGCAAGCGCCGCTGACTTACAGAATAAACAAGAGTAAAGAATGATTTATAACAATATTTTCCCGCGCCTCGCGGGTCTGTCCCTCGCCGGCAAGGCGATCGCACCGCGTCCGGCCCCGCGCCGTTCGCCGACGCTGTCGCGCCGCGAGTTGCGGCGACTGATCGCCGACATGGTTGATTGACACACGAACAAGGGAGCAGATGATGTCCGCAACGATCGATTTCTACCTGACACAGGCCGAGAAATGCGATGTCGATGCGGCCGGCACCAAGCTGGTGCAGGTTCGCGACCGCAGCCTGCGCGCAGCCGCCGCCTGGCGCGCGATGGCGGACAAGCTGATCCGCGCCGAAACGGCGCGTGTGGAAAAGGAACGGCAGATCGAAGCCGCGCGCAACGCCGCCAAGGTCGACTGAGCGCGAACCGCCGTTCCGTTTACCGGAACCGATCGTCCCCCAGGGTCAGACCGGATTCAGGCCCATGCAGACATATTTGATCTCGAGATAATCGTCGATCCCATAGCGTGACCCCTCGCGCCCGACGCCCGATTCCTTGATCCCGCCGAACGGCGCGACCTCGGTGGAGATCAGACCGGTGTTGACCCCGACGATCCCATATTCGAGCGCCTCCGCAACGCGCCAGACGCGCGCGAGGTCGCGCGCATAGAAATAGGCGGCAAGGCCGAAGCGCGTGTCGTTTGCCTGCGCGACGACGTCAGCCTCGTCCTCGAAACGGAAAACCGGCGCCAGCGGGCCGAAGGTTTCCTCCTGCGCCACCGCCATCGCCGCCGTGACCTCGACAAGCAGCGTCGGTTCGAAAAAGGTGCCGCCGAGCGCCGAGCGCGCGCCGCCGCAGACGACCCGGGCTCCCTTTGCAGTCGCGTCGGCGATATGCCGTTCGACCTTTTCGACCGCCGCTTCCTCGATCAGCGGGCCGACCTCGATCCCCGGCACCGCGCCATCGCCGACCTTCAGCGCCCGCACCGCGTCGGCGAGGCGCGCGACGAATGCGTCATGGATGCCCGCCTGCACATAGAGACGGTTGGCGCAGACGCAGGTCTGCCCGGCGTTGCGGTATTTGGAGGCGATCGCGCCCTTCACCGCTTCGTCCACATCGGCGTCGTCGAAGACGATGAAAGGGGCGTTGCCGCCGAGTTCGAGACCAAGCTTCTTCACCGTGTCGGCTGACTGGCGATAAAGCAGCTTGCCGATCTCGGTCGAGCCGGTGAAGGAGAGCTTGCGGACCAGCGGGTTGCCGGTCATCTCTTCGCCGACACCGCGCGCATCGCTGGTCGGGACGATCGACAGCAGGCCGGTGGGCAGCCCGGCTTCCTCCGCCAGCACCGCGAGCGCGAGCGCCGACAGCGGCGTCTGCGCCGCCGGCTTGACGACGATGCCGCAGCCCGCGGCGAGCGCCGGACCGACCTTGCGGGTGATCATCGCGGCGGGGAAGTTCCACGGCGTGATCGCCGCGACGACGCCGACCGGTTGCTTGAGCACGAGGATGCGCTGGCCGTTCTGGGTCGCGGGGATAACATCGCCATAGACACGCTTCGCTTCCTCCGCGAACCATTCGATGAAGGAGGCCGCATAGGCGATCTCGCCCCGGCTTTCGGCGAGCGGCTTGCCCTGTTCGGCGGTCATCAGCCGCGCGAGATCCTCCTGATTCGCCATGATCAGATCGAACCAGCGGCGCAGGATCGCGGCGCGCGCCTTGGCCGGCATCGCCGCCCAGGCGGGCATCGCCGCCGCCGCCGCATCGATCGCGGTGCGCGTGTCGGCGGCGGTCGTATCGGCGACCTCGGCGATCAGCGCCCCGGTCGCGGGGTTGGTGACGGCCAGCCGGCGTTCGCCCGCCACCCAGCGGCCGCCGACGAAAGCCTCGGTCCGCAGCAGGTCGCCGCGCGTCAATGTCCATGCGTTGCTCATAATGCGCTCAAGGCCTCTTCCAATATCGCCATGCCCTCGTCGATCACCGCGTCGGACGCGGTGAGCGGCATCAGCAGGCGGATGGTTTCGCCATGGATACCGCAGCTCAGCAGTACAAGCCCCCGCTCCAGGGCGCGCGCCGTCACGCGCTTCGCCGCCGCGCCGTCGGGTTCGTCGCCGCCGCGCGCCGCGAGCAGGTCGAAGGCGACCATCGCGCCGGGGCCGCGGACATGGCCGATGGGCAGAAGGTCGTTGCGCGCCGCGAAGGCCGCCAGAGTCGTCCGCAACCGGTCGCCGATGGCGTTCGCCCGCGCGATCAGCCCTTCCTCCTCGATCACGTCGAGCACCGCGAGCGCCGCCGCGCAGGCGACGGGCGACCCCGCATAGGTGCCGCCGAGCCCGCCGGGCTGCGCCGCGTCCATGATGTCGGCGCGGCCGATCACGCCCGACAGTGGGAAGCCGCCGGCGAGCGACTTGGCGACGGTCATCAGGTCGGGCTCGACCCCACCATGCTCGATCCCGAACATCCGCCCGGTGCGCGCGAAGCCGGTCTGCACCTCGTCGGCGATCAGCAGGATGCCATGCTCGTCGCAGATACGGCGCAGCGCCTGAAGCAATTCGGGCGGTGCCATGTGGAAGCCGCCCTCGCCCTGCACCGGCTCGACGATGATCGCGGCGACGCGCGACGGCTCGATGTCGGCGGCGAACAGCAGCGACAGCGCGCGCAGGCTATCCTCGACGCCGACACCGTAGTGCGCGATCGGAAACGGCAGGTGGAACACCTCGCCCGGCAGCGGGCCGAAGCTGCGCTTGTAGGGCAGCACCTTGCCCGTCATCGCCATGGTGAGCAGCGTGCGGCCGTGGAAGCCCCCGCCGAAGGCGATCACGCCCGGCCGCCCGGTCGCGGCGCGCGCGATCTTCACCGCATTCTCGACCGCTTCGGCCCCGGTCGTGAACAGGATCGTCTTGGCGGGCCCCGCGATGGGCGCCAGGGCGTTCAGCCGCTCGCACAGCGCGACATAGGGTTCATAGGCGACGACCTGAAAGGCGGTGTGAGTATAAAGGTCGAGCTGGTCGCGCACCGCCGCGATCACGCGCGGATGGCAATGGCCGACGTTGAGCACCGCGATGCCGCCGGCAAAGTCGATGTAGCGCGCGCCGTCGGCATCCCACAGCTCGGCATTTTCGGCACGCTCCGCGAACAGCGGCGTCGCGGTGGCGACCCCCTGCGGGACGGCGGCGACACGGCGCGACAAAAGAAGGGCATTCTGGCTCATCGTTGGACCTCGTTGGTTTGGGATCAATCTTGGGAAGGGGCGGCGCGGTCGAGCAGCCGGGCGGGCCAGGCCGCCGCAAGTCCGCTCAGCAGCAACAGCAGCACCGCGGCCCCGATCGTCAGCGGATAGCCGCCGCGATCGAGCAGCAGGCCGGTCAGCAGCGGCCCGCTCGCCAGGCCGAGCTTCGAACAGAAGCCGCCGAGCGCGGCGGTCCGCCCGACCTTGTCGAAAGCGGCGGCAAGGCCGAGCAGATAGGGGATGGTGAAGGCCCACACGATCGCCGAGCCGATGTTGGCGGCGACATAGACGACGGCGAGATCGGAGCGCCAGAAGGCGGCGGTGAACAGCAAGGTCACCGCGATCGAGCCGAGGATCGGCTTCGCCCGCCCGAAGCGCGCGCCCATCGCAACAACGAGGATCGACCCCAGCGCGCCGAGCCAGTTGGCGGCGGCAAGCGTCGGCCCGATGAAATCCTGCGACAGGCCCGCGTTGCGCCCCAGCCCAATGATGAAGGCGGCGAGACCCATATTGCCCGCCTGGAACAGAAAGATGGCGGCGAGCGTCGCGGCGAGCGGGCGCCGTGCGATCGGCGCGGGCGCGGCGGTCACGCCGCTCTCCGTCGCAACGGGATAGGCGGGCAGGAAGGGCAGCATAGCCAGCGTCGCGAGGCTGAAGGCGGCGAGTGCGAGGAACAGGATCGCGGTGCCATAATGCGGAACCAGCGACGGCAATGCCCACAGGCCGATGCCGCCAATCCCGAACTGCACGACAAGCAGCATCCCGAACACACGGTCGGGCGAACGGGTGCGCGCGATCACCGCGAAGGCGACCCCGACGAGCAGCCCGCCGACGATCCCATGACAGGCGCGCAAGGCTGTGAGCCACGGCACCGACACGACGCGGGTCGAGACGAGGTCGATGGCGATCAGGCCGAGCAGCGCCGCCGTTGCGGCAACACGCCACGGGATGCGCCGGATCAGGAACACCGCCGCCAGCGCCCCGACCGCAGCCCCATAGACATTGGCCGATGCGATCAGCCCCGCGCTCGCGGGCTTGATCCCCAGCCCGTCCGACAGGCCGGTGACGAGCGCCGCCATGATGTTGACGTAGAAAAGCCCGGCGGTGGCGAGGAAGGACAGCAGCACAGCGGCGGGCAGGCCGTCGGGCGCCACCTTCGGCAGCGTATCGGTCAGCCGCATGGCGCATCCTTTCCGGCCAGCGCCACGGCGGCGGGACCCCAGTCCCAATGATCGCTGTCGCCGAAGCTGTAGAAGAGCGCGTCACGGCCAGGCAGCATCGCGACCGAAATGCCGCCGAACCCCGACATGGCGGGAACCCAGAGCGGCGCGGCGCAACCTTGCTTCGCGCCCATCTCGCGCGCCCAGAAGCCGGCGCGGTAGCGGAAGCCGGGAAAACCCGCCGGAAGCCCGCCGCCCTTCGGCGCGCGCTGCATCGCCGCGTCGAGCAGGCGCCGATCGAGCAGCCCGCCCGCCCCCTGCATCAGCCAGCGCGACAGCCGCGCGATGTCGTCGGGCTGATAGGTCAGCCCCCAGCCGACGAAGGGCTGCGCCGCCGCATCCTCGGTCCGCCGCGTCGTCGACAGCGTCGGGCTGAGCTCGAGGTCATCCCACAGCGGCCGGACGAGATCGTCGTAGAGATCGGCCTGCGCGCCGCGCTTCTCGCGCAGGATCGCGGCCATCGCGGTACCGAGCAGATAGGTGTCCGAGGTATGATAGACCCATTTGCCGCCCGGCGGCGCCTTGCGCGGATAATGGGTACAGGCGAAGGCGATCTTCGCCGCATGGTCGGCGGGCTCGAAGAAACCGGCGATCGACGGGTCGTCTTCGTCGACCATATAGGCGGCCGAGCGATAACGGCCGGTCGTCATGTCGAGCGCCTGCTCGAGCGTCACGCCCGCCCAGCCGCGCGCGCAGGCGGGGACATAGGCGGCGATACTCGCCCCGGCGCTACCCGGATAGAGTTTTTCGAGCCGCATCAGCGCCACGCCGCCGAACAGCGACTTGGCGGTCGAATAGGACGGCAGGTCGATGACCTCGCACGCCGGATAGTCGCCATGACGCGTCACGCAGGCGCTGCGGTAATGGATGCCGTCCACCACCGCGCCATAGACGGTCGGCTCCGATCCCGCGGCGGTGGCGAGCGCCAGCGCGTCGGGCAGTGCCTCGACCGGCCGCACCGGAAGCCGCGCCGCGACGACCGCTTCGTGCCGCCGGACGATCGCCTCGGCATCGGCGACCGCGCCCGGCGCAGCGCGCGCCGCGACGAAGCCCCAGGCGTCGAACTTGCGGTAGCGGCAGGTCTCGCTCGCGATCTCAAAGGCGGCCTTGCTCACCGTTCCGTCCGCGCCGAACAGGAAGGTCAGCATCCCGTTGTGCGTGCAGTTGGCATTGCGCTCCTGCAATGCAAAGGGCAGCGCGGCGCGGGCCAGCCCGCCGTCACCGGGCTCGGACCAGACGCGGCCGGGCTCGACGATCCAGTTCCAGTCAGGATGGTTCGAGGCGATCAGTCCGCGCTGCGCGGGGATCAGCGCATCGCCGTGCTGGACGAGATCGAGGGCAAGGTCGGGCAGCGAGCGGATCGTATCGCCGCGTTCATAGCCCTTTTTCTCGGCGATCAGGCGAAAGCCCGCCATCGCCGCGCCCGTCAGATGCAGGCGGCCGGTAAAATTCGCCTGCGGCGGCGCGGCATCGGCGGTGGGCGCAAAGGCCGACAGATCAACCGGACGGTCGAACCCCGTGCCTGCGAACAACACGTCGCGGCCCAGCGCCTGCCGCGCGTCGGAGGTTTCGGCCCGGGCAACGCCCGTCACCACCACATCGTCGAACCAGCAGGTCGCGCGCTTCCCCTGCGCCGACAGGCGAAGCAGCAGGCCGCCACCAAGCCCTTCCCCGCCGTCGGCGAGCGCTTGTCCGCCCGGCCACAGCGTCACCGCATCGGCACGCGCCTTGCCGACCGAAAGGATCGGCGTCCATGTCGCGCCATCATCGCGCGAGGCTTCGGCCATGCAGGCGGCGGTGTCGTCGAGCGCGTCGGCGGCGATCTTCGCATTCACATACAGGCGGCGTTTGCCCTCGACCGGCACCGCGACCTGCGCGCTCGCGCCGGCGGTGAGGCGCATCGAGACATTGCCCTCGAAACTCGTCAGCCGCACGTCGCCCGCGCCCGCCGCGCGCCACGGGTCGGCGCTGCCCTGCTGGAAGTCGCTGCGCAGCAGTTCCTCGGCCGCCGCGCTGCCGGGCGCCGCGAGCGCGACGAGGATCAGCGGCCAATATCTCATCGTCCGTAATCCAGCGGAATACCGGCGCCGCGCAATGCGTCGGCGAGGGGCGTGAGCCCGGCCTCATAGCGCCGCCAGAGGCCGACCGAACGGTCGTGGATCGGCGCGCGCACCTGCACCGCGCTCGCGGTCGCGACGGGCGCGGGATTGCGGTGAAAATCGAGGCAGCCATCCTCCCAGTCGAGCCCGCACGCCGCGACGAGACGCCGGCTTTCGCCTTCCTGGTCGGCGATCAGCGCCTCATAGTCGATCTCGATCATCCGGCCGGGCAGCGCGGCCCGCCAATGGTTCATCAGCCGTTCGTGGGCGATGCGATAGGCGGCGAGGTCGCCAAGGTCGTAGCTGAACGGATAGCCCATGCGGAACAGGGTCTTGTACATCGCATAGCAGCCGTCCATCGCTCCGCGCCGGACATGGACGATGCGCGCGTCGGGCAGCGCGAGCGCGATCAGCCCGATATAGAGGCAATTGAGCGGCGTCTTGTCGATCGCGAACGGCGCGTCCGGATCGCGCTCGGCGATGCGCGCGCGATAGGCGCGGCCGAGCGCGGCATGGTCCATCGCGGCGCTGCGGCGAATGAGGTCGGCCTTGCCCTGCGCCGTTCCCGCCCCCTCGACCAGCGCGAGCGCGAAATCCTGAATTTCGCCGAGGCTTGCGACGCGGCTGTGCGACGAGAGGATGCGGTCGACCAGCGTCGTCCCGCTGCGCGGCAGGCCGAGAATGAAGATCGGCCCCGGCTCGGCGGCCGGTGGCGGTGCGCCGCGCAGGCGTTCGGCCGAAAAGGCGTCGGCGATTCCCGCCATCGTCGCGACATCGTCTGCAACGCGATAGGACAGGCGCGCGCGCCGCGCATCGGCGGCCGCCTTCAGAACCGAGAACGCCCGGTCATGGTCGCCAAGGTCCTCGAGTTCCTTCGCCAGCGCATGGCCGAGCGCGATGCGCGCTTCCGCGTCGCGCCCCGCCGCCGCCATCGCGCGATCCAGCGCCGCGACATGGTTGCGCTCCGCCGTCGCGCGGCGCAGCGTCGAGCGGTTGGCCCATGCGTCCCAGTCGCGCGGATCGGCCGCGATCACCCGGTCGAAATGTGCCTCCGCCGCATCGATCCGGCCGATCGCGATCGACGCCGCGGCGAGATCGTAGTGCGCCCGCGCATCGTCCGGCGCCAGTTCGACCGCACGGGCGCAACAGCGCTCGGCCTCGACCGGCCGGTTCATATGACCGTGATATTCGGCAAGACGGCGCAGGTCGCGGGGGTTGTCCCACGCGCGTTCCTCGATGGCGGCGAGGATCGTGCGCGCCTCGCGGTAGCGTCCGCCCAGCGCCGCCTCCCTCGCCCGCGCCAGCCCGGCGTCGAAATCGCCGGGACGAGCGCGGGAAGGAGGAGCGGCGGGCGGCGCCATGAGCGTCAGAAACGCACGTCCGCCGACAGGCCGACGGTGCGCGGTAGCGTGATCATATCCTTCGATCCGTTGCCGTAATAGCCCTGCCCCGGCGACGTCCCCATATAGGCTTCGGTGAAGATGCCCGTGACGCCGTCCGCATTGAACAGATTCTTGACGAACAGCGTCAGCCCATAAGGGCCCTTGCGCAAAGTCGCCGAGGCGTTCCAGATCGAGAAGCCCGGCAGACGCACGTTGAACTTGGGCGAGGTGCTGATCGCGTTGCGCGTCGACGACTGATAGAAGCCGTCGCCGCGCAGCGTCAGGCTGGTGTCGTCGCCCAGGTCGAAGCTGTAATCGGCACTGCCGGTCAGGATGTGGCGCGCCGAACCGGGCAACCGGTCGCCGTCGCGCCCGATCAATGTGCGGCTGGGGTCGGGGGAGAAGAAGTCGCGCGTCAGCTTCGCGTCGACATAGGTGTAGCCGAGCGCATAGTGGAAGCCGCCCGACCGGCCCTCGACCTGCGCCTCGATGCCCTGCGAGCGCGCCTTGCCGCCGTTCTGGACGACGTAGAAACCCCAGACCGGCGTCGCTGTGTTGAGCTGGATGTCCTTCCAGTCGATATAGAAGGCGTCGAGGTTGTAGGTGAGCCCGCCGACGCCGCCCTTCACGCCGACCTCGTAGTTGATCAGCGTGTCCGACTTGTACTGCTGCCACGACGGGTCCTCGGCATAGCGGCCGATCGTCGGCACGGCGTTCGACCCGCCTCGGCGATAGCCCTGCGACACCGTGGCATAGAGCAGACCGCGGTCGGCGAATTTCCATGACAGATTGCCCTTGAACAGCGCCTTGTCCTCGCTGGTGCGGAAGGTCGCGTCGGTCGGCTGCGACAGCGAGGGAAAGATCGGAATGTCGATCGAGGTGTCGTTGCGCGCCTTGTTCCAGAAATAGCGCACCCCGCCGGTCAGATCGACCGTATCGGTGACATGCCAGGTCAGCTCGCCGAACAGGGCGCGATCCTTGAAATTCTCGTGCCGGCGATAGAAGAAATCCTGATCGCCCGCGACCGCGGCAGTCAGGCCCGTCGCGGCGTCCCACCAGCGCTTGAAACCGCGCAGATAGCTGTCCTGCGACGAAAAGAGCTTCTGGTCCTGGTAATAGGCGCCGACCACATAATCGAGCGGCCCGCCGCCCTTCGACACCAGCCGCAGTTCCTGCACGAAGCTCTTGTCGCGATAGCCGCGCACCGCCGACGCCATCGGGCGCGGATAGTTGTAATAGAAAGCGAGGAAACCCGCCTTGGCATAGAAGCCGGTATTCTCGCTGACACTGTCGCCCTCATGCTCGTACCATGAGGAACTGGAGGTCAGCGTCGCGAAGCCCAGGTCGACATTCGCCTCGAGCGCGACCGAATCGACGTTGCGGTTCGACGGTTCGAGCTGGACCGAACCGTTCTGATACCCCCGATACGCCTCGCCATAGCCGTCGAGGCCGCGCGTGATCTGGCGGCGACCGCCGACCTTGTCTTCCTGATGGTTATAGGTCAGCGTCACGTCGACGGCGTCGCTCGGCTGCCACAGCGCGGCGATGCGGCCGTACCAGACATGGACGAAGTCGGCATCCTTGACGCGGCGATATTCGGCGTCGGGCGCCAGCACGCCCGCCGGCGCGGTCGGGATGCCGTCGCCATCGAGCTTGTAGACGTTCACATAGTCGGTAAGCCCCGGATAATGCTGGCGGCTGCCGACCGCACGGATCGCGAAGGTCTCGCCCAGCGGCACGTTGAGCACGACGTCCGCCTCGTAGCCGATGCCGTCCGATCCCTTGACGCTGCTGACGCCGCCGGTGACGCGCCCTTCGAAGCGGCCGAGCACCGGCTTCTTCAGGATGTAGCGCACCGTGCCGCCGAGCGCACCCGACCCATAGAGCGTGCCCTGCGGTCCGCGCAGCACCTCGACCCGGTCGAGGTCCTTGAGCAGATAGGCGGCGAACAGCGGCGTGTCGTTGACATAGGTCGACACCGGCGAGATGCCCGAGACGGCATAATCGCCGAGCGCGGCGCTATCGACGTTGACGCCGCGGATCGTCACCGTGTTGATGACGCCCGCGTTGCGCCGGCCGCGATCGACGACCGCGACGCCGGGGATCGAGCGGAGGAGTTCGGCTTGGTCGCGCGTCTGGTTCGCGTCGATCCTCTCGCCGCCGACCGCCGAGATATTGTACGGAATGTCGATCGTCCGCGCCTCGCGGCGCGTCGCGGTGACGACGATGTCGGTGTCGTCGCTCGCGGCTCCTGCCTCCTGAGCGAAGGCTGGCGCCGGCAGCACCGCCAGCAATCCCGTGCAGGCGAGCGATGTCGTCGCCAATAGTCGCATATGGTTGGTCATGACTTTACCCCCTTGTGTGTCATTATGGACGCGCCGGCGCCATCCTTGCCGGTCGAAGACATGGGCTGGACGAGCGGACCGAGTGCCTGGAGAGCCGGCGAAGCGGCGGGGCCGCGGTCATAGGCCTCGAAATGCTGCGGGCCGTCGCGAAGGCTCTTGAGCGGCTGGCCGAGACCGTGCCAGCCGCGCTCGCGACAGCGGCGGACATGATCGAGGTCGAGGTCGACGGCGATGACCTCGCGCCCCTGCCCCGCCTCGTGGATCATCTCGCCGCCCGGCCCCGCGACGCACGAGCGCCCATAGCCGAGGTCGCCCGCGACGTTGACCGACACGACATAGGCCTGGTTGGTCGCCGCGGCGGCGCGGACGATCGACAGTTCGACGTCGCGGTCGATCGTGTTGGTCATCACCGGGTTGAGGATCACCTCCGCCCCGCGCCAGATCAGCGAGCGCACGACCTCGGGAAACCAGATGTCGTAGCAGATGGCGAGCCCGAAGCGCCCGACGCCCGGAACGTCGAATACGGTCGGCTCGCCGCCGCCCGTCACCCCTTCTTCATAGGGATAGAAGGGATAGATTTTGCGGTGCCGCGCCGCGATGCTGCCGTCGGGGGCGAAGACGCTGGTCGTGTTGTAGATCGCATCGCCGTCGCGTTCGAACAGCGATCCGTTGACCAGCCACAGCCCATGCTCGCGCGCCATCGCGGCGAAGGCGTCCTCGGCCGGGCCGGGCAGCGGCTGCGCGTGCGCGGTGGCCGGGCCGAAGCAGGACAGTTCGCCCAGCACCACCATGTCGACCCAGCCGAAACGGCGGCGGACGAGGCGGATTTCCTCGGCAATGCGGTCCAGATTGTCGCCGCGCGGCAGGGCCAGTTGCAGTCCGGCGATCGCGAAATGAGTCATGATCCTCCCCGGCGCGCCGATCGGGGCGCGTCCGGTTATCATGGTGCCTCCCGGGCCCGCCTTACGATAGGTCCAGTTTGGAAATCAGGATGGTGCCAGATTGCCGATGCGTCCGATCACCGCCCAGTCGACAACGCGGTGGCCGGGGTCCAGCCACTGGATGACGTCGCCCTCGACCGCGACGTGGAAGGCGGCCGCCTCGCCATAGGACCAGCTCTGCCATTGGCGATGCCAGCGGTCGCCCTCGATCCACCAGCGCCCCGTGTCGACGTCTTCGTCGGCATGGCCGGCGCACCCGGTCATCGTGCCGTCGGGCAGCAGCAATATGGTGCAGGGATCGCCATAGATGGTCCGGCAATCGAGCCGCGCGCCGCTCATTTTGCGGCGCAGCGCCCGGCCGGTCAGGATCGGCAGCGGATCGGCCTTCTTCTCCAGCACGTCGTTGAGCGCCGCGGTCAGCGCCGCGACGCCGGGCCGGATGCGGTCGGCCGGCAGGCTGGTGACGCCGAGCCGGAACAGCGCCGGCGGCGGACTGCCGGCATAATAGGGATCGACCCGCTCGAACAGCACCCCGCGGCGTTCGGCCGCCGCGGCCAGCTCGGCGACGTCGAGGCCGTCGGGACCGCGCACCCACATCGTCGTCCCGCCACGCACCGGCTGGATCGCGATCGAGCGCGGCAGATAGTGGTTGAGCGCATCGCGCAGCGCCATCTGGCGCACCCGGAACTCGCGCCCGATGCGCCGCATCATCGAATCATAATGACCGAGCGACAGGAACTGCGCGGCGGCGCGCTGATTGTTCGGCGGCGGCTGTTTGACCGACAGCCGACGCAATTCGCGCAGATGCGCCACGACCTCGCGATCGGCGACCATGAAGCCGAGCCGCAGGCCGGGATCGAGCACCTTGGCAAGCCCGGCGATATAGACGACGCGGCTGCCGCCGTCCATGCTGCGCATCGCGGGAAAATCCTGGTCGAGATAATTGGTCTCGCATTCGAAATCATCCTCGACGACGATCAGGTCGTGCGCCTCCGCGGCGGCGAGCAACTCGCGGCGCCGGTCGAGCGACAGCGTAGCGCCGGTCGGCAACTGATGGCTGGGCGTCACCACCGCCAGGTCGCAGCTTGCAAGCCGCGCGTCGGTGACGATGCCGTCGGCGTCGACCGGCTGGAGCACCACCTCGCCGCGACGCGCCTCGATCAGCGCGCGCAGTTCGAACGGACCGGGGTCCTCGACCGCGACGCGGCTTCCCTCGGCGCAGAAGAGTTCGAGCGCCAGCAGGCGCGCATGCTGCGTTCCCAGCGTGAGCAATATCTCGTCGGGCCGGGCATAGATGCCGCGTCGCGGCAGAATCTTGGTACGGATTTCCTCGACCAGCGCGGCATCGTCGTCGGCGATTCCCGACCAGGAAGCGATCTGCCGCCGCTTCAGCGACAGGCTGGCCGCCTCGCGCCACTCGTCGGCGGGGAACAGGCTGTCGTCGAAACAGCCGTCGAGGAAGGGATAGCGATATTGCTGCCAGTTGGCGGGGCGCGGCCTGGGCAGCGCCGGCAGGCGCGGCAGACGCTCGGACCAGGGCAATCCGTTCGGGGTCGCGCGCTCGGCGATGCCCGCGATCTCGCCGAAGCCGCTGCGCCCGGCGGTCAGGTCGCCCGAAACGAACAGGCCGCTTCGCTCGCGCGCCACCACATGCCCGTCGGCGACCAGCTGCTGATAGGCGATCGTCACCGTGTTGCGGGCGACGCCGAGCAGCCGGGCCATGGTACGCGAGGACGGCAGGCGATGCCCCGCCGGCCACGCCTGCGACCGCATCAGTTCGATCACGCCCTTGCGGATCTGATCCTGCAGCGTGACGTCGCCGTCGCGGTCGAGGATGAAGGATGGGCGCATAGCCGATGGTGTCCCAATCGCGGGGCGCAGATCAAGTTCAAACCACGGCCGCCGCCGCGATGCGGCAGACGGCCGGATGACAATCCAGATATAGGGTCAGGACCCACTAATTTCGCGTTCGAGGCGTCGAAATGGCGAAGATATCAGGTTCGGGCGGATGCAGCGGGTAGCATCGCTACCCGCAAGGCCGCGCGGGCCCGAGATCGAAGCCATTTCGGCGTCGCTTCGCGATTTGACCGATTTTGCCCATGGCTTCGTCGAAAAGTCTTGAAATATATTCATATTCCTACGCCTTTCCTCCTCGCCCTGTGCAAAATCGCTTCAAACCTCGATCGCGAAATTAGTGGGTCCTGACCCTAGATTCGCCGATCGGCCGATGCAGCTTATTCTTTTCTGCCGCGTTTTCCGCACCATGGAAACCAGTATCATTGCGGCGCCCCCCGAAACCGATCTTTCCCGCCGATTCCGGACTTTCGTCGGCGCCCCCGATTTCCCCTGCGTCGGCGCGAAATCCGCGCTGGCGAACGACATGCTGCGGATCGTCGAGGCGCACGACCTGACCAGCGGCTGGAACGACCTGCAGATTCACCGCGAGCTGCTCGAATGGGCGCGCGCCTACAAGGACGACCCGGCGGGTTTCCGCAGCCTCGCGGTGATCTTCCACGGCCCCGGCGATCTCGACGAGCCGGCGTTCGAGACGGCGCTGTGGGAGCGCATCCAGTCGCTCGCCGACAAGGACGCCTGGAAAGGCCTGCCTTACGACCCGCGCGTCCATGCCGACCCCGACCATCCCCATTTTTCGCTGAGCTTCGGCGGCGAGGCCTTTTTCGTCATCGGCCTCCATCCGCGCGCTTCGCGCCCCGCGCGCCGCTTCCGCCGGCCGGTGCTCGTCTTCAACCTCCACGACCAGTTCGAACGGCTGCGCGCCGAAGGGCGCTACGAACGGATGCGCGAGCGCATCCTCGCGCGCGACGAGCAGCTTGCGGGCAGCATCAACCCGATGCTCGCCCGCCACGGCGAGGCGAGCGAAGCGGCGCAGTACAGCGGCCGCGCCGTCGAGGAAGACTGGGCCTGCCCGTTCCACGACCCGAGGGCCGGCGCATGATAACCGAAATCCCGCCGCGCAGCGGCACCGCCTTCCGGCTCGCCCGCGGCGACAGCCTTCGGGTCATCGACCCGGAGGGCGGGCAGGTCAGCGACATGCTCGCCTTCATGGCCGACGATCCGCGCGAGGCGCTGTCGAACGGCCGGACGTTCGATTATGAGGAGACGATCCGGCTGACCACCGGCCATCGCCTGTGGTCGAACCGGTCGCGGCCGATGCTGGAGATCGTCGAGGACAGCGTCGGCACGCATGATTTCCTGCTGACGCCGTGCAGCGAGGCGACCTTCCGCCATTTCTATCCGGACAAGCCGGTACATCGCGGCTGTTTCGGCAATCTCGCCGAGGCGCTCGCGCCCTTTGCCGTCGCGGCCGACGCGATTCCGACCGCCTTCAATATCTTCATGAACGTGCCGGTCGCCCCCGACGGCAGGATCCGGGTCGAGCCCCCGACGACCCGGCCGGGCGACTTCATCCGCCTGCGGGCGCTCGCGGACCTGATCGTCGGGCTCACCGCCTGCTCGGCCTACGACAGTTGCGGCGGTAGCTTCAAACCGATCCACTATGCGATCGAGCCCCGCAGCGGCGATGGCTGAATAGGACGCGGATCATGGTCTGCCCTCGAATGAAAGACGGCGCAAAAAGGAGAAGTCCGGCCATGGATGCTGAAACGAGTTCAGCATGACGAAGGATGTGCAGCACGCCGAATCCCGAATCCCCACAGGCCGTAATCCGCATCCGTCTTCCTGAGATAGTTTGGCAGTACCCTTTTTCCGGAAAGGAACCGCTCCCCGGCGAACGCCGGGGTCCACACTGGGTAGCGCTACGCCATCTGGACCCCGGCATTCGCCGGGGAACATGCATTTCCCTGCCATCCACCCCTGCTCGTCCACGCCACAAGGGGCTGGCCATTCGCCCGGCAAGGCGGCACAAGCCTTCGCCATGACCCAGCCGCGCACCGCCGACGCCATCGAACCGTTCCACGCCATCGAGCTGAGCCAACTCGCGCAGAAGATGCGCGCCGCCGGCGCCCCCGTAATCCATATGGAATTCGGCCAGCCGTCGGAGGGCGCGCCGGCGGGCGCGGTCGCCGCCGCGCAGCAGGTGCTGAGCAGCGGCGACATGCTCGGCTATTGGGAAAGCGCGGCGCTGCGCGAACGCATTTCGCGCCATTATCGCGCCGCCTATGGCGTCGATGTCGCGCCGCGGCGCATCGTCCTGACCTGCGGCGCGTCGCCCGCGCTCGTCCTCGCGCTGCTCACCGGCTTTCGCGCGGGGAGCCGGGTGATGACCGCGCGGCCCGGCTATGTCGCCTATCGCAATTCGCTGCGCGCGCTGGAGATGACGCCGATCGAGATCGCCTGCGGCGCCAACGACCGCTTCCAGATCGCGGCGCGCCACATCCGCGAGGCGGCGCCCGCGCCGGACGGGCTGATCGTCGCCAGCCCCGCCAATCCGACGGGCACGATCATCCCGCCGCACGAACTGGCGGAGATCGCGGCGGCGTGCCGCGAGCGCGGCGTCCGCATCATCTCCGACGAAATCTATCATCGCCTGAGCTACGGGATCGAGACCCAGTCGATCCTGAACCATGACGACGACGCCTTCGTCATCAACAGCTTCTCCAAATATTATGGCATGCCGGGGTGGCGGCTCGGCTGGGTGATCTGTCCCGAGGCACTGGTCGACGCCGCGCGGGCGCGCGCCGGCAACCTCTTCCTGTCGCCCCCTGCGCTCAGCCAGCACGCCGCGCTCGCGGCGTTCGACTGCGAGCCCGAACTCGACGCGCGCGTCGACGTCTATCGCCGCAATCGCGAGCGGCTGCTCGCCACCCTCGCCGGTCTCGGCATCACCGATATCGCGCCGTCGGACGGCGCCTTCTATGTCTATGCGTCGATCGCGCACCTGACCGACGACAGCATGGCCTTCTGCAAGCGGCTGCTCGCCGACACCGCGCTCGCCACCGCGCCGGGGATCGATTTCGACCCCGTGAACGGCCATCGCTTCATCCGCTTCAGCTACGCGCTGAGCGCCGAACTGGTCGAAGAGGCGTGCCGCCGGTTGACCGACTGGTTCCGCAGCGGCGCCGGAGGGGACGTGCGCGGCCCGGCCTGAAGCGCGTTAGCCATGGTGATGCAGTTGGACCGCGTCACTGCGACCCCGGACATGATCCGGGGGAAGTAATCCAGGGCGGTTTACGCCTGCTCTGGGTTGCCGCGCGGCTTCGCCGCTCGCAAGGACGGCATGGATTAGTGCATCGTGCCTTAAATATGCACCGTTTGCCCTGAGCTTGTCGAAGGGCCGTTCTTTCTGTCAGGCGCCGCAAGAAGAAGGACGGTGCTTCGACAAGCTCAGCACGAACGGCAGAAAGGGTGGTGCAGATTTCACGCGCGTCGCTCTAACCAAAGCCAGCAGAGATCGGCAGATGCGCAAGCGTCGCCTCAGGCCAGCGACGGCAGGTCGAGGCCCTTTTCGCGCGCGCAGTCGATCGCGATTTCGTATCCCGCATCGGCATGGCGCATCACGCCGGTCGCGGGATCGTTCCACAGCACGCGTTCGAGCCGCTTCGCCGCCGCCTCGCTGCCGTCGGCGACGATCACCATGCCCGCGTGCTGCGAATAGCCCATGCCGACGCCGCCGCCATGGTGCAGCGACACCCAGGTCGCCCCGCTCGCGGTGTTGAGCAGCGCGTTGAGCAGCGGCCAGTCGGACACCGCGTCGGTGCCGTCATTCATCGCCTCGGTCTCGCGGTTGGGACTCGCCACCGACCCCGAATCGAGGTGATCGCGGCCGATCACCACCGGCGCCTTGAGCTCGCCCCTCGCGACCATCTCGTTGAACGCGAGGCCGAGCCGGTGGCGGTCGCCGAGTCCGACCCAGCAGATGCGCGCCGGCAGACCCTGAAACTGGATCCGCTCGCGCGCCATGTCGAGCCAGGTGTGAAGATGCGCGTCGTCCGGCAGCAGTTCCTTCACCCTGGCGTCGGTGCGATAGATGTCCTCGGGATCGCCCGACAGCGCCGCCCAGCGGAACGGGCCGACGCCGCGGCAGAAGAGCGGGCGGATATAGGCGGGGACGAAGCCCGGGAAATCGAAGGCATTGTCGACGCCCTCGTCCTTCGCCATCTGCCGGATATTGTTGCCATAGTCGGTGGTCGGCACCCCCGCGGCGTGGAAATCGAGCATCGCGCGGACGTGCGTCGCCATCGACGCCTTGGCCGCCCGCGCCACCGCCTGCGGGTCGCTATCGCGCTTACTGGCCCACTCGGCGACGCTCCAGCCGGCGGGGCAATAGCCGTTCACCGGATCGTGCGCCGAGGTCTGGTCGGTGAGCAGGTCGGGGCGCACGCCGCGCGCGAACAGGTCGGGCAGGATTTCGGCGGCATTGCCGAGCAGGCCGACCGAAACCGGCTTCCGGTCCGCGCAGCTTGCTTCGATGATCGCCAGCGCCTCTTCGATCGTGTCGGCGCGGTGGTCGAGATAGCCGGTGCGCAGCCGCATCTCGATCCGGCTCGGCTGGCATTCGATCGCGAGGCACGAGGCGCCCGCCATCACCGCGGCGAGCGGCTGCGCGCCGCCCATGCCGCCGAGCCCGGCGGTGAGCAGCCAGCGGCCCGACAGGTCGCCGCCATAATGCTGGCGCCCCATCTCGACGAACGTCTCGTAGGTGCCCTGCACGATGCCCTGGCTGCCGATGTAGATCCACGACCCGGCGGTCATCTGTCCGTACATGGCGAGCCCGCGCCGGTCGAGTTCGTTGAAATGCTCCCACGTCGCCCAGTGCGGGACGAGGTTGCTGTTCGCGATCAGCACGCGCGGCGCGTCGGCGTGGGTGCGGAAGATGCCGACCGGCTTGCCCGACTGGACGAGCAAGGTCTGGTCGTCCTCGAGCCGGCGCAGTGCCGCGACGATGCGGTCATAGCTTTCCCAGTCGCGCGCCGCGCGGCCGATGCCGCCATAGACGACCAGCTCCTCGGGCCGCTCGGCGACGTCGGGGTGCAGATTGTTCATCAGCATCCGCAGCGGCGCTTCGGTCAGCCAGCTTTTCGCGGACAGGCCGGTACCGGTGGCGGGGCGGATGATGCGGCTGTTGTCGAGGCGGTTCATGGGCATCCTTTCGCGAAATCGAGCACGGCGGCGATCGCCTGCCGCAGCGTCGGCAGGATCGCGGGATCGGCGTCGAGCGGGCTGGGCCAATTGCTCTCGTCGGGCGAAGCGGGCTCGGTCATGTAGCCGCGGCAGGCGAGCTCCATCTGGATCGCGTGCACGCCCGCTTCGGGGCGGCCGTAATGCCGCGTCGTCCAGCCGCCCTTGAAGCGGCCGTCGCGGACATGGCCGAAGCCGCTCGCCGCGCACACCGCCTCGACCGCGTCGGCGAGGGCGCGCGCGCAGCTTCGCCCGCTGTTGGTGCCGATGTTGAACTGCGGCAGCTCGCCGTCGAACAGCCGCGGCACATGGCTGCGGATCGAATGGCAGTCATAGACGACGACCGCCGGATGGACGGCGCGCAGCCGCGCGATCTCCGCCTCGATCGCCGCGTGATAGGGCGCGAACCATGTCGCCGTGCGCCGCTCGATCTCGTCCGCGCCGGGCGGATCGCCACGATAGAGCGGCTCGCCGTCGAAACTCGTCGTCGGGCACAGCTCGGTCGTCGCCTGCCCCGGATAGAGCGAGGCGCCGCTCGGGTCGCGGTTCATGTCGATGACGCTGCGCGAGATATCGGTCGCGATCGTCGTCGCGCCGAGTTCCGCGCCGAAACCGTAGAGCGCCTCGATCCACCAGTCGGCGTCCTTGCGCGCGAGCCACGGCGACACGAACCGCGCCGCCAGCGCTTCGGGGATCGCCGTGCCGCCGTGCGGAAAGCACAGGATCAGTGGCGCCTCCCCGCGCGCGATGCGAAGCCAGTCGCCGCTCATCGCATCACGCCCGGCAGGGCGACACCCGCCGCCTCCGCCAGCGCATCGCCCCTGACCAGCGCCGTCGCGGCCGCCATGTCGCTGGCGAAATAGCGATCCTCGCCGAGCCCCGGCACGTCGCGGCGCAGCCGCGCGCGCACCCGTTCGAGCGCCTCCGACGCGCGCAGCCCGACATGAAAGTCGCAGCCCTGCGCCGCAGCGAGCAGTTCGATACCGATAACGTTCTGCGCGTTCGCCGCCATCGCGAGCAGCCGCCGCGCGCCGTGCGCCGCCATCGACACATGATCCTCCTGGTTCGCCGAGGTCGGGATCGAATCGACGCTCGCCGGATAGGCGCACTGCTTGTTCTCCGAAACGAGCGCCGCCGCCGTGACCTGCGGGATCATGAAGCCCGAGTTGAGCCCCGGATGCGCGGTCAGGAAGGCGGGAAGCCCCGACAGCGCCGGATCGACGAGCATCGCGACGCGGCGTTCGGCGATCGAGCCGATCTCGCAGATCGCGAGCGCGATCATGTCGGCGGCGAAGGCGACGGGCTCGGCGTGGAAATTGCCGCCCGACAGCGCCTCGTCGGTGTCGGGGAAGATCAGCGGATTGTCGGAGACGCCGTTCGCCTCGTCCTCCAGCGTCGCCGCCGCCTGCCGCAGCACGTCGAGCGCGGCGCCCATCACCTGCGGCTGGCAACGCAGGCAATAGGGGTCCTGCACGCGCGGATCGTCGTCGCGGTGCGAGGCGCGGATCCCCGAAGCGGTCATCAGCGCGCGCAGCGCCGCCGCGACCTCAACCTGCCCGCGATGGCGGCGCAGGGCGTGGATGCGCGGGTCGAAAGGCGCGTCGGTGCCCTTCGCCGCTTCGGTCGACAGCGCGCCGGTGAGTAGCGCTGCGCGGAACAGCCGGTCGGCCTCGAACAGCCCGGCGAGCGCATAGGCGCACGAGAATTGCGTCCCGTTGAGCAGCGCCAACCCTTCCTTCGGTCCCGGTGTCAGGATCGGCAGGTCGGCGGCGCGCAGCGCGTCGGCGGCGGGCATCCGCCGGCCTTGCCAGTCGATCTCGCCCACCCCCATCATCGCCGCCGCCATGTGCGCCAGCGGCGCGAGGTCACCGCTCGCGCCGACCGACCCCTGGCACGGCACCACGGGCAGGCAGTCGCGCGCGAGCATCGCATCGAGCATCTGCACCGTCTCGCGCCGCACGCCCGAGGCGCCCTGCGCAAGGCTGGCGAGCTTGAGCGCCAGCATCAGCCGCACGACGGCTGCGGGCGCGGGGTCGCCCACCCCGGCCGAATGGCTGAGAATGATGTTGCGCTGAAGCGCGTTCAGTTCGTCATCGGCGATGCGCACGCTCGCCAGCTTTCCGAAGCCGGTGTTGATGCCATAGACCGGCCGCTGGCGCGCGAGGATGCGCGCGACCGCCGCCGCCCCCGCGTCGACGCGCGCCATGCACGACGGGTCGAGCGGCGGCGCGTCGCCGCGATAGATGGCGTGCCATTGCGAAAGCGTCACCGCGCCCGGCGTCAGCATCGTCGTCATCGCCCGTTCCCCTGAAACATATGCCCCTGAAAGACGCGGGCGTGCAGCGGGCTCATCCCCATGTGATAGGGAACCTCGGCCAGCGTCTCGACCGACCAGATCGCGAGGTCGCAATCCTTGCCGACTTCCAGCGTCCCCACCCGCCCGCTCAGCCCCAGCGCGCGCGCCGCGTGGCGCGTGACGCCGAGCCAGCATTGCTCGACCGTCAGTCCGAACAAAGTCGCCGCCATGTTCATCGCCAGGCGTAGCGAGGTGAGTGGCGACGTGCCCGGATTGCAGTCGGTCGCGACCGCCAGCGGCACTCCCGCGGCCACGAGCGCCGCGACCGGCGGCTTCGTTTCGTCGCGCAGGAAATAATAGGCGCCGGGCAGCAGCACCGCGACGCTGCCCGCCGCCGCCATCGCGGCGATCCCGTCGGCGCCCAGATGTTCGAGATGGTCGGCCGACAGCGCCCCGTATCGCGCCGCGAGCGCCGCGCCATGCTGGTCCGAAAGCTGTTCCGCGTGAATCTTGACCGGCAGCCCGGCCGCCTTCGCCGCGACCAGCACGCGCTCGGTCTGCGCGGGGGTGAAACCGACCGTGTCGCAATAGACGTCGACCGCGTCGGCAAGCCCCGCCACCGCCGGGATCATCGCGTCGCAGACGAGCGCGACATAGTCGTCGGCGCGCCCCTTATACTCCGGCGGAACGCTGTGCGCGCCGAGGAAGGTCGCCGCGACGCGCACCGGCCGCGCCGCCGCCAGCGCCTTCGCCGCACGCAGCATCCGCAGTTCGTCGTCGAGCGACAGGCCATAGCCCGACTTGACCTCGACCGTCGTCACCCCGTCGGCGAGCATCGCGTCGAGCCGCGGCAGCGACGCCGCGACCAGATCGGCCTCGCTCGCCGCACGCACCGCCTGCACGGTCGAGACGATGCCGCCGCCCGCCGCCGCAATCTCCTCGTAACGCGCGCCCGCCAGCCGCATCCGCCATTCGGCGGCGCGCGTCCCGGCGTGGACAAGGTGGGTGTGGCAATCGATCAGGCCGGGGGTGATCCAGCGCCCCTCGCAGTCCATCGTCTCGCACGCGCCTGTCGGCGCGTCCGCCTGCGGCCCGACGAAGCCTATCCGCCCGCCCTCGGCCGCGACGGCGCCGCGCTCGATGATGCCGAGACCATCGTCACCCATCGTCGCGACCCGCGCATTGATCCACAGTCGATCGGCCATTGCCCTCCGCCTGATCCGTTATTATGTCTAGTCATAACAAGGGAGGATCGGAATGCAACAGCTTTGGTTCCGGCAGGCGCTGCTGCCCGACGGATGGCGGAACGCCGTCCTGATCACCCACGACGCGGGCCGGATCACCCGGGTCGAGCCCGATCGCGCGGCGGGGTCGGCCGAGGTCCACGCCGTCGCCCTGCCCGGCCTGTGCAACGTCCACAGCCACGCCTTCCAGCGCGGCATGGCGGGCCTGTCCGAGCGCGGCGCCGGGCGCGACGACGATTTCTGGAGCTGGCGCGAGGTCATGTACCGCTTCCTCGCGCGGATGACTCCCGACGACGTCGCCGCCGTCGCTGCGCAGGCCTATGCCGAGATGCTGGAGTCGGGCTTCACCCGCGTCGGCGAATTCCATTACCTTCACCACGATCCAGACGGGCGGCCCTATGCCGATGCCGCCGCGATGGCGGGCGCGATCGTCGCGGCGTGCGACGCGACCGGCATCGGCCTGACGCTGCTGCCCGTCTTCTACGCGCACGGCAATTTCGGCGGCGCCGAGCCCAGTCCGGGGCAAAAGCGTTTCCTGTCGTCGCGCGACGGCTTCGCGCGGCTGGTCGAGGCGAGCCGCGCCCTGCTTCCCGCCGACGCGACGCTGGGGGTCGCGCCGCACTCGCTGCGCGCGGTGACGCCCGCCGAACTGGCCGAGGTGACCGCGCTCGCCACCGACGGTCCGATTCATATCCACGCCGCCGAACAGCAGCGCGAGGTCGACGACTGCCTCGCATGGAGCGGCAGGCGCCCCGTCGAATGGCTGCTCGACGAAGCGGGGATCGACGCGCGCTGGTGCCTGATCCACGCCACCCATCTGACCGACGCCGAATGCGACGCGCTCGCGGCGCGCGGCGCCGTCGCGGGCCTGTGTCCGGTGACAGAGGCCAACCTCGGTGACGGCATCTTTCCCGCGACGCGCTATTTGCGGGCGGGCGGGCGTTTCGGGGTCGGCACCGATTCGAACATCGCGATCGACCTCGCCTCCGAATTGCGCGCGCTCGAATATTCGCAGCGGCTGCGCGACCGGCGGCGCGTGCTGCTCGCCGGAAACGGCCAGGATTCGGTCGGACGCACGCTGTTCGACGCGGCGCTCGCGGGCGGCGCGCAGGCGCTCGGCGTCACGGGGGGCTTGTCGGCCGGCGCGCCCGCGGACATGGTCAGCCTCGACATGACGCACCCGACGCTCGCCGGCGCCGATCCGGCCACCCTGCTCGACCGCTGGATCTTCGCGGGCCGCACCGGCCCGATCGACCGCGTGTGGCGCGGGGGCCGGCTGTGCGTCGAAGGCGGCCGCCACGTCGCCGCCCCGGCGATCGCGGCGCGCTATACCGCGACGCTGGAACGCCTGCTCGCATGACCGCGACGCTCGACCAGCGGATTCGCGGCGACATCAGCGCGCGGATTCATTCGGGCGAATGGCCGCCGGGGACCCGCATTCCCTATGAGACCGAGCTTGCCGCGCATTACGGCTGCGCGCGCGCGACGGTGAGCAAGGCGATGGAGACGCTGGCGCGCGCCGGCCTGATCGAACGGCGGCGCAAGGCAGGAAGCTTCGTCGCGCGCCCGCACAGCCAGTCGGCCGTGCTCGAAGTCCCCGACCTCGCCAGCGTCGCCGCCGCCAAGGGCGAGACCTATCGCTGGCAGCGGAACCGACGCGCGACGCTCGCCGCGGGCGAAGCGCCGGACATCGCCGGGATCGCCGGCGCGGCGCTGGCGGTCGAGGGGGTGCATTTCGCCGACGACCTGCCGTTCGCGATCGAGGAGCGCTGGATCTCGCTCGCCGCCGTGCCCGGATGCGCGGACGAGGATTTCGCCGACACGGCACCCGGCACCTGGCTACTCGGCCATGTCCCCTGGACCCACGCGCGCCACCGCATCCGCGCGGTCGCCGCGTCGGCGACCGAGGCGCGGCGGCTGGCGATCCGGCCGGGAACCGCCTGCCTGAGCCTCGAACGCTGGACGTGGCGGGCGCGCGACTATGTCACCTATGTCCGCCAGCTCTTTCCCGGCGACCGCCACGACCTGATCGCCGATTTCGACCCGAGCTGATCAGTTCAGCAGATAATGCTGCCAGAACAGCAGCGAGGTCCAGAAGGTGTAATCGACATTCTCCTTCTTACCCCACTGGTGCCCCTCGTTGGTCGCCACAAGGCTCCAGGCCGTACCGCCGTTGCCGCGCACCGCGGCGACGATCTGGTCCGCCTCCGACGCCGGCACGCGCGGATCGTTGGCGCCGGTGACGACGAACAGCGGTTTGCGGATGTCGGAAACGCGCGTCAGCGGAGAGATTTCCATCAGCTTCTTGCGCTGCGCCGGATCGCGCTCGTCGCCATATTCGACACGGCGCAGGTCGCGCCGATATTCCTGCGTGTTCTCGAGAAAGGTCACGAAGTTCGAGATCGCGACGACACACAGGTTCGCGCGCAGCTTGTCGGCGAAATGGGTCGCGGCGGCGTAGCACATATAGCCGCCGTAGCTGCGCCCGGTCAGGCCGAAGCGCGCCGCGTCGAGTCCCTTGTCCTTCGCCAGCGCGTCGAGGAAGACGCCCATGTCGCGAACGCTGTCCTCGCGCTTGAACGGCCCGTTGTCGAGCCCGACGAAGCGCTTGCCATAGCCGGTCGAACCGCGGACGTTGGGATAGAAATAGGCGACGCCCAGTTCGTTGATCAGATAATTGGTGCTGCCCAGGAATTCGGGGCGCCACTGGCTTTCGGGCCCGCCGTGGACGTGCATGATCAGCGGTCGCTTGCCCGGGAATTTCGCGGGGTCGGGACGATAGAGGAAGCCCGACATCTCCAGCCCGTCGAAGCTCTTCACCCTGACCAGTTCGGGTTCGATGTTGCGCGCCGCGTCGAGCCCGCCGGTCTCGCTTTTGGTCCAGCGCGTTACCGCGAGCGTTTCGGGATCGACGCTATAGGCGTCGGCGGCGCTGCGCGCCGAGGTGAAGCCGATGCCGATCGCGCCCCACGGCGCGACCTCGACATGGCCGATCACGCCCGCGGGCAGGCCGTCGACCGTGCGCGCCCGGCCGCTCGCGACGTCGAGCACGCGCAGGCGGCTCGCCCCCGCCTCGTTGATCGCATAGGCGACGAAGCGCCCGTCATCCGACAGGTCGAATGCCTCGACGTCCCACGATTCCGCCGGCCCGCGTGGCGTAAAGACGCCGGTCGCGGGGTCGAGCGTGCCGAGACGCTGAAAGTCGCTGCCCTCGTCGCTCGTCACCCAGATGGTTCCGTCGGGCGCGAAGGCCGCCTCGCCATAGGCCACCGTCTTGCCATGGTCGCCGATCGGCGTCATCGCGCCGCTGCTCAGATCGAGGCGGAACAGGTCGGTCTTTTCGACCGAGGCATATCTGGCGACGAGCGCCCAGCTCTTGTCGGGCGCGAAGCCGGCGACCGCCCAGCCGTTGCTGTCGACCTGCGCGACGAGGCGCGCTGACGCGGGGTCGCGCGGGTTCATGACATAGATGTCGCTGTCGCGGCCGTTCCGCCGCGTCGAGGTGAAGGCGATGAGGCTGCCGTCCTTGCTCCAGGCATTGAGCGCGTTGCGGCTCTTGCCGTCGGTCAGCAGCGTCAGGCGCCCATCCTTCATCGTGTAGATCTGATAGAATTCGTTGCCGCCGATGTCCTTCTGGACCAGCATCAGGTCGCCGGTCGCGGGCGCCCACACGCCCCGGCCGACAGGCTCCGCCTCGAAAGTCAGCTGCTCGCGCGCGCCCATCGGTGCCGCGACGCGGTGAAGCTGGGTCGTGTTGCCGAAGCGCGTAGCGATCAGCATCGTCTTGTCGCCGGGGTTCCAGCCGACGAAGGACGCGCCGCGATATTCCATATAGGGCCGCGTCGCCGCCGCGAGCGCCGCGGGGACGTCGGGCATGCCGTCGGCGACCAGCGCCGCGGGCTTCGGCTGCACGTCGGCGGGCGCCTCCTGCCCGGCAGCCGGAACGGACGCCAGCGGCAGGGCCAGCGCGGCCAGAAAAGACAGATGACGCATGATGATTTCCCCATGTTGCGCGATGGATGGCGGTCGCCCGATGAAGGCATCGCGCCCTAAATCTGGCCCATCTCGCCGTTCGTGTCGAGCGGAAGAGAGGGCCGCGTTTCGGGCCCGATGCCCGACGCGCGCTTTCGCCGGTGCCGGGTTTCGACCAACGGCCTCTGCGGCTCGATGGTCGCCATGGAGCAACGGCGCGCCGCGAAATCGTTCGGAATCTGCGATGAAATGACGAAAAAATTAACGAATCGCTGGCATCGTGGCTTGACTTGGGGATTAACGGCTGAAAACCTGGGGTTTCTGGGAATCGCCAGCCGGGGAGGCTGAAAACATGGCATCAGCATTCGGACCGCGCCTGTGGAAGCGCTTGCCGCCGAGCGTGCCCGCGGCACGCAGCCTCGGCCGCCGGATGACCCTGCACGCGGCCGCCGCGCTGCTCGTTTTCGCCGCGCTGCAGATCTGGCTGGTGTCGAGCGCGATCGCCGCCGGCGCGCCGTCCGCCTTCATCATCGTCGCGCTCGTCATGCTGGTCGCGCTCGCCCTTCCCGCCGCGCGGCTGACCGAGCGGCGCTGGTATCATCTGAGCCGCCAGGCCCTCGCGAGCTGGGGACTGCACGCGCGCTTCCGCCGCGACGTCCGCCGTCTGTGGGCCGCCGCGCTCGCCCTGCCCTTCCTGTGGGTCAGCGGCGCGATGGCGGCAACGCAGGGTTTCGCCGCCATCACCCTCTAGGACGGCGCTGCCGACTTTGATTTTGACGACCGGTCCCGCGCCGTATAGGGCGCGGCCATGCTGAGTGTTTCCGAAGCCCTCGACCGCGCGCAGATGCTCTGCGACGCCGCGACCAAGGCGGGCGCCGACGCCGCCGACGCCCTTTATTACTGCAACGCCGCGACCGGAGTGTCGATGCGGCTCGGCCAGCTCGAGGATGTCGAGCGGTCCGAGGGGCAGGATATCTCGCTGCGCGTCTTCGTCGGGCGACGCAGCGCGAGCGTTTCGACCGCCGACATGGACGCGGGCGAACTGGCGAAGCTGGTCGAGCGCTGCGTCGCGATGGCGCGCGAAGCGCCCGAGGACCCCTATGCGGGCCTCGCGCCGGAAGAACTGCTCTACAAGGGCCCGGTGCCCGACCTCGATCTCGACGACGGCAGCGAGGCCGATCCGCAGGCGCTACGCGCCGCGGCGCTGGCGGTCGAGGAAGCCGCGCGCGCCGTCGCGGGCGTGACCAACAGCGAGGGCGGCACCGCGAGCCACAGCCGCACCCGCTTTGCCCTCGCCACCAGCCACGGCTTCGCCGGCGGCTACGGATCGAGCGGGCACAGCCTGTCGGCGAGCGTGATCGCCGGCGAAGGCGCCGCGATGCAGCGCGATTACGGCTGGCACAGCGCGCACCATCTGTCGGACCTCGAAAGCGCGGCGGAGATCGGCGCGCGCGCGGGCACCCGCGCCGTCGCGCGGCTGAATCCGGGCAAGGCGCCGGTCGGCAAGGTCCCGGTGGTGCTCGATCCGCGCGTCGGCGGCAGCATCCTCGGCCATCTGCTCGGCGCGATGGCCGGCCCCGCCGTCGCGCGCGGCACCAGCTTCCTGCTCGGCAAGGAGGACCGGGCGCTGTTCGACAGCGGCATCGTCGTCCGCGACGAACCGCACCGGCCGCGCGGCCTGCGCAGCCGCGCCTTCGACGGCGAAGGCCTGCCGACCGGCGCGCGCGACATCGTGGCGAACGGGCGGATCACCGGCTGGCTGCTCGATACCGCATCGGCGCGCCAGCTCGGCCTGGCGCCGACCGGCCATGCCAGTCGCGGCGGCGGCGCGGCGGGCGTGACCGCCAGCAACCTGCACCTCGCCCCCGGCGCGCTGTCCCCCGAAGCGCTGATCGCCGATATCGGCGAAGGCGTCTATGTGACCGAGCTGATCGGCCAGGGCGTCAACGCCGTGACCGGCGACTACAGTCGCGGCGCGTCGGGCTTCGCGATCCGCGACGGCGCGATCGCGGGGCCGATCGCCGAATTCACCATCGCCGGGAACCTGATCGACATGTTCGCGGCGCTGGTTCCCGCCAGCGACCTCGTCTTCCGCCACGCAACCAATGTGCCGACGCTCCGCATCGACGGCATGACGGTGGCCAGCAGCTAAGCCTCGCTACCCGATGCCCGCCCGCAACATCGAAGCCTTGATCGCCGCCACGCGCGAGGTCGGCGACATGGCGATGGCGCGCTGGCGCGGCGAGGGAAAGGCGATCGACGTCTGGCACAAGTCGCACGACAATCCGGTCAGCGACGTCGATCTCGCGGTCGATGCGCGGCTCAAGGCGGTGCTCGGCGCGATGGTTCCCGAGGCCGGCTGGCTGTCGGAAGAGACCGCCGACAATGCCGACCGGCTGTCGCGGCGCGCGCTGTGGTGCGTCGATCCGATCGACGGCACGCGCGATTTCATCCGCGGCCGCCCCGGCTGGGCGGTCTCGGTCGCGCTCGTCATCGACGGCGCCCCACAGGTCGGGGTCCTTTATGCCCCGGCACTCGACGAACTGTGGGTCGCGCGCAAGGGGCAGGGCGCGACGCTGAACGGCGAAACGCTGCGCGCCAGCCGCCGCGTCGCCTTCGACGGCGCGCGCGTCCCCGCCGACAGCCTGCCGAAGGTCGACCGCGATCTGGTGATGGTGACCAAGCCGAACAGCATCGCGCTGCGCATGGCGCTGGTCGCCGACGACCGCGCCGACCTGGTCGCGACGCTGCGCTGGGGGTTCGAATGGGACGTCGCCGCGGCGGCGCTGATCGCGGCGGAGGCGGGCGCGACCGTGACCGACGCCTTCGGCCAGCCGCTCGCCTTCAACACGCCGAGCGCGCAGGCCTTCGGCGTCATCGCCTGTGCCCCGGGCATCCACGCGGCCGTCGTCGACCGGCTGCACGACCGGGCGGTGGCGGCAACGTCCTAGACGGCAGAGAGGTACGGATCGGCGAGCCGCCGGACCGGCGCTTTGCTTGACAATCGGGGCGACTCGCCCTAGTTGCGGCCTATTCCAACATACCGACCGGACGGCGAAACGCGGGACGCGGCTTCGTGGTCCGCTTTTTGCGTTGGAAATCAGACGCTTTGAGATAGGGCTCGTTTGCCAGCGTGCCCTGTGGAGCAGGAGAAAGATTACATGGCACGTATCGCGGGCGTCAACCTGCCCACCAACAAGCGCGTGATCATCGCGCTCACCTATATCCACGGCATCGGCCGCAAGACCGCCGTCGGCATCGCCGACAAGCTGGGGATCGACCACAGCCGCCGCATCCAGGACCTCAGCGACGCCGAGGTGCTGCAGATCCGCGAAGCGATCGACGCCGACCTGACGGTCGAGGGCGACCTGCGCCGCGAGACGGCGATGAACATCAAGCGACTGATGGACCTCGCCTGCTACCGTGGTCTGCGCCACCGCAAGGGCCTGCCGGTCCGCGGCCAGCGCACGCACACCAATGCGCGCACCCGCAAGGGCAAGGCGAAGCCGATCGCCGGCAAGAAGAAGTAAGGTCGCGGCGCGTCCACCGGGCGCGCTTCCCTGCTTCGCGGCCGCGACCGGGACCACCCGTCCCTCGCCGGCCAGCTTCAGGATCTAGGACAGGATTTCATCATGGCTCGTGAACCGCAGCGCCTTCGTCGGCGCGAACGCAAGAATATCTCTTCGGGGGTCGCCCACGTCAACGCGACCTTCAACAACACGATGATCACCATCACCGACGCGCAGGGCAACGCCATTGCCTGGTCGAGCGCCGGCATGATGGGTTTCAAGGGCAGCCGCAAGTCGACCCCCTACGCCGCGCAGGTCTGCGCCGAGGATGCCGGCAAGAAGGCCGCCGAACACGGCGTGCGCACGCTGGAAGTCGAAGTGAAGGGCCCCGGCGCCGGTCGCGAATCGGCGCTGCGCGCGTTGCAGGCGGTCGGTTTCCACATCACGTCGATCCGCGACGTGACGCCGATCCCGCACAACGGCGTGCGCCCGGCCAAGCGCCGCCGCGTCTGACGCTTCCGGATCGGCGGCACCCCCGCCGCCGCGCCGTCACACCATTCACGCGAGGGCAGGCCGCGACCCCGACCCGTCCCGCAAAAGCAAAGGGAAGTCCATGACTGTCAATATCCGGAACTGGCAGGAATTGAAGAAGCCCAGCAACCTGGAAATCAAGGCCGGCAGCGACGGCAAGAGCAAGGCGACCTTCGTCGCCGAGCCGCTCGAGCGCGGCTTCGGCCTGACGCTGGGCAACGCGCTGCGCCGCGTGCTGCTGTCGTCGCTCCAGGGCGCGGCGATCACGTCGATCAAGATCGAGAACGTCCTGCACGAATTCTCGAGCCTTGCCGGCGTGCGCGAGGACGTCACCGACATCGTCCTCAACGTGAAGCAGATCGCGCTCAGGATGGAAGGCGAAGGCCCGAAGCGGCTGCAGCTTTCGGCGACCGGCCCCGCCGTCGTCAAGGCGGGCGACATCATGGTGTCTGGCGACATCAAGGTGATGAACCCCGACCATGTCGTCTGCCATCTCGACGACGGTGCGACGCTGAACATGGAACTCGTCGCCGACACCGGCAAGGGCTATGTCCCCGCGACCGCCAACCGTCCGGCCGACGCGCCGATCGGCCTGATCCCGGTCGACTCGCTCTACTCGCCGGTGCGCCAGGTCGCCTACAAGGTCGAGAACGCCCGCATCGGGCAGGAACTCGACTATGACAAGCTCAACCTGACCGTCGAGACCGACGGCACGGTGACGCCCGAGGATGCGGTCGCCTATGCGGCGCGCATCCTGCAGGATCAGCTCCAGGTCTTCGTCCACTTCGAAGAGGCGATGAACGACAGCGGCCTGATCGGCATGGCGGCGCCGTCGCAGGCGAGCGAGGAGTCGGACGTCAACCAGCTCAACCGCTTCCTGCTCAAGAAGGTCGACGAACTCGAACTGTCGGTCCGCAGCGCCAACTGCCTCAAGAACGACAACATCATCTACATCGGCGACCTGGTCCAGAAGACCGAGGCCGAGATGCTCCGCACGCCGAACTTCGGCCGCAAGTCGCTCAACGAGATCAAGGAAGTGCTCTCGTCGATGGGTCTGCGCCTCGGCATGGACATCCCCGGCTGGCCGCCGGAGAATATCGAGGAAATGGCCAAGAAGCTCGAACAGGAGCTGCTGGGGTAATCATCCTCCCCGAAACGGGGAGGGGGACCATGCGAAGCATGGTGGAGGGGCACGCGCTGCGTAAACCTCCTGTGCCCCTTCCACCACCCTTCGGGTGGTCCCCCTCCCCCCGCGGGGGAGGAACGGGAATGGGTCGGCCCGTTAATCGACCTGGTCTGGGCTACCTCATACGGGCCCTTAACGAACGAAGGACAAGAACATGCGTCATAAATCGGGTGGCCGGAAGCTTCAGCGCACCAGCGCGCATCGCATCGCGATGTTCCGCAACATGTCGGCCTCGCTGATCAAGCACGAGCAGATCACGACGACCGTCGCCAAGGCGAAGGAACTGCGCCCCTATATCGAGAAGCTGGTCACGCTCGCGAAGCGCGGCGGGCTCGCCAATCGCCGCCTCGCGCAGAGCCGGCTGATGGACGACACGCAGCTCGTCAAGCTGTTCGACGTGCTCGCCGAACGCTACAAGGATCGCAACGGCGGCTACACCCGCATCATCAAGGCGGGCATCCGCGCTTCGGACGCGGCGCCGATCGCGATCATCGAATTCGTCGACCGCGACGTCGATGCCAAGGGCCAGGATTCGGGTCCGGTGATGACCGACGAGGAACTGGAAGACGCGTAAGCCGCGCCTTTCCGGTGACACAAGATCAAGGGCGGCGTCCATGGGACGGCCGCCCTTTTTCATGGGTTGGAATCGTCATTGCGAGGAGCGAAGCGACGCGGCAATCCAGAGTTGGCGCAAACCGCTCTGGATTGCTTCGCTCCGCTCGCAATGACGAAGGGGGTCAATCTAATGTCATCAGAGTCCAAGGTGATCAGGCTTCAGGTTCGCATCCCACCCGATTCCCCTTGCCCGCCATGGGCCGATGGTTTCATAGGGACGCAAGATTGTTTCCCGACACGATGAGGATCGCCTTGCCATGCACCGCAAAAGCCTGTCCGCGCCGCTGGCGCTGGTTGCCCTGCTCATGACGCCGGGAGCGGCCGGGGCGACCGACGCGGCGGCGCCTGCAAGCGGGCTCGCCTATCCGGCGACCGAACGCGACGGCACCGCCGACACGCAGTTCGGCGTGACCGTCGCCGATCCCTATCGCTGGCTGGAAGACGACGTCCGCGTCGCGCCGAAGGTCGCCGACTGGGTCGCGGCGCAGAACAAGGTCACCGACGCCTATCTCGACACGCTGCCCGGCCGCGACATTTTCGCGAAGCGGATGACCGAGCTCTACAATTACGAGCGCTTCGGCCTGCCGCGCAAGGCGGGTACCCGCTATTTCTATACGCGCAACGACGGGCTCCAGCCGCAGGCGGTGCTCCATGTCCGCGACGGACTGGCGGGCGAAGGCCGCGTCCTGATCGACCCCAACGGCTGGGCGAAGGACGGTGCGACCGCACTGGCCGAATGGGAACCGTCGGAGGACGGCCGGTATCTGCTCTATGCGGTGCAGGACGGCGGCACCGACTGGCGCATCGTGCGCGTCATGGACGTCGCGACCGGCGCCGACACCCCCGACGAGATCCGCTGGGTCAAATTCTCGTCGCTCGACTGGGCGAAGGACGGCAGCGGTTTCTATTATTCACGCTTCCCCGAACCGCAGGCGGGCGAGGCGTTCCAGTCGCTCAACGAAAATCACGCCGTCTATTTCCACAAGCTCGGCACGCCGCAAAGCGCCGATGTGCTGATCCACGCGAGCCCCGATCAGCCGAAGCTGAACCACAGCACGCGCGTCACCGACGACGGCAAATATGTGCTCGTCGTCTCGTCGGAGGGGACCGACGAGCGCTATGCGCTGACGCTCCACCCGGTGAAGGGCGGCAAGGCGATCGCGCTGGTCGACGACTTCGCGAACAATTGGGAATATGTGACCAACCAGGGCCCGCGGTTCACCTTCGTCACCAACAGGGACGCGCCGCGCCAGCGCATCGTCTCGCTCGACATCCGCAAGCCCGGCGCCCTGACCGAGATCGTCCCGCAGCAGGAGGCGACGCTGGTCGGCGCCTCGCGCGTCGGCGACCGCCTGATCCTCTCCTACCTCGGCGACGCGAAGTCCGAGGCGCGGATGGTCGCGCTCGACGGCAAGCCGGTCGCGAACATCAATCTGGCCGCGATCGGATCGGCGGCGGGCTTCGGCGGCAAGCCGGGCGACCCAGAGACCTTCTACGCCTTTTCCAGCTTCGCCCAGCCGACGACCATCTACCGGCTCGACACGGTGAGCGGAAAGACCGACGTCTTCGCGGCGCCGAAGCTCACCTTCGACCCGAAGCAGTTCGCGGTCGAGCAGCGCTTCTACAAGTCGAAGGACGGCACCGAGGTGCCGATGTTCGTCATCCAGAAGAAGGGCATCGACCGGTCGCAGGGCTCGCCGACCCTGCTGTACGGCTATGGCGGCTTCAACGTGTCGCTGACCCCTGCCTTTTCGCCGACGCGGCTCGCCTGGGTCGACAAGGGCGGTGTGCTCGCGATCGCCAACCTGCGCGGCGGCGGCGAATATGGGAAGGCGTGGCACGACGCCGGCCGCCTCGCCAACAAGCAGAATGTCTTCGACGATTTCATCGCCGCGGGCGAATATCTGATCGCAGAGGGGATCGCCGGCCAGGGCAAGCTGGCGATCGAGGGCGGGTCGAACGGCGGTCTGCTCGTCGGCGCCGTCACCAACCAGCGCCCCGACCTGTTCGCCGCCGCGCTGCCCGCGGTCGGCGTGATGGACATGCTGCGCTTCGACCGCTTCACCGCCGGGCGCTATTGGGTCGACGACTATGGCTATCCGTCGCGGGAGAGCGATTTCCGGAATCTGCTCGGCTATTCGCCCTATCACAATATCCGGGGCGGCACCGCCTATCCGGCGATCCTCGTCACCACCGCCGACACCGACGACCGCGTCGTGCCGGGGCACAGCTTCAAATATACCGCCCAGTTGCAGCACGCCGATATCGGGCCGAAGCCGCACCTGATCCGCATCGAAACGCGCGCCGGCCACGGATCGGGCAAGCCGACCGACAAGATCATCGCAGAGGCCGCCGACAAATATGCCTTCGCCGCCAAATGGACCGGGCTGGCCGTCGAATAACGCTGCCTCACTCCGAAAGAACGCACATGTCGCACGCCTTCTCCTTTTCCGCGACCGATCCCGCGATGCTGTGGACCGAGGTGGCCGACGCCGCCGCGGCGCTGGTGGCGGGCGAAACCGACGGCATCGCAACATGGCGAACG
This sequence comes from Sphingopyxis sp. MG, assembly GCF_002953155.1. Classification (NCBI taxonomy): domain Bacteria; kingdom Pseudomonadati; phylum Pseudomonadota; class Alphaproteobacteria; order Sphingomonadales; family Sphingopyxidaceae; genus Sphingopyxis; species Sphingopyxis sp. MG. The sequence goes on from NZ_CP026381.1 coordinate 2,467,610, forward strand.
TCGCGGCGCTGGTCTGGCAGGCGATCCCCGACCTCAACTGGGCGGGCTTCTATCGCTTCGACGGTCGCGAGCTGGTGCTGGGGCCGTTCCAGGGCAAGGCGGCGTGCATCCGCATCCCGCTCGACAGGGGGGTGTGCGGTGCCGCCGCGCGGCTGCGCGCGACGCAGCGCGTCGCCGACGTGCAGGCCTTTGCCGGCCACATCGCCTGCGACGCGGCGAGCCGCAGCGAACTGGTCGTGCCGATCGTCGTCGCGGACCGGCTGGTCGGCGTCCTCGATCTCGACAGCCCCCATCCGGGCCGCTTCGCGCCCGAGGATCAGGCGGGTGCCGAGGCGCTGATCGCCCGCGTCGCGCCGGCGCTCGCGGGCTGACATTGGCCCAAAATGGGACGCGCGGATCAGGGTAAACGGATTCGCGAACAAGCCTCGATTTTGCTAACATCCTGTTAACCAATGGCGGATTGCCGCCGGGAAAGGGGATTTGGCATGCGCACCATCTTGTTGCTCGGGGTCGCCGCGGGGTCGCTGCTGCTTGCAGGGCGCGCCAACAGCACGGAGGCGCCCGCTCCGTCGCCATCGCTCGAATATGGCGTGCCCACCGCGACCGACACGCGCGTCTACACCGGCTATCCCGATCGCGTGCCGAGCGAGGTCGAGTATCGCGGCGGCGATTATCCGCCGCCGCCGCCCGGCACGGTCTTTCGCGGCAGCTATGACGCCGAGGGACGCTGGACCGGCACCTGGGACGGCACCTATGAAGCGCCCGACGGGCGGCGCTATCATGGCAGCTACGAAGGCTCGGTCGAAGGCCGGCCGGGCGCGGGCGTCGATTATCCGCCCCCGCCGCCCGGCTATGCGCCTTATTATGGCGGATACGACCATGCCTATGAGGAAGAGATGCAACGGCGCTGCGGCCAGGGGGGCACAGTGGGCGGTGCGGTTGTCGGCGGCGTCGTGGGTGGCATCGCGGGCAATCGCATCGCCGGCCGCGGCAATCGCACCGCGGGAACGCTGATCGGCGGCGGGCTCGGTGCGATCGCGGGCGCCGCGATCGGCGATGCCGCGGATCGCCAGCGGTGCGAGGCATGGCGGGCGAGCCGCGGGGGCTATTACCAGGGCGGCGCCTATCAGCACGGTTACGGCTATGGCTATGGATACGGCTATTACACGCCGGGCGTGGTGGTGACGACGATCATCAACGGCCCGCCGGTGGTGACCGAACGCGTCGAAACGAGCACGCGCACCTATTATGAAACGGTCCCGGTGAAGAAGCGCGTCGTCGCCAAGAAGCGCTGGAAACCGAAACCCAAGCCGCGCTGCGTCTGCTGAGAAAGAGCGTTCGCGCGCAATCGGGTCGCCGCGTATCGAGGGCAGTTCAGCGACGCGAAAGCATCGGCCGCCTAAGGCGGGCGGTGATCGCGGGCGCCATCCCCCTGCCCGCCAAGGAGCGTAGCCGATGCGTAAGCTGACCAGCCTTGCGACCGCCACCGCCATCGTCCTGACCTCGGTCGGCCTGTCCGCCACGCCCGCCGAGGCGCGCAGCCGCCATGGCGGCTGGGGCGGCGGAGGCTGGGGCTATCGCCACCACGACCGGATCGACGCCGGCGACGTGATCGGCGGGCTGTTCGTCATCGGCGCGATCGCCGCCATCGCCAGCGCCGCGAGCCGGGACGGCCGCGATCGGCGTAACCGCGACGATCGCTACGAACCGCCCTATCGTGACGATCCGCGCGACATGCCGCGCTATGAATCGCGCCGCGACGACGCGCCGCGCGCCTATGGCAGCGGCGAAGCCGAAGCGCGCGCCGCCGATGCCTGCAGCTGGGCGGTCGAGGGCGAGATGGGCGACGACGCCCGCGTCGACAGCATCACCGACACCCGGCCGGCCAACGGCGGCGACGGCTGGTATGTCACGGGCACCGCGTCACGCCTGGGCGGCGAGGTGCGCAGTTTCGGCTGCAGCTACCGGAACGGCCGCGTCATCGACGTCAGCTTCGGCTGAGCCGATATCGGCGCCCTTTTGCGTCGGGCTTTCGGCGCATATCTCCTTCACACGAACAAAGGCCCGTTCCCCGGCGCGCCGCTTTTCGAACGGCACCGCAGTTCGCGGCGGGCGCCGGGCGCGGGTCCAAGACTGAACCCCAGATAAGCAGGAAGTTCAGGGCCGCGTCACCGCAGCGGCTCTACAAGGGCTCCAACAGGCAGCGACCGCTGCCTCGTGTGAAGGAGACCGAATATGACCCGGACACCCCTCCCCCGGACCGTCCCGGCCTGGACCAAGGCCGTGATCGGGACAGTCGCCGCGGGCGCCATGCTGAGCGCCACGCCCGTGGTCGCGCGCGACCGCCACGATGACGGCATCGGCGCGGGCGAAATCATCGCCGGTGCGGTGGTGCTCGGCGGGCTGGCCGCGATCCTCGCGTCCGGCAACGACCGCTACGATCGATACGACAGCCGGTATCGCGGCCGCTACGACGACCCTCGCCATGGTTACGGCTATGACTATCGCCGCTATGGCGACAGCCGCAGTGCGGTGAACCAGTGCGTCAACGCCGTGCAGCGCCGCGCGAGCCGCTATGGCCGCGCCGACGTGACCGAGGTGACGCGGATCGATCGCAAGCGCGACGGCTACAAGATCAAGGGCCGGCTGGTGGTGCGCGACGGCTATGGCCGTTGGGGCCGCGGCGGATCCTATGACAAGGGCAAGTTCAGTTGCGACGTGCGCTATGGCCGCGTCCATGACCTCGACGTCTCGGGCCTGCGCCGCTGACGCTTCGTCGCGCTCGGCCCACCGGCGCTTTTCGGCGCGCGGTGGGCCGTTGTCGCCGTGCGGCGGCCCGGCCGCCGCCGCCCGCGTCGCTATATGAAAATTTACCTTCTTCCTTTAGAGCCTGAAACGGGACCATAATTACCGCCGGACGTGGGGGTCGGGCGGCAGTATCGGGTCGCACCATGCCGCATCCAGAGGCCCCCGCCTCGACGGCTCCAGCCGAGAAACGCCGACCGCGTCAGTCGCGGCTGGTGAAGGCTGCGCTCGGGTGCCAGCGGCTCGGCCGGTTCGACGTCACGATCCGCAACGTGTCCGAACATGGTATCGGGGGGCAGGGTCCCTATCCGCTCGAAATCGGCGAGCGGATGACGATCTTCATGCCGGGGCACGATCCGATGCTCGGCACCGTGCGCTGGGTCGCGGACCGGAAATTCGGCATCCAGACCGACCAGCCGATCGAAACCGTCCGGCTGCGCGCGGCGCACGGCGATCAGCTCGTCACCGCGGACGCCAAGGCCGATTTCCAGATCGTCCCCGCGCCGCGGCTGTCGACATGGCGGCCCGGCCTGGGGCTGACGACCAAGCTTCCCGGCCACTACGGGCGCAGCCGCTAAGTACACGAGCACAAAAAAACCGGCGCGGATCGCTCCGCGCCGGGTCCCCCTTTGCCCTGTAGCGATGCGGCGTCAGGCGACGCGGCGCACTTCGTTGCCTTCCTCGTCGATGTCGCGTAGCACATAGCCGCGGCCCCAGACCGTCTCGATGTAGTTTTCGCCGCCGCAGGCGAGCGCCAGCTTCTTGCGCAGCTTGCAGATGAAGACGTCGATGATCTTGAGTTCGGGCTCGTCCATGCCGCCGTAGAGATGATTCAGGAACATCTCCTTGGTCAGCGTCGTGCCCTTGCGGAGCGAAAGCAGCTCCAGCATCTGATATTCCTTGCCGGTCAAATGGACGCGGACGCCGTCGACCTCGACCGTCTTGGTGTCGAGATTGACCGCGAGCTTGCCGGTCTTGATAACGCTCTGGCTGTGCCCCTTCGAGCGGCGGACGACCGCATGGATGCGGGCGACCAACTCGTCGCGGTGGAAGGGCTTGGTGACATAATCGTCGGCGCCGAAGCCGAACGAGCGCACCTTCGAATCCATTTCCGAAATGCCCGACAGGATCAGCACCGGTGTCTGCACCTTCGCGGTGCGCAATTTCTTGAGCACGTCATAGCCGTGCATGTCGGGCAGGTTCAGGTCGAGCAGGATGATGTCGTAATCATAGAGCTTGCCCAGATCGAGGCCTTCCTCGCCCAGATCGGTCGTGTAGACGTTGAAGCCCTCGGTCGTCAGCATCGTATCGATCGCCTTGGCGGTCGTCGGCTCGTCCTCGATCAGCAGTACGCGCATTGGGCACCCCTTAACCTGTTTCCCACGATCATCCCGCGACCTGTCCGCCGGCTATCGTGACGCCCCCGGCCGACCCCTGTTTGCAGGACTGCCGGAACATTAACCATGAAAGCAATGAAGGGAAAAGGTTAATTTTGATTTAATCGCCGGATTCCCGCGAGTCGCGCCCCGCGCACGACAGCTTCAGCGCCTCGACGAGATAGTCCGACAACGCCCGCACGCGCGCGGGGCGGAGGCGCGAGGGCGGCGAAAGCAGGTGGAGATAGGCTTGCGGAAGCGACCAGTCGGTCAGGATCTTCACCAGCGCGCCCGACGCCAGCGCCTCCTCCACGATGAAGTCGGGCAGCACCGCGATGCCGCCACCCGCGACGAGCAGCGGGACCATGACATCGCCGTTGTTCGCGAACAGCGGCCCCGTCGGCAGGACCGTCGCTTCTTCGCGCGCCCGATGGAACCGAAGCGGCGCGGCGCGCTCGCGATGGCCGTAGCCGATCAGCCGATGCCCGCCGAGGTCGAGCGGATGCCGCGGCGTGCCGTGGCTCGCGAGATAGGCGGGGCTTGCCAGCACCGACGCCGCGACCGGCGCGATCGTGCGCACGAGCAGACTGGAATCGGCGAGCGGCGCGATCCGCAGCGCAAGATCGATGCCTTCGGCGATGAGGTCCTGGCGCGCGTCGCTCAGCGCCACCTCGATCTCGACCGCGGGATGGCGTTCGAGGAAAGCGGCGAGCGGCGGGCCGAGCACCTTGATGCCGAAGCTCATCGGCGCCGCGAGCCTGACCGGCCCCGCAAGGTCGAGCCGGTCGCCGCGCGCCGCCTCGGTCGCCGCCGTCGCCGCCGCGACCATCGCGCGCGCTTCGCCGAGCAGCCCCTCCCCCGCCGTCGACACCGTCACAGAGCGCGAGCTGCGGTGCAGCAGGGTGATGCCGAGCGACGCCTCGAGCCGGCTCACCGCCTTCGACACGCTCGCCTTCGACAGACCGAGCGCCCCCGCCGCGGCCGTGAAGCTGCCGCTGTCGGCCACAGCGGCGAAACAGGCCCAGCCTTCATAATCGGGAAGCGCCATCAATACCCCAAATTCGGAAACGATCGTTTTCCATCTACGCTATTCCAGAAACGATCGCCATCGCTATCTTGGCTGCAACACGAAAGGCCGCCGGGACATATGGCCCGTGGCGGCGATGAAAGGACGATGAAAGGACAAGGCCATGATCGATATCCGCAAGTTCGATACGCTGGGCCACGCCGACCACGGCTGGCTCGATGCCCGCCACCACTTCTCCTTCGCCAACTATCATGACGAGGGCCGGATGGGCTGGGGCGCGCTGCGCGTCTGGAACGACGACGCCATCGCGGCGCAGTCGGGCTTTCCCCCGCACCCGCACCGCGACATGGAGATCATCACCTATGTCCGCACCGGCGCGATCAGCCACCGCGACAGCATGGGCAACAGCGGCCGCACCGCGGCGGGCGACGTCCAGGTGATGAGCGCAGGCACCGGGGTCACGCACAGCGAGTTCAACCTCGAGGACGAGGAAACGACGCTGTTCCAGATCTGGATCATCCCCGATCGTCCGGGCGGCGCGCCCGGCTGGGGTCAGCGCGAATTTCCCAAGGCCGACCGTTCGGGCCGGTTCGTGACCGTGGCGAGCGGGATCGAGGGCGACGGCGAAAGTTTCGGGGCCCTGCCAATCCGTGCCGACGCCCGCGTCGCGGCGGCGACGGTGAGCGCGGGCGACCGCGTCGTCTATGACCTCGGCGCCGGACGCCACGCCTATCTGGTCGCCGCCAAGGGCCGCATCCGCGTCAACGGCACGGATGCCGATCCGCGCGACGGCATCGCGATCCGCGACGTCGCCCGGATCGAGGTCGAGGCGATCGACGACGCCGAACTGGTGCTCGTCGACAGCCTCTAGCTCCCCCCCGCTCCCCTCCCGCCTTCGGGAGGGGAGCTTCGGGCCGCCGCCAATCCCCCTCCCCCGGCGGCGGCCCACCCCTCTTTTTTCAAGGCCGACTGAAAGGACAAGGAAGATGGCAAAGGTTCTGGTGCTTTATTATTCGAGCTATGGGCATATCGAGACGATGGCCGACGCGGTGGCCGAAGGCGCGCGCGCCGCGGGCGCCGAGGTCGATATCCGCCGTGTCGCGGAAACCGCGCCCGAAGCGGTCGTCCAGGCCGCCGGCTTCAAGACCGACACCGCGCACCCGCTGCTCAGCGACCCCAAGGAACTGGCGAACTATGACGCGATCGTCGTCGGCACGCCGACGCGCTTCGGCCGCATGTCGAGCCAGATGGCGAGTTTCTGGGATACCGCCGGCAGCGTCTGGGCGCAGGGCCTGCTGACCGGCAAGGTCGGCGCCGCCTTCACCTCGTCGGCGACGCAGCATGGCGGACAGGAAACGACGCTGTTCAACATCATCACCAACCTGCTGCACTTCGGCCTGACGATCGTCGGGCTCGATTATGGCTATGCGGGCCAGATGGGTGTCGAAGAGGTCAAGGGCGGCGCGCCCTATGGCGCGACGACGATCGCCAACGGCGACGGGTCGCGCCAGCCGAGCGAAGCCGACCTCGGCGGCGCGCGCTATCTGGGCGAACGCGTGGCGCGCACCGCCGCGAAGCTGGCGGCCTGACCCGATGCGCCGTCTGCCGAGCCTGTTCCTTTCGCACGGCTCGCCGATGATGGCGCTTGAGCCCAGTCCGGCGCGGGATTTCCTCGCCGGACTGGGCATCCGTCTGCCGCGCCCCCGCGCGATCCTCGCCGTGTCGGCGCATCACGACGCCGCGCAGGAAGGCGGCCGCGCGACCGTCACCGCATCGCCCCGGCCGCCGACGATCCACGACTTCGGCGGCTTTCCCGATGCGCTTTTCGCGTTGCGCTATCCCGCGCCGGGCGATCCCGCGCTGGCACGGCGCATCGCCGATCGCCTCGCCGCTCACGGCCTCGCCGTCACGGTCGATGCGGAGCGCGGGCTCGATCATGGCGCCTGGATGCCGCTTTCACTGCTCTACCCCGATGCCGACATTCCCGTCGTCCAGCTTTCGATCGCCTCCCACGCGCCGCCCGAATGGCATTATGCGCTGGGGCAGGCGCTCGCTCCGCTGCGCGACGACGGGGTGCTGATCGTCGGATCGGGCAGCATCACCCACAATCTCCGCGCCTATTTTTCCGCACGCCCGCCGATCGACGCCCCGGCGGCGCCCTGGGTGACGGCGTTCACCGACTGGATCGCCGACCGCATGGCCGCGAACGCCGTCGACGACCTGCTGCACGCGGTCGAACGCGCACCGCACGGCCGCGACAATCATCCGACGCCCGATCATATCCTGCCGCTGTTCGTCGCGATGGGCGCGGGCGCGGAAGACGATGGCCTCCACGCCAGGCGGTTGCACGACAGCGTCACCTATGCGGTGCTCGCGATGGACGCCTATGCTTTCGGTGCGGAGCAATAGATTTCAGCGACCTTGGCGCACCCGGCCGCTTCGCCTATAGCGCGGCGATGCTGCTGTCCGACCATGTCCTGTTCCTCGACGGCGAGGCCCTCGTCATCGACAAGCCCGAAGGCCTGCCGGTCGATCCGCCGCGCGACGGCAGCCTCAGCCTCGAGAATCATCTCGACAGCCTGCGCTTCGGCTTCCGGCGCTGGCCGCTGCCCGTCCACCGGCTCGACCGCGACACCTCGGGCTGCCTGCTGCTCGCGCGCAATCCCAAGGCGCACGGCCGCTTCACCCGGGCTTTCGAGGCGCGCGCGGTCGAGAAACGCTATCTGGCGATCCTCGACGGCGTGCCCGCTGGCGACAGCGGCACGATCGACCTGCCGCTCGCCAAGACGTCGAGCGCGGAGACGGGCTGGCGGATGATCGGCGACCCGAAGGGCAAGCCGTCGGTGTCGCACTGGGAAAAGCTCGCCGTCGCGGACGGCCGTGCGCTGCTTCGCTTTCGCCCCGAAACGGGCCGCACCCACCAGCTTCGCGTTCATGCGCTCGAAGGGCTCGGCTTCGCGATCCTCGGCGATCCCGTCTATGGCCGCGGCCGGAAGAGCGATCGCACCCTGCTCCACGCCGAGCGGCTGGTCGTCGAACGTGACGTCAAGCCGCCCATCGTCGCCGAGGCGCCCTTCCCCGACCGCTTCGCCGCGCTGGGCTTCGCGGCGCCCGAAGGCGCGGCGCCGACCCGTGGCTGACATCCCCGAAAGCGCGATCTCCGAACGCTTTCTCGCCGGCTCCGGCCCCGGCGGACAGAATGTCAACAAGGTCGCCACCGCGTGCCAGTTGCGTGTCGACGTTTTCGCGCTCGGCCTGCCCCCCGATGCGTACCGCCGGCTCAGGACGCTCGCCGGGAGCCGGCTGACCGCCGACGGCGAACTGGTCATCCTCGCGCGCCGCTTCCGCACCCAGGAGGCGAACCGCGCCGACGCGCGCGAACGCCTCGGCGAGCTGATCGACGCCGCGCTGGTTCGTCCCGAACGGCGGATCAAGACGAAGCCCAGCAAGGCCGCCAGGGCGCGGCGCGTCGACAGCAAGAAGGCGCGCAGCGCGGTGAAGGCGGGCCGCGGCCGCGTGCGCGGCACCGACTAGGACTCCCCCGTGCACCTCTACCGCCTCGACGCCCCGGCGAGCCGCATGGCCGCGGCCTTCGGGGCGGAGGCCGACGACGATCCATGGGCCGGCGACTATGTCGCGCCCGGCCGCCCGGCCCCGGTGATCGTCGGCGACGGGCGCGGCGGGACGCGGTGGCGGCTGCGCCCGCGATTGTGGGGCGTTCCGCCGCCCGCGTCGGGCACGCGCCCCGTCACCAGCGTCCGCAACCTGTCGAGCCCGTTCTGGATCGGCACGCTACGGCATCCCGAGCTTCGCTGCCTCGTCCCCGCAACCAGCTTCGCGCTGTGGTCGGGCCCCGCCGGCGCGCGGCGCCAGCACTGGATATCGCTCCGCGCCCGGCCGCTCTTCGCCTTCGCCGGCATAGTGCGCGACGCGGCGGACTGGCCCTGCTTCGCGGTGCTCGCCACCGATCCCAACAGCTTCGTCGAGCGCCTCGGCGGGCAGGCGATGCCGGTGATCCTGAATCCGGAGGATCACGCCCGCTGGCTGACCGCCGACTGGCGCGATGCGGCCGGACTGGTCGCCGCCTGTCCGGGGCATTGGATGGAAATGGGACCAACGCCGCCTTAACCAGCCCGTTTCACCATGCCCGTTGACCTTGCGATAACCATCGGATCGCTAGACCGGAGACGTTCGAATCATTCGAAAGGTCGATCCGCCGTGCCGAACCGCAACGCCTTTGCCGTTCCCACCGACACACGCCGCGCCGAGCGCGCCTCGATCGACGGGCGCGTGCGCTTTCGCGAAGCGGGGCAGAATCCGTTCGACGCCGAACTGTTCGACCTGTCGTCGACCGGGTTCCGCATGTTCACCTTTTCGCGGCAGACGGTCGGCAGGCGCATCTGGGTCAGCCTGCCGGGGCTCGAACCGCGCGAGGCGGTGGTGCGCCGCGCCGCCGGCGACAATTACGGCTGCGAGTTCGTCGAGCCGCTGCACCCGTCGGTCGCGAGCCACCTCCAGACCAAGCTCGGCCGGTAGGCGCCGACGTCGGGATCAGCCCTCAGGCTGCTCCGACTTCCTGAGGATATGCGCCCATTCATCGGGCGTGACGCGCCCGACCGACAGGCGCGACAGGCGGACAAGGTCCATGTCGGCAAGCTTCGGGTCGGCCTTGATCGCCGCAAGCGTTACCGGATGCGCCAACGCGCGCACCGGCTCGACGCGCACCACGACCCAGGGCGAGCCCGCCTCTGCGGTCGGATCGGGGAAACTCTCCTCGGTGATCCGCATGATCCCGACGCACGCCTTGCCGATGTTGCTGTGATAGAAGAGCGCCTCGTCGCCGACCTTCATCGCCTTCATGTTCAGCTTGGCGCTGTGATTGCGCACGCCGTCCCAGATTCCCGTCCCGTCCTTGACGAGATCGTCCCAGCCATAGACGTCGGGTTCGGATTTCATCAGCCAATATTGCTTGCCCATGGCCGGGGCTTAGCCGAGCGGCGCGCACGGTGGAACCGCCTTTTTCCCTTTCCCGGCACCGGCGGAAAGCCTAGATCGCAAGGGGACGCGAACATGGCAATCGGCATCGCGTCAACGCATCGAACAATGGATACAACAGCATGACCGCCGCCGTCCCCGTCATCTCCCTTTCGCTGCCTGCGGACCGCTTCGCGCAGGATTTCGGCGCTTCGTTCGAGCGGTTCGGTTTCGCGATGATCACCGACCACGGCATCGACCCCGCGCTGATCGACGCCGCCTGGACAAAGGCCAGGGCGTTCTTCGCGCTGCCCGAAGAGGCGAAGCGCGCCTATCATCTCGGCGGGCTGGGCGGCGCGCGCGGCTATACGCCCTTCGGGGTCGAAATCGCGAAGGGCGCGAAGGAGGTCGACCTCAAGGAATTCTGGCACGTCGGCCGCGACCTGCCCGAAGGCCATCCGCTCGCCGCGCAGCAGCCGAACAATGTCTGGCCGGACGAGGTCCCGAGCTTTCGCACCACCTTCGAAACGCTGTTCGCCGAATTCGATCGCGTCGGCGGCCGGCTGCTCTCCGGCATCGCGCGCTATCTGGACCTCGCGCCCGATTTCTTCGACGCGACGGTGCAGGACGGCAACAGCGTGATGCGCCTGCTCCACTATCCGCCGGTCGAAGGGCCCGCGAAAGGCATCCGCGCCGAGGCGCACGAGGACATCAACACGATCACGCTGCTGCTCGGTGCCGAGGAGGCGGGGCTCGAAATCCTCGACAAGGACGGAAGCTGGCTGCCCGTCGCGCCGCCGCCCGGCGCGATGGCGGTCAATGTCGGCGACATGCTGCAGCGACTGACCAACAACCGCCTGCCCTCGACCACGCACCGCGTCCGCAACCCCGACGCCGGCCGCGCCGGCGTCGCGCGCTATTCGATGCCCTTCTTCCTCCATTTCCGTTCGGACTATCCGATTCGGACGCTGGAGAATTGCATCGATGCCGCGCACCCGAACCTCTATCCGACGCCGATCACCGCCGACGCCTATCTTCAGGAGCGGCTGCGCGAGATCGGGTTGAAGACATAGGGCGCAGTCAGCAGAGGTCCATGTCGGAGTGCGTCCTCTGAACTTCGTCATGCTGAACTTGTTTCAGCATCCATGGCCGGGACTCGAAATCGGCGCCGCGCCGAAGGAAAAGGCAGACCATGGACCCCCGGATCGGGTCCGGGGCAGGCTCTGAAACAAGTTGGCATCTATACCCTTCCGGCAAGTCAGGAGCCGTTCCCCGGCGAAAGCCGGGGTCCAGATGGCAAAGCGCTGCTTCGCATGGACCCCGGCTTTCGCCGGGGTACAGTCACCTGTCGAAAAGGGATAATTGCCAAAACAAGTTCAGGGTGACGAGAAAAGAAATATCGCGCTTCGGCTGATACCCGGCATTCTCCGAAATTCGCGCAGAGGCGCGAAGATCGCAGGATGAAGCGCGCGCGCCTCTGCGATCTTTGCGCCTCTGCGCGAAATCCAATGCAAGGCCTTCGCCCCCGCGCAAGCGGGTGGCGATGGTTCCTATCGGTCGAAACTGGCCGCCCTCACCGCTCCGCCCAATAATCGAACACGTCCTGCTGCTGCTCCTTGATGAAGCGCGCCGCCGCGGCGCCCTCCCACGGACCGTCATAGCCCAGAAGCAGCGCGGTGCCGCCGACCCACCAGCCCTGCCCCGGCAGGCCGTCGCTTTCGCGCACCACCAGCACCGCGAGGTCGGGCTCGCCGTCGAGCGCGCACAGCCGGTCGACCTCGGCCAATGTCCGGCACACCGCGCGCATCTTGGGCCGGGTGAAGCGGAAGCCCAGTTCGCCGAGCAGCTCCGAATAGCTGACGGGGCGTCCCTCGCGCGCTGCGTCGGTCAGGATCGCGCGGATGCGCGGCGCATCGCCGAGCGCGCTCGCATCCGCCGGGACGACCGCATCGCCCAATCCCTCGTCGCGCTTGCTCCCGGCGGCCATGCCGTGCCTTCTCCCTTTCGCATCGCGGTTTCCCGCGACCCCTGCCACTGCGAAATGGGCGAAAGGGGAACGACGCGCAAGTCAAAGCAAAGCGGCTTGCGGTGGTCCGGCCTTTCTGCTCCCTTTCCGGCAACAGGGAGATACGCCATGAAATGTCCGACCGCACTGCTGACCTTGCCGTTGCTGTTCGCCGCGCCCGCGATGGCGGCGGACGCGCAACCGCGCCCCGATCAGCTTGCCTTCCGCGACATCTACAAGGAACTTGTCGAAACCGACACGACGCTGTCGGCGGGAAGCTGCACCCTCGCGGCCGAGCGTATGGCGGCGCGGCTGACGGCGGCCGGATTCGCCGACAGCCAGCTCACCCTCTTCGCGGACCCCGCGCATCCGAAGGAGGGCGGCCTCGTCGCCGTCTATCCCGGCACCTCGAAGACGGCGAAGCCGATCCTGCTGATCGCACATATCGACGTGGTCGAGGCGAAGCGCGCCGACTGGGAGCGCGACCCGTTCCGGATGGTCGAGGAGGACGGCTATTTCTATGGCCGCGGCACCGCCGACGACAAGGCGCAGGCGGCGGTATGGGTCGACACGCTGATCCGGTTCCGGAAGGAAAATTACAAGCCGAAGCGCACGGTCAAGGTCGCGCTGACCTGCGGCGAGGAGACCAACGGCGCATTCAACGGCGCCGAATGGCTCGCCGCGAACCGGCGCGACCTGATCGACGCCGAATTCGCGCTCAACGAAGGCGGCGGCGGCGACAGCGACGGCAAGGGAAAGGTGATCGGTCAGTCGGTGCAGGTCGGCGAAAAGACCTTCGCCAATTTCCGCCTCGAAACCCGCAACCCCGGCGGCCACAGCTCGGCGCCGGTGCCCGACAATGCGATCTATCAGCTCGCCGCGGCGCTGACGAAGATCGGGCAATATGCATTTCCTCTCGAGATGACCGACACGACGCGCCGCTTCTTTGCGGAGGCGGGTGCGGCGCGCGGAGACGAGACGGGCCGGGCGATGGCCGCGCTGGCGAAGGATCCCACGGACAAGGCGGCGGAGGCGATCGTCAACGCGGATCGCTTCCTCCATTCGAACCTGCGCACGACCTGCGTCGCGACATTGCTCGACGGCGGCCACGCTCCCAACGCGCTGCCGCAACGCGCGGGCGCGAACGTCAACTGCCGCATCTTCCCCGGCCACCCGATCGAGGAGATCAAGGCCGAACTCGAACGCGTGATCGGCGACCCCGGCGTTACCGTGACGCAGCTGCCGCCCAAGCGCCCCGCGCCGCCCGCGCCGCCGCTCGACCCCAGGGTGATCGGCCCGATGCAGACGCTGGTCGATAAATACTGGCCGGGGCTGAAGGTCATTCCGGCGATGGCGAACGGCTATACCGACGCGACCTTCCTCGGCGCCGTCGGCATCCCGACCTATGGCATTCCCGGCATGTGGGGCGACCCCGACGGCAATGGCGCGCACGGGCTCGACGAGCGTATGGGGGTGCGGTCGGTCTATGTCGGACGCGACTATATGTTCGACCTCGTCAAGGCCTATGCCGACAAACCCTGACGGCAGGGGCGCGATCGCGGCCCGACAATCATATATTGCGAGTCATTCGCAAGTATGACATGCTCCTCGCCGGAAGAGGACAGGCATGGCCAGGATCGACAGCATCGCGGCGATCGAGGCGGCGGTGGGCAAGGCATCGTCCGCCATCGACCTCAAGGTTATCGACCATGTCGATGCCACCGCGCAGCGCTGGCTCGCGGCTTCGCCGCTGATGTTCGCCGGCCTCGGCGACGGCGGCGGCGTGACGCTCACGCTGGGCGGCGGGGCGGCCGGATTCGCGCGAAGCGACGGGGCGATGCTGGCGGTGCCGCTCGACCGGATCGACGACCCCGCGGCCATCAGGGCCGGCGCCGGTTTCGGCTCGCTGTTCCTGCTTCCCGGCATCGGCGAAACGCTGCGCATCAACGGCCGCGTCGTCGCGGTGGCGGACGGCAAGGCGCAGATCGCGGTCGAGGAATGCTATGTCCATTGCGCCAAGGCGCTGATCCGTTCGGCCTTCTGGCACCCCGATCCGCCCGGACAGGCGATCGGCGACGCGGGCGCTTTCGCCGCCGCGAGCCGCTTCATGGCGCTGGCGACGGTCGATCCCGACGGACATGCGGACCTCAGCCCCAAGGGCGATCCGGCGGGGGCGCTCGCGCACCTCGACGGGGACGCGCTGTGGTTCGCGGACCGGCCGGGGAACCGGCGGACCGACAGCTTTCGCAACATCATCGCGCAGCCGCGCATCGCCGCGGCGCTGCTGATCCCCGGTTCGCACCGGATCGTGCGGATCGCCGGCACCGCGACGCTGACCACCGACGAGGCCGCGCGCGAACGCTTCGCGGTGCAGGACAAGGTGCCGCGGCTCGCGGTGCGGATCGACGACCTGCGCGTCGCGCTGGGCGAAAGCGCCGCCCTCGCCCGCGCCCCGCTGTGGCCGGGCGCGCCGCCGCCCGCCGATATCCGTCCCGCGAAGATGTTCGTCGAGCATATCCGGCTCAACCGCGCCAGGGGGCTGGGCGCGCGGATCGCGAGCGCCGTCACCTCGATCCCCGGCCTGATGCAGAAGGGGCTCGACAAGGATTATCACGACAACCTCTATTGATCGTCCCGCGATAGCCCTTTGCCATGTGCCGTGCGGCTTGCTATCGGCCGCGGGTAATGGCGACAACCGACGACGACCTTCCTCCCTCGGCCCCCGGCGACAGCATTGATACCCCGTTCGACAGCGCGCTGTCCGAACGCTATCTCGTCTATGCGCTGTCGACGATCACCGCGCGCTCGCTGCCCGATCTGCGCGACGGGCTGAAGCCCGTCCACCGCCGCTTGCTGTGGGCGATGCGCGCGATGCGCCTCGACCCGTCGCAAGGTTACAAGAAATCGGCGCGCGTCGTCGGCGACGTCATCGGCAAGTTCCACCCGCACGGCGACACCGCGGTCTATGACGCGATGGTCCGCCTCGCGCAGGATTTCTCGCTGCGCTATCCGCTCGTCGACGGCCAGGGCAATTTCGGCAACATCGACGGCGATAACGCCGCCGCCTATCGCTATACCGAGGCGCGGCTGACGCGCGTCGCGATCGACCTGATGCAGGGGCTCGACGAAGGCACCGTCGATTTCCGCCCGACCTATAACGGCGAGGACGAAGAGCCGGAGGTCATGCCGGGTCTCTTTCCCAACCTGCTCGCCAACGGCGCGAGCGGGATCGCGGTCGGCATGGCGACGAACATCCCGCCGCACAACGCCGCCGAGGTGATCGACGCCGCGCTGCTGCTGATCGACAATCCGCGGGCCGAACTCGCCGAGTTGCTCGCCCATGTGAAGGGGCCCGACTTCCCGACCGGCGGCATCATCGTCGACAGCGCGGAAACCATCGCCCACGCCTACCAGACCGGCCGCGGCGGTTTCCGCGTCCGCGCGCGCTTCTCGACCGGCAAGGATGCCGATGGGCGCTGGGAGGAAAGCGGGATCGAGAAGCAGGCGGGCGGCACGTGGCAGCTCGTCATCAGCGAGATTCCCTATGGCGTCGCCAAGGGCAAGCTGATCGAGCAGATCGCGCAGCTGATCGCCGACAAGAAGCTGCCGATCCTCGAGGATGTGCGCGACGAGAGCGCCGAGGACATCCGCATCGTGCTGGTGCCCAAGAGCCGCAACGTCGACCCGGAGATATTGAAGGAAAGCCTGTTCCGGCTGACCGAGCTCGAAAGCCGCTTCGCGCTCAACCTCAACGTCCTCGACGCGACGCGGACGCCCAAGGTCATGGGGCTGCACCAGCTTCTGACCGAATGGCTGCAACACCAGATCGTCGTCCTCGTCCGCCGCGCCAAGCATCGCATCGGCAAGATCGACGACCGGCTCGAACTGGTCGGCGGCTATCTGATCGCCTTCCTCAACCTCGACCGGATCATCGAGATCATCCGCACAGAGGACGAGCCCAAGCCGGTGATGATGGCCGAATTCCAGCTGACCGACCGGCAGGCCGAGGCGATCCTCAACATGCGGCTGCGCAGCTTGCGCAAGCTGGAGGAAATGGAGCTCAAGCGCGAGCAGGCGGACCTGACCGCCGAACGCGAGGAACTGGTGAAGCTGGTCGAAAGCCCGGCGCGCCAGCGCACGCGGCTGAAACGCGACCTCGCCGCGCTGCGCGCCGTCTATGGTCCCGACACCGCGCTCGGCGCGCGCCGTACGACGCTGTCCGAAGCGGCGCCGGCACGCGACATTCCGCTCGACGCGATGATCGAAAAGGAACCGGTGACCGTCATCCTCTCGAAGCGGGGATGGATCCGCGCCCAGCGCGGCCATGTCGCAGAAGGCCAGTGGGGCGACTTCAAGTTCAAGGAAGGCGACGAGCTCGCCTTCGCGGCGCACGCGCAGACAACCGACAAGCTGCTCGTCGCGGCGAGCGATGGACGCTTCTATACCATCGGCGCCGACAAGCTGCCCGGCGGGCGTGGCTTCGGCGAGCCGTTGCGGCTGATCGTCGACATAGACCCCGACGCGCATATCGTCGCGCTGATCCCGGCACAGGCCGACGGACGCCTGCTGCTCGCTTCGACGAGCGGCCATGGCTTCGTCGTCCAGATGGGCGACGTGATCGCCGAGACGCGCAAAGGGCGCAACGTCGTCAACCTGAAGCCCAAGGCGCAGCTTGCGGTCGTCCGCCCGATCGGCGCCGGCGACGACAGCATCGCCGTGGTCGGCGAGAACCGCAAGCTCGTCGTCTTTCCGATCGCCGAGGTGCCGGTGATGGGCCGCGGCCAGGGCGTGATGCTGCAACGCTATCGCGACGGCGGGCTGTCCGACGCGACGACCTTCGTCTTTGCCGAGGGGCTGAGCTGGACGATGGGCGGCGACAGCGGCCGCACCCGCACCGAAACCGACGTCGCGCCGTGGCGCGTCGCGCGCGGCGCGGCCGGCCGGATGCCCCCCACGGGCTTCCCACGTAACAATCGTTTCGCCTGATTGTAATTTCCTGTTGCCGTAAATAGCTTCTTTACTCCCCATCCGATAGGCTTCGGACAATGGGGAAAGGTCGCATCAAACCCTTTATCATGCCTATTGATCGAACCGGCGACGACCGGCCCTCTTTGTTTGTCGGCTGGATCGACGCGCTGCCGGTTCCGGCAGCGCTAATCCGTCCGCTCGACCGCGGCAATTTCCGCCTGCACGCCAGCAACGCGGCATTCGACCGACTCGACCTGTCGTCCACCGGCGCGAGCACGCCGGTCGAGTTGCGCCGTGCCGTCGAGCAGGCGGCCGAAGGATATGGCGCCCAGGAATTTTCCTGTCGGCTGGGCGAAGGCGTGGCGGCGCGCGACCTGCGCGGCTCGATCGGCCCGCTGACCGACGAGACCGGCGATACGTCGCTCTACCTGCTGACGCTGATCGACCGGACGCAGGAAATGATGACCGAGCGCAACCTGCGCCGCGAACTCGTTTCCGACAGCCTGACCGGCCTGCCCAACCGCGCCGGGTTCGAGGAACTGGTCGAGCAGCGCATGACCAGCGACGGCAGGGCGCATCATGTCATCCTGCTGCTCGACCTCGCGCGGTTCAGCCGGATCAACGAGCATATCGGGCCGCTGGCCGGCGACGAGCTGATCATCACCGTCGCGCGGCGGCTGAAATCGAGCCTGCGCAGCGGCGACATATTGGCGCGCAGCGGCGGCGACGAGTTCGCAATCTCCTCGCGCCTGACGGGCGGCCGGACCGACGTGCGCGAAATGGCGCGGCGCATCCGCGGCTGCTTCGACCATCCGTTCCGCATCGGCGACCTGAAGGTCAGCGTCGATTGCGCGCTGGGCTGCGCGATCCAGGCGGCGACCGACACCGATGTCGCCGACCAGATCCGCCAGGCCCAGATCGCCCTGAAGCGCGCCAAGCAGACCGACCGCATCGAAATCTACGAACCCGAAGCGGCGATGCTGTCCGACAATCGCTTCGGGCTCGAGACCGAGTTGCGCAAGGCGATCGAGGAGGATCGGCTGCGCCTCGACTTCCAGCCGCTGGTCGAACTGGCGACAGGCAAGGTCGCGGGCTTCGAGGCGCTCGCACGCTGGAGCAACAGCGAGGGCGCGATCGTCCCGCCAGCAGAGTTCATTCCGATCGCCGAGGATTCGGGGTTGATCGTCCCGCTCGGCCAATGGGCGATCGGCAAGGCCTCCGCGGTGCTCGCCGAATGGGACGAGCGCAACGGCGGCCGGCCGGTCGATTGCTATTTTTCGGTCAATGTCTCGGCCATCCAGCTCGTCCGCGACGATGTCGCAGCGGTGGTGCGGGGCGCCCTCGCCCAGAACGGCATCGGCGGCGAGCGCCTGATGATCGAACTCACCGAAAGCGCGATCATCGGCGACCCCGACCTAGCGCTGTCGGTGCTGCGCGAGCTCAAGGCGCTGCACGCACGCGTCGCGATGGACGACTTCGGCACCGGCTATTCGAACCTCGCCTATCTGCAGCGGTTGCCGCTCGACGTGCTCAAGATCGACCGCAGCTTCGTCGAGCATATGGTCGACGACCGCGACAAGGTGGCGATCGTCCGCACGATCCAGAGCCTTGCCGAGGCCCTGCACATGAAGACCACCGCCGAGGGGGTCGAAACCCCGGACCAGGCGCGGCTGCTGTCGGCACTGGGCTGCGATTTCGGCCAGGGCTTCCTGTTCGCGCGGCCGATGGAGGAAGATGCCGCCTTCGCCTATTGGCGCCGCTCGCTCGACCGTCCGATTTTCTGATCGACCAGCTCGGCGACGCGCGCCGGGCCGGGAAAATCCTCCGCGATCCAGTCGCCCTCGACCGCCTTCAGGATGCGCGCGACCTCCGGCCCCGCTGCGATGCCCCGCGCGACGATGTCGCCGCCCTTCACCGGCAGCACCGGGTTCGTCCAGCCGGCCAGGCCGCGCACCGCCGCCACCGCCTGCGCGCGGTCGCCCGCGAGCAGGTGCACGTCGCGCGCCGCCTCGACCCCGATGCGATAGGCGAGTTGCCGCACCGGCTGAAGCGGCCCGCCGCGATGCGCGGCAAGCGCGGCCAGATGCTTGCGCTGCCGCGTCGACAGCCGCAGCCGGCTCGCCACCTGTTCGGCCACCGCAGGATCGGTGGGCAGCAGGGCCGCAAACCGGCGCAGCGCATCGGGCGTGGCGCCCACAGCGCCTTCGTTCGCCAGCAGGCGGTCGAGCGCCGCCTCCGCACCGGCATCGGCCTCGGGCAGCAGCACCGCGAAAATGCCGTCCGCCCCCATCTGCCGCACGATCGGCCGGGGGTCGGGCAGCGCCAATATCCGGGTCAGCTCGTCCGCGATCCGCTCGCGCGACAGGCTCTTCAGCGACTGGCGCGCCGCGACGACCGCGGCATGGCTTGCCGGATCGAGGTCGCCATGCCCGAAACGCGCCGCGAAACGATAGAAACGCAGGATGCGCAGATGATCCTCGGCAATCCGCATCGCGGCGTCACCGATGAAGCGCACCCGCCCGGCCGCAAGGTCGGCGAGCCCGCCGAACCAGTCTTCGACGCCTCCCGTCACCGGATCGGCATAGAGCGCGTTGATCGTGAAATCGCGTCGCGCCGCATCCTCGCGCCAATCGTCGGCGAAGGCGATCGTCGCGCGCCGCCCGTCGGTCTCCACGTCGCGGCGCAGCGTGGTGATTTCGTGCCGGTCGCCGCTCGCGATCGCCGTCACCGTGCCGTGCGCGATGCCGGTCGGGATCACCTTGATGTCGGCTGCCTCCAGCCGCCGCGTCACCTCCTGCGGCAACAGGGGGGTCGCGAGGTCGATGTCGGTGACGGGGTGGCCGAGCAACGTGTCGCGCACCGCGCCGCCGACGATTTTCACCGCGTCGGCGCCCAGCGCCGCGACGATGCGCGCCAACCCCTCGCGGCCGCGCCACTCCGCATCGGGAAGCACCGTCATCGGTGCCAGCCCGGCGGCAGACGCCGCGCGAGGTTGACGATGATGTCCGCGGTCACGCCCCAGATCCGCCGCCCCTGCCAAT
Organism: Sphingopyxis sp. MG; assembly: GCF_002953155.1. Classification (NCBI taxonomy): domain Bacteria; kingdom Pseudomonadati; phylum Pseudomonadota; class Alphaproteobacteria; order Sphingomonadales; family Sphingopyxidaceae; genus Sphingopyxis; species Sphingopyxis sp. MG. The sequence goes on from NZ_CP026381.1 coordinate 2,487,806, forward strand.
GCATGTCGTAGTAGCGGCGAAGCTGCCCCTGCCAATGCGCCTGCTGCCGTTCGTAATTGGCGGGGTCGAAGAGGACATCGAGCGGCACCTCGAACCACGCCTCGACCTCGTCGGGATTGGGGTCGAGCGGCAGGTCGGGCGGGATCACGCCGAGCACGGGCGTGATATGATAGCCGCTGCCCGACCGATAGGCGTCGGTGGTTCCCGCCACCATCACGTCGCGGCGATGCAGCCCGATTTCCTCCTCGGCCTCGCGCAGCGCGGCGTCGACGACGTCGCGGTCGCCGGGATCGACCTTGCCGCCCGGAAAGGCGACCTGCCCGGCATGGGCGCGCAGCCATTGCGGCCGCTGGGTCAGGATCACGCCGGGATCGGGCCGATCGGTGAAGGCGACCAGCACCGCCGCATCGCGCAGCGGGTCGCCGCGCTGGAGCAGATAGCCCTCGTCCTCGCCGGTATCGGGCAGCAGATTGTCGAGCGCATCGCGCAGCTTGTCGGAGAGCATCAGGGAGTCCCGCCCCCGTCCCCGGCCCCGCCGTCGACCAGCGGAAAACGGACGCCGTCGGACCAGATCGCGGGGTCGCCTTCCGCCTCGGCCAGCGCCATCCCGACGATCTCGTAATAGAGGGCGCGGTCGATCCGCGCTTCGAGCCCGTTGCCGATCGTTCCGCGCACGTGCAGGCGGGGATCGGGATGACCGGGATCGCGGCCAAAGGTCAGCGGATGCTGCGGCCCCGCCATGACGAGGTCGTCGGTGTCGAGCCGAAAGACGAGCCTGCGCCCCTCCCCCGTGCCTTCACTCTTCATCTCGACCGCGCGGAAGGGCGTATCCTCGACCGCGATGGCCAGCTTTTCGGCGGGGGTGACGAGGACGTGGCTTCCGTCGGGTTCGCGCCGCAGGATGGTGGAGAAAAGCTTCACCATCGCTGGCCGCCCGATCCGGCCGCCCTCGTGATACCAGCTTCCGTCGGCGCGAATCTCCATCGCGCTGTCGCCGCTGCGTTCGGGATGCCACTGTTCGACCGGCGGCAGCTTGCGCGCCGCGAGCAGGTCCGCCGCCTCGGCAAGCGAGAGCTGCGAGAAGGCCTTGGGAAGCGAAGGCGCGGGGCTGACCATATCCCCGACATAGGAGGATGGGCGGTCGGTGCAACCCATGCCGTCGTCATTGCGAGCCCGGCATAGCCGGGCGCGGCAATCCAGAGCGCCATAAACCATGGCAGCTTTGGCACGCTCTGGATTGCGTCGTCGCTACGCTCCTCGCAATGATGAATCAGGTCGACTCAGCGCGGCCCGATCATCCCCGCCGCGATGGGCAGGCCATGGCCGTTGACCGCCCGCGCCAGCAAGCGCCGCCGCTCGAACGGGCCAGGCAGGTCCCACGCCCCCGTCGCCTCCGCCGTGAAATCGAAGAAGCGGCCGTAATATTCGGGATCGCCGATCATCATCAGCGCGCTGTCGGCCTGGCTTTCGGCCGCCTCCAGCATGCGCGCCATCAGCGCACGGCCGTGCCCCCCGCGCTGGATGTCGGGGCGCACCGCGACGGGTCCGACCATGATCAGCGGCGTCGCCGTACCGCCCGGCGCGCGGTGCGCGACCGGCCAGCACTGAATCGTGCCGACCAGTCCCTTGTCGTCGACCAGCGCGAAACTGAGCGCTGGGACCGCGGCCATGCCCTCGCGGATGCGATAGGCGGTTCGTCCAAAGCGGTCCGCTCCGAAAGCGGCGTCGAGCAGATGCTCGACCGCCTGCGGTTCGATTTCGGACAAAGGAAGAAACTCGACCAACGCGCACCCTTTCGCTAATGCGGCGGCGCTTTAGGGTCCGGGGTCGGCATTGCAAAGCCGAATATCGGTCCGACGAACAGGAATTTCTTGTGACCGATCAATTGTGGCTCGAAGTCGACGGGCTGACCGTCCAGGTTCTGACCGGCATCTATTCGGAGGAGACGCACCTGCCGCAGCCGCTGCGCATATCGGTGCGCGCACGGCTGGGAATCGCCGATCATTACGAGCCGACGACACCGCTGAGTGCTTCCAAGAATTATATGCACCTGAAATTCGCGGCGACCGACGGCATTCCCAAGGACGTGCATTTCGTGCTGATCGAAAGCGTCGCCGACCATATCATCGACACGCTGTTCCTGCAGGACGAGCGCGTCGAGGAGGTCGAGGTCAAGATCGTCAAGCTGGCGATCGCCGAGGACGGCGAACGGATCGGCATCACCATGCGGCGGGCGCGACCGTGACGGACGCGCCGCTCGCCCTCGTCACCGGTGGGCTGCACCGGATCGGCGCGGCGATCGCGGCCCGGCTCGCACGCGAAGGCTATGCGCTCGCGATCCACAAGCGCAGCCCGGGACCGGCCGATCCGGCGCTGGCCGCGGCGATCGCCGAGACCGGCGCCGAATGCCGGCGCTTCCAGGCCGATCTCGCCGATCCGGGCGCGACCGAATCGCTGGTGCCGGCGGTGATCGAAGCCTTCGGCCGGGCGCCGTCGCTGCTCGTCAACAACGCCTCGCTGTTCGCCGAGGGCGAGTGGGAGACGCTGACCGGCGCCGCGCTCGCAGAGGCGATGCAGGTCAATCACCACGCGCCCGTGATGCTGGCGCGCGCCGTGGTGGCGGCTCACGCGGGCCGCGCGCGTCCCGCGATCGTCAATATCCTCGACCAGCGCATCGTCCATCCGGTGCCCGACCAGCTCGCCTACAGCCTGTCGAAGCAGGCGCTGTGGCAGGCGACGGCCACGCTGGCGGTCGCCTTCGGCGGCAAGGCGCGGGTCAATGCGGTCGCCCCCGGCCTGACCCTGCCGACCGAGGATTACAGCGATGCGCAGATGGAGCGCCTCGCAAGGCGGATGCCGCTGGGCGCGCTTCCGACGCCGGAAGAGATCGCCGACGCGGTGGCCTGGCTGGCGCGCGCCGGGTCGGTGACGGGGCAGACGATCTTCGTCGACGGCGGCGCGCACCTCGCGCCGTTCGGGCGCGATTTCGTCAGGCTGGAGCGCGATTGAGACGCCTGACGACCTTGGATTGACCCGCTTCCGTCAACAGATATGCACCGCCTTGGTGACGAGATAGCCGTCGAGCCCTTCGGGCCCGCTCTCGCTGCCGAATCCCGATTGCTTGACGCCGCCGAACGGCAGATCGTGCGCGGAGATCACGAAGCTGTTGATCCCGACCATGCCGCTTTCGATGCCGTCGGCGACGCGATTGATGCGCCGGCCGTTCTCGGTGAAGGCGAAGGCGGCGAGGCCGTAGGGCAGGCGGTTCGCCTGCTCGATCGCGTCCTCTTCGGTATCGAACGAGCGCATCAGCGCCATTGGGCCGAAGGGCTCGTTCACCATCGCCTCGGCCTCGATCGGGACATCGGCGAGCGCGGTCGGCTGGAAGAAATAGCCCTCTCCCATCGCCTCACCGCCGGCGATCACGCGCGCGCCTTTGGCGGTCGCGTCGGCGATCATCGCCTGAAGCGCCGGGGCGCGGCGCGCATTGGCGAGCGGCCCCATCTGCGTGTCGGGATCGAGCCCGTGGCCGACCCGCACCCGCTTCGTCCGCTCGGCAAAGCCGCGCACGAAGGCGTCGTAGATGCCCGCCTGCACATAGAAGCGCGTCGGCGAGACGCAGACCTGCCCCGCGTTGCGGAACTTCTGCGCCACCACCCGGTCGAGCGTCGCCTCCAGATCGCAATCGTCGAAGATCAGCACCGGCGCGTGGCCGCCGAGTTCCATCGTGATCCGCTGCACATGATCGGCGGCGAGCTTCATCAAATGCTTGCCGACCGCGGTCGACCCGGTGAAGCTGACCTTGCGGATCACCGGGCTGCCCAGCAGGTGACGGCTGATCATGTCGGGATTGCCGTAGACGAGTTGCGCGGCATCGCCGGGGATGCCCGCATCGGCGATGCAGCGCATCAGCGCGCCGGTGCAGCCCGGCGTTTCCTCGGGCGCCTTGGCGATCACGACGCAGCCCGCCGCGAGCGCCGGCGCGATCTTCTTCGCCATCAGGTTGACCGGGAAATTCCATGGGGAGAAAGCGGCGACGGGGCCGACCGGCTGTTTCAGCACCATCGCGCGTTCGCCCGCCGGGCGCTGGACGACGCGTCCCTCGATGCGCTTTCCCTGTTCGGCGAAATAGTCGAACAGCCCCGCCGCCGACAGCACCTCGCCGCGCGCCTGCGCGATCGGCTTGCCCTGTTCGAGCGTCAGCAGCGTCGCGATATGATCGACGCGTTCGCGAATCAGCCCCGCGACCTTGTGCATCAGCGCGCCGCGCTCGTCGGGGGTCTTCGCCCGCCACGCCGGCCAGCCGCGCGCCGCGGCGGCGAGCGCTTCGTCGAGGTCGGCGGCGGTCGCCACCGGCAGCTCGGCGATCGTGCCCGCGGTCGCCGGGTCGACGACCGGCCGCGCATCGCGCCCCTCGCCGCCCCGCCATTCGCCCGCGATGAAGAGCTGGAGGTCGGCGGTGTAGTCGGCGCTGGTCGCGGTCATGGAAGGCAGTCCTTTCTTGCGAAATCTTCCATTCCCGTTCGCCTTTGACCGAAATCGCGGTGCTCATGGCGCGGCACGGGGTCGAGAGGCCTCTCGACTTCGCTCGACGCGAACGGGATGGGGAAGATGGTTCAGTAGGCGCCGCCCATATAGGAACGGATCAGCGATAGTTGAAGCTGATACTAATCCGTTCGCTTTTCGCGGCATTCGCCACCACTTCGTGCCGCAGCCAGCTTTCCCACAGGAAAATGCGTCCCGGCGCCGGTTCGGCATAGATGAAGGGATGCAGATGTTCGGGCGCATCGTCGGTCCGCCCCGGCGCCGCCATCAGCATCGGCAGCCGCGGGTCCTCCAGCTTGAGCGCGCCCGACCCCGCCGGAACGGTGACGTAGAAGGTGCCCGAGACGACGCTGTGCGGATGGATATGCCCGCTGTGCGTGCCGCCGGGCTTGAGCACGTTGACCCACAGGCTGTCGAGGCGCAGCGGCTTCGCGAGGTCGAAGTGGCAGGCGCGGGCGAACGCCTTCACCTCGCGGTCGAGCAGGCGCTTGAGGTCGGCGAAGGCGGGGTCGCGCTGCGGCAGATCGTCGAGGCTCGCATAGCTGGTATAGCCGCGGTAGCCGTGCGCGCGGCTCCAGCCGCGCCCCGCGCCGTCCTCTTCGGCGAGCAACCGGCAGCTTTGCTCCAGCTCCTCGAGCAGGTCGGGCGTCCCGATGTCGGCTTCATAGAAATGTGTGGCGAAGAGCGTGCGGACAGGCATTATGGGCGCAAAGCACAGCAGGACCACGAGAGCAAGGGAGAGAGGGATGGCCGAGTTCGAACTGATCGCCGACGGATTGCGCTTTCCGGAAGCGCCGGTGGTGATGGACGACGGCAGCGTGATCGTCACCGAGATCGAGGCGCGGCGGATCACCCGTTGCTGGCCCGGCGGCCGCAAGGAGGTGATCGCGGTCCCCGGCGGCGGTCCGAACGGCCTGGCGATCGGCCCCGACGGCAAGCTCTATTGCTGCAACAACGGCGGCTTCAACTATGTCGAAATGGACGGCTATCTGACCCCGCACGGCATCGCCGACGACTATTCGGGCGGCCGGATCGAACGCATCGACATCGAAACCGGCGCGGTCGAGCTGCTGTACCGGACCGGCGATCACGGCGTCACGCTGCGCGGTCCCAACGACATCATGTTCGACGCGAGCCGGGAAAATGGGGGCGGCTTCTGGTTCACCGACCATGGCAAGGTCGATTATGCAAAGCGCTGCCACGACATCGTCGGCATCTTCTATGCCAAGGCCGACGGCAGCTTCATCGAAGAGGTGATCTTTCCGTCGAACAATCCCAACGGCGTCGGCCTCTCGCCCGACGGGACGAAGCTCTATGCCGCCGAAACCTATACCTGCCGCCTGACCCAGTTCAACATCGTCGCCCCCGGCAAGGTCGCCCCCGACGCGGGACCGGGCGGACCCGGCATCCCGCTCTATCGCCCCGCCGGCTATAAATTCTTCGACAGCCTGGCGATGGAGGCGAACGGCAACATCTGCGTCGCGACGATCGGCGAGTGCGGGATCAGCGTCGTGTCGCCCGAAGGCGAACTGGTCGAATTCGTCGCCACCGACGACATCTTCACCACCAACATCGCCTTTGGCGGCGCCGACATGCAGGACGCCTATCTGACCCTGTCGGGAACCGGGCGGCTGGTGAAGACGCGGTGGGCGCGGCCGGGGCTGAAGCTGCGCTATTGAACCGAAGGATGCCATCCATGCACCACGAGACGCATGCCGTCGGCCGCATCGGCTGGCTGCGTGCCGCGATTCTGGGCGCGAACGACGGCATCGTATCGACCGCCAGCCTGATCGCCGGGGTCGCGGCGGCGGGCACCACCCCGGCGACGATCCTGACCACCGGCGTCGCCGGGCTGGTGGCGGGCGCGATGTCGATGGCGGCGGGCGAATATGTCTCGGTCAGTTCGCAACGCGACGCGGAACGGGCCGATATCGCGATCGAGACGCGCGAACTCGCGGCCAATCCCGACCATGAGCTGGAGGAACTGACGCAAATCTATCAGCACCGCGGTCTCGACCGCGCGCTTGCCGAAGCGGTCGCGGAGCAGTTGACCGCGCACAACGCGCTCGACAGCCATTTGCGCGACGAACTGGGACTGACCGAAGCGGCACAGGCGCGGCCGATCGAGGCGGCCGCCGCATCGGCCGCCAGCTTCGCGATCGGCGCCGCGCTGCCACTGCTCGTCGTGCTGCTCGATTCGGGGTCGTCGCTGCCGTGGACCGTGTCGGGCGCGTCGCTGGCCTCCCTTGCGCTGCTCGGCGCGCTCGGGGCGCGGATCGGGCGAGCGCCGATGCGGCGGGCGGTGACGCGCGTGACCTTCTGGGGCGCCTGCGCAATGGCTCTGACCATCGCGATCGGATCGCTGTTCGGCGCGGGCTGATCTAGAGCGGCGAGCCATAAATCTGCACCGTTTGCCCTGAGCTTGTCGAAGGGCCGTCCTTTCTTTTGAGGCCGTAAGAAGAAGGACGGTGCTTCGACAAGCTCAGCACGAACGGACGAGAAGGCGTTTCAGATTTCATGCACGCCGCTCTAGGTCTGTGACCTAAGACCCTACCGCCGCTCTAGCCATTCGCGCAGCGCGACCGCGTTGTTGTGCGCTTCGTCCTTCGCCGCGAAGAGCAGGGTGACGGGGCCCTTCTTCGCCGCCGCGTCGATCTCCGCAAGCGCGGCCGCCACCTCGTCCCCGCCGGCATCGAGCGCGGCGAAATAGGCGTTGCGGAACGCATGCCATGCGGCATCCGATTGCGCGGCGGCGTGATGGAACTGGTCGCGCAGCGCGTCGCTCGGCGCCAGCGCCTTGAGCCACGCGGTCAGATCCGCCTTTTCCTTCGACACGCCGCGCGGCCAGAGCCGATCGACCAGGAAGCGCGCGCCGTCGCCGTCGTCGGGCGGCGCATAGATTCGCTTGACCGCGATTGTCTGTCCTGTCGGCATCTGCAAGAGTATCGGCCAAATCCGCGCGGCAGGCAAGCAGAGGAGACGAAGCGATGAGCGACGGCTGGGCGATCGACATCGATCGCAGCGACATCACACGGGCGAAGCTGGTCCCCGATCCCGCGGCACCGTTGTCCCCGGGGCAGGTCCGCGTCCGCATCGACAGCTATGCGATGACCGCGAACAACATCACCTATGCGGTGTTCGGCCATCCATCGGGCCTGTTCGGAAACGACCAGGGCTATTGGGATTTCTTCGCCGAACGCAACCGCCCCGGCCGCTTGCCGGTGTGGGGTTTCGCGACCGTGGTCGAGAGCACTGCCGACGGCATCGCGGCCGGCGACCGCTTCTATGGCTATTACCCGATGGCGAGCCATGCCGTGCTGGCCGCCGGCGCCGTCGGCCCCGGGGGGTTCACCGACGTGACGCCGCGCCGCACCACCCTGCCCCCGGTCTACAATCATTATCAGCGGATCGAGGCTTTGGGCGATCACCGCGCCGAGCACCATGATTATTGGCCGGTGTTCCGGCCGCTGTTCCTGACCGGATGGCTGATCGCCGACCAGTTCGAGGACGAAGGCGATTATGGCGCCGCGCAGATATTGATCGCCAGCGCGTCGAGCAAGACCGCGCTCGGCCTCGGCTTCTCGCTGGCGCAGCGGCAGGGACCGCGCCCCGAAACGGTCGGGCTCACCAGCAAGGCGAATGTCGCCGATCTGTCCGCACAGGGCATCTACGACCGCGTGATCGCCTATGACGACATATTGACGCTGAACCCCGCGACGCCGTCGGCGCTGGTCGACATGGCGGGCAATGGCGCGGTGACGCGCGCGGTCCACAGTCATTTCGGCGACCGGCTGAAGGCTTCGATCATCGTCGGCAAGTCGCATTGGGACGCCGACGCGGGGCAATCCGCGCTGCCCGGCCCCGAACGGCAGGGTTTCTTCGCGCCCGGCCGCGTGCAGAAGCGCGTCGCCGACTGGGGCGGCGCGGCCTTTGCCGAGCGGATGGCCGGGGCGTGGCTGGGGTTCATGGCCATCGCGCCGCGCCTCGCCCGCATCGATCGCCGCGCCGGCGGCGAGGCGGCGCTCGACGCCTATCGCGAGATGCTGTCGGGCAAGGCCGATCCGAAGGCGGGGATTCTCGTCACCCCCTGACGCGGTTCGGCGATTATCGCTTTCCAGCGGGCGTGTTCCCCGGCGAAAGCCGGGGTCCAGATGGCTTGGCGCTGCCCCGCGTGGACCCCGGCTTTCGCCGGGGAACACGCTCCGCTTGCCCGAAAGGGATTATGCCAAGCGGCTACCGCTGCCGTAACGGCAGGTTGCGGACGCGCCGGAAAGGCGGCCAAATTCGCTTGCGTTCGGCCGCCACCGCGCGGCATGGCGACGCCATGTCCCGATACACGCATGTCATCTTCGACTTCGGCGGCGTCATCACCGCCTCCCCCTTCGAAGCCTTCAACCGGCTGGAGGACGAACGCGGTCTGCCGCGCGATTTCGTGCGCCGCGTCAACGCCGCCGATCCCGACGGCAACGCCTGGGCGAAGTTCGAGCGCGCCGAGATCGAAGCCGCGACCTTCGACCGCCTTTTCGCAGAGGAGGCGAGCCGCTTCGGCCACGCGCTGGAGGGCGAAGCGGTGCTGGCCGTGCTCGCGGGTGCGGTGCGCCCCGCGATGGTCGCGGCGCTCGATACACTCAAGGCAAGCGGCATCGCCATCGGCTGCATCACCAACAATGTGCCGTCGGGTCGGGGCGCGGGCATGGCGCGCAGCGAGGAAATGGCGCGCGAGGTGGCCGCGATCATGGCGCGATTCGACCATGTGATCGAATCGAGCAAGGTCGGGGTACGCAAACCCGACCCCCGCATCTATCGGATGATGTGCGAGGCGCTGGACGTCACGCCGACCGCGTGCGTCTACCTCGACGACCTCGGGATCAACTGCAAGCCCGCCGCCGGGCTCGGCATGCACGCGATCAAGGTGACGAGCGGCGAACAGGCGCTCGCCGACCTGTCGGCCGCACTGGGGATGGAACTGGCGTAGCGGCGGCCGCCAACCCCCAATGAAAGCTGCCGTGTCCCCGCCTTCGCGGGAGCACGGGACCGTTCATTCGGAAGCGAGTCCCCCTTAGAGCGGCGAGCCGTTAATCTCCAACGCTCCATTCCGTTCGTGTCGAGCGAAGTCGAGACACCCATCGTCATGGCGCAAGACCGATGGGTGTCTCGACTTTGCTCGACACGAACGGACAGATGGTTCAGATTTAATGCACGTCCCCTTAATGCGCGAGCAGCAGCGGGAAGCGCCCCTTGGTGACCAGATATTGGGTCGTGCCGCCGAACAGCGTTTCGCGCAGCCGGCTCTTGCCGAAGGCGCCCATGACGATCAGCCCGGCGCCGAGCGCGACGGCCTGTTCCTCCAGCCGTTCCTCGACCGTCGCCGTGCCGCGGTCGACCAGCGTCAGTTCGGCGTGGATGTCGTGGCGCGACAGATAGCGCAGCGCGTCGGTGCCCGGGAAGGCGCCGTCATCCTGGCCGACGGCGACGAGCATCACCGGCCGGCCATCGCGCAACAGCGGCAGCGCGGCCCGCAACGCCGCGGCGGCCTGGGGGCTGCCGTTCCACGCCACCAGTACGGGCGCATCATGGTCGATCGCCTTCGCGCCCTGCGGCAGCGCGAGGACGGGGGCGGGCGTGCTCAGCGCCAGGTCGCCCGCCAGCATCGACGGCGCGCCGCGTCCGTCGCGCGCCTCGCCGGGCAGGCTGACGACCGCCAGGTCGGCCAGCGTGGCGGCCCCGGCGAGCGCGCCGACGATGTCGCCGTCGGCCATCTCGATGTCCCACGGCACGTCCTCCTTGCCGAGCCGGTCGGCAAGCCGGTCTTCGAGCGCCAGATCGTCGGCCTGCGCCCGAGCCAATGCCTCGGCCGCGAAATAGGTGCCGCCGAAGGGATCGAAGCTGACGAACTGCTGCAACGGCGTCGCAATCATCAGCGTGACATGCCCTTCGAACCGGCGCGCGAGGTCGAGTGCGACCTGCAAGCGCCCCTCGAACGCGGCATCATGATCGGCGTGAACCAGAATCGAACGCATCGCGGATCTCCTTCGACTGCCCTGATGATCGATCAATGCACGGCGGGCCGCCCGGGTTCATTGACCGGCGTCAATCTGTGCGACGCGAAGCCGGCTCGCCTCGTCGAAGAGGCGCAGCAGCACCGGTTCGGTATCGACGACGCGCATCGCGACATGGAATTCGATCGGCGCGAGCGCCGGCATCCCCGAAAGCTCGACCAGCGCGCCGCGCGCCATTTCCGCGCGGACCATCGGTTCGGGGAAGATGCCGACGCCGCCGTGCGCCTTGGCGATGTCGATCATCATCCGCGCATTGTTGCACAGGTTGAGCGATTTCTGCGCCACGCGCGACGCGGCGATCGCCTCGCGCATCCGACCGTGGATCGGCGAATGGCTGGCGAGCGACCAGATCGGCACCGACGAGTCGCCGCCGTCGCCAAAGGCCGACGCCACCCGCGGGCTGGCCAGCCAGACCAGCGCGACCGGGCCGATCGGGCTGGTCCGGAGCGCGGGGTGCGCGACCGGCCCGGCGGCGAAGGCCATGTCGGTGCGCCCGGTCAGCAATTGCTGGATCAGGTTGGCGGTCAGGTCGATCTCTATCTCCAGCCCGACGTGCGGCATGTCCGCCTTCATCGCCGCGACAAAGGCCGGCAGGCAGCTCGCCGCCGCGATTTCCCCCGCCCCGATCCGCACCACCCCGCTCGCCTCGGCAAAGCCGCCGCTGCCGAGCAGCGCCTGCTCCATGTCGCGCAGCAGCGGCTCGCAGTCGCGCACCAGCTTGCGCCCCGCCGGGGTCAGCGACATGCCGCGCCCGTCGCGGCGGAACAGCGACGACCCCAGCCGCTGCTCGAGCTCGCGCATGCGCGCCGACACCGCCGGCTGGGTGGTATTGAGGCGCTCCGCCGCCGCCGAAAAGGTGCCGAGCCGGTCGATCCACAGCAGCGTTTCGAGATGGTAGATGGCAATGCGATTGATCGACATTGTTTATGAATAACCGAAAAACACTATGATTAGAATTGATGATTGAGATACGCCAGAGTCGCGCCGACTTGCAAAGGAGCCCCATCACATGGTGAACAAGCGATACCCCGACGCCGCGGCTGCGCTCGACGGGCTTCTGTTCGACGGCATGCAGATTTGCGCGGGCGGTTTCGGGCTGTGCGGCATCCCCGAACGGCTGATCGACGCGATCCGCGATTCGGGGGTCAGGAACCTCACCATCGCGAGCAACAACGCCGGCATCGACGGCGAAGGGCTCGGCAAGCTGCTCCGCACGCGGCAGATCGGGAAGATGATCTCCTCCTATGTCGGCGAGAACAAGGAGTTCGAACGGCAATATCTGGCGGGCGAACTGGAGGTCGAATTCTGTCCGCAGGGCACGCTCGCCGAACGCTGCCGCGCCGGCGGCGCGGGCATTCCGGGCTTCTATACCAGGACCGGCGTCGGCACGCAGGTCGCCAAGGGCAAGGAGGTCAAGAGCTTCGACGGCCAGGATTATATCCTCGAACGCGGCATCTTCGCCGACCTCGCGATCATCAAGGGGTGGAAGGCCGACGAGAGCGGCAACCTGATCTTCCGCAAGACCGCGCGCAACTTCAACCAGCCGATGGCGACCGCCGCGAAGGTCTGCGTCGCCGAGGTCGAGGAGATCGTGCCGGTCGGCAGCCTCGACCCCGACGCCATCCATCTGCCCGGCATCTATGTGAAGCGGCTGATCTGCGGCGCGCCCTACGACAAGAAGATCGAGTTCCGCACCGTCCGCCCGCGTCCCGAAACCGCCGGGGCGGCGTGATGCGCGCCCTGTCCCTCGCGGCGGGCCTGCTGCTCGCGGGATGTGCGTCGACCACCGCAACCACCGCTCCGAAGGCGCTGAGCGACGAGGTCGTCGCCTCGCAGATCGGTGAAAAGCCGACTCCCGCCTCGCCGCCGACGGGCCAGCAATGGCTGTACGGATCGGCGGAAGGCGCGGTCGCGTCGGCGCAGGTCTATCGCGCGCTCGCCGCCTATGTCAGGAACGCCGTGCTTTCGGCGGTTCCCCGCCGCCAGCTCGTGCTAGCCGAAGGATCGACGCCCGCCGCCCCGCGCTTCGACGCCTGCGGCGACAAGCCGCCCGCCGCGGTGTTCGACGCCGACGAGACGCTGATCTGGAACATCGGCGCGATGCGCTACATGGCCGAGCAGCACAAGGATTTCGACCCCGCCATCTGGGACCAGTGGGAAAAGACCGGCGCCGGCAAGGCGATCGCGATGCCCGGCGTCGTCGACGCGCTGGCGGCGATGCGCGCCGCGGGCGTGACGATCATCGTCAACACCAACCGCACCGCGGCCAACGCGCAGGGCACCGAAAAGGCGCTGCGCGCCGCGGGCCTCGGAGAATTCCGGCACGGCGAGACGCTGTTCCTGATGGGCGACACCCCCGACGGCGCGAGCAAGGACGGGCGCCGGGCGCAGATCGCGGCGCGCTGGTGCGTGATCGCGATGGGCGGCGACCAGCTCGGCGATTTCGCACAGGCGTTCAATGCGCCGGGCCTTTCGGTCGCCGACCGCAAGACGCTGGCGACCAGCAGCCCGATCGCCGCCTTGTGGGGCCAGGGCTGGTTCCTGCTGTCCAACCCCGTCTACGGCCCGTCGATCCGCGGCGGCTTTGCCGACATCTTCCCCTCCGACAAGCAATGGGAGCCGAAATAATGGCCGAAGCAACCAAGGGCTGGACCCGCGACGACATGGCGGCGCGCGCCGCGCGGGAATTGCGCGACGGCTTCTACGTCAACCTCGGCATCGGCATCCCGACGCTGGTCGCCAACCATGTTCCCGAAGGCGTCGAGGTGACGCTGCAATCGGAAAACGGCATGCTCGGCATCGGCCCCTTCCCGTTCGAGGGCGACGAGGACCCCGACCTGATCAACGCGGGCAAGCAGACGATCAGCGAACTGCCGCAGACCGTCTATTTCGGGTCGGAGCAGAGCTTCGCGATGATCCGCGGCGGCCATATCGACCTTGCGGTGCTGGGCGGCATGGAGGTGTCGGAGACCGGCGACCTCGCCAACTGGATGGTGCCCGGCAAGATGATCAAGGGCATGGGCGGCGCGATGGATCTGGTCGCGGGGGTCAAGAAGATCATCGTCGTCATGGAGCATAATGCCAAGGACGGCAGCGCCAAGTTCATCCCGGCGTGCACGCTGCCGCTGACCGGCAAGAATGTCGTCGACATGATCGTCACCGACCTTGCCGTCTTCAGGCGCGACGACCATGACAGCCCGTTCCGGCTGGTCGAACTCGCGCCGGGGGTGACGGCGGAGGAAGTCGCGGCTAAGACCACCGCCGCATATGAGGTCGCCATCTAACCACAAGGCCGCGTCGCGCCTTTTCCTCGCCCTGATCGCGATCGCCGCGTTCGGCTTTGCCGGCTGGCTCGGCTTTCGCGTGTCCGGCGGCGACCACGGCCTTGCCAGTGTTGCGATCCCGATGCGGGGTCCGGAAAAGCTGCCCGACACGCCGGCGGAATGGCGCGGCCGGATCGACTATCGCACGTTCGACGAGCAACTTTCCGCGCTCTCGCAGCGGCCCGAAATGGCCGGGCTGGCGGTGGCGGTGGTCGAAGACGGCGAATTGCGCTTCGTCCGCGCCTATGGCGTCGCCGACAAGTCGACGGGCGCGCCGGTCACGCCGCATACGCTGTTCCGCTGGGCCTCGGTTTCCAAGACCGCGACCGGTGCCCTGGCGGCGGCGCTGGCGCGCGACGGCACAGTCGACCTCGATCGCCCGGTCGCCGACTGGCGCACGTCGCTGCGTCTACCGGACGCCGCCGAAGCGCGGATAACGCTCGCCGACCTGCTGTCCCAGCGCACCGGCCTCACCAAGAACGCCTATGACGAGAAGCTGGAGGAAGGGCAGGACCCCGCGCTGCTCCGCGCGAGCCTGGCCGGCGCTCCGCTGCAATGCGAACCGGGCACCTGCCACAGCTATCAGAACGTCGCCTTCGACGGCGCGAACGAGATATTGGCCAAGGCCGCGAACCGGGCTTTCCCCGACACGGTCGAGCATCGTCTCTTCCTGCCGCTCGGCATGGTCAGCGCGGGCTACGGAATGAAGCGGCTGACGGAGGCCAGGGACTGGGCCCGGCCGCACCGCGGCGCGCATGTCCTGCCGGTCAAGGAAGCCTATTGGCGCGTTCCCGCCGCGGCGGGCGTCGAAAGCGACATCGTCGACTTCGCCGCATGGATGCAGGCGATGATGGGAAGCCGTCCGGACGTGCTGCCGGAGGCGGTGTTGCAGATGGCCCATCGCCCGCGCGTCGGCACGGGGCGGCTCTATGGCGGCGCGCTGCGTCAGGCCACCGCCGACGCGGCCTATGGCCTCGGCTGGCGGAGCTTCACCTACGACGGCCACCGGCTCGAAGGCCATTCGGGAGCGGTCGCGGGCTATCGCGCGACGATGATCTTCGAACCGGCGACGCGGACCGGCGTCGTCGCCCTGTGGAACAGCGATTGGGGATTCCCGTTCCGCATCCCCTTCGCCGCGATCGACAGCTACCACAAGCGGGAGGGGACGCGCTGGCTCGACCTCAGTGAACTGCCCCCGGCACGGGGCGGCGCGGTCCGGGCTGCGATCGCCGAGCCGCCGAAAGGCTAGGGCGGATCGACATTCAGAGGATGGCGAGCCGGAGTCGAAGACGACCACAGGTCAAAATGGTGGTTTTTCGGGACCCGGAGCGCAGCGTGCTGATGGCACGTGAGCACCGGAAGCGCGAAAGGCCGCCATTTGCAGGCCGCCAGAGCTGAATGTCGATCTGTCCTAAGGTCTGTGGGGGTTCATCTTGCAACTGTCCTTTATCGTGTGTCCCCGCGAAGGCGGGGACCCATCTGCGGTGGTTTCGAGATGGAACCGGCCGAAGACGGACCCCCGCCTTCGCGGGGGAACACGGCTTTATACAATATCGCGGCGATAAACTCTGAACCCCCACACGCCTTAGCATAATGACATCGGCTGGGTTCGTCACCCGCGAGCGGCGAAGCCGCGCGGCAATCCAGAGTCTCGTAAACCGCCCTGGATTGCTTCCCCCGGATCAGGTCCGGGGTCGCAATGACGAAGCGGGTCAATCCAACGTCATGACGCTCCAAATTCTTGTTTTGCCGTGTTTTCCGACTCGTCAGGTGATTCCACCTGACCTGAAAACACTCCAGCACGCATCGCCGCTGCAAGATCGCCCGGTCTCGCCCCTCCCCCCAAGCAGGGGTGACGATAAGCGCGACCGGAAATTGCGTTTTCCGACCGCCGTTCGCTTGCAAACTTGCGCGAGCGGCTTAAGTGATCCGCATGACTCGGCCCCGCACGCTTTATGAGAAAATCTGGGATGCGCATGTCGTCGAACGGCGCCCCGACGGTACCTGCCTGATCTTCATCGACCGCCACCTCGTCCATGAAGTCACCAGTCCGCAGGCCTTCGCCGGGCTTCGGGCCGCGGGGCGCAAGGTGCGGCGGCCCGACCTGACGCTCGCGGTTCCCGACCACAATCTGCCGACGACCGCCCGCAGGGACGCGGCCGGTCACCGCCTGCCGATCGCCGACCCCGAGAGCGCGGCGCAGCTCGCCGCGCTGGAGAAGAACGCGCCCGAGTTCGGCATCCGCTACATCGACGCGGTCGCGCCCGAGCAGGGCATCGTCCATGTCGTCGGGCCCGAGCAAGGCTTCTCGCTGCCCGGCACGACGATCGTCTGCGGCGACAGCCATACCGCGTGCCACGGCGGCATCGGCGCGCTCGCCTTCGGCATCGGGACGAGCGAGGTCGAGCATGTGCTCGCGACCCAGACGCTGCTGCTCCAGCCGTCGAAGACGATGGAGGTGCGCGTCGAGGGCGAGGTCGGCCCCGGCGTCAGCGCCAAGGACATCATCCTCCACATCACCGGCACGATCGGCGCCGCGGGCGGCACCGGCCACGTCATCGAATATACCGGCAGCGCGATCCGCGCGCTGTCGATCGAGGGCCGGCTGACGATCAGCAACATGGCGATCGAGGGCGGCGCGCGCGCCGGGCTGATCGCGCCCGACGAGACGACCTTCGCCTATCTGAAGGGCCGCCCCTATGCACCGAAGGGCGCCGACTGGGATGCGGCGGTCGAATATTGGAAGAGCCTCGCGACCGATCCGGGCGCGGCCTACGACAAGGTCGTCGTGATCGATGCGGCGGACATCGCGCCGAGCGTCACCTGGGGCACCAGCCCCGAGGACGTCGTGCCGATCACCGGCATCGTTCCCGACCCGGCGAGCTTCGCCGATCCGTCGAAGCAGGCCGCCGCCGCCAAGAGCCTCGCCTATATGGGGCTCGAACCCGGCACCCGCATGCAGGACGTGCCCATCGAGAATATCTTCATCGGCAGTTGCACCAACAGCCGCATCGAGGACATGCGCGCCGCCGCCGCGGTCATCAAGGGCCGCACCAAGGCCGACAATGTCAAATGGGCGATCGTCGTCCCCGGATCGGGGCTGGTGAAAGCGCAGGCCGAGGCCGAGGGGCTCGACCGCATCTTCCTCGACGCGGGGCTCGAATGGCGCGAGCCGGGCTGTTCGGCCTGCCTCGCGATGAATCCCGACAAGGTACCCGCCGGCGAGCGCTGCGCATCGACCAGCAACCGCAATTTCGTCGGCCGTCAGGGCCCGGGCGCGCGCACGCATCTGGTCAGCCCGGCGATGGCGGCGGCGGCGGCGGTGACGGGCAGGCTCACCGACGTCAGGGAGTTGATGCGATGACAGGGCGGTCCCATTCGGGTTCACGCGAAGACGCGAAGACGCGAAGGGAGAAAGGCCGCACCCATGGCTGATGTGGAAGCCATCGCGGCACAGGCGATCGATTGCGGATTTCATATCCATTGCGATCTGGGACCCGGTCTGCTTGAAACGGTATACGAACAAGTGCTCGCCGCCAGCCTCGCTCGGGCGGGTTTGAAGGTCGAGCGGCAGAAACCCGTCAGTTTCACGTTTGACGGAATGCATTTTGCCGACGGTTTTCGTATCGATCTGTTGGTGGAAGACCAGTTGATCGTCGAGATCAAATCTGTCGAAGCCTTGTCCAAGGCACATGGGAAACAAATGTTGACCTATCTACGCTTGATGCAGCAGCCCGTCGGGCTGCTGATGAATTTCGGCGGCGCAACCTTCAAGGAAGGAATCCGCCGTATCGTCAACAATCATACGGCCTTCGCGTCTTCGCGTCTTCGCGTGAACCAAATCGGCGCTGCCGCTGGAGGTCATGCATGACTCCGCTGGACAAGGTCGAGGGCCGTGCGATTCCGCTGGGGCTCAAGAATGTCGATACCGACGTCATCATCCCGGCGCACTGGCTGAAGACCACCAGTCGCGAGGGCATGGGGCGCGGCGCGTTCGAGACGCTGCGCGCCGACCCCGACAATCTGTTCGACCGTCTCGAATACAAGGGCGCGCCGATCCTGATCGCGGGCGACAATTTCGGATGCGGGTCGAGCCGCGAGCATGCCGCCTGGGCGCTCGGCGACCTGGGCATCCGCGTCGTCATCGCGCCGTCCTATTCGGACATCTTCTCGGGCAATGCGGTCAAGAACGGCATCCTTCCAGTCGTGCTGCCCCAGCCGGCGATCGACCGGCTGATGGAGGTCGCCGCGACCGACCCGGTGCACGTCGACCTCGACACGCAGACGGTGACGACGCCCTTTCAGGACCGCTTTTCTTTCGACATCGACCCGTTTCGCAAGATGTGCCTGCTCCACGGCCTCGACGAAATCTCGTTGACCGAAAAGAGCGGCGCCGCGATCGATATCTATGAGCAAAGACTGGCCGAAGATCGTCCGTGGCTGCGCCCCGCGACGATCGACGCCCGATAAAGATAAAGCAGAGGAGATGATGAGGATGAAGGCTCTCTTGTCGACCGCCACCGGCGGTCCCGAAACGCTCGTGCTCGGCGATCTGCCGCGCCCCACCGCCGGCAAGGGCCAGATCGTCATCGACGTGAAGGCCTGTGCGGTCAATTTCCCCGACGTGCTGATCATCGAGGATAAATATCAGTTCCGTCCCGAACGCCCCTTCGCGCCCGGCGGCGAGGTGGCGGGGATCGTCGCCGAAGTCGGCGAGGGCGTGACCGAATTCAAGGTCGGCGACCACGTTCTGGCCGGTTGCGGCAACGGCGGCATGTCCGAAGCGGTCGCGGTCGGGGTTCACAATGTCTATCACCTGCCCGAAGGCCATGACTTCACCGAAGGCGCGGCGCTGCTGATGACCTATGGCACCAGCATCCACGCGCTGGTCGACCGCGGCCACATCAAGGAGGGCGACACGCTGCTCGTTCTCGGCGCCTCGGGCGGGGTCGGCATCGCGGCGGTCGAACTCGGCAAGGCCTTCGGCGCGCGGGTCGTCGCCGGCGTATCGAGCGAGGCGAAGGCCGAGATCGCGCGGCAGGCGGGCGCCGACGAGGTGGTCGTCTATGGCTATCAGCCGTTCGACAAGGATGCCTCGAAGGCGCTGGCGAACACGTTCAAGGAAGCCGTCGGCCCGAACGGCGCCAACGTCATCTACGACGCGGTCGGGGGCGATTATGCCGAACCCGCGCTGCGCTCGATCGCATGGGAGGGCCGCTATCTGGTCGTCGGCTTCCCCGCCGGCATTCCGCGCCTGCCGCTGAACCTGACGCTGCTCAAGAGCTGCGACGTCGCCGGCGTCTTCTGGGGCGCGTTCGTCGCCCGCGAGCCCGAACGCAACCGCGCCAATATCGCGCGGCTGTTCCAGCTTTGGGAGCAGGGCAAGATCAAGCCCCGCGTCACCGAAACCTTCGCGCTGGCCGATGGCGGCAAGGCGATCGCCAGGCTCGGCGACCGCAGCGCGGTCGGCAAGCTGGTCGTGACGATCTGAAATACCGCCCCGACCCCGCGCTGACCGCCGCCCTGCACACGCTCGCCGCGCCCGCCGGGCGGCTGGAGGTGCGCGTCACCCCCGGCGCCAGCCGCGACGAGGTGAAGCTGGCGGACGGCGTCGTGCAGCTTCGCGTCACCGCCCCGCCCGCCGACGGCGCCGCGAACGACGCGGTGCTGCGCCTGCTCGCCGCCGCGCTGGACCGGCCGCGCCGCGACCTGACCCTGGTGCGCGGCGCGGGCGCGCGGATCAAGCTGGTCGCCATTGCGGCGCGCTGAGCCGCCGGGCCGTCGCCGGTCGCCCCCGTCCGTTAACCCTTTGTCAGCGCCTCTCGCCTATCCTGCCGGAGCGTGACCATCGTGCGCAGGGCAGAAAAGCATGGCAACTCGCCGTCCGACGAGGGACTCATATGCCGCGAGCATCGCGAACATTTCGCGCACCCGCCGCGCGCAGCTCGTCGCCGAGTTCGAGGGCGACCTGGGCATCGACCACAAGGAACGCGCCCGCCTCGCCTATGAGGAGAAGCGGTGGCGGGTGATCAAGACGATCATCGTCTGGACCATCGCGCTGATGTTCTTCGCCATCGCCTGCCACAAGCTGTGGCTGATGGGCCAGCAGGTCGACCGCCCCTTCTCCGACCTCGACCCGATCCGGGGCCTGCTGGGCGGATAGGCCGGAGCGCCATTCTGGACGGGGTTACCAAAATTTGGTAACGTGACCGTCATGGCAGCGAAGAACACATCGGTCGCGCTTGGCGAACCCTTTATCGAATTTGCCCGCCGCAAGGTCGAATCGGGCCAGTTTGCGACAACCAGCGAAGTCGTGCGCGAAGCGATGCGGCGCTACATCGCGTATGACGACCGCGTCGAGGCCCTGCGGCGCGAAATCCAGAAGGGCATCGACAGTGGCCCGCCCCGCCCGTTCGACTGGGACAGCTTCATGGAACGAAAGTTCGGCCCCGAAAGCGATGCGTAACATCACCGTCCGCCCCGCGGCGGAGGCCGATATCGACAATGCCGCCGACTACACCATCGAACAATGGGGCATCGAGCAGGCCCGCCACTATATCGGCGATATCCGCCGCGCCATCGAACGCCTCGCGATGGACGGACTACGCCACCCGAAAGAGGCGGACGTGCTTCCGGGCCTGAGACGGGCGCGGAGCGGACATCATTTCATATTCTACCTGATCGACGACGAGCAGGTCGATGTGATCCGCGTACTACACGAACGGCGCGATGCAACGAGGCAACTGAAGGGTTGAGCGCAGGGAGTGGCGCGATTGCCTGCAATCCGCCAACCGCCCTCCCCGCGCCTCCTCAATACACCCGCGCCTTCGGCTCGATATAGGCGACGTCGTCGGACAGCGTATATTCGTGGACCGGGCGATAATCGAGCGTCACCTGGCCGCCCTTGCCGCCCCAGCCGTCGAACCAGCTGATCGTGTGCTTCATCCAGTTCGCGTCGTCGCGGTTCGGGAAATCCTCGTGCGCGTGGGCGCCGCGGCTTTCCTTGCGGTTGAACGCCGAATGCATCGTCACCGTCGCCTGCGCGATCAGATTGTCGAGCTCGAGCGTTTCGACGAGGTCGGTGTTCCAGATCAGGCTGCGGTCGCTGACATGGATGTCCTGCATCCGCGCATAGGTCTGCGCCAGCTTCTCCTTGCCTTCGGCCATCAGTTCGTCGGTGCGGAACACCGCCGCGTGCTGCGACATGGCGCGCTGCATCTCGACCCGGACCTGCGCCGTCGGCGAGCCGCCGCTGGCATTGCGGAAATGGTCGAGCCGGCCAAGCGCCAGATCGGCGCTGTCCTGCGGCAGCGGCGCCTGCGCCGCACCGGGCTTCAGCAGTTCCCTGAGGCGATGGCCGGTCGCGCGGCCGAAGACGACGAGGTCGATCAGGCTGTTCGAGCCGAGGCGGTTGGCGCCGTGGACCGACACGCACGCCGCTTCGCCGACCGCGAACAGGCCGGGGACGACCGCGTCGGGATCGCCGTCGCGCAGCGTCACCACCTCGCCATGATAGTTGGTCGGAATGCCGCCCATATTGTAATGGACGGTCGGCACCACGGGGAGCGGCTGGCGGGTCAGGTCGACGCCCGCGAAGATCTTGCCGCTTTCGGTGATGCCCGGCAGGCGTTCGTGCAGCACCTTCGGATCGATGTGATCGAGGTGCAGATAGATATGGTCGTTGTGCGGACCGACGCCGCGGCCCTCGCGGATTTCGAGCGCCATCGACCGCGACACGACGTCGCGCGACGCGAGGTCCTTCGCCGAGGGGGCATAGCGCTCCATGAAGCGCTCGCCCTCGCTATTGGTCAGATAGCCGCCCTCGCCGCGCGCGCCCTCGGTGATCAGCACGCCCGCGCCGTAGATGCCGGTCGGGTGGAACTGCACGAACTCCATGTCCTGGAGCGCGATACCGGCACGCAGCACCATGCCGCCGCCATCGCCGGTGCAGGTGTGCGCCGAAGTGGCGGTGAAATAACAGCGGCCATAGCCGCCGGTCGCGAGCACGACCGCCTGCGACCGGAAGCGGTGGATGCTGCCGTCCTCCAGGCACAGCGCGATCACGCCGCGGCACGCGCCGTCCTCCATGATCAGGTCGAGCGCGAAATATTCGACGAAGAAGTCCGCGTCATATTTCAGCGACTGCTGATAAAGCGCGTGGAGCATCGCGTGGCCGGTGCGGTCGGCCGCGGCGCAGGTGCGCTGCACCGGCGGGCCGGCGCCCATATTCTGCATGTGGCCGCCGAACGGGCGCTGATAGATGGTGCCGTCGGCGTTGCGGCTGAACGGCACGCCCGCATGTTCGAGTTCGTAGACCGCGGCCGGCGCCTCGCGCACCATATATTCGATCGCGTCCTGGTCGCCCAGCCAGTCCGACCCCTTGACGGTGTCGTACATGTGCCACTGCCAGTGGTCGGGCGTGTTGTTGCCGAGGCTGGCGGCGATGCCGCCCTGCGCCGCGACGGTGTGGCTGCGGGTCGGGAACACCTTGGTGATGCACGCGGTCCTGAGGCCGGCCTCCGCGCTGCCCATGGTGGCTCGCAGGCCCGATCCGCCGGCGCCGACGACGACGGTGTCGTAAGTGTGGTCGATGATCTTGTAGGCGTCGGTCATGCCCCAGCCCCCCCCATGGCGGCTCCGCCGGCAAAAACGATACGGGCGATGGCGAACAGGCCGTAGGCGGCGCCGCCGATCGCATAGAAATTCAGGACGACGAGCGCGAGCAGCCGCGTCGCCTCCCCATGCACATAGTCCTCGATCAGCACCTGAAGGCCGAGCCGCAGGTGCCAGAAGACGCTGACCACCATCAGCGCGAGCGCCAGCGCGACCGTGGGATTGGCGGCCCAGCGCAGCACCGCGCCATGCTCGCCGAGCGGCAGGCGCAGCAGCGAGACGAAGAGGAAGCCGACGAGCAGGACGTTGCCGAGCGCGGTCAGGCGCTGCTGCAGCCAGTGACCGGTGCCGTGATGCGCGGCGCCGAGCCCGCGCACGCGGCCGAGAGGCGTTCCGTTACCCATTGAGCGCCTCCTTGCAGAGATAGAGCCAGGTCGCGGCGGTCGCGAGCGGCGCGGCGACGATCACGATCGTCGACCAGAGCCGGTTCGTCCGAAGCTCGTAGCCCGCACCCGTGTCGAGCAGCAGGTGACGCAGGCCCGAGAAGAGGTGCTGGAAAAAGGCCCAGGTCAGGCCGATCAGCACGACCTTGCCGAGGATGTTGGTGATCTGGTGCACGGTGCCGCCATCGGGATCGTGCCAGACGCAGGCGATGAAGGCCGCATAGGCATCGGGTCCCGCCGCGAGCGCCCCGAGCCACCAGAGGAACATGCAGGCGCCGACGATCGCCAGCCCGTCGCCGCTGACGCGGTGGAGGATCGAGGTGGCCATGTGCGGCCCCCATTTATACACCTGAAGGTGCGGTGCGCGCGGTCGCGCGCCTGGTTGCTTGCCAGCCATATTGCAGCCCCGTCTTGTCAGACTCTATCCGGTCGGTGGGGGCCGGTTAAGCCTTCCTGCCGCGATATGCAATTGCTTAGAGCATGATGACATGAGTTGGGATCGTCATTGCGAGGAGCGAAGCGACGCGGCAATCCAGAGTTGGCGCAAACCGCCCTGGATTGCTTCGCTCCGCTCGCAATGACGAAGGGGGTCAATCCAAAGTCATCAGAGTCCAGGGTCAGGTCCCATCGACATTCCGAAGATGATGAGGCGAAAATGCTGGTTTTTCGCGACTCTGAGCGCGGCGCGCCGACGGCGCGCGCGCCCCGGAAGCGCGAAATGCCGCCATGCGCAGACCATGGACCCCCGGATCGCGTCCGGGGCAGGCTCTGAAACAAGTTCGCAATTATCCCCTTCCGACAGGTGAGCGTTCCCCGGCGAAAGCCGGGGTCCAGATGGCACAGCGCTGCCTCGCATGGACCCCGGCTTTCGCCGGGGAACGCCAGCGTCCCTGTCTCAAGGGTGCAAACGCCAAACAAGTTCAGGGTGACGAATGGGAGAAACCGCGCAGAACGCCAAATCCCGACAGACCATAGAGCGCGATGCGCTCAGATTGACCGCTGGCGTCATGGCGAGCGGAACGAAGCGATCGCCAGCTAGAGCATCGAGCCTTAAATCTGACCCATCGTCCCGTTCGTGTCGAACGGATATGGGGGCGTTGCGGGTTTATGGCACGCCGCTCTAAGGTCTGTGGGGATTCATCTTGCGACTGTCCTTTATCGTGTGTCCCCGCGAAGGCGGGGACCCATCTGCGGTGGTTTCGAGATGGAACCGGCCGAAGATGGACCCCCGCCTTCCGCCTATGGCGGAAATTTATCCTGAGCGCCCGCCCTGCGGGCAGTCGAAGGGCGGGGGAACACGGCTTTATACAATATCGCGGCGATAGACTCTGAATCCCCACACGCCTTAATCGGTCCGTGCAAGGTCGATAGCCGGCGATGGCTTCGCCGCCACGTTCCTCGCAATGCCGAGGAGCGCGCCGGGGCTTCCCGATGTCCTACTTGATCTTGTCGCGATTGGCGTAGAGCAAAGCCGCGAGCACCGCGGCCGAGCCGATGCCGAGGCCCGCCGCGGCTTTCCACGCGATGCCCTTGCGCTCGCTGCGGACGGTGGCGTCCCTCGCGGCGGCTTCGGCCGCTTCCGCGGCTTCCTTCTGCTGCTGGAGTTCGCGCGTCGCGCGCAGCACTTCGTTTTCCTCGTCTTCGGCCGGGGGAGGAGTGGGCTGGCCTTGGTTCGTCATCTCAACTTTCCTGATTAACTTAGCGCCTGTTCGACAGGCACATAGTCGGTTCCGGTCGCTTCCGCTACGGCTTCGAACGTCACCTTGCCATTCCAGACGTTCAGGCCCTGCGCAAGATGCGCATCGCGCCGCAACGCCTCCTTCCAGCCGAGCCCGGCGATGTGCAGCGCGTGCGGCAGGGTGACGTTGTTGAGCGCATAGGTGCTGGTGCGCGCGACCGCGCCGGGCATGTTGGCGACCGCATAATGGACGATGCCGTCGACGACATAGGTGGGGTCGGCGTGCGTCGTCGCACGACTGGTCTCGAAACAGCCGCCCTGATCGATCGCGACGTCGACGAGCACCGAACCGGGGCGCATCGTCCCCAGCATTGCGCGCGTCACCAGCTTCGGCGCCTCGGCACCGGGGATCAGCACCGCGCCGATGACGAGGTCGGCCTCCGCGACGCATTCGGCGAGGTTGGCGCGGTTCGAGAAGCGCGTCTTCGCCCGCGCCTCGAAGAAGGTGCCGACGCGTTCGAGCACCTCGGGATCGCGGTCGAGGATGGTCACGTCGGCGCCGAGCCCCGCCGCCATCTGGGCCGCGTTGAAGCCGACGACGCCGCCGCCGATGATGCAGACCTTGCCGGGCGCGACGCCGGGCACGCCGCCCAGCAGCACGCCGCGCCCGCCGTGCGCCTTTTCGAGCGCGGTGGCGCCGGCCTGGATCGCCATGCGCCCCGCGACCTGGCTCATCGGCTTGAGCAGCGGCAGGCCGCCGTGCGGGCTCGTCACCGTCTCATAGGCGATGCACACCGCGCCCGACGCCATCAGGTCGCGCGTCAGGTCGGGATCGGGGGCGAGGTGAAGATAGGTATAGAGGATCTGCCCGGGGCGCAGCATCGCGCGCTCGGCCGGCTGCGGCTCCTTCACCTTCACGACCATGTCGGCGGCCACGAAGATGTCGGCGGGGGTCGCGACGATCTCCGCCCCTGCTTCCTCATAGAAGCGGTCGTGCGCGCCGATCCCCTCGCCTGCCGCGGTCTCGACCAGCACGCGGTGGCCGTGCGCGACCAGTTCGCGCGCGCTCTCGGGCGTCAGGCCGACGCGATATTCGTGATTCTTGATTTCCCGCGGGGTGCCGATAATCATGGTCGTTCTCCGTCTGCGTCCGGGCCGGCGCGCGCCTCTTCGCCATCCGGTCTTCGCCACCGCCTATACAGCAAACGCGCGGCGCGCGACGAGGGATGACGCATGCATGTGCGCGGCTGGTTAACGGCGAATTTACCACTTTCCCCGCATATCCCTCAGCCATGTATCGCGGGGCGCGCGCGAACGGCGAATCCGCGCGCGCGAAGATCGTTCGAGGGAACAGGATCATGGTGAAGGAAAATCCGATTCATAAGCAGCAGATCGACCCCGTGGCGATGGCCGAGCGCTTTCCCTTCTACGATCTCGACGGCCGGCTCGCCGCCGACGCCGCCGAAGTCCACGCGATCGTCGCGGGGCACGAGGAGGCGATGGGGCGCGCCTATTGGGAGGCGTTCAACGCGCTGCCGTCGATCGACCGCCCGATCGAGGGCGAGTTGCTCGACGCCTATGTGCGGGGCAGCGCCAGGCATATGCGGGTCAAATATACCGACGCCGCCGGCCAGGAGTCGGCGACGATCGCCTGCCAGAACACGCATATGGCGCTGCGCGTCGGGGTTCCCCTCGCTTCGGTCCTGTCGTGCATCGCCGAAAGCCAGCGCGCGGCGATCGCGCATGTCGTCGCGGCCTGCGCCGACGATGCCGCGCGCACGGTGCGGCTGACGAGCGCTATCAACCGGCTCGCCATCCTCGAATTCGACATCATGCACGCCTATGCCGAAAAGCTGGATCACGCCGCGCGGTCGAGCGAGCGGCACGCGCTGGCGGGCGACTTCGACCGATCGATCGCATCGCTGGTGCAGGACACCGACGGCGTCCGCCGCGAACTGGCCAAGCAGGCCGCGTCCGCCGACCAGGCCGCGAAGGGCATGATCGCCAAGACCAGCGAGGTCGCCGCCGCGTCCGAGCAGTCGGCGATCGCGATGCGCGAGGCCGCGTCGACCGCCGCCGGGCTGATCCGCGCGATCGAGGATGCGCGCAGCGAGGTCGAGGCCTCCGCCGACGTCGCCGTCCGCGCCTCCGAACAGGCGGGCGAGGCCGTCGCCATGTCCGAAGCGCTGTCGCATCACGCCGAATCGATCGAATCGATCCTGGGCCTGATCCGCGAGATCGCCGGCCAGACCAACCTTCTCGCGCTCAACGCGACGATCGAGGCGGCACGCGCCGGCGAATCGGGTCGCGGCTTCGCGGTCGTGGCGCAGGAGGTGAAGAGCCTCGCCAACGAAACCGCGCGCGCGACCGACGACATCGCGGGCAAGATCACCGCGATCCAGCAGGCGACGCGCGGCGCCGTCGCCGCCAACCAGTCGATCCAGCAGACGATCATCGAGGTGCAACAATCGGCGCAAAACATCCGCAACGCAATGGACGCCCAAGCACAAACGGTCACCTCGATCACCGCGGCGGTCGACGAGACCGCGCTCGCCGCCGATTCGATGTCGTCGACCATCGCCAGCATCCGCAACGATTCGGGTATGGTCGCGGGCGAGATCAGCACGCTGAGCGAGGAATTCTCGAAGATGGGCGAGCGGCTCCAGTCACTCGAGCAGGCCGCGACCGAGTTCAGCCGCCGGGTCGCCTGATCCCGGTCCGGCGCTTGGCAAGCCCCACCGCCCTCCCCTAAAGGAGGGCGATGACGACGCATATCCTGATCACCGGCGCGAGCCGCGGCATCGGCGCCGCGATCGCTGGCGCGCTGACCGGCGACGCGACGCGGATCGCCGCGCTGTCGAGCGCCGACGGCGACCTGTCCGACCCCGCGGTCCCCGAACGCCTGTGGGCCGAAAACCTCGACCGGATGGGCGGCCGCATCGACGTGCTCGTCAACAATGCCGGCATGTTCGCGACCAACCCGATCGACGCGGCGGACGACGCCTGGATCGCGGGCTGGAACCGCACCCTGCAGATCAACCTGACCGCCGCCGCGGCGCTCTGCCGCCTCGCGGTGCTCCACTGGCAGGTCGGCGGGCGCAGCGGCCGGATCGTCAACATCGCGAGCCGCGCCGCGCACCGCGGCGACAGTCCCGACCATTGGGATTATGCGGCGTCGAAGGCGGGGATGGTCGCGCTGACCAAGACGATCGCCCGCGGCTACGCGGCGCAAGGCATCCTCGCCTTCGCCATCTGCCCCGGCTTCACCCGCACCGGCATGGCGGATGCCTGGCTGTCCGGCCGCAACGCGGCGGCGCTGCGCGCCGAAATCCCGCTCAGCCGCATCGCCGAGCCCGAGGAAATCGCCGAAATGGCGCGCTGGTGCGCGCTCGACGCGCCGCCGTCGATGACCGGCGCGGTGCTCGACGCCAATGGAGCAAGCCATGTTCGGTAGCCGCCGCATCGCGCGCCGCACGCGGCGAGACGTCGGGACGCCGGCTCCGCGGGGCCATGGCCGGCTTTCCATGGCGGCACTACTGCTGGCAGGCTGCACACCCCAGACCGGGACGCCGCCACCGACCCCGGCCGCACCCACCGGCGAGACGCTCGCCGCCGCATGCCAAGGTCGTGACGGCTGGAGCGACCCTGCGCCGCCCGCGAAAATCTTCGGCAACAGCTATTATGTCGGCACCTGCGGCATTTCGGCGGTGCTGATCGAGGCGCCCGACGGTCTCGTGCTGATCGACGCAGCGACCGAGGAGGCCGCGCCCGCGATTCTCGCCAATATCCGCGCGCTGGGATTCGACCCGAAGCAAATCCATACGCTGCTCGCCAGCCACGAGCATCTCGACCATGTCGGCGGGCTCAAGGCCTTGCAGGATGCGACCGGCGCAACGGTTCATGCGCGCCCCGAAGCGGTCGCCACGCTGACCAGCGGTGAGCCCGAGGCGCGCGATCCGCAGCACGGAGCGATCCCGCCGTTTCGCGGCGTGACGGTGACGGGCGACCTGCGCGACGGAGAGGCATTGCCGATCGCGGACCTGCACCTGACGCCGCACGCGACCCCGGGGCACACGCCGGGAAGCACGAGTTGGACATGGCGATCGTGCGAGGGCAGCGACTGCCGCATCATCGCCTATATCGACAGCCTCAGCGCGGTGTCGGCGGACGCCTACCGTTTCGCCGACCATCCCGATTATGTCGCGATGCAGCGTGCGACCTTCGCCAAAGTGCCGACATTGCCGTGCGACATATTGATCACCCCGCATCCGGGCGCGAGCGGCCTGTTCGCGCGTTTCGCGGGCGACGCGCCGCTCACCGACCCGGAAGGCTGCCGCCGCTATGCCAAGGATGCCGCGAAACGGCTCGACGCGCGGCTTGCGAAGGAAGCGGCCGCGAAATGAGCTGGCTCGTCTCCCTGCCCTGCACGCGTGCCGAGGCCGAGGCGCTGTCGGCCGAGCAACCCGAACTGGAGGCGCTGGCCGATGCCCCGGTGGTGGTGACGCGCGAGATCGACGAAGCGAGCGGCCGATGGCAGCTCGACGCCTATCTCGACGACAGGCCCGGCCCCGCGCTGCTGGCGCTGATACGCGCGCTCGCGCCGAGCGCGAAGGGGGTCGAACCGTCGATCGAGGAACTGCCCGAGGCGGACTGGGTTACGCTGTCGCAGCAGGGGCTGGAGCCGGTGCAGGCGGGCCGCTTCTTCGTCCATACCAGCAGCTATGCCGACCGGACGCCGGTGGGGAGCGTGCCCTTCCTGATCGACGCGGGCCAGGCATTCGGCACCGGTGGGCACGACACGACGGCGGGCTGCCTCGCGATGCTCGACCGCCTAGCGCGCCGGGGCGTCCGTCCGCGCGCCATCGCCGACATCGGCACCGGCACCGGGCTACTGGCCTTCGCCGCGCTGGCGCTGTGGCCGCGCGCCCGCGCGATCGCGTCGGACATCGACCCCGCGAGCATCGCGGTGACGCGCGAGAATGCCGCGATCAACCATGTGCCGCTGGGATGCGGCGCGCGCCGCCTCGCGCTCGCGGTCGCGCCGGGGACCGACCATCCGGCGATCCGCCGCCGCGTACCCTATGATCTGGTCGTCGCCAATATCCTCGCCGGTCCGCTGATCACGCTAGCCCCCGACATCGCCAGCGTTACCGCGCCGGGCGGCCACGCGATCCTGGCCGGGCTGATCGCGCGCCAGATGGAGCCGGTGCTCGCCGCCTATCGCGCGCACGGCTTCCGCCTCGCCGCGCGCGGCGGCAGCGCCGAATGGCCGTGCCTGCTGCTGATCAAACGCCAACGCCACGGCTGGCGGCGCAAACAACGCGCGCTGCACCGCGCCAGCCCGTCGGACGCGACGTTCGGGAGCTGGTGAATTTCTACCCGCTCCCTTTTAGGAGAGGGGATATTGCTCAGCCGCTTTTCGCCAGCGCATATTCCTGTGTGCCGCGCGTGATGACCGTATCGCCGGGCAGGATGTCGGCGATCGGGATCGGCGGCAGCGCGGCGTTGGCGGCATAGAGCGGCGCGAAATCGGTGTTCACCGTGACGTCGAGCAACTGGTCCAGACTGTCGACGACGAAATAATTCTGCTGGAAATCGTCGATCCGGTAATCGGTGCGCATCACCCGCGACAGGTCGAAGCCGATGCGGTTCGGGCTCTCCGAATCGAGCGCGAACAGGCTTTCGGCGTAGGAGGAGACGATGCCCGCGCCATAGATGCGCAGCGTGCCGCCCTCGCGGATCAGCCCGAACTCGACAGTGTACCAATAAAGGCGCGCAAGCTGCTTCAACGCATCATATTTCAGGCTGCGCAACCCGCCCCGGCCATAGGCGGCCATATAGTCGGCGAACACCGGATCGGCGAGCATCGGGACGTGACCGAAAACGTCGTGGAAGACGTCGGGCTCCTGCAGATAGTCGAGCTGCCGCGGGGTGCGGATAAAATTGCCCGCCGGAAAACGGCGATTGGCGAGATGGTCGAAGAAGACATCGTCGGGCACCAGCCCCGGCACCGCGACGACGCGCCACCCGGTCGCCTCCGTCAGTCGCGCGTTGAGGTCGCGATAGTCGGGAATGCCCGGCTTTTCGAGCCGAAGCACGTCGATGCCGCGCAGAAAAGCGTCGGACGCGCGGCCGGGCAGCATCGCCGACTGGCGCGCGAAGAGGCAGTCCCACATTGCATGCTCGTCGGCGGTGAAGGCGTCCCAGTCCTGCGGACACGTCCAGTCGGGCGCGGCGCCCGGCGGCGGGGTGGCGTGGACGTGGCTGGGCGGGTTTTCCATACCGGCGTTTCTAGCATGATCTGGTTTCATATGAAACTGTTCAGGCAGACTCTCGATCGAAAAGCGAGCGCTCCCGCGAAGGCGGGAGCCCAGAGCGGATAAAGCCAAGGCTGCTTTTCTGCCGCTCTGAGTCTCCGCCTGCGCGGGGACACGGCGATGTCGCAAAACGCCGGGTCAACCGTTCAGTGTCACCACTTCGGTCGCCAGTCGGTCGACCTCGGCGCGGTCATGGCTGACGTAGAGGATCGGCAGCCGCAGCTCGTCGCGAATGCGCTCGATCACCGCCATGATGTCGCCGCGCCGCGCCGCGTCGAGCGACGACAGCGGTTCATCCATCAGCAGTATCTCCGGTCCCGCCAGCAGCGCGCGGCCGATCGCGACGCGCTGCGCCTCACCGCCCGACAGGCTCTGCGGCCAGCGGCCGAGCAGGGGTTCGATGCCGAGGAAGGCCACCGCCTCGTCGAACCCCATCCAGCGCCGCGCCGGATCGGCGAGATGGTAGCCGTAGAGCAGGTTCGCCTTCACCCGCCGGTGCGGGAACAGCCGCCCGTCCTGAAAGACATAGCCGATACGCCGCGCTTCGGGCGGCAGGTCGACGTCCGCGCCGAACAGCGTCCGCCCGCCGACGCGGATATGACCGCGGTCGGGACGCAGCAGCCCGGCGACCATGTTCAATATGCTGGTCTTGCCCGCCCCCGACGGCCCGAACAGCGCGGTCAGCCCCGATTCGGCCGTGAAGCACGCCGCGATCGTGCGGGTCCCGAAACGCTTTTCGACGTCGATCTCAATCGCCACGGCGCAGCCTTTCGGCCGGGGTACGCCGAACCAGCCATTCGGAAACGAGCAGCGCGCCGAGCGACAGCGCAACAGACAGCAGCGCCAGCCGCGTCACCATCGCCTCTCCCCCCGGCACCTGCAGCGCCGAATAGATGGCGAGCGGCAGCGTCCGCGTCTCGCCCGGAATGTTCGATACGAAGGTGATCGTCGCGCCGAATTCACCGATCGAGCGCGCGAAGCCGAGCACCAGCGCCGCAAGCACGCCGGGCAGCGCGAGCGGCAGGCTGATCGTCCAGAAGGCATGCCAGCGCCCCGCGCCGAGCGTGCGCGCCGCCCCCTCGAGCCGCCGGTCGACCCCCTCGATCGACAACCGCATCGCGCGCACCATCAGCGGCAGCGCCATGATCGCCGCCGCGAGCGCCGCGCCGGTCCAGCGGAACATCAGCGTCGTGCCGAACCAGTCGTTCAGCCAGCGGCCGACCGGTCCCAGCGGACCGAAGGCGAGCAGCAGCAGCCAGCCGGTGACGACCGGTGGCAGAACGAGCGGCAAGTGGACGAGCGCATCGAGCAACAGCCGCCCCGGAAAGCGATGGCGCGCCAGCAGCCACGCGAGCGCGAAGGCGAGCGGCAGGCAGGCGAGCACCGCGACCCCGCCGACCTTGAGCGACAGGGCGACGATGCCCCATTCCTCCGGCGACAGCATCAGGGCGCCGAAAAGCCGTAGCGGGCGAAGATCGCGCGGCCCTCCCGCGACGCCAGGAAGTTCCGGAATCCCATCGCATCGGGATGA
This sequence comes from Sphingopyxis sp. MG, assembly GCF_002953155.1. Classification (NCBI taxonomy): domain Bacteria; kingdom Pseudomonadati; phylum Pseudomonadota; class Alphaproteobacteria; order Sphingomonadales; family Sphingopyxidaceae; genus Sphingopyxis; species Sphingopyxis sp. MG. Next base: position 2,520,315 of record NZ_CP026381.1, read on the forward strand.
CGCGACGCCTTGAGCAGCGCGACCGGATAGCGGATCGGCGGATGGCTCGACGCCGGAAAGACGCCGACGACGCGCACCCGCTTCGACGCGCGCGCGTCGGTCGCATAGACGATGCCTAGCGGCGCCGCGCCATGTTCGACGAGCGCCATCGCGGCGCGGACATTCTCCGCCGGCGCCAACCGGCCCGCGACGCCGCGCCAGACGCCGAGCGCGGTCAGCGCCGCCTTCGCATATTTGCCCGCCGGTACCGCGTCGGGATCGGCGAGCGCGAGCCGCCCGCCGCCCAGAGCGCGCGCGAGCGGAAAGCCCGGCGCGGGCGTCAGGCGCAGCCGCCCGCTCGCGGGGCCGACCAGCACCAGCCGGTTGCCGAGCAGCGTCGTGCGCGTGCCCGGTCGCAGCAGCCCCGCCTTCGCCACCGCGTCCATCCACGGCTCGTCGGCTGACAGGAAGAGGTCGGCGGGCGCGCCGGCGATGATCTGCCGCGCCAGCGCCGACGACCCCGCGAAGGACAGCAGCGGCCGCGCATGCCCCTTTGCCGCCCAGGCGTCGGCGGCGGCGGTCAGCGCCTCCTGAAGGCTGGCCGCGGCCATCACGACGGGGCCGCGCTCGGCCGCGGTGGCAGCGGGCGCCAGTCCGAGCAGCAGCAGGAAGAGGAGCAGGCGGCGCAGCAGGATCATCGCCCGCCTATAGCCCCCTCATCCGGCGGGCGGAAGCGGTGTCGCGATGCGCAGCCAGCCATAGCCGCGCTCGATCTGCCCGCGCGCCGTCAGATCGCGCAGCGCGGCGCCCAGCGTCACGCGCGACACGCCCAGCAGGTCGGCGAGCTGCTGCTGCGTCGCGCGCACCGTGCGGCCGTCGTCGGCGTCGGCCGCCATCGCCGCCAGCAGCCGTGCGAGCCGCTCCGCCGCGGGCAACCGCCGTTCGGCGTCGATGATGTCGAGCGACACGGCGAGCTGGCGGCCGAGGCTGCGCAGCAGCAACTCGGCCCAGCCGATATCGGCGCTCATCAGCGAGCGGAGCAGCGGTCGGTCAATCGCGATCAGCCGTGCCGGCCCGCTCGCGATCGCATCGGCCTGGCGCGGGATGCCGGTGAAGAAGGCAAGCTCGCCGAACATGTCGCCGGGGCCAAGCACGGCAAAGGCGGTGAAGCCGCCGTCCTCGGCATAGCGGCCGACGAGCACATGCCCCTCGACCACCACCCAGAAGGCGTCGCCGGGGTCGCCCTGATGCTGGACGAACTGTCCGTCGGCGAAGCGGCGCGCCGGTGCCGTCGCGAGCAGTCGCTCGCGCCCCAGGGCCGGCAGCCGGGTCCGCTCGGCGAAGGTCAATTGATAACTTCTTTGCATTCCCGGTGCTGCTTCTGCGGCGCTGCGCCCGGAAAGGCAAGCGGCGCGGCGGCGCGCCGATCACTCGGCGGGCGTCTCCGCCTTCCCCTTGCGGGTCCAGGGATAGAGGAACTGGCCGGCGTAGCTGCGCGGCACGTCCTCCGGTATGCCGTAACTCTCGGGCCAGCGGTCCTTCGGCAGGTGGAAGGTGCCGAACAATTTGTCGAGCCATGGGAAATGAATCGCGAAATTGACGTCGAATGCCTCGCGCTCCAGCCCGTGGTGCCAGTGATGGAAGCGCGGCGTCGCGATCCAGTGGCCGATCCGGTTGAAGCTGCCCCCGACATTTGCATGGAGCAGCGACGACCAGACATAGACGAAGCCGATATAGGCCTGCATCACCGACGGGCTGAACCCCAGCGTGAACAGCGGCAGCGAGGTGACCGAGCGCAGCAGGATTATCTCGACGAAATGCATCCGCGACCCCGCGAGCCAGTCCATCGATTTCGCGCTGTGGTGGATCGCGTGAAAACCCCACAGGAACGGGACCTTGTGAAACAGTCGGTGATACCAATATTGCGCGAGGTCCGACGCGACGAGGACGATCGCGAACTGCACGAGCCACGGCAAGGACGCGGCCCCGGCGCGGAAAGCATCCCAACCGGTCGTGTGCGCGTTGACGAATTGCTGCGGCGCGAGCGCGAGGAAGCTGAGCACCTGCACGAACATCGTGCTGACCAGATAATAGAAGAGATCCTCGCGCCATTCGGTGCGGAACAGGCGCTGCGCCCGGCGATGCGGAAAGGCGCGTTCGAGCGGTGCGAACATGAAGCCGGTGACCAACAGGTTGACGATGAAGAAGTCGAGCCCGAAGAATATGCCCCAGTCGCGCGTCTCGGCGGGCTGGACGTTGGCGCCGCCGAGCAGCACCGCGGCAAGCCCGATCATCAGCGCGGTCAACCCGAGCACCTTGCGCGGACGCAGCAACAGACTGAGCAGCGCGAGCGCATAGCTGGCGAGCAGGGTCAGATGGACGAAACCGCGAAAACCGGTCCAGTCCTTGACCACCGCCAGTTCGGGGGTGGCGAACCAGTCCGGGAAACGCAGCGCGACCACCATGAACAGCCCGCTAATCGCGAACAGCAGGCCGAAGAAGCCCGACAGCCAGCCGCTGCCGAACCGCCGCACCTCGGTATGCGATTCAAGGTCGCACATCAGATTTTGCAGGTAATCACGCTTTGCCATGCCCGCCGCTCTCCACTCTCGTCACTCCGGACTCGATCCGGCATTCATTGCCGGTCCGGCTTCGTGGACCCCGGACCGAGTCCGGGATGACGAAGAAAAATTGCCGGCTCGCTAACCTGCCGCCTCGACGATCTGCGCCCATTCGACCTCGTCGATCACGCGGATGCCGAGCGCGGCCGCCTGCTTGAGCTTCGACCCGGCGCCCGGGCCGGCGACGACGAGATCGGTCTTGGCGCTCACGCTGCCCGCGGCCTTGGCGCCCAGCCTTTCGGCCTGTGCCTTCGCCTCGTCGCGGCTCATCGTCTCAAGCTTGCCGGTGAAGACGACGGTCTTGCCCGACACCTCGCTCTCGCGCATCTCGACGACATAGGGCGGCGGCGCGACTTCGGAGAAAAGATCGTCCCACAAGGCGCGATTGTGCGGTTCGTGGAAGAAATCGCCGAGTGCCTCCCCCACCGCGACGCCGATGCCGTCGGCGCGCACCTCGAGGATCGTCTTGATCGCCTCGACCTTGCGCGCGAGATATTTGCCGTCGGATTCGCCCTCGGCCTGCGGGTTGGCATCGAGATAGGCGTGGATTTCGGCGGCTTTGCCGGGCAGGCGCGCAAGGTCGCCCAGCCCCTTCATCAGGTCACGCGCCGTCACTGCGCCGACGTGGCGGATACCGAGCCCGAACAGCAGCCGCGCCGCATCGGGCGACCGCTTCGCCTCGATCGCGGCGAACAGATTGTCGACCGACTTGTCCTTCCACCCTTCGCGACCAAGCAACTCGTCGCGATGACCCTTCAGCCGGAAGATGTCGGCAGGGCCCTTGTCGAGCCAGCCAAGTTCGAGAAACTCGGCGATGCTCTTCTCGCCCAGCCCCTCGATATCGAGCGCGCCGCGGCTGACGAAATGTCGTAGCCGTTCGAATTTCTGGGCGTTGCAGATCAGGCCGCCGGTGCAGCGCACGTCGACCTCACCTTCCTCGGCGACCGCTTCGCTGCCGCACACTGGGCAATGGTCGGGGAAGATATAGGGATCGCGCGGTTCGGCGCGGGTCAGATTCTCGACCACCTGCGGGATTACGTCGCCCGCGCGCTGGATGACGACGCGATCACCGGGGCGCACGCCGAGCCGGCCGATCTCGTCACGGTTGTGGAGGGTCACGTTCGACACCACGACCCCGCCGACGGTGACGGGGGTGAGGCGCCCGACCGGGGTCAGCTTGCCGGTGCGGCCGACCTGGATATCGATCGATTCGAGCGTCGTCTGCGCGCGTTCGGCGGGGAATTTGTGCGCGATCGCCCAGCGCGGCGCCTTGGCGACAAAGCCCAGCCGCTCCTGCCAGTCGAGCCGGTCGACCTTGTAGACGACGCCGTCGATGTCATAGGGCATGTCGGCGCGCTCGGCCTCGATCGTGCGGTAATGGTCGAGCACCGCCTCGACGCTCTCGAAGCGCCCGAGCAGCGGCGAGACGGGCACGCCCCAGCTTTCGATGCGCTTCATCATCGCGAACTGCGTCGCCTCGGGCAGGCCGCTGACCTCTCCCCAGCCGTGGGCGAGGAAGCGTAGCGGGCGCGATGCGGTGATGCTCGCATCCTTCTGCCGCAGCGAGCCCGCCGCGGCGTTGCGCGGATTGGCGAACTGGCGCGCCTTCTCGAGGTCGTTGGCCTCGGCGAGCAACCGTTCGTTGAGCGCGGCGAAGTCGGCCTTCGCCATATAGACCTCGCCGCGAATCTCGAAGACGTCGGGAATATCCGTCGCCCCGGCTTTCGCTGGGGCGACGAGTGTCTGGGGAATATCGGCGATACAGCGCACGTTCGGGGTGACATCCTCACCCACCGTGCCGTCGCCGCGCGTCGCGGCCTGCACCAGCACGCCCTTTTCGTAGCGCAGCGAGCAGGAGAGGCCGTCGATCTTGTCCTCGGCGGTCAGCGCAAGCACCTCATCCTCGTCGAGCCGCAGGAAACGCCGCACGCGCCGCGCGAACTCCTCGACATCCTCGGCCGCGAAGGCGTTGTCGAGGCTCATCATCCGCACCGCGTGCGTGACCTTGGCGAGCGGCGACGCCTCGACCGCGGCACCGACCAGCCGGTTCGGGCTGTCGGCGCGGATCAGGTGCGGGAACGCCTCCTCGATCGAATTGTTGCGCCGGACAAGCGCGTCGTAATCGGCGTCCGAAATCTCCGGACTGTCCTCCGCATGGTAAAGCTTGTTGTGATGCGCGATCTGTTTCGCGAGCCGCATCAGTTCGTTGGCGGCCTCGGCTTCGGTCAGCGATTCGACATCTTTCATGCGCCGGCTTTTGCCACCGGCTTGAACTCGGCGCGAGACCCAAATCCGGCGATCAGCGGCCGCCCCTTCGCGATCGCCTCCTGCACCTCGGGCAATTGCAGCGATGCGGCGTGCGCCGCCTTGTCGGCCCACAATTCGACGATCCACAGCGCGTCGGGGTTCTCGCTATCCTCGCCGACGATATAGGCGAAATTGCCCGGCATCCGGCCGGTGCCTTCGGTCAGGACCGCCGCGAGCGCGGCGCGCTGCCCCGGTTGCGCGATCATCTGGCCGATCAGGCCATATTCGGGAAACTGTTCTTCCATGATTGCCTCCAGGGCCCGCAAGGATCGCACCGGCAGCACCGCCGCCGCAAAAGCCGCAAGCGCGGCGAGATGAGTGCGCCGGTCGATCATCGCGCGATCGCCAGCACATGCACCTGCCGCCGGATATGGAAGCCGAGCGATTCGTAGAGCGCGATCGCGCCCGCATTGTCGGCATAGCTGTGCAGGAAAGGCTGCTCGCCGCGCGCCATCATCGCGCGCATGACATAGCCGATCAGCGTGCGGGCAAATCCGCGGCCGCGGCCATCGAACCAGGTCGCGACTCCGCTGATCTCCGCCATGCCGGGCATCAACATGCGTTGGCCCGCCATCGCAAGCAGGCGGCCATCCTCGCGGATCCCGAAGAAGGGGCCGTAGCGGTGCGTCGCCGGCCCCCACGGCCCCGGCCGCGCATGATCGGCGAGCGCCGCCATATCCGCCGCGTCGGCGTCGGACAGCGGGATGATCGGCGGCTCGCCGCCACGCGCCGGCGGCGGAGCGCCTACCGCGACCATCTGCGCGAGCAACGCGCGCTTCACCTCGCGCGTGCCGGGCGGCACCGGCCACGGCTCATCCTCCACGATCCACAATTCGCCATCGTCAGGAACCAGCGCGGCAAGCGCTGCCTGCGCCCCGGCCTCCCGATCGGCGGCGGCGCCGAACGGCCCATAGCGGCGGTCGATTCGCACCGCCTGCGCATCGCCCTCGGCCAGATGCGCCTGCCGCCCGGTGAGCATGCTCCATACGGGGCGGTCGAGGGGATGGTGGTTGCCCCCTATCGGCCCTTCCTCCGAAGCGGAGGGGGTTGCATATGTCTCCGGTCTCACGCCACCTCCAGCAATCGCTGCGCCTGCGCGCGCGCTTCCGCCGTCACCTCGGCGCCCGACAGCATGCGGGCGATTTCCTCGCGGCGGCCGGCGGGGTCGAGCGGGCGGACGCCGGTGCGCGTCACCAATCCGTCGCTAGCGCTCTCACTCGACTTGGCGATGACGAAGTGCGTCGCGCCCTTCGCCGCGACCTGCGGGCTGTGCGTCACGACCAGCAACTGCTTGCCCGCGCCGGCAAGCCGTGCGAGCCGTTCGCCGATCGCGCTGGCGACTGCGCCGCCGACGCCGCGGTCGATCTCGTCGAAGATGATCGTGTCGGCGCCGCCTTCCTCGGCCAGCGCGACCTTGAGCGCGAGGATGAAGCGCGACAGTTCGCCGCCGCTCGCAATCTTCGCCAGCGGCGCGAAGGGCGCGCCGGGGTTGGTCGAAATGAGGAATTCGACGCGGTCCATCCCGTCCGCCCCCCAGCGATCGGCGGGGAGCCGCTCGACGAGGGTGCGAAAGCGTGCGGCGTCGAGCTTCAGCGGCGCAAGCTCGCCCGCCACCGCGGCATCGAGCCGCGCCGCCGCTTTCGTCCGCCGGTCCGACAGCGCGGTCGCGGCATGGGTGTAGGCGGCCGCGCTTTCGGCGACCGCGGCCTCCAGCTTCGCGAGTCCGGCATTGCCGCCCTCGATCGCGTCGAGCCGCGCCGCGAAGTCGCCGGCGAGCCCCGGCAGTTCGTCGGGCTGAACGCCGTGCTTGCGCGCCATTGCGCGCAGTTCGAACAGCCGCGTCTCTGCCGCCTCCAGCCGCTCGGGATCATATTCCATCGCGCGCGCGGCTTCGTGCAATTTCGCTTCAGCCTCGTCGGCGTCGATGATCGCGCGGTCGAGGCCAGCGAGCGCTTCGGCAAGCAGCGGATGGTCGCCCGCGAGCCGGTCGAGCCGCCGCGCCGCGCCGCGCAGCAGCGCCGGGCCGCCCGCGCTGCCCTCGAACGCTTCGAGGACCGCCGCAAGGTCGCCGGCGATCTTCTCGCCCTTCTGCATCGCCGCGCGCGCCTCGGCGAGTTCGACTTCCTCGCCCGGCTGCGGAGCGAGCTGTTGCAGTTCGGCGACGCAATGTTCGAGCCATTCACGGTCGCGCGTCGCCTCGCTTACCGCCGCCTGCACGGCCGCGAGCCGCGCCTCGGCGGCGCGCCACGCCGCATGCGCCTCGGCCACCGGCGCGGTATCGACGCGCGCATAGGCGTCGAGCAGCGCGCGATGCCCGGCGGGCGCGAGTAGGCCGCGATCGTCGTGCTGGCCGTGAATCTCGACCAGATGCCCCCCGACCTCGCGCAGCAGCGCCGCAGAGCAGGGCTGGTCGTTGAGGAAAGCGCGGCTGCCGCCATCGGCCCTCAGCGTGCGGCGGATCAGCAGCGGCTCGCCGGGTTCGAGCGCGATGTCATTGTCGGCAAGCAGGCTGGCGAGCAGCGTCCCCGGCGCGGGCGGTGCGAAGCTAGCGGTCACTTGCGCCCGGTCGCTGCCTTGTCGCACCAGCGCGCTGTCAGCGCGCATCCCGAGCGCGAGACCCAGCGCGTCGAGCAGGATCGACTTGCCTGCCCCCGTCTCTCCCGTGAGCACGCCGAGACCAGCCTCGAAATCGAGGTCGAGCCGCTCGATCAGCACGATGTTGGCGATGGACAGCGCGGTCAGCATGGCTCGCTCTTAACGCAGAACAAAATGCGAATCTATTCGGGAGTGCGGAGGTCGGGATATGCGATTCGCGCAGAGGCGCAGAGATGCGATACGAAAGATTCACGCGGAGCCGTGGAGAATCCGGACCGACAGGTCTTGTTCTTCCGGGCTTCGATGTATCGCCATGGTGCTTGGAGAAGCGCTCCACGCTTCTCTCCGTGTTCCCCACGGCTCCGCGTGAACCAGAAATCTCTGCGATCGCTGCGTCTCTGCGCGAATCCAACCAGCCCGCGTCAGGCGGCCGGGGCGTGCTTCCGCATCAGTTCGTAGGCACGGTCGTACCATTTGCTGCCCGGATAGTTCGCGCCCAGCACCGCCGCCGCCTTCTTCGCCTCTTCGGGAACGCCGAGCGCGAGATAGCATTCGGTCAACCGGAACAGCGCCTCGGGCACGTGACTGGTCGTCTGGTATTTCTCGGTCACCTCGCGGAAGCGGATCGACGCGGCGAGCCAGTTCGAACTGCGCTCGTAGAAGCGGCCGATCTCCATCTCCTTGCCCGCGAGATGGTCGCGCACCAGGTCGATCTTGAGCCGCGCGTCGGCAGCGTAGCGGCTGTCGGGATAGCGACGGATCACCTCGCCGAGCGCGTTCGACGCCTGGAGCGTGATCCTCTGGTCGCGGGTGACGTCGCTGATCTGCTCATAATAGCTGAGCGCGATCAGATAATAGGCATAGGCCGCGTCCTTGTTCCCCGGGTGGATCGCCAGGAAACGCTGCGCCGAATCGATCGCCGGCGTATATTCGCGGTCCATATAATAGGAAAAGGCGCTCATCAGCTGGGCACGGCGCGCCCAGGGCGAATAGGGGTGCTGGCGCTCGACTTCGTCGAACAGCGCCGCGGCGATCTTGTACTGGCCGCGGTCGAGGCGGTCCTGCGCCGCGCGGTAGAGGGTGCTGACGTCGCGCGCGACGTAGCGCGTATCCTTTTTCACCCCGGATCCGCCGGCACAGGCCGCGAGCAGCGGCGAGATCATGAGGGCGGCGGCGAGAAGGCGCACGGCGGCGCGAGCGGGAGGGCGCTGGGTCATGGCGGCGGTATAGCCACAGCGCGCATGAACGCAAAATAAATGATGGGTGCGGCGCTCAGTTCTCCTTGTCCTTCGCCGCGACCACGCAACCCTTCGGCGGCTCGGCCGGCGCCGGGACGCGGCGCGCCGAGACGATCGTCACCATCGGATCGAGAATCTGGCCCTGCATCACCCCATCGCCCGCGGTCGGGGAGATGGGCGCGGCGAAGATCGCCTCCGCGACATCGGCGCCCGCGACCAGTTCGCCGAACACCGCGAATCCGGCATTGTCGCCGCCGAGCGCCGGGTCGGCATCGAAGCCCTTGATATCGGAGAGCAGCAGGAAGAAATCGCTCGTCGCATCGCCGGGGTTAAGCCGCGCCATCGAAAGCGCGCCCTTGCAGTTGGTGAGCCCCGTCGCGGTGGTCGGCTCGTGCGCGATCGGGGGGAAATTCCTGCGCGCGTCGCCGCGATTACCGCCCTGAATCAGCCGGTTCGTCGGCCCCCAGTTGCGCGTCGCGCGATAGAATTGGAAACCATCCATCCGCTTCGTGTCGACATAGCGGAGAAAATTGGCCGCGGTGACCGGCGCGCGCCGGTCCTCGATGCGCACGACGATCGTGCCGAGGTCGGTGACCAGCGCGACATAGGGGCGCGTGTCCGCCTCGACCGCCGGAGCGACGGCGGCGGGAACCGGCGGCGGGGGCGGCGGCAGTTGCGTCGCCTGCGGCGGAACGGTCTGGGCAGCCGCGGCGAGCGACAGGAGCAGCGTTTCGAACATCGGGGCATTCCTCTGGCGGGACTGTGGTCGCGGGCGAGGCTAGACGCTGATCGCCGCCGCGCCAAGCCGTCGCTGCGTGCTTTTGCGCGCCGTCACGGACGAGCCCCCTCCCGCAAGCGGGAGGGGTCGGGGATGGGCCAGCGGCGTTGCGATCGCCCCGCTCCGCATTTGCATGGTCTAGATGTGGAGCCATGGTTCGAGGGCCTGCTTTCGGTGCTCCGAGGTCGGATAGGCTCTGGCATATGCCCATTCGCGCAAGCTGATCTGGATGAAGCGTTCGGCCTTGCCGTTGGTCTTGGGCGTGTAGGGTCTGGTGCGGATATGCTTGAGGCCGAGCGCCTTGCAGGCGTCGCGGAAGGCGAAGCTTTTGTAGCATGCTCCGTTGTCGGTCATGACGCGGGTCACGGTGACGCCGAGGCTGCGGTAGTATTCGACGGCAGCATGGAGGAAGGCGGCGGCGCTTTCCTTCTTTTCGTCGGGCAGGACCTGGCTGAAGGCGATGCGCGAGGCATCGTCGATGCAGACGTGGACGAACTCCCAGCCGATGCCATAGCGTTGGCCGTCCCGGGTGCCGCGCTGGTTGGCCTGCCTGGTGCGATCGCCGGTGATGCGGTGGCCGACGCGCTCGAAGCGGCCGAGCTTCTTGATATCGATGTGGATGAGGTCTCCGGGGTGTTCGCGCTCGTAGCGGCGCACCGGCTCGGGCGGATCGAGGTCACGCATCCGGCTGAGGCGCGCCTTGCGCAGCAAGCGGCTGACAGTCGCTGGCGAGAGGCCGAGCGTGATGGCGACCTGCTTGCCGGTCATGCGCTGGCGGCGCAGGGCGATGACCTGATCGACCACGTCCGCAGACGCGGCACCGGGCATGGCGTGGGGCCGCGAGCTGCGGTCGGCGAGGCCGGCCTCGCCTTCGGTCCGATAGCGAGCCAGCCACTTGGCAACGGTTCGCTGCGAGACACCCAGGGCGGTCGCGACCGCCTTGGGTGTCTCGCGCAGCACCATCACGCGCCGCACGATCTCGGCTCGACTGTAGGGCGTGGTTCGGGCATTCCTGTGGATGTTCATCCGGTCGTCCTTCCAGAGCTGACGTGTCGCAACATCAGTCTGGTCCGGTCACGCCGGATGAACAACCTCCTGAAAGCTCACAGCTAGAGCGTGATGACATCGAATGGACTCGTCATTGCGAGCGACGAAGCCGCGCGGCAATCCAGAGCGTGCGGTAACCGCCCTGGATTGCTTCGCTCCGCTCGCAATGACGAAAGGGGTCAATCCAAAGTCATCAGAGTCTAGCCAGCAAGCCGGCAAGCCTCGCTGCCCCTCCCCCAAATGGGAGGGAGACCGGCGTCCTGACGCCCCACGAAAAAGGGGCCGCTTTCGCGGCCCCTTCATCATTCGCTGTCCGAAGGATCAGTCCTTCAGGAAGTCGGGCACATGGCCCTGGTCTTCCGGACCGTCGTCCGAGCGCTCGCGGCGCGGGCCGCGGTCGCCCCGGCCTTCACCGTCGCGGCGCGGACCGCGATCGCGGCCGCCCCGACCCCGGTCGCCGTCACGGCCCCGGTCTCCTCTGGGACCGCGATCGCCGCGGTCGCCGCGCGGTTCGCGCGCCGGGCGGGTATCTTCGAGTTCCTCGCCGCTTTCCTGATCGACGACGCGCATCGACAGGCGCACCTTGCCGCGCGGGTCGATCTCCAGCACCTTGACCTTGACCTCCTGCCCTTCAGACAGGACGTCGGAGACCTTCTCGACGCGTTCGTTCCGGATCTCCGAGACGTGGACGAGACCGTCCTTGCCGCCCATGAAGTTCACGAAGGCACCGAAATCGACGAGGTTGACGACCTTGCCGTTATAGATCTTGCCGACTTCGGGCTCCTCGACGATGCCGAGGATCCAGGCCTTGGCGGCCTCGATCTGCGCGGTGTCGGACGAGGCGATCTTGATAATGCCCTCGTCGTCGATGTCGACCTTGGCGCCGGTGGTCGCGACGATTTCGCGGATCACCTTGCCGCCGGTGCCGATGACGTCGCGAATCTTCGACTTGTCGATCGTGATCGTCTCGATGCGCGGCGCATGCGCCGACAGCTCGCTGCGGGTTTCGCCGAGCGCCTTGTTCATCTCGCCCAGGATATGCGCACGGCCTTCCTTGGCCTGCGCCAGCGCCTTTTCAAAGATTTCCTGCGTGATGCCGGCGATCTTGATGTCCATCTGCATCGTGGTGATGCCTTCGGACGTGCCCGCCACCTTGAAATCCATGTCGCCGAGATGATCCTCGTCGCCGAGGATGTCGGAAAGGATCGCGAAATCCTTGCCTTCGAGGATCAGGCCCATCGCGATGCCGCTGACCGGGCGCTTGATCGGCACGCCAGCGTCCATCAGCGACAGCGAACCGCCGCACACCGTCGCCATCGACGACGAGCCGTTCGATTCGGTGATGTCGCTGGTCAGGCGGATCGTGTAGGGGAAATCCTCCTTCGAGGGCAGCACCGGGTGCAGCGCGCGCCATGCGAGCTTGCCGTGGCCGATCTCGCGACGGCCCGGCGCCCCGAAGCGGCCGACTTCGCCGACCGAATAGGGCGGGAAGTTATAGTGGAGCATGAAATTCTGATACGACAGGCCGTTGAGCCCGTCGATCATCTGCTCGGCTTCCTTGGTGCCCAGGGTGCAGGTCGCGATCGTCTGCGTCTCGCCGCGGGTGAACAGCGCCGAACCGTGCGCGCGCGGCAGGAAATGCGTTTCCGCCTCGATCGGGCGAATCTGCGTCGTCGTGCGGCCGTCGATGCGCTTGCCTTCCTTGAGGATGGCGGTGCGGACGATCTCCGCTTCCAGCTTCTTGGTCAGCTTGATGCCGGCCATCACCGCCTGCGGGTCCAGCCCCTCGGCGACGAACATCTCCTTCGCCTTCGCGCGCGCTTCGTTGAGCGCGTTCGAGCGGGCCGACTTGTCGGTCAACTTGTAGGCGGCGGCGATATCCTTGCCGACCAGCTTCTTGATCTTGTCCTTGAGCGCGGCATTGTCGTCCGACGACGCCATTTCCCACGGATCCTTGGCGGCCTGCTCGGCGAGCTTGATGATCGCCTTGACGACCTCGCGGCACGCATCGTGCGCGAACATCACGGCGCCCAGCATCACCTCTTCCGACAGCTCGTTGGCTTCGGATTCGACCATCATCACCGCGTCGTGCGTCGCGGCGACGACGAGGTCGAGGTCGCCCTCGGCAACCTGCTCGTCGGTCGGGTTGAGAATATATTCGCCGTTCAGATAGCCGACGCGCGCGGCGCCGATCGGCCCCATGAAGGGCACGCCCGAAATGGTGAGCGCGGCCGAGGCGGCGACCATCGCGAGGATGTCGGGCTCGTTGTGGCCGTCATAGCTCAGCACCTGAGCGATGGCGTTGATCTCGTTATAGAAACCTTCGGGGAACAGCGGGCGGATCGGACGGTCGATCAGGCGGCTGACCAGCGTTTCCTTTTCGGTCGCGCCGCGCTCGCGCTTGAAGAAGCCGCCGGGGATGCGCCCCGCCGACGAAAATTTTTCCTGATAGTGGACAGTCAGCGGGAAGAAATCCTGCCCGTCCTTCACTGACTTGGCGGCGGTGACGGCGCAGAGCACGACCGTCTCGCCAAGGCTCGCCACGACGGCGCCATCGGCCTGGCGGGCAACCTTGCCCGTTTCGAGCGTCAGCGTTTCACCGCCCCACTCGATCGATACTTTTTTCACGTCAAACATTCGGTTTCCTTCGCCCGCCGGGCCCTATGCCGGGCGGGGCCTCTGTTTCCGGGCAATCCGGCCCGGGGCGGTGTAGGGCGTCTATCTGCCCTATGGCGGCCCCGCCGGATGCGGGAGCGGCCCTTGCGGTTCGCGAATTCCACGCGAACCAAAATGAAAGCGGCCCCGAACCCGGAGCCGCCCTCGCATTCCTATTTGCGCAGACCCAGCTTCGCGATGAGGTCCTGATAGCGGCCCTCGTCCTTGCGACGCAGATAGTCGAGCAGGCTGCGGCGCTTGTTGACCATCATCAGCAGCCCGCGGCGGCTGTGATTGTCCTTGTGATGCGCCTTGAAATGCTCGGTCAGCGTGTTGATGCGGTGGGTCAGGATCGCGACCTGCACCTCGGGCGAACCCGTATCGCCCTTTTCGCGGGCATGTTCCTGAATCAGTTCGGCCTTGCGTTCGGCGGTAATCGACATGTGTTACGTCCTTCGAACATCCTCATTACAGATTGAAGCCCCGCACGACCTTCAGCCTTCCGGCCAAAGCCTCTATCAACGCGACGGGCCGCTTCTCGCTGTCCCGTCCCCAATAGAGCCCGTCGTGCGCGCTTTCCCCGGTCCAGACACGACCCTGGCGGATCGCCCCTGCCGCTTCCGGGGAGAGGTCCAGAGCCGGGATGTCGACCAGCCCTGCCTCGAGCGGCAGAATCACATCTGATTGCGCGGCGCCTTGACCGAAAGCGTTCAATTTGTCCAGCGAAATCGCCTGCGCCAGCGTGAACGGCCCCGCCCGGGTACGGCGCAGCATGGCGACATGCCCGACGGTGCCGGCCGCGCGGGCGATGTCGCGCGCGAGGCTGCGGATATAGGTGCCCTTCGACACATGCGCGCTGAGAGTGATGGAGTTCAACCCCTCCCCCATCTCGTCACCCCGGACTTGATCCGGGGGCCATTCCTCTCGCACCGAACGAACGGATGCCGGATCAAGTCCGGCATTACGCAGGTTGTAGATGATCACCGCGCGCGCCTTCATGTCGACCGCCGCGCCCTTGCGGGCCAGGTCATAGGCGCGCTGCCCTTCCACCTTGATCGCCGAAAAGGCCGGCGGCACCTGCTCGATCGGCCCGGTGAAGCGCGGCAGCACCGCTTCGATGTCCGCCAGCGCTGGCCGGACGTCGCTCGTCGCGACGACCTCGCCCTCGGCATCGAGGCCCGCGGTCTCGGTTCCGAACGCGATGGTGAAATCATAGACCTTGCTCGCGTCGAGCATCCGCCCGCACAGCTTGGTCGCCTCCCCGAGCGCGATCGGCAACACCCCGGACGCCAGCGGGTCGAGCGTCCCGCCATGCCCCACCTTGACCTTGCCGAGCCCGCGTTCGCGGCACACGCGCTTGACCGCGGCGACCGCCTGGGTCGAGCCGAGGCCGATGGACTTGTCGAGGATGATCCAGCCGTTCATTCGCGCGCCGCTAGGGCGCGACGACGCGCCTTGTCAATTTCGCTTCAATTTCGCTTCAATTTCGCGTCACTTTTGTGGATCGGCCGCCGCCTTCTTCGCAGGCGGCGGCGCCGAGGTGACGAAGGAGTTGAGGCGGCAGCGTTCGCCGCGCACGATGAGCGTCGCGAACTTGTCGAGCCGCGACACGCCGCGCGCGTCGATCCCGATCGCCTGCGCGAAATCGAGGTCGCGGCACGGGCCGACGAAGCGTCCGTAGAACCATTCGCCGCGGTGCCCCTCGATCCAGATGCCGTCCTCGCCATCCGCCTGCCAGTTGCGGATCGTCGCGTCGCCGGGAAAGGCGATGCTCGATTCGACGCCCAGCGCGCGCGGCGCCTGTGCCGGTTCGTCGGCCGCCGCTGCCGAAAGGGGAAGCAGCAGGGCGGCCAGGGAGAGAGCGATTGTCCGTTTCATGCCGCGAATGATGGCACGGCGCGCCTGAACGCGGGCTGACCCACGGACAGCAAATTCCCGACCCCGGGATTGCGAGCGGAGCGAAGCAATCTCCAGCCTCCAGTCTTGCGCAGGACCGATGGCCGGGGATTGCTTTGTCGCCTGCCGTTCCTCGCAAGGACGAAGCGCTAGCGGCGCCAGTCCGCTTCGAGCAGCGACCACAGCCCCGTGTCGCGGACATGGCCGGTCCAGGTGACGCGCTCGGCGCGCAGCACGCCTTCCTTGCGCGCGCCGAGCTTCGCGACCGCCGCCTGGCTGCGCGCATTGCGCTCGTCGATACGGAATTCGATGCGGCGGATACCGACCCCGAAGGCGTGGTCGATCATCAGCCGCTTGACCCGGCCATTCAGGCCGGTACCGCGCGCGTCGGGATGGATATAGCTGTTGCCGATCTCGACTGTCTGCGCCGACGGGACCGGGCGCAGCCACGCGGTCATGCCGACCAGCCGGCCGTCCGCGACGATCGCATAGGGCATCCGTCCCTCGCCGCCGATCAGCGCGTCGAAGCTCGCATCGAAATGCGCGGGATCATAGCTGACCGAATAGATCGGCCAGATATCGGCGTCGGCGGCGCAGACCGCGCGGAGCGCCTCGCAGTGCCCCTCGGTCAGCCTGACGAGCGCGAGGGCGCCGTCAGCAAGTTCGGCATGGAGGCGGTCAAGCATCGGCGGGCGCCTTTACCTCCGCGGCCTCGCGCCGTTTCTGCATGAAATGCCGCCGGCACATCGCGACATAGCGGTCGTTGCCGCCGATCTCCGTCTGCGCGCCCTCGACCACCGCGCGGCCGTCGGCGTCGACGCGCAGGTTCATCGTCGCCTTGCGCCCGCACTCGCACACCGCCTTCAGTTCGATCAGCGCGTCGGCCAGCCCGAGCAGCGCCGCCGAGCCGGGAAAGAGGTTGGCGGCGAAATCGGTGCGCAGGCCATAGCAGAGCACCGGGATGTTCGCCTCGTCAGCCAGCCGCGCGAGGTCGAGCACCTGCGCGCGCGACAGGAACTGCGCCTCGTCCACAAGCACGCAGGCGAGCGGACGCTGGCGATTCTCCGCCTGCACCGCCGCCCACAAATCACTGTCGGGATCGAACTTGCAGGCATCGGCGAGCAGGCCGATGCGGCTGGTGATCTGCCCGGCGCCATAGCGGTCGTCGAGCGCCGCAGTCCACAGCATCGTCTCCATGCCGCGCTCGCGATAGTTAAAATCCGCTTGAAGCAGCGTCGTCGATTTGCCCGCGTTCATGCTGGCATAATAGAAATAGAGCTTGGCCATCAGCGCCTGTTATCGCGTGCGCGGCGCGGCGCAACGGGAATCAGGCGACGCCGAGCAGCGCGCGGAACCGCGATGGCTGCGGCACCAGGTCGGTGAGCGTATAGCCGTCGAGATGCGCCAGGAACGCCGCCAGCGCCCCGCCGAGCGCATTCTGCAGGCCGCACCCCCCGCACACCGGGCAGGTCGACGTCGCGGGATCCATGCATTCGACCAGCCCCTCCAGATTTTCGAACTGGCGGACGACCGTGCCGACTCCGACGTCGTCGGCCCCGCGCGCGAGCGTCAGCCCGCCGCCGCGACCGCGCTGCGCGCTGACATAGCCGAGCGCCTGCAGCCGCTGCGCGACCTTGGCGAGATGGTTGCGCGAAATGCCGTACTGGCCCGCGATCTCCTCGACCGACATCTGGCGCCCGGTGGCGGCGAGCGCCATCAGGATGCGTAGGGCGTAATCGCTGTGCAGGCTCAGTCGCATGAATTAGGTATATTGAATATTGCTTTTCCGCTCAAGGTCGCTAAACAGGTATTTCAGATACCCAATTAGATCGACCCTCAGGATTTCGAACGAGCCATGGCAACGAGAACGGTGCAGGCCCACCCGCATGCGATCGCGGCGCGCGAGGAACGGCGCGCCGAGGCGCTTGCGATGGGAATCGATGAACCCTTCATCGCCGATCTCGTCGATCGCTTCTATGCCTCGGTGCGCGAGGATGCGGTGCTGGGCCCGATCTTTGACGCGCAGATTTCCGACTGGCCCGCGCATCTCGGCCAGATGAACCGCTTCTGGCAGTCGGTCCTGCTCAGCGCCGGCAATTTCACCGGCAACCCGATGATGAAGCATCTCGCGATCCCGACGATCGCACAGGAGCATTTCCAGCAGTGGCTCGCGCTCTTCTACCGGACGCTGCACGCGATCGCGCCGACCCCCGAAGCGGCCCGCCACATCGGCGGCAAGGCGCGGATGATCGCCGAGAGCCTGCTCACCGGCATCTGGGTCCATCGCGACCGAGAAGACCCGCTCGCCAAGAAAGTGGAACTGCCCCATGTCTCATCCGTCCTCTGACCTGCCTGCGGCATCGCAGCCGCCCTACATCGCCAACGACCCGCACGAGACGAGCGGGGTCCAGGCCGGCTTCCAGCTTCCGCGCTGGATATGGCATTCGATGTTCGCCTTCTACGCGATCTTCTTCATCGCCGTCGCCGCGGCGACGGGGCGCGACACCGCAACGGTGATGATGCTCGTCATCTCGCTGCTCTACATGCTGATGTTCTTCGGTACCGCTGGCCTCCTCCACAAGCAGAAGGGACGCGAGCACGACTCGCCGCTCGACCGCGCCGGCGGCCTACTCGAAACCTGGACGGGGCCGATGGACGCGCGCACCGTCGCCGCGCAGATCCTTGCGGTTCCGGCGGGCTTCGCTTTCCTCGGTATCGTCGTCTTCCTCGCCCGCGCCTCGGCCGGTTTCTGATCGTGGCGCCGATCGCGGAGCGCGGGCCGCCGCTTCCTTCCGGCGCCCGCGCGTATCGCACCATCGGGCCGTTCGGGGCCGATACCATTCCCACCGGTTTGCTCAGCCGCCATACGCTCAAGGAAGGGGCCTGGGGATTGCTGTCGGTCATCGCCGGATCGATCCGTTTCCATTGGGATGACGAAGCGGGGGGCCATCGCCTGCTGAAATCCGGCGACACCATGCTGATCCCCCCACACGTTCCGCATCATCTGGAACGGCGCGGGTCGGTGACGATCGAAATCGCCTTTTGCGCTGCCGCGTCCGCGGCTTGACTCGCCGCCATCGCCTGTCATGCTGCGCACAAAAGATGCAGCATGTTGGGGAGAGAGCTGCCTATGCGTCTGATGCCGATCAGCGATGCGATGTTCCTCGTGGGGGAAAGTCGCGAGATGCCGATGCATATCGGCGGCATCAACCTCTATACATTGCCCGATGACGTCGACGAGACCGATTGGCTGAACGAGCAGCTCGCGCTGCTGCGACAGCCGGAGGGTCTCCGGCGGCCGTTCAGCGAGGTGCTGAAGCTGACGCCGCTCGGCCAATATGGCCCGATCCGGCTCGAACCCGACCGCGACATCGACATGCACTATCACGTCCGCGCCGCGGCGCTGCCCAGGCCGGGGCGCTATCGCGAGATGTTCGAGCTCGCTTCGCGCCTCCATTCGGGGCTGCTCGACCGCACCCGCCCCCTGTGGGAGATGACGCTGATCTCGGGCCTGCCGAACCGGCAGATCGCGACCTTCAAGAAAATCCACCACGCGCTGATGGACGGCGCGGCGAGCATCCATTTCTACAATTCGATGCTGACCCCCGACCCGAACGAGCGGCGCACCGCGTCGCCGCTGTCGGTCGAGGCCTATGAAGCCTACAAGCGCAAATTCCCGATGCCGAAGAAGCCACCGCGGCCCAGCCTGACCGACATCACCGCGATCGGCGATTTCCTAAAGGAACAATGGGGCAACAGCGTCGGGGTGACCAGGGCGCTCAACCAATATGTCGCCGCGATGTTCGGCATCGGTGGCGACGGTCTCGCCACCCCCTTCGCCGGCGTCCCGCGCACCAGCTTCAACCGCAACATCACCGGCGCGCGGCGCTTCGTCGCGCAGAGCTGGTCGCTCGACCGGGTGCGCGCGCTGGGCAAGGCCTATGACGGGACGATCAACGACGCGGTGCTCGGCATGTGCGCGGGGGCGATGCGCAAATATCTCCAGTCGCTGAACGAGCTTCCCGACAAGCCGCTGAAAGCGATGGCGCCGGTGTCGATCCGTCCCAAGGACGATATCGATTCGGGCAATTCGGTCGCCTCGGTCACCGCCAATCTGGCGACGCACATCGACGACCCCGCGGCGCGGATGGCGGCGATCCAGGAATCGATGAATTCGGCGAAGGCCCAGCTTCGCGCGATGACTGCGGCGCAGATCCAGCTCTATACCGCGATCACCAGCTTCCCGATGATGCTGACCGCGCTGACGCGCACCGCCGACAAATTCCCCGCCTACTCCGCGACCATCTCCAACGTGCCGGGGCCGCGCGAGCAGATGTACTGGAACGGCGCGCGGCTCGACGGCATGTATCCCGCAAGCATCCCGGTCGACGGCATGGCGATGAACATCACCCAGGTGTCGAATTTCAGGAATATCGACTTCGGCATCACCGCCTGCCGCCGCAGCGTCCCGCACGCGCAGCGGATGATCGACTATCTGGAAGAGGCGCTGGTTGAACTGGAGGAAGTGGCAGGAATCCGGAAGGGGAAGAAATAGCCTTCGCCCCCAACCTTCGCGGGGACGGCGGTGGTTATTCGGCCTCGGACTCGCCCAGATCGCGCGCCACCTTCGGGTCGCGCAGCAGCTTGTCGATGTGGCTCGCCTCGTCGAAGCTTTCGTCGGGCAGGAATTTCAGCTTTGCGGCATATTTCATGCGGATGCGGTGCGCGACCTCGCGCTGGAGATAGGCGGTGTTGGTGCGCAGCGCCCGCAGCACCGCCTCTTCGTCGCGGCCGAGCAACGGCTTCACGAACACTGTGGCATGGCGCAGGTCGGGCGACATGCGCACCTCGGTGATGCTTACCGGATGGCTCGCGAGCACATCGTCGTGCACGTCGCCGCGCTGAAGGATTTCGCTGAGCACATGCCGCACCTGCTCGCCAACACGCAACACGCGAACCGAAGGGCCGGACGGGGTTTCGCTATGACGCATTTCGATCAAATTCCATGATGCGCGCGCTCGACGTCGCGCGGGCCAGAAGCTCGCCCTTCTCGTCGAAGAGTTCGGCTTCCAGAAAAGCGACCGATCGGCCGCGACCGACGACGCGCCCCTTGCCGATGACCCGGCCGGGCATCACCGGTTTGAGGAAGCTGACATTGAGGTCGATCGACGCCGGAACCTCGGTGCCGCCGGTCATGCTGACCAGCGCCGGTCCCATCGTGTCGTCGAGCATCGCCGCGACGAAGCCGCCCTGCACCGTCCCGCGCGGGTTGAGCATCTGCGCGGTCGGGTGAAAGGCGATCTCGATCCGTCCTTCGCCCGGATATTCCGCGATCAGTTCCCAACCGAGAAGCTGCGCGCAGGGCGGTGCCGGAAACCGGCTGAAAAAACTCTCAGCCATGGGTCGGTCCCCTTACAGCGTCCGTTCGCGTTCCTCGACCTCGAAGACTTCGAGGTGATCGCCCGGCTTGATGTCGTTGGTGTCGGCCAGCACGACGCCGCACTCCAGGCCGGCGCGCACTTCGGCGACGTCGTCCTTGAACCGGCGCAGCGAGGCGATCGTCGTCGCCGAGACGATGACGTCTTCGCGGGTGAGGCGCGCGTGGAGCCCCTTGCGGATGCTGCCTTCGAGCACCAGCAGGCCCGCCGCCTTGTCGCGCTTGCCGGCCGGGAAGACTTCCTTGACCTCGGCGCGGCCGACGACGGTCTCGACGCGTTCCGGACCCAGCTCGCCCGCCATCTCCTTCGCGACTTCCTCGGTCAGGTGATAGATGACGTCATAGTAGAGGAAGCGCACCTTCTCGCGGTTCGCGATCTCGCGCGCCTTGGCGTTCGGACGGACGTTGAAGCCGATGATCGGCGCGCCGGTCGAGGCGGCGAGGGTTACGTCGCTTTCGGTGATCGCGCCGGCACCCGAATGGAGCACCCGGACGCGGATCTCGTCGGTCGACAGCTTGTTGAGCGCGTTGACGATCGCCTCGACGCTGCCCTGCACGTCGGCCTTGATGACCACCGGATATTCGATGACCTTGGCCTTGTCGGCGAGCGCCGAGAACATGCCTTCGAGGCTGACCGGCGCCTGCGCGGTCCGCTTGCGGAGCGCCTGTTCCTGGCGATAGGCGGCGACCTCGCGGGCGCGTGCCTCATTCTCGACCACGGTCAGCGTGTCGCCCGCCATCGGGACGCCGCCGAGGCCGAGGACCTCGACCGGCATCGACGGGCCGGCCTGCTTGATCTGCTTGCCATGATCGTCGACCAGCGCGCGGACGCGGCCGCTTTCGGCGCCGCAGACGAACACGTCGCCGACCTTGAGCGTGCCGCGGCGAACGAGCACCGTCGCGACCGGGCCGCGCCCCTTGTCGAGCTTCGCCTCAACCACCGTGCCCTCTGCAGCGCGGTCGGGGTTCGCCTTCAGCTCCATGATCTCGGCCTGCAGCGCGATCGCGTCGAGCAGCTTGTCGAGATTGATCTTCTTGAGCGCCGACACCTCGACGTTCTGGACGTCGCCGCCCATTTCCTCGACCACCAGCTCATGCTCGAGCAGGCGCTCGCGCACGCGCTGGGGATTGGCGCCGTCCTTGTCGATCTTGTTGATCGCGACGATGATCGGCACTCCGGCCGCCTTCGCATGGTTGATCGCCTCGATCGACTGCGGCTTGAGCCCGTCGTCGGCGGCAACCACCAGGATGACGATGTCGGTGATGTTCGCTCCGCGCGCGCGCATCTCGGTAAAGGCCTCGTGGCCCGGCGTGTCGAGGAAGGTGACCATCGACCCGTCGGGGGTCTTCACCTGATAGGCGCCGATATGCTGGGTGATGCCGCCGGCCTCGCCCGCCTGCACGTTCGCGCCGCGCAGCGCGTCGAGCAGGCTCGTCTTGCCGTGATCGACGTGGCCCATGATCGTCACCACCGGTGCGCGCGCCTTCATCTGCTCGGGCGAATCGACATCCTCTTCGGTGCGGATGTCGACATCGGCCTCGCTGACGCGCTTGATCTCGTGCCCGAACTCGGTGACGAGCAGTTCGGCGGTGTCCTGGTCGATCGTCTGGTTGACCGTGACCATCATGCCCATCTTGAACAGCGCCTTGACGAGGTCGGCACCCTTTTCGGCCATGCGGTTGGCAAGTTCCTGCACCGTGATCGTATCGGGCACGACGACTTCGCGGACCTGCTTCTCGCGCGGCCCGGAGGACGGCCTCATGTGCGCGCGCTTTTCCTTCTCGCGGGCGCGCTTGAGCGCCGCGAGGCTGCGCGCGCGCGCGCCCTCGTCGTCGTTGAGCGCGCGGGTGACGGTCAGCTTGCCCGACTGGCGGCGGTGGTCGCCGCGACGCTCGGTCTTGGGCTCGGGACGCTTCGGCTCCGGACGCTTGGTCTCGACCGGAGTAAAGCGGCGCGGCGCCGGAGCGCTCGCCGGCGCGGCACGGGTGGTTTCCTCCGCCTTTGCGGCAGGCGCGGGCGCGGCGGGCGCTTCCTCGGCCGGCGCGGGCGCCGGAGCGGCGGTCTCCACGACTTCGGCGGCCTTCGCCTTTTCCTCGCGCGCTTCGACGCGGGCCTTTTCCTCCTCGATCGCGCGGGCGCGCGCCGCTTCTTCGCGGTGACGCGCGTCCTCAAGCGCCGCGAGGCGCGCCTCTTCGGCCTCGCGCAGCAGCTGCGCCTGGCGCTCCTGGCGCGTCATCAGGCTGTCGACCTTCGACGCGGTGGGCTTGGGCGCCGGGGCGGGCGCGGCGGGCTTGGGCGCGGGAGCCGGAGCGGCCTTCGCCTCTTCGACCTCGGGCGCCGGAGCGGCTTCGCCCGGACGACCGATCACGCGGCGGCGCTTCACCTCGACCACCACCGTGTTGCGGCGGCCGTGGCTGAACTGCTGCTGCACCTGTCCGGCCTCGACCGTCCGCTTGAGCCCAAGCGGCTTGCGGGTCAGAGTCGGCTTGTCCTGTTCGTCACTCATCGAAACGTCATATTCCTTCAAAAGGCGTCCGAAACGGCAGAATCCGTCGACGCCGCCCCAGCCCCCGCATCGCGGGAATCCGCATCCGGGCCACGGTTCGCCGC
Source organism: Sphingopyxis sp. MG (assembly GCF_002953155.1). NCBI lineage: Bacteria > Pseudomonadati > Pseudomonadota > Alphaproteobacteria > Sphingomonadales > Sphingopyxidaceae > Sphingopyxis > Sphingopyxis sp. MG. Next base: position 2,543,479 of record NZ_CP026381.1, read on the forward strand.
GTCCCTAAACCATCCGGTGAAAAACTGCCAGCGGCTCAAATGCGCCAACACCCGGTCCGTGGCGCGGGCGTCCGTCAGCGCCAGATGCACCGCATTGTCGCGCCCCAATGCCATAGATAGGGCGTCCCGGTCCACCGGCAAGACCATACCCTGCCGGCCCGAGCCTTCGTCGTCGGTGCCGACGCGCCATGCCTGCGCCAGTTTGCGGCGCCCGTCCTCGCCGGCATCGCGGGCGTGGAGCAGCAGGCGCACCTGCCCGCGTCGCGCCACTTCCTCGATACGGTCGCTGCCGAGGATCAGCGTGCCCGCGCGCGCTTCGAGCCCCAACCGGTCGAGCGCCGCGCGGCGAAGCTGCGCCTCGATCCGCGCACCGAGATCGTCGGGGATCGTGAAATCCTTCGCATGCAGCGCCCGCGCGAGCCCGCCCCGGAGCTTGCCCTTCGCCTGCGCGGTTTCGAGGTCGGCGCGCGGCACGCCGATCCACGCGCCGCGTCCCGGTGCCTTGCCCAGCACGTCGGGCGCGATGACACCGTCGGGCCCGAGCGCAAGGCGCACGAGCCCTTCAGCCGGCGCCACCGCGCCGGTCACCACACAGCGCCGCTCGGGCGCATGGTCGCCGCGCCTGCCCGCGCGGTCGGTTCGGCCTAGCTGATCATTGCGCGGGGTCCGCATCGGCGGCCTCCCCGGCTTGCGACGCGACTTCCGCCTCAGGCGCCGGCTCGTCGTCGAACCAGTGTGCGCGCGCCGCCATGATGATCTCGTTGCCCTGCTCTTCCGACAGGCCGTATTCGCCGAGAACGCCGCCGCGATCCTCTGCGCGCTCGGCGCGCTCGCGCGACGGGCCGCGCCGGTTGTCGCTGCGCTTCTTCGCGATCAGTTCGTCGGTCGCGAGGTCGGCGAGGTCGTCGAGCGTCTTGATCCCCGCCTTGCCGAGCGTGACGAGCATCGCCTCGGTCAGGTGCGGAATCTCGGCCAGCGCATCCTCGACGCCGAGTTCGCGGCGTTCGGCGCGCGCGGCCTCCTCGCGGCGTTCGAGCGCCTCGGTCGCGCGGCTCTGCAATTCCTCGGCCAGTTCCTCGTCGAAACCCTCGATGCCCGCCAGTTCCTCGAGCGGAACATAGGCGACCTCTTCGAGTTCTCCGAAGCCCTCGGCAACGAGGAGCTGCGCGAGCGTCTCGTCGACGTCGAGTTCTTCCTGGAACATCGTCGAGCGCTCGATGAACTCGCGCTGGCGCTTCTCGCTCGCGTCGGCCTCGGTCATGATGTCGATCTGCTTGGCGGTGAGCTGGCTCGCGAGACGGACGTTCTGGCCGCGCCGCCCGATGGCGAGCGAAAGCTGGTCGTCGGGAACGACGACCTCGATACGGCCGTCATCCTCGTCGATCACGACGCGCTGCACCGTCGCGGGCTGGAGCGCATTGACGACGAAGGTCGCGGTGTCCTCCGACCAGGGAATGATGTCGATCTTCTCGCCCTGCATCTCCTGCACCACCGCCTGGACGCGGCTGCCCTTCATGCCGACACAGGCGCCGACGGGGTCGATGCTGCCGTCGTAGCTGATGACGCCGATCTTGGCGCGGCTGCCCGGATCGCGCGCCGCCGCCTTGATCTCGATGATGCCGTCGTAGATTTCGGGGACTTCCTGCGCGAACAGCTTCTTCATGAAGTCGGGGTGCGCGCGGGACAGGAAGATCTGCGGCCCGCGGTTCTCGCGGCGCACCGACAGGATCAGCGCGCGGACGCGGTCGCCGACGCGCATCAATTCGCGCGGGATCTGCTGGTCGCGGCGGATCACGCCCTCGGCGCGGCCGAGGTTGACGACGATGTGGCCGAACTCGACCGACTTGACGACGCCGGTGATGATCTCGCCCGCACGGTCCTTGAACTCTTCATACTGGCGCTCGCGATCGGCTTCGCGCACCTTCTGGAAGATGACCTGCTTCGCCGACTGCGCATCGATGCGGCCGAGATCGACCGCGGGCAGTGGATCGACGATGAAATCGCCGATCTTCGCATCCTTCTGAAGCTTCTGCGCGGCGGCAAGGTCGACCTGCTTGAAATAGTCGTCGACCGTCTCGACCACCTCGACGACGCGCCACAGACGAAGATCGCCGGTCTGCGGGTCGAGCTTGGCACGAATGTCATTCTCGGCGCCGTAGCGGGCGCGCGCAGCACGCTGGATCGCTTCCTCGATCGCCTCGATGACGATCCCCTTGTCGATCATCTTCTCGCTGGCGACGCTGTTGGCGATCGCAAGCAGTTCGGCCTTGTTGGCGGAAATGGCAGTGGCCATCAGTCCTGTCCTTCTTCTTCCATTTCGTCGGCGCCCTCGGTAGAGAGCGGAACGGTTGCGGCAATCAATCTGTCGGTGAGCACCAGCTTCGCCGTGTCGATCGCGTCGAACGGCAGGCGATGCTCGACCTCTTCCTTGTCCACTATCGTCACGACATCGCCGTCAATGCCGACCAGCGTGCCGTTGAAGCGCTGGCGCCCGTCGCGCTTTTCCTTGAGCGCAATCTTCACCTCGTGCCCCGCCCAGTCGGCGAAGTCGGCGGGTCGCGTCAGCGGCCGGTCGATGCCGGGCGACGATACCTCGAGCCGATAGGCGCCGTCGATCGGGTCCTTCCCCGCTTCCTCCAGCGCGTCGAGCCGGTCGGAGATGCGGCGCGACAGGTCGGCGCAGTCGTCGATGGTGAGCTGGCGCGTGTCGGGCCGCTCGGCCATCACCTGCAGCGTCGGGTCGCTCTCGCCGCCGAAGAAGGCGACGCGCACGAGCGCGAGGCCCATCGCCTCGGCTTCGGGCGCGATGATCGCGTTGAGGGCGTCGAAATCGACCAATTGATGATCCCAAACCGGACGACCGGAAAACCCATGCGGGAAAAGCCGTCGCGGCCCGCGGCCCCGACGTCCCAACTGGCTAACCATGTCAAGAAGTGGGCTGCATATAGGCCGATGCGGGGGCGACGGCAAGGGGGAATGACAGGGGCGCCGTTCGATCTTCATCCTTGTCCCGCCCGCGGATATCGGGCAGGTCCCTGTCCCATGGCGCATGCCCGCACGAACAGAGATCGACTTCTCGCGCGCGTCCGGCGCACCGCCAGACAGGCAGCACCGCGCGCGACCGCGATCCGCGGCCACGCTCGATAGGGAGCGCGCCGCATGTCGCTCGACAGCGAAATCGACACGCTCACGCACAATCATGTCTATCTGGGCGCGCGGCACGACGAAAATGCCCGCCGCACCCTGTGGGTCGTACTGCTGACCGCGGCGATGATGGTGGCGGAGATCGCCGCGGGGCTCGCCTTCGATTCGATGGCGCTGCTCGCCGATGGCTTTCACATGGCGACCCATGCCGGCGCACTTGGCATCGCGGCGCTCGCCTACGCCTATGCGAAGCGCCATGCGACGAGCGGCCGCTACAGCTTCGGCACCGGCAAGGTCGGCGACCTCGCGGGTTTCGCCTCGGCGCTCGTGCTCGGGATCGTCGCGATCGGCATCGCGTGGGAATCGCTGACGCGGCTCGTTGACCCGCGCCCGGTGGCCTTCGTCGAGGCAACCGTGGTCGCCGCGATCGGCCTGGCGGTGAACATCATCAGCGCGCTGCTGCTCGGCCACGGCCATGACGAGCACGCGCATGACGATCATGCGCTTGACGGGGAGCATCCCCACGACCACGACAATAATCTGCGGTCGGCCTATCTGCACGTGCTCGCCGACGCCCTGACCTCGGTGCTCGCGATCGCGGCGCTGCTCGGTGGGCGCTATCTCGGCTGGGCGTGGCTCGACCCGGCGGTCGGGATCGCCGGGTCGATCGTCATCGCCATCTGGTCGTGGTCGCTGATGCGCGACACGGCCTCTGTGCTGCTCGACGCCACCAACCCGGCGCTGGAAGCGGAAATCCGCCGGCATGTCGAAGGTCCGGGCGATGCGCGCATCGTCGACCTGCACGTCTGGCGGCTCGGTCCCGCGGCGCACGGCGCGATCATCAGCGCGGAAGGGATCGATCGCGACACCGTCCACGCGCGCGTCCGTCCGGTGCACGAAATCGCGCATCTGACGATCGAGATACGGCCAACGCAGGGCTGAGCGATCCGCCGGGCGGACATTCGCACCTTGCCATCACCCACCGACGGCGCAACAAAGTCTTTTTTTCGAGGGGATTGTCCATGCGCCGTCGCACGCTTCTCGCCGCCGCCCCCGCGGTGGCCTTCCTGCCCACGGCAGGCACCGCCCAGCCCGCGAAGAAGGATGCGCCGCCGCTGCCGCCCGCGTGGGACGCGGGCGCGGACCGCTTCGTGCGCCCGGATGTCGGCGGCGGCGACCGGCCCGTCGGGGCGAGCTTCGCTTCACGCACCGCCGCATATGGTCTCAGCGGCGCGGCCGGCACCGCGCATCCGCTAGCGACGCAGGCGGGGATCGACATATTGAAGCGCGGCGGGTCGGCGGTCGATGCCGCGATCGCGATCAACGCCTGCCTCGGCCTGCTCGAACCGACCGCGAACGGCATCGGCGGCGATGCCTATGCGATGATCTGGGACCCCGGGCAGCGCAAACTCGTCGGGCTCGCGGGTTCGGGGAAGAGCCCGCGCGGGCTCGACCTCGCGACGGTGCGCGCGCAGGCGAAGCAGGGCACCCTGCCCGCCTATGGCGCGATCAGCGTTTCGGTGCCCGGCGCGGTCGACGCCTGGTGGACGATGCACCAGCGCTACGGAAAGCTGCCGTGGAAGGAACTGTTCGAGCCGGTGATCGCCCACGCCGAGGCGGGGGCGCCGGTGCCCGACATGATCGCCTGGTACATCCGCCGCAGCCTAGCCGGTTTCCGCCAGCCGGGACGCGGGATCGAGGAGATCGACAATGCGATGCGCACCTATGGCATGGCCGACGGCAAGGGGCCGGCGGCGGGTCAGGTATTCCGCAACCCCGACCTTGCACGCACCTTCCGCCTGATCGCCGAGGGCGGACGCGACGTCTTCTACGAGGGCGAGATCGCGCGCACGATCGATGCCTATTTCCGGCGCATCGGCGGCTGGCTGCGCCGCGAGGATCTGGCGGCGCACCGGTCCGAATGGATCGAACCGCACCGCACCAGCTATCGCGGCACCGACGTCTATGCGCTCGGCGCCAACACGCAGGGGATCGCGACGCTGCAGATGCTCAACATCCTCGAACATTTCGACCTGAAGGGCGCCGGATTCCAGTCGCCGCTGTCGATCCACCTCCAGGCCGAGGCGAAGCGCCTCGCCTATGAGGATCGCGCGCGATATTATGCCGACCCGCATTTCGCCGAGGTGCCGGTCGAATGGCTGGTGTCGAAGGATTATGCCGCCGAGCGCGCGAAGCTGATCCGCCCCGACCGCATCCTGTCGCCGGTCCATCCCGGCCAGGCGCCGAGCCACGGCGACACCACCTATTTCAGCTGCGCCGACAAGGACGGGATGATGGTGTCGATGATCCAGTCGAACTTCCGCGGCATGGGGTCGGGGCTGGTCGCCGACGGGCTGGGCTTCATGTTCCAGGACCGTGGCCAGCTCTTCACTCTGCAGGACGGGCATCCCAACATCTATGCCCCCGGCAAGCGGCCCTTCCAGACGATCATCCCCGGTTTCGCCGCGCACGGCGACACGCCGTGGATGAGCTTCGGCGTGATGGGCGGCGACATGCAGCCGCAGGGGCAGACGCAGATCGTCGTCAACCGCGTCGACTATGGGCTCGAAATCCAGGCGGCGGGCGATTCGCCGCGCTGGCACCACGAGGGGTCGTCGCAGTCGATGGGCGAGGATGCCGAGGGACTGGGACCGAACGGACTGCTGCGTCTCGAAAGCGGGGTGCCCGCGGCGACGCGCGCGCGGCTGGCGGAGATCGGCTGGACGATCGGCGAGCCCGACGGCGGGTTCGGCCGCTATCAATGCGTCGAGCATCGCATGGACGGCGACACCCGCGTCTATGCCGCCGCGAGCGAGATGCGCGCCGACGGCTGTGCGCTGGCCTATTGACGGCGGCGGCATTTTCGCTTGCCCCGATGCGCCCCGCCATGCTGTGGGGCGCGCGATGACCATCGACCCGCCCCTGCTCGACCTTGCCGATGTCCGCGTCATCGCCGACGAGACGTGCATCCTCGACCTGCCCGCGCTGACCATCGGCGCGGGCGAGAATGCCGCGATCCTCGGCGCCAACGGGTCGGGCAAGTCGACGCTGGTCAAGCTGATCGCGCGCCAGCTCTATCCGCGTTACGGCGCGCAGGTCCGCATCTTCGGGCAGGAAAGCTGGAACGTCTTCGACCTGCGGAAGCTGCTCGGTATCGTGTCGGGTGCGATGCAGCTCGATTTCGACGCCGATCCGCCGCTCGAAACGCTCGACTGCGTCGTCTCGGGCTTCTTCGCCTCGCGCGGGCTGTGGGCGCACCAGCACTATACGCAGGCGATGATCGACGCCGCGCGCGCCGCGCTCGAAGAGGTCGGGGCGAGCCATCTGATCGGGCGCAGCATGGCGAGCCTGTCGACGGGTGAGGCGCGGCGCGTGCTGATCGCCCGCGCGCTCGCGCATCGGCCGCGCGCGCTGCTGCTCGACGAGCCCTGCGCCGGGCTAGACCCCGCATCGCGCCACCATTTCCTCGCCATGCTGCGCGACGTCGCGCGCGGCGGCACCACGCTGCTGCTGATCACCCATCATATCGAGGAGATATTGCCCGAGATCGACCGCATCGTGATGCTGCGCGGCGGCCGGCTCCACCGCGACGGCGCCAAGGCCGAGTTGCTGACCGGCGAGGCGCTGACCGGCCTGTTCGGGCTGCCCATGACCGTGCGGGCGCGCGGCGAATGGTTCGACGCCGCCATCGAGGCGTGACCGTTGGGGCCGCGCGATAGCGCGATAACCCCCGAGGCGCGCCGATTTGACAATCGCGCCGTTTCGCCCCATCCGCCGCGCCTGTCCCGCTGCGGGACATGCGGATCGTGCCGCAACACTTTGTTCGCACCTCACGGCATAAGGCGGATCGAATTGTCCCGCACGAATCGGTCGGGCGGAAGCCGAATCGGATGATTGACGCGCGCATGAAGCCCGAATTGCACCTGACGGCTCGGTCGGCCTGGCTCGACCCCGCAGCGGCAAGGCCCGCCGGGCCGGGGCGCAATTTCTGGGCAGCGCTGGTCGCAGCGGTGATCGTTGCCAGCCTCGCGCTCGCGCTGTCGAGCGGCGCGGCGCGCGCACCCGGCTTCGGCCCGCACCGCATCACCGTGCCGCTTGATTTCAAGCCCTACGACCCGACGCGCTGGGCGGTGATGAATGCCGGCAGCTATGCCGACGCGCTGAAGATCGACCCGACGCTGCCCGATCCCGGCAGCATCGGCTATGCCGACGCCGCCGCGCAGCCGCCGGTCGATCCGGCGACGCTGCGCGACGAGGCGTTCGTCGGGCCGCCCGCGAAAAGCTATGCCTTCAAGGGGCTCACCGCGCTCGACCGCGAGCGCGCGCATTACTGCCTGACCGCCGCCGTCTATTATGAGGCGGCGTCCGAAAGCGACGACGGGATGCGCGGCGTCGCGCAGGTCGTGCTCAACCGCGCCCGGCACCCCAGCTTTCCCAACACGATCTGCGGCGTCGTCTTCCAGGGATCGCAGCGCCCCGGCGTATGCCAGTTCACCTTCGCCTGCGACGGCGCGATGGCGCGCGCGCCGGACAAGGCGATATGGCTGCGCGCGAGCCGCATCGCCTCGGCCGCGCTCGGCGGCTCGGTCTATCCGGGCGTCGGGCTGGCCACCCACTATCACACCACCGCCATCTGGCCGCGCTGGGGCAAGAGCCTGGTTATGACCAACATCGTCGGCGCGCATATCTTCCATCGCTGGCGCGGGCGCTGGGGGATGCCGGACGCCTTTCGCGCGCCCTATCTGGGCCATGAGCCGGTGCCCGGCCCCTATCTGCCCGTTGCCGGTCAGCTCGCCGCGTTGCGCGGCGGCGGGACGGCGGCGGGGCTGCCGCCGATCGACGGCGCGATCCTGCCTGCGCCGCTGCCTGGCGGCACCGCGGCCCCCATGCCGCAGGCGATGGCGCAGACCGGCACCGCCGCCGCGACGCCGACGCCAAGCGCACCGCCCCCGGCCTACACTGACCCGCGGCTCAACCAGTCGGGCCAGATCCGCGAGGAGTTCCGCAAGAGCGGAGAGTGGATTCGGTAGAGCGGCGGAGGTATCGTCCGGCCGACACGGCAGGGAGGCTGGACATGGGACATGTGAAAGGCATCGGCGGGCTGTTCTTCCGCGCCCGCGACCCCGAAGCGCTGAGCGCCTGGTATCGCGACCGGCTGGGCGTCGGCGGCGGCTGCACCGCCGACGACAGCGCTCCGGTCAACCAGTGGGTCTGGACCGTCACCGGCGGGCCGCTGGTGTTTTCGCCGTTCCAGGCCGACACGGGCTATTTCCCCGCCGACCGCCAGTTCATGATCAACCTGCGCGTCGACGATCTCGACGCCGTGCTCGCGCCGTTCCGCGCCGCGGGCGAGGCCATCGTCACCAAAGCCGAATGGGACGACTCGGCCGTCGGCCGCTTCGCCCGGGTGCACGACCCGGAGGGCAACCCGATCGAGTTATGGGAGCCGCCGGCGGGCTGAGTCCAGCAGCAGTCGCGCAGCCATGTGAGACTCTCCCCGCAAGCGCGGAGGATATTCGGAACCCTTAGCGCCCCTGGCTGCGCCAGCGCTTGACGATGCGCTCGACCATCTCGGCCTCGCCGCCGGTTTCGCGCCACAGCTTCGAGAAGAGCGGGTCGCCCGAGGCCGGTCGCTTGTCCTCTTCGAGCGTGTCGAGATGGATGCGGATCGGGATCGACACACCCTCGCCGCAGACGATGCATTCGCGGTTGCGCAGCGCCGGGATCGAATCGATGAAGCCGCGCGATCCTTCAGGCATCGCCGCCTTGACGAAATGCTGGTCGCGCTCGTTGTTGAGGCGCATCGAGATGATCGTACCGCACTGCGACAGCACGCCCTCGGCCAGATCCGACGGGCGCTGGGTGATCAGGCCCAGCGACACGCCGTATTTGCGGCCTTCCTTGGCGATCCGCTCGAGGATCTTGCGCACCGCCTGCCCCTGGCCGACGTCCTTGGCCGGAATATAGCGGTGCGCCTCTTCGCAGACGAGCAGGATCGGGCGCTGCGGCTCGCCGCGTGACCAGATCGCATAGTCGAACGTCAGGCGCGAGAGCACCGCGACGACGACGCCGGTGATATCCGAGGGCACCCCCGACACGTCGATGATCGAGATCGGCCGCCCGTCCGAAGGCAGCCGGAATATCTTGCCGATGAAATTCGCCATCGTGTCGGCGACGAGCATGCCCGAGAACATGAAATTATAGCGCGGATCGGCCCGCATTTCCTCGATCTTGCCCTTGATCCGCATGAAGGGTGCCGACGATGTCGCCTTGTCGAGCTTGCCCATCTCGTTGGTCAGGATGCTGAGCAGGTCGGACAGCAGATAGGGGATCGGCGAATCCACGGTGATCTTCGTCATGCCCTCTGCCAGGCGGTTCTTCATCCGCGCCTGAAGCAGGCATTTGGCGAGCACGTCGCAATCGCCCTGCCGGTCGCGGCCCTCGCTGGTGACGAAGACCTCGCAATGCTCCTCGAAGTTCATCAGCCAATAGGGCATGGCAAGGTTGTCGACGTCGAACAGCGCGCCGGTGCCCTTGAAAGCCGCCGAATATTCGCCGTGCGGATCGACCATCACGATGTGACCCTGCGGCGCGAGTTCACAGATGCGGTGGAGGATCAGCGCGGCGCTGGTCGACTTGCCGGTGCCGGTCGACCCGAGCAGCGCGAAATGCTTGCCGAGCATCGCGTCGACATAGAGCGAACCGCGGATGTCGCGCGTCGGATAGACGGTGCCGATCTCGACATGCGCGCGCTCGTCGGCGGCGTAGATCTGCTTCAGGTCGGCGTTGGTCGCGGCATAAACCTGGCTGCCGGGGATCGGATAGCGCGTCACGCCGCGGCGGAAATTATGGATGCGGCCGGTGATCTTCTCCTCGTCGCCCTCGCCGAGGAAGTCGATCGACGCGACGATCAGGCCCTGCCCGCTGTCATGAAGCTGCTGGTCGCGGATGCTGGCGAGCAGCCACACATTGCCGACGCGAACCTTGACCTGCGCGCCGACCTGCCCTGCCATCGCGAGGGCGGGGTCGGGGGAATTGGCGAGTTTTGCGAGGGTCGTGGCGTCGAGGAGGATGCGTGAGGCCGAACCCGCGATGTCGATGACCTCGCCGATCAGCAGGTCGTCGCGATGCGGCGCCGCGACGGGCGCGGGCGCAGCGGCGGAGGCCGCCACGGTGCCGCCGCCGGCCAGCCGGACGTGTTGCACCGCCGTCGAATCCGCGGCCGGAAAGCCGCTGCCCTGCATATCCATCAATCGCCCCGCCTGCTCTGGTCTGTCCCGCGGGCGATTATCGCATCGGTTCGTAAAGAAAGCGCTTATGCCGCGCGCACCGCCGTCAGCGGCGGCGGAAGAGCGCCGAGGCGCCGTAGCCGAGCACGAGCGACAACAGCACCGCGCTCAATCCATAGAGAAAACCGTGCCGCTGCGCCGCGAGCGCGACGAATCGCTCGAAGCCCGCCTTGCGGATCTGCACGTCGCGCGAGGCGACCGCGAGCACCCGCCCCTTGCTGATCAGATAGGTCTCGGCGCGATAGGTGCCGACCGGCACACGCGCGGGCAGCGGGATGCGCGCGCGGTAGAGCACGCCCTCGGTGATCTCGACCGCCCGGGGGTTCTGATAGAAGAGTCCCTGGCGCGAATAGAGGTCGATCAGACCGTTCTCGAAGCGTTCGAGCTTGCCCGATTCCGAAAAGCCGGTCGGCGACATCGACAGGTTGCTGAGCCCGAGTTCGAAGATCGCCGCGGTGCGCTCGTCGACCAGTTGCTCGATCGGGCGCGACGAGCCGATCGCATAGAAACCCGGCGAGGTGCGCAGGCGGATGCTGTTCGCATTGACCCACATGCCGGCGACGCGCCGCTTCTCGCGCAGCACGATCGGGCGCACCGGCCCTTTCAGCACGACGACGATGTCGGCGCGGTCGTCGGGCAGGCGCTGCCCCGGATAGAGGATCGCGCCGAACAGCAGCAGTTCCTCGCCGGTGAAGCTGTACTGAATCTCGATCGCGCGGCTCGACACGTCGGGGACGAGGCGCGGATCGGCGGCGTGCGCCGTTCCCCCCAGCCCGCCCGACAATGCCAGCCAGAGCAGAAAGGCGGCAAGCCGCCTCATTGCACCGTGTAGATTTCGTCGGGACGGATGAACAGGCCGACCGCCATCTGGACCGCGACGAGCAGCACGATGACCGCGAGCGCGAGGCGCAGATATTCGGGCCGCGCCTTTTGCGCGAAGCGCGCGCCGACCTGCGCGCCGGTGACGCTGCCGAGCAGCAGCAGCCCCGCGAGCACGATGTCGACCGCGCCGGTGGTCATCGCATGGACCATCGTCGTGGCGATCGTCACGAACAGGATCTGGAACAGCGAGGTGCCGACGACGACCTGCGTCCCCATGCCGAGCAGATAGAGCATCGCGGGGACGAGGATGAAGCCGCCGCCGACCCCCAGCAGCATGGTGAGGATGCCGACCGCCATGCCGAGCAGCAGCGGCGCGAGCGGCGAGATATAGAGGCCCGAGCGATAGAAGCGCCAGCGCATCGGCAGGTTGGCGACCATCGGATGGTGGCGCCGCTTGCGCGCCGGCGGCGGCAGGCCCGCCTGCATCGAGCGCAGCGTTCCCCACGCCTCGCGCCCCATCAGCGCACCGACGGTGCCGAGCAGGCCGACATAGAGGATCGAGATCGCCGTATCGATCTGCCCGAGCGCCGCGAGCAGTTCGAACAGCCCGGCGCCGATCAGCGAGCCGAGCAGCCCCCCGGCGACGAGCACCGACCCCATGCGCAGATCGACCGCATCGCGATCGAGATAGGCCATCACCCCCGACACGCTGGCCCCCGTCACCTGCGTCGCCGCCGAGGCCACCGCCACCGTCGGCGGAATGCCGTAGAAGATCAGCAGCGGCGTGGTCAGGAAACCGCCGCCGACGCCGAACATCCCCGACAGCAGGCCGACGCCGCCGCCGAGCAGGACGATCACCAGCGCGTTGACCGACAGATTGGCGACGGGAAGATAAAGATCCATGGAACCCTGAACGATGGCCGAGCCCCGAACGGGGCCGATTCCGCCACCCTAGACCATTTTTCGGAGCCGGGGAATCGGCTGTGCGGCGAATGCGGAGAATTTCAGAAATCGGTCGCCAGCGTCAGCGCCAGTCCGCTTTCGGGGCGCGCTTCGCCCGCGATGCGCTGACGCCAGTCGAGCGCCAACCGGCTGCCCTCGCCGACGCGGGGTAGGCGCAGCGTCAGCCGCGGCCCGACATCGACCCGCCCGGCGCCGGGTTGGACCGCGCCCGCCGCGAGCGCGCCGATCCGCAACCGGCCGGCGCCGTCCGCGCCAAAGCCGCGGTCGACCGCCACCGCACCGTCGGCAAAGGCGTCGCGTCGCTGCGCCCCGACGACCCCGGCCTGGCCATAGGCTTCGAGGCGGAAGCCCTTCGTCAGCGGCACGTCGCCGATCCCGCCGCTGACGAAAGCGGCGAGCGCGCTCCGGCCTTCGCGGCCGATGGCGACGCGCTGCTCGACTGCAAGATCGATCGGCCAGCCCGTCACCGGCGCATGGACGACACCGAAAGCCAGCTCGCGCTGCCGCGTCCGTTCGAGCGCGACGATCGCGCGGCCATAGATGCGCGTTCGTCCCGTCGCGCCGAGGCCGTAGGCCAGCCGCGCGCCCGCCTGACTGCCGCCGAGCTGCCCGGCCGCCGCGATTCCGCCCGGCACCGCGCTCGACGCTTCGCGCAGATAGACCCAGCCGCCGAGCGACAGGCCGCTCAGGTCGCGCTGCATCCAGAAGGGCGCACCGCGCCCCGGATCGGCGTGCCGCGCCGCCGCCCCGGAGGGCCATGGCAGCGATCCGCGCAGCGCCGAGCGCGCCTCTCCGCCGACCGGCGCGGGCAGCGTCCGCGCGATCAGCGCGAGGCGAATTGCATGGCGGTTGGTCCCCCATCCCGCAAAACCCGGCTCGCCGCCGCCCCGGCCGCTGACGGCAGTCGGTTGGCCGACCATCGGGGCGGGCTCGGCGACCGATGCGAAACGCGGCTCGGCGACGGGCACGGCGGCGGCGCGCCGCGGCGGCGCAGGCATCGGCGTCACATCGCTTCGATGCGGAGTGGCGAGCGCGGTATCGCGCCATTGCGGCGCGACGAAGGGCGCCGGCGGCCGCCAGCGATCCGCGCCCGGATCGGACAGCAGCCAGGCCGGATTCCACAGCATCATCGTCCGCAGCGCGATCCAGCCCCCGACGCACAGCGCCAGGAAGCGCAGCGCCGAAGCATCGCGCCGCGAACGCGGCCCGGGCGAGAGCATCATCATGCGATCCGCACCGGGATCGCCAACGGATCGGCCAGCGGATCGGGTTGGGCGGGCGGCGGCGCTTCGCTATGCCGCGTCTTGTCCCAGACCACCTCGCGCGATCGCAGCATCCGGCCGTAAAGCAGGACCGCTCGGCGGGCGGCGAGCATGGCGACGATATTCGCGACAAAGGCGCGCGGGATCGACAGCATTGCCTCGTGCATCCCGTACCAGCGCGCGGCAAAATGCCCCCGCATCCCGAGCCGCCAGAGCAGCAGCGCGGCATCGACCGCCAGCAGCAGGCGAAAGCCGTCGCCGATCGGCGGCGGTGTCCAGCCGAGCAGCGCCTCGCCGGCCCATACAATCCCCGTCACGACCATGCCGGCATAGGCGGCAAGCAGGATCAGCGCCGCGAGCGGGGCCCGGCGATCGCGCCACAGCATCCAGCGCGCCAGCCACGCGCGCCGCCGGCCGCCGTTTCCGCCAGCCAGCGGCGGCCAGCCGAGATGATCCCAACCGGCGAGCGAAATGCCCGCGACCCAGCGCGCCTTCTGCCGCGCCGCCGCCTCCAATGTCACCGGGAACGCCCCGCGCGAGACCACCGGATCGCCCGGCGCGCGCCACGCCTCGACGAAGGCGGCGGACAGCCCGCAATGGCCGATGAGCATGCCGACCTCATAATCCTCGGTCAGGCTGTCCGCGCGAAACGGCGCGCCGCCGCGGTGGAGCGCGAGCAGCGAAAGCGCGTCGCGGGCGAAGGCGCAACCGACGCCCGCCGCGGGAAGCGGCAGTCCCAGATGCGAGCGGACGCCCAGTTCCTTGCCATGCGCCTCGGCGAACTCGTCGCCATAATGGCCGCTTATCCATCATGACGAATTTCCTTTATAAATTAGGGCGTTGTGAGCGCGGTTTTCCCTTTCGTGATTAGTTTTCCCGTTCTCCTTTCGTCTTTGCCTTCCATTTCCCCATGCCCAGCCGGGCGATTTTCGGTTGCGAGCGGCGCTTGCCGTAGTGCTCCAGCATGGCGAGAGACTTGTGCCCGGTGATCGCCGCGACCTCGGCTGAGGTGCATCCGGCCTCAAACAATTCGATCGCCGCATTCTTGCGAAGGCCGTGCGGGGTGCGGTTCATGCCCAGCTTCCGGGTGAACTTCTGACACCAGACAAGGAACACCTCTCTGGTCAGGGGGCCACCGCGCCGATTGCTGAGCAGAAACAGGTGCTCTTCCGATCGCGGCAATTCGTCGATCATCGCCTTGAGATTGTCGTGCATCGGAATTTCCAGCGCGGTCTTTGTCTTTTGCTGGCGCACACGGATCATGTCACCCGCGACCATGCCCCACGTCATCGCGCAAACGTCGCCCGGTCGCTGCCCGGTATAGAGCGCCAAGGTCACTGCGCGGCGGAACAATTCGTTGTCGCTGGTCAGGGCCGCCTGAAGCATGTCGTCAGGCCACGGCTCGCGCTCGGTCTGGTTGCCGAAATACTCCAGCCCTTCCGTCCAGTCTGATAAGCCGCGATGCCGCTTGCGAGCATATGCATAGAGGGTCCGCAGGATGGTGAGCATCATGTCGGCAGCGCCCGGCGTGTCCTCGTTGGCGTCGAGCACGCGGCGCTGAATATCCTCCGGGGTCATCTCGCGAAGCGGGGCAGCCGCATAGGCGACCAGCAAGCGCGTCAGGTAGCGATCATAGGATTCGCGGGTGCTGTTGCTCAGCGTCTCGCGAAAATGCTTGGACCGACGATAGTCAGCTACCAGCCCGCCGAATGTCCCTGTCCGGTGCCTTTCGTCCTCCAGCGCCCCCATGCGCTGCAAACGAGCCATTGCGCGCATGAAGCCGTCGGGATCACTGTAGGGGTCCGGCAGGCGCGTCCAAGGCGTCGTGCGTGCCCAATAGTGATAGACACGCCCTTTCGCTTTCTTCTGGCGCACGCCGGGCCAAGGTAGCTTAGACACGATCCGGTGCCCTTTCCTGCCAATCGGAGCGGGGTGCGTCCGATTCGTTTGCGGCCTTCACGATAACCCTGTCGCCGGTGAGGTCGAAAATGATCTCAGGCGTGATGCCGACCTTCGCCAGCGCCGCAACCGCGCGGTCGAAGTCCGCCTGGACAAGGGATGCCCGCCGCGCGCTCATACCGCAGCCACCGTGTGCAGCTCGACGCCATCGCGCCGGCCGATCTCGCGCACCTCTTTAATGTTGTGGAGCAGCCCGTCATAGCTCACCCGATCCTCGACAGTGAGGCCGGGGAACCAGCGAAGGAAGAACACCACGCGGCGCTCGGCAAGCGTCGTGGCGGCCGCAAGATACTCCTGCCCGCCCTGTTGCCGCACCTCGGCAAAGACGGTGGCGAGGTCCGTCCATGTCTGGATTTCCTCGCCATACTCGTCTTGCGTCGTCGTGAATCGCTGGAGCGTCACGCGCCGGTCCATATCACCCGCCCGCATCTTACACCTCCAGCTTTCGCAAAGGGGTGAGCATGGGCAGCTCGCCGGTTCCGGGGGAGACATTGGTGCGCTCGTCGAATGCGACCGCCACGCGGGCGAGACAGGCCAGCTTGAGGCGATCGGGCACCGTGCCCTCTCCATCCCAATCACTCGCCACGTCGCGCACCGCATCGGACGCCGCGGCGATGAGCAGGGCGATGGTGTTATCCTCGGCATTGCCGTCCACGCGGAGATAGAGCTTGGCCTCGCTCAAGGTCACAAGGTCAGCCATTTGCGCCTCCCTCGTTTTCAAGGGGCAGATTTGCCTCTTGATCGGAAGTCCGCAAATTTGCGGAGTTATCGCCGCGCGGGTTCCAGCCCTCGGCTTGCCTTACCTCGTCGGGATCGAGCACGCCGGTTTCAATCGCGATCTTATGCGCGTTCCAACGGGTTTCGGGATCGCCGCGCAGGAAGCCCGACAGGTCTAGCTCCAGTTCATAGGGGCCGTTCGCCGGAAAGACCGATCTGGCAAACTCGGCCTCGACCTTCTTTGCCCACGGTGACAGGCAAAAGGTTGCGAACCAGCGCCCGGCCGTCTCGCTATTCGTGAAAGTGTTGTGCGTATAATCGCCGATGATTGGCGGCGGAACAGCGAAGAGGCGCGCGATCTCTTCAACTCCGAAACGCCGCGTTTCCAGCAGTTCGGCGTCCTCTGGCGAGATTTGCGAAGCTTGCCACTTCATTCCGCCATCGAGGATCAGCGTTTTCCCGGCATTGCCCGCGCCACCGTGGCCAGATTGGAAGGTGTCGCGGAGACTGGTTCGCTGTTCCGGTTTCATCGTGCCCGGGACTTCGATCCAGCCGCTTGGCGCAGCGCCATTGGCGAGAAAGGCGTTTGCGTGACTGTTCGCAGCCTGCACGCCGGTTACGGTGTCGGCTGCGCGGCTGAGACGCGACCGTCCGATTTTCCCGTCATCGGTGCGGTCGCGCAAATGGGCGACTTCGCCTTCGAGGTAGCGGTGGGTATGGCCGCGACCGTCGCTGACATCATAGGCCAGCCGCCCGCTCGACAGTTCCGATACTGTCGCCATACCCCACGGCACATATCGGAAACCCGCAAGCTGACCGTTCCGCCCGCGCTCAATTACCGCCAGACCATTTCCGGTCAACACGGCGCTGGCGATCCAATGTTCGAGAAAATCGACCCAGCTCATGCGCTGACTGACGCCGGTCCGAACAATCCGATTGAGGGGATGCGAGGTCGCTTCGATCCGGTCGCCATCGGCATTGCGCCGATAGACCAAGGCCGGAACCGACGCGAGCGCAGTGGAGATGGCGTTGGTGCAGGCCAAGACCGTGCTCAGATTCTCTGCCGCGCGAGCCGACAGGCCCGCGAGGTATCCGACGCCGGGCGTGAGAGCGGTCCAGCTCGGTTCATCATCCGCGCGGCGCTCATATCCCAAGCGGGACGCGATAAGGTCGATCATGCCCATTGCGCTGCCTCCGCCATCACGAGAACCCGGCGGCGGCGGCGAGCCTCAGCGCTAGCCTGCAATGCCCTCAACGCAATTTCCGTGCCTTCATAGGCGGGCCATGCGGAAACGACGCTAATCTCTTTCAGGGCGATCGTTGTCAGGGTGCGGATGCTGCCTTGCCAGCTTTCGCCCCCTTCCGGCACGGTAAAGCCGAAACTGCACCCGCCCAAGTCGCCACGCTCAGCAAGCGCCTCAACGTCTCGGCCTGCTTGCGTGCTAGGCAGGTCGATCGAGAACGCGAGGCCTTTGCTATCTTCCGAGAGGCGAAGCGTCCCCGACCGGGTGCGGGCGAGCAGCTTGCTCGGATCATGGTCAAGCAAAGCCAGAATGTCGCCGCCCAACGCCCGATGAAAGGCGCCGGGGGCGATCCGCTCCTGAAAACTGCCAACGTTGGCCATGCTGCCGAAAATGGCGGCGTAACCCTCCAGCCGACGTCCCGCTGCGCGGAGTTCGGTGAAGGTGCGCCGCTCTAGGGTCACGCCGCCGCCCATTACGAGAACGCCCCGGCAGGCACGTCGTCGGCCCATGCAAACGCTTCCGCGTGGCGCATTGCGATATCGGCAGTCGCCATCGCGCGGACCATGACACCGCCACGAGCATATGCGGTGCTTTCGTATGGATTTGCCAGAACGTCCAACTCGCTCCAGAGGCCGAGCAGCATCTGCGACCAGTCGCCGAAGATGATGTTGTTCGTCGGAACCTGATTCGTCGAGAAGGCGGGATAATCGCCCAACATGCCATTCGAGAGCAGGAAGCCCGCACCGGCATCGCCAGAGACTTTGAGCGTCGCTTGGAGCAACGCCTTCACGGCGGGCGGGATCAGCCAGCTATGTGAACCGAGCGCATTGGCTTCCTCGACCTGTGCGATGATCGCCAGCACCTCTGCCCACGTCGGGGTTTCCAGCGTCGCGTTCGCGGTGCCGAGCGTCGCAATCACGCCATCCGGCTCATTGGCCCCGCCGCCTTCGATCAGCGCGGAGTCGATCGCCTGCGCCAGATTGAACGCCATGTCATCGCGCAAAAGCTGTTCGATTTCGGGGCTGGATTGCTGGATCAGCGAGCGGCTCATTTCCGAAAGCGAGCCGACATGCTTGGGAGACAGGCCAACATTGTCGAAGGTCATGTCGGAAGGGGTGAGCGCACTATTATCAGCAACCCACGCCGACGTGGTGCTGGTTCCGTGCTTGGGGATGCTGAGGTTCTGCGACAGCCCCGTAAGGACGCGGACCCCCAAGCGGCGCGCAAGCAGCGAATTGCGGAGCGGACCGATATAGTCCTGGGGGCGGTGCTGGGTGCCGACCAATTCGCTGGCCGACGCGGCTGTGTTCACGCGCTTTTCGAGGGCGGACAAAGGCAGATACGCGCCCTCGGCTGCCTTACCGTTCCGGCGCGTGATTTCCTGATTATACTCGGCCTCGGCGCCATCGAGCGCCCGACCCGCGAGCTGCGCCTGCAAGGTGCGGTGGAGAGACACGCGCTGTTCGAGCTTGCCCATCTGGCGGTCGCCCTCAGCATTGAGAGGCAAGCCGGGATCGGCACGATCGGCGGCGTCAATCTTGCGAGCGCGATCCAGCTTTGCATCGACCGCTCGCAATTCTTCGTTGGCAGCGTCGAAAGCCGTGCCATCGTCCTTGTCGTGGGCATCGTTCATGCGCTGCATGATCGCTGCCCGCTGTTCCAAAAGATCAGAAGTTTTCACGTTGATATTCCTTCTTTCTGGCGGGGGCGCTTGGCCCCCGCGCTGAGATTGCCGACTGCCTCACGGCGTTGGCGCATCGACCCCGATAGGGGGAACGATTCAGGAACAATGAACCATGCGGGTTCAAAGTAGGAAAGGGATTTATGCGTCATCCGCCTCCCATTTCTGTGCAATCAGGTTCGCATTCGCGATCGGATCGAAGATCGCCGTCATGGGAATCGTGATATGCGCGCGCCGGGATGCTGCCATAGTGTTGAACATCCGCTCGTCGGCTGCATCGTTGAAGGTTTCCAACACGCCATCGGATGCGATGTGCCAAATGAGCAAGGCGCCATCGGTGTCGAAGCCGACGCATACCTTCATATCAGCTGCAAAATCGTCTTTCTCCAGCTTGCGGACGATGAAAGCCTCAAGCGCCGCATGAACTTCCCATGCCGCCGAAGGTGCGACCTTGAGACTGGCGTTGAGGGTGTGCAGGAGCGCGATTGCGGCGATGTCGGAGAGGCTGAACAAGAGGCGGCCAAGGCGATGTTTCGAGCCGAGCTTAGCTGCCTCCAACCGGGCTTTGCCGATGCCCTTCGCTTCCGGCATTTTGGAGAAAACCAGCGGGGCATAGGTGCGGCTGGCGACGTTCTCTGACACCGCCTGTTCGCGCCGGATCATCTCGCGAAGGCAACGGAGGAATATGTCGTTATCCTTGTTCGCTTGGATCGTGGCGGCCAGTTCCTCGCGCTGATCTTCGGGCAGGTCGTCATCATGCACGAACGCCCATTTCAGCCACCGGAAGCCGATGCGCTCGCCATTGCGGGCATAGTTTGCCTTGCCGCGCACAAGGACGCGGGCGTCGGGATCGGGGACGTTTCCTTCTTCGTCCTTCGGCACCTCCATAAACAGGCGCGACCGGACTTGGTTCTCCCACGCTGTCGAGCCGGAAAAGTCCTGCCCGGCCTTGTTCGGATGACCGAGAAACAGGACGCTGCCGTCAATTTCGCTCGCCAGATTGTTGAGCATCCCGACGAACACCGCCACCTGATTGCGGATATTCTCATTGCCGCCGAACAGGTGAGCCACGTTGTCGAGGGCGAGGAAGCCCGCGCCCGTCGCTCGCGCGGTATGGAGCAGCGTGCGATAGGCATCCGACACGATCGGGTTGCCGTCCGGCGTAAACGTCACCAGCGCGTTGCTGGTCGCCCCGGTGAGGCTGACAAGGTGCAGCTTGCCCGACAAGGCCGACAGCGGGACGCCCAGCGCGTCACAGATGGCTTTCTGTCGCCGGTGCAGCTCGTCGGCATCATCTTCGCACGTCGCATAGATGGCGACCGCCTGCCGGGTATCTTTGCCCATGAACGGCAGGCCAAGGGCGATGCAGGTACAGAGTTGTTGCGAGAGCAGCGATTTACCCGCGCTTCCCGGCCCGGTGAGATATGTCGCCTGCCGGTGCGGAATATAATCGGCCCATGCCCATTCGCGCGATGGCACGTCCTGATCCTGCCAGTCAGCAGGGTTGAGCAGCGGAAGCAATGTCGGGGCGCGATCGTTGGCAGGCGGGAAGGATGCAAGATTACGGGGATTACGCGACATGGCGCACCGCCTTTCGTTTGATGATGGTGGGGAGACGGCGGGGCTTGCTGAGGGCTTTGTGCAGCCGCATGGCAATCCATTCGTCCGCCTCGATCGCGTTCAGGCCGCGCAGCGATTCCAGTTCGTCGGCTTCCCAATCGAGCACGCACATGCCGGTGCCCCCGGCGCGCAGCCAGTCGAGAGGGGTGGCATGAAGCTGGAGCGGGGGATCGCCCGGCCAATACTCGCTCAATTGAGACAGTTCATCGGTGCCCAGCGCCCAGCCAAGGCCAGTGCGCCATGCCCAATTCGCCGGGGCATCGCTGCGCCACGCCACGATGTCGATCACCTCGCCGTCCGCATAGACTGGCGACAGGACATGCAGCGGTCCCTCGCCGGGCTGATACAGGCCGCGCTCGATCCGCTCGACATGCCCGACGCCAAAGGGGATCTGGCGCGAACCAAGCTCGGCAATGGCCCGGCCGGAGACGCCCAAGGCGAACAGGCGATCGAGATGGGGCTGGCGAACGCGGAGCGTGGCGGCTTCCGCTTCCGCGCGAATATCCGCCGCCTTCATTGCGTCACCGCCCGGCTTGCAGTATGTCCCGCCTGCCAATTCGTGACCGCGATCTGGTCAGCCCTCGCATCGGTGCCAGCCTTTGCGGGGGCTTTTATTTTGTCCGGTGGAGCGCCGGGAGGGTTTTCCCTCCGAATGCAACCTCTTGAATCGATTGAGGCCGGTTTTCCCGTTACGCAGTCATAAGAGGCTGTTTTCGGCCCTGTTTCATATACTGGCCGCTGACCCACGTCGCGTCCGCGCCTTTCGTCGGCACGACGGGAATCTGGATCATCGCATGATCGGGCAGCCAGTCGCGATAGAGCGCGATCTCGGCCGGGTGGACGCGATCCTCCGCATCGTGGAGGACGACGGCGGCGAAGCGCAGCCCCTCGCGCCGCTCATCCTCGCAAAGCGCATCCCACAGCCGGTTGAGATTATCCCCCTTGGTCGTCGGACCGTCGGCGTCGCCGATGACGAGCCGCACCCGCGGGTCGCGCGCCGCGAACGGCGAGGCGGCGAACAGCGTGGCGGCATCGTTGGGATAGCAGCCGACATAGAGGCGGACCGCCTCGCCATCCCAGGCGCGAAGCGCGTGGATCAACGTGTGGGGCAGGACATCGGCCTCGTCCCACGCGGGCACGAAAACCGCGAAGACGCCGCGCAATCGCGGCCCGGCGGGACGGCTCGCCGCGCGACGGGCGATGCTGCGCCGGACCCCGAACCACAGGCCGTCGAACAGCAGATCGTCGAGGCCCATGACGAGGATGCCGACTGCCGCGAAGAGCATCAGTTCGTGGCGGATGCCCTGCACCAGCCATTCGATCCATGCGGCCGCCTGATCCACCGCCGAACTCGCCCCCCTGCGCCGACGTCCATCTCCCGAAGGGTCCATGCCTAGTGCCGGTCACGCATTTGTAAAGTGTGAGGAATGCGGGGTGGCGACTCGGTTTGAAAGCAGGAGCGAGGTTTTGCTTTCTTCGTCACGCCGGACTTGATCGGGATATATACCCTTCAGACAAGTCAGGAACTGTTCCCCGGCGAAAGCCGGGGTCCATGCGGGACAGTGTTGTGCCATCTGGACCCCGGCTTTCGCCGGGGAACAGTTACTTGTCGAGAAGGGATAATTGCCGACTTGATCCGGGGTGACGAGATAGGAAATTGCTCCTTCCAAATCCGGACCGAGTCACTACCGAATGCGGGCGGCATAGTCCGCCGGCGTAAACCCACGACGCCTGCCCTCCCTTCCCGCAAGCGGGAGAAGAGCGGCGGCGTTGGCTTCGGTTTGATCCGCGCGCACCGAACGGGCATAGGAACGGCTTCCCGGCACTCACCGCCGCCGACCCGACAGGATATTCCCCGCATGCCGCATCGCCCGACGCCCCGTTCCGTCCTGCGCGCCTTTCTGGCGAGCGAGAGCGCCGGCGGGATGCTGCTGATCGTCGCGGCGGCGCTGGCGATGCTGGTCGCCAACTCGTCCTTCGGTCCGGCTTACCACCATGCGATCCATGCCGTGACCGGGCCGGTGTTGGCCGACGCGATCGGCCCGATGACGGTGCATCTGTGGATCAACGACGGGCTGATGGCGGTCTTTTTTCTGCTCGTCGGGCTGGAGATCAAGCGCGAGTTCGTCGACGGGCGGCTCGCCAGCTGGGACCGGCGGCGCCTGCCGATGATCGCCGCGGCGGCGGGGATGGCGGTGCCGGCGCTGCTCTATACGCTGCTCGCGGCGGGCACCCCCGGCCTCGCACGGGGCTGGGCGATCCCGGCGGCGACCGACATCGCCTTCGCGATCGGGGTGCTGGCGCTGCTCGGACGCCGCGCGCCGACCTCGCTCAAGCTGTTCCTCGTCACCGTCGCGATCGTCGACGACATGGGCGCGGTGGCGATCATCGCGCTCTTCTACACCGCGCAGATCGACCTTGCGGCGCTGGGCGCGGCGGCGGCGGTGCTCGCGGTCATGGCCGCGTGCAACCGCGCAGGCGTCCGGCGCCTTTCGGTCTATGTCCCGCTGTTCGGCCTGCTCTGGTACGCGATGCTGCTGTCGGGGGTGCATGCGACGATCGCCGGGGTGCTCGCCGCGACCGCCATCCCCTTCGAGCGCACCCCCGATGCGCCCGACAGCGCGACCTCGCCGCTCCACCGGCTCGAGCATGCGCTGCATCCGTGGGTCGCGTTCGCGATCGTTCCGCTGTTCGGCTTCGCCAATGCGGGGGTCGACATCGGCGGGCTGACCGCCGCGCAGATATTCTCGCCGCTGCCGCTCGGCATCGCGGCGGGGCTGTTCCTGGGCAAGCAGGTCGGCATCTTCGGCAGCGTCTGGCTGTCGGTGAAGCTCGGCATCGCGGGGCCGCTGCGCGGCGCGACCTGGTGGCAGGTCTATGGCGTCGCGCTGCTGTGCGGCATCGGCTTCACGATGAGCCTGTTCATCGGCGGCCTCGCCTTTCCCGGCGATCCGCTGCTGGTCGAGGAGGCGAAGATCGGAATCCTGATGGGATCGCTGGCCGCGGCACTCGCGGGCTTCGTCGTGCTGCGTATCGCGCCGCTGCACCCGCGGCACGACGCGATCGAGCGCGAAGCGCGCGCCGAGATCGACGCCGACGGCGATGTCCGCGACACGTCGGACGCGGCGACGAATTAGGCTGGCGACGGCGCGGCGCGCCATGCTATCGATCGGGGCGTGACGCTATCAGGCATCCCGGCTGGCGATCGCGGCTCCGCACGGCGGGGCGGCGAATCCCGCGCGCACGTAGCGCGCGCTTCCGCCGGCCGGAGGCGCCGCGCCGGCATGCCGCTCTGGCTCGGCCAGTCCGGATCGCCGCGCCACCCCCCTGCGGGCGTCACTCCGCGCGGCTGAGCGACCGGCGCGGACCCGCGCCCCGTCCATTCGTGCCATTTTCGCAAGGGGATGCCCCATGCTCGACAAGATCGAAGTCCACAACCGTATCGAGACGCCCGAGATGAAGGATTACGGCGTCTACCTGTCGGTCGACCGCCTGCTCCAGTGCCAGAAGCGGCTCGCCGACCTGTCCACGCCCGACGAATTGCAGTTCCAGATCGTCCATCAGGTCGAGGAGCTGTGGATGAAGCTGATGGCCTTCACGCTCGCCGAGATCGACGGGCACATGGCGGCGCGCGAGACGATGCGCGTCCTGACGCTGTTCGGCCGCGTCCACCGCATCATGCGGCTGATGACCGACCAGCTTGCGCTGCTCGAGACGATGAGTCCGTTCGACTATCAGGCGATCCGGCTGCTGCTCGGCAACGGATCGGGACAGGAAAGTCCCGGCTTCCAGTTGCTGCTGACGCTGCCGCAGCCGTTGTGGGCGCGCTACAAGGCGGTCTATCTCGACGCGGCCGGGCGCAGCGTCGCGGACGTCTATGACACCGGCTATCGGCACGACGACGCCTATATGGTCGCCGAGGCGATGGTCGAGTTCGACGAGCTGTTCCAGCTGTTCCGCGCGCACCATATCCAGCTGATCCACCGGTCGATCGGCATGGGGTCGAAATCGCTGAAGGGACGCCCCGTCGAGCTGCTCAACGCGGGCATGCGGCACCGCTTCTTTCCCGAGCTGTGGGACGTTCGCTGCGAGATGACCGACCGCTGGGGCGCCGAATATGGCGTGAAGCGGGCGAGCATCAGCGGCGCGTCGGCGGCGGGCCACGGCAGCGGGCTGTGACCGGCACGCCGCTTTCGGAAGCGGTCGCGGACCGCTTCCACCTGCCCCCCGGCGCCGTCTACCTCAAGAGCCACAGCGTCGGCTGCCAGCCGCGCGCCGCCGAGGGGCTGCTGCGCGACCGGATGCTGGCGCCGTGGCGCGACACCGGCGAGGCGTGGCCCGACTGGCTGGCCGCGATCGACGCCTGGCGCGCCGCGCTGGCGGGCCTGATCGGCGTCGAGGCCCGCGACCTATGCCCCGCGGCCAACGTCAGCGCCGGCCTGTCGCGCTATCTTTCGGCGCTGGACACCGCGACCGGGCGGCGGACGATCCTGCTCGCGCCGAGCGCCTTTCCGACCATCGGCTATGTCGCCGGCGGGCTGGCGGCGGCGGGGTGGACGGTGCGCTACCTGCCCGACGAGGCCGACGTGCGCGACGCCGCGAACTGGATCGCGGCGCTCGACGACGATGTCGCGCTGGCGGTCCCGATGCACGTCAGTTCGAACAGCGGCGCGCTGACCGACATTGCGGCGGTCGCGGCGGCGGCGCACGCCGCGGGCGCGCGCTGCATCGCCGATTGCGCGCAATCGGTCGGCGTCGTGCCCGTCACCCCCGCCGCATGGGGCGTCGACGCGGTGCTGGGCACCAGCGTCAAATGGCTGTGCGGCGGCCCCGGCGGCGGCTGGTTATGGGTCGCTCCGCACGACCGCACCGCACTCTGCCCCAGCGAGCGCGGCTGGTGGAGCCATGCCGATCCCTTTGAGATGGCGATCGGCGATTTCCGCTACGCCCCCGACGCGCGCCGCTGGTGGGGCGGCACCCCCGACGTCGCACCTTTTGTCCTGTCCACCGCCGGGATCGCGGAGATCGCGGCGATCGGCGTGGACCGGATTGCGGCGCACAACCGCGCGCTGCAGGCGATGCTGCGCGACGCGCTGGAGGCCGCGACGCCGCAATGGCGCTGGCCCGAGGGCGCGATCGGCGGGACGCTGTGCATCGACACCGGCGCCGACCGGCCGCGCGTCGCGGCGCTGCTGGACCGGCACGGCCTGCACGCCGATTTTCGCGGTACCGTGCTACGGCTGTCCTTCCACGCCTATAATGGCGCGGCGGACGTGGAGACAGCGGTGGCGGCGCTGGCCTGAGAAGCCTATTCGGCCGCCATCGCCAGTTCGACGCGCTGCGGGCCGCGGATGACGGTGCCGGGATAGGCGCCCTGCCCCTCGCCGCCGCGGAAGGTCACCACCCCCGACTTGATCGTCGCGTCATAGCCGTCCGCCTTTTGCAGCAGGCGCTTGCCGCCCGCGGGCAGGTCGAAGGCGAGCCAGGGCTTGCCGAGCCGAATCCGCTCCATGTCGACGACGTTGATGTCGGCGAGATAGCCGGGGGCGATCAGGCCGCGATCCTCCAGCCCGTAGAGCAGCGCGGTATCGCGGCACTGACGCTTGATCGCGCGTTCGAGCGGGATGTGCCCGCCGCGCTTGCGGTCGCGCACCCAATGCTGGAGCATGAAGGTCGGCGACGCAGCGTCGCAGATCGTGCCGCAATGCGCGCCGCCGTCGGACAGGCTGTTCACCGTGTCGTCGGCGTCCTGCAACGCTTCGAGGAAATCGAGATTGCCGTCGGCATAGTTGAGAATCGGCAGATAGGCGAAGCCGGCCCCGTCGTCGCGGCATAGCAGGTCGTAGGCATAGGCCGCGGGATCGACCCCCGCCGCAGCGGCGCGCGCCGCGATGCTGGCCTCCGGCCCCGGCTCATAGTCGAAATCCTCATCCATCTCGAACTGCATCGTCCAGCCGCCGGCGACGACCATCAGCAGCCCCATGATGTCCTTGGGCACCTCGCTGAAATCATTCTCCTCCGCCAGCAGCCGCGCCCGGAAGGCCGGGTCGAGCAGCTTCGCCTTCTGCTCGTCCCACGACAGCGCCTCGATCGCGCGCCACGACGGGCGGAAGCGGAAGGGATGCACGGTGCCGCGCCACGCCATGATGATGCCGTTGCCGCGCAGCGCGATCTGCGCGACGATGTTCGCGCCCTTCGCATTTTCGGCGCGCATCGTTTCGATCTGCTCGTCGAGCGGCAGTTCCTTGGCGATCGACTGGAGCGCGGCGAAGGTCACGGGCAGGCCGGTTTCGCGGCTGAGCTTGCCCATCCAGTCGAACTCGTTCCATTCGCGGTTGAGGTCGCTCGCCATCTCGAACACGCCGTAGCCGACGCGCCCCATCGCGCGGCCGATTTCGATCAGTTCCTCCGCCGTCGCGGTGGTGCCGGGGACGACCTCTCCATCGACCGACTTGTGGATCACCGTGCGGCTGGTCGAAAAGCCGAGCGCGCCCGCGCGCACGCCTTCCTCGACGATACGCGACATCTCCGCGATGTCCTCGGCGGTCGGCACCGCGCCCGGCTTTTCCCGGTCGCCGAGCACATAGGCGCGCACCGCGCCGTGCGGGACGTGGCAGGCGACGTCGATCGTGCGCGGCAGCTTTTCGAGCGCGTCCATATATTCGGGGAAGGTTTCCCAGTCCCACGACATCCCCTCGGCCAGCGCGGTGCCGGGAATATCCTCGACCCCCTCCATCAGGCCGATCAGCCAGTCGTGGCGATCGGGACGCGCGGGGGCGAAGCCGACGCCGCAATTGCCCATGACGACGGTGGTGACGCCGTGCCAGCTTGACGGGGCCATTTCCCGGTCCCACGTCGCCTGCCCGTCATAATGGGTGTGGACGTCGACGAAGCCGGGGGTGACGATCCGGCCGCGCGCGTCGATCTCTTCGCGACCCGCGCCGACGTCGGCGCCGACCGCGACGATGCGGTCGCCGTCGATCGCGACATCGGCGATAAAGGGCTGCGCGCCCGAACCATCGACGACCGTGCCGCCGCGAATCACCAGATCATGCATGTCCGCTCTCCCGATTTTTCGTTTCAGGACAAAACCTATCATGGATTGCCGATATGCCAAGCGCTTTGGCCGAGAACCTTAAGGCGACAAAAGATACGGATGGACGCATCCTTTTTGTCTCCTTTGTCGCTTTAAAGGAGCGGCCGCCATTGCGCGCGGAGCGAAGCGATGATGAAGCAGGCGATGAGCATGGCATAGATTCTGACACTGCGGGATAATGTAGGAAACCCCCCTTCCGCGCGAATATGCGCGCGAACACCATCGCGAGGCGCTATGATGCCGCGTCAAACCAAAGGGAGTCGATGCCATGATCCGCCCGCTAACCCTCGGCCTCCTGCTCGCCGTCGCCGTTCCGCCCGTCGCCGCGAAACAGGCGCCCTCCCCCGATTACAAGGCCGCCCTCGCCGATCCCGCGCGCCCCGCCGCCGACCGCGAGCGCGACGCCGCGCGCAAGCCCACCGAACTGCTCGCTTTCGCGGGCGTGAAACCGGGGCAGACGGTCGGCGACTTCGTGATGGGCGGCGGCTATCTGACCCGCATCCTCGCGGGCGCGGTCGGGCCGGAGGGCAAGGTCTATGCCTTCCAGCCCGCCGAGTTCATCGCCTTCAAGAAGCAATATGGCGACGATCAGGCCGCGATCGATGCCGCTTATGCCAATGTCGATGCGATCGCAGGGCCATTCGCGGCGCCCGCCTTTCCAGTACCGCTCGACACGATCGTCACCGTGCAGAATTTCCACGACCTTTACCTCAAGCCCTTCCCCGAAGGCATCGGCGACAAGGCGAGCGCGGCGCTGTTCGCGGCGCTGAAACCCGGCGGGACGCTCGTCGTCATCGACCACAGCGCGGCCGACGGCAGCGGCACGACGCTGTCCGACAGCCTGCATCGCATCGACAAGGCGGCGGTCGTCGCCGCGCTTACTAAGGCGGGGTTTCAACTCGAAGCGGAGAGCGATCTTTACAAGCGCCCCGACGATCCACGCACCGCGAACGTCTTCGATCCCTCTATTCGCGGCAAGACCGACCAGTTCATGCTAAGGTTCAAAAAGCCAGTATAGCCGAAGCGCGACTACGCGCGCCATTAGCATTTCAGATAGACCTAGGGGTTATCATGGCCTCGGATTGATTGTGGTCACGTGCGACCGGTGAAGGAACGCACCGGGTGGCGGTTAGCAATATTCGGGAGAATCAGGCGAATGGATGATTTCGCGAGAGGTGCTTCTTCGTCCCTGAACAAGTCGATATCCGATTTGCGACGATTTGTAGGGCGGCCAACCCTCAACCGAGGTTATAGTCTTCGAGACACGCTCGACGCGCTAATCTGGGAAGTCGGACGCAAGGGCTTCGAAGCCGGGTATCGCGCAGCTCACGACCAGTGTGCCCAAAGCATCGAGAACGATGGCGTGTTCCCAGTCGTTATGAAATATGATGGGAGGCCGCGGCTGGCTCCATCCGTTAGCGGCCCCCTTTCAGTTCGATCGACCGTGCAGAAGATAAAACTGTTCAAAATTCCAGCTTTCGATCGAGAAGTTTCGTTTTGGGATCGCCTCTTCCGACGCTGAAATCGAAGTTGAACAAAGCAACCGGCAACAAGGATTCGGTGCCGTGCTTCGCTGCGCTCCTTTGCGAAGTCTGGGAACGAAGGTTGGTATCAACCCCAGCGATCCGCATACCGTGAACGTCTTCACCCCCCCCATGATCCGCAGCAAGACCGGATCAGTTCGCGCTGCGCTTCCGCAAGCCCGGAGGAAACGCTAAGGTGGCGCCATGACCAGCGACGATGATGACTATGTCTATGACGAGGCGAGCGGCGAATGGCTGCCCGCGAACGAAGCGCGCGCGCGGGCCGAAGCCGCCGCCGCAGGCCCCGAGGTGCGCGACGCGGTCGGCAACCTGCTGAACGACGGCGATTCGGTGGTGCTGGTCAAGGACCTGACGGTGAAGGGCGCGGGCCAGACGCTGAAAGTCGGCACGGTCATCAAGTCGATCCGCCTGACCGGCGACGCGCAGGAGATCGACTGCCGGCACGAGGGGATCAAGGGACTGGTGCTGCGCGCCGAATTCGTGCGGAAGCGCTGACGCCCTTCACTTTTTCGTGTTCCCCCGCGAAGGCGGGGGTCCATCAGCATGGACCGGAGATGGGTCCCCGCCTTCGCGGGGACACACGGTCTTTATATGATCCTCAGATCTTCCCCAGCGTCTCCTTGCGCGGCCCCATGAAGCCGAACAGATAGGCCGCGACCTTGCGCATCTGGATTTCCTCCGCACCCTCGGTGATGCGGTAGCGGCGGTGGTGGCGATAGATGTGCTCGAAGGGCTTGTGCCGCGAATAGCCGATGCCGCCGTGCACCTGCATCGCACGGTCGGCGGCCTGGCAGACGAGCCGGTTCGCCCAATAGTTGCACATGCTGACCTTGTCGGACAGCCGGCGCTCGATCTCCTTGTGCGGCATGTTGTCCATCTCCCACGCCGTCTTGCGGATCAGCAGGCGCAGCATCTCCGCCTGCGTCGCCAGTTCGACCAGCGGGAACTGGATCGCCTGATTCTTCGCCAGCGCCTCGCCGAACGGCTTGCGCTCGCGCGCGTAGCGCACGCTTTCCTCGATGCAGTAGACCGCCGCGCCCAGCGACGAGGCCGCCTGGCGGATGCGGTTCTGGTGGACGAAGCTCTGCGCGATGGCGAGCCCGCCGCCCTCCGGGCCGAGCCGCGCGCTGTCGGGCACCCACACGTCGGTGAAGCTGACGCGCGGATGGTCGGTCGGCATGTTGAAGGTCCACAGATATTCCTCGATGACGAGGCCCGGCGACGGGTTGGGGACGAGCAGGCAGGTGATGCCCTTCGCGCTGCCGTCCTCGCCGCTGGTGCGGCAGAAGGTCGCGCAGTGGGTCGCGACGTGCATCCCCGTCGTCCACATCTTCTCGCCGTTGATCAGCCAGCCGTCGACGCCGTCGCGCGTCTCGCGCACCGCGCGCGTTTCCATATGCGTCGCGTCGCTGCCATGGTCGGGCTCGGTCAGGCCGAAGGCGGCACGGCGCTTGCCCTCGAAGCCGCCGAGGATGAATTCCTGCTTCTGTTCGTCGCTGGTCGCGAACTGTTCAAACATCGCGACGAAGGGGAAGTTGCCCACGATGCTGTGCTCGTTCTGCAGATCGTTGTGGAGGCCGAGTCCCTTCGCCGCGAAATGCTCGCGGATCACCGCCATCCACAGGTTCGACCCGTCCTTGCCGCCATATTGGCTGGGCGCCGAGAAGCGCCAGTGCCCCGCCGCGTCGGCGCGCCGCGTCGCCTGCTTCAGCAGCGCCTCCCATTCATGCCGCGGCAGGCCCTGATTGTCCCAGTCGGTGCGGCTGTGCTCGCGCCGGTGGTCGAAGAAGCGGATATTGTCGTCCGCCTCCTCCAGCGGCTTGATCTCGGCTTCGATGAACGCGTCGAGTTCGTCCAGATAGGCCTGCAGGTCGGGTGCAATCGCGAAATCCATCATCCTCTCCCTTTCAATTCTGACCCGTCACCCGCTCCGTTCGTGCTGAGCTTGTCGAAGGGCTGTTCTTTCTATCGATCTTGAAGGAAAGAACGGTGCTTCGACAAGCTCAGGGCAAACGGAGAGGAGTATGCGGATCCCCTAGCCGTCCCACTGCTCCCGCGCCTGTGCGAGCGGGGCATATTTGGGGCTGTCGACGGCGCATTTGTCGAGCACGGCGCGGCGCAGCCGGGCGAGCAGGCCGGGTTCGGCGAGCGTCGTCGCCCCCGACAGCAAGGCCTCCGCCAGCGCGCGATCCTCGGCGCGAACCCCGGCTTCGAGGTCGCGCATCACGATGCCGAGCGCGTTCATCGCGACCACCACCTGAAACTTGCCGTGCCCCTCGGCGCCGGGCTTGATCGCCTCGCCCAGCCAGTCGCGCACCGCCTGCACCATCTCGCGCGTCGTCGGCTCGCCGACCGGCGGCGCCGGCGGGGCGGACGACGGCGGCAACGGACGCGACCGCTCGGCCGCGGGCGCCTCGTCGCCGAGCAGCAGCAGCAGGTCGAGTTCCTGCTCGGCGGTGCGGCGCCCGACGACGACGCGCTCGACCGTGGTGTCGGCGCCGCTGCGCCACGCCTGCCCCATCTGCAGACAGCCGAGCGCCCACCAGAGCGTGCGGTAGACCAGCCAGAAGCGGAAGCGCTGACGATCGACCTGGCGCCCGCCCGCCGCCTCATAGGCCGCGAAATAATCCTCGAGACTGCCGGCCCCGAAAGCCGGCCGGTCGAGTCGGCCGAAGCGCCACACCGTCATGCAGCCGAACGCCAGATCCTCGTGCGGGTCGCCGAGATGGGCGAGTTCCCAATCGAGCACCGCGGCCAGCCCGTCCGCGTCGACCATCACATTGCCCATGCGATAATCGCCATGGACCAGCACCGGATCGGCGGGCGCGGGCAGATGCGCCTCGCACCAGCGGACGGCGAGCGCGATCACCGGCCGGTCGCCGCCATAGGCGAGGAAGCGCGCCTTGAGCTCGGCAAGCGCCTCGGCGGTGTCCATCACCTTTATGCCGTCGGGGATCGCCGCGCGCGGCAGCGCGTGGATCAGCGCAAGTTCGCGCCCGAGATCGGCGACGAGCGGCGGCGGCGGGTCGGCCAATATCTTCGCCGGGCTGACCTCCGCGACCACCCGGCGCATCACATAGCCGGTGCCCATGCCGTCGGCGTCCGCCAGCACCCCGACCACCTCGGGCGCCTTCACTCCGCCCGCGTGCGCCGCCCGGACCAGTGCCGCCTCGACCGCGTGGCTGTAGGGGCGCCCTTCCATATATTCGGCCGAGGGCGCGCGGCGCAGGACATAGGCGCGCCCCGCCCAGTCGAACGCCCAGCTTTCCATGTTGGCGCCGCCCGACAGGCGCGACAGGCCCGAAAGCTCGCCGGGGCCGGCGATGCGCGTCATGAAGGCGGAAAGCGGTTGCACGAGATCGGTCATTACTTAACCTTGCTAAGGATTTTTGCGGTGGGCAAGCGCGAATCGCCCGCGGATCAGCCGGCGCGTTCGCGCCCGCGCTTCATCACCGCCAGGCGCCGCGCCTCGACCGCGTCGGCGCTGACCGTGCGGTTCGCCGCCGACGAGCGCGCATGTTCGAGCGCCAGCGCCTCGCCGTAGGGCAGCGCATAGCCGTCGTCGATCAGCGCCCTGTAGGCGCGCACCATCGCGGGGTCGGCGCTCGCGATGTCGCGTGCGAGCGCCTGCGCGGCGGGCAGCAGGTCCTCGGGCGCGACGACGCGGTTCACCAGACCCCAGTCGCGCGCCGCCTCCGCCCCCAGGAAATTACCGGTAAGCGACAATTCCTTGGCGCGGCCGAGGCCGATCAGGCGCGACAGCTTCTGCGACAGGCCCCAGCCCGGCATCACCCCGACCCGCGCGTGGGTGTCGGCAAAGCGCGCGTTGGTCGAGGCGATCAACATGTCGCAGGCGAGCGCCACCTCGAACCCGCCGGTGATCGCGACCCCGTTGATCGCGCCGATCACCGGCTGCGGGCACAGTTCGATCGCCTTCACGGGATTTTCGTCGGCGCCCTCCGCGTTGGCGGCGCCGAGGTTACCGGTGTCGGCGCCCAGTTCCTTGAGGTCGAGCCCCGCGGTGAACGCCCGCTCGCCCGCGCCGGTCAGCACGATCGCGCGAATCCCGTCATCGGCGGCAAGCCCGCGCATCGCGGCGGCGAACTCGGCCCGCAGCGCGCGCGACAGCGCATTCATCGCCTCGGGCCGGTTGAGCGTGACGGTGGCGACGGCATCGTCGCGGGTGACGAGGACGAGGGACATCATCTTCTCCCAAAAAGAAAGGGCGGCCGTTTGCGGGCCGCCCTTTTTCCGTTCATGCCATGCGATCTGAATTCAGATCTTGCCGGTGAGTTCGGGCACGGCGTTGAAAAGGTCGGCGACGAGGCCGAGGTCGGCGACCTGGAAGATCGGGGCGTCCTCGTCCTTGTTGATCGCGACGATGGTCTTCGAATCCTTCATGCCGGCAAGGTGCTGGATCGCGCCCGAAATGCCGATCGCGAAGTAAACTTCCGGCGCGACGATCTTGCCGGTCTGACCGACCTGATAGTCGTTGGGGACATAGCCCGCATCGACCGCGGCGCGGCTGGCGCCGAGCGCGGCGCCGAGCTTGTCGGCGAGCGGGACGATCACTTCCTGATATTTCTCGCTCGACCCCAGCGCGCGGCCGCCCGAGACGATGATCTTCGCCGAGGTGAGCTCGGGGCGATCCTGCTTGGCGATCTCGGCGCCGACGAAGCTCGACAGACCGGCGTCGCCGCCCGCCGAGACGGCTTCCACCGTGCCCGAACCGCCGGTCGCGGCGGCCTTTTCGAAGGCGGTGCCGCGGACGGTGACGACCAGCTTCGCATCCGACGATTCGACGGTCGCGATGGCGTTGCCGGCGTAGATCGGACGGGTGAAGGTCTTCGGCCCTTCGACCGACAGCACTTCCGAAATCTGCATCACGTCGAGCAGCGCGGCGACGCGCGGCGCGATATTCTTGCCGGTGGTCGTCGCGGGGACGACGAACGCGTCGTGGTTCGCCATCAACTCGGCGACGAGCGGCGCGACATTTTCGGGCAGGTTGTGCGCGAAGGCGGCGTTGTCGGCGACATGCACCTTCTGCACGCCCGCGATTTCGGCCGCCGCCTTGGCAACGCCATCGACGCCTTCGCCCGCGACGAGCAGGTGGACTTCGCCGAGCTTCGAAGCGGCGGTCACCGCGGCGAGCGTGGCGTCCTTGACCGACGAACCGTCATGTTCGACCCAAACCAGAGTTTTCATCTCTTGCGTTCCTTCTGATCCGTGGGTGTTAGCTGTGGACGCCCATGGCCTTGAGCTTGGCGACCAGTTCGTCGACGTCGGCGACCTTGACGCCGGCCGAGCGGACGGGCGGTTCGGAGACCTTGACCGTCTTGACGCGCGGGGCCGTGTCGACGCCGTAATCGGCGGGCGACTTGGTATCGAGCGGCTTCGACTTCGCCTTCATGATGTTCGGCAGCGACGCATAGCGCGGCTCGTTCAGGCGAAGGTCGGTGGTGACGATCGCGGGGAGCTTGAGCTTCACCGTCTCGAGACCGCCGTCGACTTCGCGCGTCACGCTGACATGATCGCCCTCGACGTTGACCGCGCTGGCAAAGGTGCCCTGCGCCCAGCCGGTGAGCGCGGCGAGCATCTGGCCGGTCTGGTTGTTGTCGCCGTCGATCGCCTGCTTGCCGAGGATCACAAGACCCGGCTGTTCGGCATCGGCGATCGCCTTGAAGATCTTGCCCAGCGCCAGCGGTTCGACCTCATCGTCGGTCTGCACCAGGATCGCGCGGTCGGCGCCCATCGCGAGCGCGGTGCGCAGCGTTTCCTGCGCCTTCGCCGGGCCGACGCTGACGGCGATGATCTCGGTCGCGACGCCCTTTTCCTTGAGGCGGATCGCTTCCTCGACCCCGATCTCGTCGAACGGGTTCATCGACATCTTCACATTGGCGAGGTCAACGCCCGTGCCATCGGACTTCACCCGCGGCTTCACGTTGTAATCGAGCACCCGCTTCACGGGGACGAGGATCTTCATCGCTATCCAGCTCCTCTCAAAAATTGTGCACCGCGCCATAATTGGCGTTTACGTAAACGTCAACCTTGCAGTCCCTAGCCCTCTCCCCTTCAGGGGAGAGGATAGTGCAGCTTGCTCCGAAGAGCTTGGAGAGGGGGACGCGGCCTGCCCCTCTCCAACTCCGGCCAGGCAGCAAGCTGCCAAGCCTTCATATCCTCTCCCCTGAAGGGGAGAGGGCAGAATCGTCTCACGCCGCCTTGGCGACCTCGGCGACGATCTTCTTCGCCGCGTCGCCCAGGTCGTTCGCGGGAACGATCGGCAGGCCGCTGGTCGCAAGGATTTCCTTGCCCTTCTCGACGTTCGTACCTTCGAGGCGGACGACGAGGGGAACGGAAAGATTCACTTCCTTCGCCGCAGCGACGATGCCATCGGCGATGATGTCGCACTTCATGATGCCGCCGAAGATGTTGACGAGGATGCCCTGCACCGCCGGGTCCTTGAGGATGATCTTGAACGCCGCGGTCACCTTTTCCTTGCTGGCGCCGCCGCCGACGTCGAGGAAGTTGGCCGGGAAGGCCCCGTTGAGCTTGATGATGTCCATCGTCGCCATCGCGAGGCCGGCGCCGTTGACCATGCAGCCGATGTTGCCGTCGAGCTTGATGTAGGCGAGGTCATATTCGCTCGCCTCGACCTCCGCCGGGTCCTCTTCGGTCAGGTCGCGCAGTTCGGCGAGGTCCTTGTGGCGGAACATCGCGTTCGAATCGAAGCCGACCTTGGCATCGAGGACATAGAGCTTGTCGCCGTCCGCCGTCGGGCAGATGGCGAGCGGGTTGATCTCGATCTGCGAGGCGTCGGTGCCGAGGAAAGCGGCATAGAGGCCTTCGAGAATCTTCGCCGCCTGCTTGGCGAGGTCGCCGGTCAGGTTCAGTGCCTTGGCGACTGCGCGGCCGTGGTGCGGCATCAGCCCGGTGGCGGGGTCGATGGTGATGGTGTGGATCTTTTCGGGGGTCGAATGGGCGACTTCCTCGATATCCATGCCGCCCTCGGTCGAGGCAACGACCGCGATGCGGCTGGTCGCGCGGTCGACGAGCAGCGCGAGGTAGAATTCCTTGCCGATATCGACACCGTCGGTGATGTAGAGGCGGTTGACCTGCTTGCCCGCCTCGCCCGTCTGGACGGTGACGAGCGTGTTGCCGAGCATGTCCCTGACATGCGCCTCGACCTCTTCGATCGTCTTGGCGAGGCGGACGCCGCCCTTCGCGTCGGGGCCGAGTTCCTTGAACTTGCCCTTGCCGCGGCCGCCGGCATGAATCTGTGCCTTCACGACATAGAGCGGCCCCGGAAGCTGCTTCGCCGCCGCGACGGCTTCTTCGACGCTCATCGCGGGGATGCCCGCGGGAACCGCGACACCAAATTTCGCGAGCAGCTCTTTTGCCTGATATTCGTGGATGTTCATGGGATCTGCCGGCCCTTTCGACTCTGGAAGAGGAGATGATCGCGGCCGCATAAGCACAAGTTGCGCGGCAAGGCTACCCCTGCCACGTCCAGAAATTCTTGGCGCACCGAAAGCGGGCCGGGTCGTCAGCGCAGCGCGCAGACCGCCGCCGAGCTGGTCGTCACCGCCAGTATCTCGGCATCCTTCAGCGCGCGCACCTTGTGCAGGAACTGGTCGAGCGACAGGTCGGTCACGCGCTTGTCGCGGAGGCTGCCGAGGGCGGACAGGCGGCGAAGCTGGACCAGCGACAGCCGGTCGACCATGCGGTCGGCCATGCACATCGCCATCGCCTGCGACAGACCCGCGTCGCGCAGCCCGGTGCGCAGCCGCGTCTCGGGCGTCGCGCAGCCCGCGAGCGCCAGCGACAGGACGAGAAGGGGAAGGACGGAGCAGCTTTTCATGCGCGGCCCATAGTCGAAAATTCCCGCCGCCCAAACGCTATTCGCACGCCCCCCCGGCATCGTGCGCCTGTCCGGTCCGTCCCCCGCTCGTATCGAGCGGAGCTATCGTCCGTGGAATTCGGCGACGGCGCCCGACACCGCCTGCATCAGCGCCATGCGCGCGGGGATCGATGCGGTGGTGTTGCCCAACATCACGACGATCGCATAGCGCGTGCCGTCGGGGGCCGTCGCGATGCCGATGTCGTTGTAACCGGCGGTCATGCCGTTCAGGTCCTGCCCGGTCCCCGTCTTGTGCAGGAACTGCCAGCCGTCCGGCAACCCCGCCTTCAACCGTTTCGGGCCGCTGCGGGTGCGGCTCATCACGCCGAGCAGATATTCGGTCGAGGCCGGCGACAGCAAGGTCCCGCGCGCGAGCCGCGTCAGCGCGCTGGCGATCGCGGCGGGGCTGGCGCCGTCGATCGGGTCGGCCAGATAATTGTCCATCGCCGTCCGGCGCTTCGCGGCCGGCAGCGCCGAGCGCGCGGCCTGGAAATTGCGGCCGACCGAATAGCTCTGCTGCCAGCTCAGCCCGGCGGTCGCGCTCTGCAACAGCCGTTCGCCGGGGCCGAAGCGGATCGCGCCCAGCCCCTTGTCGGCGATGAAGGCGCGCACCGCCTTCGGCCCGCCGACGGTGCGCAGCAGGCTATCGTTCGCGGTATTGTCGCTGTGCGTGATCGCGGTTTCGATGAGATCGCGCACGCTCATCGTCACCGCCCCCTCGGCGCGGACGCGCGCGGCGAGCGGCTGATGGAACAGGGTCAGGTCCTCGGGCCCGATGCGGACCATCTGGTCGAGGCTGATCCGGCCGGCGTCGACCGCATCGAGCACCGTCAGCGCCACCCACAGCTTCGACACGCTCTGTTGCGGGAACAGGTCGCCGCCGCGCTGCGCCAGCGCCCATTCGCCGTCGACGCGCTGGATCGCAATCCCCGTCTTGCCGGGAAAGGCACGCCACAGCGAGGCGATGCGATCGTCGAGACCGGGCGGCGGGCGGCGGAAACCGGGATCGAGCGTGCCGCGCGGCGGCGGCGGCGCGGCCGACGGGCGGACCGGCGGACCGATCGGGACGGTGACGGCGCCCGCTTCGCCGTGCGCGGTCTGCTGCTGCTGGCGCGGCGGCGGCACCAGCGCGGTGCTGCTCACGCATCCGGCGAGCAGGACCGAGCCGATTGTCATGCCGAGCAGCGACCTGCCCGAAAACTGAACCTTCATTCAAACCCCGCGACTGCGACCCTCTATCATCCCGACCCGTTGGCCGGGACCGTTCGTCCCGCACGGGCGCCGGACTCGCCAGCGATTTGCGACGAACGATTCGTCTGCCGCGACAAGCGGCGGAACCCGTCCGATCCGGGGAGTGGGGATCATCCGCACAAGAGCGGCGAAGGCAATTCCGGTGCCGCGGGGGTGCGGCGGCGCGGCGTCAGAGCGCGAACGCCAGCGCCGGTTGCTGGAACATCACGTAAAGCCCGCCGACCGTGAATCCGGCCATCAGCTTCAGGAACCAGTCGGAGCGGAGAATCGAAATCATGGGAGCCTCTTTGTCTTGTTCCGTCGTCGGTCTGTTCTTCGTTGTTTCACCGACGTTATGGTGCGCCCCCGGCCGGCCGTGCAGTGACGGGCGTCACCGTAGCGCGACAGGGTTAGCAAGGCGTGAACCGGACATTCGCCCGCGGTTCACGGCCGAGTGCGCCGGCGCGGCGCGGGTCAGCTCAGCGCGGCGCAGGCCTGCTGGATGCGGACGCACGCCTCCTTGAGCACCGCCTCCGACGTCGCATAGGAGACGCGGAACGCCGGCGACAGGCCGAACGCGCCGCCATGCACCGCCGCGACGCGCGCGCTGTCGAGGAAATAGTCGATCAGCGCTTCGTCGCTGTCGATCACATGGCCCGAGGGCGTCTTCTTGCCGATGCAGCCGCTCGCGTCGGGATAGACATAGAAGGCGCCGTCGGGGACCGGGCAGTTCAGCCCCGGCGCGTCGTTGAGCATCGCCACGACCATGTCGCGGCGCTTGCGGAAGGCGGCGTTGCGGTCGTCGAGGAACTGCTGCGGCCCGCCGAGCGCCGCCGCCGCCGCCGCCTGCGCGATCGAACAGGGGTTCGACGTCGATTGCGACTGCAGCTTGCCGATCGCCTTGATCAGCCAGGCGGGACCGCCCGCGAACCCGATGCGCCAGCCGGTCATCGCATAGGCCTTCGAACAGCCGTTGACGGTCAGGATGCGGTCGATCAGGTCGGGGCAGCGCTGCGCCAGCGTCGAGAAGGCGAAATCGGCGTACCAGACATGCTCGTACATGTCGTCGCACATCACCATCACCTGCGGGTGGCGGCGGATCACCTCGCCGATCGCGTCGAGTTCCTCGGGCGAATAGGCGGCGCCCGACGGGTTCGACGGCGAGTTGAAGATGACCCAGCGCGTCTTCGGCGTGATCGCCTGGTCGAGCTGCGCGGGGGTGATCTTGTAAT
The DNA here is from genome assembly GCF_002953155.1 of Sphingopyxis sp. MG. Classification (NCBI taxonomy): domain Bacteria; kingdom Pseudomonadati; phylum Pseudomonadota; class Alphaproteobacteria; order Sphingomonadales; family Sphingopyxidaceae; genus Sphingopyxis; species Sphingopyxis sp. MG. The sequence continues at coordinate 2,583,179 of NZ_CP026381.1, forward strand.
GCTGCGCCGCCGACGCCGCGATGAACACCGGCGTGCCGCCTGCGAAGGCGACGATGTCGGGATAGCTGACCCAGTAGGGCGCGGGGATCACCACCTCGTCGCCCGCGTCGACCGTCGCGACGAGCGCGTTGAACAGCGTATGCTTGCCGCCGACGTTGACCGTGATCTGGTCAAGGCCGTAGTCGAGGCCGTTGTCGCGGCGGAACTTGCCGCGGATCGCCTCCTTGAGCGCGACGGTGCCGTCGACCAGCGTATATTTGGTCTGGCCCGCGCGGATCGCGGCGATCGCCGCCTCCTTGACGAAGTCGGGCGTGTCGAAATCGGGCTCGCCCGCCGACAGGCCGATCACGTCGACACCCTCGGCTTTCAGCCGGGTCACGCGCGCGGTCATCGCGAGCGTAGCCGAAGGCTGGATGCGGCCCAGGGCGGCGGAAAGATGCGGCTTCAGCGTCATGAAAACACGTCCTCGAACAGCGCGGGAGACAGGGCGAAGGAAACAGGGCGAAGGAACAGGAAATTGCGCGGGGCCGCGCCTAAAGCCTTCGCCCGCAATGCGCAAGCCGGGAGCCGGATAATTTCCCTATGCGGGGCGAAGCCGCGGCTATCGACGATCCGCTGCCGCGGCCAGCCGCGCCGGGACCAGCCCACGCAGCGAATTGCCGAGGAAAAAGCCGCCTTCGAGGTCGGCGGCGCGCAGGTGCGATTCGACCGCCCGCCCCTTTTCGATCAGTTCGGCGCGCAGCACCCCGGGGAGCAGCCCGAGCGCCAGCGGCGGCGTCAGCAGCACGCCGTCGCGCTCGACGAAGACGTTGCTCCAGCTCCCCTCGGTGACGAAACCGGGTTCGTCGACGAACACCACCTCGGCCGCGCCGCTGTCGCGGCGCGCCTCGTCATAGGGCGCGCGAAGGCTGGTCTTGTGCGCGAGGCGGAAATCGTCCGCCGCCAGCGGCGCGGGCCGCAGCGCGACCGGCACCGGCAGTTCGGCGAGTCGAGGCAGCGACGTTACCTCGATCGCGAGCGCGCCCGACACCGCGAGGCGCATCCGCACCCGCGCCGCGTGGCGCAGGCGAAAGGTCGCCGATTGCAGGCTGTTGCGCGCGCCGTGCCGGTCGAAGCGGAACCCCAGCGCCTCGGCGCTCGCCTTCAGCCGCGCGAGGTGCCCCTCGAGCCGCTGGACGCCGTCGACCGGATCGAACTGCATGGTTTCCAGAAGATCGAAACTGTCCCCCGCTGCGGCCACAAATTCCCCCTTGGCCAGACATTCGCGCCACTCCTCCGGCGCGCGACTGTCGGCGACGATTCCCGATCCCAGCCCCAGCGTGACGCACATGGCACCCGCGCGCAACCCGTCCGCCGGCGGAAAGACCAGCGTGCGGATCGCGACGTTGAAGGCGGCATCGCCGCCAGGCTCGATGAAGCCGAGCGACCCGGTATAGACCCCGCGCGCGTCGCTTTCCAGCGCGTCGATGATCTCCATCGCCCGAACCTTCGGCGCGCCGGTGATCGACCCGCAGGGAAAGGCGGCGCGCAGCACGTCGGTCGCGCCGACACCGTCGGGCAGCCGCGCGGCGACGTCGGAGACGAGCTGGTGGATCGTCGGAAAGCTTTCGACCCGGAACAGGTCGGGTACCGCGACCGAACCCGGCGCGGCGACGCGCGACAGGTCGTTGCGGATCAGATCGACGATCATCAGATTTTCGGCGCGCTGCTTCGGATCCTCCGCTAGGTCGCGGCGCGCGCGCGCGTCGGCGTCCGCATCGGGGCGGCGCGCGGCCGTGCCCTTCATCGGACGCGCCATCACCTGCCCGCCGCGCAGCGCGAAGAAGAGTTCGGGCGACAGCGACGCGATCGCCTGCTCGCCGGTCCAGACGAAACCGCCATAGCCGGCGCGCGCAGAGCGGCGCAGCCGGGCGTATGCGGCAAGCGGGTTTCCGTGCACCGGCACGTCGGCGCGAAAGGTCAGATTGGCCTGATAGATGTCGCCGGCACGGATGAAGTCGAGCACGCGCCGGGCCGCGGCCAGATAGGCTTCGCGCGACAGCCGCGGCACGGGCGGACCGACCCAGCTGGCGCCGGGATCGGGAAGCAGCGCCGGCACCGCGTCGGCGTCGATCCGCTCGACCCGCTCGAAAAGCCCGAACCAGCCGAGCGGCCGGTCGCCGGCGGTTTCGCCCACCGCGCCGCGCCACGCCGGCGCCAGTCCGCGCCCGGCCTCATAAGCGAGATAACCCGCCGCGAACAAACCGCGCGCCCGCGCGTCGTCGAGCGCGTCGAGCAGCGCCGGAACCGCCTCCGCCCGGTGCACGACGAGCAGGTCGACCGGATCGCGGAACAATCGCGCCGCCGCTGCACCCGCGACGCGCGCATCGTCGAGCAGCACGAAGGGCGCGCAGCCCGCAGACGGCACCGGAATGTCCGGCACGGAAATCGCCGCCATTGCCGTCAACCTGCCGTCGCGACCCGTCGGCGCGATCAGCGGTCGCGTTTCATACGGATCATGCGGCCGCCGTTGACGGTGGCGAAATAGCTGCCCATCGACGCGGCCTTGATCTTCACCTTCTGTCCCGGCTTGGGATCGCGGCCCAGGCTGGCGGTATCGATCTGCGTCCACACGGCATCGTCGTCCATCACCAGCGTATATTTGCCCGATCGGTCGACGCTGACCGATCGGATCGTCGTTTCGATTTCCTTGATCTGATCCTCGTCGCCGCCGAAGATGCCACCCAGCGCCGGAAGGTGAAAACCGAACAAGCCGCGCCGCGTCTCCTTCATCGTCGCCTTGTCGGCGAAGGTGATATCGCGGTTCGCGTCGGCGGCGGCGAGCCCGCCGACCTCGCGGTCGAAACAGGCCAGTCGCTCGGTCGGATCGGCTATCGCCCGGCAGCCGAACAGCGCATCGATCTGCGCGGGGCGCGGCGGCGGCGCCTTGTCCTTGGCGACGGCCGGCGTGGCCGCGGCGAGGCCGAGAGCGGCGATCAGCGCGGCGAGATGCGACGACGGGTGCGGCATGACGATCCTCTGACGATGGCGATGCTCCTGCCTAGCCGCCGCGCCGCCGCGCCGCAAGATTGCGATGGCGCGTCTTTGCTGCTTAAAGCAATGTCAGTAACCGGCGAGAGAGAGGATGACGCGGCCCGATGAATACCCCCTTTGACTGGTCGCAAGCCTATCGTCACCCGACCGACTGGAACCAGAGCTTTCCACCGCTTTCGCTGCCCGCGATGCTCGCCGAAAGCGTCGCGCGCAGGGGCGATGCGCCGATGCTCGATTTCATGGGGCGCCGGTTCAGCTATGCCGAGGTGGCGCGCGGCGTCGCCCGCGTCGCGCGCGGCCTGCAGCAGCGCGGGATCGGCAAGGGCAGCCGCGTCGGCCTGTTCCTGCCCAATGTCCCGCACTATGTCGCCGCCTATTACGGCGCGCTCGCGGCGGGCGCGACGGTGGTCAATTTCTCCCCGCTCTACACCGTCGCCGAACTGGAAGCGCAGGTCGAGGATTCGGCGACCGACACGCTGTTCACCGTCAGCGCCGCGGCGCTGCTGCCGACCGCGCTCGCGGTGCTCGACGGATCGAGCCTCAAGCGGCTGGTCGTCGGATCGGTGGCGGGCGGGCTGCCCGCCGCCAAGTCGGTGCTCTATCGGCTGTTCCGGCGGCGGGAGACCGCGCCGCTGCCCGACGACCCGCGCGTGATCCGCTTTTCCGCCCTCGTCGACAACGACGGGCGCGCCGACCCGGCGACGATCGACCCCGAACAGGATATCGCGCTGATCCAATATACCGGCGGCACCACCGGCACGCCCAAGGGCGCGATGCTGACGCACCAGAATCTGACCGCCAACGCGCGGCAGGTGAACAGCATCGACCCCGACCGCGACGCCGACGACCGCATCCTGGGCGTGCTGCCCTTCTTCCATGTCTTCGCCAACACCGCGGTGCTCAACCGCACCGTGCTCAACGGCGGGATGATCGCGATGCTGCCGCGCTTCGACGCCAAGCAGACGTTGCAGGCGATCACGCGGACGAAAGCGACCGCGCTGCCCGGCGTGCCGACGATGTACCAGGCGCTGCTCGACCACCCCGACCTGGCGAGGACCGATTTTTCATCGTTGCGCATCTGCATCTCCGGCGGCGCGCCGATGCCGGCCGAACTCCGGGACAAGTTCGTCGCCGCGACCGGCGCGTCGCTGGTCGAAGGCTATGGCCTCACCGAAAGCTCCGGCGTCGTCTCGACCAACCCCTATGAAGGCCCGGTCAAGGCCGGCACCATCGGCCAGCCGATCCCCGCGACGCACATTCGCCTGCTCGACAAGGAGGACCCGACGCGCGACGCCCCTGCGGACGAGCCGGGCGAACTCGCGGTCAAGGGGCCGCAGATCATGCGCGGCTACTGGAACCGGCCCGACGCCGACAAGGACAGCTTCACCTCCGACGGCTGGCTGCGCACCGGCGACGTCGCGACGATCGACGCCGACGGCTATATCCGCATCGTCGACCGGTTGAAGGACATGATCGCGGTCGGCGGCTTCAAGGTCTATCCCAGCGAGATCGAGCACAAGCTCTATCAGCATCCCGCGGTCAAGGAGGCGATCGTGCTCGGGGTGCCCGACGCCTATCGCGGCGAAGTGCCCAAGGCGTTCGTGACGCTGGAGGACGGATATGCGGCATCGGGCGACGCGCTCGCCGCCTGGCTCAATCCCCAGCTCGGCAAGCATGAGCGGGTAAGCGCGGTCGAGGTGCGCGAGAGCCTGCCCAAGACGATGATCGGCAAACTCGACAGGAAGGCGCTGCGCGCCGAGGCCATGGGGTGAAACGCGGCCGAGGTGCCGTGGCGCGGGGAGGATCAGCACCTGTTTTGCACCTCCGTCATGCTGGGCTTGTTTCGGCATGACGAACGATGAGGGACGACGGCGTTCACGGACTGCGCGACGGGCGCCCTGCAATGTTATGTTGTAACCTCCTTCATGTTATGCCATATCCCCGCTGCACGCTTGACCAACGGAGAATCGGGTGACGGACGTCGCCAGCCATGCCCCCCTGCTGATGCGCCTCGGCGCCATCGTTCGGGCTGCGCGCGATTCGCGGCCGTTGACCTCGCTTTCGGGCGACCAGTTGGCGATGGGCCTGTCGGGGCTCTGCCTCGTCCACTGCCTGGCAAGCACCATCGTCTTCGCTTCGATCGCCTCGGTCAGCGGGGTACTCGAGAATCATCTGTTCCACGAAATCGGGCTGATCGTCGCGATCGGCTTCGCGCTGGTCACGCTCGTCGCCGGGGTGCTCAGCCACGGCTATATGATGCCGTTCGCGGTGGGCAGCTTCGGGCTCGGCATGATGGCGGGCGCGCTGTCGCGGCCGCACGACGGCAGCGAGATACTGGCGACGATGGCGGGCGTCGCGATCGTCGCGCTCGGCCACGACCTCAACCGCCGCGCGACCCACTGACGCCGCCCGCGGCTTGCGACCTCTCCCCTAAAGGCCTACATTGCAAAGGCGCGGCGGACCGAGGCCGCGCGCCGAGGACAAGCGATGGGCAAGCATGATCACGCGCATATCGAGGCGAGCGGCGTTCCGCTCGCGCAGGCGGCCCGCGACGCGCTCGAAAAGGCGGGCGAGGCGTGGACCGACATGCGCGCGCAGATCTTCGATGCGGTCGCCGAAATCGGCAAGCCCGCGAGCGCCTATGAAATCGCCGACATCGTCTCGCAGAAGCGTGGGCGCCGGGTGGCACCGAACAGCGTCTATCGCATCCTCGACCTGTTCGTCGCCAACAACCTCGTCCGCCGCGTCGAAAGCGCCAACGCCTTCGTCGCGAACAGCCATCCCGGCTGCCTGCACGACTGCATCTTCCTGATCTGCGACCAGTGCGGCGCCGCGGTGCACGTCGACAACGACCGGCTGTCGGACGAAGTCCGCGCCGCCGCGGAGGCGACGGGCTTCGCCGCCGAACGCCCGGTAATCGAGGTGCGCGGCAAGTGCGCCGAGTGCCAGTGACGGGACGCTGATCGGGCGCAGACCGCTTGCGCCGTCACCCCCGGATTGATCGGCGATTATCCCTTTTCGACAAGTAACCGCTCCCCGGCGAAAGCCGGGGTCCACGCGGAGTAGTGCTGTGCCATCTGGACCCCGGCTTTCGTCGGGGAACAACTCCTTACTTGCCTGCAGCAAATATATGCCGACTTGATCCGGGGTGACGGGGAATACCGCAAAGCCGATATACGCCCCCGCCCGGAGAGCTTCCCGACGCTCCGTGTCCCCGGCTTCGCGCGGACACGCATATTGCAATTCCCGCCGATCGCGCCTTAGGGAAACCCCGAATCCGAAACACGGACAAGAAGGCTGCACCGAATGAACACCGTCATCATCCGCGAGGACGACCTGATCGAGACGATCGCCGACGCGCTGCAATATATCAGTTATTTCCACCCGATGGACTATATTCGCGCGCTCGGCGCGGCTTATCAGCGCGAGGTGTCGCCCGCCGCGAAGGACGCGATGGCGCAGATTCTGTCGAACAGCCGGATGTGCGCCGAGGGGCATCGGCCGATCTGCCAGGACACCGGCATCGTCACCGTGTTCATCAAATGGGGCATGGACTGCCGTCTCGAGTCCCCACGCAGCCTGCAGCAGGTGGTCGATGAGGGGGTGCGCCGCGCCTATCTGCATCCCGACAACAAGCTGCGCGCCTCGATCCTCGCCGACCCGGCGTTCAGCCGCGTCAACACCAAGGACAACACGCCGTCGGTCCTGAACGTCGAGATGGTGCCGGGCGACAAGGTCCACATCGACGTCGCGGCGAAGGGCGGCGGCAGCGAGAACAAGTCGAAGTTCAAGATGCTGAACCCCAGCGACTCGATCGTCGACTGGGTGCTCGACATGGTGCCGCAGATGGGCGCCGGCTGGTGCCCGCCCGGCATGCTGGGCATCGGGATCGGCGGCACCGCCGAAAAGGCGATGCTGCTCGCCAAACAGTCGCTGATGGACCCGATCGACATGACCGAACTGCTCGCGCGCGGGCCGTCGTCGCCGATCGAGGAGCTGCGCGTCGAGCTGTATGAAAAGGTCAATGCGCTGGGCATCGGCGCACAGGGGCTCGGCGGCCTCGCGACCGTGCTCGATGTCAAGATCAGGGACTGGCCGACCCACGCCGCGTCGAAGCCGATCGCGATGATCCCCAATTGCGCCGCGACGCGCCACGCGCATGTGACGCTCGACGGCAGCGGCCCGGCCTTCCTCGAACCGCCGGTGCTCGCCGATTATCCGCAGATCGACTGGGCGCCCGACAGCGCGGCGAAGCGCGTCGACCTCGACACGCTGACGCCCGAAGTCGTCGCAAGCTGGAAGCAGGGCGACCGCATCCTGCTCAATGGCAAGATGCTCACAGGCCGCGATGCCGCGCACAAGCGCATCGCCGACATGCTGGCGAAAGGCGAGGAGCTGCCCGTCGAGTTCAAGGGCCGCGTCATCTATTATGTCGGCCCGGTCGATCCGGTCGGCGAAGAGATCGTCGGCCCCGCCGGCCCGACGACCGCGACGCGCATGGACAAGTTCATGGACATGATGCTCGAACAGGGCCTGCTCGCCTGCGTCGGCAAGGCCGAGCGCGGTCCCGCCGCGACAAATGCGATCGCGAAGCACAAGAGCGCCTATCTGATGGCGGTCGGCGGCGCCGCCTATCTCGTTTCGCGCGCGATCAAGGGCAGCAAGGTCGTCGGCTTCGGCGACCTCGGCATGGAGGCGATCTACGAATTCGAGGTGAAGGACTTCCCCGTCACCGTCGCGGTCGACAGCGAGGGTCAGAACGTCCACGTCAACGCGCCGCTGGTGTGGCAGAAGCGGATCAAGGACGAGCGATTGCTGGAAAAGGCCTAGGGCAGCAGCCCCTCCAGCGCCCGTAGCGGCGCTCAGCCTTGCCAGTCGAGCCATTCGCCCGGTTTCAGGATCGCCACGCGCGGTCCGCCGGGCTTGCTGGCGCCGCGCAGCGAGTCGAGAAGGTCGGGCATCTCGGCATAGCCTTCGGCGCCGGCGATGCCGTAATGGATCGGAACGATCCGCTCCGCGCCCAGAATGGTGGCCGCGGCGATCGCCTGTTTCGGCGTCAGGACCGCAGGCTCTTCGGTCGTCGGCTGCCGAAAGGAAAAGGCCGCGCCGTTCACCGGCAGGAACGCGGCGTCGAACCGGCCGAACTGCCGTCCCACGCGCCACCAGCCGCCGTGCATCATCGTGTCGCCGCCGTGGAATATCCGGCGGCCGCCGCCCGAAACGACCCACGACACCTGCAGATCGCCATAGCCGTCGGAGGCCGGAACCGGCGTCGCGGTGAAATCGCCCAGTAACTGCGGTTCCCACAGGGGACAGGGCCGCTGGCGCACACGGTCGGGCAGGCCGCCGAAAGGCGGCGTGCCGGCGGCATAGGCCAGCGTGCCGCCATGAGCGAGGGCGGCGGCGATGGCGGCCGGGTCGGCATGGTCCGAATGGCGATGGGTGACAAGAACGACGCTGTCGCCGACCGCATCGTCGACGCCGATCAGTTCGTCGGGCAGCGTGGAACCCCAGACCGCGGGGTCGATCAGCGGATCGACGAACAGCGTCGCCTTCGGAAGCTGGAGGCGGATACCCGCCCACGCCAGACGCCGGATTCGCAGCGTCGGCACCGTCTCGGCGTACGCAGCCTTGCCGCTCACCAGCGCGACTGCCGCCGCCGCGATGCCGCCGCCGAGCACTTGCCTGCGGCTCGTGCCGTCGCCGCGGGAAAGAAGCCGCGTCACAGGAGGTTGAACCCGATCAGGCGGACGCCCGTTTCGGTTCGGGGTCGATGCCGACTGTCGGGATCGAAATGAAGATAGGTGCCGACGCCGAACCGCTCGTCGCCTTCGATGACTTCGCCGTCGAGGACGAAGACATCCTCGCCGCCTTCCCCATGACGGTCGACGCGCGGCCATTCGCTACCCGGGGCCATTTCGACGATCCAGACGCGCACGCCGGGACGCGACGGCAGGTCGCGGCGGGTGCAGCCCGGACCGATGGCGATGGCTTCGCAACTTTCGAAGGACACGGGCGTGAGCCCCGTCGGCTGGAACATGGCATTTCTCCTGCAATCGCGAAGCTGCTATGGCAGGGGCGATCGACGAGCCAGATCGCCGATCGCCATGCTCCCTTGCGTGAAAATCACATATCCTTCCTTCCGTGCCGGACCCGATCCTTGCTCAACATCCCCTCTTCCGAAGCGCTCATCGCCGCGATCGAGGCCGCCCGAACGGGGTCGATGGCCGCCGCCGCCGAACGGCTCGGGCTGACCCACGGTGCCGTCAGCCGCCGGATCCAGTCGCTCGAACAATGGCTCGGCGCGCCGGTTTTCGAGCGAGGGGGCCGGGGTGTCGTACCCACTGCGCAGGGAACGATATTCCTGCGCCGCGCCGAACGGTCGCTGGCCGCGATCGAGGCGCTGCGATCCGAACTGATCAGCCGCCGCGATCGGGGCGCGCTGCGCATCTCCGCGCTGCCGTCGATGGTGCGGCTGTGGCTGATGCCGCGCCTGCGGCATCTGGAGGCCGTCGTGCCCGGACGGCATGTCGAGTTGCTTCCCGAATATCGCCTGGCGCAGGTCGAGGCCCGCGACATGGATATCGCCGTGCGGTACGGGCTGGGGTCCTGGCCCGGCGTCGATGTCCATCCGCTCTTTCCCGACCTTGTGGTTCCGGCCGCCGCGCCCGATCTGGCGGCCGAACTGGCGGGCATCGCTGCCCGCGACATGATGCAGCAACCGCTGCTGATCGACGGCGACAGCGCCGACTGGCGGAGATGGGGCCGACTGGTCGGCGCGCCGCAGGCCGCCTTGGGGTCCAGGCGGCAGTTTCTGGACCATGACGTGGCGGTCGAGGCGGCGCGCCAGGGGTTCGGCGTCATCCTGCTGCGGGTCCCGATGGCGGCGGACGCCCTCCATGACGGGAGCCTGCGCGCCCTGCCGGTCCCGATGATGCAGAGCGCGCGCGGGCATTATCTGGCGGTCCGCGCCGGGGAGAGCCGCCCCGACATCCTGACGCTGGTCGATGCGATCGGGGCGCTGGGCGCGGAGGCGCTATCGCGGTTCGAGACGCTGCTTCCCGACGTCGTCGCCAACAGGATCGCCGAAAGCGAATGACGCGGCCGAAGCGCGGGAGCGCGCGGCCTTGCCATGCAAGCCGATTTGCCCAACACTCCGCCCTGCAACGAAAAGCAGGGGACGTATCATGGATTTTCACGCCACCGAAGGATGGAATCGTCGCGAGCTGATTCGCGGCACCGCGATGCTCGGCGCGGGGGCGATGCTGATGCGGCCGCTGCCGACGCTCGCCGCCGACGGCCCGATGGCGGCGATCCGCAAGGCGGCCGAGGCGGGCAAGGAAGCGTCGGTCCAGCGGCTGCGCGAGTGGATCGCCCTGCCCTCGATCGCCGCTGAGAACCGCAACATGCCGGAAGGCGCGGCCTATATGGCCGAGTTGGCGAAGGACGCGGGCTTCACCAATGTCGAGATCGTCCCGACCGACGGCCAGCCCGGCGTGTTCGGCACCATCGACGTCGGCGCGCCGCGTACGCTCGGCATCTATTTCATGTACGACGTCAAGCAGTTCGACCCCGCCGAATGGACCTCGCCGCCGCTTGAGGGCAAGCTCGTCGACAAGCCGGGTTTCGGCCTGTCGATGGTCGGGCGCGGCGCCACGAACCAGAAGGGGCCGGAGGCGACCTTCCTCGCCGCGCTCCACGCGATCCGCGCCGCCAGGGCGAAGCTGCCGGTGAATATCGTCCTCGTCTGCGAGGGCGAGGAGGAGATCGGCTCGCCGCATTTCCGCCAGATCGCGACCCGGCCCAACATCCTCGCCGCGCTGCGCAAATGCGACGGCATCTTCATCCCGGCGAGCTGGCAGGACCGGAACGGCAATGTCGCTGTCAATCTGGGATCGAAGGGGGTGATCGAACTCGAACTGGTCGCGAGCGGCGAGACATGGGGGCGCGGGCCGAAGGGCGACGTCCATTCGAGCCTGAAGGCGATGGTCGATTCGCCGGCATGGCGGCTGGTCGCGGCGCTCAACACCCTCGTCACGCCCGACGGCAACACCCCGGCGATCGAAGGGTGGTTCGAGAATGTCCGCCCGCTCACCGACCGCGAGAAATCGCTGATCCGCGAAGCGGCGAAGCATCTCGACGAAGCGCAGCAGAAGCAGATGCTCAGCGTGCAGCACTGGATCGACGACCTGCCCTATGAGGATGCGCTGATCCGCCTTGCGCAGGAGCCGACGGTCAATATCGAGGGGCTGGTCGCGGGGTATACCGGGCCGGGCGGCAAGACGATCCTGCCGGGACGCGCGGTCGCCAAGCTGGACCTGCGCCTCGTCCCCGACCAGACGCGCGCCGAGGCCGAGAAGAAGCTGCGCGCGCACCTCGACAAGCATGGCTTCGGCGATGTCGAGATGAACGTTTCGGGCGGCTATGACCCGACCGAGACCGACGAGAACAGCCGGCTGATCCGCGCCGAACTCGCGACCTACAAGCGACTGGGAGTACAGGCGAACATCAATGCGCGGCTGGCGGGAAGCTGGCCGGGCGCAACCTTCACTGCGCCGCCGGTCTCGATCCCCGCCGGGCATTTCGGCATCGGCCACGGATCGGGTGCGCATGCGCCGGACGAATATTATCTGATCGATTCGACCAACCCCAAGGTCGCCGGGATCGTCGATGCCGCGATCGGCTATGCCGAGTTCCTCTACACGCTCGCCGCGATCAGATAGGCCCGCCGCCATGTCCGACCTCAACGGTGTCGCGCACGTCATCCTGACCGCGGGCGACTTCGCGCGCTCGACGGCGTTCTGGCGCGACCTGATCCGCTATCTGGAACTCAAGCTGGTGCTCGACAGCGACGCGATGCTCTATGGCGTCGGCGGGCGCACCGCGATCGGGATCCGCGCCGGCAGCGCCGAACATGCCGGCCGGCGCTTCGACCAGGGCGCGCCCGGGCTGCACCATGCCTGCTTCCGGATGCGCGACCGCGATGCGATCGACCGCCTCCACGGCTTCCTGAAGGATCGCGGCGACATCGTCATCGTCCACGAACCGCGGGATGAGCCCTGGGCCCCGGGCTATTATTCGATCCTGTTCGAGGACCCCGACGGCATCCGCATCGAGTTCAACCATGTCCCCGGCGCCGGCCTGCTCGAAGACGGAAGCCGGATCGGCGGGACTTCGGTGTTCGACTGACCCCTCGCCTCAAAAACCATAGACGAGGGTGAAGCGGGTCAGCGTGTCGACTTCGCGAACGCCGGCCGGCGGGTGGGTGTCGATATCCGCCGAATAGGCGATGCGCGCCGACAGCGCGCCGGTCAGCTTGGCGTTGAGCGCGGTGAGCGAGCTGGTCGTCACCGTATTGCTGCCGACGACCGTCGAAGCGGTCTGCGTCAGGCGCAGCGTCGGCGACATCTGCCAGCCGAAATCGAGCCCCGCGAGCCCCGTGAGTTCGCTGTCGCGAAGGCCGCTGACGAAATCGACCTCGCGCCACGCCGGGCCGCCCTTCACGCTCAGCGACAGCGTCTTGCGGTCGACCAGCTTGTAACCGAGCCCGGCCGACAGGTTCCAGCGCGTGTCATAGCCGAGGATGCGATCCTGTTCCCAGCGGCCGAGCCCGTAGGCGAAGGCCCGGTTGCTGACGCGGTACTGCGGCTCCACCTCGACGAGGAAGCGTTCGACCGAGGTTCGGCCGTTGGTGCGCTGATAATCGGCCTGGGCGCGGAATTTGTGGTTCCAGTCGATCCCCTTGCGCGCCAGCGCCACCCCGGCGCTGAGCCCCTTCGAGCGCGTGTTGCCGGTGGCGATGGTGGCGCCGATCTGTCCCTCGCCCTTCCAGTTTTCCCAGAATTTCGCGGCCGCGAGCTTGGCGCGCGCCGCATCGGCCGCCGCTTTCTTTTCCGCGGCGCGGCGGGCGCGATAGTCGGTCAGCAGCGCGTCGATCTCGCCCTCCTTCTGGGGGCTGGTCGCCTTGGCGAGCTTGCCGACCGCCTCGACGTCGCCATCCTTCTTGCTCGCCATCGCGGCGGCCAGCATCTCTCGCACCGGGTCGGGGTCGGCCTGCAATCCCCCGCTCCGCCGCGCCTCATAGGCCGCGAGGATCGCGTCGATGTCGCCGATCGAACGCGGGTTGGTCGCCTTGGCTAGCGACACCACCGTCTCCACCTCGCTTTTCTTGCCGCCTTCCAGCGCCGCCTCGATCATCGCGCGGATCGGATCGGGCAGCGGCTTGGGTATGATTTCGGGAACCAGGGCCGGCAAGCCGGCAGGGATGAACAAGGGCGACGCCGCCGATCCGGACGTCTGGGCGCAGACAGGCGCGGCGCCCGATGCGATCAGCACCGTAAAGGCCGACAAGCGCGCAATTTTCATCATTGAACAGAACCTTCGTCACGGGGAGGTGAGAATTTTCGGCCGGATCGAGGGGCTTCGTCCCGATCCAAGGCGGTCATAAACGCAAAGCCGCTGGCATTTCCACCCCGCCTGCCCCATCTGCATTCCCATGCTGATCGCGATCATCGCCATTTTCTGCGCCGGCGTCGGCAATTTCGCCATGCATCGCGCCTTCATGGAAAGCGACGATCCGCTGGTGCGGCAGATGGTGCGGCCGCTCGCCGAGAAGGTGGGGCCGCACGTCACCTATGTCTTCGAATTCCTGCTGCTCGTCGGCGCGCTGGCGATCACGACGCGCAACTGGTTCACCGGGCTGCTGCTCTATGGCCTCTATACCATCTTCAACGCGATGGCCTTCAGCTGGGTAATGCACCGGCCGGGGGAATGATGCCACACGCGCAAAAGGCGAAGGCGACCGGTTGAAACGCGGCGCATGGCTCTCCCTGCCTCGTCGCCCCGGGCTTGATCCGGGGTCCCGCTCGAGCATCGTGCGTTAAAAATCCGAATCGTTTGCCCTGAGCTTGTCGAAGGGTTGTCCTTTCTTTTTACGCCGGAAAAAAAGGACGGTGCTTCGACAGGCTCAGCACGAACGGCAGAAAGGATGATGCAGATTGAAGGCGCGATGCCCTATCGCCTGTCCCGTTCAGGTTGAAGCGGCACATAAGCTCATCCCCTTCGTATCATTGTGTGAGACGCTCATCTTTTCGCGTCTCCGCGCGGGCGTCGCGTCACGCCACGCCGTGATACCACCAGACGCCGTCGCGATCCTCCTTGCGCACCCGGCCCTCGACCTCGAGCCGCTTGAGATGCGCGAGCGCCTCGCCGGTCGCGAGGCCCAGATTATGCTCGCCGATCGGCCGGCTGAACAGCAGCGGGAAGGTCTCGACCGCGCGCATCGGCCGTTCGGACACCGCTTCCGCGACCTTGTAGAGCCGCATGCGATGTTCGTCGCGCAGCGCCGTCAGGCGGACGTGCAGGCCCTTGAACGGCTCGCCGTGCGCCGGGCACGTGATCACGTCGGGCGGCACCACGCGCAGCAGCTTGTCGATCGACGCGAGCCATTCGCCGAGCGGATCGGCGTCGGGCTCAGTGATGTTGACCGACACGTTCGAGCTGATCCGCGGCAGCACCTGGTCGCCCGACACCAATATGCCCTCGCGCTCGTTCCACAGGCAGGCATGTTCGGGGCTGTGGCCCGATCCGGTCACGACGCGCCACTGGTGCGCGCCCATGGCGATGCGGTCGCCGTCCTCGATCCGCATATAGCCGCGCGGCAGCGGAAAGATCATGCGCTGGAACATGTTCCAGCCGCGCGTGCGCTGCGCCTCGATCGCCGCGTCGTCCCAGCCCGCGGCGCGCGACTGGACGAGAAGTTCTTCGGGCGCGGTATCGCTCGAATCGGCGACGATCGCGCGCGCGGTCAGCATCTCGCCGCGCGTCATCCACAGCTTCACCCCGCGCTTCTTCGCGATCCAGCCCGCGAGCCCGATATGGTCGGGATGGAGGTGGGTGCCGAAGACGCGCGTGATGCGCACGTCCGCGAGCGCGCCGGCATAGAGCGCCTTCCACGCGTCCGAGCACATCGTCAGGCAGATGCCGGTATCGACCACCGCGACGCCCTCACCATCCTCGTCAGCGTCGTCGAGCAGCCAGCTGTTGATGTGGCCGAGCGACCCCGGCATCGGGATGCGCGCCCAGCTGATGCCGTTCGCGATGCGGATCGTCTCGCCCGCGGCCGGCGCGGCGTCGCCCCACGGATAGGCGAGCCCCGCATGGCTGGTGACGGTGAAATTATCGTCCTGGGTCAGCGACGCATCGGGCGAGCCGCTGGTCGCCGGAATATCGTCTTCCTCGCCGTTCGCCATGTTGTTATTCCCCGTCATTGCGACCCCGGACCTGATCCGGGGGAAGCAATCCAGAGCGGTTTGCGCAGCTCCGGATTGCCGCGTCCCCCTCGGCTCCCCGCAATGACGAGGATGGAAACTTCATCGCCGACGTCAGGCTTCGCCGCCGGCTTCGTCGATTTCCTCTGCGGCGCGCGCTTCGGCGGCGGCAGTGCGTTCGGCGCGCAGTTCCTCGAGCAGCGCCTCGCGGTCGCCTTCGAGACGGTTGTCCTCGGGCGCCTTGATCCCCGCCTTCTTCGCCGCCTTCGCGACGAGCGCGTCGAGTTCGCGCTGCGAGCAGAGGCCGAGCGTCACCGGGTCCTTGGGAACGATGTTGGCGCTGTTCCAGTGGCTGCGCTCGCGGATCGCGTTGATCGTGTTGCGCGTCGTGCCGATCAGCTTGCCGATCGCGCCGTCCGACACCTCGGGGTGGTTCTTGAGAATCCAGGCAATGCCGTCGGGCTTGTCCTGGCGCTTGCTGACCGGGGTGTAGCGCGGGCCGCGCGTGCGGCGGATCGTGTCCTGCGACTGCACCGTCATCTTCAACCGGTAGCCAGGGTCATTCTGGCCCTTCTCGATCTCTTCCATCGACAGTTCGTTGGCGCGGACGGGGTCGCGGCCGGTATATTTGGTCGCCGCGGTCTCGTCGGCGATCGCCTGCACTTCCAGCACGTGGATGCCGCAATATTCGGCGATCTGGGCAAAGGTCAGGCCGGTGTTGTCGACCAGCCAGGCGGCGGTCGCGTGCGGCATCAGCGGGGTCGGATCGGCATGGGCCATGGCGCTTCTTCTCCAAGCGGAAATAATAAGGGCCGCCCCTCGCGGGGCGGCCGGACATTGGCGGTCGCTCTATACCGGATTGGGCATGGCGGCAAGGCCCCGCAAGCGAAGGGGCGCGGTTTTCCACCGCGCCCCCTGCCGTTTCACTCCCCCCGGAGTGCCGAAAAACTCAGCGCGACGCCATCCGCACCGGGCTGGCCTTCGCCGCCCACTGGATGCTTTCGCTGCCGCCCATCTGGCGGATGAAGCATTGCTGCCCCTGCGCCTTCAACTGGCGGCAGAGCTCGGTCGCGTCGCCGCGGCTCGCAAGGCCGTTGACCGTCAGGCGATGGAAGGTGCGTCCCTTGACCACCGCGCTGTGGCTCGATGCGGGGAACTGGCCCAGCATCGCGTTGCGGCGTTTGAGCACGCCCCATTTTTCCTGCGCGATCGCCAGGCTGTCATAGGCGCCGAGTTGCACCGCCCATCCCGACGGCTTCTTCGAGTCGAAGCCCATCGCGCGCGGAACGATCCGGGTCGCGATGTCGAGCGCCTCGCGCTGCATCGGACGCAGCCGTTCGCCGTCGGTGCGCGGCGCGTGGCGATAGGGCGCCGCATCGGCGAGGATCACCGGCGCTTCGGCCTTCGGCGGCGCCGGCAGGTCGCTGACCGGCACGACGCCGTGGGCATCGCGCGCGGGCATCGGCAGTTCGACGGCGCGGATCGCTTCGCCGGCGTCGGCAACGACGGGCGGCGGCGGCGCAAAGCGCTCGACCGGCGCCGGGTCGGCGGCGGCCATCGGCGCCGGCACATCGGCAGCGGCCATCCGGGTGTCGGTGCTGGCCTGCAGCGCGAGGCGGGCCGGCATACCGCCGTCGGCGCGCATGCTGGTGCCGATCAGGGTCGCGATGCGGACCCCGGGGTTCGGCTGTTCGGCCAGTTTCGTCCATTCGGCCATGCGGCCCTCGACCTTGTCGAGCGACAGGTCCTGCGCGGCGAGGATGCGCGCCTGCGCCCAGCGTCCCGAAAGCGCGAGGGCGAGCGCGAGATTCTGGCGCGTGCGCGCATCGGCGCCGGGCGCCCGTGCGGCTTCGCCGAGCGTATAGAGCGACGCCTCGCTGTTGCCGACGAGTGCGAGCGCCAGCCCCGCGTCGGATGCCGGCACCGTGTCGTCGTGCGCGCGCAGCAATTCCACTGCCTCCGCATTCTTGCCCTGCGCGATATAGGCGAGCGTCAGGGCGATCACCGTGTTGCTGTCGGTCGCGCCCAGTTCCATCGCCTCGGTCAGCGCGGTGCTCGCCGAAACGAAGCGCCCGTCGTTCAGATAGGCCTGGCCGAGCAACGTGCGATAACCGGCGTCGCGCGGGCTTCCCGCGACCGCCGCCTCGGCGAGCGCAACGGCCTTGGCGGCCTTGCCCTTTTCGAGCGCGCTGCGCGCCTTGTCGGCCTGTTTCGCGGCGGCGTCGGCGTCGGCGGTGCGCGCCGGTTCGGTCGCCGCCGAGCCCGCGCTCGCGCAGCCCGCCGTGCCCGCCCCCAGGACGAATCCCGAAATCGCGAGCTTGATCAGCATCTTGCGGTTCATCTTTACAGTCCCCCCAAAACTCGGGTCTTAGCGCTGCCGCGCCCGGCGCGCCGGACGCGCCGCCGGCAGCCGGCTCGCCATTGCGTCGATCTCGGGCAGCGACGAGAGATAATCGTCGAGCAAATCGGTCAAAATGCCCTGCGCCGAGCGGTTCGTCACCGCGCTCGCAAGGCGCAGGCGCAGATGGCGTTCGGCATTGAGGCGCAGCGTGAAGGCCGCCTTGTCGCGGGCACGCGGCGCGCGCGCCGGACCTTCGGGCGCCTTCGCTTCGGGGCGCCGTTCGACCTTGCGGGCCACGGCGGCCACGCGGTCGAGCAGCGATTCCTGCTGGCGCACGACCTCTGGAATCGCGGGCGGATTCGCGGGTGCCTCGGCTTCGGGTGCCGGGAGCGGCGCGTCGGGAACCGCGCTGTCCTCGACCGCCTGTTCGGCCTCGCTGTTGTGCTGCAGCACCGATCCGGCGAGCAGCGGCTTCAGGTCGACCATATGCGCCGGTTCGGACGACTGCTGCGGATCGACGTCATAGCCCATGTCGTTCCAGCCGAGATCGTCATAGCCCGGCTGGACGAGCGGCGCTGGGCCGCTGCCGAGCGGCTGGCGGCGCATCGCGGGGCGCGCCGCGCCCTTGCGGGCGAGCAGGCCGGCGCTCAGCGAGGCAAGTGGTTTGGGTTCGCCCATGAGTTCCGCTCCCCCGCTCACTGGCCCGCGATGCGGCGGCCGAAGCCCCCGCCCAGCGGACGCACCGCGCCGTAACCTGCCTGCGCGGGCATCGGCGCCGAAAAGACGGTGCGGCGGAAATTCTTCTCCAGCCGGTCGTTGATATAGGTCCACAGCTGGCGGACCTCCTCGGCCGAGCGGCCGTTCGGATCGACCTCCATCACCGTGCGGCCGTCGATCATCGAGGCGGCATAGTCGGTGCGGTGGTGCAGCGTCACCGGCGCGACGGTGCCGTGCTGCGACAGCGCGACCGCGGCCTCGCTGGTGATCTTCGCCTTGGGCGTCGCGGCGTTGACGACGAACACCAGCGGCTTGCCCGCGCGCTCGCACAGGTCGACGGTGGCGCCGACGGCGCGCAGGTCGTGCGGGCTGGGACGCGTCGGGACGACGATCAGCTCGGCGACCGAAATCACGCTCTGGATCGCCATGGTGATCGCCGGCGGCGTGTCGATGACCGCGAGCTTGAAGCCCTGCTGGCGCAGGATCTCCAGATCGGAGGCGAGCCGCGCGACCGTGGTCTGGGCGAAGGCCGGAAGGTCGGTTTCGCGCTCGTTCCACCAGTCGGCGAGCGAGCCCTGCGGATCGATGTCGATGAGAACGACGGGACCGGCGCCGGCAAGCTGCGCCTGCACCGCGAGATGCCCGGACAGGGTGGTCTTGCCCGATCCGCCTTTTTGTGAAGCCAATGCCAGAACGCGCACGACTGTCCCCCTGGATATCCTCGAATTGGCGACGGGATGCCACGCGGGAGCCTAAAATTGGGTTAACGATGCCGAAAAGATGGTGAACGATCGGTTCGCGCTCATGGTCAACAAGAGCTTAAGAGACGTTTGTGCCATTTCGGATCAAAAGCCGCGACCCCGCGTTTTTCGCTAACGGGGTGTTAGCCATTTGGGATTAGGACGGCGGGCGGAACTGCTCGCTCGTCAAGTGACGCCGTTCATTGGAGATTGCCGATGCGTTCATACCGCACCCTCTTGCTGGCCGCGCCGCTGATCCCGGCCGTGCTGCTCGCCGCGCCCGCGCTGGCCGCGACCAAGGCCGCGCCGCCGGCAGCGGCGGCAGCGCCCGACGTCAAGGCCGGCGTCGATGCCTGGGAAGCGGGCGACTATGCGAAGGCGGTGGCCGTGTGGCGCCCGCTCGCGATCACCGGCGATCCGGACGCGCAATTCAACCTCGGCCAGGCCTACAAGCTCGGCCGCGGCGTGCCCGCCGACCTCGGCCAGGCCGAAGGCTGGTATCGTCGTGCCGCGAAACAGGGGCATTTGCAGGCCGAAGACAATCTGGGCCTCGTGCTCTTCACCGCTAATCGCCGCGACGAGGCGATGCCCTTCATCACCCGGTCGGCCGAGCGCGGCGAACCCCGCGCGCAATATGTCCTGGGCACCGCGATGTTCAACGGCGACCTCGCGGCGAAGGACTGGCCGCGCGCCTATGCGCTGACCAAGCGCGCGAGCGATGCCGGACTGGGCATCGCCTCGGCTCGCCTCGCGCAGCTCGACCGGCTGATTCCGCTCGACCAGCGGCAGCGGGGCCTCGCGCTGCTGCCCGAAATGGAGAAGAACGAGCAGCGCGCACGGCTCGCCGCGGTGAACGCCGCCGCGCCCGAAGCGCCGAAATCCGCGCCGTCGCCGGTGCAGACCGCGAGCCTGCCCGCCTCGGTCCCCGGCACGCTCTACACGCCGCCGCCCGTTCTTGCGCCGGCACCGGCGCCCGCCCCAACCCCCAAGCCTGCGGCGCCGCTGTCGCCGGCCGCGCAGCACGCCGCCGCCGCGGCGGCCGAGGCTGCGGCCAACGCCGATGTGGCAACCGCGGCCGCGAAGGAAGCTCCAGCCGACACCGTCCAGACGGCGCCCGGCGCGATCCGCGTCGTCGCGCCGCCGCCGTCGCAGCCCGCGGCACCGGGCACCAGCTATGCCGCGCCGCCCGAAAAGGGGCCGCTGCCGCCCGCCGAAACGTCCGCGCCTCCGCCGACTCCTGCGCCCGCGCCCGCGCCTGCTCCCGTGCAGCAGAAGGTGGTCGTCGCCACGCCGAAAGCGGCACAACCCGCCCCCGCTCCCGCCGCCGGAAAGAGCCCGTGGCGCGTGCAACTCGGTGCCTTCGGCGTCGAGGCGAATGCGCGGAACCTGTGGCGGTCGGTCGAGAAAGCCTATCCCGCGGCGGCCGCGCGCCAGCCCTATCTGGTCAAGAGCGGCAAGCTCACCCGCCTTCAGGTCGGCGATTTCGCGAGCAAGGCCGACGCCGAATCCTTCTGCTCGGCGGTGAAGAAGGACGGCCGCCCCTGTCTGGTGGTCGATCGTTAGAGGGCGCCACCCTGGTCACCTGAATCCGAAGTTCGCTTCCTTGATTTCGTCATCCCGGGCTGGACCCGGGATCCCGCTTTTCCTCGGTCCGCTTGCGAAAGGAAGCGGGGCCCCGGGTCCCGCCCGGGATGACGATGATGACAAGGACCTTGATTCCACCATATTAGCCTTTGCGGAACAACGCCTCCGCGCTCGCCTTGAAGCTGCCCGCGGCGGCGGCGTGCTTTCTGGTGCGTTCGATTTCGGCTTCGAGTACAGCGATGCGGTCGGCGAGTTCGTCGACCGACAGCGGGTCGAGCGGCTGGCGAATCAGCGCGGCGAGCAGGTCGTCGCGGCGGCGGGGAAGATCGTCGTCGTCCATGGCGTTTCCTTTCGCGCCGGTCGCGGCCGATGGCGCGCGACTGTTGACCCGTGCCGTCCCTCTGTCAATAAGGCGGGCCACAAGGATGACGCCTCGCCCTTTCCGCCGTCGCCCCGGACACGATCCGCATCCGCCTGCCCGAACCACGGGCGCTGGCGGACCGGGACCGGCGGCGCGGAGAGCGGGTGGAGCTAGTGGGGGATTTCAGAGCGTGACCAGCTTGCCAGCGAGCATGACCGCCATCGCGATCCGCGAACCGGGCGGACCCGAAGTTCTGGTGCCGGAGACGCGGCCGCTGCCGCAGCCGGGACCCGACGAAGTGCTGATCCGCGTCGCCGCGGCGGGAGTGAACCGCCCCGACGTGCTGCAGCGCATGGGCTTTTATCCGCCGCCGCCGGGCGCCTCCGACCTGCCGGGGCTGGAGGTCGCGGGGACGGTCGCCGCGATCGGACCGGGCGGCGACCCGGAGTTGCTGGGACAGGCGGTATGCGCGCTCGTCGCGGGCGGCGGCTATGCCGAATATTGCATCGCGCCGGCAGGAAGCTGCCTGCCGGTGCCCGCGGGCTTTTCGATGGAAGAGGCGGCGGCGCTGCCCGAAACCGTCTTCACCGTCTGGCACAATCTGTTCGAACGGGGCTGGGTCAAGGACGGCGAGACGGTGCTCGTCCATGGCGGCACCAGCGGCATCGGCACCACCGCGATCGGGCTGTGCAAGCTGTTCGACATCCGCATCGCAGTGACGTGCGGCAGCGCCGAAAAATGCGCCGCGGCGCGCGCGCTCGGCGCCGACCTCGCGATCGACTATTCGACCGAGGGTTATGTCGAGGCGGTCAAGGCGTTCACCGACGGCAAGGGCGTCGACGTCGTGCTCGACATGGTCGGGGGCGACTATGTGCCGCGCAACCTCGCCTGCCTCGCCGACGACGGGCGCCACGTCAGCATCGCCTTCCAGCGCGGCGCGACGGCACAGGTCGACATATCGAGCCTGATGCGGCGGCGGCAGACGATGACCGGGTCGACGCTGCGCGCGCGCAGCGCCTCGTTCAAGGCGGCGCTGGCCGACGAGATTCACCGGACGCTGTGGCCGCAGCTTGCCGAGGGCGGCTGGAAGCCGGCGATGGACCGGCGCTTCCCGCTGGCCGAAGCCGCCGCCGCGCACGCCCGCATGCAGGCGGGGGAGCATGTCGGAAAGATCGTGCTGACGGTTTAGGATTTCCGGAACTATTCTCGTGTCCCCGCGCAGGCGGGAACCCAGGGCGTCCTGACGCCGACGCCCGCCTGTACCGCTCTGGACTCCCGCCTTCGCGGGAGCACAGGGCACGTCGTTCAAAGCCGGGATTTCGGCGTTCGCCGCCGTCCTTTCCCAAAGCTTCGTTAACCATGAAGCAAGGCTGTGGCTCTAATTTGACCGTGGCTTCCGCTTTTCCCTTGCGGTGAAGCGGCGGCATCGCCACCTTGTGGTCCCAGGGGTCCGCCTCTCCCCGGCGGGTCTCGCAAGGAGAACGACCCATGCCGTCCTTTTCGGAATCGCTCGAAAAGACCCTGCACAACGCGTTGAAGGCCGCGTCGGAGCGGCACCATGAATATGCAACGCTGGAGCATCTGCTCTATGCGCTGATCGACGACGAGCACGCCGCCGAGGTGATGCGCGCCTGCGGCGTCGCATTGGGCGACTTGCAATCGGCGGTGGTCCACTATCTCGACACCGAGCTCGACAGCCTGAAGGTCGAGGGACACAGCGACCCCAGCCCCACCAGCGGCTTCCAGCGCGTCGTCCAGCGCGCGATCCTGCACGTCCAGTCGTCGGGCAAGGACGAGGTGACGGGCGCCAACGTCCTCGTCGCGCTGTTTTCGGAGCGCGAATCCTATGCCGTCTATTTCCTCCAGCAGCAGGACCTGACGCGGCTCGACGCCGTTTCCTATCTCAGCCACGGCGTCGGCAAGGGCGGCAAGCCCGCCGCGCAGGCCGAGCCCGAGGAGAAGGAAGAAGCGAAGGACAAGGGCGAGGCGAAGAACAAGAAGGAAACCGCGCTCGACCAGTTCACCGTCAACCTGAACGAAAAGGCGAAGGGCGGCAAGGTCGACCCGCTGATCGGCCGCGGGGCCGAGGTCGACCGCACGATCCAGATCCTGTGCCGCCGCAGCAAGAACAACCCGCTCTATGTCGGCGATCCCGGCGTCGGCAAGACCGCGATCGCCGAAGGGCTCGCGCGCAAGATCGTCGAGGGCGACGTGCCCGACGTGCTCAAGGAAGCGGTGATCTATTCGCTCGACATGGGCGCGCTGCTCGCCGGCACGCGCTATCGCGGCGACTTCGAGGAGCGGCTGAAGCAGGTCGTCTCCGAACTCGAGGGCCTGCCGCACGCGATCCTGTTCATCGACGAGATTCACACGGTGATCGGCGCCGGCGCGACGAGCGGCGGCGCGATGGACGCATCGAACCTGCTCAAGCCCGCGCTGTCGGGCGGCGTCATCCGCTGCATCGGCTCGACGACCTACAAGGAGTTCCGCAACCACTTCGAGAAGGACCGCGCACTGCTGCGCCGGTTCCAGAAGATCGACGTGATCGAGCCGAGCCTCGAGGATACCAAGAAGATCCTCGCCGGGCTGCGCGAGGCGTTCGAGAGCCACCACAATGTCAAATATACCGCCGACGCGATCAACGCGGCGGTCGAACTGTCGGCGCGCTACATCAACGACCGCAAGCTGCCCGACAAGGCGATCGACGTGATCGACGAGGTCGGCGCGATGCAGATGCTGGTGCCGCCGTCGAAGCGGCGCAAGACGATCACCCCCAAGGAGATCGAGGCGGTGATCGCGACGATGGCGCGCATCCCGCCCAAGTCGGTGTCGAGCGACGACAAGAAGGTGCTCGAAAGCCTCGAGACCGACCTCAAGCGCGTGGTGTTCGGACAGAACACCGCGATCGAGGTGCTGGCGTCGGCGATCAAGCTGTCGCGCGCCGGGCTGCGCGATCCCGAAAAGCCGATCGGCAACTATCTGTTCAGCGGCCCGACCGGTGTCGGCAAGACCGAGGTGGCGAAGCAGCTCGCGGCGCTGCTCGGCATTCCGCTCCAGCGCTTCGACATGTCGGAATATATGGAGCGCCATTCGGTGAGCCGCCTGATCGGCGCGCCGCCGGGCTATGTCGGATACGACCAGGGCGGCCTGCTGACCGATGCGATCGACCAGAATCCGCACTGCGTGCTGCTGCTCGACGAGATCGAGAAGGCGCATCCCGACCTGTTCAACATCCTGCTGCAGGTGATGGACAACGGCCGCCTGACCGACCACCACGGCAAGACGGTCGATTTCCGCAACGTCATCCTGATCATGACGACCAATGCGGGCGCCAGCGACATGACGCGCGAATCGATCGGCTTCGGCAACGCGACACGCGAGGATGTGCAGGAAGAGGCGGTGAAGCGCATGTTCACCCCCGAATTCCGCAACCGCCTCGATGCGATCGTGCCCTTCGGCTATCTGCCGCCAGAGGTGGTGGCGCGCGTCGTCGACAAGTTCATCCTGCAGCTCGAACTGCAGCTTGCCGACCGCAACGTCCACATCCAGCTCGACGAGGCGGCGCGCAAGTGGCTGACCGACAAGGGCTATGACAAGCTCTATGGCGCCCGTCCGATGGGCCGCCTGATCCAGGAGAAGATCAAGCAGCCGCTCGCCGAGGAACTGCTGTTCGGCAAGCTGGTCCACGGCGGCGAGGTCAAGGTGAGGATGAAGCAGGGCGAGGACGCCAAGGTCGGCAACCCGCTCGCTTTCGAAATCACCCCCGCCCCGCCCAAGGCCGGCAAGGGCAAGGCGAAGGCCAGGCCGGAGAAGGCGGCGGAGTGATGGACAAGGAGTCGAAGCGCCAGATGCGCGTTGCCGAGGCCATTATGACCGAGGATCGCGAAATCTTGCGCGCCTTGGCATCCAACGAATTGGATGAGCAGCTGGCGGTTGCACGGGCCGTTATGAAGAAGCGACATTCTGCGCTTAAAAAGCTGGCTGAACAATAACATAATTAATTCCCTCCCCTTCAGGGGAGGGACGGCGAGGCTTAGAGTATCGAGCATTAAATCTGAACCGTTTGCCCTGAGCTTGTCGAAGCCTGTCCTGAGCGCCTGCAAGGCAGTCGAAGGGGGCCGTTCTTTCTTTCGGCGCCGCAAGAAGAAGGACGGTGCTTCGACAGGCTCAGCACGAACGGCAGAAAGGGTGATGCAGATTTTAGGCACGCTGCTCTAGGTTCGGCGTTAGCCGGACCTTAGTCGCAGCGGGGTGGGGCCTTGCAGCCTCGCGCAAGGCGGATAGCCCCCACCCCAACCTCACCCCTAAAGGGGAGGGCCGCAAGCATGGGAGGCGGCTCGCGGATGTACAAGGCCACATCGCGTAACATGCAGAAAAAGATCGGCGTTGACGTAGCCGGAAAGGCTGGAAAGTCGGGAGGCCTCGGTGCCCATAGAAAATTGAGGGCTCAAGCCCGGAAGCGGTGAGCACCGATTATCAAACGTGTCGTATCCGAAACACATATGCTGCCAGACCAGCTGTCCCATTGGCTATCATTGGAAATCAGGATCGCTGGCGTTCATCGCTGGCTAGACCGACACATACCGAAGAAGAGAAAGCACCGTCAACGCTTGCAAACCTAGCTTTTTTAGCCCCGATCCCCTATATCCCCCCCATGTACGATTATGTTTCCGTCACCGCCGCCGAGGCCGGCACTCCTGCTCCCGTGCGCGACGGGACGATCAAGCTGCACGACGAGGCGGGTTTTGCCGGCATGCGCCGGGCGGGGCGGCTCGCGGCCGAGATCCTCGACGCGCTCGTTCCCTTCGTCCGGCCCGGCGTGACGACGGCGCAGATCGACGACCTCGTCCGCGAGATGACGCTGGCGGGCGGCGGCATTCCCGCGACGCTCGGCTATCGCGGCTACACGCACAGCTGCTGCACCAGCATCAATCACGTCGTCTGCCACGGCATTCCCGACGCCAGGCCGCTGCGCGAGGGCGACATCGTCAATGTCGACGTCACGCCGATGGTCGACGGCTGGCACGGCGACACGAGCCGCATGTATCTGGTCGGCGAGGTCGGCATCAAGGCGCGGCGGCTGGTCGACGTGACCTATGAATGCCTGATGCTGGGGATCGAGCAGGCGAAGCCCGGCAACAGGATCGGCGACATCGCCCACGCGATCCAGCAGCATGCCGAGCGCCACCGCTATTCGGTCGTGCGCGACTTCTGCGGCCACGGCGTCGGCCAGATGTTCCACGACGCGCCCGAGGTCGTCCACGCCGGCCGCCCCGGCACCGGTCCCGAACTGAAGCCCGGCATGTTCTTCACCATCGAGCCGATGATCAACACCGGCAAATATGCGGTGAAGATGCTGCCCGACGGCTGGACCGCGACGACCCGCGACCGCAGCCTGTCGGCGCAGTTCGAACACAGTATCGGGATCACCGAAACCGGCTGCGAAATCTTTACCGCCAGCCCTAAAGGCCTGAATGCGCCGCCCTGGGCGTGAACACGCCGCCCTGCCGCGAACGCGTGGCGTCTAGAGCATCGAGCGTTAAATCTGACCCATCGTCCCGTTCGTGTCGAGCGCAGTCGAGACACCCATCAGCGTGGCGCAAGGCCGGTGAGTGTCTCGACTTCGCTCGACACGAACGAATAAGGGGCGTTGCAGATTCATGGCACGCCGCTCTAGGTAGAAGACCCTAAATCCCCCTTGCCAATCGGGCGCGCCCGGCGCAGAGTTGACGCAAACGTCAACCATGGACGTCGAGGGAGAGCGAATATGGCGAAACGGGTCTTCGTGACCGCGCTGCTGGGCGGCGCGGCGCTGGTGCTGGCGGGATGCAACGCATCGAAATCGGGCGGGACCGGATCGCTCGACGAGGCGGAGAAGGCCAGCGAGACCCTGCTGAAGACCGGCGGCAACGGCGACGACTGGGCCGGCATCGGCTACAGCTATGACGAGCAGCGCTTCAGCCCGCTCAAGGACATCGACGACCGGAATGTCGGGCAATTGGGCATCGCCTGGTTCGCCGACCTCGACGATGCGCGCGGGCAGGAAGCGACCCCGGTCGTCGTCGACGGGGTGATGTATGTCAGCCACGCCTGGTCGAAGGTCGACGCATGGGATGCCGCGACCGGCAAGAAGCTGTGGAGCTTCGACCCCAAGGTGCCCGGCGAACGCGCGGTCAACGCCTGCTGCGACGTTGTCAACCGCGGCGTCGCGGTCTGGGGCGACAAGCTGTTCGTCGGCACGATCGACGGCCGGCTGATCGCGCTCGACCGCAAGACCGGGCAGGAACTGTGGTCGACGCAGACCTTCGACACCGCGAAGCCCTATACGATCACCGGCGCGCCGCGCGTGGTGAAGGACATGGTGCTGATCGGCAACGGCGGCGCCGAATTCGGCGTGCGCGGCTATGTCACCGCCTATGACGCCGACACCGGCAAGGAACGCTGGCGCTTCTACACCGCGCCCAACCCCGAGAAAAGGAAGGACGGCGCGGCATCGGACGACATCTTCGCGTCGAAGGGCAACGCCACCTGGTCCGACAAGGGCGAGTGGAAGGTATCGGGCGGCGGCGGCACCGTGTGGGACGCGATCGTCTATGACAAGGATCTCGACCAGATCTATCTGGGCGTCGGCAACGGCAATCCATGGAACCACGGGCTGCGCTCGAACGGCGAGGGCGACAACTGGTTCCTCTCCTCGGTCGTCGCGCTCGACGCGGACACCGGCGCCTATAAATGGCATTATCAGGAAACCCCGGCCGAAAGCTGGGATTATACGGCGACGCAGCCGATCATCCTGGCCGAGCAGCCGGTGAACGGCACCCCGACCAGGGTGCTGTATCACGCGCCAAAGAACGGCTTTTTCTTCACCATCGACCGCGCGACGGGCAAGCTGATCGACGCAAAACCTTTCGTCGACGGGATCAACTGGGCGACCGGCTACGACCTCGCGACCGGGCGGCCGATCGAAAATCCCGATGCCCGCTTCTATCGGACCGGCAAGCCGTTCATCGCCATTCCGGGCGCACTCGGCGCGCACAACTGGCACCCGATGAGCTACAATCCCGCGACCGGCCTCGTCTATATCCCCGCGCAGCAGATTCCGCAGGGCTACCTCGAGGACATGGACGAACTCGACAAGCGTAAGGTGCTCGGCTTCAACGTCGGCACCTCGCTCCAGGCCGGGATGCTGCCCGACGACGCGGCGGCGTTCCGCGCCGCGGTCGCCGCGACCACCGGCCGCCTCGTCGCCTTCGATCCGCGCACGGGCAAGGTCGCCTGGGGGGTCGATTATCCCGCCGCATGGAACGGCGGGACGATGACGACGGCGGGCAACCTCGTCTTCCAGGGCACCAGCACCGGCCGCTTCCGCGCCTATGCCGCCGACAGCGGCAAGCAGCTTCTCGACCTCGACATGCAGTCGGGGATCGTCAGCGCGCCCTCGACCTTCCGCGTGAACGGCGTGCAATATGTCGCCTTCCAGACCAGCAAGGGCGGCGCCTTCCCGCTCGTCGCGGGGATCGCGGGCGGCGTGACGCGCAAGGTGCCCAACATCCCGCGCCTCGTCGTGCTCAAGATCGGCGGCACCGTCCAGCTTCCCGCACCGCCCGCGACGACCGCGCTCGAATGGAACCCGCCCGCGCCGGTCGGCACGCCGCAGCAGGTTGCGGCAGGCAAGGCGCACTTCGGACGCTATTGCCAAGTCTGTCACGGCGACAGCGCGATCGGCAACGGCTTCACCCCCGACCTGCGCGTCTCGGGCACGCTCGCCAATGCCGATGCGTGGAAAAGCGTGATCCTCGACGGCGCGCTCAAGGATCGCGGCATGGTCAGCTTCGCGCGCGTCCTCACGCCAGCCGATGCCGAGGCGATCCGCGCCTATGTCATCGAACGATCGAACTGGACCAAGGCGCATCTGCCCGAGGCGTCGGCGCCCATGGGGCGGTAGGGCGCAGACATCACCCCCTTTCCAAAACCGATGCTGGTTGCGGAGGGGGGCGGGATAGGAAATTTTCACGCGAAGGCGCAAAGGCGCGAAGAGGTCGTGTCATTGTACTTGCGCCGCTTTCCGGTCGCGCGAAGCGCCTTCAAGATCGCCTGCGGCGACAAATGGACGGCCGGCCTCGTGCGCGGCCTTCTTCGCGCCTTTGCGCCTTTGCGTGAATCAAAATAGGAACCGCCCTCGCCGCCATGCCCATATATTAGGCAGCAGGATGGCGGTGCTGCCCGCGTCTTGGGCAACGCCGCGACCCCACGCCGAAATTCCCGTCGGAACCCCGCCATTCGCCAATTGGCACGGGTCTTGATTGGTGCAAGATGGCGGCACACCGCACCGACTCGACCGGGAGGACCGGACCAGGCATGCCTGATCCGGCCCGGACTGCGACCGGCGGTGGACAGCCCAAGGGGAATGGACAGCGTGAAGAAGATTGAAGCGATCATCAAACCGTTCAAGCTCGACGAGGTGAAGGAGGCGCTGCACGAAGTCGGCGTCAGCGGCATCACCGTCACCGAAGCGAAGGGCTTCGGGCGCCAGAAAGGCCATACCGAGCTTTATCGCGGCGCCGAATATGTCGTCGACTTCCTGCCCAAGGTGAAGCTGGAGGTCGTCGTCGAGGATGGGCTGGCCGAGCGCGTGGTCGAGGCGATCGCCGCCGCCGCGCAAACCGGCCGCATCGGCGACGGCAAGATCTTCGTCTCGACCATCGAAACCGCGCTGCGCATCCGCACCGGAGAGCGCAACGAGGACGCGCTCTAGGACCGGAACTCCAGGGCCCGCCATCAGCCGTTCAACATCCCCCCGCATCGGGATCTATCGCAAGAAGGAAGTGCAAGACCATGGCCACCAAGCCGAAGGACATCATCGCGCGGATCGAGGAAAACGACATCGAGTGGGTCGACCTGCGCTTCACCGACCCCAAGGGCAAATGGCACCACCTGACCATGTGCGCCGGCGCGATCGACGAGGATGCGCTGGAGGATGGACTGATGTTCGACGGTTCGTCGATCGGGGGGTGGAAGGCGATCAACGAAAGCGACATGATCCTGAAGCCCGACCTCGACGCCGTCTATGACGATCCCTTTTCGGCGACGCCGATGCTGATCATCGTCTGCGACATCGTCGAGCCCGCGACCGGCGAAGGCTATGCCCGCGATCCGCGCACGACCGCGAAGCGCGCCGAGGCCTATGTCGGATCGACCGGCATCGGCGATACCGTCTATGTCGGGCCCGAGGCCGAATTCTTCATGTTCGACGACGTCCGCTTCGAAACCGGCTACAACAAGTCGGGCTTCGAGATCGACGACATCGAACTGCCGACCAATTCGGGCCGCAGCTACGAGGGCGGCAACCTGGCCCACCGGCCGCGCGCCAAGGGCGGTTATTTCCCCGTCGCCCCGGTCGACAGCGCGGTCGACATCCGCGGCGAGATGGTGTCGACGATGCTCGAACTCGGCCTGCCGTGCGACAAGCATCATCACGAGGTCGCGGCGGCGCAGCACGAACTGGGCCTGACCTTCGGCACGCTGACGCAGACCGCCGACCGCATGCAGATCTACAAATATGTCGTGCACCAGGTCGCGCATGCCTATGGCAAGACCGCGACCTTCATGCCCAAGCCGATCAAGGACGACAACGGCAGCGGCATGCACACGCATTTCTCGATCTGGGAAAAGGGCAAGCCGCTGTTCGCGGGCAACGGCTATGCCGGGCTGTCGGATATGTGCCTCTATTTCATCGGCGGCGTCATCAAGCATGCCAAGGCGCTGAACGCCTTCACCAATCCCACGACGAACAGCTACAAGCGGCTCGTCCCGGGTTTCGAAGCGCCGGTACTGCTCGCCTATTCGTCGCGCAACCGGTCGGCCTCGTGCCGCATCCCCTATGGCGCGGGCGCCAAGGCGAAGCGCGTCGAGTTCCGCTTTCCCGACGCGATGGCGAACCCCTATCTCTGCTATGCGGCGCTGCTGATGGCGGGGCTCGACGGCATCCAGAACAAGATCCATCCCGGCGACGCGATGGACAAGAATCTCTATGACCTGCCGCCCGAGGAACTGAAGGAAGTGCCGACCGTGTGCGCCTCGCTGCGCGAAGCGCTCGACAGCCTGGCTGCCGACCACGACTTCCTGCTGAAGGGTGACGTCTTCTCGAAGGACCAGATCGAGGCTTATATCGAACTCAAGTGGGACGAGGTTCACGCCGTCGAACAGACGCCGAGCCCGGTCGAGTTCGAGATGTACTACAGCGCCTGACCGGTCCGACCGGCAGGACGACAGGGTCGTCCGGCTGACAGCGGCCGGGCGCCTCCCGTCTTTCGGAAGAATGGGTCATCGCGCCGGCGCTTACCATTCGGCAAGATGGCGCTGCTATATCCCCCGACGGAATGTCCGAGGGGGGATATCGCAATGCTTCGCCGCCTGCTGCTGGTCGTCACGATGCTGCTAGTCGCCAGCTGCGGCAAGGTCGCCGAACTGACGAACCAGACCCGGACCGTCGCGGCGCCGCGCGAAGAGGTGTTCGCGAAGATGTTCGGCGACGAGGGCGCCTTCACCGGCCTGCCGCTCGTCACCAACGGCGGCTCGACCCGCCTTTACGAACTGGTGATCGACAGGAGCGACCCGGCGTGGGCGCAGGTCGCGCCCAAGCTGCGCCCCGACGCCTATAAGGTGAAATTCGCCGTCGCGATGGAAATCCCGCGCGAGGCGCACATGATCTACAGCATCGACGACGGCGCGCTGTCGACCGGCCTCAAATTCACCTTCGACGAACTGGCGCCCGACCGCACCCGCGTCGCCTTTTCGATCGACGAACTGTCGGGCTCGGACAGCGAGGGCCTCCGGGTGAATGCGGCGAAGCTCCGTTCGATCGCGCGATGCGCTGAAGAAGCTCGACGATTTCGACGAGGTGAAGGACGCCGCCTGATCGCGGCGCGCAAAATCCCCGCGGCGACTTGCCGCCCCAGCGCCGAGTCGGCACAAGGAGCGACCCCTCGCAAGGAGTCGCTCATGAAATCGCTGCCGTTCGTCGCCCTGCTCGCCCTCCAGTTCGCGCTCGTCCCGCCCGCGCAGGCGAAACTCAGCAAGGCCGAAAGCGCGATGGCGAAGACGGTCGCGGCCGAGCAGGACCGCTCGATCGCGCTGCTCGAACGGCTGGTGAATCAGAACAGCGGCTCGCTCAACCTCGCAGGGGTCGAGAAGGTCGGCCAGATGATGCGCGCCGAACTCGAGCCGCTGGGGTTCGAGGTGACGTGGAAACCGACCCCCGAGACCGGTCGCGCGGGCCATCTGATCGCGGTGCACAAGGGTCGCCCCGACACCAGGCGCCTGTTGCTGATCGCGCATCTCGACACGGTGTTCGAACCCGATTCGCCGTTCCAGACCTTCACCCGCAAGGGCGACCGGGGCGAAGGCCCGGGCGCGGGCGACGACAAGGGCGGAATGGTCGTCATCCTCGCCGCGCTGCGCGCGATGAAGGCGGCGGGGACGCTGAAGGACGCCAACATCGAAATCCACATGACCGGCGACGAGGAGGATGCGGGCGATCCGATCGAGAAGGCGCGCGCCGACCTGATCGAAGCGGGCAAGCGCAGCGACGTCGCGCTCGACTTCGAAGGGCTGGTGCGCGACGGCGGCGCCGACATGGGGTCGATCGCGCGGCGCTCGTCGGAAAGCTGGACGGTCACGGCGACCGGCCGGACGGGCCACAGCTCGGGCATCTTCGGCGCCGGGGTCGGCGACGGCGCCATCTATGAGCTGACGCGCATCATCCAGCGCTTTCGCACCGAACTGCCCGAACCCAACCTGACCTTCAACGTCGGGCTGATCGCCGGTGGCGAGACCGCGAGCCTCGACGCGGGCGGCATCCGCGGCGCCGCGACGGGCAAGACCAACATCATTCCGCCGATCGCGATCGCCCGCGGCGACCTGCGCACGCTGTCGATCGAGCAATCGCAGCGGGTGCGGGCGAAGATGGCACAGATCGTGGCGGATCACGCGCCGGAAACCGGCGCGACGCTGAGCTTCGATCCCGGCGGCTATCCGCCGATGGCGCCGACCGAGGGCAACAGGGCGCTGCTGGTGAAGCTGAACGGCGTCAACCGCGACCTCGGCCTGCCCGAGATGGCGGCGCTCGATCCGCTGAAGCGCGGCGCAGGCGACATCAGCTTCGTCGCCGCCGACGTCGACGGGCTCGCGGGCCTCGGCCCCTGGTCGACCGGCGACCATGCGCCGGGCGAGGCGGTCGACCTGCCCAGCATCGCGCGGCAGGCGACCCGCGCCGCCATCCTGATGTCCCGCCTCGCGGCCGAAAAGCGCTGACCCGCCAGCTTTCGCAGTTGGCCCAGCTTGATTCATGGTCCACAGTGATTAGGTAGCAATCCGATACGCAATTCCGCGCCGATGGGAGACAGACGATGAGCGATACCGAAACCCACCTGAAACAGCAGTACATCGGCGGCCAGTGGGTCGACAGCAAGGGCGGCAGGCTGCACGACGTCGTCAACCCCGCGACCGAGGAAGCCGCTTCGACCGTCGTGCTCGGCACCGCCGCCGACGTCGACGCCGCGGTCGCCGCGGCGCGCGAGGCCTTCAAGAGCTGGTCGCAGACGACGCGCGAGGAACGGCTGGCGCTGATGGGCCGCATCGTCGAGGAATATAAGAAGCGCGGCCCCGACCTCGCCAGGTCGATGGCCGCCGAAATGGGCGCGCCGGTCAGCTTCGCGGGCACCGCGCAGGTCGGTGCCGGCATCGGCGGTTTCCTCGGCACGATCGAGGCGCTCAAGACGTTCGAGTTCAGCGAGCAGCATGGCGCGAACAAGGTCGTCTATGAGCCGATCGGCGTCGTCGGCATGATCACGCCGTGGAACTGGCCGCTCAACCAGATCGCGCTGAAAGTCGCGCCCGCGCTGGCCGCCGGCAACACGATGATCCTCAAGCCGTCGGAGGAATGCCCCGGCAACGCGGTGATCTTCGCCGAAATCCTCGACGCCGCGGGCGTGCCGCCGGGCGTGTTCAATCTGGTGCAGGGCGACGGCCCGACCGTCGGCAACGCAATCTCTTCACACCCCGGCATCGAGATGGTGAGCTTCACCGGATCGACCCGCGCCGGCATCCTCGTCGCCAAGGCGGCGGCCGACACGGTCAAGCGCGTCCATCAGGAACTGGGCGGCAAGTCGCCGAACCTCGTCCTGCCCGACGCCGACCTGGGCGCCGTGCTGCCGCCGACGGTGCAGGGCGTGCTCGTCAACACCGGGCAGAGCTGCATCGCGCCGACGCGCATCCTTGTCCACAAGGATCGCAAGGAGGAAGCGGTCGGCGTCATCAAGGCGATGTTCGACGGCACGCAGGTCGGCGATCCGACCCAGGAGGGCGGTCACATCGGTCCGGTCGTCAACAAGGCGCAGTTCGACAAGATCCAGGGCCTGATCCAGTCGGCGATCGACGAAGGCGCGACGCTGGAGACCGGCGGCACCGGCCTGCCGAGCAACGTCAACCGCGGCTATTTCATCAAGCCGACGGTCTTCTCGGGCGTCACCCCCGACATGCGGATCGCGAAGGAGGAAGTGTTCGGCCCCGTCGCGACGATCATGGAATATTCGAACCTCGACGAAGCGGTCGAGATCGCCAACGACACCGAATACGGCCTGTCCGCCGTCGTGTCGGGCGACCCCGCCAAGGCCGCCGAAGTCGCGCCGAAGCTGCGCGCGGGCATGGTCGCGGTCAACAACTGGGGCCCCGCGCCGGGCGCTCCGTTTGGCGGCTACAAACAGTCGGGCAACGGCCGCGAAGGCGGGTTGTTCGGCCTCAAGGACTTCATGGAAATGAAGGCGATCAGCGGCATTCCGGCGTAAGTCTCCCCTCCCGCTTGCGGGAGGGGTCGGGGGTGGGCCGCGACGTCGCATTGGCCCACCCCGCTGCGACCAGGGCGTGGTGCCATCGAATGGACTCGTCACCCGCGAGCGGCGAAGCCGCGCGGCAATCCAGGGGCGTGCGCAAACCGCTCTGGATTGCTTCGCTCCGCTCGCAATGACGAAGGGGGTCAATCCAAAGTCATCGATGTCTAGGGCGCAAGCGCCCAAGTCTCGCTGCCCCTCCCGTAAACGGGAGGGGTTTTGCGTTGGGGGAAGAGCCGCTACACGCGCCCCATGACCACCCGTTCCCCGCTCGCCCCCGCCGCCTTCCCCGCCCTGCCCGACATCGCCGGGGTGACGCGCCGCGTCGCGCGTGCGCGTTACAAGGAATGGGACCGCTGCGACCTCACCTATGTCGAGCTGGCGCCCGGCACCGCGGTCGCGGGCGTGTTCACGCGCAACATCTGCTGTTCGTCGGAGGTCGAACTGGGCCGCGAGCAGGTGAAGCACGGCGCCGCGCGCGCGCTGATCGTCAACGCGGGCAACAGCAACGCCTTCACCGGCTATCGCGGGCGCGAGGCGGTCGAGCAGATCAGGACGCAGGTCGCGGAGCATCTCGGCTGCAAGGACGACGAGGTGTTCGTCAGTTCGACCGGCGTGATCGGCGTGCCGCTGCCCAAGGACAAGGCGCGTGCGGGCATTGCGGCGGCGCTGACCGCCGATCCCTGTTCGTGGGAAGCCGCTGCCGAAACGATCGGCACCACCGACACCTTCGCCAAGGGCGCCGCGGCGAGCGCCGTCGTCGGCGGCCGCACCGTCCACGTCGCGGGGATCGTCAAGGGATCGGGGATGATCGCCCCCGACATGGCGACGATGCTCGGTTACATCTTCACCGACGCCGCGGTCGCGCCGGCGCTGTTACAGGAAATGCTGAGCGAGGCGACGGGCGGAACGTTCAACTGCATCACCGTCGACAGCGACACCTCGACCAGCGACACGGTCCTGCTGTTCGCCACCGGGCAGGCGGGCAACACGCGCCTCGAATCATGGGACGACGCCGGCGCCGACGCGCTGCATGCCGCGATCCGGCAGGTGGCGCTCGACCTTGCGCAGCAGGTGGTGCGCGACGGCGAGGGCGCGTCGAAATTCATCGAGGTGCAGGTGACCGGCGCGACCGGCGACGAAAGCGCGAAGCGCGTCGCGCTGTCGATCGCCAATTCGCCGCTGGTCAAGACCGCAGTCGCGGGCGAGGACGCCAATTGGGGCCGCGTCGTGATGGCAGTGGGCAAGGCCGGCGAACCCGCCGACCGCGATCGGCTGGCGATCCGCTTCGGCGACCATTGGGTCGCGAAGGACGGCCTGCCGGTCGAGGGCTATGACGAGGCGCCGGTCGCGGCACATCTGAAAGGGCAGGCCGTCCGCATCGGCGCCGACCTTGGCCTCGGCGAAGGCCGCGCGACCGTGTGGACGTGCGACCTGACCCACGGCTACATCAGCATCAACGCCGACTATCGAAGCTGATCAGTTTTGCAATAATCGGGATCATCGAAAATCCGTTCGCCCTGAGCTTGTCGAAGCCTGTCCTGAGCGCCTGCAAGGCAGTCGAAGGGGGCCGTTCTTTCTTTCGGGCGTCGCTGAAGGAAGAACGGTGCTTCGACAAGCTTAGCACAAACGGAATTAGGGGAATGCAGAGTTACAGCGCCCCTTCGAGCCAACCCTTGAGCGCGCTCTTGGGCGCGGCGCCGACCTTGGTTTCGGCGATCGCGCCATTCTTGAACAGGATCATCGTCGGGATGCCGCGCACGCCATAGCGCGCGGGGGCGTCGGGATGGTCGTCGATGTTGAGTTTGGCGATCACCACCTTGCCCGCGAGTTCGTCCGAAATTTCTTCGAGCGCCGGGCCGATCATCTTGCACGGACCGCACCATTCGGCCCAGAAATCGACGAGGACGGGGGTGTCGCTGTCGAGGACATCGGCCTGGAAGCTTGCGTCGGTGATCGCCTTGGTACCCATGGGGAAACTCCTGAATATATGTTTGATGCCAAGCTAGGGCGCGCGCGCGTTCGGCTCAAGGGGTCAATCCGGCAAATTCGCCTTGGTTGCCGCCAAGCCCGGCTTGTGCGGCGCCAGCACCGCAGCGTCGAGCCCGATCAGCGTCGGCCCCGCGGTATAAAGCAGCGCCGCGTCCACCGCCCGCCCCGGGAAGATCACCCTCAGCGCTTCGCGATAGGCGGCCATCTGGCGCAGATAGGCGGGCGCGACGTCTGCCGCGCTTTCGGGCACTCGCCGCCCGGTCTTGTAGTCGATGACGAGGATGCGCGCGTCGGTGACGAGCAGCCGGTCGACGATCCCCGCCACCACCGTGCCGTCGACCACCGCCGACAGCGGCACCTCCGCGAGGCTGCCGGGGCCGAACAGCGCCGCGTGCGCCGGATCGCCCAGCACCGCGAGCACCTCGTCCGCCATCGCCGCGCGATCGCGCTCGAACAGCGCCGGCGCCTGCGCCGCGAGCCAGCGTAGCGCGGCGGCGCGGCGGCGGTCGGACGCGACCGACGGCAGGCGCTCGAACAGCGCGTGGAGCAGCAGCCCGCGCTCGACCGCCGCGGCGCGCGCACCGCCTTGCGGCGGCGTCGCCACTTCGTCCTCGCCGAGCGCCGACGGAGCGAGCGGCCGCGGCGGCCGCGCCTCTTCCGGCGCCGGCCGGTGCGCCCAGGCGGGCAATACGAACGGCGGCGGCGCGGCCTTCGCCTCGCGCTCGCGGCGCGCCCATCGGCCGGCGTGGACGCGGTGGACCCGGCGGCGGCCCCACTGTGGCCCCGCCTCTTCCCAATCGCAGCCCATCGCCTCGAGCGCGCCCTGCGCCGCGGCGTGCCAGCTCGCCGCGGGGACCGACCGGTCGGGCGTTTTCGTCACCCCCGCGACGACCAGTATCTCCTCGGCCCGCGTCATCGCGACATAGAAAAGCCGCCAATGCTCCTCGGTCGCCGCGCGCGCCGCTGCCTCATAGGCGTCGGCGAGCGCGCCGTGGCGTTCGTCGCCGGGCAGCGCGAAGACGGGCAGTTTCTCCCACGCCGCGACGTCGACGGTGAAGGGCCGGTGCCCGATCCCAGCGTCGTCGGTCGCGTCGGCCAGGATGACGA
This sequence comes from Sphingopyxis sp. MG, assembly GCF_002953155.1. Lineage (NCBI taxonomy): Bacteria > Pseudomonadati > Pseudomonadota > Alphaproteobacteria > Sphingomonadales > Sphingopyxidaceae > Sphingopyxis > Sphingopyxis sp. MG. The sequence goes on from NZ_CP026381.1 coordinate 2,621,209, forward strand.
TCGGCGCCTGCAACCCCTTCGACCCGTGCACCGTCATCACGCGCACCACGTCGCTGCGCGCCTCGGTCTGGCGCTTGATCTCGGCGGCGCTGCCCTCGACGCTGGCGAGAAAGCCGAGCAGCGACACCGTCTCGCGCGCCTCGAAGGCGAGCGCCTGGCTCAGCAGTTCGTCGATCGGGTCGCGCGCCTCGCGCCCCAGCCGCGCATAGAGTCTGCGCCGCCCGTCGATGGGCCCCGACAGCAAGGTTTCGAGGAAGCGGAAGGGCGTGGTGTAATCGGCCATCGCCAGCAGGTGGCGCAGCGCCTCCATCGTCGCGGCGGGCAGGTCGCCCTCGGTCCTGCGCAGATGCTCCCAGATCGCGGCGCGCCCGCGTCCGCGGGTGCGCGCATAAAGCTCGTCCTGCGTCCAGCCGATCAGCGGCGAGACAAGCAGCGCCGCGAGGTTGAGGTCATCGAGCGGCTGCACCGCAAAGCGCATCGCCGCCATCAGGTCCTGCACCGCAAGCGGCTGGGTCAGCGCGAAGCGGTCGACGCCCGCGACCGGGACGTGCAGCGCCTGCAGGCGCGCGACGATCCGCGCCGCGAGGTCGCGGCGGCGGCGGACGAGGATCATCACGTCGCCGGGCGCGACCGGGCGGCCATCCTTGCCGTTCGCGATCCAGTCGCGAACCTCGTCGGCGATCGCGCGCGCGAGCCGCATGCTCGCGGGGTCGGAGGCGGGCGCGCCACTATCGCCCCCGGCGCCTTCGTCGCCCGCCTCGCCCGCACCGTCGGCTTCCGTATCGAGCGCCTTGCCTACCGGCAGCGGTGCCCAAAGCTCGACCTGCCCCGCCTGGTTCGAACGGAAGGGGCGGTGCGGCGGTTCGTCGCCGTCCAGCCCCATCGCCGCGGTGCCGCCCGCCGCGAGCCACGTATCGACGACTTCGAGCACCGCCGGGGTCGAGCGATAGTTGGAGACGAGATCGACCTGGCGGAACGCCTGCCCCGCCCGATCGCCCAGCGCATGGAACAGGTCGCGCGCGGTCGCGAAGGCTTTCGGTTCGGTGCCCTGAAAGCCGAAGATCGCCTGCTTGCGGTCGCCGACGGTGAACAGGGTGCGCGCGCGTTCCATATCGTCGCGATGGACCGCGAAAAACTCCTCGGCGAGCGACAGGACGATGCCCCACTGGCGCATGTTGGTGTCCTGCGCCTCGTCGACGAGGATATGGTCGGTGCGCTGGTCGAGCTTGAAGCGCACCCATTCGCCGAAGCTGCTGACGCGCAGCAGGCTGCCCGCGAGGGTGATGAGGTCGTCGAAATCGGCGAGCCCGCGTGTCCGCTTCGCCAGCGCATAGCCCTCGGCAAACCGGCTCCCGAGCTTCCATGCCGCCGCCAGCTCGTCGGCGACGCGCATCGCGGTCGCGGTGCCCCGCAGACCTGCCGCCGCCTCGACGATCCGCACCGCCGAATCGACGCAATCGGTCATCCGGCCCTTATCGCCCGCGAAATCCGCGCGCAGATCGCCCTTGCCGGTCAGGAAGCAGCCGATGAGGTCGTCGAGCATCGCCGCGCGCGCGCCGGGATCGGCCATCAGCCAGCCGACCATCTTGTCCGAACAGGCCTCTCCGGTTCGGGTACCCCACGCCGCGCCGCTCGTCGCCACCGCGCGGATGTCGGCATCGGCGATCGCCCCCGCCGCCAGTTGATCGGTGAGCCACGCATCGGGGTCGCCCACCGGCAGGTCGAAAGCGTCGCGCAGGTCGCGCGCCGACGGCGGCAGCAGCGCGCGCGGCCCGCCGAACGCCGCCGCGCAGCTCGACAGGAACGACAGCGCCGATTCGGGACCGAGCCGCCGCGACAGCATCGCCGCCGCGTCGCTGAGGTCAGCGCCATCTTCCCCGCCTTGCGCGCTCAGCAGGTCGCTCAGCACCTCGCGCTGCAGGGCTCCGGCCTCATCCTCCTCGATGGCGCGGAAACCGGGGAGCAGCCGCGCCTCCAGCGGAAAGCTGGCGAGCAGCGTCTGGCAGAAACTGTGGATCGTCTGGACGCGGATCGCGCCGCCGGGGCTGTCGATCACCGTCGCGAACAGCGACCGCGCGCGCGTCATCAGCCCCGGCCGCTGCCAGTCGAGCCCCAGCGCGTGCAGGTCGAGCCGCAGGTCGCCCTCGTCCATCCGCACCCACGCCGCGAGGCGTTCGTGGATGCGGTGCGCCATCTCGGCCGCGCCCGCCTTGGTGAAGGTGATGCACAGGATCGCTTCGGGCGATACGCCGCCCAGCATCAGCCGCAGCACGCGCGCCGAAAGCACCTGCGTCTTGCCGGTGCCCGCCGACGCGCCGAGCCAGACATGGTGCGCGGGATCGGCGGCGGCGCCCTGCCGCGGATCGAGCGTCGCGAGGCCAGCGGGCTTCGCCATCACTCGCCCTCCCCGCGCCCGAACCATTCGTCGCGGCGCATGAGCTGGTCGTAATCGCCGGGGCCCGCGACCTCGCCCGGCGCGAACGGCGCGTCGCCGAGCAGATAGCGGCCGGCGAGATCGACGAGCGCCCCGGCGGCGTGGTCGATCGCCTCTTCGGCGCTCTTGAGCCCGCCGCGCGGTCCATAGGTGCGGGATATCTTCCCGGCGCCGCCCGCGCGGCGGTCGGGGCGCAGGCTCCAATATTCGAGGCTCGCGACGGGCGCAGCGGCGATTCTCTCCATCTCGCCCGCGCGCGCGATCAGGCCGAGCAGGCCGAGCTGGTTGTCAAGCCTGTCGTGCGCCGCCTTGGCGCTCGGCGCGCCCCCCGACTTGTAATCGACGATGGCGAGGCTGCCGTCCTCGTTGCGGTCGATCCGGTCGGCCTTGCCGTGAAGCGTGATGCCGTCGGCGGTCAACTCACCGCGCGCCTCGACCGCGAGCGGCCGGCGCCCCTCGGCGCTCCAGACCTGCTGAGCCGCCCAGCGCAGCGCGGGCTCGATGCGCGGCAGCCAGAAGGCGCGCGCGATGGCGTCGAGCGCCGGGTCGGTGCGCAGCGCGGCGATTTCGGCCTCGAACCCCTCGCGCGTCGCGCCGCCGCGCACCCAGTCCTCGAACAACTGGTGGATGCGCGTGCCGCGCCAGCGTGGATCGGGCGCGGCGCTGAGCGGGTCGAGCGGCGACAGGCCGAGCATCTGGTTCGCATAATAAGCGAAGGGATCGCGCGCGAGCCGGTCGAGCGCGGTGACGCTGATCCGGCGCGGCCGGTCGGCGGCGGGGGGCGCGGGGCGCGGCCGCGGCGTCGGCCGCGGCTCGCCCGGCGGCGCATCGAGTTCGGCGGCGAGGCGGGTCAGCGGCACGCCGCCGGGGGCGGGCTCGGTCAGGTCGCCCGCCAGCGCCGATAGCCGCAGCCAGAATCGCGACGCGACCGCCGGGTCGCCGCCGCTGCGCTGCGCGCGCGTCACGACGATCTCGCGCGCGCCGAGCGCCCCGGCGAAATCATGCGCCGCCAGCCCCTGCTGCCGCTCGGGCGCCGGCAGGCCCAGCAGGCGGCGGATGCCGGGCGCGAGCCACGGGTCGGGCTGCGTCGCGGCGGGCCAGCGGCCCTCGTCGAGCCCGCCGAGGATCATCAGGTCGGCGCGCTGCAGCCGCGCTTCGAGCAGGCCCCAGATGAACAGCCGCGGGTGCCCGCCATAGGGGGGCCGCACGCTCGCCTGCGCCAACAGCTGGCCGAGCATCGCGGGAAAATCGGCCGGATCGACGCGCTCCGGGCCCGCGCCGCGCGCGAGCGCCCACGCGTCGAACAGTTCGGCGAGCATCCGCCCCGCCGGTCCGGCCCACACCGCGTCGCCGGTCAGCCGCTCGAGCCCCGCCTGCAAGGCGCCGAGCAGCGTCGCGGGCGGCGTCGGCCCGGCGGCGAAGGGCGCCAGCGTCGCGCCGAGCGCCTCCGACAGCTCGTCCCACCATGGCCCGAGCGCCGCCGCCAATGCGTGCCCGCGCGCCTTCGGGTCCGCCGCACGCGCCACGATGCGCGCCGTCACACCCGCCCAGCCCGGCGTCAGCCCCGGCTCGCGCAGCAGCAGGTCGAGCCGCCGCACCTGGTCGAGCCACGCAGCGCGCTCTTCTCCCTTGCGCACGAGCGGATGGCCGAGCAGCGACACCAGCGCGACCGGATCGAAATCGGCCGCCAGCCCGGCGAGCAGCAGCAACAGGGCGCCAGGCGGCGTCTGCGCGAGCGGCTGGCCCGCGCTGTCGTCGACCGCGATGCCCCAGCGCGTCAGCGCCGCCGCGACCCGTTCGGCCAGCGCGCGATCGGGGGTCACCAGCGCCGCGGTGCGCCCGGGGGTCTCGATCGCCTCGCGCATCAGCAGCGCGATCCCCTGCGCCTCCTGCCCGGCGTCGGCGAAGACGGCGCCCGACAGGCCGGCGGTCGCCGCCGACAGGTCGCCCGCCGCCTGCCACTGCGCGCTATAGGCGGCGGGCGCGAAGAGCAACGAAACGAAGGGCGTGCGCGCCTCCGGCCCGTCGAAATCGGACACCGCATCCCACGCCTGAACCTCGTCGCGGCTCGCGCCCATGCGGTCGAGCAGCAGCTTGAGATGATATTGCGGATGCGTTTCGAGCGGGCGCGCCGGATCGTCGGCATCGGATCGCGTCGGCCCGAGCGCGTCCCATTCCTCTGCCGCCATGACCGGGTCGAGCCCGGGCAGCACCACCATGCCGCGCTCCATTCCGGCGACGGTGCGCAGCAGCCGAGCGACGGCGGGCGCCGCGGTGGTGATCCCCGCCGCGACCACGAAGCGCGCCGGCGGCGCCTTGCGCCAGCCTTCGCGCACGCGGTCGAGCAATTGGTTGCGACGCTCGGCGCGGTCGATGCTGCCGGTGGCGGCGAGCACGCCCGGCCAATGGTCGACGAGCAGCCGCAACCGCGCGAGCGATGCCTGCCAATGGCCGGCGAAGGCCCCCAAGTCGAGATCGACGAGCGCCGACACCGTCCGCTCCTCATAATGGAGCTGGTCGATCACGCGCGCCAGCCCGTCGGCAAGCTGGAAGGCGGCGGCGCCCGTAATCGCCGCTTCGCCCTCCGGCGTGTACCGTTCGATCAGTTCGGCGAGCAGCAGGCGTCGACGCAGCGGGTCGATGGCGGGCGGCAGCGGTTCGGCCTCGTCGATCGCATCGAGCGCCAGCGCGACGCTCTCGTCGAGGTCGGCGTCGCCGATCACCGCGAGCCGCGGCATCAGCAGCCCCGCCCCGCCCGCACGCACGAACGCCGCCTGCACCGCGCTCTTCGCGCGATTGCTCGGCAGCAGGATCAATCCTTCGGCAAGGCCGAGCGCCCCGTCGGCGAAGCGCGCGATCAGCCCCGCCGCCAGCGCGTCGGCGAAAGCCCGATGGATCGGGATGGAGAAGATGGCGGGACGAAGCACGGTCACGGAAATTCGTAACTTCCTTTATCCGTTCGCCCTGAGCTTGTCGAAGGGCCGTTCTTTTCTACGTTGAAGGAAGGACGGTGCTTCGACAAGCTCAGCACGAACGGCCAATTGGGATGGCGCTCTATCCGTCAAACCCCGCCCAGCGCCGCCTCGGTCGGCGCGATCGCCGCCGGGGTGCCGACATCGAACCATTGTCCCATGTGCGCGAGGCCGTAGAGGCGGCCCGCCGCGATGGCACGGTCCCACAATATGTTGGTCGAGAACGCCCCCTCCGGCGCGTCGTCCAGAAAACGGCGCGACACGAGTTGGATGCCGGTGAAGACGAAGGGCGCGACGCGGCCCGGCCTGCGCCGCGACAGCCGCCCCGCCGCGTCCATGTGAAAATCGCCCTGCCCGCCATACCCGCGCGCGCTGGCATGCTCGACCACCAGCAGCAGCGCGTCCATCGCGGCGCCGTCCCAGTGATGCGCCAGGCTGCGGATGCTGTTCTGCGGCCCGTCGGTCCAGATATTGTCGCTGTTGACGATCAGCATCGGATCGCCCTTCAGCAGCGGCAGCGCCTTGACCATCCCGCCGCCGGTTTCGAGCAGCCGGTCGCGCTCGTCGGAGATGGCGATGTCGAACGGCCGCCGCTGCGCCGCGAGATGCGCCTCGAGCGCGTCGGGCAGATAATGGACGTTGACCACGACATGGCCGATGCCCGCCGCCTCGATCCGGTCGAGGCTGTGATCGATCAGCGGCTTGCCCGCGACGCGCACCAGCGGCTTGGGCCGCGTCGCGGTCAGCGGCCGCATCCGCTTGCCGATCCCCGCCGCCATCACCATCGCGCTTTCGATCGTCGCGCTCATGCTTCCGTCACCTTCCAGGCCTCCGCCCGTTTCCCGGCGGGAACATGGGCATCGAACCACGCCTTCACCGGCGCGAGCGCGGGATGCGTCAGGTCGCGTTCGAGCAAGCCCCACATGCGCGGCTGGAACCGGCGGTATCCCGGCTTTCCGTCGCGCTTCCACAGCCGCACGAAGACGCCGAGGATGCGCGTGTTGCGCTGCGCGGCCAGCGCCCAATAGGCGGCACGGAAGCGGTCGTCGCGCGCCGTCGCGGCGACATAGCGGTCGAGCATCGCGGCCTCCACCGCCGGGGTCACGTCGCGCCGCGCATCCTCCAGCACCGAGGCGAGGTCGTAGGCGGGATGGCCGACGAGCGCGTCCTGAAAGTCGAGCAGGCCGAAATGGGCGATGCCCTCTCGCCCGCCGAGCAGCATGATATTCTCGGCATGGAAATCGCGCAGCACCGTGACGCGCGCGATCCCGTCGGCGGCGACCGGCGCCAGCGCCGCCTCCCACGCGGCGCGGAACGCATCGCGATCGACCTCCAGCCCCAGCGCCGGGGCGTACCAGTCGGGAAAGAGCATCACCTCGTCGAGCCATTGGTCGAGCCCGTGCACCGGCAGTTCCGGCATCGCCGGGCGCGCGTGGAGCCGCGCGAGCAGGTCGACCACCCCCGCATAATAGCCGGCCTCGGCCTCCGGCCTTTCGTCGAGCGTCTCGCGCAGGCGGACGTCGCCGAAATCCTCGATCAGCAGCAGCCCCCGCTCCAGATCGCGCGCGAGGATCGCGGGCGCGGTCAGCCCCTGCGCGCACAGCCATTCGGCCACCGCGACGAAGGGGCGCGGGTCCTCGTGCGGCGGTGGGGCGTCCATCAGCACCGCCTGCCGGCCGTCGCCGACGACCCGGAAATAGCGGCGGAAGGAGGCGTCGCCCGCCAGCGGCAGGATCTGCGCGTCGCCCCAACCGTGCGCGGCAAGGAACGCCGGGGCATCGGCGGGCGGAATCATCGAAGCGGCCATCGCGCTTCCCAAGCCGCCGGCACCTGCGCTGTCAAGACGCGCGCGTCGCCGCTGCCCGAAATCGTCAGCGCCAGCGCATCGGGCCAGCCCTCCGGCCCCAGCCGCTCGGGCCATTCGATCAGCAGCGCGCCGTCATGCCGGTAATCGTCGAGCCCCAGCTCGATCAGTTCGTCCGCCCGCTCGATGCGATAAAGATCGACATGGGCGATGGGCAGATCGACCTCGGGCGGCGCATAGGGCTGAACGATCGCGAAGGTCGGGCTCGGCGCCTCGCCCGCCAGCCCGCGCGCCTTGAGCATCGCGCGCGCCAGCGTCGTCTTGCCCGCGCCGAGATCGCCCGACAGCAGAACGACGTCGCCGGGCACCAGCACCGCGCCGATCGCGGCGCCGATGCGGCCGGCGTCTTCGAGCGCGTAGGGGTGGCGCGTTTGCATGATTACCGTCGCCTTTGCGGAGGTTGCGGGCGACAGCATCGCCTGCTCCGGCGAACCGGGAGATCATTCGCGCAGAGGCGCGGAGATCGCAGAGAAGGTTGTGAGGATTCACGCAGAGACGCGGAGACGCGGAGATGGAGGTTCGGGCCGACAGGCCCACTCTCATCCCATACGGCACGGCCGGACGCGAGGTCGAATAGAGAAAGCCGCTTCGCGGCAATCACGACATCTCCGCGTCTCCGCGTCTCCGCGTGAACAAAAATCACTGCGATCTCCGCGCCTCTGCGCGAATCCTTTTTCGCCGCGGAAGAACGACAGGGCTCGGTCACCGCGCTCGATCGCACGTCACGCGCCCCGCGGCAGGTGGATGCGCACCAGCGTTCCCTGCCCCTTCTCGCTCAGCACCTCCATCGTCCCGCCGTGCGCAGCGACGAGCTGGCGCGCGAGCGCTATGCCGATGCCACCGCTCTGGGTTCCCGCCTGCTCGCCGCGCGTCACCGCCGCGACCGCTTCGGGAAGCCCCGGCCCATTGTCGGACACGACGATCTCCACCCCCCGCGCATCGCCGTCGGCGTGCAGGAGCACCCGGCCGTCGCCGCGCCGCGCGGGCGCGGTATAGCGGATCGCATTGTCGAGCAGCCCGGCGAACAGGCGCGACAGCCGCGGCGCGTCGCCGTCGATCCGGCCGAGCCCATCGGCAAGCTGGCCGACCAGCTCGACCTTCTCGTCCCCCGCGAGCGCCCCGGCGTCGCCGAGCGCGGCGTCGAGCAGCACGCGGACATCGACCGGCGCGCGCTCGATCGCCAGCGTCCCCGCCTCCCCCTGCGCGAGGTCGAGCACATTGTCGATCTGGCGCGACAGCACGCCGACCGAATCGATGATCGCATCGACATAGGCCTGCTGCTGCTCGCCGAGCTTGCCCGCATAGCCCGCCTGCAACATTTCGGCGAAGCCGCCGATCGAGGTCAGCGGCGTCCGCAGCTCGTAACTCATCCGCGACAGGAAGGCGGTCTTGACCTTGTCCGCCGCCTCCAGCGCCTCGTTGCGCTCGCGCAGCGCGCCCTCGATCTTGCGGCTGTCGGTGACGTCGAGCATGATCAGCAGCGCGTTGCCGTCGGGCAGCGGGATCGCCGCGAAATCGAAATGACGCCCGTCGCGGAAGCGGATCTGCCCGACGCGCTGCTGGCGTTCGAGCGTCGCGGCGCGGATTACCTCCTGCACGATGCTGATCTGGTTGGGCTTGGCGAGCCGGTCGGCCAGCCCGTTCATCAGCTGGTCGACGCGCGGATGCGCGGCCAGCGTCGGCTCGTCGACGCTCCACAGCCGGCGGAAGCGCTGGTTCCACAGGTGGAGCCGCCCGTCGGGGGCGAAGACCGCGACCGCCTCGAACAGATTGTCGAAGGTCGCGGTGCGCACGCGCAGCAGCGTGTCGCGCGTCGAGGCGAGCTGCACCTGCTCGGTGCGGTCCTCGGCGATCAGCAGCAGGCCGCCGTCGGGGGTCGGCTGGGCGACGACGTGCAGGTGGGTGCCGTCGCGCAGCAGCCATTCCTCCTCGCCCGCCTCGGCACGCGCGAACCAGTCGACATGCGCCTGCCGCCACTGCGGATAGTCGCGCACCTCGGGCGTCCGCCCGGCGTCGCGCCACGCATCGAGCAACCGCGCGAACGAGCGCGCCTCGGCCACCTCGTCGGCGCCGATCGCGAAGAGGCGGCGGAACGGCAGGTTGGCGAAGACCAGTTCCTGATCGGGGCCGAACTGCGCGACCGCCGCCGACAGCCGGTCGAGCAGTTCGCGCTGGGTATCGACGAAGCGCCGGTGCGCGCCGCGCTCGCTCTCCAGTTCCTGAATGTCGATGGCATAGCCGGCGATGCCGATCACCCGCCCGCCCTCGGGCGCCAGCGGCACGTCGACGACGCGCATGATCCGCCGCTCGCCCTCGATCGTCACCGGCACGGTCCGCTGCTGCGCCGACCCGGCGGCGCGCGCCGCCTCTGCGGCGTCGGTCGCGCTGACCCCGGCGACGGGCTCGCACAGCTCGGTGCCCTCGTCGATCACCGCCGCGGCGCTCTTCGCCTCGACCGCGCGGACATAGGCGGCGTTGACCAGCGCGAGCCGCATGTCGGTCTCGCGGAACCACATCGGGAAGGGCGCCGCCTCGATCAGCCCCGACAGCGCTTCGAACGCCGCCATCGCCTCGTCGCGCTCGGCGCGCGCGCGGACGAGCGCCTGCTGACCATCGGTCGCATCGCTCAGCCACAGCAGCACGCTGCCCGGTCCGCCGACCGCCGGCGGCGCCGCCATGCCCTGAAAGACGATGGTGCGGCTGCCGCCCCGCGGCGTCAGGTTCAGCGTGAAAGGCTTGGCGCCGCGCTGCGCGCCGAGGATCGCCTGCCGCAGCGCTTCGTGCCCCGCGGCGTCGAGCCCGGCATCGAGCCCGCGCAGTTCGTCGAAATTGCGCGGACCGCCGTCGAGCCCGAGCCAGCGCCCGAGCCGCTCGCCCGCCTCGATCCGCCAGTCGGCGCGGACGATGACGGGAAGCTGCGGCGACGCCTCGACCAGGCTCGCCAGCCGCTCGGTCTGCCCGGCGACGAAGGCCGAGCGCCGCTGCATCGCGATGCCGCGTCCGACCGCCCACAGTCCGGCGATCAGCCACAGGGCGGCGAACAGGCCGAGCGCGAACAGCGATGCCGGGGAAAGCGGATCGCTCATCCCGTTTCGCATCCTCGCATGTCCGGCCGTTCCGCGCGCATGACCGATGCCCTACCGGCGATGCGGGGATGTTTCAATCGCATGTCGGCGCCGGTTGCCGCGCCCCGCCTTCCGATGGGCGCGCGGCTGTGGAAAAGCCGAGCGTGGTGGAAGTTCGATGGGTGTCTCGACTTGGTCGACACGAACGCAACGACAGGTCGGATATAGGGCTCGATGGCTTAGCGCATCGTGCGCTAAATCTGAACCGTTTGCCCTGAGCCTGTCGAAGCCTGTCCTGAGCGCCTGCAAGGCAGTCGAAGGGGGCTGTTCTTTCTTTCGAGACGCAAGAAGAAGGACGGTGCTTCGACAAGCTCAGCCCGAACGGCAGAAAGGATGATGCAGGTTTAACGCACGATGCTCTAAGCCTGATGACACGGCCTTGAATCGTCATTGCGAGCGGAGCGAAGCAATCCAGAGTCCGGGTAAACCGCCCTGGATTGCTTCGCTCCGCTCGCAATGACGAAGAAAATTTTCGACCGGCCGCGGACACGGGTTTTCGGCGAACCGAACGAAAAAGAGGGCGACCAGGCCGCCCTCTTCCTTTCTCCGCGATCGCCGCGGTCCCGGCGCGAAATCGTCCGCGCCGAAGCCGGAAGCGTCAATAGCGGTAATGGTCGGGCTTGAACGGCCCCTCGACCGGCACGCCGATATAGTCGGCCTGCTTCTGCGTCAGCTTCGACAGCTTCACGCCCAGCTTTTCGAGGTGCAGCGCCGCGACCTTCTCGTCGAGATGCTTGGGCAGGACATAGACGTCGTTCTGATACTCGCCCGCCTTGGTGAACAGTTCGATCTGCGCGAGCGTCTGGTTGGTGAAGCTCGACGACATGACGAACGACGGGTGGCCCGTCGCGCAGCCGAGATTGACCAGCCGGCCCTTGGCAAGGATGATGATCTCCTTGCCGTCGGGGAATTTGACCAGGTCGGTGCCCGGCTTGACCTCGGTCCAGTCGTAGTTGGCGAGCGCCGCGATCTGGATCTCGCTGTCGAAATGGCCGATGTTGCACACGATCGCCATCGGCTTCATCGCCGCCATATGCTCGGCGGTGATGACGTCGGCGTTGCCGGTCGCGGTGCAGAAGATGTCGGCGCGGGTCACCGCCTCGTCCATCGTCACCACCTCATAGCCCTCCATCGCCGCCTGCAGCGCGCAGATCGGGTCGACTTCGGTGACGAGCACGCGCGCGCCGCCGTTGCGCAGGCTCGCCGCCGAGCCCTTGCCGACGTCGCCGAAGCCCGCGACGCACGCAACCTTGCCCGCCAGCATCACGTCGGTGGCGCGGCGGATCGCGTCAACCAGCGATTCCTTGCAGCCATAGAGATTGTCGAACTTCGACTTGGTGACGCTGTCGTTGACGTTGATCGCGGGGAAGGGCAGCTTGCCCTCCTTGGCGATCTGGTAGAGGCGGTGGACGCCCGTGGTCGTCTCTTCGGACACGCCCTTGATGTTGCGGACGCTCTTGGTCAGATAACCGGGCTTGGCGGCGAGGAACGCCTTGAGCGCGCGGACGAATTCGACTTCCTCGGCATTGGTGGGCTCGAACAGCGCCTCGCCCGCCTCGACCCGCACGCCCCACAGCGCGAACATGGTGGCGTCGCCGCCGTCGTCGAGGATCATGTTGGCGGTCTGGTCGTCGCCCCAGTCGAAGATGCGCCCGACATAGTCCCAATAGTCGGCAAGGCTTTCGCCCTTCACCGCGAACACCGGTGTGCCGCCCGCGGCGATCGCGGCGGCGGCATGGTCCTGGGTCGAGAAGATGTTGCAGGTCGCCCAGCGCACCTCGGCCCCCAGCGCGATCAGCGTTTCGATCAGCACCGCGGTCTGGATCGTCATGTGCAGCGACCCGGTGATGCGCGCGCCCTTCAGCGGCTGCGCGGCGCCATATTCCTCGCGCAGCGCCATCAGGCCCGGCATTTCGGTTTCGGCGATCGCGATCTCCTTGCGGCCGAAGTCGGCAAGGCCGATGTCGGCGATCACATAGTCACGGGTTTCGGCGGCAAGAGTGGCCACGATTCATGTCTCCTGTCAGGCGGCACGGCCGCGCGCACGCGACCGGCGATGATGCGCGGCGCCCTAGCCGAAAGCGGCTCGGCGTTCAAATATAAACTTTTCTTTATATCGCGCCCCAAACACTGTTGAGCCACATTGTTGAACCACAGCGTCGAACCGAGGCCGTCGCATGACGTCGACCGGATCGCCACCCGCGAACCGTGAAGCCGCGCGGCGATCGGGCTTGATGCGGAACGCCCGTGCGAATCGCATTCCATCCGGAACGCACACGAAAAAATTTTCGCCTCGTCCGATATGTGACAGCTGCGCATGGCAGCGCGCGGTCGCAGTCAGGCATCGTCAGGATATTGATAATCCTGACTTATAATGCGCCATGCGATGAGCGTAATCGCCTATTGTGACAATATTGTTACAACTGCTTGGAAATATTGACTTTTTCCCGATTGCGATGGAAAATCGGCCAAAGTTTCGGGGAGATAGGAAATGAAGAAAATCATGCTGCCGCTGCTCGCTGTCGCTTTCGCGAGCCCCGCCGCGGCGCAATCGATCGTCGTCGTCACCGCGCCGCAGGCCGATTCGACGGTGCTGCCGGTCGCCTATGCCGAGCTTCGGGCCGGCGAGAATACGGCCGCGGTGACGAAGCTGACCGGCAATGCCGCGCTCGACGCGCGCGACCCGTCGCGGCTGATCAATCTCGGCACCGCTTATGCCCGGCTCGGCCGGACCGCCGATGCGGCGGCGGCCTATGAAGCGGCGGCGGCCAGCCCGATCCGCTACGACCTCGAACTCGCCGACGGCCGCTATATGGATTCGCGCTGGGCGGCCCGCACCGCGCTGGCGCGCCTCGGCGGCGGCCAGCCGCTGCTCGCGCTCGCGCGCTGATCGGTCAGGCTTCGCCGCCCTCGGTGGTGAGCAGGCGGGCGTCGACGCCGGCTTCCGCGAACGCGGCCTGCCAGCGCCGGGCAGGAGGGGTTTCGAACAGCAGCGCGTCGCTGCCCGGCGTGACATGCCAGCCGTGGCGCACCATCTCGTCCTCCAGCTGACCCGGCGACCAGCCGGCATAGCCGAGCGCGACCAGCCATCGCGTCGGGCCGCGTCCTTCGCCGATCGCGCGCAATATGTCGTGCGAGCTCGACAACATCCAGCGGTCGGCGACCTGCACCGCGCCCTCGCCGCCCCAGTCGCGGCTGTGGAGGACGAAGCCGCGCGACGGCTCGACCGGCCCGCCCAGGAACACCGGCTGCTCCAGCGGATCGTCGTGCGCGATGTCGAGCTGATCGAGCACCGCGCCGACGGTCATGCCGTCGATCGGATCGGCAACCCCGATCCCCATCGCGCCCTCCGCATCGTGGCTGATCATCGCGATCACCGCCTGCTCGAAGCGCGGATCGCCGATCCCCGGCAGGGCGAGCAGCAACTGGCCGGTGAACCAGGCAGGGGTGGATTCCATCGCCGCACCATGGACGCGCGCGCCGCCCGGGTCCAGCGCCTTTGCCGCAATCTCGCTCTCCCCCCTCCCGCAAGCGGGAGGGGCAGCGAGGCTTGGCAGCTTGCTGCCTAGCCGCAGCGGGGTGGGCAGACGCACCGTCACCCCCCGCCCCCACCCGCTTGCGGGAAGGGAGATCGGGTGGACGCATCATATTCAAAATGACCCGCGACCCCGTCCCGCTTGACTCGCGCCCGTCACAATCCGATGTCACCGCCATTCCAATCCCCTCGATGAAAGGATGCCGACATGACGATCCAGACCGGAGACAAGCTGCCCGACGCCAAGCTGGTGAAGGTGACCGAGAACGGCCCCGAACAGGTGAACGCCGCCGATTATTTCAAGGGCCGCAAGGTCGCGCTCTTCTCGGTTCCCGGCGCCTTCACGCCGACCTGTTCGGCGAAGCACCTGCCGGGCTATGTCGACAAGGCCGACGAACTGAAGGCGAAGGGCATCGACGAGATCGCCTGCACCGCGGTCAACGACGCCTTCGTGCTCGGCGCGTGGAGCAAGAATGCCGGCGCCGATCAGGTGACGATGCTCGCCGACGGCAACGGCGATTTCGCCGAAGCGGTCGGGCTGACGATGGACGGCACCGCCTTCGGCCTCGGCAAGCGCGGCCAGCGCTTCTCGATGATCGTCAACGACGGCGTCGTCGAACAGCTCAACGTCGAGGCCCCCGGCGAATTCAAGGTGTCGAGCGCCGACCATATGCTCGAGCAGCTTTGATCGGGGCGGGGCGGGCGCCGACGGCAGGCCCGCCCCCTTCCCTTTTGCCCCGATTTCGTGCAAGAGCGCCGCGATGACATCGCCTTCATCGCTTTCTCCCGACATCGCCGATACCGACGCGCTCGTCGAAACGATCATCGCCGAACTGAAGACGAAATTCCGCGACGCGGTCGTCGCGCTCAAATCGGCGATCGCCGCCTATGTGCACGACGGCACCCTGCCCCCGGCGGACGCCGCCGCGACCGGCCTGTTCGACTATCCGGCGCTGCGCCTCGTCACCAATGGCGAGTTCCGCGACGGCCAGGGCGGGCATAATCTGGCCTTCGGTCATTTCGAGCGCGCGGGCGAATTCGTCACCACCGTCACCCGCCCCGACCTGTTCGAAGCCTATCTGCGCGAACAGCTCAGCCTGCTGGTGCGTCATTACGACATGACGCTGGAGGTGACGCGCACCGGGCAGCAGATCCCCTTCCCCTACGTGCTCGACGCGAGCGACGGGTCCGACATGGGCGGCGTCACCCCGCTCGAACTCGCGCGCCATTTCCCGACCACCGACCTCGCCGACATCGGCGACGAGCTGGCCGACGGGCTGTTCGGCGCCGACCCCGCGGCGTCGCTGCCGCTCGCGCTGTTCGATGCGCTGCGCACCGATTTCAGCCTCGCGCGGCTGCGCCACTACACCGGCACCGCGCCCGAGCATTTCCAGCGCTATATCCTGTTCACCAACTATCATCGCTATGTCGACGAGTTCGTCGCCTGGGCGGGCGCGCAGGTGGGGCGGGATCGCTACACGGCGCTCGCAGGCGCCGGCGGCCTCTATGTCGACCGGGCGGGCGTCGATGCGAGCGCGCTCGTCGCCGACAGCGCATGGCGGCGGCACCAGATGCCCGCCTATCACCTGATCGCGCCCGACGGCAGCGGCATCACCCTCGTCAACATCGGGGTCGGCCCGTCGAACGCCAAGACGATCTGCGATCACCTCGCGGTGCTGCGGCCGGAGGCGTGGATGATGATCGGCCATTGCGGCGGGCTGCGCCCCAGCCAGCGCATCGGCGACTATGTGCTCGCCCACGCCTATCTGCGCGACGACCATATCCTCGATTCGGTGCTGCCGCCCGAAATCCCGATCCCGCCCATCGCCGAGGTGCAGCAGGCGCTCGCCGGCGCGGCGGAGGCGGTGTCGGGAACGAGCGGCGCCGACCTCAAGAAGCGGATGCGCACCGGCACCGTCGTCACCACCGACGACCGCAACTGGGAATTGCGCTTCACCGACTCGGCGCTGCGCTTCTCGCAATCGCGCGCGATCGGCATCGACATGGAAAGCGCCACCATCGCGGCACAGGGTTACCGTTTCCGCGTTCCCTACGGCACGCTGCTCTGCGTCAGCGACAAGCCGCTGCACGGCGAACTGAAGCTGCCCGGACAGGCGAACCGTTTCTACGAGGAGGCGATCGCCGCGCATCTGCAGATCGGCATCCGCACCTGCGAGATGCTGCGCGACGAAGGCCCGCGACTCCACAGCCGCAAGCTGCGCGCATTCAACGAACCGCCGTTCCGTTGAGCGGCGGGGGCAGTCGCCCCCTCCCTTCTTCCGTTCGTGTCGAGCGAAGTCGAGACACCCATCAATGTGGCGCCGTACCGATGGGTGTCTCGACTTCGCTCGACACGAACGGAAAGGTGGGTCAGGTTAAAGGCGCGCACTCGAGAAGGACGGCCCATGACGAACCCAGCCCCCAACCTGTCGCGCTCGGTCGTCGGCCGCGTCGCCATCGTCACCGGGGCGGCCAGCGGCATGGGCCGCGCCACCGCGCTGCTGCTCGCGAGCGAAGGCGCGAAGGTCGCGGTGACCGATCTCGACCTCGCGGCGTGCGAAGCGGTCGCGGCCGAAGCCGGCGACAACGCCCGCGCCTTTGCCCTCGACGTGTCGGACGGCGAGGCGATCGGGCGCACCGTCGCACAGGTCGCGGCGACCTTCGGCGGCATCGACATCCTGATCAACAACGCCGGGGTGTCGAGCTTCTGCCCGCTCGACGCCGACGATTACGAGGCGATCTGGCACCGCGCGATTACGGTGATGCTGACCGCGCACCAGCGCATGGTGCGCGCGGCGCTGCCGTGGCTGCGCCGGAGCGACGCGGCGCGCATCGTCAACATCGCCTCGACCGAGGGGCTCGGCGCGACGCCCGGCGACACGCCCTATGTCGCCGCAAAGACCGGCGTCACCGGCCTGACGCGCGGCCTCGCGGTCGATCTGGGCAAGGAGGGGATCACCGTCAACTGCATCTGCCCCGGCCCGATCCGCACCGGCATGACCGACGCGGTGCCCGAAGCCGACAAGGCGGTCTTCGCGAAGCGCCGCACCGCGCTGCGCCGCTACGGCGAGCCCGAGGAGGTCGCGCATGTGACGCTGAGCCTCGTCCTGCCCGCCGCGAGCTACATCACCGGCGCGGTGATCCCCGTCGACGGCGGCCTGACGGCACGCAACGCCTAAAGTGTTTTCAAGTCAGGTGGAATCACCTGACGACTCGGAAAACACGGTAAAACAAGAATCTAGAGTGCCGGTTTTGATTCAATTAGAGAATCGAGCATTAAATCTGAACCGTTTGCCCCCCGCTTTCGCGGGGGCAGGCTCTGAGCTTGTCGAAGCCTGTCCTGAGCGCCTGCAAGGCAGTCGAAGGGGGCCGTTCTTTCTTTTGGCGCCGCAAGAGGAAGGACGGTGCTTCGACAAGCTCAGCACGAACGGCAGAAAGGGTGATGCAGATTTAACGCCCGATACTCTAAAACCGGCACTCTAAGACCTCACGCATACATGCCGTCGCGCAGGTTGATGCCGTGCTCGACCCACGCCTTGAGCGCGCAGAGCATCTGCGACCAGCCCTGGCAATTGCCGTAGGAGGCGTCGAGCGCGCCCTGGTTTTCGCGCCAGCCCTCTTCGGCGATCTCGACGAGCGCGCGTCCGTCGTCGAGGCCCTTGAACGCCATGGTGACGCGCGTGCGATAGTCGCTGCCCGTCATTCCCCCGCCGTCGACGTTCGGCGCCTCGCCCTCGTTCGCCTGCCATTCGAGCACGATCCGCTCGTCGGGCACGACCTCGATCACATGGACGGGAAAGGCGCCGGGGAAATCGTGGAAATCCCATGTCACCGTCGCGCCGGTCTCCAGCCGCCCCTCGGCGCCGCCGGTGGTGAAATAATGGGACAGCTGCCGCGGGTCGGCGACCGCCTCGAACACCGTGTGCACCGGCTTCGCGATCCGCGCCGCGACCCTGAACTTCAGTTCCATGACCAGTCTCCGCTTGAGTCGCATTCGATTATGTTATAAATTTACAACATGTCAATCCACGACGATTTCGACCGGATCTTCAAGGCGCTCGCGCATGCGGTACGGCGGCAGATGCTCGACGACCTGAAGGATCAGCCGCTGACGACGGGCACGCTGTGCGGCCATTTCCCCGACCTCGACCGCTGCACGGTGATGCAGCATCTGAAAGTGCTGGAGGAGGCGGGGCTGGTGATCGCCGAGCGGCGCGGCCGCGAACGCTGGAACCACCTCGACGCGATGCCGATCCAGGACATCCACGACCGCTGGATCGGCCCGCACGCCGCCGCCGCAACGGCGCGGCTCGCGCGCTTCAAGCAGGCGGTCGAGGCGGAATGATGGGGGATGACTGGAATCGACCGATAAGCGACGCCAGCAGGATCGTCACCCTGGACTTGATCCGGGGTCCATTCGCGCTGCGCTGAGAGAATGGATTCCGGATCAAGTCCGGAATGACGAAGATAGGAGATGTCTGGTTGCGACCAATAAGCGGACGTTTCTTCTCCCCTCCCGCAGGCGGGAGGGGTCGGGGGTGGGCAGCGACGGCGCAATGGCCCACCCCGCTGCGACTAACGAACAAGTTCGTAAGTCTCGCTGCCCCTCCCGCAGGCGGGAGGGGAAACCAGGGCATGTCTCAAACGACCGCTTCCCACCCCAAAGCCGACATTTGCGCCCCCGCATGAAAGGGGCCGGGGAATCGCCTCCCCGGCTCTTGTCAGATCGCCGCGAATCTGGCTCACCACCCCTGCGGCTTGCCCTTGTTCTGTTCGTCGAGCCACGCCTTGAGCGGCGCGAAATAATCGACGAGCGCCTTGCCCGACATCTCACGGCTGCCGGTGAAGGCTTCGAGCGCGTCGGGCCATGGCTTCGACGCCCCCATTTCGAGCATTTCGTTGAGCTTCGCGCCGACCGCCTTGTCGTTGTAGAAGGAACAGCGGTGCAAGGGGCCGGTCCACCCCGCCTGCTTGCACGCCGCCTGATAGAATTGGAACTGCAGGATGCGCGCGAGGAAATAGCGGGTGTAGGGCGTGTTGCCGGGGATATGATATTTGGCGCCGGGGTCGAAGGCGTTCGCGGGCCGGTCGCCCGGCGGGACGATGCCCTGATATTGCAGGCGAAGCTGCGTCCACGCCTTGTTGTAGTCGGCGGGCCTGATCGTGCCGTCGAACACCCCCCAGCGCCAGCGGTCGACGAGCAGGCCGAACGGCAGAAAGGCGATCTTGTCCATCGCCTGACGCAGCAGCAGGCCGATGTCCTTGTCGGCGCTCGGCACCTTCGCCTTGTCGAGCAGGCCGATATCGACCAGATATTGCGGCGTGATCGACAGCGCGACGAAATCACCGATCGCCTCGTGGAAGCCGTCGTTGGCGCCGTTCAGATAGAGGAACGGCTGCCGGTTGTAGGCGCGCTGGTAATAATTGTGGCCGAGTTCGTGGTGGATGGTGACGAAATCGTCGGCATTCACCTTGATGCACATCTTGATGCGAATGTCGTCCTTGTTGTCGACGTCCCAAGCCGAGGCATGGCACACGACCTCGCGGTCGGCGGGCTTGGTGAACAGGCTGCGTTTCCAGAAGCTTTCGGGCAGCTTCTCGAACCCGAGCGAGGAATAGAAATTCTCGCCCGCGCGGACCATATCGAGCGGCGCCTTGCCCTGCGCCTTCAGCAGGTCGCCGATGTCGTAGCCGAGGTCGCCCGAACCCGGCGGCGCGACGAGCGGGTAGATGTTGCCCCATTCCTGCGCCCACATGTTGCCGAGCAGGTCGGCGCGGATCGGCCCGGTCTTCGGCTGCACCGCATCGCCGTATTTCTCGTTGAGCTTCCAGCGGACATAGGTGTGCAGCGCCAGATAGAGCGGCTTCACCTCCTGCCACAGCCGTTCGGTCGTCTTCGCGAAATCCTCGGGCGACATGTCGTAGCCCGACCGCCACATCGCGCCGGTGTCGGCGAAGCCCAGTTCCTTCGCGCCCTCGTTGGCGATGGTGACGAGGCGCGCATAATCGTCCTTCATCGGCGCGCCGACATTGTCGTGCCAGCTTGTCCACATCTCGGCATATTCGGCGGGCGTGTGCTGGAGATTGCCCATCTCCGCCTCGATGTCGGAGCCGGAGATTTCCTTGCCGCCCAGCGTGCCGCGCCCCTTGCCATATTGCGACTGGAGGTCGGTCGCGATGGTGTTGAGTTCGGTCGCCGCGCCCGGCCGGGTCGGCGCCGGCAGGACGAGGCCGGTGCGCAATATGTCGAGCTTGCGCTTCGTGTCGGCGCTCAGCCCGGCGACATCGCGATATTTCGCGGCTTCGAGCGCGTATTTCACCGCCTTTTCGGTGCCCACCGCATTGATGCGCGCCGCCATCGCGTCGGTGTCGTCGGTGATATAGGTCGCATTGACCCAGTTCACCTGACTCGCCTCGACCGTATAGTCGAACAGATCCTTTTCCGCGGCGGCGACGAAGGCATCGGCGTCTGCCGCAGTGGGGGCGGCAGTCGGCGCGGCGGGGGCGTCCTTCTGCTTCGGTGCGGCCAGCGCGGGGCCCGCGACCGCAAGCGAAAGGGCGAGCGACAGCGTTGAAATCATGACTTTCATGGGATGCGTCCTCTGGATGGTCTGACGGCGCTCCAGCGCCGGATGCCCCCAGACTGAACCGCGTCCGCGGCAGGGTCAAGCCGTCAGGAAGGCCGCGATCGCCTGCCCCAGTTCGGGCTCGGTGACGCTCGACATGTGGGTGCCGGGGATCGTCGCGAGCACCGCGTCGGGCAGCGCCGCGACGAGGTCCTCGGCCGACCCGTTGTCCCGGTCGCGGTCGCCGCACACGACGAGCGTCGGCATCGTCAGCGCCGCCAGCGCATCGGGCGGCGTATCGGTGAAGCTGTCGAGCAGGTGGCCGGCGGCGATGCGGTCGATCTTCATCGTCTTCATGAACTGGATCGACAGCCAGCTGTCGTCGCCGCGCTTCGCGCTGTCATATTCGGCAATCACGCGCTTGAAGAACTGCCCGCGCCGCTGCCACCCGGCCAGTCCCGCCAGCCCCATGCCGCCGAGGATCAGTCGCCCCGGCGTCATCCCCGCAACCACCGCGCGCACGCTGGTCCGCGCGCCGAGCGAGAAACCGCCGAGGTCGAACGCCGACAGGCCGAGGTGCGCGATCAGATCGGCAAGGTCGCTCACCAGCACGTCGGGCGGATAGAGCGCCGCATCGTGCGGCGCCGCGCTCGATCCGTGGACGCGCAGGTCGGGCATGACGACGCGATAGCCCTCGGCGGCGATGCGCGCCGCGGTGCCGAACTTGATCCAGTTGACCTCGGCGCTCGAGAACAGGCCGTGGAGCAGGACGACCGGCCGCCCCTCCCCCATCTCGCGCCACGCCAACCGCACGCCGTCGCGCGCGTCGAAATATTGCGGTTCGATGCTCATCCTTCGGCCTTAGGACAGGATGCCATCGGTTTGAACCGTCATTGCTTCGGCATGTTCGCTTTCCACAAGGAACCGTTCCCCGGCGAAAGCCGGGGTCCACGCGGGACCGCACTATGCCATATGCCATCTGGACCCGGCTTTCGCCGGGGCACAAGCTCTCGCTCTATGCCGACTTGTTCGCGTATGACGAAAAGGGGGGAGCGCGCCGAACCCTCCCGCGCAGATTTTCGCTGTGCTCAGCGCGGCCGCAGACCCTTCTGCTCCATGCGCCATTTCGCCAGCTCGATGCGGTCCTGCCCGAAGAAGGGCTCGCCATCGAAGACGAGCGTCGGCACCCCCCAATGGCCCGCGAGTTCGAGCGCCGCCTGGTTCGCGGCGATTTCCGCGTCGAGCGCCTCCGCATCGGTTTCGGCCTCGGCGTCGAGTTCGGCGAGGTCCAGCCCCGCGCGGCGTGCCGCGCCCGCCAGATGATCGCCGAGGTGCCAGTCCTGCGCGCCGCCCCAGATGAGCTGTGCGACCTCGTCGCAGAAGGCGAGGCTCTTGCCGCGCCGCGACGCCGCCTGTCCGAGGCGGGTCAGGCGGAAGATATAGGGCTGCTCCGCCGCGATCTCGCGCGTGTGGACGTTCTGGACGATCGGGTCGGGACGCGGCGGGCCGAAGGGGATGCCGTGGAACTGCGCGACGCGCATCATGTCGCGCATCGTGTAGCCGAGCCAGTTGGGGTGGTTGCGCTCGAAGAAATCGGGCTGGCGGATCGCGAGCGGATAGACGGGACGCAGGTCGATCGTCACGTCGTGGCTCGCCGCGAGCGCGCGATAGCGGCCGATGGCGAGATAGCTGTAGGGCGAGCGGAAGGACCAGAAGAGGTCGGCGGTCAGACTCATGGCACGCATAGTGCCAAAATATCCGCGCGGCGCAAGCGATTGTCGAAAAGCGGCAGTGGCGTTCGCGGCAATTTCGCATGTGCAGCATATTGTCATTGGATATAGTGGCAATTGCTATTATATCGTCTGCCATGAGAGAGACGGTCGGCTTTCTGCTCAACGATACCGCGCGGCTGTTCCGCCGCGCCTTCAACGCGCGCACCCGCGACAGCGGGATCACCGCGCTGCAATGGCGGCTGCTCAGCTATCTCAAGCGCTACGAGGGCATCCGCCAGGGTCCGCTCGCCGACCTGATCGAGGTCGAACCGATCACCCTGTCGCGGATGGTCGACCGGCTGGCCGAGGCCGGGCTGGTCGAGCGCCGCGCCGACCCCGGCGACCGCCGCGCCTGGCTTCTCTATCTGACCCCGCGCGCCCGCGAACAGATGGGCGCGATGCGGCGGCTGACCGACGCGCTGACCGAAGAGGCGATCGGGGGACTCTCCCCCGCCGAGCGCGCCGAACTGATCCGGCTCGTCCGCCACGTGCGTTGCAACCTGTCGCGCCGCGACGCGATCGACACGACCGAAAGAGAAGAAACGAAAGAGGCCCTCTGATGGACCAGCTCGCTCCCCCTCGCCGCAAGCCCGACCGCCCCGAGCCGCGCTCTGAAGAGGTCGCGTCGCCGAAGGCCGCCTCGAAGGCCGCGCCGAAGGCCGATCCCGTGCCGCCGCCCACGACCGCGGCAGAGGCGAAGCCCGGCTGGCGCACGCGCGCGCTGATGTTCGGCGTGCCGCTGGCGCTCGCGGCGGCGGGCGGCTGGTACTGGCTGGCGAGCGGCGGGTCGGTGTCGACCGACAATGCCTATATCCAGATGGACAAGGTGTCGGTCGCCGCGGAGGTCGGCGGCCTGATCACCGAGGTCGCGATCCGCGAGGGTCAGGAGGTCGCGAAGGGACAGCTGCTCTTCCGCATCGATGGCCACCCCTATGCGCTGACGGTCGCGCAGGCGAACGCCGCGATCGATTCGGCGACGGTCGATGTCGGCAATCTGTCGGCCAGCCTCGCCGCGACGGCGGTCGACATCCAGGCGGCGCGCGAGGACATCGCCTTCGCCGAATCGAATTTCCAGCGCCAGGCCGCGCTGATGGACAAGGGATTCACCACCCGCGCCGCCTATGACGCGTCGAAGCACGCGGTCGAGCAGGCGCGCGCCCGGCTCGCGCAGGCGCAAGCGTCCGCCGCCGAGGCGCGCGCCAAGCTGGCGACGGGCACGGGCGGCACCAATCCGCAGGTCGCGGCGGCGCGCGTCCGGCGCGCGCAGGCGCAGGTCGATCTCGGCCGCACCGAGGTGCGCGCGCCGAGCGCGGGACGGGTCGCCGAATCGCACCGGCTGCAGCTCGGCCAGATGATGGTCGCGGGGCTTCCCGCGGTGACGCTGGTCGATACCGCGCATCCGTGGGTCGAGGCCAATTTCAAGGAAACCGATCTCGCGCACATGTGCGTGGGCCAGCCCGCCGAGATGCGCTTCGACGCCTATCCGGGGCTGAAGGTGCGCGGGCACGTCCAGACGATCGGCGCCGGCACGGGCAGCGAATTCTCCGTGCTGCCCGCGCAGAACGCGACCGGCAACTGGGTGAAGGTGACGCAGCGGGTGCCGGTGCGCATCGCCTTCGACGAGGCGCCGAAGCGGGCGATGATCGCGGGGCTTTCGACCGAGGTCACGGTGATCACCTCGGGCGGCTGCACCTAAGGGCAGCCGGTGGCGAGCCGCGTCTTTTCCCGGCGCCCGGCGCCCGCGGCGACGGTCGTCAGCGACGACCGGCCGCTCTACGAGCAGGTGCGCTATCATGGCCTGCTGACCGTCGCGGTGATGGGCGCGTCGGTGATGCAGATCCTCGACACGACGATCGCCAACGTCGCCATTCCGCACATGCAGTCGAGCCTCGGCGCGACGAGCGAGACGGTGAACTGGGTGCTCACCAGCTATATCATCGCCTCGGCGGTCGCGATGCCGATCACCGGCTGGCTCGCCGACCGCATCGGGCGGCGCCCGCTGTTCCTGATCGCGGTGCTCGGCTTCATCATCGCCTCGATGGCCTGCGGCGCGGCGCAGAATCTGGAGGAGATGGTTATCTTCCGTTTCCTGCAGGGGATCAGCGCCGCCTTCATCGGGCCGCTGTCGCAGTCGGTGATGCTCGACATCAACCCGCCCGAACGCCACGCGCGCGCCATGTCGATCTGGGGCATGGGGATCATGGTCGGGCCGATTCTGGGACCGATCCTGGGCGGCTGGCTGACCGAATCGGTCAACTGGCGCTGGGTTTTCTACGTCAACCTGCCGGTCGGGCTGGCGACGCTGGCGCTGCTCTGGGCGCTGCTCCCCGCGACCGGGCGCAAGGACCGCAAATTCGACCTGTTCGGCTTTTCGATGCTCGCGCTTGGGCTCGCGTCGCTCCAGCTCATGCTCGACCGCGGGGCGCAGAAGGACTGGTTCGACAGCCTCGAGATATGGATCGAGACCGGCGTCGCCCTCGCCTGCCTGTGGATGTTCCTGATCCACCTGCTGACCGCGCGCGACACTTTGTTCGACCGCCGGATGCTCGCCGATCGCAATCTGCTCACCGCGCTGGGGTTCATGATCGTGATCGGCATCGTCATGTTCTCGTCGATGGCGCTGCTGCCGCCGATGCTCCAGCGCCTGTTCGACTGGCCGGTGATCGACACCGGCTGGGTGCTCGCGGTGCGCGGCGTCGGCATCCTGATCAGCATGTGGATCGCGGGCCGGCTGATGGGGCGGATCGACGCGCGCTGGCTGGTCGGCAGCGGCCTGGTCATCGCCGCCTATTCGCTGTGGCAGATGAGCCAGTGGTCGCTGATGATGGGCGTCGGACCGGTGGTGGTCAGCGGGCTCGTCCAGGGACTCGGCATGGGGCTGGTCTTCATCCCGCTCAACACCATGGCCTTCGCGACGCTGGGTCCGGCGTGGCGCACCGACGGCGCCAGCCTACTCAACCTGTTCCGCAGCGTCGGCGCGTCGGTCGGCATCTCTGTGGTGACGACGCTGCTGGCCACCAACACGCAGACGAGCCACGAAGACCTGGTCGCGCACATCACGAACAGTTCGGTCGCGCTGATCGACCCGTCGACGTCCGACCGGCTCGGTGCACTCGGGGGCAGCGTGATGGCGATGGTCAATGCCGAGATCAACCGGCAGGCCGCGATGGTCGCCTATATCGACGATTTCTGGGCGATGATGTGGGTGACGTTGCTGTCGGTCCCGCTCGTCATCCTGCTGCGCCCGCCCGCCCCCGGCGGACCGGCGGCGTCGGCGAGCGACATGGGGCATTGATGCGCCGGGCGGACCGCACGCCGCCCTATCCGGCGAGCGCCGCCATCATCCGCTCGTCCCTGGCGATCCACGGGGCAAGGCTGGGACGCGACAGGATCGCCGCGCTCCACGCCGCGATCTTCGGATAGCGCGCCGGATCGGCCCCGGCGCTGCAATGGCGGACGTTCACCAGCGGCGAGACGGCGGCAAGGTCGGCGAGCGTCAGCCGGTCGCCGACCAGAAAGCCGCTCGCGGGGATCGCCTCCTCCAGATAGGCGAGCAGCTTCGGCAGGTCTTCGGCCTCCGCCTGCGCCGCCGCGGCCAGGTCGCCCTCGCGTTTCAGGACGTGCGGCGCGACGACGCGGTTGAAGAATAATTTGCCGCTGCACGCCGCGAGCAGCGTATCGCCGAACTCCTCCCACCAGATCGTCCGACCGCGCAATTGCGGATCGGCGGGAATCAGTTCGGGCTCGGGATGCTTCGCTTCCAGATAGTGTATGATCGCGCTCGAATCGGCGAGCCGATAGCCGTCGTCGTCG
The DNA here is from genome assembly GCF_002953155.1 of Sphingopyxis sp. MG. Taxonomy (NCBI): domain Bacteria; kingdom Pseudomonadati; phylum Pseudomonadota; class Alphaproteobacteria; order Sphingomonadales; family Sphingopyxidaceae; genus Sphingopyxis; species Sphingopyxis sp. MG. Next base: position 2,647,290 of record NZ_CP026381.1, read on the forward strand.
ATCGCCGGCATCTTGCCGAGCGGCGAGGCGGCGCGGAACCCCGGATCGGGGTCGCCTATGCCGACCCCCTTCAGCTCGAAACCGATCCCCTTCTCGCCCAGATAGCCGAGCAATTTCCGCACGAAAGGCGATAACACCGAACCATAGACGATCATCGAACCTTCCCCCTTCGCCGCTGCCCACCCAGCATAGGGAAGAGACCGCGGACCGCAACCCGCAACGGCGGACGAAAGCGACGGCGCGACGTGCGCGGCGACCCCGACAAACGCGCTTGCTATCAGCGCCTTGGCGTGGAACACTCGCTCGTTCGGGGCGCTGCCGGGCGCAGCCATATAACGGGAAAACCAAGCAATGCGCCCTTCCGCCTGGGCAGATCGGCTGATGGCCCTTTCGGTCCGCGCGATGGGCCTCGTCATCCTGCTCGGCGCGCTTGGCGCGGCGGCGGCCAGCTTCTTCTACAACCAGACGCAGGAGGCCGATCAGGCCGGGCGCGTCGCGATGCAGATCGACGACCGTCTGCGCGATCATATCTCGGCGCTCGAAGGCGTGCGGGCGTTGTACGAATCGGACATGGCCGCCAACGGCCCCGCCATTCGCGCCTATCTGACGGCGCTCCAGCCGCAGGTGCGCTCGCCCGGCATGCAGGGCATCGGCATCGCCATCGCGATGCAGCAGGCGACCCCCGCCGCCGCCGAGGCGCGGCTGCGCCAGAACTACGGCCGGGACATTCGCGTCTGGCCCACGACCGACCAGCCGATCGGCTTCCCGATCATCCTCCTCGAACCCGACGACACGCGCAACCATCCGGCGCTGGGTTTCGACATGTACAGCGAGCCGGTCCGGCGCGAGGCGATGCGCCGCGCCTGGCAGACCGGCCGGCCGGCTGCGAGCGGCATCGTCGAGCTGCTTCAGGAAACCCGCGACCGGCGCAAACAGCCGGGTTTCCTCATCTATATTCCCGTCTATGCCGCGACGCCCTCGACCGACGCGATCGCTGCGCTTCCCCCCGTCGACGCCGGCGGCGGCAGCGCCGTCGCGACCGCCGGCGGCGGCGTCCGTCCGATCGAGGCTTTCGTCTATGCGCCGTTCCGCGTCGGCGACCTGATGCGCGCGGTGCTCGGTTCGCAGCTCGAAAGCATCGACGGGATCGAGGTCTTTGCGGGCGACGGCCCGTCGGCGCCGCGTGTCTTCACGCACGGCGTCATGCGCTGGGATGCGCATGAAGAGCATATCCGCGTCGCCGACCGGCTATGGACGGTGCGCATCTCCTATGGCCGGTTCATCGACCGGATCGGCCGGCCGCTCGGCATCCTGCTCTTCGGGCTCGCCATCGCGGTCCTCGCGACCCAGCTCCACCGGCTGCAACAGCGCCGCCTCGGCGCCTTCCAGGCGCTTGCCGAGGAAAAGGCGCGCCACGCGGAGGACCGCGAACTGATCATGGGCGAAATGGCGCACCGGATGAAGAACGCCTTCGCCCGGATCGGCGCGCTCGCCCGGATCACGGCACGCGAGGCGGGCGATCTCGCTACCTTCGAGGCCAAGTTCGACGGGCGGCTGCGCGCGCTGTCCGACGCCAAGCAGATGCTCGTCACCGGCGCGGTCGACAGCGTCGAGCTCGGCGCGATCGTCCGCCGCGAACTGACGCTCGCCGGCTGGGACGAGGAACGGCTCGCGTCGCTTTCCGGTCCGGAGGTCCGCCTCGCCGACGAGGGCGCACAGGCGGTCGCGCTCGCGATCCACGAATTCGTCACCAACAGCATCAAATATGGCGCGCTGGCCGGCAAGGGGACGCTCGCGGTGCACTGGCGCCGCGACGGCACCGATATCGAACTGTCGTGGATCGAGAGCGACCTGCCCGAAACCCCGCATTTCGAGACCGAAAGCTTCGGCACCCATTTCATCCGCTCGCTGATCGAACGGCAGCTGAAGGGCCGGTGGCATCGCCACGCCACCGACAAGCAGCTTGCCATCCTGATCCGCTGGCCCGATCAGGCGGTCCATGGCTGACCCCTGCTGGCACATCTGGATCGATCGCGGCGGAACCTTCACCGACGTCGTGGCGCGCGCCCCCGACGGCCGCGCCCTCAGCACCAAATATCTGAGCGAGGACCCGGCGCGCCCCGGCGATGCGGCGGTGAACGCGATCCGCGACCTCACCGGCGCGGGCGACGGCCCGCTGCCGCCGCTATCGATCCGCATGGGATCGACCGTCGCGACCAATGCGCTGCTCGAACGCAAGGGCGAACCGACCCTGCTCGCGATCACGCGCGGCTTCGGCGACGCGCTGACCATCGGCTATCAGGACCGGCCCGATCTGTTCGCGCGCGCGCTGAACCGCACGCCGCCGCCGCACGCGGCGGTCGCCGAGATCGCCGAGCGCATCGGCCCCGACGGAGAGGTCATCGCGCCGCTCGACGAAGCCGCCGCGCGCCGGGCGCTGCAGGCGGCGCGCGACGCCGGGATCGCCAGCATCGCGATCGTCCTGATGCACGGCTATCGCCACCCGGCACACGAACGGCGGCTGGCGGCGATCGCCGCTGAACTGGGCTTTTCCCAGATTTCGACCAGCCACGACGTCAGCGCGCTAATCAAGCTGGTCGGGCGCGGCGACACGACGCTCGCCGATGCCTATCTCTCGCCCGTCCTCCATCATTATGTGCGCCAGTTCTGCGCCGCGCTGGGCGAAGAGGCCCGGCCGCAGTTCATGAAAAGCTCGGGCGGGCTGGCCGCGGCGGCCGCCTTCCACGGCCGCGACGCGATCCTGTCCGGCCCCGCCGGCGGGATCGTCGGCATGGTCGGCAGCGCCGCGCCGCTGGGGTTCGAACGGCTGATCGGCTTCGACATGGGCGGCACCTCGACCGACGTCAGCCATTATGCCGGCCGGCTCGAGCGCGATAACGAGACGATCGTAGCCGGGACGCGCATCCGCGCGCCGATGCTGCGCATCCACACCGTCGCCGCGGGGGGCGGTTCGATCTGCCGCTGGGACGGCGCGCGCCTGCTCGTCGGCCCCGAAAGCGCGGGCGCCAACCCCGGCCCCGCCGCCTATGGCCGCGGCGGTCCGCTGACCGTCACCGACTGCAACGTGCTGCTCGGCAAGATTCAGCCCGATCATTTCCCGAAGCTGTTCGGCGAAGGCGGCGACCAGCCGCTCGACCGCGCCGCCGTCGCGGACAAGTTCGCGATCCTCGCGGCGCAGGTCGGCAACATCGCCCCCGAAGCGCTGGCCGAGGGACTGCTCGCCATCGCGGTGCAGCAGATGGCGAACGCGATCAAGCGTATCACCATCGCGCGCGGTCACGACCTGACGCAGGGTTACAGCCTCGTCGGCTTCGGCGGCGCCGCGGGACAGCATGTCTGCCTCGTCGCCGACGCGCTCGGCGTCGACCGGATCCTGCTCCACCCGCTCGCGGGCGTGCTCTCGGCCTATGGCATGGGCCTTGCCCGCCCCTCGGCGATTCGCGAGCGGACGCTGGGACTGCCGCTCGCCGCCGACTGCGCCGACAGCCTCGCCGCCGCCGAAGCCGAGCTTGCCGGACAGGCGCGCGCCGACCTCGCTCCCGACGCGCAGGTCGCGCGCGAGACCCTGCTCTTCGTCCGCCTCGCCGACAGCGACAATGCGATCGAACTGCCGCTTGCCGATCCCGCCGCGGTGCGCGCCGCCTTCGCCGCCGCCTTCCGCCAGCGGTTCGGCTATGCCCCGCACGACGATCTGGTCGTCGACCGCATCCGCGTCGAGCTGACCGAGGCGGACGACGCCCCCTCCGCTCTGCCGCCGCCCGCGCCCACGGCCGAAGCCGAACCCGAAATCGTCACCGCCTGGCTCGCGGGCGCCGCACACCGCGTGCCGCTCCACCAGCGCGCCGCGCTCGCCCCCGGCCGCACCGTCGCCGGGCCCGCGATCATCGTCGACGCGCTCGCGACCACGGTGGTCGAGCCGGGATGGACGGCCACGGTCGCGCCCGAAGGCACGCTGCTGCTCTCAAGAACGGGCGCGGCCCTGCGCCAGGCCGATGGTTCCGCCCCCGAAGGGGAGGAAGAGCAACCCGACCCCATCCGTCTCGAAATCTTCAACAGCCTGTTCATGGCAATCGCGGAGGAAATGGGCGGCGCGCTTCAGCACAGCGCCTCGTCGATCAACATCCGCGAGCGGCTCGACTTCTCCTGCGCGCTGTTCGATGGCGAAGGGCGGCTCGTCGCCAATGCGCCGCACATGCCGGTCCACCTCGGTTCGATGGGGGAGAGCGTCCGCACGATCCTGCGCCGGCGCGGACCCGATGCCGACGGCCGGCCGCGCGACGGACGCGGGCTGCGCCCCGGCGACGCCTATGCGCTCAACGCCCCTTATGATGGCGGCACCCACCTGCCCGACATCACCGTCATCATGCCGGTGTTCGTGGAGGGGCGAACCGACGCCCCCGCCTTCTTCGTCGCCGCGCGCGGCCACCATGCCGATCTCGGCGGCATCGCCCCCGGCTCGATGCCGCCGAACAGCCGCAGCATCGACGAGGAAGGCATATTGTTCGACAACCGGCTGATCGTCGACGACGGCCGTTTCCTCGACGCCGATGTCCATGCGCATCTGACCGCCGGCGCCTTTCCGGCGCGCAACCCGGCGCTCAACATCGCCGACCTCAAGGCGCAGGTCGCGGCGTGTCAGCGCGGCGCCAGCGCGCTCGCCGACCTGTCCGCCGCGCACCGGTCCGCCACCGTCGCCGCCTATATGGCGCACGGCCAGCGCCAGGCCGAAGCCGCGGTGCGCCAGCTCGTCGCCCGCCTCGACGACGGCGCCTTCCGCTATGCGATGGACAATGGCGCGGAGGTCGCCGTCGCGGTGCGGGTCGACCGCGCGGCGCGCCATGTCACGATCGACTTCACCGGCTCGTCGCCGACGCTGCCCGACAATTTCAACGCGCCGCTGCCGGTCGTCCGCGCCGCCGTCCTCTATGTGCTGCGCACGATGCTCGACGACCCGATCCCGATGAACGAGGGCTGCCTTGCGCCGGTGACGCTGGTCGTGCCGCCCGATTCGATGCTCAGCCCGCGCCATCCCGCCGCCGTCGTCGCGGGCAATGTCGAGACGAGCCAGGTGATCACCGATGCGCTCTTCGCCGCCTTCGGCGCGATGGCCTGCGCGCAGGGGACGATGAATAATTTCACCTTCGGCGACGCGCAGCGCCAATATTACGAGACGATCGCCGGCGGTTCGGGCGCGGGCCCGGGCTTCGACGGCACCGCGGTCATCCAGACGCACATGACCAACAGCCGCATGACCGACCCGGAGGTGATGGAGACGCGCTTTCCGGTGATCGTCGAGGAATTCTCGATCCGCCGCGGTTCGGGCGGCAAGGGGCGCTGGACCGGCGGCGACGGCGCGACGCGCCACATCCGCTTTCGCGCGCCGATGGTGGCGAACATTCTCGCCAACCGCCGCACCGTGCCGCCCAAGGGGCTCGCGGGCGGCGCGGACGGCGCGCCCGGCCGCAACTGGGTCGAGCGCGCCGACGGATCGGTCGAACGGCTCGCCGCGACGGGCAGCGCGAACCTGGAAGCCGGCGACGCCTTCGTGATCGAGACGCCGGGCGGCGGCGGCTATGGCGAAGCGGGGGAGGAGCGATGAGGGGGCGTGCCTATGTTCGCCCCGGCGAAAGCCGGGGTTCGACGTCCGACGGGCCTGAGCCATGCTCGTCCTGATCGGCATCCTCATCATCATCGCGGGCTTCCTGCTCCGCTTCAATCCGCTGCTGGTCATCATGGCCTCGGCGCTTGCGACCGGGCTTGCGGCGGGGCTCGACGTGACCGCGATCGTCGCCGCCTTCGGCAAGGCGTTCAACGACACGCGCTACGTCTCGATCGTGTGGATCGTGCTGCCGGTGATCGGCCTGCTCGAAGCCTATGGCCTGCAACAGCATGCGCGGACGCTGATCGGACGGATGAAGGGGGCGACGCTCGGACGCCTGCTCACCGGCTACCTGCTGCTGCGCCAGCTTCTGTCCGCGGTCGGCCTGACGTCGGTCGCGGGGCACGCGCAGACGGTGCGGCCGCTCGTCGCGCCGATGGCGGAAGCCGCCGCCGATACGCAGAACCCGGCGCTCAGCGACGCGCAGCACGAGGAGGTGAAGGGCTTTTCGGCGGCGACCGACAATATCGGCCTCTTCTTCGGCGAGGACATCTTCCTCGCCATCGGCTCGATCCTGCTGATGAAGGGCGTGCTCGAAGGCTATGGCTACGACATAGAGCCGCTGCACCTGTCGGTCTGGGCGATCCCGACCGCGATCGCGGCCTTCATCATCCACGCCTGGCGCCTGCGGCGGCTCGAACGGCGCATGGCGCAAAAGGCGGAGGGCGGCGCATGATCACCCTCGGCTTCGTCTACGTCCTTTCGGGGCTGGCCTTCGCGCTGTTCGCACTGCTCGGCCTGCTCGACGCCACGAATCCCAAGCGCTTCGGCAATGCCGCCTTCTGGGGCCTGCTCGCCGTGTCGATGCTCGCCGGCGACCGGCTCGGCGATTTCGGCAACGGGCTGCTCGTCCTCGCGCTCGTCGCCATCGCCGGGGCGGGCCAGATCGGCAAGGCCCCCGGCGGCGACATCCCGGCCGAGGAGCAGGCGGACAGCGCCGCGCGCCACGGCAATTTCCTGCTTCTCGTCGCGCTGATCATCCCGGCGGTCGCGCTGGCGGGGACCTTTCTGTTCAAATGGGTGCCCGGCATCGCCGATCCGAAGCAGGCGACGCTGATCTCGCTCGCGCTCGGCGTGCTGATCGCGCTCGCGGTCGGCATGGCGCGGCTGCGCCCGCCGCTGCTGCTCCCGGCGCAGCAGGGGCGCCGGCTGCTCGATTCGGTCGGCTGGGCGGCGGTGCTGCCGCAGATGCTCGCCAGCCTCGGCGCGGTGTTTGCGCTCGCCGGCGTCGGCGAGGTGGTGGGCGGCCTGATCGGCGGCGCGATTCCCGAAGGCAGCCTGTTCGGCGCCGTGCTCGCCTTCGGTCTCGGCATGGCGCTGTTCACCATCGTGATGGGCAATGCCTTCGCGGCCTTTCCGGTGATGATCGCCGCGATCGGCATGCCGCTGCTGATCCAGCAATATGGCGGCAATCCCGCCGTCGTTGCGGCGATCGGCATGCTCGCGGGTTTCTGCGGCACGCTGATGACCCCGATGGCCGCCAATTTCAACCTCGTGCCCGCGGCGCTGCTCGAACTGAAAAGCCCCTATGGCGTGATCCGGGCGCAGATCGGCACCGCCATCCCGCTACTCGCGGTGAACATCTTCTTCATCTGGCTCTTCGCCTTCTAATCCGACGGAACCCATGCACCTTTCCCCCGAACACGCCACCCGCTTCGCGACCGCGACGCTGTCGCATCTCGGCCGCGAATATCCCTACAAGATGGATCTCGTCATGGCGGGGCCGGAGGATGCAAAGCCGCCGCGCGATCATCACCCGATCTTCCACGGCAGTTTCGACTGGCACAGCTGCGTCCACGGCTGGTGGCAGGTCCTTCGCCTCGCGCGGCGCTTTCCCGACCTGCCCGTCGCCGCCGCCATCCGCGCGCGCGCCGACGCGATGCTGGTGCCCGGCAAGGTGGCGGGCGAACTCGCCTTCCTCGACCGCCCGACCGCGACCGGGTTCGAGCGCCCCTATGGCTGGGCATGGCTGCTCGCGCTCCACGCCGAGGCGGCGGCGCACGATGCCCCCTGGGCCGCGGCGCTCGAACCGCTCGCGGCCGCTTTCGCCGCGCGTTTCCATGCCTTCCTGCCCAAGCTGACTTATCCCTTGCGCGTCGGGACGCATTTCAACATCGCCTTCGCGCTGCTGCTCGCGCGCCATTGGGCGGGCCCGCGCGATCCGGCGCTGGTCGCGCTGATCGACGCCCGCGCGCAGGACTGGTTCGGCGGCGATGCCGATTGCCAGGCGTGGGAGCCGGGCGGCGACGAGTTCCTCTCGTCTGCGCTGACCGAGGCGCATCTGATGGCGGTCGTGCGCGGCGCCCGATTCGCCGACTGGTTCGACGCCTTCCTGCCGCGCGCCGCGCAACGGACGCCCGCGACGCTTTTCACCCCCGCGACGGTGTCCGACCGCAGCGACGGCAAGATCGCCCATCTCGACGGCCTCAACCTCAGCCGCGCCTGGTGCTGGCGCGCGATCGCCGCCGCGCTTCCGGCCGGCCACCCGGTCGTCGCGGAGGCCGAGGCGAGCGCGCTGCGCCACCTCGACGCCGCGCTGCCGCACGTCACCGGCGATTATATGGGCGAGCACTGGCTGGCGAGCTTCGCACTCCTCGCGCTCGACGGGCTGGCGGACAGAGAAGACCGCTCCTAACCGTTACATACTCTCGCCGGGCTGCATCGCACCGTAACGACTTGTTATCCATGGCCTCGCTATGGTCTCCTCCGGTCACGCAGGAAGCCGATTTGACGGGACAGCTCTTCATATCCTTGCTCAATCCGGGCATCGGCCTGCTGTTCGCCGGCGCCTTCTTCCTGATGTGGCTGAACCGGCGCGAGCGTTATATCGCTTATGCCGCCGCGGCCTATGTCGCGACCGCCTGCGCCTTCCTGATCCAGGACCTCGCGCCGGTGCTGCCGATGGAATTGCAGCGGCTGCCCGCCAATGCCGGATTCCTGCTGACCGGCGTGCTGTTCGCGGCCGCGATCATCCAGCGTTACGGCCTGCCGGTGCCCTGGCGCGCGATGGCGCTCACCGCGGCGGCCTCGCTGGCGGTCTTCGTCTGGTTCCTGCTCGGCCGGCCGAGCATCGGCGGGCGCATCTATTCGATCAGCCTCGGCACCGGCATCGTCGCGCTGATGGTCGTGCGGGCCTTGTGGCCGATCGACAAGCCGCACCTGATCGACCGGCTGCTGTTCTGGGTGGCCGCGCTCTGCGCCGCCAACCTGATCGTGCGGCCGATCGTCATCCTGACCTTCAGCGGCGGCTTCGCCGATTACGACGGCTTCCAGCAGTCGGTCTATTGGACGACGGTCCAGTTCAGCCAGGCGATGGTATCGGTCATGGCGGCGATCAGCCTGATGGTCGCGGTCGCGGTCGACATGCTGGCCGAATTGCGGGCAGAGGCGCAGGCCGACCCGCTCTCGGGCCTGCTCAACCGCCGCGGGTTCGAGGCGACGGCGACCGCCGCGCTGCGCCGCTGCGACGGCGACGGACGCATCGCGGCGCTGCTGATCGCCGACCTCGACCATTTCAAGCGGGTCAACGACCGCTACGGCCATGCGGTCGGCGACGCGATCATCACCGCCTTCGGCGAAATCATGCGGCGCGAAGGGCCGGCCGACATGATCGCGGGGCGGATCGGCGGAGAGGAATTCGCGGTGCTGATCCCCGGCGCGGGGATCACGGCGGCACGGCAACTGGCCGAGGCTATCCGTGCGGGCCTGTCCGCCACCTGCGCCGGACGCATCCCGCCCGCGCTGACCCCCACCGCCAGCTTCGGCCTTGCCGCGAGCACGCCCGGCGCCGGCCTGTCGGCGCTGCTGCGCCAGGCCGACCAGGCGCTTTACGACGCGAAGCGCGCGGGCCGCGACCGCGTGCGCGCCTTCGCGGCGCCGGCCCCCGCACCGCCCCTGTCCGCCAGCGCCTAGAGCATGATGACATGCGTTGGAATCGTTACCCGCGAGGAACGAAGCGACGCGGCAATCCAGAGTGTGCGCAAACCGCTCTGGATTGCTTCCCCCGGATCAGGTCGGCAATTATCCCTTTTCGACAATGAAATGTTCCCCGGCGAAAGCCGGGGTCCAGATGGCACAGGGCTGCCCCGCGTGGACCCCGGCTTTCGCCGGGGAACAGCTCCCTACTTGCCTGAAGGGTATATATCCCGATCAGGTCCGGGGTCGCAATGACGAAGCGGGTCAATCCAAAATCATCAGAGTCCAGGGCCCTCAGGCCCGCCTCGCCTTCCCGTAAGCTGCGGCCCGGATTCGACGCGCACCTCGCCAGCCGCGAGCCCCCGACGCGGTTGCAGGCCGCCCGCCCCCCTTGCATTTCCTGCCCCCCGGCGTAAGGCGGCGCGGACATAAACCCGCGCGCGCGACTCCCGTTGGCCCCGCTCTCCCGGATCGGGCTTCGGCCGTCATTCCCCGCCGCGCCAATTTGGGGACTGCAAGCCTATGACCACCACCGGCCACGATACGCTGGGCACCCGTTCGACGCTCGATGTCGGGGGCAAGACGTACGCTTATTATTCGCTCGACAAGGCGGCGGCGAAACTGGGCGACGTGTCGCGCCTGCCCTTCTCGATGAAGGTGCTGCTCGAAAACCTCCTCCGTTTCGAGGACGGCGGCTTCACCGTGTCGACCGACGACGTCCAGGCGATCGTCGACTGGCAGTCGAACCCCGTGTCGGCGCGCGAGATCCAGTATCGCCCGGCGCGCGTGCTGCTTCAGGACTTCACCGGCGTCCCCTGCGTCGTCGACCTTGCCGCGATGCGCGATGCGATCGCCAGGCTCGGCGGCGACACGTCGAAGATCAACCCGCTGGTTCCCGTCTACCTCGTCATCGACCACTCTGTGATGGTCGACGAGTTCGGCCACCCCAAGGCGTTCGAGCAGAATGTCGAGATCGAATATTACCGCAACGGCGAGCGCTACGACTTCCTGAAATGGGGGTCGAAGAGCCTCGACAATTTCAAGGCCGTGCCGCCGGGCACCGGCATCTGCCACCAGGTCAACCTTGAACACATCGCGCAGGCCGTGTGGTCGAGCGAGGGCGCGGACGGCCAAATCGTCGCCTATCCCGACACCTGCGTCGGCACCGACAGCCACACGACGATGATCAACGGCCTGGGCGTGCTCGGCTGGGGCGTCGGCGGGATCGAGGCGGAGGCCGCGATGCTGGGCCAGCCCGTTTCCATGCTGATCCCCGAAGTCGTCGGCTTCAAGCTCACCGGGCGGCTCAAGGAAGGCGTCACTGCGACCGACCTCGTGCTCACCGCGACGCAGATGCTGCGCGCCAAGGGCGTCGTCGGGCGCTTCGTCGAATATTTCGGCCCCGGGCTCGACAGCCTCAGCCTCGCCGACCGCGCGACGCTCGCCAACATGGCGCCCGAATATGGCGCGACCTGCGGCTTCTTCGGCATCGACGAAAAGACGATCGACTATATGCGGCTGACCGGCCGCAGCGAAGAGAATATCGCGCTGGTCGAAGCCTATGCGAAGGCGCAGGGCCTGTGGCGCCACGCCGGCATGCCCGACCCCGTGTTCACCGACACGCTCGAACTCGACATGGCGACCGTCGTCCCCAGCCTCGCCGGGCCGAAGCGCCCGCAGGACAAGGTCGTGCTGACCGAGGTCGACGACGTGTTCAACGCCGACCTCGCCAATGTCTACAAGCATGACGGCGCGAAGCGCGTGCCGGTCGAGGGCCGCGATCACGACATCGGCGACGGCGACGTCGTCATCGCCGCGATCACCAGCTGCACCAACACCTCGAACCCCGGCGTGATGATCGCCGCCGGCCTCGTCGCCAAGAAGGCGAACGAGCGCGGCATGAAGCCGAAGCCGTGGGTCAAGACCAGCCTCGCGCCGGGATCGCAGGTGGTCACCGACTATCTCGCCAAGGCGGGCCTCCAGCCGCACCTCGACGCGATCGGCTACAACCTCGTCGGCTATGGCTGCACGACCTGCATCGGCAACTCGGGCCCGCTCGCCGAGCCGATCTCGGCCGCGATCAACGGCAACGACATCGTCGCCGCCTCGGTCCTGTCGGGCAACCGCAATTTCGAGGGCCGCGTGTCGCCCGACGTGCGCGCCAACTTCCTCGCCTCGCCGCCGCTCGTCGTCGCCTACGCGCTGAAGGGCACCGTCACCGAGGATTTCACGGGCACGCCGATCGGGCAGGACAAGGACGGCAACGACGTCTACCTCAAGGACATCTGGCCGACCAACCAGGAGGTCGCCGACACCATCGCCGGCGCGGTCGACCGCGGCATGTTCGAGGCGCGCTACGCCCATGTCTACAAGGGCGACGAGCATTGGCAGAAGATCCAGGTCGAAGGCAGCGACACCTATCAGTGGCGCGCCGGGTCGACCTATGTCGCCAACCCGCCCTATTTCGAGGGGATGGAGATGACGCCGGCGCCGGTCGCCGACATCGTCGACGCAAAGCCGCTCGCGATCCTGGGCGATTCGATCACCACCGACCACATCAGCCCGGCCGGGTCGATCAAGGCCGACAGCCCGGCGGGCAAATGGCTGATGGAGCATCAGGTCGCCAGGGCCGACTTCAACAGCTACGGCTCGCGCCGCGGCCATCACGAGGTGATGATGCGCGGCACCTTCGCCAACATCCGCATCCGCAACGAGATGGTGCCGGGGATCGAGGGCGGCATGTCGCGCTATGGGCAGGAAGTGATGCCCATCTATGACGCCGCGATGCGCCACAAGGCCGACGGCACCCCGCTCGTCGTCGTCGCGGGCAAGGAATATGGCACGGGTTCGTCGCGTGACTGGGCTGCGAAGGGCACCATCCTGCTCGGCGTGCGCGCGGTGATCGCCGAAAGCTTCGAGCGTATCCACCGCTCGAACCTCGTCGGCATGGGCGTGCTGCCGCTCCAGTTGCAGGACGGCCAGACGCGCGAGACGCTGGCGCTGACGGGCGACGACAGCTTCACCATCACCGGCGTCGCCGACCTGAAGCCGCGCCAGACGGTGACAGTGCAGGTAACGCGCCCCGACGGGTCGACCTTCAGCTTCGACACGCTCTGCCGCATCGATACGGCGAACGAGGTCGAATATTATATGAACGGCGGCATCCTGCACTATGTGCTGCGCAAGCTCGCCGCCTGACCCGCGAGCGGGAGGCCCGGGGGCGAAGCGGTGAGCGCCTTGCTCCTCTTCGCCGCGGGCTTCCTGTGCGGCGCGGCGCTGACATGGATGCTGCGCCGCAAGGCCGGACGCGGCGCGCGCGACCTGATCGCGCCGCCGCCGGCACCGCGACCCACCGGGCGGCCGGTCTCCGTTTCCAGCGCGCCCGTACCCACGGGCAGCGATGAAGAGGCGGTCGTCGAACTGCTGCGCCAGAATCGCAAGAAAGAGGCGATAAAGCTGTGGCGCGAAGTCACCGGGCTGGGACTGGCCGAAAGCAAGGCGGCCGTCGAAGCTCTCGAACGCCGACGGCTGCTCCGCTGACTCACGACCGCTTCGCGAGCCGCGAGCCGGGATCTACACCGTCAAAGTGCAATCTTTTTTGAACGAAACGTCTTCCCCGCGAAGGGGGACCCAGAGCGTCATGGCGCCGGCCCGGGCGACCATCCCGACGCGCCGAGCGTCAGAACGTTATGACATCGACTGGATTCGTCATTGCGAGCGGCGAAGCCGCGCGGCAATCCAGAGCGCACGCAGACCGCCCTGGATTGCTTCGCTCCGCTCGCAATGACGAAGTGGGGCAATCCAAAGTCATCGTGCTCCAAATCCAGCCCATATCCCGTTCCAGATCGTAGGCGCGCCGCCCTATTCGCTCGCGCTGTCCTCCGCGTTCCACGCCGCGACCTTGGCGCGCGTGTCGGCCAGCATCGCATCGAGTGCGGCGCGGTCATAAGTCTTGCCGCGCATCACCACCGTGTCGATCGCCTTCGTCGCGGCGATATCCTCCAGCGGGTTGCGTTGCAGCAGCACCAGGTCGGCGGCCATCCCCGGCCGGATCGCGCCATAGCGGTCGAGCTGGCCGAACCACGCCGGCCCGGCGCGCGTCGCGGAGGCGAGTGCCTGCGCCGGGGTCAGCCCCTTTTCGACGAACAGCGCGATCTCGTCGTGCAGCGCGAAGGCGGGATAGTTGAAGCTGTTGAGGAATCCCGCGTCGGTTCCGGCGATGATCGTGACGCCGGCCTGCTGCAGCATCGGCAATATCCGCGCCATCGCGTCGATATGCGCGTGGCGCGCCGCGATCGCCTCGGGGCTGGCCTTGGCCGCGCGCTCGATGCGCCAGTCATAGGTCTTGCGCAGCTTCGGCCCGATATAGGCGAGCCCTTCGTCCTTGCTGTGGTCGTCGCGGTCGAGGAAGGCGAGGATGCGGCTGCCGTTCAGCGTCGGGGTGACGAACACGCCCTTTTCGGCAAAATGGCGATAGGCCGCCATCGCGGTCGCGGGATCGAACGCCGCGTCGAGCCGGCGGCTCGCCTCGGCACGGTCGATGCGGCCCGCCGCGAAATCGGCGGCGACCGCCGCTTCGTCGCTCGCCCCGGCGTGATAGGCATAGTCGAGATGCTCGATCGAACTGATCCCGGCATCGACCGCCTGCCGGGTGGTCAGCGCCATCGGGATATGCCCCGACGTCCGGATTCCGCGCGCCTTCGCCTGCCGCAGCGCATAAAGGAACAGGTCGGGTTTCAGCGTGCTGTCGGTGATCTTGACGAAATCGACCTTGTCGCGCTGTTGCAGCCGGGTCAGCGCCGCATCGACGTCAGCTTCGCTGCCGACCTCGATCGTTCCCTTCCACACCGGCGCGATCCCCTCGATCTTCGCGCCGGAGGTCAGCAGGCGCGGCCCGAACAGGCTGCCGCTCGCAATCTCGCTGCGCCATCCGAGCACTTCGTCGGGCAGGTCGCCCGAACAGTCGCGGATCGTCGTGATGCCGTTCGCGACATAAAGCGGAAGAAGCGCCTTGTTCTCCTCGATCAGTTCGGGCCCCCCGCCGAAATGGACGTGCATGTCCCAAAGGCCGGGGATCAGATAGAGACCCTTGCCCTCGACGACCTTGGCCGCGCGCCAGTCGCGCGCGATCGCGGCATCGGCGCCGACGGCGACGATGTCGGCGCCGCGCAGCACCACCGCCTGATCGGCCTGCGTCTTCGCCGCCTCGACATCGACGAGGTTCACATGGCGGATGACGACATCGCCCTGCTGCGGCGCCGCGAGCGCGGGCGCGGCCAAAGCGAGCAGCGAGGATGCCAGAGCGGCGGCGAGACGTTTCATGCGGGGGACCTCTTTTTGGACAGGTGATTCACCTAGCCCCGAAAGGGCAGTCTCAACAAGGCGGATATGGTGGGCGCTGACGGGCTCGAACCGCCGACCCTCTCGGTGTAAACGAGATGCTCTACCAACTGAGCTAAGCGCCCCCTGCGGGGAGCGGGCGCCCTGCCACAGCTTCGCCGCACTGGCAAGCCGCCCCGCCTATTCCTCCAGCGCCTCGAAATAGCGCGTCATCGCATCGGCCGCGCCGTCGGCGAGCGCGATGAAGATCCGGCGTCCGTCGTTGGGGTCGGCTTCGCGCACGAACAGGCCGGCGTCGGTCATCGTCTTGATCCAGCGCAGTGCGGTCGTCGCGGGGACCGCGGCGGCGATGCACAGGCTCGATACCGAAACGGGCCGCCGCTCGAGCCGCGCGGCATAAAGATCGAGCAGCATGTCCCACGCCGGATCGGCGAACAGGTCGGCCGGGAAATATTGCTCGCGTATCCGCCGCTGCCGCAGGAGGCGGCGCACCGCCTTGGCGCGCTGGCGATCGGTCGCCCGATCCTCGGGCACGAAGCTGCGTGGCGTGACGACATAGTCGCGCCCGGGCGACCGCAGCGACACCGCGCGGCCGGGGTCGTCGGACGGCGGCATCGCCAGCCCGCCGGGTCCCCCCGCCAGCCCGCGCTGTCCGGCAAGGTCGCCGAGCAGGCGCGAGATGCGCGCCACCTCTTCCTGCAAGCGATCGATGCGCTCCATCGCTTCGTCGCGCGCGACGTCGTGCACGGCAAATGCCGCGCCGGGGCTGGCGGCGGCAAGCGCGACCAGCCGGTCGGCGGCATCGGCCTCGACCAGCCATTCGGCGCGCACCGCGGGCGGGATCGCCGCCGCGACGCGGTCGAGCGCCGCCAGCCCGGTCTCGCACACCAGCCGGCAATCGCGTTCGATCACCGCGGCGGCGATGTCGGCAAGCGATGGCTCGTCGATCGCGTCGGCGTCGGCCAGCCAGACGATGTCGACCGCGATCATCGCGCGGATATGCGCCGCCGCGTCGGACGGGGCGAGCGCCGCGACCAGCCGGACCCCCGCCCGCGCATAGTCCGGCACCGCTTCCGCCGGGCCGACGAACAGCAAGCGCGTCGCCGGTCCAAGGTTCGCCCGATCCGGCGATGGCACGGTCTCCGCCGGTCGAAATGCGATCGCCTGTTCCATGGCCCCACCCTTTCCCTGTTTTCTACCCATCCCGGTGCCCTTATGCCGTCATAGCGGCGATATTCCCCTTTTGTTCGCTCGCATCTGCCGCCATTTCGGACCCTGCCGCGGACTCGCCGCGGTGCGCGGGCAAGTCGGCAGGCGAATTTGGTCCATTTTGGACATGATTTGTTCTCAACGTCAATCCCTGATTCACCCTTGCAACGCCGGCCTCGCCGCTCCACCGCGAGCGCGATGCGCCGTTCCTCTCCCCTCACCCGCCTGCGCTGGCGCCGGCGGCTGCGTGCGCTGGTCGCCCTGCTGCTGCTCGCCGGGCTGGCGGTCGCGGCATGGCTGGGAAGCCCGGCGCCGGTGGCGGTGGTCCCGCTCGTCCACGTCATCGACGGCGACAGCCTGACGGCGCGGCAGGATGGCCGCGCCCTGACCATCCGGCTCGTCGGCATCGACGCGGTCGAATATCGGCAGGACTGCGAACGCGCCGACGGCACGCGCTGGCCGTGCGGGGTCGAGGCGCGCGCGGCGCTCGAACGTCTCGCCGGGCGTGGGCCCCTCCATTGCACGCTCGAAGGCACGGACCGTTATCGCCGAACGCTCGCGGCCTGCCGGACCGCTCCTGGTCCCGCGGGGTCCGACCTCGGCGCCGCGCTGGTACGTCAGGGCTGGGCGATCGCGACCGACGACCGCTATTTCGTCGAGGAAGCCGAAGCGCGCGCAAAGCGACGCGGCATCTGGCAGGGGCGCTTCGTCCGGCCCGCCGACTGGCGCGGGGCGCACCAGCGGCCGAAAGAATAGCCGCCGAAACCGGCACCGCGGCGCCACGGGCCCGACCGGCATCGACAGCGCGTCCCGAATGGCCATCGCCCGCTTTCCGCCGCGCGCTTTTGCCGCTAGGGACGAGCGCATGAACGGACTTTTCCCAGTCATGGTCGGCGGCGCGATCGGCGCGGGGGCGCGGCATCTGGTCGGCCAGATCATGCTCGCGCGGCTCGGCCCCGGCTTCCCGTGGTGGACGCTGTCGATCAACATCGCGGGCAGCCTGCTGATGGGCCTGCTGATCGGCTGGCTCGCGCGCAGCGGCGGCAGCGAGACGACGCGGCTGTTCCTGGGCGTCGGCATTCTCGGCGGCTTCACCACCTTTTCTTCGTTCAGCCTCGAATTCTGGCTGCTGTTCGAACGCGGAGCGATGGCGCAGGCGGCCGCCTACGTCCTCTCGTCGGTCGTCGTCGGCATCGCGGTATGCGGGCTGGGGATGCTCGCGATGCGGCAGTTTCCGGCATGAGCGGCGACAGCGCCACCGTCGGGGAAGAGGATGACGGCATCCGGCTCGACCGCTGGTTCAAGCGGCACCGGCCGGGCACGCCGCACGCGCTGATTGCGCGCTGGGCGCGGTCGGGCGAACTGACGCTCGACGGAAAGAAAGCGGACGTCTCCGCCCGGATCGAGGCGGGGCAGCGGATCGCGATGCCCGTTCCCCCCGCCGCCCCCACCGGACCGCGTCCGCGCAAGGACCGGCCGCTGTCCCCCGCCGACGTCGCGCTGGCCGAAGCGATGGTGATCCACCGCGATGCGAGCGCGTTCGTGCTCGACAAGCCGCCGGGGCTTGCGACGCAGGGCGGGACGAAGACCGACGCGCATGTCGACGGGCTGCTCGGCGCGTTGCAGGGCGAGGCGCCGGTGCGGCCGAAGCTCGTCCACCGGCTCGACAAGGACACGTCGGGCGCGCTGCTCGTCGCGCGCACCCCGCGCGCCGCCGCATGGTTCGCCAAGGCCTTCTCGAACCGCAGCGCGCGCAAGACCTATTGGGCGATCGTCGTCGGCGTCCCCGACATCGCGCAGGGGGAAATCGATCTGCCGCTGGCGAAGCAGCCCGGATCGGGCGGCGAGAAGATGCATGTCGACGACAAGGGGCTGCCTTCGAAATCGCGCTATCGCATCATCGAGCGCGCGGGGAACAGCGCGGCGTGGGTCGAACTCCAGCCGCTGACCGGCCGCACCCATCAGCTTCGCGTCCATATGGCGGCGATCGGCCACCCGATCGTCGGCGACGGCAAATATGGCGGCAAGGCGGCTTTCCTGACCGGCACGATCAGCCGCAAGCTGCACCTGCACAGCCGCCGCCTGCGCATCGACCATCCCGACGGCGGCGCGCTCGACATCTCGGCGCCGGTGCCCGAACATTTCGCTGCGAGCCTCGACGCGCTGGGCTTCGACCCGCTGCTCGGCGACGCATTGGCCGAGGAGGCGCCCCGGCCTTCGGCGAAGACCGTGCAGAAGACGAAGGCCAAGGCGCACGCCAAGCAAGTGCGCAAGGCAAGGCGCGGCGAGCGGCGCGGCCGCGCCGAAGCCAAGGCGAAGCCCAAGGCCCCGGCGAAACGCGGCCCCGCGAAACCCGGCGGCCGCAAGCCCGCGCCCCGGAAACCGCGCTGATGCATCCCGACCCCGCCTTCCGGCCGCGGCAGGACGACCTCGCCGCGCTGCTGGTGCGCGAGATCGGCTTCGCCGCCATCTTCGCGGGCACGCCCGACGGCCCGCGCGTCGCGCACGCGCCGGTGGTGCTGAGCGCGGATGCGGCGACGCTGCAATTCCATCTGTCGCGCGGCAACGGGCTGACCCGGCATCTCGCCGGGGCGACGGCGCTTGCGGTCGTGCAGGGCCCCGACGCCTATGTCAGCGCGGGCTGGTATGCCGAGGAAGCGCACGCGGTGCCGACGTGGAATTATGTCGCGGTCGAGATGGAAGGCCCGGCGCGCCGGCTCGACGAGGCCGAACTGGTGGCGCAGCTCGACGCGCTGTCGGCGCAGCACGAGGCGCGGATCGGAGCGAATCCGCCGTGGACGCGCGACAAGATGGACCCGAATTATTTCGCGAAACTGACCGGTGCGATCATCGGCTTCGAGATGCGGATCGCCGCATGGCGCCCGACGATCAAGCTGTCGCAGAACAAGCCGGCCGACGAACGCGCGCGGATCGCGACGGCGATCGAGGCGACCGGCCATGGCGCGCTGGCGCATTTGATGCGCGAGCTTGGCGGCGATAGGAAAAGCGCATGACCCGACCCGAAGACGCCCTGGCGAAGAAACGCTTTTTCGCGCTGTCCAGCATGCGACTTGTGGGCGCGCTGCTCATCCTCGCGGGCTTCCTGCTCATCCGCGGCGTATGGGCGCTCGCCGGCCAGCCCGCCGACCGCTGGGTCGGCGCCGCCGTGGTGCTGATCGGCTTGTTCGATTTCGCGATCATGCCGCGCATTCTCGCGCGCCGCTGGCGGACGCCGCCCGGGCCGTGAAGCGCTTCTGGAAGCAGGCCGAGGCTGTCCCGCAGGACGGCGGCTGGGGCGTCGCGCTCGACGGGCGGCCGGTGCGCACCCCGGCGCGTGCGCCGCTCGCCGTCGCGGGCCGCGCGCTGGCCGAGGCGATCGCCGCCGAGTGGGACGCGCAGGGCGAGGATATCGACCCGGCGTCGATGCCGCTGACAGGCATCGCCAACGCCGCGATCGACCTCGCCACCGCCGACCCCGCCGGCTTCGCGGCGCCGATCGCCGCCTATGCCGCGAGCGACCTCTTCTGCTACCGCGACGACCGCGACGCGGCGCTGCAGGCCGAACAGGCGGCGGCGTGGAACCCGCTGCTCGCCTGGGCCGAGCAGCGCCACGGGATCGAATTCGCGCTCGCGCAGGGGGTGCTGCCGGTCGATCAGCCGCCCGCGACGGTCGCGGCGCTGCGCGATGCGGTGCAGGGCCTCGATCCCTTCCGCCTCGCGCCGCTCGCGCCGCTCGTCACCATCGGCGGGTCGCTCGTCGCCGGGCTCGCGCTGGTCGAGGATGCCTTTCCGGCGGACGCGCTGTGGACGGCGGTCAGCCTCGACGAACTCTATCAGGAACGCCGCTGGGGCGCCGATACCGAAGCGCGGAAGACGCGTGCGCGCCGCGAGGCCGACTGGCACCACGCGGCGCGGTTTTTGAGTTTGCTCGGATCCGAGACGTGTGTTGCATCGTAAAGTTAGAAGTGATGGACCGGATTTATGCGGCTAACATAGAAATTTCTTCTGCCTTGCATAGCAATCAGCAGGATCCCAAACCTGTTAATGTGACATCGAAGGACTTTCCTTTTCCCGATAGCGAGCAGAACGCTGCCCATCTTCTTCGAAATATCGAATCTCGAATACTCGCGACTCATGCACGACCTGCCGCCAGCTGCTGCATCCATATTTCCCGGGTAGTTGCTCTGGAAACCGCTCGGCAATCCATCTTCCGGCATCGGCGACGGATGCCCATCCGTCGATGGCCAACTCACCGGCCGCTTCCCGCAACGCATCCACGATAGCTGTGGCAGACCAATCCACTTTGCCATCCGGGGCAATGCCATTGATGACACAATCGCGAAATTCATCCGACTGGACAAACTCCGCGGCCAGACGCCGACATTGTTCCATATCTTCAGCCCATCCGCGGAGATGTTCGAAACGTTCGTCGATGCGGCTATAGGCGGCAACCAAGGCGTCGTGAGCGCCATGACATCCATCCAAGCTCCAAAGGTCGTGCTGGTCGATGAAGTTGTGAACCAAGCCGTTCCGCAGACTTACCAGTTCGACGAGCTCATTTTTTGTCCGGGCGAAATCCTCGTCCGAAAAAACGAGACGCATCCGGACGCTGAACGAGTCAATGTCCTGCGCAGCATTGTTCGCGCCGATTGCATCGGTGACAATATACGACCCGAGGAGGTCGTCAACCAAGACACCGAGCGTTTTTCTCGCGGTGTCGTCCACCCGCGCCGCTCGGACCTTCTCCAACCCCAGCTGGCAGGCAGGCCCCGAGATTTCGTGATGTGCGACGATGGCTTTAATCAGGCGCTCATACTGCTGGAGTCGAAGCAAACATCGGCCCAGCAATCTCTGCACTTCGCGCTGACGCGTTTGCAGCGCGTCATCCGATACCGCCATCATAGCGCAACCTGCTGTTCGGAATTGATGGAATTGCGATGACGAATTGCTTTACTCCCAAACCGCCGCGCTATCGTCCCGGCTCCATTCCGATGGATGTCTCGACTTCGACCAAAGACCGAAGTTTATGCTGAGCGCCTGCCAAGGCAGTCGAAGGGCCCGACACAAACCGAAATCAACCACCCATTCAATCCGCGAAGTTCGGCTTTCTTTTCTCCATATGCGCCATCACCGCCTCGATCTGGTTCGGGGTGCGGATGACCTTGATCTGTTCGTCGCTTTCGGCCTGCAATATCTCGGCATCGGTCGCGTCGGCGAGCATGTTGCACAGGCGCTTGGCGCCGCGGATCGCGTGCGGGTTCTTGCCCGCGATCACCCGCGCGAGGTCCATCGCCTTGCCCAGCGGGTCGTCGGCGACATGCGTCGCAAAACCCAGCAGCTTCGCCTCCGACCCGGTGAATTCGCGGTTGGTGTAGATCATCTCGCGCAGCACGTCGTCGGCAACCTGCGTACGCCACAGCGCCATTCCCGCGACGTCGGGGACGAGGCCCCAGCGCATCTCCATGATCGCGATGCGCGTGTCGGGATGGACGATGCGGATATCGGCCGCCGCCATGATCTGGCTGCCCGCGCCGAATGCGACGCCGTGCACCGCGGCGATCACCGGTACCGGCAATTCGCGCCAGCCCCACGCGGCATATTGCGCATTGTTCGACAGGCCGCGCGTGCGGTCGGACAGCGTGCCGCCCGCGCTGCTCGCCCCCGGATCGCGCTCGGCGCTGAGGCTCGAGAGGTCGAGCCCGGCGCAGAAGGCGCGCCCCTCGCCCGACAGCACGACGACGCGCAGTCCCTGCTTCGCCTTCAGCTCGTCGATCGCCTCGGCCAGCGCCGACCACATCGCGGCGTCGAGCGCGTTCATCTTGTCGGCGCGGATCAGCCGGACGTCGGCGATGCCGTCCTCCAGCATCGTGATGGAAATGCGGTCCTGCATCGGGAGAATCCTCTCAGTTGCGTTGAAGCGCCGCTTCGACGAGCGGCAGCTGGTCGTTGCCGAAATACATGTCGGTGCCGTCGACGAACAGCGTCGGCGAACCATAACCGCCGCGCGCCACCAGTTCTTCGGTATTGGCGCGCAGCCGCGCCTTGACCGCGTCGGTGGTCGAGGCGGCGCGGATCGCTGCGCCGTCGAGCCCCGCGCCCGTCGCCACGGCTTCGAGCACGGCGGGATCGTCGAGATTCTCCTGCCGCCCGAAATAGCTTTCGAACGCGGCGCGCGCAAAGGCGAGCAGCGCCGGCTGGTCGTCCTCGAGCGCGGTCGCGAACCGCATCGCGTGGACGCTTTTCGCCGGGTGCCAGCGCGACGGGAAGTTCATCTCCACCCCCGCCAGCCGCGCCCAGTCGGCCAGCACCTTCCAGCCATGCTGCATCTTGCGGTTGTCGGTCTGCTCGCGCGCGGCATAGACCGCCGGGTTCACCGCGTTGAACACCCCGCCAACCAGGATCGGGCGAAAGGTCGCATCGGCGCCCGTCCGCGCGATCAGCGGCTGGACATTGGCGAACGCCAGGCGGGTCCAGGGCGACGAGAGGTCGAAGAAGAATTCGAGACGGGAGGGCATGACGGCTCCTTCGCTGGCGGGTCAGCTTTGCAGGTCGGCCTGCTCGATCGCACGGTGAAAGCGGCGTGCGGCGGCGGGATCGAGCCGGTCCTCGAACAGCGTCAGATGACGCTCGACCGTCCAGCGCGCGCTGTCGAGGTCGCCGACCGCCGCCGGGTCCATCTCGCGCTGATATTCGAGGCCGAAGCGCAGAATCAGCAACGCGTTGGTGCACAGGTCGCCGAGCCGGACGCGCGGCCAGTCGAGCAGGCCGCGATCGATCATCGCGCCCAGATAGATGCTCAGCTGTTCGTGCACCCGGTCGTACCAGCCGCCGATATGATCGAGGATGATCGGGCTCGATTCGCCGTAATCGGCGCGGTCGCGATAGATGAAGCGGAAGGTGTGCAGTTCGCGCTGCATGCAGGCGAGCAGCCCGACATATTCCTCGATCAGGTCGCCCGCGTCGGACGGCCGCATCCGCAGCCGTTCCTCGATCGCCTCCGCGAAATCGGCGCTGATCGCGTCGAGCAGCGCGCGCTTGCTGCGGAAATGATACCACAGATTGCCCTCGGCGATGCCGACCTCGGCGGCGATCGCGGCGGTCGAGACGCTGCCGAAGCGCTGTTCGTTGAACAGCCGCAGCGCCGCCGTCAGGATGCGGTCGCGCGTCTTGACCCGCGGCGGGCTCACTTGCCCTTCGCCTTCTCCCAATATTGGTCGCGCAGCAGCCGCTTGTAGAGCTTGCCGGTGTCGTGGCGCGGCAGCGCCTCCAGGAAATCGATGCGCCGCGGGATCTTCACTCCCGACAGCTTCTCGCGCGCATAGGCGCCCAGTTCCTCGCGCAAGGCGTCGGTGGCGTCGGCCATGTCGGCGGGCTGGACGACCGCGATCACCTCTTCGCCCATCTCTTCGTGCGGTCCGCCGACGACCGCGACGTCGGCGACCTTCGGATGGGTGACGAGATGATTCTCGATCTCCTGCGGATAGATGTTCACCCCGCCGGAGATGATCATGAAGCTCTTGCGGTCAGTCAGATAGAGGAAACCCTCCTCGTCGACCCAGCCGACGTCGCCCAGCGTCGACCAGCCTTTCGAATTGCGGCTCGACGCGGTCTTTTCGGGGTCGTCGTGATATTCGAAGACCTGCTCGCTTTCGAAAAAGACCGTGCCTTCCTGCCGCACCGGCAGTTCGGTCTCGTTATCCTCGCCGACGATGTGCAGCACGCCGTTGATCGCGCGCCCGACCGTGCCCTTGTGCGCCAGCCAGTCCTCGCTGGTCGCGAAGGTCATGCCATTGCCTTCCGATCCCGCATAATATTCGAGCAGCACCGGCCCCCACCAGTCGATCATCGCCTGCTTGACCGGCACCGGGCACGGCGCGGCGGCGTGGATCGCGCTCTTCATCGACGACACGTCGTATTTCGCGCGCACCGCCTCGGGCAGTTTCAGCATCCGCACGAAATGCGTCGGCACGAACTGCGCGGCGTTGCAGCGATATGTCTCGATCGCCGCCAGCGCGCCTTCGGGATCGAATTTCTTCATCAGCACGACGGTGCCGCCAAGCCGATGAATCGTCATCGACCAGCGCAGCGGCGCCGCGTGATAGAGCGGCGCGGGCGACAGATAGACGCTTTCGGGGCCGATATGGAAGGCCGCGGCGGCGAGCATGACGAGGCTGTTCGGCGCGTCGATCTCGCGCTCCTCGGGCAGCGGCACCCTGACCCCCTTGGGCCGGCCGGTGGTTCCCGAAGAATAGAGCATGTCGACCCCGGCGCGCTCGTCGGCGATCCGCGTCGCCGGCATCTTCGCCAGTTCGTCCTCGATCTTCGGCCAGCCGGCGATGTCGCCGCCCATCGAAAAGCGCTCGATCCGCGTCTGGAGTTGCTGCGCCGCGGGCGCGAGGCTGGCGGCGACGATCAGCATCTTCGCGCCCGAATTTTCGAGGATATAGTCGGTCTCGTCCTGCGTCAGCCGCGACGAGATGCAGACATAGCGCAGCCCCGCGCGCTGCGCGCCCCAGGTCAGCCCGTAATAATGCGGCGTGTTGTCGAGCATGAAGGCGACGACGTCCTCGTGCCCCAGTCCGTGCGCGCGAAAAAGCTGCGCCGCACGGTTCGACGCCGCGTCGAGTTCGGCATAGCTGATCGATTCGCCCGTCTCGGCGACGATGATCGCCGGCTTGTCGGGGGTAGAGGCGGCGTGGACGGACGGGTGCATCGGCGATCTCTCCAGCTGTTCTGTTCGTTCTTTCCGCCGAGTCAGTAGCCATCCGAAGCGCCGGGTCAAGCAGGCTTAGGGTCTTGCCCCTATTCGGGCGCGCCCGCGCCGGGATGCGAGCGCAGCGCATAGCCGACGCCCTTGATCGTGTGCAGCATCGGCCAGGCGAAGCCGCGGTCGAGCCTGGCGCGCAGCCGCGACATATGCACCTCGACCCGGTTGGTCCCCGGATCGAAGTCGAGCCGCCACACCGCCTTGAGCAGCGCCGCGCGCGACAGCGGACGATCGGGAACGCGCGCCAGATTGGCGAGCAGGTCGAATTCGCGCAGCGGCAGGCGGATCGGCCGCCCCGCGCGCTCGACGCGCCGGTCGATCAGGTCGATCCGCAACTCGCCCGCGCCAAGCTGGCCGGCGGCCAGCCGGCTGCGCCGCAACAGCCCGGCGGCGCGCGCCAGCACCTCGGGCAGATTGTCGGTCCAGGTGACCACGTCGTCCGCGCCGCCATGCAGCGCGATCATCCGTTCCTCCAGCGAGTCGCGATCCGACACCGCCAGCACCGGCCGCCGCGCGGCGACCGCCGCCATCAGCCGCACGAAGGCAAAGGGGTCCTGCCAATCGAGGAAGGGGTTGATCAGCAGCAGGTCGAAGCAGCCGTCGAGCCATGGCCGCAGTCCGTTCGCCGGCGACGGCATCGACCGCACCGCATGGCCCGCGGCTTCCAGCGCCGCGCCCAGCGTCGCGGCGCGCTCGCGCAGCGGATGATAGAGGGCGATGCGCCCCGCCCCATCATGCGATTCGCCGCCCGGATCGCCTCCGTCCGATACCCGCACCCTGCCCCCCAGGCCGTCACACCCGACGGCGTTTCGCGGCGCCCGGCATTGCGCCGGTCCCCCGCTGTGCTAACCGATGGACATGACCTCGACCGACCTGCTCGACAGCGCTTTCGCCACCCTGCCCGACCTGATCCGCGCCCATGCCGCCGAACGTCCCGATGCCGTAGCGGCTGCCGACCCGTCGCGGCGATTAAGCTGGTCCGAACTGGACCGGATGATGGATCGAATCGCCGCCCGGCTTCAGCAGGACGGCTTCCAGAGCGGCGACCGGACCGCCGTTGCCGGGCTCAACAGCGTCGAACAGATGGCCGCGATCCTCGGCACGCTGCGCGCCGGCGGCGTCGCGGGACTGATCACCAACAGCGCGACCGGCGAACAGATGGCGGCGATGATCGCCGACACGGGCGCGCGCCACCTGTTCCTCGACAGCGCCGCCGCGGCGAGCCTCGAAGGCCAGACCGTCGCTGCGACCGACCGCATCGCCATGGACGGCAGCGGCGTCGGGGTCGCGCTGGACGACTGGATGGCGCCCGCGGGAACGAAGCCCGATGCGGTCGAAATCCGGCCGGAGGACGGCTTCAACATCATCTATTCGTCGGGCACCACCGGCACGCCGAAGGGCATCGTCCACAGCCACGCGATGCGCTGGCAGCATATCCAGCGCGGCGTTCCCGCCTATGGCCCGCACGCGGTGACGATCCTGTCGACCCCGCTCTATTCGAACACGACGATGGCGAGCTTCCTTCCCACCGTCGGATCGGGCGGGCAGGTCGTGCTGATGAAGAAGTTCGATGCGCGCGGTTTCCTTGAACTGGCGGAGCGCGAGCGCGCGACCAACACGATGCTGGTGCCGGTGCAATATCGCCGCATCATGGCGCTCGAGGATTTCGACCGCTTCGACCTCTCCAGCTTCATCATGAAATATTGCACCTCGGCCCCCTTCCCCGCCGCGCTCAAGGCCGACGTGCTCAAGCGCTGGCCGGGCGGGCTCGTCGAAATCTACGGCATGACCGAGGGGGGCGCGGCCTTCATCCTCGAAGCGCATCAATATCCCGACAAGCTGCACACGGTCGGCCGCCCCGCACCCGGCCACATCGCCAAGGTGATCGACGAGGAAGGCAACGAACTGCCGCAGGGTTCGGTCGGAGAGATCGTCGGCCGCAGCCCCGCGATGATGACCGGCTACAACAACCGTCCCGACGCGACCCGGGCGATGCACTGGTATGATGCGGAGGGGAATCTCTTCTATCGTCACGGCGACATCGGCCGCTTCGACGAAGACGGCTTCCTGACGCTGATGGACCGCGCGAAGGACATGATCATCTCGGGCGGCTTCAACATCTTCCCGAGCGATCTGGAGGCGATCCTGCTCGCCGACGACCGCGTCGTCGAGGCGGCGGTGGTCGGCATGCCGAGCGAGGAATGGGGCGAGACGCCCGTCGCCTTCGTCGTGCTCAAGCCCAGCGCCGATGTCGAAAGCGTGCGCGCCGACTGCAACGCCAAGGTCGGCAAGACCCAGCGGCTGAGCGCAATCCGCGTCGTCGAAGAACTGCCGCGCAGCCCGATCGGCAAGGTACTGAAACGCGAATTGCGCGACGCCTATTCGGGGTGAATAGCGGATAGCGATCGGAAGACGCCATTCTCGTTTTTCGCTTCGTCATTCCCGCGAAAGCGGGAACCCAGGGAAAGGTCGGCCGACGCCCGCTCTGGATCCCCGCTTTCGCGGGGATGACGAAGATGGGGTATGTCTGGCTACCCCAAACGGACGACCCGCAACCTTCGCGATCAGGCGAACTCCGCCGCCTCCACTGCCGCCAGCGCGCTCGCCAGTCGCGCGTCGCCTTCGCCCTCGACCCACGCCCATGGCAGCCGCCGGCGTTCGAGTTCGCCGATCGCGACGTCCATGAACTGCCGCCGCGCGAGGTCGCTGCCGAACAGCCGCGTGCCGTCCTCTTCCCACGACAGGTCCATCGCGGGGACGAGGTAGAGGTCGGCGACCTCGTCCCACGCGTCGATTTCGGGCAGCCGCCGCCCGAGCAGCATCACCGCCCACGCCTGCGTCATCAGCGGGTCGGTGTCGGACACCAGCCATCGGGGCCCCTGCGCCAGCGCCGCATGCGTCGCGGCGACATGGCCGCGGAAGATCGCGAGCAGGTCGGCCTCGTCGAACCCGGTGCCGTTCGCCTCGGCATAGGTGCGGCCATATTCGGGGACGACGAGGCCGCCAAGCCGCGCGGCGAGCCGCGGCGCCAGCGTCGACTTGCCGGTGCTTTCGGCGCCGTGGAGGCAGATGCGGCGGGTCATGCGGGCGCTGCCCCCGCCGCCGCGGCGCGGCGCCACTGGATCAGCCCGTCGATCGACAGGCCGAGCAGCACGACATAGACCACGCTCGTCGCATAGAGGCCGCGCGAGGCGAACAGCGGCACCGCGATCAGATCGACGAATATCCACAGCCACCAGCTTTCGACCCGGCGCCGCGCGAGCAGCCATTGCGCGGTGATGCTGGCCATCGCGATCGCGCCGTCGATCCACGGCGCCGCCGCGTCGGTGTGGCGATGCATCGCCGCGCTCCAGACGATCCAGGCCGCCAGCGTGGCGCCGCCCCAGACCAGCCGCGCCCGCGCGGTCATCCAGCCGACCGGCACGCCGCTGCCCTCGCGCGCGCGCAGCCAGGCGGCCCAGCCATAGAGGTTCAGGACAAGGAAAAAGCCCTGGAGAAGCATGTCGCTGTAAAGCTTCGCCTCATAGAAAACGACGGCGTAGAGGCTGACCGCGACGAGCGCGAAGGGATAGTTCCACACGCTCCGCAACGCGACGAGCGCGACGTTGATCAGGACGAGGCTGGCGGCGATCCATTCCACCTCGCTCATGGGCGGCGCCCCCCTCGTCGCCCGACATGGGTCACAAATCGTCGGCCTTCATCGCGAAGATCGGCTCGTGCGGGCGATAGGCGACCATCTTGTCGAGCAATTCGTCGAGCCCGGCATCGACGATCATGATCCGCGCATGCGCCGGGCGGATGAAGCCGACCTCGACCATGCGGCGGTTGAAGGCGATCAGATCGTTGTAGAATCCCCCGGCATTGAGCAGTCCGACGGGCTTGGCATGATAGCCGAGCTGCGCCCAGCTGATCGCCTCCCACAACTCGTCCATCGTGCCGACGCCGCCGGGAATGGTGAGGAAGCCGTCGGACAGGTCGGTGAACATGCGCTTGCGTTCGTGCATGCCGGAGACGACGTGGAGTTCGGTCACGCCGCGATGCGCGACCTCGGTGCCGACCAGCGCGTCGGGGATCACCCCGATCACCTCGCCCCCCGCCGCGAGCGCCGCATCGGCGACCGCGCCCATCAGGCCGGTCCGGCCGCCACCATAAACGACGCCGATGCCGCGGCTCGCCAGCGTGCGCCCGACATGCCGCGCGGTTTCGATGAAGGCGGGGTCGTCGGGGGTCGCGGACCCGCAATAGACGGCAAGGCGTTTCATCGTGAAAGGCATGGCAATGTCCGTTCGGCCTGGCCCTTCGGCAGGGCTCGATGGAGCCACGTCGAAAGCCCGTTTCGTCTTTCCGCGCCTTTGCAGGAAGAACCGCGCTTCGACAAGTCGCCGGCGACGCGCGCCGGACGATCGGCCATATGGGCTTTGGGCCATATAGACTCTGGCGAGCGCCGCGCCGCCCGGCTAAGGCTGCGCGCGTGACCGCGACACTCCACGCTTTCGCCGACCGCCGTCCGAAGCTCGCCGCCCTGCTGCTCGGCGCCGTTTCCGCCACGGGCTTCGCGCCGCTCGACCTGTGGCCGCTGACCCTGATCGCACTCGCGGGCTGGATGCTGCTCGTCGCGCGGGCGCCGCGTGGGCGCCGCGCGCTCGGGATCGGCTGGGCCTTCGGGGTCGGCCATTTCACGATCGGCCTGAACTGGATCGCGACCGCCTTCACCTATCAGGCGGCGATGCCCGCATGGCTGGGGTGGATCGCGGTCGTGCTGCTGGCGCTCTACCTCGCCGCCTATCCGGCGCTCGCGGCGTGGGGGGCGTGGACGGTTTCCCGAATCGCCGTCCCTGCGAAAGCGGCAGGTGCCGGAGACGGGACGCCAACGGTGCCCGCCTTCGCCGGGGTAACGCTTTCCTTCATCCTCACCCTCGCCGCGCTGTGGACGCTGACCGAATGGCTGCGAAGCTGGGTGTTCACGGGCTTTGCCTGGAATCCGCTGGGCGCGATCGCGGCGGGCCGCTTCGCTTCGGCGGCGATCTGGCTCGGCACCTACGGGCTCGGAGCGCTGGTCGTCTGCGTGGCGGGCGCGCTGCTCCTGCTTTCGGCGCGGCAGTGGAAGCGCGCGGCGCTCGTGGCGTCGATTCCGATATTGGCCACCGCGACCGCAGTTGCGACGGCCGGCGGCGGCGGCGGAACAGCCGACACGGCCTCCTCGATCCCCATCACCCTCGTCCAGCCCAACATCGGACAGCAGGACAAGTGGGAGGGTGACAAGGCCGACGCCAATTTCGCCAAGCTGGCACGGCTGACCGTCCCCAAGGACGACCGCGCCCGCCTGATCCTGTGGCCAGAGGCGGCGATTCCCGATTATCTCGAAACCGGCTATCCGCTCGTCTATTACGACCGTTCGCCGGCCGAGGCGCGGGCACGGCTGACGAATCTGATGAATCCCGGCGATCTGATGCTACTCGGCGCGCTCAAGCTCGAACTCGGCCGCGACGGCACCGTGGTCGGCGCGCGCAACGCGGTGATGACGGTGTATCCCGACGGCACGCTGGGGCCGCGCTACGACAAGGCGCATCTCGTCCCCTATGGCGAATATCTGCCGATGCGGCCGCTGCTGTCGGCGATCGGCCTGTCGCGGCTCGCGCCGGGCGACATCGACTTCTGGCCGGGGCCGGGCGCGCGCACCCTCTCCCTGCCCGCCGCGACCCGCACGGTCGACGTCCCGCCAGCGGGTCACCCGCCGGCGGTGATCGCAACCCGCCTGCCCGAAACGCTGCGCCCGGCGGTCGAGGTCGGCCTGCAAATCTGCTACGAGATCATCTTTTCGGGACAGGTCGTCGACCGCGCGCATCGGCCCGATTTCATCTTCAACCCCTCGAACGACGCCTGGTTCGGAAGCTGGGGCCCGCCGCAGCACCTCGCCCAGGCGCGGCTGCGGGCGATAGAGGAAGGGCTGCCGGTCGTCCGCGCGACTCCGACCGGGATCAGCGCGGTGATCGACGCCGACGGCCGCATCCGCGCAGCGATTCCGATGCACCGCGCCGGGCGCATCGACACGCTGGTTCCGCCGGCCCACGCCCCGACGCTTTTCGCCCGTTTCGGCAATCGTCTTCCGGTCGGCTTCGCGCTGCTGCTGCTCGCGCTGGCCATTGCCTTTCGACGGCGCGGACGCTAACAGCGCCGGGACATAAACTTTTCTTTATATCCAAATCCAAAGAAAGTCTCCCATGCGCAACAGCTTCCTCTTCACGTCCGAAAGCGTGTCCGAAGGGCATCCCGACAAGGTTGCCGACCAGATCAGCGATTCGATCGTCGATCTGTTCCTGTCGAAGGACCCCGAAGCGCGCGTGGCCTGCGAAACGCTGACCACGACCCAGCTTGTCGTGCTGGCGGGCGAAATCCGCTGCAAGGGCGTCTACGAGGATGGCGAATGGGCGCCGGGCGCGCTCGACGAGATCGAGGCGACGGTGCGCGAGACCGTTCGCGAGATCGGGTATGAGCAGGACGGTTTCCACTGGAAGAACCTGCGCTTCGAGAACAATCTCCACGGCCAGTCGGCGCATATCGCGCAGGGCGTCGACGAAAGCGCCGACAAGGACGAGGGCGCCGGCGACCAGGGGATCATGTTCGGCTATGCTTCCGACGAGACGCCCGACCTGATGCCCGCGACGCTCGATTACGCGCACAAGATCCTCGAGCGCATGGCCGCCGACCGCAAGGCCGGCATCGCGCCCTTCCTCGAACCCGACACCAAGAGCCAGGTCACGCTGCGCTACGCCAACGAGCGCCCGGTCGAGGCGACCGCGATCGTCGTGTCGACCCAGCACGCGCCGGGCTATTTCTGGCACGACGGCGAAGGCGACGAGACCAGATATCAGGAGCTGCGCAAATATGTGCTGGGCGTGATCGCCGACGTCCTGCCCGCCGAGCTTCTGACCGCGAACACCGTCTATCATATCAACCCGACCGGGCGCTTCGAAATCGGCGGACCCGACGGCGACGCCGGGCTGACCGGCCGCAAGATCATCGTCGACACCTATGGCGGGGCGAGCCCGCACGGCGGCGGCGCGTTCAGCGGCAAGGACCCCACCAAGGTCGACCGCTCGGCGGCCTACATCACGCGCTATCTGGCCAAGAACGTCGTGGCCGCCGGCCTCGCCCGCCGCTGCACGATCCAGCTCAGCTACGCGATCGGCGTCGCCGAACCGCTGTCGGTCTATGTCGACCTGCACGGCACCGCGGCCGAGGGCGTGTCCGAAGCCGCGCTGGAACAGGCACTGCCGCAACTCGTCCGGCTGACCCCGAAGGGCATTCGCACCCATCTGGGCCTCAACAAGCCGATCTATCGCCAGACCGCGGCCTACGGCCATTTCGGCCGCCAGCCGGACGGCGACGCCTTCCCCTGGGAACGCACCGACCTGATCGACAGGCTGAAGGCCGCGCTGGGCCGCTAAGACCCGCGCGCTTCTCGCCCGATCGCGGCGCGATCTTCGCGCGCCGCGCCATTCGGGGCGGCAAGCGTTCAATCTGAACCGCCTCTCTTCCGTTCGTGTCGAGCGAAGGCGAGACACGAACGGGATGCAGATTTGGCGCTCCGCCGCTTGGACTCTGACGACTTTGGATTGCCCCCCTTCGTCATTGCGACCCCGGACCTGATCCGGGGGAAGCAATCCAGAGCGGTTACCGCACGCTCTGGATTGCCGCGCGGCTTCGCCGCTCGCAATGACGCGTCCGTCCAATGTCATGCGCCTAAAGCCACAAAGGCCATAATTGCGGCGCGCGCGTGCAGGGCTTTTGCGGCTTTAACGCCTTCGCCGCGCCGCGGGACGTCAACGGCCCGCGCATCGCCCCCGCCTTGCCCGTCCGACCCGACACCGCTAACGCGCACGGCATGACGGCTTATAAATCTGGCGATCCGACCACGCTCAACCGCCTCTACGGCCGCGCCAAGGGCAAGCCCCTGCGCGCGGGCCAGCAGGATCTGGTCGACCATCTGCTGCCGCAGATCGCGGTGCCGGCGGAGGGGCCGGTGACCGCCGCGCGCCTGTTCGGTTTTGACCGCCCGCTGCATTTCGAGATCGGCTTCGGCGGTGGCGAGCATATGGCGGCGCGGGCCGACATGCTGCCCGATCACGGCTTCATCGGCGCCGAACCCTTCCTCAACGGCGTCGCGCAGGCGCTCGTCCACGTCAGCGGCGATCCGCATCTCGCGGGAAAGGGGGGCACGCATCCGCCACTCGCCAACGTCCGCATCCATCACGGCGACGCGCTGGAGGTGCTGCGCCGCGTCCCCGACGGCGCGCTGTCCTTCGTCTACCTGCTCCATCCCGACCCTTGGCCGAAGGCGCGGCACGCCAAGCGGCGGATGATGAACGACGGGCCGGTCGACCTGATCGCGGCCAAGCTGAAGCCCGGCGGCGAGTTCCGCTTCGGCACCGATCACCCGGTCTATCTCGCGCACGCGCTGATGGTGATGCGCCGCCACCGCCACCAGTTCGAGTGGCTGGCACGGACCGCCGACGATTTCCTCGTCCGCCCCGGCGGCTGGCCCGAAACGCGTTACGAGGCCAAGGCCCGCGCGCAGGGGCACGAGGTCTGGTATTTCCGCTGGCGGCGCAAATAGGGCGGTTGCAGCAACCGCATCCGGCCTCAGAAATTCAACCGCAGCCCGGGCCGCGGCCACGTGAGGCGATAGACGCGGCCGGTCGCGGACGCCGTGACATAGGCGTGCCGCATGTCGCTGCCGCCAAAGGCGATATTGGTGATCGCGGGATCGAGGTCGGACAGATCGACGAACCCGATCCTCTCGCCGTCGGGGCCGACAATCGCGATGCCGGCCTGCAGCAGCGTGCCGATGCACAGATTGCCGTTCGCCTCGACCGCCATGCTGTCGTAATAGGCATAGCCGGGCTCAGCGCACAGGAAGTTGCCGCCGCCCGCGCCCATGAAGGTGCGGCCGCCGCGCAGCACCCCGGGGCGCTCGACTTCCCACCACCAGGCGCGCGCGGTCGCCGTCTCGGTCGCATAGAGGCGGTCGTCGGCGGGGGAGAGCGCGATGCCGTTCGGCTGGTCGAACGGTTCGGCCACCGTCCGCGCGCCGGCACCGTCCACATAGCATATGCGCCCATGGTCGCTGTGATGCCGGTGATGCTTTCCGGTATCGGTGAAATAAAAGCCGCCCGCCGAATCGAAGACAATGTCGTTCGGGGCCGACAGGGGGCGGTCGTCGACCGCCGTCAGCAGCGTCTCGACCCGTCCGTCCGCGATGTGGAGCCGCTGGATGGACCCGCCCGCATAGTCCGCCGCCGCGCCGATGGGCACCGCCCATCCGTCGCTCTCGGCCCATTGGTAGCCGCCGTTGTTGCAGAGGATCAACGCGCCGTCGGGGGCCAGCGCCGCGCCGTTGGGGCCGCCGCCGACCTTGGCGATGACCCGCTTCGTCCCGTCGGGCGCGATGCGCGTCACCTGCCCGTGGCGAATCTCGACCACCGCGAGCGAGCCGTCGGGCAGGATCACCGGCCCTTCGGGAAAGCCCAGACCCTCGGCGACAAGGACGGCCTCGACGGTCAATAGAGATCGAGCACCGTCGTCTGGCCGAGTTCGCCGATGATGACCGTGCGCAGCTGGTCCATATGGTCCTCCCACACCGACTCGGCGCGCTTCGGCTTGTGTGCCGCGATGGCGTCGACCAGCGCCCGATGGTTGGACAGTGCCTGCTGGTTGAGCGCCAGCTGGTCCGGGCGCGACCTGCTGAGGAAGCGCTCGACATGGCGGAGGAAGATGTCGTCGAGCATGCTGACGATCACGCCCAGCGCGACGTTGCCGGCACGTTCGACCAGCACCCGGTGGAAGTCGGCCGTGGCGCGCCCGAAGCGCGCGAAATCCTCGATCACCTCCGCCTCGTGGGCCAGGTGATCGCGCAGCGTCTGGATATCGTCGGCGGTCGCCGAGGCCGCCAGCCCCGCCGCCAGACGCGGCTCGATGAACGAGCGGGCGTCGAGCACCTCGGCCAATGTCGCGCCGCGGAACTGAAGCAGGAAACCCAGGGTGCGGGCCGCCGAATCCTCCTGCGGCGGACAGATTCGCACGCCTCCCTTGGCGCCCCGAAGCACGCGCACCAGCCCTTCGGATTCGAGCAGGCGGATCGCTTCGCGCAAGGTCGGGCGCGAGACGTCGAACTGCGCCATCAGGTCCGCTTCGGCGGGGAGCAGGTCGCCCTCCTTCAGGTCGCCCAGGACGATCCGTCGCCGGATGGCCTGCGCGATGATCTCCGCCGCCTTGGGAATTCGCACGGGCGACATCCCATCCGTCATCTTCTGCCCCTTCAACGCCTTGCCCCGCGTCCCTTCGCGACCGCTTTCCATTCCGTTCTTAGCCATCCTCCCCGAGGAAGTCATCCAATGGACTTGATCTCCATAATCAGTTTGATAATTTATACGAAATGAAAAGCCAATGGGAAACTGGCCCTATTTCCTCGCACCGCATCAGGACCGGAAAGCGCCGTCGACATAGATCAGCGGGCCGACCTCTCCCGCGATCCGCACATCGATCACCCGGCCGATGAAGATGCCGTGCGTGCCATAGAAATGCGCCTGTTCGAAAGCGCAGGCGAAACTGGCCTGCGCGTCGCCCAGCACCCATCCGCCGTTGGCCGCCTGCCGCCAGTCGCCCTCCGCAAAGCGCGCATCGCCCGCCGCACCGCCCGCGCACCGGTCGGCGATCGCCCGGTGCGAGGCGTCCAATATGTTGACGCAGAAATCGGCCCCGTCCTTCAGCAGGGGGAACATCGACGCCGAGCGGTTGGCGCAGACCAGCAGCGAGGGCGGGTCCAGCGACAGTTCCGAAACCGCGGTCGCGGTCATCGCCGCCCGGACATCGCCCCGATGCGCGGTGACGACCACCACCGCCTTGGCGAGCCGGCGCATGCCCAGTTTCAGCGCACCGGCAATATCGCCCGCATCGGGCAGAACGGCGTTCGTCAAATCCTCTCTCCTCTTCCATCCCGTCCGCGACGTGCCATCCCTTCCGAAGGCACGCCGCGCATCGGCTTCCCGGCAAGCGCCTCAAAAAGGTTGCTTTCCACAATCAGTTGTATAATTTATATGTAAATAGAAAAAAGGGAAGGTCTTGCGAGAGGGCGATCATCATTGCGATTTTCTGGTGCTCGGCGGCGGCGCGGCCGGGTTGACCGGGGCGCTGGCCGCGCGCCTTGCGGGGCTCGACGTGCTGCTGGCAGAGAAGGAGGCGTGGCTCGGCGGCGCCACGGCGCTGTCGGGGGGAACGGTCTGGCTGCCCGCGAGCCATGTGCTCGAACGCGCCGGCGTCGCCGATTCGTGCGAGGACGGCCTGCGCTATCTGGAGGCGCTGGTCGGGCCCGGCCGCGACGAGGTCGACCGGGAGCGCATGAAGATATTCGTTCGTGAAAGCCCCGCCTTCGCCCGTTTTCTCGACGATCAGGGCCTCGCGCTGCGCCACGCGCGCGGCTGGTCGGACTATTATGCGGAACTGCCGGGCGGGCGCGAGGCGGGCCGCACGCTCTATTGCGACGCGCTCGACCTGCGCGCGCTGGGCGAGGCAGAGGAATGGCTGGCGCCAGGGGCGCTCTTCTCGGCCGCCCATTCGGTCGAGGTGTCGACGATGGCGCTCGGCATACGCTCGCTGGCCGCGGCGCGCGCGGCGCTGCGCGTCGCGGCGCGATCGGCGAAGGCGCGGCTGACCGGCGCCCGGACCGCGACCCGCGGCAAGGCGCTGATCGGCCGCCTGCTGCTGGCGGCAAGGCGAAGCGGCGTCGTCGTCTGGCGCGGCACGCCCCTCGTCGAACTGATCGTCGAGGAGGACCGCGTCGCCGGTGCGGTGCTCGACCGCGACGGCAAGCGGGTCCGGGTGATCGCACGCCGGGGCGTCCTGCTGGCGACTGGCGGCTTCGCCCGCCATGCGGGCCTGCGCCAGATCCATCAGGCGCCGGTCGGCGTCGATGCGACCATGGCGCCGGCCGGCGACATGGGCGACGGCATCCGTGCCGCGGCAAATGCGGGCGCCGAGATGGCGATGATGGACCAGGCGTGGTGGGTTCCGGGCACCAAGACGCCCGCCGGTCCGATGGTCCATGTCTGGGATCGCTGCTTTCCGCATTCGCTGGTCGTCGACGTCGCGGGCGAGCGCTATATGGACGAGGCCGGGCCCTATATGGAGGTCGGCCAGCGGATGATCGCACGCCACGCCGCGCTGGGCACCGATCACAGCTGGCTGATCCTCGAAAGCCGGCATCGCAGCCGGTACGCGTTCGGAATGGCGCCGCCGATGGTCACCCCGTCGGGCTGGATCGAAAGCGGCTATCTGATCCGCGCTGGTTCGGTCGACGAGCTGGCCGAAAGAACGGGCCTTCCCCTCCAGCGGCTGTGCGATACCCTCGACCGTTTCAACGCCGGCGCGCGCGCGGGCCGCGACGACGACCATGGACGCGGATCGAAGGCGATCAGCCGCTATTACGGCGACCGCCGGGTCCGGCCGAACCCCAATCTGGGGCCTGTCGAACAGCCGCCTTTCTATGCCGTCCGGCTCTATCCGGGCGATGTCGGCACCGCGGGCGGGGTGCGCACCGACCTGCACGGCCGCGCGCTCGACCCGGCGCTGCGCCCGATCGCGGGGCTCTATGCGGCGGGCAACAATGCCAGCGGCATCTTCGGCCCCTGCTATCCGGGCGCCGGCGCCTCGATCGCGCCCGGCATGCTCTTCGGCCGGCGGGCGGCCCTCCACGCGGCGCAGGGAGGCGCGGAATGAGCGGCGACAGGACGAAAAGCATCGAATCGACATCGGCTGGCCCGATAACCGTCTATCGCGCCGGAAGCGGCGATCCGGTCGTGCTGCTGCACGGCAACGGCCATTCGGTGCACGAGTTTGAACGCAGCTTGCCCTTCCTCACCCCCCGCTTCGCGCTGATCGGCTGGGACATGCCCGGCCACGGCGCATCGAACGAAGCCGATGCGGCCCTGTCGATCGACGAACGCGCCTCCGTGCTGGGCGAGATACTGGAGCGTCAGGCCATCGGACCCGCGGTGCTGGTCGGCAATTCGATCGGCGCCTTCGTCGCGGCGGCGCTGGCGGCACGGGCGCCGGAGCGCGTGAAGGCGCTGCTGCTCGTCGAGATGCAGGTGCGCCCGCGCGCATGGTGGGATGCGGCGTGGCAGCTGGTCGACCGGATGTTCGGCACGCCGCGGCAGGATTTCGACACGGTGCAGGCGCGCCTCTGCTCGCCGCTCGACGCCGACCTGCTGGCGCGCTGGAACGGCGACCGCACCCGAGCGGGCGCCGGGGCGATGATCGCCGCGATGGAATCGATCCGCGCGCATGACGTCATGGCGACGCTCGCGGCGCTGACCGTCCCCACCCATTTCCTGTTCGGCGAAAAGGGCCCCGCCGCCGAATGCGCCCCCGCCGCGCTCGACTGCGTCGCGCATGCGACGAGCGAGATCGTGCCGGGGGCCGGGCATTTCGTGTCGATCGACCAGCCCGCCGCATTTGCCGCGGCCGTGGAGCGCGCGGCGCAGGCGCAAGGAGACTGCTGATGGCTTTCGATTTCCTCGGTTTCCCGGCAGGCAGTTCGGTGATCGTCACCGGCACCGCCAGCGGTATCGGCGCCGCCACGGCGCAAATGCTGTGCGAAGCGGGACTGACGGTGATCGGGGTCGATATCGACGCCGACCGCCTGCACGGCCTCGACCTCGGCCCGGCCTTTCACCCCCATGTCTTCCACACCGGCGAACCCGAAACCGTGGCGACGCACATGGCGCGGATCGCGGTCGAACATGGTCCGATCCTGCATCTGGTGAACAATGCGGGACCGCCTTCGTCGCTGCCGCTGACCATCGAGGAAGGCCTGGCGCAGACGGCCGGCAGCGTGCAGCGCGTCACCGCCGCCTGGGCGGCCGCGCTGCCCGAACCGGCCGCACACGCCAGCCTGGTCAATGTCGCATCGGTCGCGGGAGCGATCGCGGGGGGACCGCCGCCCTCGCTGGTTGCCGGGCGCGGCGGCGCGGCGGAGAATGGCTGGTATCCCGCCGGCAAGGCCGCCATCGCCGGGATGACCCGCTGGCACGCCGTGTCCGCGGCCGGCCGCTATCGCGCCAACGCCGTTGCCCCCGGCATCACCCGCACCCCCCGCCTCGGCGACATCACCGCGGGCGCCTATGGCCGCGACGTTCTTGCGCGCACGCCTCTGGGCCGGCTCGGCGAGGCGGAGGACATGGCGCGCGCGATCCTGTTCCTGCTCAGCCCGGCGGCGTCCTTCGTCAACGGCCAGACGCTCGTCGTCGACGGCGGCGGCGGCCTCGCCTTCTGACGCCCCGCCTTTTCTCCCGCTTCAACATGAATGAAAGATATGATGACAGACACTAACATGGACATGGTGGCCGGCGTCGGCCGCGAGGACTGGGAACGGCGCACGACAAGCCGAACGGGAGCGGGACGCGTGGCCGACCCCTATCCGAAGCTCGCCGAATTGCGCCGGCAGGGGCCGATCCACCGCGGATCGACCTTCGACCTGTTCGGCGTGCCCGACCCGATGGCCGAAGTCTGGCCCGACGCGCCGCGCTTCATCTCGGTCGGCTATGACGTGACCGAACAGATATTGCAGGACAATATCGGTTTTTCGAATGCCGGCATCCGCAAGATGACCGAATATGTCTTCGGTGAAGTGTCGTTGATGGGCTCCGACGATCCCGAGCATCGCAAGTTCCGCGCCCTCGTCCAGCCCGCCTTCACCCGGCACGGTCTCGACCTGTGGCGCGGGTTCGTCCGGCCGCGCCTCGACCATCTGATCGAAGGGTTCAAGGCGAAGGGACGCACCGACCTCTATTTCGAATATTGCGCCGAGTTCCCCGTCTATGTCATCGCGATGGTGCTCGGTATCCGGCCGCAAGATCTCGAGCGCTTTCACGAATGGGCCGCGATGCTCCAGATCGCGGCCGCGACGCCCGACGAGGCGCGCAATGCCCGGCTGGCGGTGGAGGAGTATATGCGCGGAATCATCGAGGATCGGCGCCGCAATCCGCGCGACGACATCGTCAGCATGCTGCTGCAACGCGAGATCGAGCTCGACGGCGTGCAGCAGAAGATCAGCGAGCGCCACCTCCTCGGCCTGATCAACAACCTGCTGCCGGCGGGGGCGGGCACCACCTATCGCTCGCTCGGCATCCTGCTCGTCACGCTGCTCGAACGGCCCGAACTGCTCGAACGCCTCTATCACGACCGCGAGCGGATTCCGCGCGTCATCGAGGAACTGTTGCGCTGGAACGGCCCGGTGCTGTTCGCGCCGCCCCGGCTCGCCACGCGCGATATGGTCGTCGCCGGGGTCGAGATTCCCGCGGGATCGATCGTCGAGCCGGCCATCGGCGCCGCCAACCGCGACCCCGCGCGTTTCGAGGATCCCGACAGCTTCATCGCCGACCGCAACCCGCGCGTCACCCTGTCCTTCTCGACCGGGGTTCATTATTGCGCCGGGTCGCAGGTAGCGCGGATGGAGCTGACGGCGGCGCTGAACGCCCTGCTCGACCATCTTCCGCACCTGCGGTTCGATGACAGCCAGCCGCCCCCGCAGATCACCGGCCTGATGTATCGCATGCCGACCGGCGTGCCGGCGATGTGGGGATGAAGGCCGCGATCTTCGTCGCGCCCGGCAAGGCGCTGCGGCTGGAAGAGGTGGAAAGCCTGCCGCTCGGGCCGACCGACGTGCATGTCCGCGTCGACGCCACCGCGCTCTGCCAGACCGATGTCGCCGTGCGCCGCGGCGATCACAGCTATGGGTCGCCGCTGCTGATGGGACACGAAGCGAGCGGCACCGTGCTGGCCGTCGGCAGCCATGTCGCGGGGCTGAAGGCCGGCGACACGGTCATCAGCTCGTCGGCGCCGGCATGTGGCCACTGCATCCAGTGCGCCTCCGGCCGCCCGCATATCTGCGTCCAGTCGCTTCACCTGCGATCGGTGCCCCGCGCGCGCCGTGCCGACGGATCGGTCGCGACCGGCCTTTTCGGACTCGGCACCTTTGCCGAGGAAATGGTGGTCGACCGGGCATCGCTGGTCGCGGTCGATACCGATCAGCCGCCCGAATCGCTGGCCCTGATCGGGTGCGGCGTCACCACCGGCCTGTCGACCGTTCTCAACCGGACCCAGCTGTCGCACGGCGGGTCGCTGGCGGTCATCGGCTGCGGCACCGTCGGGCTCGCCGCCATCCTGGGCGCGGGCCTGAAGGGTGCGGCGACGATCGTCGCCATCGACCCCAATCCCGCGCGCCGCGACGATGCCCGGCGCCGGGGCGCGACGCTGGTCCTCGATCCGGGGGCGGGCGATCCGGCCGAGGCCGTCCGCGCCGCGACCGGCGGACTGGGCGTCGACGCGACCATCGATGCGGTCGCAGCCCCCGCCACCGTGGCGCAGGCGCAGGCGATCACGCGCCGTTCGGGGGAAATCGTCATCGTCGGCATGCCGCCGGCGGACGCGACGTTCGATCTGGCCGCCCTGCCCTTCTTCCTGTCCGAACAGCGGCTGTCGAGCGCGCTGTTCGGTTCGGCGAACATCCGCCGCGACTTTCCCACCTTCGTCCGGCTGGCCGAAAGCGGCCGGCTCGATCTTGCCAGCTTCGTCAGCCGCACGCTGGCGCTGGGCGACGTGAACGCGGGGCTCGACGCCTTGTCGCGCGGAGAGATATTGCGCGCGGTGATCCGCCCCGGCCGCCGGTGAGAGGATCCGGCGACCGGGGCGTCCCCGTCAGGCGATCGCCCGATCCTCGGCCGGCTGCGCCGCGAACGCCCCCATCACCTCTTTCGCAAAGAAGCGCAGCCGCTCGATGCCGCCCCACGGATCGTTGAACAGCACGTAGTCGACGCCGACCGCCTCCAGTTCCTTCAGGCGGGCGACGCATGCCTCGGGGGTGCCGATCACGGTCGAGGCCTCGGTCGCGTCGCGCGAGGAATCGAGCATCTGCGACCCCACCACCGGCGCTTCGCTTTCCTCGCCCGGCACCCGCGCGGTCGCGGCGAGCATCGCGATGGCTTTCAGCCGCCGTTCGATTTCCCCGGTCCGCTTCGCCTCGTCGTCGACGAGCAGCAGTCCGCGCGTCACCGCGATCTGGTGCGGCCGCGACGCCACGCCGCGCCGGGTCTGCTCGTCGCGATACCAGGCGATGCGCTCGCCGATGGTTCGGGTGTCGCTGAACTGGTCGAGCATCAGCGACTGCCCGCGTGCCGCCGCCTGACGCACCGAAGCCTCGCTCTGGGCCGCGACCCAGATCGGCGGATGCGGCTGCTGCACCGGCTGCGGTTCGACGAGGATGTCGCGATAGTGCCAGTATTCGCCGTCGTGCGACCAGCGTTCGCGCGTCGTCCAGCTTTTCAGGATCAGTTCGATGGCCTCGTTGAAGCGCGCCGGGGCGGTCGCGGGATCGACCATGAATCCGTGGAACTCGTTGGGGCGATAGCCGCGGCCGATGCCGAAATCGAGCCGCCCGTCCGACACCACGTCGACCGTCGCCGCCTGCTCCGCCATCAGCACCGGGTTGTGCCACGGCAGCACCGTGACCCCGGTGCCAAGGCGCATGCTGGTCGTCAGCCCCGCCAGATAGGACAGCAGGGTCATCGAGGCGCTGAGCTGGCCCGCCCCGGTGAAATGATGCTCGACCAGGAACAGCGAATCGAACCCCAGTTCCTCCGCGCCGACGACATAATCGACGAAACTGCGATAGGACTGGCTGTCGCCCGACTGGTCCGCGCCGCGGGCGGCGCCGCCGAAAAGTCCGAATTTCATGATCGTCTCCTTTGTCTGATTAGGGGGCGGTCGCCGGCTGCGCGGCCTGTTCGAGCCGCTGTCGCAGCGCCGGCTTGTCGATCTTGCCGATCGGATTGCGCGGCAGGCTGTCCAGAAGATGATAGGCGACCGGGCGCTTGAACCGCGCTAGCGCCTTCTCGATCTCCGCCTGCAGCGCGGGGACGAGGGCGTCGGCATCGCCGCCCTCGGGCGCGACGACGAAGGCGACGGGCACCTCGCCCATCACCGCGTCGGGCCGGCCGACCACGGCGGCTTCGGCAACGAGGTGCGTCGCCATGATCGCCTCTTCGACTTCGGACGGATAGATATTCTCCCCGCCCCGGATGATGAGGTCCTTCTTGCGCCCGACCAGCGTCAGCCATCCCGCGCCGTCCAGACGGCCGAGGTCGCCCGTCCGCAGCCAGCCGTCGACCAGCACCGCGGCGCTATCCTCCGGCCGGCGCAGATAGCCTTTCATCACGTTGCCGCCGCGGACGGCGACCTCGCCGACCGTATCGGGCGGACAGAACGC
The DNA here is from genome assembly GCF_002953155.1 of Sphingopyxis sp. MG. NCBI lineage: Bacteria > Pseudomonadati > Pseudomonadota > Alphaproteobacteria > Sphingomonadales > Sphingopyxidaceae > Sphingopyxis > Sphingopyxis sp. MG. The sequence continues at coordinate 2,690,523 of NZ_CP026381.1, forward strand.
CCCGTCCTCGCCGACGATCGCGACCTCGATGCCGGGCATCGCGCGGCCGACGCTGCCGGGGCGGCGCGGGCCGTCGAGGGGGTTGAGGGTCGCGCCGACAGTCGATTCGGTCAGCCCGTACCCTTCGAGGACCGGCACGGCGTAGCGCGCCTCGAACGCCCCGATCGCCTGCGCGGGCATCGGCGCGGCGCCGCAGATGGCGAAGCGCAGCCGGGGCGCTGGCGCGATGGCGCCGCGTTCGGCGGTCAGCAGCAGATACATCGCCGGCACGCCCGAGAAATAGCTCGCGCCGCTGTCGCGCACGCTCTGCCAGAAGCTGTGCCGGTCGAAATGTTCGAGGATGCACGCGCCGCCGCCCGCCGCGAGCGGGGCCAGGATGCTGACCAGCAGGGCGTTGACGTGAAACAGCGGCATCACGAGCAGCGACAGGTCGCCATCGAGCCGCAGCGCGGCGTGGATCGAGCGCAGCATCGCGTCGATGTTGCCATGGCTCAGCATCACGCCCTTGGGCCGCCCTGTCGTGCCGCTGGTGTAGATGAGCAGCGCGGTGTCGTCGGCCGCCACCGCCGCGTCGGGCAGGACCGCCGCCGATCGCTCGGGCGGCGCATCGACCGGCAGCAGCGTCGCCGTCGTCCCCGTCAGGCGGTCGCGCGCGGCGGCGTCGACCAGGATCAGCCGGCTGCCCGAATCCGCGACCTGATACAGCGCTTCGGCGCTGGTCAGCGCCGGGTTGATCGGCATGAAGGCGGCGCCGATCCGCCACGCCGCGAACATCGCGACGACGATGTCGATCCGGTTCGGCAGCATCGTCGCGACCACGTCGCCGCGCCCGACCCCCTTCTGCACGAACAGCAGCGCGAGACCGGCGACCTCGGCCGCGAAATCGGCCGAAGACAAAGCGCGCTGCTCGTCCCGTATCAGAGGCGCGCCACCATCCCGGCGCGGCTTCCAATGGATGTGCAGGGGATGAAAATCGTCCATCGCCGTCACCCCATCCCGTAGGCGCCATAGGCCGAGGCCGCCGCCGGATCGAGGCTGCCCCAGTCGACGCTGGGCGAGGCGTCCTCCGAGGTCAGGATATCGACGATCGCCGGTCCCTCCCCCTGCCACGCCTCGCGCAGCGCCGCCCGCGCCTCTTCGAGCGTTTCGGCGCGATAGCCGCGCGCGCCCATCGCCCGCCCCATCGCCGCGAAATCGACCGGTCCGAAGGTCGAGCGCGGCTCGATGTCGAGCATCTTCTCGCCCTGCATGATCCAGCCGAAGCCGGCGTTGTTGAGGATGACGAAGACGATCGGCAGCCGGTGCCGGACCGCCGTTTCGACCTCGCCGATCCAATAGGAGGTGGCGCCGTCGCCCGACACCGCCACCACGCGCCCGCCCGGCCGGTCGCCCAGCGCCAGCGCCGCGCCGATCGCGGCGCCCCCGGCCCAGCCGATCCCGGCCAGCCCGCGCGGCGCCAGGAAATGCCGCCCGCTGCCGCGCACGCGATAGCGCGAAGCGGTCCACCCCGACGCCAGGCTGGCGTCCGACACCAGAACGCAGTCCTCGTCCGCAAGGTCGGACAGCGCGAGGATCACCTGCTCCGGCGCGACGCGCGGATCGCCCTCGGCCGTGCCCGGCTGCGCGGGGCATTCGGAAAGGTCCGTCTGCCATGCCGCGCGCGGCGCCGCGCCGCCCAGCGCCTCGCGCAGGCGGCGCGCGGTGCGCCCCGCGTCGGCGCAGATCGACAGCCGCGCCGGAATCGCGCGCCCCAGTTCGGCCCCGTCGCTATCGACATGGATCAGAGTCTGCCGCGCCGACGGCAGGCGCCAGAGGAAGGAATTGAACTGGGCGAATTTCGACCCCAGCACCAGCACCACATCCGCCTGGCGCAGCGCCACGCTGGCTTCGACCGATCCGAACACGCCGACGACGCCGCGCGACAGCGGATGATATTCGTCGATGACCCCCTTGCCGTTGATCGAGGTAACGACGGGGATCGAGCATTGCTCGGCCAGCGCGACCACCTCGGCCGCCTCGCGGCTGCTGAGCGCCCCGCCGCCGGCGAGGATCAGCGGACGCTGTGCCTGCGTCAGCAGCTCGGCCGCCTGCGCGACATCCTCGGTCCGAGGCGCGGCGCCGTAGCGCGGCCAGCGCCCCGCCTCGGGGTCCGCGGCCACGGCCTCGCCGGCGGCGGGCGCAAAGAAGATGTCCTCCGGAATCTCGAGCACCGCTGGGCCGGCGCGGCCGGTCACGGCGGTGCGCACTGCCTCGGCAAAGACGTCGGGCAAGCCCTCCGGCGCGTGGACGCGGCTGACCCGCTTGGTCACGCCCTGCAGCATCGCCTGCTGCTCCATCGCCTGCGAGGCGACGCCGCGCACGCGCAGATGCTCGCGCTCGGTCTTCACGTCGGCGACGATCGCGAGGACCGGGATCGCGGAGGCATAGGCCTCCGCCAGCCCCGACACCAGGTTGGTCGCCCCCGGACCGACCGTCGCGTCGCACACCCCGATCCGGCCCGACACACGGGCATAGGCATCGGCGGCGCAGGCGGCATTGCGCTCGTCGCGCATCATCACGTGGCGGAACCCATGGCGGCGCGCGGCGGCATAAAGGGGAATGGTCTGCCCGCCCGGCACGCCGAAGCACACGCTGGCGCCGACCGCCTCCAGGCATTCGATCAGGGCGTCGCCGAACTGGCGCTGGGTTTCATTCTGTTTCATATTGACCCCTTGAAGACGGACCGGGAACCGGCCGTTCGATGGTTTCGCAAAGGCGGGAAAAGGGGCGCAGCGCCGCGAGCAGCAGCAGGATGGACAGCGTCCCCGCGCCCACGACGAGCACGACCATTCCCGACGACAGATTGGCCCCGCCTCCCAGCCGGTCGGAGACCATGGCCACGACCATCGGCCCGCAACCCACCGCGACCAGCGAATTGACGAGCGTGTAGACGGCGGCGAACAGGCCGGTCGCGCGCGACGGCACCGTCCAGTTGATCGCGAAGATGGCGTAGGTGCCCGAGGGCACGAGAAAGAAATATCCGGCCGCGAGCAACAGCAGCAGCATCGGCGCCGACGGGGCCGCGAAACCGGCGAGCAATGGCACCGCCCCCACCGCGATCGCCCCGGCGCAGATCAGCGGCAGCGCGTCCATGCGGCCGCGCGACCGAAAATGGCCGGCGATGCGCGGCGCGGCCGCCAGTCCGGCGAGGGCCGCGGTCACGCCCGACAGCCCGAACCAGATTCCTGCCTGCCCCGCCTCGAAGCCGAAGTCGCGGACCAGCAGGCTGGGCAACCACGAACTGACCCCCAGCACGATCGCCTGCCCAAGCGCGGAGGCGACGAACAGAAGGACGAACAGCGGCATGTTCCGGCGCGCGAAAACCCGCTCGGGCGACGTCGGCGCCGCATCGACCGGCACGGCCGCGCGGATCGACGCGGTGCGCGGCGGCTCGCGCACCGCCGCGGCGAACAGCGCGGCGAGCAGCAGGCCCGGCAGCGCCACGACGACGAACGTCGCCCGCCATGGCGCCAGAAACAGACTGCCGATCGCGACCGGCTCGCTGCCCAGCAGCTGCACCGCGACGCCGCCCAGCATGAAGGCACCGAAGGCGCCGAACACGCCGAAGCCGACGAAAACGCTCGTCGCGGCCGCGCGCCGGTCGGGCGGGAACAGGTCGGCGATCATCGAGATCGCCGCCGGAAACAGCACGGCCTCCGCCACCGCGACCCCGACGCGCAGGATCGCGACCGTTTCGAAGCTGGGCGCAAAGGCCGTCGCGATCGTCGCGGTCGTCCAGCACAGGACGCCGGCGAGGATCAGCCGGGTGCGCCGGACCCGGTCGGCGAGCCACCCCATCGGCAAGGCGAACACGCCGCCGAACAGCGCGAAGACCGGACCGACGAGCAGGGCGATGGCGGTGTCGCTGATGCCGAATTCGGCCCGCACCGGCGCCACCAGCAGCGCCAGGATCAGGCGGTCGAGATAGGAAACGATATACAGCAGGCCGAGCAGCAGGACGACGACCGGTGCCCCGGCCGCCGCCCATGGCCTCTGCCCCCTTCCCCTGCCCATGACGGAGAGAGTCGTCACGAGGTCAGAAGCTGTAGCGGGCGCGGACGCCAAACTGGCGCGGATCGCCGACGTAGCCGACGTACAGGCCGGTCGACAGCGGCGATGGGTAGACGAAATTCACATATTTGTCGTTGAACAGGTTCCGCGCGAAGGCTTCGAGCGTCAGCCCTGACGCCGTTTCGATGCCCAGCCGCGCGTTGATGATCGTCCGCGGCCCCTGAAAGGCATAGGGGTCGAGGTTCTGCTGATAAAAGACGCTGCTCTTGTGGCTGCCGTCGATCCGGCCATAGCCGGTCAGCGCCGCCGTCAGCGGCGCACGATATTCGGCCGATCCGCCCAGCGTCCATTCGGGTGCGTTCGGCAGGCGCTTGCCCGACAGGTCGCACGGCGGCGCGATGCCGGGAACGCACGAACCGTCGGTGAAGTCCACGTAACGCGCATGGGTGTAGGATGTCTGGAATTGCAGCGTCAGCCCCTCGGTGGGGAGGGCGGTGACCTCCAGTTCGCCGCCCTTGATGCGGAAAAGCTCCGCATTGCGCGTGACCAGATTCAGGCCGTCGAAGGCCTGCGCCTGAAAATTCTGGTAATCGGTCCAGAACAGGGCGGCCGAAAAGCGCAGCTTGCGGTCGAGGATATTGCCCTTCAGCCCGATTTCGTAATTGGTGTTCTTTTCCGCGTCGAACTCGAAATTGTTGAAATTCGGAAGGCGCGTCAGGTCGAACCCGCCCGGCTTGAACCCCCGCGCCACGCTGGCATAGAGGTTGAGGTCGCGCTGCAGGCTGTAGCGCGCGTTGGCGACCCAGGTGAACTGCGACTCCCGCCGCGACTGCTGGCGATTGCCCAGCGAAGCATAAGCGACGTTGCCCGACGTCTGGGTGAAATCGACGTCCTGGTCCTCGCGGGTATAGCGGCCACCGGCGGACAGGGTCAGACGGTCTGTCAGGTTGAAATCGACGTGCGCGAAGGCGGCATAGCTCTTGTCGTTCAGGCGCGACGCGATGGTGGTGTCGCCGCGCTGACCCGGAAGGATGACGGCCGCGGCGTCGGCGCGCGGCTGCAATATTTCCAGATCGTCGGATCGCCGCGCGAAATAATAGAGGCCCGCGACATAGGTGACGCGCTGTCCCGAGGGCGAAGCGATCCGCAATTCCTGGCTGAACTGATCGTGCCGCTGATCGATGTAGAAATCGTCGAGCAGGCGGAGTGGCAGCGAATCGATATCGCTGATCGGCGTGACGTCCCAGCGGCGCCACGCCGTCACCGACGTCAGCACATGATCCCCGACATCGACGTTGATCTCCGCCGAAACCCCGCCGCCGCTGTTCGGGTTGAGGTTGCGGCTGTTCTGGATCGTCTGGCGCGAATAGGGCGATCCGGCGGGGATCAGCGAGACGATCGGGACACCGAAGACGTTGGCCGTGGGGGTCCAGGCAACGGGAATCGCCGAACAGCATTCGGACCGTTCGCGCAGATAATCGCCCGACAGAAGGACATCGAAGCCCTCGCCGCGATAATAGAGTTTCGCCCGGCCGCCGCTGCGGCGCAGATTGTCGACCGAACGGCCGGTGGTCGCATTGTGCGTCAGGCCGCCCCGGCGCACATGATAGGCCGAAACGCTGATGCCGAGTCGATCCTCGACCAGCGGCCCGGTCACGCTTCCGCGCAGTTCGAACGCGTCATGCTCGGCCGCAACGCCCTCGACGAAGCCTTCGACGCCCGACAGCGACGGACGCCGCGTGACGATATTGACGAGCCCGGCCGCCGTATTGGCGCCGAACAGCGTCCCCTGCGGACCGCGCAGGATCTCGACGCGCTCGATGTCGGCGAGTTCGCCCGTCGCCGCGCCGTAGCGGGCCAGAAAGACGCCATCCAGGAAGACGCCGACCGACGACTGCTTGCCGGGGTTATCCTGCTGCGACGTTACCCCGCGCAGCATGATGCGCCCGGCCCGCGCATCGCCATATTGTTCGGAGGTGAAACCCGGCGCCACCTGCGACAGGTCGTGGAATTGCGTGACGCCCGCCGCGGCCAGTTGATCGCTGGTGAGCGCGGTCAGCGAAATGGGAACGTCGACCAGCCGCTCCTCGCGCTTCTGAGCGGTGATGATGATCTCCGCATCGCCCGAATCGACATGACTCGCGTTGCTCGTTGCGGTGGTTTGCGCGCCGACGGGATTCGCCGCGGCGACCACGGAAAGAGCCGCCGAGCACAAGAAAATCCTTTTTCGGTAGATATTTGCCATCGTTTCTCTCCCCAAGACCGCTCGTTGTTCGAACGGTTATTTTCCTATGAATTATCTATCTGATTATGATAAATCAAGCCTCTCGACGAAATTTCGGCTCGAGAGGCTTCACGGCCCCGGCGATGCGGCCGTCCTGCCCAAGGGAAAGGCAGCGCCGGCGGGCCCGGCGACGGGCCAATCAAATTCAACTCGAAGAGGTGTAATCTGCGGAATCGGTCGCGCGACGGCCGCCCGCGATTTCAGCCGCGCACCGCGAAGCGCGGTCTCGCCATTTCGTCAGTACGCTCTTTGCGATCCGTCGGATCGGACGGGAACGCCCGCGCCCGTCAACTGCCCCAGACGGTTTCCACGTGGCGCAGGAAATTGAGTCCCATGATCTTCTCGATCCGGCCGCTCGAATAGCCATGGGCCGACAGAAGGTCGATCAGCCTGAAGAACTGGCCGGGTCCGCGCAGGTCGACGACGAAGGGATAGGTGTCCGGCCGCTCGCCGGCGGCGCTGATCCCGGCGGCGCGGCGCTCGGCGATCTCCTTGGCGAGGACGGCCTGATATGCGTGGAGATCGTCGATCGCGGTCACGGTGCCGTCGGTGCCGATGCCGACATGATCCTCTCCGCAGATGTTCACCGCATGGTCGATATGCGCGACGACGTCCGCGGCGCGGGCGCGGCCCGACCGGGCGAGGAACGGCATGAAATAGATGCCGACGAAGCCGCCCCTTTCGGCGACCAGCCGCAGTTCGGCATCGGTCTTGTTGCGCGGCAGGTCGGTCACGGCGCGGCAGCCGGTGTGGTTGATCGAGATGGGGGCCGTCGACAGCCGCGCCGCCTCCAGGCAGGTGCGCTCGCCGCTGTGCGACAGGTCGACGATCATGCGCTGCGCGTTGAGCCGCTCGACGACCTCCCGTCCGAAGGGCGTCAGGCCGCGATTCTCGGGCGCCATGGCGCCGTCGCCGAGCCGGTTGGCGGGATTGTAGGTGAGCTGGAAAATGCGGACGCCCATGTCGGCGAACAGGTCGACGCGGCTCGCGTCCTCGCCGAGCATCGCGCCGTTCTGGAAGCCGTAGAGGATGCCGATCTTCCTTTCGGCCCCGGCGCGGCGGATGTCGGCGGCGCCGAAAACCTTGAGCAGATCGGCCGGGTGGCGGCGGAGCAGCGCGTCGGCTTTGGCGACGTCGCGGACGCTCGCCTCGAACGGGTCGTCGGGACCGGCGACATAGCCGAAGGTGCAGTTGATCGCGGTGACGCCCGATTCGCGCGCTTCGGCCAGCACGCGCGGCGAATAGGGATCGTCGGCGCCCTCGACATTGGGATCGGAAAGGCCGCCGAGCGCATTGACGATCAGCCGGTTCGCGCGGCCGGGCGCCGCCGCGGCGCGCACCGCGGACGGCCCCAGCGAGGCCGCCGCCAGTCCCGCCGCGCCGGCCAGCAGCGCCCGCCGGTCAATCGTCATCGCCAAGCTCCGCGGCCGTCGGGACGACATAATCGGCGCGACGGAATTCCCGGCCGCGCTTCACCGTCATCTCGATGCTCCCGATATTGCCGATGTCGGCGAGAGGATCTGCACGAAGAACGACAAGGTTCGCCAACTTCCCCACCTCGATCGACCCCATGTCGCTGTCCTGTCCCGCCGCACGCGCACCGACGAGCGTCGCCGAATGGATGACCGCGAGCGGCGGCATGCCGACGTCGTGGGCGAGGTAAAGCAATTCGGCATGGACTGCGGGCCACGGATCGCCGGCGGGGTTGACGAAATCGGTGCCGGTCGAGATCGGAATGCCCGCCCGCCACGCCTGCTGGGTCAGCGCGATCGTCCGCGCCCCGCTGCAGCGAAGCGGCTTCTTGCCCGGATCCGCCTTGCGTTCGGCCTCGAACTTGACGAACAGGCTGCCCGTCGCGTCGAGGATCGTGCCTTGCTTGCGCATCGTCCGATAGAGGCGGGCGACCACCGGATCGTCGCCCGTCGGGGCCAGCAGCGCCTCGTCGACCGGCGTGCGATCCTCATAGGCGGTGAGCATCACCGGCTGCGCCTCATAGGCCAGGTAGCAGACATGGCTGACGACATCGGCGCCCGCCTCGATCACCTGCGCCGGGCGGGCGGGAAAGATGGCGCTGTGCGCCCAGATCATCAGCTTCTGGCGGTGCGCCTCGGCGGTGATGGCGGCGACGCGCTCGGCGGACAGGTCGGCGTAGATCTTGATCGCGGTCGCCGCCGTGCCGCGTGCCAGCGCCACGGCCAGACGCAGGTCGGTCTTTGTGTCGATCGCCTGCATCCACGGCGCGGTGCCCGGCGCGAACCCCCGCGTCACCGCGAGGACGCGCGGATCGGCGAAGAAGGGCGGCCCCGCCATCAGCGCGGCATAATAGATGTCGGGCGCCGCTATCTCGCCGACCAGCGATGCGCGCGCCAGTTCGCCCACCGCGCGCAGGTCGTCCGCCATGTCGCGCACCGCGGTGACGCCGCCGTAGAGCTGGCGGCGCAGGATCGCCTCCGCCCGCGCGCGGTTCGGCGGCGTCGCCAAATGGACGTGGCTGTCGATCAGCCCCGGGATGACGAAGCGGCCCGGCAGCGGAACTGTGCGCGCCGTCCGCGCGCGCTCCCCCAGGCTACCGTGCGCGCCGATCGCGACGATCCGCTCGCCCTCGATCAATAGGTCCTGACCGGGACGCGCCGGCGCCCCGGTTCCGTCGATGATCGTTATATCGGCATAGAGTATCGCCTCGGCCGCACTCGACGGAACGGCCGCCAACAGCGAAGCCGCAAAGACAAGCGAGCGGAGGAAAGCCGGGATGGCGAACGGGCGCGGGAGCGACGCAGACATGGCGATGGCGCTAGCCCCATTGCCCGCTGTCCGCAATTGCCGGGCGCGCATCACGCCGCGCCGAGCTGGCGCAGCACGTCCTGCACCCCTGGAAAATCCCGATCCTGCCGCAGCGATTCGAGCCCCGCCGCGACGTCGAGTTCATAGTCGGCGACCCCCGCCGATTCGAGCTTGCGGCGCGCGCCCATCGCGGTGATCAGCCGGGCCGCCGCGCGGTTGTGCGACAGGATATGGATGTCGAGCGTCGTCAGCCCGGCCGCGAGACAGTCGACGAGCAGCGCCGCGGTCATCATCCGCGCCAGCCCCAGCCCGTGAAAGGCGTCGAGCACCGCGATCGAATACTCGCCGACGCGCCCGTCGCTGTGATGCCGCACCGCGTGCACCGCGCCGATCGCCGGCTCGCCCTCGCATTCGGTGCAGATGGCGCCCCAGGCGATGTGATCGTGCCCGTCGACGTCGGCGAGCCGTTCGACCACCGCGTCGGGCATCGTCGGCGCCGGCGAGAAGAAGCGCAGATAGCGCGCCTCCGCCGACAGCTTCGCGATCCCCTGCCGCAGCAGGTCGGCATCGTCGGGCGTGATCGTGCGCAGACACACCGCCGTCCCGTCGGTGAGCCGGCTGCACACGACGATATTGTCGATCGGCCTTGCCCGGGCCTGCTCCATCGCCTGTCCTTCCGTCGCTGCGGAAGCGCGAAGCTAACCCGCCGCGGCGGCGATGGCCAGCCTCAGGCGTCGTCGCCCATCCGCAGCGCGGCGATGAACGCCTCCTGCGGGATGTTGACGTTGCCATATTCGCGCATCCGCTTCTTCCCCTCCTTCTGTTTTTCGAGGAGCTTCTTCTTGCGGGTCGCGTCGCCGCCATAGCATTTGGCGGTCACGTCCTTGCGCAGCGCGGCGATGGTTTCGCGGGCGATCACCTTGCCGCCGATCGCCGCCTGGATCGGAATCTTGAACATGTGGCGCGGGATCAGGTCCTTCAGCCGCTCGCACATGCCGCGTCCGCGCGCCTCGGCACTGCCGCGATGGACGATCATCGACAGCGCGTCGACCGGCTCGTTGTTGACGAGGATGCTCATCTTGACGAGGTCGCCGGGGCGGTGGCCGATCTGGTGATAGTCGAAGCTGGCATAGCCGCGCGAAATGCTCTTCAGCCGGTCGTAGAAGTCGAACACCACCTCGTTGAGCGGCAGTTCGTAGGTGATCTGCGCGCGGCCGCCCACGTAAGTGAGGTTCTTCTGGATGCCGCGGCGGTCCTGGCACAGCTTGAGGATCGCGCCGAGATATTCGTCGGGGACGTAGATCACCGCCTCGATCCACGGCTCCTCGATCTCCTCGATCCGGTTCGGGTCGGGCATGTCGGCGGGGTTGTGCAGCTCCATCTCGGTCGGGCCGCCTTCCTTCGACCGGGTGAGCTTGAGCTTGTAGACCACCGACGGCGCGGTGGTGATCAGGTCGAGGTCATATTCGCGGGTCAGCCGCTCCTGGATGATCTCGAGGTGCAGAAGGCCGAGGAAACCGCAGCGGAAGCCGAAGCCCAGCGCGGCGCTCGTCTCCATCTCGAAGCTGAACGACGCGTCGTTGAGGCGCAGCTTCTGGATGCTTTCGCGCAGCTTCTCGAAATCGTTGGCGTCGGTGGGGAAGAGGCCGCAGAAAACGACCGGCTGCACTTCCTTGAACCCCGCCAGCGGCGCCGCGGCGGGTTTCTTCGCGTCGGTGACGGTGTCGCCGACGCGCGCCTGCGCGACGTCCTTGATCTGCGCGGTGATGAAACCGATCTCGCCGGGACCGATCTCGGTCAGGTCCTGCCGCTTCGGGGTGAAGCAGCCGACGCGGTCGATCAGGTGGGTGGTGCCCGCCTGCATGAACTTGATCTGCTGGCCCTTCCTCAGCACGCCGTCGACGACGCGGACGAGGATGACGACGCCCAGATAGGGGTCGTACCAGCTGTCGACGAGCATTGCGACCAGCGGCGCGGCGGGGTCGCCCTTCGGCGGGGGAATCTTCGCGACGATCGCCTCGAGCGCGTCCTCGATGCCGATCCCCGATTTGGCGCTGGCGAGCACCGCGTCGTCGGCGGGCAGCCCGATGATGTCCTCGATCTCCGCCTTCACCTTGTCGACGTCGGCGGCGGGCAGGTCGATCTTGTTGATGACCGGGACGATCTCGTGATCATGCTCGATCGACTGGTAGACGTTGGCGAGCGTCTGCGCCTCCACCCCCTGCGCCGCATCGACGACGAGCAGCGCGCCCTCGCAGGCGGCGAGCGACCGCGACACCTCATAGGCGAAATCGACGTGGCCCGGCGTGTCCATCAGGTTGAGCTGATAGGTTTCGCCGTCGTGGGCCTTGTACGACAGGCGCACGGTCTGCGCCTTGATGGTGATGCCGCGTTCCTTCTCGATGTCCATATTGTCGAGCACCTGCGCCGACATCTCGCGCTCGGTGAGGCCGCCGGTGAACTGGATCAGCCGGTCGGCGAGCGTCGACTTGCCATGGTCGATGTGCGCGATGATCGAGAAGTTGCGGATATGCGAAAGGGGCGTTGTCATGGCGCCGCCCGTTAGCAGGGGTTGAGGGCGCTGTCAGCAGGCGTGACGGCGGGAGGCCGGCATAGCAGGGTAATATAGGAAAGGCGGCTTTTACGGGCCGTCGTCCGGCGGGGATCATCCGGCCAGCCAGCGCGCGCAATCGTCACGCACCCGCGCGTCCTTATCGCGCAGTCCGCGTTCGAGCACCGCCGCCCTGCCCCCGCCCTCCTTCACCGCCGCCAGTGCGGCGAGCGCGGTGGCGCGGACGCGGGGGACGGGGTGTGCGGCGGCGAAATGGTCGGCGATGTCCTTGCCCTCGTCGGTCAGGTGGACCGCGCAGCGCAGCAGCATCTCCGCCGCGGTAATCGTCGGGCGGCGGGCGATGGTGCCGCTTTCGAGATCGACGATATACTGGTCGCGCCACGGAACGGCTTCGCCCTCGTCCATGATGTTGAGGCTGACCGACAGCCGTTCGGGCGGGAGCTGGCTGTGGATGTCGCGGTGGGCGCGGTAGAGCATCATCGTGCCTTCGCTCAGGCTGCTGCGCTCGACGAAGCGCAGGTTCAGCGGCTCACCAAGGCGGCCGTCGACGGCCTCCGCGTCATAATCATAATAGTCGCTGATATAGCCCGGCCCCCAATAGCCGACAGTCAGGAACGAGAAATTATGGTCGTGCGGCAGGCCGTAGGCGAAGGCGGCGGCGCCGCTGGCGGCATAGGCGGCGTCGCGCTCGGCCGGCCACATGTTGGCGCGGATGAAATAGCCGCAGCGGCTGCGATGGAGCAGGAAGACCTGCGCCGAATAGCGGTTCGCCTCGAGTTGGTCGCGGTAGCTCGCCTTGAGTTCGGCGACCACGCGATCGGCAAGGAAATCGCGGTTGTTCGCCAAACCCGCGAGAAGCACCGCGCAGCGGGCGAGGCTGTCCTCGTCACCGAGATCGACGCCGGCCTCGTCGAGGCGCGCCGCCACCTCCTCCAGATCATATTCGGGCGCGGCGGGCGGGACGATCGGGCGCGGCATGATATTCTCCTGCTCGCCTCCCGCTTCCGGGAGGAGTTGGGGCTGGGCTTTCCGCGGCGCACCGACCCACCCCGCTGCGGCTAGCGAACAAGTTCGCGAGCCTCGCTGCCCCTCCCGCTTGCGGGAGGGGATGGATAGAGTGCCAGCGTCGCGGCGGCAGCGGCACGGACCTCCGGGTGCGGGTCGGCGGCGGCCATGCGCGCGAGCGGCGCGCGCGGGGCGTCGGGGTCGAGCGCGATCAGTTCGCGCATCGCGTTCCAGCGCGCGGCGAAATCCTCGCTGGCGGCTTCGGCGGCGAAGAGCGGCGCGGCGTCGGTGCGGTGCATCGCACGAAGCAGCGCGAGCGCCATCTGGCGAAAGCTGCTGTCGCGGCGCGAGGCGGAGACATGAGCGAGCCGGCCGCTCGCGACGTCATAGGCGCGGATCGGCAGGGGCGACGGCGGCTGGATCGCAAGCTGGAGCATCAGCACGTCACCGCTGCCGCCGCTGAGGCCGAAGGTCTCGCGCGCCGAATCGAGCCGGATCGTCTCCCCCGCGCGCAACGGCCGCGGGTCGGTGCTACGGCAAGGACTCGCTCCGGCGGCGGTGAAGGCGCCCGCTTCCTCTGCGGCGCTGACCGCGACGCGGTGGAAGCGGAGCATCGCGCCGCCGTCCGCGAGGATGCGCGTCACCGAACGGCCGGGGACGAACAGCGCGGTCGGCGCCCCTTCGTGCGCGGCGGCATCGAAGGAGCGGAGCAGCAGCGTCAGCCGGATCGCGCCCGCTTCGGCGAGCAGCAGCCCGCCGAGCGCGCCGCCGCCGACCGGGCGCAGCGGCGGGCGCGCGAAAGCGTCGGCGGCAAGCAGGCCCAGCGCCTCGCCGAGGCGCGCGCGCAGCCAGTCGATGTCGGCAAGCCACGGGGCCAGCGCCGCGATCGCGGCTTCGGGCGTCGCTGCCTCCTGCGCCCGCATCGCCGCGAGCAGGCCGTCCGGGGCGAGGTCGCCCGCGCGCCACGCCGCGTCGAGTGCGCTCGCGGCGGCGTGGCGGCGCCGGCGGCGCGCTTCGTCGCGGCGCGGGAAATGATCGTGCCGCGAGCGCGGCATCGTGCCGTGGTCCATGCGGAAAGGGCGCGCGGCGGCGCGGGAAAGACGGCGCCGCCGCGCGCAGGCGCTCAGTCGTAGATGATCAGGACGACGGTGACGGTGACTTCGAACACCGACGATCCGGGCGTCGATTGCATCGGCGCCAGCGATCCGAACAGCCCGACGGCGGTGTCGAGCAGCGGGATGCTGTCGATGTCGATGGCCTCTACCCCCATATGTCCCTCCCTGTTGCAGGCGGCGCGTCTGCCGCACGACAAGGCTTAGGAAACCGGGCCGCGGGAGCCAGTTAACTTATTTTAAGGTAGCGTTTTACGGCGCCGCGGCGATCCACAGCGACAGGCCCGGCGGCGGCGCGGCAGGCGGCGCGTCGGCGGGGTGGCGCACGGCATCGGCGCGCGCGCGGTCGAGGATGGCGGACGGAACCGCCGGGTCGTGAAAGACATGGTCGGCCTCGCCCAGCAGGCGCGCCGCGCGCAGCGTCAGCTCGTCGGGATCGGCGCCGGTCAGGCGAATGGTTTCGAGCCGCGGCGCAGCGGCGGCCTGCGGCACCGCGAGCCACGCCTCGACCCGATCCGCCGCATCGGCATCGAGCGGGTCGAGCGCGCCGCCCGGCGCCAGCGCGGCGTCGATCGCGCGGCGGCGGTCGGCGGCGGCGGGCCAGCGCGCCTTCATCGCGCCGCGCGCGGCGTGGAGCGCAGCCGCGAGCGCGCCAAGACGCGCGGGGAGCAGCGCCTCGATACGCTGGCGCACCGCCTTGGCGAGACCCGCCGAAGCGCCGCCGGTGCCGACCGCGATGGTGACCGGCGCGCGGTCGACGATCGCGGGGGTGGTGAAGTCGCACAGATCGGGACGGTCGACGACATTGACGAGCAGGCCGCGGGCGCGAAGGTCGGCGGCAACAGTTTCGGCGCCTTCTTCGAGCGCAACGAAAGCGATCGTCGCGCCCGCTTCCCAAGCCGGGACGACCCGACCCCCGGCGCGCGCGATCAGCCGCGCCTTGGCATCGGCCGCCTCGCCTTCCCCGACCAGCACGACCGTGCGGCCGGAAAGGTTCAGGAAGATGGGGAGCTGGCGCATGGGGGACTATCTAGCAAATCCTCCCCCGCAGGGGGAGGGGGACCACCGAAGGTGGTGGAGGGGCAGGTGCGACCAAATATTTCCTCTCGACAGCAAGGCAGACCGCCTGTGCCCCTCCACCATGCTGCGCATGATCCCCCTCCCCGTTTCGGGGAGGATCAGTCGATCCAGTCCGGCACGCGCTCGGCGGCCATGATCGTCCCTGCGGCGATGCGGTCGGCGACGACGATGTAGCGGTCGCCGTCCACCAGCACCTCGGGCACGAGGCTGCGGCTGTTGTAGGTCGAGGCCATCGTCGCGCCATAGGCGCCGGCGGTGCGGAAGACGGCGAGGTCGCCCGCCTCCACCGCGTCGACCAACCGGTCGCGCGCGAAGGTGTCGCCGGTCTCGCACACCGGGCCGACGATCGACGCGGTCATCTTGTCCCCGGTCGGCTTCACCGCGACGAAATCATGATACGCATCGTAGAGCGCCGGGCGTGCAAGGTCGTTCATCGCGGCATCGACGATCACGAAGGGATTGGTCGCGCCGGGCTTGACCCACAGCACCTCGGTCAGCAGCACGCCGGTGTTGCCCGCAATCACGCGGCCGGGCTCGAACAGCAGGGTGACGTCCCAGTCCTTGGTTACGCGCGCGACCATCGCGCCATATTCGGCCGGGCTCGGCGGATTGTCGTCGGGGCGATAGGGCACGCCGAGACCGCCGCCGAGGTCGACGTGGGTGATGCTGTGCCCCGCCGCGCGCAGGTCGGCAACAAGGCGGCCGGCGCGCTCGAACGCCGCTTCGAGCGGGTCGAGGCTGGTGAGCTGGCTGCCGATGTGGAGCGCGATACCGCGCATCTGAAGCCCCGGAAGGCCCGCGAGTCGGCCGAATATCTCCGGCGCGACGTCGATGCCGACGCCGAACTTGTTCTCGGCCTTGCCGGTCGAAATCTTGGCGTGGGTGCCGGCGTCGACGTCGGGGTTGACGCGCAGCACCGCGCGCGCGGTCATTTCCTTCGCCAGCGCGATCTGGGCCAGCGCGACGCCTTCGGCTTCATGCTCGATGTTGAACTGGCCGATCCCGCGGTCGAGCCCGAGCGCCAGCTCGGCGCGCGTCTTGCCGACGCCCGAAAAGACGATGTCCTCCGCCGCCATGCCCGCGGCGATCGCGCGTTCGAGCTCGCCGCCCGACACGACGTCGGCGCCATAGCCCTGCCGCGCGAGGACGCGCAGCACGCCGAGGTTGGGGTTGCACTTGATCGCGAAGGCGATGTGCTTCTTCGGCACGTCCTTCAACGCGTCGCGGAACACCTGCGCATGGCGCTCGAGCGTCGCGCGCGAATAGACATAGACGGGGGTGCCGATCTCCTCGGCGATGCGCGGCAGGGGAATGTCCTCGGCGTGGAGGACGCCGTCACGATATTGAAAATGGTCCATCTGGAAGATCCTTGGGTAGCTTCCCTTCCCCGTTCGCATCGAGCGAAGTCGAGATGCCCCCGACGAACGGCCCGAGGCCGATGGGTGTCTCGACTTCGCTCGACACGAACGGACTGCAAGGGAAGATTCTGAACTCAGCCCGGGGGCGGAAGGTCGAAATCGTCGGGTTCGCGTTGTTCGGAGCGTTTGAGAAGTTCGTCGCTGCGCGCGGGTTTGGCCTGCGCGTCAGGCGTCGTCAGCTCCTGCGTGGTGGGCGCCCGCGTCGCCCCGACCGGCAGGGCGGCGGGCGGCTGGCCGGCGACCGGCTTCAAATCTTCCTTCTTGCCGCACGCGCCAAGCGCCGCGGCAAGCGCGACGCCGGCCAGTGCGGCCGCGATGATGGAACGCTGTGCCGTCATCCTAATCCTCCAGCGCGGCGCGGGCGGCCGCGACGGCTTCTCTTACCCGCTCGGGCGCGGTGCCGCCATAGCTGGCGCGGCTGGCGACCGACGCCTCGACGGTGAGCGCAGCGAGCGCCGCCGGGGTCACCGCGGCATGGATCGTCGCCGCTTCGTCGGCCGGCAACGCCGAAAGCTCAACGCCGAGCTCCTCGGATCGTTTCACGCAGGCGCCAACGATATGGTGCGCTTCGCGGAACGGCACCCCCGCCTCGCGCACCAGCCAGTCGGCGAGGTCGGTCGCGGTCGAGAAGCCCGAGGCGGCGAGCGCGCGCATCCGGTCGGTGCGGAAGGCGAGCGTTTCGACCATGCCGGTCATCGCCGCAAGCGACAGCGCGAGCGCGTCGAAGGCGCCGAACACCGTCTCCTTGTCGTCCTGAAGGTCCTTCGAATAGGTGAGCGGCAGCCCCTTGACGATCACCGCGAGCCGCTGGAAGGCGCCGAGCAGCATCCCGGCGCGGCCGCGCACCAGTTCGGCGGCGTCGGGGTTGCGCTTTTGCGGCATGATCGAACTGCCGGTCGACCAGGCGTCGGGCAAGGACACGAAGCCGAAGGGCTGGCTCGCCCAGATCACCACCTCCTCCGCAAGGCGCGACAGGTGGATCGCGGCGATCGAGGCGGCGGCGCAATATTCGAGCGCGAAGTCGCGGTCGGACACCGCGTCGATGCTGTTCGCCATCGGCCGATCGAAGCCGAGCGCGGCTGCGGTGGCATGGCGATCGACCGGGAAGCCGGTGCCCGCGAGCGCGGCGGCGCCGAGCGGCGATTCGTTGAGCCGCGCGCGCGCGTCGGCAAAACGGCCCCGGTCGCGGCCGAACATCGCGACATAGGCGAGCAGATGGTGGCCGAGCGTCACCGGCTGCGCGACCTGCAAATGGGTGAAGCCGGGCATGATGCTGTCGGCATGCTCGTCGGCGCGGGCGAGCAGCGCGGCCTGAAGCGCCTTCAGTCCCGCGTCGATACGGTCGCAGGCGGTACGGACCCACAGGCGGAAATCGGTCGCGACCTGATCGTTGCGCGAGCGCGCGGTGTGGAGGCGCCCTGCGGGCTCGCCGACCAGCTCCTTCAGCCGCGATTCGACGGTCATGTGGATATCCTCGAGCGCGAGGTCGACCGGCACGCCGCCCGCCGCGAATTCCCCGGCGATCTGGGCGAGCCCGGCGTCGATCGTCGCGGCGTCGGCGGCGGCGATGATCCCCTGCGCGCCCAGCATCGCGGCGTGCGCACGGCTCGCGGCGATGTCTTCTTCCCACAAGCGTTTGTCGACGGGGATCGAAGCGTTTATCTCTTGCATGACCGCGGCGGGTCCGCCACCGAAGCGGCCACCCCACATGCTGCTCTTATCGGGAGAATCCGCCATTCGCCGCGTCCCAGATCCGAAAACCGTGCTGATCGCCCTGCTGCTCGCGGGGGCGGTCGCGGGCTGCGATAGGGAAAAGCCCGGCGCGGAGCAAGCGGCGACGCCGCAAGCAAATGTTTCGGCAGGCGAAGCGGCGGCGGGCGCCGCGCACTTCGTGCATCAGGTCGATCGCGGCCAGGCGGGCAAGGCGGCGCCGACCGCGACCTTCCGCGGTCCCGACGACGCGCCGGTGACGCTGGCGGCGTTCCGCGGGCGTCCGCTGCTCGTCAACCTGTGGGCGACGTGGTGTGCGCCGTGCGTCGCCGAGATGCCGACGCTCGACGCGCTGGCCGCGGAGCGCGGCGACCGGCTGGCCGTAATCGCGGTCGCGCAAGACCTGCAGGGCGCAGAGATCGTCGCCCCCTGGTTCCAGAAGGCGAAGCTGAACGCACTGCAACCCTATGTCGACCCGCAGAACGGCCTGCTCGACGCGGCGGGCAGCGCGCTGCCGACCTCGATCCTCTATGACGCGCAGGGGCGCGAGCTGTGGCGGGTGATCGGCGCGATCGACTGGCAGGGCCAGGAAGCGAAGGCGCTGCTGGCCGAGGGCGGGGTGTGAAACGGGATCATCCGGGTTTGAATAAGCCGGGCGCTCCCGCGTAGGCGGGAGCCCAGGGCGGATGAAGCCAAGGCCGGCGCCATGCCGCTCTGGGTCCCCGCCTGCGCGGGGACACACCTTCCACGGATTAGACCGATTTGCGTCATTGCGAGCGAAGCGAAGCAATCCGGGGGAGGGGGGCACCGCGCACTCTGGATTGCCGCGCGGCTTCGCCGCTCGCAGGTGACGAAAAGCCCGTCAGCCCGGATGCGCCTCGTCGCCGACGGTCGATTTCAGCAGGCCGCGGAACACCTCCATCGCGGTCCGCCGACCCTGCGTCACGTCGGACACGTCGCGCGCGATCGGCATTGCGATGCCGTGGCGGTCGGCGAGCGCCATGACGGTCGGCGCGCTCTTCACACCCTCTGCGACCATGTGCATGTCGGCGATGATCGCGTCGATCGGCCGCCCCTTGCCCAGTTCGACGCCGACATGGCGGTTGCGCGACAGCGGGCTGGTGCAGGTGGCGATCAGGTCGCCCATGCCGGTGAGGCCGGCGAAGGTTTCCGCCCGCCCGCCGATCGCGACACCCAGCCGCGTGATCTCCGCCAGCCCGCGCGTCATCAGCCCGGCGCGGGTATTGTCGCCCGCCCCCAGCCCGTCGCCCATGCCGACCGCGATCGCGACGATATTCTTGAGCACCCCGCCCAGTTCGCAGCCCAGCAGGTCGGTGTTGGTGTAGACGCGGAACAGACCCGAATGGAAAACGGGCTGGAGCGCGCGGACGACGATCTCGTCCGCCATCGACAGGACGCTCGCCGCCGCCTGCCCGCTCATGATCTCGCGCGCCAGATTGGGACCGGTGAGGACGCCGACCGGGTGACCGGGCAGCACCTCCTCGATCAGCTCGGTCATCCGCTTGCCCGACGCGAGTTCGAGCCCCTTGGTCAGGCTGATCACCGGCACCCACGGGCGCAAATGCCGGCGCGCCTCCTCCAGCACCGCGCGGAAGCTGTGCGAGGGAACGCCCATCACCAGCACGTCGGCGCCCGCCACCGCCTCGCCCAGATCGGCGGTGGCGCGGAGCGCCGGGGGCAGCTTGATGCCGGGAAGATATTTGCGATTCTCGCGATCGCGGTTGATGCCGTCGACCGTTTCGGCGTCGCGCGCCCACAGGGTGATCGGCGCGTTGCGCGACACCAGCGACGCGACCGTCGTCCCCCAGCTTCCCCCGCCGAGCAGCCCCACCTTCAGGCGCATGTGCCTCTCCCCTCCCCTGTTCGGGAAGAGAGTGGCGCGCGTTTCAGGGCTTGGCAAGAAACTCCCGCATCACCGCGGCGGTCGCCTTGGGATCCTCGACCATCGGGACATGACCGACATGCTCGAAGACATGGCTGCGGCTGCCCGCGATGCCGCGTTCGAGTTCGGCGACGCAGCTCACGTCGATCAGCCGGTCGTGGCGGCCCCAGATGATGAGCGTCGGCACCTTCACCTCGCCGAGGCGGTCGTTGAGCGGATGGTCGCGCATCTCGGTCGCGATCACCCAGAAGGCGGCGTCGAGCTGGTCGCGGTAGCGGAGCGCGTCGGCGTAGAGGACAGGCTTGAGCCGCCGGGGGATATGGGGCGGCTTGTGGACGACCATCGCCACCAGCCGGTCGGCGTCCTCCAGACTGGCGAGAACGAGCGGGTTGTAATCTTCGTTCGCGGCCTGTTTCTGAAGGTCGCTCTCGTTCGTGCCGTTGACCCCGGCATTGTCGAGCAGGATCAGGCTGGCGAGCGCGTCGGGATAGTCGAGCGCATAGCGCAGCGCGATCCACCCGCCCATGCTGTTGCCCGCGATATGCGGTCGCTCCAGGCCCAGCGCATCGGCGAAGGCCTTCAACCGCGCGGTCTGCGCCGCGATGTCGTAGGCGAGCGCCGGGTTGCGCTCATTCTCTCCGAAGCCCGGCAGGTCGGGCGCGACGACATGATAGTCGCGCGTCAGATAGGGCGCGAGGAACGACCAATTGTCCTTGTCCCCCGAAAAGCCGTGGACGAGCAGCAGCGTCGGCTTCGCCGGGTCGCCCCCCTCCAGATAGGGCCAGGCACGGCCCTCGACGGTGACGCTTTTCTGCACCGTGCCGCCGCGGCGTCGCAGCAGCCAGCGGCCGAGCGCGACGAGGCGGCCGGGAAAGAGGAAATAGAGCAGCGCCAGCGCGATCAGCGGTGCGAAGACGAGGATGAGAAGGATTTTCATGGCGTCTCCTTGGCCCCTGCCGGGCGGGGAAAGGGCTTATCGAGCCCCCACATGCGCGTCGAACCAGCCGATCAACTCGTCGAGCACCGCGTCGCGTTCGGGCTCGTTATAGATTTCGTGGAACAGGCCGGGATAGATTTTCAGCAGCTTGTCCGCCGACGACACATGATCGAACAGATAGCGCGAGCCTTCGGGTGCGGCGAGGCTGTCGGCGTCGCCGTGCTGGAACAGGATCGGCAGCGCGATCCGGGCGGCGCCCGCCTGCGCGGCCGCCATCGCGTCCATCAGTTCCTTGCCGAGCCGCGCGCCGATCTTGCCGGTGTAGACGAGCGGATCGGCGAGATAGGCGGCCACCACCACCGGATCGCGGCTGACGCCGTTCGCGTCGAGCGCCAGCACGCCGAGGCGCGGAAAGAAACGCGACAGGAAGCGGCTGAGCGCGACCGTGACGCGCGACGGCGGCGCGGCGGGCATGATCGCGGGGCCGGAGAGCGCGGCGGCGGCGAACGCGTCCTGCCGCTCGATCAGGAACAGCGTCGCGATCAGCCCGCCCATGCTGTGGCCGAGGAGCAGGCGCGGCACGCCCGGATGCTCTGCCTCGACGCGCGCCAGCAGTTCGGTCATGCCGTCGAGATAGGCGGAGAAGCGCGGCACGAAACCGCCCTCGCCGTCCGACCGGCCGTGGCCCCAGTGATCGACGGCCTCGACCGCATAGCCGGCGGCGTTCAGCCGCCGCGCGACATGCTCGTAACGTCCCGCATGCTCGGCATAGCCGTGGGCGAGCAGCACGACCGCCTTCGGCGGTGCGGCGGGCAGCCAGTCGGTGACGTGCAGCCGGGCGCCCGCCGCCGCGGACGCCGCCGGCAGCGTCACCGCCGCCATGTCAGCGCACCGGCTGCTTGAGCGCCGAGGCGCGATGGCCGGGACCGTCGTCGCCGCTCTTGTCGATCCGCGCGAGGATCGCATCGAGCGCGCGGCTGATCGCGGTCTGGGTGCGCACCATCTCGATCTTCGGCCAGGCGGCGCGCTGGCCGGTGTCGATCAGTTCGTCGATCTCTGCCTGGTCGAGGTCGCTCAATATCTTGGTCGGCGACCAGAATTTGGGCGGGCGGATGATGTTGATGTCGCCGGTATATTCCTGATTGATCACCGAACGCGCCATGTTGGCGAGGCTGTTGAGCGGCGGCAGCAGTTCGAGCGGCTTCTGGAAGATCACCATATTGGCGTTGAGCCACGCCTTGAAGGTCATCATCGACGCGTGCTGGATCGCCTCGATCGGCGCCATCTGCTTGCGCGTGTCGGTCGCAAAGGGCAGCGCGAGCGGGTTCGCCTGGCTGACGATATGGTGGTTGACGCCATAGAGGCGTTCGAGCCGCTTGGTCGGAATATCGTGCGTCACCGACCCGTCGACCCAGCGCCGGTCGGGCTGATAGGGCACGCGCTCGCCCCGGTCGTCGCGCGCCATCAGCGTCACCGGCGGAAACACCCCCGGCACCGCGCACGAGGCGAGCACCGCCTCGCGGATCAGCACGTTGGGCGCGGTGATCGCGTTGAGCAGGCGGCCGTTCTGATGTTTCTCGGCCGGCGCGACCGAGACGTTGAGGTGACGGCCGCTGATCTCGAACGCCTGCTGGAAGGTCAGGTCGGGGATCAGTGCGGCGAGCCGGTCGCGCACCTCGTCGGCGGCCAGCCGGCGCAGTTCGGGGTCGCGGTCGGGGTTGGCGAGGCTGTCGCCTTCCAGGAAGGGCCCGATCTCCGCATCCTTGCGCGTGCAGATGATCGCGGCGACGATCGAGCCGCCGCTCGACCCGGCGAGGATGTTCGGCAGCACGCCCTCCGACCACAGCGCGCGCACGACGCCGACGTGGAAATAGAGGAAGGCGCCCGACCCCGACAGCAGCAGCGCCGAGCGGCCGTAGCAATGCTGAGCGCGGCGGAAGAAATCGCGCTTTTCGTCGCGCGGGATCGCGCGCGAGGCGGCGATCCGGTCGAGCGCGGACACGACAGCGGCGATATAATCCTCGATCAGCCGCTTCGTGCCGAAGCGCGATTTCTGATAGAGGCGTTCGTGCCCCATGCCGTCGATGTTGCCGTGGATGCCCTCGTTGAGGACGAAGAGCAGCCCTTTTACGTCGTTCGCCGCCGACAGCGCCTGCAGCCTTTCGAGCCGGGCGCGGATCGCGCGATAGTCGAAATTGCCGCTTTCGTCGGCGTTGCGCCACGCCAGCGCCCCCGACTTGCGGTCATGCTCCTGCGCGGCCTGCGACCATTGGCGATAATCGGCGGCGGTCGCGAGGTCACGGTCGGCACTGAGCGTCGGGGTAAAGAGCATATCTGGTCCTGCGTCGGCTATTTCTTGCGAGTCTTGCCGGTCGCGTTGCCTTTGGCAACCGATTTCGCCCGGCCTTTCGCGGGGGCCTTGGCCTTTGCCCTGGGCCGCGCCGGCGCCTTCGGCCTTGCCGTAGCGGCCTTCGGCTTCTCCGCCGCGGGCTCCGCCGCCATCAGTTCGGCGAAGCTGTCGTCGATGCATTGGCGGAAGAAGGCGATGTCGGGCAGAATCGCGCGTTCGGAGATGATCGAGAAGGCGATGCGGCCGTTGTAGCTCGGCGTCGCGATGAACAGCCCCATGTTGTTGGCGAGCGGCGCGAGGCCGTGCTGCTGCACGAGCTGCGCCCCGGCGAGATAGAGCGGCACCTGCGCGCCGGGGACGTTCGAGATGAACAGGTTGGTGCCGCGCACCGCGAAGCGCTCGCTGGTCACGATGCGCGCGACCGCCGCCATCGTCGCGCCGGGGATATGCTGCGACAGGTCGGTCATCAGTCGCGCGCTGACCCCGGCCTTCGCCTCCTTCGCCTCAACCGTATAGTCGCGGATCGCGGCGAGCCGTTCGAGCGGATCGGCGATGTCGGTTCGCACCGGAACGCTCATCGCCGAAACCTGGTTGCCCGGGGTCGAGGCCTTTCCCGCCGCCTTCTCCTTGCCGCGCAGGTTGATCGGCGCGACCGCGACGAGGCTTTCCTTCGGCAGTTCGCCGTGCCGGTCCAGATATTTGCGAAGCGCGCCGCCGACGGTCGCGATGACGACGTCGTTGACCGTCGCGCCGGGCACCTTGCGGCGCACCGCCCCGACATCGGCGAGCGCGACGGTGGTGCCGTCGAACATCTTGTGCGGGCCGACCGCGACGTTGAAGCGCGTTTCGGGGACGCCCGCGGCCATCCCGCCCTCGCTGATCGACTTGCGCGCCGAGGCCATGATCGCCGGTGACATCTTCATCAGCGCGTTCATGAACTTGACCGGCGATTGCAGCGATGCCGCCCACGCGCGCGCCGCCGCCTCCGCCCCCGACGGCGCCTGGCCGAGGTCCTCGACCGGCGGCGGCTCGGCGATCGCGGGGGTGCCCTTCGCGTCGATGTCGCTCATCGCGATGAAGGCGTGGGCGCCCGATGCGCCGTCGACCGCGGCATGATGGACGCGGTGCAGCATCGCGAAGCTGCCCTTCGGGATGCCGGGGATGCGGTCGAGCCCCTCGATCACGTAGATGTCCCAGAGCGGCCGGTTCATGTCCATCGGCTTCGAATGATAGCGCGCGACCGCGATGCAGAACTGGCGCCAGTCGCCGGGCTCGGGCAGGCGTGCGTGGCTGATGTGCGCTTCTATGTCGAAGTGCTCATCCTCGACCCAATAGGGATGGTCGAGGTCGAAGGGCAGCCGGTGCAGCCGGCGCTTGAACAGCGGCGAGGTGTCGACGCGGGATTCGACGTGGCGGATGATGTCCTTGAATCGCACGAAGCCGCCCGGCGCGGTCGAGGGGTCGTAGATATAGACCCCCATGATATGCGTCAGATTGTTCGCGGTCTGCGTGTAGAGGAACTGGGCGTCCTGCGCGCTGAGTTGCTTAAGCATCACTTCCTCCTAAACCATCGTCATTGCGAGGAGCCGAAGGCGACGCGGCAATCCAGAGCCCGCGTAAACCGCTCTGGATGGCTTCGCTCCGCTCGCAATGACGAAGTTGAATAACCCACCGTCATTCTCCCGCAGCCGGCAGCCGGTCGGCGAGCGCCAGCGTCGCGAGGCGCATCGATTCCATGACGTTGGCGAGACCGCGCAGTTCCGCGAGCAGCGCGCGGCGCGCGCCGAGGCTGTCGGGGGTGGCGGGGCCAGCCAGTCCCATGTGGCGCATCAGCGAGAGGCCGTTGGCGAAAAGCAGCTTGCCGATCGCCGCCTGGCTGCTGATCCGGCGCAGCAGCCAGGCCTGCCGGCCTTCGGCGAGGGCGGTATCGATCAGCGCCTTTTCATCGACCGTGTCGCCCGGACGGGCGCGGGCGAGAATGTCGGAGACGACCGAATAGGCTTCGGCGAAAGGCAGCAGGATCGCGTGGCCGACCAGTGGCTGGCAGCGCCGGATGAGCTGCGCGACGCCGCGGTCGCCGTTCGCCAGCCGCTTCGCCCAGGCGGGGTCGATGCGCGCGAGTTCGGCCTCGATCGCGGCGCGATGCTCGTCGCGCGGCGGATAGAAGAATTCGAACTTGAACAGATCGCGCAGCCGGTCGACCCGGGCCCAGAAAGCCTCGGTCGAATCGCGGCTGTCGGCATCGCGGAGCTGGAACAGCGCCAGTTCGATCATCGCACGGTCGAGGAAGTGGTGCGCGATGATGTTGCGGTAATAGCTCGCCATCGGATGCCGGGCGGGGTCGATCGAATAGACATTCTCGCTCCCCGCCTCGTAGCGGGCAAGGAGGCCGCTGGCGACGAGCGTGTCGACGGTGGCCGAAAGCGCCGCCTCGTCGCCGGTTTCAAGCTCCTTGCTGAGGCGGATGCCGCGCGCCCGCGCCCAGGCGGTGACGGCGGCGATGCCCGCCAGCACCTCTCCGGCGGTCGCGCCGCGCGGTGCGGCGCCCAGCAGCATCAGGCACATCACCGATGTCACGGTCAGCGGCGTCACCCGGTTCGCCTCGACCGCGACAGCGAAGGCGATGGTCTCGAGCGCGCGCTTGTCGTCCGGCCCGGGCGCCGCGTCGATCACGATTGGATCGCCAAGGTCGATCCGGATACGGCCGGACGGCTGCTTCAGGCTTTTCAGATAGCCGAGGAACCAACTGAGCGATTCGGGCTTCTTGACGCGCCCGGCCTGTTCGGCGGCATATTCCTCGACGTCGCGGATCAGGTCGAAGCTGGTGACGAAGGGAACGAAATGGACGCCGCGCGTCCCCGTCGCATGCGCCGCGTCGAGGACATATTTCATCAGCCCATATTTGGGCGGCATCAGCTTGCCGAGCCGCGACCGCGTCCCCTCGAAAGCCCAGGACAGCGGGAAGCGCTTGGCGAGAAGCCACGCGATATAGTGGCGCAGGACCAGCTTGTAGACCGGCTGGTCCTGAAAACTGCGACGGATGAAGATGATCCCCGAGCGGCGGAAGAAGGTGCCCATCACCGCGAAGTCGAGGTTGGCGCCGCCGAAACTGTGGAGCATCGGCATGTCGTTTTCATAGGTCAGGCGGCTGGGCGTCGCGCCGTCGATATAGGTCTTGTGCGTGAACAGGATGCAGGTCGGATGTTCGCGCAGCACCGAGCGCAGCTTCGCCAGTTCGGCCGCGTCGACCTCCATTTCGGGCGCGTAGCCGCCGAACATCATGCGATCGAGCCGCGCGCGCAGATCGAGGAACAGCGCGCCGGGGGTGGCGATCACCTCCTTCATCAGCGGCCGTGCCTCGCGATAGAGGTCGGCGACGGGACGGCCGAGCTGCTGCGCGAGGTCGGCGAGCGCGGCGCGGAATTGCGGGCTGGTGCGCAGGCTGTCGGCGACGAAGCGCGGCACCTTGTAGCGGCTGCCGCGGATGCCGCGTTCGGCGACGTCGAGCGCGAGTCCCGCCTGCCGCGCGACGAAGCCCGCGAACTCGGCGCCGCCCGATTCGCACCCGTCGCCGCCGCCGGTCTGCGACAGAAAACGCGCCTGGAGCGCGCCCTGCGTCGCCGCCTCGCCGACCAGTATCTGCGCGCGGCGCCGGTCGCGCCACAGGATGAAGCGCGCGCGCAGCGGCCCCGGCTGGCGCGGGTCGCCGAAGATCAGATGGCGGAATTTGAGCGCGCGGTCGCGGTCGAAGCCGGGGATGCGCCACGCGACGCGCAGCGGCACCACCTCGCGCGCCGGACCGCCTGCCAGCCCGGCGCGAAGGGGATCGAGGTCGAGCGCCTCGTCGCCGTCGGCGATCGCCAGACTGACCCAGCGCGGCGCGCCTTCGCCCCCCAGATCCCCGGCGGTCGCGTGGACCCAGTCGAGCAGGATGCGCCGCTCCACCCGGTTGCGGGCATCGATGATATAGAGGCGGTCGGCCGCCGAGGCCTGCGAAGCGACGGGCGCGCGGGGCGTTCCGTCGGCCACGGCCTCACCCCTCTCCCATCATTGCGAGAAGCGCGGCGCCGAAACAATCTCCGGTTCGCAAAGACGATCCAGGTCCGACGGCTGGAGATGGCTTCGCTACGCTCGCAATGACGAGGTGATTCATGCCCTAGGCTGTCCTTCCCTTTCGAGGGGAGGATTTCTTCGTTGTCGGCTTTTTCCTTGGTGCCACCTTCTTCGCGGCTGCGACCTTGCGCGCGTTCTTCTTCGGCGGCGTCGCCTCTGCCGCCCCGCCTTCTTCCTCCTCATCCTGCCCCAGCGTGCGCAGGAACAGGTTGCGGACGTCGCGGACATGTGCGTTCAGCGTCTTGACGCTCCACTTCGACGTATCGACCGGCGGCAGCACGGTGACGCGCACCGTCGCGGGGCGCATCACGAACTCGTTCTTGGGCGCGACGTCGGTGGCGTTGTGGATGACGATCGGGACGATCGGCACCCCCGCCTGCATCGCGAGGTGAAAGGCGCCCTTCTTGAACGCGCCGAGCTTCGGGGTCAGCGTGCGCGTGCCCTCCGGCGCGATGCAGATCGACTTGCCCTCGATCCGGATCGCGTCGACCAGCGGCTCCATCGCCTTGATCGCGCTCTTGCCGTCGGCGCGGTCGACGAAGACGGTGCCGCCCCATTCCATCAGCTTCCCCAATATGGGGATATCCTTGATCTCCTTCTTTCCCACTCCGCCCATGTCGCGGCGGATGAGCTTGGCGAGGATCATCACGTCCGCCTTGCTCTGGTGATTGAAGATGAAGACGCAGGGTCGCGCCGACCAGAGGTGTTTTTCGTCCTCCACCTCCAGCTCGACGCCGGTGATCGCGGTCGCGAAATCGCCGAACAGGCCGATCGAGAAATTCGCCGCCTCGCGCTGCGAACGGGTCAGCGCCCAGATCGGCAATCCCGCGGCGAAGGCGCCGACGAGCGAGCCGGTCGCATAGAGGGTGCGGGTATAATCGACCCACGACGGCGTGCCGCGGCTGGCGAAGCGCTGGACCGGCCAGCCGCGCTCCTCGGCGATCGCCTTGAGCTTGAGGTTCGGGTTGAGCGGACGCGGCTTGCCGACGCGTTCGAGCAGTTCGATGTCGTCGTCGCTGTCCGAATAGAAATAGCTCCGGTCGAGATCGAGGCCATATTCGGCGGCCAGTTCCTCGGCCGCCAGCACCTTGCCCTCGCCGAAGCACAGCGGGCGGATGATCTCACCGGTGAAGACCCCGTCCTCTATCTCGTAGGACGAGCATTTGATGTCCGCGATGCCAAGGTCGCGCGCGGTCGGCGCGATCTGGTAGATGGTCGCCGACGAGACGATCGCGACGCGGTGCCCCTTCGCCTGATGCGCCTCGATGATCGCGCGGGTTTCGGGATAGATCTTGCGCGCGATATGCTTCTTGTAGAGCTCTTCGCCGAATTCGACGAAGCTGTCCTCGTCGACCCCCTTCATGAACCTGGCGGCGGCCGACATCACGCCCGAAAAGCCGATGTTGCCGAGGCTGTGCTGCGCGATGACGTTCGCGGTCTCGGCGATCTCCTCGACCGACATCTCGCGGCGCTGGAACTTCTCGCGCAGCATCGCGGTCGCCGAATAGCCGGCGATGATCGTTCCGTCGAAATCGAAGAGCGCGGCGATATGCGGTCCGGGTTCGGACGCGAGGACTTCTTCCAAATGCGGCTGCGGCCTCGGCACGCGCATCTCCCCCACCAGCGGCTGTCGCGCCGCCTTTCGTCGCACGATGACAGCAAAGACGGGGTTAATCAATGCGCCCGATTCGCCGCTCTGACGAAAGCCGGGACGAGGGTCAGGGACGGAGCGCCGCCGCTTCGCGCGCGAGCGCCTCGACCCGTGCGGGGTCGAGCGGGCCCGGCGGCACGACCCAGCTGCCGCCGACGCACGGCACCGGGTCGAGCGCCAGCCATTCGGGCGCGCTCGCGGCGGTGATGCCGCCGGTCGGGCAGAAGCGCGCCATACCGAAGGGCGCGGCGAGCGCCTTCAGCGCCGGGATGCCGCCGCTGGTCGCGGCGGGGAAGAATTTGAAATGCGACAGGCCGAGGTCGAGCCCGCGCATGATATCGCCCGCACTCGCCACGCCGGGGAGGAAGGGAATGCCGCTCGCGACCGCCGCCCGGCCGAGCGGTTCGGTGAGGCCGGGCGAGACGATAAATTCGGCGCCGACACCGATCGCGCCGGCCAGCATCGCAGGGTCGAGCACGGTGCCCGCGCCGACGACCGCGCCCTTCACCGCCTTCATCGCGGTGAGCGCGTCGAGCGCCGCGGGGGTGCGCAGCGTCACCTCGAGCGCCGGCAGGCCGCCGGCGACGAGCGCCTCGGCCAGCGGCACGGCGTCCGCGACCCGGTCGATGACGATCACCGGGATGACGGGGGCGAGCCGCATGATCTGCGCGATGCTGCGATCGGTCATTTCAATCTCCGTTCGCCCTGAGCTTGTCGAAGGGCCGTTCTTTCTGGACCCGTTAAAGAAAAGAGCGGTCCTTCGACAAGCTCAGGACAAACGGGGTTTTGGAATTTAGACGACGGTCTCCATCGCCGCCAGGATCGCCGAGCCACCCCTTTCGGCTTCGTCGGCGTGGAGGCGGAACAGCGCGAACAGTTCGCGCCCGACACCCAGCGCGGGCGGCGGCGGCACGGCGGGGGGGCGCGAGGCCCATTCGGCTTCGTCGACCAGCGCCGTCACTTCACCCTTCACCGCGCAGACACGCACGATGTCGCCATCCTTCAGACGGGCGAGCGGCCCGCTGACCCCGTCGAAGCCGGGCAGCGCCTCCGGCGACAAATGGATCGCGGCGGGCACCTTGCCGCTCGCCCCCGACATGCGGCCGTCGGTGAGCAGCGCGACGCGGTGGCCCCGATCCTGCAGGACGCCGAGCGCCGGGGTCAGCTTGTGCAGTTCGGGCATGCCGTTGGCGCGCGGCCCCTGGAACCGCACGACGACGACGACGTCGCGGTCGAGCTCGCCCGCCTTGAACGCGGCGAGCACCCGGTCCTGATCGTCGAAGATGCGGCACGGCGCCTCGATCGTCCAGCGATCCTCCGCCACCGCGCTGGTCTTGATGATCGCGCGGCCGAGGTTGCCCGCGAGCAGGCGCATGCCCCCGTCGGGCGAGAAGGGCGCCGCGACCGGGCGCAGCATCGCGTCGTCGCGACTCTCGGCCGGGGCGGCCTGCCAGTGCAGTTCCTCGTCCGCCAGCACGGGCTCCGACGCATAATCGGCGAGCGTGCCGCCGACGGTCAGCACGTCGCCGTGCAGCAGGCCCGCGCCCAGCAGTTCGCGGACGACGAAGCCGGTCCCGCCCGCGTCGTGGAAATGGTTCACGTCGCCCGCGCCGTTCGGATAGACGCGCGCGAGCAGCGGCACCGCATGGCTCAGCTCGTCGAAATCCTGCCAGTCGATGACGATGCCGGCGGCGCGCGCGATCGCGGGCAGGTGGATCGCATGGTTGGTCGAACCGCCGGTCGCGAGCAGGCCGACGATCGCGTTGACGATCGCCTTTTCGTCGACGCAGCGCGCCAGCGGACGATAATCGTCGCCGTTCCAGCCGATCCGCGTCAGCCGGTGGGTCGCGGCGCGCGTCAGCGCCTGTCGCAGCTTCGTGCCCGGATGGACGAAGGCGGCGGCGGGGACGTGCAGTCCCATCATCTCCATCATCATCTGGTTGCTGTTCGCGGTGCCGTAGAAGGTGCAGGTGCCCGGGGCGTGATAGGATGCGGCCTCCGCCTCCAGCAGCGCGTCGCGGCTCGCCTTGCCCTCGGCATAGAGCTGGCGCACGCGCTGCTTTTCCCGGTTTGCGAGCCCCGAGGGCATCGGTCCCGCGGGGACGAGGATCACCGGCAGATGGCCGAAGCGCAGCGCGCCGATCAGCAGGCCGGGGACGATCTTGTCGCAGATGCCGAGCAGCAGCGCGCCCTCGAACATCGCGTGGCTGAGCGCGACCGCGGTGCCCTGCGCGATGACGTCGCGGCTGAACAGCGACAGCTCCATCCCCGCCTGCCCCTGCGTCACCCCGTCGCACATCGCGGGAACGCCGCCCGCGACCTGCGCGGTCGCGCCGGCCTCGCGCGCGAACACCTTGATCTGTTCGGGATAGCGGCCATAGGGCTGATGCGCCGACAGCATGTCGTTATAGGCGCTGACGATGCCGATGTTCATCGCCGCGCCGCCACGGATCGCCGACTTGTCCTGCTCCGCCGCGGCGAAGCCGTGCGCAAGGTTGCTGCACGACAGCGCACCGCGATTCGTCCCCGCGTCGCGCTGGCGCTGCATCAGCGCGAGATAGGCGGCGCGGCGTTCGGCGCTGCGGCGGACGATGCGGTCGGTGACGGCGGCGACGGCGGGGTGGAGGTCAGTCATGAACATTCCAATCCCCTCTCCCCTTGGGGGAGAGGGATGCGCAGGCTTGGCAGCTTGCTGCCTAGTCGAAGCTGGGTGAGGGTGTGAACGGCGGCGACAAAAGCAACGGCGGAGACCCTCATCCAACTCCGCCTAGTCGCTGCGCGACAAGGCTTCGTATCCTTCTCCCCCAAGGGGAGAAGGGAAGGATGCGGCTCAATCATGCCAGCTTGCCCCGTCGCGTTCGATCAACGCGATCGCGCTCGACGGTCCCCAGCTTCCGGCGGTGTAGGCCTGCGGCGCGAGGTCCACGGCGTCCCATGCGTCACGGATCGCGTCGATCCATTCCCACTGCGCCTCGACCTCGTCGCGGCGGACGAACAGCGTCTGGTCGCCCTCGATGAAGTCGAGCAGCAGCCGTTCATAGGCGATGCGCCGTCGTTCGCCGGCGAAGCTGTGCGAAAGCGACACGTCGAGCGTCACCTCCTTCAGCTTCACGCCGTCGCGGTCGAGGCCGGGCTGCTTCGCCATCACCGTCACGCGGATATTCTCCTCGGGCTGCAGGTTGATGATCATCATGTTCGCGTCGAGATCGCCGCCCCTTCCGGCCGCACCGACCCGCGCGAAGATATTGTGCGGCACCGGCTTGAACTGGATCAGCACCTCCGACTGGCGCTTCGGCATCCGCTTGCCGGTGCGCAGATAGAAGGGCACCCCCTTCCACCGCCAATTGTCGATGAACGCTTTCAGCGCCACGAAGGTTTCGGTGTTCGACGCATGGCCGAGTTCGTCGGCATAGCCCTTGACCGCGACGCCGTCGACTGCGCCGCTCGCATATTGTCCCTTGACGCTGTGCGCCTTGACGTCGGCGGCGCTCATCCGGCGCAGCGAGCGGAGCAGCTTGACCTTCTCGTCGCGCACCGCGGTCGCCGACACGCTCGCGGGCGGTTCCATCGCGATGATCGCGAGAAGCTGGAGCATATGGTTCTGCACCATGTCGCGTAGCGCGCCGACGCCGTCGTAATAGGAAACGCGGCCTTCGAGCCCGACCGTCTCCGCGACGGTGATCTGGACATGGTCGATCGCCTGCGCGTTCCACAGCGGCTCGAACAGCATGTTGGCGAAGCGCAGCGCGAGCAGGTTCTGCACCGTTTCCTTGCCCAGATAATGGTCGATGCGAAAGACGTGATCCTCGGCAAAGGCGCTGGCGACCTGTTCGTTGACCGCGCGCGACGAGGCGAGGTCATGGCCGATCGGCTTTTCCATCGCGATCCGGCATTCGGCGCAGGCGATGCCCGCGGCGGCGAGTCCCTGCGCGATGGCGCCGAACATCGACGGCGGAGTCGACAGATAGACGCCGATCGGCCGCGCCATCCGCTCGCCGAGCAGCGCGGCGAGATCGTCGTAGCCGCTGCCCGCGCCGGCATCGACCGCGCAATAGTCGATGCGCGCGAGAAAGCCGTCGAGGGCCGCGGCGTCGAGGCGATCCCCGGGCAGGTGATCGGCCAGCGCCTCGCGCACCTGGGTGTGGAAGGCGGCACGGTCCAGCCGCGTGCGCCCCGACCCGACGATCGTCAGCGTATCGGCGAGCAGCCCGTCCTCATGGAGGTTGTAGAGCGAGGGGAAAAGCATCCGGTGGGCAAGGTCGCCGGTCGCGCCGAACAGCACCAATGTCTCGACCTTGACGTTCACGCGCTATCCCCTTGATCCTGTGCCCCCACGCAAATGGCGGATGCGTCCGGGGAATGCAACGCAGCATAGGTCGGCCAGCCCTTGGAGTCCGTCCTGTTCGGGCAAGGGGTTTGATGCACGCTAACGGGATAGACTCTAAGGCATTGATCCTGTTTGGATAACCACGCCGTGTCCCCGCGCAGGCGGGGACCCGGAGCGATGTGGCGCCGACCTTGGCTCTCCCCGCTCTGGGCTCCCGCCTGCGCGGGAGCACGCGGCTTTGCAAGCGAGCCGATCATGTTCCAAGCCCACCTCTGAAGAGGAGGGTGGAAAAGGGTTCAACACGGCCGCCATCCCCTCTAAGACCCGATGCATGACCGACCCCGTGCCGCCGCCCTATGATGTCATCGTGATCGGCGGCGGGATCAACGGCGCCGGGGTCGCGCGCGATGCGGCCGGGCGCGGCGCGCGGGTGCTGCTGCTGGAGGCGGGGGACCTTGCGCAGGGCACCTCGTCGGCCTCGACCAAGCTGATCCACGGCGGGCTGCGCTATTTGGAGCATTATGAATTCGGCCTGGTACGCGAGGCGCTGAAGGAACGCGAGATATTGTGGGGCATCGCGCCGCACGTCATCCGGCCGCTGCGCTTCGTGCTGCCCTATCGCGACGGGCTGCGCCCGCGCTGGCTGCTGCGGCTCGGCCTGTTCCTCTACGACCATATCGGCGGGCGCCGGAAACTTCCCGCGACGCGCTCGGTCGACCTGCGACGGCACGCGGCGGGCGCGCCGCTCCAGCCGCAATATGTGCATGGCTTCGAATATTCGGACGGCTGGGTCGACGATGCGCGGCTGGTGCTGCTCAACGCGCGCGACGCGACCGACCGGGGGGCGCGGGTCCGCACGCGGATGCACGCCGACCTGATGCGCGTCGAGAACGGCCTGTGGGTGGTCGAGGCGACGGGCGAAGGCGGGCGCGCCTATCGCTTCACCGGGCGCAGTCTGGTCAACGCTGCCGGGCCGGCGGTGCTCGACGTGCTGCACCGCGCCTCGGCCCCGCCCGATTACCGGATGCGGCTGGTGCGCGGGTCGCATATCGTCGTGCCGAAGCTGTTCGACCATCCCTATGCCTATTTCTTCCAGCTTCCCGACGGGCGCATCTTCTTCGCCATTCCCTATGAGCGCGATTTCACGCTGATCGGCACCACCGACCAGGACCATGACGGGTCGCTGGCCGACGTCCATGCGAGCGCCGAGGAGGTCGCCTATCTGTGCGAGGGCGCGAACCTCTATTTTCGCACCGCGATCACCCCCGCCGACGTCGTTTGGACCTATTCGGGGGTGCGGCCGCTGGTCGAGGACGGATCGGGCCGCCCCGAGGCGGCGACGCGCGGTTATCGTATCGACCTCGATTGCGACGAGGGCGCGCCTTTGCTCACCATCTATGGCGGCAAGATCACCAGCTATCGCCATGTCGCCGAACATGCGGTCGACGAACTCGCCGCGCATGTCGGGGCGCTGTCGGGCCGGCGCTGGACCGGCACGGCGCCGCTGCCCGGCGGCGATTTCGCGACCGACGGCGCGGCGGCGCTGGCCGCGGAATATAAGCTCGCGCACCCCTTCCTGCCCGCCGCGACGGTCGAGCGCATCACCCGCGCCTACGGCACCGACGCGCGCCGCTGGCTGGGCGACGCGGGCGACTGGGACGCGCTGGGCGGCGAAATCGCCCACGGCCTGTCGGCGGCCGAATGTGAGTGGATGTGCGCAAAAGAGTGGGCCCAATCCCCCCCCGACATCCTGTGGCGGCGCAGCAAGCTGGGGCTGTTGTTCAGCGAGGACGAAGTGATCCGCCTCGCGGCGTGGCTCGATGCGAGGCGCGGCGCAGCTTCGATGCTTGTGGATTGACTCGTTTCGTCATTGCGAGCGGCTTTGCAGCTCGCAATGACGAAGAGTGCCTACAGGGAGACGAGCCGCCTCCGCGTCGTATCAGGCGACCTCGACCTCCGCTTCGGCGGGCAGGCGGATCATGTAGTCGAACGCCGACAGCGCCGCCTTCGACCCTTCGCCCATGGCGATGACGATCTGCTTGTAGGGCACGGTGGTGCAGTCGCCCGCCGCGAAGATGCCAGGCTGGCTCGTCTCGCCGCGATGGTCGACCTCGATCTCGCCGCGCCGCGACAGGCTGATCGCGCCCGACAGCCATTCGGTGTTGGGGACAAGGCCGATCTGGACGAAGATGCCCTCCAGTTCGACCTGGTGCAGCGTGTCCTTGTTGCGGTCCTTGTACGACAGGCCCGTCACCTTGCCGCCATCGCCGAGCACCTCGGTGGTCAGGGCCGAGGTGATGATCCGCACGTTGGGCAGGCTCGCGAGCTTGCGCTGGAGCACGGCGTCGGCGCGCAGTTCGGCGTCGAACTCGATCAGCGTCACATGCGCGACGATCCCGGCGAGGTCGATCGCCGCCTCGACCCCCGAATTGCCGCCGCCGATCACCGCGACGCGCTTGCCCTTGTAGAGCGGCCCGTCGCAATGCGGGCAATAGGCGACGCCCTTGTTGCGATACTCGTCCTCGCCGGGCACGCCCATCTGGCGCCAGCGCGCGCCGGTCGACAGGATCACGGTGCGCGCCTTCAGCGACGCGCCGTTCGCCAGCCGCACCTCATGCAGCCCGCCCTCGCGCTTCGCCGGGATCAGTTCCTCGGCGCGCTGGAGGTTCATGATGTCGACGTCATATTCCTTGACGTGCTGTTCCAGTTGCGCGGCGAGCTTCGGCCCCTCGGTGTGCGTGACCGAGATGAAATTCTCGATCGCCATCGTGTCGAGCACCTGTCCGCCGAAGCGTTCGGCGGCGATGCCGGTGCGGATGCCCTTGCGCGCGGCGTAGATGGCCGCCGCGGCGCCCGCGGGGCCGCCGCCGATGACTAGGACGTCGAACGGGTCTTTTGCGGCGATCCTCTCAGCGGCCTTCGCCTCGGCGCCGCTGTCGAGCTTTGCGAGAATCTGTTCCAGTTCCATGCGGCCCTGGCCGAAGGTCTCGCCGTTCAGGAAGATCGTCGGCACCGCCATCACCTGGCGTGCCTCGACCTCGCCCTGGAACAGCGCGCCGTCGATCGCGGTGTGCGTGATGCGCGGGTTGAGGACGCTCATCAGGTTGAGCGCCTGCACGATGTCGGGACAGTTCTGGCACGACAGCGAGAAATAGGTTTCGAAATGATAGTCGCCGTCGAGCCCGCGGACCTGGTCGAGCAGTTCGGGCGCGGCCTTGGACGGATGGCCGCCGACCTGCAGCAGCGCAAGGACAAGCGAGGTGAATTCATGGCCGAGCGGGATGCCGGCGAAACGCACCGCCACATCGGGCGCGCCGACGCGGCGGATCAGGAAGCTCGGACGGCGCGCGTCATCGTCGGTGCGCGCCACGCTGACCTTGTCCGACAGCGACGCGATCTCGTCGAGCAGGCCCGCCAGCTCGGCCGACTTCGGGCCGTCGTCGAGCGACGAGAGCAGTTCGATCGGTTCGCGGATGTTGGCCATATAGGCCTGAAGCTGCTGCTTGAGCGATGCATCGAGCATGGAGAGAGTTCCTGTAATCTGAAAAACATCCATGTGCTCCCACGAAAGCGGGAGCCCGGAGCAAAGCCATGCCAGCATTGCGGCCAGACGCTCCGGGTCGCCGCTTCCGCGGGGACACACGGCGTTGTTTTGGGCTTAGATCTTGCCGACGAGGTCGAGCGAGGGAGCCAGCGTGGCCTCGCCCTCTTCCCACTTCGCCGGGCAGACTTCGCCGGGGTGGCTGACCCAATATTGCAGCGCCTTGATCTTGCGCAGCAGTTCGGCGGCGTTGCGGCCCACGCCCTCGGGAGTGATTTCGAGGAGCTGGATTTCGCCCTGCGGATCGAGGACGAAGGTGCCGCGATCGGCGAGGCCGACGCCCTGGCGCAGAACCTCGAAGTTGTTCGAGATGCTGTGGTTCTGGTCGCCGACCATATAATAATTGATCTTGCCGATCGCCGGCGAGGTGTCATGCCACGCCTTGTGGCAGAAATGCGTGTCGGTCGACACCGAATAGACCTCGACACCCATCTGCTGGAGGGTCGGGTAGATGTCGGCAAGGTCCTCGAGTTCGGTCGGGCAGACGAAAGTGAAGTCGGCCGGATAGAAGAAGAAGACCGCCCACTTGCCCTTCACATCCTCGTCGCTGATGTCGACAAACTTGCCATCCTTGTAGGCGGTGGCCTTGAAGGGCTTGAGCGTGGTATTGAGAACGGACATGAGAGCCTCCTGCTGGGTTGTTCGGAAGGCCCCTGTCTAGCGCCCGGCGCGCGCGAACGGAAATTGGAATTCCCCCCGACGCTGATCGAGTTTATCGATCAATAGCCGCTTGCTTTTTCAAAAAGGCGGTTAGCGCGTGGCGATACTGGCTGGAATCGTCATTGCGAGCGGCGAAGCCGCGCGGTAATCCAGAGTAGCGTAGACCGCCCTAGATTGCTTCGCTCCGCTCGCAATGACGAAGTGGGCCAATCCAAGTCATTCGGAATCCTGGAGTATGGAATCTTACCGGTCGTCCTCCCCGGTGGATGGATTTGAGGATCGGCTCAGCCGGCGTCCGCTGCCGGCGCGTGCCTGCCCGGATGGACCGTGCCGCAATGGCCGCAGGTGCGCAGTTCCTCGCTGGCATAGAAAGCCTCGAACAGCGGCGGCAGGTCGCGCACGATGCTCTGGAGCTGAACCTCGACCCGGTGGACGATGTGGCCGCAATCGTCGCAATACCATTGGAAGGCGTCGAGCAGGCCGTCGGGGCGCTTGCGTTCGATGACGAGACCGACGCTGCCCGCGACGGGGCGCTGCGGCGAGTGCGGAACATAGGCGGGGAGCAGGAAGATGTCGCCCTCGCGGATCGGCATGTCCTTCGGGCCGTCCTCGGTCCACAGGCGCAGGTTCATGTCGCCTTCGAGCTGGTAGAAGAACTCCTCGAGCGGATCGACATGATAGTCGGTGCGCTGGTTCGGACCACCGACCACGGTGACGATGAAGTCGGCATCCTCCCAGATCTGCGCGTTGCCGACCGGGGGTTTCAGCACGTCACGATGATCCTCGATCCACTGTTGGAAGTTGAAGGGCAGGCCATAGGTCAGCATGGGCGTCATCCTTGTGTCGAAGCGCGCGGGATGAAGGCGGTCGCCTTGATCTCGATCAGCAGATGCGGGTGGGGAAGCTGGTGGACCGCGACGGTGGTGCGCGCGGGGCCCGCTTCGTCGAAATATTCAGCGTAGACAGCATTGTAGCCGCCGAAGTCGTTCATGTTGACGAGGAAGCTCGTCACGTCGACGACGTCGGCGAGCGAGCCGCCCGCGTCGGCGAGGATCGCGCCGATATTCTCGATCACCGCGCGCGTCTGTTCGGCGATATCGAGGCTGACGGTGCCATATTCATCGGCCGAAGCGCCGGCGAAGCTGTTGTCGGCGCGGCGCGAACTGGTGCCCGAGACGAAGACGAAATCGCCCGCGCGGCGATAATGCGGAAAGCGGCCGCGCGGGCGCGCCTTGCCGGGGATCACCCTGCCCCCTCCATTTTGGGCGCTGCCGCTCATGCCGCGCCTCCTTCGATGGTGAAGCCGACGCGGCCGAGATGCCCGGCGTCGAGCGACACGGTGCGCGCCTCGCCGATCGCCGCCGCCGCCGTCGCGCCGCCGAGCATCACGGTCCAGCCGGGCTGAAGCGTGAGGCCCGCCGCGCCCGCAAGCCGCGCCGCCGCGACCAGCGAGCGGATCGGGTCGCCAAGGATCGCGGCGCTGGTTCCCGTCTCGGCAATTTCGCCGTCGACACGCATCTCCATTGCAACGTCCGAAACGTCGGTGTCGGCGGCGAGCCACGGGCCGACCACGAAGGCCGACGACGACGCATTGTCCGCGACCACATCGCCCAGCGCGAAGCGGAAATTCTCGTAACGGCTGTCGATGATCTCGAGCGCCGCCGCGACCGCATCGACCGCCGCGAGCGCCTCTTCGCGCGTCACCTCGCCCGCCAGCGGCGCCTTCAGGCGCACCGCCACCTCGGGCTCGACGCGAGGGTGGATGAAGCGCGCGCGATCGATCGCGCCGCCGTTCACGACGACCATGTCGGAGGTGAGCCGGCCCCAAATCTGGTCCTTGAGGCCCATCTGCGCCATCTTCGCCTCGCTGGTGAATCCCATCTTCATGCCGACGAGCGTCGCCCCGCGCGCCAGCCGATGGTCGATCGCGGCGCGCTGGATGGCATAGGCGTCGGCGAGCGGCAGTTCGCCCGTCTCGCCCGTGATCTGCGGGATCGCTTCCGCCCTTTGCGCGGCGGCGTCGAGCCTCGCGGCGATTGCACTGATGTCCACCATTTCGGTCCCTTACAGTTTCACGCAGATGTTGGTCGGCTCGGAATAGAAGTTCAGCGAGTGCTCGCCGCCCTCGCGCCCGATACCCGACAGCTTCATGCCGCCGAACGGCGTGCGCAGGTCGCGCAGGAACCATTCGTTGACCCAGACGATGCCCGTTTCCATCTGCGCCGCGACGCGGTGCGCGCGGCCCACGTCGCGCGTCCAGATCGCGGCGGCAAGGCCATAGTCGGTATCGTTGGCGAGTTCGACGGCTTCCTCCTCGCTGTCGAACGGCGCGATGTGGCAGACGGGGCCGAAAATCTCCTCGCGCACGCAGCGCGCCTCCTGCCCGAGACCGGTGAGGATCGTCGGCTGAACGAAGGCGCCGCCCGCAAGCGCGCCGTCGAGGTCGGGCACGCCGCCGCCGGTCACCACCATCGCGCCTTCCTCACGCGCGAGCGCATAATAGGAGAGCACCTTTTCGCGGTGGCCGTGCGAGATCAGCGGCCCCATGTCGGCGCCCGACCACGGATCGCCGACGGTCAAAGCTTCCGCGCGTTCCGCCAGCGCTTTCACGAAGCGGTCAAAGATCGGGCGCTCGACATAAATGCGCTCGGTGCACAGGCACACCTGCCCGCAGTTGGAAAAGACCGACCGCACCGCCCCCGCGACGGCCTCGTCGAAATCGCAGTCGGCGAAGACCAGCGCGGCGTTCTTGCCGCCCAGTTCGAAGGAGACCGGCTTCACGCCCGCCGCCGCGACGCGCATGATCGCACCGCCCGTCGCCGATTCGCCGGTGAAGGTGATCGCGTCGATGGCGGGATTGGCGGTCAGCCACTCGCCCGTCGAGTCGGCGCCGAAGCCGTGGACGAGGTTGAACACCCCCGGCGGCACGCCCGCCGCGTCCATCACCTCAGCGAGCAGGGTTGCGGTCGAGGGGGTCTCCTCGCTCGGCTTGACGACGACGACATTGCCGCAGGCGAGGGCGGGCGCGACCTTCCACGTCATCAGCAGCAGCGGCAGGTTCCACGGCGAGACGATCGCGACGACGCCGAGCGGGCGCGCGATCGCATAGTTGATCGCGCTGCGCCCGTCGGGCAGGTCGGTGCGGAAACTCGGCATCGCGCGTGCTTCGGCGAGCGCGGCGAAGGCACGGAAATTGGCGGCACCGCGCGGAATGTCGATCGTCCGCGCCTGATGCAGCGACTTGCCGGTGTCGGCGATCTCGGCCGCCGCGAACTCGTCGAAGCGCGCCTCGATCCCTTCGGCGATGCGGATGAGCAGCTTGCAGCGCTCGGCCTGCGACATCCTGCCCCACGGCCCCTTGAGCGCTGCGCGGCCCGCGGCAACGGCGCGGCCCACGAGGTCGCGGCTGGCGAGCGACACGCGGCCCGCGACGCTGCCGTCCACGGGATTCACATTGTCGAACCAGCCGTCACCCTCGACGAAGGCGCCGTCGACATAGTTCAGGACCGGCCGGTCGGCGAAGGGATAGGCGCTCATGCCGCGCCTCCTACCGGCACATAACCGGCGGCGTTGCTGTGCGCGGGGCCGGACTGGCCGACATGGCCCGCCATCTGGAGCAGCGACAATATCGTGTCGTTGAACTGCACCGGCTGTTCGAGGAAAGCCGAATGGCCGGCGTCGTTGATCTCGACGAGGAAGGAGCCAGGCACATCGGCCTGCACCAGCCGCATCGCCTCGACGGGAAAGAGGATGTCGTCGAAACCGCACAGGAACAGCACGGGAAAGCCTTTGCCGCCCAGATCGGCGGCGGGCCGGGCCGCAAACTTGCCGGTCAGGCTGTGGCGGTCGACGGCGTTGAAGCTCGCGATCTGGCGATAGAGCACCGCCAGTTCGCGCGGCGCGCTCGCGCCCAGCACGCGCTCGATCTGGTCCATAGCGGCGGTCTTCGCGCGCGCGGCGTCCATGAGCGCCTTGACCCCGGCACTCTCTTCGATGCCGTGCAGGCTGTCGCAGACCGCCAGCGCCGCGACGCGTTCGGGCGCGCGGTGCGCGAAGCCGATGCAGGTCCCCGCCCCCATCGACTGGCCGACGAGCGCGACCCGGGTTTCGCCCAGATGGTCGAGCAGCGCGGTCAGGTCATCGACAAAGGCATCGCGCCCGCGCCCGTCGATATCGCGCGACAGGCCGAAGCCGCGATGGTCGAAGGCGATGACGCGGTTCGAGCGCGACAGCGCGTCGAGTTGCCGATACCAGATCGCGTGATTGCCGCCGATGCCGTGCGCCAGCACGACGGCCGGTCCTTCGCCCTGCGCCTGCCAATAGAGTTCGGCGCCCGCAGTCGCCAGCACTCCGCTGTCCATCACGCTACTCCCATCAATTTGCTGAGCCGCACGACATAGTCGCCGAACGCCGGGTTCTCGCGCGTGACGCTGGGGTCGCGCGGGCGCGGCAGGTCGATGCGGACATCCTCGACGATAGTCCCCGGCCGTTCCGACATCACCAGCACGCGATCGGACAGCAGCACGGCCTCCGCTATGCTGTGCGTGACCAGCACCACCGTCTTGCGGTCGCGCTGCCAGATGCGCAGCAGTTCCATGTTGAGCCGGTCGCGGGTCAAGGCGTCGAGCGCGCCGAAGGGTTCGTCCATCAGCAGCACCTGCGGCCCGCGCGCGAGCGCCTGGCCGATCGCGACGCGGTGGCGCATCCCACCCGATAACTGATGCGGATGGCTGTCTTCGAACCCCGTCAGGCCCAGC
Organism: Sphingopyxis sp. MG; assembly: GCF_002953155.1. Classification (NCBI taxonomy): domain Bacteria; kingdom Pseudomonadati; phylum Pseudomonadota; class Alphaproteobacteria; order Sphingomonadales; family Sphingopyxidaceae; genus Sphingopyxis; species Sphingopyxis sp. MG. Next base: position 2,732,834 of record NZ_CP026381.1, read on the forward strand.
GTCTCGACCAGATCGGCCAGCGCCGCCGCGTCGGGACGCTTCGCCGCCGGGTCGAGGTCGACGCCGAGCAGCAGATTGTCGCGGACATTGAGCCACGGCAGCAGGTTCGACGTCTGGAACACGAAGCCCATATCCGCCGACGGTGCCGTGACATCCGCGCCGTTGAAGCGGATATGTCCTTCCTCGAAGGGAACGAGGCCTGCGATCAGCCGCAGTAGCGTGCTCTTGCCGCAACCCGAGGGGCCAAGGATCGAGACGAACTCCGACGCGCCGATCTCCGCGCTGACGTTTTCGAGAACACGGCGACCGCCGAACAGCTTGCCCGCGCCCGAGAGGGAAATCACCGCGCTCATGCCGCCCGCCACCAGATGAAGCGTTCCCAATAGGCGACGCCGTAGAAGAGAAGCAGCGACAGCACCGTGACGGCGATCAGCGCCGCGAAGGTCAGCGTCGTGTGGCCGGAGCCCGAGGCAGTGAGGATCAGGTTGCCGAGCCCGTCGTTCGACCCGACGAACTCGCCCACGACGGCGCCGATCACCGCGAGCGGCATCGCGACCTTGCACCCGTCGAGGAAGCTCGGCAGCGCCGCGGGGACGCGCAGCCGCCAGAAGCCCTGCATCGGCGTCGCACGCAGCGCCCGGAAATGCTCCTCCAGATGCGCGGGCGTGCTGGCGAGCCCGCCCAATGTCGCAATGATGATCGGGAAGAAGGCGAAGAGGAACGCCATCATCAGCTTCGACGCCAGCCCATAGCCGAACCAGACGACGATCAGCGGCGCGAGGCCGATCTTCGGGATCGACTGGAGCGCGACGAACAGCGGATAGACGGTGCGCTTCGCGGTGCGCGAGAAATGAATCAGCGCCGCGATCGGCACGCCCAGCGCCACCGCGATGAGGAAGCCCCAGAACACCTCGGTCAGCGTGACGAGGCTCTGCGCCAGGATCGGCCCGCGCGAATCCCACAGTTCGCCCAGGATCGCGCTCGGCGGCGGCAGCAGGTAGGAGGCGACCCCCGACCAGCGCACGCCGAACTCCCACGCCAGCCCCAGCGCGAGGAAGAAGCCCGCGCTGATCGCGGCATCGCGGCCGAACGGCGCGCGCGTCATGCGCCGTCGTCCTTGTCGAGCAGCGCCTGAATGCGCGCCGGGGGCGGCACCAGAAAGCGGTCGAGGTGCCAGCGGTCGAAGGTCTCCAGGTCCTTCCCGTTCCACACCGACGCCGTATGGGGATGGTCGGCGTCGATCTGCGTCATGTCGGTATAGAATTCGACATTGTTGCCGTCGGGATCGCGGAAGACGAGGAAGCTGTTCGCCCCCGGCCCGTGCTTGCCGATGCCGCGGTCGATCGGGATGCCACGCGCGACCAGCATCGCCGCGACCGCCTCCATCTCCGCGATCGTTTCGAGGCGATAGGAGAAATGCTCGACCGCCGGATAATGACCGTCCGGGATGCCGGTATGGCCGGGCGGAAGCTGGAGCAGCGCGAGATCGTGATGATCGGTGCCCGCGCGCAGAAAGACCATGTTGTGGTCAATCCAGTCGGACACCTCCAGCCCGACGACTTCGGTGTAAAAGGCAAGGCTGCGGTCGATGTCGCGCACCTTGAGCACGAGATGGCCGAGCCGCGTCGGGCGCGGGCGATAGAAAGCGGGATCGGTCATGGCTGTTTCCCCATGGGCACGAAAGCATTGGTGAAGAGCTGCGCGCTCTGGTCGAAATCCCGAAGCTGGCCGCTCGCCTGCAGAGTGGCGACAGTGCGCTCGATCTTTTCGGGGCGAAGGCGGTGCGAGCCACCCTCGGCCGCCATCAGTTCGGCGGTCTCGCGGATCTGGCGTTCGGTGACGGCCTCGTCGAGCAGCGGATAGGATTTGCGGATGATCGCCAGCGCGGCTTTCGGGTCGCGCGCCGCGTCGGCATAGCCGCGATAGGCGGCCTTCAGGAAGGCGCGCACCAGCTCAGGGTCCTTTTCGATCAGCGTATCGTGCGCCGCGAAGCCGCTGCCGTAGACGTCGAGCCCGAAATCGGCATAGGCGATGCGGCCGACGGTGACACCCTTCGCCTTCGCCGCCTTGTCGAACAGCGCCATCGAATTGCCGAGCCAGCATTCGGCGGCGTCGATCCGCCCCTCGACCAGCGAGGAGACGACGATCGCGGGGTCGAGCTGGATTTGCTCGACGCGGGCGGGATCGACGCCATTGTCGCGGAGCCACGCGGGCAACAGCGCCTGGATCGCCGAACTCTGCCCCGCCCCGAAGCGCAGGCCGGCAAGGTCGGCGGGCCGTTCGACGCGGTGGCGCTCGCGCACGAAGCAGGCGCCGGCGGGAAGCCGCATGTTGATGCCGCCGATCATCCGCACCCTGCCGCTCTTGGCACGGCTCAGCGCAACCGACAGCGGGTCGAGATAGGCGAATTCGAACATGCCCTGATCGAGTTCGTTCGCGGTCCGCATCCCGCCGAACCCGCGGACGGGCTCGACGTCCAGCCCCGCGTCAGCGAAATAACCCCTGTCGATCGCGACGAAGATGCCCGCCATGCTGCCCTGCGGCAGCCACGCCATGTTGAAGCGGACCGGCCGCGCGCCCTCGTCCTGCGGCGCTGTGCGCGGCGCCATACCGCCGAACGCGCTCCACAGGGTCAGCGCCGCGATGCCCGCGACGACGAGCAGCGGCACGATCAGCGCGCGGCGCGAGAAGGCAACTCTTTCGGTCATGCGCGCGGCAGATGCGGCGCGGAGACGGGGTTGCGCAGTTCGCCGATCCCATCGACCCACGCGTCCATCACGTCGCCGTCCTTCAGGAACACGCCGCGCCCCATGCCGACCCCGGCGGGGGTGCCGGAGGCGATCAGGTCGCCCGCCCTGAGTTCGAGGACCGTCGAGAGATAGGCGATCTGTTCGTAGATGTTGAAGATCATCTCGGACGTGTTGCCGTCCTGCATCGCCTCGCCATTGACCTTGAGGCCAAGGCGGATGGCGTGCGGATCGCCGAGGCAGTCGCGCGGCACGAACACCGGGCCAAGCGGCGTGAAGCTGTCGAAGCTCTTGCCGCGGAACCAGTCGTGCGAAAAGGGAAAGTCACTGCGCCGCGTCCGGTCGCGCGCCGACACGTCGTTGACGATCGTATAGCCGGCGATCAGATCGTGCGCGGCATCGACTGGGACATTCTTGCCCGACCGGCCGAGAACGACGCCGAGTTCGACCTCCCAGTCGGGGCGCGACACCTGCGGCGGCACGGTGACGGTATCGCCGGGACCGACGACGCTTTCGATCGTCTTGAGGAAGATATAGGGTTCGCTCTCGGCCTTGGCGGCGAGCTTGGTCTGCATCTCCTCGGCGTGCTCGATGAAGTTGGACGCGGCGGCGAAGATGCGGCGCGGCTCGAACGGGGCGGCGAGCGTCGGTGCGCCGATTCCGCCGGTGGCGCCTTCGAGCGCGCGGGCGAGCGCGAACAGCCCCTCACGCCGCGCCTCCCAGTCGCGGACGATCGCGGTGACGTCGCCCGCGACGGCCGCGAAGCCATGCGTCGCCGCGGCATCGTGCAGGTCGTGAAAGGCGCCGCCGACCTGGATCGTCGGGCGCGGCCCTTCGGCGGCGGCGCGGGTGGCAAGGGCGAACCAGGTCATGCGTTTCTCTTTCTTTCCAAAAGCGCCGGCGAGCGCGGGACCGGCGCGGACGAGCGCGAGACCGGCGCCAATCCGCGCAAGAGCCGCGCGGCGACCGAGCGGGCGAACAGGGGCAGCGCGCATCGCATCTCAGCCGAAGGCCCGGAGCAGCATCCGCACCGCGACGACGGTGAGGAACAGGCCGAACAGGATGCTGAGCTGCCGCTTCGACAGCGCGTGCGCGATGCGCGCACCCAGCGGCGCGGTGACAAAGGTCGCCGGGCCGATGATCGCAAGCCCGATCAGGTTGACGTAGCCGAGGCTGCCCGGCGGCAGGCCGGGGACGTTCCAGCCGGCAATGACGAAGGCGACGGTCGCGGGCACGCTGATCATCAGGCCGAACAGTGCGGCAGTGCCGACCGCGCGGTGGATCGGGATGGCAAACAGCGTCATCACTGGCACGCTGAGCGTGCCGCCGCCGATCCCCATCATGCTCGACACGCCGCCGATTCCGAAGGGGATGAGCTGGCCGCCGACGCCGCCCGGCATCGCGTCGGCGATGTGCCGGCCTTCGAGAGGCAACAGCATCTTGATCGCGACGAGCAGCGCGACGATGCCAAACACCGCCGACAGCACGTCGCCCGACACGCGCGAGGCGAGGACGACCCCCGCGATCGCGCCGAGGAAGATAGCGATGCCCCAGCGGCGAAGCTGGACATGATCGACCGCGCCCTTCGCCTCGTGCGCGCGCGACGAGGAAATGGCGGTCGGGATGATCGTCGCCAGCGAGGTCGCAACCGTGACATGCATCCGCACCGACGGATCGACGCCGAGCGCGGCGAGCACGAGGTCGAGTACCGGCACGATAACGATGCCGCCGCCGACGCCCAGCATGCCCGCGATCACGCCGCCGACCGCCCCGGTCAGCAGCATCATCGCCGCCAGCGTCAGCAATTCCGGATTCAAAAGCGCGTGCATCGGTCCTCCCCAAAGATCGGCGATGCTTGTGCGGGGTCCGGGATATGCAGTCAAAGATGGAAAATGAGTTTTTCTATAACCGAAAATAGATAGCCGGTGAAACGCAAGCCGAGAATATCAAGCCTTTATCCACGCCCGCCCGTCATGTTCGTGTCGAGCGAAGTCGAGACATCCATCGGGATAGCGCTTGGTCGATGGGTGTCTCGACTTCGCTCGACACGAACGGATTGAGATGGCGCATAGTTAGAGCACAGGGCTCTATATCCTTTTCAGGATATCAAGGCGGCCAAAGGATATTATCCTATATAGCAGCGCCGCCCTAGCGCGGCAGGCATGAAAAGCATCGGCATCGCCGGATTCGGCACCATCGGCCGCGTGGTCGCGCGCCATATCGAAGCAAGCGAATTGCCGCTGAAACTGGCGGCGGTTTCGGCGGGCGACCGCAGCCGCGCCGAAGCGGCGATGGCGCAGCTGAAGACGCCGGTTCCCATCGTCGACACGCACGAACTGGTCGCGCTGTCCGACGTCGTCATCGACAGCGCCCCGACCGCGGCCTTCCGCGAGATCGCCGAAACCACGCTGCGCGCCGGCAAGACGCTGGTCACGGTCAGCGGCGCGGCGCTGATGCAATGGCCCGAGGCCGCCGACGTCGCGCGCGCGCACGGCGGGCGGCTGATCCTGGCGACCGGCGCGCTGCTCGGGCTCGACGCGGTGCGCGCGGCGGCGGTCGGCACGATCCACTCGGTCACGATGGTAACGCGCAAGCCGGTCAAGTCGCTGATCAAGGCCGAGCATGTCGTGCGCAACAGGATCGACCTCACCGCGATCACCGAACCGCTCAAGATCTTCGAGGGCAGCGCGCGCGAGGGCGCGATCGCCTTTCCCGCCAACGTCAACGTCGCAGCCGCGCTCGGCATGGCGGGCGTCGGCCCCGAACGCACCCGGCTCGAAATCTGGGCCGATCCCGCGCTCGAACGCAACACGCACCGCATCGTCGTCGATTCGGACAGCGCGCGGCTGGAGTTGGGAATCGAGAATATCCCGACCGACGAGAATCCCGGCACCGGCCGCATCACCGCGCAGAGCATCGTCGCGGCGCTGAACGACCTCGTCGCACCGATCCGCATCGGCACCTGATTTCCTTGCCAACAGAAAGGCCCGAGACATGACCACCCGCCTGCGCCATGTGGCGATCGCTTCCGCCGACCCCGATCATGCGGTCGGCTTCTTCACCGACGTCCTCGGCTGGACCGTCGCCGGCAAGGTCGATAGCCGCAACGCGCGCGGCTATTATGTGACCGACGGCCATATCAACATCGCGCTGCTCTGCTTCAAGAACCGCCCCGCCGCGGGGATGGAGTTCCCCGAAGGCTATACCGGGCTGCATCACATCGGTTTCCAGTGCGACGACATCAACGACGTCGTCGCGCGGTTCGAGAATTCGGGCTATGCCCCGCGCCACGACGTCAACCTGGCGCAGGGCCTCGGCAAGAATCCCGCCAAGGACAATGCCGAATACAAGATGACCGGCCCCGAAAGCGTGATGGTCGACGTGTCCGAACGCGGCTGGGTCGGCACCGACAGCTACAAGGGTGTTCCGCCCGCGGCGTGACGTCCTTGCCCTGAAATGCGAAGGCCGCCGGAGCCATGCTCCGGCGGCCCCTTTTGCGTGCGCCGAACATGCTCGGAAAATCGGTGCGCGAGCGGCCGGTTTCGACCGGAAGCTGCCGTCCATCTCCCCTCCCGCAGGCGGGAGGGGTTGGGGGTGGGCAGCGACGGTGCAAAGGCCCACCCCGCTGCGACTAACGAACAAGTTCGTAAGTCTCGCTGCCCCTCCCGCCTGCGGGAGGGGAAACCAGGGAATGTCTCAAACGACCGCTTCCCACCCCAAAGCCGACATCGGCAATGGTTACAGGTTCAGGAAGGCCCGCGCATTGCCGCTGAGGATCTTCGCTTTCTGCGCCGCCGACAGTCCGTCGTGCTCGCGCACAAGCGCGCCGATGTCCTGCTCGCCGAGCGGGAAGGGATGGTCGGAACCGAGCAGGATGCGGTCCTCGCCCATCACGTCGACCAGCAGGCTGAGCGCGCGCGGATCGAACACGGCGGAATCGACGAAGAAGCGGTCGACATAGGTCGACGGCGGGTTCGGGCAATCGACGCGCACGATGTCGCGGTGCTTCCACGCATTCTCGACCCGGCCGAGCAGGAAGGCGAAGCTGCCGCCGCCGTGGCCGAAGCAGATGCGCAGGCTTTTCGGCAGACGCTCGAACGCGCCCGACAGGATCAGCGACAGGATCGAAAGCTGCGTTTCCGCCGGCATCGCGACGAGCCAGGGCAGCATATATTTGGGCATGCGCTCGCGCGCCATCATATCCCACGGGTGGACGAGCACCGCCGCGCCGACATCGGCGCAATGGGCCAGGAAGGTCAGCAGCCCCTCGTCATCGAGGTTGCGCAGCCCCATGTGGTTGCCGATCTGCACGCCCAGATGCCCCGACGCGACCGCGCGGCCGACTTCGGCGCATGCCATGTCGATGTCCTGAAGCGGTACCTGCGCCAGCGCCTGCATCCGGTCGGGCGCATGGGCGCAGAAGGCGAGCGCCGCATCATTGAAGCGCTGCGCCGAATCGAGCGCCTGTTCGGCGGGGCGGCCGTAGCCGAACATGATCGGCGTCGCGCAGATGATCTGGAGGTCGATACCCTGCTCGTCGAGCGCCTCGATGCGGCGGGCGGGATCCCAGAGGATGTCCTCGACCGGGCGAAACGGCTTCGTTCCCGACATGATGAGGCCGGTGCCGTCGCCGGCGTCGCGAAGCCACGGCAGCCCCTCCGCCTCCGCCTGCGCGCGATAGGCGGCGTCCATCGCGGGGAAGAAATGGCTGTGCATGTCGATCACCGCCGCTGTGTGTGATGCCTGTCTGTCCATGCGTATTCGCGGCGCTCCCCGTCCATCGGTCGATTACGACCGGCGGCCGGTTCCGGGCGCGGGTCGAATACCCGGGTAGCCGGGGTTTGCTATCAACAATAATCTCCAGACTTGTCCTCGCTATTATAAAATGGCTATAACTGTATCAGGCCGCCCGGGGGAGCATCATGCCAAAATTTCACGAGAATTTTCTGCTGAGCCGTCTGAAGCTCCGCCAGTTGCGGCTGCTCACCGCGATCGCCGACGAAGGCACGGTGCTCAAGGGATCGCAGGCGCTGAACATCGCCCAGCCGGCGGCGACGAAGAGCATCAAGGAGCTGGAGGACGCACTGGGCGTCCAGCTGTTCGACCGCTCGTCGCGCGGGGTGACGCCGACCGATTTCGGCGAGGTGATGATCAAGCATGCGAAGCTGATCCTGACCCAGCTTCGCCACGCGAGCGAGGAGCTGCAGTCGCTGGAGGAAGGCCTGTCGGGCCGCGTCCATGTCGGCACGCTGCTCGCCGCATCGACGTCGCTGCTGCCGCGCGCGCTCGCCCGGCTGCGCGAGCGGCGGCCGGGGATCGCAGTGACGGTCGCCGAGGGCACGATCGACCGGCTGATGCCCGGCCTGCGCACCGGCGACATCGACGTCGTGCTCGGCCGCCTGCCCGAATATCGCGAGCGCGAGGGGCTGAAGCAGGACGTCCTTTATCTCGATACGGTGTCGATCATGGTGCGCGCCGATCATCCGCTGGCGGCGCGCGACGCGCTGAGCCTCGCCGAACTCGTCGACCAGCCGTGGGTGATGCCGCCGCCGCAGACGTCGCTGCGTCGCCAGATCGACCACGCCTTTCGCCACGAAGGGCTGGAGCCGCCGCGCGACGTGATCGAATCGGTGTCGATCCTGACCAACCACGCGCTGCTGATGAGCACCGACATGCTCGCCGCGATGCCGCACCAGGTCGGGCTGGGCCAGGCGGGACTGGTCGCGCTGCCGGTGACGCTGGAGGGCGCGAGCTCGCGCATCGGCGCGACGACCCACGCGCATGTCGAGCTGTCGGCGGCGGCGCGCTATTTCATGGGCGTGATCCACGAGATCGCGGCCGAAATCCGCGCCGAACTAGGGCAGGACACGGTCAGCTAGAGTGTTTTCAAGTCAGGTGGAATCACCTGACGACTCGGAAAACACGGCAAAACAAGAATCCAGAGTGCCGGTTTTGATTCAATTAAAACCGAACGCACTCTAGGTTCGACGCGAAGCTATGCGGATTCGAACGTTCCCCGCGACCGCGCCATACGGCGCCAGACCAGATAGGCGGCGGCGATCAGCACCAGCCACGGTCCGCCGGCGAATACCGCCACCTGCCAGTCGGCATGGAGCGCCATCGTCACCGTGATCGCGCCGAGCAGGACCAGTCCGAGAATCTGCGCATAAGGAAAGAAGGGCATGCGCACCGGCAGATCGGCCCCCTGGTGCCGCCGGCGGAAGCGGAGGTGGCTGACGAGGATCGCGCTCCACACCAGCAGGCCGCCGAACAGCACGATGCCGAACAGATAGTTGTAGGCGAGCGGGGTCAGGATCGACAGCGAGGCGGCGGCAAGGATGCCCGCGCCGGTGACGGCGGTCGCGCGCATCGGCACATTCTGCGCATTGAGCTGCCCGAGCGCGCGGGGCGCATAGCCGCCGCGCGCGAGCGAGAAGAGCATCCGCGAGCCCAGATAGATGCTGGTGTTCATCGCCGACAGCGCCGCCGTCGCGACGACGAAGTTCATCAGCCCCGCCGCATAGGGGATGCCCGCGCTCGCGAACATCTTCACGAACGGGCTTTCGGTGACGACCTTCGCGCCCGATTCGGTCCATGGCAGGAAGGCGACGATGATGAACAGCGCGAGGATGTAGAAGAGGAACAGCCGCGCCGCCATCGTGCGCAGAGCGGCGGGGATCGCGACCTTCGGGTCCTTGGCCTCACTGGCCGTGCCGACGACGAACTCGAGCCCCATGAATGAGAAGAGCGCCATCAGCACCGCCAGCCAGACGCCCAAAAAGCCGTTGGGCAGGAAACCGCCCGCAAGGCCAGTGACATTGTGCAGCCCGATGGGATCGCCGACGATGCCCAGGATGCGCGACAGGCCGACGACGATGAAGGCGACGATTGCCGACACCTTGATCACGGTCAGCCAATATTCGACCGATCCGAAATTATGCACCGCGCGCGTGTTGATCCACAGCACCGCCGCGGCGCTGCCGATCGCCCACAACCACACCGGCACGTCGGGAAACCACCAGCTCATGTAGATGCCGACCGCGACCGCCTCGGCGCCGATCAGCAGTACCTGCTGAATCCAGTATGTATAGCGGACGATGAAGCCCATCATCGGCCCGAGATAGATTTCGGCATAGGTGCCGAACGAACCTGCGGTGGGGTGGACGACGGCCATTTCGGACAGGCTGAACACCATGATCACCGCGATCAGCGCCGCGATCAGATAGCTGATGAGCACCCCCGGCCCGGCATAGCCGATCGCGATTCCCGATCCCATGAACAGGCCGGTGCCGATCGCGCCGCCGAGGCCGATCATGATGATCTGCGCCTTACTCAGCCCACGCTCGAGTCCCGCCTCGCGATCGAGATAGGCCTGTTCGTCCATCGTCACTCCCTCCCCTTGCCGCGCGCTCATGTAACGGCGTCGCGTACCTGATGCTCCGGCAATTTCCAGATGCCGCCGTCCATGATCGCCACCAGCCGGTCGACGGCATCCCACACGTCGACGAAGCGGACATAAAGCGGCGTGAAGCCGAAGCGCACCGTGTCGGGCGCGCGGAAATCGCCGATCACCCCCGCCGCGATCAGCGCGCGCATGATCGGATAGCCGTCGGCGTGCGCGAAGGACACCTGGCTGCCGCGCGCCTCGGCCGCGCGCGGCGACGCGAGCGTGAAGCCGTGGCCGGCGCAGCGCTGCTCGACGAGGCGGATGAACAGGTCGGTGAGCGCTATCGACTTCGCGCGGATTGCGTCCATGTCGGCCGACAGATGGATGTCGAGCCCGACCTCGGCGAGCGCCATCGATAGAATCTGCTGGGTGCCGATCAGATATTGGCGGATGCCCTGCTGCGGGCGGTATCCGGGTTCGAAGGCGAAGGGCGCGGCGTGCCCCCACCAGCCGGTGACGGGCTGGAGCGCCTGCCCCTGGTGGCGCCGCGCCGCGAACAGGAAAGCAGGCGAGCCGGGACCACCGTTCAGATATTTGTAGGTGCAGCCGACCGCGAAATCGACGCCAGCGCCATTGAGGTCGACCGGCATCGCCCCGGCGCTGTGACACAGGTCCCAGATGGAGAGCGCCCCGGCCGCATGCGCGCGCGCGGTGATCGCGGCCATGTCGTGGACGTGCCCCGACTTGTAATGAACATGGGTGATCGCGACCGCGATCGTGTCTTCGTCGATCGCCTCCGCAATCTCGTCCTTTTCACAGAGCCGGACCTCGACCCGCCCGCCGGTCGCTGCGGCGACGCCCTCGGCGATATAGTTGTTGGTCGGGAAATTACTGCCTTCGAGGATCAGAACGCGGCGGTCCGGACGCAGCGCGACCGCGGCCGACAGCACCTTGAACAGATTCTGGCTCGTCGAATCGCAGACGACGACCTCGCCCGGTGCGGCGCCGATCAGCGGCGCGAGCTTGTCGCCGAGCCGCACCGGCAGGTCGAACCAGCCGGCGCTGTTCCAGCTCTTGATCAGGCCGGTCCCCCACTCGCGCGTCACGACGTCGTGTGCGCGCGCCGCCGCATCCTTCGGCATCGCGCCAAGCGAATTGCCGTCGAGATAGATCAGGCCTTCGGGCAGGTCGAAGCGATCGCGCAGCGGCGCGAGCGGATCGGCGGCGTCCATCGCCTGACAGGCGGCGCGATCAAGGGGTTCGGCATCAAGCGTCATGGAAACATATCACCTTCGTCTGCGACATTTCGCGCGCGGCGAAGCGCACGCCTTCGCGGCCCATATTGCCCCGCCCCGCGCCGCCGAAAGGCATGGCGTCGAGCCGGTAGTCGGTCGAATCGTTAATTATCACCCCCGCCGCGCGCAGCCGCCGCGCCGCGTGGCGCGCGTTGCGGATCGATTCGGTGAAGATCGCGGCATGGATCGCGTAGTCGGCGCGATTGGCCGCGTCGATGGCCTCGTCCAGATCGGCGAAGCGGAACAGGCTGACGACCGGGCCGAAGGCTTCGCGGCAGGCGACGCGCGCATCATCGGGCACGTCGGCAAGCAAAGTCGGCCGCACCAGCGCCCCGGCGCGCTCGCCGCCCGCAAGCAGCGTCGCGCCGCCCGCCACGGCTTCCTCGATCCACGCCGCGATGCGCGTCGCCTCTCCCGTGCCGATCATCGGGCCGATGTCGGTCGCCGGGTCGGTCGGGTCGCCGACGCGCAAGGCGCGCGTCGCGGCGATCAGCGCCGCCCGAAAGTGGTCGTGGACCGCGTCGTGGACATAGATGCGCTGGACGCCGATGCAGTTCTGCCCCGCCGCGCCGAACGCGCCCGAAACGCAAGCGGCGGCGGCCCTGTCGACATCGGCATCGTCCATCACGATCACCGGCCCGTTGCCGCCGAGTTCCATCGCCACGCGCTTGATCCCGGCCGAACGACAGATCGCCTGCCCAACCCCGGCGCCGCCGGTGAAGCTGATCATCGCCACGTCGGGGTGGCTCGTCAGCGCATCGCCGAAGTCGGCCCCGCGCCCGGTCAGCAGGTTCAGCGCCCTTTCGGGCAGTCCCGCCGCGAGCAGCAGCCGCGCCAGCATGATCGCGACGAGCGGCGCCTGCTCGGCGGGCTTGAGCACGACGGCGTTGCCTGCCGCGAAGGCGGGGCCGAGCTTGTGGCAGACGAGATTGAGCGGATCGTTGAACGGCGTGATCGCGGCGACGACGCCGACAGGTTCATAGATGTAATGCCCCGACCGCGACTCTCCCCCCGGAAAGCCATCGAAGGCGATCGTCTCGCCGGCCAGCCGCACCGCCTCTTCGGCCGAGAGGCGCAGCGTGTTGACGGCGCGCGCCACTTCGCGAGCGGCGGCGCGGATCGGCTTGCCCGTTTCGGCGGTGATCGCGGCGGCGAAGCGCTCGCCATCGGCTTCGAGCGCCAACGCGGCGGCGTGGAGAATGCGCGAGCGCGCGCCGGTCGGCAGCTCGCGCATCGCGGCGGCGCCGTGCACCGCGGCGGCAGCCGCGCGTTCGACATGGCTCGCATCGGCGCAGGCGACCGCGCCGAGCGCCGCGCCCGACCAGGGATCTATGACATCCATCGTCGCGTCGGCCGCCTCCCAGCGGCCGCCGATCAACAGCGAGCGCGCCGCGTCGAACGCGACATGCATCATGGCTTGTCCTTGCGCAGCACCAGCTCGTCATATTCACGGCTGTCGAGCAGCGCCTCGACGATGACCGGGCCGTCCGCAGTGAAACCAGCTTCGAGCGCGGCACGGAATTCGGCGGGATCGCGCGCGACCGTCACCGGCACCCCGAACAGCGACGGGCCGCCGATCGTTCCCTCAGCACGCACCGGCGTGCCATAGATGGGGTTCGCCTTCTTCTCCTGCTTGATGCGGATCAGCGCGAGGTCGTTGTCGGTGAAGACGACGATGACGATCGGCAGCTTTTCGCGCGCGGCAGTCGCCAGTTCGCCGACCGTCATCAGGAAGCCGCCGTCGCCGAGCACGCAGCAGACCGGCGTATCGGGACGGCACAGTTTCGCGGCGATTGCGGCGGGCAGGCCGAAGCCCATTGCCGACCAGCCGTTGGTCATGATCTGCGTCCCCGGCCGGGGCGTGCGCCAATGCTGGCCGATCAGATGCGTGTGCGCGCCGACGTCGCAGGTCATGATGCCGTCGGCGGGCAGCACGTCACGGAGCACGTCGAGCGCGGCGCAGGGACCGAAACGGCCCTCGCGCCCCTTCAACTTCGCGAACATCGCCGCCCTGCGCTCGGCCAGCGCCGCGAGGTCCCAGGCCTTCGCGGCGGCGGGCAGCGCGAGGAGCGCGTCGAGCGCGGGCGCGATGGCGCCGACGACCTCGGCGGCGACGGGATGCTTGGCGCGGTCGATGTCAGCGGGGGCGACGTCGATGCTGGCGAGCGCGAGTCCGTCCTTCATCCAGCTTTCGTAATTGAACTCGATCGGGTCGTAGCCAACCGCGACGACCAGATCGGCCTCAGCATGCGTCCGCCCAACCATGTCGGACAGTGCGTGGAACAGCACACCCGCGTAATTGGGGTGATCCTCCGGCACCATGCCCTTCGCCATCGGGGTCAGCAGTACCGGCAGGCCGAACCGCTCGGCCAGCGCGAGGATGCGGTCCTGCACCCCCGCGTGGACGGCGCCGAGGCCGACGGCGAGCACCGGCTTCGCGGCGGCGGCAAAGGCGGCGGTCAGCGCATCGAGCGCGGCGGCATCGGGCGCGGGTGGTGCGTCGGGCACGATCAGGCCGATTGCGGCAGGCTCGACCACCTCCGCGCTCATCCCCTGCGGCAGGCCGACATGCACAGCGCCCGGGCGGCCCGACAACGCTATCCGCGCCGCCTGCGCCAGCGTATCGGCGGCGCCGTCGGCCTCGATCCGCATCGTCGCCTTGGTCAGCGGCGCAAACAGCGCCTGATGGTCGATCGCCATCTGCACGGTGCGTCCACGCAAGGGCGCAGGCATCTCGTCGGTCAGCGCGATCATCGGCGAGCGGTCGAGCGTCGCGCCGCCGACCCCGGTCGCAAGGTTGGTCGCGCCCGGTCCGAAGGTGCCGAAGCAGACCCCCGGCACCCCGGTCAGCCGCCCGCACACATCGGCCATGAAACCCGCGCCGCCCTCATGGCTGGTCAGTACGAAGTCGATGCCGTCAGTGGTGCGGATCGCCTCCATATAATCGACCCAGCCGCCGCTCGGCACGCCGAAGACATGGCGCACGCCCATGTCGCGCAGTCCCGTCACGACGTTGCGGGCTACGGTCGTCGATGTCATGCGCGATCCTTCATGCGGGAGCCGGGGTACAGCGCCGGATTAGGCGCCTCCGTCATACACAAATAATATCAAATGCCCTCTATGATATGGCGAACTTGTTATAAGAAGCGGTTGGCAATCGTCCCGATGCCGTCGATCCCGCCCTCGACGACATCGCCTGCCACGATCCGGCCGACGCCCGCCGGGGTGCCGGTGTAGATGAGGTCGCCCGCCTTCAGCTCGACATAGGTCGACAGCTCAGCGATGATATCGGCGACGGGCCAGATCATATCGGCGATATTGCCGTCCTGCCGGACCGTCCCACCCACCGACAGCCAGATTCGCGCTGCAGCTGGATGGCCGACCTCGGCCGCCGGGCGGATCGGCGACAGCACCGCGCTGTGGTCGAAGCCCTTGGCCATATCCCACGGCCGGCCGCCGGCCTTCGCGTCGGCCTGAAGGTCGCGGCGCGTCAGGTCGTTGCCGACCGCATAGCCGAAGATGTGAGACATCGCGTCGTCGGATGCGATATTCGCGCCGCCCTTCGCGAGCGCGACGACCAGCTCGATCTCGTGATGCAGATTGTCGGTGCGCGGGGGCATCGCGATGTCGCCCGCCCCCCCGACGATCGCATCGGCGGGCTTCGAGAAGAAGAAGGGCGGCTCGCGCGTCGGATCGCCGCCCATCTCGCGCGCGTGGTCGGCGTAATTCTTGCCGACGCAGAAGATGCGGCGAACGGGGAAGCGCTCGGCGCTTCCGGCGATTTCGGCGGTGGGGGCGGAAACATCGAAACGCATGGGCAAGTCCTCAGGCTGGCGGATAGAGCGCCGCGCGGCACTTGCCGAGATCGGCGCCGTCGAGGCCGCCTTCCCTCACCGCATTCCACGGGCTGCCCATCCTGTCTTCGGGGCGATACCAGAAGCCATAGAGCTTGCCGTTCGCCGCGACCAGCGTCGCCGCGCCGATGCTGCCCTCTGCCTTCGAATACCAGGCGAGCCGCATGATGCGGCCGAAGATCGTGCCGCGCAGCGTGCCGAGCCCGTCGTTGTAGCAGCCGATAACCTCATTCCCCTTCTGCCGCAGCAGGATCGGGCCATATTCATGGGCATAGACGCCGCCGACGTCCTCGCCGCCGCCCGCCCCGCGCTGGTCGAGATCGCCGATCACGGCGAGGTCCGACAGACGCGTCGAACCGCTGCCCGCCCAATTGCTGTCGATGCGCAGCCGCAGCCAGTGTGCGCGGGCCTCCTTCGGCAGTTTCACCAGCGTCTGCGCGTCGGCCTTGGCCTCGCCCTCGACCAGCGTCTCGAACGGCCCATCGGGCCCGGCGGTCGAGCCGAGCAGCGCGAAGCGCCGCACTGGCGAGCCGTCGGGGGCCTGCGACATCGACCCGTCCTCGCGCACCACCGGCTCGAAGCGATTGTCGAGCGCGACCGCTCGGATCGTGCCGCTGCCCGCCAGCTCGAAAGCGAGCTGGTGCGGGAGGGTGACGGCCTTGTCGGACTGCCAGCCATAGGCCGGACCGCCGTCGACGAGGTTGATCGTCCAGGTCGACCAGTGGCGCGCGGCCTCGCCCGCATCGGCCTCCGCGATGCCGCCCCAGCTGATGTGCAGGATATTGTCGCCGGCAGGTTCGGCGGGATTTGCCACCGGCTTGTCGGCGGGCGCGTTCGAGCATCCGGCGAGGAGCAGCGCCCCCGCCAGCGTCATCATCGCTGTGCGCATAAATCAGGTCCTTTTCGAAGTGGGATTATCGCCGTTCGGGCCAGATGGTCTTCGGCGCACCGAGCCGCGGCTTGCCGAGCAGCGGCGACGACAGCGCATAGACGCCGTTCACCGAAAAGGCCCAGATGATGTTGCGGTCATATTCGGTATAGACCGCGAAGGTCGAGTTGCCGATCGCATAATCGGGCAGTTCGTCGGTCGTCGCGAAGCGCGGGACGAAATAGCCCGCGACCTTCGGCTTTGCCGGATCTTTGACGTCGAAGATCTGGATGCCCGCGTTGTAGAAGGCATAGATGGCGAGACCCTGGCGCCCGCGCTCGGGCTGGGTGAGCCCGCCCGACCGCTTCGGCCCGAAGCTGCCGCGCCGCTGGCAGAAATCGGTGAAGGCCGCGCCGGGCGGCGGCGTCGGACGCGGGAAGGTCGCCGCGACCTTCGGATGCGCGGGATCGCGCACGTCGATCGAATAAATGTCCTTGAACGGCTCGTAGCAATTCTCGTTCATCGGATAGCCGTTCGCGAAGACGAAGCCGGTGCGGTCATACTGGCTGACGTCGACATTGTCGAATTCGGTCCCGGCATAGCTCGGCGGGACGGTGAGATGGCCGAGCGTCTTCGGCTGCGCCGGGTCGCTGAGGTCGAACGTGTAGAAGCCGAGCCCGCCCATGCCGCCGAAGCCGACCTTGCCGCCGTTCTCGACCGGCCGGGTGGTCACGATTGGATAGCGCGACCCCATCCAGCTCGTCCGGTTGCCCGCGCGCGGATTGGCGCGATAGGCGGCCTCGCTGGCGGGGTCGCCGAGCTGCTGGCCGGGCACCGTGATTTGCGACACGAATTTCGGGTTCGCCGGGTCCGCCATGTTCCAGACCTGATAGCCGGGCGAATAGAGATAATCGGGATATTCGGTGAGCGAATAGCTGTCGTCGGGCGCCGCCGAGAGCAGCATATATTTGCCCCCGAACCATGTGACCGCGTCGAGCGCGCCCGATCCCTGCTGCTGCCCGATCGGCGCGTCGGGGTGCTTGGTGTCGGTGGTGCGCGTCGCGATCAGTTCCCACTGGTCGGGGGTCGGACCGTTCATCGCATAGACCTTGAAGCCCTTGAGCGAATTATAGTGACGCTGCTCCGCCACTTTCGCGGGCTCGCGGCGCTTGTCCTCCATCAGGCCGAAGCGGCCGATCTCGTAGGAGGCGACGAGGATGTTGCGCCGCAGCTTCTCGTTCCATGCGATGGTGACGCCGCCGAAATAGTCGGTAACCGCGGAGGCGTCCCAATCCTCGCTCGACCCCTTGGCGCTCCAGGTGCCGCCCTGCGACCAGACGATCTTCGCCTTGCGCGGGTCGGTGACATCGAGGATGCGCAGATAGTCGCGGTCGTGGGTGTAGAGATAGCGCTTGCCGCCGAAATCGACGACATTCGCCCAGGCGTGCCACGGCGATGTCACCGCGGGATAGAAGGCGATCACATCGACGTTGCTGGCGTAGCTGTTCTGATCCCAATGATCGAGCTGCCCCGGAAAGCGTGGCGCATCGGTCGTCAGCGGCGTCGCGACCGGATGGCGGAACGACCCATCGGGGTTCATGCCGTAATCGACGCCCGGTTTCGGCGGGGCTGGCGGATTGTCGGGGGTCATGGTGATCCAGGCCTGCAGCCACGAATCGCGCACATCGATCGGCCCGGGTTCTTTCGGACCCCAGTCCGCCGCAGCGAGCGCCGCCGTGCCGAGCAGCGCGGCGAGGACGGTGCCTGCGCCTGCCATGATCCTGATGCCGCGCTTCATTGCGAACCCTTTCCTGCCTGTTGACCCGCTGCATCATTGCGACCCCGAACCCGATCCGGAGTTGCAATGACAATGATGCCCTAGAAGCGGAACCGGGCCGTCAGGCCATAGGTGCGCGGCGGGATATAGGTCGAATAGATGGTGCCGAACAATTCGAGCTTGCTGGTATAGTTGAGCTCGTTGGTGAGATTCTTGATCCAGGCGGTCAATTCCCACTTGTCGTCGATGTCGCGCACCCCGATGCGTGCATTGAGCAGCACCTCTTCGTCGAACTTCAGGATCGGGGTGTTCGGATTGTCGAAGAAATTCGCCCCCGTATACTGGAAGTCGGTGCCCGCCACCAGCGCGAGCCGTTCGCTGATCGGCTGGTCGAGGTTCGCCGCGACGCTGAACGCATGCTTGGGAGTGCGGCGGCAACTGTTGCCGTCGAGGTCGGTTCCGTCGTCGTCGATGATCAGCTCGCCGGTAAAGTTGCACTTCGAAAATGCATAGTTGCCCGACAGGGTAAAGGTATCGGTGATCCGCGCCTGGAAATCGAGTTCGAGGCCATAGGCGCGCGTGCCGTTCTTCGCATTGAAGACGAAATTGTCGGGCGGCATCCCCGGCCCCGGCGACAGGAACTGGTTGGTCTGGAGATTGTCGTAGAGCGTATAATAGGCCGCCGCGTTGATGAACAACCGCCGGTCGGCAAGCGCGAGCTTGGCGCCGAGTTCGAAGCTGTCGGCGGTTTCGGGATCGAAGGAGACCAGCGCCTCGGCCGGCGTGTTGGCGTCCTCGCCCGTCCAGCCGCCGGGCTTGTAGCCCTTCGCATAGCGGGCATAGAGGGTGACGTCGTCGCTCGGTTCGTAGCGTAGCGTCGCGCTCGGCAGCCAGGCGTCCCAGCTCCGCGTCTCGCCGACCTGGAAATTGACCGCCTCGCCCTCGAACGACACGCCCGAGCGATTGTTCGAATAGCGCTTGCGGTCATAGGCATAACGCAGCCCCGCCTCGACGGCGAGCTGGTCGGTCAGGTCGAAGCTGACTTCGCCGAAGACGCCGATATTGTCGTTGCGCGAGCTGGTGACCGTGTGGTTCGAGCCGGGCGACGGCGTCGCCGGGATGCCGCCATAGGCGAGCGCGAAGGCGAATTCCTCGATCGCCCCGAAGTCGGGGAAGAGGAAGTTCACATCTTCCGCGCGGCGGATCTTCTCGTGCAGATAATAGACGCCGCCTTCGAGCCGGAGCGGCCCGCCATTGTCCCAGCGCAGGCGCAGTTCCTGCGAGAATTGCTTCACGTCCTCGCCCTTGCCGCTGTCGAAATAGCTGTCGGGGACAGTCGCGAGATAGGTGTCGAGCCCGGCGAGCATCGCGGAGGTGATGTCGGGGGCGTTGGTGGCGGGGTCGAAGGGGAAGTTGAAGAACATCCCCGATCCGTCCTCGCGCGCCGCCAGCGAGCTGTCGCGATAGGCGGTCTGCGAGGTGATGCTGATCCCGTCGCCCGGCTGCCAGTCGATCGTGCCGCTGAGCCCGTACATGTCGCTGTTCTGGAAGCCGGTGAAATTATGCTCGCCCGAGCGGCGCTTCGCGCTCTTGAACGGCGCGTTGCGGTTCGGCAGCACGAAACCGGGCAGGCTGTCGATCGTCGGCGCATAATAGCCGAGGTAGGTCACTTCCTCGCTGTCGCCGGGAACGAGGATGTCGACCCAGCGCGCGCCGTCGCGGTGGCGCGTATAGTCGGCCGACAGATTGACATCGAGCGTCGCGTCGGGTTGCCAGCGCAGCTGCGCGCGCACCGACTGCATATTCTGGTCCTCTTCGTCGCCGCCGCGCAGATTCTTCGCATAGCCGTCGTGCTTGCGCGAACTAGCCGTCAGGCCGAGGCTGACGGTGTCCGACACCGGGCCGCGCATCGACGCCGCGACGTCGATCCGGTCATAGTTGCCGTAGCTCGCCTCGAAGCGCCCTTCGAACGTGTCGCCGGGCTTCTTGGTCACATAGTTGATCAGGCCGCCGACGACGCTCTTGCCGAAACGGAGCGCCTGCGGCCCCTTGAGCACCTCGACGCGCTCGAGGTCATAGAGGTCGAGCAGCGAGCCGGTGCCGCGCGACAGATAGACGCCGTCGACGAAGATGCCGACCGCCGCGTCGGCGCCGGCGCCCTGGATGTCCGAACCGATGCCGCGGATGAACAGTTCGGTATCGACCGCGCGCTCGGCGCTGAGCTTGAGCCCCGGAATGCGGTAGGCGACTTCGGAGAAATCCTTGATGCCGGCTTGTTCGAGCGCGGCGCTGCTGAACGCCTGGACCGAAATCGGAACGTCCTGCAGGCTTTCGGCGCGCTTGCGCGCGGTGACGACGATCTCGTCGCCCGGTGCGGCCGCGGCAGCCTCGTTCGGGGCCGCCTGCGCAAAGGCCGTGCCCGGCGCCGCGAGGCCCGCTACGGTCGCGAGAAGCGCCCAGCGCAGATTTCGAGTGGATGTCATTGCAGCTTACCTCCCCAGCGGCCGGACCCCTCATCCTCGCTCGGGAAGGTGCCCAACCGGCATTGTTGTGTCGCAGGCTGCAAATTAGCGGCGTTCATATATCAACATAATAAATTATGCATGCCCCAATATTCCTTTTTGATTATATCCAAGATTCGACCAGCCAGCAGGCGACGCCGGCCGCGCCGCGAGCGATGGCGGTCGCGCGGTAGCTGCGCACGCGTCTGAACGGAGCGGACGATAGCCGGCGCGTGGATCCGCGCCGCGTCCCGTCAGAGTCCGTCGCCGGCCCGCTTCGAAGCGACGTCGGCGAGCGAGCCGAGCTTCGGCCCCTCGATCTGCTTCGGCGCGACGGGCGCCAGCGCCGCGCCCGGGCCGATCGCGGTCAGCGTGCGGATGCGCGCGCGGAAGGCCGCGAGTTCCTGGCCTTCGAGCTGTGCCTTGGTGACGAAGCTGACCGACATCGGGTTCACCGCATGGCCGTTGCGATAGACTTCGAAATGAAGATGCGGCCCGGTCGACAGGCCGGTCGAGCCGATATAGCCGATCACCTGCCCGCGCGCGACGCGCTGGCCCGTGCGCACCGCGATGCGGCTCATATGCCCATAGCCGGTGCCGGTGCCGCCGCCATGGTTGAGCTTGACGTAATTGCCGAAGCCGCCGGTGCGGCCGGCGACCGTCACCACGCCGTCGCTGACCGCATGGATGGGCGCGCCATAGCCGCCGCCGAAATCGACGCCGCTGTGCATGCGGCGATAGCCGAGGATCGGATGGCGCCGCACCCCGAAGGTCGAGGTGACGCGGCCGTTCGTCGGGCGCACCATGCCGCCGCGCCGTTCGCCGACGCCCGACGCCTCGAACCACTGGCTGCGCCCGTCCTTGGTCCATTCGAGCATCGACAGCTTCGGCTTGCCGCCGCGGATCAGCCCGGCATAGAGCAGCCGGCCCGTCTCGCTTTCGCCCGTTTCGGCGCGGCGATGGTCGACGATGATGTCATATTCGTCCGAGGCGCGCAGGTCGCTGCCGACCGAGATCTGCTTGCCGATCACGCGCAGATAGGCCTGGATCGCCTCCGGCGGCGCGCCCGCCGCGCGCGCCGAACGATAGAGGCTGTCGCCGACCCGTCCGCGGATGCGCAGCGGCGTCGCGTCGACGGCGATCGGGATGCGGCGCATCACCATCCGCCCGTCGATCCGCTCCATCTCGATACGAAGGTCGAAGCGTGCGCGCATCGCCAGCGCCTCGACCGGGCGCGGCATGGTGCGCGCCGCGCGGCGTCCCAGGATCAGGTCGATGCGCGTGCCCGGCGCGATGTCGGACAGCGGCACGGCGCCCGAAACCTGCTGCGCGATGGCCTGCGCCTCCACGCCGCCGACGCCCGAGCGTTCGAGCAGGCGGGCGAAGCTGTCGCCGCGGCCGAGCGTCGCGGCCAACTCGATCTGCGGCCGTTCGGGCGTCTGGGTCAGCGGGCGCACCGCGTCGGTCGCGGCCATGTGGCGGCCCGTGTCGGCGCCGAGCGCGAGCGGCACGATCATCTGCGCGCGCGCCTCGTTGAAATCGGCGGCGTCGAGCGCGGGCGCGCCGCCGATCTCCAGCGGCTTGATGCCGGGAAAGGTCGCGATGGCGCTGCCGCACAGCAGCGTCAGCGTCACCAGCCCGCGCCACCATTCGGCCGAGCCGATATTGGCGCCCAGATCGGGAACGAGGTCAAGACCGGCGAGACGATCGCGCCACGAGAGTGCCGGTTCGGGTTCGAACCCCGCGGGCCGCAGCGGAACGGCCTGCGCCATGCTGAGCGCGGCCGCGTTGCCTGACATCCCGGCAATGGGTTCGTGGCGCTGGAACAAATAAACCCCCGCTCGACGGGCCTCCCGCGACCCGGCCGTCGATGATCTCGTCGGACCGAACGTCTGTAAACAAAGGTCGTTAAAGTCAATTTAATGGCTTCCCCGCGGCTTTTGGCTTGCGGCGAGCCGTGGCCGAGGCGGGCTGTGGCGTGCCCGCCGGCGGAAAAGGCAGGCGAGAGGCGTATCGTGCGGCGATCGGCGGTTGCACCCGCGCGCGCGCCATGCCAGCGTGGCGCCAAGACGATGCCTTTCACCTCCTCCTCCATGGTCAAGGCCGTCCTTGGCCCCACCAACACCGGCAAGACCCATTTGGCGGTCGAACGCCTGACCGCCCATGTCAGCGGCATGATCGGCTTCCCGTTGCGCCTGCTCGCGCGCGAGGTCTATGACCGCGTCGCCGCGATCAAGGGACCTGCCGCGGTCGCGCTGGTCACCGGCGAGGAACGCATCTGGCCGCCCGAGGCGCGCTACGTGCTCGGCACGATGGAGGCGTTGCCGATCGAGCGCGACGTCGCCTTCGTCGGGATCGACGAGGCGCAGCTTGGCGCCGATCCCGAGCGCGGGCACGTCTTCACCGACCGGATGCTACGCGCGCGCGGCCGCGACGAGACGATGATTCTCGGCTCGGCCAGCCTCACCCCGCTGATCCGCGAACTGGTGCCCGAGGCCGAAATCGTCGGGCGGCCGCGTTTTTCGACGCTCAGCTATGCCGGCGCGATGAAGCTGTCGCGCCTTCCCAAGCGGTCGGCGATCGTCGCCTTCTCGGCCGAGGAAGTCTATGCGATCGCCGAGATGCTGCGCCGCTTCGCGGGCGGCGCGGCGGTGGTGATGGGCGCGCTGAGCCCGCGCACCCGCAACGCGCAGGTCGCGATGTTCGAGGCGGGCGAGGTCGACTATCTGGTCGCCACCGACGCGATCGGCATGGGGCTGAACCTCGACGTGCGCCACGTCGCCTTCGCCAGCCTGCAGAAATTCGACGGGCGACGCCTGCGCCGCCTGACCATCGCGGAGATGGCGCAGATCGCGGGTCGCGCCGGACGCCACCAGCAGGACGGCAGCTTCGGCACCATCGGCCTGCCGCAGGGCGGTATGACGCCCGAGGAAATCGCCGCGATCGAGGGGCATCATTTCCCGCCGCTGTCGAGCCTGTTCTGGCGCAACCCGCAGCCGCGCTTCGACACGCTCGACGGGCTGCTCGCCGACCTCGCCCAGTCCCCTGCCCACCCCGCGCTGCGCGCGGCGCCCGAAGCGGTGGACCTCGCCGTGCTGCGGCACCTGGCGGGCGATATCGAGGTCGCGGCGCGCGGCGGCGAGCCGCAGGCGGTCGAGCGATTGTGGGACGTCTGCGGCCTGCCCGATTTCGAGCAGCTCGGCGCCGAGCATCACAGCCGCACCGTGCTCCGCCTGTGGCAGTGGCGCACCAGCGGCGACGGCATGATCGACCCCGACTGGTTCGCGCGCCGGCTCGCGCGGCTCGACGATGCCGAGGGCGACATCGACCAGCTCGCAAGCCGCATCGCGGCGGTGCGCACGCTGTGCTTCATCGCCCAGCGCGGCGATTGGATCGCCGATGCGGCGGGGTGGACCGCGCAGACGCAGGCGCTCGAATCGCGATTGTCCGATGCGCTGCATGCGGCGCTGACGCAGCGCTTCGTCGACCGGCGGCTGGCGCTGCTGATCCGCGACGCCGGCCAGCGCCACGCCGCGCTGCCGGTCGCGGTTGGCGCCGACGGCACCGTCGCGGTCGACGGCGAAGCGCTGGGAACGCTGAACGGCTTCAGTTTCAAGGTCGACCCTGTCGCGCGCGCGAGCGACCACCGGCTGCTGCTCGCCGCCGCGGACAAGCATCTGCGCGGCGAGTTGGCGCGGCGCGCCGCGGCGCTGGCCGAGAGCGACGGCGGCGCGCTGGCGCTGGTCGGCGACGCGGGCGCGCCGCCGCGCCTCGCATGGCACGGCCAGACCATCGCGACGTTGGCGCGGGGAACGACGCTGGTGCAGCCGGCGATCCTTCTCGATGCGGCGCTGCGCCGGCTCGATCCGCCGCAGGTGCAGGCGATCGCCGAGCGGCTCCAGCGCTTCGTCGCCGAACAGATCGCACGCCACGCCGCGCCGCTCGCCGCGATGGGCGCGGCGGCGGGCGACCTCTTCACCCCGCCGCGGGTGCGCGCGCTGCTCGCGGCGCTGGTCGACGGCGGCGGCACGGCGCCGCGCGCTGCTGTCGAGGACCAGCTCGCGGCGATGACCGCGGACGAGCGGCCGCTGCTCCGCCGGCTCGGCCTCACCATCGGGTCGCTCGACCTGTTCCACCCGCAGCTCCTCAAGCCCGAGGCGGTGCGCTGGCGCGCCGCGCTGCTCGCCGCGCAGCAGGGCACGGCGATGCCCGCGCTGCCGCCGCACGGCGCGGTGCTGCAAAAGGGCGGCGACGAAGCGGGGCTGGCGGTGGCGGGCTTCCGCCGCTGCGCTTCGGGCTGGCTGCGCATCGACATGGCCGAGAAGCTGGCGCGGCAGGCGCATGCCGCGCGGATGCAGGCCGCCACGCCGCCGAGCGCGCCGGTCGCGGGTGGCGATCCGCATCACGCCGCGCAGCAGGAGGCGGGCGAAGAGAGCGAAGGCGATGGCGAAGGCGCCGCCGCCGCGCTGCCGCCGGGGTTTGCGATCGATCCGGCGCTCGCCACCTCGCTCGGCCTTGACGAGGAGGCACGGCGCGCGCTGCTCCAGAGTTTCGGCTTCCGCCCCGTCGGCGATCCCGCGCTTCAGCGCTGGCGCTGGGCGGGGCTCAAGCGCGCCGACAGGCGCCAGCGCCGCAAGCCGGAGCACCGCAAGCCGGAAAGGAAGGGCGCCCCGCAGCGGCAGGCCGGCGAAGCCGCGAAGGGGCGGCCACCCCGCCCCGCCAAGAAGGGACCGCGCCCGAAACCGGGGCAGGAAGCGCCGCGCACCCCGCGCCCCGAGCGGGCGCCGCGGCGCGGCCCGTCGCCGCACAGCCCCTTCGCGGGCCTCGCCGCGCTGCTGGCCGAGGGGCGCAAAGACTGATGGCGAGTCCGGGCGCCGCGGGCAGCATCCGGCTCGACAAGCTGCTCTGGTATCTGCGCTTCGCCCGCTCACGCAGCATCGCGCAGGCGATGGTCGCGGCAGGGCATATCCGCCTCGACGGCCGACGCGTCACCCGCGCCTCGGCCGCCGTCCATGCCGGCGCGACGCTGGTGCTGCCGGTGGGCGAGCGGATCGAGGTGATCCGGCTGCTGACCGTGCCGTCGCGGCGCGGCCCGGCCCCCGAAGCGCAATCCTGCTATGTCCGGCTGGAGGACAGGGGTTCGTCCGCCGCGAGCTGAACGGTCGGCGCCTCCCAGGAAGCACCGCGCGCGGCCGCCGATCGAGTGAGAGTGATTCGCAACTGTCGTCAGGCGTTGACGCGCCGCCGCCGCGCGGCATAGAGGCGAGGAATCGTTGCAGTCGAACGGCGCGCGCCGCGCCGCGATAAGGGAGCCGTTACCCATGACCTACGTCGTCACCGACGCTTGCATCCGTTGCAAATACATGGATTGCGTCGAGGTCTGTCCGGTCGACTGTTTCTACGAGGGCGAGAATATGCTCGTCATCAACCCGAACGAGTGCATCGACTGCGGCGTCTGCGAACCCGAATGTCCGGCCGAAGCGATCCTGCCCGATACCGAAAACGGCCTCGAACAGTGGCTGGAGCTCAACGCCAAGTTCAGCGCCGACTGGCCGAACATCACGACTAAGAAGGAAAGCCCCGCCGACGCCGACGAATGGAAGGGTGTCGACGGCAAGTTCGACAAATTCTTCTCGCCCGAGCCCGGCGAAGGCGACTGATTCGCACAGCGAAAAGACGAAGGAAGCGGGGCGGGCCACTCCCGCCCCTTTCTTTTTTGGCGGAGCAGCAGACGGCGGCTCATGTCGGCCGGTGGGCGACATTCTTCTCCCCTCCCGCTTGCGGGAGGGGAAACCAGTCCACCTTTTGCACGTTCATTCCACAGCCTGAGGTCGCCCCTCACATTCCCCCGATCCCAAACCGGCCGGCGCGATTGCCCTCTTGAAACCCTTCGCCTTGCCGCCGATGTAGGGACGCGGAGGGGTCAGCCCGCCGGTCCTCGGCGCGGCATCCCGGAAACATAGGATAGATTCGCATGATCGACCCGCTCGCCGCCCTTGTTCCCGTCGTCGTCGAACAGACGAGCCGCGGCGAACGCAGCTTCGACATCTTCTCCCGCCTGCTGCGCGAACGGATCGTCTTCGTCACCGGCGAGGTCGAGGACAATATGGCCTCGCTGATCGTCGCCCAGCTGCTGTTCCTCGAATCGGAAAATCCGAAGAAGGACATCTTCATGTACATCAACTCGCCGGGCGGGGTCGTCACGGCGGGCATGGCGATCCACGACACGATGCAATATATCCGCCCGCGCGTCGGCACCGTGTGCATCGGCCAGGCGGCGTCGATGGGCAGCTTCCTGCTCGCCGCGGGCGAGCCGGGCATGCGCGTCGCGCTGTCGAACGCACGCATCATGGTCCACCAGCCGTCGGGCGGCGCGCGCGGCATGGCGTCGGACATCGAGATCCAGGCCAAGGAAATCCTGCGCATCCGCAAGCGGATGAACGACCTCTACTCGCAATATACGGGCAAGCCGCTCAAGGACATCGAGAAGGCGATGGACCGCGACACCTTCCTCGAGGCCGAGGAAGCGAAGGCGTTCGGGCTCGTCGACCATGTCTACGACCGCCGCCCGGCGATGCCCGGCGACGAAGCGGCGAAGGATGTGAGTGAAGGGCCGACGCCCTGATCCGGAGCCTGATCCATCCCTTTGCCACCCCGGACTCGGTCCGGCACGACGAAGAGAGTGACATTCCGGTAACCGCATTTCTTGACGCCCGCTTGGCACCGCGATGCTAGGCGGAACATTGAACCCGCGTCACCCAATTGCCATATTGTAATTGGGTGGCCGCGGGCTAGGATAAGGACGGCAGCGCGCCTTTTGCGCCCGCCAGAGGAAGTTTTATGACCAAATTGAGCGGCTCGGACAGCAAGAGCACTCTCTACTGCTCCTTCTGCGGCAAGTCGCAGCATGAAGTCCGCAAGCTGATCGCCGGCCCCACGGTGTTCATCTGCGACGAATGCGTCGAACTGTGCAACGACATCATCCGCGAGGAGATCAAGGGCGGAGTCGCCGCGCGCAAGGACGGCGCGGTGCCGACGCCGCTGGAGATCTGCCAGCATCTCGACAATTATGTCATCGGCCAGAACACGGCCAAGCGCGTGCTGTCGGTCGCGGTGCACAACCATTACAAGCGCCTCGCGAACAGCGGCCGCGGCGACGATGTCGAACTGGCGAAGTCGAACATCCTGCTCGTCGGCCCGACCGGCAGCGGCAAGACGCTGCTCGCGCAGACGCTCGCGCGCTTCCTCGACGTGCCCTTCACCATGGCCGACGCGACGACGCTGACCGAGGCGGGCTATGTCGGCGAGGATGTCGAGAACATCATCCTCAAGCTGCTCCAGGCGTCGGACTACAACGTCGAAAAGGCGCAGCGCGGCATCGTCTATATCGACGAGATCGACAAGATCAGCCGCAAGGCCGAAAATCCGTCGATCACCCGCGACGTGTCGGGCGAGGGCGTGCAGCAGGCGCTGCTCAAGCTGATGGAAGGCACGACCGCGAGCGTCCCGCCGCAGGGCGGCCGCAAGCATCCGCAGCAGGAATTCCTGCAGGTCGACACGACCAACATCCTGTTCATCGCGGGCGGCGCCTTCGCCGGCCTCGAAAAGATCATCGGCGACCGCCTGCAGGGCAAGTCGATCGGCTTCGGCGCGCATGTCGCCGGCCCCGACGAACGCCGCGCGGGCGAGGTGCTCAAGCAGATCGAGCCGGCCGACCTCCTCAAGTTCGGCCTGATCCCCGAATTCGTCGGCCGCCTGCCGGTCATCGCGACGCTCGAGGACCTCGACGTCGATGCGCTGGTCAAGATTCTCGGCGAGCCCAAGAACGCGCTGGTCAAGCAGTACAAGAAGCTGTTCGACCTGGAGGAGGTCGGCCTGACCTTCACCGACGACGCGCTCGTCGCGATCGCGAAGAAGGCGATCGAGCGCAAGACGGGCGCGCGCGGGCTGCGCTCGATCGTCGAGGCGATCCTGCTCGACACGATGTTCGACCTGCCCGATCTGACCGACGTGGTCGAGATCGTCGTCGACAAGGATGTCGTCGAGGGCCGCAAGCAGCCGGTCCGAGTCTACGCCGACAAGGCGAAGGAAGCCGGCGACGCCGCCTGAGTCGCGGCGGCCAACTGGTTGCACCGCGAAACCATGTTGCATTGCAGCAACAGTTGTCGGAAAAAATGCCGCCGCGCCTGATCGCCGATCGGGCGCGGTGACGGAAAACCGGCCTTTTCCCTGACCATCCCCGACGGTTCACCGCTGTCGGCTTGCACTGTTATATTTGCTGTCACAATCGTGCCACATGCGGGCTTCAGGGGCGCTCGCAGGTTCGGCGCGCCCCATATTGCGCGCCTGCCGCAGCTACCAACTAGGGGACGTCCTGACATGAAACTTCGCTATTCGATCGCCGCAAGCCTGATGGCCATCAGCGCGGCCACCGTAATCGCGGCACCCGCCCAGGCCCAGCAAACGACATCTGCGGTCCGCGGCACCGTGGTGTCGGCTACGGGCCCGGTTGCCGGCGCCGATGTGACGGTGACGCACGTTCCGTCGGGGACGACGCAGCGCACCACCACCGATGGCAGCGGCAATTTCTCCGCCAACGGCCTTCGCGTGGGCGGCCCCTTCACGGTCGAGATTTCGGCCGGCGGCTTCGAACCGGTCCAGGTTACCGACCTGTTTCTCGAGGCCGGACAGCCGTTCCGCCTGCCGATCGAAATGCAGGAAGAGGCGATCGTCGTCACGGCGTCCGCCCTGCGCGGAACTGTCGCGACCTCGAACGGCCCGGTCACGGCGCTCGACCGCACGGCGATCGAAGGTGCGGCATCGCTCAACCGCGATATCCGCGACCTCGCGCGTCGCGACCCGCTCGTCAGCCTCGACCTGACCAACAGCCGCGCGATCGAGGTTGCGGGCAACAATGGTCGTCTCAACCGTTTCTCGGTCGATGGCGTGCAGTTCAGCGACGACTTCGGTCTCAACAACGGCGGTCTGCCGACCGCGCGCGGCCCCGTCCCCTTCGACGCGATCGAGCAGTTCTCGGTCAAGGTTGCCCCTTACGACATCGCCGAGGGCGATTTCCAGGGCGGCGCCGTCAACGTCGTGCTGCGGTCCGGCGGCAATCGGTTCCATGGCGGAGCCTTCTTCTCCTACACCGACGACAACCTCACCGGCAGCCGCAGCCGCGGCAACAACGTCACGCTCGACTTCGACAGCAAGCAATATGGCGGCTATCTGAGCGGGCCAATCATCAAGGACAAGCTGTTCTTCATGCTTGCCTATGAACGGACCAAGGAAAGCGACCCGTTCGACGATGGTTTCGGGCCCGGCTTTGCCAATCAGATTCCCGGTCTGACACAGGCGGTTGTCGACCTGGTCAGCCAGACGGCGCAGTCGCGTTACGGCTATGACACGCTGGGATTGTCGCCCAACGCGGTCGAATCGGACGAAAAGCTGATCGGCAAGCTCGACTGGAACATCAATGACAAGCACCGCGCCTCGCTGACCTATATCCGCAATGTCGGAACTCAGCAGTCGCAGCAGAACACCTTCACCAACCCGCCCTATTCGCTGGGCTTCCAGTCGAACGGCTACGAACTGGGCGAAGAAGTCAACACCGGCATCTTCGAACTGAACTCCAACTGGTCGAGCCGGTTCTCGACCCAGGTGCGCGTTTCCTACCGGGACTACAACCGGTCGCAGACGCCGTTCGGCAGTCGTGATTTCCCGCAGTTCGACGTCTGCACCGACGCCGTTTCGGGCGGATCGTCGTCGACGAGCTGCACCGGCACCAGCCTGGTGTTCGGACCCGATATCAGCCGTCATTCCAATGCGCTGAACACCGAAAATCTGTCGGTCGACTTCACCGCTCGGCTCGATGCGGGCGATCATGCGCTCCGTTTCCTCGCAGGCTATACCGACGTCACGGTATTCAATCTGTTCCTTCAGCGTTCGCTCGGCCATTTCTATTTCGACAGCATCGCCGATTTCCTGGCCGGCAATGTGTCGCGGCTGCGCTACGGCAACGCGGTTCCCAGCCTCGATCCGGACGACGCAGCGGCCCAGTTCGGCACGCAGAACTACACGATCGGCCTGCAGGACGACTGGCAGATCACACCCGATCTGACGCTGTCGGCAGGTGTGCGCTATGATCTGTTCGGCAATGACGCGCGTCCGCCGCTCAATCCGAACTTCCTCGCCCGCTACGGATATCACAATCGCGAGACGTTCAACGGGCGCAGCGTCGTGCAGCCGCGTGTCGGCTTCAACTGGAAACCGTCGGACCGCCTGATCGTTCGCGGCGGCGTCGGCATTTTTGCCGGCGGCACCCCCGACGTTTATCTCTCCAACGTCTTCTCCAATACCGGACAGTTGACCAACTCGATTGACATCCGGCCTTCCAATTGCGCGACATCGGCCACGTGCGACGCCCTGACGGGCATCACCAGCGGCGCGATCACGCAAAGCGTGAAGGACTATCTCGCCACCAACATCGGATCGCTGGCCGCCGCGCAGACCGACAATATCGACCCGAATCTGAAGCTGGCCCGAAAGCTCAAGACCTCGCTGCAGGTCGATTATGAAGCCGACCTCGGCACGCTGGGCGATGGCTGGCTGTTCGGCGCCCAGTTCCTGTACGACAAGAACATCTACGGCTATCAGTGGACCGACCTGCGTTCGGTCCCGACCGGAGCGGTTCTTCCCGACGGGCGCCCGGCCTATGGTCCCTTTGGCGGCAGCGCGACGACGAATCGCGACCTGCAACTCACCAACAGCAAGAAGGGGCGCGGTTATTTCGCCACGGCCCGCTTTGCCAAGAGCTGGGACTTCGGCCTGTCGATCGACGGCAGCTATACCTATTCGAACGTCAAGGATGTCGCGGCGATGACCTCGTCGACCTCGTCGTCGAACTATGGTAACAACATCTTCGTCGACCCGAACTTCGCCGCTTATGGCCGATCGCTCTACGAGTTCCGTCATCAGTGGAAATTCGGCTTTGATTTCAAGCGCGAATTCTTTGGCGACAATGAAACGCGCTTCAGCCTGTTCGGCGAATATCGCTCGGGCCGTCCGTACAGCGTGACAATGCTCGACAACAGCGGCGGCCGCGGCGCGGTCTTTGGCACCGTCGGCAATCTGGGAAGCATGGCGCTGTATGTTCCCAACCTGAACGACACCAGCAAGGTCGACTTCGACACGCCGGCGAGCGAGGCGAATTTCAACGCGCTGGTTTCGGCATTGGGCCTCGAAAAATATCGTGGCCGAATCGTGCCGAAGAACAGCCAGCGTTCGCCCGATTTCTTCAAGGTCGACCTGCACGTTAGCCAGGAAATCCCGGCTCTGGTCGGTAACGCCAAGTTCAAGCTGTTCGCCGATGTCGAAAATGTGCTGAACCTGATCGACAGCGACTGGGGCGCGCTACGCCAGGTGTCCTTCCCCTATGCGGCGTCTCTGGTCGAGGTGAGCTGCATCACGGATGGCGCCAACGCCTGCGCCAAATATCTCTATAGCGAAGTCGAAGCGCCCAACACGACGCTGGTCACGCGCCAGTCGCTTTATGGCGTCCGCGTCGGCGTGAAGGTCAACTTCTGATCCTTCGCCTCGAACGGAACAACAATGCGGCGCGGGAGGAAACTCCCGCGCCGTTTTCGTTGCAGAATGGGAAAACTCGTCGGAAGACCGGTCAATCGGTCGCGATGCGGCGGGCGGTGTCGGCGACCAGCGCGATCATGTTGGGAACGCCCTGGGTGCGGTTCGATGAGAGTTGGCGCGTCAGGTCGAAGGGGGCGAGACGGCCCGCGATGTCCATCGCCGCGACCTCGGCGGCCGGCCGGTCCTGCACCGCGGCGAGGACGAGCGCGACGATGCCCTTGGTGATCGCCGCGTTGCTGTCCGCGAGGAAATGCAGCCGTCCGTCGTCGCGCGGGACCGGATAGACCCAGACGCTCGCGCTGCACCCGCGCACCAGCGTCGCATCGGTCTTGAGTGCATCGGGCATCGGTTCGAGGGTGCGGCCGAGGTCGATCAGCAGGCGATAGCGGTCGTCGCTGTCAAGGAAATCATATTCTTCGAAAATGTCGTCGAGGCTGCGCATGGTGCGCCAGTGACAGATTCGGGGTGCGGATGGAAGGGGCTCCGCCCCCTCTTTTGCCGCCCCCGCCCGCGCGGGGACGACCTTTCCTTTTACAGGTCGACCCCCGCGGCGATCGCCTCGAGCTTGCGCAGCCGTTCCTTGAGGTCGGCGATCTCGATCCGCGAGCCGGCGTGCGGCACGGCGGGATCATGCGCCGCCGACCGGCCGGCGGCAAGTTCCTCGCGCTTGAGGTCGATCCAGTCGCGCCAGCCGCGCAGCGCCGCGAGGCTGACGATGCCGAGCGCGGTCAGGGCAACCGCCGCGGTCACGAGGTTGGCGGCGAGATCGGAAGCAATGGTGGCCATGGTTCGGCTCCTTCTCTTCGTCCCGTTCAGGGATGCGAACGGTCGCGCAGCTTCTCGATCTCCTCGTCGAGGCTGGCGGCGCGGTTGGTGTCGGTGGCGATGCGTTCGAGGACCTGGATCCGCTCCTTGAGCTGGCGGATCTCGGCCTGGAGCGCCCTGGTTTCGGCATCGTTGCCGGCAGCGATATATTCGGCTCCATGGGAATCACGGCGCACGCCATATTTCGCGCGGAGGATGCTGCCGATGGTCACGATCAGAACGATGCCGATCACCATTTCAAAGGGGTTCATGGGGGAGGTTCCTTTCGCCTGTCGGTCTGGTTGTCGGTCCGGCCGTCAATTCAGGGGCGCATCACGCAGCTTGTCGATTTCCTGGGCGACGTCGATGCCTCGGTCGGTGACGATGCGTTCGAGGACGCGCACACGCGCTTCGAGCCGTTCGGTCTGCGCGGCATATTGCGCCGCCTTTTCGGCCGTCATTTCCGACTGTTTCTCGATCATCTTCTGCTGGTGCTTGGTCCAGATGAACAGACCACCGACGATGAACGGAGCGAGCGGGATCAGCGCATAAACCATATCTTCCATGTCCGCCTCCTCAGTTCGCCGGGCGCCGCAGCGCCTCGATCTCGTGGCTCAGCCGGTGACCTTCGTCGGTGACGATCCGCTCGACCACTGCGAGCCGGTCCTTGAGCGAGCCGAGCTCGGCGCGGAGCTGGGCGTTTTCCTGGCTCAGCAGCTTGATGCGCTCCATCGCCTCGTCGCCGGTCTTGGGATAGACCGCCTGTCCCCAGGCGCCGTCGAGCGGATAGCCGTTCTTGATCCGCATCCAAGTGGTGACGACCCAGCCGGCGATACCGGCGACGCCGATGATCGCGAGGATCGGGCCGATGGCGTTGATGATACCGAGTTTGTCCATAATTCCTCTCCTCAGCGCAGCCGGTCGATCTGCTCGGCGAGCTGCGCCGCGCGGCCGTTCGCGTCGGTGGCGATGCGTTCGAGCACCGACACCCGCTCCTCCAGCCGCGTGATCTGGGCCGAAAGCTTGGCATTGTCGTCCGTCAGCAGCGCGATTTTTCGATCAGCGTGGGGGTCGGTTCGATGAACCGTGCCGCCCCATTCATTCTCGATCGGATAGCCGTGCCTCGCACGCACCCAAGTGGTGAACATCCATCCGGCGATCGAAAGGCCGATGATCGCGATAACGAAGGCGGGTCCTCCCCAGCTCATGGTCTGTCTCCCTGTTGCCCGGTCCCGCTCAGCGCAGTGCGTCGATCTCGTCGGCGAGGCGGCGGTTGTGGCTGGTATAATATTGTTCGATGTCGGCGAGGCGGCGGTCGATGTCGCGGAAGCGCGAGCGGATGTCGCGCGTCGAGGCGCTGGGGTTCGAGCGCACGCCCTGCCAGAATTTCGCTTCCTCTGCCGAGCCATAGAGCGCAAGCGGTTTGGGCGTTCCCATCCAGGCGACCAGCCAGTAGGCGATCAGCGTCCAGGGGAAGCCGCCCATCAGCGTCAGCAGCACCGCGCCGACCCGGACCCAGAGGACGTCGATTCCGATATAGTCCGCGATCCCCGCACACACGCCGCTCCACTTGGCATGCTGTTTATCGAGATAGAATTTGGTGCGGCTGGCAGACATCTCAGTTCCTCCTGCTCATGTTTTCAAGCTGCGCCAGATCCTCGTCGCTGCGAACCGCGGGGCGGAAGTCGGGATGATCGGCGCTGATGATCCGTTCGACGGTATGCAGACGATTCTCGAGCCGGCGCGCGGTATCGTAGAGTTCGTCGAGCAGCTGCTCATCCTCTCCGGTCAGCGTCTTGGCCTGTTTCCACCGCGTGATGTAGTGGAGGATCAGCCAGGGCAGACCGAGGAAGAGGGTGCCGATGACGATCGGGACGATGATGATCTCTTCCATCGGTCCGGCTCCTTACTGCTTGCCCTGCGCCGCCTTGAGTGCGGCCAGTTCGTCGGCGACCTTGTCGGCGGCCTGCAGTTCGGCGATCTCTTCGTCGAGCGACTTCTTGTAGCCGAGACCCAGCGCCTCGGCGCGGCCTTCGGCCTCGTCGACGCGGCGTTCGAGGATCTCGAAGCGCGAGAAGGCGTCCTGGACGCGATCGCCATTGGTCATCTCGCGCAGGCGATAGCGGTTCTCCGCGCTTTCGAGGCGGTTGACGACGCTCGACTGGCGGGCCCGCGCCTCGCCCAGCTTTTTCTGGAGCTTGGCGATATCGGCTTCATAGCCCTTGAGCGCATCGTCGAGCACCGCGATTTCGCCTTTCAGCCGTTCGGCCATGTCGCCGGCCTTCTGCTTTTCGACGAGCGCGGCGGTGGCGAGGTCCTCGCGGTCCTTCGACAGCGCGAGTTCGGCCTTTTCCTTCCAGCTGTCCTGCAGGCTTTCGAGCTTGGCAATATGGCGGCGCATTTCCTTCTGGTCCGCGATGGTGCGGGCCGCAGAGGCGCGAACCTCGACCAGCGTCTCGTTCATCTCGAAGATGATCTGGCGGATCATCTTTTCGGGATCCTCCGCCCGGTCGAGCAGATCGGTGACGTTGGCGGCGATGATGTCGCGGGTCCGTGAGAAAATACCCATTTTACTACACTCCTGTCGAAACACGTCCGAGCCCTTGGCAGGGCCCCTTTTGAATGCTGGTGCCGGGGCGGGGCAAGGGGGGAGAGAGCCCCGGCACCAGAGCCGGTCAGGCCATGCGGCCGACCGTCGGGGTCGATGCAGCCGCCGCCAGCATCGCGGTCGGGGTTCCGGCGGCGCTGGCGGCGATCCGAGGCTGGTCGAGCACGCCGACGAGAATGGCCAGCGCACCGACCGCGCTGAACGCGAAGGTAGCGGCCTGGGCAAGGGTCGTCTTCATGGATCGAACTTCCTCATTCTGCTGCTCCGGCACGACATGCGCCGGTTCGCCTTATTCTATGCAGAGGGCGTGCCAATTGCCCGAAAGCACCGGAAAAGCGCGCAACTTTACACTGAAATCGCCTTGCAAGCCGATTCCACTTGCCATTCAACGGGAAATTTTGCCAATAGTTGGGAATGGAGCGCGAAACGCAGTTCATCGGGCAATCGGCGGCCTTTCAGGATGCGGTCGACCGCGCGAGCCAGGCGGCGCTGCTCGACCGCCCGGTGCTGGTGATCGGCGAGCGCGGCACCGGCAAGGAACTGATCGCCGAACGCCTGCACCGCCTGTCGGCGCGCTGGGACAAGCCCTATGTGATCCTGAACTGCGCCGCGATGCCTGAGACGCTGATCGAGGCCGAACTGTTCGGTCACGAGGCGGGCGCGTTCACCGGCGCGACGCGCAGCCGCGCGGGCCGTTTCGAGGAAGCCGACGGCGGCACATTGTTCCTCGACGAACTGGCGACGATGTCGATGGCGGCGCAGGAGCGGTTGCTGCGCGCGGTCGAATATGGCGAGATCACGCGCGTCGGCGCGTCACGCCCGGTGCGCGTCGACGTCCGCATCGTCGCGGCGACCAACGAGCATCTGCCCGCGCTGGTAGAGGATAACCGCTTTCGCGCCGACCTGCTCGACCGGCTGTCGTTCGAGGTCATCACCCTGCCCCCGCTGCGCGCGCGCGAGGGCGATATCGAGGTGCTCGCGACCTATTTCGGGCAGCGCATGGCGGCGGTGCTCGGCTGGGAGGAATGGCCGGGCTTCGGCCCGCGCGCGCTCGCGGCGATGGAAGGGCACGACTGGCCGGGCAACGTCCGCGAACTGCGCAACGTCATCGAGCGCGCCATCTATCGCTGGGCCGACGCGACCCGTCCGGTCGACGCGCTGAGCTTCGACCCCTTCGCGAGCCCGTGGCAACCCACGGTGCAGCGCAAAGCCGCGGCGCCCGACGCCTCCGCGCCTTCGGCCGCAGCCAGCGAAGCCGCGCCGGCCGCGCCACCTTCGGGCCCGGTCAGCGACCTGCGCGCCGCGGTCGACGGCTATGAAAGGCAGATCCTCGCCGACACGATGGCGCGCTGCCGCTATAACCAGAAAGTCGCGGCCGAGGCGCTGGGGCTCAGCTACGACCAGATTCGCCATGCGCTGAAGAAGCATGGGCTGAATCAATAACCTCGCCCATTCCTTCGTCATGTCGAATATGTTTCGGCATCCATGGTTCCGACGATGGGCCCTGAAACGGCTTGGCCTGTAAGCCCTTCAGCTTGTTCCCCGGCGAAAGCCGGGTCCAGATGGCGTCGTGCTGCCCCGCATGGACCCCGGCTTTCGCCGGGGAACAGCTACGCGTCGGAACGGGAGTAATTGCCAAGCAAGTCCGGGGTGACGATTTCCGGCAGGCTCGGCCTCCTATTGCGGCAATTGCCGCTCCAGCGCCTCGACCACCGCATCCTGCGTCGCCGCCATGTCGGCGAGGCGGTCGCGCAGCGCATAGATGTCGGGCAGACCGTCGATGTCCTCTGCGACGCTGCGGTCGAGATAGAGCCGGTCGATGTCGGCGAGCGCGCCGGTGAGCGGCGCGCGGGTCGCCTGGAGGCGCGAGATCGCCTGCTGCGCGACGACCCAGCGTTCGCTGGCGACCGCGGCGCCCGAAGCGGCCGAGACGAGCGTCGCGGCGGTGCCGCGTTCGGCGGCGAAGGCTCTCTGCGCGGCGACGGCATCGGCATCCCATCGCGCGAGGCGGCCGGCGAGGTCGGCGGGCAACGGCCCCGGCGGGTCGACGACGACTACGGGTGGCGCGACGTCGAATCGTCCCTCAACCGGCCGCTTGGCCAGCGACGGCGCCCCGTCCCCGCCCGCGGCGGCGCAGGCCGAAAGCGACAGGGCGGCGGCGATCGCCAGTGGACGGGAAAGCGGGATGCGCGTCATCGCCGCCCCTGATATGGGGGCCGGCGCGGGACGGCAAGCCGAATCGGAATGCGCACCCATCGGGATTCCGCGAACGGCGACGAAATCGCCGAAAAGCCCGGAAACATGCGGTTGACAGAAAGCCCCGGTCCCGCTAGTGGCGCGGTCTTTCCCGCATGCCGGAAAGTTCGCCTGCTTCGGCGGGCGGTCGGCAGCGCGGGCGATTTAGTTTTTGATTGGATGGAAGACCATGTTCGCAATCGTGCGCACGGGCGGCAAACAATATCGCGTCGCCGCTGGAGACAAGATCGCCGTCGAGAAGATCGAGGGCGCGGCCGGTGACACCGTGTCGCTGGGCGACATCCTGCTGGCCGGCGACGGCGGCGAGGTGAAGGACGCCAAGGGACTAACCGTCTCTGCCGAGATCATCGCCCAGACGCGCGGCGAGAAGGTCATCGTCTTCAAGAAGCGCCGCCGGCACAATTACCGCCGCCGCAACGGCCACCGCCAGTCGCTGACGCTGCTGCGCATCCTGTCGGTCGGCGAAGCCAAGAAGGCCGCCCCGAAGAAGGAAGCGGCGCCGAAGGAAGACGCCGCCCCGGCCGCCGAAGCCAAGGCTGCGCCCGTCGAGAAGAAGGCTGCAGCGCCGAAGAAGGCCGCCGCGCCCAAGGCCGAAGCCACCGAGAAGAAGCCCGCCGCCAAGAAAGCGGCCCCCAAGAAGGACGCCTGAGCGCGCTCGTCCGCGGCTCGGCAGAAGTAAGGAGCATCAGTCATGGCACATAAGAAGGCAGGCGGTTCGTCGCGCAACGGCCGCGACTCGCAATCCAAGCGCCTTGGCGTGAAGAAGTTCGGCGGTCAGGAAGTGATCGGCGGCAACATCATCGTGCGCCAGCGCGGCACCAAGGTCTATCCGGGCGTCAACGTCGGCATCGGCAAGGACCACACGCTGTTCGCGACCGCGGACGGCCGCGTCCGATTCCACGACGGCAAGCTCGGCCGCAAATATGTGTCGGTCGACTGTATGGCGGACGCCGCCGAATAAGGGACGATCCTGCCGCGGTCGTCCACCAAGGGACGACCCGGGACCGCCCTTTTCCGCCCGACGCGGAAAACCAGGTTCGAAAAGAGGGAGACGGGTCGCCCCGGTCTCCCTTTTTTCTCGCCCTTATTCCGTCGCTTGACGGACGGGCGCGAAAATCGGGCCGATCATCTCCCTCGCACATCGACTGTCGCCAAAGCGTCACCATCTGGCGCCAAGGCGACAGCCAAATGGGAGTGATGAGAATGTTTGCGCGTACCGATAGACTGTTGCTGCGGCCCGGCTGGCTGGAAGATGCCCCGGCGCTCGCCCGTGCGATCGGCGACGAGGCGGTGGTGCGGGGCCTCGCCCGCGCGCCCTGGCCCTATGGCGAAGCGGAGGCTTCAGCCTTCCTCGACCAGCCGACCGCCCCCGACCAGCCGCGCCTCCTGATCTTCGCGCGCACCGGCGCCGCGCCGCGCCTTGTCGGCGGCTGCGGCATCGCGCCCGGCCCCGACGATGGGCTCGAACTCGGGTACTGGATCGCGCGGCCCTATTGGGGGCTTGGTTTCGCGACCGAGGCGGGGCGCCAGCTCGTCCGCATCGCCCATGCGATGAAGCTGCCCAAGCTGACCGCCGGCCATTTCGTCGACAACCCCGCGTCGGGCGCGGTGCTGCGCAAGCTGGGATTTCGGCCGACCGGTCGGGTCGTGCCGCGTCACAGCCTCGCGCGCGGGGGCGAAGCACCCTGCGCGCTGTTCGAGCAGGGCGACGGTGACGGCAGCGATGCCGTCACCCCCATGCGCGGCCGCGTCGGTTTCGACGAGGATTTCCGCGGCGAGCTGCGCCTGATGGCGGCCTGATCCGCCGCCCCCGCCTCAGGGCAGGAAGGGCGCCGTCACCGTGTCGGGCGCGCGGCCTTCGGGCCGCGATGCCTTGACCATGCGTGCGACCTCTTCGAGCAGGCGGGCATTTTCCATCACCACGCCGTCCTTGATCGTGTGGATGATGCCGGCGGTGCGGACCATCTGACCCGACGCATCGAGCGTGTTGGCGCCGAAACCATAAAGGAAGGCCAGATTATAGGCCGGGTTGCGGTCGACGATCAGCAGGTCGGCGGCATAACCCGGACGCACTAGGCCCAGCTTGGCCTCGCGCAGCGTCTCGGCGCTGTTCAGCGTCGCCGCCTTCAGCACCTCGTAATTGTGCAGCCCCGCCTCGCGCAGCAGTTCGAGTTCGCGGACGTTGGAGAAGCCGGGGGTCGCCCAGATATAGCTGTCGTCGGTGCCATAGGCGACGCGGCCGCCTTCCTTGTTGAAGGCATAGATCAGCCGGCCCCACAGGTCGTAGGCCTTGCTCCACGCCGCCTCGTCTTCCGACGACCAGTCCCAGAAATAGCCGCCGTGCAGGTTGCGGTTGGGGAGGAACTTCTCCCACAGCAGCTGATGCGTATATTTCTCGTGCCACGGCAGCCCCTGCGCGCGCAGGATGTCGCGGTTGGCCTCGTAGACCACGCGCGTCGGCAGCATGGTCACGCCGGTTTCGGCGAGTTCCTTTGCCACCTCGGTCAGCAGGCGGGTGCGCGCGGGCTCGCGGTCGGCCTCGGTCCAGACCATGCCGGCGTGGCGAAAGCGGTGGCTCTCGTCATCGTAATTATAGTCGCGAGGGAAATCCTGCACCGTGCGGTCGAGCGCGGATTCGGCATAGCCATAATGATGCTCGATCATCGTGACTCCCAGCTTCGCGGCGGTCAGCGCGTCGACGACGGCGGTAGTCGCGGGCGGCAGATGGACCGAGGTGATCCCGCCTGCGGCATAGACGGCCTTGCACACCGCGCCGAAAAGCTCGCGGTTCCAGGCGATCGGCCCGACGCTGACGACATGCGCGCCCTTCGCGGCGATCTCGCGCGCGATGCGCGGCGCCTGCGACGGGTCCTCCTGCTCCTCGCGCGTGTAACCGGGCAGATTGCCCCACGTCCAATAGGGGTAGAGGCGCGGCGCGAGGATGCGGTTGGCGGCCGACAGGCGCTGCTGCTCGAGCGCGTGCGGCATGCCGCGGTCGGGCACCATCACTTCCGAGGTCACGCCGTGGGCAAGCTTCAGATAATGGTTGTAGGCCATCGGAAGCGGATCTTCGCGGATGTGCATATGCAGATCGATCATGCCGGGCATGACGAACTTGCCTGTCGCGTCGATGACCCGGTCACCGGTAGGCCGGGAGCTCGCGCCGCGACGGCCGAGCGTCACCGGGTCGAGCGCGATCATCTCCGCGATCCGGTTGCCCTCGATCACGATGTCGTAGGGACCGGCCGCCGGTCCGCCATGTCCCGGAATCACCATCGCATTGAGGATAACGAGGCGGCGATAGGGACCCGCCGCCAGATCGCCATGAGCCTGCGCCGGCGCGACAGTTGCCGACGGAACGACCGCCGCACCCACGGGAAGCGCGGTGCCCGATGCGAGCATCGCCACGCCCGCCGCCAAGCCCATCGCCTTCTTCATCATCCTGCGCATACCATCCTCCCTCGTCATCCCGTCGTTATTGTTCGAAAGCCCGGTCCGTCCGGGCCGCCCGTCATCCCCGACCGGCCGCCGCAAAGCGCGCGCCGCGCTCGTCCACCTGATCCGCCGCACCGTGCCCGAAGGCCGCGGGCTGCCAATCCTCGTCGTCGTCCTTCGCGCCCGACAGGCTCGGCAACAGGAAGGCGTCGGCGAGCGCCGCCCGGTCGAGCCCGCCGCCAGCGGCCGGGAACTTCGCGCCGAACCCTTCGATTCCTTCGGCCGCGGCGAGGATACGCGTCCGCAACCGCTCCCCGAGCGACTGGCGGACCGGCTGGCCGGCGAGGATCTTGATCCAGCTGTTCCAGCTGATGCCGATGCGGCACATGATGTCGGCCTGGCCGCCGGCGAGGGGGACGATGTCCTCGACCAGCATGGGATTGATGATGCACATGCGTTGCTTGTGCTGCTTCACCTCGATACTCCTTTTCCTGCGACCATCGGTAGGGCGGCCGCGCAGCCGGCGCGGCGTGGGCCGGGCGGCCCGAACCCGATCGAATGGCGACTCCTGCGTCCCGAACCGGTCACATCTCCAATATAGCGGCATAACGTCGAATTTACTTGGAATTTTCGGTACATTATACGATGATCATCCGGATAATTCCGCATTATCCGGAGAATAATCGATGCTGAATGACGCCGACCGCCGCATTCTCAAGGTCATCCAGGCCGAAGGCCGAATCACCAACCAGGAACTGGCGAACCGGTGCGGCCTGTCGCCGTCGGCCTGTTTCGACCGGCTGAAGCGACTGCGCGAACAGGGTTATATCCTGGGTTTCCATGCCCTGCTCAACCCGACCAAGCTCGACCGCGCGCTGCTGATCTTCATCGAGGTGCTGATGGACCGCACGACGGGCGACGTGTTTCAGGAGTTCGCGGCGTCGGTTTCGGTGATGCCGGAAATCCTCGAATGCCACATGGTGGCCGGCGGTTTCGACTATCTGATCAAGGTGCGCGTGCGCGACATGGAGGCGTATCGTGCCTTCCTGGCCGACACGCTGGTGCACATGCCCGGCGTGCGCGAGACGCGCACCTATGCGGTGCTGGAAGAGGTCAAGAATTCGGCCAGCCTGCCGCTGTGACCACCGCGCCCTGGCGGACGGGGGGCGGACGCCCGGCGCGCGCATCCGTCCCCTTCCCTATTGCCCGGCCAGGCGGCTCTTGCGCGCGCCATAGGCCAGATAGACGCCGGCGCCGATCAGGTTCCAGATCAGGAACCGGCCCTGTGTGACCGCCGGCAGGCTGATGAACAGATAGAGGCAGCCGAAGATCGCAACCAGCCCGACGACCCAGGGCATCGGTGCGCGGAACTGCCGCGGCAGGTCGGGTCGGCGCACGCGCAGCACAATCAGGCACAGGCCGACGGCGACGAACGCGGCGAGCGTTCCCGCATTCGCCAGCTCGGCGATTTCCGCCAGCGGGAAGAAGCCCGCGATGCCCGACACGACGATCGCGGTGCCGATCGTCACCGCCACCGGCGTGCCCTTCGCATTCACCCGGCCGAGCCGTTCGGGCAGCATCCGATCGCGCGCCATGACGAAAAAGATGCGGCTCTGCCCGAACATGAAGGCCAGGATCACGGTCGGCAGCGCGACGACGGCCACCGCGCCGATCAGCGTCGCGACACCCGGATGGCCGAGTTGGCGCAGCACATAGGCGAGCGGCTCGCCCGAGCGCGAAAACTCCATGAACGGCATCGCACCGATCGCCGCCGCGGCGACCGCCATATAGACTAGTGTGCACACGACCATCGAGCCGATGATGCCGATGGTCAGGTCGCGCGCGGGATTCTTCGTCTCCTCCGCCGCGGTCGACACCGCGTCGAAGCCATAGAAGGCGAAGAAGATGATCGCGGCCGCCGCCATCACGCCGCGCACCTGCCCGTCCACCTCATGCGCGGCGAAGCCATAGGGCATGAAGGGCTGGAAATTGCCGGCGTCGAATGCCTTCATCGCCAGCACCACGAAGGCCGCGAGCGCCGCGATCTTGAGCACGACGAGCGCCATGTTGAGCGTGGCGCTTTCGCGCGTGCCGACCAGCAGCATTCCCGCCACCGCCGCGACGATCAGGATCGCCGGCAGATTGATGATCCCGCCGGCATGCGGACCGGCGGCAAGCGCGAGCGGAACGTCGATCCCCGCCGCCTGCAGGAAGCCGACCGCATAGCCCGACCAGCCGACCGCGACCGCCGCGCAGACCACCGAATATTCGAGCACGAGGCTCCAGCCGATGACCCAGGCGACGCCTTCACCGATTACCGCGTAGCTGTATGTATAGGCGCTGCCCGACACGGGCATCAGCGTCGCAAGTTCGGCATAGGCGAGCGCGGCGCAGACGCAGACCAGCCCGGCGACGACAAAGGCGATGATGACAGCGGGCCCTGCCCGCTCCGCGCCGACGCCGATCAGCGTATAGATGCCGGTCCCGACGATGGCGCCGACGCCGAGGCCGATCAGATGCGGCCAGCTCAGCGTGCGATGGAGCCGCTGGGTCTCGCCGACCGCTCCGATCGTGTCGATCGCCTTTCGGCGGGTCAAAAAAGACATGAGGGTTCTCCCGCCCGGCCGCCGCAGCAACCGGGGTCAGGACCGGGGGCCGCCGGGACCCGGCCCTTCGCGGCAAGCGGAGGGCGGGACGCCGGCGGACCCTGCGGACCGGATGCTTACTGGCCGAGTTTCGCCTTTTCGGTTTCGACCATGGCGGCGACGTCGGCGAGCAGCTTCTTCGCGTCGTAGACGATGCCGTCCTTGATCGTGAACTTCACCCCGCCGACGACTTCCTGCCGGTTTGTTTCGGGATTCAGGCGCTGGAAGCCGGTGCCATAGAGCGTTTTCAGATTCTGGAGCGGGTTTTCGGGGACGATCACCAGATCGGCCAGCATCCCCGCACGCACCGCACCGATCGGCGGCGTTTCGCCGCGCGGTTCGTACAGCGTCTGGGCGCCCATCATCGTCGCGGCGCGCACGACCTCGAGCGGCGAGAAGCCCGCTTCACGCAGCAATTCCATTTCCTCGACATAGGCGAAGCCATAGACCTTCCAGATGAAGCCCGAATCGGTGCCGACCGTCACGCGCCCGCCCATATTCTTGTAATCGTTCATCAGCCGCATGAAGAGACCATAGAATTTCTTCCACGCGAACTCATTCTCGGTCGTCCAGTCATAGAAATAGGAGCCGTGATTGTCGCGGGTCGACTGGAAATAGTTCCAGAGCTGCGGCGTCGTATAGCGCGCGTGCCAGTCGGCGTTGCGGGCACGCATCAGGTCGCGCGATGCGGCATAGATGTTGAAGGTCGGGTCGAAGGTGACGTGGTTCGCCTTCTGCGCGTCCAGATATTCCTGCCACTGCTTGGAACCCGGGCCATAGACCTGATTCCAGATTTCGGCGACCTCGCCGAAGCGATGCTGTTCGTTGTTATAGTCGTAGCCCGACGGGAAATCCTGGATCGCCCGCCCCTTGAGCAGCGATTCCATGTGCCCGTAATAGTGGGTGACGGTGTTCAGTCCCGCCTCACCCGCCTGACGGGCGTTGAAATTGGCGACGCCGATCTGGCTGAGATGCGCGGTCGTCCCCAGCCCCATCTTCTTCGCCTCGTCGAGCGCGGCCGAGAAGACGTCGGGGGTCTCATTCTCCCGGTTGAAGAACT
Organism: Sphingopyxis sp. MG; assembly: GCF_002953155.1. Lineage (NCBI taxonomy): Bacteria > Pseudomonadati > Pseudomonadota > Alphaproteobacteria > Sphingomonadales > Sphingopyxidaceae > Sphingopyxis > Sphingopyxis sp. MG. The sequence goes on from NZ_CP026381.1 coordinate 2,777,717, forward strand.
TGATGCCGTCGATGTTGTTCTGCTTGGCCCAGCGCACCCACGCGCGCGCCTTTTCGGGCGTGTCGACGACGCCGCCCGACCAGCCGGCGCCCAGCGTCTGATAGTTGAAGATGCGCGGCGCCACGATCTCGTTGCGCGCCGAGCGGTTCTTTTCATTGCTAGCGACCGCAGGTGCCGAAAGCGGCACGCCGCGCACCGTCGTCACGCCATGCGCAAGCCACAGCTTGTAGGCATAGCTGGCATCGGGCGCCTTGTCGGGTCCGGGCAGGTGGACGTGCATGTCCGTGAAGCCGGGCAAGACGTACATGCCGGCCGCGTCGATCTCGTAATCGGCGTCCTGCGCGATGCGGTTGCTGCCGGACGGAAGCCCCGGCCAGCCCGACTGGGAGATAGAGGTGATGCGATTGCCTTCGACAACGATGTCGAACCGGCTGCGCGGCGGTCCGCCGGTCCCGTCGATGATGGTGGCATTGCGGATCACCATCTTGCGGAAGGGACCGGCGCCTTCGCCGGCGCCGCGGGCGGGGGCCCCCGCGGTCACGGGAAAGGATGCCGCGGGCGCGGGGATCTTTTCATCGCCGCGCTGATGCGCGCCCGCCGGGGCGGCGAGCAGCAGCGCCGCGAGCGCGATCTTCGTGAATTTCCGTTTCATATATTCTGTTCCCCCTGTCGGTACAGATGCTTCAAATACGAACGATCGACCATTGTTTGCCGGCGGGCGCAAGCCCCCTGTCGATCGCGGTCCCGATTCTTCCTTCCGCCATGGCGGAAAAATGGGACGGCCCGCCGTGGGCCGTCCCCCTTTCGGTTCAGGGCAGCGGAACGCCTTCTTCGGGCAATCCCATCCGCTGTTTTTCGGCCTTCACCATCTCAGCCACATCGGCGAGCAGCTTCTTCGCGTCATAGACGATGCCGTCCTTGATCGTGTAGCTGACCCCGCCGACGCGTTCGAGCCGCTGCGTCTGCTCGTTGAGGCGCAGCGCGCCGGTGCCGTAGAGCGTCTTGAAGTTCTGGAGCGGGTTTTCCTTCACCAGCACCATGTCGGCGAGCTTGCCGACGCGCACCGTGCCGATCGGCGGCGCCACGATGCCCTTGGGCTCATAGAGCGTCAGTGCGCCGTTCAACGTCGCGGCCTGCACGACCTGGCTGGGGTTGAAGCCGGCCTCCTGCAACAGCTCCAGTTCCTCGATGAAGCCGAAGCCGTAGGTCTTGAAGATGAAGCCCGAGTCCGACCCCGCGGTGACGCGGCCGCCGATATTCTTGTAGTCATTAATCAGCTGCATGAATTTCTTGTAGAAATTCCGCCAGCGCACTTCCCGCTCGGTCGTCCAGTCGAAGAAGTAGGAGCCGTGATTCTCCCGCGACGACTGGAAGAAGCCCCAGAGCTGCGGCATCGTATAGCGCGCGTGCCAGTCGGCGTTGCGCGCATGCATCAGATCGCGCGACGCGGCATAGATCGTCATCGTCGGATCGAAGGTGACGCCATTCGCCTTCTGGCTTTCCAGATATTCCTTCCACTCGGGGGTTCCCGGATTGAAGCTTTCGCGCGCCAGATTGGCGACGTCGCCGAAGCGGTGCTGCTCGTCCATGAAATTATAGTCGGGCGCCCAGTCCTGCACCGGCCCGTTCTTGAGCAAGGATTCGAAATGGCCGTAGAAGTGAGTCACGGTGCCTAGGCCGGTGGCGCCGGCGTGTTTTGCGTCCATCCTCCCGACGCCGATCTGCGACAGGTGCGCGACGGTGCCGATCTGCTGCTTCTTCGCTTCGTCGAAGATCGCCTCCAGCACCTCGGGCGGCTGGTTGGCGTCGGCGCCCAGCTTGATGCCGTCGATCCCCGCCTTCGCCGCCCAGCGCACCCATTCGCGCGCCTTTTCGGGCGTGTTCGTCAGACCGCCGGTCCAGCCGCGTCCCATGCCCGGCCGATGATAGGAAAAGATGCGCGGCGCGACGATCTCGTTGCGCGCCGAACGCGCCCGCTCGCTGAGCGAAATCTCGAACGGCGCGAGGTCGACGCCGCGAACCGAGGTCACACCGTGCGCGAGCCACAGCTTGTAGGAATAGCTGAGGTCGGGCGCCTTGTCGTCGCTCGACCCGTGGACGTGCATGTCGATGAAGCCCGGCAGCATGAACATGCCGGTCGCGTCGAGCTCATAATCGGCATCGCGCGGCGCGCGGCCGTCGACGAGCGGCAGCCCCGGCGTACCGGCGGCCTCGATCGAGGTGATAATGTTGTTCTCGACCACCACGTCGACCGGACCGCGCGGCGGCGCACCGCTGCCGTCGATCAGCGTGACGCCGCGAATGACCATCTTGCGGAACGGCCCGGCGCCCTCGCCCGGCTGGCGCGCGGGGGCGGGAACGGCACCCGCGCGCGGCTTCGTCGCCTGCGCGGCGGGGCTGGCGGTCTGCGCCAGCCCGGACACCGCCGGAATGGCGCAAAGCAGCCCGGCCGCCCCGGCCATCAGAACGCGTCGTGTCGTCGATCCCAGTTTTTTCCCCAGTTTTTTCATTGACCCTCTCCCGTTGGAAGCCCCTGAACCGATACCGTCGTGGGAGGGCGGGCGCACCGGCAGGAGCTCCCCGGCGCGCCCGCCGTCCCGTCAGCGGAACCGCTTCGTCAGATTGAGGCCGATGGTGCGCGGCGGCGCGCCATGGGTGACCGTCAGCCCGCCGGTGTTCCCGCTGCTCGACTTGGTCGTGATCGCCTCGGCATTGAAGATGTTGTTCACATAGAGGTGCGCGCTCCAGTCGCCGTCGGGCGCCTGGATACCGAACCGCGCATTGAACAGGGTGTAGTCGTCGACCTTGCGGCGATAGGCGTCGGTCTTTGCCAGCGTCGAGTAGGACGAGCCGGCATAGGTGCCGTCGAACCGGACCAGCCCTTCGAGGGTGCTGCTGAGCGACCACAGATATTCGGCCGAGGCGCTGACGTTCCACTTGGGAACGAAGGGCAGCCTGTCGCCCTTGCGGCCTGCCGCGATGACGATGGTGCTGACCTGATCCTCCGACAGCTTGGCGTCGGTATAGCCGACGTTGGCGATCAGCGAGAGACCGCCGACCGGCGACGCGTTGAGTTCCGCCTCGAGCCCCTTGATGCGCGCCGCGCCGACGTTCGAGATCAAGCCGAACACCGAGCCCGCGCCGGCGGTGCGCGCCGACACCTGCATGTTCGTCCAGTCGATCTGATAGCCCGTCAGGTTGAAGTAGACGCCGCTGATCGGCTGGCTCTTCAGGCCGAGTTCGTAGTTCCACAGGCTGTCGGCGGTATAGCCGGCGAGTGCGACCGGCAGACCGTTCGCCTGGTTGACGCCGCCCGGACGGAAGCCTTCGGCCGCTTGGGCATAGATCATCAGGTTACGGCTGAACTCATAGGCGAGGTTGAACTTGAAGACGAAGCCGTTCTCCTTCGACCGCGCCTCTCGATAGGGGCTGGGCTTCGAGGCGTAGTGAATCTGCCCCTGATCGACGACGCCGCCGACCGTCTTGTCATATTCGTACCAGCGCGAACCGACGGTCGCGGTCAGTTTCTCGAAGAATTCATAGGACAGTTCGGCGAACAGCGCCTTCTGCTTCAGATGGTCGCTGATCGTGCGGTCGTAATAGATGTTCGCGGCCACGAAGGGCAGCAGCTGGCCGTTGCGCGGATCGGCGGCGAGCAGCGTCGAGCGCACCGTCGTCTTGCGATCCTCCATATAGCCGCCGACGGTCCAGTTGAACGGGCCGCCGTCGGTCGAGCTCACGCGGATCTCGTTCGACCAGTTGCGCACGCTCTGCGGCTGATACAGGCTCGAATAGAGGATCGTGTTGGTGAGATCGAGATAGGAAGCGAGTTCGGTCGCCGAGCAGGTCAGCGCGGTGTTGCCGAGCAGATATTGCGCGCAGCCGGCCGCCGTGGCGCGGCCGTTGAAATTGTCGCTGACGTCGCCGACGGTGATCTTGTCGCGGTCGAAATAGGTCGACACCGCGGTCAGCGCCACCGGCCCGAAGTCGTAACGCAGCGTGCCGCTGTAGATACGGTTCGTGTCGTAGTTGCCCGATTCGGACCGCGCGCTGGTGACGTGCCGCTGGCCGGTTTCGTAGAACCAGCGCGACGCATCGGTCGACACCTTCGAATAATAGGCGCCGAGGTCGATCGTCAGCTCGTCGGTCGGCGTGAAACGCAGCAACGCGCGGCCGCCGAGGGCATAGCCGTCGTTGATGTTCCTGGTGCCGTAAAAATTATTGTCGATGTAGCCGGCGAACTGCTGATAGCTGCCGACGACGCGCAGCGCGAGCTTGTCGGTCGCGATCGGCAGGTTGATCATGCCGTCGACCGAGGCGCCCGGGCTGCCGCCCTTCACCGCCGACAGATTCACCGACCCCGCGCCTTCGAGCGTGTCGGTCTTCGGCTTTTCATAGATGATGCGGACGGTGCCGCCCATCGAACCCGAGCCGTAGAGCGTGCCCTGCGGGCCGCGCAGCACCTCGGCGCGTTCGACGTCGAAGACGCGGAAGTCGGGGGTGCTGCCCGCGGCGTCGCTCGACGTGCCGACCGATCCCGATACCGGCGATTCGTCGTAATAGATGCCCACCGTCGGTTCGCCCGCGCCAACGACGCCGCGCAGGATGACGCGCCGGTTGCCCGGGCCGTTGTCGACGATGCGCAGGCTGGGCGTGTCCGACGTCAGTTCGGTGAAGCTGGTGGTGCCCGCGCGCTCCAGCGAATCGCCCGTCACCGCCGAGATGGCGAGCGGCGTGTCCTGAAGGCGCGTGCCGCGCTTCAGCGCGGTCACAATGATTTCACCGCCCGTCGCCGCGCTCTGCGCGCTGTCGTTCTGCGTATCCTGTGCGGCCGTATCCTGTGCCATCGCCGGAGCGATTCCGGCGACGCCCATCGCCGAAACCATCAGTACGGCCCGTGTGAAACGGGCAACGCGACCAACGAAAATCTCACTGTCTCCCATGTTGCTAATCCCCTTTTTGCGAATTCCGACCGTGAATTCTTCAGTTATCGGATGCTATCATCGGGGTTTCCGAAGGTGCGTGGTATTTTCATCCGAAATCCGGATTTAATTCTCCGTTTTACGTGAAATTCGTCAATTCTTCGGGCCTGTTGGAAAATTTCCCGATAGATCATCATGATTCCGCCCTGACGGAGCGCCCCGCTCCGTCGCCAGTATGGGCAGACGGCCGATATCCGTGCCAAACCGGGGCGAAATCGCTCCTCTCGGCCGTCGTGAGGACGACTCGAAAGCGGACCCGAGTTGCGAGTCCGCGGCGGCGACAAGGGCGCCGCGCCTTGCTAGGCTATCGCCGGACGGTCGAATCGCGCCGAGCGGGGTCGAGCGGTTGCGCAGTCAGGGGAGAAACAGGGGCGTGGACATTCCGGACGATATTTTCACCGAGCCCGATCCGATCGACGCCGACACGCTGGCGCATCTGGGGCCGCTGCGCCGGCTGGCGGGCATTTGGGAAGGGCATCGCGGGGTCGACCTCAACCCCAAGGCCGAGGGACCCGAGCGGAAATCCTATTACGAGCGTATCGAGATGCATCCGATCGACCCGCAGACCAACGGGCCGCAGCTCTTCTACGGCTTGCGCTATCATGTGCACATCAACACGCCCGACGAGGACATCGCCTTCCACGATCAGGTCGGCTATTGGCTGTGGGAGCCGGCGACCGGCCTCATCCTGCAGACCGTGGCGATCCCGCGCGGGCAGGTGGCGATCGCGGCGGGACACGCCACGCCGCAGGCGACGAAGCTGATCCTGACCGCGGAGCGCGGGCGGACCGACTATGGCATCTGTTCGACCACCTTCCTCGAACTCGCGTTCCGGACCGACAGCTATCGCATCGAGGTGAGCTTCCACCGCGACGGATCGTGGAGCTACATATCCGACACGAGCCTGATGGTGCGCGGACGCGACGTCGCGTTCCAGCACCGCGACCGGAACAGGCTGACCAAGATCGCCGAACCCGACCTCAACCCCTGGGCCAGGACCGTCAGGGACCGAAAGGCGGCCGCCACGCCGCAACGGGCGGACTGACGCACGGTGGCGGCGGTCCTCCGAAGGATCGCCGCTTGGGTCAGGACCCTAGGTCCGCCGATACATCATCTGCCCCATCGTTCGCGACTTGCGCACCAGATAGCGCCCCGGCAGGATCAGGCCGGACCGCGCGCCGTCGCGCGTGACCATCATGCCGAACCGCGGAATCATCACGATCCGGGGCCGCCACTGGTAGACATCCCGATGAGCGCGTCGCCCGCCCATGACCTCTCTCCTCTCCTTGCCTTAAGCGCAAGGAAAGCGCGGGCCGGATCACGGCGCGAAACCGCGGCCCCGTCGGATCGGTGGGCGGTAGACGAAGTGATCGGCAGCGAAAACGACTCCGGAAAGCCCCGAGTAGCGGCGGCCGGGGCAAGGACGTTCATGACCCGTACGTAAGTTATTGAAAATTCTGAACTCGGAAGCGAACGACAATGTCCGCTTCGCGCTTCATCCCGGCTGTTTGCGTTGGCGTTACAGGTCATCTGAAACGGTTGCTTTGGGGAATATGTGTTCAAGTCCGTGGCTGGTCTTCGTCGGTGCAAGTGGGTCGACGCCGTCAGATGTCCGCACAATGTTGATCATCGCGTCCAAGGGAGTCGATCTGTCTTGCAAGCGCCGCGATGACGAGCGCAACATAGTCAGCCTTTCCTGCCGTGCGTGCGATGACCGGCAGGCCTGAGAGGAAGCCCGTCAGGCTCGAAATCATCAGCACCGCGCGCACCTGTGCCTCGGTCTCCGTCAGCTGCCCGCCCGTCGTCTGCACGATCAGATCGGTCGCAAGTTCGATGCCCGGGCGCCACAATTCGGCATAGAGAATCTCGAAGGCCGGACCGGGGCTTGCGATTTCGCGCTGGACGAACAGCGACGGATTCTGCGCCCCCGGGGTTGCGAGCAGGAAGCGCGCCAGCGCCGCAAACAGCCGCTTGAGCAGCGCGCGCGCTGCGTCGGGCGCCAGCGGTTCCTGCAGTGCGGCATAGGATGTCAGCGCCACGGCGCCCATGCCTTCGCGATAGCGCGCGACGATCGCGTGCGCGCAGGCGAGATAGAGGCCGCGCTTGTTGCCGAAATAATAGGTGAGCGCGGGCAGGTTCACGCCCGCCTCCCTGGCGATTTGCCGGGTCGTGACGCTGGCGAAGCCGCTGTTGCCGAACGCGGCGAGCGCGACGGCGAGGATGCGGGCGCGCGTCTCCTCGCCCTTGCGATAACCGTCGGAGGCGGTGCGGAGCGGGGTGGCCGGGGTTGCGGAGCGCGGCATCGGCGGTTCAATCCCTTTTGCTTGAATTTATATCAATTGATATATATGGCCGATGCCATCTCGTCGAGAGGGAGATGGATATTGATCACGCGCGCGACGCTCGACACTCTGTGGGCGAAGGTGGAATCGCAGCGGGATCGGGTGCCCGCGATGTACGGCAAGGTCGATTTCCGGGCCATTCCCGAACGCTTCGCCGCGGCGCCGGGCGATCCGACCGCGCTGTCGGGCAAATATGACCGCGACCGCGATGCCTTGCTCGCCGATCCCGACCGGGTCGAATTCATCCGTGCCTATACGATGACCGGCGATGCGACCGCCGATGCCTATGCCGCGCTGATGCGCGAATATGGATTCCGCGCGCTGGTCGACATGCTGACGCGCGCCTGCGATGAAGGCGTCGAGAACGTCCCGGGGGCACCGCCCGAACTGGTCGCCTTCATCCGCGACATGGAGCGGATTCCCGACTGGCTCGACATGAAGCTGGTCGAGGAAGGCGCGCGGATCGACCGCAATTCGGCCGCCAATTTCGGCCCGTTCATCATTCGCGGGGCCTTCATCGCGACCTTCATGAACAAATATGCCGCGCTGCCGATGGCGATCACCGGCACGCTGTCGAGCCAGACCGCGGCGCGCCGCGTCAAGGATACCGCGACATTCTTTACCACCTCGCTGCTGCCCGGCGCGCTCGAACGTCATGGTCCCGGCTTCAAGGCCGCGGCGATGGTGCGGCTGATGCATTCGATGGTGCGTGCGAACGTGCTGCGGCGCCCGGACGACTGGGACATGGACGTCTATGGCATTCCGATCCCGCAGGTCGACCAGATGCCGGCCGGGCTGATCTCGGTCTTCCTGCTGTCGTACAGGATGATCGAGGAGGGGCGTCACGAATTCACCCCCGCCGAGCGCGCGACGGTCGAACTGGCCCGCTATCGCTGTTTCCTGCTCGGCCTGCCCGAGGAACTGCTCGCCGACACGCCGCAGGGAATCGTCGATCTGATGAACGCGCGGAGCGGCACGCTCCGCAGCGGCTATGACGACAGCACCTGCGGCGAACTGCTGCGCGCGACGATGGCGGCGGACCTGCGCTCCGACGATTCGCTGCGCGCCCGCCTGCACGAAATCTTCGAGCGCGCCTTTGCCAAGCTCTTCTTCGTCAAGAGCTTCATGGGCGGCGACAAGGCGAAGGCCGCGGCGATCGGCGTCCATCTCACCGCCGGCGACGTCGCGCTGGCGGCGATCGCCGGGCTGTTCATCTATGCCCGGATTCGGCTTTATGCGCTGGCGGCCCATATTCCAGGATTGCGTGCGGTCGCCGACCGGCGGCTGATCGCCAAGCTCAAGGCGCAACTCGCGAGCTATGGCCATGCCGAATTCACCACCGACGCCGCGCAATACCGCCCGTCAGCGCCGCCGGTGCCCGCCGAATAGGTCGGCGCGGCCGCGCTAGGCGGCCGCCGGCGTGAGGGCCTCCATCATCCGCACCGCCGCACTGTCGAGCGGACGAATGCCGAGCTCGGCGCGAACGCGCTCGATCGGGTCGGCGATGCGCTGGTGCCACGGAACCGCGATCAGCTCCTTCGTCGCGCGTCCGTGGCGCCAGCCGTCGAACATCACGGTCAGCAACATGTCCATCATCGCGGGTGCGTGGACCGCGGCCTTGGTCGCCACCGTCGCCAGGAAGCGCGTCGAATAATTCTGGCCGAACTGCGCCATCTGAAAGCCGGATATCGCGACCTCGCCCGCCGGGGTGAAGCCGTATCCGGCGACCAGATGCCAGATGTCGTGGAGCTGGAGGATGCGCCGGTTGGTCCGGTTCTGCGCCGGATAGTCGCCCGGCAGGACGACGGTGTCGGCGTCGATCACCTCGATATCGTACCCGTTCGCGGTCAGCATCGATAGCAGATCATGCGCAAGGCTGTCGGCTGCGTGGCTTTCCAGGTCGGCGGTGGTCAACCGCACCTCGGGCTGGGCGATCAGTTCGTGCACGCTGTCGAATTCGAGCAGCGCCGCCTCGCAGGCGTCGATCATCCGCTGGTCGTAGCGGCTGCCGAGCGCGACGACGGCGAGCGTCAGATCGAGTTCACCCGCGGCCGGCGAGGGCGGCTCGGCCACGATCGCCCAGTAATCGTCCCACAGCGCGCGCGGCAGCGCGATGCGCGGTTTGCCCTCGGTCACCCACGGCAGCGCCGCCGCGATCTGCGTCGCGCGCGCGGCACCGTTGTTACTCGCCGCCGTGGCGGCTGCGATGGCGTCGAAGATCGGCACCTGCGCGACGGGATCGACGAAGGCGGCGGTCGTCATCAGGGCAGCGAGGCCCAGCGCCGGCTGCTCCGCCAGCGGCGGACGGGCCGTCTCGACCCAGGTTTCGAATTCCTTGCGCATCGACGGTTCGATCATCGCCACTCATCTCCCGAATTTCATCGATCGATCGATTACACTATAAGAGTAGAATGATCAACTTATATAGCTGGCACTTCGTGCGGCATTGATTATAAGCGGCCCATGGACGAACCTACCAAAGTCAGTTTCCCGAGGCGCGCCGCGGCGAAGGCGCGGACGCGCCAACGTATCGAGGAAGCCGCGCGTCGCCTGTTCGTTACGCTCGGCTATGCCGATGCGACGATGGCGGCGATCGCCGAGGCCGCCGATATCCACATCACCACGCTGTTCACCCATTTCGCCTCGAAGCGCGATCTGGCCGCGGCGATTGCGGTCACCGCGGGCACCCGGTTCGAAGCGGTGGTCGCGACGCACCGCGCACAGGGGGTGCCGGTGCTCACCTTCTGGCGCAACCAGGTGGTCCGGCTCGCGCACGCCTATGAGCGCGATGGCGACGGCCAGATCAACCTCGGCCGCGCGCTCGCGGGCGAACCCGAACTGCTGCCGGTGTGGTATGGGCATCAGCGGCTCCAGATCGATCTGATGACCGACTATATCGCCGACGAGCTCGGCATCGATCCGACGGTCGACCGCCGCGCGCAAATGGCCGCCGCGATGCTTGTCGCGGGCGGGCGGATGGCATTCGATGCCTGGATCGAAAGCGGCCGCGCGGGCGATCTGGTGGCCGAGAACGAACGCCTGCTCGACGCGGCCGAGGCGGTGCTCGCCCGCGGCCTGCCACTGACCCGGCGCGACGGCATCTAGCAAAGGTTCGACCGCAACGAGACCCGCGATCACTCCGCGGCAGCTTCGCCCAGTTGCCGGATATTTTCCAGATGGCGCGACCGGCTGATCGGGTATTGCGCGAGGCAGAGGATTGCGATGGCGGTCGCGACCGACAGCGCCACGATATAGATGGTCGCCAGCCCGTGCAGCGCGTCGGAACCGACCTGTCCCGGCTGGGCATTGTCGGGAAAACCGACGAAGGACAGCAGCAGCCCCGCGAGCATGATCCCCATGCCCGAAACCGCCTTGTTGACCATCGTCGCGGCCGAAAACAGCAGGCCTTCGGAGCGGCGGCCGGTCTCGAGCCGGATCTGGTCGGTCACGTCGGCGACCATTGACACCGCCAGGATGCCGCCCGCGACCGTCGTCATCATGCTGAAGGCGAATTGCCCCATCAGCAGCCACAGCAGCAGCGGATCGCCGTTGGCCGGAAACAGGCCGACAAGACGCAGGATCAGCGGGACGACACTCGATATCAGCGACAGGCCGAACATGAGCATTGCCGCCGGCTTCTTGCCGAAACGCGCCGACAGCGGCAGCACGACGACGAAGGCGAGCAGAATACCCGCAACCGCGGTCGATGCGACGGTGGCGATCTGACTGGCGCTGAGTTCCCAGAAATAGGTCGAGAAATAGACGCCCAGCGACAGGTTGAGTCCTGACGCCACGGCGAAGAACAGGCTGGCGAGCAGGATGGAGACATAGGCGGGGTGAACCAGTACGCCGAGCATCTCGCGCAGCATCCGTCCGACCGGAACCTTGACGACCGGTGGCGGCGGCGGGCGTTTCAGCACCTCCCTCTGCGTCCCCAGCGAGGAGACAAGGACCGACAGCAGCATGATCGCCGCCGCCGCCCAAGCATAGGTGACATAGCCGCCCGCGTTGAGATGGCCGACCGGCTGCGTCGGCGTCGGCCGCAGGAAATAGCCGAAGGTCACGACCGTCATCCCAATGCCGCCGCACACGCCGAAGAAATAGCGCGCAGCAACCAGCTTGGTGCGCTCGTCATAATCGCTGGTAAATTCGGCAAGCAGCGCGGTCGAGGGGATCTCATAAAGGCTGATCGAAAAGCGCACGAGGATGGCCGTGGTGACGAGCCAGGCGAACTGCGCGCCATGCGCCATCCCGGGCGGCGTCCACAGCAGCAGATAGAAGAGCGCGATGGGAAAAGCGGCGGCATACATGAAGGGGTGCCGGCGTCCCCAGCGTGTCCGGACATTGTCCGAATATTGGCCGAGCAACGGATCGAACAGCGCGTCGGCGATCATCGCGATCATGATCGCCGTTCCCACCCAGGCCGCCGGAAGTCCGACGACCTGGTTGTAGAACAGCATCAGGAGCGCGTTGAAGCCATGGTCCTTGATGCCGAAGGCGATGGTACCCGAACCATAGAGAAGCCGGGTCCTGAACGGCAGGGCATCGGCCGGACGTGCGTCGGTCCTGCTCACGCGATCGGCCTATCGGAACCGGACTTCGAACTGGAGGCCATAGGTTCGCGGCGGGGTCAGCGAATAGGATTGCGCAACCTCCAACGTCGGCGACGACGCGAGCAAATTGCCCTGCGCGCTGTCATATCCCTTGCTGTCGAACAGATTCTTGACGAATGCAACGACGCGATAGCGATCGCCCGCAGCGGTCCAGATCGCGCGCAGATCGACCTGATCCCACGAAGGCATCCGGTTGTAGGGGCGATTGAAGATGTTGCTGTAGGCCGAACTGCGCAGCACATAGTTTCCCGACAGCGAAAGGGTGCCAGGGTCGAAGTCGATGCTGTACATCGCGTTGAGCGCCAGCTTGTGGCGCGGCGTGTCGGACAGCCGCGCGCCCGCGACGCTTTGTGGCTGCTGGCCATTGACTGACGGTCCCGACGGCTGCGCGCCGGGCTGTACCGCCAGCGGGTCCTGCCCATCGACGAAGCAGCATCCGTCGCCGATCCGCGAATGGCCGTAGCCATAGTTGAACGACAGTTGCAGCGGATCGGCGGGCTGCCAGGCAAGTTCGAGCTCGGCACCATAGCTTTGCGAGCTTTTGAGGTTGAAGAACTGGGTGAGCTGCGCGCCGCCCGGCTGCGACACCGTCAACGGCACCTGAAGCCCCTGATAATCATAATAGAAGCCGGCCAGATTGACGCGCAGCCGCCGGCCGATTGCATGCTTGTAGCCGGCTTCGAAAGCGTCGACATGCTCCGCTCCGGTCTGCGGCAGCACCGAAATGCCGCCGGCGTTGAATCCGCCAGACTTGTAGCCGCGGCTGTAGCGGAGGAAGGCAAGCTGGTCGTCGCCGGGTTGCCATTCGATCGCAACGGTCCCGGTCAGCGCGTCCCAGCTGTTCGCCAGCCCGCGCTGCGCAATGCCCGTTGCGGGATCGATGGTCACGGCCGACGCGACCCCCGGTGCGGGGAGCGTGGAGATTTGCGACGCGGTGATGTCGAGCGCCGGAGTCGCCGAACCATAAAGGTCGGGCGAGAAGCCGCCGCAGCCGAAGCAGAGAATGCGGAAGGATTCGTCGCCGCTCTTCCTGTCATGCGTATAGCGCAACCCGGCCGTGATGCGCAGCGCGTCGGTGAAGCGATAGTCGACCTGACCAAAGACCGCCGACGATTTGGTGGTCAGCGTCGAGGCGGCATAGACGAAATCGCCGAGCGGATTGGCGGGGCCGTTGGCCGGCGCGCGCAGTTGCAACTGGTTGGGCGCGTTGAAATGCGATTCCTGCGTCAGCGTCTCCTGATAATAATAGACGCCGGCGACCCATTGCAGCGGTCCGTCGGTGTTCGACGTCAGGTTGAGTTCGCCGCTGCCGAAGCTCTTGTCGTTGTGCAGATTGAGCTGCGTCGACGGAAAGGCGGTGAGCGGTGTGCAGCCGGGAATGAAGGCGCAAATGCCGCCGCCCGGGGCAAGCGGAAAAGCGTAGGAAATCACGCTCGTCCCATCGAGTTCGTATGTGTTGTCGATACGATATTTCTGATAGCCGCCGAGCAGGCGGACGTCGAAGGTCGGCAGCGACCATTTGATATCGCCCGTCGCGCCGAAATTGCCGCGCAGGCGCTCGGTCTGCGTCGTATCGGCGCTGAAGCGCCGGATGTCGGTCGCGCCGGGCGGCACCGGATCGGGATCGAGAGCGACGACGCCCGGAATCAGGTAGCCGAACGCCGCGCCCGGCGTGATCGCACCGGTCGGATAGGGGGCGAAGTCATAGGCGCCGATGCGGTTGAGCGGGTGCGGATTCAGGTCGCTTCGGCCCGAGAATATCTTGGCCCATGCCGTCACGTCGGGTCCGAGGTCGGCCTCCAGCTGCAATTCGACATAGCGGCGCTCGCCGCGGCCGCCTTCGCTGATCCCGCCGGCCTCATTCTTGAAATAGCCGCGTCCCTGCTTGTGATATCCGCCCGCCAGCCGCGTGCGCAGCCCCCTGGTCAGTGCGCCCGATGCCGATGCCTCGATCGTATAGAGCCCATAATTGCCGACGGTGCCGCGCAGGTCGGCGCTGAAGTCCTCGGTCGGCCTTTTGGAGATCGCGTTGATCGCGCCGCCGATCGAGTTGCGGCCATAAAGCGTGCCCTGCGGGCCGCGCAGCACTTCGATGCGATCGATGAAGAAATCGGACGCCGCGATCGAAGTGGTCGAGGCATCATAGATGCCGTCGGTATAGGTCGAAACGCCGGGATCGCTGCCGTTGGTGTTGGTCTGGCGCCCGATGCCGCGGATGAACACGCGATCATTGCCCGCCGAATAGCTCAACCCCGGCGTGAAGTTGGCGAAATCCTGCAGCGTGTCGATACCGGCGAGCTGGCGCGCATCGGACGTATAGGCCGATATGGCCAGCGGCACTTCCTGCAGATTGGCCGTCCGCTTTTCGGCCGTGACGACGATTTCGGTCAGGCCCGGGCCGTCTTCCGCCACGGAAGGCCGGCTCCCGGCCGTCGTCGTACCCTGCGTCTGAGCCGCAGCCGGCATCGCCATGAATGCGACGCCCGCAAACATCCAAGATATATTTCGCATACCACGCCTCTCCCGCCGCCAGCGATCCTGCTGGTCGATTATTGGCGCGATGGGCCCGCTTCACCGGGCCCACGCTATGTACGGCGAAATGCCATTGCGGCATCCCCCGTCGCCATCGTTATAGGTGTTTCATATATTAGTCTATAATAGTATATTTAACATCGCGATTTTATCGGCGGGAAAGCCATTCCCGGCGTATTTGCGGGGGATTGCCCGGCGACGGCCGGAGCTTCTTATCTCATTGGAAAAGATAGACGATATCGCCACGGCGATTTCGATGTTCGCACCTATTGAAATGGTGTAATATATTTTTCTATGATGATAGAATCATCATGATTGGCTTACCACGGCCGACACGACCATCGCCACGAAGCGGGCGAGGTATAAGGGAGACGAGAAATGAACGGAGTTTCGCGCGCCATGGATCGGCGGACGGTCTCGACGGGCATTGGCGAGGAACAAGGCTGATGGCCTCCACCGCCCAGACGCTTGCCGAACTGAACGCGCGCGCCCTCCCCGACTGGTATCAGGACGCGAAGTTTGGGATTTTCATCCATTGGGGCGCGTTCGCCATCCCCGGCTTTGCCCCGCGCCTTGGTTCGATCGGCGAAGCCTTCGCCAAGGACTATGACCGGGCGGTCGCGATGGTGCCCTATACCGAATGGTATTGGAACGCGATCAAGGTTCCGGGAACGCCTTCTGCCGAATTCCACCGGGCGCATTATGGCGATGCGGCCTATGAGGATTTCAAGCAGCCGTTCGAGGCGGGACTCGACCATTGGGACCCCGCCGCCTGGGCGGAGGCGTTTCGCGACGCCGGCGCGCGTTATGTCGTGCTCGTCACCAAGCATCACGACGGGCTTTGCCTGTGGCCCAGCCAGATCGCGAACCCGCATCAGGCGGGATGGACGACCGGACGCGACATCGTCGGCGAGCTCGCCGCAGCGGTGCGCGCTGCCGGGCTCCGCTTCGGGGTCTATTATTCGGGCGGGATCGACTGGACCTTCAACCGGCGCCCGCTGCGAACGCTCGGCGACTTCATCGCTTCGACGCCCGGTGGCGACTATCCGGCCTATGCGATGGCGCAGGTGCGCGAACTGATCGACCGCTATGAACCGTCGGTGCTGTGGAACGACATCAGCTGGCCCACGCGGCCCGGGCCGCTGTACCGGCTGTTCGCCGACTATTATCGTGCGGTGCCCGACGGCGTGGTCAACGACCGCTGGGTGGCGGCCGGCCTGCAGCGCGACCTGCTGAAAATTCCGCTGGTGCGGCGCTATGTCGACCGGAAGATCAAGGCGGCGATCGCCAGGCAGG
Source organism: Sphingopyxis sp. MG (assembly GCF_002953155.1). NCBI lineage: Bacteria > Pseudomonadati > Pseudomonadota > Alphaproteobacteria > Sphingomonadales > Sphingopyxidaceae > Sphingopyxis > Sphingopyxis sp. MG. The sequence continues at coordinate 2,793,482 of NZ_CP026381.1, forward strand.
GTCCCGACGCATCGCAGGGGATCATTCCGCCGGAAATTCCGCACAGCGATTTTCGGACGCCCGAATATGCGGCCTTCGCCGAAATCCAGGAGAAGAAATGGGAAGCGACACGAGGGATGAGTCACAGCTTCGGCTTCAATCGCAACGACGACGAAAGCGACTACGCCAGCGCCGATACGCTGCTCCACGATTTCATCGATGCCGTGTCGCGCAACGGAAATCTGCTGCTGAACATCGGGCCGCGCGCAACTGACGCGGGCATACCCGACGAACAGCTTCGTCGCCTGAAACGCTTCGGCGCATGGCTCCGCGCAAATGGCGACGCCATCTACGGCACGCGGCCATGGACGCAATCGGATGGCGAGACCGAATGCGGGCTTGCCGTGCGTTTCACCGCCGCACCGGGGCGCGTGAACCTGATCGTCAAGGGGCCGGTGGCCGACACGCGGCTGGTGATCAAGAATCTGGCCCTCTCTGGCAAGGGCGTCCGTCTCGGCGATGGCAGCCCGGTCGAGATCGAGGCGCGCGGCCCCGATCTGCAGCTGACCTTCGCTTCTTCCTGCGTCGACACTGTCGGCACGGCTGTTTCCGTCGCGGTTTAGGGTAGCAAGACGACCGAGGTCGTCACGGTCAGCGGTGGGCGCCGGACGGACGGCTTCTCCAAACGGTTTCACAAAGGGTGAAAATCGTTGCACTCGTCAGGGCGCCATGCGGCGCCGGTGTCGCACCGGACTGACGGTGCCTTGTCACAGATTGTCGGTGGATTTATTTTTCTGGCCCAGGAATTCGACGATCCGGCGCATGGCCAATGTCGCGGGGAAATGAGGGTTGGTACAGATGGCGAATTTTCGCAGCGCCCAGGTCTCGTCCAGGTCGATCAAACGCAGGCCAAGCGAATAGGCCAGGTTGCGAGCGGCGATGACCGGCAGGATGCCGATCCCGAAACCGGATTGGACCATCCGGCAGACGCCATCGAAGCTGTCGACTTGCGCGCGGATCTGTAAAGGCATGCCGGTCGTGGTGGCAACCGATTGCAACAGGCGAGTCATCGATGCGTTATCCTCCAGCACGACGAAGCTTTCGTCATGGAGGTCAGCGAATTGCATCCTGTCGATACCTTCGCGAAAGTTGCTCGGCGCCACGATCGCGAGCCTGTCTTCCTTATATGGAACCGTGTCCAGACCGTCGGTAATCGTGCCCGCCATGACGATCCCGACATCAGCCAGGCCTTCGCGGATAAGCGAAACGATGTTGCCGGTATATGCTTCGCGCAGATCCACTCGCGTGTCGGGATAGGTAGCCGCGAACCGTGACAGATCCTCCGGCAGAAATTGGGCGATCGCCGACGTGCACGCGTGGAGTTTGACGGTTCCGATGAGACCGCTGGCATAATCCACGAGATCGCGCGTTGCGATGTCGAGGCGCCTGAACACGTGGTGGGCATGGTCCAGCAGAACCCGACCGGCCGATGTCGCCTCCACCCCGCGCCCGGTCCTGTCGAACAACCGCGCGCCATAATATTCTTCCAGGTTCTTGATCCGCCGGCTGGCCGCGGCGAGCGCGATGTTCATCTCGTTGGCGGCCTTGGAAATACTTCCGAGCTTCGCCGCCAGAACGAAGAGATTGAGCGATTCAAGATTTACCTGGTGTCGGCCACGCATCGACTTAGCCCGTCCGGTTGAAGAACTTTGATACGATCTATCACGGCGGGAAGCCAGGTGCACCTGCAACGCCAGGTTTCCCTGGAGGCGGGACACCCCGATGGTGCGAACCAGGAATCAACATGCCGTCAGGAAGTCGAACCCTTGGCCGGGTCGTATATCTTGGCGTTATAATCAACGTTCTTCGACATGATTCCGCGCGTATCGATGAGGGTGCCGAGCGTCTGCATGTTATGCGCGTGGCTGAGTTGATGATAGGCAAATGCAGTCTGCATCGCTCCCGCCCGTCCCTGCGCATCCTGAGCCGCATTGACTGCTTCTTTGGCCAGCTTGAGAGCGAACAAGGGCTTCCTAGCTATTTTCCTCGCAAGATCGAGAGTGAAGCTGTCGAGTTCGTTGCGGTCGACGACATGGTTGACCATGCCGAGCCGATGGGCATCCCGGGCGCTCACGAACTCCGAAGTGAAGAGCATTTCTTTCGCCCGGCGTACGCCCAATTCCCATGGGTGCTGGAAAAACTCCGCGCCGCACACGCCCATCGCCACGGTGTTGTCTGCAAAAAGCGCGTTATCGGCCGCGATGATGATGTCGCACGGCCATATCAGCATGAGGCCGGCTGCGATCACGCGTCCCTGGACCTGTGCGATCACAGGCTTGGGAATGTTGCGCCACCTCTCCGACAAGCCCTGGTAGACCTCCTTCTCGCGCGCCATCACCCCTTCGCACCCCTCGCAGCCAAAGCCGGTCCAGGTCCCGACGACCTGATACTGTTCGAGGACCTCGACGGCGTCGCGGTTCTTGAGGTCATGGCCGGACGAAAAGTCGTCGCCCACTCCGCCCAATATGATCACCTTGACCTCGTCATCCTGGACGGCACGGTCGAACGCATCGTTCAGTTCGTAAAGCAGACGGGTATTCTGCGCGTTTCGGGTCTCGGGTCGATTGAGCAGAATGCGTACGATCGCCGGGTCCGGCTGCTCGTACAGGATCGTGGTGAAGCTATCTTGTGCGGGGGTCTTGAGAGGCATTTGAGATCCTTTGGGATTTCGACCACGGTGACGCGATCGGCAAGACGTCAGTGTTGATCCGGCGACAGCGGGAAGGCACCGGCCTCCACGCCGAAACATTCCTCGATATTCGCCCGCATCCTGCGCACGATGTCGATCTGCGCTTCGCCCTCGCGGGGGAACAGCTTTTCAATTTCTTCGAGAATGCCGGGGTGGCGATCGTTAACCGGTACGCCCAGGGCCAGCGCCCACTTCTCTATCTGGAAGATGAATTCCGGGCTGATCCGGGGCGGCATCTCGGCATTGGCGCGATCGCGCATCGCTTCATCGAGAGACACGAATTGCACGCCGTGGGCGACGAAAGCGTCGAGGATACGCTCGAGGCATTCGCCAGCGATCGGGGTCCCGTGAATCAGCCAGACAAGCGCCACGTCGCGACCGAAAACGGCCCGTGCGTTGGCGGCGTGGATGCGCAGCTGGCGCAGCGCGCTTTCGACGTAATCGTCGTGCAGCGCCGCCAAGTCATCGGACCGTCCGTACTTGACGACGCGCGTGTGGGCGGCATGCCAGCGAAAGTCGTGAAAATTGGCGCTCACGGGGATCGGGAAGTAGCCGCTGTCGGCGACGAAATTCGTGATCTCGTCGCATTTGCACTGCGTATCGCCCCACATGTCCATGCAGAAACGAAAACAACGGCGCGGCGCTGCATCGATGTATCGCCCGATCAGCCGCTCCGAACGCTCGATATCTCGAGCGTAAGCGTCGGCCGCGAGCCAGTTTATGCTGGGATGGTGGTGGGTATGGTTCCCGACATGATGGCCACCCTCGACCCACAGATCGAACACTTCCGACAGATCGGGATCGTCATCCAGCTTCAGGGTGTTGGAAAATTGATAGATCCCGGAAAGACGATGGGCGGCCAGTGCATTCATCAACGACCGGGCGGTGCCGCCGGCGGAATGGCCTGGCGCCATGCCTATATTGCGAAACAGCAGAAGATCGTCGACGGTCACCGCGACCTTGACGGGGCCGAGCGGCGATACGGGATGGTCTTTGCCGCCGTCGATGAGATTCATTCGCGATCTTCCTTTCCATCAGGCGACATTTCTGGCCCGACCTTTCCAGAATGGCGCCCGCAGGGCTTGCTTGTCCACCTTGCCCACCGCCGTCAGCGGTAGGGATCCGACGATATCGATCGTCTTGGGTGCATAGAGCGGGCCTTTGCGATCCCGAACATGACGTTGCAGCGCTTCCGCCGGAAGCTCGTGACCGGGACGGAGAATGATAAACGCGTGCACCGCCTCGCCCCAACTTTCGTGCGGCACGCCGATCACCGCGCAGGATGACACGTCGGGATGGCTGTTGAGCAGGTCCTCAACCTCGCGCGGATAGACGTTCGTACCCCCGGTCACGATCATGTCTTTCTTGCGATCGACGATCGAAAGGCGCCCGAACTCGTCGATAAAGCCGATATCGCCTGTGTGGAGCCAGTCATCGGCGAGGGCGACGCCCGTTTCGTCCGGATTATCGAGGTAACCAGCCGTGACGGCGGGCCCGCGCACGCAGATTTCACCGACCTTGCCCGGATCGCTTTCATATTCGCCCTCATCGCTGGCGATAGCGAGCTGTACCGTGCCGACCGGCGTTCCACAGGCCTGGAGCGAGGCGGGATCACCGCGGTCGTGATGCTCCTTCGACAGAATGGCAATAGGCGTGCATTCGGCTTGCGCATAGATTTGCGCAAAGACTGGCCCGACCAGATCCATCGCTTGGCCAAGCCGGTCGGGAGAGATGACGGACCCGGCATAGGCGATGAGTTCGAGGGACTGCAGGGCAGCCCGGTCCGGAGCGGCATCGAGCAGGCGATAGACCATCGTCGGAACCATGAGCGTCGCATTGATGCGTTCGCGTTCGACGATCCTGACGAACTCGTCCACGTCAAATTTCCTGGCAAGATGGATCGTGCCGCCACGCATGAGGGTCGGCAGGATGAGTTGGCCGCTGACATGACTTATCGGCGCGAGCGCCAGATAGCGCGGACAGTCAGGCATGCCGAGTTCGCCGTTCAGCGTGATGGACTGCATCGCAACCGATGCGCCGCTTTTCATCACGATCTTGCTGCGCCCGGTCGTGCCGCCGGTCAGGCTGAGGTTCACGATATCGCCGGATGAGGCAATATCTTGCGCCGGCACATCTGCACTTTTGTCGGCCAGGTGCATCAAATCATGACCGACCGTGGCGGCGCCAACGCTGAAAATCGTCAGCCCGGGAACCCTGTCAGCCAGTTCGCGAGCGCGGGTGGCAAACGCGTCGGTGTCGATCACCAAAGCGACCGCGCCCAGTTCCGCAAGCTGATCGACGTGCAGGTCGAGCGCGCTTAGCGGATGGAGCCAGGTCGTGGCGATGCCCAGCCCTTGCGCGGCGACATTTGCACACCACGGCTCCGGGCGGTTCTCGCTGAGAAAGGCGATCTTTGCGCCACGCCCGAAGCCATGAGCGCGAAAGACCGCCTGCTCGCCTGCGATCAAAGCGCTTACCTGACGATAGCTTAGCTGCGCGTCGCCCTGCCTGAACGCGATTCTCGCAGGGTATTTCGCCAACGCACGCATGACGAGGGTGTAGAATGTCGGCAAGCTGTTCAGTTCCATCCGCCCCGTTCTCCTTTACGCAGTGGGCCCCGACAGTCCGTCGAACCATAACCGGCGAGGCCGCGCGAATTTCGTATCCCGTTTGCGTGGGTTAGAATTCATACCTGAATTGCGCGCCGAACGTGCGGGGCGGGCTGACCGAGCCGTTGACCGGAGAGCCATACACCGCCGAACCGACGAGCCCGTTGGCACGCGTGACCTTGTCGGTGATATTACGCACGAAAACGCTTGCGATCCAACTCTGGCCGTCCGGGCGGTACGTCAGAAATGCGTTGGCCTTGACGTTGCCCGCCTGCCCGACGCGCGGATCGTTGAACGCCGTGAAATAGACCCGAGAGGTGTAATTCATTTCTCCGCGTGCGGTGAGCGAACCCGAGCCAAGGTCGAAACGATATTGCGCGCCGGCATTGATGGTCACGCGAGGTGCCTGTGTCAGGCGTTTGCCATCGAGATCCTGCTCTCCGAGCGCGGGACGACCCGGATCGAGCGATTGAAAATCCTTGTAACGACTGTGCAGGTACGAGAGCGATCCATCGAACTGCAGCGCATCGGTAGGCAGCACCGTCAGTTCCAGTTCGCCACCGTAGAGAACGGCCGAGGCGGCATTTTCGGTGACCACGGTGCTGTTGATGACCTTGGACACCTGCAGGTTGCTGTAATCATAGTAGAATCCCGCGAGGTTGGCCCTTATGGCGCGATCCAGCGCGGTCACTTTTATGCCCCCTTCATAGGCCCAGAGCTTCTCTGGCGCGAACGCGGGGCGATCAACCCCCAGGTTGAAGCCGCCGCTCTTGAACCCTTTCGACACGGTAGCGTAGAATAGTGCGTCGGGCGTGGCCTGAAATTGCACGCCCAGCTTGGGAGTGAACGCCGTGTTCCTGGTCCTTGCCGACCGCGGGAAACCGGGGAGGGGTATCAACGAGGCGTTGGGATCGTAGGCGCGCGCGAAATCAAGCTGGAATATGTCGTCGATCGAGATATTCTCCCGATTGTAGCGTGCCCCCGCGATGATTTTCAGGCTATCGGTTACAGCAAGATCGAGCTGGCCGAAAACGGCCACCGCTTTGACGTGCGTATCGCCTGCGACGACGAAGCCATTCGTCATGAAGTCGGGGCCACCCGAGATCATGAGATTTCGTGTAGCCTGCGTACTGGCGTATATTTTCTCGTCGAAATAATAACCACCGACGAGCCAGTCGGTTTCTCCGATTTTCCCCGATAGCTGTAGCTCCTGACTGATTTGGCGGGAGCGCTCTGCATTAATATAGTAGTTCAGAGGTATTTCGGTTTGATCCAGGTCGGAAATGAATTCGTATCGAGAATGCCTGTATCCTGTCAGGCTTTTGATCGTGATCTGATCGAGATCGTAACTGATCGTTCCCGAAAAGCCATAAACCTGCTTGTCGTTCGTGGGATCGCGATCGCTGTTGATGTCGCGCAGATCCCCGGCAGGCGTACCGCCGAGGGCGACGCCCGGTAGTGTGGTGCCGGGATTGTACAGGTCAAAATAGTGGATCCCGTACGAGTTGTCGCTCTCGCGATAGAAATCGCCCGTCAGGGTCACGCTCAACCGCGAGGTCGGCTCGATCCTGATCGTGGCTCGCGCGCCGCGCTGGTTTGCGTCGTCGATGTCGGTGCCAGTGTAGAGATTCGTGCCGTAGCCGCTGCGATTGTTCGATACGACCGCCAGTCGGGCCTGCACACCTTCGGCCAGCGGTCCGCTTACCGCGGCCTGCAGCGAAACGGCGCCGTAATTCCCGACGGTCAGATCGGCATAGCCCGCCAGCGAATCCGTCGGTTGCCTGCTGATGACGTTAATCGAGCCGCCAGTTGCGTTGCGGCCATAAAGGGTACCCTGCGGCCCCCTCAGAACTTCGACGCGCTCGACATCAAAGAAGGACCCCAGCTGTGCGCCGGGACGGCTGACATAAACGCCATCGATATGATATGCGATACGGGCTTCGGAACCTGGATTGATCGCGTCGAAACCGATGCCGCGGATCGCGATACGCGCTGCGCCGCCATATGTCCCGAAGTTCACGCTCGGCGCAATCGTCGTCAAATCGGCAACGCTGGTGACCTGCCGGTCGCGGAGGGCATCGCCGCTCAGGGCGGTGATCGCGATGGGAACGCGCTGAATGTTCTCGGATCGCTTCTGGGCCGTTACCACGATATCGCCCATCGGCGAATTCCCACCGTCGGCCTGTATGGAATTCGGCTTGGTTGCTGCAGCGCCCTCGGCCGGTTGCGGTTCGGCGGCCATGGCTGGCAAGGCAGTGCCCGCAAGCAGCAGACCAGTCATAAATTTCTTCATTGGATACTCCTCCCCTCGCATTCGTGCTCTCGTCCAATCGAAAGCCGAACGTCTGTCCAAATACTTCGTAGTCGCCCCGGACACCGGAATGCAGCCAGATTGCAGGGAAATCAGACTTCGCAAGATTCGAAATCCCATGCGATGCGCTGCCAGCACGTTTCCGCGCCTGTCTTACAATCGCAGGAGCGGCATGATCGTCGACGATGGCGCCTCCCACCACTCCTGCCAGAGCAGCTGCAACGCTCAACCGGAGAGCGCATCGCTCGCCTATGCGATCATGCCGATTTCGCGCAGGATTTCATCGGTATGCTCGCCGACTGCAGGAATGGCGTCCATCCGCGCTTCGGCTTGACCTGGCGGCAAAAGCGCCGGGATCGGACCGACCGGACTTTCCACCGTTCGCCAACGGTCGCGTGCGATAAACTGCGGGTGCGCCCATAGCTCGGCCATGTCGTTGATGTTGGCATTGGCAATCCTGGCACGTTCGAGCCGCTCCAGGACCGTTTCGCGCGGAAGCTTCAGCAATACCGAGTTGATGATTTGTCCGAGTATTTCGCGGTTGTCATTTCGACAGGCGTTTGTGCAGAAACGAAGATCGGCGGCCAAGTCCGACCGTTCCAGCACGATGCGGCAGAAAGCCTCCCATTCACGCTCGTTCTGCACGCCAAACATGATGCTGCCGGTTGCCGTCCTGAAAGGCCCATACGGAAAAATCGTCGCATGCGAAGCGCCGACCCGCGGCGGTGGCGGGGCGCCCTCGAACGAATAATAGAGCGGATACCCCATCCATTCGGCGCTGGCTTCCAGCATGGAAACGTCGATATGACGGCCCTGCCCGGTACGTCCGCGCTCGATCAGCGCTGCCAGTATGCCCGAATAGGCATACATCCCGGCCGCGATGTCGGAAATGGAACAACCCGCCTTGCAAAGTTCTCCGGCAGAGCCCGTTACCGAAAGAAAACCACTCTCGCTTTGTATCAGCAGGTCATAGGCTTTCCTGCCATGATCCGGACCGTCATTCCCATAGCCCGAGATGTCGCATAAGATCAGCCGTGGATGGCTTTTTCGCAAGGTTTCCGCATCGAATCCCATCCGGGCCACCGCGCCCGGCGCCAGATTCTGCACGAACACATCAGCTCGATCGACCAGCCGCATCAATGCCTCAAGACCTTCCTGAGACTTCAGGTTCAAAACGACGCTTTGTTTCGACCTGTTGCACCAGACGAAATGCGACGAAAGCCCGCGAACGCGCGTATCGTACTGGCGCGCGAAATCGCCCTCCGAGCGTTCCACCTTTATGACTCGCGCGCCGAGGTCGGCCAACTGACGCGTTGCGAAAGGCGCGGCAATCGCATGCTCCAGGCTAACCACGGTCAGTCCTTGCAATGGCAGCATGTCAGACGATCTCCCCGTACGAAATCGTCGCCGGGACTGGTGATTCTGCTCCATTGCAAACTGCGAAAAACGGGCGAAGAGCCGCCTGTCGAACTTCGAATTCCCTTTTGACTCGAGGCACGATCATCCCCCCTCCGCCTATATTGAGCATCTTGATCCGATGGGGTCTCGCCTCTCGCCCGCTTTCGAACCAGACTCCTTATCGGCAAATCGGACTTCGCATTTGGCGAAATTGGAGTCATCGCAGGCGAGAAACAGCCGTATCCCATATCGTCGCCTGAGCGGAACGGCACGGACCCGATCGCGCATTGGCAACCGATCACGTGCCGCGATGTGCTCCGGCTACGACCACCGACCTTTCGAAATTGGCGAAGTCACACTTCGCTCGAATCGAGCTTGTGACTTACGCCACCGCCGTCGAGAAGCGGTTCCAAAGAGTGGCGTCTGTTGCTCATATGGATTTCGGCCGGTGGTCAGCCACGTGCAGCGCGAGAGGAATTTGGATGATCGCTGTCGATCTCACCCGTGATGGGCCTGCGCCGGGTGCGGGAACATCCGGCTCTCACCGCACGATCGCGCTATGCGGTTTGACGATGATCGTCGAAGGGTTTGACACCTATGCGATCGGGTATGTCGGGCCGGCGATCGCGAAAGAATGGGCCATATCGCAGGTGCAGGTCGGCCTTGTCTATTCGATCGGGGTAGCGGCTTCGCTGGTCGGCTCGGTGGTCTTTGGCGGTCTGGCGGATCGCTTCGGGCGCCGGCGACTGCTGATAGGGGCCACCATCCTGTTCGGGATCGCCACGTTGCTGGGAGCGGTGGCCGACGGAGTGGGTACGCTGATCGTCAGCCGTCTGTTGGCGGGGATCGGGCTGGGCGCCTCGATCCCTTGTGCACTGGCCCTGGCGACCGAGGCGGCGTCAGAACGACATCGCGCCAGCGTCCCCGTGCTGATGTCCGCAGCCATCGCCAGCGGTATGATTTTCTCCGGTCTGGCAGCCGCGCTGATCATGCCGGCATATGGATGGCGGGGGTTGATGGCAGCCGGGGGCATCATACCGCTTTTATTGGTCGCACCGATGTATTGGGGCCTGATCGAGACCCGGCAAGCGGAAGGCGAGGAGGAGCAAGAAAAACCCTGGCGCATCCTAACGCAGCGTCCGATCGCGACTTTGGTGGCCGTGATGACGCTCGCGCTTTTCGGTACCTACCTCGTGGCATTCTTCATGAGCTTTTGGTTGCCTTCGATGCTCACTCCGCTGACCGCCGATATCCAAGGCGTCGGTTTCGGTATGATGGTCATCAAGACCGCCAGTCTCTTGGGGTCGTTGACCGTCGCGGCGTTGATGGCTCGGGTCCAGCCGGGCCGTCTGTTGCCGGCCACATTCCTTATCGGTGCCGTCGCGCTGGCACTGGGCCTGCGCGATCACGGAAATTTCACAATGACGGTTGCCGTCCTCGCGTTCATCAGTTTCTTCATCGATGGAGCATTCAGCGGAATTATCGGTTTCGGTGCATGGATATTTCCGAGCCGCATCCGCGCCACGGCAATTGGTGTCACGACCGGCATGGGCCGCTTTTCGGGCGGGACGCTCGGCCCCATGGCAGGCGGCATGATGCTCGATCGCGGCTTCGGCCTACCTGCGATTGCGACAATCGCCGCGATGCCTTTGCTGATGGCCGGACTTCTGGTCGCAATCGCAGCCGGCATACACCGACGCGGAAATGCATGAGCATGAAAATTGGCATTGTCGAAGCAAGCCCACGCGATTGAACGAGAGCTGCGGTGCTGCGATGGGCGGCCCGCCGACGCATGTTGCCGTTGCATTATTCGCCGCATTCGAAAGGCGCGCAAGCGACCTCTCGTTCATTCTGGCTGATGGACGCAAGTCCATGCGCATCCCTTCATGCGGCGCACTATTTCAGGCGCTGCGGAAGGCCAGCGAATATCATCTGCACCTCCTGGACAGCCGCAGCGACGGCCTGGTTCGTCCGACCGGCTTCGTCGCGGAAGCGCCGCGCCAGTGCGTTGTCCGGCACGATCCCGAGGCCGACCTCGTTGGCGACGAGGATGAGCTGGCCCCCGAACCGCCCAATGGCTTCGCAAAGCTCGCGCGTCGCGGCTTCGCAATCGGCCTCTGCCAGCATAAGGTTGGATATCCAGATGGTGAGGCAATCGACCAGGACGACGGCGTCCGCATCATCGGCGGCGTCGAGCGCGGCGGCGAGATCATGCGGCGCCTCGACCGTTCGCCATCGTTCGTCCCTGTCCGCCCGGTGGCGCGCGATACGGTCGCGCATCTCCGCGTCATGGGCTTCCGCCGTGGCGATGAAGATGTGCCGGCCCGCGATCGCTTCGGCGCGCGCCTGCGCGTATCGGCTCTTTCCCGATCGCGCGCCGCCCAGCACGAAAAGGCTTCGTCCGGTCATGCGCTCCCCTTCCCCCTTCCCGCCGGCGCGAGCAAGCCGCCGACATCGCCATGCCGCGCATCGACGTCGGCATGATAGTCGCGACCGCTCGCCGTGACCCCGATGCGGCCCAGCAGCGCGTGGCGCAGGTCGACGGAGGCGAAGGGACCGTGCAGACAGGAACCCAGCACCGATTTATCGACGTCGGACCCGGTCGCTTGCAGCATCACAGCGCCCATTCGGCACCCCCCACGAGAAGCCAGAGCAGCGCGCAGGCGCCGAGGTAGAGACGCAGCGCCCGGCGGATGTCGAGGCTCGACGGCGCGCGCGCTCCGTCGCCGATCCAGGGCTTGTCGTGCAGGACGCCGTCATAGGCGATCGGGCCCGCGAGACGAAGCCCGAGCGCGCCCGCCATGGCGGCCTCCGGCCATCCGGCGTTGGGCGAGGCGTGCTTGCCGGCGTCGCGCCGCAGGATGCGCCAGCCGCCCCCGCCCGCGAGGCAGATCAGCAGCGCCGACAGGCGGGCGGGGACGAGGTTGAGCAGGTCGTCGGCGCGCGCCGCCGCCCAGCCGAAGGCGCGCCAGCGTTCCTCGCGGTGGCCGATCAGGCTGTCGGCGGTGTTGACCGCCTTATAGGTCCAGACCCCCGGCAGCCCCAGGAACAGCAGCCAGACGGCGGGTGCGGTCACGCCGTCGCAAAAGCTTTCCGCAAGGCTTTCGATGGCGGCGCGCGAGATGCCGCTTTCGTCGAGCGCGGCGGTATCGCGGCCGACGATCGCGCCCACGGCGACGCGGGCGGCGGGCAGGCCTTCGCTATCGAGAGCGTCGGCGACGGCGCGGACATGGTCGAACAGGCTGCGCTGCGCGATCGCCGGCCAGGCGAGCAGCGCCACGGCCGCCCACCCGAACGCACCCAGCCGTTCGAGCAGCAGCGACTGGACGAGCCAGGCCGTCCCGCCGACCAGCCCAGCCAGTAGCAGGACGGTCAGCAGCCCCAGCAGGCGGCGCGTACCGAAGCGTCGTTCCGGTCCGTTCCAACGCCTCTCGGCGGCGTCGATCAGCCGCGCGAACCATCCGACCGGATGCCCGGCCAGCCGATAGAGGGTGCGCGGCCAACCCAGCGCGGCGTCGAGCCCCAGCGCCGCCAATGTGACCGGATCAGCCATCGGCGAGGGCGGCCTTCAGCCGCAGGAATGCTGCGTCGTCCCCCGGAAGACCGAAGCGCAGCCATTGCGGCTGGTCCGCAAAGGGCCGTGTCAAGATGGCGCGGCGCGCCAGCCGTTCGAACAAGGCGCGCGCGTCGGCGGTTTCGACCAGCCGGAACAGCGGGCATGCGCCGACCGGCGTATATCCGGCCCCCCGCAACAGCGCATCGAGCGCGGCTGCCTGCTTCGGCAGGCGGCGGCGCGTGGCGGCGATCCAGTCCGCGTCGGCGTAGGCGGCGGCGCCAATGGCCACGGCGGCGGCGGACACCGGCCAGGCGCCGAGCAGGGCGCGCAGATCGCGCAGGAACGGCTCCGGCCCCAGCACGAAGCCGAGCCGCACCCCGGCCAGCCCGAAGAATTTCCCGAAGGAGCGGAAGAGGATCAGGCGCGCATCGTCGCCCACCGCCGGCGCGAGGCTCAGCGCGGGATCGACATCGGCGAAGGCTTCGTCGACCAGCAGCCAGCCCGCCCCGCTCCGACTCGCGAGCAGGTCGCGAAGCGTCGCGGGCGTGACGGTCCGGCCGTCGGGATTGTTGGGATTGGCGAGGATTATGCTGCCGCCATGCCGCCCGATCGCGTCTGGACCCGTGGCCATCGCGGCCGGGATCATCTCGCCGTGCGTGCGATAGCCGGGTGCGGCGTATCGGGCCTCGCCGCCGATCAGCGCGCCGACCAGGCGGAGGCCGATCTCGGTTCCCGGGACGGCGCAGACGTGGCGCGCGGCGACGCCGAAACAGGAGGCCGCCACGGCCTCCAGCCCGGCGATGGCGCCGCGTTCGGGAAGGCGCCGCCAGTCGACGTCGACGCGCTCCGTATCGGGCCAGGGGTTGGGGTTGATCCCCGTCGACAGATCGATCCAGGGATCGCCGCCCGAGCCGAACCGGCGCTTCGCGGCCGACAGGTCACCGCCGTGCCATGTCCACGGCTCGCTCATGCGACTTGCAGCCACAGCAGCGCTGCGAACAGCGACAGGCTTTCGGTCACTTCGATTCCGGCGCCATGGCCGTCGCCCGACACGCCGCCGATCGCGCGGCGCAGCCACCACCCCCAGCCGAGCAGGAAGAGGGGTGTAGCGAGAAGCGCGGGCGACGAGCAGGAAGCCGCCGCAAGCAGCACGCCCCACAGCAGGAGATCGCCGATGCGGACGGCGCCGCGAAAGCGAGAACCCAGCCCCGCGTGAAGATCTGGCAGCCACCGCGACCAGACGAGCGGCCCCGTTCGCGCCGCGAAGGGGACGAGGGCGATGGCGAGGAAGGCCTGCGCCTCGATCAGGGCATGGAGCAGAACCAGCTTGGCGACCAGTTGCAGGACGATCGCGACGACCGCGAAGCTGCCGACATGGGGATCGGACAGGACGGCGATCATGCGGTCGCGATCCTTGTGCGCCGCGCCGCGCGCATCGGCGATGTCGCCCAGCCCGTCGAGATGAAGCGCCCCGGTGACGCCCACCCACAGGAGCAGCGCGAGCAAGGCTCCCGACCAGCCGTCCAGCCTGCCGCCGCCCCATGCGGCCGCGGCGACGATCGCGCCGACGAGGAGCCCGACCGCCGGAAACCAGCGCATCGAGGCCGCGAATTCCGCGCTGGAAACGGCGGCCAGGCGCGGCGTCGGCAGCCTCGTCAGGAACTGGACGGCGATCAGCAGCCCCTTCATGGGCGCAGAGCCGTGATCTGCGCGACCGGCGCGTCGCCGGGCCACAGGCGCAGCGAGACGAGGACGCCATATGGCAGGTCGAACGACCATATCGAACGCCGTTCGAAGCCGCAGAGACCGTGCAGCGCCGCGCGGATCGCGCCGCCGTGCGTGACGATGAGCGTGGGGGCCGGTTCCAACTCGGCGACGGCGCGCGACACGCGCGCGACGAGCGCCGACCAGCGTTCGCCGCCCGGCGGCGGGTTGGCGTCGGGATCGTCCCAGAAACGGGCCATCGCCTCGCGGTCGATCTCTTCGGTCGCCCGGCCGTCCCACGCGCCGAAATCGATTTCGCGCCAGCGGGGGTCGACGGCGAGCGGCCGGCCGATGGCCGCTCCGATTGCTTCGCCCGCCAGCCGGCAGCGCCGCAGGTCCGACGCGATCAGCCGTTCGGCGCCGACGGTGCGCGCCTGCGCGACGCAGGCGGCGATTCCTTCCATGGTCGGCGCGCTGTCGGTCCGGCCCAGCAGCAGCCCCGGTCGCTCGGGCGCGCCATGGCGCAGCAAATGGAGCGCGAAGCCGGTCATAGCGATGCCGACACCGCGGCCTCGGCAAAGGTCGCCATCCGGTCGTGCGCGGCGAGTGCCGCGCGGACGACCCCGGCCGCCACCGCCGCCCCGCTCCCTTCGCCGAGCCGCATCCCGAGCGACAGCAGCGGATCGAGCCCAAGCTTTTCGAGCAGCAGCACATGGCCGGGCTCGGCCGAGCAATGGCCCGCGATGCAATGGTCGGCGATCACCGGATTGTCCGCCGCCAGCGGCGCGATCGCCGCGCAGCAGATGAAGCCGTCGAGAAGGACGGGAACGCCCAATTGCCGCGCCCGCACCGCCGCGCCGGCGATCGCCGCCGTCTCGCGGCCGCCGACGCGGCGCAGCGTCTCGAACGCCGAACGCCCGGCATGGGCATGGACGGCGACCGCGCGCTCGACCACCTTGGCCTTGCGCGCCACGCCCTGAGTATCGACGCCCGTGCCGGGGCCGACCCAGTCGGCGGCCGTGCCGCCGAAGCTGCGCGCGCATAGCGCGGCGGCAGCGGTCGAATTGGCGATCCCCATTTCACCCAGCACGATCATGTCGATCCCCTCGTCAACGACCGCCGCCCCGGCGTTGAGCGCGTCGAGGCATTCGGCCGGAGTCATCGCGGGTGCGGCGGTGAAGTCGGCTGTCGGTCGGTCGAGGTCGAGCGCGACGATCTGCAATTCCAGTCCGGCAGTAGTCGACAGCGCGTTGATCGCCGCGCCGCCCGCCTCAAAATTGGCGACCATCTGGGCCGTGACGGTTGAGGGAAAAGCGCTGACGCCGTGCACGGCGACGCCGTGATTGCCGGCGAAGATCACGGCGCGCGCGCGGTCGAGGCGCGGGCGCGCGCGCGACTGCCAGCCGGCGAAGAAGATGGCGATGTCTTCCAGCCGCCCCAGCGATCCGGCGGGCTTGGTCAGCGTCATCTGGCGCGCGCGGGCAGCCTCTTGCGCTTCGTCATCGATATTGCGCGGACGCGCCAGCGCGACCTCGAAATCCGCGATCGAGGCAAAGGCGGTCATTCGGCGACGAATCCCGGCGGCGGAACGCGGACGAGGAAATGTCCCTTCACGCCTTCCGGCCAGTCGGCATAGGCGACGCGGCCTTCGGCGCTGGCGGCATGATGCACGGCATAGTCGAGAATTGCGCGCGCCGCCGCGTCGTCCGGCGTGAAGCGGCCGAGCACATAGCCGACCTTTCCCGGCGCACGGATATGGACCGCGCAATATTCCTTGCAGGCGAACAGGCAGGGCATTTCTTCCACCGCGATCCGCGCATAGGCGGGCTCGCTGCGGGCAAGTCCGCGCAGCAGCCCGGCGAGCCGCGCCCCGCCGCGCACGCCCTCTTCATCCTCGCGCGCATCCTCGCCGTGACGGCAGGTGTTGCACACGATGACAGAGGGGCCGTCGGCGGCGGGGCGAAGCATCGTCACGCGGCCTGCGGTCTCGACACGTTCGCGGGCGCGTCGAGGCTGAAGCCCGCGCGCGTCAGCAGGGCCTGCGCCGCCAGCAGTCCGGCGAAGATCGCGCCATAGCGCACGAACTGGCGCAGCAGCACTTCGCCCGAAAAGGCCGACCAGCCATGGTCGAGCAGTGCCACCCAAGCGAGAATGCCGAGTTTGAAGCCGACGAAGGCGGCGGTGTAGCTGGCACTCATCCGCACGGCCGCTGGGAGGCTGCGCATCGAGCGCGCAACGGCCTCCGCCGACAGCAACGAGACGACCGCCGCCATGCCGAGCGCGAACGGCCACGCCGGGTTGCCCGTCTGATGCATGAAATAGGTCACGGCCTGCGCAGCGAACCAGGCAACGAACATCAGCATCAGTCCGATGCGACGCGGCACGTGCGTCGCGGCCAGCGCGGCCAGCGACGGAAAGGGCGTTGCACAGGCGAGAATCATCGAGGCGATGGTGCTCACCCCGGCCATGGTGCCGACCCAGACATTGCGTGCGAGAGCGGTAGAAGGCGTCTTCATATTCTTCTCCTCTGGCTGAAAATTCGGGCGCATCAGAAGCGTCCCCGGAAACCGGCGTAGATGGCGCGGCCTAGTGTGCCGTAACGGTAGGCCGTCATATAATTCTCATCGAAGATGTTCTCGGCACGCGCGAAGAAGCGGACATTCTCCGACAATCTGAATTCGGCGCGCAGGTCGATAAGCGTGTAATCGTCGAGGACGATGCTGTTCGACGCATTGTCGAAGCTCTTGCCGGACCAGCGCAGTGCCGCTCCGACGTCGAGACCGAAGGGCAGAGCGTAGCCGACCGACGCATTGGCCGCGTGGCGCGGACGGCGCGGCAGGTCCCTGCCGAAATTGGTCGCGCCCGGCGAACGATCCTCGGCCACGATCCAGCTATAATTGCCGTCGAGCGTCAGCGCGCCCAGCGTCAGCGCCGCCGTCGCCTCGATCCCATGCGCCTCGCCGCGCGCGACATTGGAATAATAGCCCGAACGGCGCGTGGAATCGCCAGGGACCAAGCAGAGCGGATTGGGCGTGGTGGGCGAGCAGGAATTGAAGATGATCTGCCCGGTCGTGATGCGATCGAACCAGACCCCGCCAACCGTCAGAGCGCGGCCGAACAATTGCTGCTCGATCCCTGCTTCCCAGCCATGCGCTTCCTCCGGGTCGAGCGCGACATTCCCATATTCGCTGAACATCTGATACAGCGTCGGCGCCTTGAAGCCTTCGCCATAGCTCGCGCGCAGGATGGTCCCGGTCGGCAGCCGCCAGACACCGCCCGCCGCAAACAGTGTCTGCCCGCCGAAACGGTCGTGATCGTCATGGCGGACGCCGCCGTTGATCGTCAGCCCGTTCAGGGGCTCGACGCTGAGCTGGCCATAAAGGCTCGTCACGTCCGCCTTGCCGATCGCGAAGTCGGGAAGGGGCGTCGCCAGCGAACCCGAAGGCGAGCGGCTGCGGAACCTCGACCGTTCATTCTCGACGCCAAAGACCGCGCTGACGCCGCGCGTGACATCGATATTGCCCTGATATTCCCAGCGGCGATTCTCTCCCTTGGCCTGAAGGCTGACGGGGCGGGCGCGCAGCGGCCCGTAATTGCTGCGATCGGTGTCGGTGTAGGAATAGGAAATCCGGTTGCGGAAACGCCCGTCCAACAGGTCGAAGTTGGCGCCGGCATAGCTCACGAATTCCTCGTTGAGCGCGTAGTCCGGCGTATCGCCGCTCGTCGAATCGAGATTGACGCGCGCCGTGGAATAATAGCCGCGCACTTCGACGCTGAGGTTCGAAGCAAGCGCCAGTTCGGCGCGGCCCGTCACGCTGCGGTTGCGATAGCCGTCGCGCTCGCCGCCGCCAAAGGCTGGGGCGATCGCCGAAATGCCGTCGGTGGTGAAGCTCTGGCCGCCGATGCGCCAGTTCAGCGGTCCCGTGCGGCCGCCGATCGCGGCGCGCGCGCTGACCGTGTTGCGCGATCCGGCCTCGATGTCGAAGCTGCCTTCCAGCGGTTTTTCGGGGATGGCCGTGACGATATTGACAACGCCGCCGATCGCCTGGCTGCCCCACAGGATCGACTGCGGACCACGCAGGATTTCGATCCGCTCCATGTCGCCGACCAGCAGGTTGGCGAAATTATAGCCGCCGCCGGCGGCCGCCGGATCGTTGAGCTTCACGCCATCGATCACGACAACGGTATGATCGGACTCGGCGCCGCGGATGCGGAGCGATGTCGCGGTGCCATAGCCGCCGTTGCGCGAGACGGTGATGCCGGGCGTGCGCAACAGCAACTCGGTCGCGCCGATATCCTGCGACCGGTCGATCGCCGTCTTGTCGAGCACGGTTATCGTCGACGGCACCTCGTCGAGTGCGAGCGGCGAGCGCGTCGCGGTGACGACGATGCTGTCCTCTTCGGACGTCGCGGCGGCGTTAGCGGCTTCTGCGGCCGATACGGGAAAGCCGGCTGCAAATGCCGCCAGTGAAATGGAACTTCGAACAATAACACGGAACATAGGGTACCCCATCGACAAGACCATTCGGTCGCTGGGTCGATGGCGGCCCACCCTGATAGGCGAACGACATCGGCCCGCGCAGCCGCGCGGTCACCTTTGTCGTCTGTCGGGTTCACCCCCGTCCGCCCGGCACACCCTGTCCGCGCGAAAGACGACGGCGACGGGCAGGTCTCCTGGCTCGCGGGTCGACGCCGGTCCGGGCCGCCTTCTCAGGACCGATGGTCCCAATGGCATATGGCCCGATGGCTCTCCGCTTACAGTTGCAGGGGCAGCAGGGGTTTCGCACCCCATTCCCTTTCAATCCCCTTTCGGGGAACCTGTCGCGGCCCGCTCGTTAGGCAAATCGCGTCAGGCGATCAAGTGAAAGAAGCTGCCCGTCACAGGACCGGCGCGATGGCCGGCGGGGCCGAGATCGCGACCTGCCGCGTCGGCGAGCCGGGCGAAGGGGGTGCCTTCGTTCGTCGATGTGATGGTCGCATGATGATATTCATGCCCCCACAGCGGCGTTTCGGCATCGGCGAAGCGCGTCGGCGCGAACAGCCGCGCCTGCCGATAGCCGAGCGACATCTTCCTTTTCGCGAAGCTGGTATCGACCGGCAGCAGCCCCGCCATCGGATGTACGATGCCGTCCGCATCCTCGGTGCTGCGGCCGAGCAGCATATAGCCGCCGCACTCGCCATGCACCGGCGCGCGCGCCGCGAAGGCGCGCAACCCCGCCATGAAGCGCGCATTGCTGGCAAGCCTGCCCGCGTGCAGTTCGGGATAGCCGCCGGGCAGCCAGCAGGCGTCGCAGTCCATCGGCGGCGCCTCGTCGGCGAGCGGCGAGAAGCTGCAAATCTCCGCGCCCGCATCGCGCCACCACGACGCCAGATGCGGATAGAAGAAGGCGAAGGCATCGTCGGCGGCGAGGGCGATGCGCTGCCCCGGCGGACGCAGGCGCGGTCGGACGGATGAGGCCGGAGAGGTCGCACGCGCCGCCGCGCGGATCGCGGCGAGGTCGCAATCGCGCGCGACGATGGCCGCGACGGCGTCGATCCGCTCGTCCAACGCGCCGTCTTCGCGCGCCTGCACCAGCCCGAGGTGGCGCGAGGCGACCGCCAGCGCTGGATCGCGGCGGATCATGCCGAACAGCGGCAGGTCGAGCGCGTCGAATCCTTCGGCGATCATCGCGGCGTGACGGTCGCTCGCAACGCGGTTGACGATGACCCCCGCCACCGGCGGCGCGCCGGGAAAGGTCGCGAGGCCATGCGCGACTGCCGCGACGCTCTGGCCCGCGCCCTCGGCATCGACGACGAGCAGGACCGGCCAACCCGTCAGCCGCGCGACCTCGGCCGCCGTACTGCTCCGGCCCGCGCCATCGAACAACCCCATCGCGGCTTCGGCAACAACCAGATCGGCGCCGCAGGCCGCCTGCGCCGCCAGCCCCTTCAGCATCGCCGGCGTCATCGCGAAGCCGTCGAGATTGACCGATGATCGCCCGGTCGCCACGGCGTGAAAGCCGGGGTCGATATAGTCGGGTCCGCATTTTGCCGCAGCGACGCCGAGTCCTTCGCGCAGGAAGGCGCGCTGCAGCCCGATCGCGACGAGCGTCTTGCCCGCCCCCGAGCGCGGCGCCGCGACCAGCAGGCCCGGCGCGAATTGGCCGCTCAAAACTCGATGCCCCGCTGCGCCTTCACGCCCGACCGGAACGGGTGCTTCACCTGCACCATCTCGGTGACGAGGTCGGCGGCTTCGATCAGCGCCTCGGGCGCATTGCGGCCGGTGACGATGACATGTTTCATCGCGCCCCGATCGAGCAGGCCCGCGATCACCTCGTCGACGGGCAGATATTCGTAGCGCAATACGATGTTGAGTTCGTCGGCGACAACCATCGCGATGTCGGGATCGGCGATCATCCGCTTCGCCTCGTCCCATCCGGCGCGCGCCCAGGCGATGTCGCGCGCACGGTCCTGCGTGTCCCAGGTGAAGCCTTCGCCCATCACCTTGTGCTCGACCTGCCCGGGAAAGGCCGAATAGACAGCCTTCTCGCCAGTCGCCCAACCGCCCTTGATGAACTGGACGATACCGACCTTCATCCCGTGCCCCAGCGCGCGGCACACCATGCCGAAGGCGGCGGTCGACTTTCCCTTGCCCTTGCCGGTGTGGACGATCAGCAGGCCCTTTTCCCGCGTCTTGTCGGCCATGATCTTGGCTCTTGCAGCCTGCCGCTTGCGCGCCTTTTCATTGTGGCGTTCATTGATTTCGTCTTCGGTCATCTTTCCCTCCGGGGCACGACATCGCTCTGGCGCGGCGCCGACCGGCACCGCACCGCTGATTTTCGTCGCCCGAACGGGTGATCCGTGCCCTGGCCTTTCCCTGGACCGAGGCATTGAGCGACCCGCGCCGGCAGGTCTCCTGGCTCGCGGGTCGTCGCTTGATACACGCCTTCCCAGGTCGCCCCAGTGGCAGACCCGGTCGGGGACCGGGCCGGTGCATCGCGCTCGCCGCTTACAGTTGCAGGGACAGCCATGGCTTCGGCCTGCCGCGAACGGACGGCCTCACCATATTCCCTATTATGCCCTCGCGGGCACCGGCGCGGTTGCGCAAAGGCAGATGCCTTCACTCATCCGGAATTAGCGCATGATCCATCTTAATCAACATCCACGGTGATCCTGTCCCTAACGGCTGTTGGCGTCCATTGTCGTCAAACGTCCGCTTCTAACGATTGCGCCGCGGAAAACTGGCGACCGAGGCTGGAATCGTGCGGCCAGGTGAGCCTGCTTTCCCGGCCATGTCGGTACGATGCCGGCGGTCCGCTAACGGCCCATACCAGCCAGCCAAAGTTCTCTCTTTTGTTCGGGAATGGTGCGCCCGACAGGATTCGAACCTGTGGCCCCCAGATTAGGAATCTGATTTTGGGCCTTTTCGGGGGCTATCCGGGAATTTTCTAAACTACGATTTCTATCAATATTTCAAAGTATTACCTACGCCACGGCAAGATCGGGTTTTCCTTGGTTTTCTTCACGGTGATTGCTATGTGATTGCTATGCCGACCATCAGATTGAGCAAACGGACTGTCGACGGAGCTTGTCCCGGGGCTCGGGACCAGTTCCTTTGGGACAGCGTTCGGAAGGGCTTCGGCCTCAAGGTTACACCTGCCGGCCGGCGCATTTACATCCTTCAATACCGAATGGGCGGCCGCGGCACTCCGACGCGGAGATACAAGATTGGGCAGCACGGGAGTGGCTGGACGCCAGAGTTGGCCGGTCACGAAGCAGAGCGCTTGCTGATACTCGTGAGCCAAGGGATCGACCCCGCCGAGGAGAAGAAGCGCAAGCGGCATATCGATACCGAACTGATCTTCGACGCTGTGGCCGACAAATTCGAAAAGCTGGCTTTCGAGACCGGACGCGATCGCTACCGCGACTTCGTGAAATCGATTCTGCGGAAGCATTTGCGCCCAAAACTGGGGACGCGTTCCCTGCCCTCGATCAAGGGCTCTGAGATCGTGGCAATAATAGACGATATCCCAGGACAAAGCGCTGCGCTTCGGCGAAACGTGTTTGCGGTCGCACGGCGGCTCATGCGTTGGGCCAAAGGCAGGGGCATGATCGAGAAAAACCCGCTGGAGGGTTTCGAGGTGCCAACAGCAGCGCGCAGCCGTGATCGCGTGCTCAATGACGCTGAACTCAAGCTTATCTGGGAAGCCAGCGAAGACATCGGCATCGCTTTCACCGGGCTCGTTCGGCTTCTCCTCCTGACCGGCCAGCGGCGAGAGGAAGTCGCCGCGCTGGAATGGAATGAGCTCGATCGTGTCAAAGCCGAATGGATACTGCCCGCTGCACGCGCCAAAAATGGCCGAGAGCATCTCATTCCACTATCGGCGCAAATTGTCGCGGAACTCGACCGGATCGCAGGAGGAAGAAAATGGCCGGCCAAAGGCTTCGTGCTTACGACCGACGGTGGCCAGTCCCGAGTATCGGGCTATTCAAAGTGCAAGTCTAAGCTCGACGAGCAGGTGGCCAAGTTGCTCGCCGAGGATGCCGCGCCTGTCGCTCCCTGGCGCTTTCACGACCTTCGCCGGTCGGTTGCCACCGGCCTCCAAGGCCTGAGAATGCCGGGAGACTGGATCGAGGCCGTTCAGAATCGCAGCAAGAGCGGTGTCGCAGGCGTCTATCAGCGCTACACCTTCGCCGATGAAAAGCGCGAAGCGCTCGACACGTGGGGCGCACATATTGCTTCTGTCACTCGCAAAAAGCGCGCGCCCGCACGAACAAGATAGACCGCCCCAGGGCCAGCGTCGGCGTTGTTTGCTGAAATAGCAGTCGCCCGCGATGAACCACTCAATGATGCGTGCGATCAGCTTTTCCGGTGGGACCGGTGAGGCAGTCCTCGTTCTGGAGCGTCAGCCTACCAGTTGTCCGAAGGGCCGATAATGCCATGCTCGTGGACCCAGAATATCGACGAATTTGGCAAATCGACGAAGCGCTCCTCGTCGGCGAGGAGCAGACGTCTGGCAGCGCGCGCCTCTTCGTTTGCGCCGACCGCCAGCACAGCATCGGCGTTATCGTACCAGAGTTCGGCAATGCCGTCATAGGGGGGCAAGGCGCACCCACGGCCAGAGAGCGCGCGCGCCAGCTTCTCGTCTGCGAGCGCATGACTTTGCAGATAGCGGCAACCGGCTAGCCTATCACTTGGTGATAGAAGACACTGTCGAACGAACAACTTCTGAGGTGGCCTAAATCGATGATACTTCGCAGAGGGAATGTACCAAGGAGAGCGGCGAAGAAGCCTCAGCCTTGTCCGGAAGTCATTATCGGCAGGTCAGGTGAAGCAGCCACGTGCTGGCAAGGCGCGACGACCGCGGAGACGATTTGCCGCGCGAACAGTGCGGCTGCGCTGGATCATAGTCATGCGTTACAACGGTCCATCGCGTCCTTCGCAAGCATGGCCAGCCTGGGGAAATTTGCCGCTCGTTCGCTTGCTTGTTCGGACACGGCATTGCCGCGGAGGACACGACCTTTGATGCCATGAAAGATGGCGGCCAAGCGAAACAGATTGAAAGCTATATAGAACTCCCAGTCGGCAATTTCGCTTCGCCCCGTACGGCTGCAATAGGCAGCAACATATTCGGTTTCGCTCGGCAGTCCAAGATCATGCGGATCTAATCCGCCGATGCCGGCGACGATGTCGCCCGGCATGCGGTACATCATTGCATGATAGGCGAAGTCGGCAAGGGGGTGACCGAGCGTCGCCAATTCCCAGTCGAGGATCGCGATCACCTCGGGGCGCGATGGATAGAAGATCATATTGTCGCAGCGAAAATCGCCGTGAACGATCCTTGTCTCTTCGCCAGCCGGTATCGCGCCGGGGAGCCATTCGACCAGCGCGTCCATGTTAGCGTCGCGGCCGACGAGATCGTCATCGCGATACTGCGCGCTCCAGCGCGCGATCTGACGCTCGAAATAATTACCGGCCCGACCGAAATCGGCGAGCCCCGCCGCGGCAGGATCGACGCCGTGCAGCGCTGCCATCGCGGCGTTCATAGCATCGAAATAGGCGGCGCGGTCAGGTCGGGCTACCTCGCGGAAGCCGGCATCCCAGAAGATGCGGCCTTCGACCATTGCCATCACAAAAAAGGGCGTGCCGACCACGCCTGGATCTTCGCAGATCGCAAGGACCGACGGAACGGGCACAGGTGTGCCGGCAAGCCCGGCCATCACCCGGGCCTCGCGCAATATGTCATGCGCGCCCTTGAGCAATGGGCCGGGGGGCTTGCGGCGCAAGACATAGCAGGCGGCCGGCGTCGTCAGCCGGTACGTCGGATTAGACTGGCCGCCGCTGAACTGGGCGACTTGCAACGGTCCGCTGAAACCCTCGACATAATCCGTGAGCCAGGCGGTGAGCGCCGCTTCGTCGAACCCCATTCCGGCGCGCACCGGTGTCGTCGCCGCATCAGCCACGTGATGCCGTCCACTCGCGCTTGATCTTCTTCGCCAAGCTCCATTTGTGGACCTCGGTCGGCCCGTCATAGATGCGGAATGCGCGAACCTCGCGGAATATCTGCTCAACGATCGTGTCACCCGAAACCCCGCTTCCGCCCATGACCTGGACGCAGCGATCGGCGATGCGCATAAGCGCTTCAGACACGGCGACCTTCGTCATCGAGCTTTCGGCCGTGCCGAGATCGCCGGTATCGAGGACAGCTGCGCACCAGTCGATCATCAGCTCGGCCTGGCGGAGGTCGATCAAATTCTCCGCGAGCATGAAACCGACGCCTTCATGATCGATCAGCGCCTTGCCAAAGGCCTGGCGGCGGCAGGCATAATCCGCCGCGATTTCGTGTGCGCGAATGCAGCCGCCGAGCCAGCGCATACAATGTGACAGGCGTGCAGGGGAGAGACGGATCTGCGCATATCGGAACCCTTCGCCCGGTTCGCCGAGCATCTGGGTGGCCGGGACACGCAAGCGGTCGATCGCCACCACCGCGTGTCCGCCTGGCATAGAACTGTCGATCGTATCGAGTATCCGCTCGATCCGGATCGCGGGATCGGGAAGGTCGACGACGAACAGGCAGGCGCCCTCCTCCTCGGATTTTGCCATGATGATGCCGACCTTGGCTCCCTGCGCGCCCGTAATGAACGCCTTGCGGCCCTCGATCACCCAGTGATTGCCATCGGCCTTGCAGGTGGTCCGCATCATCGAGGGGTCGGAGCCCGCGCCATTGTCTTCGGCCGGCTCGGTCATGAAGAAGGCGGAGCGCGCGGTGCCGTCGATCATCGGTGCAAGAAAGCGCGCCTTCTGTTCGAGCGATCCGACATGGCCGAGCAGATACATATTGCCCTCGTCGGGCGCCATCGTGTTGCAGGCGACCGGGCCGAGCGGCGACAGGCCCGAGCGGATCAGCACATGCGCCGTCTCGCGCTGAGTCAGATGAACGCCGCCCTCGAGGATGTGCGGCGTCAGTACCCCCGCCTCGCGCGCAAGGACCCTAAGCTCGCTGACCAGCGCGTCCGACGGGCCATGCGCGGCGCAGCGCGGATCCTTTTCATATGGGACGACAGTATCCCTTACGAAGCGCTCGACGGCGTCCCCAATGGCGCGTGCACGATCGGTCGTGGTCATAAGGATTGTCCGTCATCAAGGTCGATCACCGATCCAGTCATTCCGGCGGCGGCGTCGGAGCAGAGGTAGAGCATCATCGCGTCGAGGGTCTCGATCGGCTGAAGTCGGCGACGCGGGAAGCGCGCGATCTGCGCTTTGCCTCCCTCGGACGCGAACCATTCGCGCGAGATGTCGGTGGCGATATAGCGCGGCTGGATGACGTTGACGTTGATCGCCTTGTGCGCCCACTCGCGCGCGAAATTGCGGCCGAGATGGGCGACCGCGGCCTTTGTCGCTGCATAGGCGGACTCACCGTGGCCGGTAAGGTGTGCGGTGATCGAGCCGATGATAACGACGCGTCCGTCCTTACTGCCGGCGGGGCCCCGGTCGATGAGGCGCCTCGCGCCCTCTCGGACGGTCAGATAGACGCCGGTCAGATTGGTTGCGATCAGGCCGGTGAGAGCGTCGCCGGGCAGCGCGATCGAGCGCCCGGGCGCCGACACGCCGGCATTGGCAATGATCGTGTCCACCGCGGCGAAGCGCGCCTCGGCGCGGTCATAGGCGGCGACCACCGACCGCTCGTCGGTGACATCAAGCTCGACCGCAAGCGCTTTGTCGCCGATCTCTGCGACCAATGTCCGCAGCCGGTCGACCCTCCGCGCCGCGAGGACGACGTTGGCACCCTGCGCAGCGCAAATCCGCGCGAAATGGGCGCCGAGCCCCGACGAGGCGCCCGTGATCAGGACGGTGCGCCCAAGAAGATCGGCCACGTCTAACGGCCCTGCCAGGCAGGCGCGCGCTTTTCCGCAAAGGCGCGCGGGCCTTCGCGCGCGTCGGCAGATGTCATGACGATCGCGCCTTCACGCTTGTTGGCGGCCCAGAAATCGCGTTCCGAGGCGATCGTTCCTTCGGCAATTCCGTTAGCAATCCGCTTGCTTGCTTGAACGGAAAGCGGAGCATTGGCGGCGATCTTGCGCGCCATGGTCATGACTGTCTTCATGAGCTCTGCCGACGGGACCACGCGGTTTGCGAAGCCCAGCTCGAATGCGCGCTGCGCCGAGAAGCTGTCCCCGGTCAGGAGCAGCTCCATCGCGATCTTCGGCGGCAATTGATGCGCCAGTCGAAACGCGCCGCCCGCAGCCGCGAAAATGCCTCGCTTTACTTCAGGGAGGCCGAACTCGACATGGTCAGCCGCAATCACGATATCGCAGGCGAGCGCCAATTCCGTGCCGCCGCCCAGCGCAAATCCGTTAACGGCAGCGATGATCGGTTTGCTGATCGGATGGCGCACGAATCCGGCCCAACCCCAGCGTTTCTGTTCTGGGTCGTCGGGCCAGCTGCTTTCACCCCGCGCGAGAGCCTTGAGGTCAGCGCCCGCACAGAACGCTTTTTCTCCTGCACCAGTGAGAACAACCACGCGAATATCGGGGTCGCTTTCCGCCTGCTGGAGCGCTCTCCCGAGGCCGGTGTGCACCGCCGCATTTACGGCGTTGCGCGCCGCGGGGCGATTGATCGTCACAATGAGGATCTGATCCTCTCGCTCGACCAACACCGCACTTTCCGTCGCTTGCATATTATCCCCCCGCTGGCGTGATTTCGGCCATGAAATCGTCGTCCGGTCGCATTCCGTACGCCGCAGTCGTCCGGTTCGTCATGTTGAACAGGCCGGCGAGCTCCACGACATAGTAGATCTCCTCATCGTCCAGCCCGGCAGCGCGAAGCATCGCAATGTCGGCAGCTTCGAGCTGGCCTGGATCGTTCGTCAGCTTGACGCAGAAATCGGCAATCGCCCGTTCGCGGTCCGACAGCGTGACCTGGCGATAATTGATGCCGATACGCCGCGCACGGCCGTGATCGCCAATATATTTTCCGAGGAGGTCGGTGTGCACGACCAAGCAGGTGATGCAGTGATTCACGCCTGAAACGATGACCCCGATGAACTCGCGCTCAGCCAGCGAGAGGCGGCCATATGCAGGGTCGAAGAATACGGGCATGACAAAGGCGCCGAACCTTGCGCGTCCCTCGGTCTCGTAGGAAGAAAGGATCGCGATCGAATTGCGCTCCGGAACCGGCAGTTCGGTGAGGCTATCCGGATCGACTTCGAAGCCTTTGCGCGGGACCAGAAACCCATAGACGTCCGGCGCGATGAAACCCGGGTGCAATGTGCCGTCTCGCTTTATCTGATCCTCACCCATCGTAGCGTTCCTTCGCTTCGGCTCACCGCCCCCGCTCATGCTTCCATGTCAATGACGACCTTGCCGAAGTGGTTGCCGCTTTCGAGATGGCGCAGAGCGTCCTTAAATTGCGAGAAGCCGTAAACCGAGTCGATGACCGGCCGCGTGCCGGTATTCTGCATCCCCGTCAGAAGGGCTTCGAACGAGATTCTTGGACCGATCGAGATCGGCTTCAGATTGACCGATCGCATCTGCAGTGTGATCGGACGCAGACTGCCGGCCATTCCGGCCACATAGCCGACGAGTCCGATCTCGCCGCCGGCGCGGGTGCAAGCGATGCTGTGATTGATCGTTCCCCCGCCGCCAATTTCGATGACCTTGTCGACACCTTTGCCGCCGGTGAGTTCGAGGATCGGATCCTCCCAATTGGGCGTCTCCCGGTAGTTCACCACCGCTGCGGCACCCATCGCTTTCAGGCGCTGCGCTTTCTCTTCCGAGGATGTCAGCGCCAGGACGCGGGCGCCGAACATCCGGGCGATCTGCAACCCGAACAGCGAAACGCCGCCGCTGCCCTGAATCAGTACGGTTTGTCCCGGCGACAGCGGAGCCGCGACATGAAGCGCCGACCAGGCGGACACCGCGGCACAGGGAAGTGCGGCGGCGTCGGTATAGGAGAAGTCGTCGGGCAGCTGGATAACCGCCCGCTCCTCGACCCTCACGAATTCGGCGAGCATCCCGTCGATCGTCGTTCCGACGCTGTTGGAGCGATATTCGGCCAGGTTCGGCCCGGCCACCCAGTCGCACGAACAATTGACGGTCACGCGATCCCCCACCGTCACGCGCGTGACGTCCGATCCGACCGCGACCACGTCGCCGGCGCCGTCGGAGATCGGGATCACATGGTGTGCAAGCGGGCCGGGGTAGCTACCCTTGGCGATGATCGTGTCGCGGAAGTTGAGCGAGCAGGCCCGAACCTTAATGAGGACATCACGGCGTCCGAGTTCGGGTGTCGGCTCGTCGACCAACGCCAGATCCTCGTAGCGGCCGGGGTTGGTCACACGAATGGCTTTCATGAACTATCCTGTCTGGCGTGTTGGGCCTGCACGGCGCGCGCCAGCCCTGGCGCGCGCCGACTACAGCAGCGCCGGAGCGGCGCCTATTCGGCCGCTTCGAGCATGGGAGCTTCGGTCACCTTGGCGCCACGGCTTATGTCGACGGTGTAGCTGTCCTTGCCAGCACGCAGTACGTGCCCCGGTTTCGCCCACGTATATTCGCCTTCGGCGATGATCGGCGTCCCGTTGACGATCACATAGTCGATCCCCTCGGCACCAGTGTAGAGGCGTTCGCCATTGGCGGGAAAATCCGAGCGGAATTCGACCGCGGTGACCCGCACATTTTCGAGATCCATCAGCACCAGGTCGGCATGATTGCCGACCTTGATCGTGCCCCTGTCGCGCAGACCGATGAACAGCGCCGGGATCTGCGTGAAATTATGGACCGCCTCTTCAATCGGCATCAGCCCATGCTGGTTGACGGCATATTGAATGAAGCGCGTGCTGTGCGAATAGGCCTCGAGCACATCGAGGTGAGCACCACCATCGTCGCCGCCCCAGAGGGTGCGGCTATCGCGCATGCACCGCACGATATCCTTCCAGATCGCCAGCTCGTCGGCATTGGGATCGCGCGGCACGAACACCGTTTCCAGATCGTCTGCAACCACCATGTCGAGGATGATCTGGAAGGCGCTGCGACCCTCTTCCTTGGCAATGTCCCCCATCATCCGGCCGACATATTTCTGATACTGCGGCGAACGGACGCCTTGCACTTCATAATTGTCGAAGTTGGCGCGATACTGCCCATTGGCACCCGGCGGCAGCTTGCCTGCGTCTTCCTCGAGGCGGATGCGCAACTCGGGATCAGCAAACGCCGCGACGCGGCCCGCATGATCTTTGCGATAGACATCTTTCCAGACACCCGGAAACATATCGAAACCAAGGCCGTTCTTGAAATTGATGAAGACGGCGACCGGGCACGACGGGGCCTGTACTCGCAACTCGGCCCCCATTTCGCGTGCGATGTCGGTCGCGGCCATCTTGGCGTCCATCATGTCCTCGGCGTGAAGGCCTGGAACGAGCAGCGGCCAGGCATAGGGCCGGTTCGACGCGAGACTGACTTCGGCCATTTTGCGCATCGCTTTGTCATCGGGTTTAAAACCGGTCAGAACATAACCCGTCATCGTGCCTTCATAGTCCTTCACCACCGACATGAGCTCGAGCAGCTCCTCGTGCGACGAATGCAGCGATGGAACATCCTCGCCCTCATGGTCGACATGCGTTTCGATATGACTCGACGAGAAGCCCATGGCGCCGTCATCGAGCGACTGGCGAAGCTGCATCTTCATGGCGTCGATATCGTCGCGCGTCGCCTGCGCGTCATGCGCGCGGTCCTTCATCACATTGACCCTGAGCGTCGAATGGCCGACCATGAAGCCGACATTGACGCCGACATGGCCATCGAAGCTGGCGAGCATCTCGCCGGTCGTGTGCCAGTCGATCTTCGCGCCCTGGACGAGTGACTCATGTGGGATGCCCTCGACTTTCGCGAACATCGGAATGAGATATTGCAGCGAGTCCGGCGACAGCGGCGAAAGGGCGAAGCCGCAATTTCCGCAGATATAAGTCGTCACGCCATGCGCGCTATGGGGACGCAGCCACGGATCCCAGGTGATCTGGGCGTCATAATGAGTGTGGGTATCGATAAAGCCCGGGGTCAGCAGCCGTCCGTTCGCATCGATGGTCGTTGCCGCCTCCTGCTCGTCGGCGCCGACATATGCGATTCTTCCGTCCTTAACTCCGACATTGCCCGGGAACGCGGGCGCGCCCGTGCCGTCGACGATGTTCGCGCCGCGAATCAGCAGGTCATACATGGTATATTTCCTCTCCTCGTGGCCCCTTATCGCGGCCTGGTTTTCGACTCAACTAACTTGACAGGTTGCAAGTTTTATCAGCTTAATGCCGACGCCGCAATGCTGTTGATGAAGAGCGACATTCACGACCGTCGCGATCGCAATGCGGGGCGACTTTCGAACGACAGGTTCGGCAGATAGATTCGGGAGAGGAGAAACTTATGCTAGGAACGGACAGCGGGATCCATATTGCTGTGGAATCCCACGTCGCTCAGGTGGAACTGAGGCATCCACCGCATAATTTCGTGAATGCGCAGGTGCTCGAGGACTTGGCTGATTGTTTCGAGCGGCTGGATAGAGACCCCGAAATCCGATGCCTGCTTCTCACCGCGCAGGGTAAATCCTTCTGTGCGGGCGCGAACTTCGGCGACGAAGAGGGAAGCGCACACACAGCAAGAAGCTATTATGCCGCTGCGGTGCGGCTGTTTTCGACTCGCAAGCCGATCGTGGCGGCGATTCAGGGAGCGGCCATCGGGGCAGGGCTTGGCCTAGCCCTGGTGACGGACTTTCGCGTTGCATCTCCAGAAGCGCGCTTCGCCGCCAATTTCGTCAAGCTCGGGATTCATCCTGGCTTCGGGCTCACCCACACGCTTCCGCGGCTGATCGGGCAACAGGCCGCATCGCTCCTACTCTACACGGGGCGACGCGTCGGAGGAGTGGAGGCCGCGCGTATCGGCTTGGCCGATATGTTGGCTGACTCCGAAGTGCTGGTCGACACTGCGATGGCATTGGCCCAGGAGATTGCCGAAAATGCGCCGCTTGCTGTAATGGCCACTCGGGCGACATTGCGCACAGGCTTGGCGGACGCTGTTCTGGCGCAAACTTCGCTCGAAGTGTCCGAACAGGAGCGACTGTTCCTCACCGAGGATTATCGCGAGGGGCTCCGCGCGGTTTCGGAGCGGCGCCCCGGCAACTTCAACGCGCGCTAATTTCCGGCGTCGCCACCGATCTCAGTCCCCATCGGAGCTTGAAGGTCCCGCGTTCGTCCGCTTGCGGATGGCAATGTTGGCGCGCAGGAGATCAATGAAGGTAGAGATGATAGCGTTGAACTGATCCGCGGCTTCGTCTCGGTCCAGCAACCGCCTGTCGACATGCCCGCGCACAAAGTCGTAGCAGACTTGCGCAATTGCGTCGGCATTGACGTTGCGCCGAATGTGCCCGCTGGCCTTGCCTGCGAGAATGGTCTGACGAAAGATGCCCAGCGTTTGACTTCGCCGGTTACGATATAATTGGGTAAGGTGCTCGTAAAAGGGGGCTTCGCCTGCCATCCGCAAATAGGCGGTAAAAGTCCGTGGCGCACGGTCCGCTATTGTCGCGATATATAATATCTGCCTCGCCAACCGGTCAAAGGCGTTTGGCGAGTCATCGAGCGACAGAAGTTCGTCGGAAAATGTTTCGATAATATGAGTGGCGAGCGCCTCTAGCAGCCCATCCTTATTGCCGAAATAGAAGTTCACCAACTCGTGACTGCATCCCGCGCGCTTGCCGACGTCGTGGAGGGAGAAACGGTCAAACCCCTTCTCGATCAGCAGGTCTATCGCCGCTCCAATAATGCGTGCCTGAGACTCACCGCGTCGTTCGGCCTGCGATCGTCTCGGAGATTTCATCGAACTTTTGCCCCTATTAGAATTGGCGTGCCAACCCGGATCATTGCATCAGAAATCTGACAGGTTTCAAGCACTTTGTTCGCGCAGCCGCGGCGCGCGGACGCCGACCAGGACCCCGGCGAGGTCAAATGCGGTCACCTCGACAGCGTCCTACGATACATAAGCGACCCCTCATACGCTTTACAAGTAGCAAGGATTATGTTTGAAATCTTGCAAGTATAGTTAGCGAAAATTGGGCGGACACCTCCGCTGTATCGAGATTTGGTGCGACGCGGGCGAAGTGAGCAATCATGGTGCTGGGAGCGTCCGCTGACCGGGAGAGATAGACCGTGAAACACGGCGGCGACGATCAAACCGTTCACACTTTTTGCCGCGTGTGCGAACCGATGTGCGCGCTGGTCGCGACGGTGCGCGACGGACGGCTGACGTCCGTGGCTGGTGACAAGGACAGCCCTTATTCGAAAGGACATTTCTGCAAGAAGGCCACAGGCGCGGTCGAAGTGATGTATGACCCCGACCGCATCCTGCAGCCTTTGAAGAGGACCGGGAAGCCTGGCGAGTTCACCCCGGTGTCTTGGGACGAGGCTATGTCGGACATTGCGACCCGACTTCACGACATAAGACGCCGTGACGGACCCAGCGCGTTTGCGACATTCCTGGGACAGCCGCCAACCAATGGCTTCGCGACCGCCGTCTGGTTTTCTGCGTTCAAGCAAGTCTTTCAGACGAAATGGAACTACAGCGTAAACGCCGAAGACGCGGCATCGCTTCTGATGGCGAGCGAGCTGCTTTTCGGATCCGCGTTGCTTTACCCCCGTCCGGATCTCTGGCGGTCCGATTTTGCGATCATCATTGGCGCGAATCCGGTGGTATCGCACGGCTCCGTCTGCACCGAACCGTTGATGCGTGATGCCTTGCAGAGCATCATCAAGCGCGGAGGCCGGGTGGTTGTCATCGATCCGCGACGCAGCGAAACCGCCCAGTCGTTCGAGCATTTGCAAATCAATGCGGGCACCGATGCTTGGTTGATGATGGCACTTCTCAATGAGCTGATCTCGAACGGGGCGATCGACCTCCCCTACATTCGGGAGAATTGTAACGGATGGGAAGATCTCGCCGAATTGGCTCGGCCTTTCACAGCCGACCGCGCGTCGGAGGAATGCGGCGTGCCGGCAGACGTCATCCGAGATTTGGCGCGCGATTTTGCGAAGGCGAATTCGGCCACCATTTATGGGCGAACCGGCACCTGCACCCAGCGGTTCGGAACTTTGAATAATATTTTGCAAAGCCTGCTGTGTATCGTGACGGGCAATCTGGACCGGCCGGGCGGGGCGTTGTTTACCTGGAGCAGCCTCGGAGCGAATGCCTTTCCCGCCACCCGCGAAGCAACTGTGCGTTCCCGCATCGGCGGGTTACCGGCGCTGGGCGGAATGCTCCCGTCGCGCTGTCTGATCGACGATATCCTGACGCCGGGCGAAGGCCAGGTCCGGGCACTCCTGATGCTTGGCGGCAATCCGGTCCATTCAAGCGGCGCCGCCGGTGAGGGCTTCGCGGACGCGCTCGAGAAGCTGGAACTCCATTTCTCGCTAGACATCTATATGAATGAAACGAACCGCCACGCGCATTACATCCTGCCCGTTGCGACCATGTTCGAACGGGCCGACATTCCCTATAAATATCTCGCGAATATGCTCAGGCCAGCGCTGTTTGCGACCGAGGCCGTAGTCAAGCCGAGTGGCGACGTCCGCGAAGAATGGGAAATTCTCAACGAGCTTTGCCGTCGGGCGGGCCTAGGCGGAGCTTATAGCAATCGCTGGCTTCGCAGACTGTCCGCCATCGGGCTGGCGCTTCGTCCGAAGCAGCTGATGGACTGGCTGATCCGGAAAAGTCCTAACGGGGATCAATATGGGCGACGCCGCGGTCTGTCGATGAGGAAGCTCCTTCGCCACTTTCCAAACGGAGTAAGTCTGGCCGACGCCTTGCCTACCGACATGCTGAAAGAAGTCATCGCCACCCCCGACCGGAAAATCATCCTGGCCGGCGCAGAGTTCAAAATGGAGGTGCAGCGTCTAAGCGCTCATCGGCACTCGGAGGCATTTCCATTCCGGCTGACGGGAATGCGCGAAATGCTGTCGATGAACACTTGGCTTCACAATGTCCCGTCCTGCATGACCGCCAAGCGGCGGCACCAGCTCCATATCAGCCCGTTCGATGCCGGCAGGCTGTCGATCGCCGACGGCCAGGTGGTTACCGTAAAATCCGAGGCAGGTATCATCCGTGTACCCGTGAAAATTTCGGACCGGATGAAAGAAGGCAATGTCGCGCTGCCGCATGGCTGGGGACATGGCGGCGGATGGCAACGGGCCAATGCAGCGCCGGGCGTGAACTCCAACATTCTGGCTGCGAAGAATTCCAAAGAGATCGAGGCGCTGGCAGGAATGTCGATCCTGAATGGCATCGCTGTCGCCATCGAGGTTTGACTGGCGAGATCTCGAAAGAGAAATCTCTCGCCGGTAGTGCCGCTGGGCGACACGCCATCAAGCGCTCGTACTTCCCTGAGAACCTCTCGGGGCTCAAATGTCACAATGCCTTGAGCCTTACGGAGCGTGGTCTCGTGCACTTCGAACCGACTGGCACGTTGCAATTTTCGCACATCCGAGCCTGTCGCTAACAAAGCCGTCCGATAACGTCTGTTTGATAATGTTAAGAAAATAGGGATTTCGGGGCGATCACGCGGTTCTGAGTCCAAGCGCGCGCAACGAAATTACCTTGACATCAAGCAAGTACATATTACAGCACCCTTCAAGTTAATGAACTGTCGACAACGATAGACGCAACAGGAGAGGGAATCATGCTCAGCCGGGCTTTCGCACGCAGATATCTGTCGCTCATGCTGGGGACCTCGATCCTATGCAGTCCTGCCCTTGCCCAAGAGCAGCAAGAGGATTCATCCACACGAACCGAAAATACGAGCGCGACGGACGCGCTAGCACTATTTTGGCAGAAGTTTGATTTTGGGGATTCCCATTTTGGTTGATGGGTGATTCATAGGGAGCCGACGTTGGAAGGATGTCGGCGATGGATGGTGATTGGCGTGTTGATCTGGAGCGTTGGCTGGCGCCCTATCTGGAGGGCCTTGGCCACAAGGCTCGGCAACGGATGTGCCCGGCCTATGTCGCGGGCCTGATCGGTCCGGGGGATCGCAAGAGCATCCAGCCGATGGCGGCGCGGACGGGCGAAGTCGGCTATGATCGCCTGCATCACTTCATCGGTGCGGGCCTTTGGGACAGCGGTCCGCTTGAGGCGACCCTGTGGGAACAGGCCGATGCGCTGGTCGGCGGCGACAAGGCATGGCTGATCATCGACGACACCGCG
Source organism: Sphingopyxis sp. MG (assembly GCF_002953155.1). Lineage (NCBI taxonomy): Bacteria > Pseudomonadati > Pseudomonadota > Alphaproteobacteria > Sphingomonadales > Sphingopyxidaceae > Sphingopyxis > Sphingopyxis sp. MG. The sequence goes on from NZ_CP026381.1 coordinate 2,829,493, forward strand.
TTGCCGAAGAAAGGGACGGCGTCGGTGGGAGTGGCGCCGCAATATGCATCAGCGCTGGGCAAGAATGATCTGCCCCCTTCTGAGTGGCCCAATTTCTATTTTAGAATTGGTCACGAAGGAGGAATGGAATGGCGAGGAAGCACAAGCCGGAAGAGATCATCGGCAAGCTGCGTGAAGCGGAGATCGTGCTGGCACAGGGTGGGACGGTGGCGGATGCGTGTCGGCGGATCGGTGTCACCGAACAAAGCTACTACCGTTGGCGCAAGGAATACGGCGGCCTGAAGATGGATCAGGCTCGGCGAATGAAAGAGCTGGAGAAGGAGAACGCCCGGTTACGACGGGCGGTGTCGGACCTGACGCTGGACAAGCTGATCCTGCAGGAAGCTTCGCGGGGAAACTTCTGAGCCCCGCACGGCGACGGCGCTGTATCGATCATATCCGGGGAATGATGCCGGTGTCCGAGCGGCGGGTGTGCCGTGTGCTCGGACAACATCGATCGACACAGCGCAAAACGCCGCGCGGGGCAGATGACGAAGCCGCACTGACCGAGGACATCATCGCTTTGGCTCGACAATACGGTCGCTATGGCTATCGCCGGGTGACGGCCTTGCTGCGCGATGCCGGTTGGCATGTGAACCGCAAGCGGGTGGAACGCATCTGGCGCCGTGAAGGGCTCAAGGTGCCGCAGAAGCAACCGAAGCGTGGAAGGCTCTGGCTCAATGACGGATCATGTATCCGCCTACGGCCGGAATATCCGGGTCATGTGTGGTCTTATGACTTCGTCGAGGGCCGCACGCACGATGGCCGCAAGTTCCGCATCCTGTCGATCATCGACGAGGCCAGCCGGGAGTGCCTCGCTCTGCCGGTGGCGCGGCGGTTGCGAAGTGAGGACGTCCTGGCAGCTCTCGCCGAGTTGTTCGTCACACGTGGTCCGCCAGCGCACATACGGTCAGACAACGTCCTATGTTGGGAAGCAGCGGCGGGAACAGGCCAGCAGATCTCGTTGCGCCGAGTGTGATCGGCGCTGGCAATTTTATGATCCAGATGGCTTCCATCGTCAAGGAAGGCGCTCTCGGCCATAGCAAACACAGGATCCATCGATCGTCGGGATCGTGGTCCTCACCGTCCTTAAGATGAGATACGCATGCCAGATGGAAGGCCCGAACATTATCTACAGGGTCGCCGTAGCGCCCTCACGGCACAGCAGAGAGGGGTCCTTCCATCTGGTGTCCGCCCGTTCGACGAACGGGCGGTACTCGGTTCCCGTCTTGATGACGGCGTGCACGACGCGCGCCATCTTGGCGGTGAGAGCGGTCATCGCCTTGCGGCGGCGATCGGGATCGCCGGCATGGCCGTCGACATAGCGGGAGAGCTTGTCGCGGAAGCTGTTGTTGGGTTGTCGGATCGCGACCTGCGTGGCCATCCAGAAGGTGCGTCGCAGCCGGGCGTTGCCGTACTTCGATAGCTTCGTCCGCCCCCGAAATATCCCTGACTGGTAGGTGGCGAGGTCGAGACCGCAAAACTTGAGGAACTGGCGATGGTGGCTGAAGCGGCGTAGATCGCCGGCTTCGGCCAAGATCGTCAGGGCATTGATCGGACCGATGCCGGGGATCATGCGCAGGAGCTGATAATCGCTGTTCGTCGCCAGCGCGTCATGGGCGATCCGCTCGATCTCGTTACGCTGCTGAATCAGGGTGCGCGCCTGGGCGATGACCATACGGAACATGGCGACCGCCGTGGAATCTTCGTCGATCGGCAGCGCGATCGATGCACAGGCGGTCTCGTAGATATCGTTGACCACCCGGGCCTTGGAGACCTTGCGACCGATCAGCGGCCAAGCCTGTTCGGTGAACGCCTCGCGCCCGATCGAGGTGATGCTGCCCGGCGTTGGGAAGCGTTCGATCAACGCCAGGAACCAGTCGGACCGGCTGTTGCCGGCGAAACGCTCGATCTCCGGAAAATACAGTGGCAGATAATGCGTGAGGATCCGATGCCAGGTCTGGGTCTTCGCCTTCGATATGGCTTCATGCGTCTTCGACATCTCCTGCAGATCGTTGATCCCTGCGGCCAGCGGATCGACATAGCGTTGGGTCGCGCCGATCTTTAGCATGTGCAGGATCACCTGCGCGTCCTTGGAATCATTCTTGTCCCAGCCATTGTGCAGCGCTTCGCGCGTCCGGGCCAAGGCGACCGATGAAATCAGGCGCAGCTCGAATCCCGCGGACAGCAATCGATGCGCCAGCGTGCGGTGATAATTACCGGTCGCTTCGAATCCGACGACCACGGGTCTGCCGGTGGCGGTCAGATCGTCGGCCAGGCGATCATAGTCCGCCTTCGTCGCCATTACGGTCATGCGGCGCCGGCGGCCTCCCTCCGGTCGTTCGAGAAGAACTTCCTGGCGGTGCTTCGACATATCGATGGCTACCAGCACGGCGTCGGGTGGCGTAGAATGCAGCTTGGTCATGATCGGTCAGCCTCCAAAGGGTTGTGTCGACAACTTCTCTTTAGAGACCTGCTGGCCGGTCATGACTGCCTTGATGAAGCCGGCGGGCGCTACGCGCCCTTGTCTCCATCAAGGCAATGTGGCCCTTCAATAGGCCGCTTCCCAATGTGCTACGGCCCGGAATTTATTGCCAATGCCGTGCAGCAATGGCTGGCGAAGATCGGCGTGAAGACGCTCTACATCACGCCCGGCAGCCCATGGGAGAATGGCTACTGCGAGTCCTTCAATGGGTCGATGCGCGATGAGCTCTTGAACGGAGAAATCTTCTACACTCTGGCTGAAGCACAGATCCTGATCGAAGCCTGGCGCCGGCATTACAACACCGTCAGGCCACACAGCTCCCTGGGCTATCGGCCGCCGGCTCCGGAAGCGGCGACGCCGCCATGGCTGCCCTCCGGTTCCGCTTCGCTCCACCTGCGGCCAGCCATGGCGCCAGAGCCGGTTTTACACTAACAAATATAGCGGACCACTCAGTGGGGGCCGGTCAGGCTGGCTTGATACGAACTGGCCTTCCATGCCGAGAGGACCAAGCTGCTTTTTTTTTGCGGCCGTGATGGGGAACAAAGATGCGAAGGGCATTTGGGACATTATTGTCTTTGCAGAATCGTCAGGAAGCGAGAAGCACGCGCCGTTCCCGCGTCTGCCGATCGGCTTGGAGAGTGGTGGCTTCATCGTTGACAGTAATGGCGGCTCTAGTCGCAACGCAGTATATCATCGGCGAACACTCTGCCGCCATCGCTTCCAGCCACAGCGCGTCTGCAAACGCGGAGTGTCAGGGCGCAGATGGCCTAACCTTTTTTTGCGGCCTGCCAAATCCAGAGGATCTGGTATTGCTTCCCGGCGGACGGTGGATAGTAAACGGCCAGTACCAGCCGTCGCCCGTGGCCGGCGAGCGCGGTCCGCTTCGGCTGATTGACACGAAGACACGCAGCTGGCGTCCCGCCCAGCCAACGGTGCGCAAGCCTGCAGGCGCGCGCTCCCGCTCGCAAGACCAAGTTTTCTTGGGTCTGGGCAGGTGCCCTTCTCCCCCAAACTTCAACGCGATCGCGGCACATGGTATAGGTTTGCGGCATCTTCGGTCCGGTCCGCCGATGATCTACGTCATCAACCATGACACGACGGAGCGGATCGAAGTGTTCGAAGTGCATCGCTCGCAATCCCGCCCGCAATTGAACTGGGTAGGCTGCCTGGAAACGCCTGCCTCGCTACATTTCAATAGCGTGGCGATCGCGCCCGATGGGACTATCTATGCAACGGTCCTTTTGGCGCACGGTCAGTTGTCACGCAGTTTGCAACAGGGATTGCCGGTCGGAGCGGTGTACAGGCTCGTCCCGGGAGCCACCAATTTTTCGCGGCTCCCCCTGTCTCTATCCGGGCCGAACGGCATCGAGATTTCGCGCGACGGTCGCATCATCTACATTTCAGAGATGGGCAAGAAACGCATCGTCGCTTATTCCACTGACGATTTTTCCAGGCCGATCGGAATTGCAAATCTGGGCAAAATCTGGCCGGACAACCTGCACTGGGGCGCCAACGGTCTGCTCGTCACGGCAGGTATGGACCAGAACAAATGGAATCCCGGGCCCGAGGACACTCGATGCCCTAATGGCGTTGATCCTGATTTAGCCGCAGCGAAGCCATGCGGACGCTCCTATTATGTCGCGTCGATCAACCCGCGCACCTTCGGAACTTCGGTGATCGCCACAGGCGAGGAGCTCCCGGAATTCAGCAATCTCTCGGCGGCGACGGTGGCGAACGGGTGGCTCTGGATCGGTACGTACCGGGGCGATCGTCTCGCCTTTCGGCCACTGGCGGAAAGGCGATGAGCCGGATCGCAACGCAAGCTTGAGAAAAGCCTGCTTGCCAGCCGATGCGGAACGGCCAAGCCGTGCCGAAGCAACCGGATCGGATTCGGTTTCGGTTCAAAGATTGACCATCAACAAGCGAGGTGACTGACTTGCAACAACGTTCGATAATCATCACGGGAGCCTTCGGTTTCCTCGGGTCGGCGGTTAGTGCCGCCTTCGCCCGCGACGGATGCGCCGTTGCGCAGGTCGACTTCGCTGCCGCGCCTGCTTCGGCCGATTCATCGGCCGTCCTGTTTGGAGGCATCGATCTCTCCCGCCACGGGTCGGCGGAACACGTCGTCGGCGAGATCATGCGTGTCCACGGCGGCATCGATGTCGTGATCAATATCGCTGGAGGTTTCCTGTGGGAGACTATAGCGGACGGAACGATCGATAGCTGGAAACGGATGTTCGAAATGAACGCGCTTTCAGCCTTCGCAATGTGTAGCGCCGTCCTGCCGGCACTCCGCTCAAGGCCTGGGGCGAGAATTATCAACGTCGGTTCCGCCAGCGCCGTCCATGCTGCTTCCGGCATGGCCCCCTATGCTGCGTCGAAAGCGGCAGTTCACCGGCTGACAGAGAGCCTCGCGGCCGAACTGGCCGACGATGATATAACGGTCAACGCGATCCTTCCTGGCATTATCGACACGCCCGGCAATCGCGCCGCAATGCCCGACGCCGATCACGGGAAATGGGTCACCGCTGGAAGCATCGTCGAAGTAATCCAGTTTCTGGCGTCGCCTGCTGCGCGGGCCATCACTGGCGCGCTAATCCCCGTCACCAGGGGGACCAGCTAGCCGACAACCCCTCGGCGGCGGTCGGGGCCATCATGCCTCAGCCTTCGCGCGAAATTGGGATCCCCGTAATGCAAATCCCCGCGCCGTCAGCCTGATATGTCTTATTGAGGAAGATCAGCACGGATGTCAGCGCTTCGGCAGCGGCCGAATTGGCGAGGGCGCCGCCGTGAAGCCCGCGAAGTCCCATATCGAGCGCAAGCGCGATCACCCGGTCACGCGCGTCTCGCTCGTCTCCGAAAACCAGCACGTCGCATGCGACTTCGTCGTCCGTCATGAGCTTGTGGGCCGCCACATTGTGGAACGCCGATACGACTGTCGCCTGCTCCCCGACCAGCTGCTGCGCCCGCAGCGCAGCGCTCCCTTCCTCGGGGAGCTGAACCCGCATAACCTTCGGGGGCACGAGTGGCACAGTCGTGTCGATCAACAGTTTGCCCTCAAGCAAGGAGGCGACTTCGCTGAGTGTCGCAGCCTGCGCCGCAAAAGGAACGGTCAAAAAAACGACATCGGCAGCTTGAACCGCGGCGAGATTGTCCGCGCCCTGAAGGCCAAATCCGATTTCGGCGGCGACGCGCTCGGCGCTTTCGCGGGAGCGCGATCCGATGGTCACATTCCGCCCGGCTTTGGCAAGCCGGCGTGCAATTGCGGCTCCCAGATTGCCTGTTCCACCCAGGATCGCGATACGATCGTTCATTAGATATTCCTTTCCTGCTCCCGGCCTTGCTCGCGCACTGCCACACATATCGACAATGGCGCTGCGTCAGCTGGCGACAGCCTCCGCCCGTTCGGCCACTCTTTCATATTTCGTCGTACGACGGACGAGGTCGCGCCCAGCCGCACGAGCGATGTCGCGCATCGCCACTGGGTCGCAAAGCTGGCCGTTCACGCCGCCGGCCGCACGCGTGATCGATTCATCCATCAGGATTCCTCCAAGATCATTCGCTCCGCTGCGAAGCGCCTGAACAGCTCCATCGCGGCCGAGCTTGACCCAGCTCGCCTGAATATTCTTCACGAACGGGTTGAGGGCGAGCCGGGCAACGGCGTGCATCAGCAGGGCTTCACGGGCGCTCGGCCCGGAGCGGGCGCGCCCCTTTCGCCATATGGGCGCTTCCATGTGAACGAAGGGCAGCGGCACAAACTCCGTGAAACCGCCGCTCTCCTCCTGGAGATGGCGGATCGCGAGCAAATGATGCGCCCAATGGTCGTATCCATCGACATGACCGAACATGATCGTCGCGGTTGACTGGAGACCAACCGCATGGGCAGTCCGCATCACGTCGAGCCACTCCCGCGCGCTGAGCTTGTCGGGACAGATCAGCGCCCGAACGTCATCATGCAGAATTTCGGCTGCCGTCCCCGGCAGCGTTGAAAGGCCCGCGTTCTTGAGCCGGCCGAGATAAGTGGCGAGCGATAGTCCCAGCGTGGCCGCCCCATGACTGATCTCGAGGGGAGAAAAGGCATGGATATGGATGCTCGGCGCCGCCTGCCGAACAGCGCGCAGCACCTCAAGATAGGTGTTGCCATCATAGTCGGGATGGATGCCGCCCTGCAGGCAGACCTCGGTCGCGCCGCGCTCTGCGGCTTCGGCCGCGCGGCGTCCGACTTCCTCATAGTCGAGGCGGTAGGCCGGGCCTCTGAGTTCGCGCGTGCTGCCCTTCGAGAAGGCGCAGAACCCGCATTTATAGAGGCAGATATTGGTGTAGTTGATGTTCCGGTTGACGACATAGGTCACAGTGTTGCCGACGACCTCTTCTCGAACGGCGTCGGCCGCCTCGATAACGTCGTCGAATTCCGGTCCGTCGGCAGCGAACAGCCGGGCAATCTCCTGCGCATCAACCAGTTCACCACGCTCGGCCTTCGCAAGCAGCGGCATGATGGCTGACGCCGCCGTCGGCCGTATCCACGACGCCGCCGCAGTCATCGGTGTGACGCCGCCCGCGCGCCAGTTGTCGGTCAAGGGGAGCCCGCGCGCATCGACACTGCGCCGCACGATCCTTGCCATGTCGGGTGCGAGCCACTTGTCCGGCGCACCCGCGTGGAGTGGGCCGATCGCGAGTCGCTGGCGCAGGATCCGAGAGGCGGCGGAGGTCTCGCGTTCGAGCAGGTCGAGATGGGGCCAGGGTGCTTCCGGATTGACATGATCGGGCGTCAATGGAGAGACGCCGCCCCAGTCGTTCACTCCCGCACGCAGGAGCTGCGCCAGGTCTTCGGGGCGATGAAGATTGGGCGGCGCCTGGATGGTCATCTTCGGCCCGAGAATCAGGCGGGCGACCGCAATTGTCCAAAGATGATCTTCGAGGGCGGGCTCGGGATGGTTGCTCATCCGCGTACCTGGCTTCGCCCGGAAATTCTGGATGATGACTTCCTGGATGTGCCCGTGGCGCCGATGGATGTCGCGGATCGCGAACAGGGCCTCGACACGCTCTTTGCGCGTCTCGCCGATACCGATCAGAATACCGGTGGTGAACGGAATGCGGGCGCGCCCCGCAGCTTCGATCGAGTCGAGACGAACCTGCGGATATTTGTCGGGTGAGCCGAAATGCGGACCGCCCCGCTCGGAAAGACGATCCGAAGCCGTTTCCAACATCAGGCCCATCGAGGCGGTGACCGGGCGAAGGCGGAGATAGTCTTCCTCTGTCATAACCCCCGCATTGAGATGCGGAAGCAATCCGGTGTTATTCAGGACTTCGCTCGCCGCAGCCTCGAGATATTCCAAGGTCGATTGATAGCCCTGCTCGGCGAGGTAATCCGACGCAGCGGAATAGCGCATCTCCGGGCGGTCGCCCAAGGTGAACAGTGCTTCGCGGCATCCTGCGGATGCACCGGCGGCGGCGATGTCGATTGCTTCCGCGATCGAGAGATAGGGTGCGCTCGAACGGGATGGTGTTTCGGCAAAGGTGCAATAATGGCAGACGTCCCTGCACAGCTTCGTGAGCGGGATAAACACCTTGCGTGAATATGTGACGACCGGCCCGAATCCCTCCAATGTCAAGCGTTCGCTTCGCGTCATCAGCTGGTCGAGTGACGTCTCGCACAATGCGATCGCGGCTTCGTCGAGCTCGTCAATATTGGAACGCATCTGCAGTCCTCTTCCATCTGGCATGTCGCGACCATGTGAATGGACATGATCGGCCGCCTTTCGTCCTTGCGATGCCGCTGGAGGCTCCACGCGTGGAAATCGAACTCCACGCATCACCGCAGTGGCGTAGACCGGAGCGTGCTCCGACCTAGTCTGTGTGGGTGTCTATCGGCCCTCTTGACGAGGGTTGGGATGCCACATCGCACAAACGCCTGCGGATCACGCCAAGGCAACTTACTTGACGACCTTCAATCTTCTTTTTTTATTTCGCTGTCAATCAAGATCGCGCGCGCGAGCAGAAATGGCTGCGCGCATCAAAAAGCGGCTCCGCCGTAGCAGGCCTCTGGCTGCATACATGCGGAGAATATCGCTATTTTGGGACGTAGATTGCTTTGGTCTGCGTGAATTCGAGCAGACCCTCGCGCCCATTCTCGACCCCGAATCCTGACTGTTTGAATCCGGAAAAAGGAACGTGCGCAGCGACTTGGCGGTTCTGGTTTATCCAGACCGATCCAGCGTTCAATCGCTGTGCGACGTCCAAAGCACGCTCGACGCTTCGCGACCACACTGAGCCTGCAAGACCATATTCGCTGTCGTTGGCGCGCGTGATCACCTCCTCGACGTCGGAGAAGCGCAGCAGCGGTAGCACAGGTCCAAAGGCTTCTTCGCGGACGACGGCCGAATCCTCGGGAGGATTGTCCACCAGCGTCAGCGGCAGGAAGTAGCCCGGGCCCTCGGGAACGGCGCTGCCGCGGAGCAACGTCAGGCCGGATGCTTCGGCTTCCTCAATTAGAGCCTTGACGCGGCGATACTGGGCCAGATTTTGCAACGGACCGTGCGTCACCCCTTCCCCGCTGCCGTCTCCGACCACGGCTTTATTCGCGAGCGCGTGCAGGCGGTCGCGCACGGCTTCATAAATGTCCTCGTGGATATAGAGGCGTTTTGTCGCGATGCAGACCTGGGCGGTGTTGAAGAATGCGCCGGCGAACATCGCCTCGGCCACTTCGTCGGGATCGGCGTCGGCAAGGACAATTGCGGCGTCGTTACCGCCCAGTTCCAGCGTGATCCGCTTCAGGTCGTTCGCCGCGGCCGCCATGACGCGCTTGCCGGTGGCCGTGGACCCGGTGAAGGAGATCTTTGCGAACCCCGCATGCGAAGACATCAACGGACCAAGAGCGTCGTCACCGGACAGCACGTTAAATACGCCCGGCGGCAAGATATTGCGGGCCATTTCGCCGAGCTTGAGCGCACATAGCGGCGTGTAGGGCGAGGGTTTGAGCACAACCGTATTGCCCGTCAATAGCGCCGGGGCGATCTTCCAGATCGTCAGCAGAAAAGGGAAATTCCACGGGACGATCGCCGCCACCACGCCAAGCGGCACATGATGTACCTCGACCCTTCGCGATTCACTGTCTTCGACCGTATCGACAGGCACCTCTTGCCCTGCAACGGCGCGCAGCCAAGCTGCGCCGGCCTTGATTTCGCGCGTGGCAAGCGGCGTCGGCCGCCCCTGTTCGCGCGTGAACAAGACGCCCAAATCGATTGCACTGGTCTCGATAGCATCGGCCAGCAACAGCAGCACGCGCCGCCGCTCAGCAACGGGCGTATCCCGCCAAGCCGGAAAAGCGTCTTGGGCGGCTTCAACTGCCTTGTCGAGAAGCGCAGCATCGGCGGCGGGAGCATGGGCGAAGACGGCTTCGGTTGCCGGATTGATCACCGCGACCTTGGCTTCGGTCGCGATCGCCCGACCAGCAATCGTCAGAGTGAAATCGTCGTCGAAGGTCATACTAAATCCTCGAGGCGCGCTGAACGCGAAAAACAGTCCTCAACAGAGCGAGCCCCGACTGCAGTCGGGGCTCGCTTCGCGCAATCAGACGCCCCGCCGAGGCTGCCTGCACCTTAGAAACGCACGGTGGCTTCCGCGCCAAATGTCCGCGGCGCACCCCATGTTCCCGTCTGCTGAAATGCCGAAGTCTGAAAGAAAGCGGATGTCTTGTAATCGGTGTTTCCGATGTTCTTGATAAAAGCGCGCAATGTGAAGCTTTCGTCGTCCGGGCTATAGGAGATGAAAGCGTTCTGCAGGCTGTAAGGCTTTTGCGACAGAAGCGGGGTCGCAAACTCGTCGTAGAATACCCGGCCACTGAAGAAGGACTCGGCCCGGAAGGTGACCTTGCCGGCCGTTCCCACGTCGAGGTCATATTCGAGGCCGACATTGACCGTATAATCGGGCGCGCGATTCAGCCAGTTGCCCTTTACATTGACCAGTGTCGACGTTGCGGCCGAACCGCATGCGCCAAGAAACGCGGTGTTATTGCAGGTCGTAAAGTCGGTATATTTGGCGCTTTGGAGCATGCCGGCAACGTCGAGCCTCAGATTGTCGGCGATGACCGCCTGCAGCTGCGCTTCCACGCCGTAAATGCGCGAGGTGGCCGCGTTGCGGACCCGGAAGACCGACACGCCATTGACCAATGCCGCGCTCTGCACCTGCAAGTCGCTATAGTCGTAATAATAGCCGGCGACATTCAGCCGCACCCGGCCGTCGGCGAACTCGCTCTTGATGCCGACTTCGCCGCCTTCGATCTTTTCCGGTTCATAGGGATTCACTGCAGTAACATTGGATGCGAATCCGCCCGACTTAAAGCCTTTGGAGTAGGTCGCATATGCCATGACGTCCGGTGCCAGGTCGATCTGGACACCGACGCGGGGAGTCCAGGAATCGAACGCGACATCGCTGGTGGTTGGAGGCAGGACAGTCACGACGGTTCCATTGGCGAGGGTGATCGCGAAGGACTGGAGCGCCGTCTTCTTGTCGTGATTGTACCGCAGCCCCGCGATCAGGCGGATATTGTCGGTGACCGAGAAGGTATGGTCCGTGAAGAAGGAATAGGACCGTGCCTTTTGAAAAGTGTGGAAGCCGAGCGTGCCGGTCGAGAAGATCTGGAGGTTTGTCGTCAGGTCGACATCGTCGTAAAAATAGAAGAAGCCGACCAGCGATTTCAGCCGGTCATCGAGCAGGCTTGCATTGAGATTGAACTCCTGGGTGAAGGTTTTCGAATCGGTGACCTGAACCGTGGGCCCTCGAAAAGGCGCAGTCGCGCTGCCGTCGGAGTCGATGACCATCAGCTGATTGTAATCCTGATAGGCGCTAATCGACTTCAACGAGACGTTATCGGAAATTTCCCAGTTTATCGTACCAATGCCTTGATAATATTCGCTGTTCAGCTTGGCATCGACATCGGTGTAGACTTCATGGGCTTCATAGCTCTGCGGATTGCTGGCCGCCCTGATTGCCGGATCCAGTGAGGGCGCAAAGGGGAAGAAGGCTGTCGAGGATTTGGTGTTCAAGGCCATCCCTTCGAGCGAGACGGTCAAACGTTCTGTCGGTTTGAACTCGACGATCGCCCGGCCGCCGATCACGCGATATTCTTCCAGCCGGTCTTTCGGTGCATTGGCATTGAGAACCCGCGTAAAGCCCTTCCGCTGATTGTCATACAGTCCGGTCACGCGAATACCGACCTTGTCTCCGAGCGGGCCGGAGACGCTACCGGAAACCCCATATCGCTCGTAGTTGCCAACCCGGCCGGTCAATTCACCTTCGAGCTCGTCGCTCGGTCCCCGGAGAACATAGTTGACGGCGCCACCCGTGGCGTTCCGACCGTAGAGAGTGCCCTGGGGGCCGGCGAGAACCTCGACGCGCTCCAAGTCGACCATCGCGACGTCGATGCTGCGCGAACGAGGCTGGTAGGCGCCGTTGACATGAGTCGCCACCGACGGGTCGTCGGTGCCCGACGTCAAGCCGGTGCTGATCCCGCGGAGCGTAATCAAATTCGTGCCGAACAAATTGCCGACGACGAGCGATGGAACCTGGCCCTGCAGGTCAGATAGGCTCCCGATCTGCCGCAATTCCAGAGCTTTTTCGTTCAACGCCGTGATCGAAGCCGGAACATCTTGAAGGTTCTCGGAGCGCTTCTGCGCCGTCACAACGATTTCCTCCACCCCCGTGGCAGCAGTGTCGTTCGGCGCGGCCTGAGCCATAGCATGGGGAGCCGTAGCAATAAGCGAGACCATGCTCGCAGCGGCTAAAAGGCCCTTCTTCGTCAGCTTTTTCATGAGTCTTCCCCTCTCCCGCCAAGCCCGTATGGATGGCGATTATCCGATCACTTCACCGTGATTTCGGTTGCGAACGACATGCCACCTCACTTGTGGGTCGTCAAGCTTTACCTTGACAGACATCAAGTAAAAGTTACCCTTTCCCTGAGCACCGCGGACGTCGGCCGTGTAAAGAAATGGGAGAATATTGTGGCAGAAATTGATCTTTTGATCCGTGGCGGCCAAATCGTCGATGGCACTGGCGCGCCTGCATTCAAAGGAAATGTGGGTGTGCGAGACGGGCGAATTGCCTATATCGGAGTCGACGAGCCTGACGCCCTAGAAGTGATCGACGCCACCGGTCGATTCGTTACACCCGGTTTCATCGATACCCACACCCATTACGACGCTCAACTGACTTGGGACCCCTATGCGGCGCCGCATTCGCTGCACGGGGTAACCACCGTAATTTGCGGGAACTGCGGTTTCACGCTCGCTCCGATCCATCCGGCGTCGAAGGATTATCTGGTACCGATGTTCGGCAAGGTCGAAGGCGTGCCTCTCGAAAGCCTTGAAGAGGCGCTGGACGCGAATTGGTCCACAACAGCGGAAATGCTCAACTATTTCGATGGAAGGGTTGGCGTCAACGTGGGATTCATGACCGGGCATTCGACTCTGCGCGCTTATGTGATGGGAGAACGGGCTGTCGCCGGAACGCCGACGCGCGACGAAGTGGAGCAAATGAAGGCCTTGCTTCGTCAGTCGCTCGGTGAGGGATCGCTCGGTTTCTCCTCGAGCCACGCAGAGACCCATACCGACCACCATGCCGATCATGTGCCGTCCTATTATGCATCACATGACGAGCTGCTCGAGCTCATGTCAGTCGTTTCGGAATTTGAAGGCACCTTTGCCGGTTATGTTGGCGGTGTGTCGGGCAATCCCTCTCTGGAAGACGCGCAGCGTCTCGCTGAAGTCTCGCTCGCGGCAAAGCGCCCCTATAGCTGGCCGGCCATTTTTCCAAATTCGCAATCGCGCGAGAAGCAGCTGGAAAAGCTCGCCAGCGTCGACGTCGCCCGCAAAATGGGAGCCGATGTCCGGCTCCAGGTGATGTCCATGCCGACGTCGCTCCACATGAATTTCCTCACGGGCCATACGCTCGACCAACTCCCCGGCATCTGGCCGTCGCTCTTCGCCCTTCCGCCTGCAGAGCGCATCGAGCGCTTCAAGGAGCCGGAAACAAGGCAGGCCATGGAGCGCGACGCGCTCGGTGCCGCCGAATATTTCCGTTCGCGGCTCGTTTGGGGAAACATGAAAATCGCGAATGTGGATTCCCCCGCCAATAAAGCCTTCTTCGGCCGGATGACCGGCGAAATCGCGTGCGAGCAAGGCAAGAGCGATTTCGATGCGCTTCTGGATATCGTGATCGAGGATCGGCTGGCGACGCTTTTGATGCCGATGGCGCTGATCGACGAAAGCGAACAGGCCTGGAAAGAATTGGTCGAATATGTTCGCGACGACCGCGGTATCTGGGGCGGCGACGATGGTGGCGCGCATGTCGATATGATCGATTCCTATTCGCACGGCACCCGATTCCTCGAGAATGCAGTGCGCAAATATGGCTTCATCTCGATCGAGGAAGCCATCAACGCCTTTACCAAGCGCCCTGCCGAATTCATGGGTCTGCGCGATCGCGGCGTACTGACGCCGGGCGCTTGTGCGGATATCGTCGTCTTCGATCTCGAAACCGTCGGCGTCGGGGACACCGAGTTTCGTAGCGATCTGCCTGCTGGGGGTCGCAGGCTCTACACACCGTCGCGCGGCTTCGACTATGTGATTGTGAACGGCAAGACCATCGTCGCGGGCGGGGAATATACCGGCCTCACCCCCGGGCAGGTATTTCGCTCAGGTCGGGACACATATACGAAGGCCCTGACGGCCGAAGCCGCGGAGTGAGCATCCGCACCGGTGGCTGCCTCTGCGGGGACGTTCGATATTTTATAGCGGACGTACCGGTCCGCCAGGCGATATGCCACTGCCGCCATTGCCAGCGGCAGTGTGGCACGGCGTTCTCGGCTCTCCTCATCGTTCCGACAACGGCGCTCGAGGTGCAAGGCGACACGCGAATCTATCTAGATCGAGGCGACAGCGGCAATACCGTCAACCGCCACTTCTGCGGTCGCTGCGGCTCGCCGATATTCACGGCGTTACCGAGCAGATCCGACAGTCGCTTCATCAAGGCGGGCACGCTCGATGACCCCCAAATCATGGCGCCTGAAGTTCATGTGTGGTGCGAAAGCGCGTGGCGCTCAACCCCGATCCCGGTAGCTGCAAAGACCTTCCCCAAGGGCCCCTCCCAAGCCCGAAAGGCAGGAACGGGAGCTCGCTCCTCAGCGATCGACTGACGCCAGCCCTTGCGACCGGCGAGGGTCTATCGCCTCCCGACCTCGGGCCGGCCGGACGCGGCTGCTGACGTCGGTTCGATCGCGCCCCAATCGGCTGCGTAAATCGGATCCTTCGGGTGGAACTGTCCCCAATTGGACATTTCCGGAGCCTGCATGATGTCCCAGCCCGGCTCTGCCACGATCTTTCGATTCCAGTCCCAGATGCATGTGCGGGCCAGTACGCGCCATTCTCCGTGGCGCCGCTCGCACAGGTCGCGGTATCGGCCGCCCAGGAACTGGTGCTTGGGATCATCCTTATATGTCGTGACGACCAGAAACATGCTCTCGCGCTGCGCCCGGTCGCCATCGAGTTCGATAAGGACATTGCTGAGGTGATGATTGCAACTCACAAGCGCTTCCCGCGACTTGATAGCGACCTCGCACCATTCATGGGCGTTGCCCGCAAAACGACCATGGTCGTCTGTCCCATCGGGCCAGTAGGTCGATTTCATCAATTCAATGTCCATGCGGTCGATCGCGCGGCAGTAGGTCATCATATTTTCATAGAGCGCCTGCTTGTCGAGCAGGTCTTCGATCCGCTTGTCCATAACCGTCTCCAGCCTGATGTTTCAGCGTGGTGCCATGCGGATGGCTCCGTCCAGCCGGACATCCTCGCCATTGAAATAGCCGCACGTGATCATGCATTCGGCGAGCTGGGCAAACTCATCGGGAAAGCCCAATCGCGCGGGAAAAGGCACGGTCGCCGAAAGCTTGTCGATCGCCTCTTTGCTTGCCCGGGCAAACAAGGGCGTTTCGAAGAGGCCGGGCAGAATCGTGTTGACCCGGATGGCGTCGCGCGACAGGTCTCGTGCGATGTTCAGCGTCATACCCACGACGCCGGCCTTGGAAGCCGCGTAACCGACCTGACCGATCTGCCCGTCTTCCGCAGCGACCGAAGCCGTGTTGACGATAGCGCCGCGATCGCCGTCCTCGAGCGGATCGAGCGTCAACATGCCGGCAGCGCTCTTCGTGATGCAGCGGAATGTGCCAATGAGATTGATACGCACGATCTGCTCGAAATTATCCAGCGGATATTCCCGGATTTCGCCGGTTTCCCGGTCACGTGAGACCGTCTTCGCCTTCCCGCTGCCGACGCCTGCGCAGTTCACCAATATCCGCTCCTGTCCGATCACTGCGCGCGATTTGGCGAAGCCCGCGTCGACCGATGGGGAAGAGGAGACGTCCACTTTACAAAAGACGCCGCCTAGTTCCTTTGCCAAAGCCTCGCCGCGCTCGGCGTTAAGATCGAACAGGGCAACCTTGACCCCATGGCCGGCAAGACGGCGAGCGGTGGCCTCGCCAAGGCCGCTGGCGCCGCCGGTGATGACGGCCGCGATATCGGTTCCAAGTTTCATGAGATCCCCTGGGGCGCCGCCGTGCTGGCCGTGTCGCGCTTTTGGTTAAGGCTGATGATTCGCTCTTCCCGCAACTGCGATCGGCGCACCTTGCCGGCGTCGTCGCGAAGCGGTTGATCGGTGAATTCGACGCTGCGCGGAAGTTTATAGGTCACCAGCCGCCCGCGCAGAAACTGTAGCAATTCGGACTGGTCAACTGTCTCACCGCAATCTGTGCGCAACCGGACAATCGCGTGGACGGAAGCCCCGAGGTCTTCGTCCGGCAGTCCAATCACCACGGCCCCGTCGACCGCAGGATGTTCCATGATCGCGCTTTCCACCTCGGCGGGAAATATGTTCGATCCGCCGGAAATGATGAGGTCGGTGCGCCTGTCGGCCAGGTAGAGATATCCGTCGCCGTCGAGCCATCCATAATCGCCAAGCGACTCGAAGCCGCCTTCCTCCGCCCGTTGCGGCGCCCCGAGATAATGATACCCCTTGTTCGCCACGGTGGGCTTCAGCCAGATTTCGCCGACCGTATTGGCCGGAACCTTGGCGCCATCTTCGTCCAGGACGAGCACTTCGCAGTTGCGCGGGCGGCCGACCGATCCTTCGTGCGCGAGCCAATCAACACCATTGATCGTCGTCGCGCCCACCGCTTCTGTGCCAGCATAGGCCTCGTTGATCTTCTCCGGACCGAGCCAATCGATCCACGCTTTTTTCAGCCAGACCGGCATTGGTGCCGCCATGTGCCATACGTTACGCAACGTCGACACATCGTATCTCGCCTTGACGTCGTCGGGCAGACGCCAGATTCGAAGCATCATCGTCGGCACGAAATTGACGCTTGCGACGCCCCAGCGATCGATCAGCCGTAAAGCCTCTTCGGCGTCGAAACGCGGCATGGTGATGAGCGGATTGCCATTGAACAGGGCATTGTGCGTCATCGAGAAGGGCGCATTGTGATAAAGCGGCCCCGGGTTCAGTACGACGTCCGCCGCGGCGACCTGAAGATAGGTCGAACCGACCAAATGGCTTCCTGGCTTATGGTCGACGATGATCTTCGGCCGACCGGTAGAGCCACCCGACGACATGGCTTTCCAATAGGGCGCGACGGTCTCGGGCAGGGTCGCATCACTGCCTTCGGCAAGCCCCCACTGCGGAGGCAGGGCACCGAGATGCGCAAGGCGTTCATGGTCGGTCGCAATCACCGCCGCGGGTCGCGCCAAATCCAGCATCGCCGCAAGCTCTGTTTCGGGGATCCGCCAGGACGCAAGATGTGGCACAGCCCCGACTTTCCACACGGCGAACGTCCATTCGAAGAAGGCCACACTGTTGTCGAGAGCCAGCGTCACCATGTCGCCTTGGGATACGCCGTGCGCCAATAAAGCGCGCGCCCGCCGCGTGGAGCGGGCGTCGAGATCGCCCCAGCTCAACGCCGTCTCGCCAATTCTCACGGCGACCGCGTCTTCACCCAGTCTAGTGGCATGGTGGCGCGGAATATTGCCGAGTGGGATGCTCAGCATGGCGGCTCTGCCCTCAAACTCGGCATCTTAATGCTCCTCAAACCGCCGAGGTGATCGTCGTCTTCAGCGTCCCACCCGCAATCAGTTCGACACTCGTTCCGACGGGGGCCCACAGCGTGGTATCCCCGACATCGACCAGCGCAGGCCCCTCGACTCGGTGCCCGGTGCGGAAGTCGGCGGCGGCAAAAACGCGAACGGCCGTGGGATGATCGGGCTGAAGATAGATGTCGCGGCTGCCGATCGGGTTGAGGGGACGATCGGGCTCGGCGGGCGGCGACTGCGGCAGCACGGCGCGGATCGTCTTGCCAATGCCGGTTACCCGCAGCGTGGACAGTTCGATGGGCGTGTTTTCCGTCAGGCTGCTGACGCCGTAATTTTTTGCATAATTGTCGCGGAAGCGCTCGATCATTTCGCCGGAGTCGAGCTTTCCGGGCTCTATCGTCAGCGTCAGCGAGGCATTCTGGCGATGGAAGCGAACTTCGGCCTCGCATAACGCGGTCCGGTTTGCGGGCGCCACATTCTGCGTGACGAGATCTTCCTCTGCGCGGTCAAGCAGGTCCTGCAGAACGTTGCTGGCATGGTCCGTTTCGAGCGGCAAGAATTCATCAACAGCGCGCGCACGCTCTCGCCGGATATCGGCGGTCGCGGCACCATAGGCCGAAAGCACCGAAGCGAGCGCGGGGGTAAGCACCCAAGGCAATTCGAGTTCCTTAGCCATCGCCGTTGCAAATAGCGAACCCGAGCCGCCGAAGGCGATCACGCCATAACGCCGAACGTCGAGTCCACCCGAAGAAATCCGGGCCCGCATCGCCTTGCTCATTTCGGCGAGCGCTATTTCGCGGATGCCGTGCGCTATGCCCATGGCATCCATTCCAAGGCGCTCACCGAGGCGCGCGCAGGCCTGCCGGGCCCCTTCGACATCCAGCGTCATCCCGCCGCGGTTGAACGAGGCGGGATCGATGTAGCCGAGCAGGACCATGGCGTCGGTCACCGTGGCCTCGGTGCCGCCTCGCCCATAGCAGACCGGCCCCGGCGTCGCGCGCGCGGACTGAGGGCCGACGCGCAGGAGACCGCGATCGTCGATCCATGCGATGGAACCGCCACCGGCGCCCACCGACTCCACATCGATCGCCGACTGACCTGTGACGATCCCGCCAATCTCCGCCGTGTGGCGGCGTTCCGGAATGCCGTTCGTCACCACCGCCACGTCAATGCTGGTGCCACCCATGTCGCAGCATATGGCGTCCGGGAGCCCCGCCTTGATCGCGATCTCGCCAGCAGCGACGGATCCTGCCGCCGGGCCGGAGGAAACCAGGGCCAAGGGCGTCAGGCGCGCCTCCTCCGAACTGATCGCGCCGCCGCCGGAGTGAAGCAGAAGCATCGGACAACCGAGGCCGAGCGCCTTCAATTGCTGCTCCAGCTCCTCGATGCCATCGAGGGCGTCGGCGGTGAACGCATTGAGAACGGCAAGGGTCGTGCGTTCATATTCGCGCATGATGGGACGCAGATCTGCCCCGCTGAAAATCGGCATGGAGGGATATTTTGCCCTGATCAGAGCAACCGTCTCCTCCTCATGGGCCGGATTGCGAAACGACCAGAGATAGGAAACCGCGATGGCATTGACGCCATTGCGGTCGATCAGATCCGCCACGGCTGCGAGAACCTCGTCGGCGTCCAGAGGCCGCAATATGTTACCACTGCGATCAATCCGTTCATCGATGCCGCGGACAGCCTCTGGCTCCATCGGCATCCAGAAGCGTTCGATCCAGCCGTCCTGCACATCACGATGATTGCGCATGGAGTGCAGGTGAAACTCAAAGCCCTTGGTCGTGAGCAAGCCCACCGTTCGGCCACGCTTTGTAGCGAGGACGTTAGTGACGGCAGTCGTGCCCAGGCCGAACCTGACGACCCGGGACATCAGCTCGCCCGGCGTAAGCCCGGCCTGTTCGGCGAGCATCGTACAGGCGCCCATCACCCCGTCGCTGAAGCGGGCGGGGTTGGTTGGCGATTTGGCGCGCCAGGTGGTCTGTCCATCGCTGCACACCGCATCGGTAAAAGTGCCGCCGACATCGATGCCTATCACATAGCCCGAGGTGGTAGGCGCATCGCGATTAGCGCCAAGATTAGCAGCATTTTGCAAAAGATTACTCCCAATTCAGACCAACTCCCTCCCACACGCACGACAGCGGCGCTCGATGGAGGTCGGCAAAATAACCCGTCTTGGGAAGAGCGACGCCTTGATCGCAAGCGCCAATTTCCGGCTTTTTTGCCGGGTGTAGCTCGGTCCGCATTGCTGAGCCGAGGCATCCCCTTCCCGTCTTCTGGTTTTGCAGCGAGCATAGCCAAAAAATATCATCGGTCAATTTAAACTTGACGACTTGCAAGTATATATATCAAGCCATGTTTCGCCCGTCGGCCCCCTTGCGCAGCGCCTTCTGGCATCGACATTGCACCCGGCGGAGCGCCTCTCTCCGGCTACTCGGCTGCTTCCATGACCAATGCCGCTTCGGCCCACCGTTGCGGAACGGAGGTCGAGCTGTAAGCTGATCCAACCGGGGCGACGTCCACCAGCAGGAGATGTCCGGTCGCGGGATCGAGATAGGCAATGATATCCACGTCCGGGTGCGTCGTGACGAAATTATGGATTCTCGGGCAGCCTTCCATCCAGTGACCCGGACTGAGGGCCAAAGGTGCCCCCGAACGACTGCTCACCGCAACCGATCCGCGCTGCTCGACGCCAGCCGCAATCGGGCCACACATCCCTTCCGCCGCTGCCTGCAATCTTGTTGTCCAAGTCAGCGGGTGCGGGGCCGGCTCCGCCGCGGCGAGTCTCCGTGCGAGGATTTCGTCGCGCTTGAGGCCGGTTGCGGCGGGATCTCCGACCACCACGCCATAAACCCGCTCGGCCTCATCGGCGGAAAACAACCCGCGTGACACGTCGCGCTCGACCAGTTCAGCCTCGCGCAGGAGCGGGTCGCCCCAACCGCCACCATTGCTGACGCTCAGCATCAGCGTATCGCCCTCATCGAGATGAATGCCATCCTGATGGCACGCCAGCGGCTCGACCCGCCCGTCCGCCGAGCGGCGGACCTGGAACCGGGTAATACTGCCTGGCATTCCGCCGGCCGACCCGGCGATCGGCAGTCGCTCGCGATTGCCCATAATCGTGAGGCTCAATTCGCGGGTGCCGTCCACGGTAAACGCGAAGGATGTGGGACGGCCTGAGCAAAATTCTCCGGCCCCTCCCGTACCGGTGCGAAGCTCGCGGCGTTCGAATTTGATGGGATACCAGGATTCCATCACCTCGACGTCGACGAGGTCGATCAGCTGCCCGTTTCCGACCAGTTCACGAGAAAACTCGATCCCATCGCGATTATGCGCCGCCGATGCTCCGCCAAGCGCGCCTTCCAGCATCAGCCATCCCTGCGGCTCGCCCTTCAGGCCAAGACCGGAGAGGGTGTGCAGCGCCGACCCCGAGCTCGAGGTCGGGCCGGACAGGTGGCTGCGGGCGCGCGAATTCGGCGACGCGGCAATAGCCAGGTTGAGAGCGCGAACGGCCACTTCCATGGCATTTTGCCCCACTTCCAGATGCGGCCCGCCGATCGGCGCGGGAGGCTGCGCATCGAGAATGGAGCCCGGATCGGTCACGACCTCGAAAGCCCGGAACAGGCCCTCGTTGAATGGCAGGCCGAGTGCGAGATAGGGCGCCAGGCCCACGCCGAGCAGACTCTTGATGACATCGGGCTTGGAATTGAAATAATGTTTTGTCTGCGGCGAGGCGCCCCGGAAATCGAAAATCAGGCGTCCGTCCTCGACCGTCAGCGCGCACGGCACGTGAAAGAATTCCTCGGTCCATTCGGTCCAGCTGCGGGTTGTGTAGACGCCGGGTTCGAGCTCCGCCACGCGGCGGCGTACCTCGGCCTCGGTAAGA
Source organism: Sphingopyxis sp. MG (assembly GCF_002953155.1). NCBI lineage: Bacteria > Pseudomonadati > Pseudomonadota > Alphaproteobacteria > Sphingomonadales > Sphingopyxidaceae > Sphingopyxis > Sphingopyxis sp. MG. The sequence continues at coordinate 2,851,037 of NZ_CP026381.1, forward strand.
TCCGACAATGTCTTGACCGCTTCCCGGAAGACATCTTCGCTGTAGTCGGCGATGACGCGGAGCACTTGATTCTGGACAACCGTGGCGCCGGCGATCAGCGAGCGCATATCCATTTCGACGACGTCGGCAAGACGAACATTGTTGCGCAGGATCGCCCAGATGTCCCCCTGTTCTTCGCCGCGCCGGAACAGACGGATGGGCGGCATGCGGAAGGCTTCCTGATACACTTCGGTCGCTGACGTTGAAAATGAACCCGGGACCATGCCGCCCATGTCCATCATGTGCGCCGATGCGCCAACCCACGCTGCCAGCCGCCCTTCGAGGAAGATAGGAATATGGACGATCACGTCCTGAGCATGGAGACCGCCGCCATTATAGGGATCGTTGACAAGAAATACGTCACCCTCGGCCACCGTGTCTCCGTGGCGCTCCTTGATGACCCGGATGCCCTTGCCGCCGATGTGGAATGCGATCTGGACCTTGCCACCGCCAACGATCAGATCCCCTTCGGCGCTGTATATCGCGCAGGAGCAATCTTTGGATTCGGCGACCACCGGACTGATGGCGTTGCGGATGATCGTGCGTGCACCATCGCCCGCGATGGCCTCGAATTTGCAGCGCAGCACCTCAAGAAGAATCGGATCTATCATGCCTTAGGTTCCTCGGTGATTTCGGCTGGACCCGGCGCAGTGGCCGCAATTCCGTCCGAAAACGTCTACCCATTCAGCGAGCAGCGATTGAACTTGCGATCCATCGCGGCCTCGTTTTCACACAGCTAAATGATGTCTGAGGGCACCAGCTGTCAAGCATTTACTTGACGAGTATCAAATATAAGGCAATCACACATCTTTGGAGAGCCGGCCGGATCGCAACGCAAGGATTGCGGAAACAAGGTGCCGGTGCTCGTGGGATGGGAGAAGATTGGGACATGCTGCCCCCGCAACAAATCGCCGTAATCGTCGGCATCGGCGAGATAACCGATCGCAACCGCGAACCAGCTGAAGTGGCCGAGCCGACCGAGCTCATCGCACAAGCATTGCGCGCCGCCGGTGAAGACGCGGGCGAAGGATGGCTCGACCGTCTTGATTCGATCGACCTCGTCGCGCTGACGAGCTGGCGTTACCTCGATCCGGTTCGCGACATATGCACCCGTCTCGCCATTTCGCCGGCATTTGCAACGAATAGCCGGAGGGGAGGAGAAACGCCGGTTCGGCTGCTCTACGAAGCTGCCCTCAAGGTGATCAGCGGCGCGAGCCGCGCCTGCGCCGTGGTCGGCGGAGAGGCTGCCAACGCCCGCGCGCGGGCGCGCAAGGGGCGCGCAGAACTGCCCTGGACGCCCATGCCTTCGCCTGCGGATACCGCTGATTTTCCTGGGCTATCGACGGTCCGCAGCCCGCTTGCCGAACGCTACGATATGCTCGAGCCCTCGCGCATCTATCCCTTGTACGAGACCGCAAGCCAAGCGGCATGGCTTCAAACGCCCGCTGCCGCGCATCGCGAATCGGCCCGGCTCTGGGAACGCTATGCGAGCGTGGCGAGCGACAATCCCTTCGCCTGGATTCGGAATGCGCCCGACGCTGCGACCATCGGGACCATTGGTCCTGACAACCGGCTGCTCAACTGGCCTTACCCCAAGCTGATGGTGGCCAACCCTTCGGTAAATCAGGCGGCCGCCTTCATCGTCACATCACTTGCCGAGGCCCGCGCCGCCGGGGTCGACGAGGCGAAGCTGGTCTATATTCTGGACGGCGCATCGGCAAACGAACCCGACGATTTCCTGCATCGGGACCGTTATGACCGCAGCGCAGCGCAGGAAGCCGTGCTCGGCAATATCGTCGAGCGCGCCGGCGGGGTCGAGTCGATCTCGTTCATGGAACTCTACAGCTGCTTTCCGGTCGTGCCCAAAATGGCGTTGCGTTTCATGGGCATTGACCCCGCGGCGTCGGCACCGAGCGTGACGGGAGGACTAACGTTCTTCGGCGGGCCGCTGCACAATTATATGAGCCACGCGATCTGTGCGATGGTCCGTGCCTTGCGATCGAGCGACGCGGCAACCGGACTCCTTTATGGCCAAGGTGGTTATGTTACCAAGCATCGGGCCGTCCTGCTTGGGACTGGGGCGCCTAAAGCCGCCTTGCCGTCCGACCCTTCGGTTCAGCGAGAAGCCGATGCTCTGCGCGGACCGGTGCCCCTGCTTTGCCCGGATTATACAGGGCCCGCCACGATCGAAGCCTATACGGTGAAATATGCTCGCGACGGCAAGCCGATGGATGGAACGCTGGTTTTGCGAACACCCTCCGGCGATCGGACGATGGCCAGCGTGCCCGCCGATGATAGCGAAACCTTGGCGCTCCTGCAGTCATGCGAGCGCAGCGCGGTCGGGCTGACAGGGACCGTGACGATCGAGCCCGACGGCCGCGCTTGCTGGGCTCCCCTGCTGGGCGGGGCTCGCGAGCGCCGCGAGGTGGCATCGTGACCGATGCGGCGAACGGCCTGCCCTTGGCGGGGCTGCGCGTTCTCGATCTCGTCGAGGGCGCGCCGGGATCCATCGGGCGGCTCTTGGCCGAATGGGGCGCAACGGTCGTCCGGGTCGAGCCGCGCGCAGGTGGTGCGGACCGATATGCCGAACCGCGCATAGGTGAGCTTTCGATTTCCTTCGCCGTCGCAAACTTCGGCAAGGCCTCGGTCGCGCTCGACCTCGATCGGCCCGAAGACCTGGCACAATTCTCGAAGCTCGCACGCTCTGCGGACATATTGCTTGAGGATGCCGGACTCCGCCGAGGGCACGGTGCAGAGCTAGGTATCGAAGAGCTGCGTCGCTCCAATCCTGGCCTCGTCGTTCTGTCGCTCAGCGGTTTCGGGAGGACAACGAGTTTCGCGGGGTGGCAAGCGACCGACCCGGTCCTCCATGCGATGAGCGGCGAACTGTCGCGGTCGGGTCTGCCCGAGCGCGAACCTCTCCTTCCTCCCGGAGACCTCGCGATTCAATGCGCCGCAAGCCAGGGACTGCTCGCCGTTCTAGCCAGCCATTTCGGCAGCCTGCTCGGAGGAGAAGGCGACTGGCTCGACCAGTCACTTCTGGATGGTGCAGCCGCAGCGCTCGATCCGGGTTACGGCAGCTCCGGCAGCGCTGCGCAGGGCGTGCCGGCAAGCAAGTTGCCCCGCGGCAGGCCCGAGGCACGGTTCCAATATCCCATCATCGGCTGTGCCGATGGCTACGTCCGCATCTGCATGCTGGCGCCGCGTCAATGGCAGGCGATGTTCGACTGGCTGGGCCGCCCCGAAGAATTTGCCGATCCGATATTCAACACGCTGCGGGCGCGTTATAAGTCGAAGACGCTGATCCCGCGTATCGCGACACTCTTCGCCGGCAAGACCAGCGCTGAATTACAGGTTGAAGCGCAGAAGCGCGGCATTCCGCTTTCGCCGGTCGTTGCGCTGGATCAGGCTTTGTCAGCGCCGCAGTTTGCCAGTCGAAGCGCCTTGGTCGATGTCGAAATCGCGAGCGGTGTCGTCGCCACCGTGCCCAATGGCGTGGTCGAGTTCGACGGAATTCGCGCTGGGCTGGCCGGTGGCCCACCGGCGATCGGAAGTGGGCAGGACGCCATCATTCAAGGCTGGCCGACGCGCCCTGCCCGCCCGCCAATCGATACCACCCGCAGCGCAGGACTCCCCCTTGCGGGACTGCGAGTCCTCGACTTGGGAGTGATCGTCGTCGGTGCCGAGACAGGGCGGTTGCTCGCCGATCTCGGTGCGGACGTCATCAAGATCGAAAATGCGAGCTTTCCTGACGGAAGCCGTCAAACCCGCGGCGAGCCGATCAGCGTTAGCTTCGCCGTCGGTCATCGAAATCAGCGCAGTCTCGGCCTCAATTTGCGGTCCGAAGAAGGGAAAAATCTGTTTCGCGACCTGGCGGCAAAAGCGGATGTAATCCTTTCAAACTTCAAGCCGGGGACATTGGAATCGCTGGGCCTGGCGCCCGAAACGCTGCTCGCCATCAACCCGCGGCTGGTCATCGTCGATAGCTCGGCCTTTGGCCCCACCGGTCCCGAAAGCCGTCGAATGGGCTATGGTCCGCTGGTTCGGGCGGCTGCGGGATTGAGTATGCAATGGCGTTATCCGGACGACCCTGCGAGCTTCAGCGATGCTCTGACGGTCTATCCGGATCATGTCTGTGGGCGAATTGGCGCCGCCGGCGTCATCGCGCTGCTACTGCGCCGGCTGCGAACGGGTGAAGGCGGCACATTGAGCATCGCCCAGGCCGAAGTCATGCTGGGACATATGGCACCCGAGATCCTGCGAGTCTCGGCGCAGTCCCAGGGGCATGATGTCGGCGCGCACGAGCTACCCGATGTGCCTTGGGGGGTCTTCGCTTGCGCTGGCGAAGACGAGTGGTGCGTCATTACCGTTCGCGACGATGTGGACTGGCAAGCGCTCTGCCGCGTACTTGGGCGCGCCGATCTGGCCGCAAACGCGGCCCTCACCGATCGTCGCGGACGGCTCGAAGCCCGGGGGGTCATCGAAGCCGCGCTACAGGACTGGCTTTCCGACCGCACGCCCGACGTGGCTGCGCGCGCGCTGCAGGCCGAAGGCATTCCGGCGGCGCCCATGTTGCGCGTGGCAGACTTGCCCTCGCACCCCTATTTCCGCGAGCGCGAATTTCTTCGCCTCGTCTCGCATCCTCAGATCGACGAACCCTTTTACGCGGAGAATTTCGTGTCTCACGCGCAGCGGTTGCCGAGGCCGCCGCAATGCCCCGCGCCATTGCAGGGCGAGCACAGTATCGCGTTGGTCAGGGAGTTGCTCGGGCTTGACGAGCGAACCATCGAAAGGCTGATTGACGCCGGGGCGCTTGAAGTCGCCGGACAAGGGGTGGTCGGGGCGAGTCCGTAAGCAATGAATCCCTCGCAGGTGTACGGGCCACATCAATCAGACAATATGATAATATCCGGAGAGAGACATTGACCTACGCCGCAAGCGAAGCCGCCTCTGAACCTTCAGGCGAATTCCGACAGAATTGGGCCCTGATGATCGCGTCGGTTTTCGGTTGCGCTCTGGGCATGGCCGCGATCGCGACCCATTCGATCGGCCCGTTCATAAAGCCGATCGAGGCGGAGATGGGCTGGAGCCGCACGGCCATCCAAGCTTCGCTCTTCTTCGGCCAGGCGCTCAGCGCGATCGGCGTCATCTTCACCGGGATTTTGCTCGATCGCATGTCGAGCCGATCGCTGGCTCTGATCGGCATGGCCGGCACCGGTATGGGCTTCATCATTGCGTCGTTCTCGGACAACCTGATGTTGTTCTACGCCGGTTATGGATTGGCAGCATTGATCGGGTCGGGCGCTGGATTCATCATCTGGTCGCGCGCGATCGCCGCACGCTTTCATAAAAGGCGGGGGCTCGCACTCGCGATCGCCCTTTCCGGCACCGGCATATCGGGAGCAGTTCTTCCGCCAGTGCTGGTTTGGACCATCGCGACTTATGGCTGGCGGATGGGCTATATCGCGCTTGCGGCTTTTCCGTTGCTCATTGCGCTGCCGGTCATTTTCTTGCTGTTCCGCCCGAACGACGACGACATGAAGGTGGCTGGCAAGGACTTAGCAAAAACGCTGCCGCAGCCGGTGCGGACGATCGATATATTCTCCAATTACCGCTACTGGGTGATCCTGGTTTCAGTGTTCTGCGTTTATTTTTCCGTCGTAGGGATCCTGCCCAATCTGATCCCGGCACTGACCGATGCTGGCATCGCGGCCGAGCGCGCAGCAATGGCGCAGGTCGCGCTGGCCCTCGCTATGATCGTCGGGCGGTTGCTCGTAGGTCATCTTTCCGATCGCTTCTGGGCTCCTGCGGTGGGAGCGCTATTCCTTACGCCGGCGGCCCTGGGCTGCTACCTCCTGATGGCAGAGCCGACCTTCCCGATTGCGATCATGGCGGCTATCCTGATCGGCGCTGCGACGGGAGCCGAGGTCGACCTGATGGCGCTCCTGACCTCCCGATATTTCAAACCGCATTACTTTGCGCGCACCTATTCCTACCTGTACGCAGCCGTTGCCATTGCCGGGGGAACGGCCCCGATGGCGTTTGCAGCCATTTACGATCGAACCGGCAGCTATGACAGCAGCTTTGTCACCGCCTGCATCATGTTTCTGATTGGCGGGCCGTGTCTGTTATTGCTCGGCAAATATCCCGAGCACGCGCAGCCAAAGCACCCAGAGGCGGCTCCCGCCCCGGCTGAGTGATCGGCGGGGAGCGCCAAATCAGAAGCGTTCGATCACCAGGGCGGGTGCCATGCCACCGGCAGCGCACATCGTCACCACGCCACGCTTGAGATCCTGTCGCTCGAGCTCGTCGAGCAAGGTGCCAACCAGCATGACGCCGGTCGCGCCGATCGGGTGACCCAGCGAGATACCCCCGCCGTTGACGTTCACCTTCTCGCGATCGAGCGAGAGGTCGCGGATGAATTTTTCCGGCACGACGGCGAAGGCTTCGTTGACTTCCCACAGGTCGATGTCCGCCGGGGTCAGCCCGGCTTTTTTGAGGACTTTCCTGGTAGCCGGGACCGGAGCATTGAGCATGAGAGTTGGGCTGTCACCCATTTCCGCCATCGCAACAACGCGTGCGCGGGGCACAAGGCCATGCGCGCGGGCATAGTCGGGCGACGCCAATAATAGACCGCCAGCGCCGTCCACAACGCCCGAAGAATTGCCCGCGTGGTGAACATGCTTGATGTCGAGGTCGGGATAGACCTGCAGGATCAGATCGCCGAACGTGGTGCCATCGTCATCGAAAGCCGTGTTCGCCGCATCGGCGAACGAGGGGGCGAGCGCCGCCAAGCCCTCTCGCGTGGTTTGCGGCCGCGGATATTCATCATGGTCCAGCGCCAGACTTCCGTCTTCGTGGTGGACGGCAATCAGCGAGCGATCGAAACGCCCTTCGGCAATCGCCCGCGCGGCCCGCTGCTGGCTCTGATAAGCGAGTTCATCGAGCGCTTCGCGGTCGATCCCCTCCAGTGTCGCGACGGCATCGGCGCAAAGTCCTTGGTTCGTCTGCGGGTGGCGCGCACGCAGGCGCCGATTCCCGGCGTCGGGCAGCGATGGAACGGCAGGATCGCGGGGCAACAATTTGCGATAGGACATGAGTTCGGCGCCGCCAGCGATGTTGAGATCCTCCATCCCGGCCATGATCTTGGCGGCGCAAAGGCCCACCGCGGTCAGGCTCGATCCGCAAAAGCGGTGGATAGTTATTCCGCTCGCGCGGGGATCGTAGCCGGCGTCCAGCGCGGACATCCTGCCCAGATCATTGCCTTGCTTGCCTGACTGCTGGCCGTTGCCCCAGATAATGTCGTCCACGTCCGCGGTATTGATACCGGTGCGGTCGGCAAGCGCGCGCAGGACTGCGGCGCCAACTTGTTGCGGATGGATATCGGCGAGTGCCCCTTTTCCGATTTTGCCGATGCCCCTCGGGGTCCGGCAGGCATCTATGATCCACGCTTCCTGCATTGTCCTGCTCCCTTGCCAAGAGGCCGTTTGGCGCGATTCCTGTCACGCTTTCGGTCACTTTTTTCCATGCGATCCGGCCGAGTCCGCCCTGAACGCGTAACGTCTGATAATCACTAACTTGACGATTATCAAATAAATTGCTTTGTGCATCTGAGCCCGATGGGGACGAATCATGGCGCGCGCGGCTTTTCAGCGAGACGCCGAAAATGGGAAAGGATGGGCCATGCATTTCGAACTGGCCGAAGAACATCAGATGGTGAAAGAGCTCGTCACGAAGTTCGTTCGCGACTTCATGATGCCGCTCGAAACAGCCGTGATGGAGCGCGAGGCGGCCGGCAAGGAAATGTACCTCACCAAGGAGGAGCAAGCCTCGCTCGACGCCAAAGCTGGCGAACTCGGTCTGTTCGGCCTCGACGCGCCGGCGGACGTCGGCGGGACCGACCTGCCGGTGGTCGCGATGGTCGGCGTCGAAGAAGCGCTTGGCTACACGGTAACCCCATATGTCCTGCCGCCCGACTCTCCCAATCTGCGCATGCTAATTGCCACCGTCGACGATCGGCAGCGCGAAGCCTATTTGGAGCCGCTCGTCGCGGGCAAGACCAAGTCCGCGATCGGCATCTCGGAGCCTGGCGCGGGTTCCGACCCGGCAATGATGAAGACGCGGGCTGTCCGAGACGGCGATGATTGGATCATCAACGGGCGGAAGATCTGGATCACCTACGCCGACGAGGCCGACTTCACGATCGTCATGGCAGTGACCGACGTGGAAAAGGGCGCGCGTGGAGGCATGAGCGCGTTCCTGGTCGATCGCAACACGCCCGGCTTCAATGTGCTGCGGCGGATCCCGATGCTCGGCGGTCAGTCGACCTATGAAATCGCCCTGGAGGACTGCCGGGTCGAAGGCTGGAAGCTGCTCGGCGTTGAAGGCCAGGGGTTCGCGCCGATGCAGACCCGGCTTAGCACGCGGCGCATCCAGATGGCCGCCTGGTCGATCGGTATGGCGCAACGCGCGCTAGACATGCTTGTCGACTACGCGCCGCAGCGCCAGACATTCGGCGCGCCGCTTTCTGAGCGTCAAGCCATCCAGTTCTGGGTTGCGGAGGCTGCGACCAATATCCACGCCGCCCGGCTGATGGCCTATGATTGCGCTTGGAAACTCGACAATGGACAGGATGTTCGTTCCGAGATCAGCATGATCAAATGGTATGCCACCGAAATGGCCTTCACTGTTGTCGATCGAGCGATGCAGGCGTTTGGCGGGATGGGCATGACCAAGGAGGTCCCGCTTCAGCTGATGCAGGCCAAGCTGCGTACGATGCGGGTCTATGACGGTCCGACCGAGATCCACAAGTGGGTCATCGCACGCAACCTGCTCGGCACGCGCAAGTAGCGACGGGGCGGGAGCGCCGATCATGACGTTTACGGCACGAGTCGCAGAGCAACGATTTCTCCTGCGGCATGTCGCGGGGATACACGATCTCATCGGCCTGGATCGCTTTGCCGGTCTCGACGAGGAACTGATCGGCGCGATTGTCCAGGGCAGCGCCGAATTTGCAGAAAGCGCCTTCGCACCTCTGCAGCGGATCGGGGACGACCCGGGCCCGCGCTGGGCGGCGGGCAAGGTGATCATGCCCGCAGGTTTCCGCGAAGCTTATGCCGACTTCATCGAGAGCGGATGGGGGACGATCGCGGCGCCGGCGGACTATGGCGGTCAAGGCCTTCCCTTCAGTCTCGCGACGCTGGTGCTGGAGAATCTGAGCGCGGCAAACCTCGGCTTTGCAGCCTGTCCGACGCTGACCGCCGGAGCAATCGAGGCCATCGAAGCCCATGGCTCGGAAGAGCAGAAAGCGCGCTGGCTGCCCAAGCTTATCAGCGGCGCCTGGTCGGGCACGATGAACCTCACCGAGCCGCAGGCTGGCTCGGACGTCGGCGCCCTTCGAACTATGGCGGTGCCAGCCAGCGACGGCCGCTATCGCATTACGGGCCAGAAAATCTTCATCTCTTTTGGCGAACATGATCTCACCGAGAATATTGTGCATCTTGTGCTTGCGCGTCTTCCGGATGCGCCTGCCGGATCGAAGGGCATCTCCCTGTTCATCGTCCCGCGGCAGCGTGTCGAGGACGACGGCGCCTTGGGCGTCCCGAACGATGTGCGCTGTGCCTCGATCGAGCACAAGCTGGGCCTCCATGCCTCGCCTACCTGTATCATGGCCTATGGCGATGAGGGCGACTGTCTTGGGGAACTGCTTGGCGAACCAAATGGCGGCCTGCGTGCGATGTTCACGATGATGAACAATGCACGGATCAATGTCGGCAATCAGGGTGTCCAGGTGGCGGAACGGGCGCGGCAGCGGGCGCTGGCCTATGCCTGCGACCGCATCCAGTCACCGCGGGCCGACCGCAGCTCCGGCACCGCGCCTGTCGCGATCATCGGACACCCCGACGTTCGCCGGATGGCACTGCGGATGAACGCCCTGACCCAGGCAGCGCGTGCGTTGCTATACTATGCTTCGGGGCTGACCGACCGGGCACGGTCCGGCGACCGCGGCGCGGCGGTCCGTGCTGACCTGCTCGTTCCGCTCGTCAAATCCTATGGCTCGGACGTCGGCTGCGAAGTTGCGTTGCTCGGGGTTAAGATTCACGGGGGCATGGGTTTCATCGAGGAAACCGGCGCCGCACAACATTATCGCGATGCCCCGATCATGCCGATTTACGAGGGCACGAACGGCATTCAGGCCGCGGATTTCGTGGGACGGAAGCTTGTCGGCGACGGGGGAGCGGGCATAACGAGCCTCATCGACGAGATCATGGCCGACGAACTCGGCTCCCCGGAACTCGAGCCTCTGGCCGTTGCCGTGAAGTCCATCTCTCACTGGATGCTTGCCGCTTCGGTCAATGATCGGCTTGCCGGAAGCTATGCGTTCATGACGATGGCGTCGGTACTGACCGCCGGCTGGCTGATGAGCCGACAGGCCCGGCTGGTCGATGATATCACGGATGGACAGGATTTTGCGGAAGGTAAGCGGGCTGCGGCCCGCTTCTATCTCCGCTGCATCATACCCGAAGCACTTGGGCTCCGCGCCGCCGCGCTCGCCGGCGCAGAGCTGCTTTACGATCCGTCGAACGAAGCGCTTGTAGCGTGATCGCTAGCCCCCTGACCTGGCACTGCGCCATTCGCAATTTTGAGGAGATGAATCGATGAGCAAGACAGTCGAGATCTGGAGCAGCCTGACTGCTCCTGGCAGCAGTCAGGATCCTCGCATGGTGGCGAAGCGAGCGCAGCGCCTTGAGAAGGATGGCTGGAGCGGCGGAGCATTCCCGGATTCGCAACTTATCGCCGGAGAGGCGTTCGCGACCTTGGCATGGTGCGCGGCGAGGACCAGCACGCTGAAGCTCGGCACCGGCACCAGCAATCCCTCCACTCGCCATCCGTCCGTACTCGCCGGCGCTGCCGCCACCATCCAGGCCATATCCGAGGGACGCATGACGCTGAGCATCGGTCGCGGCGATTCATCGCTCGCCTATATCGGCGCGCCGCCCGCCTCTCTCGGAATATTTGAAAAGGCGCTTGCGACGATCCGGACCTATTTGGCGGGGGAGGACGTCTCGGCTGAAAATGCCGTCCAGTTTCTTCTCGAGAAGCGCGACTTCAGCAACCTCGCGATCGGCGAGTCACCGGAGTCGAGTCCGCTCAAGTGGCTGCCCGAGGACTATACGCCCCCCGAGCTGGAGGTTGCAGCCACAGGCCCGAAGGTGATCGCCATCGCCGCGCGTCACGCGGACCGCATCGGTCTGGCGCTCGGCGCGAGCGTCGAACGCCTGAAATGGGCGATTGCGACCGCCCGCGAAGAACTCGAACGGACCGGCCGGGATCCTGCGCAACTCAAATTTGGCGCCTACATCCCATGCTACCCTCACGCGAACCACCAGCTCGCGCGCGATCTGTCGCAAGGCATGGTGGCTTCGATGAGCCGTTTCTCGGTGATGAACAAGCATGTCGTCGGTCCGGTGACGGATCAGGAGCGCGCCAATCTCGAACGCGTCGCGTCAACGTACGATATGAAGAATCATGGGGCTAACAGCAGCAAGCAGTCGGAGGTTCTTGACCCCGAATTCATCGACAAGTTCGGGTTGGTGGGCGACCCCGCGGTTTGCGTCGAGCGGATTCTCGAACTCCGCGACCTTGGTATCGACAAGTTCATGCTGTGGACCGCGGACACCGAAGGCGTTCCGGGCGAGAGCTATGCCTGTGCCGTCGAGGAAGTTTTGCCGAAAGTGATGCCAATGACGTGACCTGCATCGTGCTCATAGAGCCGCCGCCCAACGAATCGGCGCCGCTCCTCCGCAATGCGCGAGCGCGAGCGCGAGACATTTTTGGGAATGCACTGAATTCCGTTAATTTTCGTTCTCGGCTTCATAAATCTACTTGCAGTTCGTCAAACTTGTTCCTTGACAACTTTCAAGTTAAATCTATCCTCCCATTCGAATCATCGCGAAAAAGATGAAGTATTGGGAGACGGGATATGCGGAGCGGCGCTTCAAGCACGGGCTTGTGTCTAATTGGAATTTTGCTGGCCTCGACCAGCGCTTCTGCGGTCGCACAGACCAGCGAACAGCAGAGTGCGGTCGACGAGCAAGCTAACTCAGACGATTCTGTCGACATCATCGTGACCGCTCGCAAGCGCGACGAAACGTCGCTCGCGGTCCCGGTTATCCTGACCGCGGTCAGCGCGGACCAACTCAACAAGCGCGGTATCAACTCGATTGATGGCTTGACGAAGTTGGTCCCCACACTCATCGCTGGCGAGGGTGGCGGCGCGCAGCAGGGTATTGTAGCGATTCGCGGCTTCTCGGGTTCCGAAAGCAACCCCATCGCCGATCAAGCTGTGTCGTTTAACATTGACGGTGTGCAGGTTGCGCGCGCGAGCGTCCGCCGAATGGCGACGATGGATCTCGCCCAGATTGAAGTCCTTAAGGGACCGCAGGCGTTGTTTTTTGGCAAGAACAGTCCCGCAGGCGTCATTTCAATTAAGAGTGCGGAGCCCACCCGTGATTTTGCTGCGAAAATTAGTGCCAGTTACGAAGTGATCGGTGAGGAGGTGGCGACAGAGGGTTTTGTATCCGGCCCGCTGACGCCGACATTAGGCGCTCGCGTGGCATTTTATGCTTCGGATCTTCATGGTTGGGGGCATAATCTCATAGATCCTGGCAACGGCTATGCTCCGTCTAACCGCAACATGGGCGCTTCAAAAGAAGGCGCGATCCGTGGAACCCTAAAGTTCGATCCATCCGATCGGTTCACTGCCACACTTCGTGCTAGTTACTCCAAGCTACGGACTAACGGACCGTTCGACACCACCCAAGTGATCGACTGCCCGCTTGGCGTTACCCAGCTTGGCGATCCAATTGCATGCATAGCCGATGATGAGAACTACTTGGGAAGCAGCGGGCCGGTTGCTGGGACTATTCAGCCTCGGATTGGCGATGGCGACCCATATCTCAAGCAAAGCCAGCGTCTATATAGCCTAAATATGGGTTATGAAATTAGCGACGACCTGCACATCGCTTCGATCACGGGGTTGTACGATCTAAAAACCCGGATGGTGGATAGCACCGCAGTTACCGGGAACCCCTCGTTTATCCGTCCAGCGGCCATAGATCTCGACTTTAAGGAGCTCTCGCAGGAATTGAGGCTGCACAGCAGTTACCCTGGTTTTTTGAACTTCGTTATGGGCATTCACCTCTCCGACAGCGAGGCTTACAGCTTTACTCAAACCTTCGCCGGAGCGGTCACGCCGGTAACCGGCAGCACCTGGGATGTTGTGCAGAAGGGCACAGCGTGGTCGGCGCTCGGGCAGATCATACTTACGCCCATCGACACTCTGGAGATTAGCGCGGGCGGTCGATATTCCTACGAGAAAAAGCGTCTGAGCCGTGCAAAGGGAGGTCCTCTTTTCGTCGATCAGCCGCCAATTCAAAGCTCAGAGACTTGGAATGATTTTTCGCCAGAGGTCACTGTGGCCTTTCGCCCGAATAATCGAATCACCATCTTCGGCTCGTACAAACAGGGTTATCTTTCTGGCGGCTTCAATGCCCCAAGCATCCGGCTTCCGAATTCTGACGCTCTCTTTGATCAACAAAACATCGCTGGCTTCGAAGGCGGCTTGAAGATGATCGCGCTCAATGGCAACCTTCGCGCCGACCTCACTGCGTACGACTATAATATTAAAGGCCTACAGGTTTCGAGCGTTGTAATTACCCCCACGGGTCCGGTCCTCGAAACTACGAACGCCGGTAAAGTCTCACTCAGCGGCGTAGAATTGGCGATGACATATGGCACGCCTATTCCGGGTCTTACGTTCAATGGAGCGGCTGCCTACTCCCGCGGCGTCACCGATCGTTTCACGTTTTCCTGCTATGGCGGCCAAACCCAAGCAGAAGGCTGCAATTTTGGCCCACAAAATGCAGCGGGCCGATTTAGTCAGCAGGATCGGTCGGGCAAGCGATTGGTTCGTTCGCCGAAATGGACGTTCAATGTCGGGCTGACTTATAAAGCGACGTTTAATGGCGGGGAAACGCTCACCTTGTCGCCAAACCTATCCTATGTGTCCGAATTTGATACCGACTCGGCGGGCAGTCCAGGTGGCATTCAGAAGGGCTATGCCTTGCTTGACGCTACTGCGCTGTTCGTCGACAGGTCCAAGCTCTGGGAATTCGCTGTCATCGGGCAAAACCTTTCCAACCGCTACTACATCGCACGCAGTACTGCCGTTGTTGGCACCGGCACAAGTGCTGGCGGATTGACTGGAACACGTGCCGACACGCAGGCCGGTGTAAGTCGTGGGCGGGAAGTAAAGTTCCGCGTGACGCGGCGGTTTTAGTGCCATGGCATCGGACAATCGTGATGGATTGGAGAAGGACTATGTACGTCTCGATGCTACCGGGCAGATTGCGAGCAGCATGAGTCGACGGGATTTCGCCCTAATCGTAAGGAACCCGCCCAATCACGACCATCTGACTTGTACCGCTGTTGTGGCGGGCTTGAGGAGCACTCTTGGCGGCACACTCGCCGACACTCAAGGCTATGCCGGCCGAGAGCGAGAAGTCGTTTCCCGTATGACACGCCGATTCTGGCTTAGAACGGAGCAAGGCTTGGCGCCTCGAGGTAGCGATCCTATTGGGAGACCCCAGACGCCAAGCCGAGCTTGCAGCGCATTTTGGATTTAAACCATGCTTACTCGCTTTGACGACTATCTGATCCATCAGACGATCGACACGCTCGATCATGTCGCGACGGGCGATCCCCGTTTTCAGGATCGCGGTCTGTTCAATGTTCATGCGGCGAATTCGGACTTTCTCTTTCAAATCGGATTTGGCGTTTATCCCAACCAGAACATGATCGATGGCTGGGTCTGCGGTGTCGTTGGCGACCGGCAGTTTAATATGCGCGCCGCGCGTCCGCTCAAACATGATCGCTCGGACCTGAACATTGGCCCGCTGAAGATCGAGATCATCGAGCCGATGCAGAAGTGGCGTATCCAGACCGAAGAGAATTCCTACGGCGTGCAGTGCGATATCGTATTCGAAGCGCGCTCACCGGCCTATGAATTCAAGCCATCCTATGTGCGGCGAAACAACATGATCGAGCATCATCAGATGCACGTCATGCAAAGCGGAACCTATACCGGCTGGGTGCAGATCGGCGATCAACGGTTCGATTCGGGCCTGATTGGTTCGAGAGACCGGTCGTGGGGCGTTCGGGGGCCGCATGCCAACCAGAAAATGGACATTCGCTCTCACGGCATGACATCGGGCGATGACGCACCCAAGGCCAGCGCGCCCGACCAAACCCGTCGGGCCTGGATTGCGGCAGAATTCAAGGACCGCACATTGCATGGCTGGTTCTGGACCGACACGCATGGGCGGGCACTGATTGCCGATGGCTGCATCATCGACGTTGCAACGAGCGCGGATGGCCCGCGCTTCTGCGCCTGGAAAAATCCCGACGTCCACATGGCCAGTGAAGGCTATCCGCAGTCGATGGTGATGACGCTGATCGACGAAAGCGGAGAGCAGGTCGTCCTTGAGGCTCGCCCGTTGCTGTGCCGGTCCCCGGAAGGGAATGGATATTTCAAGGGTTTCTATGGCCGGCAGCGGAGCGCGCTCCACGTAGAAGGCGAAGAGCTCGACATGAGCGATCCGGGGTTTCGTGCCGAGAAGGGCTATATGAATGGGCCGATGCTCACAGAGTTTCGCCTCGATGGCGAGATTGGTTATGGCGTCCTGATCACCGCATTGCTGGCCCGTAACCTATGAGCCTAGCAAGAGAGCAAGCCGGTCCTGGCGAGGCCGAAGCCCGTCTGCAGCACAGGCTTGGCGAATGGCTGCGCTCGAAATGCGACGCCCCTGCAGCGGAAATCCTCTCGGCAGAACCGCTGAACGGCGGATATACCAATCTCACCTGGCGCGTGTCCGCAAGGGTCTCGGGCCGGACCTTCGGCGACGATCTCCAGTTCATCCTGCGGATGGCTACCGAAGGCGGCGTTTCGACGCCGGACGATCTGCCGCTCCTAGCCCAGTTCGACCTCCTCAAGGCACTTGAACCCACTGCTGTGAAGGCGCCGGTACCGCTGTGGTTCGAGAGCGACAGCGACATTCTCGGTGCGCAATTCCTGACGATGCAGCCGCTGGGGGGGGAAACGGGCCCGCGCTATTTTCCCCTCGACCTTCCTGACAGGAACGAGCGGATTTCCTCCTTCGTTCGGACGCTACGCGATATCCACGCCGTCGATTGGCAAGCCGGCGAACTCGAACGGATTTTGACCGCTCCGAAACCCGAGCACTGCGCGCAGGCCGCTCTATACCGGGTGATGCGGTGCGTGAGCAGCCGCGGTCTCGACCAGCATCCGCTGGCGCGCCGCGCCACGGCGTGGCTTTCCGAGCGCCTCCCACCGCGCTCCGAGGTCGCGCTGGTTCACGGCGATTCCAATCTTTCCAACTACCGCTTCGAAAAGGGCGAAGTCGTTGGTGTGCTCGACTGGGAAATGGCGATGCTCAGCGATCCGGCCTGGGACGTCGCATTCTATTGCGGCGCCATCCCGAAATTCTATGCCGACCAGTCGGTGGCGGTTCAGCAGGGCGAACGGGAGCGATTTCTCGACAGCTACAGCTCTGAAACCGGCAGACGGATCGACGACCTGCCATTTTGGGAGGTTCTGTTTTTGCTCCGCGCCGCCTCGGGAAGCCAGCTTGCTGCCATGGGCGACAACCGAACGCCGATCTACTGGCAACGTCTCGAAGATCTGACGCGATAGAGATTTCACGGTCGCACCTCGTCGCTCAGGCGCGCCGGGGAGAAGGAAATTAGCAGAAATGTCCACTGAATCAGACCGGCTCCGACAATATGGCGTGCTGGTCGTGCTCAGCTTGATCACCGTCCTCAACCAGGCCGACCGTGTCATCATGTCGGTGGCCGGCGAAGCCGTAAAGATCGATCTCAAGCTCACCGACGGCCAGTTGGGCCTGCTGGGTGGACTGGCTTTCACGGTGCTGTACAGCACGATGGCACTTCCGATTGCGCGATTGGCCGATCGCGTCGACCGGTGGAAACTTCTTTCTGTGTGCGTGTTGTTCTGGTCGGCGATGACTGTCGCCTGCGGTGCCGCAAAGAATTTTACGCATCTCTTCCTTGCCCGCGCCGGCGTCGGCATCGGCGAGGCAGGATGTTCACCCAACACCCATTCACTCATCGGCGATTATTTTTCCGCTGGCAGCCGCACGACAGCAATAGCCGTCCTGATGGGTTCGATCAGCATCGGCGGGCTCGTTGGCGCGGTCATTGGCGGACAGATCGTCGAGCATCATGGCTGGCGCTCTTCCTTCTTGGTGATGGGGGCGCCCGGGATCGTCTTGGCGATAATCTGCCTGCTGGTCTTTCGCGATCCCTTCCGAGACGCGAGTTCCCCGGACTCGAAAGTCGATCGATATGTCCCGACGCTGAAAGAGGTTCTGATCATCCTCTTTCGTCACCGCTATTGGCGGCACATGTTCATCGCCGCCGCGCTCGTCATGGTCGGCAGCTATTCATTCGCCCAATTTTCCGCACCTTTCTTCGTACGGCGCTATTCGCTCGGTTTTGGCGATGCCGGCTTGATGTACGGCCTCGTCATGGGGGTGACCGGCGCCATTGGGGGGGTCATCGGCGGCATCATCTGCGACAAGATCCCGCAGTGGGGAATGGCGCGCTACGGCTGGGTGCCGGCTGCGGGACTGATCGTCAGCGCGCCTCTGTTCATCATCGGCTTTTCTCAACCCGATCCCTGGATGGCAGCCGCCGTAATAGCCCCGGCCGCTTTGCTGAAGATGCTCTATATGGGGCCGACGTTCGGAATGGTGCAGGAACTTGTCACGGCGCGAATGCGCGCGACCGCGACCGCGTTGCTCTTCATGACGACCGGGCTCGTCGGCGGCATGGGTCCGATGATTACCGGCTTTATCATCGACTATCGGGCAGGCACGCGTTTCGCGAGCTTGGTCGATGGCGATTATGCGCAACTCTGCCCGGGCGGTCGCGCCATTGCCGGAGCCGCCGAGCAAGTCCGGGCCGCATGCTGGGAAGCCTTGTCGTCCGGCACCCAGCAAGCGCTTGTTGCCACGTCGCTGATCATGCTGTGGGCGGCGGGTCACTATATTTACGCGGGGATATTGATGCGTCGCGAAGTTCCGGCTTCGGGCCAAACGCCGGCCGAGCCAGCGGCAGCTTGAACCCTGGTTCGCCGATCGCGAAGCCTGTCTCGCGGAGTTGAGACAGGTCAACGGGTGCAGCCCAACCGGGCGGACGCAATCGACCTGCTCCCGTGCCGTCACCGCATAATCTCAGGCGGGAGACTAAGCTTAGAGATACTTTTCCGGCGTAGAATGACGGGGAAATCCCTGCCGTTGGAGCTGACGCTGGACACGGCGAATGGGAATCGAACCAGACGCCTGTCGCGCGGGCGATTGCCAAGACGCCCGCCATGATCGCTACCTTATGCTGCGAACCCCGAAAACCTGGTCAGCGATCATCGAGCCAAGGCGGCTAGTCCAACCCCGGCCCATGCATTTGTTGCATGATCTCGGGCGCAATGCGGAAGGCCTCGATATAATCTTCGGGCGTGTCAATATCGACCGCTAGACCCTGCCTCTTGGCGATGCCGGCACCGGTGCCAGCCATCTCCAAGTGAAGGGCGAAACTTCCCGGTCCGAAGTGGTACGGGAAGCCAACCGGGTCGGCCAAGGCTAAGGCGTTGGTTCCTGTCCCCGCTCGGTCGGGCGCCAAGGCCGATCCGGTCGAGGCGGCCAAAGCGAGGAGATATGCGACATCGGGGGAATCGAGCAGGGGAAGGTCCGCATGAATGATCAAGGTCGGACCACCGGATCGCCGATTGACCAGCGCCGCCAGCTCGGCATTCAGCCCGCGTCCGCCATCCTCCGCCAAGCGCCCGGTCCAGATCTCCGGGACATCGTCACCTAGTAGCAGTATGTCATCGACGTCGCTGCACGCGGCCAATGTACTGCTCACATGGCTGAACATATTGCGGCTCAGCCGCAACCGCTCGTCGGGCGAGAGGAGTTTGGAGAGCCGGCTTTTGCCGCCACCTTCCCGATAAGGAATTATGGCGGTCCATTTCATCCGCGCAGATCGCGAGCCAGCGCCAACGCCTCGGCCGCTACGCGAACCCTGTCCTCCAGCGTTACCATCAGCGTGTCGGCGGAGCGGGTCTTGATGCCGAGCGCAACCTGGCCGTCGCGGATATCGACGAGCATAGCGTCGATCAGCCCTTCATAATGAGCCGCGACCGAGGCAGGCGAAATTTCAATGCCAAGCTCGGCCATTAGCTTCGCCGTCGGTCCCTTCACGGCCTTTCCACCCACGATCGGAGACACGGCTACAACCGGAGCGGTCGCGCGTTCCAAGGCCGAACGAATCTCGGGGACAGCCAGGATCGGATCGACGCTGAGATAGGGGTTCGATGGGGCAATGAGGATTGCCTCGACCTCCGGATGCAATATCGCATCGACGGCGCCGAGCGCTGCCTTTGCTGTCGCGGCGCCTTCGAACCGGACAGCGCGGACCTTCGGCTCGCATCGCCGTGCGACAAAATAATGCTGGAAGGGCAGGTCGCCTTCGTCGGTGGTCACGATGGTCGCGACGCGCTCATCGCTCATCGGCAATATCGCGGCGCCAATTTCCCATGCGCGAGCGAAGTCTGCACAGATCTTCGAAAGGCTGTCGCCCGCACGAAGGCGCATGGTGCGCAAGACGTGCAATGCAAGATCCCCATCCCCAAGCTGGAACCAGTCCTCGCCGCCGAGTTCGCGCAACGCGGTCATGAACGCCCAGCTTTCCGCCGCGCGCCCCCATCCCTGCTCGGCGTTGGCCTTGCCCGACAATGTGTAGAGCAAGGTGTCGATATCGGGCGAGATGGCAAGCCCGAGATGTTCGAAATCATCTCCCGTATTTACAATCGCGGTGAGCTGCTTGGGGGGAACCAGCTGCGACAGGCCAAGCACGAGCTTCGCGCCTCCCACACCGCCGGTGAGAACGATAAACTTGCCGCTCAACGGAACAGATCCTCTTCGAGAGGGCGGACAAGGTCGGCGGCGGGACGCGCACCGTCGGGCCAGCTTGCGCCCCGGACGAGCGCCGCGGGGACACCTTCCGCCCCCTCACCCATTGCAAGGCCGGCGGCCGTCGCAGCCATGTCAGCCAGCGCAATCTGGGTTACCTCGAGCATGCGACCATCTCGATCATGTTCCCCGCGTTTGTCGATGAGTGCCGGCAGACCAGCGGCGCCCAGGGCGACGCCGACGACGCCCATCCGCCAAGGGCGGCCGAAGCTGTCGGCAAGGACCACGGCGGGGGCCTGCCCAAAACGTCTGACAAAGCCGAACCGCAGTTTTTCCGCCGAAGCGTCGGCGTCGATAGGGAGCAGCAATGCGAGATCATCGCCGCGACCACCCAGATTGGAGCGATCGATTCCAGCATTGGCCATGATATGGCCGCTATGGTGCCGCGTGATCAGCACATGGGGCACCGCACGCAGAATGTCACTGGATTCGGCGAGCACCAGCTCAACCAAGCGAGGATCCTTGCGCGTGATGTCGGCAAGCCGCAATGCTTCGGTACCGGGGCGGACCGAGCCGAGATCCACGAAGCGATCCTCGGCTTTGGAGACGATCTTTTGGGTCACGACCAGAATGTCGCCCTGCTCGAACGGCGTGAGGGCAAGGGCGGCAAGCCGGTCAGCGAGAAGGGCATCGAGTGCCACGCCGGGCTCGATTTCGCCAATGCCGGTCAAGGGAATAATCTGGATCATGGGCGCCGTGAACTCGATATGGCCAAGTGGAAAAGGCGGCCGCTATCACAGTTGTCGGATTATCCGAATAGCCCCGGCGCCCACATCATATATTTTGTTGATGCGTTCGAAGCGCGGTTTCAGCCGCTCGGCTGCCGCTCAATTTGTCAGGTCCTTGGCGATCCATTTCTCCTGATTCTGCAGTGCGAACATCGAGAAAAAGCAATTGATGTCGCCATCGTCGCGCCGGACAGGCGCAGGAAAAGGAGTATGGGCGCCGCCACAACGAGAAGGCATCCGATGATGGCAAAGACTTCGAGAGACCCGCCACCCGGCTGCGCTCGTCGTAATCGCGTGACAGCGCGGCGCCGCAGGAGAGGTGCGGAATTTTGATGGCCGTGTCAAAGAAAGAAATGTCTGGCGACAATCAAGTCACACGCGATTCCTCATTGGGAGCGGATGGAAGGGCACATGTTGTCGCCCTTTGGAAGGGCGCACTCAGGACGATCGCCGTCGCTCAGTCGCGAAGCCCCGATCGGTCGCGATGAAGCGCTCGATCATCGGCACAGCGATCTTTTCGGGCGGCAAGGGTTCGGGGAGACCGACGGCTTTCGCATGGACCTGCGCGTAGGCGACGAGATCGCGATGCAGGGCACCGGGCAGCTCCAGTTGCAGCTTCACCGGCTTGTCGTCGGCGATCGGACCGAGCCTGAGCTTGCTCAAAGCGGGGCTCCGTCGAGCGGCTCGAGTATTAGATCGCGTGTCACCAGGACTCGCAGCAAGAAGCCGGGACGGATCGTCAGCGTCGGAGGGATGTTCATCTGCCGCTCGACGAGCCGCTGCCCCGACTGGTTGATCGACTCCTGCGCCCCGTCACGGAGCGCCCGAACGATCGCGCCATCGCCATTCGAACCAAGCTCGGCGCCCACGCCGAGCAAGGTCGAGAAAAGGGCAGCACGCAGCATCGACCCCCAATGATGGTCAGTTCGATCGGTGAGGCCGGCCATGCCGGCCGCATCCGCGCCGGGCTGGCGTTCAAGGCGGATAGACCGGCCACCGGGAAATATCAGCCGGTCCCAAGCGAGCAGCACCCGTTCCTGCCCGGCAGCGACCTCGCTGTCATAGTCGCCGATCAAGCGGGCACCTTGCGGGATGAGCAGGATCCGACCGGTCGGGCTGTCATAGACATTCTGCGTAACCTGCGCGGTGACCTGCCCGGGAAGGTCGGATCGGAGACCGGTTATCAATGCTGCGGGAATGACGCTGCCAGCTTGGAGAATATAGGCCGAGGCCGGCGCTCTGATACGCTCGGCGCTTTCGGCCGGTTTTCCTGTTTCGCCTGCGAGGAATGCGCGGCGCGCGCTTTCCCGGGTCTGCTCGCCGGCCAGGGAAGCTGGGACTGCCGCCGCCGGCAGACCGAACGATCCGCGCAGGGCGTCGGCGGTCGGGACGCTCGAGGCGTTGGCGCCAAGAAACAGCCGGCTGGCCTCTGCAGCCTCGCGTTCCTGCCGCGCTCGATCGCGCGCCTCCTCGGCGGAAGAGCGGGCGGCGCCTGCCGAATTGCCGATCGGCGGCACCGGGACAGTTTCGCCAGCCTGCTGCGCCGAGACGATTGGCCGACCAAGATCGCCGGGCAGCGGCGGGCCGAGTTTGGGCACCTTGCCGTAGTCGGCAGGCGCGTCGGTCACAACGTTCGCCCGGCTGGCGCCATCGGCCGAGTAGAGATTCTCGGCCGTCCTGGGCGCCGACGGCTGCAGGGCCCATAGCAAGGCGCCGCTTATCGCGGTGCCGCCCGCTGCGCCGATGATCGCCAAGGTCTTGCGCGAGATGCGCATGACGCGCGGCGGCTCGCCGCGCAGCCGAAAGGGATCGGCTTCCGGAAGCGCCGCCGTGCGCACGTCCCCGTCCGGCGCTTCGCCAGTCCCCACCGCATCGCTCTCCGGCGCGCTCATGACCGCCCCCGGCGGCGTGGCATCTCGCGCTCTATGCGAACGACGCGCGCCTGCTTTCCGGCGCCGAGCCGCAGCTCACCGCGCTCGAAGAGGCGATCGACGATCATATACCGCCCCTGGACCCGGTAATTTACGAGCTCGGCCTCGCCGGTGCTGCCGATGACAAAGAGCGGCGGCATGTCGCCCGTGGCGATATCTTCGCCAAACTCGATGAAGAGCTGGCGCGTGTCGTCGAAGGCGCGCACTGGCCGCCAGGTGGCCTTGTCGCCCGCGATCCGATAGCGAAAGTTGAGCGCCGCGAGGTCGAGCCCTACGGCAACCGGAGCCACGCGCTCGCGTTCGGCCTCGGCGGCGCGAAGCGCGATCAGTTCTTGTGCGGGATAGGACCACGAGACCGAGGCCATATAGGTCGCGGCCGTCGCGCGCAATTCGAGGTGATAGGTCCGACGCGTCGTGTTGATGACGATATTCGTCATGATGTCGGACCGCGTTGGTTTCACCAAGATATGCACGCGTCGCGACGCGCCGCTGCCGCTCACCGTGTCGCCGATGATCCAGCGAACCGTATCGCCGGCCGCAACGGGGCCAGGTCCGACAAGCTCCTCGCCTTCCTCCAGCACGATGTCCGTTACCTGCCCGGGCGCCGTATAAACCTGAAACAGGGCGCCTTCGGCCCAGGCATATTTCTGGATGGCGTTGAGGAAGGTCGCGCGTTCGGGCTGGACCCGCGCGGCGTCGTTGGCACGTCCGATGCTGTGCCGTGGATCGCGATTTTCGGCGGCGGTTGCCGGGATCGACAGGCAGAGTGCTGCCGCTCCGGCAAGCCGGGCGACACGAGAAATTTTCTTCATTGGCTGAGCTCCTTCGACCATGAAATGGCGGAAATAAATACGCCGAGCGGATTCCGCCGAAGAGCGTCGGCGGTGCGTGGAGGCATCCGCGTGATGGTTGCGATCGCAGACCAGCGCGACGTTTCGATGAGGCTGCCGTCGTGATAGCGGCGCTCGGTCCACGCTATGCGGAAGCTGTTCTGCGACGCCCGGATCACGCTCGAGACATCGATCGCGACCTGGACCTTGCCGACTTCGGCAAAGGGGTCATTATTACGGGCGTGATCGTTCAGCGCCTGCGCGCCCGAAGCGGTCACAAAGTCATAAGCGCTGAGCCAATCCTTGCGCAGCACCACGGGATCGGCGGGGATCGAGCGGATATGCTCGATGAAGCGCGCGAGATGGAACGCGATCTGCGGATCGCTCGGCTGATAATCGGCATCGGCGGGAGCGACCGCGCGTGCTTCGCCGAGCTTGTCGACTTCGACGACCCAAGGGGTGATCGTGCCGCGCGCCGATTGCCACACCAGGCCGCCCGCAAGTCCGCCGCTGATGATCAGCGCGCCGAAGAAAGCGAGCCGCCAGCTCTTCGCCTGGACGCGCGCGGAGCCGATGCGATCGTCCCAGACCTGCGCGGCGCGCTGATAGGGAGTGACGGGCTCGGGCGAGGCACCGTAATGATTTGCAGGTCGTTTGAACATCGATCAGTCCTTTTCGCTGATGTCGGGAGCGGAGCCGCCGCCATGGCTGTCGCCGCCTTTCAAGGTGTGCGCGCCGATCGAGGCGCCCTGAGTCAATGTCTGGCGCCGCCGCATTGCGGCGGCCCAGGCGGGCGGGCCGTCCGCGCCGGACGAGGACGCCGGGCTGTCGGTGGGACCATCGCGTCCGGCCGCGAAGTTCGCGCGGACCCGCTCCGCCATGCTCCGCACCGGCGCGCCGGCACCGCTGACGGCACTGCGCGCGACATTGGCAAGCCCTGCACCGACAGCCTTCGCGCCGTTCTTTCCGGCAGCACCCGCGGCATAGGCCGCCGACGCACTGCCGGCGCCGCGCGCGCCCGCGGCGGCGGCGCCGCGTACAGCGGTCGCCACGCCGCCCACCGCAAGAGTTGCGCCGGCAGCCCCGGCAGCGAGCGTCGCGCCTGCCGCGACGGTGGTTCCGGCTGCGGCGCCGGCGCCGAGCTGGGGACCGCCCGCCACGATGCCGTTGGCAATCGAAGGTCCGAAGATGCCAAGACCGAGCAAGGTGAGCGCGCCGAGCGCGATCGCCATGACCTGTTCGATGTCAGGTTCGGGGCCGAGACCCGCCTGCATGAAGCGATCGAACAGCGTCACGCCGATGCCGGTGATAACCGCGAGAACGAGCACCTTGATGCCCGAAGATATGATGTGGCCAAGCACGCGCTCGGCCATGAAGGCCGTGCGCCCGAAGAAAGCGAACGGGATCAGCACGAACCCGGCAAGGGTCACGAGTTTGAACTCGATTACGGTCACGAAGACCTGAACCGCGAGGATGAAGAAGGCGAGCACAACGATGACCCAGGCGATCAGCAGGATCATGATTTGGACGAAATTGGTGAAGAGGCCGACGGGGCCGACAAGGTCGGCCGACGCATCGAGCAGAGGCTGGGCCGCGTCGAGGCCGGTCGCGGCGACGACGCCGGGGCGCATGAAATCGCCGATCGCCATCGCTCCGCCGCTGGCCTTCAGCCCGAGACCGGCGAAACTTTCGAGCATGATGACGGCAAGCGTCTGGAAATTGCCGATGATGAAGGCGAAGACGCCGATGTAGAGCGTCTTCTTGACGAGACGCTGGATGATGTCCTCGTCGGTGCCCCACGCCCAGAACAGCGCCGCGATCGTCACGTCGATGACGATGAGGGTCGAGGAGAGAAAGCCAACCTCGCCTCCGAGCAGCCCGAAGCCGCTGTCGATATAGGTCGAGAAGACCGCCAGGAACTGGTCGATCACGCCGGTATCTTCCATGAGGCTAATCCTTCTGGCCAAAGAAATGGCGCCGCTTCGCGTCCCAAGCGGCTTCGCATTCGGGATCGGCGACGGTGATGGTGCGGCAGCGCTCCGCGACCGCGGTGTCGCTGACGGGTGCGTCCGCCTGGGTCATGGTCGCGGCGAACCCACCGGGCGCGGGCGGCAAGGAGGCATGAAGAATTGCCAATGCCATGATCAGACCGCCCAGCACCGCGACCGCCGCGATCTTCGCCGCCCGGCCCAAGTCAATTGCCCTTGCGGAAGCGGCGGAAGCGTTCCCGGCCTTCGGCTTCGGCGGCGGCGCTGCGTGCCGCGTCGAGCATCTGGGCGCGGCCCTGCGCGGCGAGCGCGGCGGCGATGTCGGTCAGTTGCTGCGACTGGACGGCAAGGATCTGGTTGCCCGCCTGCGCCGCTTGCAGGGCGCCCGCCGCCGACTGGCTCGCCGAGACGAGCGTTCCGATCGACTGGCCCGTTCCGGCGAGGTTGGCGACGACGCCGGCCTGCACTTTCATGGCGTCCTGGAAGGCGCCGACGCTATCCTTCCAGCGTGCCTCGGCATTGGCGACCATCGCGGCCTGCGACCCCGTCAGGCCGGCGCCCTTGTAACGCGCGTCGAACGCCGTCTGGATATCGCCGACATCGAAGGCGACGCGTTGCGCCTCGCCGAGAAGCTGGCGCGTGCGATCGACCTGGCCCTGCATCTCCTGCAAGGTCGACACCGGCAGACTGGTGAGGTTGCGCGCCTCGTTCGCCAGCGAGGTCGCCTGGTTCTGAAGCTGTTTGATCTGGTTGTTGATCTGCTCAAGGGTGCGCGCGGCGGTGAGGATGTTCTGTGCATAGTTGCGCGGGTCGTGAACGATGCCGCCGACCTGCGCCGCGGCAGGAGCAGAGACTGCGCTCATTGTCAGCGCCGATCCGGCAAGCAGGGTCGCCAGCAGCGCACGGCTCATCATAATCTTCATGATATTCACTCCTTTAGATGGTCGGGGGTTTCGAGGTTCGCGAGGAGATCGGCGGCCCAATAGAGGCCGCGGTGGCGCAGCCAGAATTCGGCGAAATCGGCACGGCCACGCGCCGCGACAATCTCGCCGATCTTGAGCTGATCGGTCTTCGAGGAGGCGGCGGTGAAGGCGAGCGCGACGTCGCCGAGCCCGAGTTCGAACAGCCGGTTGCCGCGCCGCGACTGGCAATAATAATCGCGCTTCGGCGTTGCCCGGCTCAATATCTCGATTTGGCGATCGTTGAGTCCGAAGCGCTCATAGACCCGCGCGATCTGCGGCTCGGCAGCGCGCTCGTTCGGGAGAAACATCCGGGTCGGACAGCTTTCGATAATCGCCGGTGCGATGCTCGATCCCTCGATATCGGCGAGGCTCTGCGTTGCGAAGATCACGCTCGCATTCTTCTTGCGCAGCGTCTTCAACCACTCTCGCAGCTGCGCCGCGAAGGCCGGGCTGTCGAGGACGAGCCAGCCCTCGTCGATGATGATCAGCGTCGGCGATCCGTCGAGGCGCCCCTCGATCCGATGAAACAGATAGGCGAGCACCGACGGCGCCGAAGAGGCACCGACCAGACCCTCTGTTTCGAGCGCCTGGACGCGCGCCGTCCCAAGATGCTCGGCCTCGGCGTCGAGCAGCCGTCCCCAGGGACCGCCGACGAGATAGGGCGAGAGCGCGAGCTTCAGCTCTTGCGACTGGAGCAGGACGGCAAGGCCGGTCAGCGTCCGTTCCGACACAGGCGCGCTCGCCAGCGAATTCAGCGCCGACCAGACATGCTCCTTCGCGGCGGGATCGACATTCACTCCTTCGCCCGCAAGCAAGGCGGCGAGCCATTCGGCCGCCCATGCCCGCTCGGCGGCCTCGTCGATGCGCGCAAGCGGCTGCAAGGCGACCGATCCCACGCTGCCGGCATCGTGCAGCGCGCCGCCAAGATCCTGCCAGTCGCCGCCCATCGCGATCGCCGCGGCGCGGATCGAGCCGCCATAATCGAAGGCGAAGATCTGGTTGCCTTCGTAGCGGCGGAACTGAAGCGCCATCAGCGCGAGCAGCACGGATTTGCCGGCACCCGTCGGGCCGACGACCAGCATATGGCCGACATCTCCGACATGAAGAGTGAGGCGGAACGGGGTCGAGCCTTCGGTCTTGCCGTAGAGCAAGGGGGCATCACCGAAATGCTCGTCGCGTTCCGCCCCCGCCCACACCGCGGACAGGGGAATGAGGTGGGCGAGATTGAGGGTGGAAATGGGCGGCTGGCGGACATTGGCATAGACATGGCCGGGAAGACTCCCGAACCAGGCCTCGAGTGCATTGACGCCCTCGACCGTGCAGGTGAAGTCGCGGCTCTGGACGATCTTCTCGACCAGCCGCAGCTTCTCGGCTGCGAGCGCGGGGTCGCGATCCCAGACGGTGATCGTCGCGGTGACATAGGCGATCCCAGCTTCGTCGGCGCCAAGCTCCTGCAGCGCCATGTCGGCGTCGGCGGCCTTGTTCGACGCGTCGCTGTCCATCAGCACCGAGGCCTCGTTGGTCATCACTTCCTTGAGGATCGCGGCGACCGACTTGCGCTTCGCGAACCACTGCCGCCGAATCTTCGTCAGCAGCTTGGTGGCATCGGTCTTGTCGAGCATGATCGCGCGCGACGACCAGCGATAGGCGAAGGCCTGGCGGTTGAGCTCGTCGAGCAGCCCCGGGAAAGTGACGCTCGGGAAACCGGTGATGGTCAGCGTACGCAGATGATGGTCGCCGAGCCGCGGCTCGAGCCCGCCGACCAGTGCTTCGTCGGCGAGCAGCGCGTCGAGATACATCGGGGTCTCGGGCACGCGAACGCGCTGGACCTTGGTCGAGATGCAGCTGTGGAGATAGGTGAGCGTTTCGCCGTCATCGAGCCATTCGGCCTCGGGCATGAATCCTTCGACGAGATGGAGCATGCGCCCGGTGCGGTCGATAAAGCTTTTCAGCAATTCCTTGGGATCGACCCCGGTCTTCGAGCGCCCCTCATAGAGCCAAGCCTCGGCGCGCGCAGCCTCCTCGGCTGGCGGCATCCACAAGAGCGTCAGATAATAAAAGCTTTCGAAATGCGCGCCCTCCTCGCGGAACTGCTCGCGGCGTTCGATATCGACCAGCTCGGACACGACATCGGGAAAATCCGACACCGGATAAGACAATGCCGGCACGCGCTGCGCCTCGACGAATACCGCCCAGCCTGACCCCAAACGGCGGAGCGCATTGTTGAGACGGGCGGTCACCGCGACGAGTTCGGCGGGCGTGGCGCTGTCGAGGTCGGGCCCGCGGAAGCGCGCCGTGCGCTGAAACGAACCATCCTTGTTCAGCACCACGCCCTCCGCCACCAGGCAGACCCATGGGAGAAAATCGGCAAGGCTGGCGGATTTCGAGCGATATTCGGAGAAGTTCATCATGGGCGCATCCAGACGGGATATTTGAGGTGACGGCGGGCGACGTCGACAAACTGCGGGTCACGCCGCGCGGCCCAGACCGAGAGGGCATGACCAACCGCCCAGATGGCGAGGCCGATGAGCCAGAGGCGGAGGCCAAGGCCGATCGCCCCGGCAAGCGTGCCGTTGACGATGGCGAGGCTGCGCGGCGCGCCGCCGAGCAGGATCGGTTCGGCGAGCGCCCGGTGCACCGGCGCGAAATAGCCCGGCACCTCCCCTTCCCGGCCCATCAGACGAGCGCTCCGCCGCCGAAGGAGAAGAAGGAGAGGAAGAAGCTCGAGGCCGCGAACGCGATCGATAGGCCGAACACGATCTGGATCAGCCGACGGAAGCCGCCCGACGTGTCGCCAAAGGCGAGGCTGAGGCCGGTCACGATGATGATAATCACCGCGACGGCCTTCGCGACCGGGCCCTCAATGCTCTCGAGGATCGACTGCAGCGGCGCTTCCCATGGCATCGAGGAACCACCGGCATGGGCCGGAGCCGACATTGCAAGTGCGACGAGCAGTGCGGTGGAGCAGAGCATGGCGCAACGCGCGCCATGCCGGGGGGCGTGGTTCATTGATTGTCTCCTTCGGGGTCAATGAGCGGGGTCAGGCGATATTCGAGGTTCAGCCGGTCGAACCCGTCGACGCGCGCGAGTTCGGAAAGGCGCCGGCCTGTCCCGTCGCGGACGAGCACGGCGACAAGATCGATCGTCTCGGCGAGCAGCGCGCGCGGCACGGTAATCACGGCCTCCTGGATGAGCTGCTCCATGCGGCGGAGCGCGCCGAGCGCGCTGCCGGCATGGATCGTGCCGACGCCGCCGGGATGACCCGTGCCCCAGGCTTTCAGAAGGTCGAGCGCCTCGGCGCCGCGTACTTCGCCGATCGGGATTCGGTCGGGACGAAGGCGCAGCGAGGAGCGCACGAGATCGGACAGCGAAGCAACGCCATCCTTGGTGCGCATCGCGACGAAGTTCGGCGCCGCGCATTGAAGTTCGCGCGTGTCCTCGATCAGGATGATGCGGTCGCTGCTTCCCGCGATCTCGGCGAGCAGGGCGTTGGTCAGCGTCGTCTTGCCGGTGCCGGTGCCGCCCGCGACGAGGATATTGAGCCGGTCGCGAACGCCGCGCCGGAGCATATCCGCCGCCGCGGCCGACATGGTCCCCGAGGCGACATAGTCGTCGAGAGTGAAGACGGCGATGGCGGGCTTGCGGATCGCAAAGGTCGGCGCCGCCACGACCGGCGGCAGCAATCCCTCAAAGCGTTCCCCGCCATCGGGCAGCTCGGCCGACACGCGCGGCGCGGCGCCATGCACCTCGGCGCCGACATGATGCGCGACGAGTCGGATGATGCGCTCGCCATCGGCGGCGCTCAGCGTCTCCCCGCTGGCTTCGATCCCCCGGCCGAGTCGGTCGATCCAGAGCCGCCCGTCGGGATTGA
This sequence comes from Sphingopyxis sp. MG, assembly GCF_002953155.1. Classification (NCBI taxonomy): domain Bacteria; kingdom Pseudomonadati; phylum Pseudomonadota; class Alphaproteobacteria; order Sphingomonadales; family Sphingopyxidaceae; genus Sphingopyxis; species Sphingopyxis sp. MG. The sequence goes on from NZ_CP026381.1 coordinate 2,881,515, forward strand.
GCATGATTTCGATGATCTCGGGCTCGGCGAGCCATTCGGCGATCGCGCCGCCCATCGCGGTGCGAAGCATGCGCGCGCTGCGATGACGTGCCTCCAGCCGGATCGGTTCTGCGCCCATCGATATCCCCATTTGCTGGCGCGGGGCAGTGGTGCCGCGCTCGACGGGGACGAGTAAGAGACGCACGCAACGCCGGATTTCAACAGCGATTTGCGCGCGTCGAACCATGGCGAAGAAAGACAGGCCGTGGCGTAGGCACCCGCCGCGTAACATGCTGCGAGCGACCGCAAAATGCGACGTGTGGCTTGCACGCCCCGCGATTTTGACAACAGTGTAATAATGACTGATTCGGGGTCGCAGCCGTCAGATGAAACTGCGCGCTGGTCGCGCCTCACCGACAAGCAGCGCGCTTGCCTCGATCTGCTGCTCGAGCGCCAGACATCGAAACAGATTGCGCGCCGCCTCGACATTTCCAAGCAGGCCGTCGACCTGAGGATCACCACGGCCCGCAATATTCTCGGCGCAGCGAACCGCGACGAAGCCGCGATCATCTATGCGCGGCTCCGTCAGACCTATGATCGGATATCATGTGATCCGGTCATAGTATCGCCCAACCCCGGACTGGTGCCATCCAGCGTCCCGGACGGAAGCCTCCCCGAGGCGATGCACGAGAGTGCTTCGCCGACGGAAGGACCAAGGGTCAGCAACCCGCCGTTCGGGGATTTTTGGAGACCTGATCACACTCGGATCAGAAGAGCCTGGCTCATGGCGACCATGCTGGTCGCGCTGGCCCTGCTCATCCTGACCGGACTTGCGATCGCCCAGGCGCTGACGCGGCTGATCTCCGGCTGATCCCCTTCCAAGTCCAAACCGTCGCGCCGAAACGCACGCATGCGTTTTGGAAAAAGGAGACGTCATGCCCAAGGAAATCGCCCTCACCACTGCCCGCCTCGCACGCGATGTGCCGGCGGCCGAGATCAGGATCGACGATGCGCTAATCGCCATGTCATCGCTAATGACGAGCGTCGTCACGGCGCGCCGCGACACCGTCGGCGTGCCGGCGACCAAAGGCCATGCCGCGATCCGCCGCCTCATGCAGGCGCAAATGGCCCTGGTCGATGTCAGCGGCGCCGTCATGCGCGTCCACGGCGAGCTCGTCGCGATCGGGCGCGAGACCGCGGGCTATGATCTCCACGAATGTCCAAAGATCGCACAGGGCGACAGCATTCCGCTGGCATCCGCCGCCTGACCGATTGACCGGGAGCGATCGGCATGGAAGTCTGGACCCGTGCGCATAGCCTTGTTTCTCGCCTTCTTGCTGGTCGCTTCCGCTTACGCCCTCTGGCGCGGCGGCGGCCCCGAACGGACGATGGCGGCGATCGCCTGGACCATGGTGGCGGCCGATCAGCTGCTCCATGCCTTTATCCCGCCGGAGTTTGCCACGCTGGATATGGGTCACCTCGCGATCGACCTGTTCGGCGCCGCGGCGACAACTGCGCTCGCACTTTATGCGCATCGCTTCTGGCCATTGTGCGTCGCGGTGCTTCACATGCTTCCGCTCCTGGCGCACACGAGCCGGCTCCTCGACGTGACGATGGAGCCGTCGGTCTACCTTACAATGCAGGTCGCGACGTCCTGGCCCGTCCCGCTGATTCTCGTCCTCGCAACCTGGCGTCACCAGCGACGGCTGATGCGCGGCGAGAGCGAGCCGTCCTGGCAGATCTGATCGCGGCGATCGATCCGGCGAACAGCCAATCGACGGCCGAGGCGCTGCTCTCGGAATATCGCACGCTTGCGCGCGTCTGGGCCCAGTCCCCCGCATCGCTCCGCCGGGTCCTCGGGAAGGACAGTCCGGTAGCGGTCATGCTGACCGCCGCGCGATCAGCGACGCTCGAGTCCATGCGCTCGGAGGTGGTCGGACGCGCCGTCACGCCCGCCGATCCGAAGTTGATCCGCTATCTGCAGGCTTCGATGGGCGCGCTCCCGCATGAAATTCTCCGTGCGCTATTCCTCGACGGCTCGCGGCGCGTGATCGGCGACGAGCAAATGCAGCATGGGACGATCGGACAGCTGACCGTGCATGCGCGGGTCATATTTCGCCGCGCCCTCGAACTGAATGCCGCCGGCGTCATCCTCGTCCACAATCACCCCAGCGGCGATCCGACGCCGAGCCGCGGCGATATCGACGTGACCGAACGGCTGGTTTCGATCGGCTACGCGCTCGATGTCGCGCTGCTCGAACATATTGTGGTGACGAGCACCAAGCACAGTCTGATCCTTCATCGCCGGGCGCGGGCGAAACGGCGGCCGCCGGAACGACTGCGCGACAGCGCGGCCGATCCGAATGACGCGACCCTCGCATTAGCCAATGCGCGCCGAACCGCTCGCCGCAGACTGCTCCGCCGCCAGCTCGTGGGTGCAGACGAATGTTTCGGAGAGCCGGCGTGGGACATATTGATCGACCTGTTCATACATGAGGCCCAGGGTCGAGCCGTCTCGACCAGCTCCGCCTGTATCGCCTCGGGTCTCCCGACGTCGTCGGCGCAGCGCTTGCTGCAGCGTCTCTGCGATGCCGGACTTCTCGTCCGCGAGGCGGACCGCGACGATGGCCGGCGAACGCATATCCGGCTGTCCCCCGATCTCGCACATCGGCTCACTGCCTATTTTGCCGCGGGCGAAGACTGATCATGCACGATGCCAACGTCCGGGCGGACCGACCGCAATGCTCCCGGCCCCGCGCCGCTAAAGCCCCATGGCGGAGCCGGACGACAGCGACCGGGACAGAGCCGGTCCTGCCGCTTTGTGCGATGCGGCCGCTTTGTGCGATGCGGCCGCTGAACTGTTGACCTGCGCGATCGCTGTCTGGACCGTCCCGGCGCGTTCGTGGATCGCGGCAACGAGCTTAGCGCGATCGTTGGTGAAGATCGTCGCCGACTGTTTGGCGCGCGAAATCCCGACGTAAAAGCTCTTCTGGTCGACCAGATTGGTGGCCCGACTGTCGGCGTGGACGATGACATGATCGGCCGTGCGGCCCTGCGCGGCAAACGCCGTATCGACATAGCCGTGCGCGATATGACGGTCGCGGGCACTATCGAGCCGCAGCGTCTGAACCCGGCCCCGCGCGTCGCGGACGACAGCGGCCCGTGCCGCGGCATCGACCGCCGTCACCTCCGCGCGCGCGCCGTTCACGCGCCCCGCGCCGCGATCGTTGCGCGTGAAGCGGATGTTGTCGCCGGCCTTGAGTTCCAGCGGCCGGGTTTCGAAGATCTGCACATGGCCGGCACCCCATTGCCGCAACCGCCAATCGACTTCGCGTCCGTCCTCGGCCCGCAGCGCCACGGCCGCTTTCGCCGGATCGACGGTTTCGACGCGCCAGGCCTCCCCCCGCTTGACGCCCTTGTCGGGATAGTCGCGCGAAAAGCGGACGACATCGCCGCTGTCATAGCTCGCCGGATCGCGCGCCTCGGCGCGGGTCAGTCCCTTGTTGACCAGGCTTTCCAGCGTGACCGCCGGACCGGCGAGGGCGCCCGAGCGGGCAAGTGCCTGTCGGATATCGGCGGTCAGGGCGTCGCGCCCGTCGCGCGATGGTTCGACGATAAGGGTGCGCGCGCGGCTGGCCTTGTCGAGGCCAGCATAATGTTCGGCGATGGCGGCAAACCGCGCCGCGCGATCGGCATTCTCGACGATCGCACCACCGCCGCGATCGAGCGCGGCGAGCGCTCTTTTCGCGTTCCCCTCGATCGACGCGAGCACCGCCTCCCGGGCCGCGCGGTTGGTCTGCCGGACGATAGTTTCGAGCCTCACGGTTTCCATTCCCGCTGTCTGGAGCTGCGCAAAGGCTGCGCCCGCCTCGACCGAGCCGAGTTGCTTGACGTCGCCGACAAGGATGACACGGGCGTCATGCTTCAGGGCGAGTTCAAACAGGCGCGCCGTATCGCGGGCTGACAGCAAGGACGCTTCGTCGACGATCCACGCTGCCGACGGCCCCGACGCCGCCCGCCCCGGCGTCAGCATATGACGCGCGACCGTATCGCCGCGCGTTGCCAGCGCCGCGCCGAGCACCATTGCCGCGGACGCGGTCGGCGCGAGCGCGACAACCGGCACCCCTCGCTCCTCCGCCTCGCGCGCGAAGGTTGCAAGCACCGTGGTGGTCTTGGCGGTGCCGGCATAGCCCTGCACCGCGGTGATCCGGTTGCGGCTCGCGAGGAGCTGCCGGGTCGCCGCACGCTGGTCCTCGTTCCAGGCAAGGCCCGCGCGCTCGCCCTGCCGCGAAGCGGCCGCGACCGCCTTCGCTGCCGCCAGCGGCGATGCGATCGGCGCGAGCGCACCGCGGCCATCGGCCTCGATCCTGAGCAATCGAGTTTCGGCCTCGATATTCTGGCGGGTGGTGAGTCCGGCAAAATCCGCGCCGCGCCGATCGAGAAAGTTGCGGTCGATGAGATCGCCGCGCTCGGTCGCTGCCGCAATCGCCGAACCGATCGCGGCATAGCCGACCTTCCCCAATCCGACGCGCCCCGCTTCCTCGTGCAACGCCGCGACCGAAAACACCGATTGGCGCTCGCCAAGCTTGTCGGCGGCATGCGCCACGGCGCGCTTGGCCACGCTCGTTCGCTCCAGGATTCCCTCCGCAGCGACCGCCTTCGCTTGCGCTTCGCCAACGAGCGCCAGGCGCGCGCTGGTATCGAACCCCGCCTGATCGGCGGTCGCCCGCCAATCGGCGATGAGCGACGCCTGGTCGATTGTCACCTTCGCATCGCGGGTGTCGAGAGCGGCGACCTGCTTCTCGGCTGCGCTGGCCTCCTCGCGCGACGTTCCGCGTTCACCGAGCGCAGCCTCGATTGCGGCGCTGCGGGTGCTGAACGCTGCCATGACGTCGGCGGAGACGCCCCTGATTTCGAACATTGAGTCCCTGGCCGGCTCGATTTCATAGCCGAGCTCGCGCACCTTCAGCGCCAGTTCCTGCCGGTAGATCGCGCCGATCTGCTTCTGGAGCTGGTAGATCGCGCGCGGCTCGAGGCTGCGCCACGATCCGTCATCGCCCTGCGTCGCATTCATGATGACATTATGCGTGTGAAGCTGCGGATCCTGTGCGCGGCTGGTGCCATGCTGGAAGCTGGCGATGATGAGATTGCCGGTTGCCTCACGCGTCACATTGCCGCCATGCCGGACACGGGTCGCGGCCATATGCGCCTCGACGTGCGCAAGCGCCGTTTTTACCGCGTCGCCATGCGCCGCGATCAATCGACGGTCACCCGCGACCTCGGCCATGATCGACACCGACTTGGGGGCGCTCAGGGTCACATCCCATCCGGGCCGATGCTCAAGCTTCCCGTCGCGCATCGTACCAAGCTGAATGGCCCCGACCTTTCCGTCGAGCAGGTCGCGAAAGGCATCGCGATCGACCTCGCCCGACAAGCCGAGTGCCTCGGCGCCCTTGCCCTGCCATTCGGAAGGCGACAGCCCGCCGTCGGCATAATAATCATCGGTCTCATAATAGCTGCTCGCCTGCGCCGAGCTGGTCAGCGCGGACACCGACGCGACCATCAGACCGGCCCTCCGCCGGCGGGACGGCGGCCCCTGCGCTTCGGTTTCGGCTTCGCCGCGACCGCCTGCGTCTCCGCCTTCGGCGGCGGCGCGGGCGACGCTACGACAGACCTCGACCACAGGCTGGTCTCGGGCTTGGACGCAACGAAGGCCCGTTGGGATGCCCTGCCCCGACGCGCGATATGATCGGCGGTGAGCGAGATCCGGGCAACGGGCATCCCATCGGGAAGCAGCAGATAGCCCTCATGCCGCGCGAGCCGCAGTTCGCTTTCCAACACGGCGGGCCTCACCTTTCGCTGCCGGCCCAGCGTCATTCGCGGCTTGTCATCGCCATCGCCGAGCGCGCCCGTCATGGTGAGAACTTCGACCTCGCAGCTACCGATCGTCTCGCTTGCCCATTTGCGGCTCTCGCCATCGATCATCTGGAGGAAGAGCTTGGTGTTGCAGCAGCCTAGCATCGATTCGGAAAGATCCTTGCCATAGCGATGGCGCATCTGGCCGATCGCCTGGAAAGTCAGCACGACCGCCGCCCCGAACTTGCGCCCCTCGGGCAGCAGCCGCGCGAGATTGTCGACGCGCGGCAAGTCGGCGAGTTCGTCGAGCAGGAACCAGACGCGGCGATCAGCCGACGGCGCAAGCCCCAGCAGGGCGCTCGCAGCGCATTCGAGCCAGCAGGCGAGCAGCGGCTTCGACGCCTCGAAATAATCCTCCTTGCGCGGTACGAAGATCCACGGCCTGGCCCCATCGCGCTCGTCGAGTCCGGAAAGGAATGCGCGAAACGAGAAAGGCGCCTCGTTGTCTTCCTGGACCCGCAGAAACTGGATGAGGTTCGCGGCCTTCGCGAGCATGAAGAGCACGCTGCCGGTCGCGCGGTCGGCGTCTTCGGCAAAGGTGCGCGCCGACGAGCTGTCGCCGAGCCAGACTTTCAGATCGTCCTTGGTGCGAAGCTGGAGCGCGTGGAGCAGATCGGGCAAGGTTCCTTTCTTCTCTCGCCACAGCGCGCGCAACATGTTGGCGACGAGGATACGGCTGGTCTCGAGCCAGACATCGCGGTCGTGCTGCCCGGTCTCGGTGATGAGCTGCTGTGCGATCCGGTCGGCATCGGCCGGGTGCGCGATCTCGGCAAAGGGCGACCAGTAAGCGCAGCGCGCATCGAAGGGGTTGAGGATGATGTCGCCGCGCTCGGGATCATAATAATGGGCGATGAACTCGCCGCTGGTATCATAGACCAATGCCGCCTCGCCGCGCGCCTCGATGCCGTCGAGCATCTGGCGCAGCACGGTCGTCTTGCCGCTGCCCGTCGTGCCGACCATTGCCATGTGCCGGGTCTCGAGACGCGGCGGGAGCGCGATGGGTCCGATCGCCAACGACCGCCCGTCCGCCTCCGACCGCGCGCGCTTTGCGAGCGCCGCTTCGCTGGTGACCAGTGTGCCGCTGACAAAGCGATCGCGCAGCGCGCGCTCGCGCCGCCGCGCCGCGACGCCGCGCAAGAGGAACAGCCCCGACAGCCAGGCCGCGAAGCCAATCATGCTCCCGCGGATGATAAAGGAAATGGTGATGCTCGCCGACTGGCGATAATAGGCATGGCTCGCGACCGCACGCGCGGACACCAGAAAGTATGTTTCGCCATCGCGGATCTTCATTCCGGGATCGCCGCCAGCGGCGCCGGCGAACCATGTCAGGAGCTTCGCATGGTGCCAGGTGCCCGTCGCCTGCATGATCTTCGGGTCGAGCATGAGATAGGGCGCGGCAAGGCCGCCAAGCGCGATCGACGCGGCCATGATCGCGACCTGCCTTTTGAAACGCCGTGTCTGGCTGTGGCGATGATGGCGGCGCAGCGTGTCGGCATGCAGGCGGCGATCGTGATGCTCGCTCACGACCGCTGCTCCGCCATCGCTCTTTGCCGCTCATAGGCGGGCCTGACTTCCTCGGCGATCGCCTCGTCGGACTCCTCGCTACCGATTGCCGCGGAGCGTGCATAACAATAGGCCGCGCAGGCAGTGAACAGCGTCCGGTCGACCATATGCTCGATGTCGGCAAGACGAACCCCCATCGACGCCACCTCGGCTATCAGCTCCCTTGCTTCAGCGTCGGCGGCCCGAGGATTCGTGCGCGCGTCGATACCTGCTTTCACGATGCGCTGAAGCATGGCGTAGGCTGTCAGCCCCTCCAGCTCGGCGAGCCTGTGAAGCGCCTGGTCAAGCGCCGCCGGCACGCGGACGTTGTAGCGAGCGGCTGTCATTGCCCGTTTCCGCTGTGTCGCCGTTCCGCTGCCTCGAGAAATGCCGCAAAACCCGCACTTCCTGATGGTGGTAAAATGGTGGTGCCGGATCGCTGCCTCGAAAAGTGGCGGAAAAGCTGGATGCACCCGTGCGTGAGGTGTGTATCCAAAATATGGGTCCGATGCGTAGCATCGCGGCCCTGCAACCCTTGCTGCAGGAAGGACCTGCCAGGTCTCCTCCAAGACCTCCGCAGAGCTGCCCCCCGGTGCTTGCTCCGCCGCGATGAGACACAAGGAATCCGCACAAATAGGTGCGGACAAAATGCAGAATCTGCCATCAGTAATCCTTTCCGGAAACCGGCGCGAAAAGCGGGTTGGCGGCAGCGACAGGCGCACGAGAATGGAATTCAGCCGAACGCGACAAGGGCAAGGCGGCAACATCTTGTTCGCCGACCGAAGCCATTTTTCGGTCCGCGAAGATGCCGGCATCGCGCCAGCCGGGCGCCGCCGCCGGCAACGCCACGGCAGCAGGATTGCGTGTTGTCGAACCGAGCGCGGGCGCGATTCCCGCGACATAAGCGAGGGTTTCGGCCGGCAGTCCGCGGCGCCCGGCGGCATAGGCATCAACGCGCCCGGGCCCGGCATTATAGGCTGCGAGCATCAGGCGGATGTCGCGATAGCGGTCCCACATGGCGCGCAGATAGGCTGCGCCCGCGAGGATGTTGGCGCGGACGTCGAACGGGTCTGTCCCGAGCCGATGCCTTGACGTCAGCATGCTCCAGGTTCCCGGCATGATCTGCATGAGACCCATCGCCCCGGCGGGCGACACGGCGCGCCGATTGCCGCGGCTTTCGGCGTGCATCACGCGCCAGATCCAGGTCTCGGGAATGCCGAAGCGCTGCGCCGCTTCGGCCACCGGGGCGGCATAAGGATGCGCGGCGGGCGCCGCTTGCGAAGCGGCCGCAGCGCACGGCGGCGACATGACGAGCGCAGCGGCCAATGCAGCCGTGTGCAGCGCGCGGCGCAAGGCAAGCGCGAGCGCAGAGCGAAGGAATTGAGGCGCAATCGCCATGGTTCAGCGCTGCCCGGCAGCATCGGTCCGCGACCAGCGCAGCCACAGCGGCCCGCGGCGAAAGCCATCGCAGTCCAGATTGGCGCGTAGCGGCGCGCCAAGCGCGGGGTCGTCGATTTCGATCGCGATGACGAGGCCGAGCGACCCGAAGTCGGTTCGACCGACGCCGATCTCGATCCCGTCCTTGGCCCTGCCGAGGAATATGCGCCAGTCGGGCGCGCCCTCGGCTTCGGTGCGTTCGGCGGGTTCGATGCTGAGTTCGGCGTCGAGACTCAGCGTGTGGATGCGGCCGACATAGCCGAGGCCGCGATTCCGGAATGACCCGATGATCATGGAGTTTGCTCCTTGCTGGTTGGGAATTGGAAGGCTTTTCGCGCCGGGACGTGCCAGCGCAGCGCGCCGCCGTCGCTGGCGCGGGTGACCAGCGGGTGCGCGATCCCGATCAGGCCGGTGGTGGGAAGCGGCCCGAAATATCGGCTGTCGAGGCTCAGTGGCGCTGCATTGATCAGGAAGATTTCGCCCGCGCCGACGATGCGGCAGCCGTGCCAGATCGGCAGCGGGCGGCCCGCCCGGTCGCGCGGCAAGGCGCGCGCGACGCCGACGCCATCGACCGTGACAAAGACACCCGAGCGGCAGACGCGCGCGCCCGGCAGGGCCGCGACGCGCTTGAGCAAAGGCAGGCCAGCGGGCAGATAATTCCGCTTGTCGAGAAAGGCGCCGATGGCGGCGGGCGGCCTGATCGCGACCAGATCGCCGCGACGAAGATGGGCCGCGGAGTCGATACGATAAAGCCCGACCGGCGCACTCTCGCTGGCGTTCCAGAGCCAGCGCGGCGCCGGTGGATGCGACGCCAGAAACAGGAACAGACCGCCAAACAGTCCCGCCGCAGCGACCGTCGCCTTCATATAAGCGCGGTTCATCCTTCGCCCCCCCGGCGGCCGAGCCATGCCGGCTGCCGTTCCGCCATCGACGGGCGGGACGGCGCGCCGGCGGCAACGCGGCCGAAGCAATGCCAAGGATCGATGCGGCTCTCGACGGCGGTAAGATCAGCGTCGGTAAACACGGCCAATGCGCCGGCACCGCGCATCGAGGACCGCACCCCGGCCACTTGTGCTAGGTTCTCGCTGCACATCAGCGGCGCACCGGGCGCGCGGGATGGACGGTCCCGATGCCGGGATCGGAGGTCGAGGAACGTCGGCCAAGATCGGCCCAGGCGTCGAGGTCGTCGATGGCGTAGACGACACGCCCGCCAAGCTTGCGGTACGCGGGGCCCGTGCCGTAGCAGCGGTGCTTTTCGAGGGTCCGGGGCGAAAGTCCGACGTGAAGCGCGGCATCGGGCGTCTTCAGATAGCGCGGCGCGGGCAGATTGGACATGGACAGCTCCTTCGAGGCGCCGGACCGAACAAGAAGGACCGGCGGGTCGTGGCGCGTCGTGGCGCGAAAGCTGCGGCGCGGGGGAGCGGCTGAAATTCGCGGCTATTTTTGTCGCCCCGCCCGGCCGGCGAGCAATGCGCGGTAGCCGCCCGCCGCCAGCGCTTCGGCCTCGCGGATCAGGCGCTGCGTCCGGCGCCGTTCGGGTGACGATTTCCATGCGGCGCCGCGTCCGACATCGAGGCGCGGATAAATGAGCCGGCGCGCGACCTCATGGCTCGAGACTTGCGCCCCGGCGCGAAGGTCGAGGATCGATAGTAGCAGATCGAGGCGCTGGGCCTGGTAGGATGTCGGCCGGACGACCGCGGGCGCGAAAGATGCCCCCCGCAGCCATCGATCGAAATCGCAGACCGCCTGAAGGCGCGTCTCGATCAGGCTGTCGAGCGGGACCTGGCAAGCATAGGCGCCCTCGACCGGATCGCCGCGCAGCCAGATCCGGTGGAGCGCCGAGCCGTCGCTCAATATATAGTGGCTTCCGTCAAGGCCCGGCCGACAGCCAAGGCGATGCGGCCAGCGAGCCGGATCGAAGCGCAGCCCGGCTGCAAAGGCCGGCAGCGCAGCGCCGAGTATTACGACATAGGGACAAACTGCCGCGTCCCAATAGGCCGGGGCATCAAGCGCCGAAAGGCACGGATCGACCGGGAAAGCAGAGGCCCCAGCGCCGGGCCATCACCTCCCGCGACGCCGGATCGGCATGGCGATCCGACATCACCCCTTCATAGTCGCGATTATACTCCGGGCTGCGGCGAAGGAACTCCTGGGCGTAGCCGGGAAAGTCCAGGGACGGCGGTCGTTTGCTTTCTGCCGTCTTCGCAACCGCCATAACAGCCTCCCGTGGGAGGCCGAAGAATTGGCGAAATGGGGACGAGCGCCAATTCCAAGGCTTGGGGGCACCCTTCCCCATTAATGGGTAGCCCGCCCGGCACCGCCGGGCGGGTCCCCGCGGCTCAGTCGCCGCGGCGGGTCTGGCGGCTCCAGACCAGATCATGCTCGCCGTCTTCGCCCGCGAACAGCTGCGCAAAGATCGGCGCGGTGAAGCTCGGGTCGTCGAGCTTGACCGAAAGATAGGGGCGCTTGTCCTGCGTCTGCTTTTCCCAGGCCGCGCCGACTTCGACGTCGCCGATGAAAACGCGGTGGCTGGGGGCATTGCCGCTCGGGTCTTTTTCGGGCGTGATGCGAACCGCTTTCGCCTGCACCGCGAGGGTGGTGATCTGACCCCGAAATTCGCCGGAGACTTTCTTGAATGTGCCGATCCTGGCCATGATGCATTCCTTCCTTGGCTCGGGCCGCACCATCGCGGCCTCGATGCGCATCGGTCGTCGGCGGGGTCCCGGCGGTGCAGCCGCAGGCCCGCAGCGAAGCGAAGGACCGCGCTGGCACGGCTTTCTTGTTTCGCGAGGAACGGCGGCACGCCGGGGGAAGAAAGTCGTGCCAGCGCGGTTGCACCGGGCCGGGTCAGCGAAGCGGCCTGCTGACAGATGGCGCATGTCGAGAGGCCGTGACGGTGCGGACCCGCGGATGGATGCGTTGCCGGTCGGCCGGGAAGCGAAGAACGACGAGAAGCGGGTTTAACGCCTAGCTGTGCAGCGCCGGTCGCTCGATCCGGCCACCCCGCGTCAAGAGATCACGCCAACTGGCATAGCCGATGACGAAGGCGGTCAGGATGGAAGTGCCAAGCTGCGTCCAGGGATCGAGGTCGGCAAGTATCGCGAGCGCGGCTCCGGCCTGGAAGCCTGCAGCCGCGGCGGCGCCCACGAAGGTCAGGATGACGCCAAGCCGGACGGCGAGCGGAGCCGAACTGCGCGCCAGGTGCCGGCCAAGGGCATGAACGGTGAAGAACCCCAGCAAGCCCGCGGCCAGAATGACGATCCAGCCGAAACCATGGTCCCGCAGCGTCAGAGCCGGACCCAGCCCTGCAACGACCGGGAACGCGAGCGTCGCGCAGCGAAAGAGCAGCAGCAGACAATAAAATGCCGCAACCGCGCCAAGGATCAGCATCAGGGTCATGGACGTCCTCCCATCGGACGCGCCCACCACCACCTCCGCAGCGCAACCTGCAGGCACAGCATAGCCAAAACCGGCTCGGGGGAGACCCCGAACCGGCCCCATTCTGGAGACAATTCCAGATTCTTAGCGATTGAACGGGTCATATTCGCAGACGATCGTTTCCGGGTCGCCGTCGAACTCGTCGAGCGGCATGACCGAATATCCGGCGCTGGTCTCGATGAGAATGATGATGGTCATCATGGTCCGGGCGAGGCTCCAGCCAAGCGATTGGGCGGTGGAAAGCGGCATGGGATAGGCTCCTGTCCTTGGGAGCGGGCCATTCCCGCTCGACAGGCGCCCCGCCGGACGGGGACAGGCCGCAATCACCGCGCGCGAAGCCGCGGCCCGAGCGAAGCGTGGGGACCCTTCACGGGTTGATTGAAGGAAGCCTGACCTCGGCCAAGGGATCAGCGGCAATCGAGAGCGGGGATGGCCCGCTTCCATGCGGCAGTGCCCCATGCCCCACCCGCCCCCGGTTCGCCGCCGCGTCCCGGCCCCCTCTCTGACCTTTTATTTCGCAGAGCTGTCGACATCCTGCCGTTCGCTCACACACGGCCCTCGTCGTCTGCGGCGCCTCATTCGCCGATCAAGAGGCTCACGCGCCGCGGGGCCCCGGAAGCACACGCCTGCCAGCAACAGGAATGCAAAAAGGCGGCCCAGAGGACCGCCTTCATGCCGTTAAATCGATTGGCTCCGCCCGAAGGCGGAGCCGGGGAGCCCGTCAGCTCGGCGGGTTCCAGATGATGACCTTCTTCATCGGGTCGTCGCCGGGGGCGTTGGCGACATTGCCGTAGATCGTCCCGAATTCGGGGGCCGACATCGTCACGGCGATATATTCGGCGCCGGTCGATTTGGCGGTCTTGACCCAGGCTGCGCCGAGTTCGAAGCCGTTCTTGCGGCTGACGACGCGGTAATCGGGTTCGCTGTCCTTGGCCTTGCGGCCGTTCGGGACAATCGCGATCTGCGCGGTGACGTTGAGGGTGGCGAGCGTGCCTTCGAAGCTGCCGTCGGCCTTGACGTTGAGGTTGGCGATGGTGGCCATGGATTTTCTCCTTCGGTTGCTCGGGGGACATCCCCGATGGCGCCAGAAGAAGGGACCGCGAGCTGCCGTCACCGAGCGGAACGCGAGGGTGAACCCCGCATGGGGTTGACGGCCAGAGGCGAGCCGGGCCCGCAGAAAGGCGACAGAAAAGGGGGTGGCCTTGAGCAACTGAGACAGAGCTGCCGCCGCGTCCATTCAACGATCCGCGCCGCACTCAAAGGCCGGTCTACCCGACCCACCCGCCCGATCCGGTCCGATCCGATCAATCGCAGCGATGCGCACCCCAATATTTGTCCCAGCGCGCGGTGAGGCCGCTGAGGATCATCGCACAGGAGATATCGCCCGACCGGGGCGATGTGCAGAAGGCGGCGGTGCGGGTGCCGCCGGCCCCGCCGCGCGACAGGCAGCGCATAACCGGTCCGCGCACGAGAATATGGCCAGTCCGGTTCCGCCCTTGCGGCGTCCCGAGCAGGCCGACGAGATGATCGCGCGCCGCGACCGGATCGGCGTCCGGACAGGGATGCCCTGGCCTGCAGCTGCCGTCCATTTCGCGCGCGGCCACCCCCGACAGGCGGACATGCGGGCCTTCGGCGCACCAGATCGGCCCGTCGCCATCCCAGACCGCAACGGGCGTACAGGTGAAGGATTGACCGGCCGGTATGACCGAGGCGAACAGGAACAGGCTGAACATCATTGCCGGGTCCGTAATGCGGACCACCGATCGATTCAAACCCCAAGCCATCGCAATGCATCAAAGACGCCGCGCGAAGCGCGCAGAGAATAACGCGCTCTTGGCGAGGCCGCAGCCGGACGACGTGCGCGCGGGCCTGTGGGCCAGCCGCCGTCCGGCAAGGATACCGAGCCAAGTGCGCTGCGCGGCCCAAAGCAGCGCGCGGTCCCTGGCGCCGCCTGCCGGCGCCAGAGCACGCCCAATTCAGTCGCGCTCGATCTGGTCCGCGGCAAAATACGAAGTTCAGCCCCTGTGGCGAATGACGTGCCGCCGCTCTCCGCAAAGGCCGCAAGGTCCTTTTGTGCGTTCGAATCCACCCACACCGCTAGCCGCACTCGTCACGACACTGGCTTGCGTGATCGAAGAAAGGTCGAGCCGGTCCGCGATGCATTCGTCGCAGAGAGGTGCGCCCTCCATTCGCCGGACCAGGGCCTCGACCCGTTCTGCAATCGTTGAGCGTCCAGCCATACGGCCGCTGTAGAGGGGGATCGAGATTCTGGAAAGTCACCGTTGTCCGAGCACGGGATCGGATCGATTTGGATCGCGAGAAACACGGCAACCCCTCCAGATCAGTTCGACGTTCTATGTTATTCTCGCGGCATGACCTCCGGCCTAGAACGAGTCGCCCGCGCACTTTGCGAGTTGGATGCAAATCCGCCCGATGCGAAGATGGGCGGCAAGCCGCTTTGGCAGGACTATTTGCCGGAAGCTTCGGCGGCGATCATGGCTCTTCGCGAACCCGACGCGGCGATGGTCAGTGCCGCCGCGCTCGACGCTGGCCACGTTGGCAAAGATGAAGTCCGAAGAATTTATCGAGCTATGATCGATGCCGCGCGGATCGAATAACCGCCGGCCGCAGGCAAAACGAAGTGGTAGGAATAAGCAGAACTTGGCCGCCAGGAGACCGTCCGCTTTCAGGACGACGCCGAAGTAAAGCGGACAGCGGACCGATCGCATCTTACATCTTCGGGCATCGTCCCCATATCAATCGCATCGCGGCACCGTACATCGTAGGCCGTCGCGGCTGAGAGACATCGCGCTCCCGCTTACGAAGGAGGCGCACCATGACTTCCGATGTGCAGGGACAAGACGCTATCAAGCGGCGGTCGAACAGCTTTTTCCGTAGGAGCCGGGTGCCCTTCGCACTCGAGGATGCGCGGCGGCAAGGCGATATCAGTCAACTCGCTTTCCTGCTCCTTGGTGGCCGCGACGCCGCAATCGCCTTCCTCAACGCGGAGAATGACGAGCTGGGAGGCCGCCCGCTCGCAGTGGCGACCGCAAGTGCCGAAGGCTATGAACAAGTGGCCGCCGCCATACGGGCGTGGGAAAGCACGCGGCGGTCCAGATGAGCCGCGCCATGAACCTGTCTCTGCCCGAAGAGGAGGTCAGGCGCCTTTGCCTGGCGCAGGGCGTCAGCATCAGCGCGATCGAGCCGCTTCAGTCGGGCGGCACGCGCCTCGTCTGTACCTCGAGTGCGGGCGCCGACGAAATGCGACTGCGGCTTCGCGGCCACCTGATCGAAGGCGATGTCATACGTTACCGTTTTTATCGCCCATCGGCGAACGAGAACTAATATCTCCCAATCCCGTATTCGTGCGGCGATCCTCGCAGAATGTGTTATAAGGCCACATCACCTGAATTCTGAACAAGCTCCATGTGACAGAGGGACAATATCGTGCTCTCGCTTGATGCAGGAGCACGCACCATGTGCCTCAACCAGCTACTCGAAGAAGAACAGATCGCGCTGATGCGCTATTCCGCCGCGACCAAGCCCTCGGAGGTCATGCGATATCGGCGCAAGATCGAAAGCCTCGGTCGGCGCTTCAAACCCTTCCCCTACCGTCACCGTCCCTATTTTTCTCAAAATGTCAGGGCCGGTGCGATCGCTTCGGCCCGCCCGCAGCGTTCGGACGAATTCTCGTATCGGATGATCGAACGGAAGGACGTCTGACATGGCAAAATCGCAAAAGCGCAGCAATCGCGAGATCCGCAAGCCTAAGGCAGCAAAACCCAAAGCACTCACCGCTCTCGCCGCCCAAGAGGCGTCTGCGGTGAAAATGACCGCCAAGCCGAAAGGCAAGCACTGAGATGGCCTGCACACGCCGGCGCTGCGGATCGCGTTCGTCGGCAATGCCCTCCCGCGCCGCTGCGGCATAGCCACCTTCACGACCGACCTCGAACTCGCGGTCGGCGCGCTCGGCGAGGTTGCGGATACGGCCATTGTCGCGATGATCGAGCCGGGCGGCGACCATGAATTTCCGCCAGCCGTCCGCAAGACAATCCGGCAGGACCAGGTGGCCGACTATCGCGCCGCCGCCGATTTCATCAATCGCGAGGCGTTCGATCTCGTCTGCCTCCAACATGAGTTCGGCATCTTCGGCGGCGGGGCGGGCGCGCTTGTTCTGGGCCTCGTAGCGAGCCTCGATGCGCCGCTCGTCACCACCTTGCACACGGTTCTCGATCGGCCGAATGCGGCGCAGCGCCGGGTCATGGACGCACTCATCGCCGCATCGGCGCGGGTGGTCGTCATGGCCGACAAGGCCCGCGATATCCTGATCGAAATCTATGGCACCGATCCGGAGAAGATCGACATCATCGCGCACGGCATTCCCGATGTTCCGCTCGCCTCGACGCGAGCCGCCAAGGAGCGGCTGGGGTTTACCGATCGCAAGGTGATCCTGACGTTCGGGCTAATGAGCCCGAACAAGGGTATCGAGGCGATGATAGAGGCCATGCCCGAAATTGTCCGGCGCACCCCCGACGTCCTCTATGTCGTGATGGGCGCAACCCACCCCGCCTTGCAGGCCCGGGAGGGCGAGCGTTATCGCGACACGCTGACGGCGCGGGTACGCGAGCTTGGCCTCGATGACCATGTCGCGTTCATCAACCGTTTCGTTGACCGCCCCGAACTGCTCGACCATATCGCGATGTGCGATGTCTATGCGACGCCCTATCTGGCGGCGGCGCAAATGACGTCGGGAACCCTCGCCTACTCGCACGGCATGGGGCGGCCGGTCGTTTCGACGCCCTATTGGCACGCCGCCGAGCTGCTGGCCGATGGGTCGGGCGTGCTGATCCCGTTCGACAATCCGGCGGGCTTCGGCCCTGCAATCGCCAATCTGCTGGGCGACGAAACCGGACGTCTGGCGATGGGCCGCAAGGCCTATGCCGCCAGCCGTCCGATGACCTGGGCCAATACGGCGCGCCGCTATGCCGCGAGCTTTCGCGCGGCTTCCCGCAGAGGCAGGGTCGCGACCGGCAACCGGATGGACATGCCAAGACCCATCCCGACGATCGCACAGACGAAAGCCCGACCGAACCTCCCGCCCATGTCGCTCGATCATCTCGCCGCGATGAGCGACGATACGGGCATGGCCCAGCATGCGGTTCATGCGATCGCCGACCGCCACCATGGCTATTGCATCGACGACAATGCGCGGGCGCTGCTGCTGTGCTGCAGTCTCGCCGACGGTCCCGATGCGCCGTTGGCGCGCCGCCTGTCGTCCACCTTCGCGGCCTTCATCCAGCATGGCTGGAATCCGGACAATCGACGCTTTCGCAATTTCATGAGCTTCGACCGGCGGTGGCTGGAAGATGCGGGCTCGGAAGACAGTCACGGGCGGACGCTCTGGGCGCTGGGCACCTATAGCGCACGCGCCGGCTCCCCCGGACACGCGCGCTGGGCAAAGGAGCTGTTCGGCGAGGCGCTGGACGGGGTCGCAGCGTTTACTTCGCCGCGGGCCTGGGCGTTCACCCTGCTGGGCCTCGCATCCTATTGCGCGGTTTATGCCGAAGACTATGCCGCCGCGCACCTGCGCGCCGAACTCGCGGGTCGTCTCGAGAAGCTGCTGCGCGCGCGGGAAGGGCCCGAATGGACGTGGTTCGAAAATGGCCTCAGCTATGACAATGCGCGGCTGCCGCAGGCGTTGATCGTCACGGGCGCCGCGGCGCGCTCGGCGACCCACGTCGAAGCGGGATTGCGAAGCCTGCGCTGGCTGGTCGCGATACAGACGGCCCCCGAAGGGCATTTCCGGCCCGTCGGTTCGCATGGCTTCCTGATGGCCTCCCGGAATATGCCCCAGGCGTTCGATCAACAACCGCTGGAAGCCTGTGCGACGATCGCCGCCTGTGTCGCGGCTCAACGCGTCGATCCCGGCTCGTCGTGGCGTGCGGAAGCCGAACGCGCCTTCGCATGGTTTTTCGGTGCGAACGATCTCGGCGTCGTACTCGCCGACGTCGCGACGGGCAGCTGCCGCGACGGCCTGCATCCGGACCGCGCAAACGAGAACCGGGGAGCGGAGTCGGTGCTGTCCTTCCTGCTCTCGCTGGCCGACATGCAAAGGCTGAACGCCACGAAACTGCGGGTACCGCCACAGACGATCGCGCCATCCGAGCCTGGAACCGTCGATGCCTGACGGGGCTCTGCCATCCGCCCCCTTCTTCAACCGGCAGGCGCTCCATCTGCGGCCCGACCCGTCGCGTGTCGTCGTCCGCCCGTTCCGGCCGGCAGTTGAACCACGCGACCTCAACCCCCTCGACAAGACGCGCGCCAATCACATCGTCGACCGCGTCCTCGCGATGACCCCGGACGAGACCGACGCGCTGCTTGCCGAAACGCTGCGAAACTTCGACGACCGGCACCGCAACCTCCCCGCAATCTTCGAACGGCGCGCCGCGGAAATGGAGGATGCCTTCACAGCTCACGAGAGTTTTTCGCAGGCGCAGCGCCAGCTCGTCGGCGCCTATTTCCTCCACGAATACAGCTTCGAGGCGGCGGCGCTGTTCAATCCCAGTATCGTGCCGCACCCCGACCAGTCCGGCGTCGCCGAGGGGTGCCGCCGCTTCATTCTCAGCCTGCGCGCCGTCGGCGAGGGCCACATCTCTTCCCTGACGTTTCGGTCGGGAATATTGGCCGCCGACGGAACCGTCACCATCGACCCGCCCGCGCGGCTCGCCGCGACGCCCGTCGTGACCGCCCGTGTCGGCGATCGTCTGGAACTCGGCTTCGATCCCGCCAGCGACATCGCCGAGCGGGTGATCTTCCCTGTCACCGAGATGCAGGCGAACGGGATCGAGGATGCCCGCTTCGTTGCCTTCCAGGACGAAGGCCAGACCACCTATTACGCGACCTTCACCGCCTACAGCGGAAGCAGCATACGGTCGGAGCTGCTCGAAACCCGGGACTTCGTGACATTCCATCTGGCACCGCTCAAGGGCGCCGCGGCGCGCAACAAAGGGATGGCGCTTTTTCCGCGAAAGATCGGCGGGCGCTACGCGATGATAGCGCGCCACGACAATGAGAGCCTGCACCTGATCCTGTCGGACAGCGTCCATGAATGGGGCCTGGGCGAGGTGATCGTGAAGCCGAAATATCCCTGGGAGTTCGTCCAGATCGGAAATTGCGGCTCGCCCATCGAACTCGACGAAGGCTGGCTGCTCTTCACCCATGGCGTCGGGCCGGTACGCCATTATTCGATCGGCGCCGTCCTGCTCGACAAGCATGATCCGTCGCGCGTGCTCGGGCGCTCGCGTAAACCGCTCGTTCAGCCTGCGACCGCGGAGCGGCACGGCTATGTCCCCAATGTCGTCTATTCGTGCGGCGCCATGAAGCACGGCGAGCGCATCCTGCTCCCCTATGCAATTTCCGACGCCTTTTCGACCGTCGCCACAATCAAGATTGCGACGCTTCTCGACCAACTCCAGGCTTGAAAGGACTTCGACATGGACAAAAGCACAGCCAGCAATGGTGGATCATGCCGATGCGGCGGCATCGACGCAGCCGAGCGCGAAACGCTGGATCGATACGCCATTACCCGCGTGCCCGCGGCAACCTATCTCCGGGACGGGTATCGCTACACCAGCCTTGCCGATGCGGTCGCGCAGGCACGCCGTTCCGGCATGTGAACCGATAATCGGACGCTGCCGGCGACCGAAACCTTGAAGCGCCGCGGGGCCCTTCCCAAAACGGAACCCGGCCGGCACCAGCTGTTCCGCTTGCCCGGCTTTGCCGTTTCCATATCCTGGTGAGACCGCTGGTTCCGGGCCAGTCGGCCCAAGGCGCGACGGGGGCTACCGATTTCCTCCTGGGATGGAGGCTCGCGGGGTCAAGGGCAGGAAATCGGATTCTCAGGTCCGCCGCCCGCTTACCTGCCATGCCAGATCGCCAAGCTTGACCATTTCGCAACCGCAGACCCTGCAGTGGCCGACGAACCGGCCCCGATCCTGCCGGCTAGTCCTGATGTTGACGACATGGCGGCCGAAAAGATTGTGCAAAATCATGATCGCGGTCCTCGTCGGGGTTGAGCGCCTCCTTCATTGTCCCATCGTTCAATCGCTTGTTGGGCGGGAGACAATGGTGCGATTGAAAGATCGGCTGGTTGCGACGCCCCCGAGTGGGCATTGCTCTCACGCGCCCAGCTATCGATTGCGCGCTCAAGGTCGCCGCGGCGGCGGCGCGACTGGTAAAACACATTTTCCATAGTTTGCGGGACATGTTCCAGCCCGTGATGGAGAAGCCGGTTCCACAGCCGAATGATCCGCCCGAAAAGGCGCGAAGGTTCGCGGATAGCGATCATCGAATAGACTCCCGTCGTGCAAGCGGGAGCTCGATGTCTCTCAGTCACGGGAAGCTTGCGATCGAAATCGGGTGATGGCGCATCCTACCACAGACGGGCATGATGCGGGCATCAATTCGCCACGCAGAACGAGACCTTCCACCCGTACCAGCGTCTACCGCCGCGTCCCCTCCGGCTTACCCAAGCCCGGTGCGAAACCAAAGCGGATTACGAGCACAAAAAAACCGCCGATTTCAGCGAGGCATCCACCTTTCGCGCCTGGTGGTTTTTACCGCTCGACTCTCTCATGGATAAGCCTAGGCTCTCCCGGCAAAGGCTCTCGAATGCGACCCTTGTGAGAGTTGATGGGGCTTCCTTTGGTCACGACCGCAGAGGATGGAAAAAGCCCCGTCGAAGGATGGGGCTTTTTCTGATCGGCCGGTCCATTCGTACCGCCATCGCCCCTCGGCGTTGCCGGACCGATCATGAGTGGCCGGTTCCTGACCGGCACCTTTCAGTATGATATTGGCAATAGCGGACGTCACGGCCGTTGATGATGTATTGAAGAGGTGGTTGCGACCATCTGCCGCCAGTGCATACAGGATTTGCCGCCAGCGAAACGAGAGCGCCGGCCGACTAATAGCGAGCGGGGGAACAGGATGATTGACGGAATCCGCTGGCGCGCTGGCTTCGAGGTCGAAGTCATACTCGGCGATCTTGGAATTTCGCGGTTCGCGCGCGAAGCCGCTTATGAACCGATGGACCTCGCTTCGCCCGAATTTTGCCGCGCTGTGGCTAAAGCGCTTACCGAACATACTGGTCAGCGCTGGACGGCACCGCAGGCGGCTCCCGGGCGACCAGGCTTTTATGTGGTCCCTGAACATGGTTTGGACCCACTTGATTGGCCGCGGGGCAGGCTGGCTGGTGTCGAACTGTTGACCCCACCGCTGCCGTTTGAAGATGCTGACGTCGTGCGCCGGCAGATCGCGGACGCCATCTTCGAAATCGATGGTGATTTTAATTTTGAGCGCTCTCAGTTCACCGACGATTGCGGCTGGCATATCAACATCGATGCCGGCGACGAGCAGTACCTCGACCCGATCCGTTTCATCGTTGGGGTCGACGAGATTAGTCTTCTTGCTGCGAACGGTCGCCTATTCACTGAATATACCGGGCTTCAACGCCACTCGGTCGGACTAGCGGTCTTGCGCCATCTTTCCCGCGATCGGGAAGGCGCGCTTCTCTGCAGTAGCGGCTTCCACAATTTGGCGAACTCAGCGGCCGGCGCAAGCAAGCGATATGCCGCAAACTTCGCTAAGGCTGAACGTGGCTATCTAGAGCTTCGCCATTTTAGCGCCCTCGCATTTCTCGACGGCAGAGATCTGGTGGACGAACTTGAACGAATACCGGGCGCGATGGAAATGCCCTTCAGCCAGATATCCAGGCTCGAGAAGATATATCGAAAGAAACTGCACCTCCTGTCGCACTGGCTCGAGGCCAATCGAACTCGCTTCACTTGGTCCACGGGACCTATGGTGGTGATCGCATGCGGTGAAGTTTTCTTCGACGGCGAGCCACTCGGGGCTCTGGCAGTAAATGGAACGGCCGAGATCAGTCTTTATGGCTCGAAAGAACATTCGTACATAGGCATGATCAGCGGGCTAAATTTCGCCGAAATTGCTGAAGGGGCCGCACTGCTTGCGCTCGATCTCGCCGAAATTGCAAATCTTGGCCTTGTCACGACCAAGAGCGGGAACGCAGCCTTCCGGCGCGAGATTGCAAAGCTCGCCAAGATGCTGAAAGCCGACCCAGTGTTTAGCAGTTCGCACCAACGTGATCTCATAGAATTGGCGGGTAAGCTTCGAGCGCGCGGTCATTATCAATGGGACGAGGACTAATGGCGCAAGCCGCACGGCCAGATGCTCGGTCTCGCAAGAATGGCCGGTTGCGGACTGGCAGCTTGACAGTTCTGATCGGAGATGACAGCGCGACATTATACAAAAAGATGCACAGCTCGGCCACGCTTGCTTGTCAGAGAAAATCTCGCAAGTGCTTTCGAGCCCTCTTCTCGATATCGGAGCGTTTCGGATCGAGCCCGTCGAACATGTCCCGCAGGTATTTTCTACCGCTCCACCTTTCCCGGATTAGCCGATACATTTTATCTGCAATATCTAGTGTCTCGGCAATAATCGCCAGATCCTTAGGAGGCCAAGTGGAGTAGTAATATGCGGTCGCGAGCGACTGCCTTAGCTTTGTGGGACGGTCCATCGGCGCTGAAAAAAAGCCGCGCGAAACTATCCGGCGATCCTGCTTGACTACTGGGTACACGATTCGAACAGCCGATCTGACAAGCTCGCTTGCGGGCCAATATTGCCGTGAGAATGCAAATTCGAGACTCTCAGCAGCGGCTTCGACCGCCGAATTCCTGTCATATTTAGACATTCTATCGAGAAAAAGCGCCCAAGATTTAAAAGTCTCTTCGCCGTGCTCTTTCCTGATTGCCGCAATGAGGCGATACGAAATCTCCGCCGTCGCCCTTGCGAAGATCTCCAATATTTCCTCCTCTCCGCTGAGCAAGACTTGCAGAGTCCAATGAAGGGCTCTCGACGGCGGGTGTAAATCCGGCAGAACGAGCTTGGCCAGCCCAGCGGGCGAACGCCGATTCAACAGCTCAGCCGCCCCTGGGAGGCGTAGAACTCGGCCCACTGCTTCAGCGTCGCGCGCGGTCGTGACGGGAAAAGAAGACGTTATGAATTGCTCGAGAAGCTCGTCCCTTTCCCGTGACGGGGGTGTCATTTCGAAGATAGGGCTCGCAATTTCCATCTTGGATGCGACCGGAAGCTTTAAGCCCCGGATCAACTTCAAGAGACGAGCAAAATCCCCATTGGATGCAAAAAGCCGAAAGATTTGCGCGAGGTGTTTTTGATCATTGGAGACCAAGGATGCCAGCTTTACGTCGCTCCAGCCTCCCTTCTCGATCACTCCGAGTGCAAGTTCGGTGTCGAGCCGATCTAGTAGCCAAGCGATCTCCACTTCCGTGGGTTGCATGCCTTCCGCAATTAAGGCCGATTTCACCTGTAGAGGCATCTGGCGCTCGACAATCAACTGTCGAAGCACGCCTAACCTCGGCTGTGCACTTCGTGAATCCAGCAACGATTGAGCTAAGATCGAAACCCGTTCAGGATCGCCGCTGAGAAGTTTATCGGCGACATCGATAAATTCGTTGTCGTCAGTATCTGCAAACAGCTCATCGACAAGGTGAGTATACCTTATCTTGTCCGGGAGAGATGCTCGCAGATGAGCCTTCGTCCTGTCTTCTAGTCTTCCATAACAGTCGGCCAGCCGGCGCTCGAAGCTGTCCGCGCCATGGGGGCGCGAAACGATGAGTTCCGGGAGATCCGGAGAGCGGTCGATCAGCCGAGCAAATTGCTCGTCAGTCGTGTTTTCGAGCAATCCAACGAGTTGGTCTGGCATGCCAGCCTTGTACAGGGCCGATAGGAACGCATCTTCCGTCAACTCCGCAAAAGCACCAGAAGCGGCCGGCGATTCGCGAAGCAGTTTGCCCCCCTCATCCGGCAGCGAGAGGAAGATGTCCTGTATTGAAGCCTCAAGGGGCTCTCGCAATGGCTCGGAGCCAGGCAGTCTGGAGAGCTTATCTGCCAGCAAAGTGAAGAACTTTGCCTGTCCGTTTGGAAACTCGTCGGCGACCCTCATTGCAAGGGCGCGCCTGACGATCGGCACCAAGAGCGGCACAATGTTTCCATTCGGCAGTGATGATGCCGCCAAAATGTCGAGCATGCCCAATGTCGCGACTGCAGAATGCTCGGCTTGCTCATTGAGGTCACTCCAAAGGAGCGACATTCTGAGGCTCGCGGAATCTCCATGGGCGTCCGACGAAAGGACGCCCAGCGGATCAATGCGTCTTAAATCTGGTTCCTCGGCTCTGAAAATTTCTTCGCTAAGTTGGCTCGTCCAAGCGTGACGGGGTGCACCCGGCCCCTCGATCCGTCGACCGGGCCAATCCACGAAGCGGCTTCGAGCCATGCGGGGAACTGCAACGAGATCAAACGGGCGATCATTGATCAAGCGTGGCTTGATTGCGTAAGTCTGGAATGCGAAATTCGATCTAAGCGATGGCCAAAGCGAATCCACTATTCTGAGGATCGCGTCCTCGGGATTGTCCGCGATCCATAAAACGGGCTTCCGATCCTCGAGGAACAGAGCCTCAATCAGTTCTGGGGAGGCATCGAAATCACTCCCGGGGGAAGGCCCCAGAATACTGTGATCCAAGCGGATCGGCAACAAGCCGCCTTGGTCTGCATGCGGAAATCGAGAATGAAGATGTCGCAGACCCGATGGACGCGAGAAGCTTATCCAATCGCTCTTCGCGATAATGAGGCTGTGCGTCAGCACGCAGCCCGATCTATGAGCTTCAGTATCATACCAACTGCGCGCGAAGGCAAAATAATGTCCGCTGGGAAGAGGATAGCCCGTCAAATAACTGGGGAGTTCGGTATCGCCATGCACCTGCCCGGCGATATCAGACAACCGATCGACGACCTCCTGATCAGATCGTTCGAGCTTGACGGATGACGCAAGCAGTTGGTGTCCACGAAGATATCCGTGGTGCTGCTGATGGATTTCCATTCACCTAGTCAGTCTCTGGGAGATCGATTCCCGCGGCCCATGCCGCGGGCACCGTCATGTCTTCACTCTGTGTCAGTGTACCGTCATTCGCCTGATAGACAACATATCCCTCTTGATCAGCATTGCTCTTCAGATACTCATCTCGATGTCCGGCAGTGCGCAAATCTCCACCTGTGATGCTCGTGCCGAAAGGCTTGATAGCAAGCCTGCCCTCGTCCAGCATCCGCCCTCCGAACATCGGATATATTTGATCGACGTATGCGGCAGGTCCTCCCTCACGACCCTCCGCGGGAATTGAGTCCCACCCAGCCACGATGACCGCGACCCTTGGAGTGACGCCCGGAATCGCCTTGCCAAGGTTGGTCTCGAGCACATTTATCATATCGGTGAGGAATATCTGGGTCGCTACCTGCGATGGTTTTGCGACGAGCTTCGCGATCGGTGCCTTCATTGCTGCCGCAGATGTAACCCAATTGAGCGCATCCACATGATGCTTGGATCCAAACCGCAGAAAAAGAAGGGCGCCGCGGCACTGCCGGATCCGCTCGACCCACTGGCGTTCGACTTCGCGCTCGCCGCTTGCCGTCTCCCAAAGCTCTCCCGCGACGTCCGGAACGAGGACTTCGACGAATGCCCCCTTCTGAGGGCCAGCACCGATGATTGCCCTCCCCTCGAAATCTCGCGCCTCGCCGTCATTGTCTGTCCGTCCGACATATCGACCGCTTCGCAGCTCCGTAATTAGTTCCTCGACATACTCGATATGCTCAGGATCCTCGGGTATCCCTAGCAGCCCGTTACCACGCCGAAGGGCGAGCCAAAGGCGCGCGAGATAATTCGATTTGCCCGTGTCGTGTGCACCGATCATCAGAATCGATGCCGCGGATTGTGCCGAACTCATAGACCACCCCTGAAACGCAGCATCTGTCTGGTGACGGAAGCGTCGACAACATTGTCGAATGTCATCTTTTGGCGAGGTGGCACGACGATAGAGGCTTCCAGAAGCTGTTCTAAACCATGGCCTGGCTCGACCCGAGTGCCGTCAGAGAACGAGGCTATTTCGAATACCTCGACGTTGAGTTTGCGCCGGGTTGCTTCCTCAAGAATGCGAGAAACCGCATCTTTCGGGATCGAATCCACCTGATCTCTTCGCGTGAGCACAAGCAGAATGGGAACGTCCTCAGCGGGGTCCAGAAACTGCCTGATCCGCCCCAGCAGATTTTGCGCGCGACCTGTCGCGACTTGCCGTCTTGCCGGGTCAGCCAGTGCCGAACCATCTACAAACACCCAGATCGCTTGAGCGGACCTGAGAAATCCAAGGCGCAGATGATCGCTCTTATCGATCAAACTGTCGGACCATTCACCCGGAAGGTCTGGGA
The DNA here is from genome assembly GCF_002953155.1 of Sphingopyxis sp. MG. Classification (NCBI taxonomy): domain Bacteria; kingdom Pseudomonadati; phylum Pseudomonadota; class Alphaproteobacteria; order Sphingomonadales; family Sphingopyxidaceae; genus Sphingopyxis; species Sphingopyxis sp. MG. The sequence continues at coordinate 2,908,176 of NZ_CP026381.1, forward strand.
AAACAAGATCGACAATATCACTCACCTTTTCGCTGTAGAGCCGAAGGTGAACAAATCCGGGACGACGCGGGTCCGCAAGTTCGGTGTGCTCGACAATCTGCTCGAGCATCTTGCCGTTCGAGTCCCACGCCCGCGTTCCGCTCGCCAATTGGTCGAAGGCAAACAGTGAATCGCTGTTGCGAAATTTAAGGCGTTCCATCTTCGCGTTTGCTGCCAGCAAATATAGACTGACAAGAGACGCGGTTTTACCGGCGTCCGGCGCGCCCAATATTCCCACCAGACGCAACCCTCGACGGGCAGCGATCCGCAGGAGATCGTCGTACGTCAATTGCCCGCCAAGTGGCAGAGCGATTTTTGTCGATTTTGGTGCTTCGAGCGGCGGAGGCGCAACAGACTGCGCCTCTTCCTGTACGATCTCAGTGGCGGCCGCCTCGGACTCGGTGGGCGAACTCGGAACAGCAATCTCGGACGGTTCTGTGGATGCTGGCCGATGAGGACAGGACGACGGATCGTTTCCCAACAAGCACAGACCGGTAGTGTCGACGGTACAGCCGGTGTAGGTGCACGATGTAGTCATCGTGCCGGGGTCAACACGATCGACCGACCCAATCGCGAAAGCAGTTCAATTTCGTCAACGAGGCGGCGGCACCAATCTGCAATTGTCAGGGGAGCCCCTGCAGTTATTGATGCAGGCAGTGCCTCCCACACCTGATCGTCGGTGAGTGTCGCAATTGATAGCGCCGGGAGTATCGCCGGATATCGCGAAATATCTTCGATGCCGTTTTGCAGCGCGTGACGCGCCCAAGTCCTCGCCTCAACACTTCCCGATGCAAACTCCTTCGGCGTCTGCTCTTCCGCAAGTCGTCCGACATGCCGCGTTGCGATGTTACGGTGCGCTTGCGAAGCCGGGCCCGCGAACAAACCGGAGGTTTCGATTGCCGAAACCACGCAGGCCGGTTCGGCATCCAAAGTCGAAACCCTTACATCACCAACCACGCTCCAATCAGTCACAACCCACCATAGAAGATCGATTTCCTCACGATCCCATTTTGCGTTGCTGGCCATGATCGTAGCGGCTGCCGCGCAGTTTTCAGAAGTGACAGGGGTCGGCACCGGTTGGCGCTGCCGTGCTTGCGCTCCGCGATCCTGAATTTTCGATCGCGCGAGGCCCATCAAATCCTTCCGCAAGAGCTCTCGTTGAGGATCATTCAAGCTGGAGACATATTGGAGGCCCGACAGCGCGGCTTGCGCCAAAAACTCCATCGACGGCGCACTGGCGGCCGTGGCTGCCACGTCAATCGCGTCTCCGCACGCCAACACCAGTAATATTCCGAGCTCGTTATCTTTGTTGCCGTCGTCCTCGAACGAAGGAGCCGCCTTGACGAGCGCCTCGGTAACCCAAGCCTTGGAATCATCCGAAATCCTGCAGTGCGCCAAGGCATCGACAAGTTGGGATGCGAAACGCGCCTGATCTGGCAGCGATGTAATGCGCCGAATTTTCTGGGCAAGCTTGGAAATTGCTTCCAGCCGGCGGGCAATGAAATCATCATTAGCCGCCGGATCGATGATCTTCAGATGTTTGTTATTCTCCAGCCCCATTGCCCGCTCCCGCTGCATATTTCCCAATTGCTTCTTCAAGGTCGTCAAGCCGCCCCATTCCGGCAATCGCCTCGATTGCCGACAACTCCAACGCTGAGGTTAAACTCCCCGACCAGTCAGATGGCAAAATCGCCAAATCGACCAAAATCTCAAGGCGCTGCAACGGCGTGAGAGAATGGAAGTACTTCAACCTCAACTCGGCAAAACGCTCTTCGTCTATCCCCATGCTGGCCTCAGCGGCAACTTCCTGCGAACCGGTCGGCGCTACTTTCTCGGCTAGGTCGTCGGCCCCGCTACCGCCGGATTCGACATTCACCCTCGCGAACCGTGGGCACGGCAAACAGAGCTCGTGCTCATGATTGCCGGCGAACCGCTCGTGATCTTCACGGAACGATGTTGTTCCACGATCCCAGATGTATCCGCGAACGACGACATTCAAGGCGGCGTTCTGATCATCGAGCGCAAGGTCGATAATGTTGAATGTATAGCCATGTCCATCTTCGCCTTTCGGCGGGACGGTAGCACCCGAGTCAATCCGTAACACGGTCCCATTGCCCTCGATTTCGTCAACACCAAGATCGGGCCGATGCTCATGCCCCGAGATGAAGATCCGGGCTCGGTTTTTGAAATAATTCCATGAATCTGGCCCGTCGGCGAGCCACGAAATCGGGTGGTGCATCAAGATGATCTGCTCGACACCGTCATCCATGGACACAGCGCGCTGCTTTGCTCCTAAAAACAGCTTACCCGGCTCAGCATCTTCGTCGCGGCCCCGACAAATAAGCGCGCTGTTCATACCGATGAAGCGCAGCTTAAGGCCGTTCCGGAGCGGAAAGTCTTTTGTCCCTGCGGCCCCTCCTTCGCGATCAAGCCTGCACCCATAGCCAGCCGCGAAAACGCGATATTCGGAGAAACGATCATAGAGCCGCTCGCGATCTGTCTCGTCAGACAGATAAAGATCCAATGCCTCCTGTCCCTTTTCCATCACCTGGTCGATAATGGCATGCACGCCAGGAGATATTTTTTTTCGGTCAACATCGTGGTTTCCGGGGACGACGTGGACGGAGGTCTCCTTGCATCCGAGAGCATCGGTAATTTGTGCAAGCCACTCGGACGCGTCGCGATATTCATTCGCCTTTCCGCTAAATGCGATGTCACCGGTTACGACCACTCCGTCCACCGGCAGGAGACCAGCTTTTTCTCGCTTTGCCTTAACGTCTTTCAAAAACCTGACCAGATCCTTCTTGATCTCCCTGTTAATGAAGACTTCTCCGCCTCGCTCCTGACCGAAATGAATGTCGGACAGATGTAAAAACCCATATCCGGTGCGTTCGGAAACTACTTCGATTTGCGTTGTCACGATTTCACACTCACGATCTTTCCGGTCGACACCGCTTTTGACAGAGTATCCTGGCACTTAGTACGAAGTTTAGTATCTCGAAATCGGGTAACAGTGGATGACAAAGTTTTTATCTGATTTTCGGTCAGTCGGAGCGGCATGTTTCGCGCGGGCATTTGGGTCGGCATTAAGCGAACCTCCGCCAACCTAAGTGCACCCACAAGTTCGCGTTCTATCTTTAGCATTTCCGCATCATTGAAGGCGCCCGGAGAAAGGCGGAGCACTAGCTCGCGCAGATTAGCCCGAAGGCTCGGGTTGGATGCAAGAGCAAGCCTAATTAGTGAAGAATCGATTATGCTCAACTGAAACCCCGCCGGAACAACATTCTATATGACGTTTTTTCATCAATAATCTAGGACCTACGACGGTCGCGGCCGCCGGGGCACACGCTGGACCAGTGGCGCGGAATGGCGGACTACCTTCCTGACTTTTTCAAACACTTTCTGACAAAGAACAAAGTTGATCTGGAGATTAATGAGAACATCCGCTCTCAGGCGGTATGTGCCGAATGAAGGGACGACCGGCATCGGCATGATCGCTCTCTGAGATCCAGTCAAATGACCGCTTTCAGGCGCAGGCTATGCGAGGCCGGAATGGCCGACATCAGGCGCAAAGCTGCCGCTCTTCCCGCCCAATAAAAGACCCGCCCAGTGTGCATGTCCTTAAGAACAGAGGCCGGGCGGGTGCGATTGGCAGCCATGTAGAATAAGAAGCCGATCAAATCAAAGCGTAACCGTGTCCTGAAGCTTTCAATTACCCACAACTCGTCGTTGGCGTGATTCCGTTGGTCGCATGGCCGTTGCTTGCCCGGAATCGGACATGATTCCTTTCCTGGCACCTGAAACGGTTGGTGGGGTGCACAATGAGCAATTCTGTTTTCGATGCGGTCAAATGGGCCGATGAGGAAGTCGATCTCGGCGCATTTCGCGATAAGCGCTTGGGCGAGCGGCTGCGCACGATGCTGGGACAGATGGCGGGAGCGATTGGCGCGCCGATCCCGATGGCCTGTCAGGACTGGGCAAATACCAAGGCAGCGTACCGCTTTTTGTCGAATAGTTCGGTAAACGAAGGCAATATCCTCGCGGGCCATCTCCAGGCGACGCGGGCCCGCGTTGCCGCGACTGATGGGCTTATCCTCGTTCTGCAGGACACCACTGAATTCTCCTATCAACGGCGCGATCCCGAAAGAATCGGTGCCATTAGCCTGGTTCCCAGCCGACGCGATGAAAATGGTCGGCTGCGGCTTCATACGGTCTGCGGGCTGCTCATGCACTCCAGCCTTGCGGTCACGCCCGAAGGATTACCGCTTGGGCTGACGGCGGCGAAATTCTGGACCCGCACCAAGTTCAAGGGCACCAACGCGCTGAAGCGCCGGATCAATCCCACCCGCGTGCCGATCGAGGAAAAGGAGAGCTACCGCTGGCTCGAAAACATGCGCCAGTCGGCCGCCCTGCTGGGCGAGCCCGATCGCCTGGTCCATATCGGCGACCGCGAGAACGATATTTACGAATTCTTCTGCGAGGCCCAAGCGATCGGCACGCATTTTCTTGTCCGCACCTGTGTCGATCGCCTGGCCGGCGACGGTGATCACACCATTGCCGACGAAATGAGCGAAGTGTCCGTACAGGCGATACATCGGGTCGCCGTCAGCAAGGATGATCATGCCGACATCGAGCTACGCTATCGGCGTATCCAGGTCTTGCCGCCGATCGGGAAGCAAAAGCGCTATCCGCCCCTCAGTCTGACCGTCCTGCATGCCCGTGAATGTGGGGCCCCCGAAGGCCGGGCTCCTGTCGACTGGCGGCTTATCACCGATCTACCAGTGACGACGCCTGACCAGGCCATCGAAAAGCTCGACTGGTACGCCCAGCGTTGGAAGATCGAGCTCTTCCACAAGATACTCAAATCCGGCTGCCGCGCCGAGGATGCACGGCTCCGGACCGCCGATCGCCTTGCCAATCTGATCGCGATATTCTGCATCCTATCCTGGCGACTGTTCTGGGTGACCATGATCAACCGCGCCGCGCCTGCCGCATCCCCCAAACTCGCATTGACTGATGATGAAATCGCCCTGATTGATCACCTTGCGGCTTCTCGAAATAGGGCGCCCATGGGCAGAACCCTCTCCGATTACCTGACCCAGATCGCGCGGCTCGGCGGTTACCTGGCCCGAGCCCATGATCCGCCGCCTGGCAACATCGTGATCTGGCGCGGATGGTCCCGGCTTATGGATATCAAAATCGGCGCTAACGCCATCCGTTCGACTTATGGGTAATTGAAAGCTTTAGAACACGCTTACATCAAAGCCAGTGCGGCACGCTGACCGGCAGAGTCGCCCGATTTGCCCGACAAAAAAATGGCGGCCCCGAGAGGCCGCCAAGGAAAATGAATGAAGAGAGCCCTCCATTCGGGTCGCGAAGCGGCGCATATAGAACCCTCGCACCAGCGCCAGAGAATTTACCATGCCGTAACGGAATTTCCCGGTCTGATGCATTTTCGCAACAGACTTGCGGCAAAAGCCTATCGCACTTCGCGTTCGACAAGTAATTCGGTCGCCGGCTTGCGCCGTAATGCGACGATGAGCACCCCGAGCATCGCCAACCCGCCGCCGATGCCCATGCGCATATCGAATTGATCATTGGTGATCAGCACCCCGAGCCCGATCGTCGCGAGCGGCGTCATCAAGGTCAGGGGCGCGAGCAAGTTTGCTTCGTAGCGACCGATGAGATGATAATAGACGGAGTGCGCGCCAACCGACACAATCAGCGCCGTGAACAGGACTGCTGCGACGAGCGGCCAGCCATTGGCTGATGCCGCCGTCCACTGATCGTCTTCCAATAATATTGAAGCAGCCGTCAGGACTGTCGCCGACACAAGTCCAACCCACGCCTGGAATCGAAACGGTGTGACGCCGTCAACCTGCTTCATCAGCACCGCGCCAGCGGCACCGGCAAATGCGCTGGCGGCCACGAACCACAGCCCCGTCGAAAGCGCCAACCCGCCCGGCCGCCAGGTCACGATCAATACGCCGATCAGCGTCAATGCGATGCCCAGGCCCCGGCGCCAGTGAATGCGCTCGCCGAGCACCAGCACCGACAGCAGCATGGTGAAAGGAACGCCGAGCTGGAGGATGATCGCCGCGGCCGAAGGCGAGACGGTCTGCAAACCGACGAACAGAAGAGAAAAGCTGCCGCCGCCGAGGCATATGCCAATCGCGACGATCCGCCATGCGGGCCGGGGCATCGGGAACAGCCACGGCAACATTACGAGCGCGACCACGGCGAACCGCAAGGATGCATAAAAGAGCGGCGGAATCGCCCAATCGGTCACGATGATCTTGCTCAGGACATTGTTGAATGCCCAGATCAGGCAGACGGCGAGGAGCAGCAAGAAATCGCGAACGCGCATAACCCTTGGCTAGTCCGCGATCCGCGCAGCGTCTTCCAGCGTTGTAATCCGCTCGGAACAAATGGCATGTACCGCGCGGCCGAGTTCCTCGACGCGGTCAGCAAGCCACAAGAGGTCTTCCTCGGAAATCCGATAGTGCTTCGAGTAACGAGCCTTCACATAGGCTTCCTTCAGTTTCTCGAAGCGTGCGCGATCGGCCCTCAATTCCCTTGGCCAAGCGTCAACGAGACGCATATCGATCCGTTCAGCCTGAGTGCGAAGGAAACCCAAATTGTGAACATGCGGCGTGTAGAAGGTGCACACCAAGAGTACGCAATGATAAAGAAACTCGGTCGACTGGTGCGTATCAAACGCCGCTTCTTTTAGCCTTCCTTGACCGCGCGTGTATTTGGCGGTGTCGAGCCGACCCGCTGCCATCGGGTACCACTCGTCAAAATACTCCCGCGCCATCGCGAGCGCCTGCTCGGGCGTCTTGGGCTTCGGCTTGTGCAATTCCTTGTCGTCATATTCGTAGAGCGCGATGCCATCCTTCGCGACGTCCATGAAGAAATAGCGCCCATGCGCGAGCCCGTCGTTCACTTCCTGGATGGTGTGGACGATGAAATTGACCGGCGTGTGCAGCGTCTTGTCGATCGCGAGCTCGCGGGTCAGCCGGTCCTCGAGCTTCAGCCAATAATCGACGCGCTCGGTCAGGCGCTTGTCGTTGACGATGATCAGGAGATCGAAGTCCGAGCGATAGCCCTTGGCGGTGTGCGGCTCGTCGACCCAGCCGCCGCGCGCATAGCTACCGTACAGGATGATCTTGTCGATCCGCCCCTTCTTCTTCCAGCTCATCGTGCCGAGCGCGAGCGCATCCTCGAATTCTTCGAAAATGATCTGCTTCACGCGTTCGAGTTCGCGCTGCTTGTTCGCCGGAAGATGATCGAGATCGGTTTTCATTTGATTTTCATCCTGTAATCCCGCTCGCCGGATGGCAAGCGCCGTCAGATCCAAATCGGCACCTCAGCCGCCTTCCTTGATGCGAAAATCCCAGACCGGAATGCCGAATGCCCGCGCCTTGTCGACGAGATTGTCCTGGATTCCGGTGCCCGAGAAAACGACGAGTCCCGCAGGCATCGCATCGATCAGCCGCTCGTTGCGCTTGAACGGCGCCGCTTTCTTGTGGCGATTCCAGTCGGGGCGAAACGCCACCTGCGGCACGCCGCGAGCATCGGCCCAGCAGGCTGCAGCGCGCTCGGCGCCGGTCGGTGTCGCACCGTGCATCAGTACCATGTCAGCATGACGGGCATGGACCTTGTCGAGCGCCGACCAGATATGGCGGTGATCGTTGCATGCGGGTCCGCCGCTGAAGGCGATGCGCGTCCCCTCGGGGATCAAGGCCTTGGCCTTTTCGCGGAGGCGCTTGTCCATGAAGTCACGGCTGTCGATCATCGCCGCGGTCATCGTCTTGTGACGGACGCGCGACCCCGTGCGAGGCGTCCAGGCCTTGCGGGCGTGGATGCGGAATTGTTCGGCGGCGCATTCGCGGAAAAACTCCATGGTGTCGCGGCGCTCGATCATCGTCAGCCCCTCGGCAATCGCGCGCTCGAGTTCGACCGAGCGGATTTCGCTGCCGTCCTGCTCGCGCTGCTGCTCGCGCTGTGCCTGCTCATTCTTGTCGAGTTCGCGCTCGATCCGTTCGCCGGCGCGGTGGAAGATATTGACGACATTCCAGAGCAGGTCCTCCAGATCGGGCTCGATGCGGGTATCGACAAGGCAGCCCGCCAAGGCGTCGAAGATGTCGGCGACGGCACCGCCAGCGAGCCGATCATCGGGAAGGGGCCTGCCGTCGGGTTCGTCGTCATAGGGCCGGTGGCCATAAAGCTGCATTTCCTGGAGGAGATAGGCGCTGGCGCCGGGCTCATACGGTTCGCCGGGTTCGGGAAGGTCGGACAGATCGGTCATGGCGTTTCTCTTGTCTGGGGCCGCGCCTCTCGCGGCCTTCGCGGCGACGCCTTTGCGGCGGCGGGTGCGGGTCCGCACCGCGCGGGGCACCCGCGCGGCCGAAGCGCCAGCGAAGGATGGCGGGCTCGCGGCTATTTTGTTTCGCGATGCAAAGGGGCGCCAGCCCCGGCGGAAAATAGCCGCGAGCAGAGCCATTGCGCGGCCCGCGCGCGCTGCCGCAGTCGCCCTCCAGCGAAGGCCGAGGCGCGGCCTTGCCGGGAGGCGTCACTCCCCGTCTTCCGGCGCTTGCTGCGACATCGCGTCTGTTCGAACGCCGGATCGCAAAAGCGAACCGGGTGCGCGTAAGAGCACGGGCGCGGAAAGAAGCTCGGAAGAGGATGAGACGGCGTATTCGGCTCAAAAACGCCCGAGCCGCGCGGCGGCCATCTGCGCGCCGCCCGGTTCCGCGTCCTGCCGAATTCTAGAGCGCGGCCGCTATGGCATCGGCCCGGTGTCCGACGAGCGCCACGAGCGACGCGAGAACATCGGGATCGCAGCCTTCGTGAGCGAGCGCGTCGGCGATGCCCGGTGCGGCCTCGCGGATGCCGTCAGCGAGGGCCTGGACACGGCGGCGGACGAAGGGGGCGCCGAGCCCTGTGTCGGTGGCAAGGCGTTCCCATGCGCGCGCATCGAGACCGTCGAGCTGGTTGGCGCGGCCGATCGGCATCGCGAAGCGGGTGGCGACCTCGGGATAATGGGCCGTGACCATGAGATCGTAGAGCGGAGCGAGGACGGTCGCATCGTCGCGGTACAGGAGGCTGAAATTCTTGCCATGCGCATCGGCGTTGCCGACCACTGCGTTGAATATGGCCGCATCGAGCAGGCGCAGGATGTCGCGGGCCGGAGCAGTGCAGGTGCGGCGAACGAGATCGAAGCAGGCGGCAAAGCCGGGCCCGCCCTCGATGGCATATTTATGTTCGGGCGCGATGCCGAGCGCCTGGCAGAAATCCTCCTGGTGGATACGCCGGATCGTGCCCCCAGCGTCGCTGCGGTCGTATCGCTCGACGAGAAGATAGGGGATGGCCGAAGCGCGGCGCGGCTCGACCGCCGCCACGGCGAGACCGGCGGCGGCGGCCAGTCGCATCGCGAAGGCTTCCGTTTCGACGCTGTGCGCGAAGCGGGACATGGCGGGCTTGACGATGTGGGTGGTCGGCTGCCCCGGAGACGGCAGCGCGGGAGCGCCCGCGACGAGAATGACCGGCAGCTTGGGCTGCGCGCCCGCGAGCGACATGCGTATGCCCTCGTCGCCAACGAGAAAGGGACGGCGCGGCAGTTCCTCGAGGAGCGCCGCGAGCGCCGCCTCGGTCAGCGGGTCGGGGGCCGTGCCCGAAGCTGCGGGTACCGCCTGCCCTTCCGGCACGATGACCAATGCGCCGGCGACGTCGCCGCCGAGGGCGTCGAGCAGCGCATAATCATTCTGGGCCGAGACACCGGCGGCGCGCGCCGCGGCGGCGCGCTGTTCTTCATCGGGAAGGAGACCGGCGAAGAAAGGGCGGGTCGCGGCGCGGCTGAATGGCCCGGTCTGGCGGGGGAGCGAGGCCGAAATCGGCCTGAAGGCGGGATCGGCGAGCCACAGGTCATCGTAGCAAAACAACATCGTGCCCTCGGCGTTGCGCGCGAGCGTACCGACACGCCGGTCGTCCCAGTAGACGGCGAGCGCGTCGCTCATCCGACGCTGTCCTCTCCGGGCGCCGAGAAGGTAGCGGCGATACCCAGCGTATCGAGGACATGCAGCACCTTGCCGATCTGCAGCGTGGACTTGCCGCTTTCGAGATCGACGATGAAACGTATACCCACGCCCGCCGCGCCAGCGAGTTCATCCTGGCGAAGACCAGCCTGTTTGCGCACACGGCGCACCAATTGCCCTAGGGTCGTGATATCCATAAATATTCCCGTTCGGGAATTTTCTAGCATGAGAGGGCGCCGCTGTCGACAAATTTTACCGAACGGGAATATTATCTGTTCCATCGTCCGAAGCGCTACAAATTTTACCGATCGGGAAATATATCAGCGATCGAACGCCGGCGTCATGCTGCCTTCAACACGCAACGACGTCGGCCTGTCACGGGGCAACGCCCGAAAGCGGCGAGCGATCGAGCGGCAGGATCCAGGCCTGCGCGCCAAACAGGACGCGGCATTCGGGCGTGCCCGAACGTGTCGGAAATACCCATGTGTTTTTCGAACACGCGCGTGTCCTTCAAAGGAACCCCGACCGCTCCTCAGTCGGCAAGGAAGTGCGCGGCATCGCCAGGCTGCATCTGACTTCGCACCCAGGCGGTCATGCCCTGCCGGCCGATCCGGACCAGATCGCTGTTGAAATCGTTGAGCCGCGGGTCGAGCGGCCTGACATCAATTCTGACCGACGACGCTCGTTCGACAATCGCCCCGAATGCCGCAAGGCCCGCCGCGTCCCGGTCGCGCGCAACGTAGAGGCGGCGAAGCGGTGCCGGAAATGCGAGCGCCGCGAGATGGGCGGCCGACAGGCCCGCGACGAGCGGCAAGGCGGGGGCGATTTCGCGCAAGGAGAGCATGGTTTCGATGCCCTCACCGAATGCCATGACATCGCCTGCAAGCCCGAAACGGACGCCGTTCCCCAACAGATGTCCCATTGCGCGCCTGGGATAGGCCACATCCGCTTTGGTCGATCGGGCCGGATCGAGCCATGTGCGGTGAACGCCCTGGAGCGAGCCATCGAGATCGGTCACCGCGGCGATCATTGCCGGATAGGCTCGATTGACCGAAGGCCCATCCTCCTTGGACGGGCGATAATAGCAATGCGGATGATATCGCAGCGCGAGCAGATCGCCGCCCCGCCGAAGCGCACGGCCCGCCAGATAGGCGCGCACCGGCGTCCCCGCGATCGGCTTCGATGCGGCCCACAGCCGCGCGGCCGCCTCCGCGCTGCCAGCGCGCGCACGACGCGGACGCGGCGCCTGCGTGCCGACTTCGGTTGAGGGCAAGCTCAGGAAGCGCCGCGCCTCGGCGAGCGTTTCGCCGAGGTGGGCATGCCCGCAACGAACGGCGATGATGTCGAGCAGGTCCCCATGGTCGCCGGTCGCGGCATCGGTCCATTTGCCCGCCAATCGGCCGCCTTCGCCGCCAACCAGACGCACGTACAGGCTTCGTCCCGCTGCATTGTTGATATCGCCGACCATCCAGTAATGGCCTTCGCGGCGACCGTTGGAGAGATAGTGGCGGCACACCGCCTCGGCATTTTCACCGAGGCGGCGCGCAAGTTCGCGAACCGGATTGTCCATGGCGGGGCTCCTTCAGGCGGCCTTGCGATCGCTGACCCGCTGGATCGGAAACCGATCCACGAGCCGCGCGAACACGTCGGCGCCAGCAGCCCCTGCCGGCACGTAGAGCTTCAGTTTCCATGAGACGATTTCCGACATCAAGCCCATCGCCTTCAGCCGGTCGACACCGAGATCGTTGAAGCCGCTGAGTTCGATACGCCAGTCGTTCATCGCGCGAACGCGGCGCAGCACCTGCCCCTCGGCAAGATGCAGGACGGCCTCACCTTGCTGGAGGAGCTGCCACGCTTGATCCTTGGGGAGCTCGCTCGGCGCATCGCGGATCACCGACGCGACCCAGCCCGCCGACACCCTGCGGCCGATGATGCGCTCGCCGTCATCGGTCTGGAGGCGATAGACGCGCGATGATTCCTTGGGCAATTGCCGCCAGATCGGCAGCAGCAAGCCCGACACGATGTGCAGCGTCGAGGTCTCAAAATCGGGGATGGTTGCAAGCTCGGCATTCCAGACGCTGGCGAACCGATCGTAGTCGGCGGGCTGCCAATGGCTCATGACGAAATCGGCGAGCAGCAGATGGCTGGCTTCCAGCGGCCGATGCAGACGGAACCGTCGATGCACCGCGCCGTCATCGTCGATCACGCTTCGCGCGCCGAGCTTCACCGCCGCGCGCTGCGAGCGCTCGTTCACGAGCAGTTCGCCGCCACGCTCGCGGACGAGCGCCAGCGCGTCGTCCAACGCGAGCGGAAGGACCCGTTCCTTGCGCTCGATCGTGAGAAGCTGCGTTGCCGCCCCGGTTCCCGGATGCGTGTAGATCGTCTGCCGCGCTTTCACCGCGAAGCTCTCGGCGCGTAAGGTTTCGAGGCCGATCTCATAGGTGCCCGCTGCGACCGCTGCCTCGATGCGGTTCACGAGCAGGCCTTCGAAGGCCTCGAACAATATGTTCTGCAGGTCGATCGTCAGCGCGAGCATGCGATTGAGAAAGGTCGTGATCGGCGGCAGTTCCTCGCGCAGGCATCCGTCGACGTCGATCAAGGACAGACCTGTCGCGCTCTCGAACGTCAGCAGCGAACAGCCTTCGACCTTGCCATCCACGATCAACACATAGAGCTGGCGGAGCGCATCGCGGGCGTAGAAGGATTCGAGATTATCCTCGGCCCGGAACATATTCTGTCCGCCCGTCTGACGCTGGCCGCGCGTGATCGCGCCCATTGAATCAAGCCGGCGCGCGATCGTCGAGATGAAGCGTTTCTGCGCCTTCACATCGGTCGACACGGGACGGAACATCGGCGGCTGTTTCTGGTTCGTGCGGTTCGTCCGCCCGAAGCCCTGGATCGCGGCATCGGCCTTCCAGCCCGCCTCGAGCAGATAGTGGATGCGCCGCCGCTGGTTCTTCGCCCCGAGATCGGCATGATAGGAACGGCCCGTCCCCCCGGCCTCCGAGAAGACAAGGATGCGCTTCTCGTCGTCCATGAAGGCGTGGGTCTCGCCGATGTTCGCGCTGCCGGGCCGGTTCTCGACCGCGAAACGGACATCGCCGCCCTCCCCTTTTCGCGGAACGATGCGGCGCGACCGCCCCGTCACCTCGGCGACTTGCTCGGTCCCGAAATGCTGGACGATCTGGTCGAGCGCGCCGGGCACCGGCGGCAGCGCTGCGAGCTTCTCGATCATCGCGTCGCGGCGGCGGCAGGCCTCGCGGCTGACGATGGGATTGCCCTCCCCATCATAGGCGGGACGCGAGGCGAGGTTTCCCTCGCCATCGGTGCAGGGCTCGAACAATTGCACCGGAAAGCCGTGGGCGAGATAGTCGAGCACATATTCGCGCGGGGTGATGTCGACCGACACGTCGCCCCACTCGTCCGCCGGGATTTCGGCGAGCCGGCGCTCCTGCAGCGCCTCTCCGGTCGAGACGATCTGGACCACCGCCGCATGCCCCGCCTCGATGTCGCGCGCAATGCTCGCGATCGCACTCGGGGTCTGCATCGCGGTGATGAGATGATTGAAGAAGCGCTGCTTGGTGCTCTCGAACGCCGATCGCGCCGCCGACTTCGCCTGCGCATTGAGCGTGCCATGCTCAGCGCTCGTCACCCCGGCCGCCTCCATCGCGGCGGCAAGATTGTTGTGAATGACCTGAAAGGCGCCGGCGTAGCTGTCGTAGATCCGCCTTTGCTCGTCGGTCAGCCGATGTTCGAGCAGCTCATATTCGACCCCATCGAACGACAGTGACCGCGACGCGTAGAGGCCGAGCGCCTTCAAGTCGCGCGCGAGCACCTCCATCGCCGCGACGCCGCCCTCCTCGATCGCGGCAACGAATTCGCTCCGCGACGCGAACGGAAAATCGGTCCCGCCCCAGAGGCCGAGCCGCTGCGCATAAGCGAGGTTCTGCACCGTCGTCGCGCCGGTCGCCGACACATAAACGACGCGCGCTTGCGGCAGCGCATGCTGAAGCCGCAGTCCCGCGCGTCCCTGCTGCGACGGTTTCTGGTCGCCGCGCCCACCCTTGCCGCCCGCGGCATTGGCCATCGCATGGGCTTCGTCGAAGTTGATCACCCCGTCGAAGTCGCGGCCCAGCCATTCGACGATCTGCTCGATGCGGCTCGCCTTGCCCTCGCGGCCCTGCGAGCGAAGCGTCGCATAGGTGGTAAACAAGATGCCTTCGGCCAGCCGGACTGACGTACCTTGTCGGAACCGCGACAGCGGCGTCACAAGCAAGCGCTCCTGCCCGAGCGCCGACCAGTCGCGCTGCGCATCCTCGAGCAGCTTGTCCGATTTCGAGATCCAGAGTGCGCGGCGTCGGCCCTTCAACCAGTTATCGAGGATGATCCCCGCGACCTGCCGCCCCTTGCCCGCGCCAGTGCCGTCGCCGAGGAACCAGCCGCGCCGAAATTGCACGGCCGCCTCATTGTCGTCGCTCGCCGCGCTGACGACATCGCATGTCTCGTCGACGGTCCAGGCGCCCGACAAATGGCCGGCATGCGCCTCGCCGGCATAGATGACCGACTCCAGCTGGGCGTCTGACAATAGGCCGTCGCGGACGAGATTTTCCGGAAGATGGGGGCGATAGGAGGGCCGCGGCGGCGCGACCGACGCCATTGCCGCCGACTGGACGAGCGCGGTCGGATGTGGACGCGCGCCGGCGATGCACAGCGACTGGAGCGCATAGGGCTCGTAGATCGCCTCGCCGAGCTGGCCTTCGGGCGGCGACCAATCGATCGTATCGTAGACAAGCTCGCGCGGGGCAATGAGCGCGGACCGCTCCCGACCAGCGGCAGGCTTGCGGTCAGGACCTTGAGGAAGAGACGCCGAGCGCAGAATGGGCACCGCCGATGGAAGCGCAGCCGTCGGTGGTGCCGGCCGCGGCGGAACATGATCCGTGACCCATGCGAGGAGCGTCGCGAGGTCGGGCGCCTCGCCAAGGCTTTCCGGCAGCATGGCCGGATCGGCCGAAGGCACTTTGTCGATGACGAGGAGCCGCGTCGCGGTCGTCGTCCCATGCTTGGCATAGATTTTCCCGGCGATCGCGGCGGAGAACAGGATCGTCGCCTGTTCCTGCAGCCGGGCGAAGCCGTCACGAAAGGCCGCAGCCTCGGGCGCGCAATTGGCGCCGACGATCGCGACCAGCCGCCCGCCATTGCGGAGCCGTGCGAGCGCGGAGGCGAGATGGCGAAGCGCGGTGCCTCGCATCGGACGATCGACATGGGCGGTCGCCGAAAAGGGCGGGTTCATAAGAACGACGTCGGGGACGAAATCGGCATCGAGACGGTCGTCGATCGACGCGCCATCATGCCGCGTGACCGGCGCGGCGGGAAACAGCCGCTCGAGCAGCTCGGCGCGCCCGTCGGCGAATTCGTTGAGCGCCAGCGCGGCCCCGGCAAGTTCGGCGTGGATTGCGAGCATGCCCGTCCCCGCCGAGGGTTCGAGAACACGGTCGCCGATGTGGATCGAGGCGGCGTGCGCCGCGACGAAGGCGAGCGGCAAGGGTGTCGAGAATTGCTGGAGGGCCTGGCCTTCCTCCGAGCGGCGCGTCTGCGTGGGAATGCGCGCGGCAAGCCGCTCCCACATCGCAAGGACGCGCTGCGGCGAGTGGTTTCGCGCCGCGAGCGCGCCGCCGTATCGGCGGAGCAGCAGGATTTGCGCCGCCTCGCACGCGTCATAAGCCGCCTTCCAGTCCCACGCTCCGGCGGCGTCGCTCGCGCCGAAGGCGCTCGCCATCGCGCCGCGAAGCTGGGCCGTGGAGAAGGGCTGGCCCGTCTCGAGCAGAGGCTGGAGGGCTTCGGCGGCATCGAGCAGCCGCCGGGCGGGCGGCCCCTCCGGTTCGGATGCAGGGGAGACCACGGCGCAGCGCGCCGCATCGGAAAAAGTCATTCGCATGGCTGAGATCCTCAGGAGAGCGGGGCAGGAATGAACTGCCCGCTGCTCTCTCGGGGATCCGGGCCGTTCCCCCTTCCCGGCCCCACCTCTCCCTCTCAACCGAAGCGAACACCGTCTTCGGTGAAGCTATATTCGTTGAGGCGGATGCTCTCGTCGACGGCCTCGTCCGACGTCAGATGCTTATATTCGTCCTCAAGGCGCCCGTAGAGCCAGCGGGCGAGGTCGCGCAGCGCCTCGCTCACATCCTCATCGGCGTCCGCGGTCATGTCCTGCACGACCGGGCTGCCCCGCTCGACCGCGATCGCCATGCTATATTCGTGATAATAGCGGCCGCGATGCGTGATGCGCGCGCTCAGCTGATAGAAATTGCGGCGCTGGATCGCACCGAGCGCATCGGCGATGCGCTGAAGCTCGACATCCTTGGGCGCGTAGCGGCGGATCGCCGCCGATGCGCCCCTGGCGTAGCTGTAATCACCTTCGAAACAGGCCCCGTCGCCCTGGCTCCAGAAGCCGGAAAACCAGATGCAGGGCTTCCGGCGCGTCCCGCCGCCGAAGAGGCGCACCGGGACCGTGTCGAGACGGACGCCCACTATGGCGCAGACGCGCTCGAAATCCTCATAGACAAAGTCGAACCAGTCATAATCGAGACAGCTTTCGCGATACCAGGCGCGCGCCTTCTCCTTTCCGGCATCGGGCAGTTCATCAAGGCAATAGACGGTCGTTTCGATAATCGAGGGCATGAAATCCTCCTCTCGGCTTAGGGGCCGGAAAAGACGAAAGCCCGGCGCGCGGGCCGGGCTTTCGCAGTCGGTGAACGATGGGCTGGACAGGCGTCAGCCGGAGGCATCGCCAGACAGGCGCGCGATGGCCTCTTCGAGCCATCCGGCCGTCGAGACCGATTCGATGTCGTCCGCCGTGATCAGCGTCGCGGCGCCACCGAAACCGTCGGGCCGCATTTTCGAGCAGGTCCATGCGGCCTCGACCTCGACATAATCGAGCGCGGACCGCTGCACGATGTCCTGGAAAATGCCCTCGAACCCGATCGCCGACATGTCGAGTTCGAGCTCGACGTCGTCGGGTTCGCATTTGGCTATCTCCTCCCGGACGAGATCAGCAAGGCCGCTGCCGATACCCTCCTCTTCGGCGAGCAGCGCCTTCACCTCGGCAGTCGCGAGGTACAGCAAGTCGTTCGGACCATGGCTGGCGCAGAAATAGACATCGTCGCCGACATCTTCATGATCGAACATCTGGCGGAGCACCTTATATTCGAGCATTGTCATCGCGGTGCGCGGGATATCCGGACGGATGACGGTCTGGGAAAAATAGTCAGCCATGACCCGCCTCCCCGGATGCGGCCGCGCTTTCCGCCGGCACCGGGGGCGGATCGCCCTCCACCACCAGCGGTGGCACCGCGAATTCCGCAGCGTCGAAATAGGCCATCGCGGCCGCGATCGTGCCGAGGTCGCTCAGCAGGCGGCGATCGATCAGAACGCGGTCGCTTTCATCGACCATGTAACTGTCCACCGTGCCGCTCCCCCGAAAGATGAGCCGCTCGGGCGACCATTCTCCGGGATAGCTGCCCGACCAGCGGACAAAGGGCAGCCCATGCTCGACGCAGAAGGCCTCGAGATTGTCGATCTTGCCCCAGGCGCAGCTCTCGTCGAACAGCGCGAGAGGCTCGCCCACCACCCGGTTTCCGGGGTCGAACGGCTCGCCGCCCCATTCGGGCGACAGGCCCTCGAAGGCAATGATGTGGAGCAGTTCGACGAAAACGGCAGCGGAGATGTCGCCGCCGATCAGGATCGATGCGGGAACGCGATCAGCCATGACAGCCTCCATCGTTCGAGCGGCGAATGTGGTTCGGAATATTCATGTCAGGTCTCCGGAAAAAGGCTCGGCCCGGCGTCGCTGCCGGGTCCGAGCTTCGATTGTCAGGGATGGATGGCAGCCGATTATTCGGCCGCGACAGGCAGTTCGGCGTCGATCGCGTCGTCGGGTCCGTCTGCATCTTCGGCGAGGAAGGCAGGCAATTCGCCGTCGGCGGCATCGCCCTCCGCGTCACCGGGCTCCGCATCGTCGAGCCCCGGCGTGCGCATCGGCTCGGGGAGCCAGGCCGCGTCTTCGAGAAGGCGTTCGGCCTCGCGCGCCATGTCGGCCTTCTTGAGATGGTCGATCATCTCGGCAAATTGCGGCCCCCGCGCCTCGGCGACATCGGCAAGGATCCGCGGCTTGGTCACCGAGCGGAAATAGCCCTCGACCGTCGGCCGCCAGCCCGCCGCAACGAGATCGAGACTGACCGAACGCGCGAGGACATCGCTGTGCGCGATCCGGCGCGCGACGCCGTGCGCCGAGATGCGGCCATTGTCATATTTGGGAACGATCTCGGCCTGTGCGTTGACGCAGAGCGATGCGCAATGGGCGAACAGCATGGCCTGCTCGTCGCCGCCCAGCGTGAACAGAAAGTCCCACAGATCCTTGTCCGACTGCGGAAGCCGCTCCTTCCATGCCGCAGCAAGCGCATCGATCGCCTGCGCCGGCGCAGAGTCGCGCAGGTTCGTCGGCGCGTTGCTGAAATAGACACGGTTCGCCGCGACCTGCACGCAGCTTTCCCGCGTTCCCGCATAGAAGCAGCCGAGAACGAGGGAGTGGAGCACCGCGGCGAAGGCGATTGCCGGATCCTTGGCAAAGGCATCCTGCAGCGCGAGCGTGCGCCATGCGGTGAGGTCGGACACGAGGCGATCGGGAAGCGGACGAAGCCCCTCACCTTCCTCCTCGCCATCGCTGCCCGCGGCGGGTGTGCCGTGATCGCCCTCCTCGCCGCCACGCGGATCGGATTCATCGCCGCCCCCTTCCGCTCCCGGTGAAGCCGCGCCATCGGGCATATCCTGTTCCGGCTCGTCCTCAGCCCGCACGAAACCACGCTCGACGCGTACCGAGCCGTCGCGGTCGATCGAGACGAAGGCGCCGGCGCGTTCCATCTCGGCGGGATCGAAGACGAACGGGCGGTCGACGAGCGCGCCGAGTTCGGTGTCGATCGCATCGATCCGCGCGTGCACTTCGGCGGGCACATCCGGCGCATCGGACCATTGTTCGCAAAGCGCCTCGCTTTCGGCCTCGAGCGCGGCGACGCGCGCCTGTTCATCGTCGCTCATCGCGACCTCCTCGCGGTCGATCGCGCGCAGGTCGCGCGTCGCGTCCCACGGCAGATCGACCGAGGTCGTCACCCATTTCCAGCCCTCGGCGAGGATGCGTGTCCCTTCGGCCTTGAGCTTTTCATCGACGAGCCGGTCGAGCAGCGCCGGGTCGGTGAGCCAGCCGCCGCCATCGGCCTCGAACAGGTCGCGCACCACTGCCCCGCCGGCCCCGACATAGACGTCGATGCCGACAAACGCCGCGCGCTTGTCGGTGACGCGCACGCTGTCCTCGGTCAGTTTCTGGCGGATGAAGGCCGGGCTCTTGTTGAAGCTGTGATCGAGCTGCGCCCAGACCTCTTCCTGGCGCTGATGATCGTCGGCGACGGTGAAGGCCATCAGCTGGTCGAGCGTCATGCCGTCGTCGGCGTAGATGGCGTGGAGCTTCGGCGACGCCGCGGCGAGCTTGAGCCGCTGGCGCACGACCGCCGGGGTTGTGAAATGATGCGCCGCGATCGCTTCGACATCGTCGCCCTTGTCGACCATCGCCTGCATCGCGCGAAACTGGTCGAGCGGATGCAGGCTCTCGCGCATGGCATTTTCGGCGAAGCTATCGTCCTCGGCGAGTATATCGTCGCCCGGTGCACGGACGACACAGGGGATCGGCGCATCCTTCGCGAGACGCCTGCGCTTCGCCAGCAGTTCGAGCGCGCGGTAGCGGCGCCCCCCGGCCGGTATTTCATAGCGGCCGGTTTCCTGGCCCTCGGCGTCGAGCAGCGGGCGGACGCTGAGGCTCTGGAGCAGTCCCCGCCTGGCGATGTCGTCGGCGAGGCTCTCGATCGACACGCCGGCCTTGATGCGCCGGACGTTCGACTGCGAGAGGGCCAGCCGGTCGAGCGGAATGTCGCGCGACGGGCTGAGGGTGATTTTGGCAGCAGTTCGGGCCATGGCCATTCTCCGTGACGGGCCGCCGCGAGACACTCTCCCGGCTCCTGGACCCGTCACGAAGGCGCCAGCCCCCCTCTTCCTCCCGGGGCCGCACAGCGGCCCCCCGCAGGCGGCGAGGCGCGTCAGCCGCGCCCCGAAAGCCGTTCGGCCGCGCGGCGGAGCCTTTGCTCGCCCAAGACGATCGACCCCGCCAGCCGCGCCGCTTCGGCATAGGCCGAGAGCGGGTGGCGAGGCGTGAAGTGGAGATCGCGCTCGATGGTAAGGCCGAACGGGAGGCGGACGGCTTCGAGTTCGGAAAGCGCGAAGCTGCCGAGTTCGGGGCAGCCGAAGCCGAGATCGGCGAGGCCGAAGAAGATGCCGTCGGCATCGATTTCGGTCGCGAGCCAGGTCGCGGCACCGACGGGGCTGAACAGGCGGACGACCGGCAGCGGGTCGGGTTCGCGCTGGCCGCGCGCGGCCGCGTCGATCCGGGCCGTCAGATTGGCGCGAAGCTGCGCCTCAAGCTTTGGGGTCAAGAGTTTCATGGCAAGCGTCTCCTGGGGCGTCCGGCAGCGAGCCTCTCTCGCCGCGCCCGGTCCGCCGCCCGGGGGGCCAGCCAACTCTCCCTCGCGGGTTTCTCGCGCTACGGGGGCGGCCGCGGGCCCCGGACCGGGCGGAAACGGGCGGTAGCGCCGGCAGGCGCCCGCCGGCCCTGCGGGCCACGCGGGCCGCCCGCGCTGTTCCGGCAGACCACTTGCCAAATTGTTCCCCCTATGTTCTCATAAGGCCATGGACAATATCGATACCGCCCGAGTCGCAGAGACCATCCTTTCCGCCCCCGGATGGGCGCGCGTCGGCATCACCGCGCCGACAAGCCATATCCGGGTTGAGGCTGCGTTCGAGCTCGCGCGCGCGATCGTCGAAAGCGCGCGCGCCGGCGCGGAGCCGACGAGCCCCGACCAGCTCGGACTCTCGCTGTGACGTGGGCGGCTGGACAAAGGACGGACAGCCCCGCGCGACCCACATCTTCGAGGCCGCGGCCTGGTTCAGGGCGATCAAGCCGGTGTGCCGCTGCGGGCACAGCGCGGCCTTCAACCCTTATGGGATCTGGTGGCGCTTCCAGTGCAGGATGTGGGACGACGATCTTTTCAAGGCGCGTCAGCGATTCTGGTGCGTGCGGTGCGGCGCGCGCACGGGCAAGCGCGTTCGCCCGGTGCGGATCGAACTCGTCGACCCGGGGCTCGACGACATCGCCCTGCCCATGCCCGACGAACGCGAATGGAAGCGCGCGCTCAGCCGCTTCCGCGCCTGAGGACTGACCTTATGGATATCGAGACGGATGACGCACTGGTCGGCATCGGCAAGCTCCACCGCGTGATGGTATGGGACGGCCAGCGCGAACGCGAGAAGGAGATGCTGTGGGGGCTGCCCTCGCGCGATGCCGATATATTCCAGATCCCGCTCCTGAAGTCCGAGACCGCGATCATCGATCGGCCCTGTCTGCTGCTCGCCAATGAGTTCGGGCTCGTGAAGCGCGGCAAGACGGTTTACGCCGCGAGCCTGATCACCGACGAGCCCTTCTTCTGCATCGCGGCGGTCTGGCGTCCGGCGCACCGCCTGTGGCCCGAGAGCTTCGCGGCGCTCACCGTCCCGGCCTATGACGATCTGGCGCCGCACAAGGATCGCCATGTCGGCGTGGTCCGCCCCGAGGACTGGTTCGACTGGCTGATGGGAGCGCGGCCGCCGCTGGACATGTTGCGGCCTTTCCCCAAGAATAGCTTCAGCATCATGCCGCCGATCCAGCAGAATTTCGACGAAATGCTCGGCGCGGCCTGACCGACACCGCCCAAGGGGACTCGCCGCCATGTGCAATCTCGTGACCCTTAAGGCCTCGGTGGACGAGGTGGCCTCGGCGTTCGGCGCGCGGCGCCCGCTCACCAATGCCCAGCCCGGCGAAGTCTATCCCGGCGGCCAGGGGTTCGTCGTCCGCGAGGATGCGGGCACGCGCGCGCTGCAATCGATGACATGGGGTTTCCCGGTCCGGCTCAAGCATATGAAGCCGACGAGCAAGCCGAAGCCCGTCAATAATGCGCGCGACGACAAGCTCATGACCTTCTGGCGCAGCTGGTTCACCAATCCCGCGCAGCGCTGCCTCATCCCGATCAGCGCCTTCGCAGAGGCCGAAGGCGAGAAGGGCCGAATGACGCGAACTTGGCTCAGCGTCATCGACCAGCCGCTCGCCGCCTGCGCCGGGCTATGGCGTCCGACCGACGAGTGGGGCGATTGCTATACGATGGTGATGGTCGATGCGACCGCGGAGCTTTTTCACATTCACGACCGCATGCCCGTCATTCTTCATGCCGCGGACCATGACGCCTGGCTGCAAGCCCCGTCTGAAGAGGCGATGAAGCTCGTCACCCAATATCCGGCAGGCCGGCTGGAGGTCGAGCGAACCGACGTGCCCTGGTTCAGCCGCAAGGCGCCGAGCACGCAAGCCCCGACACTCCTCTAGCCTGCCGATTGCGAGAGGAGGATCGGCCGCCGGTGAATGAACGGAAGGCTCACGAGCCTGAACGCGGCGGCAGCGAACCGGCTCGTCGCAGCGACCCTCTTGCTAAAAACGGACGTTCGCACGGATGACTTTTCCCAGCAAAGACTTGGCCCCTAGAAAAAATCACAAAGTTAACCCTGCAAATCGGGAATCAAAATCCACAATTGCTAGGATGATTGAGAGTCAAATTGCCACGACGGAGCGGCATCTGCTCATTTATCCCGGATCGGGAATATTTCCGCTCGGCGGAGGGGTCGAGGCCATGCCGCTCGTCGAGGCAAGCGAAGCACTCCTCGCGATGCACTAGCTTGTGGGCAAAACGGTGCGCGCCAGCGCCACACGCCCCCCCGCCCGCCGATCCGACGGGTTAGCCGCCGACCAGCGCGGCGGCGAACCAGAATTCGATCGCCAGCGCGCGCGATTTCCATTTCGGTTCCCGCTTCATCCGATGGGCATGGCATGATCGATGAATGTAGGAAATAGCGAATCCCATCCGGTTTCGAATGCCCCAATTGACAGATAACATGTGACCAAACCTATGATACATTCAGTTTTAGTTAGAGATTTTGTCACATGTCGATATCGATGACCCAGCGGGATACGCTCCGAGCGCTCTTCGACGCGCACCCGATGCTGCGCGCGCGCGAGCTGCGCGCCGCAGGTGTGGCGCCCGAGACTATCGCCCGCGCGGTCGATCATGGCGACATCGACCGTATCGCGCGAGGTCTCTATCAGCTTCACGACGCGCCGATCGACACGGACGAGGGCCTCGCCGAAATCGCCAAGCGGATCCCCAGGGGGGTGATCGCCATGGTCTCGGCGCTCGCTTTCCACGGGCTCACCGACCAGATGCCGCGGCGGGCCTGGGTTGCGATCGGAACCCGTGACTGGAGCCCCGCCCTCGACTATCCGCCCGTCCGCATCGTCCGCCTCGCCGACAAATATCTGCGCCAGGGGATCGAGCATCACATGGTCGCCGGCGTCGACGTTCCCGTCTATTCGGTTCCCAAGACGCTGGCCGACCTGTTCCGCAATCCGCGCCTCGTCGATCGCGCGGTTGCGGTGGAAGGTCTGCGCGCGGCGCTGGACCAGCGCAAGGCGAGCACGGGCGCCATCGCCGAAGCGGCGGCGGCGGGCGGCGCCTGGAAGCGGATGCAGCCCTATCTCGAGGCGCTCACAAGTGGTGGTCGATGCGGCCTGTGACCTCGTCGGGCCGAGCTGCGA
This sequence comes from Sphingopyxis sp. MG, assembly GCF_002953155.1. Lineage (NCBI taxonomy): Bacteria > Pseudomonadati > Pseudomonadota > Alphaproteobacteria > Sphingomonadales > Sphingopyxidaceae > Sphingopyxis > Sphingopyxis sp. MG. The sequence continues at coordinate 2,932,020 of NZ_CP026381.1, forward strand.
CCGACTGCGGGCCCGCCGATGACCGATGCCTCTCCTCACGCGCAAAGTGATGGAAATATTAGCGGTCAATCTGGGCCCAATTGATCGGCCGGACTACTTTATCGCCCGATTTCTTGTCGTTACACCGAAACCGCGATGGCATGGCGTGCTGAGGTCGCGGCAACAGCGGCCCGCCGTCAGGCGCGGACCCGTCGTAAGCCAAGTCCATCTTCATCACGCCCGGAAAGGAACCGGGCGGCGATGAGCCATGGAGCGGACCGCGGGCGGGCGGGTCGGGAACGTGCCGGCGGCCGATAGAATGACGTGAAGCATTTTGAACTGACGGAGGAACTCGCACACCAGATTACCGGCGCCGAGAAGGAAGAACAGCTCTACGCTGCCCTCTCCCATGCCGCCGGCCGCATGGGCTTCGACCTTTTCGCGCTCGCCTTCGATCGTCGCGGCGCCGGCGATGCCGCTTCGATGCTCGTGCACAATTATCCCGATGCCTGGGCGAACGTCTATGTCGGGTTCGACCTCAGCGGCACCGATCCGATCCGGCGCGCGAGCGAGAGATCGCTGACCGGATTCCAATGGCGCGACGTCGACCGCTATATCCCGCTCTCGCGCGGCGACCGGCAATTGCTCAAGGTCGCGCGCGAGAGCGGCATCGGCGACGGATATACGGTTCCGCGACACCTCCCCGGCGAAGCGACCGGGACCTGCTCCTTCGCCGTCAGCCCGAAGGCCAGCATCCCGGCCGAGATGCTCCATGTCGCCGAAATCGTCGGTGCCGTCGCACTGGCTGCCGCGCGGCAGCTGGTCGGCACCGCCGTATACAAGCGCCGCGCGGTGCTCAGCGAACGGCAGCGCGAATGTGTGCTGTGGTCGGCGCGCGGCAAGACCGCCGGCGAAACCGCAAGCATATTGGGGATCACCGAGGCCACCGTCGTGCGCCATCTCAAGATCGCGCGCGAACGCTATTCGGTGCACTGCCGGCAGATGCTGATCCTGTGCGCCCTGTTCGATGGGCTCATCGGCTTTTCGGATGTCTACGACTGGTGGGGCCGTCCCTGACGACGACAACAGAAACAGAAATCGCCAAAAACATCCTCTGTTCTGGGCATAGGCGCGCCGCGGGAATGATGGTCTGATCCTTGGACCACAAGCCAAGGACATATCATGATCGACCAAAACCCGCGGGCGCAGGACGCGCCCGGCGACGCCGCGCTGCGCGCGATGTTCGCTGCCCGCAAGCAGGTCTTCATCGACCTTCTGAAATGGGACCTTCCCGCGCTCGACGGCCGCTTCGAGATCGACCAGTTCGACACGCCCGACGCGCGTTATTTGATCCTGCTCGACCCCGATGATCTGAGACACCGGGCGTCGGCAAGGCTGCTGCCGACATCGGCGCCGCATCTGCTCGGGGAATATTATGCGCATCTCTGCACCGAAAGCGCGCCGTCCGGCGCAGGCGTGTGGGAGATCAGCCGCTTCTGTCTCGACCCCGCGCAGAGCGCCGCCGAACGCCTCGATGCGCGTAACCAGCTTGTGACCGCGCTCGCCGACTATGCGCTGCGCCATGGCATCACCGATTATGTCGGCGTCGCCGAGCAAGGCTGGTTCGACAAGGTCCGCCACTTCGGATGGGACTGCCGGGCGTTGGGCGAAGCCAGGCGCGATGCCGGCTGCGACCTGCTTGCGCTCCACATCCGGATCGACGGCGATACGCTCGCCGGGCTTCAGCGCACGGGCATCCACGCCCCGATCTCGCTCCACCTCGAAGATGGCGGGGAGACAGTGCAATGAAAAAGGATCTGACCGAAGCCGATCTGATCGACATGCTCGTGGCCGAGCTAAACGCCAAAGGCTTTTGCATCCTCCGCAATCACCAGGTCGGGCGGGCGCTCGCCCTTGCCCGCGACCTCGATCCGGTGTTCGCGGCAACGCCCTTTTGCGAAGGCAATTTCTACGGCCGCCGCACGAAGCGGTTCGGCAGCCTGCTCAAGCGGTCGCCGCATGTCGCGCCGCTGGTGCTCGACCCGCTCATTCTTACGGCGGTCGAAAGGATATTGGTGCCGGGATGCGACCGCATCCAGCTCAACCTCGCGCAGGCGATCGAGATTCATCCGGGCGAGGTGCGCCAGTTCCCGCACCGCGACCAGGACATGTGGCGCGGCGCGACCGGCAAGCAGGAATATCTCGTCAATATCCTCTGGCCGCTTACCTCCTTCACCGCGGACAATGGCGCAACGCGCATCTTTCCCAAGAGCCACGGTGAAGCCGGCATGGCGAAGAGGGATCTCGGGCTTCCCAAGATCGCAGAATGCGAGCCCGGCTCGGCGATCTGCTTCCTCGGGTCCACCGCGCATGGCGCGGGATCGAACATCACGAAAGAGGTCCGGCGGGGTGTACTGATCAGCTACAGCCTCGGCTGGCTGAAGCCATATGAAAATCTCTGGCTCGCTTATCCACCCGAGGTCGCCAGGACATTTTCGCCCGAGCTCGCCGCGCTCGCGGGCTATGCGCAGCACCGCCCCAATCTCGGCAATTATGAGGGGCAGTGCCCGTCGGTCCTGCTGCAAGACCAATTGCCCGCGCATATCGGCGCAATCGACGCGCTGCTTCCCGACCAGGAAGTTGCGGTCGCCCAATTCGCCGCTGCCGAAAGGAGCGGCCAATGAGCCCCGCGCATGTCTTCGAGCCGACCTATGAAGCGATCAAGCGCCGGCTGATGACGGGCGAATGGGCGAGCGGCACGAGGATCGAGGCCGCGCGTCTCGCCGACGACCTCGGGGTGAGCGTCACCCCGGTGCGCGACAGCCTCTACCGGCTCAATGGCGAGCGCATGGTCGACTTCACGCCGGGCGAAGGTTTCCATGCCCACCGCCTCACCGAGACCGAGTTTCGCGACCTGCTCGAGCTGCACCTGATCCTGTTGCTCGCCGCCCTTGCGACGGCGCCAAAGGGGCCGGCGGCACTGGTGCTCGCCGACCAGCCCTATCCCGATCGCGTCGCCGACCTGTTCCTCGCGATCGCCGAGCGCTCGTCGAACAGCGAGATCGTCGCGAGCATCGCCGCGATCGGCGACCGGCTTCAGCTATCGCGACATTTCGACGCCATGATCCTCGCCGACGTCGAGGCCGAGTATCGCTCGATCGAAGCCGCCGTTGCCGATGCCGAACCGCAGGCCCAGATACGCAACCTCCTGCTCGGCTATCACGAGCGGCGGGCACACGAAGCGGCGAGCTACGCCCGGACGCTTGCCGGGCATCCCGGCGGCCAACCCTGAGCACCAACACGAAGTGGGGTGACGTTTTCCTTGTCACGCCGGGCAATAATTGACATGATTCCCCCGCGCAGGAGCATCGCTGGCAGCTCCTGCGCGGACTAATTCGCCAGGCATCATTTGCGCCAGTCCCCATCCGGACCGGCGGCCCAACCGGACCATGGCTCGCACAAGCGACCGAACGGCGGCACAGCACTGGGAGCGAGATATCCGGCCGCGGCTGGACGGTTCCGCTCGTGCCTCCGGGATTATGTGTCGTGTCTTCCTGTACCTGCGGCGACCGCGCCCCGCCGCGCCCACCCTTTTCGGTGTCCTCGGCCTGCCACGTGCATCCCGACGATCGGCCGCCGGCCGTCGATCGGCGGGCTGATGCCGAGCATGACCTGGACGCCGTCTATCGGATGCATCGCACGTCGCTCTTTCATTTCCTGCGCCGCAAGGCGGGGCCCGAGGAAGCGCCCGATCTCGTGCAGGAGGTTTTCGCGCGCGCGGCAGGAAGCGAGCAACGCCACCGGCTCGTCAATCCGGGCGGCTTTCTTCGCCGCATCGCCCAGAATCTGCTCATCGACCGCGCGCGGCGGCACAAGACCACGCCAACCGTCTTCTTTCCGCTCCGCGAAGAGAGCGACGCCGTCACCCCGGCCGCGCAGGAATGGAATCTCGAAGCCGCGGACCTTCTACGACTCTACGAGACGGCCGTCGACGCCATGCCGCCCAAAACCCGGCGCGTCTTCCTGATGCACCGGGTGGACGAACTCACCTATCGCGAGATACATGAGCAGCTTGGTATCAGCATCGCGACAGTGGAATATCATATGATGAAGGCGCTCGGTCAGATTTCGAAGGTGGTGGACGTCGGCCAATGAGCAGAGCAAGCGACGGCAACTATCCCGTCGACGAGGTCGCCAGCGCCTGGCTGATCAAGATGCGCGGCGAAGATGCCAGGAAGCTGCGCGCAGAATTTGACGCCTGGCTGTCGGCTTCGCCCGATCACCGCGATGCCTACCAACGCGCCGAACGCCGGATGTCGGCCCTCGCGGTGCTCAAGACATCTCAGCGCCACGGCGCCAGCCATGCCGATGCGCGGCGGGGCCGCGTTCGCGGCTGGCTCCCGTGGGGCGCCGCAGCGACAGCGCTGGCGCTTCTGATCGTCGCGATCGGGGCGGGAGGCGCCTCCCTTCCCGGCCAGCCCGGAAGCGGCGCGGTCGCGCGCGCCGCCGAACCTTTGGTAACGCAGCGCGGCGAGATCCGCACCTTCCGTCTCGCCGATGGATCGAGCGCGACGCTCGATACCGACAGTCGGCTCGACGTCGCCCTGGCGAACGGCGCGCGAAGCGTCCGCCTGGTCAAAGGCCGGGTACGCCTTGCGGTCGCGAGGCAGGATGTCCCGCTTCATATCGAGGCGGGGCAAGGCGGGGCCATGGCGAACGATGCCGAGATCGACCTGAGCATCGACGAGGCGGGCACCGTTACCGCGGCCCTGCGGCGCGGCAAGGCCGAACTGCGCATGGGCGCCAAGGCCGAACCGGCGACGACACTCTCCCGAGGCGAGACGCTGACCTATCAGGGTGACGGCAAGCGACTTGCTGTTGCCCCGGAGGCCCAAATTCCCGAAAGCTGGCCCGATGGCTGGGCCGAATATCGCTCGATACGTCTCGACCGGCTGGTTGCCGAGGCCAACCGCTATGCCGTGCTGCCGATCATGATCGACGACAGTGCGACTGCGGCTCTCGAGGTGTCGGGCCGCTTCCACATCAGCCAGACCGAACGCTTCGCCGACCGCATTGCAAGCCTGTTCGACCTCCGCGTGGTACCGGAGGCGGACGCCCTTCATCTGCGTCGCCGATAATTTTTTCATTCTCAGACTAAGGGGCCCCGCATCGCCCCGTCAACGCACCCCCACTGGCCGCCTGCCTGAAGCACGGCCGAGAATAAGGGGGAGTAATTTTAATGAAAAAGTCCCGTTCGCTGGCCCTGCTGCTGATCGGCAGCGCTGCCTGTCTTTCGCCGGCGGCGGCGCTGGCCATGCAGCAGCAGCGCCAGACCTACGATATGCCCGCGCAGGATCTCGGCGACGCGCTGCGCAGCGCCGCCGCGGTTGCCGACATCGAACTCTATGCCTCTTCGCGCGATCTTGAAGGCAAGACCGCGCCGCCGCTGAAAGGCGAGCTGACACCGCGCGAAGCGATCGAAGCGCTTCTGGCCAAAAGCGGGCTCGTGGCAAGGTTCGAAGCCGGTTCGGTCGTCATATCGAGAGGCACGCCGCTTGCAAATGCGGGTGATAATGGAGCCGAGCCGATCATCGTGACCGGATCAAGGATAACGGGGGCGCCGACGGCAACGCCGGTTATCCGCGTGACCTCGGAAGACATTCGCAATGCCGGCCATGCTGATCTCGGCGAAGTAGCTCGCAGCCTACCGCAGAATTTTGGCGGGGGCCAGAACCCTGGGATCGGCAACTCGCAGGGCGCGGCGAATGAAAACGTCAACGCCAATGGCGCATCGACTTTCAACCTGCGCGGTATCGGGCCGAATGCGACGCTGACACTGATCAACGGCAATCGCTTCGCCTACAGCAGCGTCAATTCCGTCATCGACGTCAGCGCCATTCCCATCGCCGCAGTGGACCGCGTCGAGGTCGTCGCCGACGGAGCCTCCGCCATCTATGGCGCGGACGCGGTGGCCGGGGTCGTCAATATTCTCCTCAAGCGCGACTATGAGGGCGTGTCGACCAGCGCGCGGCTCGGCCTGTCGACCGACGGCGGCAATTTTCAGCAGCAATATAATCTTCTCGGCGGAACAACCTGGTCGAGCGGCGGTATCATCGCCGCCTATGATTATTCGCGCGGCTCCGCAATCCGCGCGAAAGATCGCAGCTACGCGTCTGCGAACAACCCCGATTCCACACTCTTTCCTGCCCTTCGCCGGCACGCGGTTTTGCTCAGCGGACACCAGTCGATGGGCGGCGGCGTAACCCTCGCCGCAGACCTCATTTACAAGAGCGGGATCATGAAAACCGCCACCGGATATACGGTGGGACAACCGCTCAGGGCGTCCGGGCTCGAGGCGCGCACCGAATTCGAGACATTCGGTTTAGCACCCACATTGTCGGCAGAACTCTCGTCCAGCTGGAAGCTGAAAGCAGGCGTGTTCTTCGGCACCGACACAACCGATGGACTTAGCCAGAATTTCAGCGGCGGTGCGCCGAGCACCGCAATCGCACGCCATTTCTTCAATCGAAATATTGCGGTGGAAGCGGGATTGGAGGGTTCGCTGTTCGATCTCCCTGCGGGCGCCGCACGGCTGGCAGTCGGCGGCGGCTATCGCACCAACCGTTTCAAATCCGAAATCGGCACGCAAAGCGTAGCGCGCTCGCGCCACAATCATTTTGCCTATGGGGAGCTCCTGCTTCCGCTCGCCAGTCCCGACCAGAATCTTGGCATCGCGCACCGGGCCTCGATCACGGGCGCGGTGCGCTACGAAGATTATTCAGACTCCGGCGACATCGTCACGCCGAAGCTCAGCTTCGTTTACGACCCGGTCGAAGAGGTGAGGCTCGGGCTGTCGTGGGGGAAGTCGTTTAAGCTCCCGACTCTTTATCAGCAATATTCGGGCTATGTTGCGCTGCTCGTGCCGGTCGGAGGCTTCGGCCAGGGATATCCGGCAGGCTCGACAGTCGCCTATGCGCTCGGACCGAACGACCGGCTCGAGCCTGAACGTTCCGAAAACTGGACCTTCAGCGCCACAGTGAAGCCGGCCCGGGGGCTGGAGCTTTCGGCGAGCTATTTCCGGATCGATTATAAAGACCGTGTCGCGCCGCCGCTCGCGTCCGGAGCAGGCGTGCTGGACAATCCGGTCTATGCTGATCTGATTACATTCAACCCCACGCCGGAACTGCTTGACGATATTATCGCCGGCGCGGACGGGGGGCTCCAGAACATCACGGGATTTCCTTACGATCCAGTACGGGTCGTCGCATTTCTCGATGCTCGTGACCGCAATGTCGCGCGGCAGAAGTATCGCGGCGTCGACGTAGCGGTGCGATATGATTTCGACCTCAGTAGCAAGCAGCAGCTGAGCCTGAACCCGACTGGCACCTGGCTCGACAGCAGCCAGCAGTTGTTGCCCGGGGTGCCGACGACCGAGCTTGCCGGGACGATCTTCCACCCTCCGCATTTCCGGGCGCGCGGGGGAATCACGTTCAGCGGCCAGTCCTTCTCGCTTGCCGCATTTCTGAACCACAGCGGCGGCGTCACAGACGATCGAAGGCCTGTGCAGGTCAAGATTAGTGGATCGACGACGCTCGACCTGACCGGTCGGCTTCGGCTCGGCGCCGGGACGGAAATCGCGCTGAGCGCGCAGAATATCTTCAACAGCAAGCCCGAACCGATCTTCACCACCTCGCCGTTCGACACACCCTTCGACACGACCAATGGGTCGGCGATCGGCCGCTTCCTGAGCGTGACGGTGCGCCATGACTGGTAAGGCTCATTTGCTGCCGCTCGTCCTGTCGCTCGCTATCGGTAGCGCACAGACCGCAGGCTCGAATGAAGGCCGGCGCTGGACGGTGGAGGACATCGTTACTGTTCCCGCGGATTTCGATCTGAGCCTGGCGCCCGATGGCCAATCGCTCGCCTATATCGAACGGCGAGCGGACATCGAGAAGAACGAAACCGTCTCGATCCTTCACCTTCTCGACCTGCGCTCGCTTGCCTCCCGCGAGATACTCCGGGCTTCAAGCGCGGAACAGCTCAAGCCGCTGCCGGGAGGCAGGGGTTGGAGCCTCCTGATCGATCGCGGAGACGGTCTTCAACTCCATGAGCTGGATGCACGAGGGACGATCAAGGTCCTTGTCGAACGCGATGCGCTCGTTACCGTCGGCCAGACCGAAGGCGGACTCTTCGCGGTACGGAGTGGTGCGCCGCGCCGGATCGGCATATTGTATCACGACTGGTCGCCCGATGGACAATGGCTGTGGTATGCGACGCTCAAGCCGAACCCCGAGCCGGTCGAGGTGGCCATCGACGCGGCGGTGGTCGCTCAGCGCAATCGGCGGCGCGCGCCGATAAAGGCAATGGTCGAACTGCGAATACGATCGGCCACGGGCGAGGAGTGGCTCGTCGAATCGCGGCCATCGAGCGATCGGCTCGCCTTCTATTATGGCGGGAACGTCGAATGGACCAGCGAAGGACCGCGTTACCAATTGGAGCAGACGGGCGCGGAAAAGACCGGTGGCATCGGAACCTTTGCCTGGAGCTTTGCGACCAAGGCGAGCCGTCCCGTCGGGCAAGGCTCCAGCTTTCCGGCGATCGGCCTGGTCCGCGGTCCAAATGGAGGTGGGCTCGCAAGCGAAGGCTTCGGAAGCATGCTCGCCCTTACCGAGACACGCGCCGACGGCCGCAAAATCGACTATGGCCCCCAGCCATTTTATATCGGCGACCCGCGTTCGGCGGGAAATTGGCTCTCGCCGGACGGGCGGGCAGCGCTGCTTGGCGTGCGAACGCTTTCGCATCCGCGCTACGGCTTGGTCCTGCTCACCGGTCGGCGCGCTCGGCCGCTTATCCGGCCCGGCAGCTTGACCGCCTGCGATTTCCGCAAGGATCTCGCATGGGGAATTTGCGTCGAGGAATCCCTCAATCAAGCCCCGCGGCTCGTGCATGTCGTTCCGGACACGGGGCGTGTGCGTGAACTCGCATCGCTCTCGCCCATCCATGAGACGATCGCGCCGCTGCGCGTGACGCCGCATGAATGGACGAACCGGCGAGGCTATCGGTCGACGGGATTCATCATCTGGCCTCGCGATTACCGTGCGAAATCGCGTTATCCGGCCATCGTCATCACGCACGGCAGCGACGCCGATGAGCGCTTCGCGAGTTCCGACATGCAATGGAACTATCCCGCCCAGCTGTTCGCCGAGCGCGGATATGTCGTCATTCTTCAGAACGATCCTTCGGCGCGGCAGCAGGCGGAATTGTGGGATGCCTATATGGAATGGTCGAGCGGCCCAGGCGCTCTCGGCCCAGCCAAGCTCCGCGAACTGATCTGGCTCAACGGCGTCTACAGTTTCGAAGATGCGATCGCCGAACTGGTAAGTGAGGGCGTTGTCGACCCCGACCGCGTTGGCATAGCGGGATACAGCCGCGGCTCCCAAATGGTGAATGTCGCTGTGACCCAATCAGAGATATTCGACGCGGCTTCCAGCGGGGACGGGAATTATCTTGAACCCGCTTCCTATTCAGACCCGAAAGAGGGATACCACGCCGTCTTCGGCGGCCCACCCTCCGGCAGCCATCTCGAAGCGTATCGCCAGCTGTCGCCATCACTTCGCGCGGATAAGGTGTGCGCTCCAGTTCTCCAGCAAATGGCTTCGCCTTTTGCGGGGGCGATCGATTTCTACACCGCGCTCCGCGACGCCAAGGTGCCTGCGCAGATCAGTCTCTATCCTGGGGAAACCGCTGCCACCGACGAGACGCATCTGTTTCATATTCCGGTCAACCGGCAACGCGCGATGCGCGAGAATCTGGCTTGGTTCGACTTCTGGCTTCGTGGTCGGCGCGATCCCGAATTGGAGGACAGAGGCGTTTTTGATCGCTGGGAGAAGATGGCAGCGCAATGGAGCCCAAGGTGCGCGCGAACACAATGAACCGAACGGCGCTAGCGTCGTGACGGCTCTACGTCGGTCCACGAACGAACCCAGCTTTCGGCGGCGCAAATCGTCAGAATCCGCTGCGCCTTTTCGAACCCGTCCACGGTCGGCTGCGATGCCCCTTCCAAGATCGTGAGGTCGAGCAAGCCTGCTCGCGCGAGCAGACCATTTCGAAGTAGATCGCCGGCCGCCTCGGCGTTCGCCTGAAATATGCGCTGCATGAAGCCGCCCGGCCCGCCTTTGGACGTGCGGCGCAGCAATTGCTCAGGTAGGATGGATTGGAAAGCTGCCCGCGCGATGGACCGATCCCGACCGCCTTCGATCCACTGCCAGGTCGGGATCGAAAGACATGTTTCGACAATGGGCTGAGACAGAAGCGGCGCGACATGCGGCGCATGGGTACGCCGTGGATAGAGTTCGACGCTGCGCTGGGCTCGCGCGAGCAGCCTGACATGCGCCGCCTTGCCAGGTAGCGCGCCTTCAGGCGCTTCCATCCATGGATGTGGGGCTACAGAACGAGCGAGCGCGGCGATCGCAGCGGATGAAAGGCCAGAATAGTCGCGATGCAATGCCACCGGGCGGCGAAGGTCACGATATCGATCCCAGGCGAGCCGCAAGATCACGGCTCCGCTAGCTCCGGTAAGTTCGCTCAGATCTCGCAACGTGTCGACAAGCCCGCGCGCCGGACCCTGCGTCAGGAAACGATCGACAAACGGTGACGCGCTGCGGATCGCGCAGAAGATATTATCACCGCCATTGCCTGAAAAAATCGCATCAATTTGGTGCTCGCGGCACAGCTCTTCATGTACGGCAGCGATTGCCTGCATGTAATATGGTGCATGCGGCCAGGGATGATGCGGCGCCACTGCGCGACCGATTTCGACTTCGCCCAGGTCATAGCGGGCTTCGAGCAAGGGCACGCCAATGGCCTTGGTGAGGACGGAAGCATAGCGGCGCTCATCGCCGATGGCATCTTCTTCGACCATCGTCAGGCAATGAAGGGTCGCCGCGCGGCGAGCGGCGGCGCATGCAACGATCGAGGAATCGAGGCCCCCCGACACGCCGATCAGAGTGGAATTGAAACTGGACGCCCAACTCTCGATGCAGCGGGTTGCGACCTCTCGGAGTTTGTGGGCTTCAGCTTGGAATCCGCTTTCAGTGACATTCGTCCATTCCCATGGCGACCACCAACTTTCGAAGCGACGCAAACCACGTAATGCTGTCAGGCATTCCCCCGGGAGCAGCACCTTTACGCCCTCAAGGCAGGTCTCCCTGCTCGGTGCGCCTGCGCTAGCCAGAAACCGGGCGATCGCTTCATAATCGACACCGCCGCGTCGGCCGAGTTCCGCGGCGTCGCTCGACAATTTGATGTCGGCGCCCTCCTCGCGATAATAGCAAGGCAGCAATCCCGAGGGGTCCCGAAAAGTCGTTATGGCGCCATCGGGTCTCTTCAGAACTGCGACATAGCCGCCCCAATAATCAGAAACGAGCGATCTGCCGCCCGACGCAATGATTTTCGCCGTCGCCGCCTCGTCGAGATCCAGAATGCGGCGGCCCGTTCCAGCCCGCTCGAACAGATGGCCGACCAAATAACCGTGCCCGTGCAGGTCTAGAGGTGTCTCGTCGCACCATAGCCTGGCGCCGGGAAGCGCGAAGGCCGGTATCCCTGCCTCGGCCTCGCCTAGATGCGCTCGTCTGTCCGATGGGGAGATTTCGAGGCGGAAATAGCCAGGCATCAGACGATGAGGATAGGCTTGTAGGGGGCCACAAGATCAAGCGGATCAGTCAAAACGGTCTCGTCGAGCTGGACCCAGCAATGCGCAGCGAAGGGCAAGGTCACGCCGATTATCAGCCGAGCCTCGCACCCCTTCCCGGCCAGCACACGGCGCATGGCAATGCCGCGGCCGAGGCATTCATCAAGCCCGGAAATATAATGTCGCGCTCGCTGAAATGCGGCAGCGACTTCGCGTGCTTGCGCCTTTTGAATGATCAGCGGCTGCGGTTTACAGCGCGGAAAATCCGACAGGATTTTCGCTAAGGCAGTCCGACGAACGCTTCGCCGTGCTATTGCGAGAGACAATATGGCGCGCGCAGTTTGCTCCACCGAAGCTTTTCCAAGGTCTGGATCTTCCAGCAAACTGCGCGTCGGTGAGATAAATCGTTGGCAGGATTGTTCAATTGGCGCCGCAAGATTGTGCAGGCATCTGGCAGCCAACCATTCGCGGTCGCCTTCGCCCGGCTCGCCATAGACAATCCGGGAAAAGCGCTCTCCCGCACTTGGCTCCAGCGCGAAATATCGATCGCGGGTCAAATCCAGAAAAACGAATGTATCGCCAACCTGACACCAGTGCGTCGGGGGAGAGACGGTCGCCTTCATAAGCGCGGCTCGGACAAAGCAGTGGCGTGCAGTGCGCGGACTGCACGCCACACGCCAAGTCAATCGTCGGTGCTGATGCCGCCGACGATGAAACGGTCGCCGGGCTGAACGTCCGGAATACCGACCGGCAGCGCGCCATTGGTTTCGTCCTGTGCTGCGCCGAGGTCGATTACGTCGTCATGCGTTTTCATGTCACTTTCCTTTTCAACATCGCGGCCGAAATGAACCGCAGTCCCAAATTATGAAGAGAAGGAAAGCCGATCCATTTAATAATTCAATTATTATCGGATGCCATCTGAAGACATACAAAAAAGAGTGACCGAGCTATAGAAAGCGCACGTCGGGCATGCACACTGACACCTTTAGCTGACTGCCTGGACATTCGTGCCAGAACCCGGTCACGCGCTCAGCAATCCGAACGCAGTATTATTTTACTCGTCGTCCAAGCAATTTCAACGATAACTGAAACCGTGAGTGGATGTATCGGACCCAGTTCGTCGCAGTGGACGTACCGTGCTCCCGAACCAGCGATTCCTACAATACCTCACATCGCAAAACCTCGGGCCGTCATGTCCGCTGCTGCGGTAAATCGCTCCCCACCCCTGCCAGAGAGCGATCCAAATTTCTCAGCGCGGTGATTGCTAGGTGATTGCTGAAAGGTTTGGCAATCGAAAGGATGTGACCTAAGTCATTGAAAACATGGTGCGCCCGACAGGATTCGAACCTGTGGCCCCCAGATTAGGAATCTGATGCTCTATCCTGCTGAGCTACGGGCGCGTGCTGCCGGGGCAGCGCCCGCCTCTCTACCGGCGCGGGCTTGCCGTCGTCAATTGGCGAGATCGGGCGGGACGACCGGCACGAGCAGCGGCATCGCCGCAATGCCGTCGTCGTGCAGCGCCTGGGCTTCTTCGGGCGAGGCCTGGCCGTGGATCAGGTTTTCGGGAGCGCGCCCCTCGTGCATCGCGCGCGCCGCATCGGCGAATTCGCGGCCGACCCAGCGTGACTGCGGCAGCATCTCCGCCTGCTTCGCCGCGATGTCGGCGAGGACGCGGCGCACGACCTCTGCCGGCACGGCATTCGCCGGCTCGCCCGGCGGCACCGCGGCGACCACCGCCCCGCCCGCCTGGTTCGACTTGGCCCCCACGCGCGGCGCCATCACCGCCTTGCGCACCGCGCTGTCGCCGCAGATCGGGCAGGCGATCAGGCCGCGCGCCTGCTGATCGGCGAAGCTGTCGCTGCTGGCGAACCACGCCTCGAAGCGATGTTCGCCCGCGGTGCAGCTGAGGTCGAAGACGATCACGGCCGCCCCGCCGCCAGCAGCGGGTCGAGCCCGCCCTTCGCATCGAGCGCGGCAAGATCGTCGCTGCCGCCGATGTGCCGTCCGTCGATGAAGATCTGCGGCACGGTGCGCCGTCCGCCGGTTCGCGCGACCATCGCGTCGAAGCCCGCGCGATCCATCGTCACGTCGATCTCTTCATAAGCGGCGCCCTTGCCGTCGAGCAGCGCCTTCGCCCGCGTGCAATAGGGGCAGAAGAATTTGGTATAGATCTCGATCGTCGCCATGCGGCTATCCCGTCATCATCCTGCCGTCCATATCGGAATCCAGCATGGCAAAGTCAATCGGATCGACGGGCGACGCCGCGCCGGGCACCACGCGCGCCCAGGTCAGCGCCGATACGCGCGCCGCCCCGGCCCGCCGCAGCGCCCGCGCCGCAGCGCGCAGCGTCGCGCCGCTCGCATGCACGTCGTCGACCAGAATCAGGTGCCGCCCGGCGGCACGCGCCCTTGCCGCGGGTGCCAGCGCGAAGGCACCGGCGACGATCCGTTCGCGCTCGCGCTTCGTCCTGCCGCGCAGCGACGCGGTGGCGCGCGTGCGGACGAGCAGGTGCGGATCGTGCGCGACGCCGCTGTGCCGCGCCAGCGCGTCGGCGACGAGCGCCGCCTGGTTGAAGCCGCGCGACCACAGCCGCCAGCGGTGCAGCGGGATCGGGACGAGCAGCGGTTCGCCGTCCTCTTCCCCCGCCGTCAGCGCCGCCAGCGGCCGCGCGAGGAACTGCGCCATCAGCCGCGCATGGCCGAGCCGGCGACCATATTTGAGCCGCAGCGCGACGGTGCGGGCGGCGGGGCCATAGGCGACGGCGGCGGGGGCGCCGTCGAAAGGCGGCGGGTCGCCAAGGCAGGCGCCGCATTCGAGCGGGATGCCCGCCGGCGCATCGGGCAACGGGATCGAGCAGCGCGAACAGGCAGGTCCGTCGAGGAAATCGAGCGACGACCAGCAGGAAAGGCAGAATTGCCGGTCGTCGCCGACGATCACCCCGCAGGCGGGGCAGCGCGGCGGCAGCGCATAGTCGGCGACGCCGCGTGCCACGCTCCGCACCATCGTCAGCAGCGACCCATTCCAGCGCCGCGGCGCCGCATCCTGCCCCTCTTCCCCCGCGCGCATCGCCATCTTGGGGTTGTGAAGCATCGGCCGGAGCGGCACAAGCGCGCCATGCCGTCCGCTCCCGCCCCCGCCTCATCCGTCCCGCTCTTTTCCCCCGCGCGCCATCGCGCCCAGCGCGACCGGATGGCGCGCCTGCCGAAGGATGCCGATTTCCTCGCCCCGATCATCGCCGAGACGTTGCTCGACCGGCTGACCATGGTCACGCGCAGCTTTCCGCGCACGCTGCTGATCGGCGCGCACGACGGCGCGCTGATCGCGCATCTGCGCGGCACCGGGACCGCGCTGTCGATCCTCGAGGCCGGGCCGGCGCTCGCGGCGTCGGTGGGGATGGAGGCGGGCGCGCTGGTCGGGGAAGCCGACACGATCGACCTGCCCTTCGCCAGTTTCGACCTGATCCTGTGGCCCGGCGGGCTCGACGGCGTCAACGACGTGCCCGGCGCGCTCGTCCGCCTGCGCGCGCTGCTCGCGCCCGACGGGCTGCTGCTCGGCGCCTTCGTCGGCGACGGCAGCCTGCCACGCCTGCGCCGCGCGGTGATGGCCGAGGGTGTCCGCCCCGTCGCGCGGATGCACCCGCAGATCGACCTGGCGGCGATGGGCAATCTGCTCCAGCGCACCGGCTTTGCGCTGCCCGTGGTCGATGTCGAGGCGCTGACCGTGCGCTATGGCGACGTCTTCGCCCTCGCCCGCGACCTGCGCGCCGCGGGGCTGGCGAGCCGCCTGTCCCCTGCTCCGCCGCCGCTGATCCGCGAGGAAACGGCGCGGATCGCGCTCGCCTTCGCCGCCGGCGCCGACCCCGACGGCCGTATCGCCGAGCAATTCCGGCTCGTCCATTTCAGCGGCTGGGCGCCGCACCCCGACCAGCCACAGCCGGCAAGACGCGGCAGCGGCTCCGCCTCGCTGACGGAGGCGCTGAAGCCGAAGCGATAATCGTCGAGCCGGGGCGGCTACCGGCGTAGCGCAAGCTTGCCGGCGGCCGCGGCTTTGCATTGACCCATTTCGTCATTGCGAGCGGAGCGAAGCAAGACAGGGCGCTTTATGCCTACTCTGGATTGCCGCGCGGCTTCGCCGCTCGCAATGACGAGTCCGTCTGATGTCGTCATCTCTAATGACACGCCGCTTTAAACAAGCGCTTCGAGCAGCCCGATCAGCGGGAGGTCGGCGGGCGGCATGTCGAGGCCGTAAAGTTCGACTGGCCGCACCCAGCGCAACGCGGTCGCATGTTGCGCCACCGGCGTTCCCCGCCATTTGCGGCAGACATAGAGCAGCAACAGCAGGTGCCGATTGCCGAGCGTATCGCTCGCGAAGCAGGCGGGGGCGAGGCAGGCGTGATCGACGTCGATCGCCAGTTCCTCGGCCAGTTCGCGGATCAGCGCCGCCTCGGGCGTCTCGCCGGGTTCGACCTTGCCGCCCGGAAATTCCCACAATCCCGCCATCGGCTTGCCCGCGGGCCGCTGCTGGACGAGAATCCGCCCGTCGCGGTCGACGAGCGCCGCCGCGACCACGAGAAGCATGTTTTGCGCGTCGCGGGGCGCGTCGGGGACAGTCAAATTCCTTAACCTTCCTGTGCAAAATTCGGCCGCTTCGGGACGTAACATTTGGGGCAG
The DNA here is from genome assembly GCF_002953155.1 of Sphingopyxis sp. MG. Classification (NCBI taxonomy): domain Bacteria; kingdom Pseudomonadati; phylum Pseudomonadota; class Alphaproteobacteria; order Sphingomonadales; family Sphingopyxidaceae; genus Sphingopyxis; species Sphingopyxis sp. MG. The sequence goes on from NZ_CP026381.1 coordinate 2,948,358, forward strand.
GGGCGGAACAATGGCCAAGTTTCTCGCGCTGCTGCGGTCGACCAGGGCCGCGACAGCCATCGAATATGGGTTGATCCTGGCGATGATCTTCATCGCCGCAGTGTCCGCCATGGGGGGCGTGGGAACGTCGACCGCCAATATGTGGAATCGCGTGTCGACGACCACCGACACGGCGACGAACAAGAATTGATCCGGCGGTTTCCAAGCCGAATCGCGCATATTCCGGCGTCCGGCATTAAACTTTTCAAAACCAATTGCCCGTAAATCCCGCAGATGTTGACACCGACCAGATCGTCAACGGGGTAAGTGACCTACCAGGAGACCAGACATGAAGTTTTTCAAGAAATTCGTTCGCGACACCAAGGCCGCGACTGCCATCGAATACGGCCTGATCGCGGCGCTGATCGCCGTTGCCGCCATCACCGCGCTGACCAACGTCGGCTCGAGCGTCAGCAATACGTTCGACAAGGTCGACGGCAAGCTGACCAACGCCAACAGCAAGGCGTAATCGGCCTCTTCCATCCGCTTCGCGGATGACAGAATCCAGGGAAAGGGCGGTGCATGCACCGCCCTTTTTCGTGTCAGCGGCTGGCGTAGGTGACGATCTTCACCTTCTGCCCCGGCGTCAGGCGACTGTTCGCCGCCAGCCGGTTGAGCACCTGAAAGCGCTCGGCGGCATAATCGCTGTACGCCATGCGCCGCGCCAGGCTGGCGACGCTGTCGCCGCTCTTCACCGTCACGACATCGACGCGGCGCGGCCGGATCGCCGCCGCCTCGCTGGTGCTGAGCCGGCGGAGGCTGGTGAACATCGAATTGAACACGCCGCTGCCGCCCGCCTTGGTCAGCGCGACGAAGTGGAAGGCGCTGGTCCGCGAAAATTCATAGGCGAAGACGGTGACGTCGACCTGCCCCGACTGGCTGTTGGCCCGGACGGTCGTGTAATAAGCGGGGATGCCGCCCACGGTCGTGCGCTGGATCGTGCCCGGCGTCAGATTGGCCTTGCCGCCGATTTCCTTGAGGACGGCGGCGATATAGGCGTTCATGTCGCCATTGTAGGCGCCGGTCGAGAATTGGGCCTGTCCGCCGTTGCCGCTGATCGACACCGCGCTCGTCCCGTTCTGCATGCCATAGCCGTTCGGAACCTCGAACCGCAGTTTCAGGTCGGGATGCAGAAATTCGCGCCCCTCGACGACGCCCTGCGCCGGATCGTCGCCGTAGAGCACGCCGTTAACCGATGCCAGGAAGGCGTCGGCGTTACGCACCCCGCCCGTACCCTGCCGCGCGGCGAGCGTCTGGGCGTTGCGGACGCGCGAGGCGGGGTCGGGGTGGGTGCTCGCCCATTCGGGAAGCGAGCGCGCGTCGCCGCCCGACAGGCGCGCTTCGAGGCTGGTCTGCGCGGCGAGGCTGGCGAGCATCGTCGACAGCGCGAGCGGGTCGTAGCCCGCGCTCTTCAGATATTGCACGCCGAGCTGGTCGGCCTCCAGTTCCTGGCTGCGCGAAAAGCCGAGCGTCGCCAGCTGCGCGACCTGCATCGCATTGTTCTGAAGCAGGCCGCCGAGACCGCCGAGTAGCCCGCCATTATCGCCGATCGCGCCGCCGAGCACAGTGGCGAGGACGCCGAGGACGGTGTTGCGCGTCGCCGCCGACTGGCGCTTCTTGCTGTGCCGCGCCGCGACATGGCCGACCTCGTGCCCCAGCACGCCCGCCAGTTCGGCCTCGTCGTTCATCAGCGCCATCAGCTGGCGGGTGACGTAGACATAGCCGCCGGGGATCGCGAAGGCGTTGTTCACCGGCGAGTTGAGCAGGGTCACCGTGAAATCGCTCGGGCTGCGCGACAGGCCCGACTGCACCGCGATATTCTGCCCGACGCGGTTCACATAGGCGGCCTGCGCGCCGGCATAGGCGCCGCCGAATTCGGCCATGAGCTGCGGATGCGCCTCGCTGCCCTGCTGGCGGTCGGCGGCGGAGATGCTGGTCGCGGTCCTGACCGCCTTGGCATCGGCGGGCGAGCCGATGCCGCTTCCGGCCGCGGCGCAGCCTGCAACCAGCGCCGCGAGTGCTATCGTCGTCGTCCTGCGGGCCATCATATGCCTCCCTCTGCTTTCACTGTCCGCCGCTTGCGAACCATGGCCGGCGAATCATGCTTCTCTCTCGCTCGTCATGCTGAACTTGTTTCAGCATCCATGGCCAGACCTGTCCTTTACGCCGCTTTTCAGCGGAGGGCAGGCCATGGACCCTGAAACAAGTTCAGGGTGACGAAGAACGAAAGATCTGGACCCCGCTGGACGTGCTCGCAAACGACATGGTCGCCTTTCCTTTCCGCCCTCCGTTCGAGGAGCGGGTTTGAAGAAGAACGCCATCGTCGGCGAACGGGTTCCCCTTCAGGCCCGCCCCATCGCGAGGAATTTCTCCTCGCGCGCCGCCAGCACCGCATCGCGCGGCAGGCCCGACAGCGCGTCGAGTTCGCCCGCGATCGCGTCGCCGAGCGACTGGATCGCGACTTCTGGCGCGCGGTGGGCGCCGCCGACGGGTTCGGGGACGATGCGGTCGATCACCTTCAGCGCGAGCAGGTCCTCCGCCGACATCTTCATCGCCGCGGCGGCGTCGGGTGCCTTGTCGGCGGTGCGCCACAGGATCGACGCGCAGCCTTCGGGCGAGATCACCGAATAGACCGCATGTTCGAACATCAGCACCCGGTTCGCGGCGGCAAGCGCGATCGCGCCGCCCGAACCGCCCTCGCCGACGATCGCCGCGACCATCGGCACGCCGAGCGCCAGGCATTGCTCGGTCGAGCGCGCGATCGCCTCGGCCTGGCCGCGCTCCTCGGCCTGGATGCCGGGGAAGGCGCCCGAGGTATCGACCAGCGTCACCACCGGCAGCCCGAAGCGGTCGGCGAGCTGCATCAGGCGGATCGCCTTGCGATAGCCCTCCGGCTTCGCCATGCCGAAATTATGCTTCATGCGCGAAGGGATGTCGTCGCCCTTCTCGTGCCCGATCACCATCACGCGGCGGCCGCGGAAGCGCGCGAGCCCACCGAGGATCGCCTGATCGTCGCCGAAATTGCGGTCGCCGGCGAGCGGCATCCAGTCGTCGAACAGACCCGCGACATAATGTTTGAAATGCGGCCGGTCGGGATGGCGCGCGACCTGCGTCTTTTGCCACGGGGTCAGCTTCGCATAGATATCGCGCAGCATCTTCGCGGATTTCGCCTCCAGCCGCGCGATGTCGCCCTCGATATCGAGCGACGGATCGTCGCCCATCTCGCGCAGTTCGGCAATCTGGCGATCGAGCGCCGCGACCTGTTTTTCGAAGTCCAGAAAGGCTGTCATGCCGGATTCGCTAGGCGGATGGGGCGTTCAGGTCAACGCCTGCCGGAAACGGGGGCGGGTCCTATTCGTCGATCCGCGCGAGCGGGTGGCGGCGGTTGACCAGTTCGACGAGGCGGCGGCTGTCGACATGGGTATAGATTTCGGTCGTCGCGATGTCGGCATGGCCCAGCATCAGTTGCAGCGCGCGCAGGTCGGCCCCGCCTTCGAGCAGGTGCGTCGCAAAGGCGTGGCGCAGCACATGCGGGCTGACCGCCGCCGGATCGACCCCGGCGCGCGCGGCGAGTTCGCGCAGCATCTGGAACAGCCGCACGCGCGACAGATGCGCCTTGCCCGACGGAAACAGCCACGGGCTTCCCTCGGCGACCAGCGGCAGCCAGCGGTCCAGCGCCGCGCCCGCGCGCGCCGACAGCGGCACCAGCCGGTCCTTGTCGCCCTTGCCCCGCACGATCAGATAGTCGCGTCCGCCCGCGACCGCGCGGCGCGGCAGCGACACCAGTTCGCTCGCGCGCAGGCCCGAGCCATAGAGGAGCTCGAGCAGCAGCAGCATCCGCACCGCCGACGCCGGCGGCGCCGCCCCGTCCGCCTCTTCGCCCGCCTGCGCGAACAGCCGGTCGACATGATCGTGGGTCAGGATGCGCGGCAGCGGCCGCCGCGTCGCCGGGCGGGCGATGTCGAGCGCCGGATTGTCCGCCCGCTCGCACTCGTCGAGCAGGAAGGCGAAGAACTGGCGCAGCGCCGACAGCTTGCGCGCGGCGCTGCTCGCGGCGAGGGTCCGATACTCCGCCATCAGGCCGCGCAGCGCCGCGGCATCGGCCGCCGCGAGCGGACCGCGCACCCATTCCGCCGCCTGCACCAGGTCGCGGCGATAGGCCGCCAGCGTGTTGCGCGACGCGCCGCGCTCGGCGGCCATCATCTCGAGGAAGCGGTCGATCAGCGCCGCGTCAGACACGCACCAGCGCTTCGGCGGCGATCATCCGCGCTTCCGATCCCAGCCCGACCTCGCGCAGCGAGCGGACGATATGATAGAGGTGATAGGGCGGCATCTTCGACCAGTCGCCCTGCATCCCCGCCGCGGCGAGCAGCGCGACCATGCCGGGTTCGCGCCGCTGCGCCGCCGCCTCGATCGCGCGCGTCCAGCGCGTCTGCTTCGACAGGCTGATGCCGAGATCGCTCGCCGCCGATGCCGCCTGTCCCTCGTCGATCCGGCCGAGCCCGGCAAGCCCCGCGAGCAGCAGCTTGCTGCGCAGCGCATCGGCGCTGTCGTCGTCGCTCGCGAAATTGCCGATCGCCCCCGACGTCGTCCCGTTCAGCGGACGCGGCGAGCCAACCGCCAGGATGCCCCAGGCGCGGCTGCCGACCGACACGGTCGGAACCCACGCCATCGCATTATTGTCGTAACCCGCCGTCAGCATCGAACCGACGAGCTGCCACGGATCGTCGCCGACGTCGGTCGCGGGCGGCAGGCCCGCCGCCGCGCGCGCGGTCGCCACCATCGCGGCATAGCGTGCCGCCGGACCGGTTCCCGCGCTCCACAATGTCTGCATCGCGGCATAGCGGTCGGCGCCGTTCGCGGCACGGAAGGCGCTGCGAAGCCGGTCGGTCTGCTCCTCCAGCGCCTCCGAAGGCTCCTCTTCGCCCGCCGCGGCGCTGAGCAGCGAGACATAGGCGTCGCTCGACAGCACGCCGCGCGCCGCCGCATAGGGCGCGGCAGCGATGCGGTCGGGCATTTCGGTCATCGGGGCGAGTACCGTCCAGCCGCGCATCTGGGGCGGCGCCGACGCGCGCAGCGGGTCGGGGATGGGCACCGCGGTCGCGGTCGCCATGCCGAAGCGCCAACTCGTCAGCCGGTCGACCTTGTCCCATTCGATCGTCGTCGAGCGGCGTCCGGCGCCGGTCGCGCCGAGCACGCGCTCGGCCAGCAATATGTCGAAATTGGCGATCTTGCCGCTCGACCGCACCCGCCCGATCGCCCAGCCCGCCGGCCCGGCCTCGCCCGACAGCCCGGCGCAGATCGCCGCGCCGAGCCGCCATGCCTGCTCGTCGCCGTGCGCGAGACCGGCGGGGACATAGGCGCACAGGCCCGCGGGGTCGGCATTGGCAAGATAGGTCTGCTGCGCGACCGCGACCAGCCGCTGGGTCGCGCGGTCGTAATCGACCGATTGGACGATCCGCCGCGCGGTCGTCGATTCGCCCATTCGCAGCAACAGCGCGGCACGCTCGGCCGCCAGGTCGGCGCCGTTGATCGTTTCCGGCGTATCGATCGCCGAGGCGAGCGCGCGGCGCAGCAATATCTGCCCCCAGCGCGACGCGAGCGTGCCGCTGGTCGCGCGCATGATCGCGGCGGCATATTGGCCGCGCACCCCGAAGGCGTCGGGCGCCAGGCCGCCGGTTTCGGGCGTCAGCGGCCCGATGCGGGTGAGCAGCCGCCGCGCGCCGGGTGGCAGGTCGTATTTCAGCCCGCCGCTCGTCGCCTCTTCTTCGGTCCCCTCCTCCGTCGCGGCGTCGCCCGGCTCGGCGGCGGCGATCGTCGAAGCGACCGGCGGCGGGGTCACGGTAGTGCCGGCGGGCGGTACCGGGCGGGCGGAAGGGGTCGGCGCGGGACTTGTCGAGGGCGTCGGGGCCGGCCGGGGCGCCGGCGTTTCGGCGGGGCTGCCGAATCCCTCCGGCAGCAGCGATTCCTGCGCGATCGCGGGCAGCACCAGCGCCGCGGCGAGCGCGGTGCCCGACAGGCCGAGGGTCAGGGCAAGCAGCTTGCGCGTCATCGGGCCATGCTTTCGGCCAGTTTGTCGGTCACGTCCACCTCAATCATCCGCGGTTCGATCGGCCGGCCGAGCACCAGCAGCAACAGCGCGAAGGCCGCGAGCAGCAGGGCCAATATGGCCAGTCGCCCGATCCAGCGGCTTTTTCCCGATCCGTCCTTCGCACGCAATAGTCCATGCCCATCCTTGCCGGCGGCGACGCAAAACAGCCACGCCGCGCCGCGCGAGCGGTAAAATGATTGTCCCGCGCGGCGCGGGCGGTATAGCCGCGCGCGGCATGACGCGAAACCCGAAAAGCCCGGCACCGGCCGTTCCCCCCGCGATCCGCGAGCGTTCGATCGTGCTCGTCGGGCTGATGGGGTCGGGCAAGTCGACGATCGGCCGACGGCTCGCCGACCGGCTGAAGATGCGCTTCGCCGATGCCGACGACGAGATAGAGCGCGCGGCGGGCATGACGATCTCCGACATTTTCGCGCGCTTCGGCGAGGCGCATTTCCGCGACGGCGAACGGCGCGTGATCGCGCGGCTGCTCGCCGGCCGGCCGCTGGTGCTGGCAACCGGCGGCGGCGCCTTCATCAACGAAGAGACGCGCGCGCTGATCCTGAAGGACAGCCTGTGCATCTGGCTCGACGCCGACATCCCGACTTTGGTCGAGCGCGTCGCGCGGCGCAGCCACCGCCCGCTGCTGAAGGACCGCGACCCCGGCGAGGTGCTGCGCGAACTGGCGGCGGTCCGCAACCCCATCTATGCCGAGGCGCATCTGCGCGTCAGTTCGGCGAGCAAGCCGCACGAGCATACGGTGCGCGCGATATTGGAGGCTCTATCGCAATGGAAAAGCTGACGGTCGAACTGGGTGCTCGCAGCTATCCGATCCTGATCGGCGACGGGCTGCTCGCCGAGATCGGCGCGCACGTCGCGCCGCTGCTGAAGCGGCCGCGCACGATGATCGTCACCGACAGCCATGTCGCCGATTCCTATCTGGCGCGCGTCGGCGCGTCGCTGGGCGCCGAAGGCATCTCCTTCTCCTCCTTCGTGCTGCCCGCGGGCGAGGGCACCAAGAGCTGGGACGGCCTTGCACGCCTCACCGAATGGCTGATCGGCGAAGGCATCGAACGCAGCGATCATGTGATCGCGCTCGGCGGCGGGGTGATCGGCGACCTCGTCGGCTTCGCGTGCAGCATCGTCAAGCGCGGCTGCGCCTTCATCCAGGCGCCGACGACCCTGCTGGCGCAGGTCGACAGCAGCGTCGGCGGCAAGACCGCGATCAACGTCGCCGCAGGCAAGAATCTGATCGGCGCCTTCCACCAGCCGGCGCTGGTGGTGATCGACCCGACGACGCTGGCGACGCTGCCGCCGCGCGAGCTGGGCGCGGGCTATGCCGAGGTGGTCAAATATGGGCTGATCGACGACGCCGGTTTCTTCGCCTGGTGCGAAGCGAACGGCGCGGCGCTGCTCGCGGGCGACGGCGAGGCGCGGCACCGGGCGATCGCGCACAGCGTCGCCGCCAAGGCGCGCATCGTCGCCGCCGACGAGCGCGAGACGCAGGATGTGCGCGCGCTACTCAACCTCGGCCACAGCTTCGGCCATGCGCTCGAGGCCGAGACCGGCTATTCGGACCGGCTGCTGCATGGCGAGGCGGTCGCGGCGGGGATGGTGCTCGCGCATCAATTCTCTGCCGCCCACGGCCTCTGCTCCGCCGCCGACGCGGCACGGGTGCGCGACCATCTCGCCGGCGTCGGCCTGCCGCACAGCCTGACGAGTGCGGGGGTCAACAGCGGCGGCGCGGCGCTCGCGGCGCATATGGCGCACGACAAGAAGGTGCGCGGCGGCAAGCTGCCGCTGATTCTGACGCGCGGCATCGGGCAAAGCTTCGTGACCGACGCCTACGGGCTCGACGCGGTGGCGGCCTTTCTGGACGGGCAGCAGGCTACCTAAAACACTCGTCATTGCGAGGTTATTGAAGTCACGCCGCCGCACCGCTTTCCTCTTCTTCGCGCGCGCGTTTCGCCGCCGCCCGCCGCTCGCGCAGCGCTTCGAGGACGCTCGCCGCCTGGCGGCCGCCGCCCGCGACGAAGCGATAATCACGCCCGGCGCCGAGGTCGCCTTCGCTCATCTGCATGCCCAACCGCTCGGCGTCGAGCTGGCGCAGCGCCGCCTCGACATCCTCCATCTCGCGCGGGTCGACGCCGAGCCGGCCGAGCGCCATCAGCCCGAGCGCGATCGAGCTTTCGAACAGCTCGCGCACCGCCCCGGAAACCCCCGCGCCGTCGATCGCCATCAACTGGCGGCGGTCGAACACGCGGGTCAGCACCTGCGCCTGCGGAAAGGCCTCGACGATCGGCGCCAGCGTCGCGGCGTCGACGGACGGGTCGTCGATGCAATAGATGATCAGCCGCGCCTCCTCCGCCCCCGCGCGGCGCAGCAGGTCGAGCCGCAGCCCGTCGCCGAAATAGACCTTGGTGTCGAAGCGTCCCGACAGCTCGATCTGGCTCGGCTTCCGGTCGATCAGCGTCACCGAGCAGTCGACCGCGTGCAGCATCTGCGCGACGATCTGTCCGAAGCGGCCATAGCCGATGACCAGCGCCGAACCGCGCGGCGCGGCATCGGGCCCGTCATAACCGGCCTCATCGCTCCCCGGCGCCAGTTCGAGGTTGCGCGCGAACAGCATCAGGAAGGGCGTCGTGACCATCGACAGCGTGACGACGGCGCTGAACAGGCTGGCCGCCTGCGGCGCGATGAGCATCGCATCGGCCGCCTGCGTGAAGAGCAGGAAACCGAACTCGCCGCCCTGGCTGAGCAGCAGCGCGAGGCCGAAGGCGACCTGCCACGACTTGCCGGCCGCGCGCACCAGCAGCGTCAGCACCACCACCTTGACGATCACCAGCCCCGCCGCCAGCCCGACGACGCGCAGCGGATCGGCGAGCACGACGTTGACGTCGAGCACCATGCCCACCGCGAGGAAGAAGAGGCCGAGCAGGATCAGGCGGAACGGCTCGACATCGGCCTCGATCTCGTGCCGATAGGGCGAATCGGCGAGCATCACGCCCGCGACGAAGGCGCCGAGCGCGGTCGAGACGTGCAGGCTGTGCATCAGCGCCGCGCTCGCCAGCACGACGAGCAGGCCGACGACCACGAACAGCTCGCGCTCACCATAGCGGCCGACGAGACGCAGCAGCGGATTGACGACGAAGCGCCCCGCGAGCACCAGCCCGACGATCGCGAGCACCGTGTAGAGCGCCAGCACCCCGCCCGGCGGCGCCGCGGGATTGGCGGGCGCGCGCGACAGGGCGGCGACGATGGTGATCATCGGCACGATCGCGAGGTCCTGGAACAACAGGATCGAAAAGGCCTTTTCACCGAAAGGCGAGTTGATCCGCCCCGAACTCTTGAGGCTGGGCAGCACCTGCGCGGTCGAGGAGAGCGCGAGCGGCAGGCCGAGCGCGAGCGCCGCCTGCCAGCTGAAGCCCTGCGTCAGCAGGATCAGTCCGGTGAGCACCAGCCCCGTCACCACCACCTGCGCGAGGCCGAGCCCGAAGATCGCCTTGCGGAGCTGCCACAGCCGCCGCGGATGCAGTTCGAGTCCGACGAGGAAGAGCAGGAAGGCGATGCCGATCTCCGCGAACGCGAGCTTCGATTCGCCGCCGCCGACGAGCCCCAGCCCATAGGGGCCGACGAGCGCCCCGGCGACCAGATAGCCGAGCACCGCGCCGAGCCCGAGGCGGCGGAACAGCATCACGAACAGCGTCGCGACACCGAGCAGGATCGCGCCTTCGAACAGCAAGGTGTCGGTCGGCGTTTCGGATACCCGCTCGGTTACCGCCGCGCCCGCCGAGAGGAGCGGCAGCATCATCCCGCGACGTCGGCGCCCGCGAGCGCCGCGACCGCGGCATCGAAGGGCAGCAGGATCGCGCCGTGCCGCGCCGGATAGTCGCGCGCCGGCGCGAGCAGGTCGAACCCCGGCCAGTCGGGCACCGCACCCTCGCCCGCGAACCAGCCGGCGATCGCATCGCGCGCGGCGCGCAGGTCGGCAAGGCTGCGCCCCGGCGCATGGCGCGCGAGCAGCGCCGCCGATGCCTGCCCCAGCGCGCATGCCTCGACATGCAGGCCGACCGCGCGCACCGTCCCGGCGGCGTCGGCATCGATATCGACGATGATCCGGCTGCCGCACAGCGGCGCGCGCAGCGAGGCGCGCTGCCCGGTATCCAGCAGCGGATAGTCGGCGTTGGCGACGGCCAGCGCCAATATGTCGCGATTGTAGAGCGGCGCGCTCATCGCGCCCGATCCGCCCCGCCCTGCGCCGCGGCATCCTGTTCCGCCGCGTCGGGCACCGCCGCCGAGCGCGCGTCGGCGCGGCGGTCGGCAATGACCTTGCTCAGCGCCGCGCTCGTCGCGCTCAGCGCGGGATAGGTGCGGCTTTCGGTCATCCAGCCCGGACGTGCCGCGTTGCCGTAACCGACATCGTAGAGCAAGGTCGCCGCCATGAAGAGCAATGTCGCGAGCAAAAGCCCCTTCACCGCGCCGAACCCCGCGCCGAGCCCGCGGTCGAAACCGCCGACCAGCGAGGCGCGGCTGCGCTGCCCCATCGCGCGCGATCCCCATTTCGTCACCGCGAACGCGCCGCCGAACAACAGCACGAAGGACAGCATCGCCGCGCCGCCGGGGGCGCTGATATAGGCGCCCAGCAGGCCGGTCAGCATCGCATGGAAGAAGCGCACCGCCAGGAAAGCGAGCACCCAGGCGAGGAGCGACGTCACCTCCTGCACCAGCCCGCGCGAAAAGCCGAGCACCGCTCCGCCGCCGACGAGCGTCAGCACGATGATGTCGAGGGCCGTCAGATTCGCCATCGAACCGCAATCCAAAAATCACGCATGAAATACAACCGTTCGTGCTGAGCTTGTCGAAGCACCGTCCTTTTTCTCCTTCCCGGCAGAAAGAACAGCCCTTCGACAAGCTCAGGGCGAACGGAATAGCTTGATGTCCGTCGATCCAGGACGGATCGCCATTCAGCTCTGGCGGCCTGCAAATGGCGGCTTTTCGCGCTTCCGGTGCTCACGTGCCATCAGCACGCTGCGCTCCGGGTCACGAAAAACCACCATTTTCGGCTCGCCATCTTCTGAATGGCGATCCGTCCTAGGCACGCCCGAGCATCAGGTCAACGAGTTCGCCGAGCCGGCCGAAGCCGGTGACGCCGATCCCCTTCACACCCTTCATCCCCTTTGGCCCCCAGCCGCTTGAAAAGCCGAGCTTCGCCGCCTCGCGCAGGCGCAGCGCGTCGTGCGCGACCGGGCGCACCTCGCCCGACAGCGAAAGTTCGCCGAAGACGATCGCATCGGCGGGCACCGGCCGCTCGCTGAACGCCGAGATCAGCGCCGCCGCCACGGCGAGGTCGGCCGCCGGATCGGTGAGGCGATAGCCGCCCGCGATGTTCAGATAGACCTCCGCCGCACCCATCTGGAGCCCGCAGCGCGCCTCGAGCACCGCGAGCACCATCGCGAGCCGCCCGCTGTCCCAGCCGACGACGGCGCGGCGCGGCGTCGCGCCGCTGGCGAGGCGGACGGTCAGCGCCTGTACCTCGACCAGCACCGGCCGCGTGCCCTCCAGCGCGGGGAACACCACCGACCCCGGCACGTCGCGGCTGCGGTCGGTCAGGAAGAGGCTCGACGGGTTGGCGACCTCGCCCAGCCCCTCCTCGCCCATCGCGAACACCCCGATCTCGTCGGTGCCGCCAAAGCGGTTCTTGACCGCGCGCAGGATGCGATACTGGTGGCTGCGCTCGCCCTCGAACGCCAGCACGGTGTCGACCATATGCTCAAGCACGCGCGGTCCCGCGATCGTCCCGTCCTTCGTCACATGGCCGACGAGCACGATCGCCGCGCCGCTGTCCTTGGCATAGCGGATCAACTCCTGCGCGCTCGCGCGCACCTGGCTGACGGTGCCCGGCGCGCTGTCGATCAGGTCGCTGTGCATCGTCTGGATCGAATCGATGACGACGAAATCGGCGCCGCGCCCCTCCAGCGTTGCGAGGATGTCGCGCACCGAAGTCGCGCTGGCGAGCGCCACCGGCGCGTCGCCGAGCCCCAGCCGCTGCGCGCGCAGCCGCACCTGCGCCGCCGCTTCCTCGCCGCTGATATAGACGACCGACCTGCCCGCCTTGGCGATCCGGCCCGCGGCCTGAAGCAGCAAGGTCGATTTGCCGATCCCGGGATCGCCGCCGATCAGCGTCGCCGACCCGGCGACGAAGCCGCCGCCGAGCGCGCGGTCGAACTCGGCGATGCCGCACAGCATCCGCTCGGGCATTGCGCTCTGTTCGTCGAGCGTTTCGAGCGCGAGCGTGCGGCCGCCCTTCGACAGGTCGTGCTTCGCGGAAAAGACCGTTTCGGCCGCTTCCTCGACCAGCGTGTTCCATTCGCCGCAATCGGCGCACTGACCCTGCCAGCGATAGCTGACGGCGCCGCAATTCTGGCAGACATATTGGCGTTTCGCTTTGGCCATGCGGCCTCGCATAGTCGGAACAAAAATGGAACGCTAGCAATTTCCCACCATCGTCATTGCGAGCGAAGCGAAGCAATTCAGAGCATGCGTAAGCCGCCCTGGATTGCTTCGCTTCGCTCGCAATGACGAGGAAAGGGTTCTAGGGGATCGGAAAACCCGAATCACCATCCAGCAGGATCACCCGAGCCATGAAATTCTTCGCTGACACCGCCGAAATCGACGCCATCCAGGAACTCGCCGCGACCGGCCTGCTCGACGGCGTCACGACCAACCCGTCGCTGATCGCCAAGTCGGGCCGCGACTTCAAGGAGGTGACGAAGGAAATCTGCGCCCTCGTCGACGGCCCCGTGTCGGCCGAGGTGGTCGCGCTCGACCATGAAACGATGATGAAGGAGGCCGAAATCCTTCGCAGGATCGCCGACAATGTCTGCATCAAGGTGCCGCTGACCATCGACGGGCTCAAGACCTGCAAGGCGCTGACCGGCGACGGGACGATGGTCAACGTCACGCTCTGCTTCTCGGCGACGCAGGCGCTGCTCGCGGCAAAGGCGGGGGCGACCTTCGTCTCACCCTTCGTCGGCCGCCACGACGACAACGGTTTCGACGGCATGCAGCTGATCGCCGACATCCGCCTGATCTACGACAATTACGCCTTCGACACCGAAATCCTCGTCGCCAGCGTGCGCCACGGCATCCATGTGCTGGAGGCTGCGAAGATCGGCGCCGACGTGATGACCGCGCCGCCGTCGGTCATCAAGGGGCTGTTCAAGCACGTCCTGACCGAAAAGGGCATCGAAGGGTTTCTGGCGGACTGGGCCAAGACCGGGCAGTCGATCTGATCTGCCGAACATAAACAAGCCGTGTGCACCCGCGAAGGCGGGTGCCCATCATCCTGCAGCGCTATTTTGAACTGGCGGGAGATGGGTCCCCGCCTTCGCGGGGACACACTGCATAATCGCACCCTTTCCAGTTGACGTAAACGTCAACTCGCGCCGATACTCGCCCGAAAGGGAGAGATTCGCATGACCGACACCGCCGCCCCCGCCGTCCTGACGACACGCAACGGTCATATATTGATCGTCACGATCAACCGGCCCGAGGCGCGCAACGCCGTCAACGCGGCGGTCCACGTCGGCATCGGCACCGCGCTCAACGAAGCGGAAAGCGACCCCGAAATCCGCGTCGTCATCATCACCGGCGCGGGCGACAAGGCGTTCTGCGCCGGCGCCGACCTCGTCGCCCTGTCGCGCGGCGGCGCGCTGGCTCCCGAAGACAAGGCGCAGCAGGCATGGGGCTTCGGCGGCTTTGCCGCGCACCCGATCTCGAAACCGGTGATCGGCGCGGTCAACGGCTTCGCCTTCGGCGGCGGCTGCGAGCTCGCGCTGATGTGCGACCTGATCGTCGCCGCCGAAAATGCGCAGTTCGGCCTGCCCGAGGTCAAGGTCGGGCTGTTCGCGGCGGCGGGCGGCGCCTTCCGCATCGTCAAGCAGCTACCGCCGAAGCTGGCGATGGAACATCTGCTGACCGGCGATCCGTTCGACGCCGCGACCGCGCTGCGCTATGGTTTCGCCAACCGCGTCGTGCCGCTCGCCGACCTGATGCCGACCGCGATGGCGCTCGCAGAGAAGATCGCGGGCAACGCCCCCTTGTCGGTGCAGGCGTCCAAGCGCGTCGCGCTGAGGATGCAGGACGGACAGATCGCCGGCGACGATGCGCATTGGGCCGACAACAGCCGCGAACGCAAGCTGCTGATGGCGAGCGAGGACGCGCGCGAGGGGCCGCGCGCCTTCGCGGAGAAACGCAAGCCGGTGTGGAAGGCACGCTGAGATGAGCATGACCGATCCCGAACGCATTCCCGTCATCATCGGCGTCGGGCAGGTCAACGACCGCCCCGACGATCCCGACCGGGGGCTCGACTCGCTCGGCCTGATGGTCGAGGCATTGAAGGTCGCGGCGCAGGACGCCGGCGTGCCGCTCGCCGACATCGACAGCCTCGCGATCGTCGACCAGATCAGCTTCCATCATCTCGGCAAGCTGTGCGAACCGCTCGCGGTGGCGATCGGAGCAGCGCCCGCGATCAACTACCAGTCGGCGGCGCCGCATGGCGACACGCCGATCCGCCTGCTCAACGAGGCCGCGAACCGCATCGGCGCAGGCGAGGTCAAGCTGGCGGCCGTCGTCGGCGGCGAGGCGCTGCGCACCGCCGCGGGCCGCGCCGCCAAGGCGGCGAGCGGCGAGGACAAGAGCTATAATGCCGTGCGCAAGGTGGCGACGCGGCGCGAACCCAACTACGCCCAGAGGCACGGCCTGTCGGCGCCGGTCGACATCTATCCGCTCTACGAAAATGCGACGCGCGCGGCATGGGGCGAAAGCCTCGAGGACGCGCAGTTCGAAAGCGCCGAAATCTGGTCGCGCTTTTCCGAGGTCGCGGCGGAAAACCCCGGCGCGTGGATAAGAAAGCCCACCTCGCCCGCCGACATCCTCGACGTGAACGAACGCAACCGCCCGATCGCCTTTCCCTATTCGAAGCTGATGGTCGCCAATTCGTCGGTGAACCAGGGCGCGGGCTTTCTCGTCGCCAGCCTTGCCGAGGCGCGGCGACGCGGCATCGCCGAGGATCGGCTGATCTACGTCGGCATGGGCGCTGCCGCGAAGGAACCCGCGAGCATTCTGGCGCGCGACCGCTACGACCATAGCGTCAGCATGGAGACGTCGATCGCCCGCACGCTCGACCTGAACGGCATGACGGTCGAGGATTGCGACTGCGTCGAACTCTACAGCTGCTTTCCCTGCGTGCCGAAGATGGCGCGGCGCATCCTCGGCTGGCCGTGGGACCGGCCCGCGAGCGTGTTCGGCGGCCTGACCTTCGGCGGCGGCCCGATCGCCAATTACATGAGCCACGCGGTCGTCTCGATGGTCGACAAGCTGCGCCGCGAAGGCCGCTATGGCTTCCTGTTCGCCAATGGCGGTTTCGCGACCGACAATCATTGCATCGTGCTGGGCAACCGGCCGATCGCGGCGGCACGCTTTCCGCAGGATTTCGACTATCAGGCCGAAGCCGAGGAAAAGCGCGGCCCCGTTCCCGAACTGGTCGAGGATTATGCGGGGCCGGCGACGATCGAGAGCTACACGGTCTTCTACGGGCGCGATGGCGCGCCCAGAGCGGGCGTCGTCGTCGCGCGCACGCCCGAAGGGCAGCGCACGCTCGCGCATGTCGACGTGCGCGACGCGGCGATGCTGGCTTTCCTGACCGACGGCAAGGCCGAACCGGTGGGAACGGAAGGGCGCATTGTAGCGCTGGACGAGGGATTCGGCTGGCGGGCCTAATTCTCCCCTCCCGCTTGCGGGAGGGGTCGGGGGAGGGCCCGTTTGAAAGCCAAGGTACGGGAGAGCGACACGCCCTCCCCTAACCCCTCCCGCAAGCGGGAGGGGAACTAGATATCGAACGACACCCCCTGCGCCAGCGGCAGCGCGTCCAAATAATTCACCGTGTTCGTCGCGCGGCGCATATAGGCCTTC
This sequence comes from Sphingopyxis sp. MG, assembly GCF_002953155.1. Lineage (NCBI taxonomy): Bacteria > Pseudomonadati > Pseudomonadota > Alphaproteobacteria > Sphingomonadales > Sphingopyxidaceae > Sphingopyxis > Sphingopyxis sp. MG. Next base: position 2,964,457 of record NZ_CP026381.1, read on the forward strand.
CAGCTGTCCGATCCCGACTCGCGGCCGCCGCCCGTCTCCTTCTCGCCACCGAAGGCGCCGCCGATCTCGGCCCCGCTCGTCCCCAGATTGACGTTGGCGATGCCGCAGTCGCTTGCGGCGAGGAAGCGCTCGGCCTCGGTCAGGTCGCGCGTGAAGATCGCCGACGACAGCCCCGCGGCGACGGCGTTGTGCAGCCGGATCGCCGCGTCCAGATCGTCGTAGCGCATCACGTAGAGGATCGGTGCGAACGTCTCCTCCAGCACCGGCCCGACCTGCCCCGGCATCTCGACCAGCGCCGGACGGACATAATAGCTCGCGCCCTCGCCGACGCGCGTCCCGCCGTGGACGACGCCGCCCGCCGCCCGCGCGGCGGCCAGCGCCGCCTGCATCGCCTCGAACGCGGCCCGGTCGATCAGCGGCCCGACGAGCACGTCGCCTTCCAGCGGGTTGCCGACCGCGACGCTCGCATAGGCGGCTTTCAGCCGCGCGACGAAGGCGTCATGGATGCTGTCGTGGACGAACAGCCGCCGCGTCGTCGTGCAGCGCTGCCCCGCCGTGCCCATCGCCCCGAACGCCACCCCGCGCAACGCGAGGTCGAGGTCGGCCGACGGCGCGACGATCACGCCGTTGTTGCCGCCGAGTTCGAGGATCGCGCGCGCGAAGCGCCCGGCCAGCCGCGGCGCGACCGCGCGGCCCATCCGCGTCGAGCCGGTCGCCGAAACGAGCGCGACGCGGGCGTCGTCGACCAGCGCCTCGCCCGCCTCGCGTCCGCCGATCAGAAGCTGCGACAGCCCCGCGGGCGCTTCGCCGAAACGCACCAGCGCGCGCTCGAAGATCGCCTGCGTCGCCAGCGCGGTGAGCGGCGTCTTTTCGGACGGCTTCCACACCACGCTGTTGCCGCACACCAGCGCCAGCGCGGCGTTCCACGCCCATACCGCGACCGGGAAATTGAAGGCCGAGATCACGCCGACGACGCCGAGCGGGTGCCAGACCTCCATCATCCGGTGCCCCGGGCGCTCGGTCGCGATGGTGAGGCCATAGAGCTGCCGCGACAGCCCGACTGCGAAGTCACAGATGTCGATCATCTCCTGCACCTCGCCCGCGCCTTCCGAGGGAATCTTGCCCGCCTCGATCGTCACCAGCCGGGCGAGGCTATCCTTCGCGGCGCGCAATTCCTCGCCGAACAGCCGCACCAGCTCGCCGCGCCGCGGCGCCGGGACCCGGCTCCACGCGCGGAATGCCGCGGTCGCGCGATCCAGCGCCGCATCGATGTCGGCCGCGCCGGAAACGCGCACCATCGCGACCTGCTCGCCGGTCAGCGGCGACAGCGACGGCATCGAACCGTCGGTCCATGCGGCACGATCGACGCCCAATGCGTCGAGCAAGCGTCCAGTTTCTTCCGTGATCCCGGCCAACGTCCATCCTTTCAGCCTTTCGCCTTCCATCCCAATACCCCTCTCTCCGTTCGTGTCGAGCGAAGTCGAGACACCCCGAAGGCGAATGCAAGCGATAGGCATCTCGACTTCGCTCGATGCGAACGGATAAGGAAGGAAAAAGGATTCGCGGCCGAACGCCCCGGCAACGGGCAGGCCCAAAGATCGGGAGAATCAAGGATGTCCGAACTGCCCCCTTCCGAGCCCTTCGTCCCGGTCCCGCCCGCGGCAGCAGCGAACACGCACACCAGCGCCGCCGATTACGAGCGGCTCTATGCCGAAAGCATCGCCGATCCAGATGCCTTCTGGGCGAAGGAGGCCGAACGGCTCGACTGGTTCACCCCGCCCACGAAGATCGCCAACTGGTCGTTCGATCCCGTCAGCATCAAATGGTATGAGGACGGCGTCCTCAACCTCTGCCACAATGCGCTCGACCGCCATGTCGCGGCGGGCCGCGGCGACCGGACCGCGATCATCTTCGAACCCGACGCCCCCGACGGCGAGGCGCGGACGATCAGCTATGCGGCGCTGCTCGCCGACGTCGTCCGCATGGCGAACACGCTGAAGAAGCTGGGCGTCCGCAAGGGCGACCGCGTCACCATCTATATGCCGATGATCCCCGAAGGCGCGGTGGCGATGCTCGCCTGCGCGCGGATTGGCGCAATCCACAGCGTCATCTTCGGCGGCTTCTCACCCGAGGCGATCCACGGCCGTATCGAGGATTGCGGCAGCGACTGGGTGATCTGCGCCGACGAGGGGCTGCGCGGCGGCCGCACCATTCCGCTGAAGGCCAATGTCGACAAGGCGCTTGAACGCGTCGCGGTGAAAGGCGTGCTCGTCATCGCGCACACCGGCGGCGACATCGCGATGAAGGAAGGCCGCGACCATTGGTACGACGCGCTGTCGGCCGACGTCGGCGCCGAATGCCCCTGCGAGCCGATGGGGGCGGAGGACCCGCTGTTCATCCTCTATACCTCGGGCTCGACCGGCAAGCCCAAGGGCGTGCTTCACACCACCGGCGGCTATTCGGTGTGGATCGCATCGACTTTCTGGTACGGCTTCGACTATCGCCCCGGCGAGATCTTCTGGTGCACCGCCGACATCGGCTGGGTCACCGGGCACAGCTATGTCGTCTATGGTCCGCTACAGAACGGCGCGACGACGCTGATGTTCGAGGGCGTTCCCAACTATCCCGACCACGACCGCTTCTGGCAGGTCGTCGACAAGCACAAGGTCGACATCCTCTATACCGCGCCGACCGCGATTCGCGCGCTGATGCGCGAAGGCGACGATTATGTGACACGCCACGACCTGTCGTCGCTGCGCCTGCTGGGCAGCGTCGGCGAACCGATCAACCCGGAGGCGTGGCGCTGGTATCACGATGTCGTCGGCAAGGGCCGCGTGCCGGTGGTCGACACCTGGTGGCAGACCGAGACCGGCGGCACGATGATCACCACCCTGCCCGGCGCGCATCCGATGCAGCCGGGAAGCGCGGGGCGCCCCTTCTTCGGCGTCCGCCCGCAACTCGTCGATTCCGACGGCAACGTCCTCGCCGACGAACAGGATGGCGGGGTCGCCGAGGGCAATCTGTGCATCACGCACAGCTGGCCGGGGCAGATGCGCACTGTCTATGGCGATCACGAGCGCTTCGTTCAGACCTATTTCTCGACCTACAAGGGCAAATATTTCACCGGCGACGGCTGCCGCCGCGATGCCGAAGGCTATTGGCGGATCACCGGCCGCGTCGACGACGTCATCAATGTGTCGGGACACCGCATGGGCACCGCCGAGGTCGAAAGCGCGCTGGTGCTGCACGAACTGGTGGCAGAGGCGGCGGTCGTCGGCTTCCCGCACGACATCAAGGGCCAGGGCATCTACGCCTATGTCACGCTGAACGCGGGTATCGAGCCGACCGACGAGATCGTCACCATGCTGAAGCAGCAGGTGCGCACCGAGATCGGCCCGATCGCGACCCCCGACCATATCCACCTGACCCCGGCGCTGCCCAAGACGCGCTCGGGCAAGATCATGCGGCGCATCCTGCGCAAGATCGCGGAAAACGACTTCGGATCGCTCGGCGACACCTCGACCCTCGCCGACCCGAGCCTGGTCGACGGGCTGATCGAGGAGCGGCGGAACCGGTAGCTTCGCCGCCTCTAGAGCATCGAGCATTAAATCTGAACCGTTTGCCCTGAGCTTGTCGAAGGGCCGTTCTTTCTTTTGGCGCCGCAAGAAGAATGACGGTGCTTCGACAAGCTCAGCACGAACGGCAGAAAGGGTGATGCAGATTTAACGCACGATGCTCTAGCGAAAGCCGGAGCGGCGTCGGTCGTCAGAAATGCCGGTGGTCAGAAATGAAAGTCCGGCAGCGTGTCGAGCGCGTGCCCCAACGCCGCGGCCCAGCCGTCGGAGACGCTCTGGTAATAGGGATCGCCGCGTTCGAAGCGACGTTCGCGCACGGTGGTGAAGTCGTCGCGCGCGTGCACCTTCAGGTCGATCGGCAGATCGACCCCGGCGTTGGCGCGGATCGTCGAATCGAACGAGACGCACAGCAGTTTCACCGCATCCTCGAATGCCATGGCGGGATGATAGGAGCGGACGATCATCGGGCGGCCGTATTTGGTCTCGCCGATCTGGAAGAAGGGATTGTCCTCGCCCGATTCGATGAAATTGCCCTCGGGATAGATCAGGAACAGCCGCGGCTCGCCGCCGCGGATCTGCCCCCCGACGATCAGCGAGGCGCGGAAGATCGATTCGGCGTTCTGGCCCTCCGCGCCATAGCGCATCACGATGCCGCGCAGCGTCTCGCCGATGATCGTCGCGACCTCGAACATCGACGCCGCGGTGAGGATCGGCGGATGCCGGTCGCCGGGCGCCTTGAGCCGCTCGTCGAGCAGGCTGACGACCCCCTGCGTCGTCGCCAGATTGCCCGCCGACATCAGCGTGATCACGCGCTCGCCGGGAACGTGCCAGCTCCGCATCTTGCGGACCTGCGAGATGTCGTCGACGCCCGCGTTGGTGCGGGTGTCCGACATGAACACCAGTCCCTTGTTCAGGCGCATGCCGACGCAATAGGTCATCGCCCGAAGTTCGCCCGGTCCGCCGCCGCCGTCAAGGGCAGCGGTGCGCGCGGCCTCAAAGCGCCCCGTGGCAATGCTTGTATTTGCGGCCCGACCCGCAGGGACAGGGCGCGTTGCGGCTGATCTCCATCGCCGCATAGGGATTCTCGCCCTCGGGCAGGTCGGGACGCGGGGCCGCCATCGGGGGCAGCGTGTCGGCGATCACGCCCAGCGATCCGCCGTCGATGTCGGCGCTGTTGTCCTCGCCGGTGAAGGGGTCGATGTGCGTGGTCAGGAAGTCGGGGAGATCGGGCAGCGGCAGCGGCTCGGGCTCCTGGAACTGGAAGTCGATCCGCGCGACGGTGCGCGTCACATCCTCGCGGATGTTCTGGAGCATGCGCTCGAACAGGGCGAAGGCTTCCTGCTTATATTCGTTGATCGGCTGCTTCTGCGCATAGGCGCGCAGGAAGACGACCTGGCGCAGCGCGTCGAGCGTCGACAGATGCTCCTTCCAATGATGGTCGAGTGTCTGGAGCAGGATCGACTTCTCGATCCCGCGCCACGTTTCGGGGTCGACCTGCGCCGCCTTCGCGGCGGCGGCGTCCTCGGCCATCTTCTGGATGCGCTCCTCGAAGATTTCGGGATCGACCTCGTCCTCTTCCATCCACGCTTCGAGCGGCGGCGCCAGTTCGAGCACGTCGGCGATGCGCGCCTTCATCTGCGCGATGTCCCACTGCTCGGGATAGCTGCCGGGCGGGCAGGCGTCGGCGACGATCGAATTGACCGTTTCGGCGCGCATCGCGTCCATCGCGTCGTCGACCGTGTCGCTGTCGATGATCTCGCCGCGCTGGTCGTAGATAACCTTGCGCTGGTCGTTCATGACATTGTCATATTCGACGACCTGCTTGCGGATGTCGTAGTTGCGCGCCTCGACCTTCTTCTGCGCGGTCTCGATCGCCTTCGACAGCCATTTCGACCCGATCGCCTCGCCGTCCTCCAGATTCTTGTTCATCATCTTCGCGAACAGCGTGTCGGGGCCGAAGATGCGCAGCAGGTCGTCGTCGAGGCACAGGTAGAATTTCGACAGGCCGGGGTCGCCCTGGCGTCCCGAGCGGCCGCGCAGCTGGTTGTCGATGCGGCGGCTTTCATGGCGTTCGGTGCCGAGCACGAACAGCCCGCCCGCCGCCTTCACCGCCTCGCGTTCGGCGGCGACCTCCTCGCGGATGCGCGCTTCGGCCGCGTCGCGCTCGGGCCCCGCGGGCATGTCGCCCACTTCGTTCTCGATGCGCGATTCCTCGTTGCCGCCCAGCTTGATGTCGGTGCCGCGGCCCGCCATGTTGGTCGCGATGGTGACGGCACCCAGCCGCCCCGCCTGCGCGACGATATTGGCCTCGCTCTCGTGGAAGCGCGCGTTGAGCACGCTGTGCGCGACGCCTTCCTTTTCGAGGAAGGAGGAGAGCAGTTCCGACTTCTCGATCGACACGGTGCCGACCAGCACCGGCTGGCCGCGCTCGTTCGCCTCGCGGATCGTACGCGCGATGGCGCCGAACTTGTCGGTGATGTTCTTGTAGAACTCGTCCTCCTCGTCGGCCCTCGCGATCGGGCGATTGGTCGGGATGGTGACGACGTTCATCTTGTAGATTTCGAAGAATTCGGCCGCCTCGGTCGCCGCGGTGCCGGTCATGCCCGCGAGCTTCGGGTACATGCGGAAATAATTCTGGAAGGTGATCGACGCGAGCGTCTGGTTCTCGGGCTCGATCTTGACCCCTTCCTTCGCCTCGACCGCCTGGTGCAGGCCATCGGACCAGCGGCGCCCGTCCATCATGCGGCCGGTGAACTCGTCGATGATGACGACCTTGTCGTCCTTGACGATATAGTCGGTGTCGCGGCGGAACATCTGGATCGCCTTCAGCGCCTGGTTGACGTGATGGACGACCTGGGTGTTCTCGATGTCATAGAGGTTGCTGCCCTGGAGGAGCCCGGCGGCCTCGAGCAGTCGCTCGACATGCTCGGTGCCGTCCTCGGTCAGGCTGATCGACTTGGTCTTCTCGTCCTTCTCGTAATCGGCTTCGACGAGCTGGTTCACCACCTCGTTGACGCGGATGTAGAGTTCCGACTTGTCGTCGGTCGGGCCCGAGATGATCAGCGGCGTGCGCGCCTCGTCGATCAGGATCGAATCGACCTCGTCGACGATGCCGAAGTTGAAGGGGCGGTGCACCATCTGCGTGCGGTCGAACTTCATGTTGTCGCGCAGATAGTCGAACCCCAATTCGTTGTTCGTCGCATAGGTGATGTCGCAATTATAGGCTTCGCGCCGCTGCGTCTCGTTGAGGTTCGGGACGATGACGCCGGTGGTGAGGCCAAGGAAGCCATAGACCTCGGCCATCCATTCGGCGTCGCGGCGGGCCAGATAGTCGTTGACCGTGACGACGTGGACGCCCTTGCCCTCGAGCGCGTTCAGATAGACGGGCAGCGTCGCCATCAGCGTCTTGCCCTCGCCGGTCGCCATCTCGGCGATCTCGCCGCGGTGGATGACGATGCCGCCGACCATCTGCACGTCGAAATGCCGCATGCCGAGCCGGCGCCTCGCGGCCTCGCGGACGGTGGCGAAGGCTTCGGGCAGGATATCGTCGAGCGTCTCGCCGGCTTCGAGCCGGTCGCGGAATTTCTGTGTCTGCGCGCGCAGGCCGTCGTCGTCGAGCGCCTCCATCGCGGGCTCGAAGGCGTTGATCCCGGTGACGATCTTGCGGATCGAGGCGACGTAGCGGTCGTTGGACGAACCGAAAAGGCTTTTGGCGAAGCTGCCGAACATGGCGATTTCCTTGGTATATGAACTGAAAGAGGCGGCTTGTGCGCCGCCGGGCCGCTGATTGCGGCCGCTGGTCGATCGTCAGGCGCGAAGGCCCGCGAAAAAGGCTATTCGAGCGCCCGGTCGATGCGGCCGAGCAGGCCGGGAAGATGCGGCGCCGACGAGCGCGGCGCCTTGCGGCAGGCGCAGGAGGCGCGGCGGGTCGGGGTCGGGTCGACGGGACGGCGGACCTTGTCGTTATTCTCGCTCTGGCTCGCCACATCGGCGAGCAAGACGAGCGACCCCATCGTGGCGGGCGCCAGCGGCGCGGCCACGGCCCGGTCCGCACCGGCGAGGCCGGTCAGCAAGGCCAAAAGGGTCAGCAATAACCGCAAGAATCGCCCCTCTTCAGGTTGAGCGCGCCCCCCTATGCGCACGCGACGCTGAACATAGGGTGAAAGCCCCGCCGCGTCTAGGGTCCTGACCCCTGGTCGGCATTGCCGCTTGACGCGCGGGCTTCCGACGCTCCATCCCTCGCTGACAAACATGTCAGGGAGGGCGCGATGACGAGGAAGGCAATTTTCATCACCGGCGGCGGATCGGGGATCGGCCGGGCGACCGCGCGACATTTCGCCGCGCAGGACTGGTTCGTCGGCATCGCCGACGTCAATGCGCAAGGGATCGACGAAACCGCGGCGCTGCTTCCCGACGGCGCCTCGTCGCGCCACGTCATGGACGTGCGCGACCGCGACCAGTGGCGGGCGGCGCTTGCCGATTTCGCGGCGGCGAGCGGCGGCCGGCTCGACGTGTTGTTCAACAATGCCGGCATCGGAACGGGGGGCCAGTTGATCGACATGCCGCCCGAGGAGGCCGACCGGCTGATCGCGATCAACTTCGGTGGCGTCGTCAACGGCATCTACGCGGCGCTGCCGCTGCTCCGCGCGACGCCGGGGGCGACGATCCTCAACACGGGCTCCGCATCGGGCTTCTACGGCGTCGGCGGGCTCGCCATCTATTCGGCGACCAAATTCGCGGTGCGCGGCCTGACCGAGGCCCTCGACATCGAATTCGCCAAGCACGGCATCAAGGTCCGCTCGCTGATGCCGGGCTTCATCGACACCCCGCTGCTCGATCAGGTCAGCGCCGACAGCAACGAACCCGCGCGCAATCGCCTGTCGGCGAACGGATATGAGATCGTGCCCGTCGAACGCGTCGCCGAAGCGGCGTGGGACGCGGTGCACGGCGACCGGGTGCATGTGACGGTGGGCAAGATGGCGAAGCGTCTCGCCCGCCTCGCCCGCTGGTTCCCCGGCCTGATCGTCAAGCAGTCGAAGAAGGTCGACGGCCTGGGGGGATAGGGCGAGCTTGACGCGCCATCCCTAGCCCCGCCCCACCACGCGCCACGCGAGCTCCGCGAACTCGCACAGCAGGGGCCGCGTGTCGCGCGGGTCGATGATGTCCTCGACCCCGAATTTCTCCGCGGTGCGGAACGGGCTGCGTACGCGGTTGAGCCGTTCGCGGATCGCCTCCAGATGCGCCCCCGGGTCTTCGGCCGCTTCCAGTTCGCTCTTGTAGGCGACCTCGACTCCGCCCTCGATCGGCAGGCTGCCCCAGTCGCCCGACGGCCAGGCGAAGCGGTACTGGAAGCGCTCGGCGTTCGACATCGCGCTCCCCGCGATGCCGTAGGCGCGCCGCACCACCACCGACGCGAGCGGCACCGACGCGCGATAGATCGCGTTCATCGCCTGCACGCCATAGCGGATCGTCCCTGTCCGCTCGGCCTCGCCGCCGATCATGAAGCCCGGATTGTCGACGAGGTGGACGATCGGCAGATGGAACTGGTCGGCGAGCTTGACGAAGCGCTCGGCCTTCTCGCTCGTCTTCGCGTCCCACGATCCGCCGAGGTAGGTGGGATCGCTGGCGAGCACCGCGACCGGCCAGCCGTCGAGGCGGGCAAAGGCGGTGATGACCGCCCGCCCCCAGCGCGCGCCCATTTCGAAGACGCTGCCCTTGTCGAACACGGCTTCGGCGATGCGCCGCATCGAATAGACCTGCTTCGCCTCGCGCGGCACGACCGACAGCAGCGCCTCCTCGCGCCGGCCCGCGGGGTCGCGATTCTTCGTCCGCACGGCGCGATCGTGGATCGACGACGGGAGGTAGGACAGGAAGCGGCGGGCGCGCGCGAAAGCCTCCGCCTCGCTCGCCACCTCGTCGTCGACGACGCCATTGCGCGTGTGCACGTCGCTGCCGCCCAGTTCCTCGCGGTCGAGCGTGTCGCCGATCGCCGCCGCGACCGCCGGCCCCGCCGCGAAAAGCTGCGACAGGCCGCGCACCATCAGGCTGTAGTGGCTCGCGACGACCCGCGCCGCGCCCAGCCCGGCCGTCGGCCCCAGCGCGAGCGCGACCACCGGCACCGTGTCGAGATTGGCGATGATCTGGTCCCAGCCGGGCACATGCGGGATATAGGTATAGCCCATGTCCTCCAGCGTCTTGACCGACCCGCCGCCGCCGGTGCCGTCGATCATGCGGATCAGCGGCAGGCGATATTCGTGCGCCATCGCCTCGCACTGGATGAACTTGCGGTGCAGCGCCGCGTCGGCCGCGCCGCCGCGCACGGTAAAGTCGTCGGCGCTCGCGACCACCGGCCGCCCGTCGATATTGGCGCGGCCGAAGATGAAGTTGCTCGCAGCCAGATCTTCCAGTTCGCCGTCGGGACCATAAGTGCCCCGTCCCGCGATCTGCCCGATCTCGCGAAAGCTGCCCGCGTCGACGATCGCGGCGAGCCGCGCCCGCGCGTCCATCTTGCCGCGGCTGTGCTGGCGCGCGACCTTTTCGGCGCCGCCCATCTTCTCCGCCATCGCGCGCCGCGCGGCGAGTTCGGCGACTTCCTTTTCCCAGCTCATCGCGCGACGCTAGCTTACGTTGACGGAAACGTCATTCCCATTTTCTCCCCTCCCGTTTACGAGAGGGGCAAAGGGGAGAGAAGAGATATGACCGACATCACCCTCGCGGGCCGCACCGCGCTCGTCACCGGCGCCTCGCGCGGCATCGGGCGCGGCATCGCGCTGGCGCTGGCCAGGGCGGGCGCCGATATCGCGGTCAACTATACGCGCGATGGCGAGGCCGCCGCCGAAACGGTGGCCGGGGTGATCGCACTCGGCCGCAAGGCTCGGGCCTATCAGGCATCGGTCGCCGACGAAGCGGCGTCCGCCGCGATGGTCGCCGCAATCGAGGCCGACTTCGGCCCCATGTCGATCCTGATCAACAACGCCGGCATCGCCAGTCGCGGCAAAACCGTCGCCGACACCGACGCCGCCGAGGTCGAGAAGCTGCTCGCCATCCACGCGGTCGGCGCCCATCGCCTGTCGCGCCTCGCGTTGCCGCAGCTTCGCCGGCACGAGCGCAGCGACATCGTCGTCATCTCGAGCGTCGCGACGCTGAACCACGCCGCCAACGGCGCGCCCTACAACATGGCGAAGGCGGCGGCCGAGGCGCTGGCGCTCACCCTCGCCAAGGAAGAGGTGCGCAGCGGCGTGCGCGTCAACATCGTCGCACCGTCGCTGACCGTCAGCGACATGGGTGAGCGGCTGGCACGCGCGATCACGGGGCAGGACGACATCCATCACCTCGACGCCAAATTCCCCTTCGGCCGCGTCCCCACGCCCGACGATGTCGCCGCGGCGGTGCTGTGGTTCGTCTCCGACGCCAACCCCTATTGTTCGGGGCAGAAGCTCAACATCGACGGCGCCGGACAGGGAAGCTTTCGCTGACCCCCGCACCGTCGCCCCTATGACCCGTCCCTAATGATCCCGAGGTCCGATCCATGAAATCCTTCGCCGCCCTTGCCCTTGCCGTCCTGCTTGCGGGCTGCGCCGCCGCCCAGTCGAAGGAACCGCGCGCCGCATCCGAAACGGCGCCGCCCGCCGGTCCGATGTTCGAGCCTACCGAGGTGCGCTCGGCGGGGTCGGTGACGGTCGACGGCGTCGCCATCGCCTATCAGGCGGTGGCGGGCACGCTGATCGTCCATCCGAAGGGATGGACCGACACGCTCGCCGCCGAGCGCCGCCGCGACAAGGATGCCGGAAAGGACGTGCCCGACGCCGAGGCGTCGATGTTCTACACCGCCTATTTCCAGGAGGGCGTGCCCGCCGAGAGCCGCCCGATCACCTTCTTCTTCAACGGCGGCCCCGGATCGCCGACGCTGTGGCTGCACATGGGCGCCTTCGGCCCGGTGCGCGTCGAGACGCCCGATCTGGTTCACGGCAGCGCGCCCTATCGCATCGTCGCCAACGACCAGAGCCTGCTGGGCGTCAGCGACCTCGTCTTCGTCGACGCGCCGGGCACCGGCTTCAGCCGCGTCGCGGGCAAGGACAAGGCCGACGCCTTCTTCGGCGTCGATCAGGACATCCACGCCTTCACCGTCTTCATCCGCGATTTCCTATCGAAACACGGCCGCTGGAAATCGCCCAAATATCTCTATGGCGAAAGCTATGGGACGATGCGCGCCGCGGGGATGACGCTGGCGCTGCAACGGCAGGACATCGACCTCAACGGCGTGATCCTGCTGTCCGACATCCTGAACTGGGACCTTGTCCCCGACGACCCGCAGCTCAACCCCGGGGTCGACCTGCCCTATATCGTGTCGCTGCCGACCTATGCCGCGACCGCCTGGTACCACAAGCGCGCCGCGGGCAATCATCCCGAACTGCGTCCCTTCCTCGACGAAGTCGAAAGATTCGCCACCACCGACTATGCGCTCGCGCTGATGAAGGGGAACGGGCTTCCCGACGATGAGCGGCAGGCGATCGCCGCAAGGCTCCACGCCTATACCGGGCTGCCGCTCGCCTATCTGCTCAAGACGAACCTGCGCATCGAATATGGCGCGATGCAGAAGGAACTGCTCGCCGACAAGGGGCAGACGACCGGGACGCTCGACACGCGCTTCACCGGGCCGACGCTCGACCCGCTGAGCAAGACCGCCTCCTACGATCCGCAGGGCAGCGCGATCGGCGGCGCCTACACCGCGGCGTTCAACGATTACGCCCGGCGCACGCTCGGCTATGGCGAGGGCCGGCATTACGAGGGCAGCCTCGGCGTCTATGGAAGCTGGGACTACAAGCACGAACCGCCCGAGGCCGGCAGGCCGCTGATCGCCCTCCCCAACGTGCTGCCGGACCTCGCGGCCGCGATGAAGCAGAATCCCCAGATGAAGCTGCTCGTCACCGGCGGCTATTTCGACGTCTCGACCCCCTATTTCGCGGGCTGGTACGAGCTTCAGCACCTGCCGGTTCCCAAGGAGCTGCAGGCGAACATCGCCTATAAATATTATCCCGCCGGCCACATGGTCTACGTCAACGTCCCGTTGCTTCGCGAGATGCGCGTCGACGTCGCCGACTTCATCCGCCGCACCGACCATATCGACTGAACCGCGCGGCGGTCATCTCATCGCACCGAAGCCCCGTCATGCGTCCCGACTCGCCCTCGCCGCTCGTCCCGTTCCTCGTCGCCTGCGCGGGGATAGCGACCTATTCGTCGATGGACGTGCTGATGAAGGGCCTGTCGATCGGCATCGGCGCCTATAATGCGGTGCTGTGGCGTACGATGGCGGGAAGCGTGCTGAGCGGTCTCGTCTATTTCGCGGCGCGGCCGGCGCGCCCCGACACGGCGACGATGCGCATCCACGCCTGGCGCTCGCTGTTCGTCACCGGCATGGCGCTCGGCTTCTTCTGGGCGCTCGCGCGGCTGCCGATGGCCGAGGCGATCGCGCTCGCCTTCGTCGCGCCGCTGCTCGCGCTCTACATGGCTGCGATCTTCCTCGGCGAGCGGATCGGGCGACGCTCGATCGCCGCGTCGCTGCTGGGGTTCGCGGGGGTGCTGGTGATCGTCGCGGGCAAGCTGCGCGGCGGCGGGCACGACACGCAGGCGCTGTGGGCGGTCGGCGCGGTGTTCCTTTCGGCGGTCTGCTACGCCTACAACCTCATCCTCGCGCGGCGGCAGGCGAAGATGGCGGGGCCGGCGGAGATCGCCTTCTATCAGAATCTGTTCGTCGCGCTGTTCCTGTCGCTTGCGGCGCCGTGGTTCGCGGCGATTCCCGCCGCCGCCCACGCTGCGCCGATCGTCGGCGCCGCGCTGCTCGCCATCCTGTCGCTGCTGCTGCTGAGTTGGGCCTATGCGCGTGCCGAGGCGCAGATCCTGGCGACCACCGAATATACCGGTTTCCTGTGGGCGATGCTGTTCGGCTGGTTCTTCTATGCCGAGCCGGTGACGCTGCCGACGATCGCCGGCGCGCTGCTGATCGTCGCCGCCTGCCTGATCGTCACGCGCAAGACCCCGCGCAGAGACCCGGTCGAGCCGGCGGCGGCTTAGGCAATATTTCGCGCGAATTCACACCGCCGCGCGCGCGAGCCGGTCGTTGATCGCCGCGCCCAGTCCATCGGCCGGAATCGCGGCGACCGCGATCCGCGGCTTTACGCTCGCCGCTCCCGCATGCAGCGCGTCGAACAGATGCGCCGCCGCCTCGGTCGCGTCGCCCGCCTCGCTCAGGCAATAGTCGCCGCGCAGGGCGCCGAAGCCGATGCCGAACTCGTCGGGCGCAAAGGAAGCCGCATCCAGCCGCACCGGCTTGCCCGGCGCATAATGACTTGCCAGCATACCGGGGGCAACGACGTCGGCCCCCTTGCGTCCGCGGACAGGGAGGCCGCTGGCTGCGCCGAGCATCGCCGCCGTCACCGGCCCCGGTCGCAGCACCTCCACCGCGCCGTCCACGACCCGTGCGATCGTCGATTCGACTCCGGCCGTCGTCGCACCATCGTCGATCACCAGCGCGATCCGTCCGTCGAGACTCGTCAGCACATGCGCCGCCCTCGTCGGGCTCACCCGGCCGCTGGCGTTGGCGCTCGGCGCGGCGAGCGGCGCGCGGCTGGCGGCAAGCAGCGCCCGCATCGCCCGGTGCGCCGGCACGCGCAGCGCGATCGTGTCGAGCCCCGCCGTCGCGATGCGCGCAACCGTGCAGTCGCGCGTGCGCGGCACCACCAGCGTCAGCGGCCCCGGCCAGAAGCGCGCCGCGAGGGTGCGCTCGGCCGTGCCGAACACCCCCAGCGCCTCGGCCGCCGCCAGATCGGGCACATGGACGATCAGCGGGTTGAAGTCAGGCCGCCCCTTCGCGGCATAGATGCGCGCGACCGCATCGGCGTTCCGTGCATCGGCGGCGAGGCCGTAGACCGTTTCGGTCGGCACCGCGACCGGAAGCCCCTGCGCGACGAGCGCCGCGGCGCACACGACCGTGTCGGCGTCGAAGGCGCAGACTTCGGTTGCCATACTCTCGATTGGACCATCGGCCATGCCGCGCTATAGCGCCGGCTGCAACGGAATCACCCCCTAAAACGGGACGCTTCATGACCTATACCGCGCCGACCACCGAACAGCTATTCGTCCTCGACCATATCGCCCGCATCGACGCGATGGCGCAGCACGAGCGCTTCGCCGCCGCGACCCCCGACATGGTCGAGGCGATCGTCACCGGCATCGGCGACTTTGCGGCAGAGGTCTACGCGCCGCTCAACCGCGTCGGCGACGTGAACAATCCCCGCTGGGAAGACGGCAAGGTCACCATGCCGCCGGGCTTCAAGGAAGCCTATCGGCAGTTCGTCGAGGCGGGCTGGGGCAGCCTCGACGGTCCCGCCGCCTATGGCGGGCAGGACCTGCCCTTCACCCTCGCGACCGTGGTGATCGAGGCGCTGGGCAGCGCCGACATGGGCTTCACCCTGTGCAACATCCTGACGCCCGGCGCGATCCACGCGCTGATGGCCTATGGCACCGAGGAACAGCGCCAGACCTGGCTCCCGAAGCTCGTCACCGGCGAGTGGAACGGCACGATGAACCTGACCGAGCCGAGCGCGGGCAGCGACGTCGGCGCGCTGCGCTCGACCGCCGAGAAGGTGGCCGAGGGCGAACATGCCGGCCTCTACCGGATCCGGGGGCAGAAGATTTTCATCACCTTCGGCGAGCACGATCTCACCGACAATATCGTCCACCTCGTCCTCGCGCGCACGCCGGGCGCGCCCGAGGGGACGCGCGGCATCTCGCTGTTCCTCGTCCCCAAATACCGGCTCGATGCCGAAGGGCGGCCGACGATTTCGAACGGCGTGCGCTGCGCATCGATCGAACACAAGCTCGGCATCCACGGCTCGCCGACCGCAGTGATGATCTATGGCGAGGAGGAGGATTGCCTCGGCGAGATCGTCGGCGAAGAGATGGGCGGCATGCGCGCGATGTTCGTGATGATGAACAACGCCCGCCTGATGGTCGGCTGTCAGGGCGTCCAGATCGCCGAACGCGCGCTGCAGCAGGCACAGCGTTATGCCGCCGAGCGCGTCCAGTCGGCGCTCGCGGGTTCGCCCGACCGGACCCCGGTGACGATCGAGCATCATCCCGACGTCAAGCGCATGCTGTGGCGGATGCGCGCGCAGACCGAGGCCGCGCGCGCGCTCATCTATTATGCGTCGGCGCAGACCGATTTCGGCAAGCTGGGCGACGCCGCCGCGGCGCTGCGCGCCGACGTCCTGATCCCGCTGGCGAAGGCGCATGCGACCGACATCGGCTGCGAGGTCGCGAGCCTCGGCGTGCAGGTCCACGGCGGCATGGGTTTCATCGAGGAGACCGGCGCCGCGCAACATTACCGCGATGCGCGCATCGCGCCGATCTATGAAGGCACCAACGGCATCCAGGCCGCCGACCTCGTCGGACGCAAGCTCGGCCTTGCCGGCGGCGAGGGGGTGCGCTCGCTGATCGCCGACATCGCGCACGGCGGCGCCGATTTCCCCGAACTGACGCAGCTTGCCGAGGCGTGCGGCGCGGTCACCGACTGGCTCGAACAGGCGAGCATGCCCGACCGGCTTGCGGGCAGCTATCCCTATCTGACAATGCTCGCGACGGCGACCTGCGGCTGGCTGATGGCGATCGAGCATCGGGCGGCGAAAGCGGCGCTCGAAGCGAACGACGGCGATGCCGCCTTCCTGGGATCCAAGATCGCCTCGACGCGTTTCTATCTTCAGCAGATCGTGCCCGCCGCGACGGGTCTGGCCGCCGCCGCGCTCGCAGGCGACGCCGCGCTTCCCACGCTACCGCGGATCGGCTGATTTCCGCCGGGGTCGGGCGCATGATTAACGCGATGATAACCATCGCGTCCTAAGCACGGCGGGCAATCGCTGGAGACGTGCGTGCCCAATCCGGTCAGAAGCCTGATCATCAGTTGGCGGTCCATCGGCCTGTCGCTGCTGTTGAGCGTGCTCGTCGGCCTGTCGGCGGCCGCGGTGCCGCTCGACCGGCTGGTCGAAGCGGCCATCGGCCGGTTTGCCTGGCGACCGGTGTCGGGCGATATCGTGGTCGTCGCAATCGACGAGCGAACGCTCGACAATTCGCCCAAATCCAGCTTTTCGCTGACACAGCACGCACAGGTCGTCGACGCGGTCAATGCCGCCGGCGCGCGGCGGCTGTTCATCGATTTCTACTACAACCGACGCGAGGCGGACAGCGACTTTCCCCGACTGACCGGGGCCATTCGCCGCATGGGCGACCGGGTCGTCCTGGGGCTGGTTGCCGGCTCGAACAGGCCCGGCGATTTCCAGCCGACGTTCCTTCCCAGTCCCGCGTTCGGCTCTGCCGCCGGTCAGGCCAGCATAGGGCTGGAATATGATTTTTGGCAGGTCTGGCGTCTCGCGACGGCCGTCTCGATCGGCGGGAAAACCGTTCCGAGCTTTTCCGCGTTGTTGGCGCAGCGGTCGCTTCCGATCGGCAGTTTCGCGCTCGACTATTCCTATCGAACCAGCTCCATTCCCGTCTATGAGGCCATCGACCTGCTCTCGGGAAAGGTCGGCCGGCGCGAGTTGGCGGGCAAGGATGTCGTCTTCGCACCCACCGCCCCCTCCTTTCAGGACGCGCATTTTCTGCCGGGACATAATCGCGTGCCGGGCGCCTTCATCCATGTCATCGGCGCGGAGACGCTGAAGCGCGGCAATCCGGCCGACATAGGCTGGATGCCGGCGTTCGCGCTCGCCCTCCTCACGACGTTGGGCGCCGTCGCCTTCCGCCGTGGCCGATGGTTCAATGCGACCGCATTGGGCACGATCGCGGCGCTGATCGTCGTCAAGGTCTGGCTGACGACGATGCTCGTCACCTGTTCGATCGGCGCCGCACTGGTCCTGATCGGGGTGTTCGGTGCCAATGTTTCGCGCCGCCGCCGCCGCGAATCGGCGCTCCACGAAAATCCCGTATCGGGGCTACCCAATTTCGAGGCGTTGCGGTCGCAGGCGCCGTTCGGAAGCCACACCGTGGTTGCGGCAAAGCTTGTCAATTTCGGCGATCTCGTCGCCTTTCTGCCCGGCGAAGGCAGCCAGCAGCTCGTCGAGCAGGTCGCCCGACGCCTGCAGCTCGCGTCGCAGTCGACGGCGCTGCACCACGACCCCGACGGCAACTTCGCCTGGCTCGTCCCATTTTATCAGCACAGCCAGATCGAGGCGCAACTCGCGGGCCTCGCCGCGCTGTTCAACGCCCCGCTGACGATCGGCGGCGCGCGCATCGACGTCGCGATCGCCTTCGGCGTCAACGACGAGTTCGAGGGATCGAATGCGCAGCGGCTGGCCGCGGCGCTGGTTGCCGCCGATCACGCGGTCCGCACCCGCACGCTGTGGACCAAACATATGCCGCGCCAGCAGGAGGACGCCGGCTGGCAATTGAGTTTCCATTCGCAGCTCGAGGACGCACTGACCGGCGGCGACATCTGGGTCGCCTTTCAGCCGCAATATGGCATCGCGACCGGCCAGCTGGTCGGGGTGGAGGCGCTGGTGCGCTGGACGCATCCGACGCGCGGCCCCATCCCGCCCGACGAGTTCATCGTCCAGGCCGAGAAGAGCCAGGACATCTATCGCCTGACGCTGTTCGTCATGGACCAGGCGATCCGGTCGGCGGCCCAGCTGCATGCTCGCGGCCTCCACGCCAACATGTCGGTGAACCTGTCGGCGGCGTTGCTCGACCATGACGACCTCGTCGGCACGATCCGCGTGATGCTCACGGCGCATCATCTGCCGCCCGAACTGCTGACGATCGAGATTACCGAAACCGCGCAGATCGAGAACAGCCGGCAGGCGCGCCAGACGCTGGCGCAGCTTCGTCGTGCCGGCATCCGCCTGTCGATCGACGATTATGGCACCGGCCAGTCCAACCTCGAATATCTGACCGAGATCGAAGCCGACGAGATCAAGATCGACAAGCGATTCGTGATGACGATGCGCGATTCGCAGCGCAACTTCGAAATCGTCAAATCGACCATCGATCTGGCGCATCGCCTGGGCGCCGTCGCGGTCGCCGAAGGGATCGAGGACGCCCCGACGATGGCGTTGCTCCATCAACTCGGCTGCGACGTCGGACAGGGCTATCATCTTGGAAAACCGCAGTTGTTTTCCGATCTGATCGCGTCGATCTTCCCCAACTCCCACAGCCGCATCGCATAGCTGCCAATCTGGCGGCAATCCCATTGGTTAAGACTCGATTTACCTTAAAAATTAAGGTATACGCGCGGTTAACTGTTCTTTTCGTGGGGCAGTGCCGACAGGAGATTGATCATGGGTTGGTTTTGGGGTTGGCTTGGTGGCTCCGGTAGCGCCATCGGCGGCGCGTCCGCCTAAGCCTTGAAAAACTGCAGGAAGGGCCTCGGCATCGCCGGGGCCTTTTCTTTTTGGGCGAATGGCGATTCGGGATGGAGCCATTTCCGTCCGCGCCCGGGCCCCACTGCCCCCATCCCGCTCCCTGCCATGACACGGCCGTTGACGGCCACGCACCTGAAAGCGTCGAACGCCGCGGAATAGCGTGACCGGCGCGCGTCGCGGAGCGTGCGCGAGCGATGAACCGAATCAAATCAGCGACGAATCGAGTCGGTAATCGGGCATTTACTCTCTTGCATCCCTGCGCCGAAGTGGCACTATAGGTGGTGGGTGATCCGTCGGGGGGCCCCAAGAAATTGTATCTGGCTGCAAATGGCGGATTTCCGTCGCTCTTCGTGCAGAGGGGCGGGAAAAGGACGTGGTGCGCCAAATATGTCCCACCCGAC
Organism: Sphingopyxis sp. MG; assembly: GCF_002953155.1. Classification (NCBI taxonomy): domain Bacteria; kingdom Pseudomonadati; phylum Pseudomonadota; class Alphaproteobacteria; order Sphingomonadales; family Sphingopyxidaceae; genus Sphingopyxis; species Sphingopyxis sp. MG. Next base: position 2,983,840 of record NZ_CP026381.1, read on the forward strand.
GCGCCGAAAGATGCTAGGCTGGGGCTTCGCCCCGAGTCGAACAAGACAAGAACGAAGGCGCCGTCGCGCGCCATGCAAACGGGGTGAAGCAGGATGGATTTTCGCGAGACCGAACGGGTGGAGATGAACGACGTGGCGACGGTGGAACTGACGAGGAACGATGCACCGGGTGCGGCCGAATCGAAGAATGATTCGCCGGTCGCCGGGCAGGGCGATTCGGGCGAACCGAAAGTGCACGCGCGCCGATTCGAGGTCGCGACCGATTCCAGCCGCGACGCGCTGCTCACCGATTTCGGCAAGGAAACGCTGCAGGACCGCTATCTGCTGCCCGGCGAATCCTATCAGGACCTGTTCGCGCGAGTCGCGTGCGCCTATGCCGACGATGCCGACCATGCCCAGCGCCTCTACGACTATATCTCGCGCCTCTGGTTCATGCCTGCGACCCCGGTGCTCTCGAACGGCGGCACCGGCCGCGGCCTGCCCATCTCCTGCTATCTGAACTCGGTCGACGACAGCCTCGAGGGGATCGTCGGTACCTGGAACGAGAATGTCTGGCTGGCCAGCCGCGGCGGCGGCATCGGCACCTATTGGGGCAATGTCCGCGGCATCGGCGAACCCGTCGGCCTCAACGGCAAGACCAGCGGCATCATCCCCTTCGTGCGCGTGATGGACTCGCTGACCCTTGCGATCAGCCAGGGCAGCCTGCGCCGCGGTTCGGCCGCCTGCTACCTCGACATCTCGCATCCCGAGATCGAGGAGTTCCTCGAGGTGCGCAAGCCGTCGGGCGACTTCAACCGCAAGGCGCTCAACCTCCACCACGGCGTCCTGCTGACCGACGAGTTCATGGAAGCGGTGCGCGACGGCGCCGAGTTCAACCTGCGCAGCCCCAAGGACCAGAGCGTCCGCGGCACCGTCGACGCGCGCGGGCTGTTCCAGAAGCTGGTCGAGACGCGGCTCGCGACCGGCGAGCCCTACATCATCTTCATCGACCAGGTGAACCGCATGATGCCCAAGCATCACCGCGATCTGGGGCTGAAGGTCTCGACCTCGAACCTCTGCTCGGAAATCACGCTGCCGACGGGCCGCGACCATCTGGGCAACGACCGCACCGCGGTCTGCTGCCTCTCGTCGCTCAACCTCGAAACCTGGGACGAGTGGAGCGGCGACAAGCCGTTCATCGAGGACGTGATGCGCTTCCTCGACAATGTCCTCAGCGACTATATCGATCGCGCGCCCGACGAAATGGCGCGCGCCAAATACAGCGCGAGCCGCGAACGCTCGGTCGGCCTCGGCGTCATGGGCTTCCACAGCTTCCTCCAGGCGCGCGGTCTGCCCTTTGAGGGCGCGATGGCGAAATCGTGGAATCTGCGCATCTTCAAGCATATCCGCGCGCAGGTCGACCAGGCGTCGATGCTGCTCGCCAAGGAACGCGGCCCCTGCCCCGACGCGGCGGACCAGGGCGTGATGGAGCGTTTCAGCTGCAAGATGGCGATCGCGCCGACCGCGTCGATCAGCATCATCTGCGGCGGCACCAGCGCATGCATCGAGCCGATCCCGGCGAACATCTACACCCACAAGACGCTGTCAGGCAGCTTCGTGGTCAAGAACCCGCACCTCGAATCGCTGCTCGTCGACAAGGCGAAGAACAGCGATGCGGTGTGGAATTCGATCCTCGAAAAGGGCGGCAGCGTCCAGCACCTCGACTTCCTGACGCAGGACGAGAAGGACGCGTTCAAGACGAGCTTCGAGATCGACCAGCGCTGGCTGCTCGAACTCGCCGCCGACCGCACGCCCTATATCGACCAGGCGGCGTCGCTGAACCTGTTCATCCCGGCGGACGTCGAGAAGTGGGACCTGCTGATGCTCCACTATCGCGCGTGGGAACTCGGTATCAAGTCGCTCTATTATCTGCGGTCCAAGTCGGTGCAGCGCGCGGGCTTCGCGGGCGGTGTCGAGGCCGATAACACGGCCGAAGCGCCCAAATACGAACTCACGGCCGAAAGCACCGATTACGACGAATGCCTGGCGTGCCAGTGATGCGCGCACGCGCATCACTGTCCCACGGCGAGCGCCGCCACGCATCCTCCGCAGCCCTCGCGCGTTATTCCGACGCGAGGCGGGCCGAAGCGGAGCATGGCGATGAGCGACATCATCCACTACCCGATCCTGACCGCGCTGTTCACGCTGGTCAGCTTCGTCGCGATGATCTGGCTCATCATCAACGCACGCGGCGTGGCGCGGCTGTTCGCCAGGCGGACCAACGATCTGGAGCCCGGCCCGGCGCCGCGCGGCGTGACGGCATCGGCGCGCGCGGTGTGGATCGCGATCATCCTGTTCGTTCTCGGCGGATTCGGCGCCTTCCTGATGCTGTTCCTGAGCGGGGAGCGTCAGGAGCTCGACGCGATCGACGGCCGCGCGACGCTCAGCGCGCCCTATATCCCGCCCGCCGGCTGACGCCGGCACGAGCACCGGGGGCACGGGCACCAGGCCCGCGCACCCCCTTCTATCACGCCGGACGCCCGCCGGGCCGTCCGGCATCTGCCCTTGTCCGCCCTGCCGCTGTCATTGCCTGACGAAAGAAACGAACCATGCCTCTTCTCGAAGCCCGCAAGACCTACAAGCCCTTCGAATATCCTTGGGCCTATGATTTCTGGAAGCGCCAGCAGCAGATTCACTGGGTGCCGGAGGAAGTGCCGCTGGGCGAGGATTGCCGCGACTGGGCGCAGAAGATCAGCGATCACGAACGCAATCTGCTGACGCAGATCTTCCGCTTCTTCACCCAGGCCGACATCGAGGTGCAGGACTGCTACCACGAAAAATACGGCCGCGTGTTCAAGCCGACCGAGATCAAGATGATGCTGACCGCGTTCAGCAACATGGAAACCGTCCATATCGCGGCCTATTCGCATCTGCTCGACACGGTCGGCATGCCCGAAAGCGAATATGGCATGTTCCTCGAATATGAGGAGATGCGCGCCAAGCACGACTATATGGGCACCTTCGGCGTCGACAATGACGAGGATATCGCGCGTACGCTTGCGATGTTCGGCGGCTTCACCGAGGGGCTTCAACTCTTCGCCAGCTTCGCGATGCTGATGAACTTCCCGCGCTTCAACAAGATGAAGGGAATGGGTCAGATCATCAGCTGGTCGATCCGCGACGAGAGCCTGCATTGCGAAGGCATCACGCGCCTGTTCCACGCCTTCGCCAAGGAACGCGACTGCCTGACCAAGGCGGTGAAGGAGGACATCATCGACTGCTGCCAGAAGACGGTGCGGCTTGAGGATGCGTTTATCGACCTGGCGTTCGAGCAGGGACCGGTCCCCGGCATGACGCCCAAGGAGATCAAGCGCTATATCCGCTACATCGCCGACTGGCGCCTCGGGCAGCTCGGCTTCCAGCCGATCTACATGATCGAGGAGCATCCCCTCCCCTGGCTCGCGCCGCTGCTCAACGGCGTCGAGCACGCCAACTTCTTCGAAACCCGCGCCACCGAATATTCGAAGGCGGCGACGCGCGGCGACTGGAACAGCGTGTGGGACAGCTTCGACAACCGCAAGAAGGCGAAGGCGAACGACGACGCGCCGGTCGACGAAGCCGAAGGCGACGGCGAGGACATGTTCGCCAAGGCGGGCATCGCGGCGGAATAACCCGTCCTCACCCCCTCCTGCTTGCGGGGAGGGACGGCGAGACTTATGGGCTCCGTCCCATCGATCACAGTAGCGGGGCGGGCATCCGATGTCCGCCCCGGACGCTTAGGAACGAGAAGTCAGAGACGACAGAATGACCGAAAAGAAGAAACTCAAACTCCTGATCCTCAGCCAGCCCCAGCGCGCGACGCTCGAGGGTCTCTCCAACCGCCGCCCCCAACTCGCCGTCGATCCCATCCGCGACGAGCTCGTCGCGCTGGGCCTCGTCGCGCAGCAGGGCGCCAGATGGGCGCTGACCCCGACGGGCAAGAAGGTGCTGGCGGCAAACTCCAACCGGCGGAACAAGGGCGGATTTTCGGTTTAAGGCGGCTATTCCGGTCGCTCCGGGTTCCCCCGGACGATCCTGCAACGGGGAATCGCCCCCGAATGCCGCGGCATCAATGCACCGACACCGAACCGCCGGGGCTTCGCATGCGGCCCACCGCGAACATCACGCCGCCGCGCACCGCTTCCGGCGAGTCTTCGAGCAGGTAGAGCTTGACCAGTTCGCGCGTCACTTCGCTGTCATCGTCGACGACCAGCCGCAGCGACGCGATGCCGAGATCGTTGCGTTCGATCACCACGTCGCGAATCAGCGCGAGCGGCCACGCGGCGTCGGTGCCGCGATAGAGCTGCGCGCCGTCATGGACGATCCAGGCATCGCGGCGGCGCCACGCGCGGAAGAAGCCGACGAAGCCGAAGATCGCCGCCGCAAGGGCCGCGGTCACCACCAGATTGCCGAACAGCAGGTTCAACGCGATCTCCGTCACGTTCGCGCCACGTGCCTGCCGCGCGATCAGGCCAGCCGCCGCCAGCGCGCACAGCAATTGCCCCGCCAGCAGCGGCTTCGCCCTCAATCGGCCGATCACGATCATCCTGGAACCCCGGTGCGTCATCGCCCGGTCCATAGCATCGCCGCCGCACCGCGCCAGCCCGCGCGCAACCGTCGCGGCGCCACGCTACTCCGCTCTCCCTCCACGACGGGTTGCGGGCGACCGCTTTGCCCGACTCGGCGCGCGCATGCTACGCTGGTCCGGAAAAGGAGAAATGCCATGCAGGTCGTGACCGAAGGCGATCGCCGCAAGGAGGTCCGCGCGCTCCTCTATCAGATTCAGGCGCATCCCGAGCGCGACTGGACCGCGGCGCGCCGGCGCATCGCCACGTTGAACCGGCTGATCGCGCCGCGGCCCGCGTCCCAACACTGACGCCTCGCGCCGAAGTCGGAAGCCCGCTGCAAGAGCGAATCGGAAAGCCGATGGTCTGCGACGATCATTCCGCTGCCACCGGCCGCGTTCGTCGCAACCTCGCGGCGTCTCGACGCTTTTCGCCATCCTTCCAGATTCAGCATAAGCGTGTGTAAGAAATAGGTAATTTCCAATAGCCGCGTCTGATCAGGCAGTCGGCGCGACTTGGCGCCATGCAACAGCGCCGCCGATCCTTCGTTTTACCCGCATCCGTCCCTTCGCGGACTCCCCTATCCGATGGAGAATGATGATGCGCAAGACGATGATGATATTCGCCGCGGGCACCGCGCTGCTTGCGGTCCCCGCGTTCGCCCAGCTCGATGTTGGCGGCACGCTCGGCGCGCAGGTCGATCCGGGCGCGACGGTCGGCAACACGGTCGACCGGGTAACGCAGCCGGTCGGCGATACGGTCGACCGCGTCGACGGCACGGTGAACAGAACTGCCGATGCGACCAAGCTGACCCTCGCGACGCGTGAAGAGGTGCGCGCCGGCGTTCAGATCACCGATACCAAGGGCAAGAGCATCGGCACGGTGCAAAGCATCGATGGCGACAATGCGGTGGTGGTCGATGGCGGCAAGCTTTACAACGTGCCGCTTTCCTCGCTCTACCGGCAGGCTGACGGCGCGGCGGGCACGCTGGTGACCAAGCTGCCGAAGGCCGGCCTCGAGGCGCGCGGCAGCGCCGAGGGCGAGACGAACGCCGACGCAACGACGCGCTGAAGTCAGTAAAAAAGCCCCAGCCGCTGCGATCCGCGTGGCGACCGGGCGCGTATCGAACGGAGCCGGTCTGCGTGTCGGCTCCGTTTTTCGATGTGCAATCGATCAATCGCCCGAGCGGAATGAGCTAATCTCGGCTTTCGCCAAAAGGAAATGGCCCGCCCCGGGGCGTCGGGACGGGCCAGTTTCGGTGCCGGGGTGCCGGATTGCACCCCCGGCCCTCTGGTTATCCGATCATTCCTCGAACAGATCGACCGCGTTCGCGGCGTTCGCCGACAGGCGAACCGTGTCGCCATCGACCGAAGCGACAAGACCAGCCGGCAGATAATGATGCCGGCCGTCGCCGCTGTCGGCGCGGGTCAGCTTGATCCGCTCGCCGTCGAGATGATCGACGGTACCGATATGGACGCCGTCGGCGCCGATGACATGCATATGTTCCTTGATCGCGCTATGGTCGTGATCGGCCATGGTCTGTCTCCTTGCCGCGCCGCCGTCCATTCCGCGGCGACGATGGAGGTGATACGCGCAAGGCCCGCTTCGGCTCCGCCCGCTCCGACGAACCGCCCGAAAGCTGCGGTCGCGCAGCGCCTCGCGATAGGATGGGGTCTGTCAGGGCGCGCCGCGCGGTTCGTCGTCTTCGATACCGCCCGGCCCCAGTTCGGCCTCTTCGTCATCGTCGCTGCGCTCGCCGCGATAGGCATCCATGTCGATCCGGCCCGATCGCTCCATCTGGCGCATATGATCGATCAGATCCTCGGCATCGTCGCGTTCGTCGCGCGCCTTCGTCTTCCGGCTGTCTTCGAGCGGACGGGCGCGCCGCGCGGCCTCGGCGACAGTCTGGGCCTGCGCTTCCTCGTCCTGCTGTTCGCGGTTCCGCGCCTCGGGCGCTTCATTCTCGTCGTTGCGGGGTTCGTCGACCATGACCGGCTCCATCGCTGGGGGATGACCGGGAAACGCCCGAAACGCCGCGGCCGTTCCGTCAGGCGGCGGCCGTCAACAGCTTGTTCTCGATGATACGGACGAAAACCTCGGGATCCTGCGCGCCGGGAATCAGCATACGGCCGCCGAGGATGAAGGCCGGCACGCCGGTGATATTGTTATCGGCCCAATACGCCTCTTCGGCGCGGACCTCCTCGGCATAGGCATCGCCCGCGAGGATCGTGGCGGCGCGCGCGGGATCGAGGCCCGCCGATGCCGCGACATCGGCCAGCACCTGCGGGTCGCCGACGTCGCGATTGTCGGTGAAATGGGCGCGGAAGAGCGCGAGCTTCAGCGCGGTCTGGACCCCGGTCGCCGTCCCCGCCGGTTCGGCCGCTTCGCATCCAGCCGCCCAGGCGAGCAGCCGGTGGGCGTCGAAGCTGTTGCGCATGCGGAACGCGGGCCCGCGATTGAAGACGAAGCGCAGTTCGGCGGCCGCGGTGGCGAGCCTTTCGCTGTTCGCGCGGCTTTGTTCGGCGCTGATGCCATATTTGCGCATCACGTGGCTCGCCGCGTCCTCGCCCTCGGGCGGCATGTCGGGGTTGAGCTCGAACGGGTGCCAGCGGACGCGAAAGGCCAGCCGCCCCGCGAAATGCGCCATCGCCTGCTCGAAACGGAGCCAGCCGATGATGCACCAGGGGCACATCACGTCGGACACGATGTCGACGTCGAGGCGCGGGATTGCCGTGTCGGTCACGATTGTCCTCCTGCGCACCGCCGTGCGTGTTGACCGGATTCAGGAAGGTGAACGGCGATCCTTGCCCGAACGGCGATCGTCACCGCTGCGTCGCTCCGGCCCTTTGTAATTCGGGTCGTCCGCTACCCTCCGGTCACCCGAGCGCCGATCCGCCCGGTCCCTCTTGTCCTGATCTCGCGACATGGTCTTCCTTTCCCACGCGAAAAGGGAAAAGCTGCTGCGACCCGCGAAACATTATTCACATTATCGCCGAAAAGACAATCGGCGGAATATCGAAGGCCCGGATCAGCCGCCCTCCGGCATGGCGCCGTCCGCCGCCAGGGCTGAGCGCGACAGGGTCCACCAGGCCCCGATCATCAGAGCGGTGGACAGCGCTTCGATGATCATCGCCTGGACGATACCGCCATTGACCACATCGCCGCTCGCGGCGCCGATCAGGCGGCCGAGAAGCGCGGTGCCATAGAGCGCCGCGGGGACCAGCAGCGCGCGAAGCCAGCCTGGCACGAGCGCCCCGACCGCCGCCCCGCCGGCCGCGACCAGGAAAAAGGCCGACATGTCGGCGCGCACCGTGTTCGCGGCGGCGCCATCGATGCCGATGCCGAACTGTTCGACATAGGTGGCGGGATCGAGCACGCCCCGCACGCCCAATATGGCGAACAGCAGCGCCCAGAGCAGGACGGCACCGCGCAATACCCAGTTGATCATCGCTCTTCTCCCTTGTTGACCGCAGGCTGCGGCATCGCCGGGAAAAGTGCAATCCCATCCTTGCGCGCCGCGACGGCGCGCCGCGCTTCGGATCAGGCGGCGTCGGCCGCGAAGCTTTCCTCGATCCACCCGCCGCCGAGCACCCGGCTCGCATCGCCGGCGTCATAGAGCACCGCCGCCTGCCCCGGCGCGACGCCATATTCGGGCGCCGCGAACAACAGCCGGTCGCCCACCATGCGCGCCGGCACCGGCTTCGCCATGCTGCGGACCTTTGCCAGCACATCGCGCCCTTCGACATCGGCGAGCCAGTTCGCCTCGCCGAGCCGCGCGCCCGATACCGCGAGCGCCCGCCGCGGGCCGACGACGACGCGCTTCGTTTCTGCCTCCAGCCGCACGACATAGAGCGGCTCGGCCTGCCCGCCGATGTCGATCCCGCGGCGCTGGCCGACCGTGTAGTGGATCAGGCCCTTGTGCGCGCCGAGCAGGGTGCCGTCGACATGGACGATCTCTCCCCGGTCGTCGGCTTCGGGCCGCAGCTTGCGCACGAGCCCCGCATAGTCGCCGTCGGGGACGAAACAGATGTCCTGGCTGTCGGGCTTGGCCGCAACGCCGAGGCCGAGCTCGCGCGCGATCTCGCGCACCGTGCTCTTTTCCAGCCCGCCGAGCGGGAAGCGCAGGAAATTGAGCTGCTCCTGCGTCGTCGCGAAGAGGAAATAGCTCTGGTCGCGCGCTGGATCGAGCGCGCGGTGCAATTCCGCGCCGGCGGCCCCCATCACGCGCCGCACATAATGGCCGGTCGCCAGACAATCGGCGCCCAGATCGCGCGCGAGCTGGAACAGATCGGTGAACTTGACCCCCATGTTGCAGCGCACGCAGGGAATCGGGGTGCGCCCGGCGAGATATTCGTCGGCGAACTGGTCGATCACGGTGTCGCGAAAGCGGCTTTCATGGTCGTGGACATGATGCGCGAAACCCAGCCGGTCGGCGACGGCGCGCGCGTCGCGGATGTCCTGGCCCGCGCAGCAGGCACCGACGCGCTTCGCCTTCGCGCCATGCTCGTAAAGCTGGAGCGTCACCCCGATTACCTCGGCGCCCGAGCGCGCGGCGAGCGCCGCGACCACGCTCGAATCGACGCCGCCCGACATGGCGACGACGATTCGCCGGGCCTTCAGCGGTTCGGCGAGCTGGAAATCGCCGAGTCGGTCGGGGGTAAGCAGCGCTGCCATGATGGCCGCCATCTAGGGACGATAGCGGCGAGATGCCAGTATTTCCGGGACGTCTGTCAAAATATTGACGGAGATTAAGCTTCGCTAACAAGCTCTGAAATGAGCATTTACGCGGCCTTAGGCGGTTGCCGCTAGACGGGTGGCATGAACCTTGTGCCGTCCGATCTTCCGCCCTTCGCCGGTGCGGCCCGCCTGTCGAAGCCCGGCTTCGACATATTGCTGGCGGTGTCGAGCGCGCGGCAGGCGGCGTTGCCGACGGTGCGGATGATGCGCGAGCGCGCACACGGCGAAGCGCATGCGGTGCGGGTGGGCGCCGTCCGCGACCTGTTGGGGGGCAGGCGCGGCGACATGCAGGACGCGGCGGCACGGCCCGCGCGCTTCTTCGACCTGTCGCCCGAAACGCAGGATTTGACCGAAACCGTGAACGGTCCGTTTACCAGAGGGTTTCAGCCGATGTTGAGCCCCGCCTTTCTAGACCCGCGAATGTCGGTTGAACCGATCCCCCCCGTTGCAGACATTATGGAATGAGCATGATCGAGAATCAGAAAATCCGCCCGGCCCAGGTCATCGGCCCCCTCGGGGAACCGCTGACGCTGGACACGCTGCCGCCGCCGAACACCACGCGCTGGGTCGTCCGACGCAAGGCAGAGGTCGTCGCCGCGGTCAATGGCGGGCTGCTGACGGTCGACGAAGCGTGCGAGCGCTATAGCCTGAGCCTCGAGGAATTCGCCAGCTGGCAGCGCTCGATCGACCGCAGCGGCATGGCCGGCCTGCGCGTCACGCGCATCCAGCACTACCGCGACCTCTATGAGCGCCAGCAACGCTTCTGACCGCGGGCATCGCTGGACGAAAGGGGGCGCCTTCGGGCGCCTTCTTTTTGCCCCGCACCCCGCCCCAGCGGCGGCGGGATCAAGAAAGAATCGCCTTGCTTCCGATATTTGGCGATTTTCCTGCAACCGATGCGTTCATCCCGCGTTAAGCCCCCGAGTCAAACTTGGAGAGAACTCGATATGCGCAAGATTGTGATCACCCTCGCCGCCGCGTCGGCCCTCGCGCTGGGCGCTTGCCAGAGCCCGCAGGCCGACAAGGTCGAGGATCAGGCCGAAGCCCAGGCGGACGCCATCGACGCCCAGGCCGACGCCATGCCCGAAGGCCCCGCCAAGGAAGCCACCGAGGACAAGGCCGACGCGGTTGAAGCAGCCGGCGAAGCCAAGGCCGACGCGATCGACAACGGAACCGTCGCGCCCCCCCCGGCGACCGTGCCGCCCGTCGACGAGAAGAAATAAGGCGAACGGCTCGCCCAAGGCAAACAAGGGCGCCGGAGGCTTGGCCTCCGGCGCCCCTTGTCATGAGCGTGACCGCAGGGAAGACCGCCCGGTCGAAGCCGGTCAGTCTTCGTCCTTGTAGATCGCAACCTTGCGCTCGCCGGTGCTGCTCGCCTTGCCGCGATACATGCCCGGCGTGTTGAACGACCAGTCGGCGGTGCCGCCGGGCCCGGTGACGATCACGCCGCCGGTGCCGCCCATCGCCTCCAGTTCGACCATGACCGCATCGGCCGCCTGCCTGGGCGTCTCACCCTTCATCCGGATGCGCGCGCAGATTTCGTGCGCCGCGCCGACGCGGATGAAATATTCCCCCGCGCCGGTCGCCGACACCGCGCAGGCGCGATCGTCGGCGTAGGTGCCGGCGCCGATCACCGGCGCGTCGCCGATGCGGCCCCAGCGCTTGCCGGTGAGGCCGCCGGTGGAGGTCGCCGCGGCGACATGCCCCTCGACGTCGACGGCGACGGCGCCCACGGTGCCATATTTGCGATCGACGTCATAGGAACCGAGCTGCTTCGCCTTCATCCGTTCGAGCTGCCGGCGGCGCTCGGGCGTCGCGAACCATTCCGGATCGACCTGCTGCAGGCCCTGCTCGACCGCGAAGCCGTCGGCTCCCGCACCGCTCAGGAAGACATGCGGGCTCTTTTCCATCACCGCGCGCGCCAGGCTGACCGGATGGCGCGTCCGCGTCACGCCCGTCACCGCGCCCGCCGCCCGGGTGCGGCCGTCCATGATCGCGGCGTCGAGTTCGTTGCGCCCCTCCCAGGTGAAGACCGCGCCGCGGCCCGCGTTGAAATGCGGATCGTCCTCGAGCACCTTGATCGCCGCCTCGACCGCATCGAGCGAACTGCCCTTGGCCGCGAGCACCGCACTTCCCGCATCGATTGCCCGATCGAGCGCAGCGCGAATCTCCTTGTCCTGCTCAGGCGTCAGGCGATCGCGTTCGATCGTGCCGGCACCGCCGTGGATCACGATGGTCCAGCCCGGCGGGGCCGAGGCCTGCGATGGCGACTGAGTCCCGGCAGCCGGCGCGGCGACCAGGGAAAGAGCGCCGAGAAGGAACAGAAAACGCATGCGGAACTCCCCTGTTGCGGTGGACGATCTTCGGACCGGGCGCGCCGTCAGGCGAACAGCCGGTCGGGACGGATATGATGCGGCTCGACGCCATGCTCCGAAAGCAGCCCCGGCCACGGCAGGCCGAACAGCAGCGCCTCCGCCGCCATCGCCATCGCCGGCGACGTCTGGAGACCGTAGCCGCCCTGCCCCGCCAGCCAGAAGAAGCCGGGTGCGTCGGGGGCGAAACCCGCCGTCGGCACCTTGTCGGCGACGAAACTGCGAAGTCCGGCCCATTTGAGCGCGATCCGGCCCACCGACAGCGTTGTCGCCTCTTCGATGCGCCAGGCGGCGAGCGCCATCTCATAATCTTCAGGCTGAACGTCGCACGGCGGCGACGGCGTGACGTCCATCGGCGACACGAGCAGGCGCCCGGCGTCGGGCAGCATGTAGAAGCCGTCGTCCTGAACCGTCTTGAGGAACGGCCAGTCCGCGATCGGGATGCCTTCAGGCGGGTCGAACCCGATGATCGTGCGCCGCAGCGGCGTCAGGCCGAGCGGCCGGACCCCCGCGAGCACCGCCAGTTCGTCGGCCCAGGCGCCCGCCGCGTTGACCACCGTCTTCGCGGCATAGCTTCCTTCGGCGGTGTCGACGATCCACTCGGTGCCGTCGTGCGCGATCCCCGTCACGCCGGCGTTGAAGCGGATCTCACCCCCCGCCGCCCGCAGCGCGCGCGCATTGGCCTGGAGCAGCAGGTCGGCGTCAAGCTTTCGCCCGCCGGTATCGAGGACGCCCGCCACCGCGCCCTCGCCTCCGACCTTCAGTACCGGCACGATCGCCTGCATCTCGTCCGGGCCGACCCGGGCGATGCTGTCCGTGAAGCGGCGCATCTCCGTTTCGAGCGCGACCAGCTCGTCCATGTGCTGCGGCGTAGCGATGAACAGCGCCGCCTTTTCCTGCCACAGCGGCACGTCCGAATAGCCGGGCGGCGGATCGGCGAAGAAGAAGCGGCTGGCCGCGGTCAGGCCGCGCACCACATCGTCGCCGATCCCGAAATGATAGAAGGTCGCGCTGCGTCCCGACGAATGATAGCCGAGCGCGCTTTCCCGCTCGAGCAGCACGGTCGGCGCATGCCTTGCGAACAGCGCGGCGGCGGATACGCCCGCGATCCCGCCCCCGATCACCACGATCTCCACGCGCTTCAACGGCTGCTCCTTTTCGTTTCATGCCGGTCGTCCGTCGGCGGGCGGTGGCGCGCGACCAGCGCCCTGACCGCTGCAATGTCGAGCGCCTCGCCGCGCGCCGCCGGCGCTTCCGCCGTCGCCTGCCGCTCGACCGTCGTCGCCATCAGCAGCGAATTGTAGATCGCCTCTTCGGCGGCTTCGGCAGCGGCGACGAACAGCGGCGAGACGGCATCGTTGGACAATTCGGGATAGGCCGCGACCCCGGCGCGCCGCGCGGGCGTGCGGCGCACCTCGGCGGCGGTCGAGAAGGCGATGGCATAATCGCCCGAGCCGTTGGAAAAGGCCGATCCGGTTCGCGCCAGCCCGGCGATCGCGCGGTGCGCGAGACGGGTCAGGTTGCGGTCGCCGAGCGGCGCGTCGGTCGCGACGACCAGGATGATCGAGCCATCCGCCGCCGTCCGCTCACCATGCTCCTTCAGATAATAGCGCCCCAGCGCCCGGCCGACCGGCAGGCCGTCCATGACCAGCGTGCCGCCATAGTTTGTCTGGACGAGGACGCCGACGCGATAGCCGCCCAGCGCCGGCGGCAGGACCCGCGAGCTCGTTCCGATCCCGCCCTTCCAGCCGAACGCCATGGTACCGGTGCCCGCGCCGACGCTGCCTTCGGCGACCGGCCCCGACCGCGCGCCTTCGATCGCCGCGACAACGTCGGCGCGGGTGATCGCCCGCTTGCGGATAGCGTTGAGATGGCCGTCGTTGGTTTCGCCCGCCACGGCGTTGACCGACCGCACCGATTCATTCCCCGGCTGGCGCAGCGTCCAGTCGACGATGCCGTCGATCGCCTGCGCGACGTTCAGCGTGTTGGTGAGGACGATCGGCGTCTCGACCTCCCCCAGTTCGGCGACCTGCGTCGTGCCCGCGAATTTTCCGAAGCCGTTCGCGACGACGACGCCCGCCGGCACCTTGTCCTGAAACAGATTGCCGCCGTGCGGCAGGATGGCGGTCACGCCCGTGCGGACGTCGGCGCCTTCGATCCGTGTCACCTGTCCGACGCGAATGTCGCCTACGTCGGTAATGGCATTGAGCGGCCCCGGCGCGAACAGGCCGGGCGCGATGCCGATGTCGCGCGCCCGAACGCGCTCCGCGGCGGCGGGAGCCGGCTTTTCCGCATCATGCGCCCACGATCGACCCAGATCCCCGAAGGCTGCGTAAAGCAGCCCAAGACCGACGAAAGCGGAAAGGCTGCGGGAAACGGAAGATGGACGCAAGGATCGGCTCCGCGGCGGGACAGGAAATTCTGCCTATACGTCCGCGGTCCCATTGGCAAAAGGGATTGCGGACCGCAGATCCCTCCGCGCGGCGGATCGCAGAGATTTATTAGCTTTTCGGTCGTATCCGCGCGGAAGGGGGGCATCGCTTGCGGCACGCGCGTTTCGACAGGATGGGAAGCGGAAATGCGCGCCCCGCGCGGCGCCGGCCGGCGCGCGCGATCGATCTCGCCCGCGAGATGGACGCGGTCCGGCTGGCGGCGGAATGGGAACGGCTCGAACCGCTCGGATGCTGGCCGACGCAGACGCGGGATTTCGCGGCAGCGCTCGCTCCGCTCCTGTCCGGCCAACATCAAAAACTGCTCGGCGTCCGCAACGGCGTCACGATCACCGCGCTGCTGCCGCTGTGCCGGGACCGGCGCTATCTCGCCCGCTGGCGGATGGCCGGCGCCATCGAATTGTTCGAGCCCGGCGACCTGCTCTGTGCCGACCCGACGGCGGGCGATCCGATCGCCGCCGCGATCCGTGCGGCACATCACCCGCTATCGCTCGACCGCATTTCCCGGGACTCGCCCCTCGTACCCGCGTTGCGGCGGGCGATGCGGGGCCGCGGCTGGGTATCGGTCCGCCCCGCCATGCCATGCCCGATGATTCCGCTCGGCGAATCGTGGCGCGATCCCGAAAGCCGGTTCAACGCCGGCCGCCGGTCCGATTTTCGGCGCGCGGCGCGGCGCGCCGAAGCGATCGGCCCCGTGACGTTCGAGACGCTGGCCCCGGGCCCGGCAGACTTCGACGCGCTGTTCGACGAAGCGATCGGTGTCGAGCTGCGAAGCTGGAAGCGCGAGGCCGGCAGCGCGCTGGCGGTCGACCGGCGGCGCGAGACCTTCTTTCGCCGCTTCTTCCGTTCGGCCGCGGCGCGCGGCACCTTTCGGCTGTCATTCATGCGCATCGGCGGGGAGGCGGTGGCGATGCAGCTGGCGCTGCTCTGGGCGGGGCGATACTGGCTGTTCAAGATCGGGCACGACGATCGTTTCGGCAAATGCTCGCCCGGAACCCTGCTGATGCTGCACACGCTGCGCTGGGCGGCCGAGCAGGGGCTCGAAAGCTATGAACTGCTTGGCGAGACAGAGGCGTGGATCACACGCTTCTGGACGCAGGAGCAACGCGATTGTGTCCGCGTGCGAACCTATCCCTTCACGCCGCCCGGCCTTGTCGCGCTGCTTGCCGACGGCCTGTTCTGGCTGCGGCATCGACTGGGTAGAGCCGCGCGGTGAAGGAGTCGGCCGCCTGGCGTTGGCTGCGCGACCAGCGTTACGCGCTGCCGCGCCGCGCGGCGCGATGGTTGCGGACGCCCGACCCCGCTGATGCCGCCGCGCTATGCGCGCGACTGCGGCGGCGGGAGTTCGCGGCGACCGTCGGCTATTTCCAGGACGACGGCGACAACCCGGATACGATCGTCGCCGCCTACCGCGCCGTCGCTGCACGGCTTATCGGCACCGGCGCCTATCTGTCGATCAAGGCGCCGCCGCTCGGCTTCTGTCCCGCGCGCCTGCGCGCGCTCGCCAACGCGGGCGCGACAGCGGGAATGCCGCTCATGCTCGACGCCCACGGCCCCGCCGACGCCGAGGCGACGATTGCGGCAACCGAGCAGCTGCTCGCCGACTTTCCGGGGACCGGCTGCGTGCTTCCCGCGCGCTGGCGGCGCAGCTCCGCCGATGCTGTACGCCTTCGCGAAACGACGGCGCGCATCCGGGTCGTCAAGGGCGAGTGGCCCGATCCCGATGCGGACCCCGCCGATACCGACGCGGCCTATCTGGCGCTGGTGTCGGAACTCGCCGGCCGCACTGCGCCGGTCGCCATCGCAACGCACAAGCCGGCGCTCGCCGCGCAGGCGCTCGACAGGCTGATCGCCGCCGGGACGCCCGTCGAACTCGAACAGTTGCGCGGGCTTCCGCGGGCGCGAACGGTCGCCATTGCGCGGCAGCGCGGCGTGCCCGTGCGCCTTTATATCCCGTTCGGCCCCGGCTGGTGGCCCTATGCGATCGGCAAGGCGCTCGCGCGCCCGTGGCTGCCACTGTGGATGCTGCGCGACATGCTGGGGCTGCGCGATCCGACTCCAAGCAAAATGGGGCAGCCCGATTAGGGCCGCCCCAGTTGTGTCCGCCGGGGAGAGGGAGAGGGCGGACCGGAGAATGGTGTCTGGCTTGGGATGATGTCAGCGCGAAGCAACCTGACTGTCGCCCTGCGCTTCGGCCACGCCCGCGATCTTCAGCGCGGTGCGATACTGCTTGGCGGCGGCGCGTTCGTTGCCCGCTTCGCACAGCTTGTTGCCTGCGGCTACGAAGCGCTTCGCGCTGGCCTGCTTGCCGCTCTGGACGGTGTCGGCGGCGCCGCGCGCCTGCTCGGCGAGCGCGGTGCAGCGATAGTCGCCGCTCTGGGGCTGGGCGTGCGCCGGCGCGGTCGAGGCGATCAGGCCGGTGAAGGCAAGCGCCGAAGCCGCGACGATCGCGAAGGCGGAGGGAAAGCGGTTGAAAGAGGAGAGCCGATTGGTCATGGGAGAGATCCTTTCGTTTCGTTGTGCAACTTATCTAGCCGCGCTTGCGCCAATAGATAATCCTCTATAATCTGCAAGTGCTTTGAAGCAGGATTTAACAATCCCTCAGGGGGCGCTCGACGGGATCGAGGCTTTTCTGCGCGTGGCGGAACGGCGAAGCTTCTCCGCCGCCGCCGCGGACCTCGGTGTTTCGCCCTCGGCGATCAGCCAGACGGTGAAGGCGCTGGAAGCGCGGGTCGGTGCCCCGCTGTTCATGCGCACGACGCGCAGCGTCGGTCTGACTCAGGCGGGCGAAATGTTCCTCGAACGCGCCGCGCCGGCCTATGCGGGGCTGACCGACGCCTACGAAGCGGCGCGCAATCTGGGCAACCGGCCGGCGGGACGGCTGCGCATCAACCTGATGCGCGGCGCGGTGCAGCCGCTGTTCGAGCCGATCATCGCTGGCTTCTGCGAAGCCTATCCCGACATCGAGCTGGAGATTTACGCCGACGATGGGCTGGCGGACCTCAGCGCCGGCGGCTTCGATGCGGGCGTCCGGATGGGCGAAACGCTCGACGCCGACGTGATCGCGGTGCGCCTCACCGGTCCCTTCCGCTTCGTCGCGGCGGCTGCGCCGGCCTATCTCGACCGCCATGGGCGCCCCGAAACGCCGGAGGATTTGCGCGACCATCGCTGCATCCGCTTTCGCTATGCGACGGGCGGTCTGATGCCATGGACCTTCGAACGGGGAAATCGCGAATATGAGGTGCCGGTGACGGGGCCGGTGATCGTCAACGACTGGATCGCGGCGATGGTCGCGATGCGGGCGGGGGTGGCGATGGGGATGCTGGCCGAACCCGTCGCAAAGACGATGGTTGCGAGCGGCGATCTGGAACTGGTGCTGACCGACCATGCGAGTTCGACATCGGGGCTGTTCCTCTATTATCCCAGCCGCAAGCAGGTGATGCCGAAGCTGCGCGCGTTCATCGACCATGTGCGCGAATATCTTCCCGACCAGGTGAACGGCTGATGCCGCACCGGGGCCGTCTCGGCTGGGCGCGGAAACCCTTCCCTTCAACGGCAGCAGAAAAACTGTACTGGCGTTCGCCGTAGAATCGCGGCAGCACCTTCTCAACGAAAACAGTTGGGATGAAATCATGCTTGAACTTTCGGCGCTCGATCCGTCGGCGCTCCTGCCCTTCATTCTGATCGGTTTCGCCGCGCAACTCGTCGACGGCGCGCTCGGCATGGCATTCGGGGTCATCTGCAACACGCTGCTCGTCGCGGTGATGGGCGTGCCCCCGGCCACCGCGTCGGCGCGCGTCCATGTCGTCGAGGTGTTCACGACCGGCGTGTCGGGCATCAGCCACCTGATCCACCGCAACATCGAATGGGGGCTTTTCTTCCGCCTGCTCGTTCCCGGGATCATCGGCGGCGTGACCGGCGCCTATCTGCTGTCGTCGATCGACGGCGCGGTGGTCAAGCCGATGGTGCTGACCTATCTGATCCTGGTCGGCGTCTGGCTGCTCGTCCGCGGCCTCCTGTATCCGCCGAAGATCCGCAAGCCCAAGGTGATCGCACCGCTCGGCCTCGTCGGCGGCTTCCTCGACGCGGCGGGCGGCGGCGGCTGGGGACCGGTCGTCACCTCGAACCTGCTCGTCCAGGGCGCCGAGCCGCGCAAGGTCGTCGGCACGGTGAACAGCGTCGAATTCTTCCTGACCCTCGCGGTATCGGCCACCTTCATCTGGCACCTCGGCCTCGCCGACATCGCGGGCGCGACGCTCGGCCTGCTGATCGGCGGGGTGATCGCGGCACCGATGGGCGCCTTCATGGCCAAGCGCTTCTCGCCCAAGCTGATGCTGATCCTCGTCGGCGTCGTCCTGACGCTGACCAGCGCCTTCGGCCTGTGGCGAGCGCTGCTATGACCGGAGGGGCTGTTTGGCGCTAGTTCGCCGGCCGCGTCTCGTCGATCTTGTCGACCCATTCGGGATAGAAGCTGGGTTCGCGCGCCGACCAGCCCGGCGCGGTGGCCGCCGATTCGCCGATCGACTGAAGCAGCGCCTTGCGCTTGTCGGGATGGAGGTGCGGCAACGCCGCCGCGGCGCAGAAGGCACCGGGCAGCCAGGGCCGCGCATGCGCGCCCAGCAATCGTTCGTACAGGAAGCGATAGGCCCGGAAACTCGGCAGGCGATCCTGCCCGAGGTCGAAGGCCGACACCGCGACCAGCGGCGCCATGAAACCCTCCAGCGCGTCGAGCCCGCTGTCCTCCGGAATATGCGCACGGATCGCGCCAAGCCGCCCATAGACCTTCGCCTGCACGCGGATCGCCGCTTCCTCGACCTGATCGCGCGACCAGCGCGCAACCGCGTCGTCGCGCTCCAGCCCGATGTCGAGCGAGCGGCGGATATAGCGCTGGGTGCCCGGAAGGAAGGCGGCGAATTCCCTGATCTCCGCGAGCGACAGATCGCCGGCTGCCGGTCCTGAACGCGTGGCCATGGTCGTGCTCCCGCTCAGCGCCCGGGGAGCCATCCCCCCGGAGGCCTGCACCGCGCACCATGCCACCCCGATAGTTAGCAGTCGGTTAACCATGATGTCGGCGATCGTTCAGCCTGTTGCGACGGGCGTTGCGCGCCGCGATGCCGCGGCCTAATCAACAGGCTGTCCCCGAACAACAAAAGACACGCAGGTCATCCATGTCGCACCCACAGCAGCCGGTCCTGTCCGCCACCGGCCTCTTCACCCCCGCCGAACGCATCAGCAACGAAGAACTGGTGGCCAGCTTCAACCGATATGTCGCCCTCTACAATCGCGACAATGCGGCGGCGATCGCAGCGGGCGAAATCCCGGCGCTGACCGAATCGAGCGTCGAGTTCATCGAAAAGGCCAGCGGCATCGGGTCGCGCCACGTCGTCGACAAGGCGGGCATTCTCGACCCCGCGCACATGGCGCCGCGGCTGCGCGAGCGCGGCAACGACGAAGTGTCGATCCTTGCGGAGATCGGCGTCGCGGCGGCGAAGGACGCGCTTGCCCGCGCGGGGCGCGACGCCGCCGATGTCGATGCGGTGCTGTGCGCGGCGTCGAACATGCAGCGCCCCTATCCCGCGATGGCGATCGAGATTCAGCAGGCGCTCGGCATCGACGGCTTCGCCTTCGACATGAACGTCGCCTGCTCGTCGGCGACCTTCGGCATCCAGACCGCCGCCGACTATGTCCGGGCGGGCCATGCGAAAAGCGTGCTGGTCGTGAACCCCGAAATCTGTTCGGGGCACCTCAACTGGCGCGATCGCGACAGCCACTTCATCTTCGGCGACGTCGCGACCGCGATCCTGATCGAGGACAAGGGACTGGCGCCCGCGGGGCACTGGGACATCCTCGGCACGAAGTTGAAGACGGTCTTCTCGAACAATATCCGCAACAATTTCGGCTTCCTCAACCGTGCCCACGGCGGCATCGACCAGTCGGGACCGAGGACCGACAAGCTGTTCGTCCAGGAAGGCCGCAAGGTATTCAAGGAAGTCGTCCCGATGGTCGCGGCGATGATCGTCGAGGAAATGGCGAAGCTGGGGCTCGAAGGCGCCGACATGCGCCGACTGTGGCTGCATCAGGCAAACACCAACATGAACCGGCTGATCGCGCAGCGGGTGCTGGGCCACGAAGCGAGCGACGACGAAAGCCCGACCGTCCTCGACACCTATGGCAACACGTCGAGCGCGGGGTCGATCATCGCCTTTCACCTGCATCACGACGATATGCAGGCGGGCGACACCGGCCTCATCTGCTCGTTCGGCGCCGGCTATTCGGCGGGCACGGTGTTCGTCAGGAAGACCTGACCGGCAATCCCGCCGCCGCCAGCCGGGCATGCGCATCGGTGATCGTCGCCTCGCCGAAGTGGAAGATGCTCGCGGCCAGCACCGCGCTCGCGCCGCCCTCGATCACTCCGGCGACGAGATGGTCGAGGTTGCCGACCCCGCCGCTCGCGATCACCGGCACCGAAACCGCATCGGCGATCGCGCGGGTGAGCGCGAGGTCATAGCCGTCCTTCGTGCCGTCGCGATCCATGCTGGTGACGAGCAGTTCGCCCGCCCCCAGTCCGGCGAGCCGCACCGCATGCGCGACGGCGTCGATCCCGGTCGCCCGCCGCCCGCCGTGGGTGAAGATTTCCCATCGCCCCGCATCGACCTGCCGCGCGTCGATGCTGCCCACCGCGCACTGGCTGCCGAAGCGGTCGGCGATGTCGGCGACCAGTTCGGGACGCACCACCGCGGCGCTGTTCACCGCGACCTTGTCGGCGCCCGCGAGCAGCAGCGCGCGCGCATCCTCAGCGCTGCGCACCCCGCCGCCGACGGTCAGCGGCATGAAGCAGACCTCCGCAGTGCGGGCGACCATGTCAAGCAGGGTGCCGCGCCCCTGATGACTGGCCGAAATGTCGAGGAAGCACAGTTCGTCGGCGCCTGCCGCGTCATAGGCCCGCGCCGCCTCGACCGGATCGCCGGCGTCGCGCAGGTTGACGAAATTGACCCCCTTGACGACGCGGCCGTCGGCGACGTCGAGACAGGGAATGACGCGGACGCGGACGGTCATGGCGCCAACCTTGAAAATCCGTTCGTAGGTCTGTGGGGATTCGGGTTTCTGCGCAGTTTCTCCCTTTCGTCACCCTGAACTTGTTTCAGGGTCCATGGTCTGCCCTCGAATGAAAGGCAGCACAAAAGGGAAGGTCCGGCCATGGATGCTGAAACAAGTTCAGTATGACGAACGGATGAGGCAGCGCGCCGAACTCCGAATCCCCACGGGCCTGTGTCGAGAATGGAGGCGCGTCTCATTGCCGCCCCGCCGCGATCGCCTGCGCCAGATCGAGCCGCCCGTCGTAAAGCGCCCGCCCGGTGATCACGCCTTCGATGCCGTCGGCGACATGCGGACGCAGCGCGTGAATGTCCTCGATTCCCGCGACGCCGCCGCTCGCGATCACTGGGATGTCGACCGCCTGCGCCAGCGCCACCGTCGCTTCGACGTTGCAGCCTTTCAGCAGCCCGTCGCGCCCGACGTCGGTGAACAGCAGCGCCGCGACGCCGGCATCCTCGAAGCGGCGCGCCAGATCCGCGACGCGGACATCGGAGACGTCGGCCCAGCCCTCGGTCGCGACCATGCCATCCTTCGCATCGACCCCGACGACGATCCGTCCGGGCAGCGCACGCGCGGCGGATTTCACGAATTCGGGGTCCTTCAGCGCCGCGGTGCCGATGATGATCCGCTCGACACCGCGTGCCAGCCAGCGATCGACGCCCGCCCGGTCGCGAATGCCGCCGCCGACCTGCACCTTGCCCGGAAACGCGGCGATGATGCTCTCGACCGCCGCGCCGTTGACGCTTTCCCCCGCGAAGGCGCCGTCGAGGTCAACGACATGCAGCCAGTCCGCGCCCGCCGCGGCGAACAGCCGCGCCTGCGCCGCCGGATCGTCGCCGTAAACGGTCGCGCGCGCCATGTCGCCCTCGGCCAGCCGCACCACCTGCCCGCCCTTCAGGTCGATCGCGGGGAAGATCGTCAGGGCCGCCATGCCAAAAATCTTTCGAGGGTGGCGAGGCCATAGGCCTGGCTCTTTTCGGGGTGAAACTGCACGCCGACGATATTGTCGCGGCCGACCGCCGCCGTGAAAGGACCGCCATGGCTGCTGGTCGCCAGCACGTCCACGGCGTCGGCGAAATGATAGCCGTGCAGATAATAGGCCTCGCCCGCCGCGATCACCGGATGCGCGACGGCCGGAACCACGTCGTTCCAGCCCATGTGCGGGATGCGCAGGCCCGGTTGCGGATCGAAGGCGTGCACCGTCCCGCCGATCCAGCCGAGCCCCCGGTGCCGCCCATGCTCCTCGCCCGCGTCGGCGAGCAGCTGCATGCCGACGCAGATGCCCAGGAACGGCGCCCCCTCGCCGCGCACGCGCCGCTCGATCGCCTCGATCAGCCCCTCGATCGCCGACAGGCCGTCCATGCACGCCGCAAAGGCGCCGACGCCGGGCAGCACGATGCGGTCGGCCTTGGCAATCGTCCGCGGGTCGGCGGTCACGGCGACATCCTCCGCCCCCGCCGCGATCAGCGCATTATGCACCGAGCGAAGATTGCCCGCGCCATAGTCGATCAGAGCGATGGTCATATCCGTCCCGTCACCCCAGCGAAAGCTGGGGTCGTTGGCGCTCCGCCGGAACGCGGGCGATCCCAGCTTTCGCTGGGATGACGCGCGTCATAGCACGCCCTTGGTGCTGGGAATCGCGTCGCCCTTGCGCGGGTCGATCTCGACCGCCTGGCGCAGCGCGCGCGCCAGCGCCTTGTACATGCTCTCGGCGATATGGTGGTTGTTCTCGCCATAGAGAGTTTCGATGTGCAGCGTGATCCCGGCGGCCTGCGCGAAGCTGGCGAACCAGTGCGGGAACAGCTCGGTATCCATCTCGCCGAGCCGCGGCTGCGAGAAACCCGAGTTCCAGACGCAATGCGGCCGCCCCGAAATGTCGAGGATGCAGCGCGTCAGCGTCTCGTCCATCGGCGCATGCGCCTCGCCATAGCGGGCGATGCCGCGCTTGTCGCCGAGCGCCCTGGCAACCGCATCGCCCAGCGCGAGCGCCGAATCCTCGACCGTGTGGTGCTGGTCGATGTGCAGGTCGCCCTTCACCGTCATCGAAATGTCGATCAGCGAATGGCGCGACAGCTGCTCGATCATATGGTCGAGAAAGCCGATGCCGGTCGATACCGAATAGGTGCCGCTGCCGTCGAGATCGACGGTGATCGCGATATCGGTTTCCCGGGTCGTGCGCTGGACGGTGGCGGTTCGCATGGCCGACGCCATAGCAGCGACTTTTCGCGTTGCAAGGCGACTCTCCGCTCTCGACCCCCCTTGACCATCGCCCGCGCGCCGTTCATCCCCCTCGCCCATGAGTGACGATGTCCGCGACAGCCTGATTCCCTATGACGAGATCGTGCAGGACGCCCTGCGCGCCGTGGTCGGCCGCGTGCTGTCGCAGATCGTCGGATCGGACAGCCTGCCCGGCGAGCATCATTTCTATATCACCTTCAAGACGCAGGCGCCAGGCGTGTCGATCCCCGCGCATCTGGTCGCCAAGTTCCCCGACGAAATGACGATCGTGCTCCAGAACCGCTTCTGGGACCTGAAGGTCGAATCGGATCATTTCAGCGTCGGCCTGTCGTTCAACCAGACGCCGTCGATGTTGGTGATCCCCTATGCGGCGATCACCGCCTTCGTCGATCCGTCGGTCGATTTCGGGCTCCAGTTCCAGGTCAGCGACGAGGATATGGAAGCGCCCGAACCGCATGACGAAGCCCATAACGACCGCCCCGACGTATCGGCCGAGGACGGGTCGAACGTGGTGACCGTGGACTTCGGCAAGAAGAAATAGCGCCGTGGCCGACAATTGGCCGCCGTCGCGCTTCTGGCAATATTGGGCTCTTGCGGGCATGGTCGTGCTGACCGCCGCCTTCTGGTGGGGGGTCGAGGGCTATGCCTTGTTCGAGGGCCCTTATCCCCGCGGCCAGATCGCCGACGGGCTGCTGCGCTTCAGCCTGCTGGTGCTGACCCCTGCGCTGGTGCTGGTCTGGATCGTCGCCGCGTGGCTGCGCGCGCGGGTCGGCGAGCGCGGTTTCTGGAAGCTGCTCAGCCTCGTCGCGCTGATCTGGGCCGGGGCGGTGATGGTGACGAGGATATTGATCCTATGAACGACACGCGGATCGAAAGCGACAGCCTGGGCGAGATCACGGTGCCCGCCGCCGCCTATTGGGGGGCGCAGACGCAGCGGTCGATCGAGAATTTTCCCTTCGGCGCTCGCGAGCGGATGCCGGTCGGGATCGTCCACGCGCTCGCGCTGGTCAAGCAGGCGGCGGCGCGGGTCAACCGCCGCCACGGCCTGTCCCCCGAAAAAGCCGACGCGATCGAGGCCGCCGCCGCCGAAGTCGCCGCCGGCGAGCACGACGACCAGTTCCCGCTCGTCATCTGGCAGACGGGCAGCGGCACTCAGAGCAACATGAACGCCAACGAGGTGATCGCCGGCCGCGCCAACGAGATGCTGACCGGCACGCGCGGCGGCAAGGTGCCGGTGCATCCCAACGACGACGTCAACCGCGGCCAGTCGTCGAACGACAGCTTTCCGACCGCGATGCACGTCGCCGCGACGCTGGCGATGCGCCGCCGCCTGCTGCCGGCGCTCGACGTGCTGATCGAGGCGCTGCGCGCCAAGGCGGAGGCGTGGGACGATATCGTCAAGATCGGCCGCACCCATTTGCAGGATGCGACGCCGCTGACGCTGGGGCAGGAATTTTCGGGCTATCACGCCCAGCTGCTTCTGTGCCGGACGCGCACCGAACCGCTGGTGCAGCATGCCCTGCCGCATCTTGCGCAGGGCGGGACCGCGGTCGGCACCGGGCTCAACGCGCCCGCGGGCTTCGCCGAGGATTTCGCGGCCGAGATGACAGCGATCACCGGCGTCGCCTTCGCAAGCGCGCCGAACAAGTTCGAGGCGCTGGCGAGCCACGACATGCTCGTCGACCTGTCGGGCCGGCTGAACACGCTCGCGGTCGCGCTGACCAAGATCGCCAACGACATCCGCCTGCTCGGCTCCGGCCCGCGCGCCGGTCTGGGCGAGATCGACCTGCCCGCGAACGAGCCCGGCAGCTCGATCATGCCGGGCAAGGTCAACCCGACCCAGTGCGAGATGCTGACGATGGTCGCGGCGCAGGTGATCGGTAACCATCAGGCGGTGACCGTCGGCGGGATGCAGGGCCATCTCGAACTCAACGTCTTCAAGCCGCTGATCGGCGCCAATGTGCTGCGCTCGATCGATCTGCTCGCGACCGGCATGGAAAGCTTCGCGACCCGCTGCGTCGCCGGGATCGAGCCGAACCGCCCGCGAATCGCCGAACTGGTCGAGCGCTCGCTGATGCTCGTCACCGCGCTGGCGCCCGAAATCGGCTATGACAAGGCAGCCAAGATCGCCAAGCATGCGCACGAGACCGGTTCGACGCTGCGCGAAGCGGCGCTGGCGCTGGGTTTCGTCGATGCGGCGACCTTCGACCGGGTCGTCGACCCGCGCCATATGCTCAGTCCGGAACCCGAAGGCCGCGTCGCGGATTGATGGGAGAGGAAGGATCGTGAAGATGATGGGACGGATCGTCGGCGGCGTGCTCGGCAGCGCGATCGGGCGCCGCAAGAATAATCACCCAGTCGCAGGTGCCGTGATTGGCGCCGGGACGTTGTTCGTGGCGCGGCGGATGTTCCCGCAACGCTATGCCGTGCTCGCCGCGACCGCGGCCGCCGCCTACCTCACCAAGAAATGGGCCGAACGCGCCGAACAGCGCCGCGCTGCCGAGGAAGCGCATCGCATCGGCGACCGGTTGACGCGCGAAGGCGTGGTCGACAGCTATGCCGGTGTCGACAGCGCGGCGTCCGACGGCGAACGGCTTGGCGATGCCCTGCCCCCGGCGTTGCCGGTCGAGACGAATGGACAGCCGTCGGTTCACTAAAACCGCTTCGCTATCGAGGATCAGCCCGCCTGCCAGTCCTTGATCGCCTCCACCGGCGAGACGAGCATCAGGATGTTGAGCGTCAGATTGTCGCGGATCGCGAACAGGGTGAACAGTTCGAAGGCGATCGCGACGGCGACGGTCGTCTGCCAGCGCATCCGGCTCGCAGCGAGGAAGCCAAGCAGCATGAAGGCCGCGTCGCTCACCGAATTGAGCACCGAATCGCCCGCATAGCCATAGGCCATCGTCACCTCGCGATAGCGGTCGATGATGATCGGCGAATTTTCGAGAATCTCCCACGCCCCTTCGATGCCGATCGCGACGGCGAGCGCGACCGACAGCGGCGCGCGCGGCATCAGCCAGCGCGACAGGCCATAGAAGAGGAAGCCGTGGATGACGTGGCTGAAGCTGTACCAGTCCGAAATCTGCTGGCTGTTCTGGTTCGACTGAACGACCCCGTGCCACAGGCTGACGGTGCCGCACGGACAGATCGGCGGGCGTCCCATCGCGATCAGGATCGCGGCGAGCAAGGCCAGCAGCGCAGCCGCGACCAGCCAACCCCCGCGCGTCATTCCCGCCATGATGCCCCTTCCCGCTTGACCGGCGCCCGCGCGCGCGCAATGAGCCCGCATGGCTGACAGCGTCCATCTTCACCGCCGCGGCGTGCTCTTCATTCTGTCGTCGCCTTCGGGCGCGGGCAAGACCACCATTTCGAAAAAGATGCTCGCCGCCGATCCCGACATCGCGCTGTCGATCTCCGCGACCACGCGGCCGATGCGTCCGGGCGAGCGCGACGGGGTCGATTATCATTTCGTCGATGTCGACACCTTCAAGCAGATGGCCACCGACGGCGAATTTCTCGAATGGGCGCATGTCTTCGGCCACCGCTACGGCACGCCGCGCGACCGGGTCGAGGAGCTGCTCGCCGCGGGTAAGGACGTGCTGTTCGACATCGACTGGCAGGGGGCACAGCAGCTCTATCAGGAAGCCGGTCCCGACGTGGTGCGCGTGTTCATCCTGCCGCCGACGATGGCGGAACTCGAACGCCGGCTGCGGTCGCGCGGGACCGACAGCGACGAGGTGATCGCGGCGCGCATGGCGCGCGCGGCGAACGAGATCAGCCACTGGGACGGCTATGACTATGTGCTGATCAACGACGATGTCGAAGGCTGCTTCGACGAAGTGAAGGCGATCCTGCGCGCCGAACGGCTGAAGCGCCGCCGCCAGATCGGCCTGATCGGCTTCGCCCGCGACCTGATCCGATCGGTGCCCGAGGCCGACCCGACGCTGTAGGGCGGATCGCCATTCAGTTCTGGCGGCCTGCAAAGGACGCGAAGTGCAGGCAGCAAAGCGCCTTTCGATGAAGGGAGGCCGCCCATATCTGCGAAGAAAAGAGAGTTGCCGCCCGCTCTGGATTGCCGCGCGACTTCGCCGCTCGCAATGACGACCTATCGGGAGAAACCTCAGGCCGCCCGCGCCAGATTCGCCTCCAGCTCCGCGACCATCTCCGCGCGCAGCGGCTTCGCCTCGCCGTCGGTGCGGCAGACGACGACGGTGTCGCAGGTCGCGATCGCGCGGCCGTTCTGAAACATCGCCTGGATGAGCGTCCAGCTCGACGTGCCGATGCGGCCGATGCCGGTCGCGATCTCGACGGGATCGGGGAAATTGCCCTCGGCCAGATAGTTGATCTCGACCGCGGCGACCATCATGCGTTCGTTCGCCGCGCGCTCACCCTGCGCGCGCAGGCGCCAGTTGAGCAGGACGCGGCCGCTTTCGAACAGCGCCGCGAAGGCCACATTGTTGAGGTGGCCGTTGACGTCCATGTCCTGGAACCGTGTCTGGAAGCTTTCGCAGACGGGGTAGCTGGCGGCATCGAGCCGCCAGCCTTCCGGTTTGGCCATGTCAGCGCGGCGCCATGCGGATGCCGCCGTCGAGGCGGACGTCCTCACCGTTGAAATAGCCGTTCTCGATCATGCAGAGCGCGAGGGTGGCATATTCGTCCGGATTGCCGAGCCGCTTCGGGTTGAGCACCGAGGCGGCGAGCGCGTCGCGGACATTCTGCGGCGCGGCGCCGAGCAGCGGGGTGTCGAAGATGCCCGGCAGGATGGTGTTCACGCGGATATTCTCGCTCGCGAGGTCGCGCGCGACGGGCAGCGTCATGCCGACGACCCCGCCCTTTGACGCCGAATAGGCGGCTTGGCCGATCTGGCCGTCCTCCGCGGCAACCGAAGCGGTGTTGACGATCGCGCCGCGCTCGCCGTCCGCCATCGGGTCGAGCGTCATCATGCCCGCGGCCGACTTGGCGATGCAGCGGAAGGTGCCGACGAGGTTGATCTGGATGATCCAGTTGAAGGCGTCGAGCGGGAAATGCTTGATGCTGCCGTCTTCCTTGCTGCGGCTCGCGGTTTTGATCGCATTGCCGGTGCCCGCGCAGTTGACGAGGATGCGCTCCTGCCCGATCGCGGCGCGCGCCTTGGCGAAGGCGGCATCGACCGACGCGTCGTCGGTGACGTTGCATTCGCAGAAGACGCCGCCCAGTTCCTCGGCGATCGCCTTGCCCTTTTCCTCCTGCAGGTCGAAGATCGCGACCTTGACGCCCTTCGCGGCGAGCGCGCGCGCGGTGGCGGCGCCGAGGCCCGAGGCGCCCCCGGTGACGACGGCGGAAACGGTGGAATCGAGTTTCATGGGATGTCCTTTCTGATTTCGTCATCCCGGCGAAAGCCGGGATCGCAGGCGCCGTGACGCCCATGTGGATAGCGGCCCCGGCTTTCGCCGGGGCGACGCCGGATTCTTACAGCCGCTCGACGATGGTGACGTTCGCCTGGCCGCCGCCTTCGCACATCGTCTGAAGCCCGTATTTGCCGCCCCGGGCGTCGAGCACGCCGAGCAGCGTCGCCATCAGCTTCGCACCGGTAGCGCCGAGCGGGTGGCCGAGCGCGATGGCGCCGCCGTGGACGTTGAGCCGTGCGGGATCGGCATCAAGATACTTGAGCCACGCGAGCGGCACCGGCGCAAACGCCTCATTGACCTCATAGGCATCGATGTCGCCGATCTTGAGCCCTGCCTTCTTCAAGGCCTTTTCGGTCGCAAACAGCGGTTCCTCGAGCATGATGACCGGATCGCCCGCCGTCACCGACAGGTGATGGATGCGCGCGCGCGGAGTCAGGCCATGATCCTTGAGCGCCTGTTCGGACACGACCAGCACCGCCGAGGCGCCGTCGCAGATCTGGCTCGACGTCGCCGCGGTGATCGTGCCGCCTTCCTGGAGCAGCTTGACCCCGGCGATGCTTTCGAGCGTCGCGTCGTGGCGAATACCCTCATCGGCCTTGTGCCATTCCCTGCCGTCGGCGGTCTCGATCTCGACCGGGACGATCTCCCGATCGAACAGTCCCGCCTCGGTCGCCGCCCTGGCGCGGCGGTGGCTTTCGAGCGCGAAGGCGTCGAGGTCGGCCTTGGTGAAGCCGTGTTTCTTGACGATCATCTCGGCGCCCATGAACTGGCTGAACATGATGCCGGGATATTTCTCTTCGAGCCGCGGCGATTTGTAGTTGCCGAGCCCCTCCTTCATGAACAGCGTCGCGACGCTACCCATCGGCACCCGCGTCATGCTCTCGATACCGCTCGCCAGCACGACGTCCTGCGTGCCCGACATCACCGCCTGCGCCGCGAACATCACCGCCTGCTGCGACGAGCCGCACTGGCGATCGATGGTGACCGCGGGGATGCTGTCGGGAAGCTTCGAGGCGAGCACCGCATTGCGGCCGAGGTCCATCGTCTGCTGCCCGCCTTGCGACACACAGCCGGTGATGACGTCCTCGATCACGCTGGTGTCGAAATCGTTGCGGTCGGCGATCGCGTCGAACACCGCGGCGCCGAGGTCGACGGGGTGGACGCCGGCCAGCCGGCCGCCGCGGCGGCCGCCGGCGGTGCGGACGGCGTCTACGATATAAGCTGTAGCCATGGAGAATTCCTTTCTTGATCCCCCTCCCGCAGGCGGGAGGGGTTAGGGGTGGGCGCGAGCGGAGCGAGCATCCGGGGGTGAGATGGCCCACCCCGCTGCGACCAGGGAGCAAGCTCCCAGGTCTCGCGGCCCCGCCCGCTTGCGGGCGGGGAAATCAGAGCTTTCGCCCGATCAGTTCCTTCATGATCTCGTTCGTCCCGCCGAAGATGCGGGTGACGCGCGCAGCGCGCCAGGCGCGAGCGATCGGATATTCGTTCATGTAGCCCGCGCCGCCGTGGAGCTGGAGGCACTTGTCCATCACCTCCCATTGCAGGTCGGTGTGCCACAGCTTCGCCGCAGCACCTTCCTCCGGCGTCAGTTCCTTCTTCATGTGGCGCGCGAGCGCCCAGTCGAGGTGCGCCCAGCCGACCTGCAGCTTCGCCTTGAGGTCGGCGAGGACGAAGCGGCTGTTCTGGAAATCGAGGATCGGCTTGCCGAACGCCTTGCGGTCGCGCGTATATTCGACGGTATCGTCGAACGCGCGCTGCGCCGAGGCCTGCGCGCTCACCGCGATCGAAAGGCGCTCCTGCGGCAGCTCGCTCATCAGATAGATGAAGCCCTGCCCCTCGTCGCCGAGGCAGTTGGTGATCGGCACGCGCACGTCGTTGAAGAAGAGTTCCGACGTGTCGGCTTCGTCCTGCCCGATCTTGTCGAGATTGCGGCCGCGCTGGAACCCTTCGCGCTCCGCCTCGACGAGGATGATCGACACGCCCTTCCACGCCGGCTGCACATCGGTATCGGTCTTGGCGCAGACGAGGATCAGGTCGGCGTTCTGGCCGTTGGTGATATAGGTCTTCGACCCGTTGATGACGTAGTGATTGCCGTCCTTCTTCGCGGTCGTGCGCATCCCCTGAAGGTCGCTGCCGGTGCCCGGTTCGGTCATCGCGATCGCGGTGACGACCTCGCCCGCGACCATCTTGGGCAGCCAGTGCTTCTTCTGCTCCTCGCTGCCGTAGCGGACGATATAGTTGGCGACGATGTCCGACTGGAGCGAGAAGCCCGTGGTCACGCGGCCGTAATAGGCGCTTTCCTCGTCGACGATGGCGTTATAGCCGAAGTCGAGGCCAAGCCCGCCATATTCCTCTGGCACCGTCGGGCACAGCATCCCGATCTCGCCCGCCTTGGGCCACAGCGCCTTGGGGACGATGCCATCGTCGGCCCATTTCGCCTGGTTGGGGGCGACTTCCTTTTCGAGAAACTGGCGAACCGTCGCGCGGAACGCTTCATGATCCTCGGTATAAGCGGTGCGCGACAGATGATCGAGCGACATGGGTCTTCCTTTCCTGAGGGCGGCCGAGCGTTATCGGGGAGTCGGTCCGCGCAAGAACGGGCGCGCCGCAGCACGCCCTTCGCTGACCAATGGACCTTACGTTTACGTCCACGTCAAGTAGAAATGCCGCTACGGCACGAAACTCCTTCGTCGAGTGGATTTGCCGGTGCCGGGCGGCGGCGCTATGCCATTGCTTATGGTCGAATTGCTCCTCGACGCCCACGCGCTGCTCGGCGAGTCGCCGCGCTGGCACGCGGGCGAATCGCGCCTCTATTGGGTCGATATCGACGCACACCGCATCCATCGCACCGACCCGGAGACGGGACGGACCGAGACGATGCAGCTCGATCAGCCGGTCGGCTGCGTCGCGCCGCGCGCGAGCGGCGGGCTGGTCGCAGGCCTGAAGGACGGCTGCGCGCTGATCGACGCTTGGGGGCGAGCGCCGCGCCCCTTCGGTCAACAAGTGCTCGCGGACATCCCCGAGCAGCGCTTCAACGACGGCTGCGTCGATGCCGCCGGGCGCTTGTGGGTCGGCAGCGTGACGCGCGACAAGACGAACCCGGCCGCCTCGCTCTATCGGCTCGACCCCGACGGATCGCTGACGAAAATGCTCGGCGGCCTGCTGACGAGCAACGGCGCCGCATTCAGCCCGGACGGACGCACCTTCTATCACGCCGACACACCGACGCACGCGCTGCGCGCCTATGCCGTCGATCCGGTCACCGGCTCGCTGGGCGAGGGGCGGCTGTTCCACCAGTTCGAGACAGGCACCGGCCGCCCCGACGGCGGCGCCGTCGATGCCGAGGGCTGCTATTGGTCGGCGCTGTGGGACGGCTGGCGCGTCGTGCGCCTGTCGCCGACCGGCGAACTGCTCCAGACCATCGAACTGCCGGTGCAGCGCCCGTCGATGATCGCGCTGGGCGGCGCCGACATGCGCACCGCCTTCGTCACCAGCGCGGGCAAGGCGCTGTCCGACGAAGAACGCCGCGAGCAGCTGCACGCGGGCGGCCTCTTCGCCTTTCGCGTCGACGTGCCCGGCCTGGTCCAGCCGGGCTTCGCCGGTTGACCGCCGCCTTGCATCGCCGCGCGGTCCCGGGTTAAGGCTCCCCCATATGGTTTCGCCCGAAACCAAAGTCCCTGGGAGATTACCGATGATGCCGCGCCCAGCGCCCCCTCTCGCCCGCCGCCTGTCGATGCTGCTCGCATCCACTGCGCTGGTTGCGGGTTATGCCAGCATGGACAGCCAGATGAGCAAAGCCACCGCCGCCGAACCCGCCGCCGCTCCGGCCGCGGCCGCCCCTGCCGCCGACAACCCGATGCTTGCACCATGGACCGGCCCCTTTCAGGGGGTGCCGCCGTGGGACAAGCTCGATCCCGAGCTGTTCCCCGACGCCTTCCAGAAGGCGATGGCCGAAACGCGCGCCGAGGTCGAGGCGGTGATCGCCAACCCCGAAGCGCCGACGTTCGAGAATACGCACGTCCCGATGCAGCTCGCGGGCGACACGATGGACCGCGTCTATGCGCTGTGGGGCGTGCAGACGTCGAACAAGTCGAACGACCGCGTCGAGGCGATCGACGCCGAATGGAGCCCGAAGCTTTCGACCTTCTTCACCGAGCTGTTCCTCGATCCGCGTCTGTTCGCCCGCTACAAGGCGGTCTATGACGCGCGGCATTCGAGCGGGCTCGACGCGCAGCAGATCCGCATCGTCGAGCGCAGCTATGACGAGATGGTGCGCGACGGCGCCAGCCTGTCGCCCGCCGACAAGGCAAAGCTCGTCGACCTGAATGCAAAGCTCGAAGGACTGTTCTCGGCCTTCTCGTCGAAGCTGCTCGCCGACGAGAAACTCTATACCTTCGTGACCGACAAGGCCGAGCTGGCGGGGCTCGAACCCGCGTTCGTCGCCTCGCTCGCCGCGGCGGCCGAGGCGCAGGGCAAGCCCGGCCAATGGGCGATCAAGAACACCCGTTCGTCGGCGCAGCCCGTGCTTCAGAACGCAGCCGACCGGAGCTTGCGCGAAAAAGTGTGGCGCGCCTTCGTGAACCGCGGCGACAATGGCGACACGAACGACACCAATGCGACAATCGCCGGGATATTGAAGCTGCGCCAGCAGCGCGCCGAACTGCTCGGTTTCCCGACCCATGCGCATTATCGCATGGCCGACACGATGGCGAAGACGCCCGAAAAGGCGATGGAACTGATGATGAAGGTGTGGCCCGCCGCAGTCGCGCGCGTGCATGAGGAAGTCGCCGACATGCAGGCGATCGCCGACGCCGAGGCGAAGGCCGGCAAGGGTCCGAAGATCACCATCGAGCCATGGGACTATCGCTATTATGCCGAGAAGGTCCGCAAGGCGAAATACGACCTCGATGAAAGCGAGGTGAAGCCCTATCTCCAGCTCGACAAGCTGCGCGACGCGATGTTCTGGTCGGCGGGGCGGCTCTACGATCTCGGCTTTCGCGAGAATACGGGCACCATCCCCGTCTTCGATCCCAAGGTGAAGACGTTCGAGGTCACCAACCTCAAGACCGGCGCGAATATCGGCGTTCTCTATCTCGACAATTTCGCGCGCGACGGCAAACGGTCGGGCGCGTGGATGACCACCTATCGCAGCCAGCAGACATTGGGCGGCGACCGCAACGTGCTGGCGTCGAACAACAATAATTTCACCGAAGCCGCGAAGGACGAGCCGACGCTGGTCAGCCTCGACGACGCGACGACGCTGTTCCACGAATTCGGCCACGGCATCCACTATCTGCTGCAGCATGTGACCTATCCGGCACTCGGCGGCGTGCCGCGCGATTTCGTCGAGTTCCCGAGCCAGGTGAACGAGAATTGGCTGATGACGCCCGAAGTGCTGTCGACTTATGCGACGCACTATCGGACGGGCGAACCGATCCCGCAGGCGCTGGTCGACAAGATCCTCGCGTCGGCCAAGTTCAACCAAGGATTCGAGACGGTCGAATATCTGGCGAGCGCGATCGTCGACATGAAGCTGCACGATCGCAAGACACCGGTCACCGACATCGACGCGTTCGAGCGTGAGACGCTGGCCGAGATCGGCATGCCGAAGGAAATCGTCATGCGGCACCGGCTGCCGCAGTTCGGCCACCTGTTCAGCTCCGACAGCTATTCGGCGGGCTATTACAGCTATCTGTGGTCCGAAACGATGGACGCCGACACCTGGGCAGCCTTCACCGAAGCGGGGGGACCATGGGATCGCGGCGTCGCCGACCGGTTCCGTACCATCCTGCTGATGACCGGCAACGAAACCGACCGCGCCGACGCCTATCGCGCCTTCCGCGGTCGCGACCCGGACGTGAAGGCGCTGCTGCACAAGCGCGGCTTTCCGACCGACTGACCGGCATTCGGCCGCGAAGCAAAGGGGGCCTTCGCGCCCCCTTTGTCTTGTCCGGCGGGTCTGCGTTCGTGACCGCCAGGGCGATCTGGAATGGAATGGCGGGTTTCGACGCTTCTTCTCCCCTCCCGCAGGCGGGAGGGGTTGGGGGTGGGCAGCGGCGGCGCAAAGGCCCACCCCGCTGTGACTAGCGAACAAGTTCGCGAGTCTCGCTGCCCCTCCCGCTTGCGGGAGAGGGAACCGGTGCATGGCTCAGACGGCTTCCTGCCCCCAGACCGCCATCGCCCCCCACAAATCCAATTGACGCCAGCCAGGTACGATATAAATATGATATCATCTTTATATCGGAGGGTGCCATGGGTGATTCGAATGTGACGGCCGCGCTCAACCCGACGCGCGAGGTGCGCGCGGCGACGGCGAGCGGCTATCTGATGCTGTTCGTCTGGCTCGTCCTGCTCGGCATCGCGATCTGGGCGGGGGTGAGCAACGCCACGGGGACCGAAGCGTCGTGGAAATGGGTGCTGCTGGCTGTTTCGGCGATTGCCGGCACGCTGATCCTCTGCGGCTTCTATCTTATCAATCCGAACGAGGCGGCAGCGATCCAGCTTTTCGGCAGCTACAAGGGCACCGACCGCGAGACCGGGCTGCGCTGGGTGCTGCCGTGGCTGACGCGCCGCAAGATCGCGGTGCGCGCGAACAACGTCATCTCCGACAAGATCAAGGTCAACGACCTGCGCGGCAATCCCATCGAAATGGCGGCGCAGGTGGTATGGCGCGTCACCGACACCGCGCAGGCGCTGTTCGACGTCGAGGATTACAAGGAGTTCGTCCTTGCGCAGATCGAGGCCGCGGTGCGGTCGATCGGATCGCGCTACCCCTATGACGACATCGAGCATCAGGAGGTGACACTGCGCGGCAACCATGACGAGGTCGGCGCCGAATTGCGCAAGGCGCTGATCGAGCGGCTGGCGGTCGCCGGTATCACCGTCGACGAATGCGGTCTGACCCACCTCGCCTATGCGCAGGAGATCGCCGGCGCGATGCTGCGCCGCCAGCAGGCCGAAGCGGTGATCGCGGCGCGCAGGAAACTGGTCGAAGGCGCAGTGACGATGGTCGAGATGGCGTTGCAGCATCTGTCGGAGAAGGACGTCGTCCATCTCGACGACGAGCGCAAAGCAGCGATGGTGTCGAACCTGATGGTCGTGCTGTGCGGCGAACGCGACACGCAGCCCGTCGTCAACACTGGTTCGCTCTATTGATTTGCAAGGACCGTTCGTGTCGAGCCCTTCGACGGCCTTAGCCGGTACTCGGGGCTCGATGCGAACGGGAATTGAGGTTTGTTTCCATGTCCGCGTCGCCCAAGAAAGCCTTTGCCCTTCGCCTCGATCCCGCGCTTTATGCGGCGATCGAGCGGTTGGCTGCGGCCGAGCTGCGCAGCGCCAATGCCGAGATCGAGATATTGCTGCGTGAGGCGCTCGCCCGGCGCGGCGTGGCGGTGAAGCAGTCGGAGGTCCCGCGGCGCGGGCGCCCGCCCAGGACCGGGGGCTGACAGCCGCCGAAGGCGACCGGGCGCACGGCCGCTTGCTCCCCATCGGCTAGATGGTTAAGGCCGGTCGTCATGACCGCCGCACCCTCCGTCCGCATCGCCCCCTCGATCCTCAGCGCCGACTTCGCGAAGCTCGGCGAAGAGGTGCGCGCGATCGAGGCGGCGGGCGCCGACTGGGTTCACATCGACGTGATGGACGGCCATTTCGTTCCCAATCTGACGATCGGGCCGATGGTGGTGAAGGCGCTGCGGCCGCATTCGACGCTGCCCTTCGACGTGCATCTGATGATCTCGCCGGTCGACGGCTTCCTCGACGCCTTCGCCGCGGCGGGCGCCGACATCATCACCGTCCACCCCGAAGCGGGACCGCACATCCACCGCAGCGTCCAGCACATCAAGTCGCTGGGCAAGCAGGCCGGCGTCTCGCTCAACCCCGCGACCCCGGCGAAGATGCTCGACTATCTGATCGACGAGATCGACCTGGTCCTGATCATGAGCGTCAATCCGGGTTTCGGCGGCCAGAGCTTCATCTCCAGCCAGCTCCGCAAGATCGAGGCGGTGCGCAAGATGATCGACAAGTCGGGCCGCGACATAAGGCTGGAGGTCGACGGCGGCATCGACGCGGGCACCGCGCCGCTCGCGATCGCGGCGGGCGCCGACGTCCTCGTCGCCGGCACCGCTACCTTCCGCGGCGGGCCGGACGCCTATGCTGACAATATCCGGCGCCTGCGCGGCGCCTGAGCGATGGAGGGGAGACCGTTGACCGTTGCCCCCATCGACCCGACCCCCGATGCGGGCGAAGACACGCCGCCGCTCGACGACTCGATCGAGCCCGGCAAGCGGCTGATCCGCCTGCCCGCCGACAAGGGGCTGTCGCTCGGCGACCGCATCGCCAACCAGATCACGCGGCTGACGTGGCGTACCCCGCTCCACGCATTCCGCCTCAAGGGGCGCTTTCCGCTCAAGCTGCTCGGCGTGCCCGAGGACCCGGTTCCCGGCGACACGCGCGCGGGCACCGCGATCCGCGCCGGCCATTTCCTCCATCGCGGGCTCAGGCTGCCGCTCGCCACGCTCGATTTCACGGCGCTGGGCGTCGCGCCGAGCTTTGCCGATCACATCCACAGCTTCGCGTGGCTGCGCGACCTCGCCGCCACCGGGACGCGCGCCGACGGTGCGGCGATCGCGGAGGCGATCGTGCGCCAATGGCTCGCGGTGCATGGCGAGACGGTCAGCGAACCGGCATGGAAAGCCGACAATACAGGGTGGCGTATCCTGTTCTGGGCCGCGCACGCGCCGCTGATCCTGTCGTCGAGCGATCTCGTCTATCGCTCCGCCGTGCTCAATCACCTCGCCCGCGCGGCGCGGCATCTCGACCGCGTCGCCGACAAGACGCGCCCCGGCGTCGAGCAGATGGTCGCCTGGATCGGCGTCGTCGCCGCCTCGCTGCTGATGCCCGGCGGAGAACCGCGACAGGTCTTCGGCGAAGCGGGACTGCGCAAGGTCATCGAGACGAGCTTCTACGCCGACGGCGGCAATATCGCGCGGTCTCCGCAGGCGCAGCTCGATGCGATCATGGCGCTGTCGATGCTTGCGCGCATATACGATATGCGGCGGATCGACCTGCCGCCCTTCCTCCACGAGGTGCTGGCGCGCGCGGTTCCGGCGCTGCTCGGGATCGTCCACAGCGACGGCGGCATGGGAAGCTGGCAAGGCAGCGGCGCGACGCCGGCCGAAACGATCGCGGCGATCGTCGCGGCCAGCGGAGTGCGCACCCGCCCGCTCAAGCAGGCGCGCGACTGGGGCTATCAGCGGCTCGTCGCGAACAAGGTCGTGCTGCTCGCCGACGCCGCGCCGCCGCCGATCGCGCGGGTAACCGAGGCGGGCTGCGCCTCGACCCTGGCGTTCGAGCTGAGCGACGGGGCCGAGCGCATCGTCGTCAACTGCGGCGGCGCGGCGCTGACCGGTGCGACGATCCCCGCCGAACTGGCGCGCGGGCTGCGCACCACCGCCGCGCATTCGACGCTGGTCGTCGCCGACAGCAATTCGACCGCGATCCTGCCCAACGGCTCGCTCGGCAAGGGAGTGACCGAGGTCGAGCTCGACCGGCACGAAACCCCGCAGGGCAGCCGGCTGGAAATGAGCCACGACGGCTATGCGCGGCGCCACGGGCTGATCCATCGCCGCCTGCTGATTCTCTCCCCCAACGGGCGCGAGTTGCGCGGCGAGGACATGCTGCTCCCCGCTCCGCGCAGCCGCCGCAAGGGCGACAAGCATTTCGCGCTGCGCTTCCATCTCGGGCGCAACATTTCCGCCAGCCTGACCGCCGACCGGCTCGGCGCGCTGCTGCGCATCGCCGGCGGGCCGCTGTGGCAGTTTCGCGCCTCCGAGGGCACGCTCGCGGTCGAGGAAAGCCTTTGGGTCGACGGCGAGGGCCGCCCGCATCCCACCGAACAGCTCGTCGTCACCGGCAGCGCCCCCGCCGGGGGCGTCAGCATCGGCTGGATTTTCAAGCACATCGGGTGAGCGACTCCCATCGCGGTGAGCCTTGAATTTACGCTAGCCACTCCGTTCGTGCTGAGCTTGTCGAAGCACCGTCCTTCTTCTTGCAGCGCTGAAAGAAAGAACGGCCCTTCGACAAGCTCAGGGCGACCGGGTCGGATTTATGGCTTGCCGGTCCAGCAAACGACATAAGGCCTTCCATTTTCTTCTGCGCCCCTGCGCGAATTTCCTTCTCCACGCCGCCGCCTGATACTTCCAAAACCTTGCCCAACGGCGATCACGGGCCTAGGGCGACGGCGACTCCTTCCATCCCCTGCCGAGGCTCCCCCATGACCGATCTCGTTCCCGTCCGCCGTGCGCTCCTTTCCGTCAGCGACAAGGCGGGTCTCGCCGATCTGGCCGCCGCGCTCGGCCGTCATGGGGTCGAGCTGGTGTCGACCGGCGGCACCGCAAAGGCGCTGCGCGACGCGGGGCACGCGGTCCTCGACGTCGCCGACCTCACCGGCTTTCCCGAGATGATGGACGGGCGCGTCAAGACGCTGCATCCGACCGTGCACGGCGGCATCCTCGCGGTGCGCGACGACGCCGCTCACGTCGCCGCGATGGACGCGCACGGCATCGGCGGCATCGACCTGGTCGTCGTCAACCTCTACCCCTTCGCCGCCACCGTCGCAAAAGCCGCGCCGCGCGAGGAGATCATCGAGAATATCGACATCGGCGGCCCGGCGATGGTGCGTTCGGCGGCGAAGAACCACGCCTTCGTCGGCATCGTCACCGAGCCGCAGGATTATGCCGCGCTGATCGAGGAACTGGACGCCAACGACGGTGCGACCACCCTCGCTCTGCGCAAGAGGCTCGCCGCGACCGCCTTTGCCCATACCGCGACCTATGACGGAATGATTGCGTCATGGTTCGCCTTCGCCGACCAGGACAAGCTGTTCCCCGACACGCTGCCGCTGACCGCGACGCTGTCGGCCGAACTGCGCTATGGCGAAAATCCGCACCAGCAGGCGGCGCTGTACCTTCCCGCCGGCCCCGCGTCGCGTGGCATCGCGCAGGCAAGCCAAGTGCAGGGCAAGGCGCTCAGCTACAACAACATCAACGACGCCGACGCCGCGCTCGACCTTGTCGCCGAGTTCCGCGAGGCCGACCCGACCTGCGTTATCGTCAAGCATGCCAATCCGTGCGGCGTCGCGACCGCTGCGACGCTGACCGCGGCGTGGGACGCGGCGCTCGCCTGCGACAGCGTCTCGGCCTTCGGCGGCATCGTCGCGCTCAACCGTCCGCTCGACGGCGCCACCGCGGAAGCGATCGCCAACATCTTCACCGAGGTGGTCGTCGCCCCCGACGCCGACGCCGACGCGCGCGCGATCTTCGCGAAGAAGAAGAATCTGCGCTTGCTGCTGACCGGCGAACTGCCCGACCCGGCGCGCGGCGGCCTGATGATGAATACGATCGCCGGCGGCTGGCTGGCGCAGACCCGCGACAATGGCCGGATCACGAAAGACGATCTGAAAGTCGTTACGACGCGCACGCCGAGCGACGCGGAACTCGCCGATGCGCTGTTCGCCTGGACGATCGCCAAGCATGTGAAGTCGAACGCGATTGTCTATGCCAAGGGCGGCGCGACCGCGGGTATCGGCGCGGGGCAGATGAATCGCCGCGATTCGTCGCGCATCGCCGCCGTCCGCGCGCGCGAGGCGGCCGAGGCGAACGGCTGGAGCGAACCCCGCACCGTCGGCAGCGCGGTCGCCAGCGACGCCTTCTTCCCCTTCGCCGACGGCCTGATCTCCGCCGCCGAGGCCGGGGCGACCTGCGTGATCCAGCCGGGCGGCTCGATCCGCGACGACGAGGTGATCGCCGCCGCGAACGAGGCGGGGCTGGCGATGCTGTTTACCGGGATGCGGCATTTCAGGCATTGATTCCGCAGGAAGATCGTCGCCCCGGCGCAGACCGGGGCCGCTATCGTCCTTGTTCGGGCGTCGAAGAGCAAACCGCCAGCGGCCCCGGCTTTCGCTGGGGCGATGGGGCGTTGGGACTTTATTTCGCTTGCCCCGAGCGGCATAGGGAGCCGGTGGTCATTCTGACCCGGCAACAAGGACCAGCATGACCGCCGTCCCCCGCAACAAGTCCATGATCCAGAATCTCTATGCCTGGACCATGGAGAAATCGGCGCATCCGCACGCCGAATATTGGCTGGCGCTGGTCGCCTTCGTCGAGGCGAGCTTCTTTCCGATCCCGCCGCATCCGATGCTCGGGCTGATGTGCCTCGCCGAACCGCGCAAGGCGGTGCGCTATGCCCTGATCTGCACCCTCGCCTCGGTCGCGGGCGGCTGCTTCGGCTATGGGATCGGCTATTTCCTGTATGAAAGCGTCGGGCTGCGGCTGCTCGCAGCGCTGGGACTCACCGACAGTTTCCCGGCGGCCGCCTGCTACCTGCGCGATTACGGGGCGGAGATCATCCTGGTGAAGGGGGCGACGCCGATCCCGTTCAAGCTGCTGACGATCACCGCCGGCTTCATCCACATGAACCCGTTCACCTTCCTGTGGGCGAGCCTCGCCAGCCGGGCCTTCTCCTTCATGCTGGTCGGCATCCTGTTCCGGCTGTTCGGGGCGCCGATCAAGGCATTCATCGACAAATATCTCGCCTGGGTCGCGGGCGCATTCCTCGTCGCGGTGGTCGCGGGTTTCCTGGTCATCGGCGCCCTGTCGGGAGGCGGCGACAAGACCGCCGACAAATGCAGCGGCGCGACGTTCGAAAGCATCGGGTTGGACCGGAAATAAGGCCGCCAGTAGCTGTCATATCTCTCCCCTCCCGCTTGCGGGAGGGGTCGGGGGTGGGCCAGCAGCGGTGCAATTGCCCACCCTGCTGCGAGTAGCGAGCAAGCTCGCAACTCTCGCTGCCCCTCCCGCAGGCGGGAGGGGAGGAAAGAAACCTACTCGTTCGCGGGCGGCTGATGCAGCCAGTCGGCGTGGCGCGGCGCCTTCTTCGTCCGGCTCCATTCGTCGAGCATCAGCGGCGCGACGCGGCGCAGCTCGGCATATTGTTCGTCGGTGCCGATGTCGCACGCCAGTTCGATGCGGTGGCCGTTGGGGTCGAAGAAATAGATCGACCGGAAGATGCCATGGTGCGTCGGCCCGAGCACGTCGACGCCATGAGCCTCGAGATGCGCCTTCGCCGCGACCAGTTCGGCGTGGCTACCGACCTTGAACGCCAGATGCTGAACCCATTGCGGCGTATTCTCGTCGCGGCCCATGTCGGGCTGGTTCGGCAATTCGAAGAAGGCGAGGACATTGCCGCCCCCCGCATCGAGAAAGACGTGCATGTAGGGATCATATTCGCCGGTCGACGGCACATGATCCTCAGCGAAGGCGGTGGTGTAGGTCATGCCGAGCATGCGCTCGTACCATTCGACCGTTTCCTTCGCGTCCTTGCAGCGATAGGCGGCATGGTGGACACCGCCCAATTTGATCGGGCTCGTCATTCGGCAGGCTCCTTTGCGACATCGAGCGCGCCGCGGCGAATCTGGTCGAGTTCCATCGACT
Organism: Sphingopyxis sp. MG; assembly: GCF_002953155.1. Lineage (NCBI taxonomy): Bacteria > Pseudomonadati > Pseudomonadota > Alphaproteobacteria > Sphingomonadales > Sphingopyxidaceae > Sphingopyxis > Sphingopyxis sp. MG. Next base: position 3,026,189 of record NZ_CP026381.1, read on the forward strand.
TGAACAGCGCGGTGAAATTGCCCTCGCCGAAGCCTTCGTCCTTCTTGCGCTGGATGAATTCGAAGAAGACCGGCCCAATCACCGTCTGGCCGAAAATCTGGAGCAGCAGGCGCGGATCGCCTTCCTGCGTCGAACCGTCGAGCAATATGCCGCGCGCCTTCAGTTCCTCGACCGGTTCGCCATGGCCGGGCAGCCGTTCGGCGAGCAGTTCGTAATAGGTTTCCGGCGGCGACGGCGCGAAGGGATTGCCGAGCGCGGCGAGCTTGTCCCACGCGGCGTAGAGGTCGTCGCAGGCGAAGGCGATGTGTTGGATGCCCTCGCCGTTATAGGCGCGCAGATATTCCTCGATCTGGCCGCCGCCGCCCGCGCCCTCCTCGTTGAGCGGGATGCGGATCTTGCCGTCGGGCGCGGTCATCGCCTTCGAGGTCAGGCCGGTATATTCGCCCTTGATGTCGAAATAGCGGATTTCGCGGAAGCCCGCGATGCGCTCGTAGAACGCCGCCCAATGCGCCATCCGCCCGCCGTAGACATTGTGCGTCAGGTGGTCGATCACCTTGAGCCCCGCGCCTTCGGGATGGCGGGCGCCGCCGTCTTCATAGACGAAATCGATGTCGTAGATGCTAAGGCCGTCGCCGTAACGGTCGATCAGATAGATGATCGAACCGCCGATGCCGCGTATGGCGGGCAGGCGCAATTCCATCGGCCCGGTGCGCACCTCGACCGGTTCGGCACCGCGCGCGATCGCTTCGGCATAGGCTTTCGCCGCATCGCGGCAGCGCCACCCCATGCCACACGCCGACGGGCCATGTTCGGCGGCGAAATAGGCGGCGGGCGAGCGCTGCTCGTAATTGGCGATCAGGTTGATGTCGCCCTGCCGCCACAATATCACGTCCTTCGACCGATGATGCGCAATCTGCGTGAAGCCCATGCGTTCGAACACCGGCTCGAGAATCCCCTTCTCGGGCGCCGAGAATTCGACGAATTCGAAGCCGTCGAGCCCCAGCGGATTTTCGAACAGATCGGCCATGGTCCATCCCTTATGGTTACAATTGAAACCATTATGATGGGCGGCGGCGGGGGAGTCAATGCGGGGCTTCTATCATGGCGGCGTCGTTTGAAAGCAGCGTGAACTTTTCCTTCTCTGCAGCCTCTGCGCCAAATTGCTGAACGGCGGCGCGACCCGACCCGTCAGGCCGCCGCCGTTTCGATCGCCTCGAGCGCCTCCATCCAGGCCGCCTCGACACTTTCGAGTTCGGCGGCGAGCTTGCCGCGACGCTGCGCGAGGTCGCCCATCGTCAGCTTGGCGAGCGCGGGATCGGCGCTCGCGGGGTCGAACATTGCGCGGTCGATCGCCGAAATTCGCGCCGAAAGCCTGGCCGCCTGCGCTTCGAGGTCCTTTGCCGACTTGCGCAGCGCCGCCTGCGCCTCACGCGCCTTTGCCGCTTCCTGCCGCGCCAGCTTCGCGTCCTTCGGCTTCGCCGGCGCGGCCTTCGCCTCGTCGGCCGCGCCCCTGCCGAGGATGAAGGCGACATAATCGTCGATGCTGCCGTCGAAATCGCGCGCCGTGCCGCCGTCGACGAGCACCAGCCGGTCGGCCGACAGTTCGAGCATGTGGCGGTCGTGGCTGACGATCAGCACCGCGCCGTCATAGCCGTTCAGTGCCTGCACCAGCGCCTCGCGCGCGTCGACGTCGAGGTGGTTGGTCGGCTCGTCGAGGATCAGCAGATGCGGCGCCTCGCGCGTGATCAGCGCCAGCGCCAGCCGCGCGCGCTCGCCGCCCGACAGCTTCGCGACCTCGGTCGTCGCCCGGTTTCCCGAGAAACCGAAGCGCCCGAGCTGCGCGCGCACCGCGCCCGGCGTCTTACCCGCCATCACGCGCGTCATGTGGCCGAGCGGCGTATCGGCGCCGTCGAGTTCCTCGACCTGATATTGGGTAAAATAGCCGACGCGCATCTTGCCCGACGCGGCCAGGGCGCCGTCCATCGGCGGAAGCTGTGCCGCGAGCAGCCGCGCGAGCGTCGTCTTGCCGTTGCCGTTGCGCCCGAGCAGCGCGATGCGGTCGTCGGGGTCGATGCGCAGGTTGAGCCGGCTCAGCACCGGCTCGCCCGGCGCATAGCCGACGCTGGCAAGATCGAGCGTGATCAGCGGCGGCTTCAGTTCGTCCGCCGGACTCGGGAAATCGAACACCAGGCTCGGGTCCTCGGTAAGCGCGGCGATCGGCTGCATCCGCGCGAGCTGCTTGGCGCGCGACTGCGCCTGTTTCGCGGTCGAGGCGCGGGCGCTGTTGCGCGCGATATAGTCGACCAGCCGAGCGCGCTGCGCGTCCTGCGCCGCCTTCGCCGCCGCCAGCTGCGCCGCGCGCTCGGCGCGCTGGCGCTCGAACGCGTCGTAGCCGCCCGGATAGAGCGTCACCTTCCCGCCTTCCAGATGCAGGATATGATCGACGACATTGTTGAGCAAGTCGCGCTCGTGGCTGATCACGACGAGCTGCCCCGGATAGCTTCTGAGGAAGCTTTCGAGCCACATCGTCGCTTCGAGGTCGAGGTGGTTCGACGGCTCGTCGAGCAGCAGCAGATCGGGGTTGGAGAAGAGCAGCGCCGCGAGCGCCACGCGCATCTTCCACCCGCCCGAAAAGCTGTCGAGCGGCTGCGCCTGCATCGCCTCGTCGAAACCCAGGCCGATCAGGATGCGCGCGGCGCGCGCGGGCGCCGTATAAGCATCGATCGCGATCAGCCGCTCGTGGATGTCGCCGAGCCGGTCGGGATCACTCTCGGTCTCCGATGCCGCGAGCAGGGCGGCGCGTTCGCTGTCGGCGGCCAGCACGGTCTCGAACGGCGTCGCGGTGCCGCTCGGCGCCTCCTGCGCGATATAGCCGACGCGCGTGCGGCGCGGCATCTCGATCCCGCCCTCATCGGCCTCGATCTGGCCGATCATCGCCTTCATCAGCGTCGATTTGCCGGCGCCATTGCGCCCGATCAGCCCGGTCCGGCTCTTCGCCGGCAGGCTCGCGCTCGCGCGGTCGAGGATGGTGCGCCCGCCGAGGCGCACGGTAAGGCCGTTGATCGTCAACATGGGCGCGCCGCCTAGCATAGCCGGGCGGCCAACCCAAGCGGCTGGACGCCACCGCACGCACGCCTGTCAGTGCGACGCGCCCATCGACACGTGGCGGGGGCGCGGCGCGCACCAGACCGCAAGCGCGGCAATGATGAACACCGCGGCCGAAGCGAGGAAGATGTGGATGACGCCGATCGTCGCCGCCTGCACCTCGACCAGCCGGTCGAGCGCCGCGCGCGCCTGTTCGAAGGTCAGGCCGCCGCCCTGCAATATGTCCATGGCGCCGGCGGGATCGTTGAGCGCGGGCACGATCTCCGACCGCGAAACGCGCGTCGAATCATCCCATGCGGTGGTCGCGACCGCCGTGCCGATCGCCCCGCTGAGCGTGCGCAGGAAGCTCATCAGCCCCGCCGCCGACGTCTGATCCTTTTCGGGGACCGAACTGAGCGCGAGCGCGGTCAGCCCGACGAAGAAGAAGGGCATGCCCATCCCCTGCAACAGGTGCGGAAAGGCGAGCGACCAGTAATCGACGTCGGCGTTCCAGCCAGCGCGCAGGATCGACACGAAGGCCATCCAGACGATCCCGGCGGAAATGGAAATGCGGATATCGATCTTGTCGATCGACGCCGCCGCGACCGGCGACAGCAGCACCGCGAACACGCCCAGCCAGGCGACAACATAGCCGGTATCGGTCGCGGTATAACCGACCATCTGCTGAAGCCACAAAGGCGTCAGCACGACCTGCGCGAAGAAAGCCCCGAAACCGAGCGATATCGCCAATGTCGCGAAGCTGAACCCGCGGAAGCGGAAAACGCGCAGGTCGACGACCGGGTTCGCATCGGTGAATTCCCAGATGATGAAGGCGACGAAGGTGATCGCCGACACGATCGCCAACGCGACGATCCACGCCGATCCGAACCAATCATGTTCGCGGCCGGTGTCGAGCATGGTCTGGAAGGCGCCGACCGACACCACCAGCAGGACCAGGCCGATCACGTCGATCCGCGCCTTGACCCGCTTCGTCTCGAACGCGCCGAGCAGGCTGCCGACCCCGAAGGTGCAGAGCGCGACGACGGGCAGGTTGATGAAGAAGATCCACGGCCAGCTCCAATTGTCGCTGATCAGGCCGCCGAGGATCGGCCCGAGGATCGGCGCGGTGGTCGTCGTCATCGCCCAGATGGCAAGCCCGACCCCCGCCTTTTCCTTCGGGAAGATACGCAGCAGCAATATCTGCGACAGCGGCATCAGCGGCCCGCCCGACAGCCCCTGCAGGATGCGAAAGAGGATCAACGCGTCGAGCGTGCGCGACACGCCGCACAGGAAGGAGAACAGACCGAATCCCATGATCGATATCAGGAACCAGCGCACGGTGCCGAAACGCGCCGCGAGCCAGCCGGTGAGCGGCACGCTGATCGCGTCGGCAACCGCATAGCTGGTGATCACCCACGTCCCCTGTGTCGGCGACACGGCGAGCCCGCCGGCGATATGCGGCACCGACACATTGGCGATGGTGCTGTCGAGCACCACGACGAAATTGGCGAGCGCCAGCGCGAACGCCGCGGCGAGCAGCCGCACGCCTTTCAGCGGTTGCGGCTCGGCGGGAAGCGATGCGGGGGACGCGGCGGCTGTCGCCATGTCAGACGCCTGCAGGACCGGACAGCGGCTGCCGGGAGTGGCAGACATTCCCCATCTTCGTCATCCCCGCGAAAGCGGGGATCCAGAGCGTGCGCCGATTGATCTTTCCCCGGGTTCCCGCTGTTGCGGGAACGACAAGTTGAAAGCGGCAAGGACGTGCTCGACCGTCGCGGCCTATCGTCGTTGCGGGGAGCCGAAGGCGACGAAGCAATCTCCGGTCATCGGCTTTGCGTAGGGCGGGTAACCGGAGAGTGCTTCGCTCCGCTCGCAATGACGGCACCGGTATCGCAGGCATCAATCATCCCCACGCGTGTCGATCGTCGCTTCCATCGACAGGCCGACACGCAGCGGGTGCTTGCGAAGCTGCGCCGGGTCGAGCGCGATGCGCACCGGCAGGCGCTGCACCACCTTCACCCAGTTGCCGGTCGCATTCTGCGCCGGGATCAGCGAAAAGGCCGCGCCGGTGCCGCCCGCGATGCCGACCACCTTGCCCCGATAGACGACGTCGCCGCCATAATAGTCGGAGGTCAGCTCGACCGGCTGGCCGATGCGGATGCGCCGGAACTGGCTTTCCTTGAAATTGGCGTCGACATAGGCGGTGTCGATCGGGACCACGACCATGATCGGCGCGCCCGCAGCGATCCGCTGGCCGACCTGTACCTGCCTGTTGGTGACGATGCCGTCGACCGGCGCGCGGATCACCGTGCGTCCGAGGTCGAGCCGCGCCTTGTCGAGCCGCGCCTGCGCCGCCGCGACGTCGGGGGCGGTGTCGATCGTCGTGCCGCGCACCACGGCCTCGGCCGCGCCGAGATCGCCGCTCGCCGAGCCGCGCGTCGCCTGCGCCGAGGTCACGCCCGCCGCGGCGAGGTCGCGCGCCGCCTGCGCCTGCTTGAGCGCCGCGCGCGCTGCTGTCAGTTCCTCGCCCGACACGGCGCCGGTCCCAGCGATGCTCTCGCGCCGCGCCAGTTCGGCGCGCGCGCGCTCGACCGTCGCATCGGCGTCGCGCAGCCGCGCCTGTGCCTGCGAAATCTCGGCCCCGCGCGCCGCGACGCGCGCGCGCGCCGCATCGGCGGTCGCATCGGCCTGCCCGTAGCGCTGGCGCGCCTGCCGCAGCGCCGCTTCGGCATCGGCGACCGCCAGCCGTTGGTCGGCATCGTCGAGGATGACGAGGATATCGTCCTTTTTCACCGCCTGCGTGCCGCTGACGCGCACCGCCTTGACCGGGCCCGAGACAAGCGCGGTGACGGTGGCGCTATCAGCGCCGACATAGGCATTGTCGGTCGAGACGCGCCCCGCCTGCGTCAGAAAATACCAGATGCCCCACGCCGCCGCGATCGTCGCCACGACGATCAGGAGGATGCGCAGCAGTTTCCGGCGCTTGCCGAGCCGCGCCGCCTGCGCCTCGGCGGTTTCGGACGCGTCGGGGGTAGCCGTGTCGTCGGCCATCGTCATTCTCCTGTTGGATGGACGGCGCGATAGCCGCCGCCGAGCGCCCGGATCAGCGCGACGTCGAGCGCGCGCTCACGCGCTTCCAGGTCCGCGACCGCGCGGCTGAGCGCGACCATGTCGTCCTCGGCGGTCAGCTGGGCGAGCTGGTTCGACAGGCCGGCGCGATAGCGCAGCCCGGCCAGCCGCGCCGCGTCGGCCGTCGCCTGCAGCGCCGCGCGGCGCTCGACAAGCTGGCGCTCGGTCGCCGTGCGGCTGGCGGCGAGGTCGGCGACGTCGCGCAGCGCGTCGATCAGGGTGCGATCATAGCCGGCCACCGCTGCGTCATAATCCGCGCGCGCACCGCGATAGCGCCCCTCGATGCGCCCGCCGTCGAAGATCGGCAGGCTGATCGCCGCGCCGCCATTGCCATATTTCGACCCCGCATCGAACAGGTTCGCGAGTCCCAGCGACTGGAAACCGACCAGCGCCGACAGGCTGATATTGGGATAATAGTCGGCGCGCGCGACGTCGATGCGCTTCGCGGCGGCTTCGGCGCGCAGCCGCGCCGCGACGATGTCGGGCCGGCGGCCGACGAGCGCGATCCCGGCGTCGGCGGGAAGCCCGGTCGCGGGCGCGGCGAGCGTCGGACGCGCGATATTCATCCCGCGATCGGGCCCGGCGCCGACGAGCGCCGCGAGCCGATGGCGGGTGAGCGCGATCGCTTCCTCGATCGCCGCGATGTCGCCGCGCGCGGAGGCGGCGCGGCTTTCGGCCTGACGCGCGCTCGCCTGATTATCGAGACCGGCGCGCGCGCGGTCGGCCGACAGCGCCGCGCTCGCGGTGCGCACGCGCAGGGCTTCGCGCGCGACGTCGAGCGCTTCGTGGTGAGCAGCGAGGTCGGCATAGGCCGCCGCGATGCCGGTGGTCAGCATCAGCCGCGCCTGCGCCACATCGACGCGCGCCGCCTCGGCTTCGGAGGTCGCCGCCGCCAGCGCGGCGCGGTTCCGGCCCCACAGGTCGAGGTCGAAGGACAAGGTCGCGGCGACGTGGCCGGTGTCCTGAATGCCGTCGGGGACGAACTGCGGCGGAATACCCATCGTCCGGCTCTGCTTCACGCCGCCGGCGCTGCCTTCGGCGCCGAGGCGCGGCAGCAGCGCCGCTCCCGCCTGCCGCGCCAGCGCATCGGCGGCGCGCACCCGCGCCGCGGCGACGGCAAGGTCGGGCGATCCGGCGAGCCCCTCGGCGATCAGCGTGTCGAGCTGCGCGTCGCCCCAAGTGCGCCACCAGTCTTCGATCGGCCATTCGCCGTGCGCGTCGGCCAGACTGGCGTTCGACGCGAGCGAGTCGGCGGCGGCGACCTGTGGCCGCGGCCCCAGGTCGGGCGCCGCGCAGCCGGCGAGCAGGCCGAAAAGGGCCGTTGTTGTGACAAGGAAACGGGGCATGGCGTCCAACGATACTAGCTGGTATCGTGCGTCCATAATGGGAGGAGTCGAATTGTCAATCGAAATGATACCAGCCAGTACGGGACCCGCCGACGATGCGAGCGAGAAGCGCCGCCAGGCGTTCGTCGATACCGCGCGCGAGGCCTTTTTCGCCAACGGCTATGCCGGCACGACCATGTCGTCGATCGCGAGCAAGGTGGGCGGGTCGAAGACGACGCTCTGGACCTATTTCCCGTCGAAGGAGGAATTGTTCGAAGCGGTGGTCGACGATATCGTCCGCCAATATGGCGAGATGCTGCACATCGACCTGCCGGTCGACGAGGATGTCGTCGCGGTGCTGCGCCGCTTCGCCAATATCCTGGTCCCGACGCTGATGACCGATCCGCTGCTGTCGCTCTATCAGCTCGTGGTCGGCGAGGCGCGGCGTTTCCCGCATCTGGCCGAGGCTTTCTATGAGCGCGGGCCGCGGCGCGGCAAGGCGCGGCTCGCGGTGTGGATCGGCGAGAAGATGGAGCGGGGCGAGCTCAGGCGCGGCGATCCGCTGCGCGCCGTCCAGCATTTCACGGGCCTGTGCCAGAGCGGCTCCTATCAGTTCGCGGTGCTCAACCTTCCCGAGGCGCAGCGCTGCGACCGGGCGCGGGTGGCGGCCGAGATCGAGGGCGCGCTCGACACCTTCTGTCGCGCCTGGGGCCCCGAAAGCATGGGCGTCGGCGCGCACGCCCTGTCCCAAAAGGCGACAGCTCCGTCGCGCGGCGATGCGAAGGCCTGAGGATTCCCGTGGTATCGAGGCGGCGTGGAACCGATTCGCGACGCCATCTATCATGAGCAACTGGCGCGCGTCGCGCGGCTGAAGGCCGACGCGAGCGGCGATCCCTTCCTCGCGCGGCGGCTCCGCGAAGCGGCGGTCCGGCACGAGCGCACGGCGCGCCGCCTGCGGCGCGAGGAAAGCGCGGCTTCCGACGGAGGGAGTTGAAGCTTTCCCCTAAAGCTCGATCAGGATGCGGATGGAGGCAGCATCGACCCCCGCCGCGCGCGCGATGCGCTGGCGTGCGGTGGCGATCTCGGCCTTCAGCATGTCCATGTCCTCGGCCGCGGCTCGGCGGCTGGCCGCCTGCGCCGATGCCCGCAGGCCGACCATGGCGGCATCGCCGACGATCTCCTGTTCGGAAACGCGCAGCGCGGTCGCGAGCGCGTGCAGGCTTTTCCGGCGCGGCACGGTGGTGCCCTTTTCCCACGCCCAGACGCTCGGCTTGCTGAGCCCGGCCGCCCTGGCAAGGCCCGCAAGGCTCATCCCGCGCGCCTCGCGCAGGCGGCGCAGGCGCATGCCCAGCGGCTCGGCGGCGTCGGCGGCCACAGCCTCGCCCCCGTCGGCCGGATCGACATCGGACGGCAGGGGATTGCGCAGGCGCGCGGCGCTCAGCACGGCGCGCGGCAGCGGCTGGCGGAAGCGGCAGCCGAACAGCCGCTCGCTCTGCCACACGACCGAGGCGACCACCTCGCCCGCCTCGGGCAGCATGATGGTGAAATCCTGACCGAGCAGCAGGTCGGCGGCGGTTTCGATCAGCGCGCCGGTCACCGACAGATTGTGCACGGTCACGGCGGTGCCGCCCTCCCCCGCCGCTCCCCCCTCGACCGTCAGGTTGAGCTGCAGGCGGTCGGCGCGCTGCCGGGCGGTGCCGGCGGACGGTTCCATCATCGTTCCGTGAATGACCATAGGCGCGCGATCTTCGCAGCGAGGCGTTGCCGAGGGGTTAACGGCCCGCCGGGAAACGCCCTCTCCGGCATCCGCCGACGACCCGCGAACGGAGCGGGAGGCGGATGACGGGATGGCGGCGGGCGGGAAGACCGGGGGAACGGACGAGGACATGATGCCTTTCATTTCGGCCTGGTCGCCAACCGCCAGAATCGGGCCGGATAGGCCGAATTGCGGGAAACGCGCATTTGGCCGCGATCGTTGCGCGGCCTGCCGCAGGGTGGGCGCATTTCGGCGCGAATGCGCCTTGCGGGCAAAAATCGGTTAAGATTCGGATGCAGCCTGTTCCATAACAGGACGGCTTGCCAGTCCGGCATCGCAAGGGGTCCGACGGTTAACCCTCAAGACCCCCATCATTCCCGGCTTTCCCAGAGTTTCCTTACATTTACCGCCTCGCGATTCTGGGCGACGGGTCATTTTGGGGGTTCACATAAAAATTAACTCCCGTATTAAATTGGCCCTAACGGAGGGGGGGTGAGTCGGGTCGCGACTTCCCCGGGCATAGGGATGCCCAGGACCGCAATTACGCGGACAAAAACCGTTCAGGTTTATTGGGGGAAGCGTTCATGCGCCTGCTGCTCATTGCGCTCGTTGCGACGGCATTTGCCGTGCCGGCTACCGCAGCCGACATGCAGATCGACAATGCGCGCTCGATCGACATCGCGGTCAGCGGCTCGATCCGCGAACATTGCGCGATGGGCCAGATTCCGAACGTCGATTTCGGCAACCTCGAACGCCGCGGGCTGGGCTTTCAGACGAAAGTCGCCTTCGATTGCAACCGTCCTTTCACGATGACGATCAAGGGCGATACGGGCGCGCTGACCCACACCAGCATGCCTAACGGTCAGGGGCCTTATGGCGGCAAGCTGCCTTACAGCTTGTCGGTTCAGATGCCGGTGCGCCTGCCGTCCGCGCAGACGATCAGCAAGTCCTTCACCAGCAGCCAACTCCAGGCGGGCGGCGTGATTTCCAGCAACGGCGGCATCGCTACCGACGGCATGACGCTGGCGGTCGAACTGGGCCTGCCGACAGGCGAGGCCAGCAAGCTGCTGGCGGGCGATTATGCGGAGACGATCACGATCACGGTCGCTCCGATCTGAGGGATTCGCCGGCGGAGGGGGTCTTCGCTGGCGGAATTAGGGCGATGGACAGGCACCGTGTCCATCTGCCTCTCCGACCAACCGGTGCGAATGAAAGGCCGTATTCTCCACGAACGGGGGCGCGGCTCAAAATGAGGGAAGAAGGTTATGAAAAAGATTCTTACCGGCACCGTTGCCGCCATTGCTCTCGTCGGCGTTGCTTCGCCGGCGGCTGCGCAGACCAACACGCTCCACTATGCCAGCCCGGGTCCGATCCCCTACACGATCACGAACCCGCAGCCGGTTAACATCAATCCGATCCCATGGCTTCCGCCGGTGATGGTCAACGTGGGTGAAGCCGCTGGCGAACTCGGCGTTCTCACGCAGGTCGGCACGCGCTACACCGCCACCGCCAGCGCGCCGGGCAACACCGAAACCGCGACGCCGACTGTGAACGTCAATTTCCGGCTGCGGGGCAAGGTCAACAAGGATTGCTCTTTCTACTCGGGCAATGATGCCAGCGCACGGGTCATCGATTTCGGCGTGATCGGCATCCGCACCGGCAACAACGAAAACGTCAACGACGCGTTCGAAATGGTCGGCCCGGCGACCGCCACAGTGGAAACGCTGACCGCGGGCTGCAACTTCAACAATGAAGTGTCGATTACCAAGGATAGCCCGAACGGCCTAGTCAACCAGACCGCCAGCGGTTACGACAACCTCCAGTTCCAGAACAACATCCCCTATTCGGTGTCGGCTGCCTGGACGGGTGTCGCGTTCGGTGTGGTTGCCAATGGTACCCCGCAGAGCCTGACTGTTGCCAGCAACGATACCGATGGCACGGAGACGCTGCCGCAAGGTGCATGGCGTTCGGATATGACGATCAATTTCAACGCCCCGGCCGTCAATAACATCGGCCTGGTCGCTGGCAACTACACCGGCACGACGACGCTGACGCTCAAGGCGCTCTAAGTCTCGAGCTGTAAATCGGAGAAAGGGGGAAGAGCGATCTTTCCCCTTTCTTTATGAATCACTGCAATTATCCTGTTGAATCCAAGGGGAAGGGGGACTCATGGCTATATTGTCCGTGCTGAAGCGCCGGTCGAAGGTGCTGCTGGCGACCATCGCTGCGCTTTTCATCCTCGTCCCGGCGGCATACGCCATGCGCGTTTCCCCGATGGTCATCGAAATGGAGACGAGCGGCACCGACGCCGTCGCGCGCATCGAGGTCCAGAACATCAATGCCGGCAAACTAGCCTTCGAGACACGCGTCTATCGGATGGAAATCGACAAAGACGGCAAGATCACCGAGACGCCGGCCGACGACAAGTTCCTGATCTTTCCGCCACAGGGTGCGCTGCCTCCCGGCGGTCGTCAGGTAATCCGCCTGCAATGGGTCGGCGATCCTGAACTCGCGACCTCCCAGGCTTATTATGTCGCGATCCAGCAGCTCCCCGTCGCTTTCGAGCCCGGAACCGACGAGGCGGCATCGGCGCAAGTGCAGGTTCTTTATAACATGCGCGCGCTTGTGGTCGTCGCGCCCCCTGGCGCAAAGCCCAACGTCAACGCATCCTCGGTTCACCAAGTCGAATATCAGCCGCCCGCACTGCCCGGCGCAACCGCCAAGCCGCCGCTGCAGGATGGCGTTGCCGTGACGCTGCGCAACGACGGCCGTCGTCACGCGATGATGGCGGAATTCGGCTGGAACCTGGAGGGAACCGATCGCGAAGGCAATTTCCTGCGCGTCGACGTCTCACCCGAGGAATTGTCGCGGGTCGTCGGCACCGGCTACGTCCCGGCACAGGGCGAACGTACCTTTAACTTACCGGTCCCTGGCTTTGGCCCCGGCCCGATCAAGCTGACCTTCGCGAAATGAGGATGTCGGCCGCCCTTTGCTCGGTCGCGATGCCGGCGCTGTGGGCGAGCGCCGCTTCGGCGCAGATTTCGATTCCCCTGCCCCAGCGGTCCGGGACGACGCAGCCTACCCCGGAGCCGGCACCGGATACCCCGTCGACCAGCATTCCCCTGCCCGGAGCCCCGGCGCCAACGCCTGCGCCGACGCCGTCCCAGCCCGATCTAGGCATGCAGCAGGTGCCGATAGGCCCTCATGGTCGGCCCGACATCAACCCCTATGAGCGCGACATCGACATGACGGTGCCGCTGACCTTCCTCGACCGCAGCCTCGGCGACATTCCGATGCGGTTGACCGCCGACGACCGCTTCCTGCTCGATACCGAGACCTTCCTCAAATTGCTGCGCCCCATCCTCAACGACGAGGCGCATGTCAGATTATCCGATCATCTGGCAGGCAGGACGCAATTCGGGCCAGAGAATCTCGATGGCACGGGTGTCGGGCTGACCTACGATCCCAGCACGCTGGCGGTCGTCGTGGTGCAGGTTGGGGCCGAGCAACGGGCCACCCTCGATCTGTTCGCGCCCCCGAAGGACGATCTCGATGACATCACGCTGCAACCCGAAAGCTTCTCGGCGTATCTGAACTTGAGCGCGGTCCAGAGCTACGTCTGGGAGGGCAGCAACAATACCAGTCCGCCGACGATCAACTTTGACGGTGCGGTCCGTGTTGGCTCAGTCGTGTTCGAAGGTGATGCGCAATTCGGCCAGCGGTTCACCCTGTCCGGCGAAGGCTACAAATTCCAGCGCAACTATGCGCGCCTCGTTTATGACCAGCCGCAGGATTATCGCCGATGGTTCGTCGGCGACCTGGATGTCGAAATCCGCGGTCAGCAGGCCTATGTCCAGATGGGCGGTATCGGCGTCCTACGCCAGCAACGCCGTTTCAACACCTTTCGCGCCGCGATTCTGCAAGCGAATCGGCAACTGATCCTGCAACGAGAATCGACGGTGCGTTTTCTGCGCAACGGGTCGCTCTACCGCGAAATGCGGCTTCAGCCGGGCCGTTACGATTTCAGTTCGCTGCCGCTCGTCGCGGGCAGCAACGACATTCAGATTCAGGTCACTGACAATAGCGGCGCGGTGCAGAACCTAGCATATCAGCAATATCTCGATCCGATCGACCTCGACCCGGGCGACTTTGAATATAGCGCCTATATTGGACCGACGAGCAAACGTTTCGGCTATGCACCCGATTACAAGGGGCCGGTCGCCTTTTCGGGCTTTTTTCGTAAGGCCTTCTTCAACGCGCCTGCGATCGGTATTGGCTTGCAGGCGAGCAAGGATGTTCAAACGCTGACCGGTCAGACGCAATTGGTGCTCAGAAACGGGGGCCGTCTGCTGCTTGACGCTGCGGGCAGCCACTCCAAAGACGCCGGTGCCGGTTTTGCAGGCGGCGTCAGCTATGAACATTTCTTCGATCGCGGCGGCCTGTCCGACAGCTTGACGTTACGCGCCGACTATATCTCGCCGCGATTTTCTACTTTAAGCAACATTCAGGGCATCAACAGTAATTCCATAACGGTTTCGGCGCAATATACGCGCCAGTTCAGCATGAAATTCCTGACGACCTCTACGGCCTCTTACATTAAGGGGCGTAGGATATTAGGCGACAGCTACAGGGCTGGTGTAACGGGTTATTATCGATTCGATCCTCGGTGGACCTTCCGCACCGGCGTGGAATATACGAAGTTTCCATCCGCTTCCAGCGCGTCAGGTTTCAGCGTGCTCGTCGGTCTCGTGTTCCAGCCGGACTATCGCCGCCGCGCCGAAGGCCGCTATGAAAGCCGCGACAATCTCGCTGAATTGTCCTATAATCAAAGTGGACTCAACCAACTCAACAGCGTCGGCTTCGGCGGCGTGGTCACCCGTCAGGACCAGAGCGCGCAAGCGGTCGGTTACGCCAGCTATTCGGCCAACCGCTTTGACGTGGCGGTCAGTCACGGCACCTTCGGCCCCAGCCTGTCGAATATCGCCAGTATCAATGCCACGACGCTCCGCGTCGGCACGACGATCGCCTATACCGACGGTATGGTCGGGCTCGGTCGCCGCATCAATGACAGCTTCATGCTGTTGAAGCCGCACAAGAATCTGGGCAAACGCGATGTTGTCGTCGGTCAATCGCTGGCTCAGAACGACTATATCGCCCGTAGCGGCCCGCTCGGCGCGGCGGTTCATAATTTCCTCGGCTCCTACTCCACCCAGTCGGTGCAATATGATGTAGAGAGTCCGCCGCCGGGCTACGACACCGGTCCGGGCGTATTCCGCGTTCACCCATCCTACAAGAGCGGCTACGCCGCGCGCGTTGGAACCGACGCCTTTGCGAGCGCAATTGGTACCCTGATGCTGACTCCCGAAAAACCGGTGTCGTTGATCGGCGGGCGCGTGACGCTGCTTGACGTCACGGAAGGCGACAAACCGCAACCCACACCCTTCTTCACGAATTCGGTCGGCCGTTTTGCTGTACCGAACCTGTTGCCCGGCCGCCGCTATCTCGTCGAAACCTATGGCCCCAACGGCACGGTCGACAAGGCATTCGAATTTACCGTCCCGACCGAAACGACCGGTCTCGTCGATCTCGGCACCGTCAGGTCGGGCTCGTTCCAATAGGAGGCATCCATGCTTCGCTCATCGCTTCTGCTCGCTGCCACAGTGTTGGCCACGCCTACTTTGGCTCAGCCATCAGCGGCCCCGACGCGCCCCACTGACTGCATGGTAAGAGTCACGACAGCGCCGGCGAGTTGGTTAATTCAAGGTTACGATCCCTATGGCAGTTCGTTGCCTGAAGGCACGTTCAGCATTACCTTCGTCAACGACGGCGGCACCGAATGCCGCTTTGCGCCGCTGTTCGACCTTTCGCAGCCGCCCTTCGGTCTGTCGAAGAGGACCGGCAAGCCGATTGGTTATGCACTCGTCAATCTGACCGATTCGCAGGATGTCACACCGCGGTCGGGCCGTTCGTTGCGTACGCCATCGTTGCGCGAATTGATCTTGGCACCCAATGAATCGAAGACGCTGCTTTACAAACTCGTCGCCAACAGCGACGATGTGCGCGAGGCGGGTATGTTCACGCAAGACGTGACGATCAAGGCACAGGATCGCAGCTTCCGTTCATTCGGCGGCATGCAGTTGGTGCTGGGGCTTGAGGTTTTGCCCTCGGCAAGGATCGGTTTGGCCGGAGCTTATTCCGTGAGCAAGGGACAGGCTGTCGTCGACCTCGGCGAGCTGCGCACGGGCGTCGCGCCTGTGCCGCTCCAGTTGCGGGTAAACAGCACTGGCTCCTATGATTTGCAGGTCGTCTCGGCCAATTCAGGCAAGCTGCGCCTCGGATCGACTGAGTGGACCATTCCCTATACGGTCTCGATCGGCGGCGACGCGGTCAATCTTTCCGGAGCCAGCACACTATCGGGACCGACCGGCGCGGGCTATCGCCGCGAATCGCTGCCGATCCAGTTCGTGATCGGCGACGTGAGCGATCGGCGCGCCGGCACCTACAGCGACGTCATCTCGATCTCCGTCACCGCGCGCTGAGTTTTTTCCGTTCGCTACCACCCGGGGCGCTTAACCGATTCTTAGATTTGCGCCGCTAACACCACCCTACGCTTCGGCCAGTTCGGCGGAAAGGGTGGCGAATGACACGGAAACTTTCGATGGGCCTCGCAGGCCTCATATTCGTTGCGGCGCCGACGACCGCGCTCGCCGCCTCCTATGGCTTCAACCTCTTCGCGCGGGTGGCGGTCCAATGCACCGTCAACCATCAGCCCACCGGGTTCGGCGCGATCCAGGGCGACGCCGTATCGCTTGGCATGTTCCGCGAATATTGCAACGCGCCGGGCGGCTATGAGCTCGTCGTCACCTATGCGCCCGGGACGCTGGTCGGCACCCGCCTGATCGCCGGCAACGACGAGATCCTGCTCAACGGTTCGGGACAGGCCGTGCTCAGCCGCGCGCAGGGCCCGCGCGTCCAGGAACGGCCGATCGCCGCGGTGCCGGGCGGCAACGGGTTCGATTCGGATCATCTGGACCTCCAGATCATTCCGAGCTGAGCCTCGACCGCCGCCGGCACGGCCACGCTCCGCTCGAGGGGAATGGCAACTACGATCCGCTCCAAGCCTCCGGAATCCATCCGTCCAGGCAAAATCGATGGCGGAGCAGCCGACCACTGTCGCCAATATCTTATGACTAATGTAGCTGAAACGCTCCGCTTGGTGGTGCTCACCCGCTCTGTCCGCGAATATGAAAACCGCGATGAAGAAGATTTTTTTCCGGTCGACCTGGTATTGCCCTATGGCGCTACCTACGATTTTAGCAGTAACCGTCAACTCCGGCCGCGCGCAATCGAAGAGTGGAACAAAGCAAAAGTTAGGATTCCGAATTTGGAATGGTCGGAATGCCGCCCGCTCCGAACAGCAAAAAAGCCCACTAAGCTCTTAGCCTAGTGGGCTTTCTATGGTTGCGGGAGTAGGATTTGAACCTACGACCTTCAGGTTATGAGCCTGACGAGCTACCGGGCTGCTCCATCCCGCGTCAACCAAATCGCCAATCCCGGGTTCCGGGATCGCAGAAACGGCGAAGGGCGGCCAACGCCGCCCGACAATTGTGAATGGGTTCCTCTTCGACCTTACGCCGGCTGCAATGCCTGGCGACGTCCTACTCTTCCGGGGCTTGAGCCACAGTACCATCGGCGCTGTCAGGTTTCACGGCCGAGTTCGAGATGGGATCGGGTGGGGCACTGACGCCATGGTCACCAAGCAATGAAGCCGGCGTAGGTCGGATAGGGGTTCAATCGATGCCCGTGCATAATGGCTGTTATTCATATCATCCACATCACCGGCAATCCGTTCAGGATTGTCGTTGATGGTGGGACTCTTCAAGCGCGAATAGAGCAATTAGTATCGGTTAGCTCCATGCGTTACCGCACTTCTACATCCGATCTATCAACGTGGTGGTCTTCCACGGCTCTAAGAAATCTTATCTTGAGGGAGGCTTCCCGCTTAGATGCTTTCAGCGGTTATCCCGTCCATACATAGCTACCCTGCTGCGCGGCTGGCGCCACGACAGGTACACCAGAGGTATGTTCAACCCGGTCCTCTCGTACTAGGGTCAACTCCTCTCAAATTTCGACGCCCACGGCAGATAGGGACCAAACTGTCTCACGACGTTCTGAACCCAGCTCACGTACCACTTTAATTGGCGAACAGCCAAACCCTTGGGACCTGCTCCAGCCCCAGGATGTGATGAGCCGACATCGAGGTGCCAAACGATTCCGTCGATATGAGCTCTTGGGAATCATCAGCCTGTTATCCCCGGCGTACCTTTTATCCGTTGAGCGATGGCCCTTCCACTCGGGACCACCGGATCACTATGACCGACTTTCGTCTCTGCTCGACTCGTCAGTCTCGCAGTCAGGCAGGCTTATGCCATTGCACTCTCGCAGACGGTTTCCAACCGTCCTGAGCCTACCATCGCGCGCCTCCGTTACTCTTTAGGAGGCGACCGCCCCAGTCAAACTACCCGCCACAGAGGGTCCCTGATCCAGTTTCATGGATCGAGGTTAGACATCAGAAAACAACAGGGTGGTATTTCACCTATGGCTCCACACCAGCTGGCGCCGGTGCTTCAAAGCCTCCCACCTATGCTACACAGTTCTTTCCTAATGCCACTCTGAAGCTGCAGTAAAGGTGCACGGGGTCTTTCCGTCTAACCGCGGGTACTCCGCATCTTCACGGAGAATTCAATTTCGCTGAGCATCTCCTGGAGACAGTGGGGAAGTCGTTACGCCATTCGTGCAGGTCGGAACTTACCCGACAAGGAATTTCGCTACCTTAGGACCGTTATAGTTACGGCCGCCGTTTACCTGGGCTTCGTTTCGGAGCTTGCACCCCTCCACTTAACCTTCAGGCACCGGGCAGGCGTCAGACCCTATACGTCGTCTTGAAGCCGACTTAGCAGAGTCCTGTGTTTTTGCTAAACAGTCGCTACCCCCTGGCCTGTGCCCCCTGCAACTGGTTGCCCAGATGCAGGGCCTCCTTCTTCCGAAGGTACGGAGGCAATTTGCCGAGTTCCTTCAGGAGACTTCTCTCAAGCGCCTTGGTATACTCTACCATCCCACCTGTGTCGGTTTAGGGTACGGTCTATACGGTGGGGCTATTTCCTGGAACCGCTTCAAAGCCTGACCAATCCAATAAGATCAGACAATTTACGCGATCCGTCACACACCACCAGGCCCACGAATATTAACGTGGTTCCCATCGACTACCCCCTTCGGGCTCGTCTTAGGGGCCGGCTTACCCTGCTCAGATTAGCTTTAAGCAGGAACCCTTGGGATTTCGGCGAGAGGGCATCTCACCCTCTTTATCGCTACTCATGTCAGCATTCGCACTTCCGATACCTCCACGGTCCATTACCAGACCGCTTCATCAGCCTACGGAACGCTCCGCTACCGCGTGTATTGCTACACACCCTAAGCTTCGGTGCACGTCTTGAGCCCCGTTACATTTTCGCCGCAGG